>NZ_JAGIBI010000003.1 GCF_017744395.1 Herbaspirillum sp.
GCTGGAGGCGGCGCACCGGGGGTATGTGATGGAGTCGGGGCTGATCACGATGAACGGCCAGGCCAGGGAGATGCTGGACGATCCGCGGGTGAAGGCGGCGTATCTGGGCGAAGGCTGATTCGTCCGCACCTGTATCACCGCTACCACGCCGCATGGTTCCGCCATGCGGCGTTTTTTATGGCTGTTTGATTCGAAAAGCACCGTCGTCCTGACGAAGGGCAGGATCCTGCATCCGCCAGAACTCTCATCCGTTTCGCGCTGTCCTTCCTGGAACCAGGCAATGCCGGCATCCGGCGCAAAGGGCAGCGCATGCAAAGAGAGCAATGGATAGACGTCTTCCGCGGCATCGGCATCGTGCTGGTGGTATGGGGTCACGTCTACGGCGGCTACAGCTTCGACCTGATTTTCCTGTTCCACATGCCGTTGTTCTTCTTCATCAGCGGCTACCTGTTCCAGCCGGTCGGCGACATCGCGGCATTCGCCCGCCGCAAGGCGGTGCAGTTGCTGCTGCCTTATGCCGTGTTCTTGCTGGCGATCAACATCCCGCTGGCCATCGACCTGTTTGCCAACAAGCCGCACGACCAGGCCGCCGTGCTGCGCTTTGCCGGCGACCTGCTGCTGGGCGGCAGCCGCTTGTCGTCGTGGGTGGCGGCGTTCTGGTTCGCGACCAGCTTTTATGCGGTGCTGCTGGTCGAAGCCCGGCTGCTGGGGCGCTATCGCCGCCGCACGCTGCTGTGGCTGCATGCGGGCATGCTGCTGTTGAGCTACGCCAACAGCTGGTTCTTTCCTGATCTGCAGGTGCCGTGGGCGCTGAATGTGGCGCTGGCGGCGGCGCCGTTCTTCTATGCCGGCTACCTGTTGCGCGCCATGCCGCAGCAGCGGCGGCTCTACCGCGGCGCGGCGCTGGCGGCCGGACTGGCCTGCATGGCGGTGGTCGCCAACCGCTATTTCGGCTGGCACCTCGGACTTGGCTACGACATGAAGGTAGCCCACTACGGCGTGCCCGTCCTGACCTTCGCCGCCGCCCTGGCCTGTTGCGTGACGCTGGTGCGCATCGCCCGCCATATCTCGTCCCGCCATGCCGCCGTCGCGCGGTGCCTGGCCGGGTTGGGGCAGGCCGCGCTGGCGATCATGTTCATGCACATGGTGTTCACCATGGGCGTGGCGGCGCTGGCCGGCGAACGTTATCAATTCGCGCGTTTCGCGCTCGGCCTCGCGGGCAGTTACCTGGTGTACCGTGAAAGCCGCAAGCATGTCTGGAGCCGCGCCTTGCTGCTCGGTTCGGCCGGCGATTTCGAGCAGCTGCGCAGGCGCTGGCGGGAAGCGCGCGGCTGAGGTGGATGCAAGCTCGTCTTGCCTGTTCGGTGGAAATTTAATTTTGCAATATTTTATTTTTCTAAATTAAATATTGGTTATTGGCATCAAATACAGAATTAATATTGGTTGTTCCCGCATAGAATCCGGATGCGAAAAGCTCTTCCAATCCACCGGCATTTACTGACATTTCCAGTCCACCCATGACCACCGCTATCCCGACCGCAACCCCGGCTGAGGCTCCCGCATCTTCCTCCAGCCTGCCTTTCAGCGCCTTCCACGCCGAGGTGCAGCACGCCCCCGACGCCTTGCGCGCCGCCATCACCGCCGCCTATCGCCGTGACGAGCCCGAAGCGGTGCAATGGCTGCTGGACCAGGTCGGCAGCCAGCCGGCATGGCGTGAGCAGACCCAGCAACTGGCCAGGAAGCTGGTGCAGCAGGTGCGCGAGAAGCGCACGCGCTCTTCGGGCGTGGATGCGCTGATGCATGAGTTCTCGCTGTCTTCCGAAGAAGGCGTGGCGCTGATGTGCCTGGCCGAAGCGCTGTTGCGCATTCCCGACCGCCAGACCGCCGACCGCCTGATCGCTGACAAGATCAGCAAGGGCGACTGGCGCAAGCATCTGGGCGAGTCGCCCTCGCTGTTCGTCAATGCCGCCACCTGGGGCCTGCTGATCACCGGCAAGCTGGTCGCCACCAACAGCGAAAACAGCCTGGCCTCGGCCATCACCCGCCTGATCGGCAAGGGCGGCGAGCCGCTGATCCGCAAGGGCGTGGACCTGGCCATGCGCATGCTGGGCAACCAGTTCGTGACCGGCCAGACCATCGAGGAGGCGCTGGACAACAGCCGCGACAACGAGAAGCGCGGCTACCGCTATTCCTACGACATGCTGGGCGAGGCGGCGCTGACCATGCACGACGCCGACGCCTATTACAAATCCTACGAGGATGCGATCCACGCCATCGGCCGCGCCTCCAACGGCCGCGGCATCAAGGACGGCCCGGGCATCTCGGTCAAGCTGTCGGCGCTGCACCCGCGCTATTCGCGCGCCCAGCATGCGCGCGTGATGGGCGAGCTGCTGCCGCGCCTGAAGCAGTTGCTGCTGCTGGCCAAGCAATACAACATCGGCCTGAACATCGACGCCGAGGAAGCCGACCGCCTGGAGCTGTCGCTGGACATGATGGAAGCGCTGGTGGCCGACCCCGACCTGGCCGGTTTCGACGGCCTCGGTTTCGTGGTGCAGGGCTATCAGAAGCGCTGCCCGTTCGTGATCGACTACCTGGTCGACCTGGCCCGCCGCAACAAGCGCCGCCTGATGATCCGCCTGGTCAAGGGCGCCTACTGGGACAGCGAGATCAAGCGCGCCCAGGTCGACGGCCTGGAAGGCTATCCGGTCTACACCCGCAAGGTGCACACCGACCTGTCCTACCTGACTTGCGCGCAGAAGCTGCTGGCCTCGACCGACGTGATCTACCCGCAGTTCGCCACCCACAACGCGCACACGCTGGCGGCGATCTGGAACTGGGCCAAGCTGCACAACATCGACGACTATGAATTCCAGTGCCTGCACGGCATGGGCGAAACCCTGTACGACCAGGTGGTCGGCGCCGACAATCTCGGCAAGGCCTGCCGCATCTACGCGCCGGTCGGTTCGCACCAGACGCTGTTGGCCTACCTGGTGCGCCGCCTGCTGGAAAACGGCGCCAACTCTTCCTTCGTCAACCAGATCGTCGACGAATCCGTGGCGCTGGACAAGCTGGTGGCCGATCCCATCGAGACCGTGCGCGCCCAGGGCGGCCAGCCGCACCCGGCCATCGCGTTGCCGCGCAAGCTGTACGGCCAGGAGCGCAAGAATTCGGCCGGCATCGACCTGTCCAATGAAGACCGCCTGCGCCAGCTGGATGCCTTGTTCGGCAGCATGGCCGAACGCCAGTGGCAAGCCGCGCCGCTGATCGCCGGTACCGTTGCCGCCACCGAAAAGCAAGTGGTGCGCAATCCGGCCGACCGCCGCGAAACCGTGGGCGAAGTCACCGAAGCGACACTGCCGGATGTCGAAACCGCGCTGGTCGCCGCCACCGCTTTCGCGCCGCAATGGCAATCCACGCCGGCCGCCGAGCGCGCCGCGATGCTGGAGCGCGCGGCCGACCTGCTGGAAACCAACATCGCCGAACTGATGGCGCTGGCCGTGCGCGAAGCCGGCAAGTCGCTGCCCAATGCGATCGCCGAAGTGCGCGAGGCGGTGGATTTCCTGCGCTACTACGCGATCCAGTCGCGCCATGACGGCAACGCATTGGCCTACGGCCCGGTGGTGTGCATCAGCCCGTGGAACTTCCCGCTGGCGATCTTCATCGGCGAAGTCAGCGCCGCGCTGGCCGCCGGCAACGTGGTGCTGGCCAAGCCGGCCGAACAGACCGCGCTGATCGCGCACCGCGCCGTGCAATTGCTGCATGAAGCCGGCGTACCGCGCGCCGCGCTGCAACTGCTGCCTGGCCGCGGCGAAACCGTCGGCGCCGCATTGACCTCGGACGAGCGCGTGAAGGGCGTGATCTTCACCGGCTCCACCGAAGTGGCGCAACTGATCAACCGTACCCTGGCCAAGCGCAACCACGGTGAAAACGGCGAGCATGGCGACGTGCCGCTGATCGCCGAGACCGGCGGCCAGAACGCGCTGATCGTCGACTCCAGCGCACTGGCCGAGCAGGTGGTGGTGGACGTGCTGTCGTCCGCCTTCGACAGCGCCGGCCAGCGCTGCTCGGCGCTGCGCGTGCTGTGCCTGCAGGAAGACATCGCCGACCGCACCATCGAAATGCTCAAGGGCGCCATGGCCGAACTGCGCGTGGGCCGCCCCGACCGCTTGGCCACCGACATCGGCCCGGTGATCGACGCCGAGGCGCAGCAGAACCTGCTGGCCCATATCGAACGCATGCGCGGCAGCGCCCGCTCGGTGCACCAACTGAAGCTGGACGCTGCCTGCGAGCACGGCACCTTCGTGCCGCCGACCGTGATCGAAATCGACAGCCTGGGCCAGTTGCAGCGCGAGGTGTTCGGCCCGGTGCTGCACGTGCTGCGCTACCGCCGCGACCAGTTGCCGCAACTGATCGCCGCCATCAACGCTACCGGCTACGGCCTGACCCTGGGCGTGCATTCGCGCATCGACGAGACCATCGATTTCGTGGCCGAAAGCGCGCACGTGGGCAACATCTACGTCAACCGCAACATCGTCGGCGCCGTGGTGGGCGTGCAGCCCTTCGGCGGCGAAGGCAAGTCCGGCACCGGTCCCAAGGCCGGCGGCCCGCTCTACCTGAAGCGCCTGCAGCGCAATCCGAAGCTGCAGGAGGAGTTGACCAAGGCGCAGCCGGCGGCGGTTTCCAACGCCTTGCTGGACAGCCTGCTGCACTGGGCCAAGACCCACGGCCACGAACGCCTGGCCGCGGCAGGCCAGCGCTACCACGGCGACAGCCTGCTGCAGCGCAGCCTGCTGCTGCCCGGCCCGACCGGCGAGCGCAACACGCTGGCCTTCGCGCCGCGCGGCCTGGTGCTGTGCGTGGCCGGCAGTGTCGGCACGCTGCTCAACCAACTGGCGGCGGCGTTCGCCACCGGCAACACGGTGGTGGTCGATGCGGCCACTGCGGCCTTCATCCCGGCCGGCCTGCCGCAGCAGGTGCGCGCCGCCATCCGCCAGTCGGACAAGCTGGACGGCGAACCGCTGCAAGCCGCGCTGGTGGACAGCCACGCGGCGCAAGCCTGGCGCGGCAAGCTGGCCGCGCGCGACGGCGCGCTGGTGCCGATCATCGTGTGCAGCGAAGACACCGCGATCCCGCTGTGGCGCCTGCTGGCCGAGCGCGCGCTGTGCGTCAATACCACCGCGGCCGGCGGCAACGCCAGCCTGATGACGATTTCGGTGTAACCCCCGGCACTGACTTTATTGCCCCTCCTTTGGGCGCCCCGGCAGCGATGCCGCGGCGCCCGTTTTTCTTGCAGGCGTAAAATAACGGCCTCCCGCGCGGCATCGGCGCGCGCCGGCATGGCATTCCGACAATGCCTTGCAATCGGCCCGGCCAGCCCCATCTCGGAACAACGCGGATGGCGACGTCCGCAGGCAGTACACAACGCACATATTGAACAGAGGCAAGCATGGAACAATTTCACGGCACCACCATCCTTTCGGTCCGTCGCGGCAACCAGGTCGCGCTGGGCGGCGACGGCCAGGTGACGCTCGGCAACATCGTCATGAAGGGCACCGCGCGCAAGGTGCGCAAGCTGTACCACGGCAAGGTCCTGGTCGGCTTCGCCGGCGGCACGGCCGACGCCTTCACGCTGCTCGACCTGTTCGAGGCCAAGCTGGAAAAGCACCAGGGCAACCTGATGCGCGCCTCGGTCGAACTGGCCAAGGACTGGCGCACCGACCGCATGCTGCGCCGCCTGGAAGCGATGCTGCTGTGCGCCGACAAGGAAAGCACCCTGGTCATCACCGGCAACGGCGACGTGCTGGAACCCAATGACGGCATCGGCGCCATCGGCTCGGGCGGCAGCTACGCGCAGTCGGCCGCCAGGGCGCTGCAGGAAAACACCGATTTGTCGCCGGCCGAGATCGTCAAGAAGTCGCTGACCATCGCCGGCGAGCTGTGCATCTACACCAACCTGAACCACATCATCGAAACGCTGGAATAAGCGCGAAGCAGACCGACATGAACATGACCCCCAACGAAATCGTTTCCGAACTCGACAAGCATGTGGTCGGCCAGGGCCGCGCCAAGCGCGCGGTGGCCATCGCGTTGCGCAACCGCTGGCGCCGCCAGCAGGTCAACGAGCCGTTGCGCCACGAGATCACGCCCAAGAACATCCTGATGATCGGCCCCACCGGCGTGGGCAAGACCGAGATCGCGCGCCGCCTGGCCAAGCTGGCCGATGCGCCCTTCATCAAGATCGAAGCCACCAAGTTCACCGAAGTCGGCTACGTCGGCCGCGATGTCGACACCATCATCCGCGACCTGGTCGACATCGGCATCAAGCAGACTCGCGAAGTGGAAGTGCGCAAGGTGCGCGCCCGCGCCGAGGACGCCGCCGAAGACCGCATCCTCGATATCCTGCTGCCGCCGGCGCGCGACTTCGGCTTCACCTCCGAACACAATAGCGGCGGCGCCGAAAAGGACGAGAAGAGCACTACCCGCCAGACTTTCCGCAAGCGCTTGCGCGAAGGCGCGCTGGATGACCGCGAGATCGAGATCGAGCTGGCCGAAGGTTCGCCGCAGATGGAAATCATGGCGCCGCCGGGCATGGAAGAAATGACCGAGCAGATCAAGTCGATGTTTTCCGGCCTGGGCAACCAGCGCAAGAAGGCGCGCAAGGTCAAGATCAAGGAAGCGATGAAGTTCCTGATCGACGAGGAGGCCGCCAAGCTGGTCAACGAGGATGAGCTGAAGAAGCATGCCATCGCCAACGTCGAGCAGAACGGCATCGTGTTCCTGGACGAGATCGACAAGATCGCCACTCGCTCGCAGAACGGCAGCGCCGACGTCTCGCGCGCCGGCGTGCAGCGCGACCTGCTGCCGCTGGTGGAAGGCACCACCGTCAACACCAAGTACGGCATGATCAAGACCGACCACATCCTGTTCATCGCCTCGGGCGCGTTCCACCTGTCCAAGCCGTCGGATTTGATCCCCGAGCTGCAGGGCCGTTTCCCGATCCGCGTCGAACTGGATTCGCTGTCGATCGCCGATTTCGAACGCATCCTGACCGGCACCGACGCCTGCCTGACCAAGCAGTACCAGGCCTTGCTGGCGACCGAAGGCGTGCAGATCGAGTTCGCCGACAGCGGCATCAAGCGCCTGGCGGAGATCTCCTACTCGGTCAACGAAAAGACCGAGAACATCGGCGCCCGCCGCCTGTACACGGTGATGGAAAAGCTGCTGGAAGAAATCTCCTTCACCGCGGGCGAAGCCGGCGTCGTCGGCTTCACCATCGACGCAGCTTACGTCGATGCACGCCTGGGCGAGCTGGCGGTTAACGAAGACCTGTCGCGCTACGTGCTGTAAGGCGCGGGGAGAACGGGGCGATGGCCAATAAAGGACTGGCGACGCGGCAGAAGCTGAGTTTCCGCGTTGAGCCGTCGCAGCGGGCTTCCAAGCCGCGCAATCCGGTAGCCATCGCCGCGCAGCAGCGCGCAGGCGGCGCCGGGCCGCACCGCAAGAGCGAGGCGGGCGAGCGGCAGCGCTTGAAGTCGGAGTTGTTGAAGAAGCTGGTGGGCAGCGAAGAGAAGTAACCAACAATTTCATTGCAGTATCAAAGAAAAACCTCCGCAGGATTGCTCCTGCGGAGGTTTTTTATTGCCTGCCATTGCCGGATTTACATGTGGTAGCGCAGGGTCAGCGCAAAGTTGCGCGGTGCGCCTGGCAGGCTCAGGTTCGGGCTGGAGCCGTGGCCGGAGATGATGTAGCCGGTATTGAAGATGTTGTTGACGTTGAATTGCACTTCGTACTTGGCGGTACGGTAGGCAGCCATTGCATCGGCCGTGACGTAGCCCGGCAGGATGACGGTATTGCCCGGGTTGGCCGCACGCGCGCCGACTGCGTTGGCGCCGCTGCCGACGGTGAAGCCGCTGCCCAGATCCTTGGTAAGCCAGAAGTTAAGGCTGTGCATTGGCGTCAGGGTGGCGCGCTTGCCTTGCACGGTCACGACTTGCTGCGAGTTGGTGCCTGGGAAGTTGACGCTGCCGTCGGTGGCGATGGAATCAGTGATTTTTGCATTCAGGTAAGCATAACCGGCCATTACCTTCCAGCCTTGCTTGAGGTCGGCGTTGAAGGTCAGCTCGATGCCATCGGTGCGTTGCTTGCCGACCGGGACGACGCGGTTGGTTGTCGGGTCGGTGGTTTTTATGTTGTCGCGCTCCAGGCGGAACACCGATACCGTAGCGCTGGCGCGGTTATCCCAGAAGTCGTACTTGGCGCCGACTTCTGTATTGCGCGTGTTCTCCGGCGCCAGGTCGGCATTGTTGGCGGCCAGAGCGAAGTTTTCGCCTGATGGCTGGAAGGATTTGCTCCACGACAGATAGTAAGACTGTGTCTCGGTCGGTTGCCACACCAGACCCGCTCTCGGGCTGTAGGCTGCATCGGTACGAGAGAGTTGTGTCAGGGTTGTCACGCCGCCGGCGATGCCGTAAACATCGGACTTTTGCTTGAAGCTGTCGTAGCGCATGCCGACCAGCGCCTTCCACTGATCGTTGAAGGCAATCGTGTCTTGCAGGTAAGTGCCGAAGGTGTCGTAGGTGCCGAATGTACGGTTGTTCACCGTCACGTTAGCCGGGTTCACAACAGGCACCACCGGATTGAAGATGCTATAGGTGCCGGGCAGGTTGGCTGCTGCCGCGCTGAGGGAGTCTTTGCTTTGCTGGCCGAACTCTACGCCGTACAGGATCTCGTGCGAGGTCTGGCCCAGTTTCAGTTTTTGAGTCAATTCGGATTGGTTGAACCAGCCATTTTCATCACGATCCAGATGGCTATGGCCCAATTGCATCGTACCCGTGATTTCATTCACACGAGTGTTGCTGGCAATGTTCGTGGAGTTCCGGTTCAGGTGATAGTCGTAATAACGCAAGGCATTACGGAACGAGAACTCTTCATTGAAGCGATGCGTGAACGTGGCCGCAGTGGAGACCACGCGCGTTTGCACGAAGTCGGCATCGCGGGCGTTGCGGGCGCCGTAATAAGTGCCGGGATCGACGCTGACTGGCCGGCCCTTGTACGACGGAATGCCGAAGTCCATCACGCGGCGGTCTTCCAGATAATCGGCCTGCAGCAGCAGCTTGGTATCCGACGAGAAGCGCAGTTCCATCGACGGCGCGATTGCGGTGCGGTCGATGAATTGCTGGGCACGGAAGCCGTCACCGCGTTCGACCGCGCCGGTCAGGCGCCACGACACTGCGCCGTCACCTGCACCGCGGCCCAGGTCCAACTCGGCGCGGCGGCCGGCGGTGCTGTTGGCGGTGAAGCTGACGTCGGAGACGTCGATGCCCGGCTTCTTGGTCACGCGGTTGATCAGGCCGCCCGAGGAGCCGCGGCCGTACAGTACGGCCGCCGGGCCCTTGATCACTTCCACGGATTCGACGTTGGAGAGGTCGCGGAAATACAGCGCATCGTCGCGGAAGCCGTCGACGAACTGGTCGCCGATGGCGGTGAAGCCGCGGATGAAGACCTGGTCGCGCTGGCCGTCGCCGGTCGACAGGCCCACGCCGGGCACGTTCCTGAGCACATCCTGCATGGATGTGGCGTTCTGGTCCTTGAGCACCTGCGCCGGCACCACGTTGATGGTTTGCGGGATATCGCGCAGCGGCGCTTCGCTCTTGGTGCCGCTGACCGCGATCGGGACGACGTAGCTGTCGCTGGTGCGCGAGCCGCTGACCTGCACTTCGGGCAGGCTGTCGGTGCCTTGGGCGAAACCGAGCGGGGCGACGGAGCAGGCGGAGAGGGCGGTCAGCACGGCGAGGCGGCCGGGCTTGAGGCGGTACTTCATGGGGATGGCTTTCTTTGTTTTAATTAATGGGAATTATTTTTATTTATATTACCGATTAATTGCAAATAAATGTAGGCTTTTTGCAAGCAGATGTATGCGCGCAACAGCGGGAAAGCGGTTGCGATAGGGGCTTGATGGCGGTATGGCCGCCATGTTGGATGCGAGTGGTTTATCGCCCGGCAGGCGTGCGAGGCGAAAAAAAAGCGGCCAGTGGCCGCCGCAGGATGTTGGTCTCGCCCGCCTTCAGTGCAGGCGGATCACGTGGGAATCGTCTTCGCCGCCTTCCGGGCCGGCTTCGCCGAAAGAGAACAGCTGGTAGCTGGCGCCGTCTTCATCCGCGCCGTACTGGTAGGAATTGCCCCAGGGGTCGCGCGGCAGGCGTTCGACGTAGCCGCCGATCTGCCAGTTGGCCGGCACCGGCGCGTGCACCGGCTTGATCACCAGCGCCAGCAGGCCTTGCCGGGTGCTGGGATAGCGGCCGTTGTCCTTGCGGTATTGTTCCAGGCCGGCGCTGATGGCGCGCAGGTCCGACTCGGCCGTCTGCGCTTGCGGGCCGTGGTCGTGGCTGATGCGGCTGACCAGTTGCGGCAGGCCCAGGGCGGCGATCACCGCCAATGCCGCCAGCACGATGATCCAGCGCAGGCGCGCGAGGCCGCGTTGCAGGAACAGGAAGGCGGGATGCCGTTGGGATGGAAAGGAGGAACGGCGCATGGATGCTGCTGGCTTCAAGTCAGGTGGCGAGGTTGGGAAAGGTGCAAGTATAGAGCGTGCGATGAAATAGTCCATCGCGCCCGGTACGGCCTGGGCCGCGCTCAGGCCTGCAGGGCGACCTGCACGCCGCTCTGGCCGCTGACGATTTCCGACAAGGCCGCGTACATTTCGGAACCGTCGCGGGTGTTGAGCCAGCGCTGGCCGTCGTACTTGTAGTGGAAGCCGCCGGAGCGGGCGGCGATCCACAGTTCTTGCATCGGCGCCTGGCTGTTGACGATGATCTTGGAGCCGTTGGCTATGCATTCGATTTCCAGGACGTTGCCGCTGCGGCTGCACTCGACGTCCAGGTCGCCATCGTCGCAAGCCTTTTCCAGCGCGCTTTCGATGGCATTGAGGGTGGCGTCGGCCAAGTCCAGGAATTCCGTTTCTGTCATGCTAAACTCCAAAGCATTCTGAAGATTTACCGTAATCCTCCATTTTATCGTGAAGTCATCCAATTCTCTCGCCCGCCGTGCGGCGGTGCTGGCAGCGTCTTCCTTGCTCCTGGCGTTGGCCGGCTGCGGCCAGAAGGGGCCGCTGTACATGCCCAAGGTCCCGCCCGATCCGCTGGCCCGGACTTCGCCCAAACCGGATGCCGCCAAACCTGGTGCGGCGCAGGATGGCGGCGCCGCATCCAAACCGGCGGCCGGCAACGAGTAAGCACTTCACCCCGGCGCCGGCCCGACCCGGGCGCCGGACCGAACCAACGATTCCGTTAACACGACTTCCATGTCCCATTTTTCCTATCGCAACGGCGTGCTGCACGCCGAACAAGTGTCGCTGCAGGCCTTGGCCGCCCAATTCGGTTCGCCCCTCTACGTCTATTCCAAGGCGGCGCTGGTGGAGAACTTCTCGGCTTATGCCGACGCCTGCCGCAAGGCCGGCCGTTTCGACGACGGCGCCCTGGTGTGCTATTCGGTCAAGTCCAACTCCAACCTGGCGGTGCTGAACCTGCTCGGCAAGCTGGGGTCGGGCTTCGACATCGTCTCCGGCGGCGAACTGCTGCGCGTGGTGGCGGCCGGCGGCGATGCGCGCAAGGTGATTTTCTCCGGCGTGGGCAAGGGCCGCGACGAGATGAAGCTGGCGCTGGAGCATGACATCCTGTGCTTCAACGTCGAGTCCATCCCCGAGGTGGCACGCCTGAACGAAGTGGCGGGAGAACTGGGCAAGCGCGCGCGCATTTCGCTGCGCGTGAATCCCAACGTCGACGCCCGCACCCATCCCTACATTTCCACCGGCCTGAAGGAAAACAAGTTCGGCGTGGCCTACGAGGATGCGCTCAACTGCTACCGCGCCGCCGCCGCCCTGCCCAATATCGAAGTGGTCGGCATCGACTGCCACATCGGTTCGCAACTGCTGGACGACTCGCCGCTGCTGGAAGCGCTGGACAAGATCATCGAGATGGTCGACGCGCTGGAAGCCGAGGGCATCTCCATCCACCACCTCGACATCGGCGGCGGCATCGGCATCGTCTACGACGATGAGAAGCCGGTCGCGGTCGGCGACTACCTGGCGCGCGTGTTCGCCCGCATCGACGCCTGGCGCGCGCAGAAGTACGGCGGCCGCCGCATCCAGGTGATGTTCGAGCCGGGCCGCTCGATCGTCGGCAACGCCGGTTTGCTGCTGACCGAGGTGCAATACCTCAAGCACGGCGAAGGCAAGAACTTCGCCGTGGTCGACGCCGCCATGAACGACCTGATGCGCCCGGCCATGTACGAGGCCTGGCATGGCGTCAAGGCGGTCAAGGAAAACGCCGGCCAGGCGCAGGTCTACGACGTGGTCGGCCCGGTGTGCGAATCGGGCGACTGGCTGGCGCGCGCGCGCGAGCTGGCCATCGGCGAGGGCGATTTGCTGGCGCTGATGTCGGCCGGCGCCTATGGCATGACGATGGCGTCCAACTACAACACCCGCGGCCGCGCGGCGGAAGTGCTGGTCGACGGCGAGCGCGCGCACCTGATCCGCAAGCGCGAGAATCCGGCCGACCTGTTTGCCCTGGAAAGCATCGTCGGCTGATGTGATTCGTTGACGTTTTTGCAAACGGCAGCCCCGGCGACGCGGCTGCCGTTTGTTTTTGTTGGCGGGGCGGCAACACGAGGGGGAGGGTGGAATGCAGAAATCCTGCCTCAACCGCATTCTTTGATTTGCCTTTCGGAAATTTAAGCGCAGAATAAATCCCCCCGCCGGAGAAATACGCCGGCGGGAAGGCAGCAGTACGACCGGACAAACAGGGAATGTCCGGTTCCGCCGGGGGGCGGAGGGAAGTGCGGAGGGGTTCCGCAACACAGGGAAAAGACATGCAGAGCCTGCATCGCAAAGGGGAAAATCGCGGCCAAGGACCGGCAGATGATGCCGGCGTCGGCGCGCGTGCGCCGGACGGCTTGGGCGCATCCTCAGCAGGAATCTCCACCGATGAACTTGAAATTCGCGCCTCCCAGATCACCGCCGCCGCTGTGGCCGCCGCCGCCGTCACGTCGTCGGTGGTGGTGACCGCGGCCGAAGCGCAAGCCCAGCTTCAAGCGGCGCCAGGGATTGTCGTAGCGCCTCCCGTTGCGCAAGCGCCGAGGCCGCAAGGCGCCTGGCTGGTGTCGCTGCTGACATTGGCCGCGATCGGCCTGGCGTTGTGGTGGAGCGCCCAGTGGCCGTGGCCGGAGCGCGCCTTGCGGCCGATGGCGCCGCATTTGCCTGCGCTGACGAAACATAAGCCCGTATCGCCCGCCGCCGCCAAACGGGCCGAACGGGCCGCCGTGGCGCCGGAAGCCGCAACGGCAATCGTCCCGGCGCGGGACGAGATTGCCCTGTTGCAGCAGGCGGCGGAAGAGAAAGCCCAAATGCTGGCGCAGAAAAAGGCTGCCGCCGAGGCGCGCCACCGGCGCGAAGATGCCGCCCTGGCGCGGCGCGAACAGCTGCGCCGCGAAGCCGAAGCCCAATTGGCCGCCGCCCGCACCAGGGCTGAGAGCGCCTTGCTGGCCGCACCCGGACAACCGGCGGCGGAGGCGGCTCCGGTGGCGCCCGGGTTGGCCGAACAGGTCCAGCAATGCCGTACTCTGGCCCTGTTTGCGCGCGAGAGCTGCCTGTGGAAGTTATGCAACGGCAAATGGGGCCAAGACGGCTGCCCTTCCTACCGGCGCGACAACGAAGGCGCCTGACCTTCCTCCTGCCGCAAGCCTGCGCCAGGCGCGGCTTTCCCCCTTCGACACATCATGCTTGCCCCGGCGTTCGCATGGGGCGTTTCTTGCTTGCGGACAAGCCGTCCGGCAGGTGCTTGAACCCGTTGCCAAACTGCGCGTAAATGTATGCCTGCAGCCGCTTTGGGCGCTGGACTTGCCGCTATAATGCGCGTTTTTCTTTCACTTCCCCGGCTCCATTCGCAAGGATCAAGGCAATGAATGCACTCCTCTGGTTCGTCGTCCTCTATTGGGTCATCTCGGTGGGCATCGGCCTGTATGCCACCAAGTTCGTCAAGAGTTCGAAGGACTACGCCGTGGCCGGCCGTTCGCTGCCGATGTCGGTGGTGACGGCGACCGTGTTCGCCACCTGGTTCGGTTCCGAGGCGGTGCTCGGGGTGTCGTCGACCTTCCTGCAGGAAGGCCTGGGCGGCATCGTGGCCGACCCCTTCGGCTCCTCGCTGTGCCTGATCCTGGTCGGCGTGTTCTTCGCCAGGCCGCTGTACCGGATGAACCTGCTGACCATCGGCGACTATTACAAGAAGCGCTACGGCCGCGCCGCCGAAATGCTGGTCACCATCTGCATCGTGATTTCCTACCTGGGCTGGGTGGCGGCGCAGATCAAGGCGCTGGGCCTGGTGTTCAACGTGGTTTCGGGCGGCTACATCCCGATGCACTGGGGCATGGTCATCGGCGCCGGCAGCGTGCTGATCTATACCCTGATGGGCGGCATGTGGGCGGTGGCGATCACCGACTTCCTGCAGATGATCATCGTGGTGGTCGGCATGCTGTATATCGGCTGGGAAGTGTCGGGCATGGTCGGCGGCCCCGGCGCGGTGATCCAGCATGCGGCCGAGGCCGGCAAGTTCAATTTCTGGCCGGCGCCCACCACCAAGGAGGTGCTGTGGTTCTTCGCCGCCTGGATCACCATGATGCTCGGCTCCATCCCGCAGCAGGACGTGTTCCAGCGTGTGATGTCGTCCAAGAATGAGAACGTGGCGCGCAACGCCTCCATCCTGGGCGGCGTGATTTACTTCTGCTTCGTGTTCATCCCCATCTTCCTGGCCTACTCGGCGACGCTGATCGATCCGGAGATGGTGTCGAAACTGCTGGCGACCGATTCGCAACTGGTGCTGCCCACGCTGATCATGGAAAAGATGCCGGTGTTCGCCCAGGTGATGTTCTTCGGCGCGCTGCTGTCGGCCATCAAGAGCTGCGCCAGCGCGACCCTGCTGGCGCCGTCGGTGACCTTCACCGAAAACGTGCTCAAGGAAATCCGCCCGTGGAAGAACGACCGCGAATTCCTGCTCTCGATGCGCGTCGTGGTGCTGGTATTCACCGTGGGCGTGACCTCGCTGGCGTTGAACAGCCAGTCCAGCATCTACCAGATGGTGGAAAACGCCTACAAGATCACGCTGGTGGCCGCCTTCGTGCCGCTGGCCTTTGGCGTCTACTGGAAGCGCGCCACCCGCCAGGGTGCGCTGATGGCGATGGTGCTCGGCCTGGTGTCCTGGATCACGCTGGAATACGCCGCGCCCGAAGGCCTGTGGCCGCCGCAACTGATGGGCTTGCTGTGCAGCATCGGCGGCATGGTGGTGGGTTCGCTGATGCCGCAACTGCTGGCGCCGATGCCGCCGATCCTGGCCAACGTGCCGGAGGGCGGCAGCCAGTCCTGATCCAGCCTTTGTCGATGAAACGGTCGCCCGGCAATGCCGCGCGGCCGTTTTTTTTCGACTAATGTCATCGAAGTTGTTCGAGAAGAAATTGGAACTTATTTGCCTTTGATTAACCAGAAAGAGCATGACTGAGCAAACTCGCCCCTACGATTTTGCTGCCGATGCGTTATTTCTGGATTTCGACGGCACCCTGGTCGATCTGGCGCCACATCCCGAAGAGATCGTGGTGCCGCCGGAACTGATCACGCTCCTGCAGCAGATACAGCAACAATCCGACGGCGCGCTGGCCATCGTCAGCGGCCGGCCCCTGGACCAGCTCGACTTCTTCCTCGCGCCGCTGCGCCTGCCGCTGGCGGGCGTGCACGGCGCCGAGCGGCGCGCGGCCGACGGGCGCATCATCGTCCAGCCGGTGGCCGATGTGCACCACCTGCGCGAGCGGCTGCTGCCGCTGGTCGACGCGCATGACGGCCTGCAGCTGGAGATCAAGCGCGGCGCGCTGGCCTTGCACTACCGCCATGCCCCGCATCTCCGGCAGCGTTGTATCGACGCCATGCTCGATGCCCTGAAGTGCGATCCTGGTTTCACCATGCTCAACGGCAAGATGGTGGTGGAAGCCAAGCCGCACGTGAACAAGGGCGACGCGGTCGCGGCCTTCCTGCGTGAAGCGCCGTTCCGTGGGCGGCGCCCGGTGTTCATCGGCGACGACGCGACCGACGAGGCCGGCTTCGCCCTGGTGCAATCGGAAACCATGCGCGGCCTGGGCATCAAGGTGGGCGATGGCGCCAGCCAGGCGCTGGCGCGCGTGGCCGATCCCGCCGCGGTGGCCGGCTTGCTGCGCCAGGCGCTGGATGCGTCCCTTGCGTGCAGTTCCGGCGGGGAGCGGGAAGAAGCCTGAGAACAGGTTCTAACGCACCATATACGCCGCAAGGCTCGCCGGCAGCCGTGCGGCGCATCAGCCATCTACCAGGATCTTCTGATCTGAAAAACAGAGGACGAGGGAACCATGAGCCAGCCCAGCAGCAATCCGCAACAAGAACCCCAGCCACTTCCGCATTCCCGATCGCAGCAATCCGAGCAGCCGCACCTGGCGGCGCAGGACAATCCTTCCACTTCGACCCTGGACCTGGGCGTCATCGGCAATTGCGCCTTCTCGGCGCTGGTCGACAAGATGGGGCGCATCGTCTGGTGCTGCCTGCCGCGCTTCGACGGCGACCCGGTGTTCAACGCACTGCTCGACCCCAGCGACAACGGCAGCCTGTGGGCTTTCCAACTGGAGAATTTCTCGCACAGCGAGCAATGGTATGAGCCCAATACCGCGGTGCTGCGTACGCGCCTGTATGACACGCTGGGGCAGGGCATCGAGATCACCGACCTGGCGCCGCGCTTCCACAGCCGCGGCCGTTTCTTCCGGCCCCTGCAACTGGTGCGCCGCATCCATCCGCTGTCGGGCGCGCCGCGCGTGCGCGTGGTCCTGCGCCTGAAGTTCGACTGGGGCCGCGAAGTGCCGCTGGAAACGCGCGGCAGCAACCACATCCGCTATGTCGGCAACGGCCAGGCGCTGCGCCTGAACGCCGATGCGCCCATCAGCTACATCGTCGGCGAGACCGCCTTCGTGGTCAATCGCCCCTACAGCTTCATCCTCGGCCCCGACGAAACCCTGCATGGCGGCATCAACGACACCGCGCGCGATTTCGAGCAGGAGACGCTGGCCTATTGGCGCAACTGGAGCCGCGCGCTGGCCACGCCGCTGGAATGGCAGGATGCGGTGATCCGCGCCGCCATCACCCTGAAGCTGTCGGTGTACGAGGATACCGGCGCCATCATCGCCGCCATGACCACCAGCGTGCCGGAAGCGCCCGGCAGCCAGCGCAACTGGGATTACCGCTATTGCTGGCTGCGCGACGCTTTCTTTGTGGTGAGGGCGCTGAACAGCCTGTCCGAACTCGGCACCATGGAAGACTACCTGCGCTGGCTGACCAACGTGGTGGTGCGCTCCGGCGGCGGCCATGTGCAGCCGCTGTACGGCATCGGGCTGGAGGAAGAACTGCCGGAACAGGTGCTTGACCACCTGCCGGGCTACCAGAACCACCGGCCGGTGCGCGTGGGCAACCAGGCCTACGAACACTTCCAGCACGACGTCTACGGCAACATCGTGCTGGGCGCGGCGCAGGCCTTCCATGACATGCGCCTGCACCACCGTGCCGGCGCCGAGCATTTCCAGCACCTGGAGGCGGTCGGAGAGCGCGCCTACGAGGTCTACCACCAGCCCGATGCCGGCATGTGGGAGCTGCGCACGCGCTCGCGCATCCATACCTCGTCGGCGCTGATGAGCTGGGCCGCCTGCGACCGCCTGGCCAAGATCGCGGCGCGGCTGGACATGGCGCAGCGCGCGCAATACTGGCGCGCGCGCGCCGAGGAAATCGGCGCCCGCATCCTGAACGAAGCCTGGAACGAGCAGCGCCAGGCCTATGCCGAAAGCTTCGGCGGGCGCGACCTCGACGCCAGCGTGCTGCTGATGGTCGAAGTCGGCCTGCTCGCGCCGACCGACAAGCGCTTCATCGCCACCGTCGACGCGCTGGAAAAGTACCTGTGCGACGGTCCCTACATGCGCCGCTACGAAGCGCCGGACGACTTCGGCCGGCCCGAGACCGCGTTCAACATCTGCGCCTTCTGGCGCATCGACGCGCTGGCGCGCATCGGCCGCAAGGAGCAGGCGCGCGAGATCTTCAATGCCATGCTGGACGTGCGCAACCACCTAGGCCTGCTGTCGGAAGACACGCATCCGGTCACGCGCCGGATGTGGGGCAATTTCCCGCAGACCTACTCGATGGTGGGCATCATCAACTGCGCGATGCGCCTGTCGGCATCGTGGGAAGCGGTGATCTGATGGGCAGGCTGGTCGTCGTCTCGAACCGCCTGGCCGACCCGCGCAAGCCCGCGGCCGGCGGACTCGCGGTGGCGCTGGGCGAGACGCTGAAAAAGACCGGCGGCATGTGGTTCGGCTGGAGCGGCAAGGTGGTGGAGCAGGGCGCGCCCGGCGAGGGCGAGTTGCGTGTGCACCAGGCCGGCGCGGTGACGCTGGCCGAGCTCGACCTGTGCCGGGAAGACCATGACGCCTACTACCGCGGCTACGCCAATGGCGTGCTGTGGCCGGTGTTCCATTACCGGCTCGACCTGGCGCATTTCGAGTCCGGCCACCTGGGCGGCTACCGGCGCGTGAACCAGCTGTTCGCGCGCAAGCTGTTCCCGCTCTTGAAGCGCGACGACATCGTCTGGATCCACGACTACCACCTGATTCCGCTGGCCGCCGAATTGCGCGCCATGGGCTGCGAGGCGCGCATCGGTTTCTTCCTGCACATTCCGCTGCCGCCGCCGCCGATCCTGGTGGCGATTCCCTCGCATGAATGGCTGATGCGCGCGCTGTTCGCCTACGACCTGGTGGGTTTCCAGAACCACGCCGACTTGCAGCACTTCGCCCAGTACGTGCAGGCGGAGGCCACCGCCGAAGCGGTCGGCGCCAACCAGTACCGCGCGTTCAACAGAACCGTGCGCGCCGGCGCCTTCCCGATTGGCATCGACGTGGCCGACTTCCAGCGCCTGGGGCGCGCCAGGGAGGCGCGCGACACCTACGAAAGCACCCGGCAGGAATATTCGCGCCGGCGCCTCCTGGTCGGGGTCGACCGCCTGGATTATTCGAAGGGATTGCCGCAGCGCATCCGCGCCTTCCGCGAACTGCTGCGCCTGTATCCGGAGAACCGCCACAGCGCCACGCTGCTGCAGATCGCCTCGCCCAGCCGCGAGGACGTGGAGGCCTACGGCGACATCCAGCGCGAGCTGGAAAGCCTGTGCGGCGCCATCAACGGCGACTTCGGCGACTTCGACTGGATGCCGATCCGCTACATCCACCGCACCGTCGCCCGCAGGCGCCTGCCGGGCTTGTACCGGGCCTGCTCGGTGGCGCTGGTGACGCCGCTGCGCGACGGCATGAACCTGGTCGCCAAGGAGTTCGTCGCCGCCCAGAACGAGGAAGACCCCGGCGTGCTGGTGCTTTCGCGTTTCGCCGGGGCCGCCGAGCAGATGAAGGAAGCGCTCATCATCAATCCTTACGACACCCACGGCACCGCCCACGTGATCCAGCATGCGCTGCAGA
Organism: Herbaspirillum sp.; assembly: GCF_017744395.1. GTDB lineage: Bacteria > Pseudomonadota > Gammaproteobacteria > Burkholderiales > Burkholderiaceae_D > Herbaspirillum. The sequence goes on from NZ_JAGIBI010000003.1 coordinate 19,561, forward strand.
TGCCGCAGGCCGAACGGCGCGAGCGGCATGCGGCGCTGATGCGGAACATCCGCGAATTCGATGTGCATTGGTGGTGCCGGGAGTTCCTGGATGCGCTGAAGAACTCCCGCCCGCAGGCGGTGGCGGCCTGAAAGATTGCATAAAAGGAATGCGCCGGGGGCGCGCGGACGGCATTTTCCACGATGTTGTCAAAACGATCATGCCGGGTTTGGCGGCGCGCAAAGCGCCGCTTGTGGACAAGTCGCCGCACAGCCTGCGAAAAGCGCGCCAAAACCCTTTATAATTCAGGGTTTTGGAAGTTTTTTGCGGAGTTAGTCATGCCGATTTACGCGTATCGCTGCGAAGCGTGTGGTTTTGCCAAGGATGTCTTGCAGAAGATCTCCGACGATGCGTTGACCGTTTGCCCGTCCTGCAGCAAGGACAGCTTCAGAAAGCAACTGACCGCCGCCGGTTTCCAGTTGAAGGGTTCCGGCTGGTATGTGACCGATTTCCGCGGCAATGGCAGCGGCACCGCCAACAGCGTGGGCGCCACCGGCACCGGGCTGGCTGCGAGCGAGTCCGCCAAGGCTGCGGATGCCGCGCCTGCTGCTGCACCTGCCGCCGCCGCACCTGCACCTGTTGCGGCCACGCCGGCCGCCGCTCCTTCGACCCCGACCGCATCCGCTCCCAGCGCAAGCTGAGCCGCGGCGCCACCGATTCCGACCCATGCGCAAATACTTCATTACCGGCCTGCTGATCCTGGTGCCCCTGGCCATCACGCTCTGGGTGCTCAACCTGATCATCGGCACGATGGACCAGTCGCTGCTGCTGCTGCCGCCGAGCTGGCGTCCGGAATCCCTGCTGGGTTTCTACATCCCCGGCCTGGGCACCATCCTCACGCTGCTGATCATCTTCCTGACGGGCGTGGCCGCGCGCAACTTCATCGGCCGCCAGATCGTCTCGGTGTGGGAAGGCATCCTGACCCGCATCCCGGTGGTGAAGTCGATCTACTCCAGCGTCAAGCAGGTGTCGGACACGCTGTTCTCGTCCTCGGGCAACGCCTTCCGCAAGGCGGTGCTGATCCAGTACCCGCGCCATGGCTCCTGGACCATCGCCTTCCTGACCGGCACCCCGGGCGGCGAGGTGAAGAACCACCTGGAAGGCGACTACATCAGCGTGTACGTGCCGACCACGCCCAACCCGACCTCGGGTTTCTTCCTGATGCTGCCGCGCGCGGAATCGATCGAGCTGGAAATGTCGGTCGACGAAGCGCTGAAGTACATCGTCTCCATGGGCGTCGTGGCCCCGGAAATGCTGGCCGACAAGAAAATCATCACCGAGCCGGCGGCGCCCCGCAATTGACGGGGCGGCCGGCAGCCAGCGCGCCGGCCAGCCCCGCCTTCGCCCCAACGCATTCGTCCCAATTTAAGTCTCTCGAATCAAACAAGAACACTGTCAACGGAATCAGAACCATGTCCATGCGAACCCAATACTGTGGCCTCACTACCGAGGCACTGCTCGGCCAAACCGTCAGCCTGTGCGGCTGGGTGCACCGTCGCCGCGACCACGGCGGCGTGATCTTCATCGACCTGCGCGACCGCGAAGGCCTGGTGCAGGTGGTGTGCGATCCGGACCGCGCCGACGTTTTCAAGAACGCCGAAGCGGTGCGCAACGAATTCTGCCTGCGCATCACCGGTGTGGTGCGCAACCGTCCTGAAGGCACCACCAACGCCAACCTGAAGTCGGGCAAGATCGAAGTGCTGTGCCACGAGCTGGAAGTGCTCAACCCGTCGGTCACGCCGCCGTTCCAGCTGGACGACGACAGCCTGTCGGAAACCACCCGCCTGACGCACCGCGTGCTGGACCTGCGCCGCCCGCAGATGCAGAACAACCTGCGCCTGCGCTACAAGGTGGCGATGGAAGTGCGCAAGTTCCTGGATGCCCAAGGCTTCATCGACATCGAAACCCCGATGCTGACCAAGTCGACCCCGGAAGGCGCGCGCGACTACCTGGTGCCTTCGCGCGTGAACGCCGGCGAATTCTTCGCCCTGCCGCAGTCGCCGCAGCTGTTCAAGCAGCTGCTGATGGTGGCCAACTTCGACCGCTACTACCAGATCACCAAGTGCTTCCGCGACGAAGACCTGCGCGCCGACCGCCAGCCTGAATTCACCCAGATCGACTGCGAAACCTCGTTCCTGACCGAACAGGAAATCCGCGACCTGTTCGAAGGCATGATCCGCCTGGTGTTCAAGAACGCGCTCGACATCGACCTGCCGAACCCGTTCCCGGTGATGGACTTCGCCACCGCCATGGGCAAGTACGGCTCCGACAAGCCGGACATGCGCGTCAAGCTGGAATTCACCGAACTGACCGACGTGATGAAGGACGTCGAGTTTAAGGTGTTCTCGGGCGCGGCCAACAGCGAAGGCGGCCGCGTGGTCGGCTTGCGCGTGCCGGGCGGCGCCGACATGCCACGTTCGGAAATCGACGCCTACACCCAGTTCGTCGCCATCTACGGCGCCAAGGGCCTGGCCTACATCAAGGTCAACGAAAAGGCCAAGGGCCGCGACGGCCTGCAATCGCCGATCGTCAAGAACATCCATGACGCGGCCCTGGCCGCCATCATCGAGCGCACCGGCGCGCAAGACGGCGACCTGATCTTCTTCGGCGCCGACAAGGCCAAGGTCGTCAACGACGCCATCGGCGCGCTGCGCGTGAAGGTCGGCCACAGCGAGTTCGGCAAGAAGAACGGCCTGTTTGACGACGCATGGCGTCCGCTGTGGGTGGTCGATTTCCCGATGTTCGAGTACGACGAGGACAACGCCCGCTGGGTCGCGCTGCACCACCCGTTCACCTCGCCCAAGGACGGCCACGAAGACTTCATCTCGACCAACCCGGGCGCGGCCATCGCCAAGGCCTACGACATGGTCCTGAACGGCTGGGAACTGGGCGGCGGTTCGGTGCGTATCCACCGCGCCGACGTGCAGAGCAAGGTGTTCCGCGCGCTGAAGATCGACGACGAGGAAGCCAAGCTGAAGTTCGGCTTCCTGCTGGACGCGCTGCAATACGGCGCGCCCCCGCACGGCGGCATCGCCTTCGGCCTGGACCGCCTGGTCACCATGATGGCCGGCGCCGAGTCGATCCGCGACGTGATCGCCTTCCCCAAGACCCAGCGCGCGCAGTGCCTGCTGACCCAGGCGCCGTCGGCGGTCGACGAGAAGCAATTGCGCGAATTGCACATCCGCCTGCGCAATACCGAGCCGGCCGTCAAAGCGTAAGAACCTGTTAGCTCGCTGTTTTGTGCATAATGAAGGCGCCGGTAACTCCGGCGCCTTTTTTATTTTCGAGTGCAATGAACCAACGTCCTTACAAGATCCCCGAATCGGTGCTGGTGGTGATCCACACCGCCGAGCGCGAAGTGCTGCTGATCGAGCGCGCCGACAAGGCCGGTTTCTGGCAATCGGTGACCGGTTCGAAGGACACGCCGGAAGAAGCCCTGTCGGTCACCGCCCGACGCGAAGTGCGGGAAGAAACCGGCATCGCGGTAACCGAAGCGGGGATAGAATCGAACGCCGTGCCGGCCGCCAATCTGCGCGACTGGCAGTTGTCCAATATTTATGAAATCTATCCGGTCTGGCGGCACCGCTACGCGCCCGGCGTGACGAAGAACACCGAGCACGTGTTCGGCCTGCTGGTGCCGCGGGATATTGTCGTGACGCTGGCTCCGCGCGAACATACGCGCTACCAGTGGCTGCCGTACCGCGAAGCGGCCGACCGCTGCTTTTCGCCTTCCAATGCGGAAGCGATCCTGCAGTTGCCGCGCTATATGCAAGGCTGATCCGGTTCAAGAAAGGTTGTTTCCATGAAGCTGCGCGTGGCGACATACAACATCCACAAAGGCGTCACCTCGTTCGGCGGCCGGCCGCGCATCCTGGCGCTGAAGCAGGCGCTGGCCCAGCTCGATGCCGATATCCTGTTCCTGCAGGAAGTGCAGGGCCGCCATGACCTTAACGCCTTGCGCCACGAGTCGAACTGGCCGCAGCAGGGCCAGCACGAATACCTGGCCGGCGACACCCATCATGCAGCGTACGGCATGAATGCCGTGTACGATCACGGCCACCACGGCAATGCGCTGATTTCGCGCTTCGCCATCGCCTCCAGCCGCAACCAGGATGTCTCCGACCACGCTTACGAATCGCGCGGCATCCTGCATTGCGTGGTGCCGGTGGATGGCGTCGACGTGCACTGCTACGTGGTCCACCTGGGTTTGTTCGCCGGCGGACGTCGGCGCCAGACCGAGGCCCTGATCGAAGCGGTGCGGACGTCGGCGCCGCCCGATGCGCCGCTGATCATCGCCGGCGACTTCAACGACTGGAGCAACCAGCTGAGCAAGATGCTGTACCAGCGCCTGGGCGTGGTGGAAGTGTTCGACCAGCCGGCCACCAAGGGGCTGATGAACGGGCTGCGCAGGCTGGGCGGGTTGTCGGCGCCGATCCGTCCGGCGCGCACCTTCCCGGCGATGCTGCCGTGGCTGCGGCTGGACCGGATCTACCTGCGCGGCTTCCGGGTCGAGGCCGCGCAGGTGTTGAGCGAAGGGCCGTGGGCGCGCCTGTCCGACCATGCGCCCATCGTCAGCGAGTTGCGCCTGGCGTAGGCCCGGACGCACGTATCCCGACCGATAAGATGGAACCAGAAAAAAGTCCCGCATGCGCCATGTGAACTTCACCGACGGCAACGAGATCGCACTGCTGCACAACGGCGCGGCCTACTATCCGGCGCTGATTGCGGCGATCGAGGCGGCGCGGGTGGAGATCTATCTCGAAACCTACATCTTCGCCGGCGACGACACCGGCATCCTGGTACGCGACGCCTTGCAGCGCGCCGCCCGGCGCGGGGTGGTGGTGTATGTGATCAACGACTGGCTGGGCACCGGCCGCGTGCAGACCGGGCTGCTCAAGCAAGCGCTGGAGGCCGCCGGCGTCCAGCATCGCGCTTTCAACCCGTGGTTCCGGCGCGGCGTGGCGCGCAGCCACCGCAAGCTGTGCGTGGTGGACCGCCAGGTGGCGTTCGTCGGCGGCCTCAATATCAACGACGACCTGCGCTCCGACCGCGACCACGCGATCGCGCTGCCGGCGCCGCGCTGGGATTTCGCGGTGCGCGTCACCGGTCCGCTGGTGCATGAGATCTACCGCGAGATGGATGCCCAGTGGCGGCGCGTGGGCCGCATGAAGCTCAAGGCGCGCTGGGAGAATTTCAAGCGGTTGCGCCACCATCCCTACGTGCCGGTCCATGGCGAGGCCCAGGCCGCGCTGGTGGTGCGCGACAACTTCCGCAACCGCCGCACCATCCAGCGCGCCTACCTGCAGGCGCTGGGCCGCGCGCGCGAAAGCGCTTTCCTCGCCAATCCGTATTTCGCGCCGGGGCGCAAGATGCGGCGCGCGCTGGAAGAAGCGGCGCAGCGCGGCGTCAAGGTGACCCTGCTGCTGGGTGTGGGCCAGTTCGCCATGCAGGATGCGGTGGCGCATTCCTTCTACCCCAAGCTGCTGCGCGCCGGCGTGCGCATCGTCGAATACACCAGGACGGAGCTGCACGCCAAGGTGGCGGTGGTGGACGACAAGTGGTCCACGGTCGGCTCCAGCAACTATGACGGACTCTCCCTGTTCGTGAACCAGGAGGCCAATGTGGTCATCCAGGATGCGTCGTTCTCGCACTACCTGAGGGAAGAGATCGAGGCCGGCGCGGCCGGCGGGCGAGTGGTCCACCTGGCCGATTTCGCGCATGTGCCGTGGTACCGGCGCGCCTGGTACGGGGCGGCCTTCCTGCTGTACCGCACGGTGATCCACATCATCACCCTGGGGCAGGACGCCTGACCCGAATTAGCGTGCGGTTGCCGGAAGATAAGCCATGTTTGGCGCGGGTTTGCGGCATTCCCGATGCCGCCGCGCAATGTTCGCGGATACCGAAAATCCACCGTATCGCATTCCATGATGAAATGGACTAAGATGGCCGTCCGGGTTGCCCGCTGAAGGTCGCGGGGATATCCCGCCATTTCAATAAAAGGAGCCAATTATGGATGATGTCGTCATTGTCGCAGCACAGAGAACAGCAATTGGCAAATTTGGCGGATCGCTGTCGAAGATCTCCGCCGCCGATCTCGGTGCGCAAGTCATCAAGGCCTTGCTGGCCAAGACAGGCATCAAGCCCGAAGCCATCAGCGAAGTCATCCTCGGCCATGTGCTGACCGCGGGCCTGGGCCAGAACCCGGCGCGCCAGGCGGTGATCAAAGCCGGCCTGCCTGACATGGTGCCGGCCTTCGTGGTCGGCAAGGTTTGCGGCAGCGGCCTGAAGGCGGTGCACCTGGCGGCCCAGGCCATCAAGTGCGGCGACGCCCAGATCGTCATCGCCGGCGGCCAGGAAAACATGAGCGCCTCGCCGCACGTGCTGAACAATTCGCGCGACGGCTTCCGCATGGGCGACGCCAAGCTGACCGACACCATGATCGTCGACGGCCTGTGGGACGTCTACAACCAATACCACATGGGCATCACCGCCGAGAACGTGGCCAAGAAGTTCGAGATCTCGCGCGAAGAGCAGGACGCCTTCGCCGCCGCCTCGCAGAACAAGGCCGAAGCCGCGCAAAAGGCCGGCCGCTTCAAGGATGAGATCGTCCCCATCGAAATCAAGGGCAAGAAGGAAACCGTGGTGTTCGACACCGACGAGTTCGTCAAGCACGGTGTCACCGCCGAGTCGCTGGGTACGCTGCGTCCGGCCTTCGACAAGGCCGGCACGGTGACCGCCGGCAACGCCTCGGGCATCAACGACGGCGCCGCCGCGGTGGTGGTGACTTCCGCCCGGCTGGCGGCCGAGCTGGGCCTGCCGGTGCTGGCCAAGATCAAGTCGTATTCCTCGGCCGGCCTCGACCCCAGCATCATGGGCATGGGCCCGGTGCCGGCTTCGCAGCTGACCCTGAAGAAGGCCGGCTGGACGCCGCAGGACCTGGACCTGATGGAAATCAACGAAGCCTTCGCGGCCCAGGCGATCGCCGTCAACAAGCAGATGGGCTGGGACACCAGCAAGATCAACGTCAACGGCGGCGCGATCGCGCTGGGCCATCCGATCGGCGCCTCCGGCTGCCGCGTGCTGGTGACCTTGCTGCACGAGATGGCGCGCCGCGACGCCAAGCGCGGCCTGGCCAGCCTGTGTATCGGCGGCGGCATGGGCGTGGCGCTGGCGGTTGAGCGCTGATCCGCTGTCCAGCTTTGCCTTGCTGAAAAACGCCGGCGTTTGCCGGCGTTTTTCTTTTTCGCAAGCACCCGCTTCGTCATCCCGACGCAGGCCGGGATCCAGCGGCGTTCGTTGGCTTAAAATTACCGTTCGATTCGCAATTCAAACATCCATGATGGACACCACCCGCATCGACAAATGGTGCTGGGCCGCGCGCTTCTTCAAGACGCGGTCGCTGGCCACCGACGCCATCGACCGCGGCCGCGTCAAGCTCAACGGCGAGCGCACCAAGCCTTCCCACAGCGTCAAGGCCGGCGACCGGCTGGAGATCGACAACGGCGCCACAGAATGGGAGGTGCTGGTGACAGGCATCGCCGACAAGCGCGGTTCGGCCGCGATCGCCGCCACGCTCTACAGCGAGACCGAAGACAGCGTGCGCCGCCGCGAAGCGGAGGCCGAGCGGCATCGTTTGTTTCGCGAGCCTTCGGCCGAGATCAAGGGACGCCCCACCAAGCGCGACCGCCGCCTGCTCGATCGCTCATCCTCCTGATCCGTTGCCGCCGCTCGTTGTAAGATGGCGGGAGATTCCCCGGCCAGTCTTTTCCTTCGAAGGTGCAGATGTCCCAGGCAGTCCTGTTCCAGCCAGCGATCCGCAAGGAATGCCCGCCCGGCGCGTGCGCGTGCGAGCGCGAACTGCTGCTCGACAAGCTCGGTTCGGAAGCGGCCCGCATCCTGCTGCTCACGCGTGAAGAAGAGAAGCGCCTGATCGAGCGCATTTCCCGCATCGGCTCTTACGAGGACTTGCTGCACGTCAGCCGGCTGATGCACAAGAACCTTGGCATCGTGCTGCAGATCAGCCCCGCCGCCGTCGAGGTGCGCACCGTGCGCGGCTTGCAGATCCGGCTGGCAGACCAGCCGGGCCTGTGCCGCAAGACCCGCGAAATCATCCCGGCCGCCATCCGCAAGTGCCTGGAACACAACCCCGCCATCGTCTACGCCATCCTGGACGCCCATGACCTGCTGGGCGCCGCCGCGCCGGCCCGGCCGGAAGAGCCAGCCACATCCTGAAATTTGCCTGGCGGAAAGCCTGAGCGCTTGTCTCGTCCGCGCCGATTTTTTGTTTGACATTTGCGGCGCGATGAATAATAGTACGATCGTTCGAATAAATTCTGCGAACAATTAAAACTTCGCAGAAATACGATCCGCACGCAAGAGGGATCGCCTTATCCGGACCGACCCCGCCGTCCTCCACGCGGCGGATACCAAAGAGACAACAATGACAGAGACAAGCAAGGTGACTACCGCAACCACCCGGCCCAAATTCCTGCGCAAGGGCGAGCAGACCCGCGCCGCCATCCTCGAGGTGGCGCTCGAACTGGCCAGCCGCGACGGCCTGGAAGGGCTCACCATCGGCCTGCTGGCCGAAAAGATGAAGATGAGCAAATCCGGCGTGTTCGCCCATTTCGGCTCGCGCGAGGACTTGCAGATCGAAGTCGTGCGCCTGTACCACACCCATTTTGAGCAAGAGGTGTTCTACCCCTCCATCAAGGAGCCGCGCGGCTTGCCGCGACTGGAAGCGATGTTCGCGCGCTGGGTCAAGCAGGTCACCATCGAAATCGCGCTGGGCTGCATCTACATCAGCGGCGCGGTCGAGTACGACGACCGTCCCGGCGCCATCCGCGACCACCTGGTGGCGATGGTCCAGGCCTGGCGCGACGCGCTGGAGCGCTGTATCCAGCAAGGCATCGAAGCCGGCCACCTGCGCGCCGACGTCGACGTCAGCCAGATGGTCTATGAAATGTACGGCCTGATCCTGGCGCTGCACCACGACGCCCGCTTCCTGCACATCCCCGGCAGCGTCGAGCGCGCCGAGGCGAGCTTCCGCCGCCTGGTCGACAGCTATCGCCCGCAGGGAAGCGACAGCGCCAAGGCGGCGCCCGCGGCAACCACCACCAAGAATTCCAAATCGGCAGCCAGGAAGGCCGCCTAACCTGTTCCCAATCCGGAGACTTTCATGCCCCAATACAACGCCCCCCTGCGCGACATGCAATTCGTGCTGCACGAACTGCTCAAGGTCGAAGACGTGTTCAAGGACCTGCCGCCGCATGCGGAAACCAACCGCGAGCTGATCGACCAGGTGCTGGAAGAGGGCGGCAAGTTCACCTCGCAGGTGCTGTTCCCGCTGAACCACTCGGGCGACCGCGAAGGCTGCCACTATGACCGCGAGACCAAGGCCGTCACCACCCCGAAGGGCTTCAAGGAAGCCTACAAGCAGTACGTTGAAGCCGGCTGGGCGGCGCTGTCCTGCGACACCGAATTCGGCGGCCAGGGATTGCCGCTGACGCTGAACAATTCGTTCTACGAAATGCTGAACTCAAGCAACCAGGCCTGGACCATGTACCCAGGCCTGTCGCACGGCGCCTACGAGTGCCTGCACGCGCACGGTTCCGACGAGCAGAAGGCGCTGTACCTGCCCAAGCTGGTCTCGGGCGAGTGGACCGGCACCATGTGCCTGACCGAAGCGCACTGCGGCACCGACCTGGGCCTGCTGCGCAGCAAGGCGGAGCCGCAGGCTGACGGTTCCTACAAGATCACCGGCAACAAGATCTTCATCTCGGCCGGCGAAAACGACGTCTCAGAGAACATCATCCACCTGGTGCTGGCGCGCCTGCCGGATGCGCCGCAAGGCTCCAAGGGCATCTCGCTGTTCATCGTGCCCAAGTTCCTGCCCAACGCCGACGGTTCGCTGGGCGCGCGCAACCCGATCTTCTGCGGCGCCATCGAAGAAAAGATGGGCATCCACGGTAACGCCACCTGCCAGATGAACCTGGACGGCGCCACCGGCTGGCTGATCGGTCAGCCGCACAAGGGCCTGCAGGCGATGTTCGTGTTCATGAACGCGGCCCGCCTGGGCGTGGGCATGCAAGGCCTGGGCCTGACCGAAGTCGCCTACCAGAACGCTCTGGTGTACGCCAAGGACCGCCTGCAGATGCGCAGCCTGACCGGCGTGAAGGCGCCGGACAAGGCCGCCGACCCGATCATCGTCCACCCCGACGTGCGCCGTATGCTGCTGACCGCCAAGGCCTTCGCCGAAGGCGGCCGCGCCTTCACCTCCTACGTCGCGCTGGAACTGGACAAGGAACTGTCCCACCCCGACGAAGAAGTGCGCAAGGATTCGGCCGACATCGTCGCGCTGCTGACTCCGGTGGTGAAGGCCTTCCTGACCGACAACGCCTGGATCGCCACCTCCGAGTGTCTGCAGGTCTACGGCGGCCACGGCTACATCTCCGAATGGGGCATGGAGCAATACGTGCGCGACGCCCGCATCAATATGATCTACGAAGGCACCAACACGGTTCAGTCGCTGGACCTGCTGGGCCGCAAGATCCTGATGGACAACGGCGCCAAGCTGAAGAAGTTCGGCGCGCAGATCCAGGCCTTCGTGGAAGAGAACGGCACCGACGAAGCGATGTCCGAATTCATCACGCCGCTGGCCGACATCGGCGACAAGGTCACCAAGCTGACCATGGAAATCGGCATGAAGTCCTTCGCCAACCAGGATGAAGCCGGCGCCGCCGCCGTGCCTTACCTGCGCGTGGTGGGCCACCTGGTGTTCTCGTACCTGTTCGCCCGCATGGCCAAGATCGCGCTGGAAAAGCAAGGCTCCGGCGATACCTTCTACACCGCCAAGCTGGCCACCGCGCGCTTCTATTTCGCGCGCCTGTTGCCGGAAACCGCGATGCTGATCCGCCAGGCGCGTTCCGGCGCGGCCAACCTGATGGCGCTGGACGCGGATCTGTTCTGAGCCGTTCGATAAAGTCGCCGGGACGACGCATTTGGAACCCGGCGACGCTGATTTGCCCCGAATTCACGTTTGAAGCACCAGCAAAAGGAGATTTGCGTGTCCAATTTCATCGTTAAAAAAGTGGCCGTGCTCGGCGCCGGCGTCATGGGCGCCCAGATTGCCGCCCACTGCATCAATGCCCGCGTGCCGGTCGTGCTGTTCGACCTGCCGGCCAAGGAAGGTCCGAAGAACGGCATCGTGTTGCGCGCCATCGAGAACCTGAAGAAGCTCAGCCCGGCGCCGCTGGGCAACAAGGATGACGCGGCCCTGATCGAAGTCGCCAACTACGAGGACGATCTGGCCAAGCTGGCCGAATGCGACCTGATCATCGAAGCCATCGCCGAGCGCATGGACTGGAAGCACGACCTGTACAAGAAGGTCGCGCCGCACATCGGCGCCGACACCATCTTCGCCTCCAATACCTCCGGCCTGTCGATCACGGCGCTGTCGGAAGGCTTCGACGCCGGCCTGAAGGCGCGCTTCTGCGGCGTGCACTTCTTCAACCCGCCGCGCTACATGCACCTGGTCGAACTGATCCCGACCAAGTCCACCCAGCCGGAAATCCTGGACAAGCTGGAAGCCTTCCTCGCCACCACCCTCGGCAAGGGCGTGGTGCGCGCGTTCGATACCCCGAACTTCGTGGCCAACCGCATCGGCGTGTTCGGTATCCTGGCCACCGTCATCGAAGCCGAGAAATACGGCTTGAGCGTGGACGTGGTCGACGACCTGACCGGCGCCAAGCTGGGCCGCGCCAAGTCCGGCACCTTCCGTACCGCCGACGTCGTGGGCCTGGACACCATGGGCCACGTCATCAAGACCATGCAGGACAACCTGAAGGACGACCCGTTCTACGCTGCCTACGCCACGCCGCCGCTGCTGGCCAAGCTGGTCGAGCAGGGCGCGCTGGGCCAGAAGAGCGGCGCCGGCTTCTACAAGAAGGTGGGCAAGGACATCCTGCGCATCGACCCGGCCAAGGGCGACTACGTGCCGGGCGGCGGCAAGGCCGACGACATCATCGCGCGCATCCTGAAGGAAAAGGACCCGGTCAAGCGCATGAAGGCGCTGCACGACTCGACCAACCCGCAAGGCCAGTTCCTGTGGGCGATCTTCCGCGACGCCTTCCACTACATCGCGGTGCATCTGGAGTCGGTGGCCGACAACGCGCGCGACCTCGACTTCGCGATGCGCTGGGGCTTCGGCTGGAGCGTCGGCCCGTTCGAAACCTGGCAGGCCGCCGGCTGGAAGCAGATCGCAGAATGGGTCAAGGAAGACATCGACGCCGGCAAGGCGCTGTCCAACGCGCCGCTGCCCGCCTGGGTGTTCGACGGCCGCGACGGCGTGCATTCGGCCAAGGGTTCGTACTCGCCCTCGAAGAAGGCCGACGTTCCCCGTTCCGACCTGCCGGTCTACCAGCGCCAGGCCTTCCGCGCCCCGCTGCTGGGCGAAGGCGCGGCCGATGGCAAGACCGCCGGCACCACCTTCTTCGAAGACGATTCGGTACGCATCTGGCACCAGAACGACGATGTCCTGATCCTGTCGTTCAAGACCAAGATGCACGTGATCGGCCAGGGCGTGATCGACGGCATGAACAAGGCCGTGGCTGAAGCCGAGAAGAACTTCAAGGGCCTGGTGATCTGGCATGCGGACGCGGCCGAAGGCGGCGCGTTCTCGGCCGGCGCCGACCTGCAATCGATGCTGCCGCTGTTCATGTCGGGCGGCGTCAAGGCCATCGAACCGGTGGTGCACCACCTGCAGCAGGCGCACCAGCGCCTGAAGTACGCCAACGTCCCGGTGATCGCCGCGGTGGCCGGCCTGGCCCTGGGCGGCGGCTGCGAACTGCTGCTGCACGCCGCCAAGCGCGTGGTCTCGATCGAGTCCTACATCGGCCTGGTGGAAGTGGGCGTGGGCCTGATCCCGGCCGGCGGCGGCCTGAAGGAAGCGGCGGTGCGCGCGGCCAAGGAAGCCAAGGGCAACGACATCCTGCAATTCCTGAAGGACTACATGCTGGCCGCGGCCACCGCCAACGTCTCCAAGTCGGCGCTGGAAGCGAAGAAGCTGGGCTACCTGAAGGACAGCGACGTGGTCGTCTTCAACCCCTACGAGCTGCTGCACGTGGCCAAGGTCGAAGCGCGCGCCATGTTCGATTCCGGCTACCGCGCGCCGCTGCCGCCGCAAGTGCCGGTGGTGGGCCGCAACGGCCTGGCCACCATCATGGCGCAACTGGTCAACATGCGCGACGGCGGCTTCATCTCGGCGCACGACTACAAGCTGGGCAAGATGATCGCCGAGACGGTCGCCGGCGGCGAAGTGGAAGAAGGCAGCATCGTCAACGAACAATGGCTGCTCGACATCGAGCGCAAGTTCTTCATGGAGTTGCTTAACAACCCGAAGACCCAGGAACGCATCATGGGAATGATGCAAACGGGTAAGCCGGTTCGCAACTGACAGACAAGAGACGATACAAAGAGACAAGCCCTAATTCAGGAGCAACAGAATGAGCAAACAATTGCAAGACGCCTACATCGTCGCCGCCACCCGCACCCCCATCGGCAAGGCGCCGCGCGGCATGTTCAAGAACACCCGCCCGGACGACCTGCTGGTGCGCGCCATTCAGTCCGCCGTGGCGCAAGTGCCCGGCCTGGATCCGAAACTGATCGAGGACGCCATCGTCGGCTGCTCCTTCCCCGAAGGCGCGCAAGGCCTGAACATGGCGCGCAACGCCGTGCTGCTGGCCGGCCTGCCCAATAGCATCGGCGGCGTCACCATCAACCGCTACTGCGCTTCCGGCATTACCGCGATCGCGATGGCCGCCGACCGCATCCGCGTCGGTGAAGCCGACGTCATGATCGCCGCCGGCGCCGAGTCGATGTCGATGGTGCCGATGATGGGTTTCCACCCGTCCATCAACATCAACGCCTTCAAGGACGAGAACGTCGGCATGGCCTACGGCATGGGCCTGACCGCCGAGAAGGTGGCGCAGCAGTGGAAGGTCTCGCGCGAAGCGCAGGACGAGTTCTCGCTGGCCTCGCACCAGAAGGCGATCGCCGCCCAGCAGGCCGGCGAGTTCGCCGATGAGATCACGCCGGTCGAGATCGTCGAGCGCTTCCCCAACCTGGCCACCGGCGAGATCGACATCAAGACCCGCACCGTGAACCTGGACGAAGGCCCGCGCGCCGACTCCAACATCGCCGCGCTGGCCAAGTTGAAGCCGGTGTTCGCGGCCAAGGGCAGCGTCACCGCCGGCAACAGCTCGCAGACCTCGGACGGCGCCGGCGCGCTGATCATCGTCTCGGAAAAGATCCTCAAGCAATTCAACCTGACTCCGCTGGCGCGCTTCGTCTCCTTCGCGGTGCGCGGCGTGCCGCCGGAAATCATGGGCATCGGCCCCAAGGAAGCGATCCCCGCGGCCCTGAAGGCCGGCGGCCTGACCCAGGACCAGCTCGACTGGATCGAACTGAACGAAGCCTTCGCCGCCCAGGCGCTGGCCGTGATCGGCGACCTCGGTCTGGATCCGTCCAAGGTCAACCCGATGGGCGGCGCGATCGCGCTGGGCCACCCGCTGGGCGCCACCGGCGCCATCCGCGCGGCCACCACCATCCATGCGCTGCGCCGCAAGAACCTGAAGTACGGCATGGTGACCATGTGCGTGGGCACCGGTATGGGCGCAGCGGGCATCTTCGAGCGCATGTAATCCGATGTTCGCAGGAAAGCCGCACCGCTCGCGCCGTGCGGCTTTTTTATCGCAATAACAAAAACACAGCAGGAGACCTATGGACATCCAACTGAGCAAGGACAACGGCATCCTCACGATCCATTTCAACCGTGAGGAAAAGAAGAACGCCATCACCGCCGCCATGTACCAGCAACTGGCCGATGCGCTGAAGGAAGCGGAAACCGACAGCGCGGTGCGCGCCATCCTGTTCACCGGCAAGCCGCAAGCCTTCTCGGCCGGCAACGACCTGGAAGACTTTCTCAAGAATCCGCCCAGCGCCAAGGAAGCGCCGGTGTTCCAGTTCCTGTGGCAGATCAGCCATGCCAGCAAGCCCATCGTCGCCGCCGTCTCCGGCGTAGCGGTCGGCATCGGCACCACGCTGCTGCTGCATTGCGACCTGGTGTACGCGGCCGACAACGCCAAGTTCTCGCTGCCGTTCGCGCAATTGGGCTTGTGCCCGGAAGCCGCCTCGTCGCTGCTGCTGCCGCACGTCGCTGGCTACCAGCGCGCCGCCGAAAAGCTGCTGCTGGGAGAAGCCTTCGCCGCCGCCGAGGCGCTGGAGATGGGTATCGTCAACCGCGTGCTGCCGCTGGAAGAGTTGCTGCCATTCGCGCAAAAGCAGGCCGCCAAGCTGGCCGCGCTGCCGGCCAATTCCATCCGCGTCACCAAGCAGCTGATGAAGAAGAACCGTGTTGCGGCCACCGAGCAGCAGATGGCGGCCGAGATCGAGCATTTCGCCAGGATGCTGACTGGGCCGGAGGCCAAGGAGGCGTTTACCGCGTTTTTCGAGAAGAGGAAGCCGGATTTCCGTCAATTCGCCTGAACTCCAAAGGATGCACTGTATGGTGAGGAATGCGTTCGGAGATTGAAAACTCATCCCGTCCGGATTTTGCTGTAGTACATGATGTTTGGTCATGACAAACCGGTAACGAACAAGAACGCCCGTTTAGCGGGCGTTCTTGTTGGTCTTTCGATGGGAGATAAGCCTTTGGCATCAACGTCTGCGGGTGATGCGGTCCTTTGGTTTGTCGGCGCAGGTTTCAATCCATCTCTTTCGGATCAGCGAAGCCGCTCAACTGCATCGTTTGTCATATGACGCCCGTATCCTCTACAATGCCGCACTGACAAAATATTCACATCAGGGGCTTGAGGGATTGCCCCAGCCGTCTACGGGGGAGCCGTCGCGGCACACCGCTTGGCTGGCCTTGCCGCACAACAACACGCGGTGGTGCGCGTTGACTGATAATGACACAACACACCACCACTTACGGTCGGCAGTCGCCGCTGCAGGCTGTCGCCTCTGCTGCACCGGCCGTTCACTCCATTTCTTATCGTCCTGACATCGATGGCTTGCGCGCCGTTGCCGTGTTGTCCGTATTGGTTTTTCACGCGTTTCCCAGCGTACTGCGTGGCGGCTTCATTGGCGTGGATATATTTTTTGTCATTTCAGGGTTCCTGATTTCATCCATCATCGGCCAGGCGTTGGCT
Source organism: Herbaspirillum sp. (assembly GCF_017744395.1). Classification (GTDB taxonomy): domain Bacteria; phylum Pseudomonadota; class Gammaproteobacteria; order Burkholderiales; family Burkholderiaceae_D; genus Herbaspirillum. Next base: position 35,808 of record NZ_JAGIBI010000003.1, read on the forward strand.
GAAGGCGATTTCAGTATCCGGCAGTTTTATATGCGCCGTATTTTGCGCATTTTTCCGGCACTGATTACTGTGTTGGCAGTAGCCTATGCCGCAGGCTGGATACTGATGCCGGCAGATGAATATGCGCGTTTGGCGACACATATTGTGTCCGGCGCCGGATTTTTTTCCAACTTTACTTATTGGAAGGAAGCCGGCTACTTTGACCCGGCAGCCGAAACAAAGCCGCTGCTGCATCTATGGTCGCTGGCGATTGAGGAACAGTTCTATATCGTGTGGCCATTCGTGTTGTTTGCCGCCAATAAACTGTGCCGCAAACGCGGTTTGCTGTTGGCGGCGTTGTCGGTTGCTGCTATCTCGTTTTGCCTGAACCTCCATGCCATCTATGTGAAGGCCGACACTGCCGGGCTTTATTATTCTCCGATGACCCGTTTCTGGGAGTTGCTGGTTGGAGGGATATTGGCCTACTGGCACGCAGGAAAGGGGCGAAAAGCAGTGCCGACGGCCGTTTCATCTCTGGCCAGTTTATGTTCGGCCGCAGGGGCGGGGGCAATCGTCATCGGCCTGTTTTGCATTTCCAGTACCAATGCTTTTCCGGGATGGTGGGCGCTTCTGCCCACGATCGGCGCGGCAATGCTGATCGGCGCCGGTCCGCAGACCTGGTTCAATCGCAATGTGCTTGCGCATCCTGCCGGCGTATGGCTAGGCTTGGTAAGTTATCCTTTGTACTTGTGGCATTGGCCACTGTTGTCCTTCGCGCATCATCTTGCTGCAGGCGCACCGCCAGCGTCGGTGCGGCTGGTGGTAGTGTTGCTGGCTGTCCCGCTGGCATGGATGACTAAGCGTTTTATCGAGAACCCGATTCGTCTGCAAGCGCGGCATGGCAGGGTGTCCATGCTTGTCGCTTGCATGGCGCTCGTTGCTGGTATTGGCATCTTCACACAGTACCAGCAAGGGCTGCCTTGGCGCTATGGCACGGTTGAACTGCAACGCGAGCCGGGGCGGTTCGAATGCGAAGACCGCAAGAAGAACAGCGGCTGTATATTCGGGAACCCATCCGGAAAGATTGTCGTGGTGTATGGCGACAGCCACGCGGAACATCTCACCCGGGCCCTTGATGAAGCGTTGGGCAAGGAATACCTGTTTTATATGGTAACCAACGGCAGCTGCTTCATGGGGGAGAATGTCTTGCGTCCAGATATCGGCAATCAGCGCGATTGCCGGGCAGCGCAGGAGAAATTGCATTCGTTGCGCGGTAAAAACATCTATGCAGTCATTCGTTCGCAGCGTTGGCATGCTTATGGAGGGGGGGGCGAGGCCAGCATCCGCGAACTGGTCAGCGATGCCTTGTTGGCAGGCGGCTTGCATCCACAGCGGACTATCATCGTGGGATCGACCGCGGATGTGGGATTCGATTGCGAAGTGTCGAATTATTATGCACTGCCGTTTTCGCATCAGCGGCAATGCAAGCCGGCCGATGATACGCGGGCGGTCAACCGCTTGTTCATCCGTGTGACCCAGGCATTGCAAGTGGGCGAGGGTGTGCGCTTTGTCTATCCCTATGAAAAGATCTGTCCGCAGGATCAATGTGTGGCCATTGAAGGGCATGTCTCGAATTACTCGGATACACATCATCTGACCAAGGACGCCGCCTTGCTTTTGATGCCGGATATAGCCCGAGCCTTGCGCTAGTACAGGGTACTGCAATAGTTACTCGATGTTCCTGAGCTTGTTTCGGAATTAGTTTCGCAGAGCAGCACCAGTGGTCAGCCAAGGATAATTCCAATCAGGCATTACCCTTATGCCGCCCATGCTTGCGCAGATACATCGCCTTGTCTGCGGCGGCCAGCAGCGCGTGGAAATCGCACATCTCGGACGGCGTGACGGTGGCGGCGCCCAGGCTGATCTCGATCTCGGTATGCGGCCATTTCACCATCGACACCGCGTGCTTGATGCGCTCGGCCACCTGATGGGCGCCGATTTCTTCCGTATCGGGCAGGATCAGGGCGAACTCGTCGCCGCCGTAACGCGCCAGGAAGTCGCTGGCGCGTAGCGGCGAGCGCAGTACGCGCGCCAGTTGCGCCAGCAGCGCGTCGCCGGCCGGGTGGCCGTAGGTGTCGTTGTATTGCTTGAAGTAGTCCACATCCACCATCAGCATCGACAGCGGGCGCGCGTTGCGCAGGTGGCGCGTCCATTCTTCGCGCAGGCGCAGGTCGAAGTTGCGGCGGTTGCCGATGCCGGTGAGGGCATCGGTGAGCGTCTGCTGCTCCAGCTTTTGCATGGCGCGCCGGCTGTCGAGCTGGCTTTCCAGCTGGCGGCCCAGCTTCAGCAGACCATCGCGCTGGGTGGCCGACAGCGTGCGCGCATGGCGGTCCATCACGCACAGCGTGCCCAGCACATCGCCGTTGGAAGCTACCAGCGGCACCGCGGCGTAAAAGCACACGTGCGGCGGATTGTTCGCCAGCGCCGACTCGCAGAAACGGCCGTCGGCCTGCAGGTCGACAATTTCGGTCAGTTGGCGTGGGCGGCGGGCGGCGGCTTCGCATACCGAGAAATCCACCGCCGTGCGAGACACGCCGTTCTGGCCGGGGAAGCGCCACCACTGGTTGCGGATGTCGCCGCGGCCATTGGCCACCGAGACGAAGGGATGCCGCAGGCCGATGTCGGCATGCAATTGCGTCATCATGCCGATGGGAGCGTCGCACAGGCTGCAGGCCAGCGAGATGAAATCGGCCAGCATCGGTTCCAGCCAGGCGTCGGCCTCTTCGCCGCCATTGGCCAGCGGGATGCGCGAGCCGGAGACGGCGCGCTTGAAGGCGCGGTCGGGTTTGAAAATGGTATGCAGGTTTCTGGTCATGGCGCTAGTCAGATGGTGAGTCTGCCTTCAATACGGTTGCCGGCGGTGATGGATGTCGCACGGCGGCGGCAGGCGGATGGTTTTTGTTCGCGTTTTGTCATGAGACGTTTTGCAAACGCATCCTGTTGCCTCATGGCATTAAATTAGCAGATGGCATCCCGAAGTAAACGGGTTGGAACATCCTCTTACAAATTAAGCCCGGTCACATTCAAAACGATGCAATTTCAATCACATTCATCGTTATTGGCGTGTATATGGTGACAATTGATGCTTTGTCATCGAAATACTAATGTGTTTCCGAGGAGATGACAGTAAGCTTTTCTGCCGTTTCCGGGGGATAGGATGACGGCGCTAACGTGTGTCGGAAATGTCCGACACGAGCGCCTTCATGACAGGAAAACAATGTCGCCAATAGGCGAAAGCTCGCATTTTATGGGCGGGAATTTCTCACGGAAGGGGAGGCGTGCGGACCGGCTTGCCAATTGACCCGGGCAAAAATAAACTCTGCCGTTTCGTTCTTCATTTTTGAAAGCAGAGATGCCGACTCAGCCCAAAGCAGGCGCAGTCCTGTTTGCCAAAGATGTCGCCCGCCTCGCCGCGTTTTATGCGCAGGTGCTGGCGGTGCTTCCCAAGCATGCCGAAGCCGGGAAGGTAGTGATCGAAGCAGAGGAGTTCCTGCTGGTGATCCACGCCATGCCCGAGGCGGTGGCGGTCAAGGTGCAGATCGCCACGCCGCCGGTGCTGCGCGAGGCGGTGCCGGTCAAGCTGTTCCTGCCGGTGCGCTCGCTGGCGCAGGCGCGCATTGGCGCGCAGGCCCAGGGCGGCGGATTGAAGCCGGCCGAGGCCGAGTGGAGCGCGGCGGATTTCCGCGCCTGCGACGGCTTCGATCCGGAAGGCAACGTGGTGCAGTTCCGCGAAGCGCTGGTGCGTTGACCGGCGCTGTTTCTTACAGCACCTGCTTGCCGTAGATCTCGCGCTGCATATCGATCACTTCGGCCGTGATTTGCACCTGCGCGCCTTCCGGCCATGCCTGTTCCTTTTGCACGGTCGCCACCAGCAGGTCGGCGATCTGCTTCTTCACCTCCGGCGTTCGCCCCGAGAGGATGGTCAGGCGCAGGTGCATGAAAGCGCGCCTGGCCTGCGGCTGGGTGCCGACCAGAAAATCGTCCAGCCGGATGGCGCGCGCCTTGATCGAGTTCTCGTCGAAGTGGCCGCTGCCAACTAGCGCTTCATTGAGCCGCAGCAGGGTGGCTTGCGTGTCGATTTCCAGATTGCCGCTGTATTCGAAGAAGAGATGGGGCATGCTTGTTCCTGTCGTCAAAGAAATAATACGGGTATGGTTCAGTTCGCCAGATAGGCGGACAGCTTGCCGAGATCGATATTGCCGCCGCTGATGATCACGCCCACGCGCTTGCCCTGCAGCTGCGCACGATGCTTGCGCGCCGCCGCGAAGCCCAGGCAGCCGGTCGGTTCCACCACCATCTTCATGCGCTCGGCGAAGAAGCGCATGCACGCCACCAGTTCCTCGTCGGAGACGGTCAGGATGTCGTCGACATCGCGCTTGATCACGCCGAATGGGAATTTGCCCAGGAACTGGGTCTGGGCGCCGTCGGCAATGGTCTTGGGCGTGGCGATGCTGACGATGCTGCCGCTGCGCAGCGATTGCTGGCCATCGTTGCCGGCTTCCGGCTCCACGCCGTAGATCTTGCAGTCCGGCGACAAGGCGCGCGCCGCCAGCGCCGAGCCCGACAGCAGGCCGCCGCCGCCCACGCAGACGAACAGCGCATCCAGCGGGCCGGTCTCTTCCAGCAATTCCTTGGCGGCCGTACCCTGGCCGGCCATCACATGCGGATGGTCGTAGGGCGGGATCACGGTCAGCTTGTGCTCTTCTGCCAGGCGCGCGCAAATCTCTTCACGGTTTTCGGTGTAGCGGTCGTAGGTCACGACGTTGGCGCCGTAGCCGCGGGTGGCCGCCACCTTGGCGGCGGGCGCATCCAGCGGCATCACGATGGTGGCGGGAATGCCCAGCAGTTGCGCCGCCAGTGCCGTGCCTTGCGCGTGGTTGCCGGAAGAATATGTGATCACGCCGGCCTTGCGTTGCGCGTCGTTGAACTGCGCCAGCGCATTCATCGCGCCGCGGAACTTGAAGGCGCCCATGCGCTGGAAGTTCTCGCACTTGAAGAACAGGCTGGCGCCGAGTTCGGCGTCGGCGGTGCGCGAGGTCAGCACCGGCGTGCGGTGCGCCCAGGGCTTGATGCGCTCGGCCGCCAGCAGGACGTCGGCGAAGGTGGGCAATTCGGTGGTGCTCGATACGGGAATCACGGCAAGTTCCTTTCGGTCGGAAATCAAACAGGTTCTGAACAGGGCGGGGCTCAACCCCGCTCGTCGTTATAGACGGTGGCGCGCGAGACGCCGAGATGGGCGGCGACGATTTCCGCTGCGCGCCGTACCTCCATGCAGCCGGACTCGCGCAGCTCGCGCACCAGCGCGCGCCGCTCATCGGCCTTGAGGCTGCGCGGCGTGGTCGACAGCCGCGCCGCGAATGCATCGATCTTGCCGCGGATCGCCTGGGCGCCGGCCGGCTCCAGCGTCTCGGCCACGTGCGCGCTGCCGTCGATGCCGCCGAACTGGCGCAGCATGCCTTGCAGCGCGCCGAACAGCGTCAGGTCGATGTTCATGCACAGCGCCGCCACGTATTTGCCGTCGGCATCCTTGATGCCGACCGAGGTGCTCTTGGCCTGGCGGCCGTCGGGCAGGCGGTTGGCGTAATTGGCCAGCACCTGCGGATAGGATTCGTCGGCGATGCGCGCCAGTCCAAGCTCGGTAGTGGCGTCGCCGACTTCGCGGCCGGACAGGTTGTTGTGGATGGCGACGATGGAATGGTCGGCGTCGCGCAGGTCGTGCAGCACCACTTCGCAAAAGGGGGCGAAGGTTTCTCCCAGGCCTTGGGCGACTTGCGCCAGCTGCGACATTAGCAGCGCATGGTCGGGGCGGGACGGCGGCGAAGCTTTTTTCTTGCGAGGGGCGTTTTTCATGATCGATACATATTATCTAAAATTAGATTTTATGTATAGATCATGTCTTTCTTGCCGTGCCGGAAATAAAAAAGCGGCAGCCCGCAGGCTTGCCGCCGATATTCCTGATTGCGTTCCGGTTGTCGCGGCTTATTCCTTGCCTTTCACCGGCTTCGGATACTGGCGCAGCACGTCGACCGGTTCGGCGTAAGGCGAATTCCAGGTTTGCTCATGCAACTCGGCGATGCGGCGCGCCATCTTTTCATTGTGCAGGACCACTTCCAGGTTGCGCGACTTGTCGAGGTAGCCGCCGGCCCAGTTGCTGGTGCCGATCCAGGCGATGCGGCCGTCGATGCTCATGGCCTTGGTATGGATCACCCGCGCGAACGGGATGAAGCCGGTCGAGGCGCGCGGCAGCGTGACGATGCGGATTTCCACATTCGGCAGCACGGCCAGGCTCTGCAGGTAACGGATCGCCGGCTGTTCGGTATTCCAGTTCGACACCATCAGCTTGATCTTGACGCCGCGCGCGGCGGCGGTGCGGATGGCATCGTCGATCACCGGATAATAGGGGCGCGTGCGGTTGGGGCCGTAGGACAGCGGCGCGTAATCCAGCAATTGCACGCGCACTTCCTGCCTGGCGCCGGCCAGCAGCCGCACCAGTTCGCTTTCCGAGTCGCCCACGCCGGGCGGGTTGAAGGCATTGGGGCTGGCCACCAGGTAGTTGCCGCGGCTTTCGTCGGCCGGCACCGTAACGTTGTTTTGTATTGCCGGCGCCTGGCCGGCGGCGATCGCGGCTTGCGCCTGCCAGTCGATCTCGAAGATCTGCTGGACCTGCGCGGCGACGGCGGCATCGGTGATCTTCAGGCCGGTTTCGTGGATATGCGAGAACGAGCGCCAGTCGAAGTTCTGGCTGCCGACAAAGGCGCTGCTGCCGTCGACCACGAAGTACTTGGCGTGGATGATGCCGTTGCCGGTCATCTTCGCATAATCGAGCTGGCGGAACTCCAGGTTGGGAATCCGCTTGAGCCGTTCGATGGTCGCCGGCACCGAGGCGAACTCGCCCTTCTTTTCCATCAGGAAGCGGATCTTCACGCCGCGCCGTCCGGCCGCATCGAGGTGGGCGATGATGTCGTCCAGCGCTTCGCCGTCCTGGCCGGCCACGTAGAATTGGCCGAAGTCGATCTGGCGCTGCGCGCCGTCGAACATCTCTTTCCAGACCAGCGCGGCATCGCGCAGGTCGGGCGTGGCCAATGCGGTTTCACGCGGCACGGTATGCACCAGCTCGAAGCCGGGAATGGCGAATTCGGCGTGGGCCGCACCTTGCAGCGAGAAGGCCAGGCCGATTGCCGCGGCCAGTTTTGCCGGCAGGCGCAATGATTTTTTCATGGGGCGCATGTCCGGATGATCAGGCGACGTGCAGTTTGCCGTGCGTCTGCTGGACGTTGGCCTGCTGTTCTGAGGTGCGCCCCACGCAAGCGCGCAGCATCAACACTTTCAGATGATCGTTGATGCGCTCGATACGTTCCTGGAACAGGTTGAAGAAGAACATGCCGACCACCGCGATGCCGATGCCCAGCGCCGTGGCGTACAGCGCGGTGCCGATGCCCTGCGACACCTGGCCGGGGTCGGACACGCCCGAGACCGCCAGTGCCTTGAACGTGTCGATGATGCCCAGGATGGTACCCAACAGGCCCAGCAACGGCGCCGCGGTGACGATGGTGTCGAGGATCCACAGGCGCTGCTGCACTTCGCCGCGCTTGGCGATGTAGACCGACTCGCTGAAATCCTCCAGGTCCTTCTCGCTATGCAACTGGTGCTTTTCCGACAGGATGTCGCTGACCAGTTCCAGCGGCAGGCTGGGGCGGGCGGTCAGTTCCGCCGGCAATTCCTGCACATGCTGCACGGCATGGGTCATCGCCTTTTCCAGCCCGGTGGCCTGGCGCATGGTGTAGCCGAAAAACAGCCCGCGTTCGACGATGACGAAGATCGCCAGCGCGGCGCAGGCATACATCAGGTAGAAAGCCAGTTCGTGGAGTAATTGCATGTTCATGGTTGCCTCTCTTGCGATGTTCAGGGCGGCGGCCCTTGCGCGCCGCCGCCCACGGGGTTGGCCGCGATCAGAAATCCGCGGTCAGCGTGACGGTGAAGGTGCGCGGGGCGCCTACGTAGAATGACGGTGCGGTGCCGGCGATGCTGCCCACCGCGTTGGCGTTGGTGGTGAACTGGCTGCCGCTGCCCGAATTCAGGTTCAGGTATTGCTTGTCGAACAGGTTGTAGACATTCAGGCGCACCGTCGGCTTCTTGAGCCAGGAGGTCGACGGGAAGGTCGCGCCCGCGCCGGCGTTGAACACGGTGTAGCCGCCGATGGCGTCGTCGTTGACCAGCGTGGTGTAGCGGCGACCGGTGTACTTGGCTTGTCCGAACACATACCAGCCGTCCTGCTGGTACTGCAGCGAGAGGCCGGACAGCCAGTTCGGCGTATCCGGATATTCCTTGCCGCTGGTGGGCAGCGAGTTGACGGCGTCCACCTTCATGCTGTCTTTCATCTTGCTCTTGATGTAGGACAGCGAACCATACAGCGACAGGTTCTTGCTCAGCGCGTAACCGGATTCCAGCTCCATGCCCTTGGAGGTAGAGTCGCCGACGTTGTAGTCGGTCTTGGTCGCGGTATCCGGGTTGTAGGCGGTGGCGATGCGGTTGCGGTAGTCGATGTAGAACACCGAGCTGGAGAAGGTCCACTTGTCGGTGTTGTAGCGGTAGCCGAGGTCGTAGTTCCAGGAGGTTTCCTTGTCCACCGGGACGTTGCGCACGGTACCGCCGGTATAGACGCCGTTGACGAAGCTGCCGCCCGAGATCAGGCCGAAGTAGGAGAAGTTGCCCGGCGCCTTGAAGTTCTTGGCAGCGTTGAAGAATACCGACTGCGCCTGGTCGAGCTGGAAGCGCACGCCCAGGCTGGGCAACAGGTCGGAGTAGGACTTCTTCACCGTGTAGTAGCCGCCGGCGCTCTGGCTCGGATAGTTGGTGAAGTCGCGGTCGATGCTGGAATAGCGCGCGCCGGCCTGGATGTTGAGCTTGTCGTTCATCAGGCTGATGCTGTCCTGGAAGAACGCCGACTTGCCGGTGCTGACGGTGAGCGTATCGCGGTATTGCACGACGCTGCCGTCCTGGTTGCGCAGCCACAGGTCGGGATTGTTCTGCCACAGGTCGGCCGGGTTGCCGTTGTTGTCGATCCTGCTGTACTGGCCGGTTTGCTGGTGGCGCGCGCGTTCGTACCAGTAGCCGAACATCAGCTTGTGGTTGTCGATCTGCTGGTTGTACTTCAGCGTCACGCCGGGGCGGTAGGTGCGGGTGCGGCTGCCTTCGTAGGCGAACACCGTGTCCTTGGTGTCGCCATCGCCGTTGACGTCGCGCACGCCACCGCCCAGCAGGTTGCCGGCATTGCCTTCGGTGATTGTCTGCAGCTGGTTGCCTCCGGTGCCGAAGCCGTACCAGAAATAGGGGCTGACATCGACGCTGGCCGTCGGGCTGAGCTGGAAGTGGCCGTTGACGGTCGCCAGCCAGTTCTTGAACGGGTTCAGGTTATACCCGTAGTACAGGTCCTTGTTGCCGGTGTTGATGCCGGCGTTGGGCGCGTAGGTGCTGTCGTTCTGGGCGGTGCCGTTCACGCCCGGCTGGTGTACCGGCGCCTTGGTGCTGAAGTCGTAGTTGGGGCCGAACTGGGCGATCTGCGCCTTGGTCAGCGAACGGTAGTTGTTGTTGATGGCGTTGTTGTACATGAAGCCGGCATCGATGAAGCTGCCCTGGCCGAGGTCGAGCTTGCTGTTGAAGTCGATGTGCTGCTTATCGGCGCCGCCGGCGCCCTTGAACTTGTCGGCCGTTGTCTTCGAATACGACAGGAAGAACTTGAAGCGGCCGTCGAGCAGCTTGCCCGAATCGAAACGCACATAGCGCTTCCACAGGCTGTTGGAGCCGACCGAGGTGGACACGCGCACGCGCTGCTGGTCTTCCGGCGCGCACATGGTCATGCCGATATTGCCGCCGGAGGCGCCCACGTGCGGCGCTTCGGTGTCGGTCGAACCCTGGGTGACGAAGATGTCGCACAGGTTTTCGGCATCGGTGTATTCCTGCGGGTAGACCGCGAAACTGCCGGAATCATTGACCGGCGCGCCGTTGATGCTGAAACCCAACTGGTCGCTGTTGAAGCCGCGCACGCGGATGTTGCCGCCGAACAGGCCGGTGCCGTCCTGGTCGTAGGTGTTCACGCCCGGCAGCAGGCTGATCATCTGGTACGGGTTGCCGGTCGGGCTTTGCTTTTCCATGTAGTCGTGGTTGACCGAGCTGCGCGCCTTGGGCGACTCCTCCTGCTGGATCAGGCCGGTGGCCTGGGCGGTGCCGCCGTTGCCTTGCACGGTGACGGTGCCGATGTCGGTGGTTTGCGCATAGGCGGTCGTTCCGGCCACCATGAAGATCCCGGAAATCAGCAGCGATAGCCGGGTGAGTTTGCAATGCATATATTTCCCCTGAGAATGGTTGTGGTGCATTTGTAGGAGCGGCGCCGCCGGGCCCAGCGGCGTTGGAACTATCCGGAAACCGGAATGAATTCCAGGTCAGCGGTGAAGCGATGCGTGTTCTCGCCGCTCCAGCTGCCTTCCGGGAAGGCGCTGAAAGCGGCGCGGTTGATGGTCTTGCGCGCGGCGTCGTCGAGCAGCATCGAATTGGACGATTCGTCGATGCCCATATCGACCACCGAACCGTCGCGTTTGAGCACGAACCAGACGCGCACCTTGCCTTGCGGCTTGAGCTGGCTGGCTTCGCGTCCGGTCGGATAGCGTTTGATGCTGTTGAGGTGGGCGCGCAGCTTGGCCACGTATTGCGACTCGGCGTTGGCGGTATTGGGGGCGGGCGGCGCAGGCGTAGGTTGCGCCACTGGTTGCGGCGCCGGCGCAGATACGGGTGCGCTGCGCGGAGCCGCCTGGGGCAATGCCGGCAGGGGCGCCGGCGCTTCGGCGACGGGGCGGTCCTGCACTGTCGGCGTCGGCTTGGGCGCCGGCACAGGTTTGGCCTGCGGCTTGGGCGGTTCGGCCTTTTTCTGTGGTTCCGGCGGTGGCGGCGTTTCGACCTTGGGCGCGGGCGGCAGCGCTTCGAGCAGGGCGATTTGCACCGGCGTCGGATCTTTGTGGCGCTTGAGGCGCGTGCTCTGCTGCACGCCGGCCAGCACCAGCGCCAGCAGCACCAGCAGCGATGGCAGGCCGGCCAGCGATTCGCGGAAGCGGAAAAGGAAGGGCGTGCGCATGGTCACTGCTTGCGGGTGGCGATGGAGATCGAATCGAAACCGCCGTGCTTGAGCTGATCCATCACGTCGACCAGCTTCTGCACTTCCACGCCGCGGTCGCTGTTGATGATCAGGTTGAGCTTTTCGCCTTCCTTGGGAATCTGCCTGAGGCGGGGCACCAGGCCGTCGATAGGCGTGTTCTCGCCATCGACCTGGACCGCATCGCGGGTGATGGTGATGATGGCCTTGGCCTGCGGCTTGAGGTCTTGCGCGGTGCTGGAGCTGGGAAGCTGGGTCTTCAGGCCGAGCGCGGGGATGACATTCATGCTGATCAGCACGAAAAACACCAGCAGGAACATCATCACGTCGATCATGGGAATGATCTCGACGCGGGCTTTTCGTTTCTTGGGTTCATCCCAGCTACGCATGCCGCAACTCCTTGGAAGCATTGTTATACGGTTCATAACGCTATAAGTTTTATAGCGATGCGCAGCGTAGCGGGAATTTATGTCGTGCGTATTACATCGATGGGGGTTTTTGTCAGGAATGCGTCCGCCGTACGGCAGGCGATGGGATCACTTGCGCGGCAGGCGGAGGAAGGACAGCAGGAATTTGAACAGGTAGGCGACAATGACGGAGCCGGACAGGTCGCCGACCGACATCACGACCAGGCCGCTCCAGAAGTGCGGGGAGACGCCGCGCATGACGAACCAGACCAGTTGGAACAGGGGATTGGTCAGCGCATAGAGCAGGATGCAGGCCATCAGCCGCGTGGTGGTCAGGTTCGCCAGCGAGCGCCGCAGGTCCATGCCCGACAAGGTGAAACGGTAGGCAAGGTAAGGCGCCGCCGCCGAGATCAGGCAGTAGCCGGCCGCCGTGACGGGGTCGCTCGGGAACAGGCGGTAAGTGGCGGCGGTGGCCAGCGATCCCAGCAGCAGCCCGGCGCAGCCTGCTTCGGCAAACAGCAGCGTGCAGATCAGCCGGATCCCGGCCGGGAGGTAAACCCAGGCGATGCCTTCGGTGAACTCGGTCTGGCGGAACAGCCATTCGTTGAGGCTGTAGAAAAGGAAATAACAAATGGCGGTGCCTGCCGCGGCGGCGATGTGCGTACGCAAGGTCGACTGGGGATTGGGCAGGGTGTCCATGACGGCGCGTATGTTACCGATTTCCATTGTGCCCTGCAGCGGGGAATCCCGCACTGTGGCGAAATCATCCGCGCGGCATATGCAAAAAGGGCGGAGTGTTGCGCGAAGGCGGGGCCGGGCGTATGATCCGCTATCGAATCTGTAACAATGAAAAGCCGCTGCGAACAGCGACATAACGAAACCAACAGCGCAAAGACGAACAGCGTGGCTATGGGTAAAAACAAGAGGCCTGCGGATATCTATCTGCGCTTTCTGCAACTGGCCGATGCACTGCGGGGCTTGCCTTCATTGGCATCGCTGGATCCGCTTGAAGACCGGATCCTGGCGTTCATCGCCCGTGCCGGCCAGCAACAGCAGCGCCTGTCGGTGCGCGACCTCATGGCGCAAAGCGAATTCGGTTCGCCGGCGATGCTGCATGCTCGCCTCAAGTCGATGCGGGAAAAAGGCTGGATCGTGCTGGCCGATACCGAAGACCCGCGCCGCAAGCAGGTCGAGCTGAGCCAGGCGGCCTGGCTGCATTTCGACAAGCTGTCCAAGTGCCTGTTGCAGGCAACGCGCAACGCCGACGGCTGAACGTTCCCGCGATATTTCCCTGCGCGCCGTCACAGCGGCGAAACATCCGGCCGCTAAGCTGCCTGTCGCCCGTCTTGGGCGGATTCCGACTGTTCGCCACCATGCGCCTGACCACCCTCCTGCCTTTCCTGTTTTCCCTGCTGGCCAACGGCCTCGCCGCGCCTGCGGCCCACGCCGCCAATCCGCACAAGCTGTGGGAAATCGTCAGCGAGCAGTGCGTGCCCAACATGCAGGCCAGCGGCAATCCGCAGCCATGCGCGGCAGTGGACCTGGAGCGCGGTTTCGTGGTGCTCAAGGACATCGTCGGCCCGGCGCAGTACCTGCTGATGCCCACGCGCCGCCTGCCAGGCATCGAAAGCCGGGAGTTGCTGGCGGACGATGCGCCGAACTATTGGGACTACGCCTGGCAGCAGCGCTGGCGCGTGGGGCAGGCGCTGGGGCGCGGGCTGGCCGACCGGCAGCTTGGGCTGGAAGTCAATTCGGCGGCGGCGCGTTCCCAATTGCATCTGCATATCCATATCGATTGCATGCGGCGCGATGTCGCCGAGAGCCTCGCCGCCCACCGCGGCGATCCGTTGCGGCGATGGATGCCCTGGCAATTCGAGGGGCATCGCTATTGGGTGATGCGCCTGCCGGGCGATGCCCTGCGATCGGATGACCCGTTCAAGCTGGCCGCCGGCCGCGACGCTTTCGCCGCCTCCGCGATGGCCGCGCAATCGCTGCTGCTGACAGGCGTCAGCCTGGATGACGGCGGCACAGGCCTGTTGCTGGTCAACATGCCGGTCAATTTCGATCTCCAGGAAAGGGGCAGCGCCGAAGTACTGATGGACCACGATTGCCGCTGGTAAGGCGGGCGCGGGGCTGGACCGATGATGCCGGAGCGGCAGGCGTGCCGCTCCGGCATTGTCATTTTTGGAAGGCCTTGCGTATTGCCTGCAAGTCAATGCTGCTGGGCGGCATGTTGCTTGCTTTGGACACGGCGAGACAAGCAAGGCCCTTTTCTATATGATTGCCGGCCCAAAAAATGAAGGAGTAATCGATGGCCAACGCATGCGGGGTGGATTTCGGCACCTCCAATTCCACCGTCGGCTGGCTGCGTCCCGATGCGGGCCAGTCCCTGCTGCTGCCGCTGGAAGACGGCCGGGCGACGCTGCCATCGGTGGTGTTCTTCAATGCCGATGAAAACGAATTCAGCTACGGCCGCAGCGGCCTGAACGAATACCTGTCCGGCTATGAGGGGCGCCTGATGCGTTCGCTGAAGAGCCTGCTCGGCTCCGGCGCCATCGACGGCCAGACCGAGGTCGGCGGCCGGGCCTTGCCTTACCGCGGCCTGCTGGCGCAATTCATCGGCGAATTGAAGAAGCGCGCCGAGCGCGCCGCCGGCGCATCGTTTTCGCGCGTGGTGATGGGGCGACCGGTGCATTTCGTCGATGACGACGAGGCCGCCGACCGGCTGGCGCAGGATACGCTGGAAGAGATCGCGCGCAGCGTCGGCTTCACCGACATCGAATTCCAGTTCGAACCGATCGCCGCCGCCTTCGACTACGAGTCGCGCATCGACGGCGAAGAGCTGGTGCTGATCGCCGATATCGGCGGCGGCACTTCGGACTTTTCTCTGGTGCGCCTGTCGCCGCAGCGTGCGCAGCGCGTGGAGCGGCGCGACGACATCCTGGCCAACGGCGGCGTGCATATCGGCGGCACCGACTTCGACAAGTACTTCAGCCTGTCCTGCGTGATGCCGCTGCTGGGGCTGGGCGGGCGCCTGGCCGGCAATGCCGAAGTGCCTTCCAGCTACTACTTTAACCTCGCCACCTGGCACACCATCAACCAGCTTTATACGCGCAAGACCTGGCAGCAGCTGCAGGATGTGGCGCGCGAAGCGGTCGACCGCGACCGTTTTGCGCGCCTGCTCGATGTGGTGGAGCAGCGCTGTGGGCACTGGCTGGCGTTGCAGGTGGAAGGGGGCAAGATTGCATTGTCTTCGCAAGAGTCTGCCACGCTGGATCTGCAGCGCCTGCGTCCGCCGGAAACCTTGCAATTGAATCGTGCCGATTTCGATGCGGCTGTTGATCATCTGGTGCAGTCGGTTGAGCAGACTGTTTCGGGATTGCTGAAGCAAGCTGGGTTGCGTTCGTCTGATATCGATAGCGTGTTCTTTACTGGCGGGTCGTCGGGGGTGAACCTGCTGCGTCAGCGTATCGGGGCATTGGTGCCGGATGCGAAACATGTCGAAGGTGATTTGTTCGGAAGTATCGGTAGCGGGTTGGCTATCGATGCTGCACGTAAGTTTGGGTAGTCTGGTTTTGCTGCGTGCAGATGTACTGGCTCTATGCTTATCTTTCTTCGGTCGAGACGGAGCGCCGGGGGCGGCCCGGCAGCCGCTCACTTTTCTTGTCTCGCCAAGAAAAGTAAGCAAAAGAAGGCGACCGCTACTAACCAGCCCCTTCGGGGTTCCCGCTGAAATGAGAAGAAAAATGGGAAAGGCCGCAAGTCGCTTCGCTCCGGCGTCCTTTCTGATCCATTTTTCTTCTCATTTCAGCGGCTGGTCAGAAGCGGACTGCGGAGACGGCTCGCCTTCGGCCTTGCGGTGTTTGCTTCTCGCCTGCGGCATCGGTGGGGTGTATCGCTATCGCATCTACGCGTCGTCCTGACGAATGTCAGGACCCAGCGTCGTTAAGACGTCAGTAAATTCCCCGGAAGGCAGCAAACCAAGATCCCAATCCCGATGCCGAAGGCGAGGCATTTAAGCATTTCCCCTTGTGGGCCAGCCGTTGGAGCACGCTGAAAAATGGATCAGAAAGGACGCCGGAGCGCAGCGACTTGCGGCCTTTCCCATTTTTCAGCGCACTCCAACGGGAACCCTCCGCAGGAGGGCTGGCACTTAGGGGCCGTTTTCTTTGCTTACTTTCTTTGGCGGGCCAAAGAAAGTGAGCGGCTGCCGGGCCGCCCTCGGCGCTCCGCTTCGACCGGAGAAAGAAAAGCATAGAGCCAGTACATCTGCACGCAGCAAGACCAGACTACTTACTACAGTCACCGGTCTCGTAATCAGCATCGCGAAACAAAGGAATCACCGCACTGCTATACAATGCGCCGATCACGACTCCCGGATTCGCCGCCCGCATTCCATGAGACCTTCATCCGAATCCTTCGTACGCCGCGTGCGCAGCAAGCTCGACGAACTGTCGGCCACCGAGCGCCAGCTGGCGGATTTCCTGCTGGAGTTTCCCGGCGAGCTGGCCAGTTATGCCGGCAACGAGCTGGCGCAACTGGCCGGCGTGTCGCCCTCGACGGTGAGCCGCTTCATCCGCCGCATCGGCTACGACAGCTACGAGGAAGCGCGCCGCCATGTGCGCGAGGAGCAGGAAGTGGGCTCGCCATTGTTCCAGCCGTCCGCGGGAGCGGCGCGCCATGTCAGGTCGCTGGCCGCGCATTTCCAGCAGTCGCAGGCCAACCTGGCCGGCACCTTCGAACGCCTGTCGGATGCGGTCATGGCCGAGATCGCCAGGGCGATTGCCGGCGCGCCGCAGGTGCTGGTGTTCGGCAGCCGCAGCAGCCATGCCTTCGCGGTCTACCTGCGCTGGCAGATCATCCAGGTATTGCCGCGCGTGACCGCCATTCCCGGCCCCGGCGAGACGGTGGCCGAACATACCGCCGGCCTGGGCGAGCGCGACTGCGTGATCGTGTTCGGCACGCGCCGCCAGACGCGCCAGATGGCCCGCGTGCTGGAAGCCGCCACCCGCGCCGGCGCCCGCATCCTCTATATCAGCGACCAGGCGTCATCCGACTACGCCGGCGCCACCTGGTCGCTGCAATGCCAATGCCGCGGCCCCGGCTTGCTGGACAACCATGTGGCCGTGATGGCCCTGTGCGATTTGCTGGCGACCCTGGTCATCGAAGCCAGCGGCGCGGCGGGGCGCAAGCGCCTGGCCGCGGTGGAGCAGGGGCATGACGAGCTGGACGACTTCGGCTGAGTGTTGCCGTTCCGGTTTTTGTCCTGGCATTGAAATTTCAGCATTCCAGCCAGGATGATTCCCCATTTTCTGGCGATCCCTGCACGCTTGGAGTGCGGCGGTTTCACCAATTCAAGGCGGCTTCCGCCGGCGGCACTTGCATCCGGGCAATAGGCCGCGCCTCCAAGTCCCGTGCCAATACGGCGCAATCCTTCGCCGATCAAGGGATTTTTCCAGTTTTCATCGATTCCGTTGCCGCAGCGGCATCCCGCTTCGGACACTGGCATGCCGCTTGCTATGAGTGCCTTGCAAAAATGAAATTTAAATTTCAGTAAAAAATTAAATCTGAAATTCATATTCCATTTGGCGGCGTTGTGGACTAGAGTGGTGGAACGGCATCCCGTATCGGATGCCGGGTCCCACGGCCATGACGCAGTAGCGGAACGCTCCACGCTGATGGATGAGCGTTCTGGAAATCGAAGAAACATGTTTTCGTTTGCCATCCCACGCATGAGGAGCTGACCATGGCCGGACCCGCACTTTCTTCGCCGGATACTCCGCGCATCGCCGAACTGGACGGCGCGCTGGACAAGATCGGCGTCACCCGCTCGCACCACACCATCATTTTCCTGATCCTGATCGGTTGCCTGTTCGACAGCTTCGAACAGAACGCCATCGGCCTGGTCGGTCCCATGCTCAAGCAGCAGTGGGGACTGGACGCCACCGGCATCGGCCTGCTCAATACCGTCACCTTCGCCAGCGCCGCCATCGGCCGCATCGTCTCCGGCCTGGTGGCCGACCGCTACGGCCGCCGCGTGATGCTGAGCCTGGATTTGCTGCTGTTCACGCTGGGCGCCGGCATTTGCGCGCTGGCGCCGAACCTGACGGTGATGGCCGTCGGCCGCGCCATCGTCGGCTTCGGCCTGGGCGGCGAGATCGCCATCGCCGTCACCATGCTGGCCGAGTTCTGTTCCAGCAAGTTCCGCGGCACGGCGGTGGGACTGGTCAATGTCGGCGCCGGCGGCCTCGGCAATTTCCTGGCGCCGGCTTTCGGCTTGCTGGTATTTACGCTGTTTCCCGGCGAGAACAGCTGGCGCTGGCTGTTCCTGTGCCTGATGCTGCCGGCGCTGCTGGGCGCTTTCTACCGCCGCTATATCCCGGAAACGCCGCGCTTCCTGCTGTCGCGCCACAAGATCGCCGAAGCCAACCAGGTGCTGTCGCGCCTGGCTTGCGGCAAGTTGTCCGGCCCGGCGCCGCAGGCCGCGGCCTGGATCGCCGACGACGGCTGCCGCGAACAGGCCGCGCGCATCAAGGTGCGGTCGATGGAAATCTTCCAGGGGCCGCTGGCGCGCCGCACCGTGCCGCTGTGCATCGCCATCTGGATGACCTACGGCGCGCAGATTTCGGTGCTCACGCTGATGCCGACCATCCTGGTCAGCCTGGGCTACAGCATGTCCAAGAGCTTGTTGTTTACGATGGTGATGCAAAGCGGCAGCCTGCTGGGCGCGGTCGCCGCCTCGGCCTTCGGCTTCCATATGCCGCGCAAGCGCGTGCTGACGGCGGGCGCCATCTGCGCCTGTGCGGCGGCGCTGGCGATCGGCTTCCTGGCCAAGAATATCGCCATGATCCTGCTGGCCGGCGCGGTGTTCCAGTTCTTCGTGCTGTTGCTCAACACCACGATCTGGATCTTCGCCCCCGAGCTGTACCCGACCCGCGTGCGCGCGTTCGGCACCGCCTTCATCCTGGCCACCGGCACCGCCGCCGGCGCCTTCATGCCGCTGGTGGCCGGCCGCCTGTTCGACACCTTCGGCCTGGCCGGCGTGTTCGGCATGATCGCGGCGATGTACGGCGTCTTCACCATCGCGGTGCGCACCGTGCCGGAAACCTACGGCAAGTCGCCCGACGCGCCGCTGGAGGACGAAGGCATGCCGCTGGGCGCGCAGGCCGAGCCGGCCGTGGTGGCCAGCCATAGTTGAACCCACTTTATCCAGAGCCAAGCATGCGCCATATCCTGCTGATCAATCCGAACTCTTCCGCCGCCACCACCCGGATGATGGTGGCCATCGCGGCCGCCGAGTTGCCGCCGGGCTTTTCGGTGAGCGGAGTCACCGCGCGCAGCGGGCCGGGCATGATCGTCAACGGCGCCGAGCTGGCGGCGTCGGTGCCGGAGGTCGAGCGCAACTGGCAGGAATTCGGGCGCGACAGCGTCGGCGTGATCGTCAGTGCCTTCGGCGACCCCGGCACCGAGCGCTTGCGCGCGGTCGGCAAGGTGCCGGTGGCGGGCATTTGCGAAGCGTCGATGCTGGAAGCGGCGCAGGGCGGCAGGCGTTTCGGGGTGGCGACGGTGACGCCGGAACTGGCCGACGCCATCGACGCCAAGGCGCAGCAACTGGGATTGGGGCGGCAGTACACCGGCATCCGCCTGACCGGGGGCGATCCGCGGGTATTGTCGGCCGATCCGCAGGCGCTGGAAGAGGCGCTGGCACAGGCGGTGCGGGAATGCGTGGGGATCGACGGCGCGCAGGCGGTGGTGATCGGCGGCGGCCCCTTGGGTCAGGCCGCCATCGCGTTGGCGCGGCGCTTCACGGTGCCGGTGATCGCGCCGATCCCGGCCGCCGTGCGCAACCTGCTGAACCAGCTGGATATCTACGATGCGGCCGCCGCCGCGGCGGCCGCCATGCGCGCCAAACTGTCGGCCCTGGCCTGAACCTTGTGCGGTTCCTGACCGGTTAAGCACCAGTTCTAAAGCATCGCCAAAGGCTGTTTGCGGCGCGGCGGGGGAAAGGCGGCGTCGAGTTCCTTGAGGTCGGCGTCGCTCAGCGCGAGATCGAGGCAGGCGCGGTTTTGCCGCACATGCTCCTGGCTGGAGGCCTTGGGGATGGCGATCACGCCGGGCCGGCGCAGCACCCAGGCCAGGGCAACCTGTGCCGGCGTCGCGCCATGCCGCTGGGCGACCGCCGCCAGCGCGGCATTCTTCAGGATGCGGCCCTGTTCGATCGGCGAGTAGGCCATGATGGGCACGCCGCGTTCCAGCGATTCCGGCAGCAGGTCGTATTCGATGCCGCGCCGCGACAGGTTGTACAGCACCTGGTTGGCCAGGTACTGGTTGCCGTTGTCTTCTTCCAGCAGCTCGTCGATGTCGTCGCTGTCGAGGTTGCTCACGCCCCAGCCGCCGATCTTGCCCTGCGCCACCAGCGCCTGCATCCCCTCTACCGTGGCCGACAGCGGGTGCGAGCCGCGCCAGTGCAGCAGGTACAAGTCGATGCGGTCGGTGCCCAGGCGTTTCAGGCTGGCTTCGCAAGCGGCGACGGTGCCGCGTTTGGTGGCGTTGTGCGGCAGCACCTTGCTGACCAGGTAGACCTCGTCGCGGCGGCCGGCGATGGCTTTGCCGACGATTTTTTCGGCGCCGCCGTCGGCATACATCTCGGCGGTGTCGATCAGCGTCATGCCCAGCTCCATGCCGGCCTGCAGCGCCTTCACCTCGGCCGCCGCGTGCGCGGCCGACTCGCCCATGTTCCATGTGCCCTGGCCCAGTGCCGGCACCAGGTCGCCATTGCGCAGCTTGATCAGCGGAATCTGCTTTGTGCTCATGCGTGTCCCCCTCGTGGCAAGCGCCGCCAACGTCGCGGCGAAAAGTATTAGAACCCATTTCTCCCGCGGGTTCATCACGCAATGCACATAAACCACATCGCGGCGGCATGATGCCGCCGGGAAATGTCGCGTTGGGGCCAACGCCGAGATTGTGGCGATGGGCAACTGCTGGCATGATCGCAGCCAAGAAAAAATCCAGGGGAAATCATGTTGCGTCGTTTGCGTCAGGCCTGCGGAAAATATTGGGCGCGCTGGCTGCTTGCGCTGGTGCTGACCGTCGCGGCGGCTTCACAGGTGATCGGCCTGCTGCCGGGACAGTGGGTGGGGCGGCTGGACCTGTTCTTCTACGACTTGCGCATGCGCGTGGCCAAGGCCGAACTGGATCCGCGCATCGTCATCGTCGACATCGATGAGAAGAGCATCGCCGAGGTCGGCCGCTGGCCCTGGAGCCGCGATGTGGTGGCCGGGCTGGTCAGGCAGATGACGCAAACCTACCAGGCGCAGTCGGTCGGCTTCGACGTGGTGTTCGCCGAACCCGATACCAGCTCCGGCTATGCCCGGCTGGAAGCCCTGGCCCAGGGCGAACTGAAGGATGTGCCGCAGTTCGGCCGCCAGTTGCAAAGCCTCAAGCCGCAGATGGATTACGACGCGCGCCTGGCCGACGCCCTCAAGGGGCAGCCGGTGGTGATGGGCTACAACCTGTCCAACGAAGCCGGCGCCATCGCCAAGGGGCAATTGCCGGCGCCGGCCTTCACCGTGGCCGACCTGGGCGGGCGCCGGCTGGACGTGACGCACTGGCGCGCCTACGGCGCCAACCTGCCGCAGTTGCAGCAGGCGGCGCGGGCGGGCGGCTTCTTCAACCCGCTGCCTGACGAGGACGGCCTGATCCGCGCGGTGCCGCTGCTGGCGCAAGTGGGCGACAACTTCTACGAATCGCTGGCGCTGGCCACCGCGCGCGTGGCCATCGACGGCAAGCGCATCAAGCCGGTATTCCTGCAAAACGACGCCGTGCTGTCGGACGAGCAATTGCGCGACTACGGCGCGCTCGATTCCATTGCGGTCGAGGTCAAGCCCAGTCCCCTGTTCATCCCGGTCGAGCGCCACCTGACCACGCTGGTCACCTATCGCGGCCGCGGCGGACCGGCCGGCGGCGCGTTCCGCTATGTGTCGGCGGTGGACGTGATCCGCGGCCGCGTGCCGCACGACCAACTGGACGGCCGCATCATGCTGGTCGGCACTACCGTGCCGGGCCTGAACGATTTGCGGGCCACGCCGGTCAGCCCGGTCTATCCCGGCGTGGAGGTGCATGCCAACCTGATCGCCTCCATCATCGACGGCGACTTCAAGGCGCGCCCGGAATTCTCGCTCGGCTATGACATGCTGCAAGTGCTGGTGATCGGCCTGGTGCTGGGACTGCTGCTGCCGATGCTGGGGCCGCTGTGGTCGATCGCGCTGACCCTGGCCTCGGCGTTCGGCCTGGGCGCCTTCAATTTCTGGCTGTACAACGCCGGCGGGCTGGTGCTGCCGCTGGCGACCGCCTTGCTGCTGATCGCCGCGCTGTTCATCTGCAACCTGGGCTGGGGCTACCTGTTCGAGTATCGCAACCGCAAGGCCATCGTCAACCTGTTCGGCGAGTACGTGGCGCCCGAACTGGTGGCCGAGATGGCGGCCAATCCCGCCAGCTACAACATGGAAGGCGAGGTGCGCGAACTGACCGTGATGTTCTCCGACGTGCGCGGCTTCACCACCATCTCCGAAGGTTTGCCGCCCAACGAATTGCGCGAATACATCAACGCCTACCTGACCGCCATGTCGGAAGACATCCGCGGCAACCGGGGCACGCTCGACAAGTACATCGGCGACGCCGTCATGGCCTTCTGGGGCGCGCCGCTGGAACTGCCCGACCACGCCGCGCGCGCGGTCGCCACCGCGCTGAAGATGCAGCAGACCACCATCGCGCTGAACCAGGAGTTCGCCAAGCGCAACTGGCCGTCGCTGAAGATCGGCATCGGCTTGAACACCGGCTCGATGCGCGTGGGCGACATGGGCTCCAGGATCCGCAAGGCGTACACGGTGATGGGCGATGCGGTCAACCTGTCGTCGCGGCTGGAATCGATCACCAAGGTCTACGGCGTGGGCGTGCTGGTCGGCCAGGCCACGCGCGATGCCGCGCCGCAATTCGCCTACCGCGAACTGGACAGGGTGCGCGTCAAGGGCAAGAACGAACCGGTACCGATCTATGAGCCACTGGGGCTCGAGGGTGAGCTTGATGCCGGCCTGCGCGCCGATGTCGAGCAATGGCATGCGGCGTTGGCGGCTTTGCGCGCGCAACGTTGGGACGAGGCTGAACGTGCAATTCTCGCGCTGCAGGAAAAATCCGCGCATGGCCTGTATGCGCTGTATCTCGGGCGCATCGCCCACTATCGCAACGATCCTCCGCCCGCCGATTGGGACGGCGTCACCACCTTCGACACCAAATAAGGCGGTAGCTCAGCGGCGGCGCGGACATGGCAAATTGGCAAGCTGCCGTTTGCCTGCCGCGCCATTGCGCCGGCAGGCAAAATAATTTCCATAAAGAAAATTTCGGCGTGGCAAAAATGTCGCTAAGCCAGAGCTGGCGCGCTTTTTGAGCGAATTTTGTCGACGCGCAAGAAGCGAATCTCTATACTTTACGAGCGTCAAGATACGGCTGTGCTGAGGGAGGGCAAGGCCGTTTTTGCCGGCTCCCGGTCACAGCGGAAAGACGTATCGGGTACCGGCGCTGGCGATTCTGTTTCAGGGGATTCCACCGATTTTCAGTTTGTCATCCGTCGCAATGGAGCGCGACGCGTGCGCGCCCGTTTTGCGTTGGCGGGAATCCAGGAAGACCGAACCGGCATCGTCCGTCTCCGCGCGGACATGCATCAGCAAAAAGAACAAGGGGAGGTGGGCCGTACAGGCGACCCGCCCGCACACATGATGAAACACGCATTTGGGCATTATCTGATGGGGATGGCGCTGGCCGCGGCGATGCCGGGGGCCATGGCGCAGGCTGCGCCGCAAGCGGAGGCGATGGCGCCGGCCGACGACCGCTTCGAGATCAAACGTTTCCAGGTCGATGGCAATACCCTGCTCACGGCGCGCCAGATCGAACAGGCCGTCGGGCCGTTCACCGGCGCCGGCCGCGTCTATGGCGACATACAGCAGGCGTTGGAGGAGTTGGAAAATACTTACCGCAAGGAAGGCTACAGTACCGTCCAGGTCAGCGTGCCGGAGCAGGAGCTGACTTCCGGCGTGGTGCGCCTGCAGGTGATGGAAGGCACGATCGGCAAGGTCACCGTCACCGACAACAAGCATTTCAGCGAAGCCAATATCCGCGCCAGCCTTCCCGCGCTGCAGCCGGGCATGGCGCCCAACATGCGCAGGATTTCGGAGTCGGTGCAACTGGCCAACGACAATCCGGCCAAGCAGGTCAACGTTGAACTCTCCAGCGCGCCGGAAGAGGGCAAGATCGACGCCAAGGTGGCGGTGACCGACAACGACCCGCTGCGCGTGATCCTCACGCTGGACAACACCGGCTCGCCGGAAACCGGGCAATGGCGCACCGGCGTGGCCTTGCAGCATTCCAACCTGTTCAACCGCGACCACGTCGCCACGCTGGCCTACACCACTTCGCCCGACAGCCCGGCCGGCTCCAAGGTCGACCTGTACTCGCTGGGTTATCGCCTGCCGTTGTATGGCATCGGCGACAGCATGGATTTCATCTACGGTAAATCCAGCGTCAGCAGCGGCACTTCGCCGACGCTGGGATCGCTGTTCGGCTTCACGGGCAAGGGTGACGTCTACGCGCTGCGCTGGAACCATTTCTTCGCCCGCAGCGGCGAATGGACCAGCAAGCTGGTGTTCGGCGCCGACTACAAGAAGATGGATTCGACCTGCAATTTCGCCGGCATCGCGCTCTCCACTTGCCAGGGTTATTCCACGCTGCCGCTGTCGGCCACCTACAGCGCGCAGCGCCAGAGCGTGGGCCAGATCCTCGACTACAACGTCGGCATCGCGCGCAACTGGGCGGTCGGCCCCAGCTATACCAGCACCAGCGGCCGCACCGACCATTACTCGTTCATCGCCGGCAACCGCGACACGACGGACAACTTCGTCATCCTGCGCGGCGGCGCTTCGCTGTTCAAGGCATTCGCCAGCGACTGGCAGATGCGCCTGGCCGGCACGGCGCAGTACGCGCCCGATCCGCTGGTGCCGGCCGAGCAGTTCGGCCTGGCCGGCGCGACCACCGTGCGCGGTTTTTCCGAACGCGCGGTCGCTGCCGACAGCGGCGCGATCATCAATGCCGAGGCCTATACGCCCGAGCTGCTGGCCAAGAGCGACCTGAAGGGCAACCTGCGGCTGCTGGCGTTCTACGACATCGGGCGCGGCTACAACAACAAGACCGCCGGCAGCGCGCTGGCATCCAGCATGACGGTGGCCAGCGTCGGTTTCGGCGCGCGCTACAACATCGGACGCGATTTCAACCTGCGCCTGGACGTCGCGCGCGTCTCCATCGCCGGCACATCGCAGACAGAAAAACGTGGCGACCTGAATGCCCACCTGAGCGCTACCCTGGGGTTCTGACATGAAAAATACCGTCCCATCCTCCGCTTCCGCAGACCTGGCCGCGCGCAGCGCGCCGTGCGCGGTCGAATTGATGCCGCCGTCGCTGACGGTGCGCCTGGGCAAACGGCGCCTGACCCTGAGCTGGCGCGCGCGCAAGCCGCTGCCGGCGCTGCTGGATCGCCTCCTGCTGCGTTCCTGGCGCCGGGTGTTGGCGCCGGTGCTGCGCGTCTCGGTGGCCGCCGCCGCGGTGTGCGGCGCCTGGCAGGCGCCCGCGCTGGCCGCCGCGCCCGCGCCGGGCACGCTGCCCATCGGCTGGAGCGTGGTCAATGGCAACGTGGTGTTCACGCAGAACGGCAATACGCTCAACATCAACCAGCTCTCGCCGCAGGCGATTGCCAATTTCCAGTCCTTCTCGATCGGCTCGAGTGCCGTCGTCAACATCAGCCAGCCCAGTTCGGCGGCGGCCTTTCTGGCCAAGGTGACCGGCGGCGACATTTCGCAGATCTACGGCAAGCTGACGGCGCCGGGCCTGGTGGCGCTGTATAACCCGAACGGCATCCTGATCGGCCCGGGCGGAACGGTCGACGTCAACCGCTTCATCGCCACCACGCTCAACATCAACGACAGCGATTTCCTGGCCGGCAAGCTGACTTTCTCCCGGCAAGGCAGTACTGCCGGCACGGTCGAGAACCAGGGCACGATCAAGGCCGCCACCGGCGGCAGCGTCTACCTGATCGGCAGCAGCGTGACCAACGGCGGTGTCATCAGCAGTCCGCGCGGCGAGGTGATCCTGGCCGCCGGTGAAACCGTTACCCTGGCCGACACCGCCACGCCCGGCGTTACGGTGGCTGTGACCGGCAGCAGCGGCAGCGTCACCAACCTGGGCAGCATCACCGCCGAGGCGGGCCGCATCGGCATCGCCGCCGGCCTGATCAGCAACAGCGGCAGCATCAGCGCTTCCAGCGTGGTGCGCGAAGGCGGCCGCATCTTCCTGCGCGCGTCGCAGAACCTGACTACTACGGCGACTTCCAGCATCAGCGCCGCCGGCACGGCCGGCGGCAATGTGACGCTGTATGCCGAGAACAAGGCTTTCATCGACGGCGACGTATCGGCCACCGGCGCGCCGGGGCATGGCGGCTTCGTCGAGACCTCCGGCCTGAAGCAGCTGGACGTGGTCAAGGTGCCGACGGTGGGTTCGGGCGGGACCTGGCTGATCGACCCGTACGACCTGACGGTGGTGTCTTCCAGCAGCAGCCCGATCTCAGGCGGCATGTGCGGCACGGTGTACGCGGTGGGATCGAGCGATGGCGGCACCGAGATCCTCAACAGCACCATCAACGCCCAGCTCAACCAGGGAATCAATGTCACGCTGACCACCGGCAACGGCGGCAACAGCGCGGCCGGCAACATCACGGTCAGCGCGGATATCGTCAAGAGCGCGGGCGCGGCGGCCAACCTGACGCTCAATGCCGACAACGACATCAACATCAATGCCAATATCACCAGCACCTCGAACGGGCTGGACCTGGCCTTGAGTACAAGGCATAACGATTTCAGCAATGTCGTCACCGTCAGCCGCGATATCAGCGTCAACAACGGCGCGCGCGTGGTGCTCAACGGCGGCACGATGACCGTCTCCGACGGCGGCGGCAAGCAAGGCAACGGCACCCTGCTCCTGAGCAACGGCACCGTCGCGCTGGGTACCGGTGGGACCTTGAATGCGGGGGATGTCACCGTGAACAGCGGCAGCTTGCTTAATCTGGGCAGCGCCGGTTCGGTGGGGGTGTCGAGTTTGACAAACAATGGCACTGTTTCCGGTAACGGCACCATCACTACCATGGCGGGTGGGCTTGCCAACAACGGCACGATCTCCGTCAATGGCACCATCTCTACTTCAGGGAGCTTCGCCAACAACGGTATGGTTGCCGTCAACGGCACCATCTCAACTGCAGCAGGTTTCGTTAACAACGGCACGCTGGCGCCGGGCGGCGACGGCAGCGTCGGCACCCTCAACATCAGCGGCGACCTGACGTTCGGCAGCAACAGCAAGCTGTTGCTGGACTTCTCCAGCGCCGGCAACGACAAGATCAATCTCCTTACCTGCAGCACGGTCAGCCTCGGCGGCACGCTCAGTACGCGCCTGCTCAACGGTTACACGGCATCGGTGGGCACGGCCTACCAGGTGTTCAACATGACCGTCGGCGCGCAATTCGGGGCGGGCTCTTACTTCCGTAACGTGACCGGCGATGTGCTGACCGTCGGCGGCGCCAAGCAAATGATCAAGGCCACCAATGCCAGCGGCCTGACACTGGCCATGACCGGCGCTGAAACGCTGACCGTCAGCAGCCCGGATGCCAGCTGGGACAGCCTCTCGACCTGGGGTTCGGCCGGTTATATCCCGACCGCGATCGACACCGTTGTCGTCAACAGCGGCGCGAGCCTCCAGCACGGTTTTGGCGCCGACACCATCGATAAGCTGGTGCTCAATGGCGGCACGCTGGGCGTGTACGGCGGCAATCTGACCGTGGCCACATCGGCTTCGGGCAGCGGCAACATTACCTTGTCTTCGACGTCGGAGATCATCGGTGCGACTACCACGCTCACGCTCAATAATGCCGTTACCGATGCCAATCTCACCGTCAGTAGCGGCAATCTGGCGTTCGGCGGCAATGCGCGTTTCTCCAGCCTGTTGATGGGTAGCGGCAACATCACCGGCAGTGCCGGTTCACGCCTGAATGTGTCGGATTCCTTTATCCAGGCCGGGGGCAACATGACGCTGGCCGATGCCGCGCTGTCGCAGGCGAGCGGCCCGCTGATGGCGGGCAACATCACCGCCGACAACCTGGTGCTGGAAGCGCAGGGCGGCAACATCGTCCAGCTCAGCGGCGCTTCGCTGCATGTGAAGAAGCAACTGATCACCTCATCGGTCACCGGCACTACGCTGACCAATGACGGCAACCAGATCGCGGCTTTCGCGGCCAACAATAAAGGCGTTGGCGACATTACGTTGATCAACGCCCTCAACCCCGCCGACGCAAGCGTTGTCACGCTCAACGGCATCAGTAACGCCAACGGCAACATCAATGTCGACAATACCGGCGGCATGGCCACGGCCGCGCTCGGTTCGAACGCCGATTTCCTCGGCAACCTGCCCAGCAATGCCAACGGTACGGCGGTCGGCACCGCCGCCAAACTGGCGACGCTGGGTATCGGCAGCAGCGGCCAGGTTAATACCGCCAACGGCTCGGTCAGCCTGGCCACGCACAGCCCGCTGACCATCGGTTCGGGCGGCGTCAGCGCCAGCGGCGGCATCACACTGACAGCTGGCACTTTGTCCGGCAACAGTACGGACAACCTGACCATCAACGGCCTGCTGTCATCGCAAGGCGGCAACATCACGCTCACCGCCGGCAATGTCATCAATATCAACGCCAACATCAGTACCCTGTTGCCGGGCCTGGTGCCAACGCCGTCGGCACCGATCGTGAACTATGCGCCGGGCGTGACGATCACGGATGCGAATGGCGTGCGGATGCCGGTGCTGCCTCTGCCTTCCGTTGATTCGTCACCTGTTCCGGTGGCGCCGATCCAGCAGGCCGCGAACACGGTGATCAATACGATTAATTCGGTCATTACGACGTCGGGTACGAGTTCGTCTTCGTCATCAACTGCTGATGTGCAGCACAAGGATGAGGGCAAGCACGATAATGTTTTGGAGGAAAAAGTGGGATCGAAGCCGAGCGCCAATCCCAAGATGTATTGCAGCTGACGCGCAGGATCGTATGGTTTGCCTGGCGCCAGCTTGCGGCGCCGGTTTTCAGGACTCAGTATGAAATCGTTGAATTATTCTGGTTGGACAAGCATGACGCGGCGGCTGGCCCTGTGGTGGGTGGCATTGGCCATGCTGGCCATCGCCGGTGCAGCGCAGGCGCAATCGCAGCCGGTGGGCACGGTGACCCACCTGTCGGGCTTGCTCACGGCGCGCCATGCCGACGGCACGCGCACCGTGCTGGCGGTGAAGTCGTCCATCTTCCAGGGCGATACGCTCATTACCGAGCGCGGGACGTATACCAGGGTGCAATTCCTGGATAACGCCGAGATCGTGCTGCGTCCGGGCAGCGAAGTGGCGGTGGCCAAATACATCTACGATGAAAAGAAGCCGGAAAACGACGCGGTGGCGATCAATCTGGTCAAAGGTGGCTTGCGCGCCGTGACCGGCCTGGTCGGCAAGCGCAATCACGATGCGGTCAACTTCGATACGCCGACGGCGACCATCGGTATCCGCGGCACCACTTTCGTGGCGCAGTTCTGCCAGAACGACTGCGGCGGAACGGCGGATATTGTCAGAAGCGCGCCACCGCAAGCCGTCGGATTGCCAATTTCGTCGCCGCAAGGTTCAGTGTCGCAACCTTCGGCGCCGCAACCTCCTCCATCGATGGCAAACGGTTTGTACGTGCAGGTGCTGGACGGCCTGATCCAAGTGAAAAATCCGGCCGGGTCGCAGCTTTTCGGGGCAGGCCAGTTCGGTTTTACGCCTAACTTCAATACCCCGCCGATCATCCTGCCGCAGAATCCTGGCTTGAAGTTCGCGCCGCCGCCGGTGTTTAACAGCCCAGGTTCCCAGCCCGGCCAGCAGTCGGGGGCGAGCAACACGGTTGATTGCGTGGTGCGCTGAAACAGGCCCTAGAATTCGAGGACGATGCCCGGCGCCAGCATGCGCGGCCGGTGCGGGCTGTTGCCGGCGGCGATTTCCCGGGCGATCTGCTCCTGCTGGCTGGGCTTGGCATGGGTGATCAGCACCTCCGGCCGGGCCCGCAGTTTTTTCAGTTCATCCAGCAGCAGGCTGGGGCACAGATGCTTGGACAGCAGCGCCAACTCGCGCTCGCAGTCGGCGAAAGCCGCTTCGATGATCAGGTAGCGCAGGTCGCCGATGGCATTGAGGGCTTCCCACAGCGGGTCGCAGATGCAGGTGTCGCCGCTGAAGGCCAGCGAGGCGCCGCTGGCCTGGTTGCGCAGGTGGTAGCCCACGGCCGGCACGGTATGCGTGGCCGGCAGCGGAGTGATCTCGCGCGCGCCTGATGTCACCGTTTGGCCGATTTCGATCTCGGCAAAGCGCAGGAATGGGTTTTCCGGCGTCGGGATCTGGCTGAAGTCGGGCCAGATGCTCCAATTGAAGATATGGGCGCGGATGATCTCCAGCGTCTCGCGCGTGGCGTACATGGTGATCGGGCGTGTGCGCAGCTCACCCACGCTGTCGACCATCATCGGCAGGCAGGCGATATGGTCCAGGTGGGCGTGCGTGATGAAGACGTGGTCGATCGCGGCCAGGCGCGCCAGCGACAGGTCGCCGACGCCGGTGCCGGCATCGATCAGGATGTCGTGGTCGACCAGCAGGGATGTGGTGCGCATGCCGTTTCCGCCGATACCGCCGCTGCAACCGAGAATTTCTACACGCATCGTGGCTTGCCGTTTAATATGATTGTTGGCTTCGGAAGGCGGCCCCATCGCCGCTGCCGAACTTTGGTTGCGCCCCGGAAACCCCCGCCGGGACTGGGGTTTGCATAATGTGGTTAATTATGCAACAGTGGTCGATGTTAAGTTATTCGCGTTCCTAAATCAATGAAAAGAAGCGGGCAGCAGGTATGATCCGTCTGGCAATATTTCAGTAAAGTAAGCCAAGGAATTGCAGGATATTTAGCCGCAAGCTCGCCGTAAGCCGCACCGGCGCCGGGTCGTACAATCCCCGGCGAGATCATAAACAGGCTCTTAGAGCATCCTGGCCAACCCTTCATCCACCGCAGCACAGGCAACCGCCATGGACAAGCACCAAGACATTTCCTACCGGCTCGACCAGCTCACCGAGCTGAGCGTGGCGCTGAGCAACAACCGCGACTTGCCGTTGCTGCTCGAGCGCATCCTGCTGACCGCCATGGACATCACCCAGGCCGACGGCGGCACGCTGTACCGCATCGACGAAAACGGCGACAGCCTGCAGTTCTACATCTCGGTCAACGGCAGCCTGAAGATGCACCAGGGCGGCAGCAGCGGCCAGGCGATCTCGATCCCCAACATCCAGCTGAAGCTTCCCGACGGCGCGCCCAACCTGGCGGCGGTGGCGGCGTATGCGGCCAACACGCGCAAGTCGGTCAACATCCCCGACGTGTACCAGGCGCAGGCGGAAGCCGGCTTCAACTTCAACGGCATGCGCATGTTCGACGAGAAGTACGGCTACCGTTCGCAGTCGATCCTGACCGTGCCCATGCAGGACCACGGCGGCGAGCTGCTGGGCGTGCTGCAGCTGATCAATGCCACCGACAGGGAGCAGGGCAGGACGGTCCCGTTCTCCGAGACCGACCAGCATTTCATCGAAGCGCTGGCCTCGCAGGCCGCCATCGCGATGACCAACCAGCAACTGATCCATCGTCTGGAAAACCTGTTCGAAAGCTTCATCAAACTGATCAACATCGGCATCGGCGAGAAGTCGCCGCACACCGGCCGCCACTGCGAGCATGTGCCGGAACTGGCGATGATGATTGCCGAGGCGGCGCATGCGACCACCGAAGGCCCGCTGGCGGATTTCCGCATGACCGAGGCCGACCGCCGCGAGCTGTGGGTGGCCGGCCTGCTGCACGACTGCGGCAAGATCAGCACGCCTACCCACATCGTGGAAAAGTCGACCAAGATGGAAACCATCTTCGACCGCATCCACCTGGTCGACACCCGTTTCGAAGTCTTGAAGCGCGACGCCGAGATCCGCGTGCTGCAGGAAAAGCTGGCGCTGGGCGCGGCCCTGACCGCGGACAAGGCCGCCGCGCTGGACGCCGCCCTGCAGGCCGAGTTGGCATCGCTGGACGACGAGCGCGCCTTCCTGCGCAAGAGCAATGTCGGCACCGAAGGCATGAAGCCGGAAGACCAGCAGCGCGTGCTCGACATCGCCGAGCGCCGGTGGCGCGGCCCGGACGGCCAGATGCGCAAGCTGCTGGACGAGGAGGAAGCCGCTAACCTGCGCATCCGCGCCGGCACCCTCAACGACGCCGAGCGCCAGATCATCAACAACCACATCGTGATCACCATCAAGATGCTGGAGTCGCTGCCCTGGCCCAAGCAGTTGCGCAATGTCACCGAATACGCCGGCGGCCACCACGAGCGGATGGACGGCAAGGGCTACCCCAAGGGTCTCACGCGCGATCAGATGTCAGTGCCGGCGCGCATCATGGCGGTGGCCGACATCTTCGAGGCCGTCACCGCCGCCGACCGTCCCTACAAGCGCGGCAACACGCTCAACGAGGCGGTCGAGATCCTGGCCGGTTTCCGCGCGCGCGACCACATCGACCCGGACCTGTTCGATATCTTCATCCGCAGCAAGGTCTACCAGCAGTACGCCGACAAGTTCATGCATCCCAGCCAGATCGACGAGGTCGACCTGTCGAAGATTCCGGGGCACGGCGGCTGAGGCGGAATCCGCAGCCGCAGGTGATATGCTGGCGGCTGCAGGAATTCACCCATCGCGCATCGAGGAAGCGTAATACGTGTCCCAGGCAGTAACCAGCACAACCCCACTCCCACCCGCCGGCGGAAAACCAGGTAATTTCATCGTCCGCCACTGGCGCGGCGACTATTCGCTCGGCCGTTCCTATTGGCTGCACACGGTGCTGCTGTCGTCGCTGTTGCCGGCCTTTTCCATCTCGGTACTGGCTCGGTTGACCAACGACATGCCGGCGCGCTACGGCGTGGCCGGCGTGCTGGCGATCGCCGCCTTCAGTTACCTGGCGTGGATCTGGGGCGTGCGCGGTTGCTGGATGTCGGCCGGCCGGCATGTAGCGCGCGGCGGGCGGCGCTGGGCCGAGGTCACGGTCAAGGTGCTGATCGTGTTCGGCGCCATCAGCCTGGTGTCCAGCACCTTGCGCGCCTCCCATTCCTTCCGGGAGCAGTTCGACATCGCCCGCGGCAAGCAACTGGGGCCGCCGGTGGTCTACCAGCTGCGGGTCGACGGCAAGTCCATCCTGCTGCAAGGCGGCATGAACGACGGCGCCGCCGACGGCCTGGAACGCCTGCTGCAGGCGCACCCGTCGGTCACCACCGTGGTGCTGTATTCGGCCGGCGGCTGGGTGCGCGAGGGCAAGCTGGTGGGCGAGGTGATCCGCCGCCACGGCCTCGACACCTATGTCGAGCAGGAGTGCTCTTCCTCCTGCACGCTGGCCTTCATGGCCGGGCGCGACCGCGCGATGGATCCGCGCGCGCATATCGGTTTCCATACGCTCTATACGGTGGGCGGCGACGACCGCATCAACAAGACCTTCGACCGCAACCTGACCATCGCCACCTACGGCAAGCTGGGCCTGCCGCGCGAGTTCATCGAGCGCATCGCCGACACGCCGTCCGACAAGAGCTGGTATCCCGGCCAGGGGCAGATGCTGCAGGCCGGCGTGCTGACGCGCCTGGCGCCCGGCGGCGAGACCGCGCAACTGGCCACCTTCGCCACCTCGCGCGACGTCCTGGAGGCGGAATTCAAGAAAGGCGCGCTGTTCGACATCATGGCGCGCCACTATCAGCAAGACTTCGCGCGCATGGTGGACCTGGCCTGGGCGCAGGTCCAGGCGCATGCTCCCGACGCCGCGATCCTGGCGGTGGGGCGCGAACAGGTCGGCATCCTCAGCCGCAGGCTGCTGCCCATCGCTTCCGATGCGTCGCTGGCGGAATTCCAGCAACTGGTGCTGGACCAGGCGGTGGCCTTGCGCGGCATCAGCGCGGCGGCCTGTACCGAACTGATCTACCCGCGCTCGCGCGCCGACGCCGCGGCCGGGCGCGAGGCGCCGCAAGCGGCCTTGCCGCAGGAATTCGCCAACCGCGAGATGGCGATGACGCAGCACCTGTTGCGCGACGCCGACCCGGCCAATGCGGCGCGTTTCACGCTGGGCGAGCGCACCCGCGTGATCCGCCGCGCGCTGGCGCCGCTGTCGCAGGAGCAGCTCAAGCTGCTGTCTTCGCCGGAACGGCGGCAGGCTGACCCGGATGCCACCTGCGATGCCTCGATTGCCTATCTGCGCGCCGTCAACGAACTGCCGGCAGATGAACGCAAGGTGGCGCTGCGGGTGCTGTATTCGCGCGGCGAATAGGCGGGTTTCAGATTGCGCGCCGGATCGGATCGCATCGGGGAGATCGCTGACCCCCGCCATGTTATTGCGTTGCAGTAAAATAAGGTCTTCACCACATGCCGGCGACCGCCGGCGCTGCCTTCCTCTGACAAGATCCAAGCAGGCCTGCCGCCAGCGGCAGGTTTTGCCGCCGCCATGACCGACGCCGCCGCTTCTTCCGATTCCCACGACTCCCCTTCGCGCCTGCGCGACATCCGCCAGAACACGCTGGCCGGCCTGACCACCGCCTTCGCGCTGGTGCCCGAGTGCATCGCGTTCGCCCTGGTGGCCCAGCTCAATCCGCTGATGGGGCTGTACGGCGCCTTCTTCATCTGCACCATCACCGCGCTGTTCGGTGGCCGGCCGGGCATGATCTCCGGCGCGGCCGGGTCGATGGCGGTGGTGATCGTGGCGCTGGTGGCGCAGCACGGCGCGCAATATTTCCTGGCGACGGTGCTGTTGTCGGGGCTGGCGATGATGCTGTTCGGCGCGCTGCGCCTGGGCAAGCTGGTGCGCATGGTGCCGCATCCGGTGATGCTGGGTTTCGTCAACGGCCTGGCCATCGTGATCGCGCTGTCCCAGCTCGAACACTTCCACCATCCCACGCCAAGCGGCCCGGTCTGGCTGCAAGGCACGCCCTTGGCCATCATGCTGGGCCTGACCCTGCTCACCATGCTGGTCACCTGGCTGCTGCCGCGCGTGACCCGTGCAGTGCCGCCGGCATTGGTCGCCATCCTCGGCGTGGGCGTGCTCACGCATGTGTTCAATGTCCCCACGCCGACGCTGGGCGATATGGCCAGGATCGCCGGCGGCCTGCCGCTGTTCCAGTTCCCCAGCGTGCCGCTGGACCTGGAGACGTTGCGCATCATCGCCCCGTACGCGGTGCTGATGGCCATCGTCGGCCTGCTGGAAACCCTGCTCACCTTCAACCTGACCGACGAGA
Source organism: Herbaspirillum sp. (assembly GCF_017744395.1). Lineage (GTDB taxonomy): Bacteria > Pseudomonadota > Gammaproteobacteria > Burkholderiales > Burkholderiaceae_D > Herbaspirillum. The sequence continues at coordinate 70,874 of NZ_JAGIBI010000003.1, forward strand.
TCACCGCCAGCCGCGGCCAGCCCAACCGCGAATGCCTGGCGCTGGGCGCGGCCAACGTGGTATCGGGCCTGTTCGGCGGCATGGGCGGCTGCGCCATGATCGGCCAGACCATGATCAACCTCGGCTCGGGCGGACGCTCGCGCCTGTCCGGCGTGGTGGCCGGGGTGATGATCCTGATGTTCATCCTGTTCCTGTCGCCGGCCATCGAGCGCATCCCGCTGGCGGCGCTGGCCGGCGTCATGTTCGTGGTGGCGCAGGAAACCTTCGCCTGGGGTTCGCTGCGGGTGCTGGGCAAGGTGCCGAGGAACGACGCCATCGTCATCGTCGCCGTGACCATCATCACCGTCTTCACCGACCTGGCCGTGGCGGTGCTGTGCGGCATCGTGATCGCCGCGCTCAACTTCGCCTGGCAGCATGCGCGCGAGATCCGCGCCGATGTCGCCGACAATGCCGACGGCTCGCGCACCTACCTGCCGCACGGCACGCTGTTCTTCGCCTCGACGGCGCGCTTCCTGGAACTGTTCGATGCGCAGCGCGACCCGCAGCAGGTCGTGCTGGATTGCCGTTATCTGCGCCTGGCGGACCATTCGGCGATTGCGGCAGTGCAGGTGTTGAGCGAACGCTATGCGCGCGCCGGCAAGCGGCTGCAGGTCACGGCCTTGTCCGAGCGTTGCCGCAAGCTGTTGTTGCGCGCAGGCGTCGGATTGGCGGCCGACCGTGATGGCGCAGGGGTGGCGTGAGCCGTTTCCCTTAATTCTTGCTAGTATTCTTTGAGATTTTTCTCATATAAATTCGAGAATTGAATAGCCATACTGACGTCATCGCATCAGGCAAACGAAATTGATAAAAGTACATGGTGCGTACGAACCCAAGACCATATTGAACCGGGGGAAGCATCATGCAGCACGCCATTGCGCGTTCCATCTTTGCCGTCATCGCTGCCTTGGCCGCTGGCGCGGCCCTTGCAGCCCCTACCGTCGAATTGAAGGTCACCGGCGTCATCAAGCCTCCGGCTTGCCTGCCGACCTTCTCCGGTGGCGGTGTTGTTGACTACGGCGTGATTCCCGCCGCTTCGCTGAATGCTGGCCAATACAAGACGCTGGACAAGAAGCAGCTGTCTTTTCAGGTGAGTTGCGATGCGCCGGTCAAGATGGGAGTGACCTTCAACGACAATCGCGCCACCAGCCGGGTAGGGGGAATCGTGTCGGCCGTTTCCGCCAATCCCAACGAACGCTTCAATTTCGGCCTGGGTACCGTGGCCGGCAAGAATGTCGGCGGCTATGCGCTGACGCTGGAACCGGCATTGACGACCGGCGATGGCGCGCCGGTAGACAATATTTATACGACCGACAACGGCAGAACCTGGTCGGCCGCGGTGGGTTTGGACCACATCAACCTGTTCGCTTTCGCCGCCAAAGGCGACAACAAGCCGGTTGCCGTCAAACAGCTCAGTGTGATGATCAACGTCCAGGTCGTGCTGAACAAACCGGAAGAGTTGCCGTTGACACAAGACGTGCCACTGGACGGTTCGGCCACCATCGAAGTGAAATATCTCTGATGTTGCCTGTACGCCCTATGTAAGTTGCCTTTTGCTTGCAAAAAGAATTTCAAATATTTTTGAGATTATTCTCGTATCGAGATGAGGTGAAACAGGACAAGATAAGGTCATTGCATCAGGCGAACGAAGTTGGTGAAAAGGCATGATGCATCCAAGTCCAACGTCATATCCAATTGGGGGAAAACACCATGCGAAACGCTATTGCCCGCACCGCCTTCACCGCCATCGCCACGCTGGCCGCTGCCGTCGCCTTTGCCGCTCCTACCGCGGAACTGAAGGTCACCGGCGTCATCAAGCCGCCGGCCTGCACGCCTAACCTGGCCGCGGGCGGCGTGGTCGACTACGGCATCATCCCGGCATCCAGCCTGACTGCCGGGCAGAACAAGAAACTCGAGACCCGGCAGGTCGATCTTTCGATCACCTGCGACGGCCCCGCCAAGATGTCGGTGAAGTTCACCGATAACCGTGCCAGCTCCCGGGTCGCCGGTATCACCGGCAGGGCTACCGATCCTTACAACTTCGGCCTGGGCGCGGTGGCAGGAAAGAATGTCGGCGGTTATGCCTTGTCCTTTGACGCGAACAGCACGGTTGACGGCGTTGCCGCGCGCAATATCTATTCGGGCGACAACGGCCGGACCTGGAACGGCGGTGTCGTTTATCTGCAGCATGACGGCCAGCTGTTTTCCTTTGGCAACGGCTCCAACCTGCCCGTCGCGTTCAAGCAGCTCAATGCCAAGATCAACGTGGAGACGACCTTGAACAAGCCGGAGAACCTGCCGTTGTCGCAGGACGTGCCGCTGGACGGTTCGACCACCATCGAGGTCAACTACCTGTAAAAAAGCCCGCTCGAAGCGGGCAAGTACCACGGGAAAATCCATCGCAGCCGGCCCGCATCGCGCAAGATGCGGGCCGGTTTTCTTTTGGCGGACGCTTACAGGCCGAGGTAATCCAGCTTGCCCAGCTTGACGCCCTTGTGGCGCAGGATGCCGTAGGCGGTCACCACATGGAACATGAAATTGGGCAGGCCGAAGCGGGTCAGGTAGGCCAGGCCGTTCATGCTCTGTTCCTCGCCGCGCAGCATCATCTTGACCTTGCGTTCTTCCTGGCCGTCGATGGCGTCGGCCGGGATGCCTTCGAGGAACACGATGGTCTTGTTGATGCGCGCCTGCAGTTCGTCGAAATTGCTTTCGTCATCCGGGAAGTTGGGCGCGGCCAGGCCTGAGAGGCGGCTGGCGGTGGCCTTGGCGGTGTCGCTGGCGCGCTGGATCTGCGCCGACAGCGGGTACATGTCGTCGAACAGGCGGGCGTTGACCAGTTCGTCGGCTTCCAGCTTGTGTTCGTCGGCGTGCCGCTCGGCCTTGTCGAGCAGGGTGGACAGGGTTTGCAGGCCGCGGATAAGGAGCGGGATGCTGGCTTGGTGCAGGGTGATGGACATGGTGGATTCTCTTTCAGTGGTTTCCCGGCGTTTACTTGGCCGACGACAATTGGGTAGGTGCGGGCAGTTTGCCCCAGCCGCCGCCCAGGGCACGGATCAGGTTGACGGTCGAACGCGCGCGTTCGCCGTCCAGTTGCACCGAGACGCGTTGCTGCTGCAGCACGGTGCGGTCGGCGTCGATCACGTTGAAGTAGCTGACCGCGCCTTCCTGGTACTGCGTGTGCGAGAGCTTGGCGGCGCGCGCCGAGGCGGCCACGGCTTCGTCCTGGGCCTGGTTCTGGTCGCCCAGGATGCGCAGGTTGGCCAGGTTGTCTTCCACTTCGCGGAAGGCGTTCAAGACCGTGCCGCGATAGGCGGCGACTTGCTCTTCATAACTCGCGCGCGCCCGGTCGACGCCGGCCTGGCGGCGGCCGCCGTCGAACAGCGGCATCGACAGCGCGGTGCCCACCAGCGGGCCCAGCAGGAAGGTGCGGCTGGACCAGTTGAACAGGTCGCCCAGTTGCGCCGACTCGTAGCCGAAGCCGCCGGTCAGGTTCAGGCTGGGGAAGAAGGCTGACTTGGCCACGCCGACGCGGGCGTTGGCGGCAGCCATCGCGCGTTCGGCGGCGGCGATGTCGGGGCGGCGTTCCAGCAGCGTCGACGGCAGACCGGACGGGATGCCGATCGAGATGCGCGTTAGCGGCCGGGCCGGCAGGGCGAATTCGGCCGGCGTGCTGCCCAGCAGGATCGCCAGTGCGTGTTCGGCGACGGCGCGCTGGCGGGCGATGCCGAGCGCCTCCGATTGCGCCGATGCCAGTTCCGACTTGGCGCGGGCGACATCGACTTCACTGATGTCACCCTCATCGAAGCGGCGTTGCACCAGGCGCAGCGATTCCTGGCGCAGCTGCACGGTGCCGCGGTACAGCTCCAGCGCCGCATCCAGTTCGCGCACCAGGAAGTACTGCTGGGCGACGTCGGCCTGCAAGGCCAGCAGCACCGAGTGGAACAGCGCTTCGCTGCGCTGGGCGTCGGCGGTGGCGGCGTCGACATTGGACGAGACGCGGCCGAACAGGTCGACCTCATACGACACGCCGATCTGGGCGCGGTACAGCGTCGAGGGCCGCGTATCGGCATCGGCCGGCAGGCCTTGCGAAGCCGGCGACGGGCGCTGGCGGGTGGCGCCGAGGCCGGCGTCCACCTGCGGGAAGTAGGCCGAGCGCGCATCGCGGGTCAGGGCGCGCGCCTGGCCCAGACGGGCGGCGGCGGCCTTGAGGTCCTGGTTGGCTTGCTGGGCGCGGTCTTCCAATGCGTTCAGGCTGTCGTCGCCGAAGATCTTCCACCATTCGCCGCGGGCGATGTCTTCGGACGGCTGGGCGGCCTTCCACTGGCTGCCGTTTTCGCCGGTCTGCACGGCGGCTTCCTTGAAGGCGGCCGGGGTGTCGACCGAAGGGCGCTCGTAGGTCGGCGCCACCGAGCAGCCGGCCAGCACCAGCAGTGCCGCCAGCAAGGCTGAACCGATACGCACGGGGCGCAGTAGGGATGTCATGTTGAGTGCGTTCATGTTGATTGCTCCATTCATTTAGCGATCCGGTAGATCAGCGGTCATCCTGCGAACTGGGTACCGCGTGGGGCACGTGCGAGCCGGCCGTCATCGGCGCTTCATGGTGCGAGGCCGAGTGCAACTTGCGGCGGTCGACGGTACGCAGCAGCACGTAGAACACCGGGGTCAGGAACAGGCCGAACAGCGTCACTCCCAGCATGCCGAAGAACACCGCGATACCCATCGCATAGCGCATTTCCGAACCGGCGCCGGTAGAGGTCACCAACGGCACCACGCCCATGATGAAAGCGATCGAGGTCATCAGGATCGGACGCAGGCGCAGGCGGCTCGATTCGATCGCGGCTTGTACCGCAGTACGGCCCTGCATTTCCAGTTCGCGGGCGAATTCCACGATCAGGATCGCGTTCTTGGCCGACAGGCCCACCAGCACCATCAAACCGATCTGGGTGAAGATGTTGTTGTCGCCCTTGGTCAGCCAGACGCCGGTCAGCGCGGCCAGGATGCTCATGGGAACAATCAGGATCACCGCCAGCGGCAGGGTCAGGCTTTCATACAGCGCGGCCAGCACCAGGAACACCAGCAGCACGCTGATCGGGAACACCCACACGCCGGCATTGCCCGCGAGGATCTTCTGGTAGGTCAGGTCGGTCCATTCGAACTTGATGCCGCGCGGCAGGGTGGCGGCCGCCACGCGTTCAGCCGCGGCCTGGGCCTGGTCGGACGAGTAGCCGGGCGCCGGGCCGCCGTTGATGTCGGCGGCGGTGTAGCCGTTGTAGCGCACCACCATTTCCGGGCCGAAGGTCTGCTTGACCTTGACCACCGACGACAGCGGCACCATCTCGCCGGCGTCGTTGCGGGTCTTCAGCTGCAGGATGTCCTCGGCCTTGGCGCGGAAGGGCGCGTCAGCCTGGGCCCGCACCTGGTACACGCGGCCGAAGCGGTTGAAGTCGTTGACGTACAGCGAGCCGAGATAGATCTGCATGGTGTTGAACACATCGGTCACCGCGATGCCGAGCTGCTTGGCCTTGACGCGGTCGAGGTCGACGTCCAGTTGCGGCACGTTGATCTGGTAGCTGGAGAACATCGGGCCCAGCGCCGGTTCCTTGGCGGCGCCCTTCATGAAGGCTTGCGCCGCCTTGTCCAGTTCGGCATAGCCCAGCGCGCCGCGGTCTTCGATCTGCATCTTGAAGCCGCCCAGCGTGCCCAGGCCCATCACCGGCGGCGGCGGGAAGACGGCGGTGAAGGCTTCCTTGATGCCGCCGAACTTCTTGTTCAGCGAAGCGGCGATGGCGTTGCCCGACAGTTCCTTGGACTTGCGTTCCTCGAACGGCTTCAGGCCCACGAACACGATGCCGGCCGAGGAGCTGTTGGTGAAGCCGTTGATCGACAGGCCCGGGAAGGCGATGGCGCTGGCCACGCCGGGTTCCTTCAACATGATGTCGCTCATCTTGCGCATCACTTCTTCACTGCGGTCGATCGAGGCGCCGTTGGGCAACTGCGCGAAGGCCACCAGGTATTGCTTGTCCTGGCCCGGCACGAAGCCGCCCGGCACGATGTTGGCGATGCCCACGGTAGCGGCCAGCAGCACCGCGTACACGATCATGGTGGAACCCTTGCGCTTGATCACGCCGGTTACGCCGCGGCCGTAGTTTTCGGAGGAACGGTTGAAGAAGCGGTTGAAACGGATGAAGAAACCGCCCAGGAAGCGATCCATCACGCGCGTCAGCCAGTCCGGCTTCTCGCCGTGGCCCTTGAGCAGCATGGCGGCCAGCGCCGGCGACAGGGTCAGCGAGTTGAAGGCTGAGATCACGGTCGAGATCGCGATCGTCATGGCGAACTGCTTGTAGAACTGGCCGGTCAGGCCGGTCATGAAGGCCAGCGGCACAAACACGGCCACCAGCGTCAGCGCGATGGCGATGATCGGGCCCGAGACTTCCTGCATGGCGCGGTAGGTCGCGTCGCGTGGCGACAGGCCGGCGGAGATATTGCGCTCGACGTTTTCCACCACCACGATGGCGTCGTCGACCACGATGCCGATGGCCAGCACCATGCCGAACAGCGACAGCGCGTTGATGGTGTAGCCGAAGCCCAGCATCAGCGAGAAGGTGCCGATGATGGAAACGGGAACGGCGAGCAGCGGAATGATCGAGGCGCGCCAGGTCTGCAGGAAGATGATCACCACGATCACCACCAGCGCGATGGCTTCCAAGAGCGTATGCACCACCGCTTCGATGGAAGCGCGCACGAACTGGGTCGGGTCGTACACGATGCTGTATTCGACCGAGCTGGGGAAGTCGGCCGACAATTCCTTCATCGCCGCGCGCACCTGCTTGGAGACGTCCAACGCATTGGCGCCGGGCGCCTGGAAGATGGGGATGGCGACGGCCGGCTTGTTGTCCAGCAGCGAACGCAGGCCGTATTCGGAGGCGGCCAGTTCCACCCGGGCGACGTCGCCCAGCTTGGTGGTGGCGCCGTCCGGCGCGGCCTTGAGGATGATGTCGCGGAATTCTGCTTCGGTCTTCAGGCGGCCCTGCGCATTCACGGAAAGCTGCACCGGCACGTCGGGCGAGCTGGGCGAGGCGCCGATCACGCCGGCGGCCACCTGCACGTTCTGTTCGCGAATCGACTTGATGACGTCGGATGCGGTCAGGCCGCGCTGCGCCACCTTGTTCGGGTCCAGCCACACGCGCATGGCGTAGTTGCCGGAGCCGAACAGGCCCACTTCACCGACGCCCTGGATACGCGCCAGGCGGTCCTTGACGTTCAGGACCGCGTAGTTGCGCAGGTAGGTGGTGTCGTAGCGGTTGTCGGGCGAGATCAGGTGCACCACCATGGTCAGCGTGGGCGAGGACTTGATGGTCGTCACGCCCAGCCGCTGCACGTCTTCCGGCAGGCGCGGCAGCGCTTGCGCGACGCGGTTCTGCACCAGTTGCTGGGCCTTGTCGGGATCGACGCCCAGGCGGAAGTTGACGGTGATGGTCAGGTTGCCGTCGCTGTTGGCCTGCGACTGCATGTACAGCATGTTTTCCACGCCGTTGATCTGCTCTTCCAGCGGCGAGGCCACGGTTTCGGCGATCACCTTGGGGTTGGCGCCGGGGTATTGCGCGCGCACCACCACCGAGGGCGGCACCACTTCGGGATATTCGGAAATGGGCAGCTGGAACATGGCCAGCACGCCGCCCAGCAATAGCAGTATCGACAGCACGCCCGCGAAGATCGGGCGGTCGATAAAGAATTTTGAGATGTTCATGAAGGTTCCTTGTCAGCGTTTGGGATGCAACTGTCCTTAGCGGCGGGCATCCCGCAGCTTTTTTCTATCTTGAAAGCGAGAGAGGGCCGGGCCGGCGATCAGGCCTTGCCGTCAGCCGGCTTGGCTTCGGCGGTCTTGGGCTCGGCCTGCATCGGCACTTCGGTCGGCGTGATGGCGTCGCCCGGACGGATGCGCTGCAGGCCGTTGACCACGATGCGTTCGCCGCTCTTCAGGCCGCTCTCGACCACCACCAGTCCATCCTGGGCGGCGCCGACGCGTACCTGGCGATAGGTCGCATGGTTGTCCTTGCCGGCGACCATGACGAAGCGCTTGTCCTGGTCGGTGCCGATGGCCTTTTCATCGATCAGTACGGCTTCGTGCGGATTGCCGCCACCCAAGCGCACGCGGGCGTACAGGCCGGGGACCAGCTGGCCGTCGCCGTTGTCGAACACGGCGCGCACGCGGATGGTGCCGGAGGCGGTGTCGAGGCGGTTGTCGACCGAGCCGACCTTGCCCTGGCGCGAATAGCCGTCTTCATTGGCCAGGCCTAGGTAGACCGGTACCGAAGCGCCGGCCGCGCGGGCCGGGTTGACGTACTTCAGGAAGCTCTGTTCATCGACGTCGAACGAGGCGTAGACCTTGGCCACCGACACCAGCGTGGTCAGCGGCGCGTTGGCCGAGCCGGGGTTGACCACGTTGCCCACCGTGACTTCGGCGCGCGAGATGCGGCCGGAGACCGGCGCGGTGATCTGCGTGTATTCCAGGTTCAGGCGGGCGGCGCGCACGGCGGCCTTGGCGGCTTGCACGTTGGCGGCGGCTTCGCGCGCGGCGTTCTGCTTTTCTTCGAAGTCGCGCTTGGCGATGGCGTTGTCGCCAAGCAGGCGCTGGCCGCGCGCGACGTCGGAAGAGGTGTAGGCGGCGCGGGCTTCGGCGCCGGCCAGTTGCGCCTCGGCGCGGGCCACTTCAGCGGCGTAGGGGCGCGGGTCGATGGTGAACAGCACATCGCCCTTCTTGACCAGCGCGCCATCCTTGAAGTGCACCGCGGTCAGGGTGCCGCCCACCAGCGGGCGCACTTCGACGCGGTCGACCGCTTCGATGCGGCCGGAATAGGCTTGCCAGTCGATGATCTGCTTGCTGACCACCTCGGCCACGTCGACCGGGGCGGCCGGCGGCGCCGCCGGAGCGGTGCTGGCATTGGCCGAGATGCCGACGGCGGAGATGGCGCCGCCGACGGTCAGGGCGACGACGGCCAGGACGGTGGCGGTGAGGGCGAAACGCTTGCGTAGGGTAGTGGGAGTGTTCATGTTCTTGTCCTCAGAGAGTGGGAGATGCTTGCAGGTTGAACGGGGTGTAGTCGGTGTTGTTCTTGTCGTCGCGATGGGTATGGGCGAAACGGCAGCGCAGGAAATTGACGATTTCCTTGAGCAGCGGAATATGCGTGCGCAGCGCGCCATGCGTGATGCCGGCGAAGCGCGACACTTGCGTAGGCACGCCGGCAAGGATCAGGCTGGAGGCGTACTTCTCGGCTTCCGGGCACAGCACGTCGCGTTCGGCGGTGGCGATGAAGGCGGCCGGCAGGCCCGCCAGGCGGCTCACTTCCAGCGGCGCGGCATACGGGTGCAGGCGCTGCATGGTCTGCGGCAGGTACTGGCGATAAGACGCGGCGCAGCGCTCGGCGGTCAGGTCCGACTGCATGCGCACGGCGTCGCCCACCAGGCGCATGCTGGGGTCGAGCATGGGGCTGATCAGCACTTGCGCGGCCAGCGGTTTGGCGCAGCGGTCGCGCACCATCAGCGTCAGGCTGGCGGCCAGGCTGCCGCCGGCGTCGTCGCCGGCTACCACCATGCGGTCGATGTCGGCGTTGAGTTCAGCGGCATGCTTGCAGGCCCACACGGCGGCGGCGTAAGCGTCTTCCGGCGCGGCCGGGAACGGCTTGGCCGGCGCCAACGAGTAGCCCACCGCCAGCACCACGCTGCCGCTGTAGCGGGCGATGAAGCTGGCCGGGGCGTCGGCGTCGTCCAGCGAGCCGCCGATAAAGCCGCCGCCGTGGAAGTACAGCACCAGCGGCAAGCGCTGCTGCTGGCCGGCTTCCTGTGCCGGCTGGTACAGGCGCACCGGGATGCGCCCGAGCGGGCCGGGAACGAAGAAGTTGCGAATGTCGAGGGAACGCGAGCCGTCCATGGTCTGCTTCTGGGCCAAAGCCCTTTGTCGGAAAGTGAAGCGGATTGTGCGCCACGGCACGGTCTCAAATAAACTCATATAATCCAACAACACTGTTCGCCAAGTTCGAACAATCGCGGCATCAATATTCGTCATAATTCGGCCCAACACGAGGCTGGCCAGCAGGTCGACCAGGCCAGCCAAGGCGCAGGAAAGCCGGATCCAGCCTTGGATGGCGGCTGACGCCTTATCTGTTTTTCGGTGATTTTTCTGGTTTTTTAGTCGGTTTCCGCGGTAATTCGGCCGCGCGGCCGAAAGGAGAGAGCGATGGACCGTTTCCAGGCCATGCAGGTATTTACCGCCGTGGTGGATGCCAACAGTTTCACGCGAGCCGCGGACAACCTGAACCTGCCGCGCACCACCGTCACCACCATCATCCAGGGGCTGGAAAGCCTGCTGCAGGTGCGACTGTTGAACCGCACCACGCGCCGCATCAGCCTCACGCCCGACGGCGCTGCCTACTACGAGCGTTGCGTGCGCATCCTGGCCGATGTCGACGAAACCGAACAATCCTTCCGCAACGTCACGCGCGGCCCGCAAGGCCGGCTGCGCATCGACGTGCCGGCCTCGGTCGGCCGCCTGCTGCTGTTGCCCAACCTGTGCGACTTCTACACCAAGTACCCCGACATCGAACTGGTCATGGGCATGGGCGACCGCCCGGTGGACATGGTGCAGGAGGCGGTCGACTGCGTGATCCGCATCGGCGAGCTGCAGGATTCGTCCATGGTGGCGCGCCGCATCGGCACTTTCCAGACCGTGACCTGCGCCGCGCCCAGCTACCTTGAGCGGCATGGCATGCCGCATACCATCGAGGATCTGCAGCAGCACAAGTCGGTGCATTACTTCTCCAGCCGCACCGGCCGCACCATCGACTGGGACTTCGTGGTCGACGGCGTCACGCGCGAGGTCAAGATGGACGGCAAGCTCTCCGTCAACGACGGCGATGCCTACGTGGCCTGCGCGCTGCAGGGTTTCGGCATGGTGCAGGCGCCGCTGTACATGGTGATGCCGCACATCGAGGAAGGCCGCCTGGTCGAGGTGCTGTCGCAATGGAAGCCCGCACCGTTGCCGATCTCGGTGGTCTACCTGCACAACCGCCATCTTTCGCCCAAGGTGCGCGCCTTCGTCGACTGGGTGGCCGAACTGTTCTCCACTTGCCCGCTGCACCGTGCCTGTACCATGGGCATGGAAAAGGTCGAGGGCGAATGCCGCTTCGTCGACAAGGGCGAAGCCACCACCGTGCGCAACGTGGTCGAGCAGCACAACATCGCCGAGAGCGTGTTCTGACTCTGGCGCAAGGCGGCATGCCGCCTTTGCGGTTGCGCTATCGCCATGGCTGGTGTGGTTCATCGCTGGCCTTTCTCTTGTCTTGCGGTTTTTCGCGCCGGCACTGCTCCGCGCAGTGCCGCGCGGGGCGGCCTGCATCGAACGGAAAGCGGAAAGCGTCATCCCCGCCGGCGCGATGCCGGTGAAGAGGCGGGAAAATCGGGTTGATGAAGAAGCGGCGCGCTGGTCTGCGCCGGGGATGCTGGTATTGCGTGGCGGCCCTGGGGCCGGCGGTGGCGCCCGTTTCAGCAGGGCGCCGGGACGATGCTCACATCGTGAATAGGAATGCTCTCAGGCTGGGGAGGATTATGCTGGATCGCAGCAAAAATTTCGTGCCGAAAACTGCCGATTTCCTGCCCAATCCTGCAAAGTGATCGACGATTGGGCAGTTTTCAATAAATCCCCTATATTGAGCAGAGGCCTGTTTTGTGTGCCGGATAAGGCGTCTGCAGGCGATTTTCTCCCTGCGGGGGATGGCGAGCATACCTGATCCTGCTAATTATTTGCCTATTCCTGCAAGGTTTGCGACGGAGAATCAGGCAAAATGGTGAATTGGGCTAAGCTGCCTTCCTATTGAACCCGGAGCCGCCATGGATCTGAACGAACACATCGTTTCCGAAGCCGCCGCCGACGCGATCGGAAACACCGGAACAACGCCTGCCGCCATGCCGTCCCCGGCCGACGAACTGCAGCGTTTCGATGCCATGCGGCGCGAGCTGCTGCAATTGATCCATCGCTATACCGAGGGAGTAGAGGGATCGCTGGATACCGCCGTCGAAGGCCTGGGCATCCATCGCATCACTTGCGCGGGCGGCCCCAAGCATGCGGTGCAAAAGCCGGTGTTCGCGCTGATCGCCCAGGGTTCCAAGCGCCTGTTCATCGGCGACGATGTCTACGAATACGACCCGATGCACTACCTGGTGGCGTCGGTCGACCTGCCGGTGGTGGGCAAGGTGATGACGGCCAGTCCTGACGAACCGTATCTCGGCGTGCGGCTGGAACTGGATACGCGTGAGATCGGCGCGCTGATCGGCGACGAGAACCTGCCCCAGGCCACCGCCGCCGATGCGGCCGCCGCCGCGCGCGGGCTGTACGTCAACCGGCTCGACGCCACGCTGCTCGATGCCGTATTGCGTTTGCTGCGCCTGCATGAGACGCCGCGCGACATCCCCATCCTGGCGCCGATGATCCGGCGCGAGATCCTGTACCGCCTGCTGATGAACGGGCAGGGCGCATTGCTGCGCCAGACCGTGCTGCAGGACAGCCAGATGAACCGCATCGCCAAGGCCATCCGCCTGATGAAGGACGGCTACGCGCAGCCGCTGCGCATGGAAGACATCGCGCGCGACGTGCACATGAGCGTGTCTTCGCTGCACCACCACTTCAAGCTGGTGACGGCGATGAGTCCGCTGCAATACCAGAAGAACCTGCGCCTGCAGGAAGCGCGCAAGCTGATCCTGACCGACGACATGAGCGTGGCGATGGCCGCGCACACGGTGGGCTATGAAAGCTCCTCGCAATTCAGCCGCGAATACAGCCGCCTGTTCGGCGCGCCGCCGCTGCGCGACAAGCGCCGCTGGCAGGAAGAGGAAGCGGCGCTGCTGTAACGTGTTTGGAGGCCGTCCGGCAGGCATTGCCGGACGACGCTAGAATTCCCAATCCCCTTATTCCTATCTCAACGGAGAGAGCATGCAATATCGTCGCCTCGGCAAGAGCAACCTCAAGGTTTCGGCACTGTGTTTGGGCACCATGATGTTCGGCGACCAGACCGACATCGAAGAATCCGGCCGCATCGTCGCCTCGGCGCGCGAGCATGGCGTCAACTTCATCGACACGGCCGACGTCTACACCAAGGGCCGTTCGGAAGAAATCGTCGGCCAGCTGCTCAAGGGCCAGCGCCAGCACTGGGTGCTGGCCAGCAAGCTGGGCAACCCGATGAGCGATGCGCCCAATGAGTCGCACTATTCGCGCCACTGGATCGTGCGCGAGACCGACAATATCCTGCGCCGCCTGGACACCGATTACCTCGACATCCTCTACATGCACCGCGACTACCAGGATGAAAACCTGGAAGAGGCGGTGCAGTCGCTGGGCGACCTGATTCGCGCCGGCAAGATCCGCGGTTTCGGCGTCTCCAACTTCCGCGGCTGGCGCATCGCCGAGATCGTGCGCCTGTGCGAGAAGAACAACGTGCCGCTGCCGCTGGTGTGCCAGCCCTACTACAACCTGCTGAACCGCCAGCCGGAAGTGGAGATCCTGCCGGCCTGCGCCAACTACGGCCTGGGCGTGGTGCCGTACAGCCCGATCGCGCGCGGCGTGCTGAGCGGCAAGTACCAGCCGGGCGCCAAGCCGGCCGCCGATACCCGCGCCGGGCGCGGCGACAAGCGCATGATGGAAACCGAATTCCGCGAAGAGTCGCTGCTCATCGCGCAGCGCCTGCAGCAGCATTGCGAGGCGCGCGGCGTCAAGCTGGGGCAGTTCGCCACGGCCTGGGTGATGGCCAATGCGGCGGTCAGCAGCGTGATCGCCGGGCCGCGCACGCTGGCGCAGATGGAGGATTACTACAATGCCGTCGAACTGAAGATCAGCGCCGAGGAAGAGGCGCTGGTGGACAGCCTGGTGACGCCGGGCCATGCTTCGACGCATGGCTACAACGACCCCAACTATCCGTTCTTCGGGCGCGTGGCGAGAGGATGATCTGAAGATGGGGCGCCGCGCCGGCGGCGTCCGCAAGTGGAAAAGCCGCTGCGGGGAGTGATGCAGCGGTTTTTTTGCGCGTTTCGGAAAGAGGATTCAGGCAAATCATGTCATGCGCTGCCTGATGGCGCGTCCGCTTCTCCTGGGGGGGGCCGCCTCGATGCCGGGACGCGGCTGGCGTTCGACGGTGCACATGTGCAACAGCATGAAATGGCTTTGCAGCGCCGCGTCGCGTTGCGGGCTGCAGGATGGCATGGCGGCGATATCGGCGGCCGTCGCGTCCGGCGGCGGTACGCTGGCGACAGTGCTTTCCGTTGGGCTGTCGGACCCGAGATTGCCCGCGCTTGCCAGTTGCAGGCATAGCGCGAACAGCATGATGCAAGCCGCCAGCCAGGTGAAGTTGCCGTCCATGGCCTGCGCGATGCGGGCGGCGCGTTGCCGCCAGGCGGTGTTGGAGAATATGTCGGAATGGAATGGCGGTGTCGGCATGCGGGCTCCCTTGGCGGGAACGGATGCGCGTCATCCCCTCCCCGTTTTTTGGAAATTATCCGGCGACGGGGCAGGGGATTTCTATAGGACGATTCTCAAATTAACTTCGTACGGGTATCGCCATTCCGACGCTGCCGAAGAAGGTGGGCGGGGTTCAGCGCAACGCCGCGATCCGGCGCGCCGCCTCGGCCTTGATCTGCTGGATGTCGGTGCCGGGCGCCACCAGGTCCATGCCGAACTCCTTCATGCGCTGGGCCATGTCCATGGTGCCGGCGAAGATCCCGACATACTTGCCCAGCTTCCTGGCCAGCGCCACCAGCGAGCGGATGGCGTCGTTGAGTTGCGGCGCGTCGTAGGCGTCGGGCGCCAGGCCCATCTCGATGTTGAGGTCGGCCGGGCCGATGAAGATGCCGTCCAGGTCGGGCACGCGCAGGATGGCTTCGGCGTTGGCGAAACCCTGGTTGGTCTCGATCATGGCCAGCGTCAGGATGGTGCGGTTGGCGTGCGCGAAGTAGTCGCCGCCGCCGTACATGAAGCCGCGCGCCGGGCCGTAGCTGCGGCCGCCGCGCGGCGAGTAGTGGCAGGCGCGCACGAAGCGTTCGGCGTCTTCGGCGGTGTTGATCAGCGGGCAGATCACGCCGTAGGCGCCGGCGTCGAGCAGCTTGTTGATTTCGCCCAGGCTGTTTTCGGAGCAGCGCACCAGCGGCACGGCGCCGGTGGTGGAGATCGCCTGCAGCATCGGCACCGCCGATTCGACCGAGAACAGGCCGTGCTGCAAGTCCACCGTCACCGCATCGTAGCCGCTGTTGGCGACTACTTCGGCCAGCAGCGAATTGCCCATCGATACCCAGCCGCTCAAGGCCATCGTCTTTTGCGCGAACAGGGTGCGCAGCCGGTTTTCCCGCATCTTCCAGTCTCCGTCGGTTGTGGTTGGTTGCGCCTATGGTAGACGCAACCGGCAGCACTTGCAGGGCGGATTACGGTGAAAGCTTCTCAGCCGGGCGTGAAACTTCTTCAGGCAGCGAAGCGGAAAGGCGCGGCGTCGATCTCGGATTTGCGGCCGGCGACCTGGTCGGCCAGCAGCGTGGCGCTGCCGCAGGCCAGCGTCCAGCCCAGCGCGCCCTGGCCGATGTTGAGGTAGAGGTTCTTGACCGGCGAGGGGCCGACCACCGGCACGCCGCTCGGGGTGGCGGGACGGAAACCCGTCCACGGCGACAGCGCGGCATCCTCGCCCAGGGCGCAGCCGGGGAACAGCTCATGCACGCCTTGCTTGAGTTCGTCGATGGCGCGCTGGGGAATGGAACGGTCCATGCCCACCAGTTCGACCCGGCCGGCCACGCGCAGGCGCTCGCCCAGGCGCGCGTAGACGATCTTGCGCGAGATGTCGGTGATCGAAACCTGCGGCGCGGCTGCGCGGCTGGCGGCATCCCGCAGCGGCACGGTGATGCTGTAGCCTTTCAACGGATAGAGCGGCAGCGACAAGCCGAGGCGGCGCGCGAACGCCGGGCTTTCCGGGCCGAAACAGAGCACGAAGCTGTCGGCTTCGATCCATTCGTCGCCGGCCTGCACCGCGCGCAAGGCGCCGGCGCTGGTGCGCACATTGGTGGCGCTGGCGTTGCCGATGAAGCGGAAATTGGCATTGGCCTGCATCACCGCCACCAGCTCGCGGCAGAACTGCGGGCAGTCGCCGGCTTCCTCGCTGGGAGTGTAGACGCCGCCGGCCCAGTCGCGTGAGGACTTGGCCAGCGCCGGTTCGATGGCGATGCAGCGCGCCGCGTCCAGCACTTCCTGCTGGCAGCCGAACTGCGACTGGAACCGCACCTGCTTGCCGGCGCTGTCCAGGCCGGCATGGTCGGTGTACATCACCAGCTTGCCGGAGGTCTGGTAGTCGAACTGCAGGTTCAGCTGCGCGTTCCATTGCTTGAGCTGGTCGCGGCTGAAGAAGGCCAGTTGCAGCAGCTCGATGGTGGTGCGGCGCACGCGGTCGGCGTTGCAGCAGCGCAGGAATTCGAACAACCAGCGGTACTGGGCCGGGTCGAGCGTGGGTTTGATGGTCAGCGGGGAGTCGCTGCTGAACATGTAGTAGGCCCATTTGGACCAGACCGACGGATCGGCCAGCGGCGCCACGTAGGAATAGCTCAGTTGCGCGCCGTTGCCCAGGCTGGTGCCGTCGCCGGGCTGGGCGCGGCCGTCCACCAGGGTGACCTGGTGGCCGTCCTGCAGCAGGCGCCAGGCGGTGGTGACGCCGATTACGCCGGCGCCCAATACGCAGATATGCATGGTGTTCTTGTTGTGTACCGTTCGGGAGTGTTTGCCGGTATCCCGCCCCGGAGAGGCGCGGGATGCTCGGCATCATTGTGGGCCACTATACGAAGATTCGCCGGGGGTGTCACATGCCGAATCGGCATGGTGCCGCCAGGGATCGGATTGAATCGTGGATCGCTTCTTAACGGGTGCCGCCGAAGCTGCGCACGGGCATCCATTTACCCTGCGCCAGTACGTACATGGTGTAGGTGGCGTTGAGCAGGTTGCCTTGATTGTCGAAGGCGATAGTTCCGGTCAGGCCCTGGTAGCGGATCGCGTGCAACGCGTCGGCCAGCTTGCGGCCATCGGTCGTGCCGGCGGCCTGGATGGCGGCAGCCAGCACCTGGGCGGCGTCGTAGGCGAAGGGGGCGAAGCGCTCGATGTCGTCGCTGTGCCGGGCGCGGTATTTCTTCTCGAAAGACTTCCAGCCCGGCATCCTGTCTTCGGACGATCCGAAGGCCAGCCCCAACGTACCATCGCCATCGGCGCCGGCCAGTTCGATGAACAGTGGGCCGACCGTGCCGTCGGCCGCCATCAGGGGCGCGTGGATCTGCATGCGCCGCATGCTGCGCGCCAGGATCGCAGCTTGCGCCCCCAGCCCGGCGAAGAACACCAGGTCCGGGTTCTTGGTGCGGATGTGGCCGAGTTGCTGGTTGAAGTCCGAGGTCTTGGCGTTGACGCGTTCCTGCGCCACCACGTTCATGCCGTTGTCGTGCAGGCTGCGGATGAACGTGACGGCGAGGTTGCGGCCGAACGGGGTGTCGTCGTCGATCACCGCCACCCGGCGCACGTCGAGCACGCGCGCCACGTAGGAGCCGGCGTAGGCGCCGCCGTCGTCGTCATGGCCGATGATGCGGAAGCTTCCGGCCAGCCCGTTGGCGGTGTATTGGCGCCCGCTCGAGCCGGCTGCCACCTGCGGGATGCCGGCGGCGGCGTAGAGCGGCGCGGCGGCCAGGCTGGCGGCGGTGTTCCAGTGCCCGATTACCGCCGCCACGCGCGTGCGCACCAGGTACTCGGCGATCAGCGCCGCCGTTTGCGCATCGCCGCGGTCGTCGCCAATGACCAGCTTGTAGGCGATCCTGCGGCCGTTGAGGCGCGGTGCGCGGGCATTGATCTCCTGCAGGGCCAGCTCGACCGCGTGCAATTGGCTCTGGCCGACCTTGGCGGAACTACCCGAGAGCGGTCCGGCGAAACCGATCGGTATGGTGTCGGTAGCCTCCTGCGCCAGTGCCGCCGGCGTCAGGGCCGGCGCCAGCAGGCAGGCCGCCAGCAGCCGTCGCCGGCCGAGTCGGGGCCGGAAGCGTTTAGGCATTTGCAGTGCGGTCACAATGCTCCCGTGATTGAGTGGATGGTCGGCTATTCGAATAGCGGCGCGTTGCGTGGTCGCCAGCGCGCTGGTTTGCAGCAGTTTAACGGTTGTGCAACGGCATGGCTTGAATTGCCTATCGCCAAGCCCTGTGCACTTGTGCAAAACCGTTTTGCGGACGCCGTGCCGGCTCCTTGGTCCATGCTGCGTTACAATAGCGCCCGATGCAGGCCAGACAGCCGCTGGCCGCGTCCGCAAGGGCGCGGCGGGAGGAAGGTCCGGACTCCACAGAGCAGGGTGACGGTTAACGGCCGTCCGCCGAACCCCGGTGCGAACCGGCATAAGGCGAGGAACAGGGCCACAGAGACGAGCGTATTAAGTTACGGTGAAACGCGGTAACCTCCACCCGGAGCAATTTCAAATAGGCACGCGATGATGTTGCTCGCGGAGCGTGCGGGTAGAAAGCTTGAGCGGCGGAGCAATCCGGCGCCTAGAGGAATGGCTGTCATAGCGGGCAACCGCCGTAACAGAATCCGGCCTACCGGTCTGCTTCATTGAATTCCCATGCGCCCGGCGATGTCCGGTGCGCGTGCGGCCATCCCTTATAAAACAATACTGCGGCCCGCGGGCGACTGCGGGTTTCGCGAGAGACACGTCAGGAACCCAATGACCCAACCGGTTTTGTTTGAAGAGCTGACCGCCAGCAATGGCCGCCGCATCGGCGTGGCCACGCTGGCTTCCGAAAAGACCCTGCACGCCATTTCGCTGGAGATGGTCAACTTGCTGACGCCGCAACTGCGCAAGTGGCAGGCCGATCCGGGCGTGGCGCTGGTGATCCTGCAGGCGCAGGGCGAAAAGGCCTTCTGCGCCGGCGGCGACCTGCAGCAGCTGTACCGCACCATGCGCGAGCACCATGCCTCGCCCGAGCGCGGCGACATCCGAGGCAACCGCTATGCCGCCGAATTCTTCGAGCATGAATACCGCCTGGATTACCTGATCCATACCTTCGGCAAGCCGATCCTGTGCTGGGGCCACGGCATCGTCATGGGCGGCGGCATCGGCCTGATGGCCGGTTGCAGCCACCGGGTGGCGACCGAGAAATCGCGCCTGGCGATGCCGGAGATCACCATCGGCCTGTATCCGGACGTGGGCGGAAGCTGGTTCCTGTCGCGCATGCCGGGCAAGACCGGGGTGTTCCTGGCGCTGACCGGCGCCCTGCTCAACGCCAAGGACGCCGTGTTCGCCGGCCTGGCCGATTACTGCATCGCACAGGCTTCCAAGCAGTCCGTCATCGATGCGCTGCTGGCGCAGCCCTGGGGCGGCGACGACGATGCGCAACTGCTGGAGCGCACGCTGGCCGAGGCGCAGGCCGCTTCGCTGGATGACGGCGCCGTCGCTTTCGCGCCATCCAACCTGCGTAGCCATTTCGACCAGATCGAGGCGCTGTGCCGCCAGCCCACGCTGCCGGAGATTGTCGACGGCATCCTGTCGATCCAGACCGACGACGCCTGGCTGCAGAAGGCCATTGCCACCTTGCGCGCCGGTTCCCCAGGTTCGGCCTGGCTCGGTTACGCGCTGCAAAAGCGGGTGCGCCACCTGTCGCTGGCCGAGGTGTTCCGGCTGGAGTTCGTGGTGTCGCTGCATTGCGCGGCGCGGCCGGATTTCGTCGAGGGCGTGCGCGCCTTGATCATCGAGAAGGACCAGAAGCCGAAATGGCAGCCGGCCACGTTGGCCGAGGCGACGCCGGCATGGGTCGAGGGTTTCTTCGACGATCCGTGGAAGAAGGAAGAGCATCCGCTGGCCGACCTGGGGGCCTGACCGGCCCAGGCGTAAAGAGGCGAGCTGACGCCGCTGTATCGGTTCCGGCCGTACAGCGGCGTTTTCACGTCGGAACGGATAGTCGCCACGATGCAGGCGCAACGGGGGCCGGGTTTTACGAGCGGGAGAGGTACTGCGGGAAGGGGGGATGCGGGGAGTACTGCAGGAGGCATTTGAATGCCATGAACCGGGTTCATGGCATTCAAATTCTGAATTACTTCTTCTTCTTGTTGACGGCTTCCTTGAAAGCCTTGCCAGCCGAGAACTTGACGGTGGTCGCAGCGGCGATCTTGATTTCTTCGCCGGTTTGCGGGTTACGGCCGGTGCGGGCAGCGCGCTTGCCGGTCGAGAAGGAACCGAAGCCAACCAATTGCACGGTATCGCCCTTGGTCACGGCCTTGATGATGTTCTCGATGACGGAGTCCAGCGCGCGCTGGGCTGCAGCCTTGGAGATTTCGGTGTCGGCGGCGATAACGTCAACCAATTCAGATTTGTTCACTTTAAAATTCCTTTCACTGTTAAGGTGCCGAGATTTTAGCACTGGAATATGGCGAATCAGCAAGCCCTATCTGCGTTTTCAGCCGATTTGACCTGGGCGGATCGCCCTCGATTGAAAAATATCGATGCATCGAAACGGCTTTGTAAAAAACTGTCTTGATCGATATATCTCCAAAACCGTGGATAGTAAAAGTAGCGCGGTGTTTTAGTCAAAATAAAAAAACAGCGATTACAGAATTCGAAGCCGGATGAACTCAAGTTGCAGCGCAAAATCCCGCTCCGGTTTCTTCTTCCCCGTTTGCAAAATCCCTTCGGCATCCTGTGGTCGAAGCAGGGAGGCCCGGGTTTGCCCGGAGCGCTTCCGGCGCCATGATCATCGCTCGCAAATCCGCGTGGTTACGCAATCTTGTCGATAAACACATGTGTATATCTCAGATTGCACATTCAATGTAAATCCTAAGTCCTTCATTTTTCTCGGAAAACTGCTTAAAACGGCGTTTTAAAGAAGCGCGCTAAGTCTTTGACTTTATTAGCAAAATCCCGGTTTTTCCCTCGGTATACCGCTTGACCTGTATTAGTGCATCCTCTAAAGTGGGCGGCAGTGTCAAAAAGTGTTTTTTTGTGGGGAATTTTCGGATTTATTTGCATCCGCCGCCATCTTAAGACACCCGATCAGCTATTTCACTCGCCACGGCGAACAGGACAAACACAGTGTTTCAGGGCGCGTCAGCACTCAATCTCGATGCCAAAGGACGGATGACCATTCCGGCCAAGCATCGTGACGCCCTGCTTGTGCAGTGCGAAGGGCGCGTCACGCTGACCCGCCACCCGCACGGCTGCCTGCTGTTTTTCCCGCGTCCGACCTGGGAAGCGCATCGCGAGCAGATCGCCGCCTGGCCGATGTCGGCCCGCGCATGGCAGCGCATCTTCCTCGGCAATGCCTCCGACGTCGAGCTCGACACCGCCGGCCGCATCCTGATTGCGCCGGAGCTGCGCGCCGCGGTCGGCCTGCAGCGTGACGTGATGCTGCTGGGCATGGGCAGCCATTTCGAAATCTGGGATGCCGCCAAGCTGGCCGAGAGCGAATCGGAAGCGGTCGCGGCGGGCATGCCCGATGTGTTGAACAATTTTTCCTTCTGACGGCCGGGCGAGATGACATTGCAACCGGTGCCCGAATTGCAGCACCGCACCGTGCTGTTGGAAGAGGCGGTCGAAGCGCTGGCCATCGAGGGCGAGCGCGCCGATGGCGTGTACCTGGACGGCACGTTCGGGCGCGGCGGCCACAGCCGGGCGATCCTGGCCAAGCTGGGGCCGCGCGGCAGGCTGATCGCATTTGACAAGGACCCGTTGGCCATCGCCACGGCGGAGAAGATCGCCGATCCTCGCTTCGAGATCGTGCACGACAGCTTCGCCACGCTGGACGAGGCGCTTGCCGCACGTGGCATCGCCAAGGTCGACGGGGTATTGATGGATTTGGGCATTTCGTCGCCGCAGGTGGATGACGCCGCGCGCGGCTTCAGTTTTCGCTTGGATGGCCCGCTGGACATGCGCATGGACACAACGCGCGGCATGTCGGCAGCGGATTGGCTGGCAACGGCGGACGAACAGCAGATTGCAAAGGTGATACGAGATTATGGGGAAGAACGGTTTGCTCTTCAGATTGCAAAGAAGATTGTTGCTGGCCGGGCAGTCGAGCCAATTTCAAGCACACGACAGCTTGCCGCGCTCGTGGCACAAGCCGTCAAAACCCGCGAGAAAGGCAAAGACCCGGCCACTCGTACCTTTCAAGCTGTACGGATTTTCGTCAATCAAGAGCTTGAAGAACTCGAAATAGGGCTGGAGAAGGCATTTCGGCAGATGGCGCAGCACGGGAGATTGGTTGTGATCAGCTTTCACTCGCTGGAAGATCGCATCGTCAAGCAGTTCATGGCATCCAAAGCCCATGCGCCGCAGCCTGACCGCCGCCTGCCGATCCGTGCGGCCGACCTGCCGCGCCCGGCGGCGCGCCTGCTGGGGCGGGTCAAGCCCAGCGACGCCGAAGTCGCCGCCAACCCGCGCGCGCGCTCGGCGGTGATGCGCAGCGTCGAACGCCTCATTCATTCCGATAGCACGGGAGCCCAGCCATGACCGGGCGCCTGTGCATCCTGCTGACCATCCTGCTGGTGGGGTGCGCCCTGTCCGTGGTCAGCGCCCAATACAAGGCGCGCAGCCTGTTCATCGAACTGGAGCGCTCGCAGACCGCCGCGCGCCAGCTCGACGTCGACTGGGCGCAACTGCAGCTGGACCAGTCCACGCTGGGCAAGAACGCCCGCATCGAAGAGCTGGCCCGGCGCGACCTCGGCATGGTGCCGCTGACCGCGGCCCGCACCCAATATCTCACCGTGGGGGGCAAATGACCCGCATGCCCCCGCGCACCAATCTCTCCGGCGGCCGCGTCGCGGCTTCCAAGGGGGTGGCGTTTTCTTCCAACCCGATCCTGCAGGTGAAGCTGCCGGCCTGGCGCTCGCGCTTCGTGCTGTTCGTGCTGTTCATCGCCTTCGCGGCGCTGGCGGCGCGCGCGCTGTGGCTGCAGGGCGTGTCGACCGATTTCCTGCAGAAGCAGGGGGCGTCGCGCTACGCGCGCACGCTGGAGCTGCCGGCCACGCGCGGCAAGATCACCGACCGCAACGGCCAGGTGCTGGCTTCGTCGGTGCCGGTCAAGGCGATCTGGGCCATTCCCGAAGACGTGCAGGCCGCGCCCAAGGAGAAGCTGCGCGAACTGGCCAAGCTGCTGGAGATGAGCGACGCCGACCTGCGCAAGAAGCTCGACTCCGACCGCAGCTTCGTCTACCTCAAGCGCCAGGTGGAGCAGGACATTTCCGACAAGATCGTCAAGCTCGGCATCCCCGGCATCGAAACCCGCAAGGAGTACAAGCGCTTCTATCCTGAAGGCGAGGTGATGGCGCACGTGGTCGGCTTCACCAACGTCGAAGATGCCGGCCAGGACGGCATGGAACTGGCCGCGCAGAAGACGCTGGCCGGCGTCACCGGCAGCCGCCGCGTGATCAAGGACCGCCTGGGCCGGGTGGTCGAGGATATCGGCTCGATCCGCGATCCGCACGACGGGCGCGACCTGACCCTGTCCATCGACAGCAAGATCCAGTACATCGCCTTCACCCAGTTGAAGGAAGCGGTCGACAAGTTCAAGGCCAAGGCCGGCGGCATCATCGTGGTCGATGCCAAGACTGGCGAGGTGCTGGCATTGGCCAACATGCCGACCTACAATCCAAATGACCGCTCGGTGCTGACCGGCGCGCAGCTGCGCAACCGCGTCGTCACCGACACCTTCGAGCCGGGCTCGACCCTGAAGCCGTTCACCGTGGCGCTGGCGCTGGACACCAAGCGCGTCACGCCCGCCACCGTGTTCCAGACCGCCCCCGGCAAGATGACCATCGGCACTGCGACCATCGGCGACTCGCATGCCCACGGTCCGCTGACGGTGGCGCAGATCATCGAGAAATCGTCCAACATCGGCACCGCCAAGATCGCGCTGCAAATGCCGCCGGAAGAGATGTGGACCATGTTCACCACGGTCGGCTTCGGCCAGCAGCCCAAGTACGGCTTCCCCGGCGCGGTGGCCGGCCGCGTGCGCCCCTACAAGTCGTGGCGCCCGATCGAGCAGGCCACGATGAGCTACGGCCACGGCATCTCGGTGTCGCTGATCCAGTTGGCGCACGCCTACCTGATCTTCGCCCGCAACGGCGACATCATTCCGCTGTCCTTCACCAAGGTGAACGATTCGCCGATCGGCCAGCGCGTGATTTCCGAAAACACCGCGCTGCAGATGCGCCGCATGCTGGAAACCGTGGTCGCCCCCGGCGGCACCGCGCCGCAGGCGCAGGTGCCGGGCTACCGCGTGGGCGGCAAGACCGGCACCGCCTACAAGATCGAAGGCGGCAAATATGTGCGCAAGTACGTGGCCTCGTTCTCCGGCATCGCGCCGATGTCGGATCCGCGCCTGATCATTTCCGTGATGATCGACGAGCCGCAGGGCCAGCACTACGGCGGCCCGGTGGCCGGCCCGGTGTTCGCCAGTGTGGCCGCCAACGCGCTGCGCGCGCTGAACGTGCCGCCGGATTCCAGCGTGACCAACATCATCATTCCCAAAGAACCGCTTGAGGAGAGCATGTAATGGCCCCGCGAGCGCTCAATATCAAGGACATCGCCGACTGGCTGCGCACCGACGCAGCCGTTGCCGCCGGTGCGCAACTGACCGCCGACTCGCGCCGGGTGGCGCCGGGCGACGTGTTCTTCGCCTATGTGGGTGATGCCGACGGCCGCTCTTATATAGAAGACGCCGTCGAGCGCGGCGCCGCCGCCGTGGTCTATGAGGCGGCCGGTTTCGCCTGGCCGGAGCATCTCGGCGTGCCGGGCCTGGCGGTCGACAATCTCAAGGCCTTGGCCGGCGACATCGCCGCCGACTGGTACGGCCGGCCGGACCAGGGCATGTTCACCGTGGCCGTGACCGGCACCAATGGCAAGACTTCCTGCGCTTACTGGCTGGGCTCCGCGCTGTCGCGCCTGCCCGGCGCGGGCCTGGCGGGCGTGGTCGGCACCCTGGGCGTGGGCACTTTCCTGGGCGGCCGCGCCCAGGCGTTCGACGTCACCGGCTACACCACGCCGGATGCCGTGCTGCTGCAACGCAATCTGGCCATCCTGGCCAAGGCCAAGGTCGGCGCGCTGGCCATCGAGGCTTCCTCGATCGGGCTGGAGCAGGGCCGCATGAACGGCATGCATGTCGACGTGGCGCTGTTTACCAATTTCACGCGCGACCATCTCGACTACCACGGCGACATGGTTTCCTATGAGGACGCCAAGCGCAAGTTGTTCGAATGGGATGGCTTGCAGCATGCGGTGATCAACCTCGACGACGCCATGGGCGTGCGCCTGCTGCCGCTGGTGCAGGGGCGCAAGGTGCCGGTGATTGGTTATGCGCTGGAAGACGAGGTCGATGCGCAGGCCGCCGGCATTCCCGCGCTGCGCGCCAGCAATATCCGCGGCAGCCATGCCGGCACCGTGTTCCAGGTCGATTCGCCGTTCGGCAGCGGCCAGGTCAAGACGCAACTGGTGGGGCGCTTCAATGTCAGCAATGTGCTGGGCATCATGGGCGTGCTGCTGGCCAAGGGCGTGGCCTGGGATGCCGTGGTGGCCGCCGCCGGCGCGCTGACCGCCGCGCCCGGCCGCATGCAGCAGTTCGGCGGACCGGACGTGCCGCTGATCGTGATCGACTACGCGCATACCCCTGATGCGCTCGACAAGACCCTGGCCACGCTGCGCCAAGTCGCCACCCAGCGCGGCGGCGAACTGTGGTGCGTGTTCGGCTGCGGTGGCGACCGCGATCCGGGCAAGCGTCCGCAGATGGGACAGATTTCCGAGCAGGCCGACCATGTGGTGCTGACCAGCGACAACCCGCGCAGCGAAGATCCGCAGGCCATCATCGCCCAGATTCGCGCCGGCATCAGCCGCATCGAACCGGTGATCCTGGAAGACCGCGCCGGCGCCATCCTGTGGGCGATCCGCCATGCCACCAAGGCCGATGTGGTCCTGCTGGCCGGCAAGGGCCATGAGGCCTACCAGGAAATCGCCGGCAAGAAGCTGCCCTTCCTCGACGCCGACCACGTCGCGCTGGCGCTGGCCGCGCGCTCGACCATGATGGGGGGCGCGTGATGCGGTTCGAATTCAAGCAATTGCTGGAATGGATCCGCGCCGCCGAAGCGGCGGCGTCGGCCCATACCGTGCCGACGGTCGCCAATGCGCCGGCCGGCGCGCTGGAACTCAACGATGTCGTCACCGACAGCCGCGCGGTCAAGCCCGGCAACGTGTTCGTCGCGCTGCGCGGCGAGCGTTTCGATGCGCATGATTTCCTTGACGCCGTGGCCGCGCAGGGCGCCGCCGCCGTAGTGGTCGAGCGCGTGCCGCAAGGCTTGGCCGTGCCCGCCATCGTGGTGCCGGATACCCGCGCCGCGCTGGGCCAGATCGCCCACGGCTGGCGCTCCTTGTATCAGGTGCCGGTGATCGGCGTGACCGGCAGCAACGGCAAGACCACGGTCAAGGAAATGATCGCGTCCATCCTCGCCGCCGCGTTCGGCGACGACGGCTATCTCGGCACGCGCGGCAACTTCAACAACGAAGTCGGCGTGCCGCTGACCTTGTTCCGCCTGCGGCCTTCGCATCAGGCAGCGGTGATCGAGATGGGCATGAACCATCCGGGCGAGATCGCTGTCTTGTCGCGCATCGCCGCGCCGACGCTGGGGCTGGTCAACAACGCCCAGCGCGAGCACCAGGAATTCATGGCCACCGTCGAGGCGGTGGCGCGCGAGAACGGCGCGGTGATCCGCCATCTGCCGGCCGACGGCGTGGCGGTGTTCCCGGCCGACGACGATTTCACGCCGCTATGGCGCGAGGAAGCCGGCGCCCGCCGCGTGCTGACCTTCGGCTTGAATGACGCGGCCGATGTCGGCGCCACCTACAAGCCCGGCGTTTTCGGCAGCACGCTGCAGGTGACGATCAAGGGCATCGCGGTGCCGCCGGCGCACTTCAAGGTGGAACTGGCCGCGGTAGGCGAACACAATGTGCGCAACGCGCTGGCCGCCGCCGCCTGCGCTTTGGGCGCGGGCATTCCGGTGGATGCCGTGGTGCGCGGGCTGGAAAGCTTCGCTCCGGTCAACGGCCGCCTGCAGCGCAAGGCCGCGAAAAGCGGCGCGCTGGTGATCGACGACACCTACAACGCCAATCCGGATTCGGTGCGCGCCGCCATCGATGTGCTGGCCGCCATCGACGGTCCGCGTGTGCTGGTGCTGGGCGACATGGGCGAGGTCGGCGACCAGGGGCCGCAGTTCCACCGCGAGATCGGCGCCTATGCGAAGAGCCGCGGCATCGCCCGCCTGTTCGGCCTGGGCGAACTGATGCGCCACGCGGTGCAGGCGTATCAGGAAACACCGGGCGAAGCGACGGCGCAGGCCGTCCACTTCGCCGATATCGACACGCTCAATGCAGCGGTCGAGCAAGCCGCTCCGCAAGGGGCGACCGTTTTGGTAAAAGGTTCACGCTTCATGAAGATGGAGCGAGTTGTACAGCATCTGGTCAACGTTGAATCCAACACGCAACATCAACAGGAGACCCACTGACATGCTGGTCTGGCTCGCTCAGAATTTTCAACAGGACTTCGGCTTCTTGCGCCTGTTCAGCTTCATCACCTTCCGCGCGGTGTTCGCCACGCTGACCGCCTTGTTGATCGGCATGATCGCCGGCCCGGCGGTGATCCGCATGCTCACGCGCATGAAGGTCGGCCAGGCGGTGCGCACCGACGGCCCGCAGACCCACCTGATCAAGTCCGGCACCCCGACCATGGGTGGCGTGCTGATCCTGATCGGCATCGGCATCTCGACCCTGCTGTGGGCCGACCTGTCCAACCGCTTCGTCTGGATCGTGCTGATCGTCACGCTCGGCTTCGGCGCCATCGGCTGGGTCGACGACTACCGCAAGGTGGTCTACCGCGACCCGCAAGGCATGCGCTCGCGCGAAAAGTATTTCTGGCAGTCGCTGATCGGGCTGGTGGCGGCGTTCTACCTGGCCTTCTCGGTGTCCGAAGTGAGCAACATGAAGGTGCTCGACCTGTTCGTGGCCTGGGTGCAGTCCGGCTTCAGCCTCGACCTGCCGCCCAAGGCCGACCTGATCGTGCCGTTCTTCAAGAGCGTGAGCTATCCGCTGGGCGTGTGGGGCTTCATCGCGCTGACCTATTTCGTCATCGTCGGCACCAGCAACGCGGTCAACCTGACCGACGGCCTGGACGGCCTGGCCATCATGCCGACCGTGCTGGTGGGCGCCGCGCTGGGCCTGTTCGCCTACCTGACCGGCAGCGCCAACTACGCCAAATACCTGTTCATCCCGCACATCCCCGGCGCCGGCGAACTGCTGATCTTCTGCGGCGCCATGGGCGGCGCGGGCCTGGCCTTCCTCTGGTACAACGCCTACCCGGCGCAGGTGTTCATGGGCGACGTCGGCGCGCTGGCGCTGGGCGGCGCGCTGGGCACCATCGCCGTGATCGTGCGCCAGGAGATCGTGCTGTTCATCATGGGCGGCATCTTCGTGGTGGAAACGCTGTCGGTGATGATCCAGGTGGCCTATTTCAAATACACGAAGAAGCGTTTCGGCACCGGCCGCCGCGTATTGCTGATGGCGCCGCTGCACCATCACTACGAACAGAAGGGCTGGAAGGAAACCCAGGTGGTGGTGCGGTTCTGGATCATCACCATGATGCTGGTGCTGGTGGGCCTGTCGACGTTGAAACTGCGTTGACCGGAACGAAAATGGAAAGCACGGCGCCCCTCGCAAGCGATGCAAGGCGGCGCCCTTGGCAGTTTGAAGCAAGTAATGGAAGTGAGTTTTAACGGATGAATTACTCGGGCAAACACGTACTGGTGCTCGGACTCGGCGAGTCCGGCCTGGCAATGGCGCGGTGGCTGGTCTACTGCGGCGCCGGCGTGCGCGTGGCCGATACGCGCGGCGAGGCGGCATTGGCCGAGCGCCTGGCCGCCCTGCGCGCCGACGCGCCCGATGCCCAGGCCGTGCTGGGCCGTCCCTTGTCGCCCGAACTGCTGGACGGCGTGGATTTCGTCGCCGTCAGTCCCGGCCTGGCGCCGGACGGCGAACTGGCGCCGCTGATGCCGGCCATCGCCGAGCGCGGCCTGCCGCTGTGGGGCGAGATCGAATTGTTCGCCCAGGCGCTGGCCGCCTTGCGCGAAGAAACCCTCTACAAGCCCAAGGTGCTGGCTGTGACCGGCACCAACGGCAAGACCACCGTCACCAGCCTGACCGGCATGCTGTGCCAGCGCGCCGGCCTGTCGGTGCGGGTGGCGGGCAATATCAGCCCGGCCGCGCTGGACGTGCTGCGCGAAGCGGTGATCAAGGACAAGGTGTTCCTGGCCGAACTGGCCGAGCAGGATGCCATCGCCGCCGCCCAGGCGGCCGCCGAAGCCGAGGCGCAAGCCGCGCACCAGGCCGAGCTGGCGGCGCAGGAAGCGGCCGAGGCAGCCAAGCGCAAGCAGGCCGAGGCGCGTATCGAAGAAGC
Organism: Herbaspirillum sp.; assembly: GCF_017744395.1. GTDB lineage: Bacteria > Pseudomonadota > Gammaproteobacteria > Burkholderiales > Burkholderiaceae_D > Herbaspirillum. The sequence continues at coordinate 100,424 of NZ_JAGIBI010000003.1, forward strand.
GGCAGCCAGCGCCGCGGTATCGGCGTCGGCTCCGGAAACGGGCGCGCCCGAAGCCGGCGATGCGCAAGCGGACGGCCAGCCGCAGGAGCCGCAGGAGCCGCAAGAACCGCAACAAGCGCTTGAAGCCGCCGCCGGCGAAACTGCCCATGCGGAAGAGCCCGCGGACGCCGCACCGCAGGGCGATGCCGCCGGCAATGCAGCCGAAGCGATGAACCTGGACGACTTCATGGCCGTCTCGCGCACCGCCGACGAGGACGCGCTGGCCGAAGTGCCGCCGCCTCCGCCGCCGGAGCCGACCTATCGCGGCTCGATGCCGCAGGCCTGGGTGCTGGAGCTGTCCAGCTTCCAGCTGCACACCACGTACAGCCTGCAGGCCGATGCGGCCACCGTGCTCAACGTCACGCAAGACCATCTCGACTGGCACGGCAGCATGCAGGCCTATGCCGCCGACAAGGCGCGCATTTTCGGCGAGCACACCGTGCGCGTGCTCAACCGCGACGATGCGACGGTGATGCAGATGGCATCGGCCGCCGCGCCGGTTTCCTCGTTCGGGCTGGACGAGCCGTCCGCGCCGGACAGCTTCGGCCTGATCAACGACAACGGCATGCTGTGGCTGGCCAATGCCTTCGTGCATGAGGACGACGAGCAGCCCGAGGGCAAGCGCCGCCGCAAGCAAAAGGAACTGGTGCCGCCGCCGGTGACGGTCAAGCGCCTGATGCCGGCCGACGCGCTCAAGATCCGCGGCGCGCACAATGCGATGAACGCGCTGGCCGCGCTGGCCCTGTGCCGCGCCATCGACTTGCCGATGGCGCCGCTGCTGCACGGCTTGCGCGACTACGCGGGCGAACCGCACCGCGTGGAGCTGGTGGCGGTGGTGCAGGAGGTCGAGTACTACGACGACAGCAAGGGCACCAATGTCGGCGCCACGGTGGCGGCCCTGAACGGGCTGGGCCTGGGCGGCCGTCCCAACCGCATCCTGCTGATCGCCGGCGGCGACGGCAAGGGGCAGGATTTCTCGCCGCTGGCGCTGCCGGTGGAAAAATACGGCCGCGCCGTGTTCCTGATCGGGCGCGACGGCCCGGCCGTGCGCGCCGCGTTGGCCAATACCGGCGTCGAGCTGGTCGATTGCGCGACCCTGGAAGAGGCCGTGCAGAAGGCGGGCGACATGGCGCGCGCGGGCGAGATCGTCCTGCTGTCGCCGGCTTGCGCCAGCCTGGACATGTTCCGCAACTACGCGCATCGCGCCGAAGTCTTTGTGGACTCGGTGCGCGAACTGGCGCTGTCGCGCGGCGAGGTGATCGCATGAAGCTCGGACTGTCGTCACTGCGTGGATGGCTGGGCAGCGACAAAGACGCCGCGCCGGCCGCCGCTGGCCGCCTCAAAGGCGGTGTGGGCGGACGCAGCGGCTACGGCGGCGTCGGCTTCGAACAGCGTTCGCGCATGATGGAATACGACCAGCCGCTGATCTGGGTGGTGCTGCTGCTGATGCTGTTCGGCATGGTGATGGTGTACTCGGCGTCGGTGGCATTGCCGGATTCGCCCAAGTACGCCTCTTATTCGAACTATCACTTCCTGATGCGCCAGGCGATCTTCATCGTACTCTCCATCGTCGCCGGCGCGCTGGCGTTCCGCGTGCGCATCGAAGACTGGCAGAAGTGGGCGCCGTACCTGTTCGCCGGCACGCTGATCCTGCTGGTGCTGGTGCTGGTCCCGGGCGTGGGCAAGGGCGTCAACGGCGCCAAGCGCTGGCTGTCGCTGAAGGTCATCAACCTGCAGCCCTCCGAACTGATGAAGTTGTTCATCGTGTTGTACGCGGCCGACTACACGGTGCGCAAGCAGGCGGTGATGCACAAGCTGGTCAAGGGTTTCGTGCCGATGGCCGCCGCCGTCGGTTTCGTCGGCCTGTTATTGTTGTTGGAGCCCGACCTGGGCGCATTCGGCGTGATCGTCTGCATCGCCATGGGCATCCTGTTCCTGGGCGGCATCAACGGCATCTGGTTCGGCGGCATCAGCGCCATGCTGGGCGGCGTGTTCACCCTGGTGATCGTGATGTCGCCGTGGCGGCGCGAGCGTATCTTCGCCTACCTCAATCCGTGGGAAGAGGAAAACGCGCTGGGCAAGGCCTACCAGTTGTCGCACTCGCTGATCGCCTTCGGCCGCGGCGAGCTGTTCGGCGTGGGCCTGGGCAGCAGCGTGGAGAAATTGCATTACCTGCCGGAAGCGCATACCGACTTCCTGCTGGCGGTGATCGGCGAGGAGCTGGGTTTCGCCGGCGTGCTGGTGGTGGTGCTGCTGTTCTACTGGCTGGTCAAGCACGCCTTCGAAATCGGCCGCCAGGCCATCGCGCTGGACCTGACCTTCGCCGGCCTGGTGGCCAAGGGCATCGGCATCTGGCTGGGCGTGCAGGCTTTCATCAACATGGGCGTGAACCTCGGCCTGCTGCCGACCAAGGGCCTGACGCTGCCGCTGATAAGCTATGGCGGATCGGGCGTGCTGCTGAACTGCGTCGGCCTGGCGATCCTGCTGCGCATCGATTACGAAAACCGCGTGCTGATGCGGGGAGGGCGGCTATGAGCGCACCCCGTAAATTGCTGATCATGGCGGCCGGCACCGGCGGCCATATCTTCCCCGGCCTGGCGATCGCCGACACCATGCGCGCGCGCGGCTGGCAGGTGAGCTGGCTGGGCACCTCGCACGGCATGGAGTGCGACCTGGTGCCGCGCCATGGCGTGGAAATGGACACCATCGTGTTCGCCGGCCTGCGCGGCAAGGGCCTGATGCATACGGTCAAGGGCGTGTGGCGCATGGCGGCCAGCTTCTTCCGTTGCTTCGCCATCCTCGGCCGCCGCCGTCCGGACGTGGTGCTGGGCATGGGCGGTTATGTGACGGTGCCGGGCGGCGCCATGGCGCGCCTGCGCGGCAAGCCTTTGGTGCTGGTCAATGCCGATGCGGCGCTGCTGCTGTCCAACAAGACATTGACGCCGCTGGCCGACCGCGTGCTGTTCGGTTTCCCGGCCGACTTCGGCCGTGCCGCCGGCAAGGCCGAGGTCACCGGCAATCCGGTGCGCAAGGAAATCGTGGCGCTGCCGTTGCCGGCTGAACGTTATGCCGGCCACAGCGGTCCGCTGAAGATACTGGTGGTGGGCGGCAGCCTGGGCGCCAAGGTGTTGAACGACAACGTGCCGGCCGCGCTGGCCAAGTTGCCGCCGGAACAGCGTCCGCAGGTCACGCACCAGTCGGGCAAGCAGCATATCGCCGCGTTGCGCGCCGCGTATGAGCAGGCCGGCGTGCAGGCCGAAGTGGTCGACTTCATCGACGACATGCCGCGCCGCTATGCCGAGGCCGACCTGGTGATCTGCCGCGCCGGCGCGATCACGGTGTCGGAACTGACGGCGGCGGGCGTGGCGAGCGTGCTGGTGCCGCTGGCGGTGTCGACCACCTCGCACCAGATCGACAACGCCAAATGGATGGCGCAAAACAAGGCGGCGATTCACCTGCCGCAACGCGAACTCAGCGCCGACGCGCTGGCGGGTTTGCTGCAGAAACTGGACCGCGCTGCATGCCAGGCAATGGCGCAGGCGGCATACGAACAAGGCCGGCGCGACGCCAATGAGGCGATCGCGCATGTGCTGGAAGGACTGGTAACACCATGAAGCATCGCGTCAAGAATATCCACTTCGTCGGCATCGGCGGCTCCGGCATGTCGGGCATCGCCGAAGTCATGCTCAATCTCGGCTACGGCGTGTCCGGCTCCGATCTGGGCAGCAATGCCGCGACCCAGCGCCTGGCGCAGCTGGGCGCTTGCATCCGCTACGGCCACGCGGCCGAGAACATCGATGGCGCCGACGCCATCGTCACCTCCACCGCCGTCAAGGGCGACAACCCGGAAGTGCTGGCGGCGCGCAAGAAACATATCCCCATCGTGCCGCGCGCGGTGATGCTGGGCGAACTGATGCGCCTGAAGAAGGGCATCGCGATCGCCGGCACCCACGGCAAGACCACCACTACCTCGCTGGTGGCCAGCGTGCTGGCGCAGGGCGGGCTGGACCCGACCTTCGTGATCGGCGGCCGCCTGACTTCGGCCGGCGCCAACGCCAAGCTGGGCACCGGCGAATTCATCGTGGCCGAGGCCGACGAGTCGGATGCCTCGTTCCTGAACCTGACGCCGGTGATCGAGGTGATCACCAACATCGACGCCGACCACATGGAGACCTACAACCATGATTTCGCGCGCCTGAAGCAGGCCTTCGTCGAGTTCACCCAGCGCCTGCCGTTCTACGGCGTGGCGGTGCTGTGCCTGGATGACCCGCATGTGCGCGAGATCATGCCGATGGTGTCCAAGCCCATCCTCACCTACGGCTTCCATGAAGACGCCGACGTGCGCGCCACCGACGCCCAGGCGGTCGACGGCAAGATGGTGTTCACGGTGCAGCAGGACGGCTACGCGCCGATGCAGGTGAGCCTGAACCAGCCCGGCATGCACAACGTGCAGAACGCCTGCGCGGCGATTGCCATCGCGCGCGAGCTGGACGTGGACGACGCCGCCACGCAAAAGGCGCTGACCGAATTCAACGGCGTCGGCCGCCGCTTCACCCGCTACGGCGAGGTGCCGCTGGTCGATGCCGAGGGCAAGCCGGCCGGCAGTTTCACGCTGGTCGACGATTACGGCCACCACCCGGTCGAAACCGCGGCGACGATTGCCGCCGCCCGCGGCGCGTATCCGGGCCGCCGCCTGGTGCTGGCGTTCCAGCCGCACCGCTACACCCGTACGCGCGACCTGTTCGAAGATTTCGTCAAGGTGCTGTCGCAGCCGGACGTGCTGGTGCTGGCCGAGGTGTATTCCGCCGGAGAGTCGCCGATCGTGGCCGCCGACGGCCGTTCGCTGGCGCACGCGCTGCGCGCGGCCGGCAAGGTCGAGCCGGTGTTCGTGGACGACATCGCCGACATGCCCGAGACCATCCGCAACGTGGTGCGCGACGGCGACGTGGTGATGACCATGGGCGCCGGCTCGATTTCCGCCGTACCCGGCCGCCTGGTGGCGGCCACTGAAAAGAATGAGGCAAGCGCATGATAGCCCAGGCCACCATCAAGAGTTTCGGTCGCGTCGGCGTGCTGTTCGGCGGCCGTTCGGCCGAGCGCGAAGTATCGAAGATGTCCGGCAGCGGTGTGTTGCAGGCCTTGCGCAGCAAGGGCGTGGACGCGCATCCGTTCGATCCGGCCGAGCGCAGCCTGGGCGAGCTGGAAGCGGAAAAGTTCGACCGCGTCTTCATCGCGCTGCATGGCCGCTACGGCGAGGACGGCACGATCCAGGGCGCGCTGGAGCAGATGGGCCTGCCCTATACCGGCCCCGGCGTGATGGCCTCGGCCATCGCCATGGACAAGGTGATGACCAAGCGCATCTGGCTGGGCCACGGCTTGCCGACGCCGCGTTTCGCCGTGCTGGACAAGGACACCCCGCGCGAAGTGTTGCGCACCGTGCCCGATGACCTGGGCCTGCCGCTGATGCTGAAGGCGCCGCACGAAGGCTCGACCATCGGTATCGCCAAGGTCAACGGCTATTCCGACATGCAGTCGGGCTTCGAGATGTGCGCCAAATACGACGCAGTGGTGCTGGCCGAGGAATTCATCCGCGGGCGCGAACTGACGGTGCCGGTGATCGGCACCGGCAGCGCGGCGCGCGCCCTGCCGGTGATCGAGATCCGCGCGCCGGAAGGCAACTACGACTACCAGCACAAGTACTTCACCGACGACACCAAGTACCTGTGCCCGGCGCCGCTGGACGAAGCACTGACGCGCCGCGTGCAGGAACTGGCGGTGCAGGCTTTCCACGCGCTCGGTTGCCGCGGCTGGAGCCGGGTCGACTTCATGCTGCGGGAGAAGGATGGGCAGTCCGAGCCGTACCTGCTGGAAATCAATACCTCGCCCGGCATGACCGGCCACTCGCTGGTGCCGATGGCGGCCAAGGCGATCGGCCTGAGCTATGAGGATTTGTGTTGCGAGATTTTGCAGTCGGCGGCGCTCGATATGAAGCCTTCGAAGGACTGGACGCCGCAGGCGGGCCAATCTTGATGGTGGAGCGCGCGCGGTAATGTGGCAAGACGTGAAGATGCTCAATGCGGCCAGCAACACGCTGCTGGCGCTGGTGGTGCTGGCCCTGCTGGCGTCGGGCCTGTGGTGGGTGGCGCAGCGGCCGATGTTTACGCTGCACACCATCCGCATCGAGAGCGCCGGCGAGTTGCCGTTGGAGAAGGTGAATGCGTTGACGGTAAGGGCCACGGCGGTGCCGCGGATCCACGGCAACTTCTTCACCACCGACCTGTCGGCGGTGCGCGCGGCTTTCGAGGCGGTGCCGTGGGTGCGTCGCGCGATGGTGCGGCGCGAATGGCCGGACCGGCTGGTGGTGAAGGTAGAGGAACATAAGGCCCTGGGTACCTGGGGCGAGGATGGCAAGTTGCTGTCGCAGAAAGGCGATGTGTTTACCGCCAACCTGGCCGAAGCAGAGGATGACGGCGACTTGCTGGAGTTCGAAGGGCCGGTAGGCAGCGAGAAGCAGGTGGTGGCGCGGCTGGCGCAGTTCCGCCAGTGGTTCGCGCCGCTCAAGCTGGCGCCGGAGTCGCTGGTGCTGTCGAACCGCTATGCGTGGACGGTGCGGCTGGATAACGGCATGACGGTAGAGCTGGGGCGCGACCAGGGCGAGGCGGTGCTGAAGGAACGCATCGACCGGCTGGTGGCGGTGTACCCGCAGCTGATGGAACGGTTGCAGGGCAAGATTGAAAGCGTCGACATGCGCTACCCGAACGGGATGGCGCTCAAGGCGGATGGAATGGTGCTGGCGGCACTGAACGGAAAGAAAAAATAAGCGGAACGATATGACAAAAGACGCAAAGAACTTGATCGTCGGTCTCGACATCGGCACATCGAAAGTGGTGGCGGTGGTGGCCGAGGTGCTGGCCGACGGCCGGCACGAAGTGATCGGCCTGGGCCAGTCCGAATCCAAGGGGCTGAAGAAGGGCGTGGTCGTCAATATCGAAGCCACGGTCGAGTCCATCCAGCGCGCGCTTGAAGAGGCCGAACTAATGGCCGACTGCAAGATCAGAAATGTCTATACCGGCATCGCCGGCAGCCATATCCGCAGCTTCAATTCGAGCGGCATGGTGGCGATCAAGGACAAGGAAGTGACGGCGGCCGACGTCTCGCGCGTGATCGAGACCGCCAAGGCGGTCAACATCCCGACCGACCAGCAGTTGCTGCATACGGTGCCGCAGGAATTCATCGTCGACAGCCAGGAAGACGTGCGCGAGCCGATCGGCATGAGCGGCATCCGCCTGGAAGTGAAAGTGCATATCGTGACCGGCGCGGTCTCTGCGGTGCAGAACATCGTCAAGTGCGTGCGCCGCTGCGGCCTGGAAGTGTCGGACCTGATCCTGCAGCCGATGGCCTCGGCCGACGCCGTGCTGACCACCGACGAGCGCGAGCTGGGCGTGGTGCTGGTCGACATCGGCGGCGGCACCACCGACGTGGCGGTGTTCACCGAAGGCGCGATCCGCCACACCGCCGTGATCCCGATCGCCGGCGACCAGATCACCAACGACATCGCGATGGCGCTGCGCACGCCGACGCTGGAAGCCGAGGAAATCAAATTGCGCTACGGCGTGGCCAAGCAAATCCTGGCCGATCCGACCGAGACGCTGGAAGTGCCCGGCCTGGGCGACCGCAACCCGCGCACCCTGTCGCGCCAGGCGCTGGCGGCGGTGATCGAGCCGCGCGTGGAAGAGCTGTTCGCGCTGGTGCACCAGGTGGTGCGCGAGTCGGGTTACGAAGAAGTGCTGTCCTCGGGCATCGTGCTCACCGGCGGTTCGGCAATGATGCCGGGCATGACCGAGCTGGCCGAAGACATCTTCCTGAAACCGGCGCGCCTGGGCACGCCGGAATACAGCGGCCAGCTGGCCGACGTGGTGCGCAGCCCGCGCTACTCGACCGTGCTGGGTCTGCTGCAGGAAGCCAAGAAGCAATACCTGCGCGGCTACATCGTGACGCGCCAGGAAGGTTCGGTGAAGGCGGTATGGCAGCGCATGAAGGAATGGTTCCTCGGTAACTTCTGAAGTGTGTTGCCGAAGGTGATTCAGGATGTAAAAGGTTTGGCGGCAAATGGTTTTTGACAGCAAAGTCAACGGCAGTAGGGTTTGGGAAGTTTAGTTTTCATCGCAGTATCGGTATTTGTTTTTTGGTTTTGGATTTGCAGTATCAATTGATTGGACGGATGTGCAGTGTTCAGTTGCTAGTCGTCACACCGCGTGATGCCTATCAACTGCCTGCTGCAGACATACATATTTAAAGGAGTCATCATGGAAATCGATATGGTCGACAATGCGACGCTGGGCACGATCATCAAGGTCGTCGGCGTCGGCGGCGCAGGCGGCAACGCTGTGCAGCATATGATCAACAAGGGGGTGTCGGGCGTCGAGTTCATCGCCGCCAACACCGACGCGCAGGCGCTCAAGCAGTCCAAGGCGCACAACGTCATCCAGATCGGCGACACCGGCCTGGGCGCAGGCATGCAGCCCGACGTCGGCCGCCGCCTGGCGGAAGAAACCCGCTCGCGCATCGAAGATGCGTTGCGCGGCGCGCACATGGTGTTCATCGCCGCCGGCATGGGCGGCGGCACCGGCACCGGCGCCGCTCCCGTGGTGGCGCAGGTGGCCAAGCAGCAGGGCGCGCTGACCGTTGCGGTGGTCTCCAAGCCGTTCTCGTACGAAGGCCAGAAGTGCATGGACATCGCCGACGCCGGCCTGGAAGAGCTGTCCCAGCACGTCGACTCGCTGATCATCATCCTCAATGAAAAGCTGGAAGAGATCTACGAGGACGACAGCATGATCGAATGGCTGTCGCACGCCGACGACGTGTTGAACAACGCCGTTGCCGGTATCGCCGAGATCATCAACGTGCCGGGTCACATCAACGTCGACTTCAACGACGTCAAGACCATCATGGGCGAGCAGGGCAAGGCCATGATGGGCACCGCGACCGCTTCCGGCGTCGATCGCGCGCGCGTGGCGGCCGAGCAGGCCGTGGCCTCGCCGCTGCTGGACGGCATCGACCTGTCCGGCGCGCGCGGCGTGCTGGTCAACGTGACCGCCAGCCGCAGCCTGAAGGGTAAGGAAATCAAGGAAGTGATGGCGACCGTGCGCGCTTTCGCGGCCGCCGACGCATCGATCGCCCAGGGTATCGCCTACGACGACACGATGGGCGACGAGATCCGCGTGACCGTGGTGGCGACCGGCCTGGGCCGTGCACGCAAGACGGTGCAACTGGTGCAGACCCCGGTGCTGCGTACCGGTACCCACAACGAGCCGATGATGGCCGGCACCGGCACCATGATGCAAGGCGCCGCGCAGCCTGCGGCCACCTTCGGCGGCCTGAAGGCGCCGGCCGTGTGGCGCCGCGAGTCGGCTTCCGACACCGTGCGCGCGCTGGAGAAGAACGGCATGGAAACCTACGACATTCCGGCTTTCCTGCGCAAGCAGGCGGACTGATCGCCGGTTGACCTGCTTGGCCGGGTTGTTTGATTTCCAGCAGCCCGGTCGGTAACAGGGCATACTAACGCCGCGCCCCGAGCGCGGCGTTTTTTCGCCCGCACGGGCCACTCAGTCACACAGATTTACAACCAGACAAGGAAACATCATGACCATCAAGATCGGCGACCGCCTGCCGGAAGGCAACCTGGCTGAATTCATCGAGACCGAAACCGAAGGCTGCTCGCTCGGCCCCAACACCTTCAAGGTGTCGGACCTGGTCAAGGGCAAGAAGATCGCGCTGTTCGCGCTGCCCGGCGCATTCACCCCGACCTGTTCGGCCAAGCACGTGCCGGGCTACATCGCCCACGCCGCGCAGTTCAAGGCCAAGGGCATCGACGAGATCTGGTGCCTGTCGGTCAACGACCCGTTCGTCATGGGCGCCTGGGGCCGCGAGCAGAAGGCCACCGGCATCGTGCGCATGCTGGGCGACGGCAGCGCCACCTTCACCAAGGCGCTGGGCATGGTGTTCGACCTGACCGAGAAGGGCATGGGCATCCGCTCGCAGCGCTACTCGATGCTGATCGAGGACGGCGTGGTCAAGCAACTGAACCTGGAAGCGCCGGGCAAGTTCGAAGTCTCGAACGCCGAAACCCTGCTGGGCCAGCTGTAAGAACCCCGGCCCGGCCGTCCCCGCTTTTGCGGAAGCGGCCGGGCCTTGCTCGATGGAAAAAGTCGCGTTCCGCTGACCCGGATTTGCAACACCCGGCGGCCTGGCATCCCCTGCCTTGGCTATAATGGCTGGATGTTGAAACAGCGCACAATCAAGAACCTGGTCCAGACCGTCGGCGTCGGACTGCACTCCGGCACCAAGGTCGAGCTGACCCTGCGTCCGGCCGCGCCGGACACCGGCATCATCTTCCGCCGCATCGACCTCGACCCGGTGGTCGAGCTGCCGATGATCGCCACCGGCGTGGGCGATACGCGCATGGCGTCGACCCTGACCAAGGACGGCGCCAAGGTTTCCACCGTCGAACACTTGCTGTCGGCCTGCGCCGGCCTCGGCATCGACAACCTCTATATCGACCTGACCGCGGAAGAAATCCCGATCATGGACGGGTCGGCTTCCTCCTTCGTGTTCCTGCTGCAGCAGGCCGGCTTGCAGGAGCAGAACGCCGCCAAGAAATTCATCCGCGTGAAAAAGCCGGTCGAAGTGCGCGAAGGCACCGGCGACAAGGAAAAATGGGCGCGCCTGGAACCTTACAACGGCTTCCGCCTGAAGTTCTTCATCGAGTTCAACCACCCCGCGGTGGACGGCACCGGCCAGGTGGCCGAGGTCGACTTCGGCAGCGATTCGTACGTGAAGGAAATCGCCCGCGCGCGCACCTTCGGCTTCATGCAGGACGTGGAAACCCTGCGCGGCATGGGCCTGGCGCGCGGCGGCTCGTTCGAGAACGCGATCGTGATGGACGAGTATCGCATCCTCAACGCCGACGGCCTGCGCTACGACAACGAATTCGTGCGCCACAAGATCCTGGACGCCATCGGCGACCTCTACATCATCGGCCATCCGCTGCTGGCCAGCTACGACGCGCACAAGTCCGGCCACGGCCTGAACAACCTGTTGCTGCGCGAGCTGCTGAAGCAGCCCGACGCGTATGAGGTGGTCACCTTCGATTCGCTGGAGGACGCGCCGCAGACTTACGTGATGCAGGCCAAGCAGGAATGGGCGCTGAACTGAACGCGCCATGAGAAACGCCCCGATACATCGGGGCGTTTGTCTTTTCAGGCGTAAATTTTTTACGGAAACAAGGGCACCCGCTTTTGCCGCGCGGAAAATAAGCCTGCTTTCCCTTCCCTGTTTCGCTTATGCGCGTCCCTGGCGACGCCGTATCATGGCGTCGATGGCATCCTTCAGGCCCTGGCTGCGCGGGTCGTCCGATAGCGTACTGCTGAGTTCGGCAAAGGAGGACAAGGCGTTGTCCGTCAGTTCGACCACCCGTTTGGGAGCGGGCGGCGGGGCGATCTTGCCAACTTGCACTTTGATACGGATTGAATTAACCTGCCATCCGTCCTTTTGCAAGCGGTCTTGCAGCCTGGGGAGCTGTTGTTTGAGCCGGGCCGCCAATGCAGCATTGGGCGCGCTCATCACCAGCACGCCGGCTTCGAAGTGCAGGATCTCGCACGCGGCGAACATCGCGGGCAACCCGGCGGCGACTGCCTTTTGCAGCGTGGCCATGCGCGACAGGGCGGGCAGCAGCGCCGCCATCGCCGAATTCGACCGCAGGAAATCCGAGGCTCCCTTCGTGCTCTTCGCCATGCGTTGGGCGCTCGTGGGAGCCGGCCGATAAGGGGTGAAAGTGGATGCGTACTTCATCTTGAAACCTTATCACATCCGCCCATCAGGCGGCTGGAGTCTGGAGGCCTGTTGAACAGGTTCCAAGGAGCAAAGATGCAAATTATCCTGTTGCACCCCCGTTTCACCCGGGCCCGTTCCGTCACGCTGGGGTCCAAACACCTGTTGTTCATCCTGGTTCTGTTGCTGGGCGTCATTGCCGGCTGCTCGGCACTGCTCTCCTATCTCATGCTGCGCCATGCGGCCAACCCCGATGCCTCGCCCATGTTCCACAAGCTGGCCGTCTCGATGAGCCAGCAGGAAGACGATCGTAAAGAGAAATACCTCAAGGAAAACCTGGCCATGATGGCCGTCAAGGTCGGCGAGATGCAGGCCCAGATGATGCGCCTGGATGCGTTGGGCGAGCGGGTGCAAGGCCTGGCCGGCATCCGTCCCGAGGAATTCAACTTCAAGGAATTGCCCGGCCGCGGCGGCGCCGAAGTCTCCAGCATCGCCGGCCCCGGCCGCGAGGTCGGCATGGATGAGCTGCGCCGGATGCTCGATTCGCTGGCTGACGGCGCCGGCCATCGCATCGACTACCTGAACGCGGTCGAATCGACGCTGATGGGCGACAAGATCAAGTCGCGCCTGCTGCCGACCAACCAGCCGGTCAACGTGGCCTATAACTCGTCGAGCTTCGGCTGGCGCCTGGACCCCTTCAGCGGCCACAACGCCTTCCATGAAGGCCTGGATTTCCCGGCGCCGGTCGGCACCCGGATCGTGGCGGCGGCGGCCGGCGTGGTGATTGCCTCGGAGTATCATTATCAGTTCGGCAACATGCTGGAAATCGACCACGGCAACAACATCATCACGCGCTACGCCCATGCCTCGCAGCTTTATGTGAAGGTGGGCGACATCGTCAAGCGCGGCCAGCACGTGGCCGACGTCGGCTCCACCGGCCGCTCGACCGGCGCCCACCTGCATTTCGAGGTGCGTATCCGGGGCATCGCCCAGGATCCGCGCAAGTTCCTGGCGCTGGGCGCCACCGGCGGCAACCAGCCCAAGCAGATGCCGGTATTCGTGGCCGGCCGATGAGCGGTTTTTGCTCCATCGTCCCGTAAAACCCGCCTTTGGGCGGGTTTTTCTATTGAATCTTTGCAATCGGGCCCGATCTACAGGCGATGCGACCGGCCGGCATGCCGGGAAAGCCATCGCCACGGGGGCCGCATGCTAAAATCAGCGGTTTATTATTGGGCGTTCTATCGGCCGGGTGCCAAACGTCTGTCTGCCGGATCTTTCTATCGGCGCTTTTATAGAATCCAAGCATGTCATTCCTGACCAAGATTTTCGGCAGCCGCAACCAGCGGTTGCTCAAACAATATCAAAAAATCGTCCGCCAGATTAACGCGCTGGAACCGTCGATCGAGAAGCTGACGGATGCCGAACTCCAAGCCAAGACGCCCGAATTCAAGCAACGCATCGCCAACGGCGAGACGCTCGACGCGATCCTGCCGGAAGCCTTCGCGGTTTGCCGCGAAGCCAGCCGCCGCGTGTTCAAGATGCGCCACTTCGACGTCCAGCTGATGGGCGGCATGGCGCTGCACTTCGGCAAGATCGCCGAAATGCGCACCGGCGAAGGCAAGACCCTGATGGCGACGCTGCCGGCCTACCTCAATGCACTGGCCGGCAAGGGCGTGCACGTGGTCACCGTCAACGATTACCTGGCCCAGCGCGACGCCGACGACATGGGCCGTCTGTACGGCTGGCTGGGTCTGACCACCGGCGTGAACCTGTCGCAGATGGACCATGACGTCAAGCAGCAGGCCTACGCCGCCGACATCACCTACGGCACCAACAACGAATTCGGCTTCGACTACCTGCGCGACAACATGGTGTTCGACGCCGCGGACCGCGTGCAGCGCGGCCTGAATTTCGCCATCGTCGACGAAGTGGACTCGATCCTGATCGACGAGGCGCGCACGCCGCTGATCATTTCCGGCCAGGCCGAGAACCACACCGAGCTGTACCACAAGATCAACGCGGTGCCGCCGCTGCTGACGCTGCAGATCGGCGAAGAGACGCCGGACGGCAAGGGCAAGATCGAAGTCCCGGGCGACTACACCAAGGACGAGAAGAGCCACCAGGTGCTGCTGACCGAAGCCGGCCACGACAAGGCCGAGCAGATCCTGACCCAGATGGGCCTGCTGCCGGAAGGCGCCTCGCTGTACGACGCCGCCAACATCACCCTGATCCACCACCTGTACGCCGCGCTGCGCGCGCACACGCTGTACCACAAGGACCAGCACTACGTGGTGCAGAACGGCGAAGTCACCATCGTCGACGAATTCACCGGCCGCCTGATGACCGGCCGCCGCTGGTCCGACGGCCTGCACCAGGCGGTGGAAGCCAAGGAAGGCGTGAAGATCCAGAACGAGAACCAGACCCTGGCCTCGATCACCTTCCAGAACTACTTCCGCATGTACGCCAAGCTGGCCGGCATGACCGGCACGGCCGACACCGAAGCCTACGAATTCCAGGAGATCTACCACCTGGAAACCGTGGTGATCCCGCCCAACCGCCCGAACGCGCGCAAGGACCGCCAGGACCAGGTCTACAAGACCGCGCAGGAGAAGTACCAGGCGATGCTGAAAGACATCCAGGATTGCTACGACCGCGGCCAGCCGGTGCTGGTGGGCACCACCTCGATCGAGAACTCGGAACTGCTGTCGGGCATCCTGAACAAGGCCAAGCTGCCGCACAACGTGTTGAATGCCAAGCAGCACGCGCGCGAAGCGGAGATCGTGGCCCAGGCCGGCCGTCCCAAGATGATCACCATCGCCACCAACATGGCCGGCCGCGGCACCGACATCGTGCTGGGCGGCAATGTGGACAAGCAGGTGCAACTGATCGAAGCCGACGCCGCGTTGTCGGACGCCGACAAGGCGGCCAAGGCACAGCAACTGCGCGACGAATGGCAATCGCTGCACGACCACGTGGTCAACGCCGGCGGCCTGCACATCATCGGCACCGAGCGCCACGAGTCGCGCCGCGTCGACAACCAGCTGCGCGGCCGTTCGGCGCGCCAGGGCGACCCGGGTTCCTCGCGTTTCTACCTGTCGCTGGACGATGCGCTGCTGCGCATCTTCGCCGGCGACCGCGTGCGCGCCATCATGGACCGCCTGAAGATGCCGGAAGGCGAGCCGATCGAAGCGGGCATCGTGACCCGTTCGATCGAGTCGGCCCAGCGCAAGGTCGAAGCGCGCAACTTCGACATCCGCAAGCAACTGCTCGAATACGACGACGTCGCCAACGACCAGCGCAAGGTGATCTACCAGCAGCGCAACGAGCTGCTGGAGTCAGCCGACATGGCCGAGATGATCGCCTCGCTGCGCGAAGGCGTGTTCACCGACGTGTTCCGCCAGTACGTGCCGGCCGAGTCGATGGAAGAGCAGTGGGACATCCCCGGCCTGCAGGCCGCGCTGAAGAACGAATGGCAGCTCGACGTGCCGCTCGAGGCGATGCTGGAAGCCGAACCCGACCTGTCGGACGACGATCTGCTGGAGCGCGTGCTCAACGCCGCCCGCGACACCTACGACGCCAAGGTCGCCGTAGTTGGCACCGAAGCCTTCGCCGGCTTCGAGCGCAGCGTCATGCTGCAGAGCATCGACAACCACTGGCGCGAACACCTGGCGGCGCTGGACCACCTGCGCCAGGGCATCCACCTGCGCGGCTACGCGCAGAAGAACCCGAAGCAGGAATACAAGCGCGAAGCCTTTGAACTGTTCGCCCAGATGCTGGACCTGATCAAGAACGAAGTGATCAAGGTCGTGATGACCGTGCGCATCCAGAGCCGCGAAGAGATCGAAGCCGCCGAGGAAAGCCTGGCCGACGGCGTGGCGCTGGAGAACGTGCATTACCAGCATGCCGACTTCAATCCCGACGCCGCGCCCGAAGAGTTGATGGCGCCGACCGCCGCCAGCGAATCGGCGCCCGCCTCGGAATACCCCAAGGTCGGCCGCAACGATCCCTGCCCATGCGGCAGCGGCAAGAAGTACAAGCAGTGCCACGGCAAGCTGGCCTGATCCAGCCGCCGCGAAAGCAAGCGTAAAGGCCGTTCACCATCGCCGTGGTGAGCGGCCTTTTCCATTCCCGATTCGACGAACCAGGCTATCGGAGAACAATAAGATGCCAGCCGCCAAATTTCCCCTGAAGTCTTCCGCGATATGCGTTGCCGTATTGGCGGCGACGCTGCTGGACGGTTGCGCCTCCAGCCCGATGCCGGCCTGGCGCGAGCCCGCCGACGCCGGCTATGCGCCGGTGCGCCCGGCGCCGGCTGAACCGGTCGAGTCCGCCACGATTCCCGTGCCGCCGGTGACCATCAGCACCGAAGCGCCGACCCGCGCGGCGCTGGTGGCGGCGGCCAAGGGCGAGTGGGATTTCTTCGGCAACCAGCAGATCGACATGCGCGGCGAAACCCTGAGCGCGCCGCGCCTGGGTTTGCTGGAAGACGAGGGCGAAGCGGTGCAGCGCGTGGCCCAGTACTGGCACGCGGTCGGCAAGAACCTGACCGGCGCCGATTGCCAGCAGCCCTGGTCGGCCGCGTTCATCTCCTGGCTGATGGTGACGACCAATGTGGCGCCGCAGGATTTCGCCCCGGACGAAACCCATTTCAACTACCTGAGTTTCCTCAAGCAGCGCGAGTCGCGCCCGTCGCCGCAGTTCGTGCTGCGCCCGGCCGCCAGCGAACCGATCGCGCCGGGCGACCTGATCTGCGCCCCGCGCGGCAACAACACCGCCGCCACGCTCGACGATATCCAGCCCGGCCTGGCGGGGCATTGCGACATGGTGGTGGAAGTGCACGCGGATGAAGGCTGGGCCGGGGCGATCGGCGGCAATGTGTTCAATTCGGTGTCTGAATCGCTGATCCCGGTAGACGGGCAGGGCCGCGCGCTGCAGATTGCCCAGCGGCCGTGGCTGGTGGTGGTCAAGAACCTGCTGCCGTGAGGAGTGCCGCTTGTTGATCCTCGCCAAGATTCTGCTCGGGCCCGTATTGCTGGCCCAGGCCAAATGGCTGCGCAAGACGGCGCTGCGCCTGCCCGAAGCCGAGGGCCCGCGCAGCGGCCTGGAAGCGCCCGACATGCCGCCGGCAGCCTCGGCGGAACCGCTGCGGTTGCTGGTGGTGGGCGACTCTTCGGCCGCCGGCGTCGGCGTCGACCATCAGGAGCGCGCGCTGGCCTTGCCGCTGGCGCGCCATCTGGCGCAACGCAGCGGGCGCACGGTGCAGTGGCAGTTGCTGGCAAAGAGCGGCGTCAATTCGCTGGAAGCGCTGGAGCTGCTGGCGCAGCACGAGATCGGCCCGGCCGCCGTACTGGTGGTGGCGCTGGGCACCAACGACGTCACCTCGCAGATGCCGCCGCGGCGCTACATCGCCAACCTCAGGTTGCTGGTGGAGCGCCTGATGGCGCAGGCCGGCGTCGAGAACATCGTGTTCACCGGCCTGCCGCCGCTGCACACGCTGCCGGCCGCGCCGCAGCCGCTGCGCTGGTATCTCGGCCGCTACGCCCGCAAGCTGGACCGCGCGCTGCGCGCTTGGATCGCGCAGGATCGGATGTTGCGATATTGCTCACTGCAATGGGCGCTGCCGCATGAGATGGCGATCGACAAGTTCCATCCCGGCCCCGGCCAGTACGCCCAATGGGCGCGCATGACGGCCGAGATCATCGAGGGTGAGTTCATTCGGATGTCATCAGGCCGGGACTGATTTTGTTTAAAATACGCGTTCCGCATTTTTAGCTGAAAGCACGCCATGGCCGTCAACTCCCCGATTCCCGTCCCTTCCGACCTGAAAGCCGTCGCCGGCATCGAACTCGGCTACGCCGAAGCGGGCGTGCGCAAGGCCAACCGCAAGGACTTGCTGGTGCTCAAGCTGGCGCCCACGGCGACGGTGGCCGGCGTGTTCACCAAGAACCGCTTCTGCGCGGCGCCGGTGCAGGTCTGCAAGACCCATCTGGAACAGGTCAAGGATGGCGCCCCGATCCGCGCCTTGGTGATCAATACCGGCAACGCCAACGCCGGCACCGGCGAAGAAGGCCTCAAGCGCGCCAATGCCACCTGCGAGGCGCTGGCCGGCCTGCTGGGCTGCGCGCCGTCGCAGATCCTGCCGTTCTCGACCGGCGTGATCCTGGAGCCGCTGCCGGTCGACCGTATCGTGGCCGGCCTGCCGCAGGCCATCGGCAACCTGAGGGCCGACAACTGGTTCAACGCCGCCGAGTCCATCATGACCACCGACACCCAGCCCAAGGCGGCGTCGCGCACCGTCACCATCGGCGGCAAGCAAGTGGTGATGACCGGCATCAGCAAGGGCGCCGGCATGATCAAGCCCAACATGGCGACCATGCTGGGCTTTTTGGCCTTTGACGCCAAGCTGCCGCAGTCGCTGTTGAACCAGCTGGTCAAGGATGCCGCCGACCACTCGTTCAACTGCATCACCATCGACGGCGATACCTCGACCAACGACTCCTTCATGCTGATCGCCACCGGCGCCGGCGAACTGGAAATCACCAGCGCCGACAGCGCCGAATACAAGCAACTGGCCGCCGCCGTCACCGACCTGTCGCAGAACCTGGCGCACCAGATCGTGCGCGACGGCGAAGGCGCCACCAAGTTCATCGAAGTGGCCGTGGAAGACGGCAAGAGCGTCGAGGAATGCCGCCAGATCGCCTACTCGATCGGCCATTCGCCGCTGGTCAAGACCGCCTTCTTCGCTTCCGACCCGAACCTGGGCCGCATCCTGGCCGCCATCGGCTACGCCGGCGTGGACGACCTGGATGTGTCGAAGATCAACCTGTGGCTGGATGACGTCTGGGTCGCCAAGGACGGCGGCCGCAATCCCGACTACCGCGAGGAAGACGGCCAGCGCGTGATGAAGAAGGCCGAGATCGTGGTGCGCGTGAAGCTGGCGCGCGGCAATGCCAAGGCCTCGATCTGGACTTGCGACCTGTCGCACGACTACGTGTCGATCAACGCCGACTATCGTTCCTGATCTTCGGCCGGCAGCGATGACCCAGCAGCGCCCGCCATATCTGGCGCGGGCGCTGTGCCGGGATGGTGGCGGCAACATGAATGCCCGGAGCCCTCGGAAGAATTTAATTCACTCAGGCGCTGGCCGCTTTGCGCCACAATGGCGCTAACCATCATTCCATTTATCCATCATGACCCAGTTAGACCAATTCCTGCAGCGTGCCGAAGCCTTGCTGGCGCGCGTCGAATCGCTGTTGCCCGCGGCCTCGAAAGTGCCGGACTGGAACGCCGGCGTCGCCTTCCGCTGGCGCGGCGCCAGCGGCCAGCGGCCGGGATACCTGCAGCCGGTCGGCCATATCTCCAAGATCGGCTTGTCGGACCTGCATAACATCGGCCCGCAAAAAGAACAGATCGACCAGAACACCCGCCAGTTCGTCGAAGGCCGCCCGGCCAACAACGTGCTGCTGACCGGCGCGCGCGGCACCGGCAAGTCCTCGCTGATCAAGGCTTGCCTGAACCAGTACGCCGACCGCGGCCTGCGTCTGATCGAGGTCGACAAGGACGACCTGCACGACCTGCAGGACATTGTCGAGCTGGTCTCGGCGCGTCCGGAGCGCTTCATCGTGTTTTGCGACGACCTGTCCTTCGAGGAAGGCGAGGGCGGCTACAAGGCGCTGAAAGTGGCGCTGGACGGCAGCATCGCCGCGCAGTCGGACAACGTGCTGATCTACGCCACCTCCAACCGCCGCCACCTGATGCCGGAACGCCTGTCCGACAACAGCACCTACACCCACACCGAGGATGGCGACCTGCACCCCGGCGAGACGGTGGAAGAGAAGATCTCGCTGTCCGAGCGTTTCGGCCTGTGGGTGACCTTCTATCCGTTCAAGCAGGACGATTTCCTCGACATCGTCGCCCACTGGCTGCGTCATTTCGGCTGCAACGACGCCCAGATCGCCGAGGCGCGCGGCGACGCCCTGCGTTGGGCGCTGCAGCGCAGCTCGCGCTCGGGCCGCGTGGCCTGGCAGTTCGCCCGCGACTACGCCGGAAAGGCGCAAGGCTGATGAGCGGTACGGTCGCGGCCAAGCCCATCGACGTCGCCGTCGGCATCCTGATGCAGCCCAACGGCGACGTGCTGCTGGGCCAGCGCCCGGAGGGCAAGCCCTACGCCGGCTACTGGGAATTCCCCGGCGGCAAGGTGGAGCCGGGCGAAACCATCTTCGCCGCCCTGCAGCGCGAGTTCAAGGAAGAGCTGGGGATCGAGGTGCTGGACGGCGAGGGCTGGTGCGGCGTCGAGCATGTCTATCCGCATGCCCATGTGCGATTGCATTTCTATATCAGCCGCCGCTGGCGCGGCGAACCGCAGAGCCTGGAAGGCCAGGCCTTCGCCTGGCAGGGCAGCGTGGGCGTGGAGCCGTTGTTGCCGGCCACCATCCCCCTGATCGAGTGGCTGGACCAGCTGCGTTACGGCAACCGCGAGTAGCCTGCTTGGCCGGGACGATAAAAACGCCGCTTCAAGCGGCGTTTTTGTTTATCCGGAACTAGCGGCAGCGGAGCTGGGCCTGCTTATTACTGCAGCGGCTTGTCGTCCTCGCCTTCCTGCGGCAGGTTGACCGCCGGGATCGCATACTTTTCCTCGGCCCAGGCGCCCAGGTCGATCTGTTTGCAGCGCTCGGAGCAGAACGGGCGGTATTTGTTCTTTTCGGCCCATTCCACCTTGGCGCCGCAGGTCGGGCAATCGACTATCGTGACCATCGTTGCCTCCTCAGAATCCGCACAGCGCCAGTTCGAACGGCACTTCGCCTTCGAACGAGCGCGGCTTCTCGTCGCCGTCCTGCTGGGTGAAGCGCACCCACAGCATGTACTTGTTGGCCGAAATCTCGGGGATGGCGCCCAGTTCGATGTCCAGCGACAGGCGCAGCATCTGGTAGACCTTGCCCTGCAGCATCTGCTGGTAGCTGCCGCCTTCGGCGTTGATCTTCACCGCATGGCCCGATTCGCGCAGCAGGCGCAGCACGATGGAGATGGCGTCGAACAGCGGGATCAGCGGGGCGAACCAGTTGGAGATGTCGTTGAAGCGGCGCTCGAAGCTGTGCTGCTGCCAGGCGTAATAGGCCGGCAGGTCGAACTCGCAGGCGCCGCCGGGGATGATGGTGCGGCCGCGGATGCTCATCAGCCATTCGTTGTCGCGGATGTTCTGCCCGGTCTTGCCCTGGGCCGCGGCCAGCGCGCTGCTGGCCTTGTCGACCTCGCTCAGGATGGCGTTGAGCATCTCCGGCTCGACATTGGGATTGGACTGGTAGGCCAGCAGCATCTGCTTCTGGCGCTCGAGTTCCTGCAGCAGGTCGGACTTGAGGTCGGCGCGTCCGGCTACCTCCAGCATTTCGAAAATGGTGGCAAGGGCGATGTGATGCTGCTGCGGGCTTTCCTGGTGCAGGAAGAAGACGAACTTCTCGTACAGGTCTTCCAGTCGCAACAGCGTGCGAATACGCTCATTGAAAGGGTATTCGTAGACGATCAAAGCATGATCCCTTTTATTGGTTGAACCGGACACGATGGTGGGCCGCAGGAAAACTGCTGTTGGCCGCGTTGTGTGTGATTCTGACCCATGCGGAAGAAAATTACAAATGAATGGCGCACTGGGAAAGCGCCGGGCACGCCGCCCGCGCATGGGCGTGGTGGCGGACGGCGGAAACCGGGCCGGAACGGCCGCCTGATGGGCAGGGTTTCGGCTGTCGCCGGCGTCAGGCGGCGCGCGCCAGTTCCAGGTAAACGGCGTGCAGTTCGCGCACCCGCGGCAGCAGGTCGGCGGCCGTGCCATTGTTCTCGATGACGTCGTCGGCCACCGCCAGGCGGGCCGGGCGGCTGGCCTGCGCGGCCATGATGGCCTCCACCTCGCCGCGTTGCAGGCCGTTGCGCTGCATGACGCGGGCGATCTGCACCTCTTCCTCGCAGTCGACCACCAGGATGCGCGAGGTGCGGCCGACCCAGTTGCCGGACTCCACCAGCAGCGGGACGACGAAGATCACATAGTCGCCGGTCGCCGCCTCGGCCGCGCGGATGGTCTCGCTGCGGATCAGCGGATGCAGGATGGCTTCCAGCGCCTGGCGGGCGGCCGGGTTGCCGAACACGTGGCTGCGCATGCGCGCGCGGTCCATGGCGCCGCGCGCATCGATGAAATCGGCGCCGAAGTGGCTACGGATGCTGTCGATGGCCAGGCCGCCGGGGGCGGTCAACTGGTGGGCGATGGCGTCGGTGTCGACCAGCGAGGCGCCCAGTTCGCCGAACAGGTCGGCCACGGTGCTCTTGCCGCTGCCGATGCCGCCGGTGAGGCCGACGGAAAAGCGTTGCGCTATGGATGTCATGGAGTGAGTTCTAGTAATCGTAGATGCCGAAGGACAGCCAGTTGCCGCCGTAGAGCAGCGCCAGCATACCCGCAATCGCCAGGTAGGGGCCGAACGGGATCGCCTGGCCGCGCTCATGGCGCTTGGCGGCCACCAGCGCGATGCCGACGATGGCGCCCAGCGCCGACGCCGAGAGCAGCACGAAAGGCAGCGCCTGCCAGCCCAGCCAGGCGCCGAGCGCGGCCATCAGCTTGAAATCGCCATAGCCCAGGCCTTCCTTGCCGGTGGCCAGCTTGAAGACCCAGAAGATCAGCCACAGGGCGGCATAGCCAGCCGCCGCGCCCAGCACCGCGTCCTGCAGCGGCGCGATGCGGTGGTTCAGGTTGACCAGGAGGCCCAGCCATAGCAGCGGCAAGGTCAGGTCGTCGGGCAGCAGCATGGTGTCGGCATCGATGCAGCCGAGTGCGATCAGGAAGGCGCCGCAGGCCATCACCGCCAGCCCGGTCAGTCCGGCGCCGAACTTCCAGGCGGCCAGCGCGAACACGGCCGCCGTCAGCAGTTCGACCGCCGGATAGCGTACGCTGATGGGGGCCTTGCACTGGCCGCAACGGCCGCGCAGCAGCAGCCAGCTCAGCACCGGGATATTGTGGCGCGCCGGCAGCGCCGCATGGCAGTGCGGGCAGGATGAGCGCGGCAGCAGCAGGTCGTAGCGCCCGGTATGGGGCTGTGCCTCGCCGCGCTCATGGGCGACGAAGTTGGCCGTCTCGCGCATCATCATCTTCGGCAAGCGGTGGATCACCACGTTGAGGAAGCTGCCCACGAGCAGGCCCAGCAGCCCGGCCATCAGGGCGATGGCGGCGTTGTGCGGTATGCCGTAGGCGTCGGGGAAGGGCATCGGAACGTTCTTTTAGGAATGTGCAGGACTATACGACGGAGCCCATGCGGAAAACAGGCAAGTACATCGCAATCACCAGGCCGCCGATCAGGATGCCCAGTACCGCCATGATAATCGGTTCCATCAGGCTGGTGAGCGCGGCGACGGCGTCGTCGACTTCGCGTTCGTTGAGGTCGGCGATCTTGCCGAGCATGGCGTCGAGCGCGCCGGCTTCCTCGCCGACGGCGGCCATTTGCACCGCCAGGTCGGGAAAGGCGCCGGTCTGCTCCATCGCCGCATGCAGCGCGGCGCCGTTGCGCACGGCGTCGCGGATGGCCAGGCTGGCGTCGGCGTAGACGATGTTGCCGGCCGCGCCGGCCACCGTTTCCAGCGCCTCGACCAGGGCGATGCCGGCGCCGAACAGGGTGCCGAAGGTGCGGCTCCAGCGCGCGATGGCGGCCTGGCGCAGCAGCGGGCCGAACAGCGGCAGGCGCAGGCTGGCGCGCTGGGCCGTCGAGCGGATGCCCGGCGAGCGGCGCCAGGCCTGGCGGCCGGCCACGCCCAGCAGGGCCAGGGCGGCCAGGAGCCAGGGCCACCAGTGCGCCAGCAGGCGCGAGATCTTCATCACGACCAGCGTCGGCAGCGGCAGTTCGGCGCCGAAGTTGTGGAACATCTGTTCGAAGGCCGGCACCACCCACAGCATGATCACCAGCGTCACCACCGCCGCCACCAGCACCACCGCGCAGGGATAGGCCAGCGCCGAGCGCACCTTGCCCTTCAGGGCCAGCGACTTTTCGCGGTAGCCGGCGATGCGTTCCAGCATGGTGTCGAGCATGCCGGCCGCTTCGGCGGCGCGCACCAGGTTGCAGAACAGCGTGTCGAAATGGCGCGGATGACGGCCCAGGGCGGCATGCAGGCTTTCGCCTTGCGCCACGTCGTTGCGGATGGCGCGCAGCAGCGATGCCATGGGAGCGGCGCCGGCGCCGCGGATGGCGATGTCCAGCGCCTGCAGCAGCGGCAGGCCGGCTTGCAGCATGGTCGCCAGTTGCCGGGTGAACAGCACGATTTGCTTCTCGGGGATGCGGCCGCGCGCCAGGCCGGCGCCGGCGCGTTGTCCGGGTTTGGCTTGGGGTTCGGCGGAACCGTCGGCGGCGCGCAGGCGCGCCACGCGGATGCCCTGGCGGCGCAACAGGGCGCGCGCCAGCGCGGCATCACCGGCGACCAGCACGCCGCTTTGCGGGCGGCCCTGGCGATCCAGGCCCTGCCAATGGAAGGTGGTGCGCGGGGCGGCGTCAGGTGTTGGCAAGGACTTCCCTCAGGCTGGTCTCGCCGCGCAGCGCTTTCGCCAGGCCGGCGCGGCGCAGGTCGGCAATGCCTTCGCTGCGCGCCTGGCGGGCGATGTCCTGGGTGCTGCCGTGCGCCAGGATCAGGCTTTCCATGGCCGCGCTGATCGGCATGACTTGATAGATCCCGGTGCGGCCGCGATAACCGCTCCGGTTGCACTGGTCGCAGCCGCGCGCCTGGAACAGGCTGGCCGAGCTGGCGATATCGGCTTCGCTGAAACCGGCCCGCTGCAGGCTGTCGGGCGAGGCGCGCACTTCCTCGCGGCAAACGCACAGCCGCCGCACCAGGCGTTGCGCCACGATCAGGCTGACCGAGGAGGCCACGTTGAAGGCCGGCACGCCCATGTTGAGCAGCCGCACCAGCGTGGCCGGGGCATCGTTGGTATGCAGCGTGGAAAAGACCAGGTGGCCGGTTTGCGAAGCCTTGACGGCGATGTCGGCGGTTTCCAGGTCGCGGATCTCGCCCACCATCAGCACGTCGGGATCCTGGCGCAGGAAGGCGCGCAGGGCGACGGCGAAACTCAGCCCGGCGCGCTCGTTGATGCCGACCTGGTTGACGCCGGGCAGGTTGATCTCGACCGGGTCTTCGGCGGTGGCGATGTTCACGCCGGGACGGTTGAGCAGTTGCAGGCAGGCGTACAGCGACACGGTCTTGCCCGAGCCGGTCGGCCCGGTCATCAGCACCATGCCGTGCGGCTTGCCGATGGCGCGCAGCAGCGCCTGCCGCTGTTGCGGTTCGTAGCCCAACTGGTCGATGCCGAGGCCGGCTTGCCCGCCGTGCAGGAGGCGCAGCACGATCTTTTCGCCGAACTGGGTGGGCAGCGTCGAGACGCGCAAATCCACCTCGCGCCCGTCCTCCAGCGCCAGACGCATCTTGCCGTCCTGCGGCAGGCGTTTCTCGGCGATGTCCAGGCGCGACAGGATCTTGATGCGGGCCGCCAGCTTGTCCTTGAGCGACAGCGGCGGCTGCGCCATCTCGTGCAGCACGCCGTCGATGCGAAAGCGCACCCGAAAGAAATGCTCGAAGGGTTCGACATGTACGTCGGAGGCGCCCATGCCGGCGGCGTCGGCCAGCAGCTTGTGCAGCAGGCGCACTACCGGGGCATCGTCGGGATGGGCGGTGCCGGGAAACTGATGTCTGTCCGGATGTTTGTCCATTGTGATCGCCTCTCGGTGAGGGACCGCCCAAGGAAAGGCGGCCGATGCGTGAACGAAAAAGTCTCACACATTCGCGCGATGGAGCGGGGTGGCGCCTGCGCTTTGCCGGGCATTTTCGAGCGAGTTCGAACGATCCGGCGGCGGCGCGGGCAAGCGGGGTCAGTGGGGGGCGGTGGCGTCCGTCGCGTTGCTCCGGCCGGGCTGGGCCGGCGCGATCAGCTTGACCATGCGGATCGCCTGGTTCTGCACCTGCACGATCTCGATCACGCAGCCGGCGATCTTCAGCGACACCTGCGCTTCGGGGATGTCCTGCAGGTATTCCAGCAGCAGGCCGTTGATGGTCTTGGGGCCGTCCAGCGGCAGCTGCAGGCCCAGGCGCTTGTTGATGTCGCGCAGCGTGGTGCTGCCTTCGAGCAGGCAGGCGCCATCCTTGTCCCAGCCGAAGCCCTCGGCCGAGGAGCCGGGGGCGGAGGTGGTGAATTCGCCGATCATCTCTTCGATGATGTCTTCCAGCGTGACCAGGCCCTGCACCTCGCCGTATTCGTCGACCACGATGCCCAGGCGTTCGTGGTTTTCCTGGAAGTACTGCAACTGGGTGAAGACGTCGGTTTCCACCGGCACGTAATAGGGGGCTGACAGCAGTTCGCGGATCGCCTCGTGGGTGATCTCTTCTTCGCGCTTGAACAGCGCCACCGCCTTGCGCACGTGCAGGATGCCGGCGATGTGGTTGATTTCGCCCTCGAACACCGGCAGTTTGTTGTGGTAGCAGGTGGCCAGTTGGCTCAGGATGTCTTCGATGGGCGCGGCCAGATTGAGCGCCTCGACCTGGGCGCGCGGCGTCATCACGTCTTCCACCGAGATCTTTTCGAGGTCGAACAGGTTCAGCAGGATGCTCTTGTGCTTTTGCGGGATGAAGCTGCCGCCCTCCAGCACGATGGAGCGCAATTCCTCGGGCGAGATGCGCTGCTCCTTGGCGCGCGCGCCGGCCTTGATGCGCAGCAGCTTCAGCACGGCCGAGACGAAGATGTTGACGAACCAGATCAGCGGCTTGGCCACGCGCATCAGGGGCTTGAGGAAGAAGCCGGTGAACAGCGAAATGCGTTCCGGATAAGTGGCGCCGATCACCTTGGGCACGATCTCGGCGAAGATGATCAGCAGGCCTGCCACGCAGGCGGTGGCGACGGTGATGACGCGCTGGTGGTTGCCGAAGGCGGAAATGGCGATGGCGGTGACCAGCGCGGTGGCCAGCGCGTTGATGCCGGTATTGGCGATCAGCACCAGCGAGAGCAGGCGTTCAGTGCGGTCGAGCAGCCACAGGATGGTGATGGCGCGGCGGTTGCCCTGTTTGGCGAGGTGCCGCAGCCGATGGCGGTTGGCGGCCATCAGCGCCGTTTCGGTCATGGAAAAGAAGGCCGAAAGCAGGATCAGGATGAAGAGTGCAAGCAGTTGCACCCATATGGGTACGGATTCCAAACAGCACCGTGAGGTTGGTTGCCCTTATATAAAGGGAGTCGGCGGGCCTGTGGTGTTGCATCGGAAGCAACACCGGCAGGGCGGCCAGCGAGCGGCAAAGTCTAGACGATGGCCTGTATTACCGCAAGACGGCCGTTTGCCGGTGTGTCATTGCCGCATTTCATTGCGTATTTCACTGTAACACGCAACGGAAACTGGACGCCTCGTCGAGGCTGCCGCTGCCCTGGTATTGCGGCCAGCCCGGATAGGCGCACAGCGGCCGGGTCCGGCCGGGCACGCCGGCGGTGTCGGTGACGACGGGATGCGCGGGCGCGATGCCTCGCTCCACCCAGTTCTCCAGCAAGGTCAGCGAATCCCAGGCGGCATTGAAGGCGGTGCCGAAGACATGGCCGTAGCCGGGAATCTCATAGTAGCGGACGAAGCCGTCGAGCCGCTCCCGCCCCATGGCCGCGCGCAGCCGTTCGATGTATTGCCGCGTGGCCTGGGTGCTGACCAGCGCATCCGCGGTGCCGTGGGCGATGAGAATCTTGCCGCCCCTGGCCTGGAACGCGGACAGGTCGGTGCGGTTGGCGTCCTGCAGGCCATTGAGCTGCACGATGCGGTTTTGCCAGGGGCCGGGATGCTGGCCATCCAGCTTGGCCCAGTCGTAGCCGGCGTCGCGCGTGACGAAATAGCGCACCCATTGGTCCCAGAAGGTGCTGTGGTAGGGCGGGCTGCCATTGGCATTGACCGCCGGCATCGGACTGGCCGGCTGCAGGGTGCCCAGGCCCAGCGTCAGGATGGTGGCCTGCATGCCGGCGCCGCCGGTGCCCCAGTTGGTGCCCCAGGTATTGAAGCCGGGATAGGTGGTCTCGCCGCTGGCCAGCGTGTAGTCCAGTTGCAGCGGGGTGCTGATCACCTTGAAGGCGGCGATCTGGGCGTCGGACAGGCAGTTGCCGCCGCTGCCGCCGTCCGGGCAGCGCAGGGGAACGCCATTGAGCTTGGCCGTGGCGGGATCGAAGGTCGCATTGCAGGCGTCGATGTTGCTGATCACGCCGTCGGCCGCGCCATCCAGTCCGTCGCAGGCGGCCATGGCGGCGTCATACAGCAGCTTGCGCTGCGCCGGGGACGGGTAGGCGCCGGGGCGCGCCAGCGCCTGGGTGATGCGGCCGAACTGCAGGTTCAGCGCCACCGCGTTCCAGGCCGGATACAGGGCGATCGCGCCATCGAAGTCGCCGGGCCAGTTGCCCGCCGCCAGCAAGGCCTCGCGCCCGCCGGTGGAGCCGCCGGCGAAATAGGTCTTGCCCGGTTTTGCGCCATAGCGGGCGGCGATCAGGTGGAGCGCGGCGTCGTGGGTCTTCTTGATGGCGTCGCCGGAGAAATTGCGCAACGCCTCGTCGTTGAGTCCGAACGAGCCGTCGCGCGAGGTCGTGGCATTGGCCTGGTGCCCGCTGTCGCTGCTGAAGGTGGCGTAGCCGCGGCCCAGCGGCGTGGGCCGGTCGGCCGGGCCGGCCGGGACATTGGCGGCGGGGTCGGGAATGGTGCCGTTGTAACCGCCGCCGCCCAGCATCAGGGCGCGGCCATTCCATTGCGCGGGCAGGTCGAGCTGGAAGCGGATAGCGGGCGCGGCGGGATCCACCGGCGCAATTTCGCCCAGCACCTTGCAATAGGCGCCGATGGCCTTGGCGCCGTCACCCGCCGCCGCGACCGTCTCGGCGCGGGTGACGCGGGCGCCGCCGGTGGGTAAGCCGATGGCGGTGGCCGGAATCGACATGGCATTGAGATCGGCGCAGGTCTTTTGATTGGTTCCGGCATAGGGCTGGCCGGGCGCGGCGGTGGTGGTGCAGCCGGCGAGCGCGCTTAAAAAGCTCAGGCCCAGGGCGATGGCGGCGAGTCGTCCAGGACGGGGGAGTTGTCGATGTGAATGCTGGTCAGGCATTGCTTGTCTCCTGTTTTCGCTATTCGAAGAATGCCGGTGTGTGGTGGCTGCGGCTTGTTATTGGTTCTATCGGGCATGCCGGTCGGCGCGCGGACCATCATAGCGCAGTCGCGCCGATATAGAGGGGGGGGGGGAGGGACGGGGGAAGCAAAAACGAAAAAGCCGGATCATTCAAGAGAATGATCCGGCTTCGTATTCTGGTCGGGGTGAGAGGATTCGAACCTCCGGCCTCTACGTCCCGAACGTAGCGCTCTACCAGGCTAAGCTACACCCCGTCGAGTGAGAACTGAATCAATGATTCCGGTCTACTGCGAAAGCCGACAATTCTAACAGGGATTTTTTGAATTGGCTATCCGGAAGTGAAACTATTGCGTCGGCTGCGCGTCGCGCGGCGATTTCAGCCTGCTCGCGGGTGTAGGCCAGCGCGCCGGAATGGGTGATGGCGGCCAGCACTTCGTCGAAATGCTGTTCGTCGCCGTTCTCGATACAGGTGCGCACCAGTTCGCGCTGCTGCGGGGTGCCGTGCTGCATCAGCCAGATCAGCGGCAGCGTGGGCTTGCCTTCGCGCAGGTCGTCGCCGACGTTCTTGCCGATTTCGGCGCTGTTGCCGGAATAGTCCAGCACGTCGTCGATCAGCTGGAACGCGGTGCCGATGGAGCGGCCGTATTCGCCGGCGGCTTCGATGCCGGCTTCGTCGGCGCCGGCGATCAGGGCGCCGATCTGGCTGGCGGCCTCGAACAGCTTGGCGGTCTTGGAGCGGATCACCTGCAGGTAGCCGGTTTCGTCCACGTCCGGGTTGTGCATGTTGAGCAATTGCAGCACTTCGCCTTCGGCGATAACGTTGGTGGCGTCGGCCACGATTTCCATCACGCGCGGGTTGCCGACGGCGACCATCATCTGGAAGGCGCGCGAGTACAGGAAGTCGCCCACCAGCACCGAGGCGGCGTTGCCGAACAGGGCGTTGGCGGTCTGCTTGCCGCGGCGCAGGGAGGATTCGTCGACCACGTCGTCGTGCAGCAGCGTGGCGGTGTGGATGAATTCGATGACCGCCGCCAGCGAATGGTGGTGTTCGCCCTTGTAGCCGAAGGCGTTGGCCACCAGCAATACCAGCACCGGGCGCAGGCGCTTGCCGCCGGCGCTGATGATGTATTCGGCGACCTGGTTGACCAGAGGCACCTCGGAATACAGTTGCCGGCGGATCACGGCATTGACCGCGCCCATGTCGGCGACGATCGGTTGCAGGATGGTTTGTTGCGAGGCGGTGTGTACGGCGGCGGACAAGGGGAAACCTGTGGAAAATGGTTATTCGCGAGATTATACGATGACAACGGCCCCCGACGCCAAAGCCGGCAAGCATCGCCCGGTGCGCGCCTGCACGGCGGGGTCTTGCTGGAATGCAAGTTGTCCTGCCGGAAACTGTGTTGCGTAGCGGTCGCGCAAAGTGCCAAGCCTTTTGACCGAGCAGCTAAGTCCATGTATAATTTGGGGTTTTCCTGTTCGTCCGGCTTTTATGCGGAGGTTTCGCGCAGGGGAAAATCGTTCATTAATCATTCGATGAGGTTTCACATGTACGCGGTCATAAAAACCGGCGGCAAACAATACAAAGTTGCTGCTGGCGAAAAACTCAAAGTAGAACAGATACCGGCTGACATTGGCTCCGAAATCACTTTGGATCAGGTGCTCGCAGTGGGCGCCGGCGAAACCGTGAAATTCGGTGCGCCGCTGGTCGCAGGTGCAACGGTGCTGGCTACTGTGGTAGCGCAAGGTCGCCATGACAAGGTCCGTATCTTCAAGATGCGTCGCCGTAAGCACTATCAAAAGCGCCAAGGCCACCGTCAGAACTACACCGAACTGCAAATCGTCTCGATCAACGCCTGATCGCGTCTGAGCCTGAGCCCACCAGTTCAATTCAAAGTTATCAAGGAGTCTTAAATGGCACACAAAAAAGGCGGCGGCACTACGCGCAACGGCCGTGATTCAGAATCGAAACGCCTCGGCGTCAAGGTTTACGGCGGCCAAGTGATCAACGCTGGCGGCATCATCGTCCGTCAACGCGGCACCCGCATCCACGCTGGCGAAAACGTCGGCGTCGGCAAGGACCACACCCTGTTCGCCCTGAAGGACGGCAAGGTCAAGTTCGAAATCAAGGGCCTGCAACAGCGCCAATACGCGGTCGTCGTTACGGCCTAAGCGTATCAGCCATCCGGCTTGCCGGAATCAGGCATAAAAAAGGCTCTGCCGCTGGTGGAGCCTTTTTGGTTTTTGAGCCTGTTTATACTCTCAAGCGAGGGTATGAACAGGTTTTCTGAGCCGTCAACAAAGCGCCGAGCCGTACGCGAAGACGGGCATCGACGTTTTGTTTACGGCTCCATAGGGGTTGTAGAACCATGAAATTCATCGACGAAGCACGCATTGAAGTCGTGGCCGGCGACGGCGGCAACGGTGTCGCCAGCTTCTGCCGCGAGAAATTCCGCCCGTTCGGCGGACCCGACGGCGGCGACGGCGGCAAGGGCGGCAGCATCTGGGCCGTGGCCGACCGCAACGTCAACACGCTGATCGACTACCGCTACGCCAAGCTGCACCGCGCCGGCCGCGGCGAGAACGGCCGCGGTTCGGACTGCTACGGCAAGGGCGCCGACGACGTATTCCTGCGCATGCCGGTGGGCACGCTGATCGTGGACAGCAATACCGGCGAGCATATCGCCGACCTGACCCACCACGACCAGACCGTGCTGCTGGCCAAGGGCGGCGACGGCGGCTGGGGCAACATCCACTTCAAGACCTCGACCAACCGCGCGCCGCGCCAGAAGACCGAGGGCAAGGAAGGCGAGCGCCGCGAACTGCGCCTGGAGCTGAAGGTGCTGGCCGACGTCGGCCTGCTGGGCATGCCCAATGCCGGCAAGTCGACCTTCATCACCGCGGTTTCCAACGCCCGCCCCAAGATCGCCGACTATCCGTTCACCACCCTGCATCCCAACCTGGGCGTGGTGCGCGTGAGCCATGAAAAGAGCTTCGTGATCGCCGACATCCCCGGCCTGATCGAAGGCGCCGCCGACGGCGCCGGCCTGGGCGTGCAGTTCCTGCGCCACCTGCAGCGCACCGGTTTGCTGCTGCACATCGTCGACCTGGCGCCGTTCAACGACGAGGTGGACCCGGTCAAGGAAGCCAAGGCCATCGTCAAGGAACTCAAGAAATACGACCAGTCGCTGTTCGACAAGCCGCGCTGGCTGGTGCTCAATAAGCTGGACGTGGTGCCCGAGGCCGAGCGCGCCAAGCGCGTCAAGGATTTCGTCAAGCGCTTCGGCTGGAAGGGCCCGGTATTCGAGATTTCGGCCTTGACCCGCGAAGGCTGCGAAGACCTGATCAACGAGATCTACGGCTACCTGGAAGTCAAGCGCGCCGAGGAGCATCGCGCCGAAGAGACGCAGATGACCGAGGAAGCGCGCGGCATCTCCAGCATCGATCCGGACGATCCGCGTTTCAAGGTTCTCGACTGAGGACTAATACGCACTAAGCCGCTGCGTCCCCGTTCCGGCTATCATCTTGGCTTTCGGATTTCGTGTCTCAGAAGAATATGCAATCGGTCATTCAGAACGCCAAGCGCCTGATCATCAAGGTCGGCTCCTCGCTGGTCACCAACGACGGCAAGGGGCTGGACGCCAACGCCATCGCCCGCTGGGCCGAGCAGATCGCGCAATTGCGCGGGCTCGGCAAGGAAGTGGTGCTGGTCAGCTCGGGGGCGGTGGCCGAGGGCATGCAGCGCCTGGGTTTCGACAAGCGTCCGACCGGCATCCATCACCTGCAGGCCTGCGCCGCCGTCGGCCAGATGGGCCTGGCGCAGATCTACGAAACCAGTTTCCGCAAGCACGACCTGCACACCGCCCAGGTGCTGCTGACCCACGCCGACCTGGCC
The DNA here is from genome assembly GCF_017744395.1 of Herbaspirillum sp. Taxonomy (GTDB): domain Bacteria; phylum Pseudomonadota; class Gammaproteobacteria; order Burkholderiales; family Burkholderiaceae_D; genus Herbaspirillum. Next base: position 133,314 of record NZ_JAGIBI010000003.1, read on the forward strand.
GACCGCGAACGCTACCTGAACGCCCGCTCCACCTTGTTCGCCCTGCTGCAGCTGGGCGTGGTGCCGGTCATCAACGAGAACGACACGGTGGTCACCGATGAAATCAAGTTCGGCGACAACGACACCCTGGGCGCCCTGGTGGCCAACCTGATCGAAGCCGATGCGCTGATCATCTTGACCGACCAGCCGGGCCTGTTCACCGCCGACCCGCGCAAGGACCCCGCCGCCACCCTGATTGCCGAAGCGCGCGCCGGCGACCCGTCGCTGGAACTGATCGCCGGCGGCACCGGCACCGGCATCGGCCGCGGCGGCATGCTGACCAAGATCCTGGCGGCCAAGCGCGCCGCAACCTCGGGTGCGCATACCGTGATCGCCTGGGGGCGTGAGGACAAGGTGCTCACGCGCCTGGCCGCCGGCGAAGCCATCGGCACCCAGCTCAATGCCGAGACCGCCCAGCTCACTGCGCGCAAGCAATGGATGGCCGACCACTTGCAAACCGCCGGGCGCGTGGTGCTGGACGCCGGCGCAGTGCAGAAGCTGACTTCGGAAGGCAAGTCGCTGCTGCCGATCGGCGTGGTGGAAGTGTCGGGGGAGTTCGGCCGCGGCGACGTCATCACCTGCGTCGACCAGAACGGCCGGGCCATTGCGCGCGGCATGAGTAATTACGCCAGCTCGGACGCGCGCCGCATCATCCGGCACGCGTCGTCCGAGATCCACGGCATCCTGGGCTTCGTCGAAGAGCCGGAACTGGTGCACCGGGATAACATGGTGCTGCTCTGAAAGTGCCGCCTGGAATGGTATAAACGATAAAAAAGCGCGGCATGCCGCGCTTTTTTGTTGGCCGCCGCAGCGGGAGGACGCTGCCTCAGCGGCGCACCGGATCGAGGCGCGTTTGCGACTTCAGGCGGGCCACGATGCGCTTGGCGTTCTCGTTGTCGGCGATCATCTTGCCTTCGCAGAAGTAGTCGCGGAACAAGGCGCCGTCGATGCGGTTGACGCCGATATCGCGGATCGGCTGCCACTTGTCGCGGCGCGAACGCGACCATTTGCCGTCGGGATGGCCGAAGGCGTAGGTCTTCTTTTCCCAGGTTTCGCAGCGCATGCCTTCATACATGACGTTGACCGCGCCGCCTTCGGTGCGGGTGACCACGGTGTAGCGCACCACCTTGTCGGTACCCACGGAGACCGAATTGAGGTCGATATAGGCCTTCATGGTGGCGTTCGGGCTGAGGTAGAACTCGGCCAGGTTCTGCTCTTGCGGCGTGGGCGGGAGCTGCACGGCGATTTCCTGCCAGGGCTTTTCCTCGTCGTCGAATTCCTCGTCGAAACCTTGCGCCAGGGCGCCGGCGCAGGCCGCCAGCAGGGAGCAGGCCAGGACGACACGACGCAGGTGGCGCAGGGAGGAGAGCGATACGATGTGCTTGGGTTGCATAGAAGTCATTTGGTATTGGGAGCGGGCGCGGCGTCCTGCGGCAATGCCTGCTGGGACGGTTTCTTTTGCGGATTGGAGGCGCGGTTGCCGCCCTGTTCGCCGCGGCGCTGGCCATGCGAAGGTCGCGCCAGGAAGCGCGACAGCTCTTGCAGCGCCTGCTGGTAAACCTCGCGCTTGAACTCGATCACCACGTCCAGCGGGACCCAGTAGTCGTGCCAGCGCCAGGCGTCGAATTCGGGATGCGACGTGCCGCGCAGGTTGACGTCGCAGTCGCGGCCGACCATGCGCAGCAGGAACCAGATCTGCTTCTGGCCGCGGTAATGGCCGCGCACTTCGCGCTTGATGAAATGGTCGGGGACTTCGTAGCGCAGCCAGTCGCGGGTGCGGCCGATGATTTTGACGTGCTCCGCGCGCAGGCCGATTTCCTCTTCCAGCTCGCGGAACATGGCTTGCTCGGGCGTCTCGCCGTGCTTGATGCCGCCTTGCGGAAATTGCCATGAATGCTCGCGCACCCGCTTGCCCCACCACACCTCGTTCTGGGCGTTGAGCAGGATGATGCCGACGTTCGGGCGGAAGCCTTCTCGATCCAGCATGGTGTACCTCAAAACTTTCTGCGGCTGGACGACCCTCTCAGGCGGACTCGTGCGACGGGGCACGCGGCCGTGAATGCCGACGCGGCAAGCGCATCAGGAGCAATTTCCCCGGCGTGCGGATGTCATCGTAACAAGGACCAATTCTGCAAAGAGTGGGTGCATCAGCCAGCTAATCCTTTAAAATTACATCGATTATAACCCTCCTCTTTTTAAAAAGAACCGACCGTCATGCGCGCCTCACGTTTTTTTATTTCCACCCTGAAAGAAGCTCCTTCCGACGCTGAAATCGTCAGCCACAAGCTGATGATGCGGGCCGGGATGATCAAACGCCTCGGCGCCGGCATCTACACTTACATGCCGATGGGGCTGCGCGTGATCCGCAAGGTCGAGGCCATCGTGCGCGAGGAAATGAACCGCGCCGGCGCCATCGAACTGCTGATGCCGGTGGTGCAGCCGGCCGAGCTGTGGCAGGAAACCGGGCGCTGGAACAAGATGGGCGCCGAGCTGATGCGCGTGAAGGACCGCCACGGCCGCGACTTCGCCATCCAGCCGACCTCGGAAGAAGTGGTGACCGACGTCGCCCGCACCGAGCTGCGCAGCTACAAGCAGCTGCCGGTCAACTTCTACCATATCCAGACCAAGTTCCGCGACGAGCGCCGCCCGCGCTTCGGCCTGATGCGCGGCCGCGAATTCACGATGAAGGACGCCTACTCCTTCGACCGCGACGTGGACGGCCTGAAGAAGTCCTACCAGGCCATGTACGACGCCTACGTGCGCATCTTCACCCGCTTCGGCCTGGAGTTCCGCGCGGTGGCGGCCGACAACGGCGCCATCGGCGGCTCCGGCTCGCATGAGTTCCACGTCATCGCCGCCACCGGCGAAGATGCGCTGGTGTACTGCCCGACTTCCGACTACGCCGCCAACATGGAAGCGGCCGAGGCATTGGCCATCGACAGCGCGCGTCCGGCCGCCAAGGAAGAACTGAAGAAGACCCCGACCCCGGGCAAGTCCAAGTGCGAAGCCGTGGCCGAGCTGCTGGGCCTGCCGCTGGCGCGCACCGTTAAGTCCATTGTGCTGGCGGTGGATCACGAAGACCCGGCCAAGAAGGAAATCTGGCTGCTGCTGCTGCGCGGCGACCATGAATTGAACGAGGTCAAGGCCAGCAAGATCCCCGGTCTGGGCACTTACCGCTTCGCCAACGAAGGCGAGATCGTCGAATGGTTCGGCACCACGCCGGGCTACCTGGGCCCGATCGGCACCAAGAAGCCGGTCAAGGTGGTGGCCGACCGCACCGTGGCCAACATGGCCGATTTCGTCTGCGGCGCCAACGACGCCGATTTCCACTACACCGGCGCCAACTGGGGCCGCGACCTGCCCGAGCCGCAGGTGGCCGATATCCGCAACGTGGTCGAAGGCGACGCCTCGCCGGATGGCTGTGGCGTGCTGGCGATCCAGCGCGGCATCGAAGTGGGCCACGTGTTCCAGCTCGGCACCACCTATTCGGAATCGATGAAGGCGACCTACCTGGACGAAGCCGGCAAGCCGCAGCCGCTGGTGATGGGCTGCTACGGCATCGGCGTGACCCGCATCCTGGGCGCGGCCATCGAGCAGAACTTCGACGAGCGCGGCATCATCTGGCCGGCTTCCATCGCGCCGTTCCAGGTGGTGCTGTGCCCGATGGGCTACGACCGCAGCGAAGCGGTCAAGACCGAGATCGACAAGCTGTACGAGCAACTTACCGCCGCCGGCGTGGACGTGGTGCTGGACGACCGCGGCGAGCGCCCGGGCGCGATGTTTGCGGACTGGGAACTGATCGGCGTGCCGCACCGCATCGTGGTGGGCGACCGCGGCCTGAAGGACGGCAACGTCGAATACCAGGGCCGCCGCGATACCGAAGCGACCCAGGTGCCGCTGGCCGATGCGCTGGCCTTCATCAAGGGCAAGCTGGCGGCCTGATCCATACGGATGCACCAATGAGGAAAGGCGGATGCCATCGGCATCCGCCTTTCTTTTTCGCCTGCCGTACGCCGTTAGCGTTAGCCGCTTGCGCGCTGCTTATGCGCAGCTCATTGGTTGGCGTCCGGCTTGCCCGGGATGATGGTGACGGTCTCGCGGTAGATGCCGCCCTCGCGCACACTGCCATCGGCGATGCCGCCGCCGTTCATGCGCTTTTCACAATCGACGCGGTTGATCTGGGGCAAGCCTTCGCAGCGCTTCATGGCGTTCTCTTTCAGTTGCGCCGCGCTGGGGGCGGACAGCTCGCCACGCGCGGCGGCCGCTTTGGCGGCGCCGGCTTCGCGCAGGCAGGTTGCCTTGTCCTCGGTGGATGTGCCGTTGCTGCAAGCCGTCTTTTCGGCCTGGTACTGCGTATCTGCTTGCGCGCGGCCTTTGTTGGCGGCCAGGCTGCCGCCGGCCAGCAAGAGGCCGCAGGCCGCGAAGCCGATGCAGGCGAGGTTGCGTACGCTTGAAACGGATTGTGTGAATGTCATGTTATCGCCCCTTGAAGTAGTGAGTGATATTTTCTAGACAGAGGCGCCGCTGGCAAAGTTCAGCGCGGACGGGGAATTGTCCGACGGCCATTTCCTACGCGCGGGCCGGTCATATTGTCGCGGAACGCTTTGGCGACGCAAACAAAAACGCCCGCGTGGAAGCGGGCGTTTTTGTTTGCAAGTGCCTTGCAAACAGTGCGGCCGGGCCGGGAATCAGCTCAGGTGCGCCGAAATCAGCTTGGTCATCTCGAACATGGTGACCTGCTTCTTGCCGCCGAAGATGGCCTTGAGCTTGTCATCGGCATCGATGTTGCGCTTGTTCTCGGCGTTCTGCAGCTTGTGCTTCTTGATGTATTCCCACACCTTCTTGGTGACTTCGGTGCGCGGCAGCGGCTTTGAGCCGACCACTTCGCCCAGTGCTGCCGAGGGTGTCAGGGGCTTCATGAAAGCGGCGTTGGGAGTGCGCTTTGCCGCGGGTTTCTTTGCCGTCGGCTTGGTGGCCGGTTTTGCTGCTGCCTTCTTGGGTGCTGCTTTCGGAGCTGCCTTTGCTGCGGGCTTCTTTGCCGCCGGCTTGGCGGCTGCCTTGGGCGCTGCGGCCTTGGCTGCAGGCTTCTTGGCGGCTGGTTTGGCTGCGGGTTTTGCTGCTGGCTTCTTTGCTGCGGCTGCTGGTTTTTTTGCTGTGGCCATCTGAAAGACTCCTCGACAAGGAATGAGTTGGATGCGTCAATCACGCATCGCTAATAGTGGTGCGGTTTGCACGGCCACGCAAGTATTTTTTACGGGTTTTCCCCGTAAAACGGCGAGGAAACAACGGGCCTGTGGGGTTGGCCGTCAAGCCGCGCCGGTAAAGGGATCGCGGCGGATCGCCGGGCACCGCGAAAGGCGTTTCTTTGCGCGATGAGCAAGCATCATGAAGTGAGGTAAAACGGCCGGTTTCTTTGCCGTTTTCCGATGGCGCAAAGGTGTTTCCCGACTGTTGGAGGCCGGAGCGGCAAGAAGGAGTGAGGGAAAAAGGAGAGGGAAGCGCCCCGGCGGCGCTGAAAGCCGCCGGGAGAAATGGGCGAAACGGGAGAAACGGGAGAAACGGGAGAAACGGGAGAAACGGGAGAAACGGGAGAAACGGAAGCGATGGAATCAGCGCATGCCGGGCAGCATGCCCTTCATGTTGCGCATCATCTTCATCATGCCGCCGCCCTTGAGCTTCTTCATCATCGATTGCATCTGCTCGAACTGCGACAGCATGCGGTTAACTTCCTGCACCTGGACGCCGGCGCCGGCGGCGATGCGGCGCTTGCGCGCGGCCTTGATCAGTTCCGGCTTGGCGCGCTCGGCCGGCGTCATCGAGTTGATGATGCCTTCCATGCGGCGCACGTTCTTTTCCGCCTGGTCCATGTTGGCGTTGCCGGCGGCCTGTTGCATCTGGGCCGGCAGCTTGTCGAGCAGGCCGGACAGGCCGCCCATCTTCTTCATCTGCGAGAGTTGCGCCTTGAAGTCGTTCAGGTCGAACTTGCCGCCGCCCTTGATCTTGTTGGCCAGGCCTTCCGCGGCCGCCATGTCCACGCCCTTGCGCGCTTCCTCGACCAGCGCCAGGATGTCGCCCATGCCGAGGATGCGGTTGGCCATGCGCGCGGGATCGAAGGCTTCCAGGCCGTCCAGCTTCTCGGCCACGCCGGCGAACTTGATCGGCTTGCCGGTGATGTGGCGCACCGACAGCGCGGCGCCGCCGCGCGAATCGCCGTCCAGCTTGGTCAGCACGATGCCGGTCAGCGGCAGCGCGTCGCTGAAGGCCTTGGCGGTGTTGATGGCGTCCTGGCCCAGCATGGCGTCGACCACGAACAGGGTTTCGATCGGCTTGACGGCGGCATGCACGGCGCGGATCTCATCCATCATGACCTGGTCGATGCCCAGGCGGCCGGCGGTGTCGATGATCAGCACTTCATGGTGGTGCTTCTTGGCGTAGTCCAGCGCGGACAGGGCGATGTCGACCGGCTTGTCGCTGGTCTGGGTCGGGAAGAAGTCGGCGCCGGCCTGGCCGGTCACGGTTTCCAGCTGGCCGATCGCGGCCGGGCGGTAGACGTCGGCGGAGACGGTCAGGACCTTTTTCTTCTTGGTCTCGCGCAGGTACTTGGCCAGCTTGCCGACGGTGGTGGTTTTACCGGCGCCCTGCAGGCCGGCCATCAGGATGATCGCCGGCGGCTGGGTGGCGAAGCTGAGCTGCGAGGCTTCCGGCCCGAGGTCGGCGCCCATCAGGCTGGCCAGTTCGCGCTGCACCACGCCGACCAGGGCCTGGCCGGGGGTGAGCGAGCCGATCACTTCCTCGCCCAGCGCCTTTTCCTTCACCTTGGCGATGAATTCGCGCACGGCGGGCAGGGCGACGTCGGCCTCCAGCAGGGCCAGGCGCACTTCGCGCAGCATCTCGGCGGTGTTCGATTCGGTCAGGCGCGCCTCGCCGCGCATGGTTTTGACGACTTTGGCGAGGCGTTGGGTCAGGTTGTCTAGCATGGTGATATCTGCAAATGAGTGGGCTGTCGCCGCCGCAAACGGGATGCGGGCGGCATGGCAGCGGGCAATCCTGCATTTTAACCGATCGGCCGCCCCGCACCTGCGCCGCAGGTATTGTCCACATCGTGGTTGTAAGGGAAATTCACAGCTTGTCCTGCAGGCGGACTTTGTGTATACATTTGGCCTGAATTTCCGGGCGCAATAAAAACAAAGAAAACAAAAGCCGAGGAGTAGCAGCGGCAACCCATCGAAACCGCCTGAGCGCGCCGGCCGACGGAACAATAAACACACATAACGAGGAGAGTGGAAATGCAAAGGAAACTGATTGCAATGGCCCTGCTGGCGAGCGCCGGTTTTGCGGCTTCCAGCCAGGCGGCCGACGATGTGATCCGCCTGGGCAACCTGAAGTTCGCCCACTATGGCGCGGTGTCCTATATCAAGGAAATCGCCCCCAAGTGCGGCATCAAGGTCGATGAAAAAGTCTTTCCCAAGGGCCCCGACGTGATGCAGGGCATCCTGGCGGGCGAACTGGATGTGGGCACCACCGCGTCCGAAGCCGCCATCTCGGGCCGCGCCAACGGCGCCCCGATCTATGTGGTGGCCGGTTTCGCCAAGGGCGGCGCGCGCCTGGTGGCGGGCAAGGATTCCGGCATCAAGTCGGTCAAGGACCTGAAGGGCAAGAAGGTCGGCGTGACCCGCGGCGGTATCCATGAAGTGCTGCTGGACGCCGAACTGGGCCAGAACGGCCTGACCGCCAAGGACGTGACCATCGTCTACCTGGCCTTTGCCGACCTCAACCAGGCGCTGCTGGGCAAGAACATCGACGCCATGATGCAGAGCGAACCGCAGTCCTCGCAGGCGATCAACAAGGGCTTCGGCGTGGAAGTGATGAAGCCCTACGACACCCCGATCGGCGAACCGTACCGCACCATGGTGATGACCGAGAAGTTCTACAAGGAGAAGCGCCCGCTGGCCGAGAAGTTCATGCGCTGCTTCCTGGAAGCCACCAAGACCTTCATCGACAAGCCGGAAGTGGCCGAGAAGTATGTGCGTGAAGTGATCTTCAAGAACCAGATCACCAAGGAAGACTTCTACGACGCCATCGGCAACTCGCCCTACGCCTACGACATCACGGCCGAGCATATCCAGGTCACCACCGACACCATGGCCAAGTACGGCACCGGCAAGATGGCCAAGCCGCCGCTGGCCAAGGATTGGGTGAAGACCGACCTGCTGGAGCAGGCCAAGAAGAGCATGAACCTCAAGTAACCAGGCAAGGAAGTCCGATGGCAAAACAGAAGAACGGGAGCGTCCTGCAAGGGCTGCTGGTGCCGCTGCTGGTGGTGGCGTTCTGGGAGGGCGCGTCCCGCGCGGGCTGGATCAATCCGCAGATCCTGCCGTCGCCCTGGGCGGTGCTGCACAAGTGGTACGAATATGCGACGCCGGCCAAGGCGTACGACTCTGCCGACGGCAGCTGGCTGGCCTGGGCCTTTTCCGGCGAACTGGTGATGGATGCCATCGGCAGCCTGTACCGTGTGGTGGCCGGTTTCCTGATCGGCGCCGGCCTGGCGCTGCCGCTGGGCCTCCTGATGGGTTCCAGCCAGCGCGTCTACGGCCTGATGAACCTGACCGTGCAGGTGGTCCGCCCGATCCCGCCGATCGCCTACATCCCGTTGGCGATCCTGTGGTTCGGGCTGGGCAACCCGCCGGCGCTGTTCCTGATCTCGCTGGGGGCGTTCTTCCCGGTGCTGATGAATACCATCGCCGGCGTGCGCCAGGTTGACAGCATCTACCTGCGCGCGGCGCGCAACCTCGGCGCCAGCCAGACCACCCTGTTCCTGCGGGTGATGCTGCCGGCGGCGGTGCCTTACATCCTGTCGGGCGTGCGCATCGGCATCGGCACCGCCTTCATCGTGGTGATCGTGGCCGAGATGATTGCGGTCAGCAACGGCCTGGGTTTCCGCATCATGGAGGCGCGCGAGTATTTCTGGTCGGACAAGATCATCGCCGGCATGATCACCATCGGCCTGTTGGGCCTGGCGATCGACCTCGGCATGAGCCGCCTGAACAACTATATGCTGCGCTGGCACCGCGGGCTGGAGAACTGAGATGAGCACGAATACTTCTTCGCCCCAGATCCATATCTTGGGCGTCAACAAGGTCTTCAAGACCGACGACCGCGAGGTCGTGGCCCTGAAGGACATCAACCTCGACATCCCCGACGGCCAGTTCGTCTGCCTGCTGGGGCCTTCGGGCTGCGGCAAGTCGACGCTGTTGAACGCCATCGCCGGCTTCGCGCTGCCGTCTTCGGGCAGCATCACCACCGGCGGCAAGCTGGTGGAGGAGCCTGGCCCGGACCGCGGCATGGTGTTCCAGGAATACGCGTTGTTCCCGTGGATGACGGTGGAGCAGAACGTCGCCTTCGGCCTGGAGATCAAGGGCACGCCCAAGGCCGAGATCGCCGCGCGCGTGACCCAGCTGCTGGACAAGCTGGGCCTGATCGACTTCCGCAGCCGCTTCCCCAAGGACCTGTCCGGCGGCATGCGCCAGCGGGTGGCGATCGCCCGCGTGCTGGCGCTGGACTCGCCCATCATGCTGATGGACGAGCCTTTCGGCGCGCTCGATGCCCTGACCCGCCGCAACCTGCAGGACGAGCTGCTGCGCATCTGGGATGAATTCAGGAAGACCATCGTCTTCGTCACCCACAGCATCGAGGAGGCGATCTACCTGGCCGACCGCATCGTGGTGATGACCTACCGTCCCGGCACCATCAAGCGCGACATGCTGGTCACGCTGCCGCGCCTGCGCGACCCGGCCGATCCCGAGTTCAACGCCCTGAAGCGCGAACTCGGCCAGTTGGTGATGGAAGAGCAGCAGCGCCACCACAATGCGGAGATGAAGGCGGCGGCGGTCGACTGATCCGTTGGCAGCGGCATCCGGACACGGCAGGTTTTCCTGCCGTGTTTCGTTTGGGCGTGTAAAATGCGCGCCCCGCCCGCCATCAGGGGCGGATCTGGGGTTCCGGGCATTCGCCTCTATATATAGAGGGGATGCTTTTCGCGCCCGGCCGCGGCACAAGGGCGCGGCCTGACATGGTGTAAACTTAGCCGATGCAAACATACTTTTTCATCCTGGCCGCACTGCTTTACCTGGCATGCGCCATCCTTCCGTCGGAGCGGCGCCTGCCGATTTCGCTGGGGATCGTGCTCGGCTGGGTCCTGCATGGCGGCGCCTTGCTGTCGGACATGTTCGCCGCCGAGGCGATGCGGGTCGGATTTGCCGTCATGCTGTCGGCCACGATGTGGATTTCGGTGGCCGCCTACTGGCTGGAAAACCGCAACTTCTCGCTCGACAGCATGCGCGTGCTGGTGCTGCCGGTGGCGGCAGTGTCGGTGGTGTTGCCGAGCATTTTCCCGGGCAACATGATCCTGCTGGCCGGCAAGTCGGACTGGTTCCTGGCGCATATCGCCGTTTCCATCCTGGCCTACAGCACGCTGACCATCGCCGCCTTCCATGCGGTGCTGATGGTGCTGCAGGAGTCGCGCCTGCACACGCGGCCCGGCCCGGCCGTCAAGAACGGCTGGTTCGCGATGGCGCTGGACCGCTTGCCGGCGCTGCTGACGATGGAAAAACTGCTGTTTCGCCTGATCGGTTTCGGTTTTGTGCTGCTGACGCTGACCGTGCTGTCGGGCGTGGTGTTTTCCGAGCAGTTGTTCGGGGAACCGTTCCGCTGGGACCACAAGACGGTCTTCACCATGCTGTCGTGGCTGCTGTTCGGCCTGCTGCTGGCCGGCCGCCGCTGGCAGGGCTGGCGCGGGCGCACCGCGCTGTCCTTTACGCTGGCCGGTTTCGCCATCCTTTTATTGGCTTATGTAGGCAGCCGATTCGTGCTCGAAGTCGTGCTGCATCGGGTACTGACATGAAATATCTGATCTGGCTGGTGGTCTTGCTGGCCGTGGTGGTGTGGTTCCAGCGCGCCAAGAAGTCGATGCTGGCCGGCGGCGAGGCCGCGCGCGAGTCCGATGCCGAGCGTCCCAAGGCGCGGCAGTTCCGCCGCAGCGCCGACGGCAGCGCCGAAACGATGGTGCAGTGCGCGCACTGCGGCATCCATTTCCCCATTTCCGAAGCGGTCACGCATGCCTCCGGCGCGCATTACTGCTCCGAAGAACACCGCCGCCTGGCCTCGTTCTGAGCCATGCCGACTTCTCCTTCCGACGCCGGCGCATGGTTCATCGACGGCGATGGCTGGTGCAATATGGCCCGCCGCGAAGTTTCCCCGAACTGCGATGAGCGGCCCGACGGCTGCGTCACCGACCTGCTGGTGGTCCACAACATCAGCTTGCCGCCGGGCGTGTTCGGCGGACCCTACATCGCCGACCTGTTCTGCAACCGGCTCGACTACGAGGCCGATCCCTATTTCGACCAGTTGCGGCCGCTGCGGGTGTCGGCGCATTTCCTGATCCGGCGCGACGGCGAGGTGGTCCAGTTCGTGTCCGCCAACCGCCGGGCCTGGCATGCCGGGGTATCGGTGTTCGACGGGCGCGAGCGCTGCAACGACTTCTCGATCGGCATCGAGGTCGAGGGTACCGACCACGAGCCGTTTGCCGAGGCCCAGTATCCGGCGCTGGCCAGACTCACTGCTGCGCTGCGAGAGCGTTACGCGCTCACCGACGTGGCCGGGCACGAGCATATCGCCCCGGTGCGCAAGACCGATCCGGGTCCATTTTTCGATTGGGGCCGCTACCGGAACGAGCTGGCGAAAATCATTGACGGCGCGCAACTGCGCTTCCCTGCTGGCCTTGTCAAAAGTCAAGCCGCCGGGACAGAAAAATTCGAGAAATAGCGGTTGCAACATCGGAATGCCGCCACTAGAATTAGTCTCAATCGTTCTTTTGGTACTAGATGTAGTGTTTCGGTAATCCCCAGTTGTATCCGGATTTGTCATCCAGAATGGCAGTGCTTCAGAAGGTGAAAGGTTCGTGAGGCAGTAATCAAGTCCTACAACGTCTCGCGGCTCCTTCCTTCCAACATCGGTCTACACATTAGTTTCAAGCAGGTTTTGCGTCAGCATGAATATCCGCGCAAAGGGATATTTATTGTGGGGCGCTTCTGTCGTTCGCGAACCCCAGGGCAGGTAGGGGTTCTAATTTAGCAACTCGGGGCAATCTCCACGTGGTTGTCTGTCTTATGTATTCAGGAGGCTAAGTGCGCTCAACTCAAGAAATTTCCGTCAATTCCCCTGCCGTGTTCGGCGTCACCGCCGCCGACCTGGAGGTGTCTTCCGACGCCTCCAAGGCACCCGCCGTGAAAGCCGGCGCCGGCCTGGGCGAGTACCGCATCATCCGCCGCAACGGCGCGGTGGTCGGTTTCGAGCCGTCCAAGATCTCCATCGCCGTCACCAAGGCCTTCCTGGCCGTCAACGGCGGCCAGGGCGCGGCCTCGGCGCGCGTGCGCGAGATGGTCGAGCAGCTGACCACCAACGTGGTCTCGGCGCTGGTGCGCCGCCAGCCCACCGGCGGGACTTTCCATATCGAAGACATCCAGGACCAGGTCGAGCTGGCCCTGATGCGTTCGGGCGAGCATGATGTCGCGCGCGCCTACGTGCTGTACCGCGCCAAGCGCATGGAAGAGCGCGCCCAGCAGGGCGCTGCCCGTGCCGATGTGGCCGCGCCGCAACTGCACGTGGTGGAAGACGGCCAGAGCCGTCCGCTGGACATCGCCGAAGTGCGCACGCTGATCAACGCCGCCTGCGAAGGCCTGGAAAAGCATGTCGACGCCCAGGCCATCCTGGCCGAGACGATGAAGAACCTGTACGACGGCGTGCCCGTCGAAGAGCTGTACAAGTCCGCCATCCTGGCTGCCCGCGCGCTGATGGAAAAGGATCCGGCCTACAGCCAGGTGACGTCGCGCCTGCTGATGCACACCATCCGCAAGGAAGTGTTCGGCAAGGAAGTGGCGCAGGCCGACGCTCCGGCCGAGTACCTGGAATACTTCGCCAAGTACATCAAGAAGGGCATCGCCGCCGAGCTGCTGGACACCAAGCTGGCCCAGTTCGACCTGGAAAAGCTGGCCGCCGCCTTGAAGCCCGAGCGCGACCTGCAATTCGGCTACATCGGCCTGCAGACCCTGTACGACCGCTACTTCCTGCACATCCAGGGCACCCGCATCGAAATGCCGCAGGCGTTCTACATGCGCGTGGCGATGGGCCTGGCCCTCAATGAAATCGACCGCGAAGCGCGCGCCATCGAGTTCTACGACCTGCTGTCGTCGTTCGACTTCATGAGCTCGACCCCGACCCTGTTCAACTCGGGCACCCAGCGTTCGCAGCTGTCGTCCTGCTACCTGACGACGGTCGCCGACGACCTCGACGGCATCTACGAAGCGATCAAGGAAAACGCCCTGCTGGCCAAGTTCGCCGGCGGCCTGGGCAACGACTGGACCCCGGTGCGCGCCCTGGGCGCCCACATCAAGGGCACCAACGGCAAGTCGCAAGGCGTGGTGCCGTTCCTGAAGGTGGTCAACGACACCGCCGTGGCGGTCAACCAGGGCGGCAAGCGCAAGGGCGCGGTGTGCGCCTACCTGGAAACCTGGCACATGGACATCGAGGAATTCCTCGAGCTGCGCAAGAACACCGGCGACGACCGCCGCCGCACCCACGACATGAACACCGCGAACTGGATTCCCGACCTGTTCATGAAGCGCGTGATGGAAAAGGGCGAGTGGACCCTGTTCTCGCCAAGCGACACCCCGGATCTGCACGACAAGTTCGGCAAGGCCTTCGAAGAAGCCTACACCGGCTACGAAGCCAAGGCCGCCCGCGGCGAGCTGAAGCTGTTCAAGAAGGTGCAGGCGCTGGACCTGTGGCGCAAGATGCTGTCGATGCTGTTCGAAACCGGCCATCCGTGGATCACCTTCAAGGATCCTTGCAACATCCGTTCGCCGCAGCAGCACGTGGGCGTGGTGCACAGCTCCAACCTGTGCACCGAGATCACCCTGAACACCAACGATTCCGAAATCGCGGTGTGCAACCTGGGTTCGGTCAACCTGCCGGCGCACCTGGTCAACGGCGAGCTGGACCACGCCAAGCTGCAGCGCACCATCCGCACCGCGATGCGCATGCTGGACAACGTGATCGACATCAACTACTACGCCGTCAAGAAGGCGCGTGATTCCAACCTGCGCCACCGTCCGGTGGGCATGGGCATCATGGGCTTCCAGGACTGCCTGCACATGAAGCGCATCCCGTACGCTTCGATGGACGCCGTCGAGTTCGCCGACCGTTCGATGGAAGCCGTCTGCTACTACGCCTACTGGGCCTCGACCGAGCTGGCCGAAGAGCGCGGCCGCTACACCTCCTACCGCGGTTCGCTGTGGGACCGCGGCATCCTGCCGCAGGATTCCCTGAAGCTGCTGGCCGAGGAACGCGGCGGCTACCTGGAAGCCGACACCAGCGAAACCATGGACTGGAGCGCCTTGCGTGCCCGCATCAAGGAACACGGCATGCGCAACTCGAACTGCGTGGCGATCGCCCCGACCGCGACCATTTCGAACATCATCGGCGTGTCGGCCTGCATCGAGCCGACCTACCAGAACCTGTACGTGAAGTCGAACCTGTCGGGCGAATTCACCGAAATCAACGAGTACCTGGTGCGCGACCTGAAGGCGCGCGGCCTGTGGGACGAAGTGATGGTCGCCGACCTGAAGTACTTCGACGGCAGCCTGGCCAAGATCGACCGCATCCCGCAAGACCTGCGCGACATCTACGCCACCGCCTTCGAAGTCGACCCGTCGTGGCTGGTGGAAGCCGCCTCGCGCCGCCAGAAGTGGATCGACCAGGCACAGTCGCTGAACATCTACATGGCCGGCGCCTCCGGCAAGCGCCTGGACGAGACCTACAAGCTGGCATGGCTGCGCGGCCTGAAGACCACCTACTACCTGCGCACCATCGGCGCCACCCACACCGAGAAGTCGACTTCCCGCACCGGCGCCCTGAACGCCGTGGCCGTGGACGGCGGCATGAGCGGCTCGGCAGCGTCCGCGGCATCGGCCCCGGCGGTTGCCGCCGCGCCGATCGCCTCGGCCGCCGCTGCCTCCAGCGCCTACGTGCTGCCCAACCCTGGCGCTTCGATCGAAGCCGACGGTCCGGTCTGCACCATGCGTCCGGGCGACCCGGGCTTCGAAGAGTGCGAGGCCTGCCAGTAACAGCAACCTGAAGCGCCGGCCGGGACCGCCAGCTCAAGAGGATGGGAAAGCCATCATCCTCGGCAGTAGCGGGTTTCGCGCCGGGCTTCGCAGCCGGCGCATCGCGGTGAACTTCACCGGATGCGCCGTTGTCACCTGAATAGATGCCGATGCGAATGGCCAGCCCGTTCCCGGCATCGCCGCAATACACAGTCAAAGAGGAATAACCATGCTTTCTTGGGACGACGAAGCAAGCGCGAAATCGGCACAGCCCCAACTGCAACCGGCCGTGGGCGGCCATCCGCAATTCAACCCGCAGTTCGCCGATGCGGCGCTGAACCCGGCGCTGGTCACCCGCGACGCGCCGGTGGACACCACCCGCCGCGTCAACGCCGCCGACAAGCGCATCATCAACGGCCACACCGACGTCAACCAGCTGGTGCCGTTCAAGTACAAGTGGGCCTGGGACAAGTACCTGGCCGGCTGCGCCAACCACTGGATGCCGCAGGAAATCAACATGCAGCGCGACATCGAGCTGTGGAAGAACCCCAACGGCCTGACCGAAGACGAACGCCGCCTGGTCAAGCGCAACCTCGGCTTCTTCGTGACCGCCGACTCGCTGGCCGCCAACAACATCGTGCTGGGCACCTACCGCCACATCACCGCGCCGGAATGCCGCCAGTACCTGCTGCGCCAGGCGTTCGAAGAGGCCATCCATACCCACGCCTACCAGTACATCGTGGAATCGCTGGGCCTGGACGAAGCAGAGATCTTCAACGCCTACCACGAGGTGAAGTCGATCCGCGACAAGGATGAATTCCTGATCCCCTTCATCGACACGCTGACCAACCCGGAATTCAAGACCGGCACCGTCGAGAACGACCAGAAGCTGCTGAAGTCGCTGATCGTTTTCGCCTGCATCATGGAAGGCCTGTTCTTCTACGTCGGCTTCACGCAGATCCTCGCGCTGGGCCGCCAGAACAAGATGATGGGCGCCGCCGAGCAGTACCAGTACATCCTGCGCGACGAGTCCATGCACTGCAACTTCGGCATCGACTTGATCAACACGGTGAAGATGGAGAACCCGCACTTGTGGACTCCGGAGTTCCGCGAAGAGATCAAATCGTTGTTTTTAAGCGCGGTGGAGTTGGAATATCGTTACGCAGAGGATACAATGCCGCGAGGCGTGCTCGGGTTGAACGCTACGATGTTCAAGGGCTACCTACGATTCATCGCTAATCGTCGCGCACAGCAAATCGGATTGGATCCGTTGTTCGCGCAAGAAGAAAATCCGTTCCCGTGGATGAGCGAGATGATCGACTTGAAGAAGGAGCGCAACTTCTTTGAGACCCGCGTCATCGAATACCAGACCGGGGGCGCGTTGAGTTGGGAATGATGTGCAGTCTCGTCAGTGCTCTTCCACGAGACACATTGCACAGCGGCAGTCGGGTAGCTTGCAAGATACCCGGCTGCTGAAACTGAAAGGCGATCGCCAAATTAATGAACAGTCAGAGACCGAAACGTTCTTCTCTGTTATTGCCGCTTAACCCCATCATGTCGGGTAAGGCGGCTTTTCCTTTGAAAAACCTGGTGGTTTTTCAGGAGTGCTATCCCGACGCTGGCGTTTGAACACGCCGGCGTTTTTTTTGGCTTCGCGCCTGCTCCCGTAGTCGATCATGGCCGCGCCCGGTGCGCGGGACTGCCGGAGAGGTCCAGCCAAGATAGCTGAAGCGCTGCATAGGTGAGGGGATGCAGCAGTTCAGCTGGTGCCGAATTCATTAGTGCAAGCAGAGGCATGCTTGTGCCGATGAATAATCCGCCTGCGTTCATCGCGATGTCGCAGGAGGGTTTCTTATATCAAGCTTGATTTTTTCCATCACGTGAAGAAGGAGAAACAAAATGGCAACAGCAGCAAAGAAGCCAGCAGCCAAGAAGCCTGCTGCAAAGAAACCGGCAGCCGCCAAGGCCGCCGCAGCACCGAAGAAGGCCGTCGCCGCCAAGAAGCCTGCAGCCGCTAAGGCAGCCGCCAAGCCGGCAGTGAAGAAGGCAGCAGCGCCGAAGAAGGCCGTCGCCGCCAAGAAGCCGGCAGTGAAGAAGGCAGCAGCACCGAAGAAGGCAGTTGCAGCCAAGAAGCCGGTAGCCAAGAAAGCCGTCGCCGCCAAGAAGCCGGTAGCGAAGAAGGCAGCAGCACCGAAGAAGGCAGTTGCAGCCAAGAAGCCGGTAGCCAAGAAGGCCGTCGCCGCCAAGAAGCCGGTAGCGAAGAAGGCAGCAGCACCGAAGAAGGCCGTCGCCGCCAAGAAGCCGGTAGCCAAGAAGGCAGCAGCGCCGAAGAAGGCAGTCGCCGCCAAGAAGCCCGCCGCCAAGGCAGCCGCCAAGCCGGCAGTGAAGAAGGCTGCAGCGCCGAAGAAGGCCGTCGCCGCCAAGAAGCCGGCAGCAGCCAAGGCCGCAGCGCCGAAGAAGGCCGCTCCGGCAAAAAAGCCGGCAGCAGCTAAGCCGGCTGCCGCTCCGGCCGTGAAGACTGTGCTGAACCCGGCAGCGGCTTGGCCGTTCCCGACCGGCACCAGCCGTCCGTAATCCGGGCGTCTCTGCCGCCTGATTTTTTCAGGCAAAATCCCGCTGTATGGCTTCGCGCCATACAGCGGTTTTTTTTGTCCGGATTCTTGCGCCTCCCGCCCGTTTTTGTGCCGCGAAGGTCTGGCAATGCGCGGGAATGGCACAATATGGAGGCGAAGGATGTCGCGGCCCGGGATGCTTGGCGATTGCGCCAACAGGCCCTAGTATGTGCGCTGCGATATCCGGGCCATTCCGGTCACCGGGTTTGTCACTGATGGAGAGCTCCGTGCTGCATAGTATTTTCATGTTGATCGTCGATGCCGTCGCCAGCATCCTGGCTGGCGTCATGCTGCTGCGTTTCTGGATGCAGGTGGTGCGCGTGCGCCCGCCTCAGTCGGTCGGGCAGTTCGTCTATCAGTTGTCGGACTGGCTGGTCAAGCCGCTGCGCCGCGTGATGCCGGGCGGCGCCTACGACTGGGCCAGCCTGGTCGGCGCCTTCCTGATCGTGCTGCTGTCGATCGTCGCCGCCGTCGGCATCGATTCCGGCTTCGACTTCAAGACCATCTTCCTGCTGTCGCTGGTGCGTTTCCTGCAATGGATCTTCTACGGCTTCATGGCGACGCTGATCATCGAAGCGGTCTTCAGCTGGGTCAACCCCTACGCGCCGCTGGCACCTTTCGTGCGGGCCCTCAACGAGCCGCTGCTGCGCCCGGTGCGCCGCATCATCCCGCTGGTCGGCGGCGTCGACCTCTCCCCGCTGGCGGTGCTGATCCTGCTGCAGATCGCCGTGCGGGTGGTCAGCACGCTGCTGTTGTCGCTGCTCTGAAGCCCGGTTCCGGCCGCGTAAAAAAAGCCGCTTGTTGCAAGCGGCTTTTTCATTGGTGCGGGGAGATCCTGCCCGCGTTCACTTTTTCCGTGCGGCCGACCACTGCTCCAGGGCATGCATGGTGTTCTCCACGTGCTTTTCCGGATTCATGTCGGTGTATTCATAAAGGATGGCGTGGTCCGGCGTGATCACGTAAGAGGTGCGGCTGGCGCGCTCGGCGTTCTTGCCCAGCACCGCATCGTAGGACTTCATGATCTTCTGGTCGACGTCGGCGGCCACCGCGAACTTGCTGCGGCACTCGCTGACCGAGAACTTGTTGAGCGTGTCGATGCTGTCGGCCGAAACCCCGATCACCGTCGCGCCCAGCGCCTTGTAGCGGTCGGTCGCTTCGGCGAACAGGTGGGCTTCGATGGTGCAGCCGGTGGTAAAGGCGGCCGGGTAGAAGTACAGCACCACCGGGCCTTTCTTCAGCGCCGCCGACAGCGTGAAGGTGGAGACCTGGCCGCCCAGCGACGACGGCGCGGAGAATTCCGGCGCCTTGTCGCCGGGTTTGAGTGCGGCCAGGGCCGGCTGCGCCAGCAGGGCGGCGGCCAGCAGCAACGGGGCGGCCAGTCGTGCGGATGAAGTCTTCAACATATGCATCTCCTTGAAGTAATGCGCCTCCGTTGCCGGGCAGGCGTCAGCCGAAACGGTAGCCGAACGCCTTGTGGAAGCGCTCTTCGATCTCGGCCTTGGACGGCGCGTGGTTCTGCGGGCCTTGCGAGGCGATCTTGATCGAGCCCATCAGGCTGGCCAGGCGGCCGGTGGTTTCCCAGTCGTAGCCTTCGGTCAGGCCGTGCAGCATGCCGGCGCGGAAAGCGTCGCCGCAGCCGGTCGGGTCTGCGATCTTCTCGGCCGGCACGCAGGGGATGTCGATCTTCTTGCCGCCGGTGTAGATCTCGGCGCCCAGTTCGCCGCGGGTGACGACCAGGGCCGAGACGCGTTCGGCGATCTGCGCCAGCGTCAGGCCGGTGCGCGCGGTCAGCATCTCGGCTTCGTAGTCGTTGACGGCCACATAGGTCGCCAGGTCGATGAAGTGCTTGAGGTCGTCGCCGCCGAACATCGGCATGCCCTGACCCGGATCGAAGATCAGCGGGATTTTCAGCTCAGCCGCCTGCTCCGCGTGCTGCAGCATGCCGTCGCGGCCGTCGGGGGCGACGATGGCGAATTTCACCGGGCCGGCGTCGCCCACCTTGTTCTCATGCGAGAAGGTCATGGCGCCCGGGTGGAAGGCGGTGATCTGGTTGCTGTCGGCGTCGGTGGTGATGAAGCATTGCGCGGTGAACGAGGAATCGATCGCGCGCACGCATTGGGTGGAAATGCCCAGCTCGGCGAAGCGTTCCATATAGGGGGCGCTGTCCAGGCCGACGGTGGCCATCACCACCGGGGCGCCGCCCAGCAGCTTCAGGTTGTAGCCGATGTTGCCGGCGCAGCCGCCGAACTCGCGGCGCATGGTCGGCACCAGGAAGGAGACGTTGACCTTGTGCAACTGGTCGGCCAGGAGCGCTTCGGCGAAGCGGCCCTCGTATTGCATGATGTTGTCGTAAGCGAGGGAACCGCAGATCAGTGAGCTCATGGGGAAGGGTAAAGTGGTGGTGAATCCCGCATTGTAGAAGAAAGCGGCGGGGAGTTCAGCGCCGCCCGTCGAAAAAACGGGGCCGGGCGGGCGATACCCGGATCAGGGATAGAACAGGTAGATGCGATAGCCGGAGACCAGCGCGTCGTTCAGCTCGAAGGTCAGCTTGACCTGCTGTTCGCTTTCGCCGGCGATGCCGCTGTCGATCTGCTGTTGTTTGGGCAGGTATTCGCGCGGCCGGAAGACCCGGCGCACCACCGGCTTTTCGTCGTCGTTGTTGAGCGTGAGCTCGATGTAGGGCCAGGCCTGCGGGGTGGCGCCGCGGTTGCGCAGCACCAGCGACAGGGCGTAGATGTTCTGGTTGGGCGGCACCACCTGCAGCTCGTTCGATTCCAGCGACAAGCGGTCGATCTCGGCCGGCAGGCCGACCGTGCAATGGAAGGCGGCGCACATGCCGTTGAGCATGGGCTGCAGCGGCGGTACGGCGGCGGCCAACTGGTTGCGCCAGTAATAGGCGGACTGCAGCAGCAGGACGGGCACCATCACGCCGGCCAGCACCATCATCGCCATCTGCAGGAAGTGGCCGCGCCGTTCCTTGCGCTCGGCCTTTTTGACGAAGGCCGGCGCCTCGGCGTCCTGGTCGGCCGCATCGCCGGCTTCTTCCGGTTCAGGTTCGGCATTGGCGCCGGTTTCGCCCAGGGAGTGGATATCCTCCCCGGCGGCTGCGGCGCCGGCGGCCCGTTCGTAGGCGGCGAACGGGTTTTCGTCGGCGTACCCGGCCGGGTTGTCGTCCCGAGGGACGGCATCGGGCGTTGCGTCTGCAACCGCGTCATGCGGCTCAGCCTCGTGGTCCGCATGGGACGGCGTGAGCGGCAGCGGGAAGTGCTCCTCGCCCTGCTCCGTGGCGCGCAGCGGCAGGCTCAGGTCGGGGATATAGCCGGGGTTGTCGGGCGAACGGAATACGTTGGGGCCGGCGACGGCGGGAATGGGGGCTGGGGGAGCAGGGGAAGCCGGAGCGGCCGTCGCGGGAGGCGGCGGCGGTGCTGCCGGAACCGGGATGTCGGCTTCGGGCGCGGCCGTGGCAGCAGCCTGCGCCTTGCTGCCCGGGACCGGCTGGTAGTGGCCGTCGCTGACGCTGGCTTCGACCAGGTAGTCGTTGCCGTTGAAGACTTGCTTGCAGCTACCGCAGCGGACCAGGCCGCCGCGCAGCTTGAGTTGGTCGCCGGCGACCCGGAAGATGGTGAAACAATGCGGACATTGGGTCGCCAACGCCATGCGCTTACTCCGGCATACGGCCTGCCAGCGCCACCCAGCCTTCGTGCTCGGCCCAGACCGTCAGCGCAATGTAGGGCGCATAGGCGGCGATGACTTCCTGCGCCTGCCGGTCCAGCACGCCGGAGAGCACCAGCGCGCCGCCGGGCGCGACGCGTCCGGCCAGCATCGGCGCCATCAGTTGCAGCGGGCCGGCCAGGATGTTGGCCACCACCACTTCGAAGCGCTCGCCTTCCGGATGCGTCTGGGCGAAGGCTTCCGGCAGGAAATAGGCGACTTGGCACTGGTTGCGGGCCGAGTTGTAGTGGGCCGCTTCCAGCGCCTGCGGGTCGATGTCCACGCCGATCACCTGCGGCACGCCGACCTTGGCCGCCACCAGCGCCAGGATGCCCGAACCGCAGCCGTAGTCCAGCAGGGTGCGGGTTTGCGTGGCATTGGTTTCCAGCCACTCCATGCACAAACGGGTGGTGGGATGGCTGCCGGTGCCGAAGGCCAGGCCGGGGTCCAGCTCCAGCACCAGCGCGTCGTCATCCTGCGGCGCGTCGTGCCAGCTCGGCACGACCCAGATGCGCCGGCCGATATGGATGGGCTCGAACTGCGACTGCGTCAGGCGCACCCAGTCCTGCTCTTCCACCGCGCGGGTGGCAAAGGGCAGGGCATAGCCCAGGCCGATGGCCGCGGTGGCGTCGGCGACGATGGTCGCCAGATTGGCGTCCTTGTCGGCCAGCGCCACCACGCGGCTGCGGTCCCATGCCGCTTCGTCGGGCTCCATGCCGGGCTCGCCGAACAGCGGACGTTCGGCATCGGTGCCTTCGTCCGCATCTTCCACCGACACCGACAAAGCGCCAGCCTCCATCAGGGCATCGGACAACGCCTCCGCCTGTTCACGCGCCACTTCGATGACGATTTCAACCCAGCTCATGGATTACTTCACTTTCACTTCTTGGATTTGTCGGCGTCCGACGATGCCGGGCGTTCCGACAGTTTATGTTCCAGATAATGGATATTGGTTCCGCCTTCGAAGAAGCGCGCATCCACCATCAGCTCGCGGTGCAGCGGGATATTGGTCGAGATGCCTTCGACCACCATTTCCGACAGCGCGATCTGCATGCGGCGGATGGCCTGCTCGCGGGTGGCGCCATAGGCGATCACCTTGCCCACCATCGAGTCATAGTTGGGCGGCACGAAATAGCCGGCGTAGGCGTGCGAGTCGACGCGGATGCCGGGGCCGCCCGGTACGTGCCATGCCGTGATGCGGCCCGGCGACGGGATGAACTTGAACGGGTCCTCGGCGTTGATGCGGCACTCGATGGCGTGGCCCTTCAGCTCGATGTCGCGCTGGCGGTAGCGCAGCTTTTCGCCGGCGGCAATGCGGATCTGCTCCTGCACGATGTCCACGCCGGTGATCATTTCGGTCACCGGGTGTTCCACCTGCACGCGGGTGTTCATCTCGATGAAGTAGAACTCTTCGTTTTCGTACAGGAATTCGAAGGTGCCGGCGCCGCGGTAGTTCATCTTGCGGCAGGCTTCGGCGCAGCGTTCGCCGATCTTCTCGATGATCTTGCGCGGGATGCCCGGCGCAGGCGCTTCCTCGATCACCTTCTGGTGGCGGCGCTGCATCGAGCAGTCGCGCTCGCCCAGCCAGATGGCTTGCTTGTGCTCGTCGGCCAGCACCTGGATTTCCACGTGGCGCGGATTTTCCAGGTACTTCTCCATATAGACTTCCGGATTGCCGAACGCGGCGCCGGCTTCGGTCTTGGTCATGGTCACGGCGTTGATCAGCGCGGCTTCGGTATGCACCACGCGCATGCCGCGTCCGCCGCCGCCGCCGGCCGCCTTGATGATGACCGGATAGCCGATCTTGCGGGCGATCTGGACGATTTCCTTGGGGTTGTCAGGCAGCGCGCCTTCCGAACCCGGCACGCAGGGCACGCCGGCGCGGATCATCGCCTGCTTGGCCGACACCTTGTCGCCCATCATGCGGATGTTCTCGGCGCGCGGGCCGATGAAGACGAAGCCGGACTGTTCCACGCGCTCGGCGAAGTCGGCGTTTTCCGACAGGAAGCCGTAGCCCGGGTGGATCGCCTGGGCGTCGGTCACTTCGGCGGCGCTGATGATGGCGGGCATGTTCAGGTAGGACAGCGGCGAGGGCGCCGGGCCGATACATACCGATTCGTCCGCCAGCTTCACGTACTTGGCTTCACGGTCGGCTTCGGAGTGCACGACCACGGTCTTGATGCCCAATTCGCGGCAGGCGCGCTGAATACGCAGGGCAATTTCGCCACGGTTGGCGATCAGGATTTTTTCAAACATAACTGGAATGAGGCGTCGCTAAGGTCAAGCGTTATAGGTTCCGGATGCCGGGGCCGCGGTGCGCCATCCTGGCGCCGCGCCCCGTATCGACAGTACAGCATTTCCACTTCGATTGCCGCCCGGAGGCGGCGTCATCCGGCTGAGCCGGGAATGCCATCAGGTCCGGTGCGGTACGGCGATCAGCCCAACACGAACAGCGGCTGGCCGAATTCGACCGGCTGGCCGTTTTCCACCAGGATCTGCTTGACCACGCCGCCCTTGTCGGCGTCGATTTCGTTCAACAGCTTCATGGCTTCGATGATGCACAGGGTATCGCCTTCCTTGACTTCCTTGCCGACTTCGACGAACGCCGGGGCGCCCGGAGCGGAGGAGCGGTAGAAGGTGCCGACCATCGGCGACTTCACGATATAGCCTTCCGGCACGGCGGCCGCCGGCGCGGCTGCGGCCGCAGGCGCAGCGGCCACGGGGGCGGCTGCCAGCGGTGCGGGGGCGGGCGCGTAAGCCTGCTGCTGCGGCACCATCACGACCTGGTTTTGCGCATTCGGGGAGGATTTGACGATCCTGACCTTGCTTTCGCCTTCAGTGACTTCCAGCTCTTCGATGGCCGATTCGGCAACCAGGTCGATCAGCGTCTTGAGTTTTCGTAAATCCATTTGAATCCCTCGGAATGTAGATAAGTGTTAATTAAAGAAGCGCCGGCAGTCGGAACACGGCCGGCGGTTATCGGTGCAGTGCTTGTTGCTGGTTTCTTGATGGGCCCGTTCAGGCGTGGATGAACCTGCCGTCAGGACTGACGCAGCCAGTAGTCGATGGCCAGGCGGTAGCCGTCGACTCCAAAGCCGCACATGACTGCCCGGGCAATGCCGGACAGGTATGAAAAATGCCGAAATTCCTCGCGTTGATGAATATTGGAAATATGCACTTCCACGAACGGGATGGCCACGCCGGCCAGCGCATCGCGCAGGGCCACGCTGGTGTGGGTCAGTCCGCCGGGGTTGATGACGATGGCATCCACGCCCTCCGTGCGGGCCTGGTGGATGCGGTCGATCAGTGCACCTTCGTGGTTGCTTTGGAACGATTGCAGCCTGGCGCCGGCGGCGCTTGCCTGTGCCTGCGCCAGCTTCTCGATGTCGGCCAGGCTGGTCGATCCGTAGACTTCCGGCTCCCTGGTCCCGAGCAGATTCAGGTTCGGGCCATTGAGCAGGAGGAGGTGTTTTGCCATGGAGATTAAGCTCCGTTTGACGACGATGCGCGCATTTTGCCGTCAAATGGCATCATTTGGCAAGAAAAACTTTCTTTTCGCGGATTTACAGTTGGGAGAGGTCTTGGCGCAGCTCGTCGAACTTCAAGCGGCCGAGGTAGATCTTTTTGACTTTGCCGTCCTTGCCTACCAGAGCGGTGAAGGGGAGACCGCCTGCCTGGTTGCCGAATTGCCTGAGCAAGTCGGTGGCGCCGGTCCCGGCAACGTAGAGAGGATAGCGGATTTGGTATTTTTGTGCAAATTTGGCGATATTGTCCTGACTATCGACGCCAATTCCCAGAATTTGCACCGGGGCGATTTCCTGCTGCAAGGCCGTCAGCTCCGGCATTTCCTCCACGCAAGGGCCGCACCAGGTGGCCCAGAAATTGACGACCAGCGGCTTGCCCTTCCATTGCGCCAGCGACTGCTGTTGCCCCGAGGCATCCGGCATCGATTGCGACAGCAGGCGATTCAGGGCCTGGGTTTCGGGCGAATCGGCCGGATTGCCGCGATGGCTGGCGTACAGGCCCACGCTCGCGCAAATGACGGCAACAACGATCAACAGGGCGGCATTGCGTAGCTTTTTCATGGATTGTCTTCCTCGGATGTTTCGATCAGGCGCACCAGCGCGGCCGCGTCGCCGCGTTCCGGGCGCTTGCCGGCGGCAGTGCGCACGCTGCCGCGCAGGTCGTCTTCTTCATACAGGGCCAGGTGGGCCAGCTCCGGCGCCGCGCCTTTTTGCGGCAGCAGGAAGCTCAGCGTCTCCACCGGTTGGCCATTGCGGAAGTGCGGCGTCTCGCCGACTTCGAAATTCACGTTCTTATTGAGCAGGAAAATCTCCACGTCCTTGGCGCTGGGCGTGAACAGCTGCAGGTGGATGTCCGAATGCTCGCCGGCGGTGCCGTTGAACACCGCGCCGGTGATGTAGGGATTGAACGCCTGCAGGTCCTGCATCAGCTTCAGCGCCGTGCGGCGCAGGTGCAACAGGCGCGCCGGCTGGGTATCGGCGAAGAACAGTTCATTGTAGATGCGCACTTCGTCTTCGATCTGCTCGTTATCGGGCATGATCTCGCCGCGTACTTTCTGGTTGCCCAGGATCTGTTTGGCCGCCTTTCGCTTGGCGCTGCCGTAGTCGGCGCCGTCTTCGGCGATCATGCGCGCGGCGGCCGCGGCGATCTCGGCGCGCAGTTGTTCGGCGGGGGAAGTGAAGTCTGGCATGGGCGACATCATACCCGCTCGCGGCCACGGCCGCCCGCGGGCTGTCCGGCGCCTGTTCTCAGGTAAAATCCCAGGATTACACCCGAAGATTTGTTATGCATATCCACATTCTCGGCATTTGCGGCACCTTCATGGGCGGTCTGGCCGTCCTCGCCAAGGAGGCCGGCCACAAGGTGACCGGCTGCGACGCCAATGTCTACCCGCCGATGAGCACCCAGCTTGAAGCCCAGGGCATCGAACTGATGCAAGGCTTCGACCCGTCCCAGGTGGACCTGGCGCCCGACCTGTTCGTGATCGGCAACGTCGTCTCGCGCGGCAACCCGCTGATGGAAGAGATCCTCAACCGCGGCCTGCCTTATGTTTCCGGCCCGGAATGGATCGGCCGCCACATCCTGCAGGACAAATGGGTGCTGGCCGTGGCCGGCACGCACGGCAAGACCACTACTTCGGCCATGCTGGCCTGGATCCTGGAACATGCCGGCTACACCCCCGGTTTCCTGATCGGCGGCGTGCCGATGAATTTCGGCATTTCGGCGCGCCTGGGCAGCGACGGCCAGGGCGGCCCCTCGCCGTTCTTCGTCATCGAAGCCGACGAATACGATACCGCTTTCTTCGACAAGCGCAGCAAGTTCGTGCATTACCGCGCGCGCACCGCGATCCTGAACAACCTTGAATACGACCACGCCGACATCTTCCCCGACCTGGCCGCCATCGAGACCCAGTTCCACCACCTGGTGCGCACCGTCCCCGGCATCGGCCGGTTGCTGGTCAACGGCCGCGAGCCGGCATTGCAGCGCGTGATCGCGCGCGGCTGCTGGAGCGAACGCGAAGACTTCGGCGTGGCCGGCACAGCGGGCTGGGCGCTGGCCAACCATGACGACGGCCGTTTCGACGTATTGTTCGACGGCGCCTTGCAAGGCACGGTGGCGTGGGAGTTGAGCGGCGAACACAACCGCATGAACGCGCTGGCGGCGATCGCCGCCGCGCGCCACGTCGGCGTGCCGCCGGCCCAGGCCATCGAAGCGCTGGGCGCGTTCCAGAGCGTCAAGCGCCGCATGGAGCTGCGCGGCACCGTCAACGGCGTGGCCGTGTACGACGACTTCGCCCACCACCCGACCGCGATCGCCACCACCGTCGCCGGCCTGCGCAAGAAAATCGGCGCGGCCCGCATCCTGGCGGTGCTGGAGCCGCGCTCCAACACCATGAAGCTGGGCACCATGAAAGAAGCCTTGCCGACCAGCCTGGCCGACGCCGACCTGGTGTTCGGCTACGGCGCTCGCGCGGGCAAGGACGCGCTCGGCTGGAACCTGGCCGAGGCCTTGGCCCCGCTGGGCGACAAGGGCGCCGCCTTCGACGACCTCGGCGCGCTGGTGCAGGCGGTGCGGGCGGCGGCCAAGCCGGGCGACCACGTGCTGGTGATGAGCAACGGCGGCTTCGGCGGCGTGCACCAGAAGATCCTGGACGCGCTGGCATGATCCTCTACCTGCATGGCTTCCGTTCCTCGCCGCAGTCCTTCAAGGCGCGGCTGATGGGGCAGCGCATGCGCGAACTGGGTTTGCAGGATATGTATGCCTGCCCGCAACTGCCGGCTTCGCCGGCGGGCGCCATCGCGCTGGCCCGCTCCATCGCGGACGGCGCCGACCAGCGGCGGCTCACGATCGTCGGCTCTTCGCTGGGCGGCTTCTACGCCACCTGGCTGGCCGAGCAGTACGGCTGCCGCGCGGTGCTGCTGAACCCGGCGGTGCAGCCGCCGCGCGAACTGGAATCCTATGTCGGCGTGACCACGCAATACCACTCCGACGAACCGTTCGAGTTCAAGCGCGAATACATCGATGAACTGCGCGCGCTGGCGGTGGACAAGATCAGCCGCCCCGAACGCTATTTCCTGATCGCCGCCACCGGCGACGAAGTGCTGGACTGGCGCGAGATGGTCGCGCACTACCCCGGCGCGCGCCAGACGGTGATCGAAGGCAGCGACCACGGCATCGCCGAATTCGCCGATTATCTTGACGACGTGCTGGCCTTTTGCGGCGTGGACGGTTCGGGCAAGGCGGTGTCCTGATGCCGCATTCGCAGGGCAAGGCGGCATGGATGCCGTATCCGCAGGCGCTGGCCTCGCTGCTGGCGACCGACGGCGCGCTGATGCGCCGTACCCGCGCGTGGCTGGCCGATCCCGGTTCGATGACCCTGAAGCTCAAGGCGCGTACCCGCGATTTCTCGGTGCGCCTGCTGCGCCAGCGGTCGGGGCCGGTCCTGGCCGACGAGTACGCGGCGCTGGGCGTGCCGGCGCGCAGCCGTGTGGTCGAGCGCGATGTGATCCTGCATTGCGACGGCCGTCCGGTGGTGTTCGGCCATACCGTGCTATCGACTTCCTCGGTGAAATCCGACTGGCCGTTCTTCAGCAAGCTGGGCAATACGCCGCTGGGCGCCAACCTGTTCTTTGATCCGCTGGTGGGGCGGAGCCCGATCGAGTACGCCAAGTTGCCGGCCAGCCATCCGCTGATGCGGCGCATCGCGGCGGCGCTGCCCGGCGAGGCCATCCCGGCCGCCCTGTACGCCCGCCGCTCGCTGTTTTCGCGCCGCGGCGGCGTGCTGATGGTCACCGACGTTTTTCTCCCGGCATTGGGCGCCTTGATGCGCGCCGATGTCCGTTCCATGTAAAGAAGCAGACGATGAATTTATTGTTCGAAGAATCCGGCGACTTCAAGGCCGGCTCCATCATGACCCAGCAGGGCGAGTCCTACCAGGTCGAGATGGCCTCCGGCAAGCGCACCAAGGTTAAGTCCAAGGATGCGCTGCTGCAGTTCGCCGCGCCTTCGCCGCAGGAGCTGCTGCAGCAGGCCCAGGCCATCGCCGACGAGGTCGACCTCGACTTCCTGTGGGAAGTGGCGGGCGAGGAAGAGTTCGGCTTCGCCGAGCTGGCCGCCGAATACTTCGGCCACGCGCCGCTGCCGCCGGAAGCGGCCGGCTTGCTGCTGCGCCTGCATACCGCGCCGATCTACTTCTACAAGAAGGGCCGCGGCCGCTACAAGGCGGCGCCGCAGGCATCGCTGCAGGCCGCGCTGGCCGGGCTGGAAAAGAAGAAGCAGCAACTGGCCGCGCAGGCCGCGTATGTCGACGAGCTCAAGGCCAACCGCCTGCCCGAGGCCTTCAGGCCGATCGCGCTGCAGCTGCTGTTCAAGCCCGACAAGAACGGCATCGAATACAAGGCGCTGGATGCCGCCGCCAAGGAATTGCAGACCACGCCGCAGCGCCTGATGCTGGCCGTCGGCGGCATCGCTTCGCCCAAGGAACTGCACTATGCCAAGTTCCTCTACGAATACTTCCCGCGCGGCACCGGTTTCGCCGCCATCGACATCCCGGCCGCGCCGGCCGGCCTACCGACCGCCGAGGTGCAGGCCTTCTCGATCGACGACGTCACCACCACCGAGATCGACGACGCCCTGTCGGTCACCCGCCTGCCCGACGGCAAGCTGCGCGTGGGCATCCACATCGCAGCGCCCGGCCTGGCGATCAAGCGCAACGACGCCATCGACGCCATCGCCCGTGCGCGCATGTCGACCGTCTACATGCCGGGCGAGAAGATCACCATGCTGCCCGACGACCTGGTCGCGGCCTACACGCTGGACGCCGGCGCCGCCCGCCCGGCGCTGTCGCTCTACGCCACGCTCGACCCGGCCACCTGGGAAGTGCTGGCCACCGAGACCCGCGCCGAACTGGTGCCGATCACCGCCAACCTGCGCCATAACGACCTTGACGAGCTGGTGACCGAAGAGGCGCTGGCCGAGGGCCGCGGCGATTATCCGCACAAGGAAGAGATCGCGCTGTTGTGGCAATGGGTGCAGCTGCTGGAGCAGGGCCGCATGGCCAAGCGCGAGAGTTTCGGCCTGCGGCCGGAGCAGAACAACCGCGTCGACTTCAACTTCTACGTGGAAGACGGCGTGGTCAGCATCGTGCGCCGCAAGCGCGGGGCGCCACTGGACAAGATCGTGGCCGAGCTGATGATCTTCGCCAACAGCACCTGGGGCAAGCTGATGGCCGACCACGGCGTGCCGGGCATCTACCGCGCCCAAGGGGGCGGCGCCGGCGGCTGGGCCGCCAAGATGCAGGTGCGCATGGTGACCCATGCCGCGCCGCACCAGGGCCTGGGCGTGGACCAGTACGCCTGGAGCACCTCGCCGCTGCGCCGCTATACCGACCTGGTCAACCAGTGGCAGATCCTGGCCTGTATCGAGCATGGCGTGGCCGCGCCGCTGGCGGCGCCCTTCAAGCCGCGCGACGCCGACCTGTTCGCCATCGTCTCCGGCTTCGACGCCGCCTATTCCGGCTATGCCGATTTCCAGTCGACCATGGAGCGCTACTGGTGCCTGCGCTGGCTGGCGCAGGAAAACGCGCGCACCGTCGACGCCGTGGTGCTCAAGGACGAGATCCTGCGCCTGACCGAGATCCCGCTGGTGCTGCGCATGCCGGGCCTGCCGCAACTGGCGCGCGGCCTGCAGGTCAAGCTCGACCTGCTGCGCTGGGACGAGGTCGACCTCTCGGTCGAGGCGCGCCTGCTGGAGGTGCCGACGGCCGCGGCGCAGGCGCTGGCCGACCTGGGGGATGAAGAGGACGACATGCTCGACGGCCTGGGCGACGCGGGCGCCGGGGAAGACGGAACTGAAGGTGAGGCCGGCGGGCAGGCAGCCGCGGATGCGACGGACGATGCCGAAAACAAGCCCGCCGATGCCGCGCAATGAGCCGGCGCTGGCGTAGAATTGCTGCTTTGACCACCTCCGGCCGTCCGTTCCTGCTGTGAACCTGTTTTCCCAACATCGTCTGCTGAGCCTGGCGCTCGGCATCTCGCTGCTGGTACATGGCGTACTACTCGCCGTGCATTTCGCCGCGCCCGATGCCTTCCGCCTGAAGCCGTCCGACCCGGAACTGGAAGTGATCCTGGTCAACGCCAGGCACGACAAGAAGCCGCTCAACGCCGACGCGCTGGCGCAGGCCAACCTGGACGGCGGCGGCAATGTCGACAAGGGGCGCGCCAAGTCGCCGCTGCCGGACATGAAGCGCCAGGAAACCGGCGACAGCGTCAAGGCCGCCCAGCGCCGCGTGGCCGAGCTGGAAGCGCAGCAGCGCAAGATGCTGGCGCAGATGCAGCCGGCGGCGTCGCGCGTGGCCAGCGCGGAAGAGCAAAAGCCGAAGGAAGAGCCGCGCCTGAACGCGCGCGACATGCTGGAGACCGCCCGCGCGATGGCGCGCATGGAAGCCGAGGTGGCCAGGAACATCGAGGAGTACAACAAGCGTCCCAAGAAGACCCAGATCACGCCCAGCACGCGCGAGGTCGGCTACGCCCAGTACTACAAGACGCTGCAGGACAAGATCGAAAAGGTCGGCACGCTGAACTTCCCGACCAAGGACGGCAACAAGCTGTACGGCGAGCTGCTGGTGATCATCCCGGTATTCCAGGACGGCACCATTTATGAGCGCGACGGCGGCGTGGTGGTCAAGACCAGTTCCGGCAATCCGGCGCTGGACCAGGCGGCGGTCGCCATCGTGCGGCGCTCGGCGCCGTTCGGCCGCTTCCCGGAAAACATGCGCACCGGCGGCCGCGACGACGTATGGGAAATCGTGACGCGCTTCCGCTTCACGCGCGACCAGGGATTGCAGGCGCAGATCGGCGCCGGCTGAGCGGCGGCGCGACAGGCGATCAACAACAAGACAGGCAAATACCGGAACAGGCGGACCAACATGGATGCATACGTCGTCATCGGCAATCCGATTGCACACAGCAAATCCCCCGAGATCCACGCGCAGTTCGCTGCCCAGACCGGGCAGGCGCTGCAGTATGAGCGCTTGCTGGCGCCGCTGCACGGCTTCAAGGCCAGCGTGCAGGTGTTCCGGCGCAACGGCGGGCGCGGCGCCAATGTCACGCTGCCGTTCAAGCTGGAAGCGCATGCCCTGGCCGACCGCCTGTCGGAGCGCGCGCGGCTGGCCGGCGCGGTCAATACGCTCAAGTTCGACGGCGCGGAAATCTATGGCGACAATACCGACGGCGCCGGCCTGGTGACCGACATCACGGCCAATGCCGGCTTGTCGCTGGCGGGCCGGCGCATCCTCCTGCTGGGCGCCGGCGGCGCCTCGCGCGGGGCGCTCGGGCCCTTGCTGGAGCAGCGGCCGTCCGAGCTGGTGGTCGCCAACCGGACTGTTGCCAAGGCCGATGAGCTGGCCGCGCAGTTCGCCCAGTACGGGCCGGTCAGGAGCGCCGCCTATGCCGACCTTGACGGCCCGTTCGACCTGATCGTCAACGCCACCTCGGCCAGCCTGAACGCCGACCTGCCGCCATTGCCGGCCGGCGTGTACGGCTCCGAGACGCTGGCCTACGACATGATGTACGGCCGCCAGCCGACGGTATTCATGCAGAGCGCGCAGGAGCATGGCGCCCTCGCCCGCGACGGCCTGGGCATGCTGGTCGAGCAGGCCGCCGAAGCCTTCCTGCTGTGGCGCGGGGTGCGGCCCGACACGTCGGAAGTCTTCGCCAGCCTGCGCCGCCAGTTGGCCGAATAAGTCCGGGGCATCGACGCGACCAGCCACATGAAATCCCTACGCAAGCTGCTCCTCTGGATCATCCTCCTGCCCATCGCCTGCGTGCTGTTGCTGCAGGCGTATTTCTTCGTGCAGATCTGGTGGTGGGTGGACCATAATCCCGGCTCCACCAGCTTCATGCGCCAGCAGTTGTCGCTGCTGCGCGAGAAAAATCCGAATGCCCAGCTGCAGTTCAAGTGGGTGCCGTACAACCGCATTTCCAACAACCTCAAGCGCGCCATCATCGCCTCCGAGGATTCCAATTTCTCCGAGCACGACGGCGTCGACTGGGATGCCCTGCAAAAGGCCTACGAGAAGAACGAGAAGAAGGGCAAGGTGGTGGCCGGCGGCTCCACCATCACCCAGCAGCTGGCGAAGAACCTGTTCCTCTCGGGCCAGCGCAGCTACCTGCGCAAGGGGCAGGAATTCATCATCACGTACATGCTTGAATTCTTGATGGACAAGCAACGTATTTTCGAGATTTACCTGAACGTGGTCGAATGGGGCAACGGCGTCTTCGGCGCCGAGGCGGCCGCCCAGCACTATTTCCATACCTCGGCCGCCGGGCTTGGGGCGGAGCAGGCGGCGCGCCTGGCGGTGATGCTGCCGCGCCCGCGTTTCTATGACAAGAACCGCGGTTCCGGCTACTTGGCGGCCCGCACCGGGCTGATCCTGCGGCGCATGAACGCCGCTACCTTGCCGCCGGCGCATCCCTGATACCCCCGGCCTTCGGACCGATCCGATGACAGGCGCGTGACATCAATGCACTGTCGCGCGCCGCGCTTGCCTGGCGCAAT
Organism: Herbaspirillum sp.; assembly: GCF_017744395.1. Taxonomy (GTDB): domain Bacteria; phylum Pseudomonadota; class Gammaproteobacteria; order Burkholderiales; family Burkholderiaceae_D; genus Herbaspirillum. The sequence goes on from NZ_JAGIBI010000003.1 coordinate 166,915, forward strand.
CGTTGAACGTACACTTGCGCACGTTCCGGCCAGCCCGGACACCGGACAGATGCGGCGCCCGCCGCGCCATCCCCTGCGTTCCAGCCAGTGAGCCCCCATGATTAATGTATTCGTGTTGCAAAACGGACGACTCAACCAGGTCAACATCGACAGCCGCGCCGATCTGGAACAGGTCTCGCCGGTCTGGGTCGACCTGCGCGAGCCGAGCGACGAGGAGCGCGCCTGGGTCAAGAGCATCTATGGCGTGACCCTGCCGGACGAAGACGAATTCAGCGACATCGAAGCCTCGGCCCGCTATTTCGAAGCGGAGAACGGCGACCTGCACTTGCGCACCGACTTCCTGTTCGAGGGCGATGACGATGCTTCCTCCACCATGACGGTGGCGTTCATCCTGGCGCGCAACATCCTGTTTTCGGTGCATTCGGAAGACTTGCCGGTGTTCCGCCTGGTGCGCATGCGGGCGCGTTCCCGCCCAGGCTCCATCGGCGACTATCGCGACGTGTTGCTGGATCTGTATGAGACCGATGCCGAATATTCCGCCGATGCGCTCGAAGGCATCTACCAGAAGCTGGAGGCGGTCAGCACCAGCGTGCTCAAGAAGAGCCTGTCCGACCAGGACGCCGCCGCGGTGCTCAACACCATCGCCCACGAAGAGGACTTGAACGGCCGCATCCGCCGCAACATGATGGACACCCGGCGCGCGGTCAGCTTCCTGATGCGCGGCCGGCTGCTGAGTTCGGAGCAGTTCGAGGATGCGCGCCAGATCCTGCGCGACATCGAATCGCTGGACGGCCACACCGCCTTCCTGTTCGACAAGATCAACTTCCTGATGGACGCCACCGTCGGCTTCATCAACATCAACCAGAACAAGATCATCAAGATATTCTCGGTGGCCTCGGTGGCGTTCCTGCCGCCGACGCTGATTGCCAGCATCTACGGCATGAACTTCAAGTGGATGCCGGAGCTGGACTGGGGCCTGGGCTACCCGCTGGCGATCCTGATGATGGTCGGCTCGGCGATCGCACCGTTCTGGTATTTCCGCCGCCGCGGCTGGCTCAACTGAATCTCTCGCGAACCGGCGGCTGTCTGCCGCCGGCGACGTTTCTGTTTTTCCGACGGCCGATCACGCCGTTTTCCTATGCAATGCGCCATGCGGATGGCGCACACTGATACCTTCGGCACAGATTGTCAGGAGAGCTTCATGCGGCACATGCGGCATCATTATTGTTCGCTGGCCATCGTCAGCCTGAGCTTCGCCGGCGTGTTGCTCGGCTGCTCGGAGCTCCAGTCCAATACCGCCCTGGCGCCGCCCGGGCAGAACTACCAGCGCATGGCGGCCCAGGCCTCCGATGCCGGCGCCGGGGTGGTCGAATCCATCGAGGCGACGCATCAGGAAAGCAAGGGCGCGGCCGGCGCCTATGTAGCCGCGGGCGGCCAGATCCAGCGCAACAACGCCGTGGCCCGGCAGCTCTACAACATCCGCGTGCGCATGGACGACGGTTCCCTGCAGACTTTCTCCGAACAGGACAGTACCGACTTCCGCGTCGGCGACCATGTGCGCCTGGAGGATGGCCGGATTTCGCGCTACTGAGAGCCTGTTCATGGATAAAAAAAATCCCCCGATCAAGCGACGGGGGATTTTTTATTGCCGGCCGCGCAGCCTCATGCCGGATACAGCGCGCCCAGTACGCGCAATCCGCGCGCTCCGGTGACGGCCGGCAGGTTGCCCGGCAGGCGCAGGTCGAAGCGGCGCGCCAGCCAGGCGAAGGCCAGCGCCTCCACCTGGTTGGGAGCGATGCCCAGCGCCGCCGTGGATTGCACTCCGGCGCGCCCTTGCAGCGCCTGTTGCAGCAGGCGCATCAGGAAGCGGTTCTCGGCGCCGCCGCCGCAGACGTAAACCTGTTGCGCATCCGGCGCATGGGCGGCGATGGCGTCGGCGATGGTGCCGGCGGTCAGCATCGCCAGCGTGGCTTGCACGTCGGCCGGCGCGACCGCTTCCCCGGTCTTTTGCAGTGCCGCCTGCAGCCAATCCATGTGGAACAGGTCGCGGCCCGAGCTCTTGGGCGGCGCCAGTCGGAAGAAATTCTCATCGCGCAACCGCGCCAGCAATCCCTCGTGCACTTTCCCCGATGCGCCCCAGTCGCCGTCGGCGTCGTAGTGCTGCCCGCGGTGCAGCTTGATCCAGGCATCCATCAGGGCATTGCCGGGGCCGGTGTCGAAGCCGTAGGTGGCCTGGCCGGCGCCGGCCGGCAGGATGCTGACGTTGGCGATGCCGCCGATGTTGACCACCACGCGCGACTGGCGGTCGTCGCCGAACAGCGCGCGATGGAAGGCCGGCACCAGCGGCGCGCCCTGGCCGCCGGCGGCGACGTCGCGGCTGCGGAAATCGGCCGCCACGTCGATATTGCACAGCTCCGCCAGCAGTGCCGGATTGTTGGTCTGGCGCGTGAAGCCCAGTTCCGGACGATGGCGGATGGTCTGGCCGTGCACGCCCACCATGCGGATGTCGGCGGCATTGCGGCCGGTTTGCCGCAGCAGTTGCGCCACGCAGTCGGCGTAGTGCACGGCCAGCGCATTGGCCGCCAGCGCTTCGCGCTCGATCTCGTTGGGGCCGGCCGCCTGCAGCGCCATCAGGTCGGCGCGCAGGTGTTCGGGGAAGGGCACGTAGGCGGCGGCCAGCGTCGCGGAAATGCTGTCGCTGCCGGGCGTGAACGAGGCCAGCACGCCGTCGACGCCGTCGAGGCTGGTGCCGGACATCAGGCCGATGTAGAGGGAGGAAACGGAATCAGGCATGGCGCGCAAAAAAGAAAAGGGCGGTCGCTGATTCTACAGCGCCGCCCCGAGGGATGTGGCCAAGCGTGATTACTTCGACGCCAGCTTCACGTCCGGCGCGCCCGGCACGCGCAGCATCGCCATGCGGTGCTGCATGTCGGCCGCCACGGCGCGGAAGCGCTGCAGCTGCTGGCCGTTCAGCGCCTGGTTGTTGGGCACGTCCACCGACAGCGGATTGCGCGGCACATTGTTGACGCGGAACTCGTAGTGCAGGTGCGGGCCGGTGGCCCAGCCGGTCATGCCGACATAACCGATCACATCGCTCTGGCTGACCTTCATGCCTTTCTTGAGGCCGGCGGCGAAGCGGCTCATGTGGCCGTAGGCGGTGGAGTAGCCGCTCCAGTGCTTGACCACGACGATGTTGCCGTAGCCGTTCTGCTTGCCGACGAAGTCGATCACGCCATCGGCGGCGGCATGGATCGGGGTGCCGGTGGGGGCGGCGAAATCGACGCCGGTGTGCTGCTTCCACTTGCCCAGGATCGGGTGCAGGCGCATCGAGAAGCCGGAGGAGATACGGGTGAAGGCCAGCGGCGACTTCAGGAAGGCTTTCTTCAGCGACTTGCCGTCGAAGGCGTAGTAGCCGCCCCCGCCGGTCTTGCTGGCCGGGTCGCTGAACCAGACCGCCTGGTAGCGGTTGCCGGCATTGTCGAATTCGCCGGCCAGCACGCGGCCGGTGCGCACCAGGTCGCCGTTCTGCCAGAAAGTTTCATAAACGACATTGAAACGGTCGCCGCGACGCAGGTCGGCGGCGAAGTTGATGTTGGTGGCGAACATGTCGACCAGCTGCAGGGCGATGGCGTCCGGGATCTGGGCGGTATCGGTGGCGGCGAACAGGGAGGAGAAGATGACCCCGGCGCGCATCTCGACGCGGCGCTCCAGCGTGGCCGGTACGGCATCGGCCTTGAAGTGTTCGCCTTCGCGCGAAATCACCAGGTTGCGCGGGGTGTCGCCGCCGTCATCGAGGGTGGCCGAGAGGCTGACCAGCTCGCCGTTCTCGTCGGTCTTGGCGACCACGCGCTTGCCTGCGCGCAACTGCATGACCGAGCGCGCCAGGGTGTCGGACTTGATGAAGCTGGCGGCTTCATCGTCATCCACGCCCAGGCGGTTGAGCAGGGTGGCCAGCGTGTCGCCGGTGCGCACCTTTTCTTCGTTGACGTAGTACTGGGCGTTGTCTTCCAGCGCGCTGATCTGCTGTTGCAAATCAGGCAAGGCCAGTTCCTTGGAAATCGGGTTGACCGGCGCATCCTTCAGGTCGGGCTCGGCCGGGGCGAAACCGGCGGCGCCGATCGTGAACGCGGCCAGGAACAAGGCGCTGGCGCCGACGATGCGGGTCTTAGGCGAGGAGCCCGAGATTTTGTGGTGGCAGGACTGGAGGGTGGAGATGCATCGGGACGTGACGCGCTTGAATTTATCTTGTGGGAACATGCAATACGTTAAAATCTGAGGTTCTGTTCCGGAAAACCGCGCCCACCGGTTTGCGCAGCGTTACTGTCCCCCCGCTGCCCGAACCGCCGTATTGTATTTGCGCAACATCCCGAACAGATGTGAATGCACTTTCTGCTGACTGAGCTCTGAAGGCCGCGTCGAGGCGCTCAGCAGAAAAACGAAAGTCCGGATTATAGCAATACGACTTCGCCGCACTGTCCTACAAAGCCTATTTTTTAGTTATATCGATGAACGCCGAACAGTCTACCCTCTCCGCCCAAGCCGCTTCCGGCGCCTCCTTGCCGCTCTCCGATAACGTCCTGGAGGCGCTGGCGATCGCCAAGCGCGGCGTGGATGAGCTGCTGATCGAAAGCGAGTTCGCGCAGAAGCTGGCGCGTTCCGAGCAAAGCGGCCAGCCGCTGCGCATCAAGCTGGGGCTGGACCCGACCGCGCCCGACCTGCACCTGGGCCATACCGTGGTGCTCAACAAGATGCGCCAGCTGCAGAACCTGGGCCACCAGGTGATCTTCCTGATCGGCGACTTCACCTCGATGATCGGCGACCCGTCCGGCCGCAACGCCACCCGCCCGCCGCTGACCCGCGAGCAGATCGAGATCAATGCCAAGACCTATTTCGCCCAGGCCAGCCTGGTGCTGGACCCGGCCAGGACCGAGATCCGCTACAACTCCGAATGGTGCGACCCGCTGGGCAGCCGCGGCATGATCCAGCTGGCGTCGCGCTATACCGTGGCGCGCATGATGGAGCGCGACGACTTCACCAAGCGCTTCAAGGAAGGCACCCCGATCTCGGTGCACGAATTCCTCTACCCGCTGATGCAGGGCTACGACTCGGTGGCCTTGAAGGCCGACCTGGAACTGGGCGGCACCGACCAGAAGTTCAACCTGCTGGTGGGCCGCGAGTTGCAAAAGGATTACGGCCAGGAGCCGCAGTGCATCCTGACCATGCCGCTGCTGGAAGGCCTGGACGGCGTGGAAAAGATGTCCAAGTCCAAGGGCAACTACATCGGCATCACCGAACCTGCCAACACCATGTTCGCCAAGGTGATGAGCATTTCCGACGTGATGATGTGGCGCTACTACGACCTGCTGTCGTTCCGCTCGATCGCCGAGATCGCCGCCTTCAAGGCCGAGGTCGAAGCCGGCAAGAACCCGCGCGACATCAAGGTCGCGCTGGCGCAGGAAATCGTGGCCCGTTTCCATTCGCAGCAGGCCGCGGAAGACGCGCTGGCCGACTTCGTCAACCGCTCCAAGGGCGGCATCCCGGACGACATCCCGGAAGTGTCGCTGGCGGGCGCGCCGTTGGGCATCGGCCAGCTGTTGAAGCAAACCAACCTGTGCGCTTCCACCTCGGAAGCCTTGCGCATGGTGGAGCAGGGCGGCGTGCGCATCGACGGTACGGTCATCAGCGACAAGGGCCTCAAGGTCGAGGCCGGGCAGTTCGTGGTGCAGGTCGGCAAGCGCAAGTTCGCGCGCGTCACACTGGCGTAAGCGCAGCGCCGCATGATCGCTTTGTTGCAACGAGTCAGCCAGGCGGCTGTCGTAGTGGATGGTGAAACCATAGGCGCGATCGATGCCGGCCTGATGGTGCTGGTCTGCGCCGAGCGCAACGACACCGCGGCCGAAGCCGATGCGCTGCTGGGCAAGCTGTTGGCCTACCGCGTGTTCGCCGACGAGGCCGGCAAGATGAACCGCAGCGTTGCCGACGTGCAAGGCGGTCTGTTGCTGGTGCCGCAGTTCACGCTGGCGGCCGACACCAATTCGGGCACGCGGCCGTCCTTCACGCCGGCGGCGACGCCCGATGTCGGGCGGCAATTGTTCGACCATTTTGTCGGGCAGGCGCGCAACCGTCATGGTGACGGGCGTGTCGGCACCGGCCGTTTCGGCGCCGACATGAAAGTGTCGTTGACCAACGACGGCCCGGTCACGTTCTGGCTGCAGGTCAAGCCCAAGGTTTAGCACATGCGGTGAGGGATTGAAGCTGTTGTTCTTGCCCTTATCTCATCCTTTCATCCATGGATGACATTGGCATCCGGCCCATTTTTCTCAGGAGGTAAGTGACATGAAATTCTGGAGCGATTCTTTCAAGGATGGCGAGGCCATCCCCGGCGAGTTCGCCTTTGCGGTGGCCGATCCCAAGACCCATGTCGCATTGTCCTCCAACCGCAATCCCCATTTCGCCTGGAGCGACCTGCCGGCCGGCACCAAGTCGCTGGCGCTGGTGATGCACGATCCCGACGTGCCTTCGCGCGGCGACGACGTCAACCAGGAAGGTAAGACCGTGCCGCCGGACCTGCCGCGGGTCGATTTCTACCATTGGACGCTGATCGATATTCCCCCGGGCGTCACCCAGATCCAGGCCGGCCAGTTCAGCAACGGCATCACCGCGCGCGGCAAGCCGGGCCCGGCAGTGCTGGGCGACACCATGCCTGGCGCGCGCCAGGGCCTCAACGACTACACCGGCTGGTTCGCCGGCGACGGCGACATGCGCGGCGACTATTTCGGCTACGACGGTCCTTGCCCGCCGTGGAACGACGCGCTGGTGCACCGCTACATCTTCACGCTGTACGCGCTGGACGTCGCCCAATTGCCGCTGACCGGCAACCTGGAGGGTGCGGTGGTGCTGACCGCGCTGCGCGACCATGTGCTGGCGCAGGCGTCGATCCAGGGTTTGTATTGGCTCAACCCATCCGCGGCCAGGTGAGCATGACCGAGATACTTGTCATCCGCCACGGCGAAACCGACTGGAACATCGACAAGCGCCTGCAAGGCCATATCGATATCCCCCTGAACGAAGCCGGCCGGCGCCAGGTGGCGGCGCTGGGCGAAGTGCTGGCCGACGAGGGGATCGATGCCGTGTTCGCCAGCGATCTGCAACGCGCGCGCGCCACCGCCCAGGCCGTGGCCGATGCGGCCGGGCTGCCGGTGGGTATCGACGCCGGCCTGCGCGAGCGCTGCTATGGCGCCTTCGAAGGCTTGCGCCATCCCGACATCGAGGAAAAATATCCGGAGGCCTACCGGGTCTGGAAGGCGCGCGAGCCTGACGCCCGCTATCCGGCCGGCGAGCGCGAAGCCGAGACCATGCGCGAGTTCTACCAGCGCTCGGTCGATGCCGTGCAGCGTATCGTCGCCGGCGGCAAGTACCGCAAGGTCGCCATCGTCACCCACGGCGGCGTGCTCGAATGCATCCACCACTGGGCCAGCGGCACCGAGTTCGTGCAGCCGCGCACCTTCGATATCTTCAACGCCAGCGTCAACCGCCTGCATTGGGACGGCGAGCGTGCGCGCATCCGTTCCTGGGGCGAGATCGGCCACCTCGACCGCGAGACGCTGGACGAAGTCGACCGCTGAGTCGTCCCGGCAACAATCGAGCGCGGCTGCTTTGTTGTTCAGGTAAAGCGTAGCGAAGACGGACTGCTGCTTTTTTGAGCGCCGTTCGCCACTATTTGCCCGATGAAAAACGCCGTTGCAGGATATCCGCAAACGATTTGCGCAAACCCGGATTGCCGTTTCGTCAATAAGCCGGTTCTGCTCAATAATTGAACAGCTGCAAATCCCCGCACTGAGATGTAACGGCGCCCAAATCTAGTTGGGCGCCGTCCGCAATCGCGCTAAAATAGCGCCCTTCCCCGCATTTCCCCCAATCCGATTCGTGAACATTGGACCGTATTCCTTGCGAAACAACGTGTTCGTCGCCCCCATGGCGGGCGTGACGGACCGTCCTTTCCGCCAGTTGTGCAAGCAACTGGGCGCGGGATACGCCGTGTCCGAAATGGCCGCTTCCGATCCGCGGCTGTGGCAGAGCGAGAAGACTTCGCGCCGCATCAACCACGATGGCGAGATGGAGCCCAAGGCGGTGCAGATCGCCGGCGCCGATCCCGCCATGCTGGCCGATTGCGCGAAGTACAACGTCGAGCGCGGCGCCCAGATCATCGACATCAACATGGGCTGCCCGGTCAAGAAGGTCTGCAACAGCTGGTGCGGTTCGGCCCTGCTGCAGGACGAAGAACTGGTGGCCCGCATCCTCGATGCGGTGGTGGGCGCGGTCGACGTGCCGGTGACCTTGAAGTTTCGCACCGGCTGGGATCGCGCCAACAAGAACGCGCTGAAGATCGCCGCGCGGGCCGAGCAAAGCGGCATCGCCATGCTGACGCTGCACGGCCGCACCCGCGCCGACGGCTACAGCGGCGAGGCCGAGTACGAGACCATCGCGGCGGTCAAGGCGGCGGTGAAGATCCCGGTGGTCGCCAACGGCGACATCACCTCGCCCGAGAAGGCGCGCGAAGTCCTGCGCGTCACCGGCGCCGACGCCGTCATGGTCGGCCGCGCCGCCCAGGGGCGGCCGTGGATCTTCCGCGAGATCGCGCATTTCCTGGAAACCGGCACTTACCTGCCGGCGCCGCTGGTGACCGAAGTCGAGCAATTGATGGACGAGCATCTGCAGGCGCATTACGCGTTCTACGGCGATTACCTCGGCGTGCGCACGGCGCGCAAGCATATCGGATGGTATGTGCGCGACTTGCCCGGCGGCGAGGATTTCCGCCGCGGCATGAACCGCATCGAGAATTGCGCCGAACAGCTCAGGGCGGTACGCAATTTCTTCGCGGGGCAGGCGGCCTACGGCGAGCGGTTACAATACGGCTTCTCCGAAGAGCCGCTTGCCGCCTGATTTTCCGGGTGTCGAGGGAGGCGTTTTCCCTCGCGAAACAGTAAGTGAAACGAATCGGATGCGCTGGACGCGCAAATTGATCAACAGCACGGCATCGCTGCAAACCAACCAGTCCACGGGGGACGCAACATCAGATTGCGTGCGGCCGCGGCGGCGCCGATAAAAACAGAAGCAACAAAGAATGAGCAAAGAAAGCATTGAGGATGTCGTCAAGAAGAGCCTGGAAAAATATTTCCGGGATCTGGGCGAGCAATTGCCTACCAACGTCTACGACATGGTGCTGGCGACGGTCGAAAAGCCGGTCTTCGAGACCGTGATGGCGCGCGCCGAAGGCAACCAGTCGCAGGCCGCCGAAATCCTCGGCATCAACCGCAATACGCTGCGCAAGAAATTGCAGCAGCACGGCCTGCTCTGAGCGGCCTGATCCAAGTTATTCCTTCAACGGTTTCCCGGGTTTTTATCTTCCATCTCCAGTCTTGCCTACCATGATCAAACAAGCACTCATTTCCGTATCCGACAAGGCAGGCGTGCTCGAATTCGCGCGCGCGCTGTCCGCCATGGGCGTCAACATCCTGTCCACCGGCGGCACCGCCAAGCTGCTGGCCGACAACGGCCTGAAGGTCACCGAAGTGGCCGACTACACCGGTTTCCCGGAAATGCTGGATGGCCGCGTCAAGACGCTGCATCCAAAGGTGCACGGCGGCATCCTGGCGCGCCGCGATTTCCCCGAGCACGTGGCCGCGCTGGAAAAGCACGCCATCCCGACCATCGACATGGTGGTGGTGAACCTGTACCCGTTCCAGCAGACCGTGGCCAAGGAAGAGTGCTCGCTGGAAGACGCGATCGAGAACATCGACATCGGCGGCCCGGCCATGCTGCGTTCATCGGCCAAGAACCACAAGGACGTGGTGGTGATCTGCGACCCGAGCGACTACGATGGAGTGCTGGCCGACCTGAAGGCCGGCGGCGACCTGCCGTATGAAAAGCGCTTTGCGCTGGCCAAGAAGGTCTTCGCCCACACCGCGCAATACGACGGCGCCATCACCAACTACTTCACCTCGCTGGGTGAAGACAAGCAGCACGCCACCCGCAGCGCCTATCCCGACACCCTGAACCTGCATTTCGAAAAGGTGCAGGACATGCGCTACGGCGAGAACCCGCATCAGAGCGCCGCCTTCTACCGCGACGTCAAGAAGGTCGACGGCGCGCTGGCCAACTACACCCAGCTGCAGGGCAAGGAACTGTCGTTCAACAACATCGCCGACGCCGACGCCGCCTGGGAATGCGTGAAGACCTTCGACGCCGCCGAGAACGCCGCCTGCGTCATCATCAAGCACGCCAACCCCTGCGGCGTGGCGGTCGGCGCCAACCCGCTGGAAGCCTACAGCAAGGCCCTGCAGACCGACCCGACCTCGGCCTTTGGCGGCATCATCGCCTTCAACCGTCCGCTGGACGGCGCGGCGGCCGAAGCGGTGGCCAAGCAATTCGTGGAAGTGCTGATCGCGCCCGCGTTCTCGGACGAAGCCAAGAAGATCTTCGCCGCCAAGCAGAACGTGCGCTTGCTGGAAATCCCGCTGGGCAATGGCCTGAATACCTACGACTTCAAGCGCGTCGGCGGCGGCCTGCTGGTGCAGTCGCCTGACGCCAAGAACGTGCTGCTGCCGGAAGTGAAGGTCGTCAGCAAGCTGCAGCCCACGCCGCAGCAACTGCAAGACCTGATGTTCGCCTGGCGCGTGGCCAAGTTCGTCAAGTCGAACGCCATCGTGTTCTGCGGCAACGGCATGACGCTCGGCGTGGGCGCCGGCCAGATGAGCCGCATCGACTCCGCGCGCATCGCCTCGATCAAGGCGGCCAACGCCGGCCTGACCCTGGCCGGTTCGGCCGTGGCGTCGGACGCCTTCTTCCCGTTCCGCGACGGCCTGGACGTGGTGGTCGATGCGGGCGCGACCTGCGTGATCCATCCGGGCGGCTCCATGCGCGACCAGGAAGTGATCGACGCCGCCAACGAGCGCGGCGTGGTGATGCTGCTGACCGGCACCCGCCACTTCCGCCACTGATCCGCTGGCAGTCATGCGATCGAAAACGCCCGGCAATGCCGGGCGTTTTGCTTTAATGTATGTCCATACCAGACCATCAGGGAGAACCGCTTGGATACACCGCAACTGCAACTCTATGTCGATGCCCAGTTCATCAGCCCTTACGCCATGTCGGCCTTCGTCGTGCTGACCGAGAAGGCATTGCCGTTCGAGTTGCGGACGATCGACCTTGCCGCGCGGCAGAACCATGGCGCCGATTACGCCAGCGTGTCGCTGACGCGGCGCGTGCCGACCTTGTCGGATGGCGGTTTCCACCTGGCCGAGTCGACCGCGATTGCCGAATACCTGGAAGAACGCTTCCCGGCGCCGGCGCACCGCGCGGTGTATCCGGCTGATGTCAGGCAGCGCGCCAGGGCACGCGAGGTGCAGGCCTGGCTGCGCAGCGACCTGATGCCGATCCGCCAGGAGCGGCCGACCGAAGTGGTGTTCTATGGCGAAGGTTTCGCGCCCTTGTCGGAAGCAGCCAGGGCGGCGGCCGGCAAGCTGGTGTCGGCCGCGCAAAGCCTGCTGGGCGGGAAGCAGAACCTGTTCGACGACTGGTGCATCGCCGACACCGACCTGGCGCTGATGCTCAATCGCCTGGCGTTGCACGGCGATCCCTTGCCGCCGGAGTTGCAGCAATACGCCCGGCACCAATGGCAGCGCCCGTCGGTGCAGCAATGGGTGCGCCAGGCGCAGGCGCTGAAGGCGGCCACGCCGTGATCGGTTAGACTGGCGGCATGAAAATCCTCGGCATCGACCCTGGCTTGCGCACCACCGGTTTCGGCGTGATCCGCAAGCAGGGCAACAAGCTTTCCTACATCGCCTCAGGCACCGTCAAGACGCCCGACGGCGACTTGCCGCAGCGGCTCAAGGTGATCCTGGACAGCGTCTCCGAAGTGGTGCGCACCTATGCGCCCGATTGCGCGGCCATCGAAAAGGTGTTCGTCAACGTCAACCCGCAATCCACCTTGCTGCTGGGGCAGGCCCGCGGCGCGGCGATCTGCGCGCTGGTCAGCGCCGATCTGGCGGTGGCCGAATACACTGCCTTGCAGATCAAGCAGGCGGTGGCCGGCCACGGCCGGGCGCAGAAGGCGCAGGTGCAGGAAATGGTGGCGCGGCTGCTGCAGTTGCCGGGCTTGCCCGGCACCGACGCCGCCGACGCGCTGGGCGTGGCGATCTGCCATGCGCATGGCGGCGATGTGCTGGCCAACCTGGGGACGCTGGCGCCGGGGCTGGCGAAGAAGGGGTTGCGTATGCGCGGCGGACGGTTGGTCGGATGAAGCCGTATTCTTTCCGCCGTCATCCCGGCGCAGGCCGGGATCCAGTGGCTTCCGTTGCGTATCGATGGCCGTTGAACGACGCTGGGTCCTGACTTTCGTCAGGACGACGGTGATAGTTACTGTGCCGGTCTTCTCACCAATGCAAGAACACGCTTGATCGCTTCTACCGCAAGCAACACCACACCTCCCGCCACCACGCCGAACACGGCATCGAGCACCGCCGGCGCCAATGCGGCCAGCGCGCCGCCGACGGCCGGCACGCCGGCCATGCTTGCCGCCGCCGCCGCGATGCCGTGGTGCGCGAACGGCAGGCCGTGCGTCAGGATGCCGCCGCCCACCATGAACATGGCCACGGTGCCGATTACCGACAGGCTGCGCATCATGGCCGGCGCCGCCGTCAGGATGGCGCGTCCCATTTTTTCCTTGAGGCGCCCGAACGCGCCGGCGCCGGCCGTGCGCAGCAGATAGAGTCCGCCGTCGTCGAGCTTGACGATGGCCGCGACGATGCCGTACACCCCCGCCGTCATGACCAGCGCGATGCCGGCCAGCACCGTGATCTGCTGCTGCAGCGATGCCCCGGCCACGGCGCCCAGGGTGATGGCGATGATTTCGGCCGAGAGGATGAAGTCGGTGCGGATGGCGCTTTTGATCTTGTCCTGCTCATAGGCCGCCGGGTCGGTGGCGGCTGGTTCTGCCACGGCGTGATGCTCTTCCTCTGCGCCATGCGGCAGGTATTTGTGCGCCAGCTTTTCGAAGCCTTCGAAGCACAGGAAGGCGCCGCCCAGCATCAACAGCGGCGTCACCGCCCACGGGATGAAGGCGCTGATGGCCAGCGCCGCCGGCACCAGGATCGCCTTGTTCTTCAGCGAGCCCAGGGCCACCGCCCACACCACCGGCAGTTCGCGGTCGGCATTCACGCCGGTCAGCTGCTGGGCGTTCAGGGCCAGGTCGTCGCCCAGCACGCCGGCGGTTTTTTTGGCCGCGACCTTGGCCATCACGGAAACGTCGTCCAGGATCGAAGCGATATCGTCGATCAGGGCGAAAAAACTGCTGCCTGCCATCTTTTTCCTTTTTATATGCCTTCCGGCGGGTGTCGCCGGACGAGGCGGGATACTGTTTATCCAAACAGTACTGTATCATTCGGTGATTATCGTTGATACCAACGCCCAACATATTCTCGCCATGATCGGTCGCCTCTCCGGAACCCTGTTCGAAAAAAATCCCCCGAATCTGCTGGTCGACTGCAATGGCGTCGGCTACGAGGTCGCGGTGCCGATGAGCACCTTCTACAACCTGCCCGCGCTGGGCGAGAAGGTGGTGCTGCTGACTCACCTGGCGATCCGCGAGGACGCCCACATCCTGTTCGGCTTCGGCAGCGCCGAAGAGCGCAACACGTTCAAGGAGCTGATCAAGATTTCCGGCGTCGGCGCGCGCACCGCGCTGGCGATCCTGTCGGGCATGTCGGTGGCCGACCTGGCGCAGGCGGTGACGCTGCAGGAAGCCGGCCGCCTGACCCGCGTGCCGGGCATCGGCAAGAAGACCGCCGAGCGCCTGCTGCTGGAACTCAAGGGCAAGCTCGGCGCCGACCTCGGTGCGGTCGGCGGCGTCGTGCATACCGATGCCTCCGCCGACATCCTCAACGCGCTGCTGGCGCTGGGCTATTCCGACAAGGAAGCGGCGTTGGCGATGAAGCAGGTGCCCAAGGACGCCAGCGTGTCCGACGGCATCAAGCACGCGCTCAAGGCCTTGTCTAAAGCATAAGGGGCCGGCGCATGAGTATCCAGACCGACGACTTTTCCGAACAGCGCATCATCGCCGCCACGCCGGCTTCGGCCAACGAGGAGGCGATCGAGCGCGCCCTGCGCCCCAAGCAGCTCGACGAATACGTCGGCCAGGAGAAGGTGCGCAGCCAGCTGGAGATCTTCATCTCGGCCGCGCGCGGGCGCGGCGAGCCGCTCGACCATACCTTGCTGTTCGGCCCGCCGGGTCTGGGCAAGACCACCATGGCGCACATCATCGCGCGCGAGATGGGCGTGAACCTGCGCCAGACCTCCGGCCCGGTGCTGGAGCGCGCCGGCGACCTGGCGGCGCTCTTGACCAACCTGGAAGCCAACGACGTCCTGTTCATCGACGAGATCCACCGCATGTCGCCGGTGGTGGAGGAAATCCTCTACCCGGCGCTGGAGGACTACCAGATCGACATCATGATTGGCGAAGGTCCTGCCGCGCGCTCGGTGCGCCTCGACCTGCAGCCCTTCACGCTGGTCGGCGCCACCACCCGCGCCGGCATGCTGACCAACCCGCTGCGCGACCGCTTCGGCATCGTCGCCCGGCTGGAGTTCTACACTCCGCCCGAGCTGGCGCGCATCGTCACGCGCAGCGCCGGGCTGCTGAATGCCCCCATCGTCGAGGACGGCGCGCTGGAAATCGCCAAGCGCAGCCGTGGCACCCCGCGCATCGCCAACCGCCTGCTGCGCCGCGTGCGCGACTATGCCGAGGTCAAGGGCAGCGGCAAGATCACGCGCGAGATGGCCGATGCGGCGCTGGTGATGCTGGACGTCGACCCGGTCGGCTTCGACCTGATGGACCGCAAGCTGCTCGAAGCGGTACTGTTCAAGTTCAGCGGCGGCCCGGTCGGGCTGGACAACCTGGCCGCTGCCATCGGCGAAGAGCGCGACACCATCGAGGATGTGCTGGAACCCTACCTGATCCAGCAAGGCTTCCTGCAGCGCACGCCGCGCGGGCGCATCGCCACCCCGGCGGCCTACCAGCATTTCGGCGTCGCCGCCCCGCGCACCAGCCCTACCGGCGACCTGTGGGGCAACTGATCCGGCAACGATCCGGCCGCGGCGTTGTCGATTCCCGGTCGGTGCGACGATTGTTGCAGGATACGTAAGGCTGGTTTGCATGAAACATGTCAATCACATGATTTTTTTGCATGAAGGCCGATAAAGCGCGATAAAAGCGAGTTTTTACTTGTGCGAAAACTAATCGTCATCGACAATGGATAGCTATTCACTATCTTTCGATGTGAGCCTCTCATGCTAATGTCGAGCCAAGCCAGCCGCTATGCGCATCAATTGCTCGATGCGCGGGCCAACTCCAGGCTGATTCCCCTGCTCTCCAAGACCGAGCCGCTGTCGGTCGAGGATGCCTACGACATCGCCTACCGCATCCACAATATTCGCGTGGCGCAAGGCGAACAGCCGGTCGGGCGCAAGATCGGCTTCTCGGTGCGCAAGTCGTGGTCGCGCTACGGCGTTACCGACGACACCCGCACGCCGATCTGGTCGCCGGTGTTCGACACCACCGTGCGCTTCGCCGACGACAACCATGGCACGCAATCGCTGGCCGGCGCGGTGCAGCCGCGCATCGAACCCGAGATCGTCTTCAAGCTGGGCAAGACGCCAGCGCCCGGCGCCACGCTGGACGAGCTGGCCGATTGCCTGGAATGGATGGCGCACGGTTTCGAGATCGTGGTGTGCCCCTTCGCCAACTGGGAATTCACGGTGGCCGATTCGATCGCCGCCTTCGGCCTGCACGGCACGCTGATCATCGGCGAGCCGCACGTGCTGTCCTCCGGCACGCGCCACCACCTGTCGCAGATCCTGGCCAGCGCCACCGTCTCGCTGTCTTGCAACACCGAGTCGTCCAGCGTGCTGCGCGCCGCCGGTTTCTGCAACGACGAGATGGACAGCCCGCTGCACGCCCTGTGGCACCTGCACCAGCTGCTGCAGAAGCAGTCCCAGTTCCGCCAGTTGCAGGCCGGCGAGATCATCACCACCGGCACCTGGACCGACGCCTTGCCGATCGAACCGGGCCAGACCTGGGTCACGGCGTTTTCCGGCGTCACGCTGCCGGGCCTGACCGTTTCCTTCGTTTGAACTTGCACACAATGCCGTGCGCCGCCGCGTTCGCGGCGGACGTCTTCCATGCAGATCTGGGTTGATGCCGACGCCTGCCCGGGCGTCATCAAGGAGATGCTGTTCCGCGTGGCGGACCGTACCGGCATCGTCGTGACTTTGGTCGCCAACCGTGGCTTGCGCACGCCACCTTCGCGCTATATCAAATCGATTGTGGTGCCGGCCGGCTTCGACGTGGCCGACCGCGAAATCGTCAAGCTGGCGCAGCCCGGCGACCTGGTCATCACCGCCGATATCCCGCTGGCGGCCGAGGTCGTGGCCAAAGGCGGCGCGGCGCTCAATCCGCGCGGCGAACTCTATACCGCGGACAACATCCGCCACCACCTGAGCATGCGAAATTTCATGGAAGAACTGCGCAGCAGCGGCATGGAAACCGGCGGTCCGCCGGCCTTCAGCCAGAGCGATGGCCGTGCGTTCGCACGCGAGCTTGATCGCTGCGTGCAGAAGTTCCAGTCAGGACGTTAAGGAACGCGCGTCCAAAACAAAACGGCAACGAATCTTTCGTTGCCGTTTGCATTTGTACTGTCGTGGACGACAGCGCGGCGCTTATTCCTCGCGCACCCAGGTCTGCGTGCGTCCCAGCATCGGCATGCCGATGTAGCCGCGCACGTTGAGCTTCTTGCCGTCTTCGATCACCGTCAGCTTGCTCTTGTAGAGCTTGCCGTTGGACGGGTCTAGGATCTGGCCGCCGTTGTACTCGTCGCCATCCTTCTTCAGCCCGGTGAGGATGGTCATGCCGACGATGGGCTTGCCCTTCAGCTCGCCTTCGCACTTTTCGCAGACTGGGTTCTGGTCTTCTTCCGGAGCGCGGAACAGTTTCTCGATCTTGCCCGACAGTTCGCCGTTGTTCTCGGTGATGCGGATCAGCGCCTTGGGTTTGCCGGTGGCGTCGTCGATGTTCTTCCACAGGCCGACGGGGGAGCCGTCGGCCCAGGCGCCGGCGGATGCCAGCAGGCCGGCCATCAGCATGCCGGCAGCGGCAAGGCGGGAAAAGGAGGTGGGGGAAGCCTTGGTGTTCATGGTTGTCTCCGGTCGATATTTGCAATTAAAAGCACGATTGTTCTAATTTTTTCGACTCAGTGTAGTCAAGCCGGACGCGCAGGGCAAGCGATAAAAATAGCACGGCAAGACTGTTGCCCGGGATAAGCCAGGCGCGGCAAAAACAAAAGCCGCCGTCCCGTAAAGGACGGCGGCTTTTCTGTTGGCGCCGGAAGTGAAACTTACTTCAGCTTCGCCAACTGCTCCTGCAGTTTTTCTACCGTAGCGGTGAAGGTCGCCAGGCGTTCCTTCTCCTGTGCCACCACCGCTTCCGGCGCGCGCGCCACGAAGCTTTCGTTGGACAGCTTGCCGTTGGCCTTGGCGATCTCGCCGGTCAGGCGGGTAATTTCCTTGCCCAGGCGCTCGCGTTCGGCGGCCACGTCGATTTCAACCTTCAGCATCAGCTTGACGTCGCCGACGATGGCCACTGGCGCCGGCGACTCCGGCAACTGCGCCACCACCTGCGTTTCCGACAGGCGCACCAGGCCCTGCAGGTAGGGCAGGAAGGACTGCACCGCCGACGCATCGGCCGCTTCCATGATCAGCGGCACGCGCAGCGACGGCGCCAGTTGCATCTCGCCGCGCAGGTTGCGGCAGGCGTCGGTGAGCGACTTGAACTGCGCCATCCAGGCTTCGGCTTCGGCGTCGACCTTGTCCAGGTCGGCTTGCGGATACGGCTGGCGCATGATCGAGTCGCCGGCCGGGTCGAGCTTCTTGTCGGTCATCGGCGCCACGGTCTGCCACAGCTGCTCGGTGATGAACGGCAGCACCGGGTGCGCCAGGCGCAGGATCACTTCCAGCACGCGCAGCAGGGTGCGGCGGGTGGCGCGCTGCTGCGCCTCGTTGCCGGTCTGGATCTGGGCCTTGGCCATTTCCAGGTACCAGTCGCAGTACTCGTCCCAGACGAACTTGTAGATGGCGGTGGCGATGTTGTCGAAGCGGTAGTCGGCGAAGCCCTTCGCCACTTCGGCTTCGGTACGCTGCAGCAGCGACACGATCCAGCGGTCGGCTTGCGAGAACTGCAGCTTTTCCTTGTCGCACACGCCCTTCACATGACCGTCGAAGCCGCAGTCCTGGCCTTCGGTGTTCATCAGCACGAAGCGGGTGGCGTTCCACAGCTTGTTGCAGAAATTGCGGTAGCCTTCGCAGCGGTTCAGGTCGAAGTTGATGTTGCGGCCCAGCGTCGCCAGCGAGGCGAAGGTGAAGCGCAGCGCATCGGTGCCGAAGGCCGGGATGCCGTCGGCGAACTCCTTGCGGGTGGCTTTCTCGATGCTGGCTGCCTGCTTCGGGTTCATCAGGCCGCTGGTGCGCTTGGCCACCAGTTCATCCACGCCGATGCCGTCGATCAGGTCGATCGGGTCCAGCGTGTTGCCCTTGGACTTGGACATCTTCTGGCCGCTGCCGTCGCGCACCAGGCCGTGCACATAGACGGTGTCGAACGGCACCTTGCCGGTGAAGTGCGTGGTCATCATGACCATGCGCGCCACCCAGAAGAAGATGATGTCGAAGCCGGTCACCAGGACCGACGATGGCAGGAACAGCTTGTAGTCCGGCGTCTCTTCCGGCCAGCCCAGCGTGGAGAACGGCACCAGCGCCGAGGAGAACCAGGTGTCGAGCACGTCCGCATCGCGCGTGACGGCTTTGCCGCCGGCTTGCGCGCGGGCTTCTTCCTCGCTGCGCGCGACGTAGATGTTGCCCTCTTCGTCGTACCACGCCGGGATCTGGTGGCCCCACCACAGCTGGCGCGAGATGCACCAGTCCTGGATGTTGTTGAGCCACTGGTTGTAGGTGTTGGTCCAGTTCTCAGGCACGAACTTGATCTCGCCGGAAGCAACCTTCTCCAGCGCGGTTTCGGCGATCGACTTGCCGGGGAAGTAGGTGCCTTCCGGCGCCGGCTTGCTCATCGCCACGAACCACTGGTCGGTCAGCATCGGCTCGATCACCACGCCGGTACGGTCGCCGCGCGGCACCATCAGCTTGTGCGGCTTGACCAGTTCCAGCAGGCCCAGCGCTTCGAGGTCGGCCACGATCTGCTTGCGCGCTTCGAAGCGGTCGAGGCCGCGGTATTTCTCGGGCGAGTTCTCGTTGATCTTGGCGTCCAGCGTGAACACGCTGATCTTGTCCAGGTTGTGGCGGGCGCCGACCTGGTAGTCGTTGAAGTCGTGCGCCGGGGTGATCTTCACGCAGCCGGTGCCGAATTCCTTGTCGACGTATTCATCCTTGATGATGGGGATCTCGCGGCCGACCAGCGGCAGCTTGAGCATCTTGCCCACCAGCGCGGCATAGCGCTCGTCGGTCGGATCGACCGCCACGGCGACGTCACCCAGCATGGTTTCCGGGCGGGTGGTGGCGACCGTGATGGTGCCGCTGCCGTCGGCCAGCGGGTACTTGATGTGCCACATCGAGCCGTCTTCTTCCTCCGACACCACTTCCAGGTCGGACACCGCGGTGCCCAGCACCGGATCCCAGTTGACCAGGCGCTTGCCGCGGTAGATCAGGCCCTGCTCGTACAGGCGCACGAACACTTCGGTGACGGCCTTGGACATCTTCGGGTCCATCGTGAAGTATTCGCGGTCCCAGTCGGTCGAGGCGCCCATGCGGCGCATCTGGCCGGTGATGGTGGAGCCGGACTTTTCCTTCCACTCCCACACCTTCTCGACGAACTTTTCGCGGCCGAGGTCGTGGCGCGAAATCTTTTGCGCGTCGAGCTGGCGTTCCACCACGATCTGGGTGGCGATGCCGGCATGGTCGGTGCCGGGGATCCAGGCGGTGTTGTAGCCGCGCATGCGGTGGTAGCGCGTCAGGCCGTCCATGATGGTCTGGTTGAACGCGTGGCCCATGTGCAGCGTGCCGGTCACGTTCGGCGGCGGCAGCTGGATGGAGAACGACGGCTTGCCGGCGTCGGTGGTGGCGGCGAAGTAACCGCGCTTTTCCCATTCCTCGCGCCAGAATTTTTCAATCTCGGCAGGCTCGAACGACTTGGCTAATTCCATGATTTGACGTGTATTTTTGCGAAACCGTCCATTATAAGGGAGGGCGCGCCGATCGGGCTAAACAGCACGGGATTGCAGAAAAACCAACACAAGGGCGGAGCGGGGCAAGACGGGCGCTCATGCATGGGGCGAATAGTCGGTATTGGCGCGGGGCAAGTGTTGCGGGTACGGAGGATCGGTGTAGAATCCGCCCCACGACATCGCAGTAGGTGTCAACGCTAGGGGTCCTGGCAGCCAGCACATCGGCAGCCGGGTGAGAAATACCCTTGAACCTGATCTGGATAATGCCAGCGAAGGGAAGCAACCGGCAGCACGACGTACCTCCGGCCTCTCGGCCCCGCGTCTTCTTCCGCAACCTCCTTTGCTGGCTCCGAGCCAAGAATCATCAAGCAAAGGAGCCAAAATGAATGCCAACCCGAAATTCCTGTCCGCGACCGCTACCGTCGACGAGGCAGCGATCCAGCCCCTCCCGAATTCCCGCAAGATCTACGTGACCGGCTCGCGTCCGGACATCCGCGTGCCCATGCGCGAGATCAGCCAGGCCGATACCCCGGCCATGTTCGGTTCCGAAAAGAACCCGCCGATCTACGTCTACGACACCTCCGGCCCGTACACCGATCCGGACGTGAAGATTGACATCCGCGCCGGCCTCGACACGCCGCGCCTGCCCTGGATTCTTGAGCGCAACGATACCGAAGAGCTGCCGGGCCCGACCTCCGAATACGGCCAGCAGCGCCTGAACGACCCGGCGCTGGCCGAGCTGCGCTTCAACCTGCACCGCAAGCCGCGCCGCGCCAAGGCGGGCGGCAACGTCTCGCAGATGCACTATGCGCGCAAAGGCATCATCACGCCCGAGATGGAATTCATCGCCATCCGCGAAAACCTGCGCCGCAAGGAATACCTGGAACAGTTGAAGGCATCCGGCCCGATGGGCGCCAAGCTGTCCGACCTGATGGGCCGCCAGCATCCCGGCCAATCCTTCGGCGCCTCGATCCCGGCCGAGATCACGCCCGAGTTCGTGCGCGACGAAGTGGCGCGCGGCCGCGCCATCATCCCCGCCAACATCAACCACCCGGAAGTCGAGCCGATGATCATCGGCCGCAACTTCCTGGTGAAGATCAACGCCAACATCGGCAACTCGGCGGTGACTTCCTCCATCGGCGAGGAAGTCGAGAAGATGACCTGGGCCATCCGCTGGGGCGGCGACAACGTGATGGACCTCTCCACCGGCAAGAACATCCACGAGACGCGCGAGTGGATCATCCGCAATTCGCCGGTGCCGATCGGCACCGTGCCGATCTACCAGGCGCTGGAAAAGGTCAACGGCAAGGCCGAAGACCTGACCTGGGAAATCTTCCGCGACACCCTGATCGAGCAGGCCGAACAGGGCGTGGACTACTTCACCATCCACGCCGGCGTGCGCCTGCAATACGTGCCGCTGACCGCCAAGCGCATGACCGGCATCGTCTCGCGCGGCGGCTCCATCATGGCCAAGTGGTGCCTGGCGCACCACCGCGAATCCTTCATCTACGAGCACTTCGAAGACATCTGCGAGATCATGAAGGCCTACGACGTCAGCTTCAGCCTGGGCGACGGCCTGCGTCCCGGCTCGATCTACGACGCCAACGACGAGGCGCAACTGGGCGAGCTGCGCACCCTGGGCGAACTGACCCAGATCGCCTGGAAGCACGACGTGCAGGTGATGATCGAAGGTCCCGGCCACGTGCCCATGCACCTGATCAAGGAAAACATGGAACTGCAACTGGAACACTGCCACGAGGCGCCGTTCTACACGCTGGGGCCGTTGACCACCGACATCGCGCCGGGCTACGACCACATCACCTCCGGCATCGGCGCCGCGCAGATCGGCTGGTACGGCACCGCCATGCTGTGCTACGTGACGCCCAAGGAACACCTGGGCCTGCCCAACAAGACCGACGTCAAGGACGGCATCATCACCTACAAGATCGCCGCCCACGCCGCCGACCTGGCCAAGGGCCATCCGGGAGCGCAGATCCGCGACAACGCGCTGTCCAAGGCGCGCTTCGAGTTCCGCTGGGAAGACCAGTTCAATCTCGGCCTCGACCCCGACAAGGCGCGTGAATTCCACGACGAGACCCTGCCCAAGGACTCGGCCAAGGTGGCGCACTTCTGCTCCATGTGCGGCCCGCACTTCTGCTCGATGAAGATTACCCAGGAAGTGCGCGACTACGCGGCCAAGGAAGGCATCTCGGAAATCGAGGCGCTCAAGCAGGGCATGGAAGTGAAGTCGGTCGAATTCGTGAAGATGGGCGCCGAGATCTATTCGAAGGCTTGACGCGGCCATGCAGATCGAACTGAACGGAAAGCCGCACCCGCTGCCGGACGGCGCCACGCTGGAGCAATTGATCGCCGCGCTGGAGCTGAGCGGCAAGGCGGTGGCGGTGGCCGTCAACCGGCAGGTGGTGCCGTCCCAGCAATGGGCGGCGCGCGCGCTGGCGGCGGCCGACAAGGTGGACGTGGTGCGGGCGATTGGCGGCGGTTAAGCCGATTCTCCCACCAGCAGCATCAGCGCAATCGACCACATGACGGCGCAGATCAGCAGGTCCAGCACTTTCCACGCCTGCGGCCGGGCAAAGAGCGGACGCAGCAGCCTGGCGCCGTAGCCCAGCGTGAAGAAGAAGCTGAACGATGCCAGCGATGCGCCGCCCCAGAATGCCAGGCCGTGTTCCGGAAAACGCGCGGAGATGCTGCCCATCAGGACCACCGTGTCGAGGTAGACATGCGGGTTGAGGAAGGTCAGCGCCAGGCAAATCGCCAGCGTGCGCGCCAGCGGCTGGTCGGCCTCGCTGCTGGCGTGCAAGGCCTGGGTGTTGCCCAGCGCCGCCCGCAGGCTGCGCAAACCGTACCACAGCAGGAAGGCGGCGCCGGCATAGCGGGCTACCGGATCGATCCAGTCGAAACGTTGCAGCAAGGTCTGGAAACCGGAGACGCCGGCGGCGATCAGCAAGGCATCGGCGGCGGCGCACAGCAGGCAGACGAGGAACATATGCTGGCCGCGGATGCCCTGCTTGAGGATGAAGGCGTTCTGGGCGCCGATGGCGACGATGAGCGACAGGCTCATCACGAAACCGGAGCCGAAAGATTCAAGCGCGTGGAAATTTGACAATTGTTTCGATGGCTCGGAAAGAGCCGGGAAAAGTAAGTTGGCGGATGGAATTTTTTGCAAGCACGAATTCTAAACGCGTAACGGCTTACGCATGTGAGGATAGAGATGAGCAGCAATGACAAAGACAATGCCGGCCTGACCATCGCCGGCAAGACCTACCGCTCGCGCCTGCTGGTGGGCAGCGGCAAGTACAAGGATCTGGACGAGACGCGCGCGGCGACGATCGCCAGCGGCGCCGACATCATCACGGTGGCGATCCGCCGCGTCAACATCGGGCAGGACCCGAACGCGCCCAGCCTGCTGGATGCGGTGCCGCCTTCCGAATTCACCATCCTGCCCAATACCGCCGGCTGCTATAACGCGCAGGATGCGGTCTACACGCTGCAACTGGCGCGCGAACTGCTGGGCGGGCACAAGCTGGTCAAGCTGGAAGTGCTGGGCGACGAGAAGACGCTGTTCCCCAACATGCCTGAGACCTTGAAGGCGGCCGAGACGCTGGTCAAGGACGGCTTCGACGTGATGGTCTATTGCAGCGACGACCCGATCCAGGCGCGCATGCTGGAAGACCTGGGCGTGGCGGCGGTGATGCCGCTGGCCTCGCTGATCGGCTCCGGCATGGGCATCCTGAATCCGTGGAACCTGTCGCTGATCATCGAACAGGCCAAGGTGCCGGTGCTGGTCGACGCCGGCGTGGGCACGGCGTCGGACGCGGCCATTGCGATGGAGCTGGGCTGCGACGGCGTGCTGATGAACAGCGCCATCGCCGGCGCGCGCGATCCCATCCGCATGGCGCGCGCGATGAAGCTGGCGGTGGAGGCGGGGCGCGAGGCTTTCCTCTCCGGCCGCATCCCGCGCAAGTTCAGTGCGTCGCCGTCCTCGCCGATGGCCGGGCGCGTGGCTTGAGCATGGACGCCGCATATCGTCCGGCGCCGCCTTGCGTACTGGTGTTTTCCGGCTCCGATCCCAGCGGCGGCGCCGGCATGCAGGCGGATATCCCGGCGATTTCCTCGCTCGGCTGCCATCCGCTGTCGGTGCCGACCGCGCTGACGGTGCAGGACAACGTCAGCGTGTTCGCGGTGCATGCGCTCGATCCGGAACTGGTGCGCCACCAGGCGCAGGTGCTGATCGACCGTTTCGACATCGCCGCAGTCAAGCTGGGCATCGCCGGCAGTCGCGGGAACGCGGAAACCATTGCCGCGCTGATTCGCCAGTTGCGCGCCAGGAATCCGGCGCTGCCGGTGGTGCTGGATCCGGTGCTGGCCAACGGCAAAGGCGACAATCTCTCCAACGACGACGCCGCGCGCGTGATCGAACCGCTCTATGCGCTGGCCACCGTGATCACGCCCAACCTCAACGAAGCGCGCCGCCTGTGCGGCGATATGCCGCCGCTGCAGCAGGCGCGGGAACTGATGCGGCGCGGCTGCGGGCATGTGCTGCTCAAGGGCGGCCACGGCGCGCAGCAGGAGGATGTGGTCAACCGCTGGTATGCCAATCAAGCTGAGAGCGGGGAAAGCGCCAGTTGGCGCTGGACGCGCCTGCCTGACGAATTCCACGGCAGCGGCTGCACGCTGGCCGCCGCGCTGTCGGCTTGCCTGGCGCGCGGCTTGGCCATGCGCGAGGCGATCGACCTGGCCCAGCGCTACACGCAGCATGCCTTATCCACTTCCTATGCGATCGCAGCGGGACAGCGCATCCCCAATCGCATCGGCCTATTTGATGAAGCCGCCTCTTGAGCGGCAGGAGCTTGATCCTAGATCCGGCAGTTGACCGCTTGCTATTCCTGGAAAGCCTCATGAACACAAACGTTGGCTGTATCAATACCTTTCTTTTTGCTGGTGAGAGCGCTATGCGTTCGCCGGCACCATGCTCGCCGCGCCATGCGGCGTTGCTCCTCCTTGCGCACAGCAGTGCGCCGCGTCGTCGCGCCTTGCCTGGCACGACGATCACGGCACCGGCGAACGCATTCAACTACCGGATCTAGGATGATGAAACCCGACTATTCCAAACACCTGCGCGGCCTCTATATCGTCACGCCCGACTGGGACGACACCGCGCAATTGCTGGCAGCCACCGAACTGGCGCTGCAGAACGGCACGGCGCTGGTGCAGTATCGCCACAAGACCGCCAGCCCGCAGCGCCGGCGCGAGCAGGCCGAGGCGCTGCTCGCTCTGTGCCGGCAATACAAGGTGCCGCTGGTGATCAACGACCATGTCGACCTGTGCATGGAAATCGATGCCGACGGCATCCACGTCGGCGGCACCGATTCGTCCATCGCCGAGGTGCGCCGCGCGGTGGGGCCGGACAAGATCGTCGGCGCCTCCTGCTACGGCACGTTGGAGCTGGCGCATGCGGCCTACAAGGACGGCGCCAGCTATGTGGCCTTTGGCGGCTTCTATCCGTCGCGGGTGAAGAAGTATGACTTCCGCACTGCGCCTGAGATCATCGCCCAGTCCAAGCGCGAGATCCCGCTGCCGGTGGTGGTGATCGGCGGCATCACGCTGGAGAACGCGCCGCCGCTGGTGGCGCAGGGCGCCGACATGGTGGCGGTGATCAGCAGCGTCTACCTGGTGCCGCAGGCCGAACGCAAGACGCGCCAGTTGGCCGACTTGTATCGCTGAGCCTGCGCAAGAACCGCAGGCAGAAAAAATGCCGCCCGGTGCATTTCGGTGCACCGGGCGGCATTTTTCGTGGAGCAGGCAGTGATCAGCCTTCCAGCAGGCTGCGCAGCATCCATGCGTTCTTTTCGTGCAGTTGCATGCGCTGGGTCAGCAGGTCGGCGGTCGGTTCGTCGGCGGCGGCATCGACGGCCGGGAAGATCGAGCGCGCGGTGCGGGTCACGGCTTCCTGGCCGGCCACCAGCTGGGCGATCATTTCTTGCGCGCTCGGCACGCCTTCGGCTTCGGGGATCGACGACAGCTTGGCGAATTCCTTGTACGAGCCCGGCGCCGGATAGCCCAGTGCGCGGATGCGTTCGGCGATCAGGTCGACCGCGGCGGCCAGTTCGGTGTACTGGCCTTCGAACATCAGGTGCAGGGTGTTGAACATCGGGCCGGTGACGTTCCAGTGGAAGTTGTGGGTCTTCAGGTAGAGCGTGTAGCTGTCGGCCAGCAGCTTGGACAGGCCGTCGGCGATCTTCTTGCGGTCCTTGTCGCTGATGCCGATGTTGATCGATGGTGCAGCAGCATTCTTCTTTGCCATGTTTCGCTCCTTCAGGAATTTGGTTTTTCGTCGGCAGATGAAAACAACATCGCGATTCTATTGCAAATCGCGCATGGGAAAGTTTTCGATCCGATTGCACTGATAAAAGAGATGGGGCGATTGTTCCGTATTTCAACAAAAATCGCCGACGAGAATGACAATGGGGCCGATAGCGTTACAGCTATCGGCCCCATTGCGACGGGCGATACATCAGCTTCGGATCATCCTTGTCCGTTGCTCTGCTGCGCGCTGCGGTAGAGCGACAGCGACAAGGCCACCGCGCCGATGGCGGCAATGGCAGCGAACAGGAACACTTCCGGATAGCCGAGCTGGCCCACGATCAGGCCGGCCAGCGGCCCGGTGAAGCCCAGCGCCAGGTCGAGGAACACCGAGTAGGCCGCCAGCGCCGCGCCACGGTTGGCCGCCGGCACTAGGTTGACCGCTTCCACGCCCAGCGATGGGAACACCAATGCGAAGCCGAAGCCGGTCAATGCCGCACCCAGCAGCGCCAGTTCCGGCGCGCTGGCGACCCACAGCAGCAACAGGCCGACCGCTTCGATGAGGAAGCAGACGATAGCCACGCGGTAGCCGCCGAAGCGGTTGATGGCATTGGCGAACAGCAGGCGCGCGCCGACGAAGGCGCTGGAGAAGGCGGTCAGCGCGAAAGCCGCGCCGCCCCAGTGCTGGTTGGCGTAGTACAGCGTGATGAAGGTGGCGATCGAGCCGAAGCCGATGGTGCCGAACGCCAGGCCCATGCCGTAGGCGAACACGCGGCGCAGCACCAGCTTGAAGGACAGCTTCTCGCCTTGCACCACCGGCGTCACCGGGCCGCCGCGCGCCAGCACGTAGCCGAGGACGGCCAGCAGCATGCCGGTCAGGCCGATCACCGCGAAGCCCAGCGAGCGGTCCAGCACCACGCCCAGCGGCGCGCCGATGGCCAGCGCGGAATAGGTGGCGATGCCGTTCCAGGAAATCATCTTGGCGGTGTTCTCGGAGCCCACGCGGCCCACGCCCCACATGATGGCGCCGGTGCCGACCAGGCTTTCGCCCAGGCCCAGCAGCGCGCGGCTGGCGAACAGCAGCACCAGGCTCAGGAACGGCAGCGGCTGCGCCAGCGCCGCCAGCAACAGCATGCCGCCGCTGCCGGCGCACAGCAGCATGCCGCGCATCACGGTCTGCTTGGCGCCGACGGTGTCGATCATGCGGCCGGCGTTGGCGCGGCTGACGAAGGTGGCGAAATACTGGACGCTGATGCCCAGACCGGCGACCACCGAGCTGTAGCCGAGGTCGAGGTGGATATAACCCGGCAGCACCGCCATCGGGACGCCGATGGCGAGGTACACCAGGAAAGTGAAGAATGCGGTGGCAATAATCTGCTGCGTCACCTTGGCGGGCGTCAGGGGACGCGCCGGCACGGAGGTGGGACTACATGAATCGTCGGACATGATGGGGGAATTTCGGAATGGGGGAGCCGCAGGCGCGGATGTGCGCGTGAACGGCCAGTCCGAATTCTACCCTTGCGAGAAAAATGCTGCAGGACAGCAAAAGATTTTCAGCGGGTTCGGGGCAATTTAGTCGCTTTTGCACGACGATGGCAATTTGGCAAGGTGCGTTGCCGGCCGCCTTATCGCAGGCAACGCAAGGCCTGCGTCGCCTTTTCCTGCACCGATGGCGCATAGTCGGCGCCCAGGATCTGCGGCGCCAGCTCATCGAGCGAGCCGGCCACCGCCGGATCGCACCAATGGCCGTTCAGGCGCGCCAAGGCCGACAGCAGTTCCGGCGTCAGCCGGTCCAGCACCGGCCTGACTTCCTGCGCGAGGTCGGGCGGGTTGGCGAAGGGCGGGCGCTGTTCCAGCTTCCATTGCCGGTGCAGGTCGCGCTGTACGATCTTGCCGGCGTCGAACTGGTCCTGGAAGAAGCGGCGCGCCCATTGCGCATCCAGCCCCAGCTTTTGCGCCCGTACGGCGACGTCGTCGAGGATGGCCTGCTCGCGCGCCGGGTCGTCGATCGGCGCATGTGAATTCCATTTGCTGCGCGCCACCGGGGCGGCCACGTCCAGCCGGGTTTTCTGCAGCGACAGCAACTGGCTGACGTCGGTGCGCGCGGGGGCGGCCGGGGCTGCGGCGCAGCCGGCTAGCAGCAGGGCTGTGATGCAGCAGAATAGGTGGCGGAGGGAGCGCGGGTCGGTCATGGCGGAAGAAGATGAGACTGCCTCAGAGAAGGCGCAGTATAGCGTGCCGCCTTATAATCTCGGGATGCAAAATCTCCTCCACAACCTCAACGAAGAGCAGCTTGCCGCCGTCACGCTGCCGGCGCAGTCGGCGCTGATCCTGGCCGGCGCCGGTTCCGGCAAGACCCGCGTGCTGACCACCCGCATCGCCTGGCTGATCCAGACCGGGCAGGTGTCGCCGGCCGGCATCCTGGCGGTGACCTTCACCAACAAGGCCGCCAAGGAAATGACGGTGCGCCTGTCGGCGATGCTGCCGATCAATACGCGCGGCATGTGGATCGGTACTTTCCACGGCCTGTGCAACCGCCTCTTGCGCGCGCACCACAAGGACGCCGGCCTGCCGCAGACGTTCCAGATCCTCGATTCGCAAGACCAGCTTTCGGCCATCAAGCGTTTGCTCAAGCAGATGAACGTGGACGACGAGAAGTATCCGCCGCGCAACCTGATGTACTTCATCAACAGCGCCAAGGACCAGGGCCTGCGCGCGCAGGATGTGGAAGCGCACGACGACTACAATCGCAAGTTCGTCGAACTCTACGAACTGTACGACCAGCAATGCCAGCGCGAAGGCGTGGTCGATTTCGCCGAACTGCTGCTGCGCACCTATGAACTGCTCGTGCGCAACCAGCCGCTGCGCGAGCATTACCAGGCGCGTTTCCGCCACATCCTGGTGGACGAGTTCCAGGATACCAACGACCTGCAATACAAGTGGTTGAAGCTGATGGCCGGCTCGCACGGCGCGGTGTTCGCGGTGGGCGACGACGACCAGAGCATCTACGCCTTCCGCGGCGCCAACGTGGGCAACATGTCGGCCTTCGAGCGCGAGTTCCGCGTCGAGAACCTGATCAAGCTGGAGCAGAACTACCGCTCGCACGGCCACATCCTGGATGCCGCCAACGAGCTGATCTCCAACAACAGCAAGCGCCTGGGCAAGAACCTGCGCACCGACGCCGGCCACGGCGAACAGGTGCGCGTGTTCGAAGCCAGCAGCGACCTGCAGGAAGCGCAATGGATCATCGAGCAGGTCAAGGACCTGATCGCCGCCGGCTGGGGCCGCAGCGAGATCGCCATCCTCTACCGTTCCAACGCGCAGTCGCGCGTGCTGGAGCATGCGCTGTTCAGTTCGGCGATTCCCTACCGCGTCTACGGCGGCCAGCGCTTCTTCGAGCGCGCCGAAATCAAGCACGCGATCGCCTACCTGCAGCTGATGGACAACCTGCACAACGACTCGGCCTTCCTGCGCGTGGTGAACTTCCCTACGCGCGGCATCGGCGCCAAGGCGATGGAGTCGCTGCAGGATGCGGCACGCCAGTACAACTGTTCGCTCTATGCCGCCGTACCGTACGTGGCCGGCAAGGCCGGTTCCTCGCTGAACGCCTTCGTCAAGCTGATCGAGGGCGCGCGCTTCGAGACCCAGCACCTGCCGCTGCAGGAGATGGTCAAGGTGGTGCTGGAGCTGTCCGGCCTGATCGCGCATTACCGTAACGAGAAGGAAGGCGCCGACCGCATCGAAAACCTGGAGCAGCTGGTCAGCGCGGCCACGCTGTTCGTCTCGGAAGAAGGCTATGGCCTGGATGCGCCGGCCTTCCTGGGGCCGCAGGCGCAGGCCAGCGTCGGCACCGCGATCACCACCGCCGATGGCGTCGAAGTGCTGGATGCCGATGCGCCGCTGGCGACCATCATGTCGCCGCTGTCGGCCTTCCTCTCGCACGCTTCGCTGGAGGCCGGCGATAACCAGGCGCAGGCCGGCCAGGACGCGCTGCAGCTGATGACGGTGCACTCGGCCAAGGGGCTGGAATTCGACGCGGTGTTCATCACCGGGTTGGAAGAGGGCTTGTTCCCGCACGAGAACAGCGCCAAGGAAGACGGCGGCGTGGAAGAGGAGCGGCGCCTGATGTACGTGGCCATCACGCGCGCCCGCAAGCGCCTGTTCATGACCTTCTCGCAGACCCGCATGCTGCACGGCCAGACGCGCTACAACATGCGTTCGCGCTTCTTCGACGAGCTGCCGGAAGACGCCATCAAATGGCTCTCGCCCAAGGTGCAGCAGCATAGCTGGTTTGCGCATCCGAAGTCGGCCTGGGACGATGCGCCCGAGTCCGGCAACAACAAGATCGCGCAAAGTTTCTCGCGCTCCGATTCGGGCTGGCGCATCGGGCAGAACGTGGCGCATGCCAAGTTCGGTGAAGGCGTGATCGTCAACATCGAAGGCGGCGGCGGAGCCACGCGCGCGCATATCAACTTCGGCAAGTTCGGGATGAAGCTGCTCGACTTGTCGGTGGCGAAGCTGGAGAAGGTTTGATCTGGCGCGCGGCTGGGCGTATCCCGCTCAGCCGCGCCTGATCATCGCCTGCACTTCATCCCAAGTCGCGGCATAGGCGCCTGCCTTGGACGCCGCGATCGCCGCGCCGGCCGCCGCGCATTGCAAATGGACCTGTGCCGGCGCATCCGGCTGGCGCAACTGGCTGGCGATCCAGCCGCCCATGGAGGCGTCGCCGCAGCCGACGGTGTCGACCACCTGCACCTTGTAGGCCGGCTGGTCGATTACCTGTTCCCCCTTGATCCACTTCATGCCCTGCGCGCCCAGCGTGAGCAGGATCTCGGCATGCGGCGCCAGCGACTGCAAGGTCGACAGCGCGTTGGCGTCGCCCGGGAACAGCCGTTCCAGGTCTTCATCCGACACTTTCACATAATGCGACAGCGCCAATAATTCACGCAGCAGGACGCGGTAGGATGGGCTGTCCATCAGTTTGCGCCAGTTGGGGTCGAAGGCGATGCGCTTGCCTTGCGCGGCGCCGGCGCGCGCCACTTGCAGCAGGCGCGAGGCCAGCGGTTCGCGCGCCAGGCTGATGCAGCCGAAGTGAAGCACGCGCGCTTCGTCCATCCAGCCTTGCGGCAGGCGTTCCGGGTCGAAGTGCAGGTCGGCGCTGTCGTCGCCGATGAAGAAATATTCGGGCGGGGTGGTGGAGGTGACCATCGCCAGCAGCGGCGCCTTGGCAACCTGCTGGGTAAAGCGCATGTCGAGCCCGGCTTCGCGCGCCAGCGTATGCAGTTCCTGGCCGAACACGTCGGTGCTGACGCTGCCGGCGTAGCCGGTCGGCACGCCCAGTCGCGCGGCCGCGCGCGCCACGTTCCAGCAGGCGCCGCCGGGGATGGCGCGCCACTGGCCGTCGGGCTGGCGGATGAAGTCGGTCAGGGCTTCGCCGAATACGACGAATGCTGCGGGCTGGGTCATGCGGTGTCTCCGGAATATCGTTATGTGTTTGGAGCGGCGCTCAGCTGTCCTGCAAGGCATGGCGCGCGCACACCTCATCGGTCACCAGCCCGGTCAGCCAGCCGCCGCGCAGCGCCGCGCGCACCGCTTCGGCTTTCTTGCTGCCGCCGGCGAAGGCGATCACCGGATGCTTCGGGCGGGCCGCCAGCGGCGGCGTGGTGATGCGCGAAGCCAGCGCCGTTGCCAGCATGCGGCCTTCGACGTCGAAGGCGTGGCAGATCATTTCGCCTACCGCCCCTTGCTTTTGCAACTGCGCCACTTCGGCGTCGTCGATGAAGCCGTCTTCATGCATGGCGCCCTGCAAGGCGATGGTGCCGATGCCGAGGAAAGTAATGTCGGCGCGTTCGGCCAGGCCGGCGACGATCTTGTAGGCGCGGTGGTTGCACCATTGCTTGCGGTCGCTTTCGCTTTCGGCCACGCGCGGCGCGGGCAGCAGGTAGAAGCGCGCCTGCAGCTTTTCCGCCGCCTGCAGCGCCACGTCGTAGCGGTTGGCTGATCCGTCCGAGGCGAAGGCACCGATCATGGAGACGATCTGGTGCTGGGGACGGTCGATCTCGGTGATCTTTTCGATGGCGGCCTTGAGCGTGCGGCCGGAGCCGACGTTGACCACCAGCGGCGTTTCCGGGCTGAGGTATTGGTCCATCACTTCGGCCCCGGCCACGGCCAGCATCTGCTGCACTTCCTGCGATTCGTTGGGATTGTCGCCGCCGCCGGCGCCCGGCACCACGCGGCATACCTGCAAGCCATAGCGCTCCTGCAGGCCCTGCGCCAGCTCCAGGCAGGACGAGACCGGGTGGGTGATCTGCACCTTCACCAGGTTGGCCGCGCCGGCGTAGGCCACCATGCGCTGCGCCATCTGTCGCGAGATGCCCAGCCGTTCCGCGATTTCGTTCTGGGTATTGCCCGCCACGTAATACATCCAGGCGGCGCGTGCCGCCAGGTCAAGTTTGGATGCGCCGGATGACATGTTCTCCTCGTGCGCCGCAGCATGGGCGGCAGCTGTGTTCGTGATATGCGCGATTGCGTGGCGCCATTTTACGGCGAGTCTCATCCTGCATTATTCATAAATTCGAGCATTTGCTCAATTGAAATTCAAATGCTTGACAAGCTTTGTTGAATGATTGATTATTTGCTCATAAAAACACAAAAAGCTCAAAATCAGCCGTTCGGAATACGCACGACAGCCAGGCGCGCAACTTCGTCCGGCATCCGGGGGAAGTGAGCCGGCGGCACATAAAACCATGGAGACAAGCATGCACAGCATCGCCCGCTGCATCACCCGTTACAGCGTTCGCCTTGGCGCGACCGCCGCCGTCATTTCCGCACTGTTCCCGTTCGCCGTGGCCCAGGCCGAGCCGGTAACCTTGAACATCGCTTCGATCAACAATCCGGACATGATCGAGCTGCAGAAGCTGGCCCCGCAATTCGAGAAGGCCAATCCCGACATCAAGCTGCGCTGGGTCACGATGGAAGAAAGCGTGCTGCGCCAGCGCCTGACCACCGACATCGCCACCAACAGCGGCCAGTTCGACCTGATGACCATCGGCGCGTATGAAGCGCCGATCTGGGCCAAGAAGGGCTGGCTGGCGCCGATGAGCGGCCTGCCTGCCGACTACGACGAGGCCGACCTGATCAAGCCGGTGCGCGAAGGGCTGACCGTGGACGGCAAGCTGTACGCGCTGCCGTTCTATGCCGAAAGCTCGATGACCTATTACCGCAAGGATTTGTTCGAGCAGAAGAAGCTGGCCATGCCCAAGCAGCCGACCTGGGACGAAGTCGCCAAGCTGGCCGCGCAACTGCATGACCCGGCCAAGGGCGTCTATGGCATCTGCCTGCGCGGACGCGCCGGCTGGGGCGAGAACATGGCGATCCTCACCACCATGGCCAATGCCTGGGGCGGCCGCTGGTTCGATGAGAAATGGCAGCCGCAACTGTCTTCGCCGGAATGGAAGAAATCGGTCGCCTTCTATGTCGACCTGATGCGCAAGTACGGCCCGCCGGGCGCCAGCTCCAACGGCTTCAATGAAAACCTGGTGCTGTTCTCCAGCGGCAAGTGCGGCATGTGGGTGGATGCTACCGTGGCCGCCGGCATGCTGTACCACGGCAAGGATTCCAAGGTGGCCGACAAGACCGCCTTCGCGCCGGCGCCGGTCGCCGCGACCGACAAGGGCTCGCACTGGTTGTGGATCTGGTCGCTGGCGGTGCCGAAGTCTTCCAAGTCGCAGGATGCCGCCAGGAAGTTCGCCGCCTGGGCCACGTCGAAGGAATATATCAACCTGGTCGCCAAGGACAGCGGCTGGGCGCTGGTGCCGCCGGGCACCCGTACGTCGACCTACGCTTCGGCCGACTACAAGAAGGTGTCGCCGTTCTCCGACTTCGTGCTCGATGCGATCCAGACGGCCGATGCCAACAACCCGACCGTCAAGCCGGTGCCTTATACCGGCGTGCAGTTCGCGACCATCCCCGAGTTCCAGTCGATCGGCACCGTGACCGGGCAGGCCATCGCCGGCGCGCTGGCCGGCAAGACCACT
This sequence comes from Herbaspirillum sp., assembly GCF_017744395.1. GTDB lineage: Bacteria > Pseudomonadota > Gammaproteobacteria > Burkholderiales > Burkholderiaceae_D > Herbaspirillum. The sequence goes on from NZ_JAGIBI010000003.1 coordinate 201,551, forward strand.
TCGGATGCCGCGCTGGATGGCGCGCAAGCCCAGGCCGTGCGCATGATGCGCCAGGGCCGCTACATCAAGTAATCGCCACCGTAGTCATTGCGCGCAACGCAGTACGTTCCTCCTGAGTGCCGGGGGAACGGTTGCCGCGCCTTTCCGGCCGGTCCGGCACCGAGTGCCGCCGCGCCGTCCCGATTTGCCGAGGCCGCCATGTCATCGATCCATCCCCCCCATCCGTCCAGCATGCAGAGCCAATCGACACCCGCATCACGTCCGCCGCCATCCAGTGCCGCCAGGGCCTCCGGTAAGCGGGCCAGCCCGCAGCGCTTCAACCCGATCCGTCTGCTGCAGACGCCATCGGTGCTGATCCTGCTGGCCTGGATGATCGTGCCGCTGGCGATGACCATCTGGTTCTCGCTGAACCGCTACAACCTGATGGCGCCCGACCAGACCGGCTTCGTCGGCCTGGAGAACTACCAGTTCCTGCTGGAGGATCCCGCCTTCTGGCCTTCCATCGGCAATACCGCCTTGCTGATCGGTTCGGTGCTGGCCATCAGCGTGATCGGCGGCACCCTGCTGGCGGTGCTGTTCGACCAGCCGTTTCGCGGCCGCGGCATCGCGCGCCTGCTGGTGATCGGCCCGTTCTTCGTGATGCCCACCGTGGCCGCGCTGATCTGGAAGAACATGATCATGCACCCGGTCTACGGCATGCTGGCCTTCGCGATGCGCCATCTCGGGCTGGAGCCGGTCGACTGGCTGGCCGAGTACCCGATGCTGTCGGTGATCGCGATCGTCGCCTGGCAATGGATTCCGTTCGCCTTCCTGATCCTGCTGACTGCCCTGCAGTCGCTCGACAGCGACCAGAAGGAAGCCGCCCAGCTCGACGGCGCAGGGCCGGTGCGCATCTTCTTCTACATCGTGCTGCCGCACTTGAAGCGCGCTCTCACGGTGGTGATCATGATCGAGACCATCTTCCTGCTCTCGGTGTTCGCCGAAATCTTCACCACCACCGCCGGCGGCCCCGGCACCGCCACCACCAACCTGACCTACCTGGTCTACGCCATTGGCCTGCAGCAGTTCGACATCGGCATCGCCTCGGCCGGCGGCATTATTGCCGTGGTGCTGGCCAACATCGTGTCTTTCTTCCTGGTGCGCATGCTGGCCAAGAACCTGAAAGGAGCGAACGAAAAATGAGCGAACAAAAGAAAAGCCCATGGTGGGTCGGCGTGCTGGCCTGGGCCTGCGCCATCGTATTGTTCTTCCCGATCTTCTGGGTGGCCATCACCGCCTTCAAGACCGAGCACCAGGCCTACACGCCGACGCTGTTCTTCCTGCCCACGCTGGACACCTTCCGTGAAGTCTTCGGGCGCAGCCATTATCTCGGCTTCGTGCAGAACTCGGCGATCGTTTCGCTGGGATCGACCGTGCTGAGCCTGCTGCTGGCGGTGCCGGCGGCGTATTCGATGGCCTTCTTCCCGACCGGCCGCACCCAGAAGCTGCTGCTGTGGATGCTGTCGACCAAGATGATGCCGGCCGTGGGCGTGCTGATCCCGATCTACCTGCTGGCCAAGAACAGCGGCATGCTCGATACCGTCTCCGGCCTGACCCTGATCTATACGCTGATCAACCTGCCGATCGCGGTGTGGATGGCCTTCACCTACTTCAACGACGTGCCCAAGGAAATCCTGGAAGCGGCGCGCATCGACGGCGCCAACGCCTGGCAGGAGATGCTCTACCTGCTGTTGCCGACCGCCATGCCGGGGCTGGCGTCGACCGCGCTGCTGCTGATCATCCTGTCTTGGAACGAGGCCTTCTGGAGCCTCAACCTGACCAGCGTCAACGCCGCGCCGCTGACCGTGTTCATCGCCTCTTACTCCAATCCGGAAGGGCTGTTCTGGGCCAAGCTGTCGGCCGCCTCGCTGCTGGCGATCGCGCCCATCATGGCGCTCGGCTGGCTGGCGCAGAAGCAACTGGTGCGCGGCCTGACCTTCGGCGCGGTGAAGTGATGATGACGCGGCAAGCCATCACTCACCTGGTCTGCGACTGCGACGGCGTGCTGCTCGACAGCGAAAGCATCGCGCTGCGCGTGCTGCACCGCGAATTGCTGCCGCTGTTGCCGGCGCCGGCTGCCGATGCCGCCCTGCATGCCGCCATCGCCAACCGCCTGGGCATGTACACCGACCTGCTGCTGGAAGAAGTGGATGCCGAATTCGGACTGGGCTTGAGCGCGCAGCAAGTCGAACGCCTGCATGAAAGCGTCGGCCGCGCCTGCGGCGAAGAGGCGCTGCCGGTACCGGGCATCGCCGAAGCCTTGCAGGCGATCCGCCTGCCGCGCGCGGTGGCCAGCAACAGCGATGCCCCGCGCATCGAGAGCGGGCTGCGCCGCTGCGGCTTGTATGCGCAGTTCGCAGGGCACATCTACAGCGCGCACGACGTCGGCAAGCCCAAGCCGGCGCCCGATGTCTACCTCGCCGCCGCGGCCGGTTTCGGCGTCGATCCGCAGCGCTGCGTGGCGGTAGACGACAGCGCCACCGGCGTGCGCGCGGCGGCGGCTGCCGGCATGCATGTGCTGGGCTTCACCGGTGTGGCGCACGACCGCAAGGCGATGGCACGCCGGCTGCTGGAGGCCGGCGCCAGCAAGGTGTTCGACGACATGAAGCAATTTCCGCAGTTGATCTGCGAACTGGTCTGGCTGCGCTGAAGGCGCATGACGATTGACGCGATTCAAGAGAACGAGGAGAAACACATGGCAGCAGTGAGCATCAGAAACCTGGCCAAGCGCTACGAAGACAATGAAGTCATGCGCGACATCAACCTGGAAATCGACGACGGCGAGTTCGTCGTATTCGTCGGCCCCTCGGGCTGCGGCAAGTCGACCCTGCTGCGCATGATCGCCGGCCTGGAAGACATCAGCGACGGCGACCTGGACATCGGCGCGCGCCGTATGAACGACGTGCCAGCCTCCAAGCGCGGCGTGGCGATGGTGTTCCAGTCGTATGCGCTGTATCCGCACATGAGCCTGTACGACAACATGGCTTTCGGCCTGAAGATCGCCGGCAAATCCAAGGCCGAGATCGATAGCGCCGTGCAGCATGCCGCCAAAATCCTGCACATCGACCACCTGCTGGACCGCAAGCCGCGCGCGCTGTCCGGCGGCCAGCGCCAGCGCGTGGCGATCGGCCGCGCCATCACGCGCCAGCCCAGCGTGTTCCTGTTCGACGAGCCGCTGTCGAACCTCGACGCCGCGCTGCGCGTGAAGATGCGCCTGGAGTTCGCCAAGCTGCACGACGACCTCAAGACCACCATGATCTACGTCACCCACGACCAGATCGAAGCGATGACGCTGGCCGACAAGATCGTGGTGCTGTCCGAGGGCCGCATTGAACAGGTCGGCTCGCCGCAGCAGCTCTACCATCATCCGGCCAATCGTTTCGTGGCCGGCTTCATCGGTTCGCCCAAGATGAACTTCATCGACGGCACGGTGGCGGCGCTGCAGGACGGCGGCGTGCTGCTGCAATTGCCCGGCGGCGGGCGACAGCTGGCGGCGGTCGACGGCGCCGGCCTGCAACTGGGCGAGAAGGTGACGCTGGGCGTGCGTCCCGAACACCTCAATATCGCCACAGGGCAGGCGGCGCTGCAGGCGCGCTGCACGGCGCTGGAACTGCTGGGCGATTTCTCCTATCTCTACGCGGCCTATGACGGCGCCGACGAAGCGCTGATCCTGCGCGTGCCCGACAGCCTCAACCCGGAGCACGGCAGCATGCTCGGCCTGGCCGCCGATCCGGCGCGCTGCCACCTGTTCCGCCAGGACGGCCGCGCGCTGCCGCGTTTGGCCGCGGCGTCCGCCCCGGCCATACAGCATTGAACCATCGGCGCAACGAACAAGGAAACGGCATGACAAGTATCGCCACCTCCATTCAGGACAAGGACGCCGAGGACAGCCTGACCTGGCTGCACATCGGAGCCGGCTCTTTCCATCGCGCCCACCAGGCGGTCTACCTCAATACACTGCGCGAGAGCGGCGCCGATCGCCGCTGGCAACTGGCGCTGGCCAACATCCGGGCCGACATGGGGCCGTTGCTCGATGCGCTGGCGCGCCAACACGGACGCTACACGCTGGAGACGGTCACGCCGCAGGGCGAGCGCAGCTACCAGACCATTGACGCCATCGGACGCATCATTGCCTGGAATGCGCAGTTGACGCGGCTGATCGCGGCCGGCGCCGAGGAACGCACGCGCATCATTTCCTTCACCGTCACCGAGGGCGGTTATTACCTCGACCACCGGTTCAGGCTGGACACCGCCAATCCCGACTTGGCCGACGACTTGCGCTGCAAGCTCGACGGCAGCGGCCAGCCGCGCACCATCTACGGCGCCATCGCCGCGATCCTGCAGGCGCGCAGCCAGGCTCATCCGCAGGCGGCGCTGACGCTGTTGAACTGCGACAACCTGCGCCACAACGGCGAACGCTTCCGCGACGGCCTGCTGCAGTTCCTGGCGCTGCGCAAGGAGGCGGCGCTGGCGCAGTGGGTGGAGCGTTTCACCACCAGCCCCAACGCCATGGTCGACCGCATCACGCCGCGCCCGACCCCGGCCGTGGCCGAGCGCGTGAAGCAGGCCACCGGCGTCGACGATCCCTGCGCGCTGATGGGCGAGTCCTTCATCCAGTGGGTGATCGAGGACGACTTCAAGGCCGGGCGCCCGCGCCTGGAGCAGGCCGGCGTCGAGATGGTGAAGTCGGTGCTGCCGTATGAGGAAGCCAAGATCCGCATCTTGAACGCCAGCCATAGCTGCATCGCCTGGGCCGGCACGCTGGCGGGCCTGCAATACATCCACGAAGGCACGCTGCGCGACGATATCCGCCTGATGGCCCACGACTATGTGACGCAGGACGTGATCCCATGCCTGACGCCCAGCCCGATCGACCTGGCGGTCTACCGCGACACCACCCTGGCGCGTTTCGGCAACCCGGCCATCCAGGACACCAACCAGCGCGTGGCCGCCGACGGTTATTCCAAGATTCCCGGCTTCATCCGCCCGACGCTGCAGGAAAGCCTGGACGCCGGCCGTTCGCCCCAGGCCACCGCCATGCTGCCGGCGCTGTTCTTCGTGTTCCTGCAGCGCTGGAATGCCGGCGAGCTGCCTTACGAATACCAGGACGGCATCTTCGATCCGGCCGCGGCGCGCGCCATGCTGGCGGCGGCCGATCCGGTCAGGGCCTTTTGCGACGACAAGCTGCTGTGGGGCGCGCTGGCCGGCGACGCGCGCCTGCTGGAACTGGTGCGCACCGGTGTCGACCGGGTCGGGCAATGGCTGGCGCAGGGAAACAAATCGCCTTGACGCGCTCTAAGGCAGCATAGAATTGCCAACCAATAACGATAAAAGAGGAGCGCCATGTATCTTGGGATCGACCTGGGTACGTCGGAAGTCAAGGCGGTAGTGATCGATGGCGATGGCGCCTTGCTGGCGCTGGCCGGCAGCGCGCTGAATGTATCGCGCCCGCATCCGCGCTGGTCGGAGCAGGCCCCGGCCGACTGGTGGCAGGCCGCCTGCGATACCGTGGCCAAGCTGCGCGCGCAACTGGGGGATGAGCGTTTTGCCGGCGTGCGCGCCATCGGCCTGTCGGGCCAGATGCATGGCGCCGTACTGCTGGATGAGCACGACAATGTGCTGCGTCCGGCCATCCTGTGGAGCGATTCGCGCAGCGCGCCGGAATGCGCCGAGTTGACCCGGCGCGCACCGCGCCTGCATGGCATCGCCGGCAACCTGGCCATGCCCGGCTTTACCGCGCCCAAGCTGATGTGGGTGGCGCGCCACGAACCCGATCTGTTCCAACGCATCGCCACCGTGCTGCTGCCCAAGGATTGGCTGCGCCAGCAGATGACCGGACGCAAGGTGTCAGACCCGTCGGACGCGGCAGGTACCTTGTGGCTGGATGTGGAAGGCCGCAATTGGTCGGATGAGCTGCTGGAGGCCAGCGGCATGCGGCGCGACCAGATGCCGGCGCTGGTCGACGGCAGCGCCGCTTCCGGCACGCTGCTGCCGGCGGTGGCGCAGGCCTGGGGCCTGTCGGAGGATGTGGTCGTGGCCGGCGGCGCCGGCGATGGCGCCGCCAGCGCGGTGGGGATCGGCGCGGTCAATCCGGGCGACGGATTCCTGTCGCTGGGCACGTCGGGCGTGCTGTTCGTGGTCAATGATCGTTTCCGTCCCAATCCGGCGCGCGCCATCCATGCCTTCTGCCATACGCTGCCGCAGCGCTGGCACCAGATGAGCGTGATGCTGTCGGCGGCCAGTTGCCTGCGCTGGTTTTGCCGCCTGTGCTCGGTGGATGAAAAAAGCCTGCTGGCCGAAATCGCGCAACTCGATGCGGAACAGCTGGCCAATGCGCCGCTGTTCCTGCCTTACCTGTCCGGCGAGCGCACGCCGCATAACGACCCCTATGCGCTGGGCGTGTTCCACGGCCTGTCGCCGGATCACCAGCGCGCCGCGCTGGGTTACGCGGTGCTGGAAGGCGTGGCCTTCGGCATGGTCGATGGCCTGGATGCCTTGCGCGCGGCCGGCACCGATGTCAGCCAGCTGTCGCTGGTCGGCGGCGGCGCGCGCAGCGCCTACTGGGCGCAGCTGATTGCCGACGCGCTCAATGTGCGCATCGTCACCCATGTCGGCAGCGAGGCCGGCGGGGCGTTGGGCGCGGCGCGCCTGGCCTGGCTGGCCGATGGCGGCATCGAGGAGCGGGTGTGCCGCAAGCCGGAGCGGCAGGCTTCGTTCGAGCCCGACGCGCGCCGGCATGATGGATTGCAGGTGCGGCTGCGGCGCTATCGCGCCATCTACGCGCCATATCCGCCCTTGCAAGGAGAAGAGGGCGCTTGAAATCCGTCTTGCGGATGTGAAAACGCCACGGGAGGCCGTGGCGTTTTTTATTGATGCGCTTGCGTTGCCGGTTTATCGCTTGCTGAATTTGAACACCGACACCGCCTGCAGCAGCCGCATGGTCTGTTCTTCCAGGCTGGACGCCGCCGCGGCGGCTTGTTCCACCAGCGCCGCGTTTTGCTGGGTGCCGGCATCCATCTGCGTCACCGCTTCATGTACCTGGCCGATGCCGGCGCTCTGCTGCAGCGTGGCTTCGCTGATTTCGCCCATGATGCCGCATACGCGCTGCACCGAATTGACGATTTCGCGCATGGTGTTGCCGGCATCCTCGACCTGGCGGTTGCCGATGGCGACCTTTTCCACGGAGTCGTCGATCAGGTGCTTGATCTCCTTGGCGGCGCCCGCCGAGCGTTGCGCCAGGCTGCGCACTTCGGACGCCACCACCGCGAAGCCGCGTCCCTGTTCGCCGGCGCGGGCGGCTTCCACCGCCGCGTTCAGCGCCAGGATGTTGGTCTGGAAGGCGATGCTGTCGATCAGGCCGATGATGTCGACGATCTTCCTGGAAGAGTCGCTGATCTCGTTCATCGTGGCGCCGGTGCCGGCCACCACGTCGCCGCCCTTGGTCGCGATAGAGGAGGCGGAATCGGCCAATTGGTTGGCCTGCAGCGCGTGCTCGGCGTTTTGCTTCACGGTCGATGCCAGTTGCTGCATGCTCGACGCGGTTTCCTCGATGCTGGCGGCCTGCGCTTCGGTGCGGCGCGACAGGTCCATGTTGCCGGACGCGATTTCGCGCGTGGCGACATTGATGCTTTCCACATTGGCGCGCACGTCGCCGATGATGGCCGTGAGGTTGATGTTCATCTGGCGCAGCGCCAGCAGCAAATGGCCCAGTTCGTCATGCCCGCCGGCGTCGATGCGCGAGGAGAGGTCGCCGCCGGTGATAGCGTGGGTGACGTCGAGCGCCTGGCGCAGCGGCTTGATCAGCGCGCTGTGCAACGCCAGCCACAGCAGGATGCTGATCAGGCCGGATGCGGCGGCCAATCCGCCGATCCACCAGTGGCCCTGTGTGGCGAAGCTGGTGGCCATCACCGCCAACTGGATCGCCAGCATGGAGCCCATGCACAGGTTGATGCGGGTGCTCAGGCTGATGCGCGTGAGTTTGGCGAGCCAGCCGGCCAGGCCGGTACGCACCACTTCCCCGCGATGCAGGGCGATGCCCTTGGCCTGGCCGCGACGCATCGCGGTGTAGAGCTTTTCGGCGGCCGCCACCGCGGCGCGGTCGGGCTTGGTGCGCACCGACATGTAGCCGACCACCTGGCCGTTCTCGCGGATCGGCGTGACGTTGGCGCATACCCAATAGTGGTCGCCGTTCTTGCTGCGGTTCTTGACCAGCCCGGTCCAGGGTATGCCGCCCTTGATGGTGGTCCACAGGTCGGCAAAGGCCTCGCCGGGCATGTCGGGGTGGCGGATGAGGTTTTGCGGCGCGCCCAGCAATTCCTCTTCATCGAAACCGCTGATTTCGATGAAATAAGGATTGACGTAGGTGATGTTGCCCTTGAGATCGGTCTTTGAAACGATCGCCCTGCCATCGACCAGCAGGCGTTCCACGCCGCTGACCGGCATGTTCATGCGCATCTGTTACTCCCCTGTAGAGAACCCTGACTCCGAATGAAAACCGCCAGGCGGCCGTCAGGCGCGGGTTGCGCATGCCGGCGGCGTCCACATTTCCCGGTGTGGACGCCCGAGGCCAAGGCGCCAGGCCAGGCGCCTCGCTAACAGGATTAGTAGGGCTGGTCTGCCGCCTGTGCCGGGCCGTTGGGCCCGTTCTGGGGTTTTCCGAAGGCTGCAGTGTATGTCGGGTAAAACGAGCAGTACATGATCACCGTCAATATTATTGAGATTGGCAGCAGGATGAAGATGACGGCGTTGATGCTGCCGGTCAGCAGGCTGATGGCCAGGCTGACCAGGGTCGGCGCCATGACCGCGATCGCGATCCAGGCCAGCGCATACAGCAGGAAGGCGGCGCCGGCGCGGCGCACGGTGAAGAAGCTGTAGAACAGCGCCTTGCCCAGCGGCATTTTCTGCCACATGATCAGCGGCGCCGCGTACCAGAACGCCATGGCTGCCGGCACGTACAGCGCGGCCGCGACCAGCATGGCGATGCGCATGCTGCCGGCGGCGTTTTCCAGGTCCTTGGCGTCCAGCCCGCCGCCCATCATGGCTTGCCAGAAGACGCCGCCATCGGCCAGCGCGGACACGGCGACCACCAGCGTGGCGGCCAGCAGGTACAGCAGGCCCAGCTTGAGCAGGGTGTTGCGCGCCGGATCGCGGAAACCGACCAGCAGCAGGTTGGGATAGACGCGCTGGCCTTTTTCGATCTGCACGCAGGCTTGCATGAACGACATCGCAAACACCGGGATCAGGATCAGCGGCAGGATCTGGCCCAGTACCGGGATCAGTCCCAGCGCCAGCATCAGGAACATGTAGGACAGGAATAGCGTGGACATCTCGGCCGGTTGTTTGCGGAAGAGCGCAAAGCCTTGCTTGACCCAGAGCCAGCCGTCTTTTGCGGGAATTTTTTCCATATCGTTCGCTTGCTTGTCTGTCAGGGACGCTGTGCGGGAGCCGGCGACAGCGCCGGCGGCGCTGCTTCGATGCGCAGCCGCAGGATGCGTTCGAAATGCGTGGGATCGTGCGGCGTGAGCATCTCGGCCGCGCGCGGCATATAGTAGTCGAACAGGCGCGACAGCCAGAAACGCAGCGCGGCCGCGCGCAGCATCGGCTGCCAGGCCTGGGATTCGGCTTCGGAGAACGGACGCACCGCGCGGTAGGCCGCCAGCATCGCTTCGGTGCGGTCGAGGTCGAGCGCGCCGCTGTCCAGGTCGACGCACCAGTCGTTGACCGTCACCGCCAGGTCGAACAGCCAGGTGTCGCAGCCGGCGAAGTAGAAGTCGAAGATGCCGGAGAGCTTGTCGCCGGTGAACATCGCATTGTTACGGAACAGGTCGGCATGCACCGGCCCGCGCGGCAGGGCGCGATAGGCCGCGGTGGCGGCGAAGTCCTTCTGGTATTGCACTTCGTCGGCCAGCAGGCCTCCCAGCTCGGCCGGCAGGAAGGGCAGCACCGCCGGCGTGGTTTCCAGCCACCAGGCCAGGCCGCGCAGGTTTGGCTGCATGATCTTGAAATCCTTGGCCGCCAGGTGCATGCGCGCCAGCATGTCGCCCAGCGAGGCGCAGTGCACCGGTTGCGGATCGAGCTGGGATTCGCCTTCCAGCTTGCTGACGATGGCCGCCGGCTTGCCGTTGAGCAGGTTGACGATGGCGCCGTCGCCGTTAGGCACCGGCGCCGGCACCGGAATGCCGCGCTGGGCCAGGTGGCGCATCAGTTCCAGGTAGAACGGCAGCTGTTCGATGTGCAGTTTTTCAAACAGGGTCAGCACGTACTCGCCGCGCTCCGTGCCGATGAAGAAGTTGCTGTTCTCGATGCCGGAGGAAATACCCTTGATCGAGGTGGCCTTGCCGAGCGGGAATTGTTTGATCCAGTCCGAGAGCTGTTCCAGACTGACCGGTGTAAAGACTGCCATGACGAAGAGAAAGAAGTGGTGCTTTAAAGTCTCGGCGCGTCTTCGATACGCCGCCAAAGCGGCTACTCAGTCCGAACGGCTTTTATTGAGACCGTTCGGACTGGGTAGCGGCAACGCCGCGTATCGAAGGCGCACCGGCTATCGATACAGAAAGTGCTTACTTGGCCTTGGTGTCGCCGTCGTCGCTGCCGTCCGGCTTCTTCTTGACGCCCCAGTCGAACTCGCCGACCTTCCATTGCGCATTGGTCGGCGGGCCGCTCTGGGCATCGCCCGGGGTCGAACTGCCGACGTTCTGGTGGGGACGCAGGTAATAGGTGCTGGGGCCGGATTTGACTTCGATTTCCTTGGTCTGGCCGTGGTCGCGCTGTTCCTTGATGCTGTTGCCGCTGTTGCGGTTGTCATCGCCGGGCTTGCGGATGGTCACGGCCGGCGGTTCGCCTTCTTCCAGCTTTTCCAGCTCGGGCGGCGGCGGCGCCGGCTGGGCGGAAGGCGCCTGTTGCGGCTGCTGCGCCACGGCCAGCGGGGCTGCCAGGCCGGCGGCGGCGCACAGCAGGGCGGCAGCCAGGGACTCTTTGGACCAGACGTTGGTTGGTTTCATGATCTTTTGAAAAGAAGTGGTGTTGTTTTAAGCCATTGTAGCAAACCATCGTTCCGGGCCCGCCGGGTTTCAATGCGGAAATGGCCTTTGTTGCAACACCCGGCATGAAAAAGCTCGCGGCTTGCGGTCGCGGGCTTTTGAGACGGATCGTCGGGCGTTTCCGGGGATTACAGGAACATGCCGCTTTGCCGCTCGGTTTCGACGTGGGTCGCGGCCGGCTCCTCCCGCTCCGCATAGAATTTCTGGATGGCGGAGACCACGTCGGCCGGCTCGTCGATGACCTGCAGCAGGTTCAGGTCCTTGGGCGAGATCATGCCGTCGTCGATCAGGCGCGTCTTGATCCAGTCGATCAGGCCGGCCCAGAACTGGCTGCCCACCAGGATCACCGGCATCAGGCGCGATTTGCCGGTCTGCATCAGCGTCAGCGCCTCGGTCAGCTCGTCGAGCGTGCCGAAGCCGCCCGGCAGCACCACGTAAGCGTCGGCATACTTGACGAAGGCCACCTTGCGCGCGAAGAAGTGGCGGAACGACAGCGAGATGTCCTGCCAGTCATTGCCGTGCTGTTCGTGCGGCAATTCGATGTTCAGGCCCACCGAGGGCGAGGCGCCGTCGTAGGCTCCTTTGTTGGCCGCTTCCATGATGCCGGGGCCGCCGCCGGAGATCACCGCATAGCCGGCGTCGGACAGGCGGCGCGCGATGTCGATGCACAGCGCGTAGTGCGGATCGTCGGGCCTGGTGCGGGCGGAACCGAAGATGGAAACGGCGGGACGCAGCTCCGACAGGCGTTCGGTCGATTCGATGAATTCTGCCATAATCGTGAGTACATGCCACGACTCGCGCGCCTTCTTGGCCGTGGCGCGCTCGATGTCGTTCACTTCCCGCAGGCGCGGTACTTTTTTTCCTCTTTGTTCCATATGCAAAAAACCTTGTTGTTAGTTGATGGTTCCAGTTACCTGTATCGCGCATTCCATGCACTGCCCGATATGCGTAACGCGGAAGGCGCGCCCACCGGTGCGCTGTACGGCATCATCAATATGCTGCGCCGACTGCGTAACGATTATCCCGCAAGTTACGTCGCCTGTGTGTTCGACGCCAAGGGCAAGACCTTCCGCGACGACCTCTATCCCGACTACAAGGCCACCCGCAAATCGATGCCGGAAGACCTGGCCTTGCAGATCGAACCGATCCACGCCGCCGTGCGCGCGCTGGGCTGGCCGATCCTGATGGTCGAAGGCATCGAGGCCGACGACGTGATCGGCACGCTGTCGGTGCAGGCCACCGCGGCCGGGCTGGACACCATCGTCTCCACCGGCGACAAGGATATGGCGCAACTGGTCAACGAGCATGTCACGCTGGTCAATACGATGAGCAACGAGACGCTCGACATCGCCGGCGTGACCGAAAAGTTCGGCGTGCCGCCGGAGCGCATCGTGGATTACCTCAGCCTCATCGGCGACACCGTCGACAACGTGCCCGGCGTCGAGAAATGCGGACCGAAGACCGCGGTCAAATGGCTCACCGCTTATGGTTCGTTGGACGGCGTGATGGCCAATGCCGACAAGATCACCGGCGTGGTCGGCGACAACCTGCGTAAAGCCTTGGACTGGCTGCCGCAGGGAAGAGTTCTGGTGACCGTGAAGACCGACTGCGATTTGTCGGCGCACATGGTGTCGATCCTGGAATCGCTGACCATGGCGCCGCAGGACAAGGCCGCGCTGAAAGAGATCTTCACACGCTACAACTTCCGCACCTGGCTGCGCGAGATCAGCGAAGACAACGGCTCGGGCGCCACGCAGGCCGCCGCCGCGCCTGCCGCCGGCGCACCGGCGGCCGACGGCCCGGCGCAAAGCGGCCTGTTCGCGCCGGCCGCGCCCGTCGAGTACGAGACGGTGCTGACCGACGAGCAACTGGATAAGTGGATCGCCGCCATCGGCGCCGCCGAACTGACCGCCGTCGATACCGAAACCACCTCGCTGGAGGCGATGCAGGCGACGCTGGTGGGCATCTCGCTGTGCTGCGAGCCGGGCCGCGCCGCCTATATCCCGGTCGGCCACAACTATCAGGACGCGCCGCCGCAACTGGCGCGCGAGCACGTGCTGGCGAAGCTCAAGCCTTGGCTGGAAGACGCCGCCAGGCCCAAGCTCGGCCAGCACCTGAAGTACGACAGCCACATCTTCGCCAACTACGGCATCCAGCTCGCCGGCATCCGGCACGACACGCTGCTGGAGTCCTACGTGTTCGAGTCGCACCGCACGCATGACATGGACAGCCTGGCCGCGCGCCATCTCGACCGCAAGACCATCACCTACGCCGAGGTGTGCGGCAAGGGCGCCTCGCAGATCGGCTTCAACGAAGTCGCGCTCGACCGCGCCACCGCCTATGCCGCCGAAGACGCCGACGTCACGCTGGCCCTGCACCGCGCGATGTGGCCGCAGATCGAGCACGACCCCAAGCTGCGCTTCATCTACGAGAAGATCGAAGTGCCGACCTCGGTGGTGCTGCAAAAGATAGAGCGCAACGGCGTGCTGATCGACAGCGACCTGCTGGCGCAGCAGTCGCACGAGCTTGGCCGCCGCATGCTGGAGATCGAGCAGCAGGCCTACGACCTGGCCGGCCAGCCGTTCAACCTGAACTCGCCCAAGCAGCTCGGCGAGATTCTGTTCGGCAAGCTGGAGCTGCCGGTGGTGAAGAAGACCGCCTCCGGCGCGCCGTCCACCGACGAGGAAGTGCTGCAGAAGCTGGCCGAGGATTACCCGCTGCCCAAGGTGCTGCTGGACTATCGCGGCCTGGCCAAGCTGAAGTCGACCTATACCGACAAGCTGCCCAAGATGGTCAACCCAAGCACCGGCCGCGTGCACACCAACTACGCGCAGGCGGTGGCGGTGACCGGCCGCCTGGCCTCCAACGATCCCAACCTGCAGAACATCCCGATCCGCACCGCCGAAGGCCGCCGCATCCGCGAGGCCTTCGTGGCGCCGGAGGGCAGCGTGATCGTCTCGGCCGACTATTCGCAGATCGAACTGCGTATCATGGCGCACATCTCCGAAGACGAGAACATGCTCAAGGCCTTCGCTGAAGGAGAGGACATCCATCGCGCCACCGCAGCGGAGATCTTCGGCATTCCCCCGGCCGAGGTCGGATCCGAGCAGCGCCGCTACGCCAAGGTGATCAACTTCGGCCTGATCTACGGCATGAGCGCCTTCGGCTTGGCCGGCAACCTCGGCATCGAACGCTCGGCCGCGCAGATGTATATCGACAAGTACTTCCAGCGCTTCTCCGGAGTGAAGCGCTACATGGACGAGACGCGCCTGCAGGCCAAGGCGCGCGGCTACGTCGAAACCGTGTTCGGCCGCCGCCTGTGGCTGCCCGAGATCAATTCCCCCAACGGCCCGCGCCGCCAGGGCGCCGAACGGGCCGCGATCAACGCGCCGATGCAAGGCACCGCCGCCGACCTGATCAAGCTGGCGATGATCGCCGTGCAAGGCTGGCTGGAGTCGGAACAGCTGGCCACGCGCATGATCATGCAGGTGCATGATGAACTGGTGCTGGAAGTTCCGCAGCAGGAACTGGACCGGGTGCGTGAAAAGCTGCCGGAACTGATGAAAAATGTTGCGGAACTGAAAGTTCCCTTGCTTGCCGAGGTAGGAATCGGTAAGAATTGGGACGAGGCGCATTAATTTCCACCTGGCACAAGTTACGTAACAAAAAAGATGTCATTTGGATAAGTCGCAGTCGCGCCGTACACCAAGAACAATAAGAATCAGGAACAAGCCGCCGCCACCGCCGCAACAAGCACAAGACGGGGCGTACGGACAGAGGGACGGCCGGATGGCATCCGGCCACTGGGAAGAGGCTGCGGCGAAGGCGCCGGCAGGGGAGAAGGATTCATCGGGGCAGGCCTGCGCGCAGGGACGGCGCGCGGCGCGTGCCGTTATTCCCCGGCTTTTCGCTCCATGCCTCCGGTCATGACACTAGGAGGAGACAGACGTGAAGAAGTCAGGGATCAAAGTAGGCACGCGCCTGGGGCTTGGGTTTGCGTGGGTGGTGCTGCTGCTGGTGATGGTGACCGCGTTCGGCATCTACAACATGCACCAGGTGCAGGCGCGCTTCACCAACGTGGTCGAGGTGAAGAATCCGGAAAGTTCGCTGGTCAAGGACATGATGGACACCGTGGCCGAGCGCTCCATCTCGCTGCGCAACCTGATGTTGCCGGCCGCGCCCGAGGATACCGACATCGAGGCGCAATACATCGATGCCCAGACCCTCAAGTACAAGATGTCGGCGCAGAAGCTGCAGCAGCTGTTCGACGAGTCGCCCGGCACCACCGACGAGGAAAAGGCGGCGCTGCCAAAAATCAAGGCGCAGTCCGACAACGCCGAAAAGTTGATCGTCCAGGCGGTGGAATTCGGCCAGCGCCGCGAAGCCTATGAACTGGCGCAGTTCCTGAAGGAGCAATACCTGCCGGTGCAGAAGGCCTGGCAGGTCGAACTGAAGGCGCTCGCCGTGCTGGAAGACAAGCTCAACAAGGAAGCCGCCGCCTCCAGCGCCGCCGCCTATGCCCAGGCGCGCCTGCTGATGCTGATCACCAGCGCCATCGGCGTGGTGACCGCGATCCTGGCCGCGGTCTGGCTGACCCGTCACCTGCTGCACAAGCTGGGCGGCGAACCCGATTACGCTGTGAAGATCGCCGGCCAGATCGCCGAGGGCGACCTGGCGGTGAGCATCAATACCCGTCCGGGCGATACCGACAGCCTGATGGTGGCCATGCGCGCCATGCGCGACAAGCTGGCGGCCATCGTGGCCGAGGTGCGCAACGGTTCCGAGACCATCACCACCGCTTCGTCGGAAATCGCGCGCGGCAACCTCGACCTGTCTTCGCGCACCGAGCAGCAGGCGGGCGCCCTGGAAGAGACCGCCTCTTCGATGGAGCAGCTCAATTCCACCGTCAAGCAGAACGCCGAGAACGCGCACCAGGCCAACGACCTGGCCCTGGCGGCATCCGACGTGGCGGTGCAGGGCGGCTCCATCGTGTCGCAGGTGGTGGAGACCATGCAGTCGATCAATGCCTCTTCGCAAAAGGTGGCCGACATCGTCAGCGTGATCGACGGCATCGCGTTCCAGACCAACATCCTGGCGCTCAATGCCGCCGTCGAAGCGGCGCGCGCCGGCGAGCAGGGCCGCGGCTTCGCGGTGGTGGCTTCCGAAGTGCGCTCGCTGGCGCAGCGTTCGGCCGCGGCGGCCAAGGAGATCAAGGTATTGATCGGCGACTCGGTGGGCAAGGTCGAGAACGGCAGCAAGCTGGTCGAACAGGCCGGCAGCACCATGAACGATATCGTCGCCAGCATCAAGCGCGTGACCGAAGTGATGACCGAGATCACTCACGCCAACAGCGAACAGAGCAGCGGCATCGAACAGGTCAACGAGGCCATCATCCAGATCGACGACATGACCCAGCAGAATGCGGCGCTGGTGGAGCAGGCGGCAGCCGCCGCACGTTCGCTGCAGGAGCAGGCTTCCGGCCTGCAGCAGCTGGTCAGCGTGTTCCGCCTGGATGCCGGCCAGGGTCTTGCGGCGCCAAGCTATGACGGCGGCGAGCGCATCATCGACGTCACGCCGGCGGCGCCGGAGCTGCCGGCCGGCGGCAAGGTGCTGGCGGTGCAGGCCTGACGAGTTGGCGCCGCCGGGCTGCACGAAAGGCCGTTTGCGGGTAGTATCCGGCGGGAACAGGCTTTATCGATTCCAACCACGGAGAACCCGATGAACGACTTTCGCAAAGACCTCGACAGCCTGCTCGGCCAGAGCAGCCTGTCGGGTACCCCGGATCGCCGCACTTTCCTCAAGACCGCGCTGGGTACGGGGTTTGCCGCCGCCGTGCTGCCGGTGTGCGCGCAGACCATGATCAAGACCGACACCGCCGGCCTGACCGCGGGCGAGGTGGAGATCACCGTCAACGGCCAGCGCGTGCCGGCCTACCGCGCCCAGCCGGAAGGCAAGACCAAGCTGCCGGTGGTGATCGTGGTGTCGGAGATATTCGGCGTGCACGAGCATATCGCCGACATCGCCCGCCGTTTCGCCAAGCTCGGCTACCTGGCCATCGCCCCGGACTTCTTCATCCGCCAGGGCAATCCGATGGCCTACACCTCGATTGCCGAGCTGCAGAAGGACATCATTTCCAAGACGCCCGACGAACAGGTCATGGGTGACATCGACGCCTACGTGAAATGGGCCGGCGAAAACGGTGGCGACATCAGCCGCCTGGGCATCAACGGCTTTTGCTGGGGCGGCCGCATCGTCTGGCTGTACAGCGCGCACAATCCCAAGGTCCGTGCCGGCGCGGCCTGGTACGGCCGCATCGTCGGCGACAAGAGCGCGCTGTTCCCGCAGAATCCGATCGACATCGCACCCTCGTTGAAGGTGCCGGTGATCGGCCTGTACGGCGGCAAGGACCAGGGCATCCCGGTCGCCACCGTCGAACAGATGAAGGAAGCCTTGCAGAAGGCCGGCAACAAGTCGGAGTTCCACGTCTATCCGAACTCCGGCCATGCCTTCAACGCCGACTACCGGCCGAGCTATGTCGAGGCCGACGCCAAGGATGCGTGGGCGCAAGTGGTGGCCTGGTTCAAGAGTCATGGCGTGATCTGAGCGGCAGTATCGTAATAGTGCGCGCCAGTGCGGCGTGCACCAATTTGTGTCAGCATGATGCGAGGGGACGGCAATATCCGTCCCCTTTTTCATTGGTAAGAAGAAAAAACCATGTGTTTTCGCCGCCAGGCAGCGCCGGCGCAGCTGGCATGCGGTTTGCTATATCGTTGACTGAGTAGAAGCGGCTAGCAGTCGGCATCATCAGACTTGCGGGGCATTGCTCGTGATGCCATCGGATCCCTCCGATGGTCCTGTGCAATTTGCTGGGACACGAGACCATGACGACAGCCCTTGCCCTTCATCCTTTTATTTCTTCCATCTCCGTTTCCGCTTCGGCAACGCCGGCACTGTTGTCTTTGCGCGTGGCGTCCGTGCGCGAGATCGCCGCCGATGTGTGCCTGTTCGAACTGCATGCCGTCGATGGCGCGCCGCTGCCGCCTTGGACGCCGGGTGCGCATATCCGGCTGCATCTGCCCGGCGATATGGCACGCAGCTATTCGCTGTGCAATACGCCGCATGAACGCGATGGCTACCGCATCGCCGTCAA
Organism: Herbaspirillum sp.; assembly: GCF_017744395.1. Lineage (GTDB taxonomy): Bacteria > Pseudomonadota > Gammaproteobacteria > Burkholderiales > Burkholderiaceae_D > Herbaspirillum. Next base: position 219,779 of record NZ_JAGIBI010000003.1, read on the forward strand.
GCGCGAAGCCGCTTCGCGCGGCGGCTCTTCCTACCTGCATGAACATGTGCTCGAAGGCGATGTGATCGTCGCAACAGCGCCGGCCAATGCCTTCGCGCTGGCCGATGACCAGCGCGCGCCGCTGCTGCTGGCCGCCGGCATCGGCATCACCCCGATCTATGCGATGGCCGCCGCGCTGGCCGATGCCGGACGCAGCCACCGCCTGCATTATTTCGCGCGCGGCTTGCAACATGCGGCCTTCTTCGATGCGCTGGCCAGGCGCGAGGAAGGCCTCAGCATGCACCTGGGCCTGGACGTCGCCGAGACGCAGGCCGCCATCCGCGCCGCATTGGCGGCGTCGCCTGCGGGCACGCCGCTGTATGTGTGCGGGCCGTCGCCGTTCATCGAAGCCGTGCGCGAAGCCGCGCGAAAAGGTGGATGGCGCGATGCCGACGTGCATTTCGAATTGTTCTCCGCGCCCGCAAGTGCAGTTCCCAACGCAGCTAACAATTCCGTGCAAGACACATTCGAACTGGTGCTGCAACGCTCGGGCGTGCATTGCACCGTGCAGCCTGGGCAGAGCATCGTGGCTGCCGCCGCCGGAGCCGGCGTGCATATCGCCACGTCTTGCGGCGAAGGCTTTTGCGGCAGTTGCGAGAGTGTCGTGCTCGACGGCGAACCGGCGCACCGCGACAGCGTGCTGTCGGCCGCCGAGCGCGCGGCGGGACGCCGCATCATGCCCTGCGTCTCGCGTTGCACGGGGCCGCGGCTGGTGCTGGACCTGTGAACCCATCCCCATGAATCACCCTATCAACCCACCGGAGAGGAAGGCCATGAAACAGAAAATGCAAGGCAAGGCGATGGACAAGCGAACATTCATGATGCGCACCCTGCGCGCCACCGGAGCCCTGTTCGGCGCGGCGGTGCTGCAGCTGGCAGCGGCCGCCGGTGCGCATGCCGACGACAAGGTCACGCTGCTGTCGAACTGGTATGCCCAGGCCGAACACGGCGGCTTCTACCAGGCCGTCGCCACGGGCATCTACAAGAAGTACGGCATGGATGTCACCATCAAGATGGGCGGCCCGCAGGTCAACAACATGCAGATCCTGGTGGCCGGCCAGGCCGACTTCAGCATGGGCTACGACTTCACCGTGCTCAAGGGCATCGAGCAGGGCCTGCCGCTGGTGACGGTCGGCACTTCCTTCCAGTCCGACCTGCAAGGCATGATGACGCACGACGACGTCACCAGCCTGGGCGGCCTGAAGAACAAGACCATCCTGGTCGCCGGCTCCGGCCAGGCGAGCTGGTGGCCGTGGCTCAAGGCCAAGTACGGCTACACCGATGCGCAATCGAAGGCCTACACCTTCAACCTGCAGCCGTTCTTCGCCGACCCGAATATCGCGCAGCAGGCCTATCCTTCCTCCGAGCTGTTCCAGGCCGAGAAGGCCGGCGCCAAGAGCAAGTTCTTCCTGTTCGCCGATGGCGGCTATCCGCCGTACGGCACCACCATCATCACGCTGCAGAAGACGGTCGCCGCCAAGCCCGACCTGGTGCAGCGCTTCGTCAAGGCTACCGCCGAAGGCTGGAAGAGCTACCTGCAGGATCCGGCGCCGGCCAACGCCCTGATCAAGCAGGACAACAAGAGCATGGGCGACGAGCAACTGGCGTACGCGGTGGCCAAGCTGAAGGAACTCAAGGTGGTTACCGGCGGTGACGCCGCCAAGTACGGCATCGGCGTGATGACCGACGAACGCTGGAAGCAGACCTATGACGTGATGGTGTCGACCGGTTTGCTCAAGGCCGGCACCGATTACCGCAAGGCCTACACCACCCAGTTCGTCAAGGACATGAAGGTCATGCCCTGATATAGAAAAGGTGTGGCGGGACGGCCCGGACGCCGCCCTGCCGCCCGCGTGAGGACGCCATGATTCCCTACACTCCACCCGCCACTGCGCGCACGATTCCCGTGATCGATTTCGCCGATGCCTTCTCGCCCGAGCTGCACCGGCGCGAAGCGGTCGCGTGGGAAATCCACAAGATCTCGCGCGACGTCGGTTTCTTCTACATCGTCAACCACGGCGTGCCGCAAGCGCTGATCGACGGCCAGTTCGACTGGGCGCGGCGCTTCTTCGCGCTGCCGCAGGCGAGCAAGTCGGCCATCGATATGCGCCATTCGCCCTCGGGCTATGGCTATGAACGTATGGGCGCGCAGGCGCTGGACGACGGCGCGCCGGCCGACCTGAAGGAAGGCTTCCAGTTCGGCTTCGACATCGATCCGGCGCATCCCTATGTGCAGCGCGGCCTGCTGCGTTACGGCCATCACCTGTGGCCGGCCGACCTGCCGGATTTCGAGCAGCATTCGCGCCGCTATTACGACGCCATGCGCGCGCTGTCGCACCGCCTGCTATCGGTGATCGCACTGTCGCTCCAGATGCCGGAAGACTTTTTCGAGCCGGTGCTGAAAACGCCGATCGCCACCCAGCGCATGCTGCATTACCCGCCGCAGCCGGCCCAGGCGCAGGCCAACCAGATCGGCGCCGGCGCGCACACCGACTGGGGCCTGGTCACCATCCTGGCGCAGGACGAAACCGGCGGCCTGGAAATCTGCAACGCCGACGGCGAATGGGTGCGCGCCACGCCGATCCGCGGCAGCTTCGTGGTCAACATCGGCGACTTGCTGCAGCGCTGGAGCAACGACCTCTACCACAGCAATCCGCACCGTGTGCTCAACGGCGGTTCGACGCCGCGCTATTCGCTGCCGTTCTTCCAGGACGGCGACCAGGCGGCCACCGTGTCCTGCCTGCCGAGCTGCTGCTCGCCCGAGCGTCCGGCGCGCTACGAACCCTGCACCATCGGCGGCTACCTCGATATGAAGGTGCGTGAAACCTTCGGCGCCGCCACGGTGCAGGCCTAGAGTTTTTGCATTACCCGGCGAAGGCGACCGTATTGGCGCGCCGGCCGGAGCGCCGCGGAACCATGACACCCGCGGCCGACAAGGAAGGAGCAACACCATGCTGGTCACCCAACAAAAAGTCCTGCGCAAGTTCTGGTACGCGCTGATGCCCATCTCGATGCTGAAGGATGGCCCGCAGCCGTTCACGCTGCTGGGCGAGAAGATCGTGGTCTGGTTGAAGGAAGACGGCGTGCCGGCCGCCTTGCAGGACCGCTGCTGTCACCGCACCGCGAAGCTGTCCAAGGGCTTCGTCGAGAACGGCAACATCGTCTGCGGCTACCACGGCTGGACGTTCAACGGCGCCGGCGCCTGCGTGCGGGTGCCGCAAAACGCGGATGGCTCGGTGCCGGCGGGCGCCTGCGTCAAGTCCTACCACTGCAAGGAGCGCTACGGCTACGTGTGGGTGGCGCTGGAAGATCCGCTGCGCGACATCCCCGATTTCCCCGAAGACGGCGCGCCGGGCTACCGCCGCATCTTCCAGTTCTACGAACGCTGGGAAACCAGCGCGCTGCGCATGATGGAGAACTCCTTCGACAACTCCCACTTCAGCTACGTGCACCGCGCCACCTTCGGCCTGTACGACCAGCCCAAGCCGGAGAAGTACGAGATCAACGAGACCGACTACGGCTTCGAAGCCGAGACCCGGGTGCCGATCAAGAACGTGCCGGCCAGCTACCGCGTCACCGGCAGCGAGGCCGACACCACCGTGCGCCACATGTTCAACCGCTGGTACCTGCCGTTCGTGCGCCGCTTCGGCTGCCAGTATCCGGAGAGCGGCCGCCATCACATCATTTACAACTGCGCCACGCCCATCGACGACGGTTCCATCATGCTGTCGCAATGGCTGTACCGCAACGACACCGAGGAGGATTGCCCGGAAGCCGAGCTGGTCGCGTGGGACGCGCCGATTCTGGTGGAAGACCGCGAGATCCTGGAAGCCACCGATCCGGACGCTTGCATCGACGTGCGGCGCCGCCAGGAATTCCACATGGCTTCCGACCGGCCGGGCCTGATCATGCGCCGCATGCTGCTGCAGTTGCTGGAAGAGCACGGCGAGCAGGAAGTTTTCCGCAGCAATGTCTGACACGATCCACTTGACCGGGCAGGGAGCCATGATGCAAAGAGACGATCACACTATGTCGCAGGCCGCGGCATGGGAAGACATGGGGGCGGAAGCGCCGGATGCGCAAGGTGAGCAAGATGCGCCGGTGCTGTCGGCGCAGCGGGTGGAGAAGACTTACCGCAACGGCACGCGCGCGCTGGACGAGGTGAAGCTGGATATCAGGCGCGGCGAGTTCGTCTCGCTGCTGGGGCCGTCCGGCTGCGGCAAGAGCACCTTGCTGAAGATGTTCGCCGGGCTGGAAGAGCCTTCGCACGGCCATATCCGCTGGTGGGGCAAGAACCTGGCCACGGTCGGCACGCCGGAGCGCACGCTGGCGATGGTGTTCCAGGAAGCCACGCTGATGCCCTGGGCCACGGTGGAGCAGAATGCGCGCCTGCCGCTGGACTTGCGCCATATGCCGCGCGCCGGGAGCGAGCCGCGCGTGCGCGAGGCGCTCAAGCTGGTGGGGCTGGAGAAATTCCACAAGGTGCTGCCGCGCGAACTCTCGGGCGGCATGCAGATGCGCGCCTCGATCGCGCGCGCGCTGGCCACGCAACCCAACCTGCTGCTGATGGACGAACCCTTCGGCGCGCTGGACGAGTTCACCCGCAACAAGCTCGACGCCGACCTGCGCGACATCTGGAGCAAACAGGATCTGACGGTGGTGTTCGTCACCCACAGCATCTACGAAGCGGTGTTCCTGTCCTCGCGCGTGATCGTGATGGCGGCGCGCCCGGGGCGGGTGATCGCCGACGTGGCGATCGACGCCCCCGGCCCGCGCGATGAGGCCTTCCGCATCTCGGCGCCCTTCATGCAGTACTGCAAGACCCTTTCCGATTACCTGACGCTGGCCAACCAGCAAGGAGACAGCCATGCCGGCGAACATTAAACCCCTGGTCAACCGGCCCGGTTTCTGGCGCGTGGCCGCGCCGCTGGGCATCGGCGTGTTCCTGCTGCTGGCCTGGCAACTGGTGTGCATGTCGCTGGAAGTGCCGGACTACCTGGTGCCGACGCCGGCGGTGATCGCCAGGACGCTGGCCTCGGATTGGGGCATGCTGCTGGATTCGCTGCTGATGACGCTGAAGATCACCTTCCTGGCCTTTGTGTTCGCGGTGCTGCTGGGCGTGGCGATCGCCTTCCTGTTCGTGCAGAGCCGCTTCATCGAGATCGGTTTCTTCCCTTACGCGATCATCCTGCAAGTCACGCCCATCGTCGCCATCGCGCCGCTGATCATCATCTGGGTCAAGGACACCACGGCGGCGCTGACGGTGTGCGCCACCATCATGGCGCTGTTCCCGATCATCTCCAACACCACGCTGGGGCTGCGCAGCGTCAATCCGGGCCTGCTCAACCTGTTCAAGCTGAACAAGGCGACCCGCTGGCAGACCCTGGCGCGCCTGCGCATTCCCAGCGCCTTGCCGTACTTCTTCGGCGGCCTGCGCATTTCCAGCGGGCTGGCGCTGATCGGCGCGGTGGTGGCCGAGTTCGTGGCGGGCACCGGCGGCACCGGATCGGGCCTGGCTTACCAGATCCTGCAGGCGGGCTTCCAGTTGAATATCCCGCGCCTGTTCGCCGCGCTGTTCCTGATCACGCTGACAGGCATCCTGTTGTTCTGGATGATGAGTGCCTTGTCCAAGGCGGTGCTGGCGGGATGGCATGAGAGCGAAATGGGGTAGTGCGCGTTGCGCGACAACTTTACGCAGTCGTCCCGGCGAAGGCCGGGACCCAGTGTCGTTGTGCGGCGTCCGCTATAAAAGCGAACCGCGTTAACGCCGCTGGATCCTGACTTTCGTCAGGACGACGAAGCATCCATCTGGAGTGTCTTGAATGAGTGAATCCATCCTTATCCGCAACCTGCAAGCCATCATGACCGGCCTGCCCGGCGCCGCCGCCCGCCATGCCGGCCCCGACATCCGTATCGACAACGGTGCGGTCGCCGCCATCGGCAAGCTGGCGCCGCTGCCCGGCGAGCGCGTGATCGACGCGGCCGATTGCGTGGCGTATCCGGCGTGGGTCAATACCCACCACCACCTGTTCCAGTCGCTGCTCAAGGGCGACCCGCTGGGCATCAACGCCACGCTCACGCCCTGGCTGGCGGCCACGCCTTACCGCTACCGCGCCAAATTCGATGCGGATCTGTTCCGCCTGGCGGCGCGCATCGGCATGGTCGAGCTGATGCGTTCGGGCTGCGGCACCATCGCCGATCACAATTACCTGTACTACCCCGGCATGCCTTTCGACACCTCGGAGATCCTGTTCGAGGAAGCCGAAAAGCTCGGCCTGCGTTTCGTCCTGTGCCGCGGCACCGCCACCCGCACGCGCCAGCTGGAGGCGGAACTGCCGAGCGCGCTGCGGCCGGAGACGCTGGACGGTTTCCTGCAGGACATGGCGCGCCTGGCCAAGCGTTTCCATGATCCCGCGCCGGCGGCGATGCGGCGCGTGGTGATGGCGCCGACCACGCCGCTGTATTCGGCTGCTCCTGAGGAATTGCGCGAGATGGCGCAAGCCGCCCGCGCACTCGGACTGCGCCTGCACAGCCATTTGTCGGAAACCGTCGGCTACCAGGACAGCGCGCACGCCATGCACGGCTGCACGCCGGTGGAGTTTTGCGAGCGAATCGGCTGGCTGGGCCAGGACGTATGGTTCGCCCATCTGGTGAAGCTGGATGAAGAGGAAATCCGCCTGCTGGGCGCGACCGGCACCGGCATTGCTCATTGTCCGCAGAGCAACGGCCGGCTGGGCAGCGGCATCGCGCCGATCCGGGCCCTGGAGGCGGCCGGCGTGCCGGTGTCGATCGGGGTCGATGGCGCCGCTTCCAACGAGGCCGCCGACATGATCTCGGAAACCCATGCCGCCTGGCTGATGCAGCGCGCGCGGCGCGGCCAGCAGGCGACTCCGGCGTTTCGCGGCGGCAGCTGCGAGGGCGGGGCGGACGAAGCCACGGTGGAAGACGTGGTGCGCTGGGGTAGCAGCGGCGGCGCCAAGGTATTGGGCCTGGGCGCGCTGGACGGCCTGCGCGTCGGCCAGCAGGCCGACATCGCCCTCTACCGCCTGGACGACCCGCGCTATTTCGGCTTGCACGACCCGGCCATCGGGCCGGTGGCCTCGGGCGGGCGGCCGGCGCTCAAGTCCTTGTTCGTTGCCGGGCGGGAAGTGGTGCGCGAGGATGCCATCCCCAACGTCGACCTGGCGGAACTGGGGCGGCAGGCGCGCGATGCCGTGCGGAAACTGCTGGCCTCGTCTTGACGTTTTGGCATCGCCGCTACCGGCCCAGCGGTACGGGGCGGCGGCCAAAACTGCTAAAATGGCGGGATGATCAAGAGACGTAACGTTCCCTTCAGCTTCTCTGCCGAGGATTCCGACGAATCCGAGGATTCCTTTGGCGGTTTCGATCCCTTCACCCGTGCCAAGATCCGCCGCGCCGCAGCCGCTGCCGCCGTGGCGGCCAGCGAAGGCGATGAGGCCGGCGACGGCGCTCCCGCCGCCGAGGAAGAGGCCAAGGCCCCGCTGGACCTCGACCTGACCGACCATTTCCTGATCGCCATGCCGTCCATGCTGGACCCGATCTTCGGCGGCACCGTGGTCTACCTGTGCGAACACAACCAGAACGGCGCGCTCGGCGTGGTCATCAACAAGCCCACCGACATGACCATGGATGTGCTGCTGGACCGCATCAACCTCAAGCTCGAAATCAAGCCCGACACGCCCGACGCCATGCCCGAGGTGTACCGCCGCCCGGTGATGTTCGGCGGCCCGGTGCAGGTGGAGCGCGGCTTTGTGCTGCATTCGACCTCGGACCAGTTCTCTTCCACGTTGCAGGTGACCGACGGCATCGCCCTGACCACCTCCAAGGACGTGCTGGAAGCGGTGGCGCACGGCAACGGCCCGGCCCGGGTGCTGGTCAGCCTGGGCTGCTCGGGCTGGAGCGCCGGCCAGCTGGAAGACGAACTCGGCCGCAACGGCTGGCTGACGGTGAAGGCCGACCCGGCCATCATCTTCGAGCTGCCGGTGGAAGAGCGCTTTACCGCCGCGCTGGCCCTGCTGGGGATCGACCCGGTGATGCTGTCCGGCGATGCCGGGCGCGCCTGAGGACGCCTTGGAAACCTTGCTGGCCTTCGATTTCGGCTTGAAGCGCATCGGCGTGGCCGTGGGCAATACCGGCCTGAAGCAGGCGCAGCCGCTGGCGGTGATCAACGAACCGACCAACGACGGCAAGTTCGCCGCGGTCGGCAAGCTGATCGCGCAATGGCAGCCCAGGCGCTGCGTGGTCGGCCTGCCGTTGCATCCGGACGGCGCCGAGCACGAGATGAGCGTGCGCTGCCGGCGTTTCGCCAACCAATTGCATGGCCGCTTCGGCGTCGAGGTGGCGCTGGTCGACGAGCGCTATTCGTCGGCCGTGATCGCGCAGCAGCGCGGCGAGCAGATCGACGACCAGGCGGCCGCCATCATTTTGCAGCAATACTTTGACGAGTCCGAAGCATGAGTACAACACCCACCCCGCCTTCCGCGCTCGATGCCGAAGCGCTGTACCAAACGCTGGCGCAGCAGGTCAAGGCCGGCCTGCAGGGCGCGCCCAATGCCGCGCTGGTCGGCATCCATTCCGGCGGCGCCTGGCTGGCCGAGCGCCTGGCCGATGAGCTGAAGCTGGGCGAGCGCCTGGGCTTCGTCGACGTCTCCTTCTACCGCGACGATTTCGCCGCCAAGGGCCTGCGTTCCGACGTCAAGCCCAGCCAGATCCCGTTCGACGTCGAAGGCGCGACCATCGTGCTGATCGACGACGTGCTCTACACCGGCCGCACCACGCGCGCGGCGATCAACGAGCTGTTCGACTACGGCCGTCCGGCGCGCGTGCTGCTGGCGGCGCTGGTCGACCGCGGCGGGCGCGAGCTGCCGGTCGCCGCCGACTTCCTGGCCGCGACGACCACGCTTTCCAAACAAGAAAACCTGCAACTGCAACGCGCCGACGACGGCCGATTCTCCCTGACGGTGGTCCATGCTTAATCCACAACTGAACAAAAACGGCGAACTGCAACACCTGCTGACCATCGAAGGTCTGCCCAAGGCGATCCTGAACCACATCCTTGACACCGCGTCATCCTTCGTCAGCATCGGCGACCGCGAAGTGAAGAAGGTGCCGCTGATGCGGGGAAAAAGCGTGTTCAATCTGTTCTTCGAGAACTCCACGCGCACCCGCACCACCTTCGAGATCGCCTCCAAGCGCCTGTCGGCCGACGTGATCAACCTGAACATCCAGGCCTCCAGCACCAGCAAGGGCGAGTCGCTGCTGGACACCATCGACAACCTGGCGGCGATGCACGCCGACATGTTCGTGGTGCGCCACGCGCAGTCCGGCGCGCCGTTCCTGATCGCCAAGCACCTGATCGACACCAAACAGTCGCACGTCCACGTGGTCAACGCCGGCGACGGCCGCCACGCGCACCCGACCCAGGGTCTGCTGGACATGTACACCATCCGCCACTACAAGAAGGACTTCACCAACCTGCGCGTGGCGATCGTGGGCGACATCCTGCACAGCCGCGTGGCGCGTTCCGACATCCATGCGCTGACCACGCTGGGCGTGCCCGAAGTGCGCGCCATCGGCCCCCGCACCTTGCTGCCCGGCGGCCTGGAGCAGATGGGCGTGCGCGTGTTCCACAACATGGAAGAAGGCCTGAAGGACGTCGACGTCATCATCATGCTGCGTCTGCAGAACGAACGCATGAGCGGCGCCCTGCTGCCCTCGGCGCAGGAGTTCTTCAAGAGCTACGGCCTGACGCCCGAGCGCCTGGCGCTGGCCAAGCCGGACGCGATCGTGATGCACCCCGGCCCGATGAACCGCGGCGTGGAAATCGATTCGGCGGTGGCCGACGGCGCGCAGGCGGTGATCCTGCCGCAGGTGACCTTCGGCATCGCGGTGCGCATGGCGGTGATGAGCATCGTGGCGGGAAATTGAGTTCGGCGATTTTAATCTGCCCTTCGATACGCCGCTGCGCGGCTACTCAGGGCGAACGGAGTCAAAGATTTTAGGTTTCCCCGTTCGGGCTGAGTAGGCCCGAAGGGCCGTATCGAAGCCAGCGCACGGAGTTTGCGTTCAGCAGAAGGTGATTCATGGCCTTTTATGTTTATTTGCTACGTTGTTCGGACGGTAGTTATTACGTTGGCCATACTGACGACATTGAAACACGAATGGCACAGCATCAATCGGCGGCAGTCAGGTCTTACACATCAACCCGGCTTCCTGTCGAATTGCTGAAGTCTGAAAGTTTTGTGACCCGAGAGGAAGCGCTCACGGCTGAACAGCAACTGAAGGGATGGTCCCGCAAGAAAAAAGAGGCATGGCTAGCGGGCGATTTTGAAGAATTAAGACGACTCGGTAAGAAGACATTTAACTGATGAAACTGCATATCAAGAACGGCCGGCTGATCGACCCGGCCAACGGCATCGATGCGCAACAGGATGTGTACGTGGCCGCCGGCAAGATCGTCGGCATCGGCCAGGCGCCCGCCGACTTCACAGCCAACAAGACGCTCGATGCCACCGGCCTGGTGGTCTCGCCCGGCCTGGTCGACCTGTCGGCGCGCCTGCGCGAACCCGGCTACGAATACAAGGCTACGCTGGAGTCCGAGATGCAGGCCGCGGTCCAGGGCGGCGTCACCAGCCTGGTGTGCCCGCCGGATACCGATCCCGTGCTGGACGAGCCGGGCCTGGTGGAAATGCTCAAGCACCGCGCCAAGTCGCTCAACCAGGCGCACGTCTACCCGCTGGGCGCGCTGACCGCCGGCCTCAAGGGCCGTGCCTTGACCGAGATGGCCGAGCTGACCGAAGCCGGCTGCATCGGCTTCTCGCAAGCCGAAGAGCCGATCACCGACACCACCGTGCTGCTGTCGGCGCTGCAATACGCCAAGACCTTCAACTACACCGTCTGGCTGCGTCCGCAGGACCCGCACCTGGGCCGTTCCGGCATCGCCCACAGCGGCCCGGCGGCGTCGCGCCTGGGCCTGTCCGGCGTGCCGGTGATGTCGGAAACCATCGCGCTGTACACCCTGTTCGAACTGATGCGCGCCACCGGCGCGCGCGTGCACCTGTGCCGCATGTCGTCCGCCGCCGGCCTCGAGCTGGTGCGCCAGGCCAAGAGCGAAGGCTTGCCGGTCACCTGCGACGTCGGCGTGCACCACATCCACCTGTGCGACCTCGACATCGGCTTCTTCGACTCCAACGCCCGCCTGACTCCGCCGCTGCGTTCGCAACGCGACCGCGAGGCGATCCGCACGGCGCTGCTGGACGGCACCATCGACGCCGTCTGCTCCGACCACACGCCGGTCGACGACGACGAGAAGCTGCTGCCTTTCGGCGAAGCCTCGCCGGGCGCCACCGGTTTGGAACTGCTGCTGTCGCTGTCGCTGAAGTGGGCGCTGGAGTCCGATGGCGCGGGCAAGGACGTGCTGTCCAAGGCTATCGCCAAGATCACCCACCGCGCCGCCAAGGTGGCGGGCCTGAAGGCCGGCAACCTGGCGCTGGGCAGCGTGGCCGACCTGTGCCTGTTCGACCCCAACGCCATGTGGAAAGTGGAAGGCGCGGCGCTGGCCAGCCAGGGCAAGCACACGCCGTTCCTCGGCTATGAGCTGCCGGGCGTGGTCAAGGCCACCATCGTGTCCGGCCATATCGCCTTCGAGCGCTGACCGCAGTCTCCGTCAACCAGTTGACCACGCCATGTTCGTTTTCCGTCTGCTGCGCCTGATCGCGCATTTGTTCCTGGGCATGGCGATCTGCGCCTTCCTGTTCCCGTTCACATCCGCCAAGGGGCAGGAGGGGCATATCCGCCGCTGGTCGCACAAGTTGCTGCGTATCTGCGGCATCACCGTGAAGATCGACAGCCCTCAGCCGATCCCGCGCTCGCTGCTGGTGGCCAATCACATCAGCTGGCTGGACATCTTCGTGGTCAACACGCTGCAACCCTGCCGCTTCGTGGCCAAATCCGACATCCGCGGCTGGCCGCTGATCGGCTGGCTGTGCGCCAAGACCGGCACCATCTTCATCTCGCGCGGCAAGGCTAGCGACGTGCGCCGCATCTTCAAGGGATTGGTGGAAAGTATCGGGAAGGGCGAGCACGTGGCCTTCTTCCCGGAAGGAACGACCGCATCGCAAGGCACGCTGCTGCCGTTCCACGCCAACCTGTTCGAGGCGGCGATCGACGCCAGGGCACCGGTACAGCCGTATGCGCTGCGCTATGTGGACCGCGAAGGCAAGCTGCATCCGGCCGCCGACTTCATCGGCGACATGACTATCGTGGGCAGCATTCTCGCCATTTTGAAGTCCAGCGGCATGACGGCCGAGCTCAAGCAGTTGCCGCTGATTCCGACCGAAGGCGCACACCGTCGCGACCTGGCGCGCGTTGCACGCGAGGTCATCGCCGGCGGCCTGGGGTATGCGGTGGAAGAGATCAGCCCGGTATCTGCGCCTGCGGGCACTGCACCTGGAACAGGGCCCGATCCGATAACCGCACCGCAGTAAGCTTGCCGCCCCAGACGCAGCCCGTATCCAGCGCGATCAGGTTGGGGCGCATCACCAGCCCCAGCGTCGACCAGTGGCCGAACACCACGGTCACGTCCTCGGTGCGCCGTCCCGGCACCTCGAACCAGGGCATCAGCCCCTCCGGCGCCGAACTAGCGCCTTCCTTCATCGAAAAATCCATGGTGCCGTCGGCCTGGCAGAAGCGCACCCGCGTGAAGGCATTGATGATGCAGCGCAGGCGGTCGTAACCGGCCAGGTCGTCGCTCCAGCGCGCCGGCTGGTTGCCGTACATATGCGTCAGGAAATCCACCCAGCGGTCACTTTGCAGCATGGCCCCCACTTCGCCGGCCAAGGCGAGGGCTTGCGGCAAGTCCCATTGCGGGAGCACGCCGGCATGGACGATCAGGTGGCCTTGTTCATGGATGGCCAGCGGGCGGCGGCGCAGCCAGTCGATCAGCTCGTCGCGGTCGGGGGCGTCGAGGATGTCGTGCAGGGTGTCGTCCTTGTGCAGGGGGCGGATGCCCTGGGAGACGGCTAGCAGATGCAGGTCGTGGTTGCCCAGGACGGCCCGTGCCCGGTCGCCCATGGACATGACGGTGCGCAGGGTTTGCAGGGATTGGGGGCCGCGGTTGATCAGGTCGCCGGCGAAAATGAAATGTTTGTCGTCGGGAGGGCTGATGTTGTCCAGTAAATGTTGTAACTGCTGCCCGCAACCTTGCAGGTCGCCGATTACATAAGTAGGGTACATATTCAGTGGTGCAGCGAGGAATATGGCGCAGGACCTCGATGATCGTGTGTAAATAGGTGCAATGAGGAATCTGCTGCCAAGGAATCCGTCTATATAATGGATGTCCCGATTTCAGGATGAATCAGGGAGCATAGCGGATATGGTCTCAGATTTCCAAAAAAATGAATCAAAGCTCCCTATTGGTGGTTAGGTATGAATTCAGTTAGAGCCGATGGCTTGCCATCCCAAGATAAAAAAATCTCCTTATTCCTGGTCTGGATAATTTTCTTTTCCTATTCGACTTGCCTGGCAATTCTGTTTCAAAAGCTGATATTGCCGGCCATACCGTCATTGCACGGGGGAATGGGATTGCTGATAGGTGATGCTGAGGCATTTCATCATGATGCCCTGTTACTGGCGCAACGAATAAGTACGGAAGGGTGGGCTAGCTGGTCGGCATGGCCAGATCAATATAACACTGGCAATGTGGCGATATTGGGCGCGCTCTATGCTGTGTTTGGTGACGATCCGCTGCTCATGCTGCCCCTGAACGCTGCTATGCATGCATTGAGCGGTGTATTGATCATTGCCTGCGGTTGGCGTTTGGGTGCAAGAAAAGGTGCGCAAATCGCCAGTGTCGTTGTTGGGACTCTTTTTGTAGTTTTCCCGTCCGCATTGAATTGGTATGCCCAATTGCATAAGGATAATTATTCAAATCTGGCTTATTTGCTGATTTTCCATGCGGTACTCAGGGTGGTCCAAGGGAGTGGCCGTAAAGAGTGGACCGCCAGTTTTATTCAAAGCATGATCGGAGCGTGCCTGCTCGCATTTGTTCGGCCCCAATATATCTCAATCTTGTTGTTGTTGATCGGAGTGGCTGCATTTGTCGTTGTTGTTTCCTATGGCGTATTCAGGTTGGAAAATTGGCGACGATTAGGCGTGATTCGTATTGTCATGCTTTTTGTCATCTTGGCATCGATTGCTATGCTCGGAAGAGTGATTAATGCTAACGCCAAATTTGATGCGAAGGTCGAGAATCTGGAAGTGTATCAAGATAGCCTCGCCAGGAAAGATCGCGTCGTTAATGCCTGGCAAGAGACCTCCTGGCTGCCACGCATGATTGATAATCGTTTGAAATCAATAGCCGAACTGCGTGCCGGCATGTTGTTTTATGGCGAAAAAGCGCGTGCGGGTTCCACAGTCGATCCAGATTATCGGATGACTAAAGCCGTTGATGTGCTGGCTTATGCACCGAAAGCTTTGTTGAATGCAGTGTTCGCACCGTTTCCCTCCACCTGGGTGGATGCCCGTTCGCCGACACGCATTGTTGGTGTTTTCGAAATAGCCGTTTGGTTTTTATTGATGCCAGGATTGCTCTTGTATGTATGGAGGCGATCTACGGTCGCTGGTATTGCCATCCTGGCCGCAGTGCTTGCTGTTTTAGGGCTGCTTGGATTGGTGAATACGAATCTGGGAACGTTGCACCGTATCAGATATCCATTTTTGTTCATGCTGATGTTGTTGGGTTCGATCGGCTGGTCCGATGCAGTGGGTAAATGGATTGGCAAGAGGAGGACTTTTCGCAATCGAAGTGCGCCAGAAGCAAAGCCTGTGGTTGCGCAGCCTCTGGAGAGTACGCAGCCTGCAGCAGAAAAAAATGAGCGCTCTCAGTTAGTGCGCATGGGAATATGGGTGCTGGGAATATCGCTGATTGGGTTGGCCGGCTTGTTTCTTCGAGACCTTGTCATGGCAAGGATTTTCGGATTGGGCGCCGTATTGGATGCGGTTCAGATAGGAAGTGTGCTTCCAACCTTTTTTGCCGCATTGTTCTTTGTTCCGCTGACTAATGCGATCACGCCGGAACTGATTCGGCGGCAGGGAATGGATCGTCTCGTGGCGCAGGAGTGGATTCGAGACATTCTTGGCTGGAGTTTAGTCGGAGCCCTCTTGGTGATTGGCTTTTGCCTGTTCTTATGGGAGGAGCAAGGGCGTTCCGGGTTCCATCCCGATGGGGCCAATGCGGTGTTCGGAATGTCCCTGGCCATACTGGCGCTTTCAGGCTGGGTGACTATTGGTAATGCGGTGCTGAATGTGAACGGCATGCAGCGTATGGCGGCGGTCGGGCAAATGCTGGTGCCCTGGCCGCCTATTCTTTTGCTGCTCTTCATGGGGGATGCCGGGGGGGCCATGGTGGTGGCGACAGGCATGGTCGTCGGCCAGTTGCTGAATTTGTTATTCGTGATGCGAAAGGTGAAGGCGGCCGGGTTTGTGTTGTGGCCGCGTTTTGGTCATCGCCCCGTCGTTTCTCGAGATACGGTTTGGGGCTATTTGTCGATTACCGCCACCAGTTTTTTATTCGGCGCGGCAGTGCCGCTGGGAACATGGCTGGCGATGCAACTGGGTACCGGCCATGCCGGAGCGTTTGCGCTGGGGTATAAGATGCTGTCGCTGACCTATGCGGTGGTATCTGCGTTGACGACTGCGGTTGTAGTGCCCTATTTTTCCCGGCATATCGTTGCTGGCGATATGTGGCGCGCCAAGCATGGACTGGCAAAATTGTTGTACATGTCCTTGCTGGTGAGCGTGCCGGCTGCCGCCCTGCTTTTTGGTTTTGCGAACCAGTTTGTCAGCCTGTTGTTTGGCGGCGGCCGCTTCAGTGCGGATGACGCCTATACCGTGGCGAAGGTGGTGCAATTTGCCAGCTTGCAGTTGCCCTTCATGATTTCCAATCTGTTGATTGTCAGATTCGCTGAAGTTTCCTCCCAAGCTTCCCGGGCCTTGGTCATCACGGTCTTGGCGCAGGTGGTGACGCTGTTCCTGGCGATTTACGGATTTGGCGGCCTTGGCGTGGCGGGGGTGGCGTTGGCGGGGTCTGCGGGCGTTATCGCATCGACGGTCTGTTTTTTATTCTTGCTGATCAAGGATGATGTGCTTGGCTGGCTGGATGCGGGACTGAATTTGATAGGATGGTGGCTCTTCCTGACGTTGTGCATGTGTTTGTATTTTTCCAGTGGCGCCGGTGCGGTGATCGTTTGCGTCATTTTTGTGTTGGTAGCCGTGACTGAACTGTTGCCGGCATGGCGGCGGGCGCCGAAGGACGGACAAGAATTATTGGAATCAATGTGAAAACCAAGATGGCCATCGTAGCCACCAGCGAAATGACAATAAAGGCATTCCTGCGTGAACATATCGACGCCTTGCGCCGCCGCCATGCGGTGACGGTTATTGTCAATACCGGTGAACCTGGATTCCTCGCGGCTTTGGGGATGCCGGACGTGCGGGTGATTCCGGTGAATATCGCGCGCCAGATCAGCCCATGGAAGGATTTGAGCGTGTTGTCGGAGCTGGTGCGGATCATGTTCCGGGAGCGTTTCGACATCGTCTTTTCAGTGACGCCCAAAGGAGGCTTGCTCGGCATGCTTTCCGGCTTCGTGGCGCGTGTGCCGGTACGTATCCATATGTTTACCGGCCAGGTATGGGCAACCCGCTCAGGTATGGCGCGCCGCATCCTGAAAGCGGCCGATCGCCTTATCGCCCGCTTGGCGACGCGATTGCTGGTCGATAGCGAATCGCAACGGCTTTTCCTGGTTGAGGAAAAGGTGGTGGCGTCGGCGCGTTGCCGCGTTCTCGCCGAGGGATCGATTTGCGGCGTCGATACGGAGCGCTTCCGGCCAGATGCCGGTGCGCGGGAAATGATCCGCCGCGAGTTGGGGATTGCCGGAGAAGTGCCAGTCGTGTTGTTCCTTGGCCGCCTGAACCGTGACAAGGGTGTGCTTGATCTGGCGCAGGCAATGGCCGATTTGTCTGCGGCCGGACGCGATGACTGGCATTTGCTGGTGGTGGGGCCGGATGAAGGGGGCTTGCGCGCCAGAATGAAGGAAATTTGTGCAATGGCCGCGGAGCGGCTGCATTTTGTGGATTACACGGATCAGCCGCAGAAGTATATGGCGGCTGCCGACATTTTTTGCCTGCCCAGTTATCGGGAGGGCTTCGGTTCGGTCGTCATTGAGGCTGCAGCGGTAGGCGTGCCGGCATTGGCGTCTCGCATCTACGGCCTGACCGATGCTGTCGATGATGGGCGTACCGGATTGTTGTTTGCTGCGGCCGATGTGCCTGATTTGGCTCGGAATCTGTCGAGAATGCTGGATGATCCGGCCTTGCGCCAGGTGATGGGGGAAAATGCCCGGCAAAGAGCTCAGACCTTGTTTTCCAGCAAGGCGGTCACGGCGGCTTTTGTCGCCTACATCGATGCGTGCCGGCAGGAGCGGGAGGCGTCGCGGGTATGAAGCGGGTGTTCGATTTCCTGGTGTCCTTCTGTGCGCTGCTGCTGCTGTCGCCGGTCATTTTGATCGTGGCCGTGCTGGTGCGGCGCTATCTGGGCACGCCGGTTGTCTTTACGCAGCAGCGTCCCGGCCTCAATGAGAAGCCTTTCATGCTCTATAAATTCAGGACGATGACTGACGCACGTGATGCCGCCGGCGATTTGTTGCCGGATGCGCAACGCCTGACGAAGATGGGCAGGGTCATCCGCAGGCTGAGCCTCGATGAGTTGCCGCAATTGTTCAACGTGCTCAAGGGCGACATGAGCCTGGTTGGCCCGCGTCCATTGTTGATGGAATATTTGCCGCTTTATTCGGCCGAGCAGCGCCGGCGCCATCTGGTGCGTCCAGGGATCACGGGATGGGCGCAGGTCAACGGCAGGAACGCAATTGGCTGGGAAGAGCGTTTTGCGCTGGACGTCTGGTATGTCGACCATTGGAGCTGGATGCTCGATATCCGGATTTTGTTCGCCACGCTCATAAAGGTAGTGCGGCGTAGCGGCATCAGCCAGCCGGGGCAGGAGACGATGAGCAAATTTACCGGGACGGCGAATAAGGATGAATAAGAAAATCTTCATCGTTGGCGCAGGCGGCCATGCCAAGGTGGTATTTGATGTCGCGGTCCGGGCAGGATTTGAAGTGGTCGCCTTCGTAGATGATGCGCCGGCATTGTCCGGAACCTTGTGCCGAGGGATTCCGGTACGTTGCGGCGACGCGGCGGTCAGAGAGTTGATCGAACAGGGGATCTCCTGCGCATTGATTGCGATCGGTTCGAATGCGGCCAGGGCCAAGGTCGCTTTGCGCTTGGAAAACCTTGGGGTGCGTTTCGCCGTGGCGGTCCACCCCGCGGCGGTGGTCGACTCCTCAGCGACGATCGGCGCGGGCTCGGTGCTCATGGCTGGCGCAGTCGTCAATGCCGATGCGGTCATCGGCCGCCATTGCATCATCAATACCGCGGCGTCCATTGACCACGACTGCCGGGTCGGCGATGTCGTGCACGTGGCGCCGGGCGTGCGCGTGTGCGGCGATGTGGGGATCGGCGATATGGTATTGGTCGGCGTGGGAGCGGTTATTGTCCCGGGGACGACGATTGGCGCCGCTGCTATCATTGGCGCTGGCGCAGCGGTTGTCGCTGATGTGGAAAAGAATACGATGGTGGCGGGGGTTCCCGCCGTCTTGCAGAAAAGGAACTCCTGAAAATGTCTTTGAGTACTCTGGCTATGTGCGGCGGTACGCCTACGCGCACCCTTGCAACGGCACCGTGGCCACTGTTCGAGCAGGATGAAATCGATGCAGTGAGCGCCGTTTTGTCTTCCGGAAAAGTGAATTACTGGACGGGGCCGCAGTGCCGTGCATTCGAGGATGAATATGCGGCATTCGTCGGTGTACCGCATGCCATTTCCCTGTCCAATGGGACGGTTGCGCTGGAGTTGGCGCTCAAGGCGCTGGGCGTGCAGGCTGGCGACGAGGTGATCGTACCGGCCAAAACCTTCATTGCCTCGGCCAGCGCTGTTGTGACCTGCGGAGCCCGCCCGGTGGTTGCGGACGTGGACCTGCTGAGCCAAAACCTGACGGCCGATACCATTCGTGCGGTGTTGACGCCACGGACCAAGGCCATCGTCATCGTTCACCTGGGCGGGTGGCCGGCCAAAATGGATGCCATCATGGCATTGGCGCGCGAACATGGCTTGTGGGTCATCGAAGATTGCGCCCAGGCGCATGGCGCGGAGATCGACGGCAAGCCGGTCGGCTCATTCGGCGATTGCGGCGCTTTTTCATTTTGCCAGGACAAGATCATTACTACCGGCGGCGAAGGCGGCATGCTGGTGATCAAGGATGAAGCCGTCTGGAAGCGCGCCTGGGCATACAAAGACCACGGCAAGGGATATGACCGGGTGCATCAGGAAAACCACCCCAAAGGGTTTCGCTGGCTGCACGACTCGTTCGGCACCAATATGCGCATGACCGAGATGCAGGCGGCGATCGGTCGCCTGCAGCTGCGCAAGCTGCCTCATTGGCACGCTCGCCGTACAGAAAACGCCTTGGCCTTGCATGAGGGGCTCCAGGACGTTCCGGGGCTGGTGCGTGCGATGCCCGATACGGCTGTGAAGCATGGCTGGTACCGCTATTACGCGTTCCTGGATCTGCCGAAATTGGCGCCAGGCTGGGACTTGGTCGCGGTCGTGGAGGCAATCTCGGCTGAAGGCGTGCCTTGCTTTGTCGGCAGCTGCAGCGAGATCTACCGCGAAAAGGCTTTTGTCGACAACGGCTGGGGACTGCAGCATGCATTGCCCAATGCGGGCCGGCTCACGCAGTCCAGCCTGGCGTTGTTGGTCCATCCGACCTTGTCGGTGTCCGATATGCAGATCGCTGCGGCTGCGATCAAGAAGGTCATGGCCGTGGCGCTTTCGCAAGCGTTGGCTTGAATGACTGTTGGCATTGCCTTCCGGGAGGGGGCTGAAAGTCTGAGGCCGGTTTGAGGGCAGAATCACCTTATCCAGCGCCTCCTCCGAGATGCAGGCAAGGAGGCGCGATTTCTTTCTATCATCAGTTGAGAGGATTGCCGAGATGCGGGGCGTCAAGTCCGGCGCATGGCATGGCCGCGCCTGTCGCCTTGTCGGGGCAAGGCGACAGGCATTTATTTCCCTGGTGGTATTGCTGCGGCAGTGGCCGGTTTGCGCCTAGATGAGAAACTTTATGAAGAACTTGTAATCGGAAAGAATCTGCGGCCGATTGGCCATATATGCGGAAATTCATCCGATGATTTCTTTGGCGCACTGTTTTACACGTGATTCCGGATGCCGCAGGCAATCATGATGTTGGCGCACTCCCGTTATTCCGTGCGAGCCGGCAATTAGTTGCCGATGTTGCGCAGCGTGGACTGCCCCCTGTGGCAGACAATGCCGCCTAATTTTTGGGAAACGATATGACGACGCTGGACAACGCCATTTTCAAAGCTTATGACATTCGCGGCATCATCGGCAAAAACCTGGATGGCCGCGTCGCCTTTCAAATTGGCCAGGCCTTTGGCGCCGCCGCCTTGGCCAAAGGGCAGAAGAAAGTCGTGATCGGCCGTGATGGCCGCTTGTCCGGTCCCGAGTTGGCTGGCGAACTGGCCAAAGGCTTGCAATCGGTCGGCATCGGCGTGATCGACCTGGGCATGGTAGCGACCCCCATGGTCTATTTCGGCACCCATGTACTGGATACCCAGTCCGGCATCATGGTGACCGGAAGCCACAATCCTCCTGACTACAACGGTTTCAAGATGGTCCTGGCCGGCGAGGCTATCCACGGAGAAACTATCCAGGCGCTATACCACGCCATTGTTAAGGGCGGTTTCCCGCAAGGTGCCGGCGGCTATTCCACGCACGACATCAAGGATGCCTATATCAAGCGCATGATCGGCGACGTCAAGCTGGCGCGGCCGCTGAAGATCGCGGTCGACTGCGGTAACGGCGTAGCCGGCGCCTTCGCCGGGGAGCTCTACCGTGCTTTGGGATGCGAAGTCACCGAGCTGTTCTGCGATGTCGACGGCAATTTCCCCAACCACCATCCCGATCCGGCCCATCCTGAAAACCTGCAGGACCTGATCCGCTGCCTGCAAGCGACGGACAATGAGCTGGGCCTGGCCTTCGATGGCGATGGCGACCGGCTGGGCCTTGTGACGAAGGACGGCCAGATCATCTATCCGGATCGCCAACTGATGCTGTTTGCCGCCGACGTTCTCAAGCGCAATCCGGGCAGCGAAATCCTCTATGACGTCAAATGTACCCGCCACCTTGCGCCGTGGATCTCGGCGCGCGGCGGCAAGCCTCTGATGTGGAAGACCGGTCATTCGCTGGTCAAGGCCAAGCTGCGCGAAACAGGCGCTCCGCTGGGGGGCGAGATGAGCGGCCATATCTTTTTCAAGGACCGCTGGTTCGGCTTCGATGACGGCTTGTATGCCGGTGTCCGCATGCTGGAATTGCTGGCGCGCGAAGCCGATCCATCGGCCGCGCTCAATGCGTTGCCGCAATCGGTCAGTACTCCGGAGTTGCACTTGAAGCTGCAGGAGGGAGAGAATTTTGAGCTGATCGGGAAGCTGCAAAACGACGCGAAGTTTGACGGCGCGCAAGAGATCATCACCATCGACGGCCTGCGCGTGGAGTATGCTGATGGTTTTGGGCTGGCGCGCTCGTCCAATACCACACCGGTCGTGGTGCTGCGTTTCGAGGCCGAGACGCCGCAGGCGCTTGCGCGCATCCAGGGCGAGTTTCGCAAGGTGATCCTGGCCGCGCGTCCGGACGTGGCATTGCCGTTCTGATCAGGTAAGATGCTGGCCCACGGAATAAAGAAGATACAGTGGGCTAGCCTTGAAAATCCTGATCGTGCGTGTCTCCTCGCTGGGAGACGTCGTCCATAACATGCCGATGGTGGCCGATATTCGCCGCCATTTCCCTGACGCCCAGATCGATTGGGTGGTGGAAGAGGCATATACCAGCCTGGTCCGGCTCAATCCCCACATCCGCAACATCATCCCGATCGCGCTGCGGCGCTGGCGCAAGACCCTGTTCTCGGACGCCACGCGTACCGAAATGGCGGCATTTTGGCGCAGGCTGCGCGCTGAATCCTACGACATCGTATTCGATACCCAGGGCCTGATGAAGACCAGCGTGGTCATGCGCATGGCGCGCCTGGTTCCCGGCGGGCACCGCGTCGGCTTGGCCAACGCCACGGAAGGTTCCGGCTACGAACCGTTGTCGCGCATCTTCCATGACCAGAGCATCAAGGTCGGTTTGCATACGCACGCGGTGATGCGCGCGCGCCTGGTGGCCGCCGATGCGCTGGGCTACCGGCCGGAAGGCCCCGCCGACTTCGCCCTTGGCTCGCCCGAACCGCAGCGCTTGCCCTGGATGCCGGCACGGCCCTACGTTGTGTTCTTCCATGGCACTGCGCGCGCCGCCAAGCAATGGCCACAGGCAGGATGGGCCATGCTGGGTCGCGCACTATCTGAACGGGGGCTGCCGGTACTGTTGCCTTGGGGCGGCGAGAAAGAGCTGCAGGCTGCGCAGACGCTGGCCTGCCAGATTCCCGGAGCCGAGGTGCTGCCGGCGCTGCCGCTGATGGAGGCGGTCGCTCTGGTACAGCAGGCGCATCTGGTGGTGGGGCTTGATACCGGGCTGACCCATATCGCGGCGGCGTATTGCAAGCCGACCGTGGAGATTTATTGCGACTCGCCGCGCTGGAAGACTGAAGGCAACTGGTCGCCCCGCATTATTAACCTGGGCGATGATGGCGCCCCGCCAGGCGGCGAAGAGGTGTTGGCGGCAGTGGATCGCTTGCTTGCCTGATAACAAAGGCCGTCGAATGGCATACGTTGAGGCAGCTCAAATCCTCTCATGAAACCCGTTTGAAGTATCTCACAGCCATATGCGGCGGGCGTTTTGGCGCTGTTTGCCGGGCTCCGCGGTTACACGAGGCTGTCGCTTGCGGGCATAATGTCGCCATGGAATCACAAATCATTGAGATCGGCCTGACCGACTGGCAGGCTGAGAACCCCAACCACGAATGGATCGCCGGCCTTGAAGCCGGCAAGGTGCTGTATTTCCCGCGTCTGGGCTTCGAACTGCTGGAGTCGGAGCACGGCCTGTTCAACCCGGCCGTGCGCGACCCGAAGGCGCGCAACATCAGTCTGGATGCGCGTGGCCATATCAAGGGCGCGGCCGGCAGCACCGAGCTGCAACTGGCATTGGCAGCCATGATCGGTCGCTTCCGCGGCCAGGCGCTGTCGCTGGTTCATTCCCTCTTTCCAAAGTACCGTGATGTGTTGCGCGTGGCGCCGACAAGTTACCGCCCGATGCAAGTCGAGACGCGCAGCCAATCCTGGCGCGCTGACGACCGCCGCATGCATGTGGACGCCTTTCCCTCGCGGCCCAACTATGGCGAACGCATCCTTCGCGTATTTGCCAACGTCAATCCGGAGGGAGTGCCGCGTGTCTGGCGCGTAGGGGAGCCGTTTGAAACCGTGGCGCGCCGTTTCCTGCCGCGCGCGAAGCCTTATGTACGCTGGCAGGCCGGTGTGCTAAAGGCGCTTCACGTGACCAAATCCTTCCGCAGCGAATACGACCACCTCATGCTGCAATTGCATGACGGCATGAAGGGCGATATGCAATACCAGCAAGATGCGCAACAGGTCACCATGCCGTTTGCCGCCGGTTCGGCCTGGGTCTGCTTCTCCGACCAGACTTCGCATGCCGTGATGTCGGGCCAATACATGCTGGAGCAGACGCTGCACCTGCCGCCGGAACAGCAATATGATCCGCAGGCCAGTCCGCTGGCCATCCTGACCCGCCTGGCCGGCCATCCGCTGGTTTGACGATGCGCTTGCTGTATTCCGCATTTTGGTGGATCGGCATGCCGCTGGTCCTGTTGCGCCTGTGGCGCCGCGGCCGCCAGGAGCCGGGCTATCGGCAGCACATCGCCGAACGCCTTGGCTTTTATCCAGTCCTGCCCGACGGTACAGTCCGTTTTATCTGGGTCCATGCGGTCTCCGTCGGCGAGACGCGCGCGGCCGAACCGTTGATCGACGCCTTGCTGCGCGAATATCCGCAACACGCCATCTTGCTTACCCATATGACCGCAACCGGTCGCGCCACCGGCGCCCAGTTGTTCGGCAAGCAGGGAAGGCGTGTAGTGCAGAGTTTCCTGCCCTATGACACGGGCTGGATGTGCGCCCGTTTCTTGCGCCATTTCAGGCCGGAAGCCTGCATCCTGATGGAAACCGAGGTATGGCCCAACCTGGTGGAGCAATGCAAGCGATACGATGTTCCGGTAATGCTGGCCAATGCGCGCTTGTCCGAGCGTTCTTTGCGGCGCGGACAGCGCTTTTCCTCCTTGCTGCGACCCGCGGCCGGGGCGGTTGCCCGCGTCGGCGCGCAATCGGAAGCGGATGCCGCGCGCCTGCGCGCATTCGGTGCACGCCATGTGGAGGTGACCGGCAGTCTCAAGTTCGATGTGCAGCCGCCGGCCGAGATGATCGACCGGGGAGCGACCTGGAGGCGGATGCTTGGTGCGCGCAAGGTATTGCTATGCGCCAGCACGCGGGAGGGGGAAGAGCAATTGATCCTCGATGCGCTTGGCAAGCAGGGCAAGGCGGATTGGCTGACCGTGATCGTGCCGCGCCATCCACAGCGTTTCGATGAGGTGGCGGCGCTGATTGAGGCGCATGGCTTGAACATGCGGCGACGCTCCTCAATGGGGGATGTTTTCCTGGCTGGGGAGGCCGACGTCGTATTGGGCGATTCGATGGGGGAAATGTTCGCCTACTACGCGGTGTGCGACGTGGCCTTTATCGGCGGCAGCCTGCTGCCGATGGGCGGGCAGAATCCTATCGAGGCGTTTGCATTGGGCAAGGCGGTGCTGGTTGGCCAGCACACCTTCAATTTTCAGGTAATAACGGAAGATGCTATCGCGGCGGGAGCCGCTGCGCGTGTCGCGGATGCCGCAGAGTTGTTGCGCATGTGGGCGCTGCTGCAGTCTGATGAAATGGCACGCTCGCGCATGGGAAGTGCCGCGGCAGGATTTGCGCTCCAGCATCGGGGGGCGACGGCGCGCACCATGGCGATGCTGAAGCCTTTGTTGAGAGGGTAGGCGCCACGCCGATAGTCTGCCATGGTGCGGCGCTGGCTTGCTTCTTTGAAGGGGGCTGCGGTAGCCGGTGGTCGCATGGGCAGGCCGGCGGAGATGAGTGATGTGTCTCCGCCGGCTTATTCCTGCGCCGCGCGAACCGTTGCCGTTATCCGCGCAAGCCCAATGTTTCGGCCTCCGCTTCCTGTTCCAGGTAGACCCAATCCACGATATCGCTGTTAGGGGTATAGCCGGTCACAAGTTCTTCCATCATGCGCCGGACGATGCCGACATCGTTGACGTTCAATGCAACCTCGAGCGCCTTGATTTTTGCGGCCAGCTCCTCCCAGGGGATGAAGCTTTCCCTGGCTCTCATGATTCTTGGGTGGGAGGTAGGCAAGGGCGAATCGCCGATCAGCAGCTCCTCATACAATTTCTCTCCAGGCCTCAAGCCTGTGATGCAGATTTCCACGTCCCCGTTAGGATTTTTCTCGTCCCGCAGGGTCAGCCCGGAGAGCTCGATCATGCGCTGGGCCAATGCCATGATCTTGACCGGTTGGCCCATGTCGAGCACGAAAACATCCCCGTTCTTGGTCATCGTGCCGGCCTGGATGACTAACTGGGCCGCTTCCGGGATCGTCATGAAATAACGCGTGATCTCGGGGTGGGTCAGCGTGATGGGGCCGCCATTCCGGATTTGCTGGCGGAATTTCGGTACGACGGAGCCCGACGAACCCAGCACATTGCCGAAACGCACCATGGCGAATCTGGTGCCGGTTTGTGTGGCAGCCAGGGCTTGAAGCACCATTTCAGCCAGACGCTTGCTCGCGCCCATGACATTGGTAGGGCGTACAGCCTTGTCGGTGCTGATGAGTACGAAATCCGAAACACCGTTGCTGATGGCTGCATTGGCGGTTTTCAGGGTGCCCAGCACGTTGTTCTTGATGCCTTCGGTCGGGTTGTGTTCGACCAGCGGCACATGCTTGTAGGCGGCCGCATGGTAGACCGTGTTCGGGTTCCAGGTCGACATGATTTCGTGCAAGCGCTCTTCATCCTGGATCGATGCCAGCAAGGGCACCAGCACGATATTATGGCCGGCGGCCTTCGCTTCCAGCTCCTGGTGGATCTGGTAGAGCGCATACTCGTTCTGCTCGATGAGCAGCAGCTTTTCCGGGCCGACATTGACGATTTGCCTGCATAGCTCGCTGCCGATGGAACCGCCGGCGCCGGTTACCATGACGACCTTCTCGGCGATGTTCTTGATCAGCAGGATATGGTTGGGCGAAACCGGTTCGCGTCCCAGCAGATCGTCGATATCCAGGTCGCGCAGGTCGGTCGGGCTGACTTTTCCTTGAGCAAGGTCTGATACCCGCGGCAAGGTCCGTACCGAGACATGCGCTTCACGGATCCGGGAAAGGATCTCATTGCGCCGCTTGCGGTCGATGCTGGGCATGGCCAGCAGGATGGTGGAGATGCCCAATGCGTGCACCAGATTGGAGAGTTCCGTCGGCGCATAGATGGTATGGCCGTTGAGCACATGGTTGTGCAGGCGTTCATCATCGTCCACGAATCCCGCCACCTGCATTTCAGGGCTATTGGCCATCGCGGCCGCGAGTTGAAGGCCGGAAGTCCCGGCGCCGTAGATCAATACTTTCGGTCGTGAGGTATGGCGGACGATGCTGAGATAACGATCCCCCAGCCAGATGCGTGCGAATGTACGGGATGCGCCCAGCAACAGCACGAGGAGAATGGGCTGGATGATGCCGACAGTGCGCGGTATGTCGTTGATGCCGACCACGGTGAAGATCGACATGTACAAAATGCCGTAAGTACCGGCTGCCTTGACAACGGTGACCAGCGCGGGCCAGCCAGTATATCGGAAGATCGCCCGGTACAGGCCGAACACGGTGAAGATAGGCAGGGCCAGGGCGATAGATACCCCGCCGGCAATGAGGGCGTTGCCGGTCAGGGAGACGAAATAACCAAGTCTCAGATAAAGTGCTATCCATAGACTGAGCAAGCAGATGCTGATGTCCACGGTCAGCACGATGATGCGTTTGGCGGAGCGCGGCAGCTCCAGGACGGGTTCAACGAGTTTGTTCAGGGAAGTGATCATGGATTTCTCCCTGCAGTCAGCAGGCGGGGGACGACGATGGCGGTCAGGATTTTGTTATGTTGCTGTCTAAGCGGGGGCCAGAAGCAAATAGGTGTTATCAATATGTGCTACTGACGTCATTGCTGGATGGCAGGCTTGCCATGGCCATCCTGTATGAGTGACGTCAGTAGCGGTATCAGCTTCGAGAATTGCGCATTGCGCGTGAAATCATGCTCGGGGGAGGGGGACGTATTCAATGTGCCTGAAATGCGCTTTTGCTCCGTCCAGCCTGCGAGCAGCGAGACCACGCCTTCGGGGGTTGCGGTGCTGGAGCCGATTTGCGCTTGGCTGACCCACTGTACCACATCGCAGTCTGGCCCAACGGCAAGGATGGGCCGCCGGGCGGCGGCATACTCGAACAATTTTGTCGTATAGACGCCGGCACTGCCGTCGTTCCAGGCAAACATCAGCAGGACATCGGCTGAGCGCTGCATGGTCAGGGCTTCATGGCGATCCACCGTCGGACGGAAGGTGAAATGGCTTTCGATGCCGAATTGGTGGGCCATGGTCCTGAGCGCCGCCACGTTGCGCCCCGCTACATCCACATGAATCTTCCCGCCTTTCCGCACGAATTCGGTTACACCGGCGCAAAAGGTATTCAGGTCATGGTGTTCCGGATAAACGCTGCCGGTATAAACGATATTAAGGATATCGGAAGGCGTATTGCGCACGGATATCCCGGAAAGGTCGTCGGGGTCGTAGCCATTGCGGATTTCCCATACCGGTTTGCTGAAGCGCTGTAATTCTTGGGCCAGTGGAAGCGACACTGTCACCAAGGCAGATGCCGTGCGCAGCAAACTGGCTTCCCAGGCTCGATCAATTGCGCGACGCCAAGCCGGATGCGGGTAATTGTGATTGGCGGACCAGAGATCGCGAAACTCAGCCACCCACGGCGTACCGGTACGGGCCGACAGGCGATGGCCGACCCGGAGTGCCGAAAACGAAGGCGCAGAGACATAGATCAGGTCGAATCCACGCTGCTTGAACAATTCAAGCCCTTTGTCGATGGCGCTGCGTACCCAGTTCGACTCGGCATCCGGCCAATGCAGCAGGGTCTTGTACCAAAGCCCCAGGCGCTTTCGCCATCCGCTTCCGGCCTTGCCGCCGTGAAAGCCTTCCTGCGCTACCTTGCCCTTGCCGCCGAGCAGCCAGTAGATTGGCGCATTGATGGACCAGCTTTTTACTTCATGGACGAATTCGGGCGGGATTTCCAGTTGCAATCCTTTGACATAAGCAGGATTTGCCGCCGAAATGACTTCAACGGCATGCCCATTAAGGTGCAGATATTTGGCAAACTTCCCTGGGCGGATGGCACCTACGGTATTGTAAGGAGGGAAGTAATAGCTGATTAGCAGGATGCGCATGGTTCAGGCCGATGAAGTGCTTTCCGTACCATGGCTGGTGACGTTAGTCGAGGCGGCGCCAGGCAATACGCGCTGCATCAGTTCCCGCAGTTGCTGTGTGACAGTGTTGGCATTGAGATGGCCTGCTGCTTCTGAGGAATGCCTTTTCATTTGTTCGATATCCTGCGGCGTTAACGCATTAAGCGCTCGGGCCAGTGTTTCCGGGGCGAAGTCGGCGGCGATCACACCATTTTGGTATTGCACAATCAACCGTGACATTTCCGGCGACGGCCCAATGGCCACTGCCAGTCGCGCCTGGATGAATTCAAAAAACTTGTTCGGCAGCGCGAAGTGATAATTGAAATTGACGGGCGGCAGTAAAAACAGGCCGATGTCGTAGCTGTTGATAGTGCGGCTGATCTGTTCCATCGGAACCGGCTCTCGGAATCGAATCCTGGTGTTGCCATGCGCTCGTCGCTGCAATTCGGCGTAATAACGAGAATCGGAATTGACCAGCATTAGATCCAGCGTGAAGCGTTCATCCAAATGGGTCATCATGTCAATCATGCATTCCAGATGGCGGGATCTGGCTGAAATGCCATGGTGGATAAGGCGAACCAGGTTCGTTGCCGTAGGGTGGACCGGCAAGTCCTCGTAGGCTGGCGAGTTGTGAACGACCACCGCCTCAATGCCGAAATGTCGCTTGTATTCGTCGGCGATACCTTGGCAGACAGTCATTGCGCTCGTGGTGAGAGGAAGGTATCGGGAGCACAGGTAAGTCATGTAGCGCTGCAGGAATAGCCGCCAGACGAAGGAATTTTCGAACTCGCGTGGCGAATATTCGTGGCCGTCGAAGATAACCGGAGCTCCCGATGCCAGCTTCAAGGCAACAGGAACCGCGATGACATCGTTTGCAATGACGGCATCGAAGGTTCGTCCTGCGAGAGACATCAGGGTGGTCTTGACCAGATGCGATTGCCAGTAAGCGTATTCGAAGGCGCCCGCAAGCAGTTGGCAGGCGCGCCATATCTTGCGCGATAGCTTGGGAACCAGGGACACAGGGATGAATTCAATTCCATCAAGTGCCGGGGATGGTTCGAATCCAACGATCGTCAATGCATAATCGGCCTGTAGCGCGCGGATTTGCCGCATGACTCGCGGATCGCGCCCGATCGGCGAATAGGAAATGATGAGTAATTTTTTCTTCATGCGCGGGTGAGCGGCATAAATACGGTTGTATGCCATCGATAAAAGTTGATCCAGCGCCAAGCCTGCCAGGAAAAGGCCACTTGTCCCGTAAGAATTTGTTCGAACTCCTCCAGAATGCACTCGCGGTTCAGGAACGGAAGATCGTCGCCTTCCTTGAGCCATCTTCTGGCTTTATCGGCGAGCCGCATCAGCCAATCCTTTTCGGGCGTGGCAAAACCGATCTTGTCGCGCCGATCCAGAATGGCGTCGGGAACGATGCCGCGCATGGCGGCCCGGAAGATATGCTTGGTTTCCCCTTGTTCCGAAATCAGATAGTGTTCTGGAAGGGAAAAAAGGAATTCCGCCATTTCCGTGGTCAGGAACGGAACCCGGCTTTCGACCGAGAAACGCATCGAATTGCGGTCGCCGTGGCGCAGCAGGGCGGGCAGGCCGCGACGGGTGCACGATAATGCCAATTCGGCCATTAGCCTGCGCTTGCGAATGTTTTGCTCCGGCACCTGCCGGGGGAAGCGCAGATTCACTCCTTGTTCATCCAGCATGCCGGCATTTATCCAGTCCGGCTGCAGGCGTTCCCCGGTCAAACTGCGGATGGTGTGATACAGCGAGCCATCGATATATTCGGCTACCGAGGCTTTAACACCGAACGAGAAGGACCGGTTTGGCCATTGCGACCAGTTACGCAAGAATGCCAGCGCCCGATCCGGCCTGAATCCATCCAGGATGCTGTGGACACGCTTGCCGGGATAGCCTTGGTAACCGGCGATCAGTTCATCGGCGCCTTGTCCGTCTAGAGTGACAGTGATGCCCTTTTCCTTGGCCAGCTTGAATACCCGGTATTGCGCATAGATGCTGGTGCTGCCGAAAGGCTCGCCCTGGGCGAGGATCATGTCGTCCAGGTCGGCGGCAAGTTCATCCGCTTCCACGAGGACTTTGTGGGAGTCGGCTTTGACATGCGCATTAACGACGTCGACCCATTCCTCTTCAGATACCGGAGAGTCTTTGGCAATGAAGCTGAAAGTGTGGATGGGGGCATCCGGCGCTACATGGCGCATGGCGCAGACGACCGCAGAGGAGTCGATGCCGCCAGAGAGCGCTGCACCGAGCGGAACATCGCTGCGCAGGTGCTGCCGCACGCTTTGCAAGAACAATTCGCGTAATTTGTCCGCAGCATCCTTGAATGACAGCGTGTTGGTCTCGCGGATATCTGGAGTCCACCAGGTAGCCGGGGCGGATGCCTGGCCGGTGCGCATGTCAAGGACCAGATATTTGCCCGCCTCCAGTTGCGCGATGCCCTTGACGAAGGTGTCGGGGGTGGAGTCGTAGTCGCCATGAACCAGATAATCGTAGGCGCGCTGCAGATTCAATTGCGCGCCCACGCCGCGCAAGGTAACGGTGGCCGGCAGTTCCGATGCGAAGCACAGTCCCTTGTCGGTGTAGGAATAGAAGAATGGCTTGATGCCAAATGCATCGCGTACGCATGTCAGTGTGCCTTCGGCGCGGTCAGCGATGGCGAAGGCAAACATACCGACCAGTTTGCGCAGGCAATTGATTCCCCACCGCTCCCAGGCAGCCAGGAGGACTTCAGTGTCCGACTGGCTGTGAAACTGCATGCCGAATCCGGAAAGTTCGTCGCGCAGGGCTTCGAAGTTGTAGATTTCGCCGTTGTAGACAATCGAGAAACGCCCGTCGGCAGAATGCATGGGCTGGTGTCCAGCGCTGGACAGGTCGATGATGGACAAGCGCCTGTGCCCCAGTCCGAGTTCGCCGGCAAATGCCGCCATTTTCTCGCTGCCCTGGTCGTCGGGGCCGCGACGGCTCATTCTTTGCAAGGCGGCATCTAGATCGGGGCGATTTTGCTCGGGCGATACGACCCAGTAACCTGCTATTCCACACATGATTCAGAAACGTCCTTTGTGATGTAACGCTTTTTCATAGTCGGCTTGGATTTCCTTGGCGATCTTGACCGGATCATGCCAGCGCTCCACGTATGCGCGGCTGCATTGTGCCAGGCGATACAGCTCTTCACGCGGCATTTCCAGCACATGGCGCAGCGTTTCTTTGACAGTATCCGGCGTGGCCTGGATGAAAGGCAGGTCGGCTTTCATCTGTTCGGGGATGAAGCCCAGATCCTCTTCCCGGATATAGACCACGACAGGCTTGCCCAGGGCCATTGCTTCCACGGCCAGTCCGCCGTACCACCCATAGAACAACTGGTCGATCAGCACGTCGACAGACTCGTATTTTTTGCGCGCTTCGGCATTCGAGACGCCTTCGACCAGGACCAGTTCATATTGGTAGCCTTCGGCTGCGAGGGCATCGAGAGCGGCTAAAATGAGATCGGTTCCTTTTGCAGCGCGATTCGTCGGGGCATGCCCAATTCTCAGGGGCCTGCTGTTATCTCGCTGCGTGTAAAACGGCTGCCATTCGTCCAGCGAAATGTGGCAATAGGGGATAAAGCGGGATCGCTTTGGAAGTATATGGAGCAGGTCGGGATTTACCGCATAAATCTGCGCGCAGTATTTATTCAACCGTTGGATCATCTTTCTTTTGAGTGCATCCGTTTCCGCGGAATAGTGCCCTTCGGGAACCCGTTGTGCGGCGGAGTATTTGAACAGCTTGAGCGATACATCTCCTTGGCGGGCGTCATCCCCCTGATAGTGGACGAACAA
The DNA here is from genome assembly GCF_017744395.1 of Herbaspirillum sp. Taxonomy (GTDB): domain Bacteria; phylum Pseudomonadota; class Gammaproteobacteria; order Burkholderiales; family Burkholderiaceae_D; genus Herbaspirillum. Next base: position 252,351 of record NZ_JAGIBI010000003.1, read on the forward strand.
TGGCCGTCCATATGCCTTGTAGAGATTCAGTTCCACAATCTGCAGAATATCGAGATAGCAGTCGGAGAGCGTATGCTTTAGCTTTTTCAAGACTGAAGTCGCATTCGGTTTGGCGGATCTTTGTGCAAGCGTTTGGCCAAAATTGAAATGGATGACATCGAAATGTGCCGCTGCATTCAGGATTGCCCGCAGACGCTTGAATTCACGGGAAATGAAAGTGTCGTCCTGATTCCAAATAACGTGATCGCAATCGTAATTAAAATAGTTTCCTTGGAATGCCCATGTCTTGCTGAATACCCCGGCTTTCCCCAGCTGCTTGCTTAATCCTTGAGGATTGCCGCCGACAGTGGTTGGGAGGTGCAGTACTTTTAACGTGCTTTTAGACATGGCTCCATTCATCTACCAGTAAGAGCCCGCCACGGCAGTTGATCAATAGGCGCGTTCCGAACTGTTCCACGACAGCTCCATAGTCCGCATCGTCATAGCGCAGCCGGGTATCAAAAGGGCGGCATTTCCAAATTTGCGTACGCTTTCCCTGGATGATTGCGAATGCGCCGGGGTAAGGACGCGTTTGGGCGCGCACGAAGTTATAGATTGTTGCGACATCCATTGTTTCCCAGTGAATTTCCCCATCCGCAGGAGTGCGTTTTGGGTAGTAACTGGGTTGGCCGAGTTGAGGGATTGTTTTGTGTTGCCCGGCAAGAACGGATGGGAGATTGTCGAGCAGCAGTTTCCGATAGGACAGGTCGTATTTGAAATACAGCGTTTCTATATCGTCGAACTCCGTGATGTCAAAGTCGACTATCGAAATAACGTCTCCATCGTCGGCGCCTGGTTTGATCATAAACAGATGCATCAAGAACCTGCTTTTCCCTTCAATGAGGGACCAGTTGAGCGGAGAACGGCCGCGTCCTTTCGGAAGTTTGTCTGCACTCCCGTGCAGGCCAAGCGCACCGATCCCCAATGTGGCCAGTACCTTTTCAGGGAAAAGCCTTTGCCAGCCGCCTTGGATCAGCAAGTCGAAACGCTGTTGCGCAAAGAATCCTAGATCTGCTTCAGAGGTGAGGCCATAAGTTTCAGGGATATACACCGGAATGCCAAGCGACTGAGCCAGAGGGCGGTAATCGTAGTAGCCAGAGACGTTGGCCTGGGCAGCCTGCTCCGGAGTTAAGCAGACAAAATAGTCGAAAATGTAGCCGCGATGGATCAGATCCCTGATGGCGTTTTCTCCACCTTGATGGCAGCCGCACATCACCATTCTTTTCCCGTTATTCATGTTCGCTCCGAATCAACGTCATATTGCGGCGCGGCCCATAGGCGCGCTCTGTTGCAAGGCATTGTTGCTGCATCATCTCGAAATTGGACAATATCGCCTGATCCCAGACGTCGACTGTGGAGAATTCATCATAGACCCACCACATAGGGTGCAGCAGCAACTGTATGGATTGTCCGGAGAGTTGGGTAGTCGTTATCCTGGTGTCTGCCGTTTTCCAATCAGGTGTCCCGAGGCGAAGCGAGCGATTGGAGTCAGAATAGTACGTGTAAGATGAAAGTGCAGTCTTATCGTATGTATTGATTCTTGGTGCAGTCGACACCTTGCCGGCGAGTATTTCCGCATCTGGCTGATGGAACGACACGGAATGAATGGCGATGTCAAACAACTGCTCTATAAACTCCGCCTCTAAATCCAAAAGACGGCCATGCCGGCCATTGTCGTTGCCGCCGAAGCCCCGATCGTAATGCAGCCCGATCGCATGGCCCAAGCCGATAATTTGCTCCACTATCCGATGGTTATGTCGGGAAAGCAGGTTATAGACAGGTGAGCGGGTCATCAGGAAATAGGTGGACTTAATTCCCAGTTCCGCTTCCAATTGTGCGATCTGCAGGGCGGCTGAAAGATCTGCGTCGATGTCGTGCCGCAATAAGCATTGGGGCGACAATGGCGAATGCGCTGTAACCTGGTCATAGCCTATGAAGCTGTAGCCCGCGTTGAGCAGGCCCTGCATCAAGTTGTGGTAGCTTGTTAAGCTGTAGGGCGACCTCATATTAGCTCTTTTAATCCGTCGACAATCCCAACCTTCGGTTCATGAAGGCGGGAACGCATAGCAGAAATGTCTCCGATGACATCGAGCGGTGTGCCCGGCGCCTGGATATACTGTCCAGTACGGCCGACCATGGTTTCAATCTTTGAGCACAGGGCGCGTAAGGAATAAATTTCTGCTCCGGCGATATTGTAGGTCGCGCTTTCAGTCGTGTTCAGCGCGGCGACGACCGCCTGGCTCGCATCGGATACGTGTATTGGATTGATGCGCAATCCCTCGCTTCCCTGTAGGGAAATGTTGCGCCCCTCCTTGATGCTATCCACCAACCGGGGAAGAAGCATGGCACGGTTCTGCATCTGGCCATAGATAAAGAAGAAACGCAGGACCATGATTTGCATATGTGCGGCGTAGCTTTGGGAGAGTATCTCTCCGCTTAATTTGCTGCCTAGGTAATAACCTAAGTGACCAGGCGCGTTGATCGGCGAGTTCTCGTGAAAGGCTTTTTCTCCTGCACCGTAGACCCCACCGGATGATGCGTACAAAAATTGTTTGGTGCCGATTCTATGGGCGAAATCGAGCAATCGTGCCGTAGAGGCGACATTTACGGTGAATACGTCCAAAGCCTTGGTCGGAACCTCGCGAAAATGTGCGGATTGGGCCAAGTGGACAATGGCATCAATTTGCGATGGCAACTCGGTTTCTGGCCATTCTGTGCTCAGGTCGACTACACAATAATTTACGCCGGCAATTGGATTGGGCGGAGAGCGATGAACTAGTGCAAAGACATCATGGTTTGTCGCGACCAGAGCAGAAGACAATTGGCGGCCCAGAAGGCCATTGCCTCCGGTGACAAGGACTGATTTCTTATTTGACATGATTTGCAATTCGCAAAGGAATAAGAAGATAGGCAGAAAAAAGGCACAGACTGAAAATCAGGCCCTTAAACACATAAAGCTGTAATCCGGACACGGGCAGTGGAATGATTGCAAAGCAGAAAACCGCAATCCATAAACTTCCTAAGCCAACGACTTTTTTGCCCGGAATCGGAAGTGGATGCAGGCGTTGGGTGAAATACATATAACTTGCTGTCAGCATCAAATACGTCAGTGTCGTGGCCAAGGCGGTCCCCGATGCGCCGAATCGTGGAATCAAAATGAGATTCAGCACGAAGTTGAGCAAGGCTGCCACCCAGGAGAGCCTTGCGAAAAGAAAGGTCTTTTTTTCGATTGAAATACCGACCGCGGTAATTTGCTGCGTCGATTGCAGCACTATGCCAAGGCTCAGGATGGCAAGGGGCTGGGCCGCAGCAAGATAGTTCGTTGGCATCAGAAGCCGGATGATCTCATTGGAAAACAGCGCCACGCCTGCGCCCAGAAGCAGCATCGCGCAACCCAGGATCATCAGCACGTCAGCGTACATTGTCCGGTATTTATCAGGATGATCCGTCCTGATTTTCATCGCCAAGGGGCTCCATGCCTGTCCAAATGCGACGGAAACGAACATGACGACGGATGCGAAACGATAAGCGACAGAGTAGATGCCGACCTCATCAACCGAAGACATGCTGGCGAGCATCCATCTGTCCATGGAACCAAAGAGCCAGAAAGCCAGGCCGGAAAAGATGAACGGGTAGCCGAACCGCATCAGCTTGTCGGCAACAGATCTGCTGATGCGCAAGGTCAGGTCGGCGCGGATCATGTACAGCGCAATTGGCAACACTGCCAGACTGGCAGCGGCCTGGGCGATCAGCAAACCATCCAGTCCCCAGTGAAAGCGGACGACCACGACGACGCCGACCAAGGCCGATAATGCACGGGACACCATCGCGATGGAAAGGAAGCGCCACGGCGCTATATGCAGGCGTATGACGTCCAGCGCATACTGGGTTGCCTGGTTGGCAAACATCAATACCAGGGCCGCGACGACGGCATGCCAGCTCATGGGGGTGGAGGACTCGTCGATATGCGGCCATGCGATCGCTAGTATGCCAATCCCTGCGATGACTGCGATACCGGCCAATATCATTTGGGCTGCCAGGCCGGATGATACTAATACCGGGCGTTCATCGCGAGCGGTCTCGCTGTCCCAATAGTAGCGCTGAAGTGCATTGTTCAGTCCGCAGTTGGCCGCCATGCCCAATAGTGCGGTGGCGGTAACCAACAGCTCGAGCGAGCCGAACGCATGCGGCGATAATGCCGCGGCAATCAGCGGGAACGAAAAAAAGGCCAGCAGCTTCGAGAGGAAGTCAGCGCCGCCGTAGATCGCGGAATCTTTTGCTAAGATTTTGAGCAGCATCAGTCGACAATCTTGTTGTTCAGCAGCGGCGAAACGATCTTGGCGCTGCGATTTGGGTATTCGCCGAGGATCGGATGATAGAGGTTTATCAGCGATTCCCGGCGCTTGTGCACGTAGTCGACCACTGCTTCAAAGAGATAGGCCGCTGAATCGAGGTCATGATATTTTTCTACATAAGCTCTGCTGGAACGGCCAATATCGTGCCGCAATTGCGGTCGTGTGATGAGCTTTCGAAGGACATCGACAAGAGTTTCCGGGCTGGCTGAAACAAGTGGGCATTCGGAAAAAAAGGACCAGCGCCTGATCGGAGTGATATACGCCTCATCCTCAAGATTGGAGATGACCGGGATGCCGCTGGCCATGCCTTCCAGACCATTCAAGCCATGACCGGTGAAAATGAGCTGCTCAATTAGAATATCCGCGTCGTTTTGCAGAATTTGGCGAACCTTGTCATTCTGGATTTTTTCCAGAAGAACCAGTTCTACTTTCAATCCTTCCTGTTTGAGTTGGTTAACCGCATCGATGACGAACTCGGTTCCTTTGAATCCGCGATGATTGGGGGCGTGACAGATCACTACCGGAGCAGTGCTGCCATCGGCGGGAGAGCGTCGTGAGGAGGCAGGCCATTCGTTCAAGTCGAGGCATAGTGGTGATGTTGTCAGCACATCCCATCGGCCAAATCCGTCTATGCCCATGACCGCAGGTACACATGCATCGGCATGACGGCACCAGTAGTCTAGTCTTGCCGCAACTTGTGCTTGTCTTTTTGCAGCCTCAGGATAGGAGGCTAACAAGCCGTGCAGTAGGGCTGTCGAACGGACACGCCGATAGACATAAGTATCGCTGCCGTAGGGGATAAAGACGGTCTTTTTACCGCAAAAGCGCAGAAGCGGTGCTTGAAGGCGCCACAATCCGATGGTGTGCCCGATGAAATAGCCATCCGCCGAGATAAAGAAGACGTCGTATCGCAACAGTGAATCCAAGAATGCCAGCAATGGTTTGAGTGTGGCAGGGCAGCCCGTCCATTCCTCATCCAGTATCCGGTCCCAATCGCTCCGTTTGTTGATCGTTCCATAATACATGGTAGTAAATGTCTCGGACCGATAACCCGCTGCGCGCATAGCGTGCGACCAATGCCGGTTATTGAGCAGAGGAGTGCTTCCCCATACCAGGCTTGAACGCTGCGTATTGCGCGAACCGAGGCGGAGATAAAGACCAATGAAGAGGGCAGCCAGCACGAATACCGGCACCGTCATCCAAAAGACCGTACTTCTCAACCAGGCTTTCATCAAGTTCTTTCTATTTGAGCCGGGTACGAATGGACTTGCATACGGCCGGTGCCGCAGCAGGGGTGTTGTCAAGATCCATTTCCGTCAGGCGGACCTTACCATCGCCGGTCGCTATTTCCAGATATTCAGGAGTGATAGCTGTTACTTGGCCGGGAACTGCCAGAAAGCGCTCATCGTCGCCGAGCCGGGCCTGCCAGACGGTGATGCGCTTGTCTTCCAGAAAACAGAAAGCGCCGGGGTACGGGCGACCGGATGCATTGATAAGCCGCAATATTTTGACGGCCGAATTGGACCAATCGATACGTCCATCTTCGGGGCGGCGCGGATAACAGCGAAGCGCAAGAGAGGGGTCTTTCGACTGACGCTCAAGGACGAATTCCGGATCGTGCTGCAACTGCTTTAGCGCATCGTTAAAAAGGCCTGGAGTCGTGCTGCTGATCCAATCCATTGCCTGCTCGATAGTGCTGTTGATATCGATTGGCAAATAAGCGCGGGCAATGATGTCTCCAGAGTCGAGTTCACCCCCGATCATTCGATGGATGCAAAGGCCTATCTTTTCTTCGCCATTGAGAATGGCCCAGGCTTGACAGGCGTTGCCGCGATAGCGCGGCAAATCGCCTCCATGGGCATTCAGGATGCCCAAACCGAACAAATTCGTGATTGTGTCGGGAATGACTCCGGAATAGTTGATGCTGACGCCAATGTCCGCCTTGGATGCAGCCAAGAAATCTTGATGCTCGGAGATCTTCGCGGAGCATGCGTAAGGAATATTCCATTGTTCTGCCAGGTGTCGAAAGTCTTCGGCATTACGCGTATATTCCGGCGCTTCCTTAGCGGTCAGGATGCAGACGATTTCGTGCCCGGCTTCGTGCAATTGGCGGGCCGTCTCATAGAGGATTTCTGTTCGGCCGATGATGGCTATTTTCATTCCAGGCTCACAATGCTTTTCTATTCATGACTGCCGGCGGTGGGCTGTCCGGCGTAGCGGCAGGTTTGAGGATCAGGCGATTGCGCCTGAAAAGCTTTGCAGAAAAATTGTTTCGCTGCGTTGCATGCGCTCGATAGCGGAACGGAAGGCATATCCGGCTCCGCGTCCTTCGTCGATATGGCCACGGACAACTTCTTCCGACAGGTCGACCAAGCGACCCAGCGCGCGCACTGAACGGTAGGTGTCTAGTGTTACTGAATTGAGAAAAATGTGTATCGGATGGAAGTCCATGATCATCAACCCGGTGCCACGGTCGATCAGCGACCCAAGATCCCAGACGCCATCAGGACGGACCATCTCGAAATCATCCTCCCACATGTATGGCAAGCGAACCAGACGCTTCTGGTTTTCCCAGTAATAGACGACTGGTTCAAGTGCTGCAGCATGCGGCAGGAATAACGAAACATCCACCTGGACCGGTGTTTCGTCGATGATTTTTTCCAGCAGGTTGGACGTCTGAACAAGTCCATGCGTTCGTACGACACGTGCATGGGGTACGATATCCATGCAGTGCTGCAGGATGTCCGATTCGGTTTTTCCGTGGGTCGTCCCTGGTAGGAAATTGGGATGGATGCCCAGTTCAAAAAGAGATGGGTACTGACGCAGGCGCCTGACAGCTGGCGAATCGTGCGTGACAAACCATGTGGCCCGCACCTGAGCCTCGATCAACAGGTTGGCGGCAAAATCTATCGCGTAGTCCGGGGCCCAGTCGATATCGAGCGTGATGACAGCTTGAGCACTCACCCCGCTACCCCATCAAACAAATCGGACCACAGAACAATACGAAGATTGTTGATCTTTTTTTCGCGCAGCCGTGCGGCGATCTTGTCGCCAAAGGCAAGGGAGCAAACCATTACTCGTTCCGGCGGGCGTGCAGCCAGTTCATCTCTGTTTTCGATGGCGACATCAAAACCATCATAATAGCGGCCACGCAACCCAGGATCATCGTCGAAGAAGCGCAGCTTGGTTTCGGGAGAGAGCTGGCCAAGATAGGGGAAGGCTCGCAATGGCACATACAGGCCTAGCTCATCGTTCATTGATTGGCGTGCCAATGCCGAGAATCGATGCAGCGCAGCTTGTGCCTTTTGGCGGAATTCCAGGAATTTAGAGTCGTCTTTCGCCGGCTCGATTGGCGAAGCATGCGAGGCAGCAGGAACTGCGCAGCACAACAATACGCCACCGTGGCGTGCGGGCTCGAGCCGCAGCGGTTCGAAGCCTGCCGCCCGTACAACTCGGGCCAGTGAATCCTCATCAAAATAATTGAGATGCTCATGCAAAAGCATGGACACGTCACCCAGTGCAATATGGTGTGAACAGTCAGGGACGGCGAAAATGAGGGCGCCATCCGATGACAGATTCCCATGGTGGGCGCGGAGGAATGCGACCGGATCTTCGACATGTTCCAGCACGTCATAGTGGAACAGCACATCAAAGCGTTCCGTAAGAGATGGCGAAGGATAGAAATCCGGGACGATCTCGATGCCGACCTTTTTTCCGGCGGCTGAAGTTACCGGGCTGGGATCGATGCCTTTGACAGCCAGTCCTTGTTCGCGCACCTTTTGCAACAGGTAGACGCCACCACATCCGATATCAGCCGCGCTCGCAGGTTTTTTGCGAAGCAATGCGCTCGCGCGCTGAAAGAAATCAATGAATTCCCCTCCATACGATTCCGCCAAGGCATGCCCATCCTGCAAATAGCCGACATTGGCATCTTCGGTGTATACACGCTCGAGCCACTGGAGTACTGAGGGGTTCCGTTGTTGGATCACCAGTTGCAGTTCGCTTAAAAATGTGAAGGAAAACGGCAGGCGCGCCGGGATGTCATGCGGCGGTTGCGTTGGCGTTTTCTTGACGCGCCAATAGAAAGGGACTTCGCCTAATTCAAGAGGCTCAACCATTGATTTTTTCCTTCTTTGTTAGCTTAATCCAAGTTTGGGCCAGCACGTCGCGCTGGAAAAATACATTCTCTTCAGACAGGATGCCCAGCAGCGTCAGATTGGTAACCTTGGATGCCGTAATCTTTGCCCTCATGTCGGACAAAGCACTGAAGTTGTTGGTCGAAGGCATGGGAAATCCTGTGGACAGCGGCTCAACCTTGGCAAAATTCACATCCTCGTCGCCAGTGATGATCTTGAATCGCTTGAGCTCGTCCAGTGCCAAGCGCTTCATATCGTCGGCATCAGGTAGCGGCGCGTCTAGCAACAATTCCACAGCCACGGGCCATCCGCCAGAGCGAGGCGCTCCTTCGCAATATCCTGCAAAATTGGTGATCCGGAAAGTATGGCAGCCGGGTTCGTAGCAGTAGAGGTAATAGAGATCCCCCATATTCGGCGGCTGGCGCAATAGCAGATTGACTACAACCGTCTTGCGAGGAGGATCGAAGCGATAGCAGGACATGTCCAGACCGAACAATTGCATTATCGCTGGCAAGCCGGAAGTCCAAATCATTTGCCTGAGGGACCCAATCGTCTTCCGGCTACCGCCATGTTCGACAATCAGGCTTTTTACCTGGCCATCCTCAATTTCAAGTGACTGTACCTGCGCGCTCGTTAGCACTTCTACGCCGGCGGCCTCGAGCCTCGCAAGCAAGGCGTCGATCACACGGTACATACCGTATTTCCTAGGGTAATAGGCTTTCCGGCCGGATTCCCATTGCACAGGCAGGGTGCGCTGTTCCGGCCAGGCCAGGCGTTCACGCAGCGTCGAGGACTCCATTAGGTTGGCAAAGAGATCTTCGCTGAACATTACCACCCTGGACAAGGTGGTCAGGCTGGTGGCAAAAGGCGCCAGTTCCTGAGCGCACTTGCCGAATTGCTTGCGCAAGGCGGTATCGATGACTGCGGCAACTTCCGTGCCAAAGCGGGTGCGGATATCGTCCCAGGCGTTGTCATGCCCATCGAACTCTTGGCTTTCCAATTGTCGGAAAAATCCCAGAACGCAGGCTTCCCATTGTTTGCGTGGCAAGGAGCGCAGATCGGGGAATGGAGAGTTGTGCTGGACGATGCCATTGAAAACGACACCTGCCAAATCACGGCCTCCCCGCTCCAGAAGTTGCCAGTCTTCTTGGGGGAGTAAACCAAACAGCAGTTCATCAAGCGGAGCGATTCCCGTCTCGTACATGTTATGCATGCCATAGTCGAAGACGCCATATTCGCCATAATCGAAACAGCGCAGCAGGCCCCCCACCCGATTCTCGCGTTCGATCACGACGACTTTGCGCTTGTCTCGTTCCGCCAGCAGCAGCGCGGCGAGCAGCCCGGCAATGCCACCACCGACAACAACATCCATTTCTTGCATCGCAGCCATCCTTTTAGGCAGATAGCGCCGAGAACGGCACCGTAAAGAAAGAGGGGTAGGCTGCGAGCAACTCTGCTCGGCTTGCCTTCAGGATCTCGGGATTGTGTACGCTGGTAAAGTACCGGTAGCGGCGATCCTGTGTCCCCCAACGGCTCTTGAAACGGTATACGCCATCCTGCGACAGCCAGGTTCCACCCCAATTCCACCATGCGAATCCCTGAGCAGCGGCATCACTCATTGCGCGGAAAATTGCGGCGCTGAGGGCTTGGGACTCCCGATATTCCTTGCGGACCACGGGGGTGTAGTACTCGGCTGTGCGGTTATAAAAGAACACCAACATCGCAGCGACCAACTCCTGCCCCAGGCGGGCGACATAAATCCGGTAGTCTTCTCCTGGACGGAAATGTCTCGGTAAAGCATCAAAGAAACGACGCGATTTTGCCAAGCCGCCTATCTCACGCATGTTTTCCTCGTGAACGCCGACCAGGAAAGGCATGGCGTCGTTATCGACGGTAACCTCGACGCCAAGTTTCTCGGCCTTGCGAATCATGTTGCGCGTTTTGTAGTGGAAAGACTGCATCAAGGTTTCCTCTACATTGTCCGTATGGGGCAACGGTGTCAGTTGGCCTATTCGCTCATCCGTTATGTTGTAGCTTGCCCCGTCGGCGCCATCAGGCGCCAGGGGATTCTCGATGATGGTGGCTGCCGCTATACCCGATGCTTGAGCCATCTGCGTGTAGGCATCAATGAGTCCGGCTCGTGCATTTGGGTCTTTTCCCACCAGGCCACCATTGCTGCCATAGAAAGGCAGGGAGTTCAGGACAGTGCCAAACGGGCCGTCCATGGACATTAGCGGCAGAACCGCCAGGAGCTGGTCATTGTCATCCAGGGCCAGAAGGCTCTGCTGGCGGCATCCCAGCAAGTCGATCAGCAGGTTCTGATAGCGCCAGGACTGGTATAGCAATGTCTCGGGCCGTGCCAGAAGAAATGCCTCATAGCGCTCCGCGAAGTCGGGGGTCAGGGCCTCGATGCGCATCACAGGGGCTGGTATATGTTGTCTGGTCGGATAATCTCGCTGTTTTTCAGCGCCACCAGAGTGAATTCATAGGGCATATAGGATTCGTCGAGTCTCAGGCGGGGCGACAAAGACCGGCGCATGAAAGCTATCATCTCCTCTACATTCATGTGGAGCGCCTGCGGCTGCATGAAGTCGACGCGGTCTGTCATGAAGTTGACCGCCAACGATTTACGGGCGAGACCGAACAAGTGCATCAAGGCAGCCTGTACACGCTTTATATACGCTTCCCGATCATCTCCTTCGATGATGTTGAAGGTGCCAGAGATGACGATATGGTCGACAGGCGTCGATACGTCCATGTATGACTGAACCAATTGAACACGGGCTTCAGGATATTTGGCGGTCGCCGCGCTCACGAATTCAGGCACAAGGTCGGCGCCGAGATATTCATACTGGCTGCAGCGTTGGTCCAGGTATGCTTTCAGGTGAGCCAGACCGCAGCCATAATCCAGGACGGAAAAATCCTTGTCCGGAAAGTGTCTGGTCAGCGCATCAAACCGCAGCGCTTGGCGGCCTCTGGGCCACATTACGCCCGCCGGCGTATCGCCATGTTCAGCGAAGGCGCGCTGGTACTGTTCGACCAAGGTCGGTTGCACTCCTGCGTTGGTGTCGTGTGTCATTGGTTTTACTTTAAATGGCGATCTGTTCAAGCCATGTTTCCAGGTTCAGCAGCGACCAGATCAGCAATCGACGATTTTCATGCCCATCCAGATGCTGGCTCACTAAGCTGGTTACGGTATTTCGGTCCAACAACTGGTACAGGTGCGCATTGCCGTTCAACAGCTTGCGCCGGACGAATTCGATGCTTTCGCCTTTGAACCAGCTCGCATCCGGAGATGAAAAGCCTTGCTTTTCGGCATTCGTGATTTCGGAGGGAATATGCCGCGACATCATGTCGCGCAGAATCTGCTTGCCGTCGTTGGTCTTGTGGAAATAGCGGTTGGTTTTACTCCCTGAATCGTTCTCGTTGAGCCGTATGACGTCCGCGAGGTTATTGAGTTTCAGGTTGACCGGGCATTGCATCGCGAAATCCACCAGGTCGTTGTCCATGAACGGAACCCGTGCCTCCAGGCCATGCGCCATGCTGAGTTTGTCTTCCACGACAAACAGGCCATGCAAGAAGGTCTTTGCCTCGAAGTAGAGCGAGTGGTTGATGTAGTCTTCCGGCCGGTTCAGCTCATTGTCGTGCGTCAGGAACACGTCGCGGAAGATGTCGCGCGTCCAGACATGCTTGACGTCGTTCCAGATGGGGGCGAAGACTTTCGACAGCGCGCTGTTGGGGATCAGGCGTTGCCAGAAGACGTAGTACTGGTCGATGTAGTGCTCGAAATCCTGGTTGACGACGGCGCGGTAGTAGCGCCAGGGATAGCCGGCAAACAGTTCGTCGCCCCCGGCACCGGAGAGCACGACCTTGACGAATTTGCTGGCAAGCTGGGCGGCGTAGTAGTTGGGGTAGCTTTGTCCCACCCGAGGTTCTTCCAGGTGCCAGGCGACCTTGGGCAGGCAGCGCTCCATGTCGCCAGCCTTGAGCACCATCTCATAGTGTTCGGTCTTGAAGCGTGCGGACATCGCTTCGGCGCGCACCCGCTCGTCGAAGGCCAGTTCGATGCCGGATGCGGAACTCAGGTCGAAGCCGCAGGTGAACGTTTTGAGATAGGGGAAGGACTGCGCGGCGACGGCGGTGATCGATCCGCTGTCCATGCCGCCGCTCAGGTAGGCGCCAAGTTCGACGTCGCTGACCAGTTGCCGTTTGACGGCCTGGCGGAACAGGCGGTCGAGCTCTTCCAGGTATTCTTCCCGGGGCCGGGCATGGTCCGGTTCCCGGAATCGATAGTCCCAGTAGCGGGTGCGCCGCAATTCGGGCGATGCTTCATTGAGGTCCAGCCGGGCATAGTGCCCGGCCGGCAGCAACTGGATGTCCTTGAGTAGGGTCCGGTCGGTAAACAGGTTTTGGAACGTGAGGTACTCGAGCAGGGCCGATTTATCAATTTCCCGGCGGAATTCCGGCTGCGCCAGGATGGCTTTCTGCTCGGAGCCGAACGCCAGGGTTTTTCCCTGGCGGCCGATGTAGAGCGGCTTGATGCCATAACGGTCGCGCGCCAGCAGCAGTGTCCGCTCCTTGCGGTCCCAAAGCGCCAGCGCAAACATGCCGTTGAAGCGCAGCAGGGCGTCAGGGCCCCAATGTGCCAAGGCCTGGAGCACCACCTCCGTATCGCTTTGCGAACGGAACCAGAAGCCTTCGGCTTGCAGTTCAGCGCGGATTTCCCGGAAGTTGTAGACCTCGCCGTTGTAGGTGAGGACATAGCGATGGTCGGGGCTGATCATCGGCTGGTGCCCACCCGGAGACAGGTCGAGGATGGCCAGGCGCCGATGGCCGAAGCCAACCGGGCCTTCTATCCATTGGCCTTCCCCGTCCGGGCCGCGATGCGCGATCGCGTCCGTCATCCGCTTGAGGACGACCGGAGAAATGGTTTCGCCCGATAGGTCAATCAGGCCAGCGATGCCGCACATTAGGTCTGGTACTCCTTGACGCGATCGATGACATATTGCTGTTCCGCTTCGCCCATGCCGTGGAACAGCGGCAGCGAAATGCTGCAATGGTTGGCCGCGTAGGCATTGGGGAAGTCTTCCGGACGCAGCCCATATTTGTCACGGTAGAACGTGAGCATATGCACCGCGTGGGTGGCCGGACGAGTGGAGATCCCCGCTTGCTGCAACTGATCCATCCAGTCGTTGCGCATGCGGTTGATGCGCTCGACGTTGGCCGGGGTCACAGCCTCGGGCTGGAACAGGCAGGGATAGCTCTGGTAGCCGTGCTCGTAGCCGTCCGGCTTGGCCGGGGTGCGCAACCAGCCGAGGCCGGCGAACGCGTCGTCGTATACGGCGGCCAGGCGTTGCCGTTCGGCCACGATGTCGTGCGCGCGCGCCATTTGCGCCGCGCCGAGCGCCGCCTGCAAGTCGGTCATGCGTTGGTTATAGCCGGCATCGGGGTGGTCGGCCAGAAGATAGGGGCGTGCGCCCAGGTGGCGCTGCAGGTCGCTCATCGCCGCGCCGTGGTCGCGCAGGCGCCGGACCTTTTCCGCAACCTTGGCGTCATTGGTCGTGATCATGCCACCTTCCCCCGTCGTGATGGCCTTGCGCGGGTGGAAGCTGAAGCAGCCGGTGTCGCCCAGGGTGCCGACGTGGCGGCCGTGGTAGCGTGTGCCGAAGCCGCAGGCGGCATCCTCGACAACCCATAGCCCATGCTGCTTGGCGAGCGCATTGATCGGATCCATGTCCGCGGCAAGGCCAAACAGGTGGACCGGCAGGATGGCGCGGGTGCGCGGAGTGATCTTGGCTGCCAGTTGTTCCACGTCGAGGTTGAAGGTGTTCAGGTCGATGTCGCAGAAAACGACCTTGCCTCCCAGATGTTCGACCACGTTGGCGGTGGCAATCCATGTAAATGCCGGGACGATGGCCTCGTCGCCTGGGCCGAACCCCAGGGCGGCGAGAGAAAGATGCAGGGCGGTGGTGCAGGATGTGACGGCGATGGAATGTTCGGCTCCCGTGAAGGCGCTCCACTTTTCTTCGAATTCGCGGACCTTGGGGCCTTGCACCAGCCAGCCCGAGCGCAGGGGCTCGAGCACGCTCTGGATTTCAGCTTCTTCCAGCGATGTGCGCGCGATCGGCACATTCAATTTGGCGTTGCTCATTCCGGCAACCCCACTGCCTTGCGGCGGGTAGCGACTTCGGCCTTGTGCGAGGCGCGCCACTTGATCAGGCGGTCCAGGCCTTCGCGCAGGTCGATGGTGGAGGTGAAGCCGATGTCCTTCGATGCCTTGACCGGGCTGCCGATGCGGTTGCGCACCAGCGTGGCCTGGCTGCGCGGCGCATAGTTGATCGGCTTCTGGCAGCCGGTGATTTCCAGCAGCAGCTCGGCCAGTTCCTTGAGCGAGGTGCGCTTGCCGGTGCCGACGTTGTAGAAGTTGTCGGTAGCGCTGGACTTCATCGCGCATACGTTGGCCAGGCCGCAGTCCTCGACGGCGACGAAGTCGAACGCTTCGGAGCCGTCGCCCATGATGGTCGGGCTTTCACCCTTGTCGATCGCGTCGAGCATTTTCATGATCACGGCGATGTAGGCGCCGTGGTAATCCTGGCGCGGGCCATAGACATTCATGTAGCGCAGGCCGACGTAGTCCAGCCCATAGCGATGGTGGAAGGAGCGCAGCATCGCTTCACCGGCGATCTTGGTGGCGCCGTAGAAATTCTTGTTGTTGAATGGGTGGTCTTCTTCCATCGGCTCGTGGACGGCATCGCCGTAGACCGAGGCGGACGAGGAATAAACCAGTCGTTTGACGCCCTTGGCGACGCAAGCCTCCATCACGTTGAAGGTGCCGCGCACGTTCACGTCGAATGCGCTGCGCGGGTATTCGTGGCATTGCAGCAGCCACAAGGCGGCCAGGTGGAACACGCCATCGGCGCCTTCGAACGCCGATTGCAGGATGTCGGTCTGCAGGATGTCGCCGCCGACGTCGTAGATTTTTACGCGGGGGTCGCGCATGGCGTCGTGCAGGTTCTCGCGGCTGCCGCGCACGAAGTTGTCATAGATTACGACTTCCTTGACGTCTTCCTTGATCAGGTGGTCGACGGTATGGGATCCGATCAGGCCGGCTCCTCCGACAACAACGATTTTCTTGCCTTTGAGATCCATTTCAATTCCTTTCTATGAAGTTGTCGCAGACGTGACGCGCAAACGGAAATGAGCTCGTCCATGCGGGGGAGATGGCGTTCAGGACATGCGTGGAACGCTCGCCGCTTTCGACGAGGAAATCATTGACCAGCTTGCCGGTTTCCGTATCCAGCATCTGGGCTCGAATGCCGACCTTGTCGGTCGGCAGAAGATGTTCGGGGCGCAGGCGCGGCAGGATGGCGCTTGCAGCTTCGGCGAACCATTTTTTGAAATAGCGGCGGCCTTCTTGCATCGCAAGGCGCCTGAAGCCGTCACGGCCGGCGCTGAACTGGCGTACCAGCAGGCCCGTGATGCGCGACAATTCCGGCAAGCTCACGCCCTCGAGGCCGTGGTAGTTCTCTCGGCCGAATGCGGGAACCGCCGTGGGACCCAGATAAGTCGTGCCGTCCGTGGTGGTCGTGGTGTGGATACCGAGGAATGGCACGCGCAGGTCGGGTACGGGATAGATCAGGCGGTTGATCTTGAATCCCGCTGCCGGGTCGAGTTTCCAATACAAACCCTTGAACGGGAGCAGCGTATAACGTTTTCCCGCGCCGAACAGGTGCGCCACGCTGTCGGCGTGCAAGCCTGCGGTATTGATCGCATGGCCGAAGCCGATCACGTCGCCCTTGTCGGTCGTGGCTGTTCCGTTTTTCGTATCGACGGCGACGATGCTGCTGTCAAGCGCCAATTCCAGGCCCAGCTTGCGCACTTCTTCCAGCAGTGTTTGCATTACGGCGCCGGGACTGCCAACCGAAGTCGAGGGGACCAGCAGCGCCCGTCCATTGACCGAGCGTGTCTCGGGCTCCAGTTCGGCCAGTTGGGCGGCGTCCAGCGTCTCTATGGGGATGCCATGCTGGCGGGCCCGGTCAGCCAGCAGGTCCAGCTGCGGGGCGTCGAATTCATTGCCGGCGACCAGAATCTTTCCCAGGCGCCGCAGCGGAAGGCCATGTTCTTCATGGTAAGCCGCCATTTCAATGGCGCCCTGGCGGCAGACCTGGGCTTTCAGGCTGCCGGGAGGGTAATAGATGCCGCTATGCAGGACTCCGCTGTTGCGTCCGCTTGAGTGCAGGCCGGGAGCCCGCTCCTTCTCCAGGACAAGCACCGATTGCCGGGGAAAGCGCAGCTTGAGTTCGCGCCCGATGGTCAGTCCAACAATCCCGGCGCCGATGATGAGAAAGTCCGCTCTCTTATTCATAAAGTTCAGCGGGACGCGATAACACAGTCGACTGTTGCGCGTTGATGTTCGGCCGTTAGGTCGGCGCCCATGGGCAGGCTCACTACCCGTTGTGCCAACTGCTGGGAGATCGGGGTCGCCGCGCCTTTGCAGCGGCCGGCGTAAGCGCTTTGCTCATTGAGCGGAATCGGATAATGGACCGCGGTCGGGATGCCCTTTTCCGCCAATGCCGCTTGCAATTGGCTGCGGTTGTCATGGAGCACGGTGTATTGCGCGAATACGCTGGTGCGGTCGTCACGCTGGACGATGCGGCTGATGCCATGCTCGTCGAGCAGGGCATTGTAGCGGCGGCCGATTTCCAGGCGCTGTTCGATTTCCCAGTCGAACCTGTCCAGCTTGGCCAGCACCACCGCGCATTGGATGGTATCCATGCGGCCGCCCACGCCGACGCGCGTATGGACGTAACGCTTGCTTTGGCCGTGTACCCGGATTTCCTTGCAAGCCAGCGCAATGGCGTCGTCGTTGGTGAAAATGGCGCCGCCGTCGCCGTAGCAGCCCAGCGGCTTGCTGGGGAAAAAGCTGGTGCAGCCGATGGTGCTGAGGTTACAGCTCTTCTTGCCCTTGTATTCTGCGCCGAAGCTCTGGGCGGCATCCTCGATGACCGGGATGTTGCCGTGGCGTGCGGCGATGGCGTTGATCTCGTCCATGTCGGCAGGCTGGCCGTACAGGCTGACCGGCATGATCGCCTTGGTGCGCGGGGTGATGGCGGCTTCGATCAGTTTGGCGTCGATGTTGCCGGTGTCCGCTTCGACGTCTACGAAGACCGGTACGGCGCCGAGCAGTACGATGACTTCGGCCGTGGCCACGAAAGTGAACGGCGTGGTGATGATCTCGTCGCCCTGGCCGACGCCCAGCGCCATCAGGCTGATCAGCAAGGCTTCCGTGCCGCTGGCGACGGTGATGCAATGCTTGGCGCCGGTGTAGGCGCTCAGGCGCTGTTCCAGTTCGGCCACTTCCGGCCCCATGATGTATTGCCCATGATCCAGGACGCGGTTGATGCGTTCCTGGATGGCGGGTTTGAGGGCCTGGTATTGCGTCTTCAGATCGATGAACGGGATAGACATGTCTTACGCCTTGGTAATGGTATTGCCGCTCAGTGTATAGAGCGAGCCGTCATGGGGGCAGGTATAGGTGCCGGAGCCGCTGATGGGCAGGGGAATCTGTTCGCCGTATTCGCTCATCCACCCGATCTGGCGGGCGGGGACGCCGACCATCAGGGCATAGGGCGCGACGTCGCGGTTGATGACGGCGCCCGCGCCGATAAAGGCGAATTCGCCGATGGTCACGCCGCAGACTATGGTGCTGTTGGCGCCCAGGGTGACGCCTTTCTTGACCAGGGTGTCGCGGTATTCGTTCTTGCGCTCGATCAGGGAACGTGGATTGTAGACGTTGGTGAACACCATGCTCGGGCCGCAGAACACGCCCTCTTCCAGCGTCACGTTGTCATACACCGAGACGTTATTCTGGATCTTGCAGTTGTCGCCGATCGTCACTTTGTTGCCGACGAAGACGTTTTGCCCGAGCGAGACGTTCTTGCCGATGCGGGCTTTGCCGCATACGTGGACGAAATGCCAGATGCGGCTGCCTTCACCGATCTGGGCACCGTCGTCGACGATGGCGCTGGGATGGACGCTGTAGCTCATGCTCAGAATTCCAGCGGCAGCGAGACGGTGCGGCCGTCGCGCGCGGACAGGTAGGCGGCGATCAGCAGCTCCAGCGACTTGAGGCCTTCGCGGCCGTCGGTTTCCGCTTCCGTATCGCCGCGCAAGGTATCAACGACGTTCTTGTAGTACAGCGGATGGCCGAAGCCGTAGACGGAGGTCGTTTCGTAATTGGCATTCTGTACTTGGGCGTCGTAGTCGCGAGGCTCGGAGAACTGCCATTGCTGGATATCGTTGACGGCTACGCCGCCGATGCGCGCCGTGCCTTTTTCGCCGAGGATGGTGATGCTGCCTTCGAGATTGTTCGGATAGGTCAGCATGGTGACGCTCATCGAGCCCAGGGCGCCGTTGCGCCAGCGGATGTTGAGCACGCCGGTGTCTTCCACTTCGATGTCGCGGGTGGTGCTCATCATGGCCTGGATCTTGTCGACGGGGCCGATCAGCCAATCCAGCAGGTCGACGTAATGACTAGCTTGGTTCATGAATGCGCCGCCGTCGAATTCCCAGGTGCCGCGCCATTTCGCCTGGTCGTAATACGATTGCGGGCGGGTCCAGAAGACGTTCAGGTGCACCAGGTGGATCTTGCCGAAGCGCTTTTCCTCGATGGCGCGCTTGAGCAACTGCAGCGTGGTATTGCGACGGTTTTGCTTGACGACGAACAGGCGCACGCCAGCATCGTCGCAGGCCTTGACCATGCGCACGCCGTCCTGCCAACGGGTTGCCATCGGTTTTTCAGTGATCACATGCACGCCGCGCGCGGCGATGGTCACGGCCTGGTCGGGGTGGATGCCGCTGGGAGTGCACAGGGCGACCACATCGAGCCGTTCCTTTTCCAGCATTTCTTCCAGCTTGGCATAAGCCGGCACCTTGTAGCGCTCGGCGTGTTCGGCCAGGGTGGCGGGGTCGGTGTCGCATACTGCGGCTAGTTCAAGGTTGTCGGCGTGCTGTTCGATGGAACCGAAGTGGTTGCGCGAAATACGGCCGCAGCCAACGATGGCGATGCGGATTTTTCTGTCTTTGATGGGAGCGTAAAAGGGCATATTGGGCTCGTGGGCTGCGATTATCGTTAGAGGCGGAAAACGGTGAAGCCGGCGTCGGCTGCGGCATGGCGGTCGTACAGGGCCTTGATGTCGGCCAGCACGGGGCGCTCGCTCTTGCAGAGCTTGCGCAGGTCGGCGGGCTTGATTTCGCGGAACTGGTTATGGCCGACGGCGACCACCAGCGCATCGACCGGATTGGTCTCGTCGATGCGGCCAAGTTCGATGCCGTATTCTTCCCGTACCTCTTCCGGATCGGCCCAAGGGTCGACCGTCACCACGTTCACATTCCAGTTCTTCAGTTCGGCGACCAAGTCGGCGACCTTGCTGTTACGGATGTCAGGGCAGTTTTCCTTGAAGGTGACGCCGAGTACGCCGACCGTGCTGCGCGCGACATCGATACCGTTCTTCAGCATCAGCCGCACGACGTTGCGGGCGCTGTAGCGCGCCATGTTGTCATTGATGCGGCGTCCGGCCAGGATCACCTGCGGGTGATAGCCGACCTGTTCGGCCTTGTGCGTCAGGTAGTAGGGGTCCACGCCGATGCAATGCCCGCCGACCATGCCGGGCTTAAACGGCAGGAAGTTCCATTTGCTGCCGGCGGCTTCCAGCACTTCAGTGGTGTCGATGCCCAGGCGGGCGAAGATTACCGACAGCTCATTGACCAGGGCGATGTTGAGGTCGCGTTGGGTATTCTCGATGACCTTGGCCGCTTCGGCGACGCGCAGGCTGGTGGCTTTGAAAGTGCCGGCGGTGATGATGCTGCCATACAGCGCATCGACGGCCTTGGCGACCTCGGGGGTGGAACCGCTGGTGATCTTGCGGATTTTGGTCAGCGTGTTGACCTTGTCCCCGGGGTTGATGCGTTCCGGGCTATAGCCGCAGAAAAAGTCCACGTTGAACTTGAGTCCCGACATTTTCTCAAGAATAGGGACGCACACCTCTTCCGTGCAACCTGGGTAGACCGTCGATTCGTAGATGACGACGGCGCCGCGCTTGATGGCGCGGCCGACGGTTTCGCTGGCCTTTTCCAGCGGGGTCAGGTCGGGGCGGTTGGCCTGGTCGATCGGCGTCGGGACGGTCACGATGAACACGCCGCAGTCGCGCAGGTCGGCCTGTTCATGGCTATAGCTTAGCTGTTTGGCGTCCGCCAGATCCTGGGCGGTAACTTCCAGCGTACTGTCCTTTCCCGCGCGCAATTCCTTGATGCGCCCCTGATTGATGTCGAAGCCGAGGACAGGGCGTACTTTGCCGAATTCAACCGCAAGAGGGAGGCCTACGTAGCCTAAGCCGATGATGGCGATCTTTTCGTTCAAAATGTCAATCATTCAACTTCCTTTGTTGGAGTAACAATACATGCCCGGAAGCGATGGTCCAGGCATGCAAAGATTCGATCTGGCGAGAATTGGACGGGGGAGAGGCTGCTCCCTGCTTAACGCAGTGCGTCCTGGCCGAGGGCGGCCGCAATTAGGATGAGCGGAACCGGATATTCCCAAAGGTGGCGCAGGGCAATGAGCATAAGAAATTATTGGGTTTCAGGCGCGTCGTTCATGAGGCCGCAGGTGCCTCCCATCTTTTTTGTGAAAGTGATTCGGGTAGGCTACCGCATGCCGAATCATCAGCACACGGGATTAAAAACGCGACAGAATGGGCCGAGAAACGGGGTACAGCAAGGCCTGACGGAATTTTGCCATATCCAGTGGGGTTTGAAAATGCTGGCATCCCAGCGAGCAACATTGCCAAAATGCAATTCTTCGATCAGATAACCCTGACCAGATGGCCGACGGGAATGCTTACGCGGATGGGTTTGCTGAGGAACTCGATGAGCACCATTGCGCGACGCTCTCCATCAGCCATCTGGTAGATGCCTTCGATGCCGGCAAAGGCGCCGCGTGTGAGGCGCACGCTCTGGCCCTGAGCGAATAGCGATAGAGGGTGGGTGTTGTGGGCGGATTCTTGGGCACGCAGGCCCTCGATCAGGCCATCGTCAATCCTTGCCGGTTCGGTACCGAATGTCACGAGGCGGCTGACGCCCTTGGTCGAGCGGATCGGCTGCCAGCTTTTGGCGGTGGGGCCGAGGCCAAGCCGGACGAAGAGATAGCGAGGAAATAGTGGATTTTCCACGATGCAAATATTTTCATGGCGTACTTTTTCTTCGCGCAGCATCGGCAGATAGCATTGGTAGCCTTGCTGCTCCAGGTTCTGCAACGCACATTTTTCTTGTTTTGGTTTTGTATGAACAAGGTACCAATGCATCACCGCCTCCCGGTCAGCCAATCCTTCAAGGCTGTATTTTAACCCAGCTTATTCTCGGGATTCGGGATATGGCCTGCGTGGGACACCGGGGTGTTGTATTGAATTTTGTTGAAATCCGGCGCAGGTTCCTAATGCCAAAAAAATACCCCGGCTGGAGCCGGGGTATTTTGCCGGGCAGGCGGTGAAGGTTTACTGCTTCGCCGCCACACTCACCGAATTCTCATTCAACCCACCCCCCAAGGCCTTGTACAAGTCAATGGCATTATTCAACCGCAACTGCCGCGCCTGAATCAACGCCTGCTGCGCCGAGAACAGATCACGCTGCGCATCCAACTGGTCAAGCGAAGAAGAAATGCCGTTCTTGAAACGCAGGTCGGTCAGCTTCAGCCGTTCCTGCTGTGCATTCAGGAAAGCTTCCTGCGCCTTGACCTGGTCGTCCAGGCTGCCGCGGGCGACCAATGCGTCGGCCACTTCGCGGAAGGCGGTCTGGATGGTCTTCTCATACGTCACCACGGCCTTGTTCTTGCGCACTTCGGCCAGGTCTAGGTTGGCGCTGTTGCGGCCGAAGTCGAAGATCGGCAGCGACAGCGACGGGCCGAAACTCCAGGCGCCAGAGCCCGATTCGAACAGGCCGCCCAGCGTGCTGCTGGCGCTGCCGAAGCTGCCGGTCAGGCTGATCTTCGGGAAGAACGCTGCGCGCGCGGCGCCGATGTTGGCATTGGCGGCCATCAGGCTTTGTTCGGCCGAGCGGATGTCGGGGCGGTTGGTCAGCAGGTCCGAGGGCAGGCCGGCCGGGATGTCGGTGACGATCTTTTCATCCGACAGCAATTGCGCCGGTGGCAGGTCGGCGACCTTCTTGCCGACCAGCAGCGTCAACGCGTTCTCAGCCTGGGCGCGCTGGCGCTCCAGTTGGGTCTTGGCGACCCGGGCCGATTCCACCAGCGTTTGCGACAGACGCAAGTCCAGCGCCGAGGCGGCGCCCACGTCGAAGCGCTTTTGCGCCAGTTCGATGTTGGCTTGGCGCGACTGCAGCGTCTGTTCGGCCAGCAGCAATTGCTCGGCGTAGGAGCGTTCGGTCAGGTAAGCCTGCGCTACCTGGGCGACCAGGCTGATCTGCGCCGACTTCTGGGCTTCCTCGGTGGAAAGATAAGTCGCCAATGCGGCGTCCTTCAGGCTGCGCACGCGGCCGAAGAAGTCCAGCTCATAGGCCGGCACCGCCAGGCCGACCTGGTAGCTGTTGCTGATGAACGGCTGGCCGGTCAGCGATTGGCTGGCCGCGGTGCGGCTGCGTGCCGCCGAGCCGGTGACGTTCAGGTTCGGCAGCAGGTCGGCGCGAGTGATCTGGTATTGCGCGCGCGCCTCTTCGATATTGAGCGCCGCGGTGCGCAGGTCGCGGTTGTTTTCCAGCGCGGCGGCGATCAGCGATTGCAGGCGCTGGTCGGGGAAGAACTGGCGCCAGCCCAGGTTGACCGCCTCGAGTTCCTTGTTGCCTTCGGCCTTGGCCGGGTAGCTTGTTTCAACCGGCGCCTGCGGGCGCTCATAGGTGGGGGCCAGCGAGCAGCCCCCCAGTACGCCGGCCAGCGCCAGCGCTGCGCACAGTTGCAGCAAGCGGGGCGGGCGCGGCATCGACAGATTAGCCATTGTCATTGTGTTTCTCCACATTAATCTTGGGGGAGTGTTCAGCGTCGAACTTGTGCTGACGCTCGCTGCCCTTGAACAGTTTGCGCACGACCACGAAGAAGATCGGCACCAGGAACACGGCCAGCACGGTGGCGGTGATCATGCCGCCCATGACGCCGGTGCCGATCGCGCGCTGGCTGGCGGAGCCGGCGCCGGAGGCGATCGCCAGCGGCAGCACACCGAGGATGAAGGCCAGCGAGGTCATGATGATCGGACGGAAGCGCAGGTGCACCGCTTCCAGCGTCGCTTCGATCAGGCCCATGCCTTGCGCCTGCAGGTCCTTGGCGAACTCGATGATCAGGATCGCGTTCTTGGCCGACAAGCCCACCACCGCGATCATGCCCACCTTGAAGTACACGTCGTTGGGCATGGCGCGCAGCGTCACGCCCAAGAGCGCGCCGAGGATACCCAGCGGCACCACCAGCATCACCGCCAGCGGAATCGAGGTGCTTTCATACAAGGCCGCCAGCACCAGGAACACGGCGATCAGCGACAGCGCGTACAGCGCCGGCGCCTGGTTGCCGGAGGTCTTTTCTTCCAGCGACTGGCCGGTCCATTCGAAGCCGAAGCCTTCCGGCAGCTTGGCCACGAACGATTCCATCTCGGCCATCGCTTCGCCGGTGCTGCGGCCCGGCGCTGCGCCGCCGGCGATCTTCATGGCCGGATAGCCGTTGTAGCGGACCAGCTGCACCGGACCGTTGATCCATTTCGCGGTCACGAAGGACGAGAACGGGACCATGGTGCCGGCGGAGTTCTTGGCGTACAGGTTGACCAGGTCTTCCGGCTGCAGGCGACGCTTGGCGTCGGCCTGCACGATCACGCGCTGCTGGCGGCCCTGGTTGGGGAAGTCGTTCACATACGACGAACCCAGGGCGGTCGACAGCACGCTGTTGATCGAGGAGAACGGCACGCCAAGCGCATTGGCCTTGTCGCGGTCGATGTCCAGTTGCAGCTGCGGCGCGTCTTCCAGGCCTTCCGGACGCACGCCGGCCAGCACCTTGCTTTGCGAGGCCATGCCCAGGATCTGGTTGCGGGCTTGCACCAGCGCCGCGTGGCCGAGGCCGGCACGGTCTTGCAGGCGGAAGGTGAAACCGGTGGCGTTACCCAGTTCCGGGATCGGCGGCGGGTTCAGCGGGAACACGATCGCGTCCTTGATCTGCATGAACGCGCCGAAGGCCTTGCCGGCGATGGCGTCGGCGGACTGCGACTTGTTGCGTTCGGACCAGTCCTTCAGCGGCGTGAACACCAGCGCGGCGTTCTGGCCGTTACCCGAGAACGAGAAGCCCAGCACCGCGATGGCGTGTTCGACCGCCGGTTCCTTCAGGAAGTAGTCTTCCACCTGCTTCACCACCGCGGTCGTGCGCGCCGTGCTGGCGCCCGGCGGCAACTGGATGTTGGTGATGATGTAGCCCTGGTCTTCGTTGGGCAGGAAGGACGCCGGCAGGCGCACATACAGCAGGCCCACGCAGGCCACGATGATCGCGTAGACGATCATGTAGCGGCCGGCCTTGGTCAGCATGCGGCCGATCAGGCCCTGGTAGGCGCCGGCGGTGCTGTTGAACCTGCGGTTGAACCAGCCGAAGAAGCCCTTCTTCTCGTGGTGGTGGCCCTTTTCCACGGGTTTGAGGATGGTCGCGCACAGCGCCGGCGTCAGCGTGAACGCCATCAGCACCGAGAACACCATCGAAGCCACCATCGACAGCGAGAACTGGCGATAGATCGCGCCCACGGCGCCGCCGAAGAAGGCCATCGGGATGAACACCGCGATCAGCACCAGCGTGATGCCGATCAGCGCGCCGCTGATCTGGCCCATCGCCTTGCGCGTGGCTTCAGGCGGCGACAAGCCTTCCTCGCTCATGATGCGCTCGACGTTTTCCACCACCACGATCGCATCGTCGACCAGGATACCGATCGCCAGCACCATGCCGAACATGGTCAGCACGTTGATCGAGAAGCCGAACACCAGCAGCGTGGCGAAGGTGCCCAGCAGCGCCACCGGCACCACCACCGTCGGGATGATGGTGTAGCGGATGTTCTGCAGGAACAGGAACATCACCAGGAACACCAGCACGATCGCTTCGATCAGGGTCTTGACCACTTCCTCGATCGAGATTTTGACGAACTTGGAGGTGTCGTAGGGGATGGTGTACTTCACGCCGGCCGGGAAATACTTGGACAGTTCGGCCATCTTCTTGTGCACGGCGGTGGCGGTGCCCAGCGCGTTGGCGGTGGGCGAGAGCTGCACGCCGATGAACGAGCTTGGCTGGCCGTCCAGGCGGCCGGAGGTGTCGTAGGTCTGGCCGCCGACTTCGATGCGGGCCACGTCGCGCAGGCGCACCGAGGAGCCGTTGCTGTTGGCGCGCAGGACGATGTCGCCGAACTGCTCGGGCGAGGTGAGCTGGCCGTTGACCACCACGGTCGCCGTGATCTGCTGCGAACTGGTGCTGGGCAGCGCGCCCAGGGTGCCGCCGGCCACCAGCGCGTTCTGCGCGGTGATGGCCGCCGTCACGTCACCCGGCGTCAGGTTCAGGCCGATCAGCTTGTTCGGGTCGATCCAGATGCGCATGGCGCGCTCGGTGCCGAACAGCTGCGCCTGGCCCACGCCCGGCACGCGCTTGACTTCGTTCAGGACGTTACGCGACAGGTAGTCGCCCAGCGCCACCGGGTCGAGCTTGCCGTCGCTCGACGACAGCGCGATGAACAGCAGGAAGTTGCTGCGCGACTTGGTCACCTGCACGCCTTGCTGCGTCACCGCCGCCGGCAGGCGCGCTTCCACGCGCTTCAGGCGGTTCTGTACGTCCACCGCAGCCAGGTCGGGGTTGGTTTCCGGCGAGAAGGTGATGGTGATCTGCACCTGGCCATTGGCCTGGCTTTGCGATTCCACGTACTGCAAGCCGTCGGCGCCGTTCATTTCCTGTTCGATCAGGCTGGTCACCGAATCGTCCAGGGTCTGGGCGGTCGCGCCCGGATAATTGGCCGTCACCACGATGGTGGGCGGCGCGATGCTGGGGTACTGGGCCACCGGCAAGCCGGTGATCGCCAATGCCCCGGCCAACATGATGAAGATGGCCAACACCCACGCGAAAACGGGGCGATCAATAAAGAACTTTCCCATCTGGCAGCCTCTTAGTTAGCTTTCGTTTGGGCGCCCGCCGCACCTTGCTGGGCCGGCTGGCCCGATTGGCTTTGCGGCGCGGCGCCCGCGGGATTCCATTGCACCGGCTTCACAGGCGCACCCGGCTTGACCTTTTGCAGGCCTTCGACGATCACGCGGTCGCCTTCTTTCAGGCCATCGAGAATCTGCCAGTTGTTGCCTTGCGCCGAACCGGTCTTGACCGGACGCACCGCCACCTTGTCATCGGCGCCGACCACGAACACGGACGCACCATTGAGGTCGCGCATGACGGCTTGCTGCGGCACCACCAGCGCCTGTTCGTCTACTGCCTGTTCAATCTTGGTACGCACGTAGGTACCCGGCAGCAGCACGCGCTTGGGGTTGGGGAATTCGGCGCGCAGCGAGACCGAGCCGGTGGCTTCGTCGACCGTGACGTCGGAGAACAGCAGCTTGCCCGGCAGCGGGTAGGGCTGGCCGTTTTCCAGCACCAGCGTGACGCTGGCCTTGTTCTCGCCCACGCTCTTCAACTGGCCGCTGGCCATCGCCTGCTGCAGCTTGAGCATGTCGGCGCTGGACTGGGTCACGTTGACGTAGATCGGGTCGAGCTGCTGCACCAGCGCCAGTTGCGTGGCGTCGCCCTGGCCCACCAGCGCGCCCTCGGTCACCAGCGCGCGGCCGATGCGGCCGGAGATGGGCGAGGTCACGGTGGCGTAGCCCAGGTTCAGCGCGGCGATGCGTACCGCCGCCTCGGCTTGCTGCTGGGCGGCGACGGCGTCGTCATATTCCTGCTTGGAGACGGCGTTGACTTCCACCAGCGGTTTGTAGCGCTGCGCCTTCAGGGTGGTCTGGGTCAGCGTGGCCTTGGCATTGTCGTAGGTGGCCTGGTATTGGGCCGGGTCGATCTTGAACAGCACCTGGCCTTCCTTGACCTCGCTGCCTTCCTTGAACACGCGCTTTTGCACGATGCCGGCCACGCGCGCGCGGACCTGGGCCACGCGATACGCCTCAAGGCGGCCCGGCAGTTCATTGGTGATGGCGATGCGCTGGGGCGCCACGGTGATGACCGAGACGGCCGACGGCGGCATGCCGCCGCCTGGGCCGGCGGCAGGTTTTTGTCCGCAGGCGGCCAGGGCGGCAGCGATTGCGACGGTCATGGTAAGACGCGTGAAACGACTGACTGAGCTCATAGATATCTCGCACGAAAGTAAAAGTGGAGCCGCCGTGGCGGCAATGAAACGAATTCGATGAAGCAGATGTTGCGATCTCGCCTGGTTGCGAGATGTGGACCAAGACATTGGTTGTTGCAGGGCAAAAAAGAAACTGCTGGCTTCCCGGCAGAAGCAGTCATCTTTTTGCGGTTGATTTACGGCAGGGACTCGAAGCGGGTGCTATTATACATACATTCGTGAATGTATGTATGTGCCGGATGCTCCGTAGTAATTTATCAAACTTGTTGAAATAGGCGTAGCAAAATATGAGCGATTCCTTGCATTTTATGAATCATGCCGTTTTTACGCCATTTCCGCCAGTCAAGAACCGAGCCGGAATCCTCGCGCGTGCGGCCATCCGCTTCATCCGGGTGGGCTGGCCCGGCGCCGCGTCGTCGCGGCCAATGTTGTCGCGCGGACACAGAGTGGTAGCGCCCCGGCAGAAGCTGCATACTGTCGCGGTTTGCCCAAATCCGTTGTGCGGCTGCAGCATCGATGCCGATCCGAAGGTGGCGGCACCGCTTTTTTCTTCCATTACATCAAGCATCGCAGGCCTTGCCATGAACCAGATTCCTCTTTTCGCCCCTGTTTTCGCGCCGGCCGCCGGCGCAAGGAGCTGACATGGCCCGCTCGACCAAGGAAGAAGCGCTGGAAACGCGCTCGCGCATCCTGGATGCCGCCGAGCTGGTATTCCATGAGCGCGGCGTCTCTCACACGTCGCTGGCCGACGTGGCCAAGGCGGCCGACGTCACGCGCGGCGCCATCTACTGGCACTTCAAGAACAAGAGCGACCTGTTCGACGCCATGTGCGAACGGGTGACGCTGCCGATGGAAGCGGTGCTGGAAGAAAACGCCAGCCCGCAGGTGGCCGACCCGCTCGGGCAGTTCCTGCGCAGCGGCGTCTACGTGCTGACGCTGGCGGCCACCGACGAGCATTGCCGCCGGGTGTTCGACATCATCTATAACAAGTGCGAATTCGCCGACCATAACGACCCGATCCTGGTGCGGCAGCGCGAATGCCATGCCGACGGCATGCTGCGCCTGGGGCAGATCCTCGCCAACGCCATCGCGCGCGGGCAGTTGCCGGCCACGCTCAACATCCGCCTGGCGCGCCAGATGGCGCATTCGATCTTCAGCGGCTTGCTGGCCGACTGGTTCTTCGCGCCGGACAGCTTCGACCTGGTCAAGGACGGCGAGCAGATCCTGGCCGCTTCGCTGCATGCCCTCAAGATCGCGCCTTCGCTGCAAAATCCCGAGGCTTGACCGGCTCCTTGCCGTTTGATTCTTATTGAGGCGGCGCGGTCAGCAGCGCATTGATCCGCGCCAGGTCTTCCTCGCGCAGCGCGCCGGCCGCCGCCTTCAGTTTCAAACCGTTCATCAGCGTGTCGTAGCGTGCCCGGGACAGGTCGCGCCGGGTCGAATACAACTGCTGTTGCGCATTGAGCACGTCGATGTTGATGCGCACGCCGACCTGGTAGCCCAGCTTGTTGGAGTCCAGCGACGACTGGCTCGACACTTCCGCCGCCTCATACGCCTTCACCTGCGACAAGCCGTTAGCCACGCCCAGGTAGGCCTGGCGCGCATTGAGCACGGCCGTGCGGCGCGCATTGTCGAGGTCGGAGCGCGCCTTGTCGGCCAGCGCCACCGCCTCATCCACCTTGCTGCCGGTGGCAAAGCCGGAGAACAGCGGGATATTCCACTGCACCCCGATCGAATTGCTGTAGCCGCGCCCGTTCAGGTAGGGCGTGCGCACGCTCTTCTGGTCGGTGAAGTTGCGCGCCGCCACCAGGTCCACCGTCGGCGCGTGGCCGGCGCGGTTGCGCTTGATCTCGCTTTGCGCGATCTCGAGCGCCACCTGCTGCGCCACCACGCCGTAATTGTCGGATTGGGCGCTGGCGATCCAGGTGTCGATCTGCGCCGGCTGCGGCGGCGCGAGCTTGACGTTGCCGCGCAGCACCGCCAGCGGCGCCGGCGCCTGGCCGATGATCTGCTGCAGCCTGGCCAGCGCCACGTCGAGGTCGTTCCGGGCCGCGATTTCCTGCGCATTGGCCAGGTCGTAGCGGGCCTGGGCTTCGTTGGTGTCGGTGATGGTCGAGGTGCCAATCTCGAAATTGCGCTTGGCCGAGGCCAGTTGTTCCGAGATAGCGATCTTTTGCGCGCCCAGGAAGGACAGCGCGTCCTGCGCCGCCAGCACGTCGAAATAGGCCTGGCCCACGCGCAGGATCAGGTCCTGCTGCGCTTGCGCGAACTGCGCCTCGCTGGCGGCGACCGAGAGCTTGCCCTGCTTGTAGCTTTCCCAGTTGGCCAGGCGGAACAGCGGCTGGGTCAGTTGCAGCGCGTAGCTGTTGGCCGAGCTGTCGAAATTCTCGTCCGAACGGGTATAGCTGCCGCCCACGCCGATGTTCGGCAGCAGGCCGGCGCGCCCCTGGGTTTCCTTCTCGCGCCCGGCCGTGAGGGCGTAGCGCGCGCTGGTGTAGACCGGGTCATTGGCCAGCGCGAGCTGGTAGACCTGCAGCAGGTCGGCGGCGCCGGCGGCGGCATGCAGGGCCAGGCCGGCGGCCATCAGGGAAGCGAGCAGGGTACGGCGCATGGACGGTTTCTCCGGGCGGAACAGGACTAAACAAACGTTGGGAATGCAAGTGCATCGGCGCGGCCGGGCCGGCGTCGGGCGGAAGGAGTGCGAGCCTCGCGCATGCGGGGCGTTGCAAAGGGAAACGGGGAAATCCGCCGGAAGTTGCCTGCCGCTTGCTGCGCCCGCCCCGGACGAGGGGCAGGCGCATCGGGCTCAGTACGTCGGCATGGACGGGTCGACCTGGTTGGCCCAGGCGTGGACGCCGCCGGTCAGGTTGATGACCTTGGCAAAGCCCTGGCGTTCGAGGAACGCCGCGACTTGCATGCTGCGCCCGCCGTGATGGCAGATGCAGACCACGGGCTGCGCTTCATCCAGTTCGGAAAAGCGCCCGGGAATCGTGTTCATCGGGATCAGTTGCGATCCTTCGATGCTGCAGGTGTGGTGTTCCCAGGGTTCGCGCACATCCAGCAGCAGAGGGGTAGGGCGGTCGGGATCGGCGATCCAGGCGGCCAGGTCCGGGGCGGTGATGTGCTCCATAAAGATTCCTAGAAGGTAAAGTGGGAGGGCGCGGCGGCTGCGTGCAGGGGCTTGGCCAGCGTTTCCACCACGTTGACGGTGTCGAAGTGTTGTTCGGAGGTGCGGGTGATGAGTTTCAGTTCCATCACCGGCGCGGTGCCGACGATGGCCAGCAGGCGGCCGCCGACTTTCAGTTGCTTGCCGAAGCCTTCCGGCAGGAACGGCAGCGAGCCGGAGATCACGATCACGTCGTATTCGCCGGCCTTGCCGTCGGCGCCGGTCCAGCCCTGCGCGCCGTTGCCCAGTTGCACGTCGACGTTGGCCACGCCGTAGTCCGACAGGTTCTGCTCGGCCAGCGCCTTGAGTTCCGGCGAAATTTCGACGGTGGTCACGTGGCGCGCCTTGTGCGCCAGCAGTGCCGCCATGTAGCCCGAACCGGCGCCGATTTCCAGCACGTATTCGTGTTTCTTGACGTTGGCTTCCTGCAGGATGCGCGCCTCGATCTTGGGCGCCAGCATGTTTTCGCCGCCCGGCAGCGGGATTTCGGTATCGAAGAAGGCCAGGTTGCGGTACGCGGCCGGGACGAAATCTTCACGCTTGACGACCGTCAGCAGGTCCAAAACATCCTGCGCCAGCACGTTCCAGGGGCGGATTTGCTGTTCGATCATGTTGAAGCGGGCTTGTTCGATATTCATGGCAGTAGGCTCAATAGCGACGGAAAGCCGACATTTTATCAAACACCGCCCGGCTAAACAGCCCATGTGCGCCCGGAAAATGCCCGCAAAAAGCCGCCTGTTGCGGGATTTCCCCGGCGCAACCCGTTGCGGCGGCGAGCCGGCGCTCAATCTTCATGGCGTTCTCCCGCCCCGGCGCCGTCCTGCGCCGGGCCGAACCACTTGCGCTTGGCCCAGGCGCCCAGGTCGTCCAGGTAGGTGTAGGCCACCGGCACCACCACCAGCGTCAGCAGCGAAGAGGTGATGATGCCGCCGATCACCGCCTGCCCCATCGGCGCGCGCTGCTCGGATCCTTCGGCCACGCCGAAGGCCAGCGGCACCATGCCGAACACCATCGCCAGCGTGGTCATCAGGATCGGGCGCAGGCGCACGTGGGCCGCTTCCAGCAGCGCGGCGCCGCGCTCCATGCCTTCGCGCCGGGCCTGGTTGGCGAAGTCCACCAGCAGGATGGCGTTCTTGGTCACCAGGCCCATCAACATGATGAAGCCGATGATGGAGAACATGTTCAGCGTCGAGCGGAACAGCATCAGCGCCAGGAACACGCCGATCAGCGTCAGCGGCAGCGACGACATGATAGCCACCGGCTGCAGGAAGCTGGCGAACTGCGAGGCCAGGATCATGTAGATGAACACGATCGCCAGCGCCAGCGCGCCTACCGCGTAGCCGAAGGATTCGTTCATGCTCTTGGTGGAGCCGCCGATCTGGTAGCGGTAGCCCGGCGGCCAGTGCATGCCGTCCAGCATGGTCTTGATCTGGGCGTTGACCTGCCCGGCCGATACGCCCTGGGCGTTGGCCGACAGTTCGACTTCGCGGTTCAGGTCGCGCCGGTTGATCTGGTTGGCGCCCAGGGTATGCTGGATCTCGGCCACCTGGCGCAGCGGCACCATGCGCGGCGAGCCGTCTGAATTGGTCTGCGTGCTGGCCAGCATCAGGCGCGAGAGGTCGTCCACGGTGCTGCGGTCGCTCGGCGCCAGGCGCACGTTGACGTCGTAGTTCTCGTCGTCCGGCGCGCGCCAGCTGCTGGCCGCCTCGCCTGCCAGCAAGGGCGAGAGCGCATTGCCCAGTTGCGCCACCCCGATGCCCAGGTCGGAACCGATATCGCGCCGCGGCTGGATCGAGATGGTCGGCTTTTGCGCTTTCAGGCTGGAATCCAGGTCGACCACGCCGGGGATCTGGCGCAGCTTTTGCTGCACCTGGTCCGACAGCCGCGCCAGCTGCTGCAGGTCAGGCCCCAGCAGGCTGAAGCGGATCTGCTTGTTGTCGCCGCCCACGCCGTCGAGCGTGCCGACGTGGGTCACCGTGATGCCGGCCACCTGCGACAGCTTTTGGCGCAGCAGCGGCGCCATCTGGCCGGTGGTGAGCGTGCGCTCGGTGCGCGGCTTGAGCCGCACGAACACGGTCGCGTAGTTCTTGCCCTGGGCGTTGCCGGTGTTGACGGTGCTGTAGATGTCGGTGATCTCGGGGAACTGGCGCAAGATCGCCTCGACCTGGCGCACCTTGCTTTCGGTCAGTTCCAGCGAGGAACCCACCGGCGTGAAGAAGGTGACGCCGGTTTCGGAATAGTCCGCCTGCGGCACGAACTCGGAACCGATCAGGCCCGAGGCCGGCAGCGCGAAGCCGCCGAGGAAGGTGGCCAGTGCAATCACCAGCGTCAGCACGCGGTGCTTCAGCGACCAGCGCAGCATTTCCTGGTAGCGCGCCGACAGCCATTGCACCAGGCGCTCGAAGGCATGCAGCACGCGGCCGATGGTCTTGTCGTACCAGCCGGCTTTCTTGCCGTGCTCGCCATGCGCATCCGGGTCGGGCCATACCGACGACAGCATCGGATCCAGCGTGAAGGACACGAACATCGAGATCAGCACGGCCGCCGCCACGGTCACGCCGAACTGGTGGAAGAAGCGCCCGATGATGCCGCCCATGAAGCCCACCGGCAGGAACACCGCGACGATCGAGAAGGTGGTGGCCAGCACCGCCAGGCCGATTTCCTGCGTGCCTTCCAGCGCCGCCATGCGGTGCGACTTGAATTTGCCGTGCACCTTCATGCCGGCATGGCGCACGATGTTTTCCCGCACCACGATGGCGTCGTCGATCAGCAGGCCCACGCACAGCGACAGCGCCATCAGCGTGATCATGTTGATGGTGAAGCCGAACATGTACATGAACAGGAAGGTGCCGATCAGCGCCACCGGCAGCGTCAGGCCGGTGATCACGGTGGAGCGCCAGGAGTTCAGGAACAGGAACACGATCACGATGGTCAGCAGCGCGCCCTCGATCAGGGTGCGGCGCACGTTCTCCACCCCGGTGCGGATCTGGCGCGAGCCGTCCTTGACCACTTGCAGCGTCACGCCCGGGTACAGCTGCTTCAGGCTGGGTTCCATTTCCTTGATGCTGCGCTTCAAGCCGTCGGCCACATCGATGGTGTTTTGGCCCTGGGCCTTCAGGATGTCCAGCGCCAGCGTGCGCTGGCCGTTGTACAGCGCCAGCGTCTCCTGCTCTTCCTGGCCGTCGACCACGTTGGCGACCTGCTCCAGCGTGACCGGCTGGCCGCCGCGGCGCGCCACGATGATGCGTCTGAAATCCTCCGGGTTCTTCACGCGGCCCTGCACCTGCACCGTCTTTTCCGCATCCAGCATGCGGATGGCGCCGGTGGGCAGCTCCTGGTTCTCGTTCCTGACCGCGTCCACCACCTGGTTCACGCCGATGCCCAGCGCCTCCATCTCGGCCGGCTTGACGTAGATGTTGACCTGGCGCTTGACGCCGCCCACCAGCGTCACCGAACCCACGCCGCGCACGTTCTCCAGGCGCTTCTTGATGACCTGGTCGGCGATGGTGGTCAGCTCGCGCAGCGTGCGCGGCTTGGCGTCGGGCGCATTGGTGACCGAGATCGAGAAGATCGGCTGGTCGGCCGGGTCGAAGCGGGTGATGCGCGGCTCGTCAACCTCCTTGCGGAAGGCCGACTTCACCAGCGCCACCTTCTCGCGCACGTCTTGCGCGCCCTGGGCCGGGTCGACGGTGAGGTCGAACTGCACGATCACCACCGACAGGCCTTCATACGAGTGCGATACCAGCGTGTCGATGCCGTTGATGGTGTTGACCGATTCCTCGATCTTGCGGGTGACGTCGGATTCGACGTTTTCCGGCGAAGCGCCGGGGTAGGTGGTCTGCACCACCACCACCGGGAAGGTGATGTCGGGGAACTGGTCGACCCGCATGCGCTGGTAGGAGAACAGGCCCAGCACCACGAAGGCCATCATCATCATGGTGGCCAGGACCGGGTTGCCGATCGAGATGCGCGTGAACCACATCGCTCAATGCCCCTGCGGTTGGGGAGCGGGCGCCGGAGGCTGGCCGGCGCCGCGCTGCAGGATGCGCACCGGCGTGCCGGCGCGCAGGATGCCCAGGTTGGCCTTGACCACCTGCACGCCGGCGGCCAGGCCGCTGGCGATTTCCACCGCGCCGCCGTCGGCGTTGCGCCCCTGCAGGCCGGTCACCACCGGGCGCCGCGCCAGCACGCCGTTGTCGATCGTGTAGACATAGGCGTTGCCGTCCTCGACCTGGATCGCGGTGCCCGGCACGGACAGCACGTCGTCCTTCTTTTCCAGCGTCAGGCCGGCGTCGGCAA
Source organism: Herbaspirillum sp. (assembly GCF_017744395.1). Classification (GTDB taxonomy): domain Bacteria; phylum Pseudomonadota; class Gammaproteobacteria; order Burkholderiales; family Burkholderiaceae_D; genus Herbaspirillum. The sequence continues at coordinate 287,686 of NZ_JAGIBI010000003.1, forward strand.
ACATGCCGGCGCGCAGCAGGCCGTTGGGGTTGTCCACGCGCACATAGACCATGATCGAGCGCGAACCCGACTGCGTGGCCGGGTTGATGCGCACCACGCGGCCGGCCACTTTCTGCGGCAGGCCTTCGACCGACACCAGCACTTCCTGGCCGGTCTGCACCTTCAGGATGTCGTTGGTCGGCACCGGCGCTTCCAGTTCCATCTGCGACAGGTCGACCACGTCCAGCAGCTTGCCGTCGACCGCCACCTTTTCGCCGGGCTGAACGTTGCGCGCGCTGATCATGCCGGCGATCGGCGAGCGCACCACGGTATCGGCCAGCGCCTTCCTGGCCACTTCCAGCGCGCCGCGCGCGCTGTCGACGTTGGCGCGGGCGATGTCGAACTGGCTGCTGGCGGTATCGAAGGCGTTGCGCGAGATGAAGCCCTTGTCCAGCAGCATCTGGTTGTTGTTGCGGGTCTGGGTGGCGATTTCCAGCTGGCCCTGCGCGGCCACCAGCGAACCGCGCGCCTGGTCGACCTTGGCCTGGTAATCGGCGGTGTCGATGCGGGCCAGCACCTGGCCGGCCTTGACCGCTTCGCCTTCGCGCACCAGCACCTGCTGCACCTCGCCGGCCACCCGCGCCTTCACCGAAGCCTGGTTCAGCGCCCGCAGCGCGCCCGACAGCGGCAGCACGCGGCGCAGTTCGCCGGCTTGTACGGTGTACAGGTCGCCGGGAAGGAATTCCATCGCGGTGGGAATGGCGGCGGCGGAGGCGGTCGCCTGCGGCGCGGCCGGCGCGCCGCGTTTTTTCAACAGCGTCAGCACCGCCATCAGCAGCACCAGCGCCAGCAAGGTCCATCGCAGCCAGCGGCGTTTCAGGAAGGAAAGCGTCATTCGGAAAATCCCGGGTTTGAACCTGCAGACGTGCCGGCAGGCGTTTTATTGTTTTGGAAGTTCAGGCCTTGAGGCCGTTGATGCACAGGTCGATCAGGCTGGCCAGGTAAGCTTGCGGATCGATCGGCGTGATCGAACAGGGGCCGAAGGAGCGGTCCCACAGCATCAGCATCACCACCGGCGCCACGATCACCTTCTTCAGCGAATCGGCATCGACCCGGCGGAATTCGCCGCGCGCCATGCCGCGCTCCAGCATGCGCACGATCATGGCGTCGCTGCGCACGATGACTTCGTCATGGTAGAAGCGCGCCAGCTCCGGGAAATTGCCCGACTCGGCCATCATCAGCTTGGTAATGCCATCCAGGCCCGAAGCTTCCACCGCCTGCCACCAGCGCATCACCAGGTCGCGCAGGAGGTCGGCGCTGCTGCCGGGGTAGCTGTCCACCAGCGTTTCGGCCTCATCCAGCAGCGGCAGCATGTTGGCGCGCACCACCGACTTGAACAGGCTTTCCTTGTTTTCGAAATACAGGTAGAGCGTGCCCTTGGAAACGCCCGCGCGCGCGGCCACGTCTTCCAGGCGTGTCGCCGCGTAGCCGCGTTCGACGAACAATTGCAATGCCGCCGCCAGCAATTCCTGCGGGCGGTCTTGCTTGCGGCGTTCCCAACGGGGTTCTTTGGCGGCTTCAGGCATAGGCGAGCAAGGCGTAGTGCAAAGCTTGGCGCACCGGCGCCCATTGCTGCTGTAGGCGTGCCGGAGCGAAAAGCGAATGCGCCAGTAAATTACCGGAGAGTCAGCAATGTAAGTGGCAAACGGCATGGCGTCAAGAATGGGCCGCAGGTGATTGGGTAAGCCAATGTAAAGGGATGGTCCGGCAGGGCGCAGGCGCATTGCGACGGACGGCCGGAGCCGGGCAATGAAGCGCGGCAAAGCGGGCGCGAAGGCGCAGGGAATGGGGGGCGGATGGGGCAGGGCTTAAAATAGCGTCCTTCACGTCTTCCCCGGCCCTTATTGGCCTGAATGCCTTTTTCCATGAATTGCCGAGATCGTTGCGGTGCCTGCTGCATCGCCCCCTCCATCACCAGCCCAATCCCCGGGATGCCCGACGGCAAGCCGGCCAACGTCCGATGCGTGCAACTGGGGGATGACGAGCGCTGCCTGATCTTCGGCAAGCCGGAGCGGCCGGCATTCTGCGGCGGTTTGCAGCCTTCGCAAGAGATGTGCGGGGCCACCAGGGAAGAGGCCATCCAATGGTTGTCTGCGCTGGAGACGTTAACCGCCCCCGCCGCGCACTGACTTGCGGCCCTAGTGCTGCAGCAGCTCCTGAATTTTCTTTGCCGAAGCGGGCGATAACGTTCCCCGTTCCAAGGCCAGCGGCACATTCCGGGCCGCCAGTTCACGGTATAGGCTGGCGGCGGGCAAGTCGAAGTTCTCCAGCGCATCGAGATGCTTTCGGATGGTCCCGATATCGCCGCGCGCGACACAGCCGCCCATGCCGCGCGCCAGGCCGCCATCCATCACTGCCGCCAGGGTGCCGTGCAACAAGGGCATCATGGCCTCCATGGCCTGGCGCTCGGTTGCGCCAAAACGCTTCCACAGCTTGCTCCCTTCGCTGAGCAGGGCGACCAGGAACGGTCCTACGTAGTAGGCTGAAGCGTGATACAGAGGCCGGGCGCCCGGCGGCAGAGAGAACGGGACGCAGTGGATGGCGCGCGCCAGGTCATGCAGATCATCGCGCAGTTCTTCGTCCGATTCGATGCCCACCGTGCATCCTGGAAGGCTGGCCAGCGCGACATCCGGATTGGCGAACATCTGCATGGGATGAAAGGCGCCGACGAAAGCGCCAGCCTCGCGGGCGCTTTGCAAGGCGGCGATCTCGGTTGCGCCGGAGCAGTGCACTGCCGCGACGCCGGCGCGCCATTTCAGGCTGGCGCAAACAGGGGCGATCGCATCGTCGCTGACCGTCAGGAAGACAATGGACGATCTGTCGACCACCTCTTGTGGGGAGCCCGCTGCCATCTCGCCTCGGCCGGCCGGGAAGCGGGCGCAAAAGCCGGCGAGATTGGCCTGGCTGCGGCTGCTGACGGCGACCACCTGATAATTTGAGCGAGCGAAGGCGCTGGCCAGCGTCTGGGCTACGCGCCCGGCGCCGATGAAGCCGATGCGGGAAAGCAATGCTACTGCGCTCATGGTGGGCCTCCCCCTCAAATGAAAGAAGGCCGGACAAATGTCGCCGATGGGCGACATGGCCGGTTCAAATCAGCTTAGTTCAATTAGTTGCGATACGCAACTATAAATCCAACCAAATGAGGAAATGCATAGCAAGGCTTGCGGCCGCAGCCCGGGCCGCTCTTGTCTCTTCAGGGGAAGATTTCCACCAGCCGCTCGCTGGGCCGCACCAGCATCGTGCCCTTGGGCGCCACCACGATAGGACGGTTGATCAGGATGGGGTGCTCCATCATCGCGTCGAGCAGTTGCTCGTCGCTCAGCGAAGGATCGTCCAGGCCCAGTTCCTTATAGAGGGTTTCCTTGGCGCGGATCACCTCGCGCAGCGGCACGCCCATGGCCGCCACCAGCTTCTTCAGCGTGGCGCGGTCGGGCGGGATCTTCAGGTATTCGATCACGGTCGGTTCGGCGCCGCCGTCGCGCAGCGCCTGCAGCACGTTGCGGGAGGTGCCGCATTTGGGGTTGTGATAGATGGTGATGTCGCTCATGGGAATCCTTTTTACGCGTGTGTCGATGGCAAAACCGACATGGTAACGTTTCTGGCCGCCGGCTAACTGACGGCTAAGTGTCGTGCTGTAGAATTTCGGCCTGTTGCAGCGCACCTTTGCGCGCAGGCATAGTCAAAAAGCCGGTTTTTCCGATTCATCCGCCGCTTTTTCCTGTCAATTCCACCCAAAGAAGCCAATCCAGCCACGTATGGACACCATCCTCGCGCTCAAGGCGCTCATCATGGGCATCGTCGAAGGCCTGACCGAATTCCTGCCCATTTCTTCCACCGGGCACCTGATCCTGGCCGGCAGCCTGCTGCAGTTCACCAGTCCGGATTTCTCCAAGGAAAAAGCCGACGTCTTCGAAATCGTGATCCAGGCCGGCGCCATCCTCGCGGTGTGCTGGGAATACCGCGCGCGCATCGCCGCGGTGCTGGCCGGCCTGTTCAGCGACCGCAAGGCGCAGCGCCTGGTGATCAACCTGATCGTCGCCTTCCTGCCGGCGGCCATCCTCGGGTTCCTGTTCAGCAAGAAAATCAAGGCGGTGCTGTTCAACCCGCTGTCGGTGGCGATCGCCTTCATCGTCGGCGGCCTGGTCATCCTGTGGGTCGAACGCCGCAACAAGGACCGCATGAGCATGGCCTCGGCGCGCATCGACAGCGTGGACGACATGACCCCGCTCGACGCGCTCAAGGTCGGCATCGCCCAAGCCTTCGCGCTGATCCCCGGCACCAGCCGTTCCGGCGCCACCATCATCGGCGGCATGCTGTTCGGCCTGTCGCGCAAGGCGGCCACCGAGTTCTCGTTCTTCCTGGCGATCCCGACGCTGTTCGCCGCCACCATCTATTCGCTGTACAAGGAGCGCGCGCTGCTCTCCGCCGCCGATGCGCCGCTGTTCACCGTCGGCACCGTGGCCGCCTTCGTCTCGGCTTTCCTGTGCGTGCGCTGGCTGCTGCGCTACATCAGTTCGCACGACTTCACCATCTTCGCCTGGTACCGCATCGTGTTCGGCATCGTCGTGCTGGCCACGGCATATAGCGGCGTAGTGGTTTGGGCGGAGTAATTCCGCCCGCTTGCAGGACCAGACCGGACGCCTCGATGCGTCCGGCTGCACAATGATCTTTCGCCAACCCCATTTCTGTAAAAGGACATCTCATGGCCAATGTTTGCAGCGCCGGCCTCGATATCGGCTTCGCCTCGCTCAGCTACCTGCAGATCGGTTTCCTCGGCATCGTCCAGGGCATCACCGAACTGCTGCCGATCTCTTCCACCGCCCACATGCGCGTGGTGCCGGCCTTCCTCGGCTGGCATGACCCCGGTTCGGCGTTCTCGGCGGCGATGCAACTGGCGGCCCTGGCCGCGGTGATCAGCTATTTCCGCCGCGACGTGGCGGCGGTTACCGGCGGCAGCGTGGCCGCCTGGCGCCGGCGCGACTTCAACGATCCGATGTTCAAGCTGGCCGTGGCCATCATCCTGGCCACCATTCCCATCGGTATCGCCGGGCTGGCGTTGTCGCACGTGCTCAATGCCTGCGGCTCGCCGTTGCGCAGCCTGACCGTGATCGGCTATTCCTGCATCGTCATGGCGGTCCTGCTGGCGATTTCGGAACTGGTGTGCCGCCATCGCCGCAGCGTCGACCAGATGCGCCTGCGCGATGCGCTCATCGTCGGCCTGGCCCAGGTCGGCGCGCTGATCCCGGGCGTGTCGCGCTCCGGCTCCACGCTCACGGCCGCCCTGTTCCTCAATTTCCGCCGCGAAGAGGCGGCGCGCTTTTCCTTCCTTCTGGGTTTGCCGGCCATCGCACTGGCCGGCTTGAAGGAGTTGGCCGTGCTGCTGCACGCGCATATCCCGCTGGAAGCCTGGGGCGTGCTGCTGTTCGGCCTGGCCGTGGCGAGCCTTTCGGCCTTCGCCGCAATCTGGGGCCTGATGAAATTCCTGGAAAGATTTTCGACCTGGCCCTTCATCGTTTATCGAGCTGCGCTGGGAGTATTTCTGCTGGCGGCGGTCGGCCAGGGCTGGCTGCAATAAAATAGCGCCTTCCGTTTCCGCCCCCGCATAAAGATCCATGGTCGATTTCGATACCCTGCCTGCCGACGCCCCTTTGTCGCAACGCGCCCTGCACGTGCTGGAAACCGTCTTCGGCTATTCCTCTTTCCGCGGCCACCAGGGCGACATCGTCCAGCACGTCGCCGCCGGCGGCGACGCGCTGGTGCTGATGCCGACCGGTGGCGGCAAGTCGCTGTGCTACCAGGTGCCGGCGCTGCTGCGCGACGGCGTGGGCGTGGTGGTATCGCCGCTGATCGCGCTGATGCAGGACCAGGTCGACGCGCTGGCCGAAGTCGGCGTGCGCGCCGCCTTCCTCAATTCCACCCAGAGTTTCGACGAGGCGCTGCAGATCGAGCGCCGCCTGCGCCAGGGCGACCTCGACCTGCTCTACGTCGCGCCGGAACGGCTGATGACGCCTCGTTGCCTGGAACTGCTGCAGTCGGCCAATATCGCGCTGTTCGCCATCGACGAGGCGCATTGCGTCTCGCAATGGGGGCATGACTTCCGCCCCGAATACATCAAGCTGTCGGTGCTGCACGAGCGCTTCCCGCAGGTGCCGCGCATCGCCCTGACGGCGACAGCGGATGCGCAGACGCGTGAAGAAATCATCCACCGCCTGCAGTTGGAGCAGGCGCGCCAGTTCGTCTCCTCGTTCGACCGCCCCAACATCCGCTACCAGATCGTGGAAAAGGCCAACGGCCGCAAGCAGTTGCTGGACTTTATCAAGAGCGAGCACCCGGAAGACGCCGGCATCGTCTATTGCCTCTCGCGCAAGAAGGTGGAAGAGACCGCCGAATTCCTGCGCGGCGAAGGCCTCAACGCGCTGGCCTACCACGCCGGCATGGACTATGCGCAGCGCACCGCCAACCAGGCGCGCTTCCTGCGCGAAGACAAGATCGTGATGGTCGCCACCATCGCCTTCGGCATGGGCATCGACAAGCCCGACGTGCGCTTCGTCTGCCACCTCGACCTGCCCAAGAGCGTCGAAGGCTATTACCAGGAAACCGGCCGCGCCGGCCGTGACGGCTTGCCGGCCGATGCCTGGATGGCCTACGGCCTGCAGGACGTGGTGCAGCAACGCCGCATGATCGACGAATCGGAAGCCGACGAAAGCTTCAAGCGGGTGCAGGGCGCCAAGCTCGACGCCATGCTCAGCCTGTGCGAAACCCTGAAGTGCCGGCGTGTGCGCCTGCTCAATTACTTTGGCCAGGAAGCCAGCCCCTGCAACAACTGCGACATCTGCATGACGCCGCCGGTCTCCTTCGACGCCACGGTCGAAGTGCAGAAGCTGCTGTCCACCGTCTACCGCGTCGAACAACGCTTCGCCCCCGGCCATGTGATCGAGGTGCTGCGCGGCATCGACGGCGACCGCGTCAAGCAATGGCGCCACGACCAGCTGTCGGTCTTCGGCGTCGGCAGCGACCGCGGCGAAGCCGAATGGCGCGCCATCCTGCGCCAGGTGATCGCACTGGGCCTGCTCACCGTCGATGCGGAAAACTACAGCGCATTGAAACTCACCGACGCCGCCCGCCCGGTGCTGCGCGGGGAGCAAAAGATACAGTTGCGCCAATACCAGAAACCGGTCAAGGCCAAGCGCAGCTCGCAACGCTCCGCCTTCGTCGAGAGCGATCTCTCTCCGGAGGAGCAGGCCTTGTTCGAGAAACTGCGCTGGTGGCGCGTGGAAACCGCGCGCGAGCATAACGTGCCGGCCTACGTCATCTTCCACGACGCCACCATGCGCGAAATCGCCAAGGCGCGCCCGCAATCGCTGGATGACTTGCGGCATGTCAACGGCGTCGGTGAAAAGAAGCTGGAAACCTATGGCGCGCAGATCATTGCGCTGATTGCCGGGGCTGAAGAGGAGCAGGGCTGAGGAAGAAAGCCTGAAACGCAAAAAAACGGCATGCCGAAATGGGCATGCCGTTTTTTATTGTGGCGTCGAAATGAAAGGAGGTGTCAGGCCTTCTTCTCGAATACCAGATCCCACACGCCATGGCCCAGGCGCAATCCGCGGTTCTCGAACTTGGTCGTCGGGCGGTAATCCGGGCGCGGCGCATAGCCGGACGGATCGGTGGACGTATTCTTCAGCGTCGGTTCGGCTCCCAGCACTTCCAGCATCTGCACCGCATATTCTTCCCAGTCGGTGGCGCAGTGGATGTAGCCGCCGACGGCCAGGCGCGAGCTCAGGAGCTGCACCAGCGGCCCCTGGATCAGGCGGCGCTTGTTATGGCGCGCCTTGTGCCACGGGTCGGGGAAGAATACATGCACGCCGGCCAGCGCGCCGGGCGCGATCATATGGTTCAGCACTTCCACCGCATCGTGCTGGATGATGCGCACGTTGGCCAGTTCGCCTTCGCCCACCAGCTTCAGGTAGCTGCCCACGCCCGGCGTATGCACCTCCACGCCGATGAAATTCTTCTCCGGCATCAGCGCGGCGATCTTGGCGCTGGTCTCGCCCATGCCGAACCCGATCTCCAGCACGGTCGGCGCATTGCGGCCGAAAGCGGCTTCCAGGTCCAGCGTTTCCTTGGCGTAAGGCAGCAGGAATTTCGGTCCCAACTCTTCCAGCGCGCGACCTTGCGCATTGGAAACGCGCCCGGTGCGGGTGACGAAGCTGCGGATGCGGCGCTCGCTGGGATCGTAGAAAAGCGGCTTGCCGGATTTGTTCTCAGACATGAAGTACTCGTGAATCGGTGAGGCGCGGCCCGGATATCCGGCAGGAAGACTCCGGCGCAAGGCCGCATGGAATTGGAGCGGGTGAAGGGGATCGAACCCTCGTCTTAAGCTTGGGAAGCTCCTGCTCTACCATTGAGCTACACCCGCGTGTGGGTGGGGATTATACCGGGTTACGGAGGGTCTTTTCCAACGTTGGGAATTTGCCGGGGGCGCTACGGATGCCGCTATGATATTGATTTGTCGAAGGAAAATAGTCAATTCACACCTGAAATTGGTTTCCCTGAATAACTTTGACATGTATTGGCAAACTCAAACAGCAGCTCATTGTGTCTCGGATTATATAGGGAACATCAGGTATCCATTATTGAATAAGCAGCGGATTAGATGGCGGCATCTCAGCCTGTACGCGGGCTGTTGGCGTAACTGGATAAGGCGTTTTTTCGCCGGGAATGCGATTGCACAGCTTGACTGGCACCAACTCGTTGTAGCGCTCCAGCCATCTGGTTTGAATCCCGATGGCAGGCACGCATCATGGGCTGGCTGAAGATCGGCGCGATCATGTGAGTCTGGGGCTATTACGGTTTGTTCTTATCCTGATTCGCCATTGAATCAGTTGTTGCCGCGGCAGCGCCCGTCCGACGTTCCCGTTCGCGCTGTACCAGTACCACAGGCAGCGGTTTCCAGACCACGCTGTTATTGATCGCATAGGCTTGACACACGACATCCTGCCGGGCTGCGCAACGTTGCATGGCACGGGTGGTCGGATCGGAGATGCCCGGGATGTCGGTCACGCTCATACCCCAGGAGCTGTCCCAGGCGCCATTGCTGGCGATTACGAAGGCACGCGGCAGTTTCTGTTTGAGCCAGTTGCGGTATCCCTCGCGTCCGCGTTCATTGATAGCAGGCACCGCATCAATATCTGATATGCCTGCGTAGTTGGTGCGTCGATAGCTTAGCCGACGATCGTTGAAGTTCGCCAGTGCGCGCGTCAATGTTTTTACGTCGTTGCGTCCGATGGCCTCATCGCGCGCACTGAGTGCGGTTTCGGAGAAGAAACTGTGGTCTTCTGACAGCTTGAACTCGAACTGGTAGAAATAGGTGGCACCCGCTTCGGCTTGTACGGTCACGCCGCGGTTGTAGCCGTAGGGGCCGGGGCTGACTACCAGATGGTGGCGACCAGGCGGCACGGTCAGGCTAATGTAGTTGCCGGCGGGCAGCGGCGTGACTGGTTTGTTGTTCAGTGTGGCGTAGAAGGGGGGAGTGCGCAGTTGCTCGGATGTGGCCAAGCCGCGGTACAGGTAGATTGTGGCCATGCCCGGGTCTTGTACTGAGATTTCAGCCTTGTTGCGTGGCGCATGGGTACAAGCCAGCAGCGAGAGGGCAATAGCGGTGATAAGGAGTTTCCGGAAGCTGGCAATGGCGATAGGCATTTTTCTTTTGTGAATCGGCGTATGCGGCGCACGTGCGCAGCGATGCCGGCTGCGCCGCCATCTGCCCCCGCCCATGCCCTGTTTTTAATTAATGGAACCCCGCGCCGATTCTTGCAGATGTAAAGAGCGACAGCAAGAGATTCCTGTGCGATGGCGCTGTCGTAGATATGAAGAGATCGGATACAACCGCACAATGTCCATCTCTGACGCGAAATCTCCAACGTGATGCTGGTGATGCGCGAGACTTTTATTTCTATTTTGCGGGCCCGGAAATGAATGAAGGGTTACGCGTCAACGTAACCCTTCATGAGTGAAGCGTGAAGCCGGTATCACCCGGCGACAGGCCCGGATTTAGGAGCAGGCCTTGCCATGGTCGGCGTGATTGCCCTTGGCCTTGGCATCGGCTTCGCTCATGTATTCGCCGGCCTTGGTCTTGCCATACCATTTCGATCCGGAGCAATGATAGGTCTTGGTGGCGCTGTTGACCCAGACCTTGCCTGCGCCGCCGCCGGCGGCAACTGCAGGTTGTGCCGGAGCGGCCTTGGCGGGCGCCGCAGCAGCGGCTGCGGCAGCTGCCGGCGCGCCCTTGGCGCCGTACCATTCCTTGATGCCCTTATGTCCGGAACAGGCGCCCTTCTTCGATTCGCCCGTGTACGATGTGCCGTCCTTGCACAGCGCGGTGGCGGCGCCTGCTGCTGGAGCCGCAGCAGCCGGGGCCGGCGTCTGGGCGAAACTGCTGGCCGCGATCAGGAATCCGGCTGCGGCGAGTAAGGATTTCAACGTGGTATTCATGGTTAACTCCGTCAAAGAATGGTTATCGAACACAGCTTCGTGCAACACCGCTTTTCAGCATCAACGTACAAAATGGTTATAGGCGAGCAGCACCAGGACGGCGCCGATCACGGACAGGATGATGCCTGCCGGATGGATCACGGCCCCGTCGGCGGGCCGGCTGAACAGGCGGCTGATGAAGCCGCCGACAAAGGAACCGACGATGCCGAGGATGCCGGTGAGGAAAATGCCCATATGCTCGCTGCCCGGAACGACCAGGCGGGCGATCGCGCCAACAACGATACCGACGATGAACATCCAGAGGTAATGCATCATTGTCATCTCCTTGATTGATAGGCAATGGATTCGGGTTGGTGAATACGTCTTTGTTTCTTGTCACGCTCCTGCAATGTTTGACTTGATTTCAATGATGCATTGCTGAGGTGATGTCCCCATCAACGAACTTTCCGGAACGGATGTTGACCGGGGAGATGTAACAAATTGCAATTGCAGACGGGAAGCGTGCTTTGACGCGCGTTGCACAGGGTTGGATGGGACGCGGGAATTGCAATCCATGCAATCCCGGGATTCGTTTGATTTGAATGGCGCCGCCGGCGCGCGGCCGGCGGCATGCCGTGGCGGATCAGCCGAACAGCTTGCCCTTGAGCAAGGCCAGGCCCTGTTCCAGCAGTTCGTTGTTGTCGCTGACCTGGCCGTTCGGGCTCAGGTGGTCGATGATCTGCGGCAGCAGTTGCGCCAGCCCGGCGGCCGCATGTTCGGGCGCCACGCCGGCCTGCTGCGCGACTTGCGACAGCGCATCGTTGCCCAGGGCGTTGGTGATCTGGTCGCCGGAAACCGGCTGGTTCTGGCCCGTGCCCAGCCAGGATGCCACCTGGTCGCCGAGGCCGCCTTGCTGCAACTGGTTGAGCAGCCCTTGCACGCCGCCGGCCTGGTTGACCAGCGCCATCACGCCGGACAACAGCGCCGAAGACTGCGGCTGCTCCTGCGATTGCGTGCCGAGGTTGTTCAAAACCTGTCCTGCGAGTTGGTCGAGTAAGCCCATTATTTTCTCCTTCGGATGCATTGCAACGGACATGGGGCTGTTGCACGCGGGTTGATAGTGCGCACTGGCACGGGGGAAGCGAAAGTATGGCAAATACGCTGGCTGGATTTCAGGTGGTAGCGTAACACCGGAGCGGCGCTGCCGGTTTTTCGGCAAGCACCTTTGTGTCATTTTGGCGTTTGCGCATTCTGCGGGATTGGATATGCTGCTCTTGTTTTTCATGCCGTGGCGCTGCCATTGCCCGCAGCGCATGGGGCGTACAGAGATAGCCTGATACTGGGGAGGAAACGGCAATGCGCATACCGACGTCACTATTTCTGGTCATTGCCTTCCTGCTGCCGTTGCGCGCCTGGTCCGGCGAAGGCTTCGTCTATCTCGATGCCGGCCGCGGCGAGGCGCGCATCCCGGTGTATGCGATGGAAAATCCCCAGGCGGTCGCCACGCTGGTGCTGTTGCCGGGCGGCGATTCCGGCACCGGCAAGATCGTCGACGGCAAGCCGGGCAGCGGCAATTTCCTGGCGCGTTCGCGGCAGCTATTCGAGGATGAAGGGTTCAATGTGCTGGTGGTGTTTCGCGCCAGCGACTTGCGCTTGCTCGACTTGCCCGAACGGATCAGCCATGAGCACATGGTCGAGATCGGCAATGTGGTCGACTACGCCCGCGGCACGTTCGGCAAGCCGGTATGGCTGGTGGGAACCAGCCGGGGAACGGTGTCGGCGACTGCCGCCGCGATCACCCTGGGAGAGGGGAAGATTTCCGGCCTGGTGCTGACCTCCAGCATCACCAACCGCAAGGCAGGCGCGATCGGGACGCAGGAGCTCGACAAGATCGTCGTCCCCACGCTGGTGCTGCACCACAAGCTCGATGCCTGCCCGATCTGCGTGCCGGAGCAGGCCGCGGCCATCGTCGCCAAACTGAAGAACGCGCCGGCCAGGAAATTCATCCTGGTCGATGGCGGTTCATCGCTGCGGGGAGAACCCTGCGAGGCGATGCACTGGCACGGCTACGTCAACTTCGAAGCGCAAACCGTCAAGCTGATTACGGATTGGATCCGCAATCCGTCGTCCTGATCGCATGGAAAGGGGCGGCCGCACAGTGGCTGGCTGCCGCCGCTGGCGCTAAATCGGATTAATGCGAATCGATACCGTGCACGTTTTCAGTAATTCTCTTAGCTTTTTCCGGAGGCCATCTCTACAATTTCAGGATTTCGGATCCAGGTGGCGCCATGGCCAAATTTCATCTCGAATACCATAAGGTTGATGCCATCTCATGGCTCAGGGCCGCCGTGCTTGGCGCCAATGACGGCATCGTTTCGATTGCCTGCCTGCTGCTGGGCGTGGCTGCCGCCAATGCGGCGCAGGAAAACTTGCTGCTCACGGGTGTTGCCGGGCTAGTCGCCGGGGCGATGTCGATGGCGACCGGCGAATATGTATCGGTGCACTCCCAGGCCGACAGCGAAAGCGCGGCCTTGAAGCAAGAACGTGAAGAACTGGCGGCCGACCCTGCCGGCGAGCATCGCGAGCTGATGGGTATATACATGCGCCGCGGGCTGGACCAGCACACCGCAAGCAAGGTCGCCGAGCAATTGATGGCGCATGATGCATTGGATGCGCACGCCAGGGACGAGCTCGGCATTTCCGAGGCCATGGCGGCCAAGCCGCTGCAAGCGGCCGTGGTTTCGGCATTCAGTTTTGCGTCGGGGGCGGCATTGCCGCTGGGGGTGGCTGCGCTGGCGCCTGCGCATACCCTGGTTGCCTGGATCTGCGCCTCTTCGCTTCTGTTTCTCGGCGTGCTCGGCGGATGGGCGGCCAAGAGCGGCGGCGCCAATGTCTTCAAGGGGGCGTGCCGGGTAACGTTTTGGAGCTCGCTTGCGATGGCCGTGACGGCCGGCGCGGGCGCAATATTTGGAGCGGTAGCCTGATATGACGAGAGAAAAATACCATCCTCTTTCTGTGGCCGCGCACTGGCTGATCTTCGGGTTGTTCGTGGTGGCGCTTGCCGCAATCGAGGTGCGGGGCGATCTTCCCAAGGGGCACCCCTGGAAAGACATATTGCGCACGATCCATATGCATGCGGGGCAACTGGTCCTGTGGGCGGCCGTGTTGCGCCTGATTTTCCGGGGCATCTGGGGCGCGCCGGCAGAAGTTGATGGTGCGCCTTGGCAGCAGTGGGCAGCCAGGGGCGTGCACTGGGCCTTGTACATCGTCATGTTCGCCTTGCCTGTTACCGGGATCCTGTTTACCCAGGCCGGCGGCAAGGAGGTGATGTTTTTCGGGATGCAGTTGCCGGCATTGGTCTCTCCCGATCAGGCGATGCGCGATCAGCTCAAGGAACTGCACGAACTGATCGGCAATGCCGTCTACTTCCTGGTCGGGGCGCATGTGCTGGGAGCCTTGTGGCACCAGTTTGTCGACCGCGTTCCTGTCCTGCAGCGTATGGCTTTCCACTCGCGGAAGAAATGAACGGGCGGGCGTCTGCCAGTGCCTGGCAATTCCCTTCATCGGTTTTTCTGGCAGCGTCCTGAGAAACGCTCTCCCGACCAGGTAAGTTTCGAACCGGGGATGTAGTAGGGATCCCTGCAGGCGATGTACATGTCGCTGCGCTCATCGCGCAAGAGATAGGCGGTGGCGCCGGCTTCCAGGCTGGAACCGCCGGTCAGGCGCATTGCGCATTCATTGCGGTTGTTCCGGATCGAGCAAAAGGTGATGTTGATCTTGAAGCCGCATTGGTTGCGCCAGCGGCTGGTGCCTTTGATCGCCGGGTTCGGCTCGGTCACCAGGCAGTTGTTGACGCCCTCGGCATAGAGGAACGGATCCTGGGAGCCGGCGCTTGAGCGGGAATTGCCATTGCCGCCGCTATTGCCGCTGCCATAGTTGCCGTTATAGCTGCTGGTGCCGGCTGGCGCGTAAGTGTTGGCCTGGTATTGGCCGGAACTCCTGTTCTTGGAAGCGGCCGCGGCCGGCGCCTGGTAAGGCGTCGACATCAGCATTGGCGACGGACTGGGCTGGGCACTGCCGGCGCTGTTGGTGAGTCCCTCCCACATGGCGCGGTCTTGCTGCGCCCGTACCGTATTGCCGGCGCTGTTCCAGGCGTGCGACGCATGAAGCCAGAGCAGGGCCGACTTGCCCCGGCTGCCGCTGTATTTGATGGCGAGCCGTTCATATTCCTCTGCGGCGGCGGCATAGTTCCCACTGTTGCGCAGGGCATCGGCAGCGCGCACTTCATCAAGGTATGGCGATGGCGCGGCACAACCGGCTAACGCCGCCACAAGCAAGAACAGGTTGTCCCGGATGCGCATGTTCCATTCCCCCTCAGGTACGGTCGGTCGATTATTGTGTGCAATGCGGGATCGGCCTGGCGGCAAGCGTCCCGGGCTTCTTGCGCCGACGGGCGCCGCCGCATGCTCTCCCCGTTGCCCCGATCCGGATGGGAATGTATATTTTTCCGGGCGTTTGCGCCTCATGCAAACGTATGAGGCGCCGCGCCCACTAAAGATCTACATTGGGGTACAGGCGGCGGGGCGTCCCTGGATTGCCCGCCGCCTGTGCCGGGACGGTTCGAAACAGCGTGGCCGGCGCCCGGATATCGCACCGTTTCCACAACCTGATCGAGGTGTTTATGATGACAATAACAACACGTATCCGCCATTTGCTACTTCTGCTGTTCCTTGGCGCCATGCATGCGCTGTCTGCCGCGCAAGACACCGGCTATGCGGATGAACTGAAGGACTTTGGCGTGGCGCCGACCGACTATCCGCGCACGCAAGGCTATGGCTCGCCTACGCCGACCAGCATCCCGGGCGCCAAAGTGGTTTCCACGCAAGAGCTGGTGGAAATGCGCAAGGCCGACCCCAAGCCGGTCATTTTCGTGGCGTATGGCGCGCAAGGTGTCATTCCGGGGGCGATTGTGGCCGAAGGATCGGGGGAGGGGCGGTTGCTCGGGAGCGACCTGGAAAAGTTCACCAACCTGCTCGCCAAGCATACGAACGGCGATAAAAGCAGGGCGGTAGTGTTC
Source organism: Herbaspirillum sp. (assembly GCF_017744395.1). Lineage (GTDB taxonomy): Bacteria > Pseudomonadota > Gammaproteobacteria > Burkholderiales > Burkholderiaceae_D > Herbaspirillum. The sequence continues at coordinate 303,272 of NZ_JAGIBI010000003.1, forward strand.
TATTGCCACGGGCCGAAATGCTGGCTTTCCTATAACGCGGCATTGCATGCCAAGGCGGCCGGCTATACCAATGTGTATTGGTATCGGGGCGGTCGCGATGCCTGGAAGGCGGCGGGCAAGAAATTCAAGAAGCCCCAGGAAGAGGCCGGCGGCGACGATTGAACCCGTCCTGCGGGTCGCCAGGCTAACCGAGCAGCCTGGCGACCCTGCGTCGCAGGTGCGGCAGTAATTCCGACTCGAACCACGGGTTGCGGCGTAGCCATAGCTGGTTGCGTGGACTCGGATGCGGCAGCACGATGACATCCTGCGGGCGGTCGCGCCAGGCCTGGACCGCTTCGGTCAGCGAGGCGTAGGCGGATGGGAAATGGTAGGCCAATGCATATTGGCCGATGACCAGCGTCAGCTCGATATTGGGCAATTGCGCCAGCAGGGATGCCCGCCATTTCGGCGCGCATTCGGGCCGTGGCGGCAAATCCCCGGATTTTCCGGTTCCCGGATAACAGAAACCCATCGGCAGGATGGCGACCGCATGCGGATCGTAGAAAGTCTCGCGGCCGATGCCGAGCCAGGCGCGCAGCCTGTCGCCGCTGGCATCGTCGAACGGGATGCCGGACAGGTGCACCTTCTTGCCCGGCGCCTGCCCGGCGATCAGCATGCGTGCCTGCGGATGCGCCTGCACCACCGGGCGCGGGCCGAGCGGAAGGGACTCGGCGCAGAGCGTGCAATGCCTGACCTCTTCCAATAGCAACGGAAACGAGCGGGATACCACGATGTCCTCCTGGTTGCGGCCTTGATGCCGGTGGGAGAGGCCTATTGTATCGCCGGCAATCGGGGTGCTCATGGCGCTTCCATCTGTCGGGATTGTCCCTGCAGACGCCGGCGGCGCGCGGCTTCAGTCGAAGCCGCGGACGTTTTCCTTGTTCAGCCGAGGCAGTTCCCAATGGAAGCGGATCGCCAGCAGCCGCACCGCAAAGCCGAGCAGCAAGGAGCCCAGCGTGGCGATATGCGGGTCGATGGGGAGATGCTGAAGGCCGACATACATGGCGCCGGTCAGCAGCGAGACGCTGGCGTAGATTTCACGGCGCAGCACCAGCGGGATTTCGTTGCACAGCACATCGCGCAGCAGGCCGCCGAAAACGCCGGTCACCATGCCCAGGATCACCACGATGGCCGGATGGAAACTGGAAAAGCCGCTGGCGATATCGCAGCCGATGATGGTGAAGGCGACCAGGCCCAGCGCATCGACTACCAGGAATGCCGATTTGAAATGATGCAGGGCGCCCGCCGCAACGGCCGCTACGACTGCCGCGCAGATGGTGAAGGCCAGGTATTCCGGGTGGGTCACCCAGCCCAGCGGATAGTGGCCGATCAGGACGTCGCGCACGGTCCCCCCGCCCAGCGCCGCCACCGTGCCGATCAGGCAGATGCCGAAGATGTCCATGTCCTTGCGGATGCCCATCAGCGCGCCGGAGACGGCTTCGGCGGAGATGGCGAGCAGGTAGATGTAGTGCAGCAGCATAAAGGCTTCTCTCGTGTTCTATGGCCTCTATGGCCGGTGCCGAATTATATGCGCCGCGGCTATTGTGCCGGCCAGGGGGCGCGCGCCTGTTCGCGCTGCGTCGGGAACAGGCGCTTTGGCATCAATGCCGGCGCTTACCAGCTGCTTCTTGCACCCACCAAAAAGCCAAGATTGCTCTGGCGCGAATTGTATTGCGCCTGCACATCCGCGAACAGCGAGATGCGGCTGCCGGCCCGGCCTGACACGGTCAGGCCGCCGACCAGCGCATCGCGCGGGATGGCGGCGCCGTGGCTGGAGAACACGATGCCGCTGTCCTGGAACTGGCTGGTCATCGGCGCATTGGCATTGCCGAAATCGTGCGACCAGGCCAGGCGCGGCTGCACCTGGATGCTGTCGCCGACAGCGACTACCGCCTTCGCGCCCAGCAGGGTTTTGACGGAATGTTCGCTGCGCGGGGCGACTTGCAGGTTGAACCCCGGCGCGCCGCTCTCGGTGAAGCCGTCGGTCTTGCTATGCGTCCACGACAGCCCGGCGAGAGGGCGCAGTATCCAGCCCGGCATGGGAATGTCGTAGGCGGCCTCGCCGTACAGCGCCAGGCTGCGGCTGCGGAAGTCGGCGATGGCGGTCTGTTGCAGGCTGCCGAACGACAAGCGGCGCTCGGTATGGTTGTTGTTGCGGGCGATGTTGAACGAAGCGCTCAAGTTCCAGTTGCCGCTGGCGTATCCGGCGTAGAGCGCCACGGCATTGCCGCGCGAGCGGCCGGTCACGGCATCGTCCGTGCGCAGGTCGCTGTTGCCGTGGTTGAAGGCGATGCCGACGACCAGGCCGGGCGCCGCTTTGGCATCGAAGCCGATGCTGGTGCCGCCGTCGCGCAGGCGCGCCGCCGCATTCTCGGCATCGCCGCCGGTGGTTTGCTGGCTGCCATAGCGGCGCAGCCAGAGGCCGGCCTGGTTGCCCTGCGCTTCGGGGATGCCGCCGGCCAGCGAGAACCTGGACTGCTTCTGCAAGGATTGCATCAGGTCGTCGACGCTGTCGTTGGCCGCCAGCATGATGGGCGCATCCTGCGCCGCGGTGTTGTTGTTCCAGGTATTGGCAACGACATCCAGGCGGCCGCGCAGCTGATTGTTGAAGCCGCTTGAAAATGCCGCGCCTGTCTGTTGGGCCGACACCAGTCCGGCGCCGCTGGCGGCGGCCAGCGCGATGCGCGCTTGCGGCGCCGACAGGCTGTCGATCGTGGCCACGGCATGGTGGCCGGCATTGGCTGGGGAGGCGGCAATTCGTTCCAAGGCATTGGCGACCGCCCGCTGGTTGCGGGTGGCGGCAACCGCGCTGTACTGCATGTCATTGCGCGAGAGCGTCATGAACGCGCCCTGGCCGGTGTAGCTGAGCGTGGGCGTGAGAAAGGCCAGGTTCGTGGTGATGTTGTCGAAGGCGCCGGTCAGCGTATCGGCGCCAATGAGCGTGTAGTTGGTGTGGCGCTTGTAGATGCCGCGGTCGGCCAGCACTTCCACCGTCCCGCCGTTGATGGCGGCGTTGCCGGCCTGGACCTGGTCCGCCTGGCCCGCACCGTTGGCTTCCACCTGGAAGCGGGAACCGGCTTCCAGCACCAGGTTATCGGTGACGGTCAGTTTCCCGATCGAGTTGCCGGGCGCCAGGATGCCGCCATGTGTGACGCGCAGATTCTTCAACGTGCCGTTGCCACCCAGCGTGCCATGGTTGTTGACGGTCACATCGGAGGTCAGGGAACCGTTGACCAGCAAGGCGCCGCCGTTGACCGTGGTAGGGCCGGCGTAGGTGTTGTTGCCGGTCAGCACCAGCGTGCCGTCGCCGCGCTTGACCAGGCCACCGGGACCGGCGATGTCGTTTTTCCAGACGTCCCATTCGCCGAAGCCGGCAATGTCGTAGGGATTGCCGGCTTGCTGGTCGATCTCCATGTCGCGGTAGAGGTAGGCCGGGCCGCGATAGGCGCCCGGCATGTTGATCAGGCCCCAGGTCGAGCCGGGGGTGAGCATGCCGGCCAGCGAATCTTGCGGATAGGCGCTGCCGGCCAGGATGTCGCGCCAGTCCTCCGGTTTCAGGTAGGGGAAGCGCAGCCGGAGCAGGTAAGGGGCCTGTTCCGGCAAGGCGGAAGGGGCGAGCGGCGTATCGGATGACCCGCTGCGCGAGCCGTAATAGCCGATGCGGTCCTGGTCGGCGCGGAAGCCATCGGCGACCGTCGTCGGCAGCGCGGCCAGGCACTGGCGCAAGGCAATGTCGCCGCAGGCTTTTTCCATGTGCTTGCGGGCAGCGCGCGCGTTGGCGGCGATGTCAGCCGCGATCTGGTCATTGGCCAGCATTTGCGCGGTGGTGTAGTACATGCCGATGCGCGAGGCGATGGTGTCGGTGGCGAAATGCCTGCCCAGCACGACGCGGCTTTCCGCATATTGCAGCGCGCGGGCATAGATTTCCTCGCCTCGCTCCGGAAACACCGTGGCCAACAGGAAGGCTTTCTCGTAGCCGTTCCATGAGTGTCCGCTGGGGAATGACGATCCTTTGATTTCCGTATAGCCGGGGACGAAGTTGCCGTTGTCGTCCAGCACCTGATAAGGCCGGCCGCGTTGGTAAAGATCCTTGAGGATGAAATCGATCGAGCGATCCCGCTTCCTGTTTGGATCGTAGACACGGGTTGCGTCGTACAGCATGCTCTCCAGGTTGAGAAACCCTTCATTCAGTTCCAGCCCGGCTCCCGGTCCTGAATTTGCCATTTCTGCACCAAGCGCATTGGCCAGGAAGGTCAGGTACGGGTGATTGTTTTTTTCATTTTCATCTTGCTTCGCCAGCTCGCGGCGCGATGCTGACGAAGTGGACCTGATCTTGTGGGTGGTCAGGCGATCCATGCGCTCAAGCTCGGAGCCGGGACGGGGGTAGCTGGTGAGCACATTGTCGCGCAACTGCTCGAACCAGCGGTCACGATTGCCGATGATGGGATCGGCTTCATTGGGGGCCGGTGTGCCGGCCCAGGTGGAATGGGCGGCAAGCAGCCCGAGCAGGACGAGGGAGTGTTTCGGTTTCATGGATGGATCGCCTCAACGTAGCGGTGAAAAGGCCGGTCCGTCCGCTGATGAAGAGCGGTTCAGATGAGGAAGAAAGACGAACGTACCGGGTCGCAAGGCGTGAAGAATGCGAGCCGCGTATGAACGGAATATGAAAAAAACGGGAAGACGAGAAAGGTTGTTTTAAACCAGAAGTTCTTCGCTCAATACGTGAAGGATGTTCGTTTTTTAGCTGAATGCATTTCGATATGGCGGGTGTTCCGGCGCCGTAACCGAAGCAAGAGGAGGAGAAATTTTCGTGGGGGGGAAACGCCATCCGGATCGGAGGCGGCAGGCGTCGCCTGCCGTTGTTGTGGCTCCTTGCCGTAGCACCGGCTACGGCAAGGAGCCACACCTAGGCAGACAACGCCTGATGATCGTTCGCACTCACAAATTGAATGTGAACAGGCCCTAAGGCTCAGGCGCTGGTATCGATGATATTGCCGATCTTCTTGAGGCCGGCCGAAATGTCGTCGCCGACAGTGGCGGCGGCAGACTTTACGGTGTCCACCGTGGTGTCGTAGGCATCGCCGATGTCGTCGCCGACTTCCTTCACGACGTTTTTGATCGGTTGCACGATGGTGTTGTAGAAGCTGCCGTTGCCGGACGATACGGATGAGACGCTCATGCTGGACTCCCTTGTTGTATGGATGGTGCCGGCCGCAGCGGCCACAATGGCCGTTACAGGGCATGGCTGCATCATAGCCACGCAAGAGGGCAGCGTGAATGCCGTCTTCACGGCATTCCGGGTAAAGATTTGCAAGTCGGTGTAAAGGATGATGGCGGCAGAGCCCCATCCACGGATGTGTTATTGCCGCGCCGGTTGGCGCGCGGCCATCGGATGCGCCGTGGCGGGCAATGTCGCCTGGGGGCGCGGCGGGGCTTCGTCGCCGATCTTGAATACAGAGACCGCCTGGCCCAGCCGGTGCGCCTGGTCGCGCAGGTTCTCGGCAGCGGCGGCGGCCTGTTCCACCAGCGCCGCGTTCTGCTGCGTGGTTTCGTCGATCGAGTTGATCGACTGGTTGAGCTGTTCGACGCCGCCGCTTTGTTCTCTGCTGGCAATGGTGATTTCGTTCATGGTCACGGCCATGCCTTGCACCGCATTGCGTATCTCATCCATCGCGTGCGCCGTTTCGCGCACCAGCAGGTTGCCGCTTTCCACCTTGCTGCCGGAATCGTCGATCAGGGTCTTGATGTCCTTGGCCGCCGCCGCCGAGCGTTGCGCCAGCGTGCGCACTTCGGCCGCCACCACCGCGAAGCCGCGCCCCTGTTCGCCGGCGCGCGCCGCTTCCACGGCGGCATTGAGCGCCAGGATATTGGTTTGGAACGAGATGCCGTCGATCAGGCCGATGATGTCAACGATCTTGGCGGAAGCGGTATTGATTTCTTCCATCGTCACGCCCATGCGCCGCACCGATTCGCTGCCGCGGTTGGCAATCTCGGATGCCGATTGCGCCTGGCGGTCGGCATTGGCCGCCGACTCGGCGTTCTGGCGTACCGTGGCGGCGAACTGTTCGACGCTGGAGGCGGTTTCTTCCAGGCTGGACGCCTGGGATTCGGTACGGCCGGAGAGGTCAAGGTTGCCGTTGGCGATTTCCTGCGTCGATACCGCGATGGAATCCACATTGCTGCGTACGTCGCCGATGATGGAACGCAGGTTGACGTTGAGTTGCTGCAGCGCCTGCAGCAGCAGTCCCATGTCGCCATGCCGGTTGGTGTCGACCTGCAGGTTGAGGTCGCCGCCGGCCAGGCCGTGCACGGCGCCGATGGCTTGTTTGAGCGGCGTCACGATAGCGCTGTGCAGCAGGGCCCAGGAGCCCAGCAGCAGTGTGACGCCCGCCAGCGTGCCGGCCCATATCGGATACGGGTTGGCGCCGGCCAGGCGCACGGCGTTGCCGGAAACGAAGCCGCCGGCAACGAACATGATTGCCAGTACGGTCATGACCAGGCCTAGCCGGCGCGCAATGGAGGTATTGCGCAGGTTCAGCAGCCAGCCGGCCAGGCCGCTGCGCACGGCGGCGCCGCGCCGGATGCGCAAGCCGCCCGCCTGGCCCGCGCTGAAGCGGCGGTAGACGGCATCGGCCGCTTGCACCTGCTCGCGCGAGGGACGGGTGCGCACCGACATGTAGCCGACCATCCGGCCATTTTCTCGCACCGGCGTGACGTTGGCCTGCACCCAGTAGAAGTCGCCGTTCTTGCAGCGGTTCTTGACCAGACCGTTCCACGGCAGCCCCGATTTGATCGTGGCCCACAGGTCGGCAAAGGCTTCGCGCGGCATGTCGGGATGGCGCACGATGTTTTGCGGGGCGCCGATCAGTTCGGCTTCGGTGAAGCCGCTGATCTCGATAAAGTAGGGATTGACGTAGGTGATGTTGCCTTGGAGGTCGGTCTTGGAGACGATCGACTTGCCATCTTTCATCAGGCGTTCGTGGGTGGTGACCGGCAGGTTCTTGCGCATGCTATTTCCCCTTGCGTTAGAGCGCCGGATCCTATGCCATCGGCTGGCCCGGCGCCTGTCGTTGTGGACGCTGCGCACCTTCTCCAGGTGCGGCAGCCCTGCGAACTCAAACTATCGCTACTGTGGGTGAAACTGGATACGTCGGTAAAGCGGGTCGATGGTGCGGGTGTATCGGCGGGACTTGGTGAAACTCGATCTCCATGTATTTTTATTAAAATATAAGTTGATTAACAGTTACGTTCCGGCGCGTGGAGACTGCGCTCCAGAGGAGCCGGCTTGTCGCCGTTATTGTTTCGGTTGTACCTGGAACAGCAGGCCTTGCGGCACCACTTCTACCGACAGCAACTGATCGGAGACGACTTCCGTCATGCGCTGTCCCGGATTGTCGAGGGCGATGCCGGTCAGGCGGGTGATCAGCGGCAACAGTTTTTCCGGGGCGGCGACGATGAAACTGCGCGCCGTACTATCCGCGCAGATCAGGAATTCGTCGCGGGCCGCCTGGGAGCGGTCGGTGAGCAGCACGCCGACCGCCCGCAGTTCTCCTTTCTTGTTGAGCGTGCCGAGCATGGAGGTCTGTGCTGGGCCGACCCTGGTTTCCAGGACGTATTCATACCGGCCGGGATGCAGGCGGGACGGGTCGAGCCGGTACAGGCCGGCCATATGTTCCGGCTCCTCCACCCGCATGCCGGCCAGTACGGCCGGCAGCCGCGCGTTGAAACGGCTGGCAAATTCGGTCGGGGTGACACCCAGCGTGGTTTCCGCCGCCGCGTGTTGCGCCAGTTTCCGGTCGACGGAGCGGTCGCAGCCGGCCAGCAGGCTTGCCGTCGCCAGGGCGGCGCACAGCAGCAGGCGCTGGGAAAGGAGGGAAGGCGAGTGCATCATGGCCGGAACAATCGGTGGTGTAGGTTGTGGCATTGTGCACCAGATCGTCGTGGCGCAACCTGCCACAGATCAAGGATAGGCGGGATTGCCGGCGGCATGCGGCAGTGCCGCATAGCCGGCGATGATGATAAAGTGGCCGTTTTACCGACATCTCCATGCATTGCCATCCCATGAGCGACCTATCAGTGCAACGCACCTCCGACCTTGACGAACTGCGCGGCATCATCCGCCAGTTTTCCAGCGAACGCGACTGGCTGCGTTTCCATACGCCGAAAAATCTTGCCATGGCGCTGTCGGTGGAGGCGGCCGAGCTGATGGAACATTTCCAGTGGCTGCCCACCGGCGCCGACCATGAACTCGACGCCGCCGCCCGCGAGGGCATACGGCATGAGATGGCCGATGTGCTGGTCTACCTGATCCAGTTGGCCGACCACACCGGCGTCGACCTGCGCGAAGCGGTGCTGGAGAAAATGGAACTGAATCGCCGCAAGTACCCCGTCGAGCAGGCGCGCGGCAGTTCGCGCAAATATACGGCTTACGGCACCGGCAAGAATGACGCAAGCAGCGACAAGCAATAACAGGAACCGCCGCCGCAGTTGAACCGCGGCGGCCCCGATGATGCCAATGCCATCTTCTGCCGGGAGCAAGCCTTGAGTAACTGGAACGACGGATACGTCTTCGACATCGCCTACACCTACGGCTACTATCCCGGCATGAACCCGGCGCGCCTGCCGTTGGCGTTCGCCTTCCACGGCCTGCGCTCGCCGGTGGTCCAGGAGGCCTGCGAACTGGGCTTCGGCCAGGGCCTGTCGACCAACTTCCATGCGGCGGCATCGGGCACGCGCTGGTGGGGCAACGATTTCAACCCCATGCAAGCCGCCTTCGCCAGGGAACTTGCGCAGGCCAGCGGCAGCGGCGCGCAGCTGGAAGACTCCAGCTTCTCGCATTTCTGCCGCCGCGGAGACCTGCCGGATTTCGATTTCATCGCGCTGCATGGCGTCTGGAGCTGGGTCTCGCAAGAGAACCGCGACATCATCTTCGACTTCATCGACCGCAAGCTCAAGCCCGGCGGCGTGCTCTACATCAGCTACAACACCCAGCCCGGCTGGTCCGCCTTCATGCCGCTGCGCGACCTGATGGTGCAGCACGCGCAGCAGGCCGGCAACGACGAGCAGGCGCTGCCGACCGCGGCGCGCATCGATGCCGCGCTGGATTTCGCCGCCCGCATGTTCGACGCCGACCCGGTGTACGCGCAGGCCAACCCGTTCATGCGCGACCGCCTGAAAATCCTGCAGCAGCAAGGCCGCGACTACCTGGCGCACGAATACTTCAACCGCGACTGGCATGCCGAGTCGTTCACCGACATGCACCGCCGCCTGTCGCAGGCAGGCCTGCAGTTCGCCTGCCCGGCCAACTACGCCGACCATCTCGACATGGCCAACCTGACGCCGGCGCAGCGGCAGTTCATGCAAGGCATCGGCGATCCGGTGATGCAGCAGGGCGTGCGCGATTTCATGGTCAACCAGCAGTTCCGGCGCGATTACTGGGTGCGCGGCGGGCAGGCCCTGGACGACCGCCAGCGGGTGCAGGCGCTGGCGCTGCAAAGCATCGTGCTGCTCACCGAACCGGACAAGGTGCCGCTGACGATCCAGAACGTGGCCTCCGAGATCACCCTGAACCGGCTGATCTACGAACCCATCCTGCAGGCGCTGGGCGATTACCAGCCGCATACGCTGGTCGACCTGGCGGCGTCGCTGGCGCACCGCAACCTGAACCTGTCGCAAGTGCTGGATTCGGCGCTGATGCTGATCGGCACCGGCCATGCCGCGCCGCTGCCGCCGGAGCCGGCGGGCCATGCGCGCGCGGAGATCGCGCAGCGCACCCGCGCGCTCAATCTGCATCTGCTGGAAAAGGCCGCCCAGGCCGAGCCGCCGGCGGCCGAGGGCGGCGTCGGCCACCTGTGCAGCCCGGTAACCGGCGGCGGGGTGGCGGTCGATCGCATCGGCCAGCTGTTCCTGCTGGCGTATCTGGAACAGGGCGAGAACGTGGAGGCGTGGCCGGCGCTGGCATGGCGGCATATCAGCGCGCAAGGCAAGAAGCTGGTGCGCGATGGCGTGCGGCTGGAAGGGGAGCAGGAAAACCTGGGCGAGCTGGCGACCCAGGCGCAGTTGTTCGCACGCACCCGCCTGCCGTTGCTGCGCGCGTTGCAGGTAGTGTGAAAGCCGGGCAGCATGCATCATCATCGATGGCGCTATCTGCATGCAGCCCGGAATAATCCGCGGGATGTATTCTTAAAAGCATCAAGGGTGTTCCCGGCGGGAAAATCAATACTCTGTCTATGTCGCTCCTGAACCTGAAACTCAAGACCCGCCTGGCCCTGGCTGTCGTGGCTGCGGTGGTGGTGACCGCCATCGTGGTGACGGCCATTTCGCTCATCGTCATCCGGCGCGACATGCGCGATGAATTGGGCGCGCAGCAATTCACCGCCTTGCAATTGACCGCATCGGCGCTCGATGCCGGCTTCGAGGGCCGGCGCATTGCGTTGCGCCTGCTGGCCGAAGGCATTCCCGTCGCCGCGCGCCACGATCCGGCGCAGATGCAACATTACCTTGAGCGGCACCTGTCGCTGCGCGAGCAGTTCTTCAATGTCACGGTGGTCGAAACCAATGGCGCCATCATCGCCAACTATGCCGATGCAAGCCAGGTCGGCCGCTTCAGCCTGGCCGGCCGCGACTATCTGGAGGATACGCTCAAGACTGGCAAGGGCGTGATTTCCAAGCCGCTGAAAAGCAAGATGTCGAACCGCTCGGTGGTCCTGATGACCGAGCCGCTGTTCAATGCGCGCGGCGAGGTGGACCTGGTGCTGGTGGCCAGCATCGACCTGAAGGAACACAATTTCCTGGGCCAGTTCACCGACATGCGCCTGGGCAAGAGCGGCTTCATGTATATCTTCACGACCGACGGCATCGTGGTCGAGCATCCGAACAAGGAACTCATCCTCCAGCATATGGATGCCGTGGGCGGCCGCAGCCTTGCCAATGCGCAGGCGCTCAAGGGGTTCGAAGGCAGCATGGAAAGCATGGATGAGGATGGCGAGCCGGCCTTGTCTTCCTACAAGCGCATGAGCAGCGCCAACTGGATCATCGGCGCCCACTACCTGAGCGCGGATGCCTACGCGCCCATCGCCGACATCCAGGAGCGCGCCATTCTGGCCGCCAGCGTGCTGACGCTGCTGGCCGGCGCCCTGGCCTGGTGGTTCATCGGCCGCCTGTTCTTTCCGCTGCAGAGCTTGCTGGCGCACATCCACCGCATCCGCCAGGACAAGAGCCTGGAACAGCTTCCCGGCGAAGTGCGCCAGGATGAGCTGGGCGATTTGCACGGCGCTTTCAATGCCCTGATGCAGGAGCGCAAGAACATCGAGACCGAACTGGACGAGACGCGCGTCAACCTGGAGGAAATGAACAAGACCCTGTCCCGCCTGGCGCTGGAGGATGCGCTCACCGGCCTGGCCAACCGCCGCCAGTTCGAGCGCGGCCTGCAGGAGGAATTCAACCGCGCGGCCCGCACCGGCCTGTCGCTGGCGGTGATCATGATCGACGTCGACTACTTCAAGCAGTACAACGACTTGTACGGCCACATTGCCGGCGACGAGGTGCTGCGCCGCCTGGGCAGCGCCATTCGCGAAACCGATGTGCGCCCGGAAGACCTGCCGGCGCGTTACGGCGGCGAAGAGATCGCGGTGCTGTTGCCGGGCGCCGGGCTGGAGGGCGCGCTGACGGTCGCCGAGCGCATCCGCCAGTCCGTTCATGGCCTCAGGATCGGGCACGCCGCCAGCGCCACCGGCTACCTGAGCATCAGCATCGGCGTTTCGGCCATGATCCCCCGGCGTCAGCAGGACCAGCCGGACGATGTGCTGCGCCAGGCCGATGAAGCGCTATACCTGGCCAAGGCGGCCGGCCGCGATTGCATCCGCAGCATCGAGGATGTGAAGCGTTCCCGGGAGCAGGATTAAGCGGCGCGGCTGCAAGGGCGCAAGCCCGGCCCAATCAAAAAGCCGCGCATCATGCGCGGCTTTTTCCATCCTGCCTCGGCAACCGGTTCAGGGCCCCGGCTGCTGCGGCGAAGGCACCAGGAACTTGGATTTGGCGCAATACATCTTGGCGTTCGTGTTGTTGTAGACGATCTTGCTGCCGGCTTGCGACTGGCGCACCGGGTAGGCGGAATTGTCATCCGGCGTGAAGCGGATGCCCAGCGCCGAACTGATCGACTCGGTCAGCTTGACCGGGGTGGCGTTGAAGAAGGCGCCGATGAAATCGGCCTGGCTGCTGCTGTCGTTGACCAGCAGGTCGGTGACCTGCACTCCCCACAGGTTGACGTTGCTGGCCTTGAACCAGAAGGCGCCGCCTTCGGTCTTGTACGGCGGGCCGAAGGCTTCGGTCAGGTAGTCGTAGAAATATTTGCTGTTGAGCTGGTTCAGGCACAGCAGGGCATTGCCGATCTCGATGCCGAAGCTGGGTTGCGGCGCGGCTTGCGCGACCGGAGCCACGCCGGCCGAACAGGCCAGCACCAGAAGGCTTGCGGCCAGGCGACGTACGATTTTCAAACGAACTCCCGAGGATGATGCCGGATCGGCTGATTGTCACTTTGGCCATCATGTATGGCCGTGGGAGTCGATTGTAGGGGGCTTTGCCGATTTTTTCCAATCGGCGCGGCAGGCAGGGCCGTTCAGCGCCCGCTTTTGAGCATGCGTTCGCCGCGCGCCGACGGGCCGCTTGCCGCCGGATGCGGTTGCGCCAGGCTGCCCAGGCCGTCGAGGAAGGAGGCGATGCCGGTGCCCTTGACCAGCACGCACGGCTTGCCCAGTTTCTTGCAGGTGCTCTTGACCAGGTGGTAGGCGTTGTGGCTGATGTTGCCGGAGGCGCAGATCACGATATCGGCCGCGGCCAGCATCGGCGCCAGGCGGTGCAGGTTGTCTTCGCGGCCGCCGTCGTGATGGATGAAGCGACCGTCGCGCGTCTCGATCTCGGCGCGGTAATGATTGCGGGCGCCGGTCAATCCGCCCACGCACAGTACACAGCGGTCATCCAGCGAAATGGGGGCGGCCGTCTGGGAAGCGACGGCGGAGGGAGCGTTGTCGGACTTGGCTCGGCGGTTCTCTTTTCGCATAGGGAAGGCCTGAAATTGATGACGCTTCAAGCCTAAACCCGCCGCCGCGGCGGACGAACGAATGAATTTGCATCTGCATATGCGGTTTGTGCCGCGCCGAGCTGCCTTGCAATTCACCGCGGCGGCGGGAACCCTTGTTCCTTGTGTTCGCGCCGCATGGCGCGCACGAAGTCGGCCAGGCGGCGGCCGTCGCGGTCGGGGTAGTAGCCTTGTTCGCTGAGCTGCTGCACGCGGTCCAGGCGGAAGGAACGGAAGTCCTCGCGCACTTCGCACCACGCCGCCAACAGCCAGCTGCCGCCGAAGAAGGCCAGCGCCAGCGGCCAGACCACGCGCTGGCTGCCGCGCTGTTGGGCATCCGAATAGTGCAGCAGCAATTTGTGGCGGCTGTTGATGGCCTGGCGGATCTGCTCCAGGCGTTCGCCCTGTTGCAGATCCATGCGCGTATTGGGCGCGAACAGCGGGGTGGCTTCGACGAAGTCGCGCTTGTCGCGCGGCAGCGCCAGCACCACCTTGGCCAGGGCGGCGGCGGCCGAGGCCGACAATTGCGGGCCGCCCCAGGCCTGCACCATGCGCATGCCGATCACCAGCGCCTCGACTTCATCGGCGGTAAACATCAGCGGCGGCAGGTCGTAGCCGGGCTTGATGCGGTAGCCGACGCCGGCTTCGCCATCCACCGGCACGCCGGACAGGGAGAGGTCGCGGACGTCGCGGTAGACCGTGCGTTCCGAGACCGACAGCCATTCGGCCAGTTGGCGCGCGGTGGTGAGCCGGCGTCCGCGCAGGTATTGGGTGATCTGGAACAGTCGGTCGGCTCGGCGCATGCGGGGGCGGGAAAATACGGTGTGCGCCATTCTGGCATGCGCCGCCCGGCTTCGCTACTGCTTTGCAATGTAGCCGGGCGGTAGTCCATATCGATGCTCCGCCCGCCTGCTGCCGCTGGCTTTAGTTCATCGCGTGCAGTGCGACCCGGTTGCCTTCGGTGTCGATGAAGTGGCAGATGTAGCCGAGATCCTTGGGCAGTTGCATTTTCGCCATCGCGATCTTGCCGCCGGCGGCTTCGATGCGGTCGATCACGGCCTGGATCGAGGGGCCGGCATCCAGGTAGATCAGCGTGCCCTGGGTCGAAGGCTCGAACCAGTCGCCGCCGGTCAGGCAGCCGATCGACTGGCCGTCGTCGCGGGTGAAGATGGCCATCGGCATTTCCGCATCCAGGTTTTCCAGGCGCAATTTGGTGGCGAATACGGTTTCGTAGAAATTGGCGGCGCGGGTCAGGTCCTTGGTGGCGATTTCGAACCAGTTGACGTTGGTTTGCATGTTTGTCTTCCTTTCGTTGTTGATGAATGTCGTGTCATGGATGCCGGTATCAGGTGTCGGCATGGGACGCATCATGCAGGCAGGCTCCTGACAACGTTGTGTCAGGAGCCTGCACGGGAAAGGAAAAACGGAGGAGGAGTAGAGTCAGCGGCCGGCGACGGCTGCCGTTGCGCCGGCCTGGGCTTGTTCGTGGCGTTCCTGCTGCTCGGCATAGCGGCGCGACAGCACCGCGCACAGCATCAGCTGCATCTGGTGGAACAGCATGATGGGCAGCAGCACCACGGCCGCGCCGCTGCCGGCGAACAGCACCGAGGCGATCGGGATGCCGGAGGCCAGCGACTTCTTGGAGCCGCAGAACACCAGCACGATTTCATCGCCGCGCGGCATCTTCAGCGCCCGCGCGCCATAGGTGGTGGCCAACAGCACCGCGCCCAGCAGCACGGCGTTGACCAGCACCAGCAGCGCCAGCTGGCCGGGCGGGAACAGGTGCCAGATGCCCTGCGCCACGGCGGCGCTGAAGGCGGCGTACACCGACAGCAGGATGCCGCCGCGATCGACTACGTTGACGACCGCCTTGTGGCGGCTGATCCAGGCGCCGATCCAGGGGCGCAGCAGGTTGCCCAGCACGAACGGCAGCAGCAACTGCAGCAGGATCGACAGCACCTGCGACAAGCCGTTGCCGTCATGGTGGCGATGCAGCAGCAGGGTCACGAGCAGCGGCGTGATCAGGATCCCCAGCAGGTTGGAGGCGGTGGCGCCGCAGATCGCCGCCGGCACGTTGCCGCGCGCGATCGAGGTGAAGCCGATCGACGATTGCACGGTGGAAGGCAGCGTACAGACGAACAGCACGCCCATCCACAACTGCGGCGTCAGCAGGTCAGGCACCGCCGCTTGCAGCGCCAGCCCGAGCAGCGGGAACAGGAGGAAGGTCGAGGCCAGCGTCAGCAGGTGCAGTTTGGGCTGCTTCAGGCCGGAAAGCGCCGCCTCGCGCGACAGCTTGGCGCCGTGCAGGAAGAACAGCAGCGAGATCGCCACGTTGCTGGCCGCATGCATGAAGCCTTCGAAGCGGCCGGTGGCCGGCAGCAGCGTGGCCAGCAGCACGGTGCCGAGAAGCAATTGGGTAAAGCGGTCGGGAAGGAAGCGTTTCATGGGGTTGGACGAAGTTGAATGATTTTGTCCCATGATAGGAAATCGGATGATGATCGGGAAGCCCTTTGATGGCGTTGACTGTCAACGGAAATGTCGATAACAATGGCATTTCCTTCCCCGCTTTCGAGGGTATCGCCCCCATGCTCAACCCCGTCTGGCTGCACACCTTCACCACTGCCGCAGCATCGGCCAGCTTCACCGAGGCCGGACGCCAGCTCGGGCTGACGCAATCGAGCGTGAGTGACCATATCCGGCGCCTGGAGCAAAGCCTGGGGCGGCGCCTGTTCGTGCGCGACACCCATTCGCTGGCGCTGACCGCCGACGGCGAGAGCCTGCTGGTGCATGCGCGCCTGATCCTGCAGGCGCACGCCCGCGCCGAGGCCCAGTTCAGCGGCGCGCGCCTGCGCGGCCGGGTGCGCTTCGGCACCTCCGACGACCTCGCCATGGGGCCGCTGCCGGACATGCTGGCGGCCTTTCGCAACCAGCATCCGGAAGTGGAGCTGGAAATCACCATCGGCCTGACCAGCGAACTGTACGCCCTGCTCGACCAGGGCAAGCTGGACTTGCTGGTCGGCAAGCGGCGCAGCGGCGAATCGCGCGGGCACAGCATGTTTTCCACGCCGATGCAGTGGCTGGCCCGGCCGGAGACCCATGTCGACCTGTCGCAGCCGCTGCCGCTGATCCTGCTGCCCGAGCCCAGCATTACCCGCGAAGCCACCCTGCAGACCTTGGGCAAGTCGGGCCGCCATTGGCGCATCGTCTGCACCAGCGGCAGCCACGCCGGCTGCATGGCGGCCGCGCGCGGCGGACTGGGGCTGGCGGCCTTGCCGCAGCACCTGGCCTCGCGCGACCTGACGGCGCCGCTCAACAATGCCAGCCTGCCGGTGCTGCCCGATGTGGAATATGTGGCGCTGACGGCGCGCCGGCTGTCGAAGCCGGCGGACACGCTTTACCAGATCCTGATGTCCAGCCGCCTGAGCCGGGGATGAAGGGGGATGCTTAAGCCGCGTCGACGACCAGCTCGGGACGGTCCAGTGCGCGGATGCGGCGGTCGACGAAGTAGCCGCCGGCCTCGGTATAGCGCAAGTAATGGCGCCCGCAGAGTGTGCAGCGCGCCACGTTGCAGCGGTTGTAGGGGTAGTAGCGCGGCGCCACAGGGGCGGCGGATCCGTCGTAGCGGGTGCCGTCGGGATGGTATTCGGCGAAGGTTGGTTCGTCGTAGGGATCGGCGACCAGCGTGCCGACGTCGGCCAGTTGTTGCTCCGGCAGCGTCAGCGGCAGGCTGATCCAGCCGGCGGCGTCGGCGGCGCCGGAGCAGCAATTGCATGGCTGGGCGACGGCGCCGGAGGCCTGCGCCAGGGCGCGCAGCCCGGCGCTGCCGAGCTTGGGAAGATCATCCATCATCGTGAGTCGTTACTTCTTCGGGTTGTAGCGGATATCGCCCTCGAACAGCTGCGCGGTGCCGCCGCCGAGGTCGGACTGCACCGGCCATACCTGGTGCCCGATGCGCAGTTCGGTGCCTTCGTACACCGCCTTGGCGACGATGATGCGGGAGTCTTCCGCGGCCACGATGCCTTCCTTCATCTGTCCCACTTCTTCCAGCAGCGTCTTGACCTCATAGGCCAGCGCCTTGCGCTTCTCGCTGGTCTCGAACAGGATTTCCGGCGTGGCTTTCTCGGGGTTGAGCTTGTAGTAGCCCTGCTGCTTGATGGTGCGGTCCAGCTCGGCCACCTTGCGCGCGTATTCCTGTTCCTTGATGGCGATCTTTTCTTCCATGTAGGGGTCGAGGCCGACTTGCACCCGGGTGAAGTTGCCGGTCGGTGCGCCGATGACATTGGCGCGGATCATGTTGGTGGCCTCGACGCGGCCGCCGATGATCTGGCCGGTGCGCGGGTTGCCCTTGCCCACCGTGATCTCGTCGCCGGCCAGCAGTTCGCACTGGCGCGCATTGCCCAGCACCAGGATGCTCTCGCCGGCCTCGATGTGGGCGCTTTCGGCGAACATGACCTGCACCGATTTCTGGGCTTTGATGCGCGAGGCGATGGTCGTGGTGCCCGCCGCAGCGGCGACGCCTTCGCTATGGCCGATCACGCCGCCCTTGACGGTGACGTTGCCGCCGGCCACGATCTCGGCCGCCTCCACCGTGCCGTTGACCACCACGTCGCCGCCTACATGCAGCTTCATGCCGGTCATCACGTCGCCGGAGACGCACACCGTGCCTTCGAAGGTCAGGTTGCCGGTAGACAGGTCGACGTTCTCGACATCGATCACCGGGTTGATCTTCACGCCGTTCTTGATCACCGCCGGCTGGCCCGGCACGATCGCTACCAGCAGGTTGGGATCGTCGGGGCTCGGCTCGGCGCCGACCGATTCCTTGGCGAACGGGACATCGGCGATCGGGCGCGCCGGCACCTTGCCGCCCTTGATGTCGATGCCGTCCTTGCCGGGCACCGGCGGGATGCGGCGCATCAGCGGGTCGCCCGCCGACACCAGCAGCAGATGGCTCATATCGGCGTAGGAAATGACGGCGTCGTCGTCGATATCGGCCAGCTCCTCCCGCTTTTCCTCGATCAGGCTTTCGAAGCGCGCCGGCTCGCCCGGCGTCGGCATCAGGCCTTGTGCGATCACCAGTTTGTTACAGTGGCCGGCGGCGAGGGCGCCGCGCAGTTTTTCGTGCAGGATGCCGTAGGTGATGCCGGCGGCGCGAATCGCATTGACCACCTCCACGCTCTTGGCGCGGCCGCCGAACGGGGCTACCAGCGTGAGCGATGCGCTCATCAGGTCGTTGTCCACTTCCAGCGAGAACTCGCCGTCGCGGCGTTCGGCGATCACCTGGGTCACGGCTTCCCTGGCCTCTTCGACCTTGCGCACGAAACCGTTGAGCACCGAATCCTGGAAGAACAGTTTGGTCAGCCCCTTCTCCGCCATGGCCTGTTTCAGGAAGGCCAGGGTCAGTGGCGGGAAGCCGGGTGTCGGAGTGAAGGTTGCGCTCAGTTCGCCGCTGGCCCTGTCGAATGCGAACGACAGCGGTTGCGGAGTTGCTTGTTCCATGCTGGTCCTCGGATGAGTTGCTGCTCTTGGCCTGCCTTGGCTGCGGCGCGATGATACACAGGCCCGCAGCCTATCGGCGGCGGGCATGCAAGATTGCGCGCTGGCAGAACGGCCAGCCGCCGGCGGCCCCCTCGGCCCCCGGCGACTGGCATTGTATTGTGGCAAGATGATCCTGCAATTTGATCAACAGCACAAGTTTTGCGGGCGTTTGCGGTTATTTAAAGCCGGTTCGCAGGCAGATAGTTATCTTTATGTTAAGTCACGAAAAAGAAAACACGCCCGATGCCGAAGCGCGCTATTGCGCCGGCCGGCGCAGCACGTTCGCCAGCAGCGCGGTCAACGTCGGCCTGAGCGCGTTGCAGATCACGGCCGGGTTCCTGTCCGGTTCGCAGGCGCTGGTGGCCGACGGCGTGCATTCGCTGTCGGACCTGGTGGCCGATGTGGTGGTGCTGTTCGCCGCGCACCATAGCCGCAAGCAGGCCGATGACGACCACCAGTACGGCCACCAGCGCTACGAGAACGCCGCTTCGCTGGCGCTGGGCGGGCTGCTGCTGGCGGTGGGCATCGGCATGCTGCTCTCGGCCGCGCACAAGATCCAGGATTTCGGCCATCTGCCGCCGGTGCATGCCGCCGCGCTGTGGGTGGCGCTGGCGGCGCTGCTGGCCAAGGAATTGCTGTTCCGCTACATGCTCATGGTGGCCGAGCGGGTACGCTCCGGCATGCTGGTGGCCAATGCCTGGCATGCGCGTTCGGATGCCGCTTCCTCGCTGGTGGTGGCGCTCGGCGTGGGCGGCAACCTGCTCGGTTTCACGCTGCTCGATCCGGTGGCGGCCGCGGTAGTCGGCGGGATGGTGGGGCGCATGGGCTGGCGTTTCTTCTGGGCCGCGCTGCATGACCTGATGGATCGCGCGGTCTCGGAAGAGCAGTCGCAGGCGATCCGCCGGACCTTGCTGGAGACGCCGGGCGTGCAGGGCGTGCACGACCTGCGCACGCGCAAGATGGGCGACCTGGCCCAGGTCGACGTGCACCTGGAAATCGACGGCACGCTGACCGTGGCGCAAGGCCATGCGATCGCCGCGCTGGCGCGGCAGCGCGTGCTGGATGCGCATAATGTGCTGGATGTGATGACCCACGTCGATCCGGTCACGGTCGGGGCGCATCCGATCGGGGCGGCATAAGACGGCATAAGGCGCAGCGTATCGGAACGCTGCGTTCCCGCACCGGCAATTCCGGGCGCCTGTCCTCAAGCTTCGGCCATGTCGGCCGTTAATGCTGCTGTTCCTATCAGCGCGCCATGCATCAGGCACCTACGACATGACCACACTCTCCACGCTGTCTGCCGCCACCGGCTACCAGGCCGGCAGTGCCGCGCGCGCCGGCACGGTTGCAGGAAGTACCGGGCCTGTGCCCGCTGCCGTTTCCACGGCTTCGCCATCGTCGGCCGTCGTGCTGTCGGGGAGGGCCAATGGCGCCCTTGTGCAGCTTTATTCGGCGGACGGAACGATGGCGGCAGTGTCCGACAACACCGTCACCTCCGGGCCGTTCGTCTGGGAAAGCCGGCAGACCGGCGCCATCAGTTCGCTGATGGCCGGCGACGCTGTCGCGGGCGATTTGGCCGGCCGCTGGCACGGCCTTGGCAAGGCGCTGCTGGACCACATCAAGGATGGCGGCGGCAGCTTCTCGCAATCGGTACTGCAATCCTGGCAGGCGGTGCAGGCGGACGAGGGCGTGCAAGCCATCCTGCGCCAGCAATTGCACGATTTCGCCGGCAATGGCATCGGGCTGTCGGTCGTCACGGCCGGCGGCGCCAAGGTGAATTTCTCGCTGTCGGCCGACAGCAACGGCATTGCCGTGAAGGTCGAGGTCGCCGAGGGAAAGCTGGCCGATGACGAGCGTGAGGCCATCGGCGGATTGGGCGATGCCTTCCAGGCCGCCGTGAACGGACTGGCCGAACAGCCGCCGCGCCTTGCGCTGGAGGGTTTGCTCAAGTTCGACACGGCGGCGCTGGCGTCTATCGATTTGCACGCCGCGCTTGGCGGCGGCGACCAGGCCATCGACTTCCATGCCGACGCCGGGCAGCGCACGCTGTCCACCAGCGGCGCGGCCGGCGCCATCAAGGTGGCGGTCGACCTGAACGGCGCCGCCATCGCCGGCAGCGCCCGGCAACGGCAGGACGCCATCGCCAGTTATCTTGAACAGTTCGATGCGGCCGCGCGCCGCGGCCACGGCGACGAATCCCTGAACGCCTTGTTCAAGGATGCCTTCGCGCAGCTCAACAGCAGTTATCCGGGGCAGGCCTCCAAGGCGGGCCAGGTGTCGCCCGCGGTCGGCATGGAAGACGCCGACCGCAAGATGCTGACCGGCCTGGCCGACTTCACGGCATCGGTGTCGGGAACCACCCGCGTCCCCAATCCGCTCGACCACGGCGAGGTCGACAGCTTCGACTACCGGGTTTCGCAGCGCACCACCCTGGGCGGCGGTTCGCAGGCCAACCGGCACATCGTGCAGCAACAGCAGTCCAGCCTGCACGCCGCCTATCACGAGCCGCTGCATGCCGGCGCGCCCCTTAAGCTCACCACCGACAAGCAATCCCAGAACTACACCTATCGCCAGATCGATGACGAGGCATCGAGCACCCTGGAGATCGCCTACGACAAAGGCTTCCTGGCCAGGGCGCTGCTGCGCCAGTCGGCCAGCCAGCAGACGCATGTGACCAAGTATGTGCTGGGGAAGAAAGTGTCGGACATCACTACGCCGTCGCAGTCGTCCATCGTGCGGGACTTCACCGCGCAATTGCGGGATGCGGCTGCCGACAAGGAGCGCCAGGCTGCCGGCGGCGAATTCCGCTGGGAGCAGATGCTGTCGCTGATCGGTTCGCTGTCGTTGCTGAAGCAGGATCCGGCCGTGTTGAAGCGCCAGGCCGCGTTGCCCCTGGCGGCCTGAAGCGCCGGCTCAGCCGGGCTTGCGGAAGCCGCCGGCCACCCAGCGCGCGGCGCTGTCGGCATTCAGTTTGTAGCCGGGGGCGACTTGCACCTTGGCCAGCAGCTCGCCCATCTCGTCCCAGGCCGCCAGGTCGGCATAGGGAAAATCGTCGTCGGGCACGATATCCAGCGTCACCTTGATGGATGCGCCGTCGTCGCCGTCGACGGTGACGTGCTTGTGCAATTGCGCGTGCAGCTGCTGCTCGCTGCGGCGGCGGAATTCCGAGGCGGTCTTCACCAGCGTGTTGAATGCGGACTTGTCCAGCGGCTTGGGGTTCTTCTTGTCGCGGCCCATGGTCCAGGGGCCGATCAGCGTCGGTTCGCGTTCGCCGGCGCGCGTCATTTCGACCGCCCAGCCGTCGTCATCGTCGTTTTTGATGATGCGGGCGGTCCAGCCGTCCTCGCGCCACAGGCGCGCCTCGTTGATGGCGTCTGCGCCGGAGGAGGAATCGTCGGCGGCGGTAGTGTCGAAGTCGGACATGCGGGAAATCGGAAGATGGGAAAAAGGCCCGCCATGATAATGGAATGCGTGCCGCAACGGCGGCGGGACCGCTATGCTACGATGCCCCGCAACGATCATTTGGATAGCATGGGCATGGGCATGGGCATGGACATGGCGCAATACGGCTTGGTTTATCGCGGCAGGCGCATCACTGTCGAGTATCAGGAAGATGCGCGCAGCGGCGATGTGCGCTGCGCGGTCACGGTCGGCGATGCGGTCTATCCGGAAATCCGCGGCAACCCCTTCCGTTCGGCCGCGGCGGCGCAAGCCACCGGCGCCGCTTTCGCGCGCGCCCTGATCGATGCCGAACTCGATGTCGATGCGGTGGAATACCGCGGCTACTTCATCCGCGTCAGCAGCAGCGAGCAGCGCGACGGCAGCTGGGTCGGCAGCTACCAGTTCCACCGCAACGACAACCCGGTGCCGTTTCGCCGCGCCAGTTGCGACGACTTTCGCGGCAATACCCCGGTGGAGGCCGAGGAGCATGCGATCGGCATGGGGCGGCAGGCGATGGATGCCGATATCGCGGCGGGGAAACTCTGATCCCTTGCCCGATGCGCGCTTGAAAAGAAAAAGCCCCGATCCGATGAGCGGGGCTTTTCGTTTGGCGTTTTTGTGCCGGTTCAGTACCGATACTGATACTTGAGCAGATTCGCAGCATCCAGTCCTATCTGGAAAGTGATGCCGCCGAAAGTGAATCCACTCAAGTATCGATACCGGGGGCCGCGCACCTGGCGCCAGGTGCGCGCTGCCGCCTCAACGGCGGCGGGGAGGCTTCGGCGCGCTGCCGGGGCCGCGGTTCTCGATGTGGCGGAAAATGATCCGGCCCTTGCTCAGGTCGTAGGGCGAGAGCTCCAGCGTTACCTTGTCGCCCGCCAGGATCTTGATGAAGTTCTTCTTCATGCGCCCCGCGCTATAGGCGACCAGCGTATGCCCGTTGTCCAGGTCGACGCGGAACCGCGAATCAGGCAGCACTTCGGTTACCTGGCCTTGCATTTCGATCAGCTCTTCCTTCGCCATTCAATCTCCGAAACAGGTGAGCCTGGCACAGGCCGGCAAGCCGTTGCCGCAACTCGTGTTAATGGGTGTGTCCCCGATGAGAATCCCCGGCGCCAATGGTGCGGGAGATTGCCGGTATTCCTCGAACAGGCCAAGCAGCCGGCGCATGCGTTCGCAAACACGCCAAACGAGAAGAAACAGAAACGAGGGATCAGACAGGACTTGCCGGGGAGGCAAGACAGGTGAGAGGCCAGACTCTTACGCCGCTTGATGAGGAGTCGCGACACTATACACAGGATATGCCTTTTCGGCCAGTATTATTTGATGCAATGCACAATAATTGTCCGGAGGGAAACTTTCAGCACTTCCGGCGCAAGCGTATGTTTTGGCGTTGCGGATGCTCTCATAACGGTTGGCGGTACATGCCAAAAGCGGATATGCATGCACTTTTTGCTTCGTAGGAACTGCATGGTTGCGCGGCTAGAATTTTTGGAAATCATTTCCCGGCCCGACCATGACCACCAAGAATTCCAAGACTTTACTGCGCATTTCCCTTGCCGCTTTGCTGGCCCTGTCATCGGCGGCGCTGCACGCGCAGGCATTGACGATAGGCACCACGCCGGGCGTCATCAACGACTCCGTCGAGGTGGCCGCCCGCGAAGCCAAAAAGCAAGGGCTGGAGGTGCGCGTGGTGGAGATGACCGACTGGACCACGCCGAACGTGGCGCTGCAGTCGGGCGACCTCGACCTCAATTACTTCCAGCATTCGGCCTTCCTCGACAACGCCGTGCGCGACCGCGGCTACCAATTCGCCAAGGCCGGTTATGGCGTGCTGCCCAACATCGGCTTGTTCTCTTCCAAGATCAAGAACCTGTCCGAACTGAAGGATGGCGCCACCGTGGCCGTGGCCAATGATCCGGTGAACCAGGGGCGCGGCCTGCTGCTGTTCGAGCGCGCCGGCCTGATCAAGCTCAAGCCGGGCGTGGGCAGCAAGGGCACGCTGGCCGATATCGCCAGCAACCCGAAGAAGCTCCGGTTCAAGGAAATCGAAGGCCCGCAACTGGTGCGGGCATTGGATGACGTGGACTTGGCGCAGGGCTATCCGGCGCACTTCGTGGCCGCAGGCCGGCCGGAGATCGCCAAGAGCGGCCTGCAGTATTCGACGGTGGACGACGTGCAATACGCCATCGTGTTCGTCGCCCGCGCCGACAAGGCCGGTGATCCGCGCATCGCGAAATTCATCCGCATCTACCAGGAGTCCCCGGCCGTGCTGGCCAAGATCGACGAACTCTACGTCCACGACAAGCGCCTCTACAGCTTGCCGTGGCAGAAGAAGTAAGGCCTCCTCTTTTCGTATTTCCGTATTCCTGCATTCCCGCATCCCTCGTTTCCCGGAGCCATTCATGAAGCTGTCGCATTTCCTCATCGCCTCGCTGGCCGCCCTGGCCGTTTCCAATGCCAATGCGGCCGACAAGCTGCGCATCGGCGTCGTCCCCGGCGCCTATGCCGATTCGATCGTCGCCGCCGCCAAGGATGCCAAGGCCCAGGGCATCGATGTCGACGTGGTCGAATTCACCGACTGGACCACGCCCAACGTGGCGGTCAATTCGGGCGACCTGGACATCAACTACTTCCAGCACCAGCCCTTCCTCGACAACGCGATCAAGCAGAACGGCTACAAGCTCGCCAGCGCCGGCACCGGCATCCTCGCCAACGTGGGTTTGTATTCGCTCAAGTACAAGGCGATTGCCGATGTGCCGCAGGGCGGCAAGGTCGGCATCGCCAACGATCCGGTGAACCAGGGACGCGGCCTGTTGCTGCTGCAGAGCGTGGGGCTGGTCAAGCTCAAGCCCAATGTCGGCTACCTGGGCACCATCAACGACATCGTCGAGAATCCGAAGAAGCTGAGCTTCGTCGAAGTCGAGGGGCCGCAACTGGTGCGCATCACGCCTGACGTCGACCTGGCCCAGGGCTATCCGCACTTCATCGTCGCCGCCAAGGCCTTCAACCCTTCCAGCGGCCTGGCCTACTCGGGCATCGAGGATGCGCGCTTCGCCATCCAGTTCGTGGTCAAGGCCAACCGCACGCAGGATCCGGTGGTGCAGAAATTCATCCGTATCTACCAGAACTCCGCCGCGGTGAAGGCCGATATCAACCGCGCTTTCGCCAACGACAAGCGCCTGTACACGCTGGCCTGGGTCAAGTCGTAATCCGTCATTCGTAAGTAAAGGACGCGCTCATGGAACTCTCGATTACCGCACGGCAGTCGCTGGCCATTCCGCCGGCCGATCCGGCGCAACGCCGCGCGCCGCAGGCGGCGTTGGCGGAAAGTGCGCCGGCAAGAGGGCAGGGCGCGGTGGCCTTTCGCGCAGTGGGCAAGACCTACCAGTCGTCGGCCGGCCCGGTGCAGGCATTGGACGCGATCGACCTGGACATCGCGCCGGGCAGCATCTTCGGCATCATCGGCCGCAGCGGCGCCGGGAAGTCCAGCCTGCTGCGCACCATCAACCGCCTGGAGCGGCCGACCGAAGGCCAGGTGCTGGTCGACGGCGTGGATATCGCCACCCTGGACGATGCGCAACTGGTGGAGCTGCGCCGGCGCATCGGCATGATCTTCCAGCACTTCAACCTGCTGGCGGCCAAGACCGTGTTCGAGAACGTGGCGTTGCCGCTGCGGGTGGCGGGCGTACCCAAGGCGCAGATCGAGGCGCGGGTGCGCGAACTGCTGGCGCTGGTCGGCTTGCAGGACAAGGCCGGCACTTATCCTACCCGTTTGTCGGGCGGCCAGAAGCAGCGCGTGGGCATCGCCCGCGCACTGGCGACCGGCCCGGAGATCCTGCTGTGCGACGAAGCCACTTCCGCGCTCGACCCCGAAACCACCCAGGCCATCCTGCAACTGCTGCGCGACATCAACCGCAAGCTGGGTATCACCGTGATCCTGATCACGCACGAGATGAGCGTGATCCGCGAGATCGCCGACCGGGTGCTGGTGCTGGAGCAGGGGCGCATCGCCGAACTGGGCGAAGTCTGGAAAGTCTTCGGCAATCCCGCGCATGCGGCGACGCGGGCCTTGCTGGCGCCGCTGCAGCATGGCTTGCCGGATGACCTGCAGCAGTCGCTGCTGCCCGATCCGCCGCCGGGCAAGCACGCGCGCGTGCTGCAACTGGGATATCGCGGTGCCGATGGGCTGGAGCCGGATTTTCCGCGCATCGCCGCCGCATTGGGCGGCGCCGTACGGCTGCTGCATGGCGGGGTGGACCGCATCCAGGGCCATGCGCAGGGGCAGTTGCTGATCGCATTGCAGGGCGCGGCAACGAAACCGGATTTGGAAAAACTGACGCAAGGGCTGCAAGCCATTGCGCATGACATCAAGGAACTGGGATATGTTGCCGAGCCTGAGCATCTCCATTGACCGCTACTGGAACGCGCTGCTGGATACGTTGATGATGGTCGGCGTCTCGGGCGGCCTGGCATTGGTCGCCGGCGTGCCGCTGGCGATCCTGCTGATCGTCACGGCGCCGGGCGGCTTTCTCGCTTCGCCGCGCATCAACCGCGTGCTCGGCAGCCTGATCAACGGCTTCCGGGCCACGCCCTTCATCGTGCTGCTGGTGGCGCTGATTCCGTTTACGCGCATCGTCGCCGGCACCACCATCGGCGTATGGGCGGCGATCGTGCCGCTGGCCATCAGCGCCACGCCGTTCTTCGCGCGCATCGTCGAAGTCAGCCTGCGCGAAGTTGATCCGGGGCTGATCGAGGCGGCCCAGGCGATGGGCTGCGAGAAGTGGGATATCGTGCGTCACGTTTACCTGCCCGAGGCGCTGCCTGGGATAGTCGGCGGCTTCACCATCACGCTGGTGGCGCTGATCAGTTCCTCCGCCATGGCCGGCGCCGTGGGGGCGGGTGGCTTGGGCGACCTGGCGATCCGCTACGGCTACCAGCGTTTCGATACCCAGGTGATGCTGATCGTGATCGCCGTGCTGATCTTGCTGGTGAGCGTGGTGCAGGCCGCCGGCGACGGTTATGTGCGCTGGCTGCGCAGCCGCTGAGACGGCCGGCTGATTATCTCTGCGGCGCCGGCGCGGCGGGCGCCGCCGGCATGTTCATGACCGCATCGCGCTTGTCCAGCAAGTGCTGGCGCAAGACGGCGGCCAGCCGCTTGCCGTCGCGCGCTTCCAGCGCCGCGATCATTTCGTCGTGGTCGTGCGCCGCGCTGTCCCATTTCTCCGGCTTGAAGTTCGACTTGAAGCGCAACGCCTGCAGGCGCCGGTTCATGCTCAGGTAAGTCTCGTGCAGCACCGAGTTGCGCGCGGCTTCGTTGATCTTGTTGTGGATCGTCTGGTTGCGGCCGTAGTAGCCGGGCAGATCCCCCTGCGCCTTGCAGGCCAGCATGGCGTAGTGCAGCGCCTTGATCTCGGCCACTTCCACCGCGGTGATGCGCTCGCAGGCCAGTTCGCCGGCCAGGGCTTCCAGCCCGCTCATGAATTCGAAGGTTTCCCAGATTTCGGTTTCCGTCATCTTGTAGACCGAGGCGCCGCGATTTGGCGAAATCTCGATCAATCCTTCCACCGCGAGTACCTTCAACGCTTCGCGCAACGGCGTGCGCGAAATCCCCATGGTCTCGCAGAGTTCACGTTCATTGAGCTTGGTGCCCGGCGGCAGGACCGCCTCGACGATCAGGTTGCGCAGGTGCTCGACCACCGTGTCGTGCAGGTGCTGGCGTTCCAGCCGGGGGACGGCAGGGGCTGCCATGTCTTGTGCGGGATGGGCTTCAATTGCTGAATTTTGCATTCAAAATTCCTTCTGACTGAATTTTGCATTCATTTTACCACTTCAAAGCGCTACAGGCATGGATGGTGGCGAGTAGTCATTATGCGTGTCGAATAGCAGTAAATAATCATTTATATCAATGATTTAGTTAATTTATTCAGATGATCTGATACCTCGGGTATCGACTGTCGGGATCAAAAAAAACCTTTACGCCTCGCTTTTCGACTGTTAAATTAATTTTGCATGCAAAATACAAAATGAATTTTCCAGCCTTTCATGGAGGAGTAAATGCTTAAACTGGATTTCCACCCAGCCGGTCGCCACTTCCTGCAAATCCCTGGCCCCAGCCCCGTTCCCGATCGCATCCTGCGGGCCATGAGCTACCCGACCATCGACCACCGCGGCCCCGAGTTCGGCGCCTTGGGACTGCAGGTGCTGGCCGGTATCAAGAAGATCTTCAAGACCGAGCAGCCGGTGGTGATCTATCCGGCATCCGGCACCGGCGCCTGGGAAGCGGCGCTGACCAATACCCTGAGCCCTGGCGACGCCGTGCTGATGTACGAGACCGGCCACTTCGCCACTCTGTGGAAAAAGATGGCCGAAGCGCTGGGCCTGAAACCCGAATTCCTCGGTCTGCCCGGCATCGAAGGCTGGCGCCGCGGCGTCCAGGCCGACCTGATCGAAGAACGGTTGCGCAAGGACAGCGGCCACCAGATCAAGGCGGTCTGCGTGGTGCACAACGAAACCTCCACCGGCGTGACCTCGGACATCGCCGCCGTGCGCCGCGCCATCGACGCTGCCGGCCACCCGGCGCTGCTGCTGGTGGACACCATCTCAGGCCTGGCCTCGGCCGACTATCGCCATGACGAATGGGGCGTGGACGTCACCGTATCCGGTTCGCAGAAGGGCTTGATGCTGCCGCCAGGCATCAGTTTCAACGCGGTGTCGAAGAAGGCGATCGAAGCCAGCAAGAGCGCCAGGCTGCCGAAGGCGTTCTGGGGCTGGGCCGAGATCATCGAGATGAACGCCACCGGCTACTGGCCGTACACCCCCAACACCAACCTGCTGTATGGCCTCAACGAAGCGCTGGACATGATCCTGAGCGAAGGCCTGGAAAACACCTTCGCGCGCCACGAGCGCCTGGCGCAAGCCTGCCGCAAGGCCGTCACCACCTGGGGGCTGGAAATCCAGTGCGCCGACCCGGCCGTGTATTCCCCGGTGCTGACCGGCGTGATGACGCCCGAGGGTTTCGACGCCGACGCCATCCGCAAGACCATCTACGAGAACTTCGACATGTCGCTGGGCACCGGCCTGGGCAAGATGAAGGGCAAGATGTTCCGCATCGGCCACCTGGGCGAAGCCAACGACCTGACCCTGATGGCGACGCTGGCCGGCTGCGAAATGGGGCTGAAGCTGGCGGGTGTGAAACTGGCCGGTAGCGGCGTGCAGGCGGCGATGGAGGTATTGGCCGCGCAAAAGAAGAAACCCGACCTGAAAGTCGCCTGATCCGCAGCACGCAAGACAAGTTGTTCCGAAGGAGGAAATTGGCGCCGGCGCAGGCAAGTCCTGCGCCGGCAACTTCACCATGAAGCAGGCCGGCCACCAGTCCCGCAGAGGACAGCCGCTGCAAAAGACAGCGCGCCGGCACAAAGAGGAGACACCCATGAAATTTCTGCGCATGCGGGCGACCACCGTCGTCCTGTTGATGCTGTGCCTGATGTATTTCATCACCTATCTGGACCGGGTCAACGTCAGCACGGCGGCATCCGGTTTCGGCAAGGAATTCAACCTCAACAAGACCGAGATCGGCCTGGTCTTTTCCGCGTTCGCCTATCCCTACCTGGTGTTCCAGATCATCGGCGGCTGGGTCAGCGACAAGTTCGGCGCGCGCCGCACGCTGATCTGGTGCGGCGTGCTGTGGGCGGTCGCCACCATCCTGACCGGCTTCGCCGGCGGCCTGGTCTCGCTGCTGCTGGCGCGCCTGCTGCTGGGCCTGGGCGAGGGCGCGACCTTCCCGGCGGCGACTTCGGCCATGTCGCGCTGGGTATCCAAGGAGAACCGCGGTTTCGCGCAAGGCATTACCCATGCCTTCTCCCGCGTGGGCAATGCGGTGGCGCCGGCGGCGGTGGTCTACATCATGGCCGCGCACGGCTGGCGCGAATCGTTCTATATCTTCGGTGCCCTCAGCCTGGTGTGGGTCGTGATATGGGCTTTCGTCTTTACCGAAGACCCGGCCAGGCATCCGCGCATCAGCGCCGAGGAACTGGCCGTGCTGCCGCCGGTGAAGAAGAAAAACCTGCAGATTCCCTGGGGCCCGCTGTTTCGCCGCATGCTGCCGGTGACCATCGTCTACTTCTGCTACGGCTGGACGCTGTGGCTGTTCCTGAGCTGGATCCCGCAGTACTTCCTGCACAGCTACGACCTCGACATCAAGAAGTCGGCCCTGTTCGCATCCAGCGTGTTCTTCGCCGGCGTGGTGGGCGACACCCTGGGCGGCATCGTCAGCGACCGCATCCTGAAGAACAGCGGCAACCTGAAGAAGGCGCGCAGTTACATGGTGTCGGTGTGCATGCTGCTGACCTTGCTGTCGCTGCTGCCGCTGCTATTCACCCACGACATCACCATTTCCGTCCTCAGCCTGGGCGCCGGCTTCTTCTTCGCCGAGATGACCATCGGCCCGATGTGGGCGATCCCGATGGATATCGCCCCCGAATACTCGGGCACCGCCAGCGGCATGATGAACACCGGTTCGGCGCTGGCCGCGATCATCTCGCCGGTGCTGTCGGGCTACCTGATCGACCGCACCGGCAACTGGGAACTGCCTTTCGTCGGCAGCATGGTGCTGATGGGGCTGGGCGTGTTCCTGGCGTTCCGCATGCAGCCCGACAGCAAGTTCCAGCAGGCGCAGCCGCAGCATGACGACGCCGTGGCGAAGGCGCGCGCCTGATCCTCCCTCAACCCTGACAACGGAAAAAACGATGACGACCCTGCTGACCGCCCCCGAAGAACTGGGCATGCTCCTGAGCGACGCTTATGCCGGAAAAGGCATCAAGGCGATCGTGCCGGCAGCGCTGGAACCGGCCGATGCCGATGAAGCCTACATGGCGCAACGCGCATTCCTGAAACGGAGCGGCGCCAGGATCGGGGGCTGGAAGGTCGGGTCGAAATCGCCGGATGGCCCGATCCAGGGCGCGCCCCTGCCGGCGCAGGGTATGCACCCGACCTCGGCCATGCTGCGCGGCGACCGCTTTCCGGTGCTGGGCGTCGAACTGGAGATCATGTTCGCGCTCGGCCGCGACTATCTTCCCGGCGAGCGCGCGCCAACCGAGCGCGAGGTGCTCGACAGCATCGCCAAGGTCGGCACCTCGGTCGAGATCGTCTCCAGCCGGCTGGCGGGCTGGCCCGACGTGCCCAAGCTGAACCAGCTGGCCGACCTGCAAAACCACGGCGCGCTCATCACCAGCGACCTGGTCGGCTACGACGATGGCTTCAACTTCCGCCGCCCCTATGCGCACCTGACCTTCAAGGGCGACGACGTCTTCAAGGGCAGCGGCGTGAATCCGGCAGGCGACCCGCGTCGCCTGCTGCACTGGGTGGTGCGCCATTGCCAGGAGCAGGGCATCGCGCTGCCGGCTGGCACCGTCATCACCACCGGTTCCTACACCGGCATGTTCTTCCCCAAGGAGCGCGGGATGTTCATCGGCCAGATCGAAGACCTGCCGCCCATCGAGTTCGAAATCACCTGACGCCATCCACCGAGCCAACACCATTCAGAGGCCCCTCCATGCAAGTCAAGCCTATCCATCTGGTGCCGCCGGGCGCACGCGGCGCGCCGGGCGCATCCGCGTTCGAAACCCAATTGCGCAGCGAATTGCGCGGCGACGTTCTGTTCAGCCGCGCCGACCGCGGCCGCTACGCGACCGACGCATCGATCTACCAAGTGATGCCGTTAGGCGTGGTCTTGCCACGCGACCAGGATGACCTGGACCTGGCGCTGGCGATCGCGCGCCACCACAAGATGCCGGTTCTGGCGCGCGGCGCCGGCACCAGCCAGTGCGGCCAGACCGTGGCCGAGGCGCTGGTGGTCGACAACAGCAAATACCTGAACCGGGTGGTGGAGTTCGACGCCGCCGCGCGCACCGTCACCGTCGAACCGGGCATGGTGCTGGACCACCTCAACGCCTGGCTCAAGCCGCACGGCCTGTGGTTCCCGGTGGACGTGTCGACCGCCGCCCAATGCACCATCGGCGGCATGGCCGGCAACAACTCCTGCGGCTCGCGCTCGATCGAATACGGCAACATGGTGCACAACGTGCTGGGCATCGAAGCCGTGCTGGCCGATGGCAGCGGCGGCAACTTCACGCGCCTGCCGGAGATGCCGGGCAGCGGCCGTATCGGCGACATCGTCGCCGGCCTGCGGCGCATCGCCGGCCGCGAACGCGCGGAAATCGCCGAGCGCGTACCCAAGGTGCTGCGCCGCGTGGCCGGCTACAACATCGACCTGTTCGACTGCCAGAACCCGCGCGCCTACACCGACGACGGCGTGGCCAACCTGGCGCACATCCTGGTCGGTTCGGAAGGCACGCTGGCCTACAGCCGCCGCATCAAGCTGGCGCTGCAGCCGCTG
This sequence comes from Herbaspirillum sp., assembly GCF_017744395.1. Classification (GTDB taxonomy): domain Bacteria; phylum Pseudomonadota; class Gammaproteobacteria; order Burkholderiales; family Burkholderiaceae_D; genus Herbaspirillum. The sequence continues at coordinate 335,758 of NZ_JAGIBI010000003.1, forward strand.
CCGGCGCACAAGACCCTGGGCGTGGTCAACTTCCCGACCTTCTACCAGGCTATGGACATGACCCAGTACATCGTCAAGCTGGGGCCGAGCGCGGTGGAGCTGGTCGACCGCACCATGATTGACCTGGCCATGGGCAACCCGGCCTTCAAGCCGGTGATCGGGAAGGCGCTGGCGGGGCAGCCCGAAGCGATCCTGCTGGTCGAATTCTCGGGGGAGGAGCGCAACGCCCAATTGGACAAGCTCCGGCAACTGGTGGAGCTGATGGCCGACCTGGGTTTGCCCGGCAGCGTGGTGGAAATGCCCGGCGCGGCCGAGCAGAAGGCGCTGTGGGAGGTGCGCAAGGCCGGCCTGAACATCATGATGAGCATGAAGGGCGACGGCAAGCCGGTCTCCTTCATCGAGGATTGCGCGGTGCCGCTGGAACACCTGGCCGAGTACACCAGCCAGTTGACCGAGGTGTTCCACAAGTACGGCACCGAAGGCACCTGGTATGCGCACGCCAGCGTCGGCACGCTGCACGTGCGGCCGATCCTGGACATGCGGCGCGGCGGCGCGAAAGACATGCGCGAGATCGCCGAGGCCGCGGCCGCACTGGTGCGCAAGTACAAGGGCGCCTACTCCGGCGAACACGGCGACGGCCTGTGCCGCGGCGAATGGGTGGCGTGGCAGTACGGCCCGCGCATCAATGCCGCCTTTGCCGAGATCAAGCAACTGTTCGACCCCGACAACCGCTTCAATCCCGACAAGATCGTGCGACCGCCGAAAATGGACGATGCGTCGAACTTCCGCTTCCCGCCCACCTATCGCGAGCAGCCGCACCAAAGCGTGCTGGACTGGTCGGCCTGGAACGTGGTGCGTGATCCGCTCACCGGCGTAGAAGGCGCGCCGGGCAGCGGCGGCGACCAGACCGGCGGCCTCGCCAAGCTGGTCGAGATGTGCAACAACAACGGCCACTGCCGCAAGTTCGACGTCGGCACCATGTGCTCCAGCTACCGCATCACGCGCGACGAGAAGCACGTCACGCGCGGACGCGCCAACACCTTGCGCCTGGCCATCTCCGGCCAGTTGGGCAGCGACGGGCTGGCCAGCCCGGAGGTGAAGGAAACGCTGGACTTGTGCGTCTCCTGCAAGGGCTGCAAGCGCGACTGCCCGACCGGCGTCGACATGGCCAAGATCAAGATCGAAGCGCGCGCGGCCTGGGTCGGCCGCCACGGCGTCGGCCTGCGCGAGCGCCTGATCGCGCGCATGCCGGCCTATGCCCACCTGGCCGGCCGTTTCGGCGGCGCGCTGGCGCTGGCCGAGCGCATCCCGGTGCTGTCGGCCTGGGTAAAGGGGAAGCTGGGTCTGGCGCGGCAGCGTTCGCTGCCGCGCTTCCGCAAGTCGTTCCTGGATGGCGCCGCGCCGGCGCAGCGGGGCGCGCAAGGCAAGGAGGTCTTGCTGTTCGTCGACACCTTCAACAATCACATGGAACCGGAGAACGCGCGCGCCGCGCAACGCGTGCTGGAGGCGGCGGGCTACCGGGTGCATTTCAATACCCTGCCGGGCCAGCGCCCGCTGTGCTGCGGCCGCACCTACCTGGCCGCCGGCATGGTCGACGAGGCCAAGGCCGAGGCGCGGCGCACGCTGGATACGCTGATGCCCTATGTGCGGCGTGGCGTCGCGGTGGTCGGGCTGGAACCGTCCTGCCTGCTGTCGCTGCGCGACGAATTCCTGAACTATGGATACGGCGAGGAAGCGCAGGCGCTGGCCGGGTCATCCTTCCTGTTCGAGGAGTTCCTGCTGGCCGAGCACAAGGTCGGCCGCCTGAATCTGGATCTCAAGCCGCTCGGTTCCGGCAAGATCCTGCTGCACGGGCATTGCCACCAGAAGGCCTTCGACGCCTTCAAGCCGGTCCCGGCCGTGCTGGGCTGGATACCCGGCGCGCAGGTCGAGGTGGTCGAGTCCTCATGTTGCGGCATGGCCGGCAGTTTCGGTTACGAAGCCGAGCATTTCGAAGCGTCGATGGCGATGGCCGAACTCTCGCTGTTGCCGGCGGTGCGCAAGGCGGATGACGACACGCTGGTAGTGGCCGACGGCACCAGTTGCCGCCACCAGATCGCGGATGGCGCGCAGCGCAAGGCGGTGCATGTGGCGCGGGTCCTTGCCGCGGCCATCGATGGGGTGTGGCGGGAATGAGGCCGGTTGCGTGAAAAAGCCCCGGCAAGCGATGCCGGGGTTTTCAGGTCAGGCCACTTTGGGCTGCCACTTCTCGTCCTGCCGGTAGATCCGGTGCGGCGGACGCGCCAGGCCCAGGTTTTCGCGCAGCGTGGCGCCCTCGTATTCGGTGCGGAACAATCCGCGCCGCCGCAACTCCGGCAACACCAGGGCGATGAAGTCATCCAGCCCGCCCGGCAAGGTCGGCGGCATGATGTTGAAGCCGTCGGCGCCGCCTTTGGTGAACCACTCTTCCAACTGGTCGACGATGCTTTCGGCGGTGCCGTACAGCGACCAGTGCCCGCGCGCCGTCGCCACGCGCAGGTAGAGCTGGCGCAGCGTCAGGTTCTCGCGCCGCGCCAGGGCGGTGACCAGCTGGAAGCGGCTCTTGGTGCCGTTGGGTTCCTTCAGGTTGTCCGGCAGGGGGCCGTCCAGCGGATAGCCGGAAAGGTCGATGCCGCCCAGATGCTGTTGCAGCAGCGACAGGCCGACGCTGGGATGGATCAGGGATTGCAGTTCCTCGTATTTCTCCTGCGCCTCGCTTTCGCTGCGGCCCACCACCGGGAACACGCCCGGCATGATCTTCAATTGCTCCGGATCGCGGCCATAGCGATCCATGCGCGACTTCAGGCTGGTGTAGAACGCCTGGGCGTCGGCCAGCGACTGCTGGGCGGTAAAGATCACCTCGGCGGTACGCGCCGCCAGGTCCTGGCCGGTATCGGACGAGCCGGCCTGCACGATCACCGGATGCCCTTGCACCGGGCGCGCCACATTCAGCGGCCCCTTGACCGCGAAGTGCTTGCCGCGGTGGTGGATCGCGTGCAGCTTGTCCGGATCGAACAGCAGGCCTTGCTCCTGATCGAAGAGAAAGGCATCGTCTTCCCAGCTATCCCACAGGCCGCGCACCACGTCGACGAATTCTTCGGCGCGCTCGTAGCGCGCGCCATGCTCCGGATGCTTGTCGAGGTTGAAGTTATGCGCCTCCTGTTCCGACCATGAGGTCACGACGTTCCAGCCGGCGCGGCCGTTGCTCAGGTGGTCGAGCGAGGCGAACTTGCGGGCCACATGATAGGGCTCGTTATAGGTGGTCGAGACGGTCGCCACCAGGCCGATGCGTTCGGTCACCTGGGACAGGGCCGACAGCAAGGTCAGCGGCTCGAACGACGCCGCGCGCGCGGTACGGTGCAGGGTGTGTTCATCGTGCGAGCGGATCGCCACGCCATCGGCCAGGAACAGGGCATCGAACTTGGCGCGTTCGGCGGCCTGGGCGACCTGGCGGTAATGCGCGATGTTCTGCCCGGCATCGGGCTGCGCGCCGGAATGGCGCCAACCGGCCACGTGATGGCCGGTGGCCATGATGAAGGCCCCCAGCTTCAATTGCTTGCGGGTGCGGCTCATGATGCCACCGCTTCCTGCGCAAGCGCCGTGCCGGCTGCCTGGCGACGCACGTTGCGCGACACGCTGGCGCGGCCGTCGACCGACACCGGCACATCGCCGGCCACGGTCACGCGCCGCACCACGCGGTGCTGGTCGCCGTAGTCGTTGATGGCGTAGTGCTGGGTGGCGCGGTTATCCCAGATCGCCACGTCGCCCACCGACCAGCGCCAGCGCACGGTGTTCTCAAGGCGGGTCACGTAGCTGGCCAGCAATTGCAGCAGGTGTTCGGAATCGGCAGTCGGATAGTCCAGCAATTTCTTGACGAAATGCCCGAGCACCAGGGTGCGTTCGCCGCTTTCCGGATGGACCCGCACCACCGGATGCTCGGTCTCGTAGACGGTCGAGGTGAAGATCTCGCGATAACGCTTCAGGCCGGCCGCGGTGCTGTTGAAGCGGGAGGCATAGTCGTATTCATTGGTATGCAGCGCCCAGAGCCGGTCCGCCAGTTGCCGCAGCGGTTCCGGCAGGTCCAGGTAGGCCTGGGCGGTGTTGGCCCACACCGTGTCGCCGCCGGCGGCGGGAATCACCACCGCGCGCAGGATCGATGCCTGCGGATAAGCCAGGTCGAACGTCACATCCGTATGCCAGGAGTTGGCGCGGCCGCCATGCTCCGAATCCAGTTCCAGCAGATAGCCGGTGCCGTCGCGTACCGGCACGGTCGGGTGCGCCACCAGTTCGCCCCACAGCTTGGCGAAGGCTTCCTGTCCGGCATCGTCGAGATGCTGCTGTCCGCGGAAGAACAGCACCTTGTGACGCAGCAGGGCGGCGCGTATCGCCGCGAAGGTGGCCGGATCCAGCTCTCCGGACAAGCGGACATTGCGTACTTCGGCGCCGATGCGGCCGGCGACGGGATGGATATCGAGCAAGGCTTCAGGCATGGCTATCTCCTTTGTGGATGTGGCTTCGGTCAATGCGAAGAAATACGCGAAAAACTACGTCAGCGGCTGGCCGCCGCGCCGCCGTTGCATTGACGGCGGCAGGCGGTATTGGCGGTATCGGGACGGCTGTCGCTGACGAAACCGTCCCGGTTGGGCATGCGTACCGCCGCCAGGTTGCCGGCATCGAGCACGGCGTCGGCGCCGACGATGCCGTTGAGGTGCAGCAGGTAGGCGGTGACCGCATACACGTCATTCGCGCTCAGGCTCTTGGGAGCGTTGTAGGGCATGGCGCGGTTGATGAAATCGAACACCGTGGTGGCATAGGGCCAGAAGCTGCCGATGGTTTTGAGCGGCGTCGCCGAAGCCAGGCTTCCCTTGCCGCCGACCAGCGCATCGGCCGGCGTGCCCTGGCCGCGTTCGCCATGGCATGCGGCGCAGGTTTGCGCATACACGGCGCGGCCGCGGGCCACGCTGCCGCTGCCGGGCGGCAGGCCGGCGCCGCGGGCATCGACGTCGATGTTCCAGGGCGCCAGTTCGCGCTCGCTCACCGGATGTCCGATGCCGTAGGTCTGGGCGCCGGCGGCACCGGCTGCGACGCCGGCCAGCAGTGCCAGCAGCAAGCGGCCCAGCGCGCGCTTAAACCTGGACATTGGTAATGACGCCATCGGCGGCCACCTTCCAGCTCTGGATCGCATTGAAGTGATAGCCGGACTCCAGGCCGCGCGCGGCGACCAGTTGCCGGCCGGTCGGCTGGACGTAGCCGCCTTCGTCGACGGCGCGGCTTTGCAGCACGGCTGGCGCGCCATCCCAGCGCCAGGGCAGGCGAAAGCGCGTCAGGGCGCGATCCAGCACCGGCTCCTGCAGCGCCGCGGCGCTCCAGTTGCGTCCGCCATCGGTGGACACGTCGACGCGCTTGATGCGGCCCCGGCCGGTCCAGGCCAGGCCCGATATTTCATAGAAGCCGGGTTGGCGCAGCCGGTGATCCGGCGCCGGGAAGGTGATGACCGACTTGGTTTCCATCAGGAAGGTGAATTGGCGCGCGGTGCCGTCCGGCAGCGAATCGGTGTATTTGGAGGTTTCCTCACGCGACATGAACGGTTCGCGCCCGACTTTCAGGCGGCGCAGCCATTTGACGCTCATGTTGCCTTCGAAACCCGGCAGGAACAGGCGCAAGGGATAGCCATGCTCGGGCCGCAAGCGTTCGCCGTTTTGCGCGTACACCAGTAGCGCATCGTCGAGCGCCTTGCTGACGGGGATGCTGCGCGTCATGCCGGCGGCGTCGGCGCCCTCGGCCAGGATCCACGCGCCTTGCGGGTCGATCCCGACTTCGTCGAGCACCACCGACAGCGGCACGCCGGTCCATTCGCAGCAAGACAGCAAGCCGTGGCTGAACTGCAGCGATGCCGTACCCGGCCCTTTCCATTCGCGGCCGGTATTGCCTGAACATTCGAGGAAATGGATGCGCGATACGGAAGGCAGCCGCACCAGGTCGTCCATGCTGAACAAGGTCGGCCGCGCCACCAGGCCATGCACCGCCAGGCGGTGCCGCTCCGGATCGATCAGGGGGATGCCGGAATGATGGCGCTCGAAGACAAGGCCGGTCGGCGTGATGATGCCGTGCAAGTCCTGCAGCGGCGTCATCGAGGAATTGGCGCCGGCGAACGGTGCGGCGGCGCGCGAACGGCGCACCACGTTTTTCTCGAACGAAGAAGGCTGTCCATAGGGTTGCCACAACACCGGCTCGCCCGGCGTCTTGCTCCACGGCGCCACTTCCAGCGGCTGGGCCTGTCCGGCCAAAGGCGTTTCTGTTTTGTTTTGCGCAGCGGCGATTGCCGGCGCCAGCGCCGCACCGGCCAGCGCACTGCCGCCGGCGCGCAAGAAGCGCCGGCGGCTGCCGGGTGCGGATGCCTTGCTCATACCGCGAACTGCCAGAGCGCCGGCGCGACGGGCGATGCCGACGGCAATTCCGGCTTGAGCGGCGCTTCGGCCAGGCTGGCGCTGTCATGCGAGAACTCATCGAGCACGCGCTGCTTGACCGCCGCAAAGCCGTTGTTCGCGCGCTCCCTCGGATGGGCCAGCTCCACCGGCACGATGCGGCGGATGCGGCCCGGGCGCGGTTCCATCACCACGACCTTGTCGCCCAGGTAGACCGCTTCTTCCACATCGTGCGTCACCAGGATCATGGTGATGCCCTCGGCTTGCCAGATGCGATGCAGCTCTTGTTGCAGGTAGGCGCGGGTCATGGCGTCCAATGCGCCGAAGGGCTCGTCCAGCAGGAGGATTTCCGGTTTGTTGACCAGCGCGCGGGCGATCGCCACGCGTTGCGCCATGCCGCCGGACAATTGATGCGGATAGGATTTCTCGAAGCCTTGCAGGCCCACCAGTGCGATATGCTCGCGCACGGCTGCGCGTTTTTGCGCGGGTGTCTGCTGCGCATTGAGCAAGCCCAGTTCGATATTGCCTTCCACCGTGAGCCAGGGAAACAACCGGTGTTCCTGGAACACGATGCCGCGGCGCAGGCTGGTGCCGACGATGCGCACGCCATCGAGCAGGACTTGCCCCTGGTATTGGTCTTCTAGGCCGACGATCAGGCGCAGCAAGGTCGATTTTCCGCAGCCGCTGGCGCCGACGATGCTGACGAATTCGCCGGGCGCGATGCTCAGCGAGACATCCTCCAGCACGGCCAGCTCCTTTTCCTTGACGGCGTACGATTTGCTCAAATGCTGGATTTCCAGCGTACCGGCCAGGGCCATATGTGCTCCTTGGAATTTCAGAACCGCGCCACCGAACGGCCGCGCCAGGCCAGCAGGCGCTGTTCCGCGCGCGCCGCCAGCCAATTCAATGCAAAGCCGACGAAACCGACCACGATCACGCCGAAGATCACCAGATCCATCAGGAAGAGTTCGCGGCCATCGATCATGGTGTTGCCGATGCCTTGTCCCGACACCAGCAGGTATTCGGCGCCCAGCGTCGCCAGCCAGGCATAGACCAGCGCCAGGTGGATGCCGGCCAGGATGGAGGGCGCCGCTGCCGGCAAGACCAGCTTGGTGAGCCATTGCAAGCGCGTGAACTTGAGCACGCGCGCTGCTTCGATCAACTCGCCGGGCACGCTGCGGATGCCTTCGAAGGTATTGAGCACGACCGGGAAGAACGCCGCCAATGACAGGAACGCGACCTTGGCTGCATCGCCCAGGCCGAACCAGACCGACAGCAAGGGAATCCACGCGAACAGGGAAATCTGCTTGAGGGTGTGGAAGGTGGGGCCGATCATGCGTTCGAACAGGCGCGACAGGCCGAAGGCGATGCCGAAGATGAGGCCGGCACTCACGCCGATGGCCAGGCCGATCAGGTCACGCCGCAGGCTGGCGTACAAGGCGCGCGCCAGGTCGCCGCTCAGGAATTGCTGTACGGCGGTGTCCCAGACTTTGCCGGGCGGCACCAGCAGCGGCGAGCTCGACCAATGGTTGTGCGCCGCCAGCCACCACAACGCTACCAGCGCCAGCGGCAGCACCCAGCCGCGCAAGGCCTTGGGAACCGGATGGCGGTCAGTACGCGATGCCTGGTCCATGGCAGCTCCTCAAAATCCGCTGCGGCGCCAGCCGAGCAAAATCATTTCGATACGGGCCAGCACCTGGTCGCCCAGGTAGCCCACCACGCCGACTACCGCCACGGCGGCAATCACCACGTCGAGCTGGAACAATTGGCGGCCGAATACGATCATGTAGCCCAGCCCTTCCGACGAGGCCAGCAATTCCACCACCACCAGCGCCAGCCAGGCATGGGTGAAGCCGTAGCGCACGCCGTTCCAGATCGGTGGCAAGGCGGCGGGGAAGACCACCCGCCACAGCAGCTGCCAGCGCGAAAAGCGCAGCACGCGCGCCACTTCGACGTAGCGCGCCGGCACGTTCTCGATGCCCTTGTAGGTATTGACCGCGATCGGCACCAGCGCCGCCTTGGCGATCAGGATGATCTTGAGCGCTTCATCGATGCCCACCAGCAGCATCAGCAACGGCAGCCAGCCCAGTACCGGCACCTGGCTGAAGGCCTTGAAGAAGGGATAGGTATAGTCCTTGAACAGCGGCGACAAGCCCATCGCCACCCCCAGCAGGAGGCCGCCGGCCACGCCCACGCCGAAACCGAGCAGGACGCGCAGGAAGCTGATCTTGAGGTTGTCGAATAACTCGCCCGACTGCAGCAGGTCGATGAAGGTGGCCAGCACCGACTGCGGCGACGGCAAGACCTGCGGCGCCACCCAGCCCTGTTGCGCGGCGACCCACCATAGCAACAGCAGGCCCAGCGGGAACGGCAGGGCCAGCCAGAAGGACGCCGACCTGCCGAAGAAGGCGGCATAGGCGCTGCGTTGCGAGGGAAGCTCCAGCGTTGGCGCGGGGACGGCCAAGGCGGCGGGTTGCGCGCTCATGGCTCAGGTCCCCAGGATCTTGCCGTTGGGCTGGAAGACCGGCCAGTAGTTTTCCAGGTTCAGCTCCTTGAGCGCGGTCCGGAGATAGCTCTGGTCGACCCACTGGTCGACATCGAAGCGGGCGCGGCTGAGCTTGAGCCGGTAAGCCTGCTCGACCGAGTCCTTGTAGCGCGCCAGCAGGAAAGGATCGAAGTTCGGATTGATGCGCACCCGCAGCGGCTGGCCGTCGTAATCCTCGCGCCAGTGTTCGTACGGTGTGCCGGCGCGCGCCCACAGGCGCAGGACTTCTTCGCGGTTGACCTCGTCCGAGGCCCACTTGGCAGCCTTGACGAAGGTCTTGACCGCGCGCGCGGTAATGTCGGGATACTGTTGCGCGAACTGCTCGGTCACCAGCACATGCGACTGGGTGGTGAAGATCGGCGATCCGCCCTTGCTGCTGTACACGATGCGCGCGGCATTCTTGTCGCGCAGGCGCAGCAGGTTGATGTTGCCGAACGCGGCATCGATATCCTTGGTGCTCAGGGCCGCCAGCGTGGTGGCCTGGTCCAGGTTGATCGAGCGCAGGTCGCGCTCCTGCAGGCCATTGGCTTCGAGCACGCGGTTGATCGGCAATTGGGCATTGGTGCCCTTGAAGATCGCCACGCGCTTGCCGCGCAGGTCCTTGACCGACTGGATCGGCGAATCGGGCGGCACCGCCAGGTAGATATTGGAGCGTACGCCGGTGGCCAGCACCAGTTTGGTCTTCAGGCCGGCCGCGCGGGCCACGATGGCGGGCAGGTCGCCCTGGAAGGCGAAGTCGAGCTGCTGGTTGGTCAGGGCTTCATTGACCGCCGGTCCCGCGCCCTTGAAGAAAAGCCATTCGACCTTGATGCCGTCGGCCTTGAATTCGTCTTCCAGCCAGCCCTTGGCGTTGGCGACCGCAGCCGAGCTGCCGGAAAAGGCGGGAGGATTGCCGATGCCCTGCTGCGCCACGCCGATGCGGATCACGGCCGGGCGCGCGCTTGCCGCGTGCAGGGGTAGCGTCAAGAGTGCGGCACTGCCCAGCGCGAGGTGTTTCAGCAAGTCTCTGCGATCCGGCTGCATGGCCAATCCTTTCCTGTTCCATGGTTGCCGACATGCTGGATGGCATATCGGCAGGCCAGTATAGGAAAGGCGGAATCGGGCCGGAACGAAGGAATTCGTATGTTCTTATGCGGAAGCGTTTGCCGGCATTGGGCGCGGCATTTCAATGCCGCGCGTGGTCTCGCAAGATCTCGCGCGGCGTCACGCCCAGTACCCGCTTCATCCATGCAGCGAGATGGCTTTGGTGCGCAAAGCCTACTTCCAGCGCCACCTGGTTCACATTGAGCTTGCCTTGCGCCAGCAGGAGCCGGGCCCGTTCCACGCGACGCTGCACCACATGCTGGTGCACGGGAATACCCACCGTTTCGCGGAACAGCACCTTGAAGTGCGGCACGCTCAATTCGGCCAGCGCGGCCAGTTCGGCCAGCGACAGGCGTTCGTCGAGGTGCGCCTCGATATAGTCGAGCACGCGCGCCGCCGTGCGCGCCGACAGCGTGCGCCGCTTGCGGCCGTGCGCCGCCTCGGCGCCGGCCAGGCGCACCACCATCGCCGTGCACAGGCTTTCGGCGTAGAGCGGGTCGGAAGCGTCTTCAGCTTCCAATTCGGCGCGCAATGCCCACACCAGGTGCTGGAAGCGCGCATCGCGCCATTGCAATTGCGCGCGGATCTGCCCATCGCTGGCGTTCAGTCCAAGCTGGTCGTAGGTCGTGCGCACGAAGTCGTCCGCGAACCAGATGCTGAGGATGGTGCAGTTGGCATCGTCCGACCATTCGCCATCCAGGCCGGCCGGGATCACATCGACGTCGCCGGGGGCCTGGATGCGCGACGAGCGCATGCCGTCGCAACGGCAAATGGCGTTGACGGGCCTGCCGACATGCACGCCCACGCGATGATGCTTCATGCCGGGAATGCGATGCCGGCCGGCGGCGATGCCGAACATTTCCGCGCCGAAACCGGACCAGCCGAGCGTGGCGCTCGACAACAGGCTTTCACGCTGGCCGGAATGCGGCGCCAAGGCGGGATGGACGGCATGCATTGCTTGCTCCTTCGCAGTAGGGCGGATGCCTATTCTGCGGCATTTTTGCCCGGCTGTGCCAGCCGCGGGCCGGCGTGGCGGAGATCGTCATCCGAATCTGCTGCGCATCCTCCTTTTATGCGCGTTTTCAGGCGCGGCGCTGCGTAAGCTCAGTGTTCACAACAGCGGGAGGTTCATCATGTACGTCATCTTTGGCGCAGCGGGCAACGTCGGCCATTCGGCCGCGCAGGCATTGCGCGCTGCCGGGCATGCGGTGCGCGCCGTGGTGCGCAGTCCGGCGCAGGGCGAAACGCTGGCGCGCATGGGATGCCAGATCGCGCTGGCCGATCTCGACGACGAGGCTTCCGTGCGGCGTGCGCTCGATGGCGCGCAGGCGGTGCAGATGCTGTGCCCGGTAGCGCATCGCGCGGACGATCCCGCGGCGGCGATGCTCCGGATGATCGGCAACGCCGCGCGCGCCTTGCGTTCCTGCCCGCAAGCGCATGTGCTGGCCGTGTCGGACTATGGCGCCGAACTCGACGCCGGCACCGGCATCACGCTGCTTTACCGCGAGCTGGAGGCGCGCTTCAAGGAGGCTGTGCCGCGCCTGACCTTGCTGCGCTCGGCCGAGCATATGCAGAACTGGGGGCGCGTCTTGCCTGTGGCAATGGCATCGGGGCATCTGCCGACGCTTCATTACCCGCTCGACAAAAAATTCCCTACCGTCTCGGCGCCTGATGTCGGTACGGCGGCCGCGCAGTTGCTGCTCGAAGGGCATGACGGCAAGGGCGTGCGTGTGGTCAGCGTCGAAGGGCCTCAGCGTTACGACGTCAATGACGTCACACGGATGCTTGGCGAGGTATGCGGCCGCGATATCGGCGCGTACGCCGTGCCGCGCGACGATTGGCCGGCGGTGCTGTTGCGCTCGGGGATGAGCCGCAAGCTGGCCGATCTCATCATCGAGACCAACGATGCGCAAAACGACGGCCGCATCGATGCGCAGCCGGGCACTGAACGGCGTTTCGGCACGACCGGGTTGGATGAAGTCCTGGCGGCGCTGGTCTCCGCGGCTGGCGCGCGCTAGGGCATATCAAAGGAGCATCGGATGCAATACTGTCAAGCAATGCGCATGGCGCGGCAAGGTGAGGAATCCGGCCCTGGCGCAGGCAATGAATGCCTGGCGCTGGCGTTGTACTTGTCCCTGGCAGGCGTCGCCCGGCGGCTGGGTTGTGTCCAGTTGCAGCAGTTGTTGAGCGCGATCCCCGATAGCAACGATGATTTCGCGGGGTTCTGAAAGGGCGGGCGTGGAAATAGCGAAGATTCACGTCCGGGCCGCCCCTGCCGTTGCCGAAATGGAGGATGATAGGACTTTGCCCGGGCATGAAGCAGAATTGCCGGGCAGCGATCAAGCCCAAGGAAAACCGCAATGACTGACAAGCTTGTTATCCAATGGATGGCCGAGCCGGAAGACCACGATTACCCTGCCGCCCAATCCTACCTGAACCTGCTGTATGACGACGCCAAAGCCGCCAGCTATGCCGAACAGCTCCGGAAGGCTCCGGTATCGAGTTTCAAGGCCAAGGACATTCTGCGCGCCTCCGGGCTCGCGCTGCTGGGCGAAAGCAATTCGCATGTCGATAAAGACCGGAAGAAAGTGCTCGCCGGCACCAAGCTTTCGCCTTTGCTGCTGGTGCGGCAAGCCGGCGTGAAAGTCATCGTCGCGGACGGCTACCATCGCTTGTGCGCAGTCTACGGATTCAACGAAGACGCCGTGATCCCCTGCAAGATCGTTTGACTCCATTTCAAGCCGTAGCGCATGCCAGTCGGTCGCCGCAAGCGACCGACTGGCATGCGCCATGATTCATCCAGCGGCGCATAATTTTCACCCATCGCGCCGGCCGTCTCCTGCAGAATGAAACGCATCCGAACCCACACCAATGGAAGCGTTCAACATGGGACATGGCGTCGCGCCGTCGCAGCCGCTCAATTTCACTCCAACCAGGCTGGCCGAGATCCTGTTATGGGTGACGCCGGCCATCTGGTCTTCCAACTACATCATCGCGCGCACGGCCGTCGGCGTCGTGCCGCCCAACACGCTGGCGTTCGGACGCTGGTTCGTCGCGCTGGCGCTGATGCTGCCGCTGGTATGGCGCGACCGCAAGGCGGCCGTTGAACGCATCCCGCGCGAGTGGAAACAACTGCTTGTCTTTGGCGCGCTGGGCACCTGGATCTGCAGTTCGTTCCCTTATATTGCCGCGCAGACCACTTCCGCGACCAATATCGCGCTGATTTACTCGGCCGCGCCGGTTGGCATCACCCTGGCCGGAAGCTATTTGCTCAAGGAACGGCTCACGTTGCGCCAGCGGCTGGGGATGGTGTTCGCCCTGGCCGGATTGTTGTTCATCATATCGAAAGGAAATCCGGATGTGCTGCTGGGTATCCGCTTCGCGGCAGGGGATCTCTGGGTTGTGGTGGCGACCCTGGCCTGGATCGGCTTCACCCTGCTGCAGCAATGGTGGAAAACCAGCCTGACGCCGGTGCAGCGCCTGTTCGGCAGCACCCTGGCGGGCCTGGCAATCCTGCTGCCGTTCACTCTCTTCGAGAGCGTCACCGCGACCGGGTCGTGGGTGACGCCCCATGCCTGCCTGCTGATATTTATCGCCGGACTGGTGCCGGGCCTGATGGCGTACCTGGCCTACACCTTCATACTGAGCCAGCTGGGCGCCACGCGTACCGCGCTGCTGCTTTATCTCGGCCCGGTCTATGCGATCCTGGCGGCCTGGGCCGTTCTGGGCGAAGCGCCGCATTGGTACCATGCCGCCGGCGCGGCCCTGGTGCTGCCGAGCATTTATCTCGCTTCGAAACGGCGTGCCGCGGCGCAAATGCCGGGACGCCATCGGGCCTGACCTATCGGCCGCATCTTCCTGTTGGAGATGCCGGCTTGTCCTGAGAGGGATGATGCAAGAATGGAAAGAGGGGAATGTGTCATTCACATTCCCTTTTTTGTTGCGCTGCGGGACGGGTAGGCGCAAAAAATGTATACTTGCAGCAAATCGAACCGCCGCGGCTGTCGCCAAGCCACAAGCAAACGCCCCAAGCCGCCGGCCTATTCCCCAGATTACCTTCAAGGGAAACCATGTATTTCTTCACTCGTCGCCGCGTTGCGGGCGACCACCCGGATATGTTGCGCACCGCCCTGGATGGGCTGGGCCTGTCGCGTCGCACTGCAGCAAATCCTCCCGAAATTCCCGACCCGACAGCCGGCCAATCCCAGATTGTCCCCCACAATGCCTGGGATGACCTGTATGGCCTTTACCTGGGCGTCCTGTTCTCCGCGATGGGCATTTCCCTGCTGGCCAAGGGCGGGCTGATCACCGGCGGCATTGCCGGCATGGCCTTGCTGACATCCTTGCTCACCGGCCTCGCGCCGGCGCCGCTGGTGCCATTGATCAATATCCCGTTCATCGTGTTCAGCTTCTTCGCGATGGGCCGTTTTTTCGCCTCCAAGAGCATCGTCGTCAGCATCGCCATCGGCGCCGCGGTCGCCGGCATTGGCCATTGGCTGGACGTATCGAGCATCGGAAGCGGCTTCGCTTCCATCGCCGGCGGCACCTTCCTGGGCATGGGGATCCTGTGCCTGGCGCGCCACAATGCGTCGATGGGCGGCACCGGCGCCGTGGTCCTGTGGATCCAGCGCCGCTATCGGATCAACGCCGGCATCAGCCAATTGTTTTTCGACCTGGTCTTGTTTGCGCTGGCGGCGGCATCGCTGCCGGCGGCCAAGGTGCTCTGGTCCATCCTGGGCACCGTCGCCATGAACGGGATGCTGATCGTGTGGCATAAGCCGGGGCGCTATCGGGCTTAGTTTTTATGAGCGATGTCCGTGATGGCCGTGTGAGCGGGGCGCGTCGCGCATCGGCATGGAATGCCATCTTTACTCGCCGCATACCTCGGGCGCCCCGGTGTCGCATCTGAAGCGGTGCGAAACCGACCTGCCTCCCTTATCCGCCGCGATTCAACACAAGATTGAACGGGCTTTCGGCCAAGCCATCCTCCATGCCTTGTCTCCGCAGCAGAGACCGTCTTTTTTACGCATACCCTCCAGCCCCACACTCTGCCGCCAGCCCCGATCCGAAGCTGGCGAACCCGTCTATTGGATAAGGCGTTCGCCAAGCTCGCCCGATGGCTGCTTCGCATCAGGCTTGCCGCTTGGCCGCGCGGCCTCAGTGCGTAATGCATGAGCCAATGTAATGGTTTTATGAGATCAATTCACTTTTATTCATAGATTGCTCGACATAGAATTCGTCTCAAATATCGTCAATGTCAAGACTGCCAATCCAAAAAACCAAAAAAGAAAATTTGGACGTACTGGAAAAGCAAGAGCAATCAGCGGACGCAGGCTTGATCTCAGAAATTAGGGTAGCGGATCATCATGAGTAAAGAATTCACATTTGCCATCAAGAGCATTTGTTTCGATGAGGACTATCGTCCTTCGGAGAATACGCGCATCACCACCAACTTCGCCAATCTGGCCAGGGGGGAGAGCCGCCAGGAAAACCTGCGCAACACCTTCCGGATGATCGACAACCGTTTCAATGCCCTGGCGCATTGGGACAATCCCACAGGTGATCGTTACAACGTCCAGCTGGAAATCATCTCGGTCGAGATGAATGTCGATGGCGAAAGCGCCGGCGGCGCCCTCCCTCTGATCGAGATCCTGAAGACGACGATCATTGATCGCCACACCAACGAACGCATCCCGGGCATCGTGGGGAACAACTTCTCTTCCTATGTGCGCGATTACGACTTCAGCGTTGTCCTGCTGGAGCGGAACAAGAACCAGCCGGTATTCAGCGCACCGGAGGATTTCGGCGACCTGCACGGAAAGCTGTTCAAGTCCTTCGTGAATTCGGATACGTACAAGGCGCATTTCAACAAGCCCCCCGTCATCTGCCTGAGCGTATCGAGCAGCAAGACCTATCAGCGCACTGAAAACCAGCATCCGGTCCTGGGTGTGGAGTACGTGCAGGACGAGTATTCCCTGACCGATGAATACTTCAGGAAAATGGGCTTGAAGGTGCGCTATTTCATGCCGCCCAATAGCGCCGCGCCGCTGGCTTTCTACTTCTCCGGCGATTTGCTCGGCGATTACACGAACCTCGAGCTGATCAGCACCATCAGCACGATGGATACCTTCCAGAAGATCTATCGGCCCGAGATCTACAACGCCAATTCCGCGGCGGGAAAATCCTATCAACCCAGCCTGAAGCACCAGGACTATTCATTGACCCGGATCGTCTATGACCGGGAAGAGCGCAGCCGGCTGGCCGTCGAGCAGGGCAGGTTCGTCGAGGAGCACTTCATCAAGCCTTACCAGGGCGTTCTCGCGCAATGGTCCGCCAATTTCTCTCACTGATTCATCCAACACACCAGGTCATCTATTGTGAAAAAACTGTTACCCACTTCGACTGCCGGCAGCCTGCCCAAACCTTCCTGGCTCGCGGAACCCGAGAAACTCTGGTCGCCCTGGAAGTTGCAGGATGAAGAACTGCGCGACGGCAAGCAGGATGCCTTGCGCTTGGCGTTGCAGGAGCAGCAGCACGCAGGCATCGATATCGTCAGCGATGGCGAACAGACGCGCCAGCATTTCGTGACCACCTTCATCGAGCACCTGGACGGCGTCGATTTCGAGAAGCGCGAGACCGTCAGGATCCGCGACCGCTACGATGCGAGCGTGCCGACAGTGGTAGGCGCCGTGTCCCGCCAGAAGCCGGTCTTCGTCGAGGATGCCAAGTTCCTCCGCCGACAGACCAAGCAACCCATCAAATGGGCGCTGCCAGGCCCCATGACCATGATCGACACGCTGTATGACGCCCATTACAAGAGCCGCGAAAAACTGGCCTGGGAATTCGCCAAGATCCTCAACCAGGAAGCCAGGGAGCTGGAAGCCGCCGGCGTCGACATCATCCAGTTCGATGAGCCCGCCTTCAACGTGTTCTTTGACGAGGTGAACGACTGGGGCGTCGCAACCCTGGAGAAGGCCATTGAAGGACTGAAGTGCGAGACCGCCGTCCACATCTGTTACGGCTACGGCATCAAGGCCAACACCGACTGGAAGAAGACGCTGGGATCGGAGTGGCGCCAGTACGAAGAGGCATTCCCCAAGCTGCAGAAATCCGGCATCGATATCGTCTCGCTGGAGTGCCACAACTCTCATGTCCCGATGGATCTGATCGAACTCATCCGGGGAAAGAAAGTGATGGTCGGTGCCATCGATGTGGCAAGCAACACCATTGAAACGCCCGAGGAAGTCGCCAATACCCTGCGCAAGGCGCTGCAGTTCGTCGATGCCGACAAGCTCTATCCGTGCACCAACTGCGGCATGGCTCCCTTGGCGCGCAGCGTGGCGAGAGGCAAGCTGAATGCCCTGAGCGCCGGCGCGGAAATCGTCCGTCAAGAACTCGCGAAGTAATGCCGGCATGGGACATGGCCGTTGCGAAAACGTCGTGACGGCCACATGCCCGGAGCCGTTCGGGCTGCTTCAGGCCTTCCTTAACACTGCCGACCCGTACCTGTATTGAGTGCCTGCCATGTCCATTTCCAGTACTGCCATCGCGCCATTGCGCTTCCGCGAAGCGCTGGGGCATTACGCATCCGGTATCACCGTGATCACGTCCCTCGTCGATGACGAGCCGATCGGCTTCACTTGCCAGTCGTTCTATAGCGTGTCGATGAACCCGCCGCTGGTGTCCTTCAGCGTCATGTCCGGTTCGGCCAGCTATCCCAAGATTCGCCAGGCAGGGCGGTTCGCCGTCAATATCCTGTCAGAAGAGCAGATCCGGATTTCCAACCAGTTCGCCCGGCGAGGGACGGACAAGTGGCATGGGATCGAATGGCAGGCGTCGCCGCTGGGCAATCCGATCATCGCCGGCAGCCTGCATTGGCTTGATTGCGAGATGTATGCCGAGCATGCCGCGGGTGATCACGTCATCGTGATTGGTGAAGTGAAAGCCCTGAACCTGCAGGAAGCGGTTGCCGCGCAGCCGCTGCTGTATTTCAAAGGGCAATATCGCAATATCGCCGCGCATAGCGTGGCTTGAGCTTTACTGCCGCTGTCCTCATCGGTTCGGCGCGCCAGCCATCGACGCGGTCGCCGTTCTGCTGCGATGGCGACATCCTCCGATCTACAAGGAGTCGAACTGTCTTGAGCGTATTGAAACAGGCGCTGAACGAAGGGCGTTTCGTCTGCGTGCTAGAGGCCGTTCCTCAACCGTCTGCTTCACACCTGGCCGCGCTTGGGCAAATCGTGCGGCGCGGGCATTTGGCCGGCTGGCCTTTGCTGCCTGCCTTTTCCGACCGGGTCGGCCCGCGCTCGGACCGGAGTCCCTTGGCAGGCGCCGAGGCATTGGGCGATCCGGCCTCGGCCTTGCTCCACTTTTCAGGCAAGGACCGCGAGCGCGCAGACTTGCTGCGCCAGATGGCGTCGATGAAGGAGCGCGGCCTGAGCCAATTGTTGCTCCTCAGCGGCGACCGCTTGCCAGGCCACCATCCCGGCCAGGCGCCAGTGCGCTATCTTGAGTCGGTGCCGGCGCTTCAGCTCGCTCGCGCGTATTGCCCGGACTGGCTGCTGGGGGCCGCGTTGAACCCATTCAAATATCGCGAAGAAGAGGGCGGCGCCCAGTATCTGAAGGCGCAGAAAAAGCTCTTAGCCGGCGCCGATTTCCTTACCCTGCAACTTGGCTTCGATGCCGCCAAGCATATGGAAGCCCAGGCCTGGATGCGCGCTCAGGCATGTGCGAAACCCATGCTGGCCTGCGTGATGCTGCTGACCGAAAAACGCGCGGTCGCGCTGCAGGACGTGCCCGGCATCGTTATCACCGAATCCATGCGCGGATTATTGGTCCGGGAGCAGCAGGTATCGTCCGCCTATGCCTGGGCACGCAGCCTTGAGCGCCTGGCGCTGCAAATCGTGGGCTTGCAATTGATGGGCTATGCCGGCGTTCATGTGTGCGGCGTGCATACGCCGGACGAACTGCTCTCGTTGGAGCAAGAGATCGGCAAGCAGCGGGAAAGCGCGGTCTCATTGACCGCCTGGATCGAGCGATGGCAGGCAAGCTGGCAGATGCCCGATGCGCCCAGGGTCTGCTTCACCCCCGGAACCGGCGCCTGGAAAATGGGACAATCCAGCGTTGCCGCCACTCGCCGGGAGCGCCTGCGATACACGTTGCTCTCCAAGGTACATGGCCGGTTCTTCAGTCGCACGGGATGGATCAGCAACGCCTTTGGCTGGAGCATGACGCGGCCGCTCTGGAGGGACGGCGTCGCTGCGAATGCGCTGCATGCCGTCGAGCGGGCGATCAAACGGCCGCTGCTCGGCTGCGATACCTGCGGTCGCTGCCGCTTGCAGGACACCCTCTACGTATGCCCGGAAACATGCCCCAAAGGCCTGGCGAACGGCCCTTGTGGCGGTACCTACCTTAATCGTTGCGAATTTGGCGACCGGGAGTGCGTGCACAGCGTCAAATACCGGATAGCCAAATCCGCTGATCAGTTGCCTGTGCTGGCGCGAACCTTGATTCCCGGCATCGAGACGGATGACAGGCACCGCAGCTCCTGGCCTGGATGGTTCTCGTCGGAAGATCCGACGCCGGAGCACCGGATCGAATTATGAGGAAGGGCGGCTGATCAATGAGATGTCGCCTTCTGGCCGATTGCGGATTTTTCTAAGCAGCTTTACGAAAGATCCGCCAAGCACCGAGCAATAGCAGAATTTCAGTTATTGTGAATCCGCACTTTTCTCCCATGCCTTGACGCGGATGCGGAGACGGCGCGGCGTATGGTCGCGATCGAGACCGATGCCCATCAGATACTGGGGGACGTCTTTCCATTCCTTGAAGTTGAGGCGCGCTGCCTTTGGGTCATAACTCGAATCGGCTGGGAGCATATAACCTGCAGGCGCGGCCACAGATGTGATCGCCATGATATCTGGAAGCAGGAAGCGGACATCGCCGAATTCGATAACGTCCTGGGACGTCCGTCCATCCGTGCCGACCGCAACGCCGACATCCGCCGACAGGATGCTGTGCGGGAGATTCTGTTGCACCGTCGTTATGGCACGGGAAAATGGAAGAGGCTGTTGTGTCGTCGTGACAGAGCGGGGCAAGTCCGGCGCCGTGCGAGTGATTTCGCCCGTGTGGTTGGAAACCAGGGTGACGTTGTAGTTATTGCCGCCATTGCCGTCATTGACCTGGTAACCGCTATTGACCGACAAGGTCTTGCCGGCGCCCACATTGGGATCGATATAGGACTCGCTCAATCCCGTCACGGTGTCGCTGCCCTGCAGGCCCGTCGCGGTCGGTGTTGCCGCGGCGGAGAGTGTCCCGTCGTACACTTTGCTGTTGCTCCCTGCCGTCAGCGTCAGTGCGGCTGGCGTGATGACGCCGCGAGTGTCGGAAGCTGTAGTGACGATGTAGTTGGCGCCGCCATTGCCGTCGTTGACGAGGTAACCGTTATTGATTTGCAGCGTTTTTCCCGTGCCTGCATTTTTATCGGCAAAGGATTGACTCAAGCCGCTGACCGTATCGCTGCCGAGCAGGCCGGTAATCGTCGGGGTTGCGGCTGAACCGGTGGTGGCGTCATAGACGCGGTTGTCGGTCGATGCGGTCAGCGTCAGCGATGCAGGCGTAATGTCGGCGGTGGTCGTGGCCGTGGCAGGCTGGTAACCGCTGACCGTGATACCAGCAGTTGCGCTTTCCACGCCCAGGCCGTTGGCGGTAACCGTCTTTCCGGTGCCCACGTTCTTGTCACCAAAGCTTCCTGACGGTGTGCCGGCGATCCGAAGAATGTCGCCATCAATACCCGTCACCGTCGACGCCGCAGTGTTGATAGCAGCGGTAGTGGTGGCGTCATAGACTTTATCGTTGGCAACGAGATTGATGGTCGCCGTGGGAGTAACGCGGTAGAACACATTGAGCTTCTTCGTCGTATCTACCGTGCCCGCCCCAGGCGCGGTTGCGTAAGCCTTGTTGAGCGAGCTTGCACTGCCCGCGACTTTGGCGTTGTATGCCGCAGTCGTGGCGTTGCCAGAGTAGATGGCGACGGTGTCGCCGGTTGAACTGACATTGTTGTTGAGAACCACGTCGCCGCCGGTAACGCTGCCGTTGGCTACGGAACCGGGCGAAACCGCCTGGCCAGAACCGGCAGTGAGCGTGATACGGCCGGCCTGGGTAATACTGCCGCCGATGGTGAGGTTGCCCCCGGCGGTCGCCGTCATCGTGCCGGTGCCGGTGATCGTGTTGGGGGTGGTATAGGAATCAGACCGCGTGAAGACCAAGTTGGCGTTGTTGGTCACAGCCCCAGTACCCAGCGTACCCGAGCTGCCGCCATTGCCGACTTGCAAGGTGCCGCCACTGACCGTGGTGGTGCCGGTATAGGTGTTGTTCCCGGTCAGAATCTGCGTGCCGGTGCCGGTTTTGGCCAGTTGCCCTCCCGAGCCGCTGATGACGCCGGCGAAATTGCCGGAACCGTTGTTGGTGCCGATGGTCAGGACCTGTCCACCGAGCGTCGCGGTGGCGGTAGCGTCGCCATTGAGTGACATGACCGATCCGGCGGCGGCGTTAAGGTTGAAGTTTGCGTTGTTCGACAGGCTCAGAGCCGTGTTCTGTAACGCCAGGCTCGCGCCCGTGGTGATATTGAGCTGGCCGCCACTGACGTTCATCGTGCCGGAGAAATTGCCCTGGCCGTTGCGCAGCGTCAGGCCCGAGGCCGCGCCGCCGGTGTTGGTCAGGTTGATCGTGCCCGATCCCTGCAAGCCGGTCGTGCCGCTGCCGATGAACAACTGGTTGTTGGCGCCGCTACTAGCGACATTGATGGCTGCCGTGCCGTTGACGGTAACGTTGGAACTGTTGAAGGTGTCGTAACCGGTGTTGCTCTTGTTCAGCGTCGCCCCGTCGTTGAGGGTGAGCGAGAAACCGGCCAGATGATCGATGTTGCTGTTTCCTGCCAATTCGAGCGTCGCGCCGCCGTTGACGGTCGTGGCCGAGTTGAAGCCGGGCGCGTTGTAGATACTGAGGGTCCCGGCATTGACGGTGGTCGTGCCGGTGTAATTGACGCTGTCCACCAGCGTCTGGCGGCCGCTACCCGTCTTGATCAGGTTGAGCCGCCCCGTGCCACCGCCGTTGTCGGCGTCTCGGAAACGGCCATTGAAAACGTAATCGCCGTTCCCGGTCAGGGTCAGTGTCCCGTTGGCGGTTGTGCCAGTATTGCTGCCGCCGTTTTGAACCACCCCGTTGATTAGAGTGGAGGTGGTTCCGCTAATGACGCCCAGCAGGCTCTGCTGAGTTCCCAGCAGGTCAAAGCGCATCCACTGACTACTGGTATTGACGAAGTTCATCAAGACATTGGCGCCGAACTGGTTGTCGCCGCCCATGCGCAGGCTGGCTTGGCCGCCAGTCTGGCTGCCCATTTGAACCGTGCTTCCCCCCGGAATCGCAATGGCCCCGCCGGTCTTGGCCAAGGTCAGTACCGCATTGATGCCTTGACCATCAACCACGGTTTTTCCGGTGTAGGTGTTGGATTGGCTGCCGGCCAGGATAATGTTGGTCAACGTCGCAAAACCGGTAGTCGTGCTGGTGTAGCGACTCATGGAAAAATCGCCGGCCCCCGAAATGACCCCCGTCAAGGTGTCGGTGCCGCCGTTGTAGCTTCCAATGACACTATTGGCGCCGCTATTGTCGCCGAGAACAATCCCGGTGGTGTTGTTCAACTGGATATTGCCGGAAAGCGTATTGTTGCCTTCTACCCGGATGGCGCCGAGCACAACGTCGCTATTGCTCACATTGTGGTGCCAGCCCGCCTGATTCTCAATGATGATATTGTTGGAGAACGTGCCGCCATTGAAGCTGACAGTCGAATTCGCGCCCACGTCGATCGTGGCCGAGCCGAGTTCCGATTGCTGTGTGGTATTCCAAAGTCTGGCGCGGTCGAGCCGAATCGTGCCGGTCAAGCTGCTATTGTTGCCGGTCAGGTCATAGTCGCCGTTTTGAAGCGCCGAGGCACTGTTGTATCCCTTGAGCAAAAGGGTACCGGCACCACTGATGCTGTTAGCGATCGTTCGTGTTGAAGTGGTGTTGGCGTTATCCCACATCATCGTGGCGCCGCTGGCGATGGCAATCGCGGAACTGCCGGAGATCGAACCTACGGTTCCGCCGTTGCCTACCGACAGCGTGCCGGCGCTCACTGTCGTGGCGCCTGTATAGGTATTGGCGCCGGTGAGCTGGACGGTGCCCGTCCCCGTCTTGGTCAGCCCGCCGGCGCCGGAGATCGCGCCCGACAGCGAGCCGCTGCCGGAGCCGGCGTTCAGCGTCAGCAGGCCGCCGTTGGTGTTGATCGCCCCCGTGCCGCTGATGGAGCCGCCATTCGCGTTGAGCGTGGTGTCGAGTGTGCCGGCCGTTGAACTGATGCCGGCATTGACCACGATCGACCCTGCGGCATCAAGCGTCAATGAGGTTCCCGCTCCGGCAGTCTTGCTGATTGCCGATGACACGGTAATATTGCCGGCCTCCGCTCCGCTGGCGCCAGTGGTCACCGATACCGCCATGCCGGCGTTGAGCGCATTCTGTATGTCCGTCGCGCTGATCGTGGCGCCGCTAGCGGTCGGGGTGAAAACGCTGCCACTCCATGTGCCGCTGCCAGTCACGGTACCGATCGTCACATTGAGCGGATCGAGCAGCCACGTGCCCGCGTAGCCCCGGAAGGCCGCCGCGTCGACTGAACCTGCCGCCTGCAGATTGTTGCGGCTGGATGTCTCCACAAAGCCGCCGTTGCCGCCCAGCGCGCCGCCGCGTGCTGCGATCTTGCCGTAGAAGCCCGTGTAATCCTGCGACCACAGCACTACCTTGCCGCCATTCCCGTTGCCGGTGGCCGAGGCGTCGATGGCTGCGTTGCTGTCCATATAGACCGCATTGGCATTTCGTTCCGGCCCCTGGCCGCGGTAGTTGCCGCCGACGAGTACCGTGCCGCCGCCGTCCTTGCCGGTGGCCAGGACTTTGCCGCCTGCCAGCAGGCCGACCCGGTCTCCCAGCAAGCGTACCGTGCCGCCCGTTCCCGTGTCGTTGGAGACGTCGATCACGCCTTGGTGGAGCGTTTCGCCGAGGCCGTCGGCCTGGGTGGTGCTGAGGGTGACGGAGCCGCCGCGAGTGGCCGTGATTTGTCCCTGGTTCAGTATGCTGGCTGTGAGGCCGCTGGCGGCGGCGGCCGACAGATAGACTTGTCCGTTCTGGGCCGCAATCACGCCGTCGGGGCTGTTGCTGATGGCCGCATTCACCGTAGCAGGATCGACTTCGAACGTGATGAGGCCGCTATCCGATACCGGCAGTCGGACGCTGTCTCCCGCGGCGAGAACGACCTTGCCGCCATCGGCCTCGATGGTGCCGGTGTTGGCGACGGTGGCGCCAAGCAATGCGACATAACCGCCGGGCGCGGTCTTCAGCGTGCCGTTGTTAATGACGGCGCCGGTTGCGCCGTTGCGCACGAAGCGATAGTTGCCGGCCATGAAGTCGACATCGCTGATATTGAGCGTGGAGGCAACCAGCGCTCCCGCATCCACGCGCGAGCCCGCGCCGAAAACGATGCCGCTGGGGTTGACGATATAGATGCGCCCGTTGGCGCTGAGCTGGCCGAAAATCTGCGTCGGGTCGGTCGACAGAACGCGATTGAGCATGCTCGCATTCGCGTTGGGCTGGGTGATGCGGACTGCGGCCTGCGAACCGATGTCGAAGCTGTTCCAGTTGACGACGGCTTGCTGGCTGGTCTGGGTGATGTTGAGCTGATTGCCGGATGGCGTCCCGATCTGCACATTGCCTGCGGCAACGACGCCGCCTTGCGGTAGCGCGTTTCCCGGCGGGGCGGCATATCCGTTCGATGCGTTCAGCGCGGTCGCGATGGCGACCGCCAGGGCACGGCGCTGGAAGATGGGCGCCGCTGCGCTATCGAAGAGGCCGTGCTTTGCCGGGTGTATCGAACGTTGATTTTTCTGCATGTTTTCAAGTGCCCGGGAGTTCCGCCTGCCGGTGCCATTGTTCTTCAAACGTTTTGATGGCTATTGTCGAAAGGTCAATGTGAACCATAAGCGGTGACGGTCGCTCGTGCCGTCTGAATCCAGGCCGTTGGAAGAGAGCCCTGGGTTACTGCCGATCTGACGGGAGTATGCCAGCGAGCCTACCATTTGTCCGTATGTCACGGAAAGCCCGACTCCTGCGCCTTGCAGCGTATAGCGGTTCGGAATGGAGTCGGCCGCCCAAGGGGAAACGTACCGGCGGATGCGGCCGATGCTGTAGAAGGAAAAGGTCCGCAGCCATTGGCTTGGACGATAACCCAGTTCCGTATTGAAGATAAAACCCTCATCTCCCAAGCCTTCCGACGATCCATAAGCTCTGATCCTTCGTGGACCGCCGAGCGCAAATTTCTCGCTTTGGTCGAGGTTTTTGTTCGCCCATTGCCCCATTGCGTTGATGCGAGCGTCGAATTTCCCGCCGGGGCCGAACAGCATGTTCCAGCCGGCTTCCCATTCAAGCTTTGCGAAGGTGCCGTTGGTGCGCGCGGTGAGCTGATCCTGCTCCAGCGCGGACGGCAGGCCGGAAAGATCGAGGCGGCCTACGGTCACGGCAGGATCGAAGTAAACCACTTGGGCCGGACTGGGGTAGTAGCGCAAGCCCAACGCCCCCCTGACGCTATCGGTCGACTTGTCGGCGATGTTGCCAAACGATTCCAGCCGGTCGGTTTGCTGCCGGCGTTGATAATGTAATTGGCCTATCCATTGCGAGCGGTCGCCCATATGCAATGGATAGGACAAGCCCGCTCCCAGCATGGTGGTGCGCCCCTGTTCGCCGGAAGGCGCACGATAGTCCATGATCGCGCCCGACACATCCAGGCGTGCGCCCAGCGGAACGACCGGTATTTCATAGCTCAGTCGCCCATAGTTCATGTTCGCGCTGTTGATCGTCATGGCATCGAACTGGTCGCCGGGGACGATACGGTCGGGAAGGGAAATGCCGAGGGTGTAGCGATTGCGCCCGTAGGTCCTTCCTCCGTAATTATCGGCTTGCGCCACCAGGCCGATCGGCATGCCAGGCTTGGCGGCAACGATGATTTTCACGTCGACCAGGTCGATACCGACAGGCACCAGGACAGCGCGGAGGTCGACATCTTTGAGATAGATCCGGCGTCGGATGCGGTTCTCGATTTTTTCCGTATCCAGCAGGCCACCTTCGGCAATGTCCGATCCGGCGTCGGCGAGAATGGTATTCAGTGTCGCCTGGTCGGGGGCACTGCCCGGCTCCGGCTCGACGAAGATCCGGCGGACGGAAACGTCATGGACATCGGCGTGCAGTACGCTACCTCCTGCCGTCTCGCTGATGGATTCCGCATTTAATTCGATGCGCGTCATGCGGCCGCGGTGCCGCAGCATGTTCCAAATTTCCCCGCGCGCCGTTGCGAGCTCTTCCCCGGAGATGCGACGCTTGCCGATGAAGGAATGCAGCAGCGCTTCGATCTCCGGCGCCAGCAGGGGCGAGCGCACGTCGATGCGTGCAATCGGCGAGATCAAGTTTTGCTCGGCCATTGTTGGCATGCCGGCCGCTTTGGGTTGGTCCGCGCCGCGCGGCGTGATTTCATCGCGCCTGATCTGCGGGATGCCTTGTTGCTCGATGTTGGGGGGGATCAGTGCCGGCGGCTGCTGGGCAAGTGTTTCTGGCGAAGCGAACAGCGTAGCCGTCAACATCACTGAACTTGAAACAGTGAACAGACACTTGCGACGCCCTTGAATCATTACGCTCCTCAATAAAGCCTATGCCAGAGTATTCGACACCGTAAGCACCGCCTACGGGAAAATCGCCGCAACACAGGCGAATGGCGATCCTTATCTGGCTGCCAACTAAGCTCCCTTATTTGAGTGCGAACAATTTCTTTGAGGCCTGCACCATCAGCATATCCTGGGAGGATTGATAGGAAAAAGACGGCCTCTTACGGCGGCATATTGTATTGGTTTCGGCTCGGGTCTGTCATTAATTTCGCAGTGGTGTCTTTGAGATGATTGCCCCCCCAAATGCATACGAGTTGTATCAGCCGTTTGCATTCCGATAGGTGAGAGATCCAATGGCGGGTACGGTCGCAGGAGCTCGGGCAGCATAGGTCCATTGGTAAGATGGATGGGGCACTATGGCACTATTCTTCTGCCAACTGGAAATCCCATATGTGATAAGGATTTTGAGGTGGCAACTTTGCGAGCATCTCTTACTGAGAAATCGAATTTGAGAATGTCGTCACCTTGTTTCCAATTACATGGTTAAACCCTTCAACATTGGAGTGACCGTTTCTGTCCGGCGAGGACATCCGCTATAAACGCGCGCTGATATTGAAAAAGGCCACCGTAAGAGGTGGCCTTGGCATTGGCGCTCATCCTTTTGCGATTGTGTTCTCAACGCAGTAGCAAGGGGGCAGGCAGATTTTATTTATCATCGCCCTTACCAACTGGTTTCCCGCTCCGCCGTCGACGAGATCTTGTGAATGGCCAGGTCGGCCCCTTCGAACTCCTGCTCCGGATCGAGGCGAATCCCGACGGCGGCTTTGAGCGCGCCATACACGATCCAGCCGCCGATCGCGGCGATGGCGATGCCCATCAAGCTGCCCAGCAGCTGCGACATGAAGGACACGCCGCCGCGGCCGCCCAGCGCCTGCAGGCCGAAGATGCCGGCGGCCAGTCCGCCCCACAGGCCGCACAGGCCGTGCAGCGGCCATACGCCCAGCACGTCGTCGATCTTCCATTTGTTCTGGGTGCGGGTAAACATCCACACGAAGATGGCGCCGGCGATGCCGCCGGTGGCCAGCGCGCCCAGCGGGTGCATCAGGTCGGAGCCGGCGCAGACGGCGACCAGACCGGCCAGCGGGCCGTTGTAGGCGAAGCCGGGGTCGTTCTTGCCCATCAGTAGCGCCACCAGCGTGCCGCCGGCCATGGCCATGAGCGAGTTCATGGCGACCAGGCCGTTCATCTTGTCCAGCGTCTGCGCGCTCATCACGTTGAAGCCGAACCAGCCGACCGTCAGGATCCAGGCGCCCAGCGCCAGGAACGGGATGTTCGAGGGCGGGTGGGCGGCGACCGCGCCTTCCTTGCTATAGCGGCCGCGGCGCGCGCCCAGCAGCAGCACCGCCGGCAGCGCGATCCAGCCGCCGACGGCGTGGACCACGATGGAGCCGGCGAAGTCGTGGAATTCGGCGCCGAAGGTGGCTGCCAGCCAGGCTTGCACGCCCAGGTGGCCGTTCCAGGCGATGCCTTCGAAGAACGGGTAGACCAGGCCGACCAGCACGGCGGTGGCCGCCAGTTGCGGATTGAACTTGGAGCGCTCGGCGATGCCGCCCGAGATGATGGCGGGGATGGCGGCGGCGAAGGTCAGCAGGAAGAAGAACTTGACCAGTTCGAAGCCGCTCTTCTGCGCCAGCGTCTCGGCGCCGGCGAAAAAGGAGACGCCATAGGCGACGTAGTAGCCGATGAAGAAATAGACGATGGTCGAGACGGCGAAGTCGGCCAGGATCTTGACCAGCGCATTGACCTGGTTTTTCTTGCGCAC
The DNA here is from genome assembly GCF_017744395.1 of Herbaspirillum sp. Lineage (GTDB taxonomy): Bacteria > Pseudomonadota > Gammaproteobacteria > Burkholderiales > Burkholderiaceae_D > Herbaspirillum. The sequence continues at coordinate 364,384 of NZ_JAGIBI010000003.1, forward strand.
GGTGCCCAGTTCGAGGAACGCGAACCCGGCATGCATGGCCAGGATCATGATGGCGCCCAGCAGGATGAAGAGCGCGTCTGCGCCGTTTTTGTGATCGTCCACCTGAAAACTCCCAAAGATTGTGCAATAAACGAATTAAAGTCTCGTTTTAAAGCAAAAATCGTTCCATTTTGGTGATTTCGTTTTAAGTAGCTGATCTGAAAGGAAATTTTTATCCTATTTCTTTTGGGGTTTCTTTTTCTGCACGAAGCTTGTGCGAAATTGGCCCGGCGCTGACGCGTAAAGCGATGTTTTGGTGCGAATCTTGAAAAAGGAGGGGGAGTCACGCAGAAAGGCGGAGAAAAATCTGTTGGCAGGCGGGGTTTCATCGGACGGTCATACTGGATTGCTAGATTGCAACGCTCAGTGTTCAACAGGCTTCAAGCCACCTGCCACGAGGAGTTGCCATGCCAGACCAGCAAGACCGAACCGACCTGCAACGCCGCCGTTTCCTGCTCGACAGCGCCACTTTGGGCGCCGGCGCGGCGATAGGAAGCGCGGCTTTTCCCGCGCATGCCCAGGCGCCCGCCATCGTCACTTCGGAACGCCTGCGCCCACAGCTGTCGGGCGGGGTGATGAGCGGCGACATTACCCGCGATGCGGCCATGGTATGGAGCCGCACCGATCGCCCCGCGCGTATGCTGGTGGAGTATTCCGCCCACGAGAATTTCAGCAATGCCATGCGTATCGCCGGCCCGCTGGCGACGGTGCATAACGACTACACCGCGCGTCTCGATTTGCGCGGCTTGCCGGTCGGCCGGCGCCTGCATTACCGCGTGCGCTTCCAGGACCTGGCGCATGAATCGGCACTGAGCGAGCCGGTTACCGGCAGCCTGATGCTGCCGGGCGCTGCGCACAATGGGCAGGCCGATGACATCACCTTCGCCTTCTCCGGCGACGAGGCCGGGCAGGGATGGGGCATCAACGAGGCCTGGGGCGGTTATCGCGTCTATGAAAGCATGCGCCGCTTCCGTCCGGATTTCTTCATCCACTCGGGCGACCAGATCTATGCCGACGGGCCGATCCAGGCCGAGGTGAAGCTGGATGACGGCAGCCTGTGGCGCAATGTCGTCACCGAAGCCAAGTCGAAGGTGGCGCAGACGCTGGACGACTACCGCGGCAACTTCGCCTACAACATGCTGGACGCCAACAAGCGCCGCTTCTGCGCCGAGGTGCCGTTCCTGGTGCAGTGGGACGACCATGAGGTGCGCAACAACTGGTATCCGGGCCAGGTGATCGGCAAGGAAGAGACGCGCTACAGCGAGCGCCATCTGGATGTGCTGGCGGCGCGGGCGCGCCAGGCGATGCTGGAACACAACCCGTTCCGCATCGATGCCGCCGATCCTTTCCGCATCTACCGTTCCTTCCATTACGGGCCGCTGCTGGAAGTGTTCATGCTCGACGAGCGCAGCTATCGCGGCGCCAATTCGCCCAATCGCCAGAAGGGCGGGCGCGACGCCGATTTCCTCGGACCGCAGCAGATGCGCTGGATCAAGCAGGCGCTGCTGCGTTCGCGCTCGACCTGGAAGGTGATCGCCAGCGACATGCCGCTTTCCATCGTGGTGCCCGACCTCAATCCCGACGTGCCCAAGGGCACCTTCGAAGCCTGGGCCAACGGCGACAACGGCAAGCCGTCGGGGCGCGAGCTGGAGGTGGCCGAGCTGCTGCGTTTCATCAAGCGGCACGACATCAAGAACGTGGTATGGGTCACCGCCGACGTGCACTATGCCTCGGCCACCTACTACTCGCCGGAGCGCGCGCAGTTCACCGAGTTCAAGCCGTTCTGGGAATTCGTCGGCGGGCCGCTCAATGCCGGCACCTTCGGGCCCGGCGAGATCGACCGCACCTTCGGGCCGGACGTGCGTTACGTCAGCATCCCGGCCGACATGAAGCAGAACCGTTCGCCGGCCGAGCTGTTGCAGTTCTTCGGCATCGGCAAGATCGATGCGAAGACGAAGGCGATGACGGTGTCGCTGCACAACGTCGACGGCAAGGAAATCTACAAGGTGGAGTTGCCGCCGGAGGCTTGAGTGATTTGTGCGCCAAGCGCGCGGCCTGCAACACGGCCGCGCGTTTGGTTGCCGTGTTGCGGCGAACGGCTTCAGCCCGGGCCGGCCAGCTTGCGCGAGATGGCGGCGCAGGTGTCGAGCAGGGGTTTGACGTAGGTTTGCAGCGGGTCTTCCAGCCTGCGGAACAGCGGGATGCTGATGCTGATGCAGGCCGCCGGCAGGCCGTCCGGGCCGATGATGGCGGCGCCGTAGCAGAAGATCTGCGCTTCGTTCTCTTCGCGGTCTTCGGCGTAGCCGCGCGCGCGGGTTTCTTCGATCTCGCGGCGCAGGGCGGCGAGGTCGGTGATGGTGTGTTCGGTGAAGCGTTCCATGCGGATGCCGCGCAGCAGCCGTTCGCGGCGTTCCTCGTCCAGCGCGGCCAGATAAGACTTGCCCACCGAACTGGAATAGAGCGTCACGCGCGTGCCGATGCGCGAGTCCATGCGCACCGCCTGCGGGCTTTCCAGTTTCTCGATGTAGACCATGCCGGCGTCGGAAGGCAGCGCCAGGTGAACGGTTTCTCGCGTGGCGTCGCGCAGCGCGCGCAGGTGCTCGATGGCGGTGGCGCGGATGTCGCTGCGGTCCCAGGCGCGGCTGGCCAGGTTGATCAGGCGCGGGCCGACTTCGAACTGCTTGGTGCGCGGGTTTTCCAGCACCATGCCTTCGGCCATCAGCGCGGCCAGGATACGGTAGACGGTCGGGCGCGGATAGCCGGACAAGGCGGCCAGTTGCGCGATGCTCAGCGGCGCGTCCTGGTCGGCGATCAGTTGCAGCACGGCCATGAACTTGGAAAAGGCGGCGGTGCCGGCGATCTTGGTCTGGTCTTCCGTGGCTTTATCGGGTGCGGACATGGGCGCTGCCTGGCTGGTGGATTCGTTGTTGCGGGATACGGCGGCGATTATAGCGGAGCGGATTGCGCTGCCTTAATCAAAAAAGCCCGCGCCGGCATGGAGGTGCAGACGCGGGCAAATGGCATGCAATCTGTACTTAAGACACCAAATAGCCGCCGTCCACCGGGACGATGGTGCCGGTCATGAAGGAAGCGGCCGGGGCGCACAGGAAGGCCACCACGTTGCCGATGTCTTCCGGCGTGCCCCAGCGGCCCAGCGGGGTGCGCGCCAGGATCGGGCCGGCGCGCGCCGGGTCGTCCTGCAGGGCTTGCGTCAGCGGTGTGGCGATCCAGCCCGGCGCCACCGCGTTGACGCGGATGCCGTCGGCCGCGTAGGCGATCGCCAGCGACTTGGTCAGTTGCGCCACGCCGCCCTTGCTGGCGCTGTAGCCCGGCACCAGGCCGCCGCCGAAAAAGCTCAGCATCGAGGCGGTGTTGACGATGCAGCCCTTGGACTGCTTCAGCAGTTCGCGCGCGGCGGCGCACACGCGCATAGTGCCGGTCAGGTTGACGGCGATCACCTGTTCGAAGACTTCGGTTTCCAGCTCGGCGCCGCGCTTGATGATGCCGGCGCAGTTGACCACGATATCGAGCCTGGGGATCCTGGCCAGCGCGGCGCGCACGCTGTCTTCGGAAGCCACGTTCATCTCGATCAGGGAAATGCCGGTGTCCTTGAATTCCTCGCTGGCGAACGGCGGCAGGCCGGCGGCGATTACCTCGGCGCCCAACGTTGCCAACTGGCGCGCGATGGCGCCGCCGATGCCTTGCGTGCCGCCGGTCACCAGCGCGGTTTTGCCCTTGAACAGGTCGGGGGAGAAAGTCATGTGGTTTCCTTTGCTATTTTTCATGGTGCGGGGGACTGGCTGGATGCCGCCGGCGTTGTCGGCCGGCGGCATCGGGTCAGGCTCCTGCGCTTTCCGGGAGAAACACTGTCATCGTCAGGCTTGCGCCTCGATCGGCTTGTTCACGACGAACATGTAAACCAGCGCAGCGGCGAACGCCACGGCGGCGCTGATCAGCAGGGCGTTGACGAAGGAGTGGGTGCGGTCCACCACCACGCCAGTGATCACCGGGGCCAGCGAGCCGCCCAGGTAGCCGCCGAAGTTCTGCATGCTGCCCAGCGAGGCCACCAGGCGGCGCGGGATCGCCACCGACACCAGCGCCCAGGCCGCGCCCGAGGCCATGTTCACGAAGGCCATGGCCAGCGAGATGTAGACGATCGCCATGGTGGTGCTGGGCGTGTAGGCGGCGGGGATGGTGAAGGCGCCCGCGCCGATCAGGCCGACGCACAGCGGCCACTTGCGGCTGCGGATGGCGGCCATGCCGCGCTTCATCAGGCCGTCGGCGATGTAGCCCGAAGACAGCATGCCCAGCGTGCCGAAGATGTAGGGAATGACGACCACCCAGCCGGTGCGCGCGATGGTCAGGTGGCGTTCGTGTTCCAGGTAGGCCGGCAGCCAGGTCAGGTACAGCCAGACCATGTAGATCACGCCCATGAAGCCGAACAGCATGCCCCAGGTGGTGCGGTACTTGAACAGGCTCTTCCACTCACTCCAAGTCAGCTTGGCGTTGGCGTTCGGATCGGTGTCGTCGCCGTCGGCCAGGTACAGGATCTCGGACGGGGTCAGTTCGACTTCGTTGCGGTTGCGGTAGAACAGGTACCAGCCCACCGACACCGCGATACCGGCGACACCCATGATGACGAACATCATGCGCCAGCCGAAGGACAGCATGAGCACGGTCAGGATCGGCGGCGCCAGGGCCGGGCCAATGGTGGAGGAGGCAACGAAGATGCCGGTCGGGCCGCCGCGCTCACGTGTGGCGAACCATTCCGACACCACCTTGGCGCCGGCCGGGAACTGCGGCGCTTCGCCCAGGCCCAGGAACACGCGCGCCACCAGGAACTGCTGCAGCGAGTTGACGAAGCCGCCGGCCAGTTGCGCCACCGACCAGACGAACATGCCCGCGCCCAGCATGAGGCGCGCGCCGAACTTGTCGAGCATGGCGCCGATGGGCAGTTGCGAGAAGGCATAGGCCAGCGAGAAGGCCGACAGCAGCAGGCCCATCTGCGACGCCGACAGCCCCAGCTCCTGGCTGACGGAGTGGTTGGCGATGGACAGGGTGCTGCGGTCGAGGTAGTTGACGATGCCCGCCAGCATCAGGAACGTCAGCGCGACGACCTGGACGCGTTTGAGCCGTGGGCTCTTTTCTTTTTTGGTTTCCATGTAAGTGTACGTCTCCAAAGTGAATGAGTGACTGCCATTTGGTTGCTTCCTGCCTGCGCCGTCTATGTCGCGGTGCTTGATGCGGAAAGCTTCGTTATATGGGGCGGCGCAGTCGCTGTCGGCGTTGTGGAGACCGCCGGCGCGTGTTTGATCGGCCGTTGCCGGCCGGTCCGGCGCGGGTAGCGCAATGCCTTCCCGCGTCCGCCCCTTGCCCGGATCATTCTTTTACATCGAGTACGTCGAGCACCTGGCCATCCTGAAAATCGCAGCCGGCGCCGTTGCGGGCCATGCTTATCTCACGAAACGGTTGACGTAGTCGGCGCCCAGGCCGACCGCTTCGTAGTGCTTGCGGCACATGTCCAGCTTGGTGAAGACATCTTCATAGCCTTCGAACTTGCCCCAAGGATCGCAATAGAACATCACGCCGGTGATGTGGAAGTAGGTGATCATTTCTTCCACGTCTTCCGGCACGTACAGGGTATGTGTTTCGCCCGGCGGTTCGAACACGTAGCTGCCTTGCTCGGCGATCCAGTCGTGCTCCAGGTAGCGCCACTTGCCCTTCAGCACCATGCCGTGCACCGGCGCCGGATGGCGGTGGCGCGACAGCACGCCCGACTTGCGCACGCGCAGCAGGTTGGTCCAGTAGCCTTGCGAGACGTTCAGGCACAGCGGGCGGAACCAGACGTTTTCGGCCTGCGGCACCCAGACGCGCTCGTCTTCGGGAATGGCCGGGTTGACGACGATCTCCAGCGGGGCTTCCTTGGGATTGGGAAATTGGTAGGGCATCATCTTCGATGCGGCAGGCGTGGGTTCGCTCATCGGGGTCTCCTCATAGGTGTGTTCCGTAGACTTGTTTGTCTAATATATGGACATATAGTCTGCAATATGGTCACTTTGAGCGATTGGCGGATCGATGTCAAGCCGGTGATCGGTACGGATGTCGCCCTGAAAGCGAGTGGCGGATGAGTGGGGTCAATCCGCCGAAGCGTCATTTTTCTTCAAAATTGCGGTTCGTGAGGCAGGGGGAAACCATGCTTTGCAAACACGAGCTATATTTTCAATTTGGCGGGTATGAAGTCGCTTGCCCGCGACAAAATCACTGACCAGTGCAGTGGTCGTACCAATTTTGAAGAGGCCGAAGTGTAGTGCAATAGCGCGCGGAAATACACGCGATGAAGGATGAAAATTCTGCTTCCGCCAAATTCATCCCAAATGATGGGAGGCTTGTGCCGGGACGACGATTTTCAGATGGCGGGCTTCACTGAACGGCATTGGCGCCAAGCCGGCGTTCAGTCGTTCCAGTGCACCTGCCTGAACGCCTCGGACAGGAAATCCAGCATCGCCCGCACCTTGGGCGGGAGGTGGCTGCGGCTAGGGTAGACGGCGTAGATGCCCAGGTCGGGCGCGGTGTAGTCGGGAAGTATCGGCACCAGTTGGCCGCTGCGCAGGTACTGGTCGATCATGAAGGTCGGCTGGCGCGTGATGCCGGCGCCGCCCAGCGCCGCCGCCACGCAGCTGTCGCCGTTGTTGACGTGGATGCGCGAATTTATCTTGACGCTGACCGTGCCTTCGGGGCCGTTGAACTGCCAGTCGTCCTTGCTGGCGTTGTAGCTGTAGCTGATGGTGTGATGCTGCGCCAGCTCATACGGATGGGACGGCGTGCCGTGTTTTTCGAGATAGGCCGGCGCGGCGCACACCAGCAGTTTTGTGGTGGCCAGCTTGCGGTGCACCAGCGTGGAGTCGGACAGGCGGGCGATGCGGATGGCCATGTCGAATCCTTCGTCGATGATATCGACGATGCGGTCCGACAGCGTGATGTCCAGCGCCACGCCGGGATGGCGCTCCATGAACACCGGCCACAGTGGCGCCAGATGCAGCACGCCGAAGGTGTGCGGCGCGTTGATGCGCAGCAGGCCGGTCGGGTTGGCCGCGCCGGCCAGCAGCAGGTCGTCGGCTTCTTCCAGCGCGGCCACGATCTGCTTGCAGCGCTCCAGGTAGAGCGTACCGGCTTCGGTGAGCGACAGGCGGCGCGTGGTCCGCTGCATCAGGCGCGAACCCAGCCGCGCCTCCAGGTCAAGCACCGTGCGCGAGACCGCCGCCTTGGAGATGCCCAGCGCATCGGCGGCCTTCACGAAGCTGCCCAGTTCGGCAACGGCGATGAAGCATTCGATTTCCCGCAGTTTGTTCAATCCCTATCTCCGAGACGGCGCCGCGCGGGCGCCATCCCTGTTCAGGAACGGCGGCTCAGGCGGCGGCCGGTAGTTGTGCCAGCAGCTTGGAGGCGGTGCCGAAGGCGAAGGCATCCATGCGCAGGCTATGATACGTCGAACCGCTGTCGAGGTGGACGAACTGCGTCCAGTCGTCGGCCGCGCCCATGGCGAAGAACAGCGTGAGCAAGTGTTCGTCGCTGGGATGGGTGCGTACCGCGTGCGGCGCGGTGCTGCGGTAGCCGAACAGGCCTTCCAGGTCGCCGGCCTGCATGCGGTCGAGGAACCAGTGCAGGAATTCCATCGTATGCGGCGCGTCCGCAGAGTCCGGATCGTTGCGGCGCAGTTCGCGCAGGTTGTGCGTGAAGCTGCCGGAGCCGACCAGCAGGATCCCTTCCTGCGCCAGCGGCGCCAGCAAGCGGCCGATGCGGTAGTGGTACTCCGGCGGCATATGCGGTTGCAGCGACAACTGCACTACCGGCACATCGGCCTGCGGATACAGGTAGCGCAGCGGCACCCAGGCGCCGTGGTCCAGCCCCCAACTGCCGTCGGTGCCGGCTTCCACGCCGCCGTCGCGCAGCAGGCGCGCCACATGCTCGGCCAGTGCCGGTTGGCCCGGGGCCGGGTAATCCAGTTGATACAGCGCCTGCGGGAAACCGCCGAAGTCGTGGATCACCGTCGGCTTGACCTGGTTGCCCACGCGCGCGGTCACGGTTTCCCAATGCGGCGAGACCACCACGATGGCCTTGGGCCGCGGCAGGGTAATGCCGATGTCCGACAGCAGCGGGCCGGTGCGGCCGGGTTCCACGGCCAGCATGGGCGAGCCGTGCGAGACGAACAGCGAAGGCAGGTGCATGGAATCGGACATGGTGTTCTCCTGTGGCCGCCATGCTCAATGGCGTGGCGGCCCGCTAGTGATTGATGTGAGGCTTAGTTGCGATTATCGCGCTTGAGGGCAAACGCGCCATCGCCCAGCAGGAAGACGGCGATCAGGCCGACGATCCACAGCGCCAGGTATTCCCAGCCGCCATGCGGGTTGGTGAAGAAGAAGCCAGCCGGGCCGTGCACCAGCACGATCGCGCCCAGCAGGTCCAGCGCCAGCGGGATCGCCAGCCAGCGGCCGTAGTAGCCCAGTACCAGCGTGATGCCGCCGACCACTTCCAGCAGGATCACCGGATAGGCGAGGAAGCCGGGCACGCCCAGCGAGGCGAAGAAGCCCACGGTGCCGGCCGGCGTGAAGACGAAGATCTTCAATCCAGCATGGACCAGGAAGAAGATGCCCATGGTGACGCGCAGCAGGAAGGCGGCGTAGTCGGCTTTGGTATTGACGGTGACGGTAGTCATGATTTTCCCCGAAGAGTCTGTGAATGATGTGCCGACCACTGGATCGGCTGCCATGACGACACTTTAAGGAAAGAGCTGGAGCGGATAAATCCGCTTGGACGGGAAGGATTGTCTCATCCAGATTGACAATCGCTTCCCGCCAGAGGGAGGGATTCAGTCTTCGCTGTTCCTGGACTGCGGCTTGGCTTCTTCGCGGCGGTTGTAGCCGGCCACCATGTCGAAGCGGAACAGGCGGCATTCCAGCGCGCCGTTGAAGAACGGCGTCTTGCGCGATTCCTTCAGGCGCATCAGCTTGGGCAGGCCGAGGTCGGCCGAGAACAGGAACACGCTCCAGCCGGCGAAGCGCTGCTTGAGCGTGGTGGAGAAGGCGCTGAAGAATTGCGTGAACAGTTCCTCGGTCGGCAGCGCGCGGTCGCCGCGCACGCCGATACGTTCGCCATACGGCGGGTTGGACAGCATGATGCCGACCAGCGGCTTGCCGTCGGCGTCCGTCGGCGCCTTGATCTCCTGCGCCTCGATCTGCTTGAGCGGCACTTCGAACTGGATGCCGGCGCGGCGCAGGTTCTCGCGCGTCAGTTCCACCATGTCGCCCGAAATGTCGCTGCCGAACAGCGTCGGCGTAGTCGGCAGCGGATTGGGTTTGAAGTCGCCCTTGATGGCCAGCCAGGCTTCGGCATTGAAGTTGCTGAATTTCTCGAAGGCGAAGCGGCGGCGCGCGCCCGGCGGCACGCCGGCGATCATTTGTGCCGCTTCGGCCAGGATGGTGCCGGAGCCGCACATGGGATCGAACAGCGGCACGCCCGGCTTCCAGCCGGAAGTGCGCAACAGGCCGGCGGCCAGGTTCTCGCGCAGCGGCGCGTCGCCGGTCTCTTCGCGCCAGCCGCGCTTGAACAGCGCCTCGCCGGAGGTGTCGAGGTAGACCGTGTAGTTGTGCGCGTCGACGAAGCCGGCGATGCGCATGTCGGGCGTGCGGGTGTTGACCGAGGGACGCAGCTTCATCAGGTCGAGGAAGCGGTCGCAGATGGCGTCCTTGATCTTGAGCGTGGTGAATTCCAGGCTGCGCAGCGGCGACTTCACGGCGGTCATGTCGACGCGGATGGTGTGCGAGACCTTGAACCAGTCTTCCCACGGCTGCGCCAGGGTCAGGTCGTAGATGTCGTTTTCGTTCTTGTAGGAACCGTGCGCCATGCGCAGCAGCACGCGGCTGGCGATGCGCGAATGCAGGTTCAACTGGTAGGCCGCCAAGAGCGTGCCCGAGCAGTGCACGCCGCCCGGCACCTGGTTATGCACCTTCAACGCGGCGGCCGGGCCGGCGTGCTGGGCGATCTCGTTGAGTTCTTCGGCCAGCGCCGCCTCCAGGCCGCGCGGGCAGGGGCAGAAATAGGAATAGGTGGTCTGGAAGGATTGCATTGGGGTACCTTTTGTCCGTTGTGAAACTGCTATTGTCAAAATGAAGACGCCGGGCCGCGCATTCGCGGCCCGGCGTCATTTTACCGCTTGAAGCTGCTTGCTCAGGATTTGGCGAACGCGCGCTCGACGAAGTCCAGGCGATCCTGGCCCCAGTAGCCTTCGCCGTCATAGATGAACCAAGGCGCGCCGAACACGTTGGCGGCATTGGCTTCATCGGTGAAGCGGTCGAATTCGGCCTGCACGCTGGCGGTTTCCGACGACTTCAGCAGTGCCGCGCCGTCGTGGCCCAGCGCGTTGGCGAGCGCCACCAGCGTATCGTGGTCGGCGATGTTCTTCTGCTCTTCCCACACGCCGCGCATGACGGCGCCGGCCAGCTTGAGCGAGGCGGCGGTGCCGTGCGCCAGCTGGGCGGCGATGATCATGCGCGCCGCGGTGTCGCTGTTGACCGGGAAGTAGGTCGGCTGCAGGTTCATCGGCTTGCCGAGGAATTCGCTCCAGCGCGCCAGTTCCTTCAAGCGGTAGGCCTGGCGCTGCGGGGCGCGCTTGGCCAGCGGCAGGCCGCCGGAGACGCCGAAGATCTTCGACAGGTCGAACGGCTTGGGCAGGATCTGCACCTTGTATTTTTCGGCGAGGGCGACGAAGCGCTCGTGGCCCAGGTAGGCGAACGGCGAATGCGGCGCGAAGAAGTATTCACAGGTTTTGCTCATGACCGGCTCCGGATGGCTGATGAGAGTGGATGACAGGTACAGCGGGATCAGAACGGCTTGACCACGACCAGGATCACGATGCCCAGCAGCAGCAGCACGGGGACTTCGTTGAACCAGCGGAACCAGAGGTGGCTGCGCTTATTCTCGCCCAGTTCGAATTTCTTGAGCAGGGATCCGCAGGCGTGGTGGTAGCCGATCACCAGCACCACCAGCAGCAGCTTGGCGTGCAGCCAGCCGTTGCCCGGGCCTTGCCAGAATTGCCAGGTCACTCCCAGCAGCCAGGCGCCCAGGCCCAGCGCCGCCAGCGCCGTGATGCCGGTGAAGCGGTACAGCCGGCGCGCCATGCCCAGCAGGCGTTCGCGGGCGACCACTTCGGTCTCCTGCGCCAGGTTGACGAAGATGCGCGGCAGGTAGAACAGGCCGGCGAACCAGGAGGCGATGAAGACGATGTGCAGGGCTTTGATCCAGAGCATGGCTTTCCTTGACGGTGGCGATGGGGGGAATACGAACCGCCGCCATCAGCATTGGCGACATGATGGCGGCGGCTTGTGTCTGCTTGATTGCTGCGCTTACTGGCGAACCTGGCCCTGGCCCAGCACCACGTACTTGAGCGAGGTCAGCCCTTCCAGCCCGACCGGGCCGCGCGCGTGCAGCTTGTCGTTGGAAATGCCGATCTCGGCGCCCAGGCCGTATTCGAAGCCGTCGGCGAAGCGGGTCGAGGCGTTGACCATGACCGAGGCCGAATCCACTTCGCGCAGGAAGCGCATGGCGCGCGTGTAATCCTCGGTGATGATGCTCTCGGTGTGCTGCGACGAGTGATGGTTGATGTGCTCGATCGCCTCGTCCATATCGGCCACGACCTTGATGGACAGGATCGGCGCCAGGTATTCGGTGTCCCAGTCTTCGGGCACGGCATCCTTGAGCAGCGGATAGCCGGCCAGGATGGCGGCGGCTTCGGGATCGCAGCGCAGCTCCACTTCCTTGGCGCGGTACAGTTCGGCCAGCGGCGGCAGGATGGCGGCGGCGATGCCGCGCGCCACCAGCAGGGTTTCCATGGTGTTGCAGGTGCCGTAGCGGTGGCACTTGGCGTTGAAGGCCACGTCCAGCGCCTTTTGGGCGTCGGCCTTGTCGTCGATGTAGACGTGGCAGATGCCGTCCAGGTGCTTGATCATCGGCACCTTGGATTCCTTGATCAGGCGCTCGATCAGCCCCTTGCCGCCGCGCGGCACGATGACGTCGACGTAGTCCTGCATGGTGATCAGCGCGCCGACGGCGGCGCGGTCGGTGGTCTCGACCACCTGCACCGCGTCTTCCGGCAGGCCGGCGCCGGCCAGGCCTTCCTTGACCAGCTTGGCCAGCGCCTGGTTGCAGTGGATCGCTTCCGAGCCGCCGCGCAGGATGGTGGCGTTGCCGCTCTTGATGCACAGGCCGGCGGCGTCCACCGTCACGTTCGGGCGGGCTTCGTAGATGATGCCGATCACGCCCAGCGGTACGCGCATCTGGCCGACCTGGATGCCGGTGGGGCGGTATTTCATGTTGCTGATCTCGCCGATCGGATCAGCCAGCGAGGCGATTTGCTCCAGGCCTTCGGCCATGGTGGCGATGGCCTTGTCGGATAGCGTCAGGCGGTCCAGCATGGCTTCCGCCAGGCCGTTGGCGCGGGCCGCTTCCAGGTCCTTGGCATTGGCCGCGCGCAGGGCGTCGGCGTCGCGCCGGATGGCGGCGGCGATCAGTTGTAGCGCCCGGTTCTTGGCGGCGGTGTCGGCGCGGGCCATGGCGCGCGAAGCTGCGCGCGCGCGCTGGCCGATCCGGTGCATGTAGAGCTCGATGTTTTCCATGATTGCGTTTCCCTCCGCTTCCGGTGCGGTATTGCGCCGGAACCGAATATCGAATTGTTGATTTTATGCCAGACGGCTTGTTTCAGCGGCCGCGCGCCAGCTTCAGGCCCAGTTGCGACAGCGCATCCCACGGATCGCCGGCGAAGGCCTTGGCGCGCAAGCCCTTGACCATGCGGTCGATCAGCGCGGCTTCCTGCAGCGCATCCTGCAAGGCCGACAGGCTGATGCGGCGCAGCGCCGGTTCCATCAGCTTCTCGCGCGGCCCCCAGATGCGGTATTCCTTCAACAGCGCGCCGACCGGCTTGCCTTGCGCCATGCCGGACTTGAGTTTGAGCAGCGTGCGGATTTCCTCGGTCACCGCCCACAGCACCAGCGGCAGCGCTTCGCCTTCGCCCTTCAGGCCGTCCATCATGCGCGTCAGGCGCGCGACGTCGCCGGAGAGCATGGCTTCGTTGAGCTTGAAGACGTCATAGCGCGCCACATTCAGCACCGCGTCCTGCACTTGCTCGAACGAGAGCTTGCCGGGCGGATGCAGCAGCGCCAGCTTCTGGATTTCCTGGTGCGCGGCCAGCAGGTTGCCTTCCACGCGGTCGGCGATGAAATCCAGGCAGGGGCGGTCGGCGCTCTGCTGCTGGGCCGCCAGGCGGTTGCCGATCCAGCCGGGCAACTGGGCGCGCTCCACCAGCGGGATGTCGATGTAGACTGCGGCCTGCTGCAAGGCGCCGACCCAGGCCGCCTTTTGCGTGGCCCAGTCCAGCTTGGGCAGGCTGATGATGGTCAGGTTGTCGGGGCTGAGGTTGGCGGCGTATTCCTGCAGCGCGGCGCCGCCGTCCTTGCCGGGCTTGCCGGTGGGGATGCGCAGCTCGATCAGTTTCTTGTCGCCGAACAGCGATTGCGACTGGTTGGCCGCCAGCAGTTCACCCCACTTGAAGCTGCGTTCGACCACCAGCACTTCGCGCTCGGTATAGCCGTTGGCGCGCGCGCTGCGGCGGATCTTGTCGGCCGCTTCCAGCGCCAGCAGGTGCTCGTCGCTGGCGATCACGTACAGCGGCGCCAGCGTCTTGCCGAGATGGGTGTCGAGGGCGTCGTGCCGCAGTTGCATCTGACTGTCTTCCTGTTTTGCCGGGTTTGCCGGGTTTGCTTATTATGCGGCGGCTCAGGGTTCGGGATCGGTGTTTTCGGCGGCGATAGCCGATTTCGAGGCCGACAGGCGGCGCAGGATCTGCTGCACCAGGTCGGACTGCATGTCGCGGTACAGCAGCGCCTCTTCAGCCTGCTTGGCCAGTTCCTGGTTGGCGTCGTAGGTGATCACGCGGCGCAGGGTGATGGCGGCCGGCGGGATGGTCACCGCGCCCTTGGCGTCGGTCACCGAGAAGGTGAAGCGCTGGAACAAGGCGTATTCGCGCACCCGGCCGTCGGTGTTCAGGGTCAGCACCTGTTTGTCGCGGGTGTCCGCGAGCACCTTCAGTACGGCCTCGGCCTCCTTCTGGTCATCGACCACCTTGGCGCCGCTGGCCTCGATGTTGCGCTTGAGTTCGACGCCGACCGCCGAATTGGGTGAGAAGCCCAGATAGATGGTCTTGAACGGCAGGTCGGCCGCGCCGCGCAGGTGGAAGCCGCAGGCGGCCAGCAGCAGGGTGGCGGCCAGCATGGCCAGCCATTGCCCGATACGTTTTGTTTGTGCTTGAGCGTGCATGGATATCCGTTGGAAATCAGACCACGATGTTGACCAGCTTGCCCGGCACCACGATGACCTTCTTCGGGGCGCCGGTGACGAACTTGCTCACATCTTCGTTGCCCAGCGCGGCGGCTTCGATGGCGGCTTTGTCGGCATCCTTGGGCACGGTGACGTCGCCGCGCAGCTTGCCGTTGACCTGCACCATCAGCTTGATCTCGCTCTGTTCCAGCGCGCCGGCGTCGACCTGCGGCCAGGCGGCGTCGAGGATGTCGCCGAAGGACTTGGCGAAGCCCAGTTCCTGCCACAGCACGTGGGTGATGTGCGGCGCCACCGGGTTGAGCACGCGCAGGAAGATCGAGAAGCCTTCGGCGATCACGGCGTTGGCGGCCGGGCTGTCTTCCAGCTTGGCGCCTTCCAGCGTGTTGAGCATCTTCATGCAGGCCGAGACCACTGTGTTGTACTGGATGCGCTTGAAGTCATGGTCGGCCTGCTGCAGCACCTTGTAGACTTCGCGGCGCAGTTCCTTCTGCTTGTCGTCCAGCGCGCTTGCATCCAGCTTGCCGGCGGTAGCGATGCGGCCGGCGTTGTTGAAGCCGAACGCCCACACGCGGCGCAGGAAGCGGTTGGCTCCTTCCACGCCGGCGCCCGACCATTCCAGCGTCTGTTCCGGCGGCGAGGCGAACATGGTGAACAGGCGCGCGGTGTCGGCGCCGTACTGGTCGATCTGCGCTTGCGGGTCGATGCCGTTGTTCTTGGACTTGGACATCTTCTCGGTGCCGCCGATTTCCACCGGCTGGCCGTCGGCCTTCAGGATCGCCGAGACCGGGCGGCCCTTGTCGTCGAAGGTCAGTTCGACGTCTTCCGGATTGATCCAGGTCTTCTTGCCGGCCGCGTCTTCGCGGTAGTAGGTTTCGTTCAGCACCATGCCCTGCGTGAGCAGGTTGGTGAACGGCTCGTCGAACTTGACCAGGCCGAAGTCGCGCATGACCTTGGTCCAGAAGCGCGCGTACAGCAGGTGCAGCACGGCGTGCTCGATGCCGCCGATGTACTGGTCCATCGGCATCCAGTAGTCGTTGCGGCTGTCGACCATGGCCTTGTCGCTTTGCGGCGAGGTATAGCGCATGTAATACCAGGACGAGTCCACGAAGGTGTCCATGGTGTCGGTCTCGCGGCGCGCCGGCTTGCCGCAGGTCGGGCAGTCGACGTGCAGGAATTTCTCATGCTTGTTCAGCGGGTTGCCGCTGCCGTCCGGCACGCAGTCTTCCGGCAGCACCACCGGCAGGTCCTTTTCCGGCACCGGCACGTCGCCGCAGTCCGGGCAGTGGATGATGGGGATCGGAGTGCCCCAGTAGCGCTGGCGCGAGATACCCCAGTCGCGCAGGCGGAAGGTGACTTTCTTCTCGCCCAGGCCCTTGGCGGCCAGGTCGGCGGCGACCGCCTCGACCGCGGCCTGGTAGCCCAGGCCGTCATATTTGCCGGAAGCGATGGTCTTGCCGGCTTCCTTGTCGCCGTACCATTCTTCCCAGGCGTCGGTGGAATAATCCTTGCCGTCCACGGCGATGACCTGCTTGATCGGCAGGTTGTACTTCTTGGCGAACGCGAAGTCGCGCTCGTCGTGCGCCGGCACGCCCATCACGGCGCCGTCGCCGTAGGTGATCAGCACGTAGTTGCCGACCCACACCTCGACCTTGTCGCCGGTCAGCGGATGGGTGACGTACAGGCCGGTCGGCATGCCCTTCTTTTCCATCGTCGCCATGTCGGCTTCGATGACGCTGCCCTTCTTGCACTCGGCGATGAAGGCCTGCAGTTCCGGCTTGTTCTTGGCAGCGAACGTGGCCAGCGCGTGTTCCGGCGCCACGGCGCAGAAGGTCACGCCCATGATGGTATCGGCGCGGGTGGTGAAGACGTACAGCTTGCCGTCGTTGATCAGCGCGCCGTCGTCACCCTTGATGTCATGCGGGAAGGCGAAGCGCACGCCGGTCGACTTGCCGATCCAGTTGGCCTGCATCAGGCGCACGCGTTCCGGCCAGCCGGGCAGCTTGGTCTCGACATGCTCCAGCAACTCGTCGGCGTAGTCGGTGATCTTGGAGTAGTACATCGGGATCTCGCGCTTTTCGATCAGCGCGCCCGAGCGCCAGCCGCGGCCGTCGATCACCTGCTCGTTGGCCAGCACGGTCTGGTCGATCGGGTCCCAGTTCACGGTGCCGGTCTTCTTGTAGATGATGCCCTTCTCCAGCATCTTCAGGAACATCCACTGGTTCCACTTGTAGTACTCCGGACGGCAGGCGGTCATCTCGCGCGACCAGTCGATGGCCAGGCCCATCGAGGCCATCTGCTTCTTCATGTACTCGATGTTGGAATAGGTCCACTGCGCCGGCGGCACGCCGTTGGCCATCGCGGCGTTCTCGGCCGGCATGCCGAAGGCGTCCCAGCCCATTGGCATCAGCACGTTGTAGCCGTTCATGCGCAGGTAGCGGTACATCACGTCATTGATGGTGTAGTTGCGCACGTGCCCCATGTGCAGCTTGCCGGACGGGTAGGGCAGCATCGAGCAGGCGTAGAACTTCTTCTTGTCGCGGCCCTGGGCGTCCTTGGCGTGTTCGACGGTCTTGTAGGCGTCGATGGCGTTCCAATGCTGCTGCGCGGACTGTTCGACTTCGGCTGGGCTGTATTTATCTTGCATGACGGGATGAAACGAATGGAAACGGTTGGAATTTCGAAACCCTGCATTATACCGGCTCGTTCCCGGGGCAGGCAGTTCGGCGGCGATAGGCGTTGGGGAGGCGGAGGTATGCCGGATTTTCCTTCTGGAAACAAAAAAGCCCGCTTCGCGGACGAAGCGGGCAAATGGCCTCAGGAGGAGGGCACGAGGAAGACTATTTCGGGATGATTCGTGAACAGGTTCTTACAGGTACTTCACTTCGATGGTGGCCGAACCGTCCAGGTTGATGTCCTGGGTCAGGCTCAGGTTTTCCGGCTTGTTCAGCACGGCGGTCACGCCGATGGTGCCGGAGATCAGCTTGTACGAACCGGGAGTGGTGCTGCCGGCCGGCGCCCACGACAGCATGCGGTCGGTGGACATGCCGCCGTTGCCGCTCTTGCTCCAGCTCGGGGTGGCGGAGTTGATCGAGCCGATGGTGTCCACGCTGACGCCGTCGCCGGTGAAGGAACCCTGCTTCATGGTGAAGTGGAAGGCGCCGATGTTCTTGCCGGAAGCGCTGCCCAGGCCGAACATGCCGGTTTCCGTGGCGCTGGCGGACACCCGCGAGGCCAGGCCGGTCACCTTGCTGGAGGCGCGGTTGTCGATGGCGGTCACCGCCATCTTGACCGGCGCTTCGCAGGAGATGGTGAACGGCACTTCCATGGGGTCCAGCACCTTGTTCTGCCCGGCGGCCAGCGAGCCGGCGGTGATGGTGCCGTAATCGACCACGGCAGTACCGTTGCCGATGGTGGGGGGGCAGGCAACCGGCTTGATCACGCCCACGACCTTGAGTTCGGTGCTGGGGCCGGCGAAGACGGAGGCCGATGCGAGGGCGGCGGTGGCGATGAAGGCGGCGCGGGCGATGATGTTTTGCATGATGGTTTCCTCGGGGCGTTATGGGTTGGATTCATGTGCATCGCGCTGTTTGCGGCCTTGGTTTGCTTGATGCAGTGACGCCAGTTTGCCGATTCGCCTCTCGTACTTATATGAGAAATGTCTCAAAAACGTTTTGGGAGTTGCAATAAATGCATCGTCGGCGGCGTCCCATGCATCGCATGTGGTCATTAGGCCGTAACAATCGGACGGCAAGATGTAATCGTTTTCATATCGTCAAGCGATTCCCGTGCGACCCTCCATCAAGCAAGTGGCCAATCTGGCCGGCGTCTCCATCGCCACCGTGTCGCGGCTGTTGAACAAGCCCGGTTCGGTGAGTTCCGAGACAGCCGAGAAGATCCATCGCAGCATCGAGCAACTGGGCTTCCGTCCCAACTTCAACGGCCGCAACCTGCGCGCGGGCAATTCGCGCACGGTCGGCGTGGTGGTGCCGACGCTGTCGAACACGGTGTTCGCCCAATGCCTGCAGGGCATCGAACTGGCCGCGCGCGAACTCGATTACTCGGTGATGTTCACCACCACCGAATACCAGCCGCAGGACGAGTCGGCCGCGGTGGAACTGCTGCTGAGCCATCGGGTGGACGGCGTCATCCTGACGGTGGCCGACGCCGGCGCCAACGCCACGCTCGACCTGCTGGAGCGCGAGCAGATTCCCTTCGTGCTGGCCTACAACCAATTGGCGCAGCCGGTTCCGGGCGCATCGCCGTGTACGCGGGTGTCGGTATCGGTCGACAACCGGGCCGCCGCCTGCGACGCGGTGGCGCACCTGATCGGCCTCGGGCACCGCCGCATCCGCATGTTGTCGGGCCGCTTCAACGCATCGGACCGCGCGATCCAGCGCTACTACGGTTATCTCGACGCGATGCGCGCGGCAGGGCTGGACCCGTTGCCGGCCATCGAAGCCGAGCGCCATACGTTCACCGCGACGGCCGACTACCAGCAGATGATGGCCGACCCGGCCCAGCGTCCCACCGCCTTGTTCTGTTCCAACGACCTGCTGGCCATGAGCGCCATGCGCGACCTGCGCGCGCTCGGCCTGCGCGTGCCGCAGGACATCTCGGTGATGGGCTTCGACGGCATTCCCGTGGGGGCGCTGATGGAGCCGGTGCTGGCCAGCGTGGTGCAGCCGTCGGAGCAGATCGGCGACGTCGCCTTGCGCACGCTGGTGGCGGCGATCGAGCGCGGCGTTGCCGTCGGCGGGGAATCGAAAGCGCCGCCTGCCGGTGGCAGGCGGCATGTGCTGCCGCATACGGTGCGGGCCGGCGGGTCGGCCGCGGCGCCGGGCCAGTCCTGACTTGTTTTTTCTTGTTGTCCAACCTACTGAAGAGGACCTGACATGTTCCTGAAACGTGTTGTTCAAACCGTCGCCGGCGCCATGCTGCTGTCGGCATCCATCGCGGCGTCCGCGCAGACCGCGATCTGCTACAACTGTCCGCCGGAATGGGCCGACTGGGCCGCCCAGATCAAGGCCATCAAGGACAAGACCGGCATCACCGTGCCGCCGGACAACAAGAACAGCGGCCAGGCCCTGGCGCAGCTGACGGCCGAGAAGGCCAGTCCGGTGGCCGACTTCACCTACCTTGGCGTGTCCTTCGGCATCGAAGCCAAGGGCAAGGATCTGGTGGCGCCGTACAAGCCCGCCAATTGGAACGACATTCCCAACGGCCTGAAGGATCCGGACGGCCACTGGTTCACCATCCACTCCGGCACCATGGGCATCATGGTCAACGTCGACGCCCTGAAGGGCAAGCCGGTGCCAAAGTCCTGGGCCGACCTGCAAAAGCCTGAATACAAGGGCCTGATCGGCTACCTCGACCCGGCCTCGGCCTTCGTCGGCTACGTCGGCGCGGTGGCCGTCAACCAGGCGCTGGGCGGCACGCTGGACGACTTCTCGCCGGCCATCGCCTACTTCAAGAAGCTGCAGCAGAACCAGCCCATCGTGCCCAAGCAGACTTCGTATGCGCGCCTGATCTCGGGCGAGATCCCCATCCTGCTGGGCTATGACTTCGATGCCTATCGCGCCAAATACAAGGACCACGCCAACGTTGCCTTCGTGATTCCCGCCGAAGGCACGGTGACCGTGCCCTACGTGGTGTCGCTGGTGAAGAACGCGCCGCATCCGGCCGAGGCCAGGAAGGTGCTGGACTTCCTGCTGTCCGACCAGGGCCAGGCGATTTGGGCCAATGCCTACCTGCGCCCGGTGCGCGCCTCGGCGATGTCGAAGGAAGCCGAATCGCGCTTCCTGCCGGCGTCGGAATACGCCCGTGCCAAGCCGGTGAACTACGGCAAGATGGCCGAAGTGCAGCGCAAGTTCGGTGAGCGCTACCTGGCGGAAGTTCGCTGATGCAAGCTGTAGCACAGGTAACGGCAGCACCGGGCCAGGACCGGCGCAGGGGCAATGGCGTCTGGCTCTGGTTCGCCGTGCCGGGCATGAGCCTGTTCTGCGCCTTCTGGCTGCTGCCCATGGTGCGCCTGCTCGGCGTGGGAGCTTCCGGGCCGGAAGGCGCGATGGCCTATCTCGCGGTGCTGACCAACCGCCATTACTTCGCCAGCCTGGCATCGACGCTGGCGCTGTCGGCAGCGGTCACGGCCGCCACCTTGGCGATCTCGGTCTTCGTCGGCCTGTTCCTGCAGCGCAACCGTTTTCCCGGCAAGCCCTTGTTGCTGGCAATGCTGACTTTTCCGCTGGCGTTTCCCGGCGTGGTGGTCGGCTTCATGGTGATCATGCTGGCCGGCCGCCAAGGCTTGGTCGGCGCGTTCATCGGCTGGCTGTTCGGCGAGTCACTGGTGTTCGCGTATTCGCTGTCGGGGCTGTTCCTCGGTTACCTGTACTTCTCGATCCCGCGCGTGATCCTGACCGTGGTGGCCGGCGCCGGGAAGCTCGACCTTTCGCTGGAAGAGGCGGCGCGCTCGCTGGGCGCCAAGCCGTGGCAAGTACTGCTGCATGTGGTGCTGCCGGCATTGCTGCCGGCCCTGGTTTCGTCGGGCGCGATCTGTTTCGCCACCAGCGTCGGCGCCTTCGGTACCGCCTTCACCCTGGCGGCCAATATCGACGTGCTGCCGATGACCATCTATAACGAATTCACCGGCTATGCCAATTTTGCCGCGGCCGCGTCGCTGTCCATCGTGCTGGGCGCGATCACCTGGCTGGTGCTGGCATTGGCGCGGTCGTTCACCGGCAACGGCGTGGCTGCGGCGGCGTGAGGGAATGGCGATGAAACGCAATCTACGTTTTTACCTGCAACTGGCCTTCACGCTGCTGGTGTGCGCCTTCCTGATCGTGCCGGTGCTGCTGTCGATGCTGGCCGGCGTGACCGAGAATTTCTTCGTCGGCATTTCCAGCGGCCTCACGCTGCGCTGGGTGGCGCAGGTGTGGGAGATGTACCAGCCCACCATCTGGCGCTCCATCTTCATCGCGCTGGCCTGCCTCGTGGTGACGGCGCTCGCCGGCGTGCCGCTGGCCTACATGCTGGCGCGCTACAAGGGCGGCCGCAGCCGCGTCGCGCGCATCATCGAGGAGTTGCTGATGATGCCGGTGGCAGTGCCGGGGCTGGCCACCGCGCTGGCGCTGATCATGGCCTACGGCCAGCTGCGCGCCTTCCGCGCCAGCCTTGCCTTCATCCTGGTGGGGCATGTGCTGTTCACGCTGCCGTTCATGGTGCGCCCGGTGCTGGCGGTGATGCAGTCCTCGCAGCTAGCGCTGCTGGAAGAGGCGGCGGCCAGCCTCGGCGCCGGCATGATGCGGCGCTTCTTCGGCGTCGTCATTCCCAACGTCATGTCCGGCATCCTGGCCGGCGCGCTGATGGTGGTGACGCTGTCGATCGGCGAATTCAACATCACCTGGATGCTGCATACGCCGCTGACCCAGACCCTGCCGGTGGGCCTGGCCGATGCCTACGCTTCGATGCGGCTGGAAGTCGGCTCGGCCTATACCCTGATTTTCTTTTTCATGATCATTCCGCTGCTGGTCGGCATGCAGTGGGTGACCCAGGCGACACGCAAGAGAGCAAGTCTATGAAGCAAGCAGTTTCGATCCGGCTGGCGCAATGCGCCAAGTCCTTTGAAAATGGTACGCGCGCGCTGCAGCCGCTCGACCTTGAAATCCGGCCCGGCGAGACGCTGGTGCTGCTGGGTCCCTCGGGCTGCGGGAAGACCACCACGCTGCGCATGATCGCCGGGCTGGAGTTTCCCGACCACGGCGGGCGCGTGATGTTCGGCGACGAGGACGTGACCGCCTTGCCGATCGAGAAGCGCGGCGTCGGCATGGTGTTCCAGAACTACGCGCTGTTCCCCAACATGACGGTGGGCGAGAATATCGCCTACGGC
The DNA here is from genome assembly GCF_017744395.1 of Herbaspirillum sp. Lineage (GTDB taxonomy): Bacteria > Pseudomonadota > Gammaproteobacteria > Burkholderiales > Burkholderiaceae_D > Herbaspirillum. The sequence goes on from NZ_JAGIBI010000003.1 coordinate 386,690, forward strand.
ATGAAGATCCGCAAGGTCGGCGCCCACGAGCGCGCCGAGCGGGTGGAGAAGTTGCTGGAGATGGTGCACCTGCAGGGCTTGTCGCATCGTCGCGTCGACCAGCTTTCCGGCGGCCAGAAGCAACGCGTGGCGCTGGCGCGCGCCCTGGCGGTGGAACCCAAGGTGCTGTTGCTGGACGAGCCGTTGACCGCGCTCGACGCCAAGCTGCGCGAAGCGGTGCGCAGCGACCTCAACCAGTTGCTGCGCAAGCTCGGCATTACCGCCGTCTACGTGACCCACGACCAGGGCGAGGCGATGGCGTTGGGCGACCGTATCGTGGTCATGGAGCGCGGCAGGATTTCGCAGATCGGCAGTCCGCAGGATATCTATTACTGTCCGGCCAACGCATTCGTGGCCGAGTTCATCGGCGCCATGAACCGGGTCGACGGCGTGGCCGGCGCCGGCCGCCTGCGGCTGCCTGCGGGCAGCCTGCCGTTGCCGGATAATGTGGAGGACGGCCAGCCTGCGACTGCCATGTTCCGTCCGGAAGACGTGCAGTTGCTGGAGACGGAGGATGCCGCCGGCGATACCTTGCGCGGCGCCATTCTCAATACCTTCTTCATGGGCGACCGCACCCGTTTCGAGATCGACATCGGCGCCGGCCGTCCGGTGATCGTGGAAACCAGCAAGCGCGGATTGTGGCAGCCGGGCCAGCTTGTCGCGCTGAACGTGCCGGCCGAGGCCTTGGTGAAGGTGCCGGCCGGCAAGGAGGCAGCATGATATTGGGACAAATTTCCGACCTGCATATCAAGACCGATGGCAAGAAGTCGTATCGCGTGGTCGATACCGCCGAGAGTTTGCGCCGTTGCGTGGCGCAGGTGAATGGCTTGCGGCAGAAGCCGGATGCCGTGGTGATCACCGGCGACCTGGTCGATTTCGGCAAGCCGTCCGAATACGATTTCCTGCGCAAGCTGTTGGCGCCGTTGAGCATGCCGTATTACCTGTTGCCGGGGAACCATGACGAGCGCCATGCGTTGCGCGCGGCGTTTCCCGATCATACCTACCTGCAGCAGGGCGGGGAGCGTATCGAGTATGTGATCGACGACCATCCTTTGCGCATCGTGGCGCTGGATACGGTGATTCCGCGTTCCAGCAACGGGGCGCTGGCGCCGGCCAGTTTGCGTTGGCTGGATGATGTGCTGGCGGCGCAGCCGCATAAGCCTACCGTGGTGGCGATGCATCATCCGCCGTTTGCTACCGGTATCGGGCATATGGATGATATCGGGCTGGCTCAGTCTGATATCCAGGCGCTGGAAGCGGTGGTGCGCAAGCATCCGCAGGTTGAGCGAGTGTTATGCGGGCACTTGCATCGCTCTATTCAGCGGCGCTTTGGCGGGACTTTGGCTTCTACTTGCCCTGGGGTGTCGCACCAGGTGTTGCTTGATCTGGATCCGCAGGCGGCTTCATGTTTTGTGATGGAGCCGGCGGGGTTTCAGTTGCATTGGTGGGATGAGGTTGGGCGGGGGCTGGTTAGCCATACTGCTTTTGTTGGGGAGTTTGAGGGGCCTTATCCGTTTTATGATGGGGATGGGTTGATTGATTGAGTTGTGTTGCTGCGTTGTTGGGTAGTCTGGTCTTGCTGCGTGCAGATGTACTGGCTTTAGTCTTTTCTCTCTCCGGTCGGAACGGAGCGCCGGGGGCGGCCCGGCAGCCGCTCACTTTTCTTGTCTCGCCAAGAAAAGTAAGCAAAAGAAGGGTTGGAGCACTGCTCCAACAAGGCTACTGCCCAGCCCCTTCGGGGTTCCCGCTGGAGTTGCCGAAAAAATGGGCAAGGCAGAGTCGCTTCGCTCCGACTGCCTTGCTGATCCATTTTTTCGGCAACTCCAGCGGCTGGTCAGAAGCGGACTTCGTGTCCGGCTCGCCTTCGGCTTTGCGGTGCTTGCTTCTCGCCTGCGGCTTCGGTGTTTTTGATCGCTCTCGCTTCTACGCGTCGTCCTGACGAAAGTCAGGACCCAGCGTCGTTTAGCGCCTCACATCACTTCCAGATCAACTCCAGCACCGGCTCTTCCCCATAATCCTCGCAACGATCATTGATCGCCGTACAGCAAAACTCCACATCCTCTACCAGTTCCGGCAAGCGCTTATGCAAGTCGGCGCTGCAGCTGATCTCGATGCGCAGCACTTCCTTCGGTTTGAGCTTGAACTTGCACATGCCGTCGTCATCGCGCAGGTAGGACAGGCAATCGACCCACGCATCCATGCTGCGACCGTAGAAGTCCGGAAAGCCGAAGGCTTGCGCGCTTTCGGTGTGGAAGCTGTCCCAGTCGGTGATGCGGTCGCCCGCGAGTTGTACGGTAGCCATGCTTATTTGGGTTTGGGGTCGGTGACGAAGCCGAGCTTGGTCAGGCCGGCGCCTTGGGCGGCGGACATGACTTCGGCGATGGTTTGGTAGCGGGTGGATTTGTCGGCGCGCAGTTGCAGTTCGGGTTGCGGCTGGCGGGCCGAGGCGGTGGCCATGCGGGCGTCGAGTTCTTGCGTGCTGACCGGCTGGTCGTTCCAGTACAGCTTGCCGGCGCCGTCGATGCTGATCGTGACGGTTTCCGGTTTTTCCGGGGCGGGGGCCGATTGGGCGGTGGGCAGGTCGAGTTTGAGCGCGTGCGTGAACAGGGGCGCCGAGATGATGAAGATCACCAGCAAGACCAGCATCACGTCCACCATCGGCGTGACGTTGATGTCGGCCATCGGGGCCGAGTTCTGGTTGTCGTTGAAGCCGCCGAAACTCATGGCATCCTCCGATCGATTATTTACGTACGCCGCCGACGCGTTCGCCGGTGGTGAGGTAGGCGTGCAGGTCGTGGGCGAAGCCGTCGAGTTCGGCCAGCACCACGCGGTTGATGCGGGTGAAGGCGTTGTAGGCCAGCACCGCGGGGATCGCCACCACCAGGCCGAGCGCGGTCATGATCAGCGCTTCGCCGACCGGGCCGGCGACCTTGTCGATCTGCACCGTGCCGCTGGCCGAGACTGCCGCCAGCGCGTGGTAGATGCCCCATACCGTGCCGAACAGGCCGACGAAGGGGGCGGTCGAGCCGACCGAGGCCAACAGCGTCAGGCCGTGTTCCAGGCGCGCCGAGACGCGGTTGATCTCGCGCCGCAAGGTGCGGGTGATCAGTTCGTCGCGGTCGGTGGTGGCGTTGAGCGAGGGCGCCGATTGCTGGCGTGTGCCGATCTCGGCGGCGTCGGCGGCGCGTTCGGCCATCGGGGTGTAGATCTGTTCGGTGTCGACTTTTTGCATGCCGGCGATGGCGTCGGGCAGCGTGGGGGCTTGCCAGAACTGCTCCAGCGCGTTGCTGCCGCGGCGGATGCGCCAGGCGGCCCAGGCCTTGGAGAGGATGTAGAACCAGCTGGCGATCGACATGATCAGCAGCAGGTAGGCCACGGTGTGCGAAACGGCATCGCCTTGCGCCCAGTAATGGGCAAATCCGACATTCGATTCCATAGGAGCAGTCTCTTGATCGTTAACAGGTTCTTGGATCGGTGTTCCACAAAAAAATTCGCTGCCGGACCAGGCAGGCGCGGCAGCGAATTTCTGTCATGGCATCTTCGCGGTCTTACTTGAAGCCCAGCACGTCCTGCATGTCGTACAGGCCGGTCTGCTTGCCGGCCAGGAAACGTGCGGCGCGCAGGCTGCCCATCGCGTACGAGACGCGGCTGGAGGATTTGTGCGAGATCTCGATGCGCTCGCCGATGCCGGCGAACAGCACCGTGTGGTCGCCGATGATGTCGCCGCCGCGCACGGTGGCGAAGCCGATCGAGGAGGGATCGCGTTCGCCGGTCACGCCTTCGCGGGCGTAGACGGCGACGTCGTCGAGTTTCTTGCCCAGCGCGTCGGCGATCACTTCGCCCATCTTCAGCGCGGTGCCGGAGGGGGCGTCGACCTTGTGGCGGTGGTGCGCTTCGATGATCTCGATGTCGTAGCCGTGCGAGAAGTTCTTGGCGGCCATTTCCAGCAGCTTGAGCGTCACGTTCACGCCCACGCTCATGTTGGGCGCGGCCATGATGGCGGTCTTTTGCGCGGCGGCGGCGATGGCGTCCTTGCCCGGCTGTTCGAAGCCGGTGGTGCCGATCACCACCTTGACGCCGTGCGCGGCGCAATACTCGATGTGCTTGAGCGTGCCTTCGGGGCGGGTGAAGTCGATCAGCACATCGACGCCGGCCAGGCCGCGGGCCAGGTCGGATTCGATCTTCACGCCGGTCGCGCGGCCCAGGAAGGCGCCGGGGTCGGTGCCGATGGCGGCGGAGCCGGGGGCGTCCAGCGCGCCGGCGAGCTGGAGGTCATCGGCATTGAGGACGGCTTCGATCAGCATGCGGCCCATGCGCCCGGAGGCGCCGGCTACCGCGATTTTCAGTACGGTCATGAATGGTTCAGCTCAGGTGGTTATTCTTTGCCCTTGGCAGCCGGTGCTGCGTCCGGGGTAGCCGGGGCGGACGGCGCCGCAGCCTCGGCCGGCTTGGCGTCGGTATTGGTGAAAGCCGCCTTGGCGCCGGTCTTGGCGTTGGTGATCAGGGTCAGGTATTCGCTTTCGGTGGGCAGGTTCTCGCCGCCGTCCACATGGTCGACCAGGTCATCCTTGAAGAACACCGAAACGCGGCTGGACATGATTTCGCCATTGCCCTTGGCCAGGCGGAAATCGTAGTCCCAGCGGTCGGAGTGGAACATGTCGTTCAGCAGCGGCGTGCCCAGCACGAAGCGCACCTGGTCGCGCGTCAGGCCGGGACGCAGTTGGGCGACCATTTCCTTGGAAACGAAGTTGCCTTGCTGGATGTCGATGCGATAGGGCTTGAGGAAGCCGAACAGGCTGGTGCTCTTGCCGGACACCTTCACGCCCGAGGTGCCGTCGGTCGAGGCGGCCTGTTCCGGCGCCTTGGTCGAGGAGCAGCCGGACAGCGTGACGCCCAGGACTGCAAACATGCCGATGGCGGCGATGAGGGAGTGGGACTTCATTCGGGAAAGCATTCGCATAAAGATGTCAACCGGGTTGAGCCATGGGCCTAAAACACTATATGATAAAGCAGATAACCGGGAAATTAACCAACCATGCCTAATAATCCATCCGAACTCAAAGCAAGCGGCCTGAAGGCGACCCTGCCGCGGCTGAAGATTCTGGAAATCTTCCAGAACACATCGGTACGCCATTTGAGCGCTGAAGATGTCTATAAACAGTTGCTGTCCGACAATCTCGACGTCGGCCTGGCCACCGTCTATCGCGTGCTGACCCAGTTCGAGCAAGCCGGCCTCCTGCAGCGCAACCACTTCGAGACCGGCAAGGCCGTGTTCGAGCTCAACGAGGGCTCGCACCACGACCACCTGGTCTGCCTGGACTGCGGCAAAGTCGAGGAATTCTTCGACGCCGAGATCGAAAAGCGCCAATTGAAGATCGCCCAGGAACACGGCTTTGAAATCGCCGACCATGCCCTGGCGCTGTACGGTCATTGCAAGAACTGCAAGAAACTCAAGAAGTAACGGATGTGCTGCGCGTAAAAACGGGGGAGTTTTTCTTCCCTTTACAGCGGCAATAAAATGAAAAGCCACGTGGGTCCACGTGGCTTTCTTGTTTTTGACTTGCGGAACCAGCGTTCAGTGCTGGCTCAGCGCACTGGAGAGCAGCTTGGCCGTGATATCCACGATCGGGATCACGCGCTCGTAGGCCATGCGGGTCGGGCCGATCACGCCCAGCGTGCCGACGATGCGGCCGTTCACTTCGTAGGGCGCGGTGACGATGCTCATGTCGTCCATCGGCACCAGCTGCGATTCGCCGCCGATGAAGATCTGCACGCCGGTGGCCTTGCTGGAGACGTCCAGCAACTGCAGCAGGCCGGTCTTCTGTTCGAACATATCGAACAGCTGGCGCAGCGAGTTCATGTTGGACGACAGGTCGGTCACCGACAGCAGGTTGCGTTCGCCGGAGATCACCACGTTGTTGTCGGCATCCTCGCTCATGGCGTCGCTGCCGGCTTCGACCGCGGCCTGCATCAGTACCGTCATGTCGTCGCGCAGCTGGCGCAGTTCGTTTTGCAGACGCAGCCGCACCTGGTCGAAGGACTGGCCGGCGTAGTGCTGGTTGATGTAGTTGGCCGCCTGGGTCAGCTGGCTGGGGGTGTAGTCGACCTCGGTGAGCAGCATGCGGTTCTGCACATCGCCGCCCTGATCGACGATCACCAGCAGGATGCGCTTTTCCGACAGGCGCAGGAACTCGATCTGCTGGAACGCCGATTCGCGTTTGGGCGTCATGACCACGCCGGCGAACTGCGACAGCGAGGACAGCACCTGGGCGGCGTTGGTGATGATCTTTTGCGGCGACGAGCTTTGCAGGCGATGCTGCAGGCGTCCTTCCAGCGCGCTCTCATTGATCGTTTCCACCGTCAGCAGGGTATCGACGAACATGCGGTAGCCGCGCGGCGTCGGCACGCGGCCGGCCGATGTGTGCGGGCTGGCGACGAACCCCATTTCCTCGAGGTCGGCCATGATGTTGCGGATGGTGGCCGGCGACAGTTCCAGTCCGGACAGTTTCGACAGGGCGCGCGAACCCACCGGCTGGCCGTCGGCGATATACCGTTCGACCAGCGCCTTGAGCAGGGTACGGGCGCGGTTATCGAGTTGCATACCTCATATTCTAACGATTTATGAGCGGAAAAGTCCGTTATCCATCCGCTTATGCGGCTTGTGTGTTTAGCCAGGCCTGCAGTTCGTGCAGGTCGCGGCAGACCGCGTCGGGCACGATGCCTTCCGGCAGGGGGCGGTCGAAGCGGTTCATCCACACCGCGCGCAGGCCGGCCTGCTGGGCGCCTTGCACGTCCAGTTGCAGGTCGTCGCCGACATAGACGGCCGCCGCCGGGGCCACGTCCAGCGCCGCGCAGGCGGCGTGGAAGATGGCGGCGTCGGGCTTGGCGCGGCCGAAGCGGTGGGCCGCGATGGAGACGCCGAAGTGATCCGCCAGGCCGATGCGCTCCAGGTCGGCGAAGCCGTTGGAGACCGAGCCCAGCGCCAGTTGCGTTTTCAGGCGCTGCAAGGCAGGTTCGACATCGTCGAACAGCGACACCGTGCTGCGCGCTTCGGAAAACAGCGCCATCGCTTCGCCGACCAGCCCGATATCTTCGCCGTATTCGGTGAAGGCCGCGACCAGCGCATCATGGCGCAATTGCCACAGATCGATGCGATAGACCGGATCGGTCTGCATCAGGGCCAGGCGGCGCTCGCGCAGCGACGCCACGGTGTGGGCGGCGGCCAGCTTGGGCGCATGCCGGCGCAACCATTCGTAGAGCAGGCCTTCGGCGCGTACCAGCACCGGTTCGATGGCCCACAGGGTATCGTCGAGGTCGAACAGGACGGCCTCGATCCTGGTGGCGGAAACGCGTGGTGTATTCATTACAAAGTCATCTCAAATTATGGTCTAATCCGCAGCATGTGGCCCATCAAATTACCCGTCCAGGCAGCCGTGCCAAAAACCGTCGCGATCGTCGGCAAGTACCAGGCCGTCGGTATCGCGCAGACGCTTTCCGACATCGCCGTCTTCCTCGAATCGCACGGGCATACCGTGGTGTTCGAGGCGGAGACCGCGCGCAACGTCGCGCTGGATGGGTATGGCGCCTTGACGCCGGAACAGATCGGCCAGCAGGCCGATGTCGCCATCATCGTCGGCGGCGACGGCACCATGCTCGGCATCGCGCGCCAGTTGGCGCCGTATGGCGTGCCGCTGATCGGTATCAACCAGGGGCGCCTGGGTTTCATCACGGATATTCCCCAGGACCGAATGATACCGGCTCTGGGCGATATGCTGGATGGAAAAGTCGAGGCCGAGTCGCGTTCGCTGCTGGAGGCGCGGGTCTACCGCGAGGGCAAGGAAATCTTCCACGCGCTGGCGCTCAATGACGTGGTGGTGGCGCGCGGCGCGACCACCGGCATGGTCGAGCTGCATGTCGAGGTCGACGGCCGCTTCATGTACAACCAGCGTTCCGACGGCCTGATCGTGGCCACGCCGACCGGTTCCACCGCCTATTCGCTGTCGGCCGGCGGCCCCATTTTGCATCCCAGCCTGCATGGCATCGTGCTGGTGCCGATTTCGCCGCATGCGCTGTCGAACCGCCCGATTACCGTCTCCGATTCCTGCGAGATCGTGATCCAGGTGGTCGCCGGGCGCGAGGTCAGCGCCAATTTCGACATGCAGTCGCTGACCAGTGTGCAGCACGGCGACCGTATCGTGATCCGCCGTTCGGCGCACAAGATCACCTTCCTGCATCCCGAAGGCTGGAGCTATTTCGATACCCTGCGGGAGAAGCTGCACTGGAATGAATACCCTTCGATAGAGGGCCGATTACAATAAGCCGATTCCAATCGGCGGCCGTCATCCTCGCGTCATGATCGCGGCCGACACTGCCTGTACCGCACAATCTTTCTCAGACCAACCATGCTGCGTACCCTCACGATCCGCGACTTTGTGATTGTCGATGCCATCGAGCTCGAATTCGCGCGCGGGTTTTCCGTCTTCACCGGCGAGACCGGCGCCGGCAAATCCATCCTGATCGATGCCCTGGCGCTGGCGCTGGGCGGGCGCGGCGACGCCAGCGTGGTGCGCGAGGGCGCGGCCAAGGCCGACATCACGGCCGACTTCGCCGCCACGCCCGAGGTGCAGGCCTGGCTGGCAGAGCATGAGTTTACCGATGAGGATGGCGGCGTGCTGCTGCGCCGGGTGATCGACAACGCCGGCCGTTCCAAGGCCTACGTCAACGGCATCGCCGCCACCGCCGCGCAATTGCGCGAGCTGGGGGAGATGCTGGTCGACATCCACGGCCAGCATGCGCACCAGTCGCTGATGAAGGCCGATGCCCAGCGCCAGTTGCTCGATAGCCAGGCCGGTTTGCTGGAAGAGGCGCGCCAGGTGGCGGCGGCCTACAAGAACTGGCGCGCGCTGGCGCGCCAGCGCGAGGAGTTCGAACAGAATGCGCGCAACGTGCTGCTGGAGCGCGAGCGCTTGCAGTGGCAGGTGTCCGAACTGGAAAAGTTGGCGGTCAAGCCCGGCGAATGGGCCGAGATCAGCGCCGAGCACAGCCGCCTGTCGCATGCCGCGTCGCTGATCGGCGGCGCCCAGGAAGCGCTGGAGGCGATTTCGGAATCGGAGTCGCCGATCCTGTCGCAACTGTCTTCCATCACGCAGAAGCTCAACAAGCTGGTCGACGTGGACAGCGCGCTGAAGCCGGTGCTCGATGCCCTGGAGCCGGCGCAGATACAGTTGCAGGAGGCGGTGTACGCACTGAACGATTACCTCGGCCGCGTCGAACTCGACCCGGCGCGCCTGCAGGCGGTCGAAGAACGGCTGGAAGCGGTGCATTCCACCGCCCGCAAATTCCATGTGCAGCCGGACGACCTGCCGCAGGAATACGCCACGTTGTCGGAGCAGCTCAAGCAACTGGCCGACGCCAGCGACCTCGATGCGCTGCGCGCCCAGGAAGACAAATTGAAGGCGGCCTATCTCGCGCTCGCTCAGCAACTGTCCGGCGCGCGCGCCAAGGCGGCCGCGGCCCTGGGCGAAGCGGTCACCGCCGCCATGCAGGACCTGTCGATGGCGGGCGGGCGTTTTTCGATCGCGCTCAATGCCTGCGAACCGGCGGCCTGCGGCCTGGAACAAGTGGAATTTTTGGTTGCCGGCCATGCCGGCGTGGCGCCGCGGTCGCTGGCCAGGGTCGCTTCCGGCGGCGAACTGGCGCGCATCTCGCTGGCGATCTCGGTGATCGCCTCGCATGCCACCGGCACGCCCACGCTGATCTTCGACGAAGTCGACAGCGGCATCGGCGGCGGCGTGGCCGAAGTGGTCGGACGCTTGTTGAAACGTCTGGGACAGGAGCGCCAGGTGCTGTGCGTGACCCACTTGCCCCAAGTAGCCAGCCAGGCCAACCAGCATTTCCAGGTCAGCAAGCGTAACGAGGGCGGCAAGACCCTGTCGCAGATCGACGGCCTGGATGCCAAGATGCGCGTGGAGGAAATCGCGCGCATGCTGGGCGGCCTGGAAATCACCGCCACCACGCGCAAGCATGCGCGAGAATTGCTGGCGTCCTGAACCATGGCCTTCCGTAAAGAACCGCCTCGCGCCGACGGCGCGGCATCCTCCAGCGCCGTGGTGCTGGTCAACCTCGGCACGCCGGATGCGCCGGATGCGCCCGCATTGCGCCGTTACTTGAAGCAATTCCTGTCCGACCCGCGTGTGGTGGAAATCCCGCGTGCCCTCTGGTGGCTGATCTTGAACGGCATCATCCTGCCGTTCCGTTCGTCCCAGTCGGCCAAGAAATACGCCAGCATCTGGAGCGAGCAGGGCTCGCCGCTGAAATTCCATACCGAACACCAGGCCCGGGCGCTGGGCGAGGAGCTCGCCGCGCGCGGCCATCGCCAGTTGCAGGTGACCTATGCGATGCGCTACGGCAGCCCGGCGCTGCCGGATGTGCTGGACCGGCTCAAGGCCGAGGGTTGCGGGCGCATCCTGGTGCTGCCGGCTTATCCGCAGTATTCCGGCACCACGACGGCGTCGATCTTCGACGCGGTCTTCGCCCATTACCGCAAGGTGCGCAATATTCCCGAGCTGCGCCTGGTGCGCGACTATCACGACAGTGAAGGCTACATCCGGGCGCTGCGCCAGTCGGTGCTCGACCATTGGGCCGCGAACGGCCGGCCGGACAAGCTGGTGATGAGCTTCCACGGCGTGCCCAAGCGCACCATGTTGCTGGGCGACCCCTACCATGACGAATGCCTTGGCACCGCTCGCCTGCTGGCGCAGGCGCTGGGCCTGGCGCAGGACGACTATCTGGTCACCTTCCAGTCGCGTTTCGGCAAGGCCGAATGGCTGCAGCCCTATACCGCGCCGACCTTGCAGGAATTGGCGCGGCAAGGCCTGCGGCGGGTCGATGTGATGTGTCCGGGTTTCACCAGCGATTGCCTGGAAACCCTGGAAGAGATCGCCATGGAAGGCAAAGCGGAATTCCTGCACGCCGGCGGCAAGGAGTTCCATTTCATCCCTTGCCTGAACGAGTCCCCGGCATGGATCGCCGGCATGGCCGACATCGCCGGGCAGCACCTGGCCGGCTGGCCGACCATGGGCGCGCCGCGCTGATATCCCTTCAAAGGGCGGCAGCCCAAAACCTGCGGAAAGCCGTCTGCAGCCTGCTAGAATAGCGGGTTGCGCCTTGCCGGCGGGAAAATCCGGTGAAATCTTCGGCTGGAAACCAAGGCTGGCGGGAAGCTGGCTGGTTTCGTTCGCTTACAGCGCGTACAGGCCGACAAGATGGGAATAGCTGATCCAGGCAGTAGCCAGGAGACTGTAGGCGGTAACCAGAGCGGTTGCCGCGATGAGTGGCAATTTCATGGTGGCACCTCATTGGAAAAGGACCCGGGGCCCGGTGGCTCCTGCCCGGGCAGCGCCGCGTCCGGCCGGCACTGAGCGAAGCAATGGAAAAACGGCTCAGGCTTGAATTTATTTTAGGCCGTGGCCAGATTAACTTGAAGGCCGGGGCGGTAATTTCTGTAAGTGCCAGTAACAATTTTATTTGCCAACATGGCAAGAAAAAGCAAAAACCCTTGAAATATAAAGGGAATGCCTTATTTGACGGGCATCTTGTGCCGTTGAGAGTCGTTCCGACGGGCGGCCGTCACAGTTTGATTTGTTGGAGGTAATTCAGGAATGCAAGACATGGAAAAACAGGAAGTGCAAAACGAGGTCGAACAGCCCGCAACCGAGGCCGCGCCGGCAGCTCCTGCCGAACCGACGCTGGAAGACAAGCTGGCCGCCGCCGAAGCTAAGGCGAGCGAGATGCAGGATGCCTTCCTGCGCGCCCGTGCTGAAGGCGAAAACATCCGCCGCCGTGCCCAGGAAGACATCGCCAAGGCCCACAAGTTCGCCATCGAGGGCTTCGCCGAATCGCTGCTGGCGGTCAAGGACAGCCTGGAAATGGCCCTGAAGATCGAGAACCCGTCGCTGGAGTCGTTGAAGGAAGGCGTCGACATGACATTGAAGCAACTGTCTTCGGCCTTCGAAAAGAACAAGCTGCAGGAAGTCAACCCGCAAGCCGGCGAGAAGCTTGACCCGATGAAGCACCAGGCCATCTCGGCCGTGCCGGCCGAGCAGGACGCCAATACCGTGGTGGCCGTGCTGCAGAAGGGCTATATGATTTCCGACCGTCTGCTGCGCCCGGCGCTGGTGACGGTGGCCCAGGGAAAGTAAGCGGGCCGGCGCCGGAAGGGAAAAAGCATAAACGGCATAAAAATTGCTTTTTGGCCTGGTTCCGGCGCTTGAAAGTCCGTTTTCCCTCCATATATTAAAACCATCAAAAACTACCGTAGCCCGGCATCCAGGGCTGAAAGATCAAAGGAAAAATCATGGGAAAAATCATTGGCATTGACTTGGGCACCACCAACTCCTGCGTTTCCGTCATGGAAGGCAACCAGCCCAAGGTGATCGAGAACTCCGAAGGCGCGCGCACCACGCCTTCCATCATCGCTTACCAGGAAGACGGCGAGATCCTCGTCGGCGCACCCGCCAAGCGCCAGGCCGTCACCAACCCGAAGAACACCATCTACGCCGCCAAGCGCCTGATCGGCCGCAAGTTCCAGGAAAAGGAAGTGCAGAAGGACATCAACCTGATGCCTTACGAAATCGTGGCCGCCGACAACGGCGACGCCTGGATCGGCGTGCGCGACAAGAAGCTGGCGCCGCCGCAGATTTCGGCTGAAGTCCTGCGCAAGATGAAGAAGACCGCCGAAGACTACCTGGGCGAAGAAGTCACCGAAGCCGTCATCACCGTGCCGGCCTACTTCAACGACGCCCAGCGCCAGGCGACCAAGGACGCCGGCCGCATCGCGGGCCTCGACGTCAAGCGCATCATCAACGAGCCGACCGCGGCCGCGCTGGCGTTCGGCATGGACAAGGCGGAAAAGGGCGACCGCAAGATCGCCGTGTATGACCTTGGCGGCGGCACCTTCGACGTCTCGATCATCGAAATCGCGGACGTGGACGGCGAGAAGCAGTTCGAAGTGCTGTCGACCAACGGCGACACCTTCCTGGGCGGCGAAGACTTCGACCAGCGCCTGATCGACTACATCATCGACGAGTTCAAGAAGATCAACGGCCTGGACCTGTCCAAGGACGCCATCGCCCTGCAGCGCATCAAGGCTTCGGCCGAGCGCGCCAAGATCGAACTGTCGTCGTCGCAGCAGACCGAGATCAACGAGCCGTACATCGCCATGGCCAACGGCGCGCCGGTGCACCTGAACCTGAAGATCACCCGCGCCAAGCTGGAATCGCTGGTCGAGGAACTGATCAGCAAGACCATCGAACCCTGCCGCACCGCCATCAAGGATGCTGGCGTGAAGGTGTCCGACATCGACGACGTGATCCTGGTCGGCGGTATGACCCGCATGCCCAAGGTGATCGAGAAGGTCAAGGAATTCTTCGGCAAGGACCCGCGCCGCGACGTCAACCCGGATGAAGCCGTCGCCGTGGGCGCCGCGATCCAGGGTTCGGTGCTCTCGGGCGACCGCAAGGACGTGCTGCTGCTGGACGTGACCCCGCTGTCGCTGGGCATCGAAACCATGGGCGGCGTGATGACCAAGATGATCAAGAAGAACACCACCATCCCGACCAAGTTCAGCCAGGTGTTCTCCACTGCCGACGACAACCAGCCGGCCGTGACCATCAAGGTCTACCAGGGCGAACGCGAAATGGCCGCCGGCAACAAGGGCCTGGGCGAATTCAACCTGGAAGGCATCCCGCCGGCGCCGCGCGGCACCCCGCAGATCGAAGTGACCTTCGACATCGACGCCAACGGCATCCTGCACGTGGGCGCCAAGGACAAGGCCACCGGCAAGGAAAACAAGATCACCATCAAGGCCAACTCCGGCTTGAATGAGGAAGAGATCGAAAAGATGGTGCGCGACGCCGAGGCCAACGCCGAGGAAGACAAGCGCCTGAAGGAACTGGCCGAAACCCGTAACCAGGGCGACGCGCTGGTGCACTCGACCAAGAAGGCCCTGGGCGAATACGGCGACAAGCTGGCCGCCGGCGAGAAGGAAGTCATCGAAGCCGCCATCAAGGAACTGGAAGAAGTCCTGAAGGGCGACGACAAGGCCGCCATCGACGCCAAGACCGCCGCGTTGTCGACCGCCGCGCAGAAGCTGGGCGAGAAGATGTACGCCGACCAGCAGGCGCAAGCCGCTGCAGGTGGCGCCGCGGGCGCTGCCGGTGCGGAAGGCGCAGCCGGTCCCAAGGACGACAACGTCGTGGACGCCGACTTCAAGGAAGTGAAGTAATCCGAACCCGGTCGCAAGATCGGACTTCGCGCCCGGGGGCGGAATGCGCATGTTCAGGCATGCGGATTCTGCGGCCCGGGCGGATTTTTGAGATGCATCTCCCGGCTTGCACCGCAGTTTCGCAAGGCAGGGCACGCCGAGTCCCGCAGCCAAAAGCTGCACTCGGCTTTTTCACATTGTTGGCTTCCGATCGGATGGGGCTTGCCGCATGCGGCGGACACAATAACAAAGTGGGTTAGAGAACATGGCAAAACGCGATTTTTATGAAATTCTCGGGCTGGCGAAAAACGCCTCCGACGAAGAGATCAAGAAGGCTTATCGCAAGCTGGCGATGAAGTACCATCCTGACCGCAACCCGGACAGCAAGGGCGCGGAAGAGAAGTTCAAGGAGGTCAAGGAAGCCTATGAGATGCTGTCCGACCCGCAGAAGCGCGACGCCTACGACCGCTACGGCCATGCCGGCGTCGATCCCAACATGGGCGCGGGCGGCGGTGCCGGGGCGGGCGGTTTCGCCGATGCCTTCGGCGACATCTTCGGCGACATCTTCGGCGGCGGCGGTGGCCGCGGCCGCGGCGCCGGCCCGCAGGTCTACCGCGGCGCCGACCTGCGCTACAACCTGGAAATCACGCTGGAGCAGGCCGCGCACGGCTTCGACACCACCATCCGCGTGCCGTCCTGGGACGAGTGCGACACCTGCCACGGCAGCGGCGCCAAGCCGGGCACTTCGCCCGTGACCTGCTCGACCTGCGGCGGCCACGGCCAGGTGCGCATGCAGCAAGGCTTCTTCAGCATCCAGCAGACCTGCCCCAAGTGCCACGGCAGCGGCAAGGTGATTCCGGAGCCGTGCACCACCTGCGCCGGCGCCGGTCGCATCAAGCGCAACAAGACGCTGGAAGTGAAGATTCCGGAAGGCATCGACGACGGCATGCGCATCCGCTCCTCCGGCAACGGCGAACCGGGCGTCAATGGCGGCCCCCCGGGCGACCTGTATGTGGAAATCCATATCAAGCCGCACGAGGTATTCCAGCGCGACGGCGACGACCTGCATTGCGAAATGCCGATCTCGTTCGCCAAGGCGGCGCTGGGCGGCGACATCGAGGCGCCCACGCTCAACGGCAAGGCTTCGTTCTCGATCCCCGAAGGCACCCAGAGCGGCAAGACCTTCCGCCTGCGCGGCAAGGGCATCAAGGGCGTGCGCTCGGGCTTCCCGGGCGACCTGTTCTGCCACGTGGTGGTCGAGACGCCGGTCAAGCTGACCGAGCGCCAGAAGGAATTGCTGCGCGAATTCGAGCAGCTGACCAGCGAAGGCGGCGCCAAGCACAGCCCGCAGACCAAAACCTGGAAGGACAAGGTCAAGGAGTTCTTCGAGTAACAATCGATCCAACCGGCATGCCAGGCGGCATGCCGGTTTTTTGTGCGTTTTTTCTATTTTCTATACAATGCACACGCGGCGATGTGCGCTGTCCGGATCGTCAGGACGCGCACGGCATCGGCGGATTTTTCTCCCCCGGTGATGCGCCGCGGCAATACCGGAAGGCAGCGGCCGCATCTTGTGAATGCATGAATGCGACACCCCGGCAGCAGTACCGCGACCGTCCACAAGGCCGCGCAAGCCGAAGCGGCATGCCTTTCGCTCATCCAACCCCATGCCCGTGGCCCGCGTCGCGTATCCTGCGCGCGGTGCATGCGTGTGCGTGAACAACCAGATCTTGCCTACGATGACTACACCAAGCCCACAAGACCTGATCCAGGAACAATTGCTCAAGGGTAACCGCCGCTGGGCCTCCGAAATTACCGCGCGCGACCCGGACTTCTTCAAGAAACTGGGCGCGCAGCGTTCGCCCGAATACATGTGGATCGGCTGCTCCGACAACCGCGTGCCGGCCAACGACCTGCTGGGGCTGTTGCCCGGCGAGCTGTTCGTCCACCGCAATATCGCCAACATGGTGGTGCATACCGACTTGAATTGCCTGTCGGTGCTGCAGTTCGCCATCGATGTGCTGAAGGTCAAGCACGTCATCATCTGCGGCCACTACGGCTGCGCCGGCGTCGCCGCGGCGCTTACCAAGCGCCGCGTCGGGCTGGCCGACAACTGGCTGCAGCACGTGCAGGACGTGCACGAGAAGCATGCGCATTGCTTCCATGACAGCATGACCCACACCGAGCAGCATGACCGCCTGTGCGAACTGAACGTGCTGGAGCAGATGGCCAACCTGTGCCGCACCACCATCGTCAGGGACGCCTGGGAGCGCGGCCAGGAGCTGAGCTTCTACGGCCTGGTGTATGGCGTGCATGACGGCCTGCTGCGCAACCTCAGCAAAGCCATCAGCAACCCGGAAGAGGCACAGTCCTACCTGGCGGAAGGCCTGGCGCGTTACAACGACGTGCAGGCTTGATGCCGGCAGCGGCGCAGCAATGAAAACAGCCCGGCACGCCGGGCTGTTTTTTTGTGCGCATCCGCTAGAACCTGTTCATTGAACAGGTTCTCAGAAACAGTGTTCCTGCGCCGGGAACGAGCCGTCCTTGACCGCGGCGACATAGGCTTTGAGCGCGGCTTCGATGCTCGGCGCGCCGTCCATGAAGTTGCGCACGAAGCGGCTCTTGTGGCCGGGGAACACGCCCAGCATGTCATGCATCACCAGCACCTGGCCCGAGCATTCGGGGCCGGCGCCGATGCCGATGGTGGGGATGGCCAGGCGCTGCGTCACTTCCGCGCCCAGCGCCGCGGGAATCGCTTCCAGCACGATCAGCGAGGCGCCATGTTCCTGCAGCGCCAGCGCATCCGCGTGCAATTGCGCGGCGCCGTCGCTGGTCTTGCCCTGCACCTTGAAGCCGCCCAACTGATGCACCGATTGCGGCGTCAGGCCGATATGGGCGCATACCGGGATGCCGCGTTCGGTCAGGAAGCGGACCGTGTCGGCCAGCCAGGCGCCGCCTTCCAGCTTGACCATGTGGGCGCCGGCCTGCATCAGCAGCGCGGCATTCCTGAATGCTTCCTCACGCGTGGGATAGGTGCCGAAGGGCAGGTCGGCGATCACCAGCATCGTGCCGGCGCCGCGCGCCACGCTGGCGGTGTGGTAGGCGATGTCGGCGACGGTCACCGGCAGCGTCGAGCCGTGGCCCTGGCATACCATGCCCAGCGAGTCGCCGACCAGCACGGTTTCCACGCCGGCGCGCTCCATCAGCGTGGCGAAGCTGGCGTCGTAGCAGGTCAGCATGGTGATCTTGTCGCCCTTGCCGCGCATGGCTTGCAGCGTGTGGGTCGTGACCGGCTTGCTGCGCGCGGCGGCGCCGGTTTCCTGAAGATAGCCTGCCATGAGATTCAACCTCCCTGATTGAGAAAGGCGCACTTGCCGCGCATCGTCCGGATGTGCTGCAGCAGTACCTGGAGATCGGCATCGTCGTGGGCCGGATCCAGGTGTTCGGTGTTGACGGCCAGCACCGGCGCCTCTTCGTAGTGATGGAAAAAATTGCCATAGCTGTCGGACAGCCGTTGCAGATAGTCGGAAGAAATCGCTTCTTCCATGCCGATGCCGCGCCGGGCGATGCGTCCCAGCAGCACCGACGGCGGCGCCTGCAGGTAGATCACCAGGTCCGGCGTCCTGACCTGCGGGCGCAGTTGCGCGTGCAGTTGCCGGTAAAGCTGCAGTTCCGCGTCAGACAGCGTCAGCTGCGAGAACAGCATGTTCTTTTCCAGCATGAAGTCGGCCACGAAACGCTGCCCGGCCAGCGACGGATCGAGCGGCGCCTGCAGTTGCGCGATGCGCTGCAGCAGGAAGCAGGCCTCGGTCTGGAAGGCATACCGTCCGGCATCGCGGTAGAAGTCCTCCAGGAACGGATTGGCTGCCGGCTGTTCGAGCAGCAGGCGGGCATCGGACAGCGCCGCCAGCCGTCGTGCCAGCGAAGTCTTGCCGACCCCGATCGGGCCTTCGATTGCGATATAGCGGTAGCTGTCCAGTTCCATGGCCATTTTTCAGAGCAGATGCACCGGGTGCGGCATTGTAGATGATTTTGCGTTGCAACCAGGATTATCGGGCCAGCCAGGGGAGGGGATGCATCCCTGCCGGTAATCGGAAGGCATGTTTTGCTTTTTGATAACTTCGCAACCGGCTTTCCGCAACTGGCTGACAATTAGCCGGAATTCGGCCTTTATTCCTTGGAAAGACGGCAGGATTCAAGCTGCACAATAAACTTGCCTCTTCTTGCGCGCAGGAACGTCGTCCGGCAACAGGGCAGGCTGGACGCGCAACGGGCGATGCGGCGCTTTCGCCAGGGGCAAGAGGAATTGATCGCCTGAAAAGAAAAATAAATTAAATATTCCGGATATTGCTAAAAAAACAGCGTCGAGTTGCCGATAACACTCAGTGGATGCCGGCCAGTCCGGCAGCGGGAAGCCATAACAACAACATTTTTTGGGATTGTGTCTGTGAAATTGCTTCGCAATATCTTGCCGGTGCTGTGCTTTGTGAACCTGCTGCTGTTCATGATGCTGGCGCAGCATTGGTGGCTCGGCGGCCTGGTCGGCTTGCTGATCGGAGGGGCTTTTTATCTGACTTGCCTGCCGGCGCCTGATGCGCCGGCGGCGGTGTCGCCGGTTGCCGCCGAACGGGGAAGTGCCGCCGGAAAATTGCCGCAGTTGCTGGTGCGCGTGCTGCCGGTGTGGCAAGGCAACGTGCAGCTGGCTCGCACCCAGACCCAGGGCGCCATCGACAACCTGACGGCGCGTTTCGCCGGCATTCACGAACGCCTGGGCGATGCGCTGAACCTGTCGCAGGGCGGCAGGAACGCCGATGTGCTGCAAGTGATCCAGAATGCCGCCGAACAGTTGGGCGGCATCGCCACCGCGCTCGAGAGCGTGCTGGCCTCGCGCCAGGCGCTCATCAGCAAGCTGGAGGGGCTGGCCGCCGCCAACGACGACATCCGCCACCTGGCGCAGGAAAACGAACAATTGGCCGGCCGCACCGGCGTGACCGACCTGCTCAGCAGCGAGCAGAGCTGGCAGGAGCTGGCGCAGCGTTCAGCCGAGAACAGCCGCCAGATCGTCGCGCGCGCCAAAGGCGTGCGCCAGCAGATCCAGGGCGCGGTGGGCGCGGCCGGCGACCTGTCGTCCGGGGCCGGCGGCATCATCGAAAACTCGCGGGTGGTGATCGACCAGGTGGTGTCGGATTTCCGCCAGTCGGCCCTGAAGCTTTCCGCGACCGTGGAACAATTGGAAGGAGAGAACCGCGGCGTCGACCAGGAAGTGTGCGACATCCTGGTCAACCTGCAATTCCAGGACCGCATCAGCCAGATTCTCGACCATGTCCAGCGCGATATCGAACGCCTGAAAGATGCGGCGCAGGAGGCGGACCTGCCTTCCCCCGAACAGTGGCTGGCCGATCTCGAAAAGACGTATACCACCCCAGAGCAACGCCTGGTCCATACGGGCCAGCAAGTGCCAGGTACGCAGCAGCCACAAGTGGATTTTTTCTGACGGAGCCGCCATGGAAAAGAGTATTTTGATTGTCGACGATTCTTTCAGCTTGCGACAGACCATCTCGGTCGCCCTCAAGGCGGCCGGCTACAACGTGGTCGAGGCGGCCGACGGCCAGGAGGCGCTCAAGAAGCTCGACGGACGCAAGTTCAACCTGGTCATCTCCGACCTCAACATGCCCAACCTGGATGGCCTGAGTTTCGTGCGCGAGATGAAGCAGATCGCCGCCTACCGGTTTACCCCCGTCATCATGCTCACCACCGAGAGCGGCGAGGCGCGCAAGCAGGAAGGCCGCGCGGCGGGCATCCGCGCCTGGGTGCACAAGCCGTTCCAGCCGCCGGTGCTGCTCGATGCGGTGGCCAAGCTGGTGTTGCCGTAGCCGTCGCGCCACCGCACGGAGCAAAGAGTGTCGTCATGTCGCTGAAATACACCGAACAAAACGGAAACCTGCTGTTGGCCTTCAACGGCGGCTTGACCATCTTCCAGGCTGCCGAGCGCAAGCCGGAGCTGCTGCATATCCTGTCGCAGGCAAGCCGGACACTGTCGCTGGACCTGTCCGGAGTGGACGAGATCGATACGGCCGGCATCCAGCTGCTGTTGCTGCTCAGGCGCGAGGCTGAGCGCAGCGGCCTGCAACTGGAAGTGGCGGCTTGCAGCCCGGCGGTACTGGCCGCGTTCGACCTGCTGCAGTTGCATTCGATGTTCCATGCCGCAACCGCGGACCAGGCGGAGGAGGGCGCATGAAAAAGGACGCCGCGCGCGACGCCGTGGTGCAGGAGGCCCGCGAACTGCTGGTGGCGATGGAAGCCGCGCTGCTGCAGATCGAAATGGAAGGGCCCGGCAAGGACACGATCAATGCCATTTTCCGCGCCGCCCATACGATCAAGGGATCGGCCGGGCTGTTCGCCTTCGACAGCATCGTGCAGTTCACGCACCTGGTGGAGCACGTGCTCGACAAGGTGCGCAACGAGGAGCTGCCGCTCAACGACTACCTGATGTCGCTGCTCCTGCAATGCGGCGACTACATCGGCGAACTGGTCGACGCCATCGAACGCTGCGAGGAAAACGCGGAACCGAACCTGGCCCGGCGCCAGGCGCTGGAGGCCGAGCTTGACGCATTGTCCCGCGGCGCCGGCGAACCGGCCGCGCAGGAAGCGGAATCGGTTGATGCATCGTCCGAGGCGCCTGGCCAGGAACCCGCCGTGGACGGCGCCGAAACTGCCGCCGACAGCGGCGCGCTGGCCTCCAATCCATACTGGCACTTGTCGCTGCAGTTCAACGAAAACGTGATGCGCGATGGCCTGGATCCGATTTCGTTCCTGCATTATCTGCGCACCTTGGGACGCATCGTCGCCATCATGCCAGTGTTGAAGCATATGCCCGACGCTGAGGCGATGGATCCGGAGAGCTGCTATATCGGTTTCGAGATCTGCCTGGCATCCGATTCGAGCAGGCAGACGCTGGAAGGCGTATTCGAATTCGTGCGCGAAGACAGCCGCATCGACATCCTGCCGCCGCGCAGCCCGCTGCCCGATTACGCCGCGCTGCTGGCCCGGCTGGATGCGGAAGAGGCGGGCCGGCTGAGCCGCATGTGGCACCAGCATGGCGCCTTGAACGAAGAGGACTGGCGCCGGATGGCGGCGGAAGGCGCACACGAGGCGGCCGTCATGGCGGCTGAAGAGAGTGCGCCGCCGGCGCCGCTTGCCGGCGATGCGCCTTTCGGCATATCGCGTTCGCGCGGCCTGGAAGACCGCCGCGCCCAGGAACAGAAGTTCATCAAGATCGAAGTGTCCAAGCTGGACCAGTTGATCGACCTGGTCGGCGAACTGGTGATCGCCGGCGCCGGCGCCCGCCTGATCGCGCGCCGCCGCAAGGACAGCCAGTTCGAAGAGGCCACCCAGGCCATCGATGCGCTGATGGAGCAGATCCGCGACGCCGCGCTGACGCTGCGCATGGTGCAGATCAGCGAAGTGTTCCAGCGCTTCCCGCGGGTGGTGCGCGACATTGCGCGCGACATGAACAAGGATATCGAACTGGTCATGACCGGCTCCGAAACCGAGCTGGACAAATCGATGATCGAACGCATCGCCGAGCCGCTGATGCATATCGTGCGCAACGCCATCGACCACGGCATCGAACCGGCCGACGAGCGCATCGCGGCCGGCAAGGAGCCCAAGGCCACATTGCGCCTCAATGCCACGCATGAATCCGGCAGCGTGGTGGTGGAAGTCATGGACGATGGCCGCGGCATGGACCGCGACCGCATCCTGGCTACCGCGATCAGCCGCGGCCTGACCACCGCCGATGCCGACCTGAGCGATGCCGAGATCTACCGTTTCGTGTTCGAGCCAGGATTTTCGACGGCCCGGCAGATCACCGAACTGTCCGGCCGGGGCGTCGGCATGGATGTGGTCAAGCGCAATGTCGATGCCTTGCACGGCGAGATCGCCATCGACACCGAGCGCGGCCGGGGCACCATCGTGCGGGTGCGCTTGCCGCTGACGCTGGCCATCATTTCCGGCTTCCAGGTGGTGGTGGGCAATGCGGTGTTCGTGATTCCGCTGGACATGGTGGTGGAGTGCATCGACATGCCCGCGCAGCGGCCGGAACACAACATCATTTCGGTGCGCGACGAACCGCTGCCTTTCGTGCACCTGAGCGAGCTGTTCGAATTGCCGGCCCGGGAGCGCGGGCGCAAGAGCCTGGTGATCGTGCAGTACGGGCACCTGCGCGCGGGCCTGTTGGTCGACGGCCTGCTGGGGGAATGCCAGGCCGTGATCAAGCCGCTGGGGCGGCTGTTCGGCAAGGTCAAGGGCTTGTCCGGCTCGACCATCCTGGGCGACGGCCGGGTGGCGCTGATCCTGGATATCCCGCACCTGGTGCACTATACCCAGCAGCAGGAGCAAAGCAATCCGATGGCGCAGGCAGAACGCGGCGCGGCGTCCGAACCAGAGGCGTCGGCAGAGAGGGAATAAACCATGCGAAAGAAGATGACTTACCGGATGAGCATCAAACAGCTTTTCATCTGGCTGGCGGTGGTGCTGTTCATCCTGATGGCGGCCGAGGTCAGCCTGATCGGCGCGCTCAGGGACGCCAACTCGGCGCTGGAGCGCGCGCACGAGGCGCGCTATTACTCGTCGACGCTGGCCAACGAGCTGCGCCGCACCACCGAGGACATGACCAAGTTCGCGCGCGCTTATGTCACCACCGGCGATCCCAACGACGAGGACCGCTACTACATGATCATGGACATCCGCAACGGCAAGCGCGCGCGGCCCAGGAATTACGACCGCTTCAACTGGGACCTGGTCAGCGCGCGCAAGCTGCCGGCCGATGCGGAGGCCACGTCGATGCCCCTGAACGTGCTGATGAAGCAATCCGGCTTCAGCGAGAACGAAATGGCCAAGATGCATGAAGCCATGCAGGTGGCGGACCAGCTGTCCAAGATCGATGTCACCGCCTTTCATGCCGTCAAGGGCGAGTTCGACGATGGCGAGGGCAAATTCACCGTGGTCGGCGCCCCCAACCAGGCGATGGCGCAGGAACTGGTGTTCGACCAGACCTACCGCGCCCTGTTCGGAAAAGTGATGGCGCCGATCAACGATTTCCTGCGGCTGGTCGATGAGCGCACCGAGGCCAATGTCGCCAGGGCGCAGCGGGAATATGCCGAACTGGGACAAAAGATATTCTGGCTGCTGACGGCGTCGGTGCTGTTGTCGTTCGTTTGCCTGTGGTTCGCCTATTACACCATCCGGTCGCAGATCGGGGGCGAACCGCGCGACGCCATGACCGTGCTGCGCCGCGTGGCCGAGGGCGACCTCACGGTGACGGTGCCGCTGGGGAAAAACGACAAGGTCAGCGTGCTGTACAGCACGCAGCAGATGATCAACAAGTGGACCGACGTGATCGGCGATGTCGGCGGCACCGCCAGTTCGCTGGCGTCGGCATCGGAGCAGATCTCCTCATCATCGCAGGCGCTTTCGCATAACGCTTCCCAGCAGGCGTCGAACGTCGAGGAAACCAGCGCTTCGGTGGAGCAGATCACCTCCACCATCGCCCAGAACGCCGAGAATGCGCGCACCACCGATGCCATTGCCAGCATGTCGGCCAGCGCCGCCACCGAAGGCGGCGAGGCGGTGCGCGAGACGGTGCTGGCCATGAAGCAGATCGCCAGCAAGATCGGCATCATCGACGACATCGCCTACCAGACCAATTTGCTGGCGCTCAATGCCGCCATCGAAGCGGCGCGCGCCGGCGAGCACGGCAAGGGGTTTGCCGTGGTGGCGGCCGAAGTGCGCAAGCTGGCCGAGCGTTCGCAGACCGCGGCGCAGGAAATCATCGCGGTGGCCGAGCAGAGCGTGGGCCTGGCGGAGAAGGCCGGGGGGCTGCTCAACCAGATGGTGCCGTCGATCCGCAAGACGGCCGACCTGGTGCAGGAGATCGCCGCCGCTTCCAACGAGCAGTCGGCAGGCCTGGAGCAGATCAACAATGCGGTGCACCAGATGGCGCAGACCACGCAGATGACGGCATCGGCATCCGAGGAACTGTCGGCGACATCGGAAGAGATGAGCGCCCAGGCGATCCATTTGCAGGACCTGATGCGCTTTTTCCATGTGGGCGAACAGAAAAAGGCGGCGGTACATCCGGAACATCCGGTCAACCAGAAGCCGACCATCGGCGGGGACCATCGCATGCACCGCTTGTCGATGCTCGATGGAGCCGACCGGCAGCCGGTCGTCGACGAAACATCCTTCAAGCGTTTCTGACAACCTTGGCGGCGCACGGGAGCGGCGCCGGTTGAGGGCATAGGGGGGAATATGAAACTTGCCAACAAGCTTGCCTTGTTCTTCGCGGTTGCCGCCTCGATCACGCTGGCCGTGGGCGCCGGGGGTACCTATAACCTTTTCAAGGTCAACCGCCTGCTCCAGGAGATCTACGTCTCCAACCTGAAGACCATCGTCAACCTGGATGACACCCGCAGATATGCGCAGGACGTCTATCTCAACATGAGCCTGCTGCAAAAGGCCGACGGTTCGGCCGAACGGGTACGCTTCTCCAGCCTGGTCGAGTCGGCCATGACCGAGATGAGCAAGTCTTTTGCCGCGTACAAGGCGACCACGGTCCTGTCGGCGCTGGAAGGTGAATTGCAGCAGCAGTGCCAGCAGATGCTGGGCGATTACGTGCAGGCCGTGAAGCAGACAATGAAAACCTTGCGGGCAGGCGAAGCCGCCGAGGAGGCGGTGGCCAACGTCTACCTGCAATCGGAGCGCGTGCGCAACCAGTTGCAGTCGCTGACCGAAGAGAACGTGCGGCAGGCCACCGACAACAAGACGCGCGCCGACGAGCTGGAACGGCAGAACATTCTCGGCATGATCGCCATCACCATCCTGGCCGCGGCCATCGCGTTGTTCCTGGGGATTTACACGCGCTATTTGTTCGCGCGCCAGATCGGCGGCGATCCGCGTGAAGCGATGGAGGCGCTGCGGCGCGCGGCCGGAGGCGACCTGACGATCCGTTTCAATGTGTCGCGGCTGGGAAGCGGCAGCATGCTCGACAGCGCGCAAAAGATGATGGACAAGCTCAACGGCGTGCTGCATGACGTCAGCCTGGCCATTTCCATGCTGGCCAGCGCATCCGGCCAACTGGCCGCCGCCGCCCAGCAATTGAGCGACAATTCCGCGTCGCAGGCGACCAATGCGGAGGAGACGAGTTCGGTGGTCGAGGAAATTACCGCCACCGTCGGTCACAATACCGACAACGCCAACAAGACCAACGAGATCGCCGGGGACTCGGCGCGCACGGCAAAGGAAAGCGCGCAAGTGGTGCGCGACACGATCGAGGCCATGCGCGCCATCGCCGGCCAGATCGGCGTCATCGACGATATCGCCTACCAGACCAACTTGCTGGCGCTCAACGCCTCCATCGAGGCCGCCCGCGCCGGCGAGCATGGCCGGGGATTCGGCGTGGTGGCCGGCGAGGTGCGCAAGCTGGCCGAGCGTTCGCAGGCGGCGGCGCAAGAGATCGTCGACGTCGCCGCGCGCAGCATGGAGCTGGCCGAACGCGCCGGCAGCCTGCTCGACAACATGTTGCCGTCGATCCAGCGCACCGCCGACCTGGTCGACGACATTTCCTTCTCGGCACGCGAACAGAATTCCGGCCTGGTGCAGATCAATGTGGCGATCGAACAGATTTCCCAGGCTTCGCAGCTCAATGCGGCGGCATCGGAAGAGTTGTCGGCCACATCGGAAGAGATGAGCGCCCAGGCCTTGAACCTGCGCGAGCTCATGCGTTTCTTCGCGCTGGGCGAGCGCCGCGGCCAGGATGGCGCGGACGCGGCGCTGCCCGGGACACCGCGCCTGGATGCGGCCCGGGTAGCGGCACTGGAGGCCACGTGATACATGAGAACAGGATTTGCAAGAGGAGAGGGCCATGCCTAGCGTGTCGTTGAACGGCGCATCCGTCAAGAAAAGGCAGCAGGAAGAGGTGTTGGAGAGCCGCCAGTACCTGACCTTCCTGGTCGGCGCCGAAAGTTTCGCCATGCCCATCGGCAGCATCCGTGAAATCATCGAATTCGGCGGCCTGACCGAAGTGCCACTGATGCCCAGCTTTTTGCGCGGCGTGATCAACCTGCGCGGTTCGGTGGTACCGGTGATCGACCTGTCGGTACGTTTCGGGCGCGCGCCCACCGTGGTCGCCAAACGCACCTGCATCATCATCATGGAACTGGCGCAAGACGGGCAGCAATTGCTGCTGGGCGTCATGGTCGACGCGGTCAGCGCGGTGCTGAGCGTGCAGGAAGACCGCATCGAGCCGCGCCCGTCCTTCGGGGCCGGTGTGCGGGCCGATTTCATCGAAGGCATGATCAACATCAACGAGCGTTTCCTGGTGGTGCTGGACGTGCAAAAGGTGTTGTCGGTAGAGGAGCTGTCCAGCTTGCTGGGAATGAGTTCGGACAGCGTGCTGGCGGGGGGCGAGCGTGACGAACGATCAGGGCGGCAGCAGTCGGAAAGCCGGGAGGGCTGATCCCATGGATGGCGGATTCGCGATGGCTCCGGAGGATGTCAGCGACGGCGACATGTTGCTGTTCCAGCAATTCTTCAAGCAGCATATCGGCCTGCACCTGCCGCTGTCGAAGAAGGCGCTGCTGCAAAGCCGGCTGTGCGGCCGCATGCATGAGCTGGGACTGGCGCAGCTGAGCCATTACCATGCGCTCATCGCCAGCGAGGACGGGCGCGAAGAGCGCCAGCGGGCGATCGACCTGATTACTACCAACGAAACGTATTTCTTCCGGGAGCAGAGCCATTTCGATTTCCTCAGCGCCGAACTGTTGCCGGCCTGGGCCGATGTAAAAACGCTGCGCGTCTGGAGCGCGGCCAGTTCGACCGGAGAAGAGGCCTACACGCTGGCCATGCTGCTGGACCATTATCGTCCCGGCGGCTCGTGGTCGGTGTTCGCTTCCGACATCAGCACCCGCGTGCTCAGTTTCGCGCGCCGGGCGCTGTATCCGATGGTGCGGGGCCAGAACATCCCGAAGCCTTACCTGAAACGCTATTGCCTGCGCGGGATCGGCGAATACGAAGGGCACTTCCTGGTGGAAGGCGAGTTGCGCAGCAAGGTGGAGTTCGCGCAGCGCAACCTGACCGACCTGGATGCGTTCGACGACGGCAGTTTCGACCTGATTTTCCTGCGCAACGTCATCATCTATTTCGATTTTCCGACCAAGCTCAAGGTGCTGGACGATGTGATCAGGCGCCTGAACCCCGGCGGCTATCTCGTGGTCGGGCACTCGGAATCGCTGCATGGGATGCACCTGGATCTGGAGATGCATTCGCCGTCGATTTACAGGAAGCCGCAATGAACTCTCCGCGCGCCGCCATTGCCAACGCGCGGGGCGGGCGGGCTGGCGCGGGGCTTTTCTTCCCGGGCGGGAGGTCGGCATGATCAAGGTCATGGTGGTGGATGATTCGTCAGTGGTGCGCCAGCTGATGCAGGAGCTGCTCGGGGCCACCAGCGATATCCAGGTGGTGGCGACCGCCTCCGATCCCATCTTCGCCATGCGCAAGATGCGGCAGGAGTGGCCGGATGTGATCGTGCTCGATATCGAGATGCCGCGCATGGACGGCATTACCTTCCTCAAGCAGATCATGGCGCTGCGGCCGACGCCGGTGATCATCTGTTCCACGCGCACCGACAGCAGCGCCCAGGTCACCATGGAAGCGCTGGCGGCCGGCGCGGTGAGCATCATCTCCAAGCCGGCGCTGGGCGTCAGGGATTTCTTGCACGATGCGTTCGACGACCTGGCTAACGCCATCCGCGCCGCGGCCCTGGCGCGCCTGGGGCAGCATGCCGCGCCGCATGCGCAGCCGGTTCCGGCGGCTCCAGCTTCAGCGCCAGTGCCGCAGGCGGAAGTCCGCCAGCCCAAGGCGCCGCCGCGCGAAATGCTGCATCAGCAGGGGCTGTTTGGCGGCTCGCAGAAATACAGCGCCGATGTGGTGCTCGATGCGCCGGGCGGGCGCGACGCCTTCCACCCGGAAACCGCCAGGATCGTCGCCATCGGCGCCTCGACCGGCGGGCCGCAGGCGCTGGAACTGGTATTGGGCGGACTGTCGCAACACTGTCCGGGAGTGGTGGTGGTGCAGCATATGCCGGAACGTTTCACCTACAGTTTCGCGGAGCGCCTGCACAAGATTTCGCAGGTCGACGTCAAGGAGGCCGCCCATCTGGACATGGTGGTGCCGGGACGCGTCCTGATCGCGCCGGGCGGCATGCATCTGGTAGTCAAGCGGGATGGTGTACAGTACTACGTGGAAGTGATCAACGGCCCTCTCGTGAGCCGGCACAAGCCTTCGGTGGATGTGCTGTTTCGCTCGGTGGCGAAGGCCGCCGGCAGCAACGCGGTCGGCATCATCATGACCGGCATGGGCGACGACGGCGCCCGCGGCCTCAAGGAAATGGCCGATTGCGGTGCCAATACCTACGCCCAGGACGAACGCAGCAGCGTCGTCTTCGGCATGCCCAAAGAAGCAATACAGCTAGGTGGCGTCCAGGATGTCATCTCCCTTGAAAACATCTCTGCCGTGATTGAACAATATGGTCCCCGAGAATTTAAGTGACCTGATCGAGTCGGCGCTGGTGGTCGACGACAGTGCGCTGCAGCGCCAGCACACTGTCGGCCTGCTGCGGGAGCTGGGCATCGACCTGATCTACGAAGCCGGCAACGGCAACGAGGCGCTGGATCTGCTGGGCTTGCTGAAGCTGCCGCCGGGGCTGGCCGTCATCGACCTTGAGATGCCCGGCATGGATGGCATCGAACTGATCCAGCATCTGCAGGCGAAGGGCGTGAACATGCCGCTGATCGTGGCGTCCAGCCGCGAGGCTTCGTTGCTGCTGTCGGTGGAGAACATGATCCAGACGCTCGGCATGCATGTGCTGGGCGCGCTGCAAAAGCCTTTGGACAACGGGAAGATCGCTTCCGCCTTGCGCGCCTTCACGCGCGCCGGCAACATGGTGCGGCAGAAGGCCGATGCCGGGCCGTCGATGTGCGAGGCCGACCTTGCCGCGGCCATCGCCAACGGCGAAATCATTCCGTACTACCAGCCCAAGGTCGACGTGCAGACCGGCATCCTGAAAGGCGTCGAGGCGCTGGCGCGCTGGAAGCATCCGGAGCGCGGCATGATACCGCCCGACCGCTTCATCCCGATGGCGGAAAGCTCGGGGCTGATCCATGACCTCACCATCCGCATGATGGACCAGGCGATGGCGCAGGCCGCCATCTGGTACAGCCGAGGCCTGACGATCAAGGTGGCGGTGAACCTGTCGCCGCTGTCGCTGGAGCAGCCCGACTTCTTGCAGCGGATACTGGCGCTGGTGGACCGTTATGAACTGTCGGCCGAGCGCATCGTGCTGGAAATCACGGAAGGTTCGGTGGTGGCGAACAAGGGTAATTCCCTGGGCATGCTGTCGCGATTGCGCCTGAAGGGCTTCGGCTTGTCGATTGACGATTACGGCACCGGTTTTTCTTCGATGCAGCAGTTGGCGCGCATTCCCTTCACCGAACTCAAGATCGACCGCTCCTTCGTGGATGGGGCGCATGAGCGCAAGAACCTGCGCGTGATCCTGCAGTCCGCGCTGGACATGGCCAAGCGCCTGGAACTGGTTACCGTGGCCGAAGGCATCGAGACCATGGAGGACTGGCGCCTGCTGCAGTCCTTCGGCTGCAACCTCGGCCAGGGCTACCTGATCGCCAAGCCGATGCCGGCCAATGAGCTGCCGCTGTGGCTCAAGGGGCACCACCGGCGCCTGCCGGAATTGCGTCCGGCGCCGAGGAGCGACGAGCACAACGGCACTACCTGAGGATTTGTCACAGCTTGGTGATGTCTTGTCCGGAGATGCGGGCCAGGCAGTCTTGCCCGGTACCGATGCCGGGAATGGCGATGGCGGGTTCGATTTCCAATAGCGGCACCAGCACGAAGGCGCGTTGCGCCATGCGCGGATGCGGCACGCACAATGCGTCGCTGTCGACGACCAGATCACCATACAGCAGCACATCCAGATCCAGCGTGCGCGGGGCATTGCGGTAGGGACGTTCGCGGCCGTGCTCCAGTTCGACCTGTTGCAATGCGCGCAGCAGGTCGAGGGGAGCGAGCGAGGTGGCCAGTTGAGCGACGGCGTTGACGTAGTCGTCGCCGCTGGAGTCGACCGGCGCCGTGCGATACAGGGAGGACGTGCGCAGCAGGCGCGATTGCGGCAAGGCCGCCAGCCGCGCAATGGCCTGTTCGACCGTATGGCGCGCGTCGCCCAGGTTGCCGCCTATGCCGATGTAGGCGATGGCTTGCGGCGCGGGCGCCGGCATTTCCATCTGCTGCATCAGTCGTTGCCGCCAGCGGCGGAGGCGGGGGCGCCGCCCTCGGCATCCGGCTTGCTGCTGCGGCGTCGGCGGCGGCGCTTGGGCGCTTCGCCTGCGCCTTCCGCATCGGCGGCGTTTTCCTGTGCGGCAGGCGGGGTCTTTTCAGGAGCCGGCGCTGCTTCGGCCGCGGACTCGTTGTCCTGTTCTCCCGGCGCCGCGCCCTTGGAGCGGTTGCGACCACCGCGCCGCTTGCGTTTCTTGGGGGCCGGGCCGGCGGCGCTGTCGGCCGGCTTGCGAGCGATCAGTTCTTCGCGTTCGGCACTGCCGCCGCTGATGAAGGCGCTCCACCATTCGCCCAGTTCGGCGTCGAGTTCGCCGGATTCGCAGCGCAGGATCAGGAAGTCGTAGCCGGCGCGCAGGCGCAGGTGTTCCAGCAGCTTGTAGGGCGCCTTGCCGACGCGGCGTTCGAAGCGCGGTTGCATGGCCCAGATGTCGCGCATGTCGGACGCGATCTTGCGCTGCAGGGCGAGCTTCTCGGTCTGGGCATCCAATACGTCGTCGGCGGCCAGGTGCAGCGCGGGGATGGGATATTCGCCGGCGGCCTGGTAGGCGCGCCATTTTTCCAGCACCTGGTGCCACAGCAGCGAGGCGAACAGGAAGCCGGGCGAAACCGGCTTGCCTTCCTTGACGCGGGCGTCGGTGTTGGCCAGCGCCAGCGTCACGAACTTCTCGCCCAGCGGCTGTTCCAGCACCACGTCCAGCAGCGGCAGCAGGCCGTGGTGCAGGCCTTCCTTGCGCAACTGCTGCAGGCAGGCCAGGGCGTGGCCGCTCATGAGCAGCTTGAGCATCTCGTCGAACACGCGCGCGGCCGGCACGTTGTCGATCAGCGGCGCCATCACGCGGATGGGCGCGCTGCTGGCCGGGTCGATGGTGAACTTGAGCTTGGCGGCGAAGCGCACCACGCGCAGCATGCGCACCGGGTCTTCGCGGTAGCGCGCTTCCGGTTCGCCGATGATGCGCAGCTTCTTGGCGCGGATGTCGGCGATGCCGCCGTGGTAGTCCAGCACGGTCTGCGTGGCCGGATCGTAGTACATGGCGTTGATGGTGAAGTCGCGCCGCGCGGCATCCTCATGCTGTTCGCCGAAGGTGTTGTCGCGCAGCACGCGGCCGTGCTCGTCCTTGGGAGCGTTGTCGGAGGAGGCGCCGCGGAAGGTGGTGACTTCGATCAGCTCCTGGCCGAACATCACGTGCACGATCTGGAAGCGGCGACCGATGATGAAGGCGCGGCGGAACAATGCCTTGACCTGTTCCGGGGTGGCGTTGGTGGCGACGTCGAAGTCCTTGGGCTTGACCGACAGCAGCAGGTCGCGCACCGCGCCGCCGACGATGAAGGCCTTGAAGCCGGCTTCCTGCAGCGTTTGCGTCACGCGGATGGCGTTGGGAGAGACCAGCGCCGGGTTGATGCCATGCTGCTTGGGGCCGAGCACGTCCGGTTCCGAGGAACCGGAGGAGGCGCCTTTCTTGCCCTTGCCCAGGATCGAGCGAATCAGTTTCTTGATCATTGCGCGTGGCCGTCGAAGAGATTGATCACCGGCCAGCCGCGCGCCTGGGCATGCGCCAGCAGTTTGGCATTGGGGTTGGTGGCGACCGGATCGGTCACGAGTTCGAGCAGCGGGATGTCGTTTTGCGAGTCGCTGTAGAAGTAGCTGCGCTCGAAGCCGTCCAGCTTGAGCCCCAGCTTTTCCAGCCAGGCCTTGGTGTGGGTGATCTTGCCGGGGCCGTAGGTCGGCGTGCCGAGCAGCTTGCCGGTGATGTTGCCGTGCTGGTCCAGTTCCGGCATGGCGCCGATCAGGTGCTGCACGCCGAAGTGCGAGGCGATGGGGGAGGTCACGTAGTGATTGGTGGCGGTGACGATGGCCACCAGGTCGCCGGCGTCCAGGTGCTTCTTCACCAGGTCCACCGCTTGCGGCAGGACCGCCGGCTGGATCACTTCCGTCATGAAGCGGCGGTGCATTTCATCCAGTTGCGCGCGCGGGAAGCGCGAGAGGATGCCGAAGGCGAATTCCAGGTACTTGACCGGATCCAGCGTGCCCGCCTGGTACTGGGCAAACCATTCGTCGTTGGCTTGCCGGAAGCTGTCGGCATCGACGGCGCCGGTGCGGGCCAGGAACTCGCCCCACTCGTGGTCGGAGTCGAGCGGAAGCAGCGTATGGTCGAGGTCGAATAGGGCGAGGTTCATTGTTGTTCGGTTTCCTGTTGTAACAGATCGCGCAGCAGCGGCAGCGTAATGGCGCGCTTGGTCGCCAGCGAATAGCGGTCCAGCGCATCGAGCATGCGCGACAGCGAAGGCATGTCGCGCCGGTAATGGGTCAGCAGGTAGGGCAGCATGCCTGGCGGCAGTTCCAGCCCGCGGCCTTGGGCCGCCTGGGTCAGCGCGGCGATTTTTTCATCGTCCGACAGGCCGTGCACCTGGTAGATCAGGCCCCAGCCCAGGCGCGTGCGCAGGTCTTCGCGCAGTTCGAGCTGTGTCGGCGGCAATTCGCCGGTCGACACCAGCCAGCCGCCCTGTTCGCGGATCTGGTTGAACAGGTTGAAGGCGGCGATCTGGGCTTGCGGGCCGAGCTTGTCGGCGTCGTCGACCAGGTAATACGAGATGTGCGGGCTGTAGTCGAACGCCGATTCGGGCGCATCGGCCGGGATCAGGTGCGCCTGTTGGCCGGCCTGGTGCGCGATGGCGTGCAGCAGGTGGCTCTTGCCGGCGCCGTCTTCTGCCCACAGGTAAAGGAAGCGGTCGGTGCTGGCGCTGGCGGTATGGGCCGACTTGTCCGCGCCGGACGCGGCGAGTTGTTGCAGGCGTTGCAGCAGTTCTTCATTGCGGCCAGTGACGAAATTGTCAAAACTTTGCGGCTGGTCCGCGCTGAGATCGAGCGGAATTTGTTTCATGACTGATTGTAAAAATTACTCGCCAGGTAAGCGCGCCGCACGTGCGTAGCGATCACCGAGACGATGGCCGAGGCCGGCAGCGCCAGCAGCACGCCGACGAAGCCGAACAACTGGCCGAACGCCAGCAGCGCGAAGATCACCACCAGCGGGTGCAGGCCGATGCGTTCGCCGACCAGCTTTGGGGTCAGGAAGAAGCTTTCCAGCACCTGGCCGATGCCGTAGATCAGCGCGACCCACAGCAGGCCGCTGGCGCCGTCGAACTGCAGGATGGCGGCCAATACCGCCAGCACCAGGCCCAGGCCGAAGCCGACGTAGGGAATGAAGACCAGGATGCCGGTCAGCACGCCGACCGGCAGGGCGCTGTCGAAGCCGGCCACCGTCAGCGCCACCGAATAATAGACCGCCAGCGTCAGCATCACCAGCAACTGGCCGCGCAGGTACTGGCCCAGCAGGTCGTCCACTTCGGCGGCCATGAGGTTGATGCGCGGCGCCCAGCGGCGCGGGATCATGGTTTGCACGCGCTTGAGGAACGGGTGCCAGTCCTGCAGCAGGTAGAACAGCACCATCGGCACGAACAGCAGGTTGGCGGCCCAGGCCAGGAGCGCGGTGCCGCCGGCGCGCGCCGAGGCCAGCACGGAGGTCCACATTTCATCGCTGCTGGTGCTGATCTGCTGGGTCAGCAAGGCCTTGATGCCGGCCAGGTCCAGCCGCACGTCGATGCCCAGCTGGTGCAGGCGCGGCGAGACCAGGGCATTGAGCTTGTCCAGCAGCGGCGGGACATGCGATTGCAATTGCGGGATCTGGCGCAGCACCAGCGGCACCACGATCAGCGCCAGCGCCAGCACGACCAGGATCAGCAGCAGCACCATGACGGTGACGCCGACGAAACGCGGCACCCGCAGCGGCCCGATGCGGCGGCTGGCGATCCAGTCCACGCCCGGATTGAGCGCGTAGCCGATGATGCCGGCGGCGATGAAGGGCGACAACATGGGACCGAGCGCGACCAGCAGGGCCAACAGCAGGATTCCGACAATTAGCCACACCAGATTTTGTTTTTGCTCTTCGGACAAAGAAAAAGGCATGGAATCGGGCTTCGGGGGTGTCGGTTTTGTTAAAATCACGGTTTTGGCAGGGTTTGTTGCCCTGAATTTCCTATTTTACCGTCTTCACTGGCAATATCATCATGACTTCATCATCCAATGTCTCCCTTTCCTACCGTGACGCTGGCGTCGACATCGATGCTGGCGACGCCCTGGTCGAGGCGATCAAGCCTTTCGCCAAGCGTACGACCCGCGAAGGCGTGCTGGGCGGCATTGGCGGTTTCGGCGCCCTGTTCGAGATCGGCAAGAAGTACAAGGAGCCGGTGCTGGTGTCCGGCACCGACGGCGTGGGCACCAAGCTGAAACTGGCTTTCCATCTTAACAAGCACGATACGGTCGGTATCGACCTGGTCGCCATGAGCGTCAACGACATCCTGGTGCAGGGCGCCGAGCCGCTGTTCTTCCTCGATTACTTCGCCTGCGGCAAGCTGGACGTGCCGTCGGCCACCGACGTCATCAAGGGCATCGCCGCCGGCTGCGAACAGGCCGGCTGCGCCCTGATCGGCGGCGAAACCGCCGAAATGCCGTCGATGTACCCGGACGGCGAGTACGACCTGGCCGGTTTCGCGGTCGGCGCGGTGGAAAAGTCCAAGATCATCGACGGCACCAAGATCGCCCCAGGCGACGTGGTGCTGGGCCTGGCCTCCTCGGGCGCGCACTCCAACGGCTACTCGCTGGTGCGCAAGATCCTGGAAGTGGCCAAGCCGGACCTGAACGCCGACTTCCACGGCCGCAAGCTGGCCGACGTGCTGATGGCCCCGACCCGCATCTACGTCAAGCCGCTGCTGTCGCTGATGGAGAAGCTGGAAGTCAAGGGCATGGTGCACATCACCGGCGGCGGCCTGGTGGAAAACATCCCGCGCGTGCTGCAGGACAACCTGACCGCGGTGCTGGACGCCAAGTCCTGGACCATGCCGCCGCTGTTCACCTGGCTGCAGCAGCACGGCGGCGTGGCTGACGCCGAGATGCACCGCGTCTTCAACTGCGGCATCGGCATGACCGTGATCGTTTCCAAGGAGAATGCCGACGCTGCCGAAGCTCACCTGAAGGCGGCCGGCGAGACCGTGTACCGCATCGGCGAGATCCGCGCCCGCGCCGAAGGCGAAGCGCAGACGATCGTTATCTGACCTGAAACAAGCCCGTCGCCCTGACGAAAGTCAGGGGCCAGCGTCGTTTGTGGCGCCGGAAGCACACTTGCCAAGGCAACAACGGCATTGAATGAAAAATGGCTGCGATATTGCTATCGCAGCCATTTTTTTATTGCCTGAAAGGAATTTAGCTCGCCTGCTTGGATGAGCCGTCCTGATGCGCCAGGATCTGGCGCGGCACGGTCGGCGCATTGCGCGCGATCTCGGCCGGCGGCGGCACGCGTACCGGCTCGCTATGGTCGGACGACGACGACAGCACGTTGCGCGTGGCTTCCGGCGCGGCATCCCAGACCGGGTCGTCGATGGCCTCGAACACGCGCTTCAATTGCGAGCCCCAGCTGCGGCGGATCATCTGGAAATACTGGTTCTGCTCGTCGATGGTGACGAAACGGCTGACGGCCAATTCGTCGTTGTTGTAGAGCAGCAGGTCGAGCGGCAGGCCGACCGAGATATTGGACTTGAGCGTGGAGTCCATCGAGATCAGCGCGCACTTGGCGGCTTCGTCCAGCGTGGTCTGCGGCGTGACCACGCGGTCGATGATGGGCTTGCCGTACTTGGCTTCGCCGATCTGGAAATAGGTGTTCTCGTCGTGCGATTCGATGAAGTTGCCGGCCGAATACATCTGGAACAGACGGCAGCGCTCGCCCTTGATCTGGCCGCCGAAGATGATGCTGACGTTGAAGTCGATGCCGAACTTGCTCAGCTCGGCGGCTTCGCGGTCATGCACCGCGCGGATGGCGTCGCCCAGGATCTGGGCCGCTTCGTACATGGAGGTGGCGGTCCAGATGCTGCGCCCTTCGGCGTTGGTGCGCTCGTTCAGCATCTGGCGGATCGATTGCGAAATCGAAAGGTTGCCGGCAGTCATCAATACCATGACGCGATCCCCGGGATTTTCATAGACGCTCATCTTGCGGAAGGTGCCGATATGGTCGACGCCCGCATTGGTTCGCGAATCGGAGAGGAATACCAGGCCGCTGTTCAGGCGCATGGCAACGCAATAAGTCATGATGTGATCTGATAAATGTAAATACCGGATTCTACAGGAAGCCCCGCCGGCAAAGGCTGCGGGCGGGGCTGGCTGTCGCCGCTTACCTACATTCACGGCACATTTCGAGATTTTCTTAGGCGGGGCAGGTGATTTTTTGTATTTTCATGCTGCCAGGGGGACCAGGAAATCCCGGCTGATGCGATTGCCCAGCTCGAAGATGCGTTCCAGGAATACCGTCAGGTAATCGTGCAAACCAGCGTCCAGCACTTCCTCGATACGCGCGAACTTGAGGTCGGCATGCAGCTTGCCGGCGAAGCGTTCGGTGTCGGCCGAGACGTCGTTGTGCACGTTCTTCAGGTTCGACAGCACATGGCCCATGCAGGCCAGCAAGGAACGCGGCATGTCGGGGCGCAGGATCAGCAGTTCGGCCACCCGCTCGGGCGTGATGACGT
Source organism: Herbaspirillum sp. (assembly GCF_017744395.1). GTDB lineage: Bacteria > Pseudomonadota > Gammaproteobacteria > Burkholderiales > Burkholderiaceae_D > Herbaspirillum. The sequence continues at coordinate 423,963 of NZ_JAGIBI010000003.1, forward strand.
CGCGGTAGACCTTGCGGTAGATCTCGAAGCCGGACACCGAGCGCAGGATCGCCGCCCAGTAGTAGAAGTCGATCTGGCCGTCGCCGTTCTTGCCCGGTTGCCCTGGTTGCGTTTGCGACTGGCTTTCGCGGGCGCCGTGGAATTTGACGTCGATGATGCGCGCGGTATTATCGGCGCGTTCCAGGAAGGTGCCCAGGCGGATGAAGTGGAAGGCCTCGTCTTTCAGCATGGTGCCGATGGTGACGCCGCGCGAGAGGTGCGAACGGTGTTTGACCCATTCGAAGAAGTCGCTCGGGCTGTGCTCCAGCGCATTGGTCTGCAGGTAGGACTGCATCTTGATCCAGGTGGCGTTCTGGATTTCCCAGGCCTCGGTGGTCAGCGCGCCGCGCACGGCGCGCGCGTTCTCGCGCGCCTGGCGCAGGCAGGAGGCGATCGACGACGGGTTGTTCGGATCGCGCACCATGTAGTCGATGACGTCCTGCTGCGTGAGCTTGTCGTATTTCTGATTGTAGCCGTAGAGCAGCTCGGAGATGCCGAGCACGGCGCGCCAGCCTTGCTCGGCGTCGTCGGCCGATTGCGGCAGCAGGGCGGTCTGCACATGCACGTCGAGCATGCGCGCGGTGTTTTCGGCGCGCTCGGTATAGCGGGCCATCCAGAACAGGTGATCGGCGGTGCGGCTGAGCATCTTATTTCTCCAGTATCCAGGTGTCCTTGGTGCCGCCGCCTTGCGACGAGTTCACCACCAGCGAGCCTTCCTTGAGCGCCACGCGCGTCAGGCCGCCCTTGACCATCGTCACGTTCTTGCCGGACAGCACGAACGGGCGCAGGTCGAGGTGGCGCGGCGCGATGCCGGCCTCGACGTAGGTCGGGCAGACCGACAGTGCCAGCGTCGGCTGGGCGATGTAGCCGTCGGGCTTGGCGATGACGCGGGCGCGGAAGTCCTCGATCTCCTGCTTCGTGGATGCCGGGCCGACCAGCATGCCGTAGCCGCCTGCGCCGTGCACTTCCTTGACCACCAGCTTTTCCAGGTTGGCCAGCGTGTAGTCGAGGTCGGCCTGCTTGCGGCACTGGTAGGTCGGCACGTTGTTGAGGATCGGCTCTTCCGACAGGTAGAACTTCACCATGTCGGGCACGTAGGGATAGATCGACTTGTCATCGGCCACGCCGGTGCCGATGGCGTTGGTCAGCGTCACCTTGCCGGCGCGGTAGGCCTGCAGCAGGCCCGGCACGCCCAGCGCGGAATCGGGACGGAACGCCAGCGGGTCGAGGAAGTCGTCGTCGATGCGGCGGTAGATCACGTCCACGCGTTTGGGGCCGCGCGTGGTGCGCATGTAGACCACGTTGTCCTTGACGAACAAGTCCTGGCCCTCGACCAGCTCCACGCCCATCTGCTGGGCCAGGAAGGCGTGCTCGAAATAGGCCGAGTTGTACATGCCGGGCGTCATCACCACCACCGTCGGATCGGTCACGCCGGCCGGCGCCACCGAACGCAGGTTGTCCAGCAGCAGGTCGGGATAGTGGGCTACCGGGGCGATCTTGTGGCGCGTGAACAGGTCGGGGAATAGGCGCATCATCATCTTGCGGTTCTCCAGCATGTACGACACGCCGGAAGGCACGCGCAGGTTGTCTTCCAGCACGTAGAACTCGCCCTCGCCGGCGCGCACGATATCGACGCCGGCGATGTGGGCGTAGATGTCGCTGGCCACGTTCACGTCCTGCATCTCGCGGCGGTATTGCGCGTTCTGGAAGATCTGCTCGGGCGGGATGATGCCGGCCTTGACGATCTTCTGCTCATGGTAGATGTCGTGGATGAACATGTTGAGCGTCTTGACGCGCTGCACCAGCCCCGCTTCCAGCTTGGCCCATTCGGCCTTATGGATGATGCGCGGGATGATGTCGAAAGGGATCAGCCGTTCGGTGCCGGCGTCGTTGCCGTAGACCGCGAAGGTGATGCCGACGCGGCGAAAGATCAGGTCGGACTCGGCACGTTTGCGGGCGATGGTTTCCGCCGACTGCGACGCCAGCCAGCTGGCGAATTCGGCGTAGTGCTGGCGCACTTGCGGGTTGTCGCCTGCGGCGATTCCCGAATACATCTCATCGAAAAAATGTGCCATAGATTTGATTCGTTTTCCTGTGTGGGCAGGAAATTTTCCGGGTTGAATTTGACGACAAGCGAGACGTGATGATTTCTGCAAACGCGCATGCTTGCTGGCGTTTGCCGGTTAAGCCTAGCAGAGGCATCTGGTTTTGGACAGTGGAAAATTACATGGTGGGGACCTTTTCTCCGTGGTTGTTTTACGTTCTTGCATACGTTCGAACAAATCTGAAAAAATGTGTCCCGTTTCATCGATGTCAGTGCGCTGATGAAACGGAATGCACGGTCGCAACCTCGCCTAATTCCACGGCGTGGGCGGCGGTACGGCACACGGGCCGGGCATGTCGATGGTCGTGAAATTGGCCGGACTGACGATTTCCAGGTATTCCATGTCGGGCGAATAATCGAACAGGAAATGTACGATGCCGGGCCGCTGGTGTACGCAATCGCCGGTTTTTACCAAGGTGACCTGGTCTTCATACATGAAGCGCGCCCATCCCTTGAGCATGATGACGATGTGGAAATTGGCCTCGTGCCGGTGCCACCCGGTGCCTTGTTCCGGCGCCATGTTGGCCTTGACCAGCTGCGCCACCACCTGCCCGCCGGTGGCCGCGGCGATGCCGAGGTCGCGGTAGAGGAAAAAGTCACGCAATCCTCCCGATTCGTAGGGCGTGTCGCCCTCGCAGACATGCGAGAACGTGTTCGCTGCCGATACGCTTTGATCTACCGTATTCATCACATCCATCCTTTCCGCGGCGTCCCGCATTTGGCTTGCGACAAAAACAGGCGCGGCGGCTGCCGCACCTCAAAAGCAGTGTTCAGAATTCCACATCCAGCTCATCAATATCCTCGGGTTCCTTCTTGGCGGCGGCGATCCATTCCTGCATTTCGGGCATGGCCATGATGCGCTTGCCGTAGGCCGCGCACACCGGGTCCAGCGGCACGCCGTAGGTGACGAAGCGCGTCACCACCGGCGCGTACATGGCGTCGGCCATGGTGCGCTGCTCGCCGAACAGGAACGGGCCGCCGTACCGGGCCAGGCATTCCTTCCAGATGGTGGTAATGCGGGCGATGTCGGCCTCGGCGCGCGACCACACCTTGAAGTTGGGGAAGTGCGCCTTGAGGTTCATCGGCAGCGCCGCGCGCAGCGCCGAGAAGCCCGAATGCATCTCGCCGCATACCGCGCGGCAGTGCGCGCGCGCCGCCTGGTCGGCCGGCAGCAGCAAGGCCCGGGGGCGGATTTCGTTGAGGTATTCGGCGATGGCCAGGGTGTCCCATACCAGCACGTTGCCGTGCTTGAGGCTGGGCACCAGGATGGAGGAGGAGAGCAGCAGGATCTCCGCGCGCATGGCCGGATCGTCCGGCGGCACGATGTCTTCTTCGAACGGCAGTCCCGCGAACTTGACCAGGAGCCAGCCGCGTAATGACCAGGAAGAGTAGTTCTTGCTGGTGATGCGCAAAGTCGTCTTAGGCATGTCAGTCCTTTATCCGTCTTATTGGTTGGCTTGCCGGTATGCTTGCAAAGCCCGTGCCAGCCCATGGGATTGTCGCGCCGCCGATCTCAATGGCATGCATATTGCATCGCATCCCCACTGCGAACCGACAAGAAAAGACGGAAGGGCGGCGTCCTCATGATCGATACCTATCAGTTCTACCAGCAATACGCAGACGCCACCGATCCGCTACGGGCTTGCGCCGGGATGATGGCGCCCCTGTTCGGATACGAATGGCCGGGCGTGCCGGCACATCCGCTGATGCGCAAGCTGGCGTCGGCGTGTGAAGTCTTTTCGCGTACCCGGCTTACCCATGCGCGCCCGGATTTCGGGATCGACCAGGTTCAGGAAGATGGTTGCACAGTTCTGGTGCATGAGGAAGTCGTCGCCGCCACACCCTTTTGCAGCTTGCTGCGTTTCCACAAGGAAACGTCGGACAGCCAGCCCAAGGTCCTGGTGGTGGCGCCCATGTCGGGCCACTTCGCTACCTTGCTGCGCGGCACCGTCAGCGTGTTGCTGCGGCATCACGATGTCTACATCACCGATTGGCACAATGCGCGCGATATCCCGCTGGAACACGGCAAGTTCGGCCTGGATGAGTACGTTTCCCATATCATTTCCTTTCTCGAAATCCTGGGGCCGGGCGCCCATCTGCTGGCGGTGTGCCAGCCGACTGTGGCGGCCCTGACCGCGGCGGCCGTGATGGCCGGGGACGGCAATCCGGCCCAGCCGCGCACGATGACGCTGATGGCCGGCCCGCTCGATACGCGGGTCAACCCCACTACCGTCAACGCGCTCGCCAAGAGCAAGCCGATCGAATGGTTTGAGAAGAACATGATCAGCACCGTGCCGACCCGCCATCCGGGGCGCGGGCGGCGCGTCTATCCGGGTTTCATGCAACTGGCGGCGTTCATGAACATGAATTTGAACCGCCATGTCGACGCATTCCGAAACCTCTATCGCCACCTGGTAGAGGGAGAAGACGAGAAAGCGCTGCAGATCAAGACTTTTTACGAGGAATACTTCGCCATGTCGGACCTGCCGGCCGAGTTTTACCTGGAGACTGTGCGCACGGTGTTCCAGGAGCATGCATTGCCGCTGGGCACGCTCACCTATCGGGGCGATGCGGTCGACCCGCGCGCCATCCGCCGCACCGCGCTGTTCACCATCGAGGGGGAGAAAGACGACATCTGCGCCGTCGGCCAGACCGTCGCGGCACAGGAAATGTGCAGCGGCATCCGGCCCTATATGCGCTTGCACCATGTGCAGACGGCGGTGGGGCATTACGGTGTGTTCAATGGCCGACGCTGGGAAAACGAAATCTATCCGCGCCTGCGCGATTTCATTAATATGCATCACAGGTAGGCGCGCGGCACAGCCGCAGTCGATAGGGAGAATAAAGCACCATCCAGCCTGCCTTCCGTACCCGGCAAGGCACCTCTCATTTTTTGCTCGCCGTAAAGGATCACCATGTCAATTCACGTGGCGCTGAACCATGTCACCTCGTACCATTATGACCGGGCCATCAACCTGGGGCCGCAGGTCATCCGGCTGCGGCCCGCGCCGCATTGCCGTACCCGCATCCTGAGCTATTCGCTGCGCATCCTGCCGGAGCCGCATTTCATCAACTGGCAGCAGGATCCGGAAGCGAACTACCTGGCCCGGCTGGTGTTCCCCGAGCGGACGACCGAATTCAGGATCGAGGTCGACCTGGTGGCCGAGATGTCGGTCATCAATCCGTTTGACTTTTTCCTCGAGCCCTACGCGGAGGAATTTCCCTTCGAATACGCCGAGGAATTGCAAAACGAATTGCTGCCTTACCGGCAGAAGCTGCCGCTGTCGCCGCTGTTCAAGGAATTCCTGGACGGCATTTCGCGCGAGAAAACCGGCAGCGCCAATTTCCTGGTCGCGCTCAACCAGAAGCTGGCCAATCACATCGCTTACACCATCCGCATGGAACCCGGCGTGCAGACGCCGGAGCAGACGCTGGAACTGAAGTCGGGTTCATGCCGCGACTCGTCCTGGCTGCTGGTGCAATTGCTGCGCCATCTCGGGTTGGCGGCGCGTTTCGTCTCCGGCTACCTGATCCAGCTGACGGCCGACCAGAAATCGCTGGACGGCCCCTCCGGCCCGGAAGCCGACTTCACCGACCTGCACGCCTGGTGCGAGGTCTACCTGCCGGGCGCCGGCTGGGTCGGGCTGGATCCCACTTCCGGCCTGTTTGCCGGGGAAGGCCATATCCCGTTGTCATGCACGCCGGAGCCGGCGTCGGCGGCGCCGGTGTCGGGCCTGGTCGATCCCTGCGAAGTCGAGTTCGAACACCTGATGAGCGTCAAGCGTATCTGGGAAGCGCCGCGCGTGACCAAGCCCTATAGCGAGGAGCAATGGGCCGAGATCGAAGCGCTCGGCCATGCCATCGACCATGACCTGGCCGCCGGCGACGTGCGCCTGACCATGGGCGGCGAGCCGACCTTCGTCGCGCTCGATTATCCGGACGAGCCGGAGTGGAACACCGCCGCCATGGGGCCGACCAAGAAGCCGCTGGCGGCCGACCTCTACCACCGCATGCGCGACAAGTACGCCGCGCAGGGCCTGCCGCACTTCGGCCAGGGCAAGTGGTACCCCGGCGAGCAGTTGCCGCGCTGGGCGCTGAACTGCTACTGGCGGCGCGACGGCGAACCGATCTGGCTGAACCCGGCATTGATCGGTGACGAGACCAAACCGAACGTGGCCGACAAGAGCATTACCAGCCGCTTCCTTCAGCGCGTGGCGCAGCGCCTGAAGGTGGACGGCAAGAACGTGTTCCCGGCGTACGAGGACGTGTTTTACTACATGTGGCGCGAGCGCCGCCTGCCGGGCAATGTCGACCCCTTCGATTCGCGGGTGGATGACAAACAGGAACGCGAACGCCTGATGCGCGTGTTCACGCAGGGGCTGCAAAGCGAAGTGGGCCATGTGCTGCCGCTGGCGCGCCGTTTCGACGGCAGCGGCTGGCAAAGCGGCAACTGGTTCCTGCGCAGCGAGCGCTGCTACCTGTATCCGGGAGATTCGCCGCTGGGTTATCGCCTGCCTCTCGATTCGCTGCCCTGGGTCAGCGGCAGCGAATATCCGGCGGTATATCCGGCCGACCCGTCGCAAGCGTTCAAGGCGCTGCCCAGCGCCGCCGAGATTCGCCGCCAGATGGGCGGGCCGCAGGACGCGCCATCGCGTGCGGCCAAGGCCGCGCACGCGACACACTCAACGCACGCGACACATGCAACACACGCAGGCCATGCCGCCCATGCCGGCGATGCAGCGCCGGCCCATGCCGAATCGGCCAACTGGATCACCCGCACGGCCTTGTCGGCCGAGGTGCGCAATGGCGTGTTCTACCTGTTCATGCCGCCGCTGGCGCAACTGGAGCATTACCTGGAACTGGTCGCCGCCATCGAGGCGGTGGCAGAGGAACTCGGCCAGCCGGTGCTGCTGGAAGGCTACGAGCCGCCCAACGATCCGCGCCTGCGCAAGTTCAGCGTCACCCCCGACCCCGGCGTGATCGAGGTCAATATTCAGCCGGCCAACAACTGGGGCGAACTGGTGGAGCAGACCACCCACCTGTACGACGCCGCGCGCGCATCCCGCCTGACCACCGAGAAATTCATGCTGGACGGCCACCATTCCGGCACCGGCGGCGGCAACCACATGGTGCTGGGCGGCATCACCACCGGCGACTCGCCCTTCCTGCGCCGGCCCGACCTGCTGCGCAGCCTGATCTCGTACTGGCACAACCATCCGTCGCTGTCCTACCTGTTCTCGGGCATGTTCATCGGCCCGACTTCGCAGGCGCCGCGCATCGACGAGGCGCGCAACGATTCCACGGTGGAGATCGAGCTGGCCTTCAGCGAAATGGACAAGCAGGTCGCCAAAGGCGACTGCCCGCCGTGGCTGGTGGACCGCCTGCTGCGCAATTTGCTCATCGACGTCACCGGCAACACCCACCGCGCCGAGTTCTGCATCGACAAGATGTATTCGCCCGACAGCGCCACCGGCCGCCTGGGTTTGCTGGAATTGCGCGCCTTCGAGATGCCGCCGCATGCGCGCATGAGCCTGACCCAGCAGCTGTTGCTGCGCGGCCTGGTGGCGCGGTTCTGGAAGCAGCCGTACCGGCCGGCGCGGCTGGTGCGCTGGGGCACCGAACTGCACGACCGCTTCCTGCTGCCGCATTTCATCGAACAGGATTTCCGCGACGTCATCGACGACATGAACGAGGCCGGCTATCCGATGCGGGCCGAATGGTTCGCGCCGCACATGGAATTCCGTTGCCCCAAGATCGGCGACTACGCGGTCAAGGGCATGCAGATCGAGTTGCGCACGGCGCTCGAACCCTGGCACGTGCTGGGCGAGGAAAGCACGGCCGGCGGCACCGCGCGCTATGTGGATTCGTCGCTGGAACGGCTGCAGGTGAAGGTCTCGGGCATGGCTTCCGAGCGCTATGTGCTGAGCTGCAACGGCGTCTCGGTGCCGCTGCAGCCCACCGGCACGGTCGGCCAGTTCGTGGCCGGCATCCGTTACCGCGCCTGGCAGCCGCCGTCGGCGCTGCATCCGACGATCGCGGTCGACACGCCGCTGACCTTCGACCTGATGGATACCTGGAACGGCCGCAGCCTGGGCGGGTGCCAGTACCACGTGGTGCATCCGGGCGGACGCAACTACGAGACTTTCCCGGTCAATGCCTTCGAGGCCGAAAGCCGCCGCCTGGCGCGCTATTTCCGCCTCAACCATACGCCGGGGAAGTTCGACGTGCAGCCCGCGCGGCCGTCTGCGGAGTTTCCTTTTACGTTAGACTTGCGCTACTTTTAACCCAACCGGGCGCCCCGTATCGCCTTACCCATGCACCAGCGTTTACTGGAAAGCTATCAGGCCGGCAGCGATCGTTACGACGAAATGCTGCAGGCCGACGGCCGCCTGCGGCCGCACTGGCGGACGCTGATCGACCAGCTGGAAAACCTGTCGCCGGAGATGCTGCGCCGGCGCGCCAACGAGGTGCGCGAGGCCATCGCCGCGGACGGCGTCACCTACAACGTCTACGCCGACCCCAAGGGCGCCAACCGTCCGTGGGAACTGGATTTGCTGCCGCATATCGTGGCCGCCGACGAATGGCAGTTCCTGGAAAAGGCGGTGGCCCAGCGGGCGCGGCTGATGAACGCGGTGCTGGCCGACCTGTACGGCGAGCAGTCTTTGCTCAGCGAAGGTTTGTTGCCGCCGGCGCTGGTGTTCGGCCAGCACGGCTACCTGATGCCATGCCACGGCATCAGGCCGCCGGGCGGCGTGCACCTGCATGCCTATGCGATCGACCTGGCGCGCTCGGCCGACGGCAACTGGTGGGTGGTGTCGGACCGCACGCAAGGGCCGTCGGGCACCGGCTATGCCCTGCAGAACCGCCAGATCATGTCGCGCGCCATGCCCGAGGCGCTGCGCGACATGCACGTGCAGGCGCCGCATGGCTACTTCCACACGCTGCGCGCCATGCTCACGCAACTGGCGCCGGCCGGCGGCGAGGTGCCGCTGATCGCGCTGCTCACGCCGGGGCCTTACAACGAAACCTATTCCGAACACGCTTTCCTGGCGCATACGCTGGGTTTCCCGCTGGTTGAAGGCGTCGACCTGACGGTGCGCGGCGACCAGGTATTCCTGAAGACGCTGAACGGCTTGCGCCGCGTGCACGCCATCTTGCGCCGCATGGACGACGACTATTGCGACCCGCTGGAACTGCGTGCCGACTCGGCGTTGGGAATTCCCGGCCTGACGCAGGCGGCGCGCCTGGGCAACGTGCTGGTGGCCAACGCGCTGGGCAGCGGCGTGCTGGAGTCGACCGCGCTGCACGGTTTCCTGCCGGCCATCAGCGAACGCCTGCTGGGCGAGCCGCTGGCGTTGCCGGCGGTGGCATCCTGGTGGTGCGGCGAAAAGCCGGCGCTGGATTACACGCTGGAGCATCTGGATGAGCTGGTGATCGTGCCGGCCTTTTCCTCGATGCGGATGCAGCCGGTGTTCGGCCATGCCGTGTCCGGCGCCGCGCGGCGGCGCCTGATCGAGAGCCTGCAATTGCAGCCGCACGCCTATGCCGCGCAAGAATGGGTGCGCCTGTCGCAGGCGCCGGTGATGGCGCGCAGCGGCGACCATGGCCTGGCCGGCCGTACCATCAGCCTGCGCGTGTTCGCCGTGGCCGACGGCCATGGCGGCTACCAGGTGATGCCGGGCGGCCTGACCCGGGTGGCCTCGCGCCAGCGCCGCGACGTGGTGTCGATGCAGCAGGGCGGCACCACCAAGGATGTGTGGGTGTTGCGCGAGAGCGAATCCGGCCATCTCGAGCAGGCGTCCGACGATGCCGCGGGAGCGGCCGGCGGCACGCCGATTTGCAGCACCGTCGACGTGTCTTCCCATTCCGGCGAAAACCTGTTCTGGATGGGGCGCTATTCCGAGCGCGTGAAGAACCTGGCGCGCCTGTTGCGCACCACCATGCAATACACGATGGACGGCCAGGCCGAAAGCCGCGGCATACTGGGCAGCGCGAGCTGGATGTGCGGCCAGCTCGGCGTGCTCATGCCCAAGCCCGATCCGCGCCCGACCATCACCGGCGTGCAGCAGAGCTTGCAGGCGGCCGTCATCGATACCTCGGCGCCGGTCAGCGTGGCGACCCAGCTGCGCCAACTGGCGCAGGCCGCGTACCAGGTGCGCGAACACCTGTCGCTGGACAACTGGCATGCGCTGGCCAAGATGCCGGCCATGGTGCATGAGCGCATCGGCACGCCCGCCGCCACCCAGCAGGCGCTGGGCAATGTGATCGACGCCTGTTCCGGCCTGGCGGGCCACGCGCTGGACGACATGACGCGCGACGCCGGCTGGCAATTCCTGATGGTGGGGCGCCATATCGAGCGCATGGTCAACATGGCCGCGCTGTTCGACAATTTCCTGCGCCTGCCGCCGGCGCGCCAGACGGCGGCGCTGCCGTGGCTGCTGGAAGCGGCCAGCAGCATCGTCACCTACCGCGTGCGCTACCGGCGCACGCCGGAATGGTTGCCGGTGCTGCACCTGCTGGTGTTCGACCCCAGCAATCCGCACGGCATGGCTTACCAGTTCCGCATGCTGCGGCAATACCTGGCCGACATCGGGCAGCAGCTGGGCATGCTGAGCATGACCATTCCCACGCACCTGGCCGGCCAACTGGAGGCGATGAGCCTGGCCGATTTCGCGCATGGGGCGCCCGCCGCGGAAGAGGCCAATGCGCGCCTGGCGCAACTGATGCGCGACGCCGTCAGTTGCGGCTACATGCTCTCCGACGACCTGTCGCGCCATTACTTCACGCCGTTGACGGCGCCGGTCAGCCAGGGGGTATGAGATGACGGAAAAAGACGCCGCCGGGCGCATCATCTACCGGATCCACCACCAGACCACGTACCAGTATTCGCTGCCGGTGCGCCTGTCGCACCAGATGCTGCACCTGACGCCGCGCGAACTGGCCTGGCAGCGCTGCATCTCGCACCAGGTCGATATCCGGCCGGAGCCGCCGCTGGTGCGTACCTATGAAGACAATTTCGGCAACGTCATCAAGGCATTTTCGCTGGATGGCGACCATACCAGCCTGGATGTGGATGCCGAGTCATGGGTCGAACTGACGCCGCGCCTGCTGCCGGAAAACACGATCCCGTGGGAAGAGGCGTCGGCGCTGTTGGCGTACCAGGGGGCGCGCACTTTGTCGCCGGCGATGCTGGATGCGTCCAACTTCCTGTTCGAGTCTTCCCATGTGCGCATCAAGCGCGAATTCATCCGCTATGCGGAGCAATGCTTCACGCCGGGCCTGCCGTTGCTGGAGGGAGTGCGTGCGCTGATGCTGCGCATCTTCGACGAGTTCGCTTTCGATCCCGCCGCCACCACGGTATCGACGCCGGTGACCGAGGTGTTCGCCAACCGGCGCGGCGTCTGCCAGGATTTCGCTCACCTGATGCTGTCCTGCCTGCGTTCGATCGGCCTCGCCGCGCGCTACGTCAGCGGCTACCTGCTGACCCAGCCGCCGCCGGGCCAGCTGCGCCTGATCGGGGCCGATGCCTCGCATGCCTGGGTGTCGGTGTATTGCCCGGGGCGGGACGGGGAAGCGGGCGTGTGGATCGATGCCGATCCCACCAACGGCCTGTTCCCCGATACCAGCCACATCACGCTGGGGTGGGGGCGCGATTTCCTCGATGTGTCGCCGCTGCGCGGCGTACTGATCGGCGGCGGCCAGCAGCGCATGCGGGTCGCGGTGACGGTGATGCCGGGCGAGGAGGCGCAGGGGCTGCAATTCTCCGTCTGAAGGCGGCTGTCATGGCGTGCGGATGTGATCGATCAGCGCGATGGTGGCCTCGTCCGGCGGCGGCGTCAGCAGGCTGACGATGACCATGGCCGCGATGCCGGCCGGCACGCCGAACACGCCGGCCGAGATCGGGGCGATGTGGAACCACTGGCCGCTGGCGTTGCCGCCGAAGGTCGGGTTGGTATGCAGCATGTAGTACACGCACATCAGGAAGCCGCACACGATGCCGGCTACCGCGCCGGCCTGGTTGGCGCGCTTCCAGAACACCCCCAGCACCAGCGCCGGAAACAGCGTCGAGCCGGCCAGCGAGAAGGCTGCGCCGACCATCGACAGGATGTCGCCGGGCTTGAGCGAGGCGGCATAGGCCGCCAGCAGCGCCACCACCAGCAACAGCAGCTTGGAGATGGTCACGCGCTTCTGGGTCGAGGCGCTGGGGTCGACCACCTTGTAGTAGATGTCGTGCGAGAGCGCATTGGAAATCGTCAGCAGCAGGCCGTCGGCGGTCGACAGCGCCGCCGCCAGGCCGCCGGCGGCGACCAGCCCGGAAATGAAGTAGGGCAGGCCGGCGATCTCGGGCATGGCCAGCACGATGATGTCGCCGTCCATCGAGATTTCGCCGAGCTGCACCAGGCCGTCGTGGTTGAGGTCGTTGATGCTGACCAGCGGGTTGACCTTGTCGATGTTGGCCCAGTAATAGACCCAGTCGGGCAGGTGGCTGTAGCTGCTGCCTACCAGCGAGGTGTAGATGTCGTATTTGACCAGCACCGTCAGCGCCGGCACCGAGAGGTAGATCAGCATGATGAAGAACAGCGTCCAGAACACCGACTTGCGCGCCGACGATACGGTGGGCGTGGTGTAGTAGCGCATCAGGATGTGCGGCAGCGCGGCGGTGCCCAGCATCAGGCAGAACACCAGCGCGAGGAAGTTGTTGCGCTTGGTGTCGGAGCTTTCCCGCTCTTTCCCGTTGCCGCGGCCGGGGAAGGGCTCGGTCTGCGACACCGGCGGCTGCGCCCGCACCAGGTTGGCGGCGCGCGCATCGCTCCAGCGCCGCTCGGCTTCTTCCTCGCTCTTTGGATAGGACGACAGCGCGCGGCTGGCCGCCTTGATTTCCGCCAGCGACGCATGCGTGTCGCGCTTGACCTCGTCGATGTGACGCTGCGCTTCCAGCCGTCCTTCTTCCCAGGAGCGGGGCAGGTTCTGCAGCTTGCGCTCGAGTTCGTCGGCGCGCGCCTGGAAGATCTTGCGGATTTCCTGTTCCTTGGGGTCGTCTTCGAGCTTGTGCTCGATCGCGTTGAGCTTGGGCAGCACCGCGCCGTAGGCCACCGGCGGCACAGGCACCGTGGTGTGCTTGGCCGATAGCCAGACCACCGGGATCAGGTAGGCGAACAGGATGATGATGTACTGCGCCACCTGGGTCCAGGTGATGGCGCGCATGCCGCCGAGAAAGGAGCACACCAGGATGCTGGCCAGGCCCAGGAAGATGCCGATCGAGAAATCGATGCCGGTGAAGCGCGAGGTGATCAGGCCAACGCCATAGATCTGCGCCACCACATAGGTGAAGGAGATCAGGATGGTGGCGGCCACCGCGAGGATGCGGATCGGGGTGCCGCCGAACTTGCCGGGATAGCGCGCGGCCAGGAAGTCGGCGATGGTGTATTGGCCGAACTTGCGCAAGTAGGGCGCGATCAGCAGCGCCACCAGGCAGTAGCCGCCGGTCCAGCCGAGGATGTAGGCCAGGCCGTCGAAGCCTTGCAGGTAGAGCCCGCCGGCCAGGCTGATGAAGGTGGCGGCGGAAATCCAGTCGGCGGCGGTGGCCATGCCGTTGAACAGCGGTGGCACGCGGCGCCCGGCGACATAGTATTCGGGTACGTCCGAGGTGCGGCAGACCACGCCGATGGCGGCGTACAGTCCGATGGTGACGAACAGGAACAGGTAGCCGATCCAGGAACGCGGCATGCCCTCGTGTTCCAGGATCGCCAGCACGCACAGGAAGGCGATGAAGCCGATCGTGTAGAGCGAGTAGTAGCGGGTCAGCCGCCAGAAAAAGTCGCGGTTACTCTCCATGTCCCTGCTCGCCGTGTACCAGTTGTTCGATGCGCTTCATGCGCCGGATGTAGATCACCACGATGGCCAGGTAGATCAGCATCATGCCCTGGGCCGCCATGTAGAAAGAGATGGGCCAGCCGAACAGGTGGACCCGGTCCAGCTCGCGCGCGAAGAAGATGAAGAAGAAGGTGGCCAGGAACCAGACGGCGAGCAGCACCGTGGTGTGCTTGCGGATCCTGTTCCAGTGGTTGCCGGCGTCGCCGGGGCCGTGATGAGATGAGCCTTGGTCCATGTCAGCCGATGTCGTCGCTATTGTTGTTGATGTAGGGCGTGCGCGGCATCATGCGGAAGCTGACGCTGAACAGGCTGCCCGGGAACCTGGGATCGCTGCTGCGCGGGTTGTTGGCGATGTCGACCTTGGCGTCATGCTGCTGGGCGATTTCGCGCACGATGGCCAGTCCCAGCCCGCTGCCGGTGCTGGAGGTGCCGAGGATGCGGTAGAAGCGCTCGAAGACGTTTTGCCGTTCCGCCGGCGGGATGCCGGGGCCGGTGTCTTCCACTTCCAGCACCGCCAGGCCGCCGCCCTCGTCGGTGCGCGCGCGCACCGTCACGCTGCCGCTGCCGTCGTGCGGGGTGTAGTGCAGCGCGTTGTCGAGCAGGTTGGAGAGCAGCTCGCGCAGCATCAGCGGATTGCCGTAGATCATGATCGGATGGCCGGGCTGTTCGAAACCCAGGTCGATGCGCTGGGTGAACGACATCGGCACCCAGTCCTGCACCACCGTGCGCGCCAGCTCGGTCAGCTCGACCGGCGCCATGGCGCCGGCCTGCGAGCCCTGGTTCTCGGCGCGCGCCAGCGACAGCAGCTGGTTGACCAGGCGGGTGGCCGATTCGGAACTCTTGGCCAACTGCTCCAGCGAACGCCGCACGTCGACCTGGTCATCCTGGCGCAGCGCCAGTTCGGATTGCATGCGCATGCCGGCCAGCGGCGTCTTCATCTGGTGCGCGGCGTCGGCGATGAAGCGCTTCTGGATCGCGATGGTCTGCGACAGCCGTTCCAGCATGTCGTTGAGCGAGCGCACCAGCGGCGAGATTTCTTCCGGCACCTGGCCCGAGTCGATCGGGCTGAGGTCGTCCGGACGGCGCGCGCGGATGCGCTGCTGCAGTTCCGACAGCGGCGACAGGCCGCGCGAGAGCGCGAACCACACCAGCGCCAGCGCCACCGGCAGGATGATGAATTGCGGCAGGATCACGCCCTTGATGATTTCATTGGCGAGCTGGGCGCGCTTTTCCAGGGTTTCGCCAACCTGCACCGTGGCCAGCCGCGGCTCGCGCGAAGCGGCGCGTTGCGCGGCGCTGCGGCGCAGGTCGACCTGCACGTAGGCGATGCGCACGTCGCTGCCGTGCAGGATGTCGTTGCGGAACTGCACGGTGCCGACGTTCTGGCGGTCTTCTTCCGGCGGCGGCTGCGGCATGTCGACGTCGCCTTCCACGTATTCCCCGTCCGGGCCGCTGATCTTGTAATAGATGTTGTCGATGTCGTCGGCGCGCAGCAGGTCGCGGGCGGAGACGGGCAGCTTCGCCACCACCTTTCCGTTGACTTCGGACACCTGCTGGGAGAGGACGGTGACGCTGTCCTCCAGCGCGCGGTCGAACGGCTGGTTGGCGATCGATTGCGCGATCAGGTAGGTGATGGCGATGCTCATCGGCCACAGCAGCAGCAGCGGGGCCAGCATCCAGTCGAGGATCTCGCCGAACAGCGAGCGCTGGATGCGTTCCACCGGCTGGGTGGCGATGGCGGCGCGGCGTTTCTTGCGCGGCGCAGGCTGGGATTCGCCGGCGGGCGGCGCGGCCTGTTCCGGCGGCGCGGAGGATGGATTACGCTGCGGCATGGTGGCGTGCCGCAGGGGATGGGCGCAAGGCAAGGCCGGCGCGGGGCGCCGGCGCCTCAGGCGGCGTTGCTGGCTGTGCCGGCTGCGGCTTCAGGGAGCTTTTCAAGGCAATAGCCCAGCCCGCGTACGGTAGCGATACGCACGCCGCCGACTTCGATTTTCTTGCGCAGGCGATGGACATAGACCTCGATGGCATTGTTGCTGACTTCCTCTCCCCATTCGCACAGATGGTCCACCAGCTGTTCCTTGGAAACCAGCCGTCCCGTGCGTTGCAATAATACTTCCAGAAGGCCCAGTTCCCGCGCCGACAATTCCAGCATCTGTTCGCCGATGTAGGCGATGCGGCCGACCTGGTCGTATGAGAGCGGGCCGTGCTTGATCACGGTCGGGCCGCCGCCGGCGCCGCGCCGGGTCAGGGCGCGCACGCGGGCCTCCAGTTCGGACAGGGCGAACGGCTTGGCCATGTAGTCGTCGGCGCCCAGGTCAAGTCCTTGCACACGCTGCTCCACCGAATCGGCCGCCGTCAGGATCAGCACCGGCAGGCGCGAGTTGCGCGCGCGCAGGCGGCGCAGCACTTCCAGTCCGGACATCTTGGGCAGGCCGAGATCCAGGATCAGCAGATCGAAATCCTGGGTCGAGAGGGCGGAGTCGGCTTCCAGTCCATTCTTGACGCAATCGGCGGCATATCCCGAATGGCGCAGGGAGCGCGTCAAGCCATCGGCCAGAACACTATCGTCTTCAGCTAGGAGGATGCGCATAGGAATCGATCAGAGAGGGGCCTCGTCTGATTTGTCTCGTAATGTAGGATTATTGTGGTATTTTTACGCATAATCTACTAATTCAATCGCCAATGCAAATGAGGGCGGCGATTGTCTTGCATGCAAGCTCGCAATCCGGCCAACGGTTTTCGCAGGGTTTGCGATTTATCCGGAAAGCTTGCAGAAGATCAGAAAAAGGGCGCCGGCATCGTGCGACCATTCGCCGATGTCACGACGCGGCAGATTGGCCCTTGAAATTGCCTGCATGGTCTCCATATTGTTCCTGGTTTGATCTTTTCCGTGCTGTTGTCCTAATTTTTGTTGTTATAATTTCTCGCATCTTTGCTGGAAAGTCTGATGAAACGTTTGTGGGTTCTGTTGCTGATCTGTTTGCTCCCGGTGCAAGTATTTGCAGCGGTGCTGACTTATGCCAGCTCGGTTGCCGCAACCGATTTCTCGGCCCCGGTCCAGGCTGAGCTCAATGTCGCCGCCAAGCATCTTGGTGTCCATACTGCCAGCGTGGCCGATCATGCGGCCGACGACCTGCGGCATGGCGCAGTTGCCGACAACGGCAGCGCCGATGACGACAGCAACGGCTACGCCGACAGCGGCGAAGACTTCTCTACCCATGCCGGTATCGGTGACGAGCCGATGCTGGTGCAATCCCTGGCGGTTTTGCCGGAAGCTTCGCGCCTGGCGCCCGCTCTTCGCAGCGACGACGCCAGCCAACCCCCGTTCCTCCCCCTCGCAGGCCGTCCTCCCCGGGCCTGATCCTGTCGCCTTGCGCGACATGCATCTGCCGCGTCCGCTGAACCGCTCCTGATACCTGTGGCTTTGCGTCCCGCGACGGCGATGCCTGTCCGCGCATGGCGCGTTCGCCGGCTTCGTCCGGTGCCGTTCGGGTACTCAACAGTTCAATCAATACGGAAGATGTGACCGGTTCACATCAGATTCCATCTCAGGAGATAGCATGAAAAAAGCATTTGTCGCGCTGATAGTGGCGGCGATGACATTGTCGGTCGGCATCACCAGCGTCGAAGCCAAGCGTCTTGGCGGCGGCGGTTCGTTCGGCAAACAGTCTTCGTCGGCCAGCCGCCAGGCGCAAAGCCCGGCCCCGATGCAGCAGAACCAAGCCGCTGCAGCCAAGCCGGCAGCACCGGCCGCGGCGCCTGCTGCCGCACCCAAGCCCAGCCCGTGGAAGGGCATTCTGGGCGGTGCACTGCTGGGCCTCGGCCTGGGCGCCTTGCTCTCGCATTTCGGCCTGGGCGGCGCGCTGGCCAGCATGATCAGCACCATCCTCACCGTGGCGCTGATCGCCATGGCGGCGATGTTCATCTATCGCATGTTCCGCCGCAAATCGGAAGCTTCGCAGCCGCGTCCGGCCTGGGCCGCAGCTAACGGCGGCCAGTCGGCCGACGCTGCCGCGACGCCGCAGATCGGTTCGATGCTGGAAGCCTCGCAGCCGTCCGCAGCATCGCAAGGCACTGGTTTCGGTGGTGGTTTCGGCGCCACCGAAGCGGCCCCTGCGTATGGCATCCCGGCCGGTTTCGACACCGTCGGTTTCGTGCGCAACGCCAAGACCTATTTCATCCGCCTGCAAGCGGCATGGGACAAGGCCAACGTCAACGATATCCGCGAATTCACCACGCCGGAAATGTTTGCCGAGCTGCGCCTGCAATTGCAGGAGCGCGGCGCTTCGCCCAACCAGACCGATGTGGTGTCGCTGGACGCGCAAGTGCTGGGCGTGGAAACCGTGGGCAACGACTACCTGGCCAGCGTGAAATTCTTCGGTTTCATTAAGGAAGACCCGAACAGTTCGCCGGCGCAGTTCGCCGAGATCTGGAACCTGTCCAAGCCGGTTGCCGGCCAGGGCGGCTGGGTGCTGGCGGGTATCCAGCAACTGGATCCGGTGTCGGCTTGAACCCGGTTTTAGCGTGAGCAAGCTCATGCATCAGTAGTAAAAGTTTGGCGCGGAAGGCGGCGGTTAGTGGATGAGCGTCGCCAGTCCGTTTTACCGCCGGCTCTGCCGGCGGTTTTTTTATTTGCATTCCACGCCAGTTGTCCCTGCCTTGCGGTTCCCCTTCGCCACGCTGCTTCGCTGTGTGACGGCATCCCTCCGGCCTCGCCATTGCGGCCAGCCGCCTTTGCATCATCTTCATCGCTTCCCCTCGCAAATTCCTACGCGCTGCCAAGCTGTTGTCCTATCGTCGCGCCGCTGTTCGCGGCCGCATGATGGAGGACTCTGCGGGCAGCTTGTCGGTGTCGGATTACGATCCGCGCGGAGGTTGCCGCGCCTGTCTCAACCCTGAGCGAAGGAGGTTGTCATGAAACGCAAGGCATCGGCGGTATGGATCGGCAATCTGAAGGACGGCAAGGGGGCGCTCACCACCGAGAGCAAGACGCTGTCCGATACCCAATACTCGTTTTCCACCCGTTTCGAAAACGACGCAGGCACCAATCCGGAAGAACTGATCGCGGCGGCGCATGCCGGCTGCTTTTCGATGGATTTGTCGGGGCGCTTGGAAAAGGCCGGCCTGGGACCCAGGCGGATCGACACGGAAGCCACGCTGACATTGGAGCGGTCCGATCCAGGCTTGGCCATCACTACCATCCACCTGGAGGTCAAGGTCGCCCTGGATGAGCGCGATGAGGACAAGTTCAACGAGGCAGTGGCCGCAGCCAGGGCCGGCTGTCCGGTATCCAAGGCGCTGGAGGCGGATATTTCGGTGGCCGCGACGCTGGTTTGACGACACCGTCGGCGGTACGAAAGAAACGCCGCATCAGCGGCGCTTCTTTTGGTTCTTTTGCTCGTTCCGGGCGCCGTCTTCTTTTGGCTCTGCGGCATCGTCGCCGGGAAGGCGGCGCGACGAAAGAGGAAACAGCAACGCTACCACCACCAGGCATGCCGTGAGGATCAGTGTCACCTTATCGAGCCCGTCCATGCGGCATCATCCCTGGCGCGCAGGTTGCCAGATGGCGACGCTGGCGGCGTCGATCTTCTTCGGCAGCAGGCCGGCGGAGAAGAAGGTGTCGGCGATGCGCTGTTGTTCGCCCAGCGCCTCCGGCTTGACCGCGCGCACGTCATAGCTGCGCCGGCTGTTGGCCAGTTCGATGGTGGCGGCATCCAGGCCCCACAGCGGGGCGAGAAAGCTGGCTGCTTCCTTGGGATTGCGTTTGACCCATTGCCCGGTTTTCTGCAGTTCATCGAATACCACGCGCAGCACATCCGGGTTGGTCTCGGCAAATTGCGTCGCGGCGAGATAGTAACGCTGGTAATCGGCGACGCCGCGGCCATCCGCCAGCACCCGCACCTGCGTCTGGCGCTGCACCCCTGCCAGGAAGGGATCCCAGGTGACCCAGGCGTCCACGTTGTTGCGCTCGAAGGCGGCGCGGCCGTCGGCCGGCGACAGGTAGGCGGCTTCGATGTCGGAGAATTTCAGGCCGGCCTTTTCCAGCGTGGCGATCAGCAGGTAATGCACGCCGGCAGCCTTGGTCACGGCGATCTTCTTGCGTTTGAGTTCGGCCACGCTGCGGATGGGCGAATCGGCGCGCACGATGATCGCTTGCGCCGCGGGCGAGGGCGCCTCTTGCGCCAGATAGGTCAGCCGCGCGCCCGCGGCCTGGGCAAACACCGGAACCGTATCGGCCACATCGGCGCTCAGGTCGAGTCCGCCGACATTGAGCGCTTCCAGCAGCGGCAGGCCGTTGGCGAATTCATGCCAGCTGATCCGGGCGCCGGACGGCGCCAGCAGTTTCTCCAGCGTGCCGTTGGCTTTGAGAATGGTCAGCAGCGTTGAGGATTTTTGGTAGCCGATGCGAATCGCGCGGCCGTTGCCTTGCGCTTGCACGGCTGGCGCAAGCGTGGCCGCGGCGATGGCGGCGCCTGCCTGCAGCAGGCGGCGGCGGATGGAGGATGGTTGGGTGTGCTTGGACATGGGAATGTGAGGAGCAATGGAGCGTTCAGGATTTGGCGGATGAAGCCCGGTGGGCGTCGCGCCAGCGCAGGCTGTGCTGTTCGATCGCACGCAGCAGGCTGTCGCTGAGCTTGCCCAGCAGCGCCAGGATCAGGATCGCCGCCAGCACCAGATCGGGCCGGCTGCTCTCGCGGCCGTCGGAGAGCAGATAGCCGACGCCGCGGGTGGCGGCGATCAGTTCGGCCGCCACCAGGAACATCCATGCCAGGCTGAGGCCGCCGCGCAAGCCGGCGAACAGGTAGGGCAGGGCGGCCGGCAGCAGGATGTGGCGTATCAGCGCCCAGGCGCCCAGGCCGGAACTGGTGCCGACTTCGATCAGCTTGTGGTCGATGTCGCGGATGCCGGCTACCAGGTTCAGGTAGACCGGGAAGAAGGCGCCGATGGCGATCAGCACGATCTTGGGCGTTTCGTCGATGCCCAGCCACAGCAGCAGCAGCGGGATCCAGGCCAGGCTGGGAATGGCCCGCAAGGCCTGGAAGCAGGGTTCGAGCAAGGCTTCGGCGCGGCGGCTGATGCCTACCAGCAGGCCCAGCGCCACGGCCAGCAGGCTGCCGATGGCAAAGCCCGCCAATACCCGCGCCAGGCTGGCCCAGATGTGCGGCAGCAACTCGCCGCGCGCGGCCAGCGACCACAAGGTCTGCGCCAGTTCGCTGGGCGGCGGCAGCAGCCGCGCCGGGATCAGCTCCAGCCGCGCGCCGGCCTCGACCAGCAGCAGAAAGCCCAGCGGCAGGATCCAGCCGGTGAATTTGCCGGGACGGTAACCATCGTCATGCGGCCAGCCTTTCTTCGCCGTGCGTTGGCCTTGCGGCGGCGCGGGGGGGATGACCTGCGCGGGCAGGCTGCCGGATCCGGGGTCGCTCATCGCCTTATGCCCTGATCACGCCTTGCGCGTACGAAGAGTCGATCAGCGCGTTGATGGTGCGCGGCAGGTCGGTGCCGCTCTTGACCAGGTCTTCTTCGGTCAGGATGGGCGCGGCGGCGCGCAAGGCATCGGCGTGTTCGCGGCCGATCTGCGGATGCGAGAAATCGTTGCGCTGCAATTGCAGGCGCGCCACCTGCGGCGACAGTTTCGATTCTTCGGCCAGCAGCGCGACCGTTTCGTCGGGATGGGCCTTGATCCACGCGCGCGCTTTCTCGTAAGCGGCGATCACGCGCCTGACCTGGTCCGGATGGCGCGCAGCGAAGCTGTCGCTGACGTTGAGGAAACCGTAGGTGTTGAAGTTGACGTTGCGATAGATCAGCCGCGAGCCCGCTTCCAGTTCGCTGGCGGCCAGGTGCGGATCGAGCCCGGCCCAGGCGTCGACGCGGCCTTGCTCGAGCGCGGCGCGGCCATCGGGATGCTGCAGGTGGACGATCTCGACATCGCCCTTCTTCAGGCCGTTCTCATGCAGCGCGCGCAGCAGGAAGAGGTAGGGATCGGTGCCCTTGGTGGCGGCCACCTTCTTGCCCTTGAGCTCGCGCACCGACTTGATGGGCGAATCCTTGCCCACCGCCAGCGCCGTCCATTCCGGGCGCGAATAGACATACACCGCCTTGATCGGATTGCCGTTGGCGCGCGCCAGCAGCGCCGCCAGCCCGGCCGTGCTGCCGAAGTCGATGCTGTCGCTGTTGAGGTATTCGAGCGCGCGGTTGCTGCCCTGGCTCAGTACCCATTTGACGTCGGTGCCTTGGGCTTTCAGGTCTTCCTCGAGCCAGCCGAACTTGCGCAGCACCAGGCTGGGCGGCGAGTAGTAGGCGTAGTCCAGGCGGATGGTCTTGGGCGCTGTCGCGGCGCGCGCGATCAGGGGTGCCGCGCCCAGCAGGCCGGCGCCCAATGCGGCCGGGCCGAGGCGGAGGAAGTGTCTGCGTTCCATGGGGTCCGTTCTTGTTGTGTCGGGGGAAGACAAACACTCTAAGGACGAACGCGATGCGGCAGAACGACTATTTTCAAACTTGGATATGCGCTTTGCGCATGCTCTCGCGGCGGCGACGGGAGCGCGGGGGCGCAGCGGTTACGGCAGGATGAGCTCGAACAGCGCGCCGCCGTCCGGATGGCTGGACAGGCGCGCTTCGCCCTGCTGGTTTTCCTTGTTGTGGGCGGTGGCGATGGCATTGCACAGGTCCATGCCCAGTCCGGTGGACTGTTTCTTTTCCTGGGCGCCGATACCGGGGCCGTCGTCGCGCACGGTAAAGATCACGCCGCCGGCCGGGTTCTTGCGGCAGCCCAGCTCGATGCGCGTGCAGGCGAAACGGCTGGCGTTTTGCAGCGCGGCTTCCAGCGCCAGGGACACCAGGTGTTCGTCGAAAAAGCCGATCAGCGGCATGTCGGTCTCATCCAGCTTGACCTCCACGCCCTGGCCATTGCGGCCGACGGCCTGTTCGCGCAGCAGCGCTTCCAGGAAATCCAGCGGCGAGACCGCTTCGACCTGCGCGCGCAAGCCTTGCGAGTCTGCCTTGTAGAGCGTGAGGAAGGCGATCAGCTTTTCCTGCAGCGCCAGGCAGGTGACATGCGCCTGCTGCACGCGCGGCACATCGTCGGAAAGGCTGCGCAGTTCGCCCTCAAGGACGCCCAGCGAGTTCTTGATGTCGTGAATGATGATCGCGGCAAGCTTGGGATCCATGGTCAGCTCTTCGGGGCTACTTTGCTCAAGGTGTCGCGCAGGAACTTGTGCATCTTGGCGACACGGTCATTGCCCGGAATCAGGCGGTCCAGCGTGGCGAGATAGCGCCTGACGCGTTTGACATATTCCTCGTTCCAGCCGCGCTGGCTCATCCACAGCAGGTGCAACTGGGCCGACGCCAGCAGCACGCCGGTATTCTCCGGCATGCTGGAGAGCGCTTCCTCGAGCTTGGCCAGCGATTCGTCGGGCTTGGCATTGCGCATGAGGGCATTGGCTTCGGCGATGATGCTCATGCAGTGCTTGACGGTGCCGTCGATCAGTTCTTCGGCCAGCGCGGCCTTGCCGGTGTCGGCCAATACCTTGCGCGCCAGCATCAGCAGCGTCTTGTTTTCGTGGTCGGACTTGATGGCCCCGGCGATCAGCTGGGCGCCCTCGTCGTCCTTGCCCATCGAGAAGGCGGCCTTGGCCAGGGCCAGCGTGGCAGCTTCGGAAATGTCGCTGCCGGCGGCTTGCCTGGCCGCGTCGAAGGCTTGCTGGGCCGAGATGGTATCGCCCAGTTGCACATAGGCTTGGGCCTGCACCGCGGCCTGGGCCGCGGTGAACATCTTGGACTCCTCATAGCGGCGCGGGGCGCTTTCGAGCAGGCGCAGGGCCTGGTCGGGATCGCCGCTGTCGACATGCACCTGGGCCAGCGACAGCAGGTCGGTCGGCTGCGCGGTGAGCGAGCCCTTGGTGTGCTTGAGTACCTTGTCGTAGGCTTCGCGCGCCTGCTGCAGATGGCCGTTGCGGTAGGCGACGTCTCCTACCAGCCGGCTGCGGCGGGCGGAGGGGATGATTTCGGAGGACATCGTCAGCGCCGCCAGGGCGCCTTCGTGGTTGCCCTGCGCCTCGTCGATCTGCGCCAGCAGGTCGTAGGCGGCGATGAACTGCTTGTTCTGGGCCAGCACTTCTTCGACGGTCCGGCGCGCGTCATCCAGTTGGCCGGCCACGATATTGCAGCGCGCCATGCCGATCTTGGCCCATACCAGGTCGTCGCGCATGGCCAGGGCCTGGGTGTAGACCTCGCGCGCCTCGTCGATGCGGCGCTGCTCGATCAGCAGCGAGCCCTTGGTCTTCATGATTTCGACGACCCACTTGGGCGCGGCCTTGAGGACGTTGTCGCATTCGGCGATGGCGCCGGCGAAATCCTTGCGCTTCATCTTTTCGGTCACCGGCAGCATGGCGTGCTGCTTTTCCAGCAGGCGGTCGACGCGCTCGGCGATGCGGCTCGCGGTGAGCGGCTTGAGCATGTAGGCGTCGGGCTGGAATTCGGCGGCGCTGGCCACCAGGTTGTAGCCGCTTTCGGCCGTCACCATGATGAACATGGACGTCGGCGAAAGCATGTTCTGGGTGCGGAAGAACTCCAGCAACTGCTGGCCGTTGCTTTCCTTGTTCAGGTTGTAGTCGCAGATGATGAGGTCATAAGCCGCGGCCTGGACGAAACGGATGGCCTCGTCGGGCGTGGCGGCCTGGTCCACCTTGGTCACGCCGAGCTGGCCGAGGTGCATCCGGATGTTCTGGCGCATCGTCGGCATGTCGTCGATGATCAGGCAGCGCAGGGCGCTGATATGGCTAAAGGGGACTAAACTCATGACAACAATCTGGAAACAGTCTTTATCTCGTTATATTGCTAGCCTGAAATGTATCCCAAATCGATATGCTCCCGTAGCAAAGTCAGGGGCGGAAACGATAGGCATTTCTGAGCAAACCGTATAGTCTGCCGGTTTTTGCTTGGGCTTGCAGCATTTGTGTGGCATTTCTCCCGCGCAATTTCCGATCTTTTATAATCTTGCGCCTTGCGCGCGGACCGGTCGCCGTGGCCAGGCGACAAAAAAGCTTGCATCGATTACTGTTTTTTTATACAGTATCGCTTCATGAGTGCAGCGCCGCTGGAAATGGCCGGCGCATCGTGCACCAGGGAAACAATTTTCCGATACACCTTCTTCACGACCTTTTGCCGAGAGAGATTTATGGACGACAAAAAAGCTGCGAACAACTCTGAAAAGGGCAAGGCGCTTGCCGCCGCGCTGGCGCAGATCGAAAAGCAGTTTGGTAAGGGCTCCGTGATGCGCATGGAGGATGGCGTCGTCGCGGAGGAAATCCAGGTCGTCTCGACCGGTTCCCTGGGGCTGGACATCGCGCTGGGCGTCGGCGGCCTGCCGCGCGGCCGCGTCATCGAGATCTACGGTCCGGAATCCTCGGGCAAGACCACGCTGACCCTGCAAGCCATTGCCGAAATGCAAAAACTGGGCGGCACCTGCGCCTTCATCGATGCCGAGCACGCGCTGGATGTCACCTATGCGCAAAAGCTGGGCGTCAACCTGAGCGACCTGCTGATTTCGCAGCCCGACACCGGCGAACAGGCACTGGAAATCACCGACGCGCTGGTGCGCTCGGGCGCGGTCGACCTGATCGTGGTCGACTCGGTCGCGGCGCTGACCCCCAAGGCCGAAATCGAAGGCGACATGGGCGACTCGCTGCCCGGCCTGCAGGCCCGCCTGATGTCGCAGGCGCTGCGCAAGCTGACCGGCAGCATCAACCGCACCAACACCACCGTTATCTTCATCAACCAGATCCGCATGAAGATCGGCGTCATGTTCGGCAACCCGGAAACCACCACCGGCGGCAATGCGCTGAAGTTCTACGCTTCCGTGCGCCTGGATATCCGCCGTACCGGTTCGATCAAGTCCGGCGATGAAGTGATCGGCAGCGAGACCAAGGTCAAGGTCGTCAAGAACAAGGTCGCGCCGCCGTTCCGCGAAGCCCATTTCGACATCCTGTACGGGGAAGGCACCTCGCGCGAAGGCGAAATCCTCGATCTCGGCTCCGAGCACAAGGTAGTGGAAAAATCCGGCGCCTGGTACAGCTACAACGGCGAAAAGATCGGCCAGGGCAAGGACAATGCGCGCAACTTCCTGAAAGAGCATCCGGAACTGGCGCGTGAAATCGAAAACAAGGTCCGCGTCGCGCTTGGCGTGCCGGAACTGGCCAACGGCGAAGCTGAAGCCGAAGCCTCGTAATTCGCATGCCGGGACGGCGGCAAGGGATGCCTCGCCCGTCGCCGCCGTCCCGCTTGTGGTAGCTGTTGTCGGTATGGCGAGGTCTTGTTGCGCCGTATCGGCCGCAGTTGGTATATCAGCAGTTGTGGTTCAATTGTTTTGCTGTATCCGTTTTGTCCGCATGCCGGTAGCGTTTTGGCCGTGTGCGGCAACAGTGTCATCCGCCTTATTGCCCGTGTAGTCGAACGTCATGCCTAGACCGCCGATCAGCCTGAAAGCACGGGCGCTCAAATATCTCTCTTCACGTGAGCATAGTCGCCTGGAACTTGCGCGTAAGCTTACCCCTTACGCGCAAGAGGGCGATGATGTCGACGCCTTGCTCAACTGGCTTGAGCAGTCCCGCTTCCTTTCTTCCGAGCGTTTTTCCGAATCCCTGGTGCACCGGCGCGCGGCGCGCTATGGCAACAATCGCATCCTGTCCGAGTTGCAAAGCCATGGCATCGAAGGCGAGGCCTTGTCCGAGCTGAAATCCGGCCTTGCCGAGGATGAGGGCGCGCGTGCGGCCCAGGTGTTGCGGCGCAAATTCAGCGCGCCGCCGGCGGATGCGGAATCCCGCGCCAAATGCATGCGTTTTTTGCAGCAGCGCGGCTTCTCCCATCGCAGTATCCGCGAAGCGCTCGATAGCGCCTGGGCGGACCAGGATGAGATGGATGCCTGACTGCCGTGCGGCCGTCGCGGCGCCTGTTTTTCGGTGATGCCGGTTCCGGCGGCATTGGACCTCAATGGTGCCTGAAAAGCCTGGCGCCCAGGTCTTTATCGGCAACGTTAGCGCTACCACCGCTCCGCCCGTCCTGCCCTGTGCTAGAATTCGGGAGTTTTTGCTGCGGCGCGGTAGCCGATAGGGTGTCGATTTATCGCCGTTTCTTTGAAAGGCGACTGGTCGATGTAAGGCTGGCGACAGCAGCGAAGGCGGATAATGCGGATCGCTCCGGCGCATGCCGGCGCGATGCGACTATCAGAGACCAACTCATGCAGACGGCATGAACATGCCCAATTCTACGAATTCTTTCGCAATCCGCGCAGCTCATGCCTGCGCCAGTTTTCGTCCGGCGACGGACGCGACACCCGCCTGCGGGTTGCGGTCTGCTTTCTCGCCATCCGGCATTGCGCCGACGGCAGAAATTCAATCCGGCAAGTTTTATTCATTTAGTGTCTAAAGGGAAGCTCCCATGAAAATCCATGAGTATCAGGGTAAAGAAATCCTGCGCCAGTTCGGCGTAACCGTTCCGCGCGGCGTTCCTTGCATGTCTGTCGACGAAGTCGAAGCGGCAGCCAAGAGCCTGGGCGGCTCGGTGTGGGTCGTGAAGGCGCAGATCCACGCCGGCGGCCGCGGCAAGGGCGGCGGCGTGAAGGTCGCCAAGTCGATCGAGCAGGTCAAGGAATACGCCAACCAGATCATGGGCATGCAACTGGTCACGCACCAGACCGGTCCCGAAGGCCAGAAGGTCCGCCGCCTGCTGATCGAAGAAGGCGCCGACATCAAGAAGGAACTGTACGTTTCCCTGGTGACCGACCGCGTGACCCAGAAGGTCGTGCTGATGGCCTCCAGCGAAGGCGGCATGGACATCGAAGAAGTTGCCCACAGCAACCCGGAAAAGATCCACAACGTGGTCATCGACCCGGTCGCCGGCCTGACCGACGCGCAAGCCGATGACGTGGCCGCCAAGATCGGCGTGCCCGCCGCTTCGATCCCCGAAGCCCGCAAGAACCTGCAAGGCCTGTACAAGGCTTACTGGGAAACCGACGCTTCCCTGGCCGAAATCAACCCGCTGATCCTGACCGGCGACGGCCGCGTGGTCGCCCTGGACGCCAAGTTCAACTTCGACTCCAACGCCCTGTTCCGCCATCCGGAAATCGTCGCCTACCGCGACCTGGACGAAGAAGATCCGGCTGAAGTCGAAGCTTCCAAGTTCGACCTGGCCTACATCTCGCTGGACGGCAACATCGGCTGCCTGGTCAACGGCGCAGGCCTGGCCATGGCCACCATGGACACCATCAAGCTGTTCGGCGGCGAACCGGCCAACTTCCTGGACGTGGGCGGCGGCGCCACCACCGAGAAGGTCACCGAAGCCTTCAAGATCATGCTGAAGAACCCGGGCCTGAAGGCCATCCTGGTCAACATCTTCGGCGGCATCATGCGCTGTGACGTGATCGCCGAAGGCGTGATCGCCGCATCCAAGGCGGTTTCGCTGAAGGTGCCTCTGGTGGTGCGCATGAAGGGCACCAACGAAGAGATCGGCAAGAAGCTGCTGGCTGACTCGGGCCTGCCGATCATCTCGGCCGACTCGATGGAAGAAGCCGCGCAAAAGGTCGTGGCTGCAGCCAAGTAAGTAACCCAACACGAAAGCCTGCGCCGGCAAGGTCCGGAGCCAGAAAACAGATTGCGCACCGACCGAATCCGGGCGCGGGCATCACAGTCAAGGAAGAGAAATGTCGATCCTCATCAACAAAGACACCAAGGTCATCACCCAAGGCATCACTGGCAAGACCGGCCAGTTCCACACCCGCATGTGCCGCGATTACGCGAATGGCAAGAACGCGTTCGTCGCCGGCGTGAACCCGAAGAAGGCCGGTGAAGACTTCGAAGGCATTCCCATCTACGCCAACGTGAGCGAAGCCAAGAACGCCACCGGCGCCACCGTCTCGGTGATCTACGTGCCGCCCGCCGGCGCCGCCGCCGCGATCTGGGAAGCCGTCGAAGCCGAGCTGGACCTGGCCATCTGCATCACCGAAGGCATCCCCGTGCGTGACATGCTGGCCCTGAAGGACCGCATGGCCAAGGCCGGTTCCAAGACCCTGCTGCTGGGCCCGAACTGCCCCGGCCTGATCACCCCGGACGAAATCAAGATCGGCATCATGCCGGGCCACATCCACAAGAAGGGCCGCATCGGCGTGGTTTCGCGCTCGGGCACCCTGACCTATGAAGCGGTCGGCCAGCTGACCGCCCTGGGCCTGGGCCAATCGTCGGCAGTCGGCATCGGCGGCGATCCCATCAACGGCCTGAAGCACATCGACGTGATGAAGGCATTCAACGACGATCCGGACACCGACGCCGTCATCATGATCGGTGAAATCGGCGGTCCTGACGAAGCCAACGCAGCGCGCTGGATCAAGGACAACATGAAGAAGCCGGTGGTCGGCTTCATCGCCGGCGTGACCGCGCCCCCGGGCAAGCGCATGGGCCACGCAGGCGCGCTGATCTCCGGCGGTGCCGACACCGCTGAAGCCAAGCTGGCGATCATGGAAGAGTGCGGCATCAAGGTGACCCGCAACCCGTCCGAAATGGGCCGCCTGCTGAAGTCGGTGCTGTAATTTAGCGCCAACGCAGAACCAGCAAGACAAGCATGGGGAGCTTCGGCTCCCCATGTCTTTTTATGGAAGCTCGGGCAGCCGGTTGTCGCCGTGGAGTTTGCGGCGCAACGACGTGCTATCGGTACGGCAAAGGACGTAAATGGAATTTCTGGCAAATCTGAATTGGGTGGCGGTCGGGCAAATCATCCTGATCGATATCCTGCTTGGCGGC
Source organism: Herbaspirillum sp. (assembly GCF_017744395.1). GTDB lineage: Bacteria > Pseudomonadota > Gammaproteobacteria > Burkholderiales > Burkholderiaceae_D > Herbaspirillum. Next base: position 453,765 of record NZ_JAGIBI010000003.1, read on the forward strand.
GATAACGCCATCGTGATCGCGCTGGCATGCCGCAACCTGCCGGCCAACCTGCGCATCAAGGGCATTGTCTGGGGCACCCTGGGCGCCATCGCCATCCGCATCGCGCTGATTGCCTTTGCCGTGACCATGCTGGAGCTGCCTTACCTGAAGCTGGTCGGCGGCCTGTTGCTGCTGTGGATCGGCGTCAAACTGCTCAACGAAGACGACGGCCACGCCGAAGTCAGCGGCAGCGACCGCCTGTGGAGCGCGGTCAAGACCGTGATCGTGGCCGACCTGGTGATGAGCCTGGACAACGTGATCGCCATTGCCAGCGCAGCCGAACAGGCCGGCCAGCACCAGATGGCGCTGGTGGTGTTCGGCATCGTGGTCAGCATTCCCATCATCGTCTGGGGCAGCACGCTGGTCTTGAAATTGATGGAGAAATTCCCAGTTATCATCACGCTGGGCGCTGCATTGCTGGGCTACATCGCCGGCGGCATGATCTTCAGCGATAGCGGCATCCAGCCCTACCTGCAGAACTTCATCCCCGACAGCGAATTCGTCGTCCCCGGCGCGCAGTTGCACCTGAGCCTGCCCGGCCTGGTCGGCGCCATCGGCGTGGTGCTGGTCGGCCTGAGCCTCAAGCGCAGGAACCAGGAAACTCAGCAGCCTTGATGCAGGTCAGCGCGGTGTGCGCTAAATCTTGCTAGTTTGGAAGTATTTCGCTTTGCCGCATCATGGGCGCTGCCGATACTGGCAACGCCCTTCATCTTTAAACAGGAATTCAATGAAAACCGTCGTCCGCAACAAGAAGCAACAAGGTTTCACCCTGCTCGAACTGATGGTGACGCTGGCCATCATCGGCATCCTCGCTACTATCGGCGCCAGCCAGCTCCAGGATTACATCGCCCGCTCGCGCGTGTCCGAGGGCCTGAACCTGGCTACGCCCTACAAGCTGGCGGTGGCGGAGCAGGCCAATACCAACAACGGCATCTTCAATGTGTCCCAGTTGGGCTTGCCGACCTTCACGAAAACTGAAAATGTGGAAAACATTACCGTTACTCCCATGACGGAACGCGGCGTAGGCGGTGTCATTACGATCACCTTCACCCAGCGTGTCGGCAACGGCGGCACGCTGACGCTGACCCCGACCCTGACTTCTTCCTCGATCCAGTGGCAGTGCGCCGCAGCCGGCGTCGCGCAGGCTACAACCCCGGAAGGCGCTATCAACAATACCGGTTTTGCTGCCGGGACGCTGGAAGCGCGCTTCGCACCGGCGAACTGCCGCGCTTGATCCGTGCCGGCGTTAGCGCCGACGTCTCAATGAAAAAAGCGCCCATGAGGCGCTTTTTTCATTGGCGAGGGGGAGGAGGGTTCAAGGCCGCGCCATGCTGATATCGCTCTTGCCGCCGCGCTTCTCGGTCACGCAGATATCGGTCATCACCATGCTCTTGTCGACCGCCTTGCTCATGTCGTAGATGGTCAGCAGCCCGACCTGCACCGCGGTCAGCGCTTCCATTTCCACCCCGGTCTTGCCGTAGGTTTCCACGCGCGCGGTGCACAGTACGCTGGAATCGGCGGCGTTGGTCTCGAACTCTACCGATACATGCGTCAGCGCCAGCGGATGGCACAGCGGGATCAGGTCGCCGGTGCGCTTGGCGGCCATGATGGCGGCGATGCGGGCGATGCCCAGGACATCGCCCTTTTTTGCGCTGCCGGATTCGATGATGGTCAGGGTCTCCGGCTTCATGCGGATCACACCGCTGGCCACGGCCACGCGGTGCGATTCGTGCTTGCCGCCGACGTCGACCATATGGGCCTGGCCGCTCTGGTCGAAATGGGTGAGGCCGCCGTTGGGGGGCTGTTGGTCGCTGGGTGTGCTCATGTGCGGGTCCGCCGGGAAAATGATGAACGTTGAAACAGAGCGGGTATCATATCAGGCGTGCCGGGACGGCTTGCGGCGTCCATCTTTCCGCTTTCGGCACGACGGTAATCATTTCCAGATTTTGTCCATGCAACGATCCGAGACTTTGCCCGTTACCCTTCCACTTCACCCGGCGCGCAGGATGCTGGCGCGCGCGCTGACCGCGGCGCTGCTGCTGTTGCCTACCGTGCCGCTGACGATCGCGCCGGCGGCGAGCGTGGCGCAGAACCTGCCGACGCTGGGCGATACCGAGCGCGAGGGGCTGTCGCCGCTGATGGAGCGCAAGCTGGGCGAGCAGATCATGCGCGACATCCGCAGCGACCGCGACTATATCGACGACGGCCCGGTCTCGGAATACCTGAACGATTTCGGCCTGAACCTGGTGTCGGTCCACCCTGAAGTGCGCGGCGAAGCCGGCTTCGATTTCCAGTTCTTCATGGTGCGCGACCCGACGCTCAATGCCTTCGCGTTGCCGGGCGGCTTCATTGGCGTCAACAGCGGCCTGGTCCTGGCGGCGCAGTCCGAATCCGAACTGGCCGGCGTGCTGTCGCACGAAATCGGCCACGTCGCCCAGCGCCACATCGCGCGCATGCTGGGGCAGCAGAAGCAGAACTCGATGATCCAGCTGGCGGCCATCGTGCTGGGCGCCCTGGCCGGCGTGTCCAAGGCCGGCGGCGATGCCGCCATGGCGACCATGATGGGCGGCACCGGCCTGGCCATCCAGCGCCAGCTCAGCTTCAGCCGCGACGCCGAACGCGAAGCCGACCGCATCGGCCTGCAGATCATGCGCGACGGCGGTTTCGATCCGTCCGGCATGGTCACCTTCTTCGGCCGCCTGCAGACGGCTTCGCGCAATTTCAGCGATGCCGTGCCGCCTTACCTGCTGACCCACCCGCTGACCACCGAGCGTATCGCCGATATCGAAGCGCGCATCCGTGACCAGCGCTACAAGCAGCGCGCGGACAATCCGCAATTCCAGCTGGTGCGCGTGCGCACCCAGGTGCTGCAGAACGATTCGGTGCAGGGCTTGCGCGATGCGGCCGAGCGCTTCCAGAGCCAGGCCAAGCAGAACACCAAGCTGCAGACGGTGGCCGCCAAGTACGGGCTGGCCTATGTCTACTACCGTCAGAACAAGCTGGAGCAGGCCGACGCCATGCTCAAGGAAGCGCAGGAGGCATCGCAGCCGTTCAAGGCCGGCATCATGTTCGCCAGCCTGGACATCGACATCAAGATCGCCCGCAAGCAAGGCCAGCAGGCGCTGCAACTGGCCGACGCGATGCGCAAGCAATTCCCGATCTCGCGCGTGATGGCGCGCCAGTATGGGGAGGCCTTGATAGCGACGAAGCGCTATGACGAAGCGGTGGCCTACCTGCGCGACCAGGCCCAGCTTTACCGTTCCGATCCGCAAATCCAGAACCAGCTGGCGAAAGTCTATGCGCTGCAGGGCAAGCAAGCCTTGCAGCATCTGGCGCTGGCCGAGTCCTATGCCTTGAACGGCAGCCTGCTGGCGGCCATCGAGCAATTGGGCATCGCGCGCCGCGCGCCCGATGCCACCTTCTACGACCAGGCGCTGATCGATGCGCGCGAGCGCGAGTGGAAGGAAAAATGGAAGGATGAGTCCAAGGACATGAAGGACCGCGGCTGACGCGGCGGCGCTTCAGCGCATCTTCAATCCTGGCGCGGCATGGCGACAAAGCCGAAATGCCGCGCCAGTTCGTTCGAGTCCAGGCGCTGCACGTCGATTGTCTTCCCGGCGTGCTCAAGCCGCAGGGCGGCGCCATTGCCGCTGCTGCCTTCCAGCCAGCGCAGCAGCGCATCTTCGTCCGCCTTGCCATCCACCTTCAATGCGCCCAGCATCTGCGGCATGTCGCGGTCGTCCAGCGCGCCGGCGCGTTCCCCGTCGCCGAGGTACAGGCGGCCTTGCTCGTCGAGCCAGGCGGCATCGATGTTTTCCATGCGTCGGCCGGTGTGCAGGACCAGCTCGATGCCGCCGTCGGCGCCGGGCTGCGTGCGCACGATGTAGGGCATCAGTTCGAGATCGACATACACCCGCTGCGGGCCGTTCTGGAAATACCAACGGCCGGCTTCGTCGTTGGCATAGTTGCGTTCGATGAAGGCCAGCAAGGCAGGGTGGGCGATGCGTTCGCCCGGCAGGTCCAGGTGCTGCGCGCGTTCGTCGCGCATGCGCCAGCCGCCGCGCGCATCCAGCCGCAGCCAGCCGAAGCAGTGCGGCACGTTGGGCCACTTGGCCATGGCCTGGCGGACGATCTTATCCATGCGCGTGCTCCTCTTGCGCGGCGAAGGCCGATTCGGCACGGCCTTCCAGGAAGTGCAGCAGCCGGCGCGGCAGCCAGTCCAGGCGGCCTGGCGGCCCGCCGGCGGCGAAACCCACGTGGCCACCCTGTTCCGGGTACTCCAGCAGCACTTCGGGCGCCGCCGTGCGCGGCAGGTGGCGCGCCGGCAGGAAGGGATCGTTCCTGGCGTTGAGGACCAGCGTCGGCACCGTGATGTCGTGCAGGATGTGCTTGGCGCTGGCGCGGTCCCAGTAGTCGTCGGTGTTGCGGTAACCGTGCAGCGGCGCGGTGACGATATTGTCGAAGGCGTACAGGTCGCGCGCGGCCAGCAGCGCATCGCGGTCGAACAGGCCAGGGAATTGCCCCAGCTTGAGCAGGCACTTGGGCCGCATGGTGCGCAGGAACACCCAGGTGTAGAGGCGGTTGAAGCCGCGCGCCAGCGCCGCGCCGCCGCCGGCCAGGTCGAGCGGCGCCGATACCGCGCACGCGGCGTCGACGATTTCGGCCTCGTGCTGCGACTCGCCCAGCCAGCGCAGCAGGGCGTTGGCCCCGAGCGAGACGCCGGCGGCATACAGGTGTGTGGCGCCCAGGTTCGACTGGCGCTGTTTGAGCCGCCGCAGGATCCAGTCCAGCTCGGCCGAATCGCCCGAGTGGTAGAAGCGCGGCGCCAGGTTGATCTCGCCCGAGCAGCCGCGGAAATGCGGCACCGCGCCGTGCCAGCCGCGCCGCTGCACCTCGGCCAGTAGCGCGCGCGAGTAATGGCTGTGCGACGAGCCTTCCAGCCCGTGGAACAGCACCACCAGCGGGCGGCCGGGTTTGCCGTCGACGAAATCGACGTCCACGAAGTCGCCGTCGGGCGCGTCCCAGCGCTCGCGCCGGTAGGTCACCGGCGGCTTGGCGATGAAGGTCGACGGATAGATGGTTTGCAGGTGGCCGCCGGGAAGCCAGCGGGGCGGGATGTAGAGCATATGCAGCCTTGTTGCGCGGTCGTGGCGTCAGTGCAGCATGGCGCCGCTGGAAATCGGTTCGGCCGGCGCCGCGCCCGGCGCCACCGAGGCGTGGTGCATCACCATGCGCCAGCCCAGCGTGGTCTTCATGTAGATATTGGTGGCGATGACATGCACATCGGGTTGCGGATCGCCGCCGTGGTGGACTTCTTCGACCACGCTGTGCACCGCCGCCATCATGTTTTGCGTGGCATGCAGCTGGCGCGGCCGCAGATGCAGGCCGCCGTTGCCCAGGATCTCTTCCCACACCGCGCGGATTTCGGCATGGCCCACCAGGCGCCGGGCGCCGGGGTGGATGCACACGATCTCCTCGTCCTCGGCCCACAGGTCCATCAGCGCTTCGACATCGGCGCGGGCGAGGGCATCGTAGTAGGCGGCTTCGATTTCATCGGGGGAGCCGTGGATCATTTTGGCACGGGGCATGAGAATCTCCGAGTCAGATGAGAAAAGGGCCGTTCGGCCCTCTTCGTTTTTGCTTCAGTGGCCCTTGACCACGGTACCGGGTTTCAATTGGTACTGGGTGCCGCAGTACGGGCACTTGGCCGCGCCATGCTCGTCCAGCTCCAGGAACACGCGCGGGTGCGAGGACCAGCTCGTCATGTTGGGGTTGGGGCAGTGGGCCGGCAGGTCGCGGCCTTCGAGTTGGACGACTGCCTGGGGGGATTGAGCTTGGCTCATGTTTTTCTCCGTAGGTGATGCTGTGTAAGCGTTGAAACGTTGATGCAATGAATCGATGGTGAACAGGTTCTTAGACCAGCGTCAGCCAGTGCGAATACTTCGGCACTTTGCCCGCGACCACGTCGAAGAACAGCGATTGCAGTTTCTCCGTGACGGGGCCGCGCGCGCCGCTGCCGATGGTGCGGCGGTCCAGTTCGCGGATCGGCGTGATCTCGGCGGCGGTGCCGGTGAAGAAGGCTTCGTCGGCGCAGTACATCTCGTCGCGCGTGATGCGCTTTTCGATGACATCGATGCCGAGGTCGCGCGCCATGGTCAGCACCGCGTCGCGGGTGATGCCGTCCAGGCAGGATGCCAGGTCGGGGGTATATATCTTGCCGTTCTTGACGATGAAGACGTTCTCGCCCGAGCCTTCCGAGACGTAGCCGTCGGTGTCCAGCAGCAGCGCTTCGTCGTAGCCGTCGGCCAGCGCCTCCTGGTTGGCCAGGATCGAATTGATGTAGTAGCCGCAGGCCTTGGCGCGCACCAGCGAGACGTTGACGTGGTGGCGCGAGAACGACGAGGTCTTCACGCGGATGCCCTTGGCGATGCCATCTTCGCCCAGGTAGGCGCCCCACGGCCAGGCGGCGATGGCGACGTGGATCGTGTTGCCCTTGGCGGACACGCCCAGCTTTTCCGAGCCGATCCAGACCAGCGGGCGGATGTAGCAGGATTCCAGCTTGTTCTCGCGCACCACCTGGCGCTGCGCCTCGTAGATGGTTTGCTGGTCGAACGGCACCTCCATCTGGAAGATCTTGGCCGAATTGAACAGGCGCTGGGTGTGTTCCTTCAAACGGAAGATCGCCGTGCCCTGCGGCGTCTTGTAGGCGCGCACGCCTTCGAAGACGCCCATGCCGTAGTGCAGGGTATGGGTAAGCACGTGGATGGTGGCGTCGCGCCAATCGATCAGCTTGCCATCCTTCCAGATTTTGCCGTCGCGGTCTGCCATGGACATGATGGATATCTCCCCGGGGAATAATCGGAAAACGGAACGAAAGAGCTCCATTTTAGCGGATTCAAGCGAGCAAAAACTTTCATCTATAGAATGACAGGCTTGGGTAAAAATGCTGTGAGGCAAGCCTGCCCTCCGTTCCGGAGGCCGGCGCCCATTTCATCAAGCGCAAAGCGGAAACAACAATGCAGAAGGAGACTGGCGCCGCTACGCCATCGGACAGCACCGCGCTGTCGCAGGCGCGCCGCGTCGAAAAGGAAGCGTTCCAGGAAGGCTGGCGGGCCAGCGCCTCGACCATACCGGCGGTGTTCGCCTGGGGCATCGTGTCGGGCATGGCCATGGTCAAGTCGGGGATGAGCATCTTCCAGTCGCTGGGCATGAGCCTGCTGGTCTATGCGGGGTCGGCGCAGTTCGCGGTGCTGCCGCTGCTGGCGGCTGGCACGCCGCTGCTGGTGGTGTTTTTCACGGCGATGATCGTCAATTTGCGCTTCGTCATCTTTTCCGCCGCCGTGGCTCCCCATTTCGAGCATTTGCCCTGGTACCGGCGGGTCTGGTACGGCTTTTTCAACGGTGACATCTCGATGGCGTTTTTTCCGCAGCGCTTCCCCCTCCATACCGTGGGCCAGCCGGCCGGCAAGATCGGTTTCTTCGCGGCCATCTGCTATCCCGGCTGGGTCGCGTGGCAACTGGGCGCGACCGTCGGCATCCTGCTGGCCAGCCAGATCCCGGAAAGCTGGAACATCGGCTTTGCCGGCACGCTGGCGCTGATCGCCATCATGATCCCGATGACCAACAACCTGCCGGCGCTGGCCGGCGTGGCGGTGTCGGGCACCGTCGCGGTGCTGGCGCTGCATTTCCCTTATCGCCTGGGTTTGCTGGCGGCGATGGTCACGGGTATGGCCGCGGCGCTGGCGGCGGACAAGTTCCTGCCGATGCGCGAGAAAGAGGATGAGGATGAAGACGAGGGCGGCGAGGTGGCGGCATGAGCGATTGGTATGTCTGGGCGGCCATCGCCCTGATGACCTTGTCCACGCTGGTCACCCGCAGCGGCTTCTTCCTGTTCGGCCACGCCGTCAAGCTGCCGCCCCGGCTCAAGCATGCCCTGAGCTATGCGCCGGCGGCGGCCATGGCGGCCATCGTCATTCCCGACCTGGCGGCCGCTGACGGCATGGTCGATATCAGCCTGGCCAATCCCAAATTGCTGGCAGGCATCGGCGGCGCGGTTTTCTTCCTGGCAACACGAAGCCTGCTGGGAACTATTGTGGCGGGAATGGCACTCTTTACCGTATTGAGACTGGTGTTGTAGGCAGTTGCGGGGCAGTTGACCGGGATTGCCATGCGTCGTCGCCAGCCCAGCGCGGATACCGGGCGAATTCCCCCAGAAACCGTCTGGAGGCGGGCTGGCTGGAGTAAAATACTGCATTTTTCGCCCTCACCTTCGCATTTGGACTTATGAAATTCAACCGACTGAGCGACCTGATTTCTGCCAACCAGTTACAAGGGAAACGCGTCTTCATCCGTGCCGATCTCAACGTGCCGCAGGACGATGCAGGCAATATCACCGAAGATACGCGCATTCGCGCCTCGATTCCGGCCATTCGCGATGCGCACAAGGCCGGCGCCGCGGTGATGGTGACGTCCCATCTGGGGCGTCCGGTGGAAGGTGAATTCAAGCCGGAAGATTCGCTGGCGCCGGTCGCCAAGCGCCTGTCCGAGCTGCTGGGTTTTGAAGTCAAGCTGGTCGCCAACTGGGTTGACGGCGTGGATGTCGCGCCGGGCCAGGTGGTGCTGCTGGAAAATTGCCGTTTGAACAAGGGCGAGAAGAAGAACAGCGACGAACTGGCGCAAAAGATCGCCAAGCTGTGCGATGTATACGTCAACGACGCCTTCGGCACCGCGCACCGCGCCGAAGCCACCACCCACGGCGTGGCCAAGTTCGCGCCGGTCGCCTGTGCCGGTCCACTGCTGGCGGCCGAGCTGGATGCCTTGGGCAAGGCGCTGAACCAGCCGGCCCGTCCGCTGGTGGCGATCGTGGCCGGCTCCAAGGTCTCGACCAAGCTGACCATCTTGAAGACCCTGGCCGAAAAGGTCGACAACCTGATCGTCGGCGGCGGCATCGCCAACACCTTCATGCTGGCGGCCGGCCTGAAGATCGGCAAGTCGCTGGCCGAGCCGGACCTGGTCAATGACGCCAAGGCGATCATCGACATGATGGCCAAGCGCGGCGCCTCGGTGCCGATCCCGGTCGATGTGGTGTGCGGCAAGGAGTTCTCGCCGACCGCCGCGGCGACCGTCAAGGATGCGAAGGATGTGGCCGACGACGACATGATCTTCGACATCGGCCCGAAGACCGCGGCCCTGTTGGCCGAGCAGCTCGCCAATGCCGGCACCATCGTCTGGAACGGTCCGGTCGGCGTGTTCGAATTCGACCAGTTCGGCAAAGGCACCGAAACGCTGGCGCGCGCGATTGCCGCCTCCAAGGGTTTCTCGATCGCTGGCGGCGGCGACACCCTGGCCGCGATCGCCAAGTACAACATCGCCGACAAGGTCGGCTACATCTCGACCGGCGGCGGCGCCTTCCTGGAATTCCTGGAGGGCAAGACCCTGCCGGCGGTCGAGATCCTGCTGCAGCGCGCGCAGTAACAGCATCCATGGGGATGCGCGGGAGATGCGCATCCCGGAATTGGAAACCCGCCCGCCAAGCCGGCGGTTTTCCGCACCCAGTCGAAAAGTCGAAAACAGAGAGTCCTCATGTCCAGAGCAACAAAAATCGTCGCAACCATCGGCCCGGCCTCCAGCGACCGTGAAACCCTGACTCGCATGATTCGCGCCGGCGTCGATGTCGTGCGCCTGAACTTTTCGCACGGCAAGCCGCAAGACCATATCGACCGCGCCACGCTGGTGCGCCAGGTGGCCGACGAATGCAACAAGAAGGTCGCCATCATGGCCGACCTGCAAGGTCCGAAGATCCGCGTGGGCAAGTTCGAGCAAGGCAAGATCACGCTGGCCAACGGCGACAAGTTCATCCTCGACGCCGATTGCCAGCTGGGCAACCAGGAGCGCGTCGGCCTCGACTACAAGGCATTGCCGCGCGACCTCAAGGGCGACGATGTGCTGCTGCTCAATGACGGCCTGATCGTGCTGATCGTCGAACGCGTACTGGGCAACGAGATCCACACCGTGGTCAAGATCGGCGGCGAGCTGTCCAACAACAAGGGCATCAACCGCCAGGGCGGCGGCTTGTCGGCGCCGGCGCTGACGGCCAAGGATATGGACGACATCAAGACCGCGATGAGCTTCCAGGCCGACTATATCGCCGTCTCCTTCCCCAAGAACGCCACCGACATGGAAATGGCGCGCCAGCTGGCCAACGTCGCCGGCGAGCCGTTCGGCCACAAGCCGATGATGATCGCCAAGATCGAACGCGCCGAAGCGATCCCGCTGCTGCAGGAAATCCTGGACGCTTCCGACGGCATCATGGTGGCGCGCGGCGACCTCGCCGTGGAAGTGGGCAACGCCGCCGTGCCGGGCCTGCAAAAGCGTATGATCAAGATGGCGCGCGCCTCCAACAAGCTGACCATCACCGCGACCCAGATGATGGAGTCGATGATCGTCAACGCCGTGCCGACCCGCGCGGAAGTGTCCGACGTCGCCAACGCCGTGCTGGACGGCACCGATGCCGTGATGACCTCGGCCGAGACCGCCTCCGGCAAGTATCCGGTGGAAACCGTGGAAGCCATGTCGGCCATCTGCCTGGAAGCCGAGCGCTCCGAAGATGTCCGCCTGGATGCCGATTTCCTGAACCTGCGCTTTACCCGCATCGACCAGTCGATCGCGTACGGCGCGCTGTTTACCGCGCACCATCTGCGCGTGAAGGCTATCGCCGCGCTCACCGAGTCGGGTTCGACCGCGCTGTGGATGAGCCGCCACAACATCGATATTCCCATTTTCGCCATCACGCCCAATGTGGCCACCCGCCAGAAGGCGGCGCTGTACCGCAATGTGCGTACCTTCGAACTGGCCCAATCGACCGATACCGAAGTGGTCTTGAAGGGCGTGCAGGACCTGCTGCTGGCGCAAGGCGTCGTGCAGAAGGGCGACCTGATCGTCGTGACCTGGGGCGAGCCCATCGGCCAGGTCGGCGGCACCAACGCCCTGAAGATCCTGCGGGTCGGCGAGTACTGATTTTTTATCGTTCTGGAGTTCTTATCATGCCTCTCGTCTCTATGCGTCAATTGCTGGACCACGCCGCCGAAAACGGTTACGGCCTGCCGGCATTCAACGTCAACAACCTGGAGCAGGTCACCGCCATCATGCAGGCGGCCGATGAAGTCGGCGCGCCGGTGATCATGCAAGCCTCGGCCGGCGCCCGCAAGTATGCCGGCGAAGCCTTCCTGCGCCACCTGATCTCGGCGGCGGTGGAAGCCTATCCGCACATCCCGGTCGTCATGCACCAGGACCACGGCCAGTCGCCGGCGGTGTGCATGGCCGCGATCAAGTCGGGCTTCTCGTCGGTGATGATGGACGGCTCGCTGATGGAAGACGGCAAGTCGGTCGCCAGCTATGAATACAACGTCGAAGTCTCGCGCAAGGTGGTCGAGTTCTCGCACGCCATCGGCGTGACCGTGGAAGCCGAACTGGGTGTGCTCGGTTCGCTGGAAACCATGAAGGGCGACAAGGAAGACGGCCACGGCGCCGAAGGCACCATGACCCGCGAGCAACTGCTGACCGACGTCAACCAGGCCGCCGACTTCGTCAAGCAGACCCAGTGCGACGCGCTGGCGATTGCCATCGGCACCTCGCACGGCGCCTACAAGTTCTCGCGCAAGCCGACCGGCGACATCCTGGCGATCGACCGCATCAAGGAAATCCACGCCCGCATCCCCAACACCCACCTGGTGATGCACGGCTCCTCCTCGGTGCCGCAGGAACTGCTGGCCGAGATCCGCGAATTCGGCGGCGACATGAAGGAAACCTACGGCGTGCCGGTCGAAGAGATCCAGGAAGGCATCAAGCACGGCGTGCGCAAGATCAACATCGACACCGACATCCGCCTGGCGATGACCGGCGCGATCCGCCGCTACCTGTTCGAAAATCCGTCCAAGTTCGACCCGCGCGACTACCTGAAGCCGGCGCGCGAAGCGGCCAAGCTGGTGTGCAAGGCGCGCTACCTGTCGTTCGGCTGCGAAGGCCAGGCCGGCAAGATCAAGGCGCTGCCGCTGGAGAAGATTGCAGAGAAGTACAAGAAGGGCGAACTGGCGCAAATCGTTCAATAATTTCAGTTATTCGACGCACGCGCACTAACCGACCGGGACCGTTCACAGCGGTTCCGGTTTTTGACTTTACGGAATACCACCATGAGCAGTCTGTACAAATCCTCGATCACTTCCCTGCCGCTGCTGGGCACAGGCAAGGTCCGCGAAAACTACGCCGTCGGCGACGACAAGTTGCTGATCGTGACCACCGACCGCCTGTCGGCCTTCGACGTCATCATGAACGAGCCGATTCCCGGCAAGGGCCGCGTGCTGAACCAGATGAGCGACTTCTGGTTCGAGAAGCTGGGCCATATCGTGCCCAACCACCTGACCGGCATCGACCCGGCCTCGGTGGTGGCGCCCAATGAAGTGGAGCAGGTGCGCGGACGCGCCGTGGTGGCCAAGCGCCTCAAGCCGATCCTGGTGGAAGCCGTGGTGCGCGGCTACATCATCGGTTCGGGCTGGAAGGATTACCAGGCGACCGGTGCGATCTGCGGCATCAAGCTGCCGGCCGGCCTGCAGCAGGCTTCCAAGCTGGAACAGCCGATCTTCACCCCGGCCGCCAAGGCGGATCTGGGCGAGCATGACGAGAACATCAGCTTCGAGGAAACCGAGAAGCGCATCGGCACCGAGCTGGCTAACAAGATCCGCGACGTCGCGATCAAGCTGTACGTCGCCGCCGCCGACTACGCCGCCACCCGCGGCATCATCATCGCCGACACCAAGTTCGAGTTTGGCCTGGACGACAACGGCGTGCTGCACCTGATGGATGAGGTGCTGACCGCCGATTCCTCGCGCTTCTGGCCGGCCGACAGCTACCAGGTCGGTATCTCGCCGCCGTCGTTCGACAAGCAGTTCGTGCGCGATTACCTGGAAACCGTGGACGGCTGGAAGAAGACGCCGCCGGCGCCGGCGCTGCCGGCCGACGTGATCGAGAAGACCGGCGCCAAGTACCGCGAAGCGCTGGAGCGCCTGACCGGCGAAAAGCTGAAGGACTGAACGATGAGCACCTCCGCAATCAAGCCGGTGATCGGCGTCGTCATGGGATCGTCCTCGGACTGGGACGTGATGCAGCACGCGGTCGCCATCCTCAAGGATTTCGGCGTCGCGCATGAGGCGCAGGTGATTTCCGCGCACCGCATGCCGGACCAGATGTTCGCCTACGCCGAGACCGCGCGCGGGCGCGGCCTGCGCGCCATCATCGCCGGCGCCGGCGGCGCCGCCCACCTGCCGGGCATGATCGCCGCCAAGACCATCGTGCCGGTGCTGGGCGTGCCGGTGCCCTCCAAGTACCTGCGCGGCGAGGATTCGCTGTTGTCCATCGTGCAGATGCCCAAGGGCATTCCGGTGGCGACCTACGCCATCGGCGAAGCCGGCGCCGCGAACGCCGCGCTGTCGGCCATCGCCATGCTGGCGACCACCGACGACGCATTGGCCGCCAAGCTGGAAGCCTTCCGCAAGACCCAGACGCAAGTCGCCCTAGATATGAAATTGCCCGTATGACCAAGCAGTCCCAGAAACAAGCCCGTCCCGCCGTTCCTTCGACTACCCCAGCCACCTGGCTGGGCGTGATGGGCGGCGGCCAACTCGGCCGCATGTTCGCCCATGCCGCGCAAAGCATGGGCTTCAAGGTCGCCGTGCTGGAGGCCGACGCCGATTGCCCGGCCGGGCAGGTGGCGGATCGCTTGCTGGCCGCGCCTTATGACGATGCCAAGGCTTTGGCCGAGTTGGGCGGTTTGTGCGCCGCCGTGACTACCGAATTCGAAAACGTCTCGGCGCAAAGCCTGGCGACCCTGGCGGGACAGACCTTCGTGGCGCCTGCGGCAAGCGGCGTATCGATCGCCCAGGACCGCACAGCCGAGAAGGCTTTCTTCACCGAATGCGGCAGCCGTTCCGGCGTGCTGCCGGCGCCGCACCGCGTGATCAATACCGCCGCCGACATCGACGGCATCGGCGACGACCTGCTGCCCGGTATCCTGAAGACCGCACGCATGGGTTACGACGGCAAGGGCCAGGTGCGCGTGCGCACGCAAGACGAAGTGCGCGCTGCCTTCGCCGGCATGCAGGGCGTGACCTGTGTGCTGGAAAAGATGCTGCCGCTGGCTTATGAAGTTTCGGTGCTGGTGGCGCGCGGCGACGACGGCCAGGCCGTGGTCTATCCGATCGCCGAGAACGTGCACCGCGACGGCATCCTGTTCACCACGACCGTGCCCGGCCCCAACATCAAGCCGGAAGCAGCCGCGCGTGCGCAGCAGGCCGCGTTGCAGATCATCGACGGCTTGCATTATGTGGGCGTGCTGTGCATCGAATTCTTCGTGCTGCAGGACGGCTCGCTGGTGGTCAACGAAATGGCGCCGCGTCCGCACAACAGCGGCCACTACACCATCGACGCCTGCGTCACCAGTCAGTTCGAGCAGCAGGCGCGCGCGATGGCGCGCTTGCCGTTGGGCGACGCGCGCCAGCATTCGCCGGCGGTGATGCTGAACATCCTGGGCGACGTCTGGTACGAAGGCGCGGGCGAGAACGTGCGCGAACCGGCATGGGAGCAAGTGCTGGCATTGCCCGGCGCGCATCTGCACCTGTACGGCAAGGCCGAACCGCGCCGTGGCCGCAAGATGGGCCACGTGACCTTCACCGGCGCCACGATGGAAGATGCGCAACGGCAGCTCGCTGCCGCCTGCGCCATCCTCGGCATCGCGCTTTAAGCCGGCGGGACGCAACCATGAGCGACGACAAGCGTATTCCCCACGAACAAGCGATCGATGCGGCCGCCGTGATGCTGGCCGCGCGCAAGCTGGAGCAGGGCAAGCTGGTGGCGTTCCCGACCGAGACGGTCTACGGCCTTGGCGGCGATGCCGAAAACCCCGCGGCAATTGCGGCGATCTATGCCGCCAAGGGGCGTCCGGCCAACCATCCGGTGATCGTGCATATTGCGCCCGAGGCCGACATCGGCTACTGGGCGGCATCGGTGCCGGTGGAGGCGCGCCGCCTGATCGCTTCATTCTGGCCGGGGCCGCTGACGCTGATCTTGAAACGCGCGCCGCACATTCCCGACGCCGTCGCCGGCGGCCAGGATACGGTGGGCGTGCGTTGCCCGTCGCATCCGGTGGCGCAGGCGCTGCTGCGCGAATTCCGCGGCGGCAAGGGCGGCATCGCCGGCCCCTCCGCCAACAAATTCGGACACGTCAGCCCCACCACCGCCGCGCATGTGCGCGAAGAATTCGGCGACGATGAAAGCAGCCTGGTCGATTACGTGCTCGATGGCGGCCAGAGCGAGGTCGGGATCGAGTCGACCATCGTCGACCTCAGCCGCATCGATACCCATGGTCCGGTGCTGCTGCGTCCGGGCCAGATCAGTTCCGAACAGATCGCCGCGGTGCTGGGCGCCGCGCCTGCCGCGCCGGATGCCGCCGCGCCGCGCGCTTCGGGGACGCTGGATGCGCACTACGCGCCGCATACGCCGGTGGTGCAGGTGAGCCCGGAAGAAGTACCGCAGGTGCTCGCCAGGCTGCACGCGCAGAACAAGACAGCGGCGCTGATCCACCGCGCGCCGCAACCGCCCCAGGTATTCGCCGCCCGGCGCATGCCGCAAGAGGCGGATGCCTATGCGCACGACATCTATGCCGCCTTGCGCGACATGGATCACGCCGGCGCCGACATCATCGTCGTCGAGGCGCTTCCTGTGACTGGACAATGGCAAGGAGTGAACGACCGTTTGCGCCGCGCCGCCTTCGATTCCATTGGCATCCTGTCACGCCTGACCGGCGCCTGAGCGCGCCGTCTTCCCCTTCCTCATAGCTCTGCCATTCGCGCCAGTACTGACCTTTTGGTCAGTTGCTGGTTGTCAAAACAAGACAGCGGGTAACATCGTCTATACAAATTGTCACAAAGCTGGCATAGTATCTTCAAAGAATAGCACGCGCGTTCTTTTTGCTTGATGTAAGTAAGCACCGAGGGGCGGTAACCCTGAATTAGGTAGAAAAATCAAAAAACGGTAAACCAGCCGTTGGAAAACAAGCCTGCCGGTATTAACCGGGGGAATAAAAATCGGGGCGCAGCCCCCAATTACTTGGAGACGTATAAATGAAGAAACAATTTTCCCTTTTGCCCAAGATCGCAGCGCTGTCCGTGATGGCTGCATTCGCCGCTCCGGCGATGGCGCAAAGCGCTGGCAGCAATATCGTCAACCTAGGTTGGTTTCATTTTACGCCACGTGATTCCAGCGATCCGATTCGCGTCACCAGCCCGCTCCAAACGACATTGGCAGGTTCGGGATCCTCGGTCTCCAACGCAGATACCGTGGGTTTTGCTTTCACGCACTTCTTCACTGACAACGTTGCACTGACTGCTGACCTGGGCATCCCGCCGACATTCAAACTCAATGGCAGCGGCACCCTGGCAGGCGTCGGTGAACTGGGTAGCGCGAAGCAGTGGAGCCCGGCACTGGTCGCAAAATATTATTTCGGCGAGGCGAAGTCGGCATTCCGTCCTTTTGTCGGTTTGGGTATTACCTACGTGTGGTATGACGATGTCAACCTGACCTCCAACTTCCAGCGCACCATCGGCACTCGCTTCGGCAATCCCAACTCCCCGACCAGTGCAAATCTGAGCAGCTCGTGGGCGCCGGTGTTCAATTTGGGTGGTGTCTATAACATCGACGACAAATGGTCGGTTGGCTTGTCGGTTTCCTACATTCCGTTGAAAACCAAGGCTGAGCTGACGACGACCAATACCGCCCTGGGTACGGTTCGTTCGGAAACTGAAGTTAAGATCAATCCGGTGGTGACATTCCTGTCCGTCGGCTACAAGTTCTGATTTGAATCAGTACCAAATAAAAAAGCGCCTTCGGGCGCTTTTTTATTGCTTGCATCAAAGTTAGGGCAAGCCTTTGCAGGATCGCGGATCACACATCATCCGTCTTGATGAAGCGGCCGTTATGAAATACCAGCGCCGCCTGCGGCTGTACTTCGCAATGCTCCACCTCACCGACGAAAATCACATGATCGCCTTCAGGATACTGGCTGCGATTGTGGCATTCGAACCAGGCCGAGGCGCCATCCAGCACCGGTTGCCCGGTACGCGAGAGCGAGTAGGCAATACCTTCGAATCGGTTCTCTTTTTTGCTGGCGAACTGCTGGGCGATGTGCGCTTGATCGGCACTTAGGATGTTGATGACATAGTGCGAATTGCCCGAGAAAACCGGCAGGCTGTTGGCCTTCGTGCCCAGACTCCACAGCACCAGCGGCGGGTCCAGCGAAACCGAATTGAAGGAGCTGGCGGTCAGGCCGAGCAAGGTGCCGTCGGCCAGGCGCGTGGTGATGACCGTCACGCCGGTGGCGAACTGGGACAGGGCCTGGCGGAAATGGGCGGCGTCGAATTCGCGCGACTCGGCGCGCGGAAAGCGTGTGTGCATCGAAGATATGGGGGTTGTTTCGAAATGGCGGCGCCCGCAAGCGCAATGGCCGGATATACGAATGATAACGGATCGCGGCATGTCCTGCCGCCCTATTGGTGCGTGTCAACAAAGCCGTACGGCAGCCGCCGTTTTGCGTTAGAGTTTTACTAATGCAATTGAGAACGGGGAGGTCATTATGGCTGGCGAAATCGCAGTGCTGGGCGGCGGTTGCTTCTGGTGCCTGGAGGCGGTCTATCAGCAGGTCAAGGGCGTTGAGTCGGTGGAGTCGGGCTATACCGGCGGCGCGCTCGCCAATCCCAGCTACGAGCAGGTTTGCGGCGGCCAGACCGGCCACGCGGAAGTGGTGAAACTGGCTTTCGATCCGCAAACCATCAGTTATCGGGAAATCCTGGAGATATTCTTCACCATCCATGACCCGACCACACTGAACCGGCAAGGCAACGATGTCGGCACCCAATACCGTTCCGTCATCTATTACCAGGACGAGCGGCAGCACGAGACCGCCAGGCATGTCATCGCCGAAATGGCGTTGGTGTGGGATGCGCCGATCGTCACTGAACTCAGTCCGCCTCAGCCTTATTACAAGGCCGAGGATTACCACCAGAATTATTTCCAGCAGCATCCTTTCCAGGGATATTGCGCGTTCGTGGTGGCGCCCAAGGTGGCGAAATTGCGCGAGGTCTTCGCCGAGAAGAGCAAGCCGGAATAAGCGCGGCCCTGTATGGGGCAAGAAAGAAACGGGCAGCGGATCATCCGCATGCCCGTTTTCTTTTGGACTTTACTTGCCGTAGATGTAGTTGCGCGACCACGGCAAGCCTTGCGCGCTGGTGTTGGCCTTGGTGCAAACCACTTGATACAGCGAAATCCAGTCGCGCTCGAAGCCATAGGCGCTGCCCGCCAGGTAGACGCGCCAGATGCGGTAGCGCTTCTCGTCGGTGGCCTGGCGGATGGCATCGGCGTTGGCCTCGAAGTTGTCGGCCCAGATGCCGCAGGTCCTGGCATAGTGGCGGCGCAGGTTTTCCACGTCGAAAGCCTCCAGCCCGCCTTCCTGCATGGTCTTCAGGACCACGCTGATATGCGGCAGCTCACCGGCCGGGAACACGTACTTGTCGATGAATTCGCCGGCGCCGTAAGGCGATTCGCCGTTGTCGATGTCGGTGGTGGTGATGCCGTGGTTCATCGCCATGCCGCCGTCGGCCAGCAGGTTGTGGATCTGCCTGAAATACAGCGGCAGATTCTTGATGCCGACGTGTTCGAACATGCCCACGCTGGTAATGCGGTCGAAGGTGCCGGTGACGTCGCGGTAGTCCTGCAGGCGGATCTCGATCCGGTCGGCGAGGCCGGCGCGCTCCACGCGTTCCCTGGCCAGCGCGTACTGGTTCTGCGACAGGGTGATGCCCACGCACCTGGCGCCGAACTTTTGCGCCGCGCGCAGCACCAGCGCGCCCCAGCCGCAGCCGATGTCAAGCAGGGTCTGGCCGGGTTTGAGCTGGATCTTATTGAGGATGTGGTCGATCTTCTTGATCTGTGCCGCGCCCAGGTCCTCGTCGCCGTTTTCGAAGTAGGCGCAGGAATACACCATGTTCTCGTCGAGGAACAGCTTGTAGAAGTCGTTGGAGACGTCGTAGTGGTACTGGATCGCCTCCGCATCCTTCTTCCTGGTGTGGGTCACGCTGCGCACCATGCGTCCCAGCTTGCCTTCGGCCTTGAGCGTGTTGGAGGCCAGCGCGTTGGCTACGCTGATGATGTTCTTGACCGCGCCGTCGACCTCGATCCTGCCCTCGACGTAGGCCTCGCCGAGGTTGGCGAGAGAGGGGTTTAGCAGGGAGGTGATGGCCGATGCCTGCGGCACTTTCAGCGTGACTTCCGGGGCTCCCTGGCTGAAGTCGTATTGCTGGCCGTTCCACAGCACCAGCCGCAGCGGCAGCGGCAGCGCCGACACGTTGCGTACATTCTCTACCCAGGCGTTAAGCTTCTTTTCCCAAAACACGATATTCCTCCGCGTAGTGACGTGAATGCTTAACAGCCCCGTTCACGCTCGCGGGATCAGGGCTGTAGGCGTTGCCGTTGCCATTCCCCGCCGCTGGTGCGGGTATAGAGCACGCGATCGTGCATGCGCGATGGCCGGCCTTGCCAGAATTCGATGCGATCAGGGATGACCCGGTAGCCGCCCCAATGGTCAGGGCGGACCGGGTGGTCGCCGTGTTGCCGTTTCGTCGTTTCGTATTGCCGTTCCAGCGTGTCGCGATCCGCAACTACCTGGCTTTGCCGGGAAGCGATCGCTCCCAACTGGCTGGCCAATGGGCGGCTGGCGAAATACGCGTCGCTTTCTTCTTTGCTGACGCGTTCCAGCTTGCCTTCGATGCGAACCTGGCGCTCAAGTTCGACCCAGTGGAACAGCAAGGCGACGTACGGGTTGGCGGCGGCTTCCTTTCCCTTGCGGCTGTCGTAGTTGGTAAACCAGGTAAAGCCATGCTGATCAAATTGCTTGATCAATACGATGCGCGAAGATGGTCTTCCATCAGGTCCGACCGTGGCAACGCTCATCGCGTTGGGTTCGGGGATCTGTGCTTTGGTCGCTTCATCGAACCAGATTGCAAATTGGTCAACCGGATCGGCGGCGACTTCGAGTTCGGACAAACTGGCGCGGCTGTAGTCTTTACGTAGGTCTGCTATCGACATGCTACTTGGTCCTTTTGGAACAGCGCTAGATTAGCGCGTTTTAAAAAGTTCTGCAGAGCAGCAGAACGGCGAATGCGAGCCATTGTGCGGCATCCCGGTGCTTGACTCAATGATCTATTGCAAGAATTCCCTACGAGCAGGCGGCATAAAAAAGCCGATGCGCAGGGCATCGGCTTTCGTTCTTTGCGAAGCTGATCAGTTGGTCTTGATCGCTTCGACCTGGATAGCCAGCTTGGTTTCCATCGAGAAGCCATATTTTGCACCGTAGTCGACGCCGAAGTCGGCGCGGTTGAAGCTGGCCGAGGCATCGGCGCCGCAGACTTCGCGCTTGAGCATCGGATGCTGGATGCAGTTGAACTTGTTGATGGTCAGGGCCACCGGCTTGGTCACGCCGTGCAGGGTCAGCGTGCCTTCGACGGAAACCGGCTTGTCGCCTTCGAACTTGATGGCGGTGCCCTTGTAGACGGCGGTCGGGTACTTGGCCACATCGAACATCTCGGCGCTCTTGGCGTGGTCGCTCATCTTGGCGTGGCCGAAGTCGATCGACGAGGTATCGATGGTGATTTCCATGGTGCCGGTCTTGGCGGCGCGATCCAGGGTGACGGTGCCGCTGGTCTTGGTGAATTTGCCGCGCCAGACCGAGATGCCCATGTGGTCGGCTTCGAAGCTCGGATAGGTGTGGTTCGGGTCGATGGTGTAGCTGTCGGCGGCAAAGGCGGAGCCGACGGTGCCGGCGGCGATCAGGGCGAGGAGGGCGTGGTTCAGTTTCATGCGTACTTCCTTAACAGGGTTGGCGCTTGCGCGCGGTGTGAGGTGGGTTGATGCGTGGATGGCGATGTTTTGTTATGCGTCCTCGCCTGCGGCATACGGTATATGGCAATGCGCCGCAGGCAAGCCGGATTACTGCGTGGCAACGATATGGAACTTGATGTTCACTTCATCGGCCACCATGCCGGTGTCTTTCCATTCGCCTTCGCCGATGTTGTAGGTCAGGCGCTTGATCGGCAGCGTGCCGTCGAAGACCTGGGCGTTGCCTTCCTTCTTCACCGCCAGCGGGAAGCTGACATCGGTGCTCTTGCCCTTGATGGTCAGCTTGCCGGCGACATCGAACTTGGTGCCGGCAGGGGCGCCGGCGCTGGGCTTGATCGAGCTGGCGACGAAGGTGGCCTTGGGGAATTGGGCCGCGTTGAACCATTCCTTCTTCTGCACTTCCTTGTTGTATTCGGCCTCGCCCAGGTCGAAGCTGGCGATGTCGATGTCGATGCTGGCTTTGCCGGCGGCGGGTTTGGCCGGATCGAAATCGATGGCGGCGGTGAATTTCTTGAACTTGGCGTCGACCGGCACATTCAGTTGCTTGAAGGTGGCGCCGACCGTGCTTTTTGCCGCATCGATCTTGAGCGGCGCAGCCTGGGCGGCAGTAGCCAGGGCGATCGCGCCGATGGCGGCCAGGGACGGGGAGAGGAAGCTTCGCAGTGTCATGGGTGGTTCCGATAAAAACAAGCTAAACGAATAGCGGGCCGATGGGATTCCGGTGCGGTAATGGCTGAGGCCGGCTGCTTACGGCAGCATGCGCCGGAACAGATTGTCGCGGTCGATGAACTGGTGCTTCAGCGCCGCCAGCACATGCAGGCAGAAAGCGGCCAGCATGGCCATGTTCAGCACATAGTGGACTTCCTTGAGCAAAGGCTTGAGCTCAGGATTGGGCGCCATCAGCACCGGCAGCGGCACGATGCCCAGGTAGACCACCGGCACGCCGGCCGCCAGGCTGTAGAAATAGCCGGAAACCGGGACTGCGAACATCAGTACATACAGGCCCGCATGCATCCAGTGCGCCATGGTCTGCTGCCATTGCGGCATGTGCGCCGGGTAGGCGGGGGGCTTGCTGGCCAGGCGCCACAGCAGCCGCAGGCAGGCCAGCGCCAGTACCGTGACGCCGAGCCATTTGTGCCAGGAAAAATACTTGAGCTTGGTCGGGGTCAGGCCGGGAATGTCGACCATTGTCAGCCCCAGGCCGAAGGTGGAGATGATCAGCAGGGCGATCAGCCAGTGCAGCAGCACGGCGGGTTTGGTGTAACGGTCCATGGCGTGTGAATTTTGTTGTTGCGATTGGAGCAATGTGGCTGGAAATGGTTTCGTCGCGGGAAATATCCCGGATATCCAGGCAAGGATCGCACGATGGCGGCTTGCAGGGCGGGATGCGCCAAGCGCGTTGCATCATGCCACTATTTGGGCCGATTGTGAGTATAAAGAGGTTCGCAGCCGTCTGCTACTGGACTAAACCGAATTTCACTCGTCCAGTTTTGCGAGTAATTGAGCGGGGAGAGCAGGCCGTGGCGGCATGGGGGAAACAAAAATGGCGTGCGGGACGCACGCCATGAAGGGAGCTGGATTGCCCGTCCGATGACGGGCAATCCGGAAGTAGGCTCAGATCTGCTTGGCCAATGCCACCGCGTTGCCGATGTAATTGGCCGGCGTCATGGCCAGCAGGTGGTCGCGGGCTTCCTGCGGGATCGCCAGGCCATTGATGAAGTCGCGCAGCGCTTCCTTGGAAATGCCCTTGCCGCGGGTCAGTTCCTTCAGTTGCTCGTACGGGTTTTCGATGCCGTAGCGGCGCATCACGGTCTGCACCGGTTCGGCCAGCACTTCCCAGGTGGCATCCAAGTCTTCGGCCAGGCGCGCCGGGTTGACTTCCAGCTTGTTCAGGCCGCGCAGGCAGCTGTCGTAGGCCAGCAGCGCATAGCCGAATCCCACGCCGATATTGCGCAGCACGGTGGAGTCGGTCAGATCGCGCTGCCAGCGCGAGACCGGCAGCTTCTCGGAGAGGTGCTTGAGCACGGCGTTGGCCATGCCGAGGTTGCCTTCCGAGTTTTCGAAGTCGATCGGGTTGACCTTGTGCGGCATGGTCGAGGAACCGATTTCGCCGGCCTTGGTGCGTTGCTTGAAGTAGCCCAGCGAGATATAGCCCCAGATGTCGCGGTTCAGGTCCAGCAGGATGGTGTTGGCGCGGGCGAAGGCGTCGAACAGTTCGGCCATGTAGTCGTGTGGCTCGATCTGGATGGTGTAGGGATTGAAGACCAGGCCCAGGCGCTGCTCGATCACGTTCTTCGAGAAGGCGGCCCAGTCGGTATTCGGGTAGGCGGACAGGTGGGCGTTGTAGTTGCCTACGGCGCCGTTCATCTTGCCCAGGATCTCGACCGCGGCGATGCGCTTGGCGGCGCGCTGCAGGCGCGCCACCACGTTGGCGATTTCCTTGCCCAGCGTGGTCGGGCTGGCCGGCTGGCCGTGGGTGCGCGAGAGCATCGGCACGGCGGCATGCTCATGCGCCAGTTCGGTCAGCTTGGCGATCACGTTCTGCAGCGCCGGCAGCATCACGCCGTCGCGCGCGGCCTTGAGCATCATGCCGTGCGAGGTGTTGTTGATGTCTTCCGAGGTGCAGGCGAAATGGATGAATTCCGACGCGGCCACCAGTTCCGGCACATCCTTCACTTTTTCCTTGAGCCAATATTCCACGGCCTTGACGTCGTGGTTGGTGACGGCTTCGATTTCCTTGATGCGGGCCGCATCGGCTTCGGTGAAGTCGGCGGCCAGCTTGTTGAGCAGGTTGTTGGCGGCGGCCGGGAACGGTTTGATTTCGGCAAAGCCGGCTTCCGACAAAGCTTGCAGCCAGGCAATCTCGACCTTCACGCGATGGTGCATGAAGCCGGCCTCGGACAGGATGGGGCGCAGTTTGTCGGTTTTGGAAGCATAGCGGCCGTCCAGCGGGGACAGGGCCGAGAGAGCGGAGAGAGACATGATGGAAAACGGATGAGGTGCGTTGACTGAAGATTGGCGGAAATTTGACGTTAAGTGACATCAACCCCGGAATCGCCCGAAGGCGGGATTTTACCATCCGCCGGCCATCCGGCCCCAGTTTTGCCGCGCTGTTGCTTTCCGGCAGGCGAGCCTTGCGCCTGAATTTACGCCGGGGGCCGGATGCTATAATCGCTGCGGATAATTACGCTAAAAACTATGCTGAAACTCATTGGTTCTTACGGCAGTCCATTCGTGCGCAAGGTGCGCGTTGTGATGGCCGAGAAAAAAATCGATTACGAATTCATCCTCGAAGACGTCTGGAGCGCATCGACCACCATTCAGCAAAGCAATCCGCTGGGCAAGGTACCTTGCCTGTTGATGGATGACGGCGGCGCCATGTTCGATTCGCGCGTGATCGTCGAATACCTCGATACCTTGACTCCGGTCGGCAAGCTGTTGCCGCCCAATGGCCGCGAGCGCGCCGAGATCAAGTGCTGGGAAGCGCTGGCCGACGGCATGCTGGACGCCGCGGTGCTGGTGCGCCTGGAGAAGACCCAGCGCCCCGCCAAGCAGCAGAGCCCGGAATGGATCAAACGCCAGTGGGGCAAGGTGGAGGCATCCCTGAAAGCGATGGCCGAAGGCCTCGGCGAAAAGCCGTTTTGCGTCGGCAACCACTACAGCCTGGCGGATGTCGCCGTCGGCTGTGCCCTGGGTTGGCTGACTTTCCGTTTTCCCGAACTGGCGTGGCGCGAGGATTATCCGGAACTGGTTCGCCTGTTCGACAAGCTGTCCGAACGGCAATCGTTCAAGGAAACGGTGCCGCACGTTTGATGCGGTCAGTGCCTGCCGTAGCCGGCGTACATAAAAAAACGCGCTTCCAGGAAGCGCGTTTTTTTTTCGCCGGGCGTTGCGGCAAGGCTTATTCGCCGGCCGGGGACATCTGGCTTTGCAGGTAATTCTGGATGCCGACCTTCTCGATCAGGTCCAGTTGGGTTTCCAGCCAGTCGATGTGCTCTTCGGTATCGTCCAGGATCATCTGGAACAGTTCGCGCGACACATAGTCGTTATGCTGTTCGCAGGCGGCGATGCCTTCCTTGACGGTCTTCTGCGCGGCCTTCTCCAGCTTCAGGTCGCACTCGATCATTTCCTTGGTGTTTTCACCGATCATCAGCTTGTGCAGCGCCTGCAGGTTGGGCAGGCCGTCCAGCATCAGGATGCGGTCGATCAGCTTGTCGGCGTGCTTCATCTCGCCGATCGATTCGGCGTATTCCTTTGCGCCGATCTTCTCCAGGCCCCAATGCTTGTACATGCGGGCATGCAGGAAATATTGGTTGATTGCGGTGAGCTCGTTCGTCAGTTGCGCGTTGAGCAACTTGATGACTGCGGGATCGCCTTTCATAGAAACCTCTGAATTCGTTGGGGGGGAGGGAGAAACCGCGCACGGAACATTGACAAACGGACAGCAGGCGTGCGGCGGCAAGAACGGACGCATCATATCGCAGGCTTTTTGTTTCTTCACCATTAATTAGCGCGAATCATTCTTGTCATAGTTCCGCGCTGCTTTGCATAGCGAAGCCGGCGACTACCCGGTACGGAAAACAAAGGCCTCCATCGCATGGCGAGGGAGGCCTTCGTCTTCGTTCGCAGCAGGATGGCCGGACCGCGGCCATCGCATGTACAGCTTACTTCTTTACCGGATCCGTCACGAAACCGATCTTGGTCAAGCCGCCGGATTGCGCGGCCGACATGACCTGGGCCACTTTCTCATACTGCGTGGTGCGTTCGGCGCGCAGGTGCAGCTCGGGTTGCGGTTGCTTCTGCGCGGCGGCGGCGATGCGCATGCCGAGCTGGTTGCTGTCGATCTTCTCTTCGTTCCAGAACACCTGGCCGGCGGCATCGATGGAGAGGTTGATGCTTTCCGGCTTGACCTGGTCAGGCTGGCTGCTGGCCTTGGGCAGATCGATCTTGACCGCATGGTTCATCACCGGGATGGTGATGATGAAGATGATCAGCAGCACCAGCATCACGTCGACCAGCGGCGTGGTGTTGATCTCCGGATTGAAATCGTCGTCCGAATCGGACAGGGAGCCCATCGCCATTACGCGCCTCCGACAGCGGACAGCTTGGCCTTGCCGCCGTTCTTTTCAGACTCTTCCGAGGCGGTGCGCGCACCGGTCACGAACAGCGCGTGCAGATCGAAGCCGAACTTGTTGAGTTTGGCGATGATGGTCTTGTTGCCGCGCACCAGGGCGTTGTAGCCGAAGGTGGCGGGAATCGCCACGGCCAGGCCCAGCGCGGTCATGATCAGCGCTTCGCCCACGGGCCCCGCGACCTTGTCGATGCTGGCCTGGCCGGTGGTGCCGATGGACACCAGCGCATGGTAGATGCCCCAGACGGTGCCGAACAGGCCGACGAACGGCGCGGTCGAGCCGACCGAGGCCAGCACGGCCATGCCGGTCTGCAGCTTGCCGGAGGCTTCGTCGATGGCCTGGCGCAGCGACAGGGTGACCCAGTCGCTGACCGACAACTGGTCGTGCAGGTGGCCCTTGTGGGCGGTGTGGTGGCTCATCGCGGTGACGCCGGCTTTGGCGACATCGGCGAACGGGTTGTCGGTGCCCAGCGTGGCCACGCCTTCCGGCAGGCTGGTGGTATCCCAGAACTGGTGGCCGGCGGCATCCGATGCCTTGGACAGGCGCAGCAGTTGGATGGCCTTGGTGACGATCACATACCAGGATGCGACCGACATGGCCAGCAGCAGGACCGCGACGCCCTTGGTGACGAAATCCCCTTGCGCCCAAAGGCTTTCCAATCCGTACGGACTAACTTCCATGATGACTTCCTTTGATACTGTTGATGAGTTTATGGATTTATGAGTTCAGCTTGAAGGCGATGCTGCCGGTGGTGGCGACGACGATGGCGCGGCCATCTTCGATATACGGCTTGTACACGGCGCGCATGACGGCGCGGCGCGCTTCATCGTCCAGGCGCGGATAGCCGGAGGACTTGATGATTTCCACCTTTTCGGCGCGGCCGCTGGTGTTGACTGTCACCTTGAACTGCACCACGCCTTCTTCGCCCATGCGCTTGGAAGTGGCGGGGTAGTTCACGCGCGGCGGCTCGATATATTCGATGCCGGAAGTGATCTGCTTGGGCAGCACCGGGCCGGGAGGCGCGGCCGGCGCCGGCGCGGGCGCGGCGGCGACCGGCGGCGCAGGTTCTGCCGGCTGCGGCGGTTGCGGCGGCGCCGTGATGGCGGTGGGCGCCGGCGCTTGCGTCACCGGGATCGGCGGCGGGGCGATGTTCTTCTTGACGGTCTGGACGACTTTGGGCGGTGCCGGCTCGGCTTTGGGCGGCGCCGGTTCAGGGGCTTTTTGCGGAACGATGAAAGTGGCGATCACTTCTTTCGGGACGGCACTGGTCACTTGGTGCACCAGGCCGCTTTGCAAGGCCCAGAAAAAGGCGATGTGCAGAAGGACGATCAGCCCGAGCGGGCCGATTTTTCTTGCCTGGCGCATCCATGCGCTGGGGGTACTGCTGCTCATAATAACCGGTGGAGAAATTGCATTCATGAGTGACTTACGCGGCAGCCATCGATGCATGGAACATGATGGGGCGCGCTTGTTGGTGCATTTGGGCGGCGTTGCTCAGGCACTCGCGCAGGACGTGCTTGGCGCAGGAATGGCATTTGCCGCAGCAGGTGCCGACGCCGAGCTGCGTGCGCAACTCGGCCATCGACGTCAGTCCTGCATCGACCGCCTGATGAATCTTGCCTTCAGAGACATTATTGCAAACACATACGATCATTTTACGCCTTGCCGCCTGCTTGATCAGGCCTTATGCGGATCGCGCTCCTGCGACGATACGCGTGAAGAAATTGAATTTTTCCGGCTGCGGCATCGTTCGTTCCACTACATTAGCCCATTGTTCCGAGAGCTGCTGGCAAGTCGCGCGCAGCACCGGCGCCAGGTTGGGCAGATCCGCCAGGGCTTTCAGGTGGCGCTCGATGACTGACGCCAGTTTGACGCAGCTTTGAGTTTCCTGATGGTTGTTGGCGGTGTAGTGGGACATCAAATGCAAGACGGCCGAAACCAGAAGTTCAGGCTGGGCCGGCGCGCCGTTGGGTTCCACGAAAGCGGAATTCATTTTGTCGGTAACCATCAAACTCTCCTCGCTAGGCTAGCTTTGCTGGCTGGACGTCAGAATGGCCTCAACGTCGGCTGGCTTGTTTGTCCAACTTGTACTTCGGTTGCGACGGCATTACGCCGTCAGGATCAGTTTGTTCAACTGGGTCAAACGCAATTTATAAATGCGGCCGCCATGGTCGATTTCCAGTTCGCGCATCTGGCGGAACAGGTCCGTGCTCTTGATGCGGGTAATCGGCGTACCGTTGGCAGCCGTACCCGGCTTGTTGCGGCGGTCCGTGCCTTGTTCGTGCAGTTGGCTCATAACACCTCCTATTAAATGCGAACAATTCTTATTTAGATTATTTGTCATTTGCGGCCAGAATGCAAGTCCTTTTATCAATGCGATTGATTATTTTTATCAGTAAAGGATTTCCTCCCGGCATTGTGCGCGGATTGTCTTGCCGAAAAGAAAACGCCCCGCAGCGGAAACGCTTGCGGGGCGTGATTTTATTAATTGATTGGCATTTATCCGGGGCCGGCGCCGCCGCTTTCGATGATGCCGCCGCCCAGGCAGATATCGCCGTCGTACAACACTGCCGACTGGCCCGGGGTGACCGCCCATTGCGGCGTGTCGAAGCTGAGCGCGAATTGCCCGGCGCCGGCGGTAAAGCCGCAGGGCACATCGGCCTGCCGGTAGCGCGTCTTGGCCGACAGCGCCGCCTTGTCGGGGGCGTTGCCCGCCACCCAGCTGACCTGGCCGGCCGACAGGGTGGGCGACAGCAGCCAGGGATGGTCGTGGCCTTGCACGATATACAAGGTGTTGTTTTCCACATCCTTGCGCGCCACGTACCAGGCGTCGCCGTGGCCATCGGCGTTCTGGTGCGCCTTCAGGCCGCCGATGCCGATGCCCTTGCGCTGGCCCAGCGTGTAGAAGGAGAGGCCGACGTGCTCGCCCACGGTCTTGCCGTCCGCGGTCTTGATCGGGCCGGGTTTGTACGACAGGTAGCGGTTCAGGAATTCGCGGAACGGGCGTTCTCCAATGAAGCAGATGCCGGTCGAGTCCTTCTTTTTGGCGTTGGGCAATTGCAACTGTTCGGCGATCCTGCGCACCTCGGTCTTGTGGATTTCGCCCAGCGGGAAGATCGCGCGCGCGAGCTGCTCCTGGTTCAGGCGGTGCAGGAAGTAGCTCTGGTCCTTGCTGGCGTCGACCGCCTTGAGCAGCTCGAACTTGCCGGCCGCATTTTCGCGCACGCGCGCGTAGTGGCCGGTGGCGATGTAGTCGGCGCCCAGCTTCATGGCGTGGTCGAGGAAGGCCTTGAACTTGATCTCGGCGTTGCACAGCACGTCCGGGTTGGGCGTGCGGCCGGCCTGGTATTCGCGCAGGAATTCGGCGAACACGCGGTCCTTGTACTCGGAGGCGAAGTTGACCGCTTCGATGTCCACGCCGACCACGTCGGCCACGCTGACGGCGTCGATCCAGTCTTCGCGCGTCGAGCAGTATTCGGAATCGTCGTCGTCTTCCCAGTTCTTCATGAACAGGCCGATGACTTCATAACCCTGTTCCTTCAGCAGCCACGCCGAGACCGACGAATCCACGCCGCCCGACATGCCGATGACTACTCTTTTCTTACTCATGATGATGTTGCTCGCAAATGGCGGGAATCGATGTCAATAGTCTGCCAGGCTGCCGATCGCGCTTGGATCGGTATGCACCAGTTCCAGCGGCGCCCGCTGGCCGCGCAGATAGTCGTCCACGCAGCGCAGCACCAGCGGGCTGCGGTGGCGATCGGCGCATGCCGCCAGTTCGTCGCGGGTCATCCAGACGGTGCGCAGGATGCCTTCGTCGAGGGCGCGCTCCAATTGTTCGCCAACCGTGCCGGCGAAGGCGAAGCGCAGATAGGTCACGCTCATGCCGCCGCGCGACGACGATACGTTGCGCGACAGGTAGGTGCCTACCAGCGCCGTCGGCGTGAAGGCCCGCGCCGACTCTTCCAGCGCTTCGCGCACCACCGCGTCCAGCAGCGATTCGCCCGGCTCCAGGTGGCCGGCCGGCTGGTTGATGCGAATGGCGCCGCCGCTTTCTTCTTCCACCAGCAGGAAGCGGCCCTGTTGCTCGATGATGGCGGCGACGGTGACCGAAGGTTTCCAGACTTCAGACATTGATTACCTCGTGAATCCGCCATTTTACCGCGTCGCGCCGGACTCTTCAGCGCAAAGCCCCGCCGCAGGCGGATTTCCTGCTTCTGCAGGCGGATTCCTTTCTTATCCCCATGCCCTGGTAAAGTTGTTGGGTTTCAAATTTTGTCGTGTAAGATTGGGGTAAGAATCAACCAAACAGGAGCTTTGAATGAGGATAGGTATTCCCGCCGAAAGTCGGGATGGGGAAACGCGTGTCGCGGCAACTCCGGAAACCGTCAAGAAACTGGTGGCCGCCAAGCACGAAGTCATGGTCGAATCGGGCGCAGGCGTCAAATCCAGCATTCCCGATGAAGCCTATGTCGCCGTCGGCGCCAGTATCGGCAGCGCCGACGCCGTCTATACCGCGGAAGTCATTCTCAAGGTGCGCGCCCCGAGCCAGTCGGAGCGCGCGCAGATCAAAGCTGGAACTGTTGTCGTCGGCATGTTGAATCCCTTCGATGCCGACAACATCGCGGCCATGGCCGGCGCAGGGCTGACCGCCTTCGCGCTGGAAGCCGCACCGCGCACCACCCGTGCGCAATCGATGGACGTCCTGTCCTCGCAAGCCAATATCGCCGGTTACAAAGCGGTGATCATGGCAGCCAACACGTACCAGCGTTTCATGCCCATGCTGATGACGGCCGCAGGCACCGTCAAGGCGGCGCGCATGCTGATCATGGGAGCCGGTGTAGCCGGGCTGCAGGCGATCGCCACCGCCAAGCGGCTGGGCGCGGTGATCGAGGCATCCGATGTGCGTCCGGCGGTCAAGGAACAGATCGAGTCGCTGGGCGCCAAGTTCCTCGACGTGCCGTTCCTGACCGACGAGGAAAGGGAAATCGCCAAGGGCGTGGGCGGCTATGCGCGCCCGATGCCGCCCGACTGGATGAAGCGCCAGGCCGAACTGGTCCACGAGCGCGCCAAGCAGGCCGACATCATCATCACCACCGCGCTGATTCCGGGTCGCAAGGCGCCGGTGCTGATCAGCGAGGAGACGGTGAAGGCGATGAAGCCGGGTTCGGTGATCCTGGACATGGCGGTCGACCAGGGCGGCAACTGCCCGCTGTCGGAACCGGGCAAGACGGTCATCAAACACGGCGTGCACATCATCGGCGAAGGCAACCTGGCGGCCCTGGTGGCGGCCGATGCCTCGGCCCTGTATGCGCGCAACGTGCTGGATTTCCTGAAGCTGATCATCGATGGCGAAGGCAAGCTGGTCATCAACCGCGAAGACGACATCGTCGCCGCCACGCTGCTGTGCAGCGGCGGCGAAGTCCTGCGCAAATAAAAAAGGGCCTGCCGCGCTCGCGCGGCGGCTCCTATCCCTATTACTACGCGCCGGCGCGGCCGGCGCACGCCTTACAAGGAAAGAAGTACATGCAACGCATCATGCTGCGCGCCAAGATCCATCGCGCAACCGTCACCCAATGCGACCTCAACTATGAAGGCTCCTGCGGCATCGACGAAGACCTGCTGGAGGCGGCCGACATCCGCGAGTTCGAAAAAATCGAGCTGTACAACGTCAACAACGGCGAACGCTTCTCCACCTACGCTATCCGCGGCAAGCGTGGCAGCGGCGAGATTTCCCTCAACGGCGCGGCGGCCCGCCTCGCGCACCTGGGCGATCTGCTGATCATCTGCACCTATGCGCCGATGACCGACGAGCAGGTGGCGCAGTACAAGCCCAAGGTCGTCTTCGTCGACGACAAGAACCGCATCACCAGCCTGAAGGCAATCTGACCCCAGCGATCTGACCCGCGATGCCCGCATCGCGCAATAACGAGAGGAACAAGAAATGGAAGTCAGCCATACCATCATCAACCTGATCATCTTCGTGCTGGCGATCTACGTCGGCTACCACGTGGTCTGGACCGTCACCCCGGCGCTGCACACGCCGCTGATGGCGGTCACCAACGCCATCTCGGCGATCATCATCATCGGCGCCATGCTGGCTGCCGGCCTGACCGAAGGCACCGTGGGCCGCATCGCCGGCACGCTGGCCGTGGCGCTGGCGGCGGTCAACGTGTTCGGCGGCTTCATGGTGACCCGGCGCATGCTGGAAATGTTCAAGAAGAAAGAGCCCAAGGCAGCGGCAGACAAGGCGGGAGCATAAGCATGAGCATGAATCTGGTTACCCTGTTGTACCTGATCGCCTCGATCTGCTTCATCCAGGCGTTGAAGGGCTTGTCGCACCCGGCCACCGCGCGCCGCGGCAATACCTTCGGCATGGCCGGCATGGCGATTGCGGTGTTGACCACACTGGCCTTGATCGTCAAGTTGAAGGGCGAAGGCGCGAACGCTTCGGGCGACATCGGCTATCTGCTGGTGGCGGCCGGCGTGATCGTCGGCGGCGGCATCGGCGCCTACCTCGCACGCAGCGTTGAAATGACCAAGATGCCTGAACTGGTCGCGGCAATGCACTCGCTGATTGGTCTGGCGGCGGTGTGTATCGCGGTCGCGGCCGTGGCCGAACCGTGGGCGCTGGGCATCTCGGCGCATGGCGCGCTGATCCCGGTGGGCAACCGCGTCGAACTGTTCATCGGCACCTTCGTCGGCGCCATCACCTTCTCCGGTTCGGTGATCGCCTTCGGCAAGCTCTCGGGCAAGTACAAGTTCCGCCTGTTCCAGGGCGCGCCGGTGAACTTCTCCGGCCAGCACTTCCTGAACCTGCTGCTGGCGATCGCCATGATCGGCTTCGGCATCATCTTCGTGCTGACCCAGAACTGGCTGCCCTTCATCATCATGGCGGCGATCGCCTTCGCGCTGGGCGTGCTGATCATCATCCCCATCGGCGGCGCCGACATGCCGGTGGTGGTGTCGATGTTGAACAGCTACTCGGGCTGGGCCGCGGCCGGCATCGGCTTCTCGCTGAACAACGCGATGCTGATCATCGCCGGTTCGCTGGTGGGATCCTCGGGCGCGATCCTGTCCTACATCATGTGCAAGGCGATGAACCGCTCGTTCTTCAACGTGATCCTGGGCGGCTTTGGCGGCGAAGCGGCGGCCGCCGGCGGCGGCGCGCAGCAGCAGCGTCCGGTCAAGTCCGGTTCGTCCGACGATGCGGCCTTCCTGATGGGCAATGCCGAGACCGTGATCATCGTTCCCGGCTACGGCCTGGCGGTGGCGCGCGCGCAGCATGCGCTGAAGGAGCTGACCGAGAAGCTGACCCACAAGGGCGTGACCGTGAAGTATGCGATCCACCCGGTGGCCGGCCGCATGCCGGGCCACATGAACGTGCTGCTGGCCGAGGCCGAAGTACCTTACGACCAGGTGTTCGAGATGGAAGACATCAACAGCGAGTTCGCGCAGGCCGACGTGGTGCTGGTGCTGGGCGCCAACGACGTGGTCAACCCGGCCGCCAAGGATCCGAAGTCGCCGATCGCCGGCATGCCGATCCTGGAAGCCTACAAGGCCAAGACGGTGATCGTGAACAAGCGCTCGATGGCCGCCGGCTACGCCGGCCTGGACAACGAACTGTTCTACATGGACAAGACCATGATGGTCTTCGGCGACGCCAAGAAGGTCATCGAAGATATGGTTAAGGCAGTGGACTGAGTTTTTCCTTGCCATGAAAAACGCCGCCGCGAATCACTTCGCGGCGGCGTTTTTTATGGCGGCTACTACTAGCCGCTTATTTCATTTTGTACCGAAGATGCGGTCGCCGGCATCGCCCAGTCCTGGCACGATATAGGCGTGGCTATCCAGGTGTGAATCCAGCGACGCGACATACAGCTTGACGTCCGGATGTGCGTCGGTGAATACCTTCACGCCTTCAGGCGCGGCCACCAGTGCCACGAACACGATGTGTTCGCTGGGGACACCGCGCTTTTTCAGCGCGTCGACCGCGTGCACCGCCGAGTTGCCGGTGGCCACCATCGGGTCGCACAAGATCATGGTGCGGTCCTGCAGGTCGGGCAGGCGCACCAGGTATTCCACCGGTTGGTGGTTCTCGTCGCGGTAGACGCCGATGTGGCCCACGCGCGCCGACGGGATCAGTTCCAGCAGGCCGTCGCTCATGCCTACGCCGGCGCGCAGCACCGGCACGATGGCCAGCTTCTTGCCGGCGATCACGGGGGCGTCGTAGGTCACCAGCGGGGTCTCGATGGTTTCGGTGGTCAGCGGCAGGTCGCGCGTGATTTCATAGCCCATCAGCAGCGTGATCTCGCGCAGCAGGTCGCGGAAGGTGCGCGTGGAGGTGCGCTTGTCGCGCATGTGCGTGAGCTTGTGCTGGATCAGCGGGTGATCGAGGATGTAGAGGTTCTTGAAGCGCGGGTCTTGTTTCATGGCGGCAAGCGGTGTTGGCTGTGTTGATGCGGCATTGTCTCATGCCGTCAAGGGCTTGGGGTCAGCGCCGGCCGAACATCATCTGCCCGGCCAGCAGGTCGCGCGCCGGCGGCAGCAGGTCGATCGCGCCCAGCGACAGGCCGAGCAGCGCCTGCGCCGGCGTGCCTTGCGGCGCGCTGGCGAAGATGCGCGCCATGAGGTCGGTCAGACGGATGGTCAGGTCGCGGTCCTGGCCGCGGCGGCGGTGGAATTGCTGCAATGCCTCCGGTGTCCGTTCGCGCGCCAGCACATCGGCCAGCACCCTGGCGTCACGCAGGCCGAGGTTCAGGCCCTGGCCTGCGACCGGATGCAGCGTCTGGGCGGCATTGCCGATGGCGACCACGCGCTGCGTCCGGCCGGGTTTGGCATTCAGGCCCAGCGCATAGGAGTGGCGCGGGCTGGTGCGGGTGAAGCGGCCCACGCGCTGGCCGAAGGCCTGGTTCAATGCGGCCAGGAAGGCAGCGTCATCGAGCGCCAGCAGGCGTTCGCCGGTATCCGGACGCACGCACCAGACCAACGCGTAGCCGTCGTCCTGCGGCAGCAGGGCCAGCGGCCCTTCGTCGGTGAAGCGTTCGAAGGCGCGGTGGGCGACGGCCTGGTCGGCGTGCACATGGGCGATCAGCGCCAGTTGCCGGTAGTCCCGCTGCATGCTTTTCTGCTGCTGCTCACCGAACACGCCGCCCTCGGCCTGGATGGCCAGCGCCGCGCGCAATATCCTGCCATCCTGCAGCGAGACGGCGACGTGGTCGTCTTCCTCGGCCAGCGCCACGACTTCTGCCGGGCGCAACAGGTTCAGGCCCAAATGGTCGGTGGCAGTTGCCAGCGCCTGGTTCACGCTGCCGTAGCGGGCCACATAGCCCAATGCGGGCAAGTCGTAATCCGCGCGGTCGAGCAGGGTGCGGCCGAAATGGCCGCGGCGCGAGACGTGGATCTGTTCGATGGCGGTGGCCGCCTTGCCTACGCCGTCCCAGGCGCCCAGTTCTTCCAGGATCTGGCGGCTGCCGTAGGAGAGGGCGATGGTGCGCGGGTCGGCGGCAGCCTGTTGCGGCGTCTTCAGATCGACCAGCGCGATGCGCGCGGGATCGAGGCCGCGGCGCGCCAGCAGGCCGGCGGCGCACAGGCCGACCGGGCCGCCGCCGCAGATGATCAGGTCGAAGTCGGCGATGTTCATGGTACGGAAACGATGTCGGGTCAGCCCTGGCGCATCAGCGCTTCGATGTCGTCGACCTTGCTCGGCACGCCGGTGGTCAGCAGTTCGCAGCCGGTGGCGGTAACGTGGGCGTCGTCCTCGATGCGGATGCCGATGTTCCAGTATTTTTCCGGCACGCCTTCGCCCGGGCGCACGTAGATGCCCGGTTCGACAGTGAGCACCATGCCCGGCTGCAGCGTGCGCCATGGCTTGCTGCCATCGGCGGCCGGCGGATCGCGGTAGTCGCCGACGTCGTGCACGTCCATGCCCAGCCAGTGGCCGGTGCGGTGCATGTAGAACTGGCGGTAGTCGCCTTTCTCGATCACGTCCTGCAGCGAGCCGACACGGTTCTTGTCGAGCAGGCCGGTATCGAGCATGCCTTGCGCCAGCACGCGCACGGCGGCGTCGTGGCCGTCCATGAAGCGCTTGCCGGGAACGATTTCGGCGACGGCGGCGTTCTGGGCGGCCAGCACGATTTCGTACAGCTCCTTTTGCGGGCCGGAGAACTTGCCGTTGGCCGGGAAGGTGCGGGTGATGTCGGAGGCGTAGCTGTCCAGTTCGCAGCCGGCGTCGATCAGCACCAGGTCGCCATCCTTCAGTTCGGCGTCGCCGGCGCGATAGTGCAGCACGCAGGAATTGGCGCCGGTGGCGACGATGGAGCCGTAGGCCGGGTATTGGGAGCCGTTGCGGCGGAATTCGTGCAGCAGCTCGGCTTCCAGCTGGTATTCGAGCAAGCCGGGGCGGGCGATGCGCATGGCGCGGCAATGGGCTTCTGCGGAGATCACGCCGGCGCGCTTCATCAGGTCGATCTCAAAGGAGTCCTTGAACAGGCGCATGTCGTCCAGCAGCACGCTGACGTCGACTACCGCGCCGGGCGCGGCCACGCCGCTGCGGGCGAGGGCGCGCACGCCCTGCAGCCAGCGCTGCAGCTGGGCATCGCGCTTATCGTCGTGGCCCAGCGCGTAATAAATGGCGGGCGCGTCGGCCAGCAATGCCGGCATGCTCTTGTCGAGTTCGTCGATGGCATGGGCGGCGTCGAAACCGAATTGCTGCTGCGCCGCTTGCGGGCCGAAGCGGTAGCCGTCCCAGATTTCGCGTTCCAGGTTCTTGTCGCGGCAGAACAGGATGCTGCGGCTTTCCTTGCCGGCCACCAGCACCACCACCGCCTCGGGTTCGGTGAAGCCTGTCAGGTAGTAGAAATAGCTGTCGTGGCGATAGGGATAGTCGGCATCGCGGTTGCGCATGACTTCCGGCGCGGTCGGGATGATGGCGACCCCGCCGCCGGCCTTTCGCATGCTGGCGAGCAGGCGGGCGCGGCGTTCGATGAAGGGCGTGGCGTTGAAGCTCATGGACGAGTTCCTCCGGGCGGCTGGTTCAATGCTTCCAGTTGGTCGATGGTACCAACGTTATGCCATTCGCCGCGATAGACGTCGCCGCCGACCTGGCCGCGCGCGGCGTATTCGCGCAGCAGCGGGCCGAGCTTGGCGTGCTCGCCGGGGGCGATGGCGTCGAACATCTGCGGGCGGTAGACGCCGATGTTGGCGAAGGTCAGCTTGTTCTCGCCTTCATTGGCGATCGAGAAATTGTTGAGCGCGAAATCGCCCTCGGGATGGAAGGGCGGATTCTTGACCAGCCAGATCCAGGCCACGTCGCGCTTGTCCAGCGGCAGCGGGTTGCCCCACGGGTCTTCGTCTTCCAGCACGGTCTTGACTTGCTCGTAGTCGAAGTGCGGGCAATAAATGTCGCCTGAGACGGCCACGAACGGTTGTTCACCCAGCAGGTGGCGGGCCTTGGCGATGCCGCCGGCGGTTTCCAGCGCGGTGCCTTCGGGCGAGTAATGCAATTGCGCGCCGAACTTGCCGCCGTCGCCCAGCGCTTCCTCAAGCTGCCGGCCCAGGTGGGCATGGTTGATGACGATCTCGGTGATGCCGGCGCGCACCAGCGACAGGATCTGCCACACGATCAGCGGTCGGCCGCGTACTTTCAGTAGCGGCTTGGGTGTGGCGTCGGTCAGCGGGCGCATGCGCTCGCCGCGGCCGGCTGCGAAGATCATGGCTTTCATGTATGCGCGCCTTCAGAAGGTATAGCCGAACTTGGGCGCGTGTTCCTGTTCGAGCTTTTCGATCAGGCGCACCAGCGGCGTGAAGGCGACGTAGCGGCGCGCGGTCTTGAGCGTGTAGTCCATGACCAGCGGCATGTCCTTCAGGTAGCCGTCCTTGCCGTCTCGGTGGTACAGGCGGGCGAAGATGCCCAGCACCTTCAGGTGGCGCTGCAGGCCCATCCACTCGAAGTCGCGGTAGAAACCGTCGATGTCCGGCGCCACCGGCAGGCCGGCGCGGCGCGCCTTTTCCCAGTAGCGGATGGTCCAGTCCAGCACCAGTTCCTCGTCCCACTGGATGTAGGCATCGCGCAGCAGCGAAACCAGATCGTAGGTGATGGGGCCGTAGACCGCGTCCTGGAAGTCGAGGATGCCGGGATTGCCGGCGGGCAGCACCATCAGGTTGCGCGAATGGTAGTCGCGGTGCACGTAGACCTGCGGCTGCGCCAGGTTGTTGGCCAGGATGGCGTCGAAGGTCTTGGTCAGAACCGCGTTCTGTTCGTCAGTCAGCGTCACGCCCAGGTGCTTGCCGATATACCACTCGCGGAACAGTTCCAGCTCGCGCAGCAGCAGTGCGCGGTCGTACTCGGGCAGGGCGTCGGGCTTGCTTTGCGCTTGTAAAAGTACCAAGGCATCGATCGCATCCATGTATAGTTTGTGCGCGCTGTCGGCCGAGAGTTGCTGCAGGTAGGTGACCGAGCCCAGGTCGGACAGCAGCAGGAAGCCGCGCTGCACGTCTTGCGCCAGGATTTGCGGCACCGTCACGCCGGTGGCGCCGAAGACGCCGGCCACGTGGATGAACGGACGCACGTCTTCTTGCGGCGGCGGCGCGTCCATGACGATGGCGGTGCCGCCGTCAGGCGTATCCACGCGGAAATACCGGCGAAAACTGGCGTCGGCGGAGGCCGGGCGCAGGGTGGCCGGCAATACTGGCGTGGCCGCCAGCGTGGCCAGCCAGTCTTGCAATTCGGATAAGCGCAAATCGGGGGAAGAACTTGGGGAGGACATGAACAATCTGAGGAATTCGTTTGATGTGTATGAGTTCCCATATAATAAGGGATTAACCTCAAAAAATCCGCCTGCACGGTGTCTTGCCACTCTTTTCATGATCCGGTTTTCCAAGTCTCTTTCTGAACGCGCCGTCAATTGGCGGTTGGCGCGCCTGTTCTCGTCGGCGGTGGTGGCATCGGCCTCCGGCCTGCTGCCGCTCACGGTGCATGCGCAGATGGCGATGCCCAAGCCGGCCGCGGCGCCGGCCGACGACAAGGATGCCCCCGTCAATGTAAGCGCCGAACAGATGACCGGCCGCCCCGACCGCCAGGTGAACCTGGACCGTGACGTCGAAGTGGTCAAGGGCAGCACCACGATCAAGGCCGATAAAGCGGAATACCGCATCATCCAGGATGAAGTCGAGGCGACCGGCCACGTCTGGATGCGGCGACTGCAAGACCAGTACACCGGCGACCATGCGCAGATGAACATGGAGTCCGGCGCTGGCTTCGTGACCAATCCGACCTATCTGTTTGGCAAGAATGGCGGGCGCGGCAAGGCCGAGCGCATCGATTTCCTGTCCAACGACCAGGCGCAGGTGACGCAGGGCACCTACAGTACCTGCGAAGCGACCGATCCCGACTGGTACCTGCGCGTCAATACCATGGACCTGGACAGCGGGCGCGATGTCGGTACCGCGCATGGCGGTTTGCTGTATTTCAAGGACGTGCCTATCCTCGGTTCGCCGTGGATGACTTTTCCGCTGTCGGGCGAGCGCAAGTCCGGCGTGCTGCCGCCGACCATCGGCATGACCAGTACCGGCGGCGCGGAAATCGCGGTGCCTTACTATTTCAACCTGGCACCCAACTACGACCTGACGCTGGTTCCGAAGTACATCGTCCGCCGCGGTCTGCAACTGGGCGCGGAAACGCGCTACCTGGGCGATACCTACTCCGGCACCACCTATGTGGAGGGCATCCAGGATCGTGTGACCGGCACCGGCCGCTACTCGCTGTCTTCGCTGCATAACCAGACGCTGGCGCCAGGTTTGCAACTGGCCTGGAACCTGAATAAGGCGTCCGATAACGACTATCCGTCGGATTTCGCCCATTCGATCACGGCCAGCACTCAGCGCCTGCTCACGCGCGACGTGAGCCTGACCTATGGCAGCACTTACTGG
Organism: Herbaspirillum sp.; assembly: GCF_017744395.1. GTDB lineage: Bacteria > Pseudomonadota > Gammaproteobacteria > Burkholderiales > Burkholderiaceae_D > Herbaspirillum. The sequence goes on from NZ_JAGIBI010000003.1 coordinate 493,859, forward strand.
AGCCTGTACGGCCATGTCTCCAAGTACCAGTTGCTGCAGGATGTCAATAATCCCATCACCAAGCCTTACGACCGCGTGCCGCAGATCGTCTTCAACGGCAACCGCTATGACGTCGGGGGCTTCGATTTTTCGACGACGGCCGATTTCACCCGCTTTTCCAGTGGCGACTTGGTCGGTGGTGACCGCGCCTTCGTTACCCAGACCGTGTCGTATCCGTTCGTGCGCCCGGGCTACTTCATCACGCCTAAGGTCATCCTGGACGCCACCAGTTATCGCCTGAACAACCTTTCCCCGGGACAGCCGACCAGTTTCAACCGCACAGTGCCGACGGTGTCGCTCGATTCCGGCATGATTTTCGAGCGCGAATCCACGCTGCTGGGCCGCTCCATGACGCAGACCCTGGAGCCGCGCCTGTTCTATGTGCGCACGCCGTATCGCGACCAGTCGCAATTGCCCAATTTCGATTCCGGGCTGGCTGACTTCAACTTCGCGCAAATCTTCAGCGAAAACCGCTTCGTCGGGCATGACCGCATCAGCGATGCGAACCAACTGACCGCGGCCGTGACTTCTCGCCTGATCGAGGAAAACGGCCTGGAGCGCCTGCGCATGGCGGTGGGACAGCGCTATTATTTTGCCGACCCCAAGGTTGGCCTCAACACCACCACCACGACTACGCTGGGCAGCAAATCCGATCTGCTGCTAGCGCTGGGAGGCCAGATCTCGAAGGAATTCTCGACCGACAACACGGTGCAGTACAGCGAGACCCTGCGCCAGATGGTGCGCTCGACTTTCGGCGTGCGCTGGCAGCCGGCGCCCAAGCGCGTGCTGAACCTGCAATACCGGTTGGACCGCACTTACCTGAACCCCTACACCGGCCTGATGACTCCGCTCAAGCAAGTCGACGTGTCCGGCCAATGGCCGGTGTCGCAACGCTGGTATGCTGTGGGCCGCATGAACTACTCGATCCCCGACAGGACCGTGGCCGAAGGCCTGCTAGGCATGGAGTACAAGGCGGATTGCTGGGTGTTCCGCATCGTGGCGCAGCGCATCCCGACCTCGTCCAGCAAGGCGTCGACCGGTTTCTTCTTCCAGCTGGAACTTAACGGTTTCTCGCAGATTGGCTCCAATCCACTGGATGCGATCAAGAGCAGCGTTCCGGGCTATCAGAAAGTGAATTTGCCCGATAGCGCGGTAGACAACAACTTCTAACCCTTTCCTGACCCACAATCCATGCGTAATATGCATACACCACTCCTCGCAAAAACCAAAACAGTGACCGCGCTGCTGTGCATGCTTGGCGTGATCGGCAATGCGCATGCGCAGTTTGCCACGACCATCACCCCGGCCGTGCCGGCGGACACGGCGCCGCAGGCGCCTGCCAAGCCGGCGGCCAAGCCAGCGGCGGCCGCCGCCAAACCGGCCGCCGCCGTGCCGCTGGCGGCGCCTCCCGTGGCAGCCCCGGCGCCGGAGGCCGCCCGCGCATCCCGTGAACCCAGGCCGGTCGATTCCATCCTGGTGGTGGTCAACAACGAGGTCATCACGCGCCAGGAAGTCGCCGAGCGCCTGGCCAGCGTCGAACAGCGCATGGCCGCGCAGAACGTGCAACTGCCCCCGCGCAACCAGTTGGTGCGCCAGTTGGTCGAGCGCATGATCGTCGAGCGCGCCCAGGCGCAGATGGCCAAGGAAAGCGGTATCGTGGTCGACGACGCCATGCTGGACCGCGCCATGCAGCGCATCGCCGAGCAGAACAAGATGTCGATGCCGGAATTCCGCAGCCGCCTGGAAAAGGAAGGCATGGTCTACGCCACCTTCCGTGAAGAAATCCGGCGCGAAATCCTGGGCCAGCGCCTGCGCGAGCGTGAGGTCGACAACAAGGTCACCGTGACCGAATCGGAAATCGACAATTACCTGGCCGCCGAAGCCAATGCCGGCGGCGAGCACCAGGAACTGGATATCGCCCAGATTCTGATCCGCGTGCCCGAGAACGCCACGCCGGAACAACTGGCCGCGCGCCGCGACCGGGCTGAGGACGTGCTGCGCCAGTTGCGCACCGGCGCCGACTTCGCCAAGACCGCCGCCGCCTACTCCGACGCCGCCGATGCCCTCAATGGCGGCGACCTCGGCTGGCGCGCGGCCGAGCGCCTGCCGCAGCTGTTCCTTGACGGCGTGGCCAAGCTGCAGGACGGCCAGGTCAGCGCCATCCTCAAGAGCGGCAACGGCTTCCACATCCTGAAGCTGGTCGGCCGTCGCGCCGCCGGCAACCAGCAGGCTGCGGCGCCGGCAGTCCAGCAGACCCATGTGCGCCATATCCTGATCAAGGTCACCCAGGTGGTCACGGCCGCCGAAGCCAAGCGCAAGCTGACCGAACTGAAGGAGCGCCTGGACCACGGATCGGCCTCGTTCGAAGAGCTGGCCAAGCTGTATTCGAACGACTTGTCGGCGGCCAAGGGCGGCGACCTGGGGTGGGTCTACCCGGGCGATACCGTGCCTGAATTCGAACGCGCGATGGACCAGCTGAAACCGGGCGAGGTCAGCCAGCCGATCGAATCGCCGTTCGGCTACCACCTGATCCAGGTGGTCGAGCGCAAGACCGACGACGCTTCCAAGGAACGCACCCGCCAGGCAGCCCGCCAAGCCATTCGCGAGCGCAAGATCGAAGAGGCCAACGAAGACTGGATGCGCCAGATCCGCGACCGCGCCTACGTCGAGTACCGCAACGACGACTGACGCATTTTTTCCCGCTGTCGCGAGAAGCCGGCCCTGGTGCCGGCTCTTGCGTTTCTGATACCGCTCTTTACGCTATGAACCGACCCATCCTTGCGCTGACCTGCGGCGAACCGGCAGGCATCGGACCTGAAATCTCGCTGCGCGCGGCCTGGGAGTTGCGCGCCGAAGTGCGTTGCGTGCTGCTGGGCGATGCCGCCTTGCTGGCGCAAACGGCGCAGGCCATCGATCCGGGGATGCGGGTGGCGGCGCTGTCGATACAGGCGTGGCGCAACAGCGGCTTGCCGGATTTCCCGACCGACTGCCTGACCGTCATCGACTGCCCGGTGGCGGAGCCGGTGCGCCCCGGCCAGCTCGATGCGCGCAACGGCCTGGCAGTGCTGCAGACGCTGGACCTGGCGGTCGAAGGCGCCATGAACGGCAGCTTTGCCGCCATCGTCACCGCACCGCTGCAGAAGAGCACCATCAACGACGCCGGCGTGGCCTTCATCGGTCATACCGAATATCTGGCCGAAGCCACGCATACGCCGCAAGTGGTGATGATGCTGGCCGGCGGCGATGCGCCGCATCTGCGCGTTGCGCTGGCCACCACCCACCTGGCCTTGAAGGATGTGCCGGCCGCCATCACCGGCGACAGCCTGGCACGTACGCTGGATATCATCCAGGCCGACCTGCGCGCCAAGTTCGGCATCGCCGCGCCGCGCATCCTGGTCACCGGCCTGAACCCGCATGCCGGAGAAAACGGCTATCTCGGCCACGAGGAAATCGACGTCATCGCGCCGGCGCTGCTGGCAGCGCAGCAGCGCGGCATTGACGCGCGCGGGCCGTATCCGGCCGATACGCTGTTCCAGCCCAAGTACCTGGAAGGCGCCGACTGCGTGCTGGCGATGTACCATGACCAGGGCCTGCCGGTGCTCAAGTTCGCCAGCTTCGGCCACGGCATCAATATCACGCTGGGCCTGCCGCTGATCCGCACTTCGGTCGACCACGGCACCGCACTGGACCTGGCCGCGCGAGGGCTGGGCCACGCCGACCACGGCAGCATGGCAGTGGCGATCCGCGCCGCCGCCGGCATGGCGCGCAACCAACAAGGCAAGACATGAAGCACATTCCCCGCAAGCGTTTCGGCCAGAACTTCCTGACTGACGATGCCGTCCTGTACGACATCATCCGCTCCATCGATCCGCAGCCGGATGACGCCATGGTCGAGATCGGCCCCGGCCTGGCGGCGATGACGTCGCTGCTGCTCGACTCGCTCAGGCACCTGCACGTGGTCGAACTCGACCGCGACCTGGTCGAGCGGCTCAACAAGCGTTTCGACCCGGCGCGCCTGACGGTACATTCGGCCGATGCGCTGAAGTTCGATTTCGGCAGCATTCCGGTGCCGCCAGGGCAGAAGCTGCGGGTAGTCGGCAACCTGCCGTACAACATCTCCAGTCCCCTGCTGTTCCATCTGGCCGGCATCGCGCCGCAGGTGCGCGACCAGCATTTCATGCTGCAAAAGGAAGTGGTGGAGCGCATGGTGGCCGAGCCGGGCGGCAAGGATTACGGACGCCTGTCGGTGATGTTGCAATGGCGCTACCACATGGAGCTGCTGTTCGTGGTGCCGCCCACCGCGTTCGATCCGCCGCCCAAGGTGGATTCGGCCATCGTCCGCATGATTCCGCTGGCGCAGCCGATGCCGTGCGAAGAAAAACTGCTGGAGCAGGTGGTCACCAAGGCCTTCTCGCAGCGCCGCAAGGTGATCCGCAATTGCGTGGCGAGCTTGTTCACCGAAGACGAGTTGCGTCAGGCCGGCGTCAATCCGCAGGCCCGTCCGGAAACGGTGCCGGTGGAGCAGTTCGTGGCGCTGGCCAATCTGCTGGGGCAACGCTAAGGACAGCTTCCAAGGCGGCTCCAGGGCCATCCGGTTGCAGAAAGTCACATCCGGGACGTGACTCGTAAGAACTGTAACCAAGTTTCAGAATCGATGAAATTCGAGATTCGCTGACATATAGTGGAATCGTGCCGCGACAACATAGCGGACCAGAACTCATTTCATCAATAGGCGTGAGATGCGTTCTGCTCAGAAAGGGCGCTGGCAAGGCGCGCGACGCGTCGTGTGGCGGTGCCACACGCAAGGAGCGCAACGCGGCCAGCGCCCTTTCTGAGCAGAACCCGGAGGGAGCGGCCCGTTTGGGCGAATTGCCGCGTTACGAACTTGGGTCAAGACGCCCAGTCTTGACCCAAGTTCGCGCCTTGCACTTCATCCCAAACGGGACTCGCTCGCACTCACGCCTATTGATGAAATGAGTTCTAGACAGGAGCCAATCATGGCCAGCAAAAAAATCGCAACGGTTCTGATCGCAACCACACTGCTCGCAACGGCCGCCGCCGTCAGCACGCCCGCCATGGCGCATGACCGCGGCGGCAACAACGGCGTCGCCATCGCCGCCGGCATCATCGGCGCTGTCGCCATCGGTTCGCTGATCGCCAACGCCAATTCCGCACCGGTCTACCAGGCGCCGCCGCAGCAGCCGGTATATTACGAAGCCCCGCAGCCGCTGTACTACGAAGCTCCCCAGCGCGTGTATTACGAGCAGCCGCGCTATTACGCACCGCCGCCGCGCTATGTCGAACGCACCGTGGTGCGCAGCTATCGCTATCGTGACCGCTGGGGCGATGACGACGATTGATCGCGCCGGAAACCAGTGGGAAGAAAACGGGCAAGCTTCGCGGCTTGCCCGTTTTGCGTTGCCGAACCCGCGGCCATGCGCCAGCGCCCCGAGGCCAAATGTACGATAATGCGCCGGTTGCCATTAGCCATAATCAGCCACATAAGGAAGAGCCAAATGAGGATGCTGCATACGATGCTTCGCGTAGGCGATCTCGATCGTTCCATCGATTTCTACACAACGGTGCTGGGCATGAAGCTCTTGCGCCGCAATGATTACCCGGACGGCAAGTTCACCCTGGCATTTGTCGGATACGGTGACGAGAGCGACCACACGGTGCTCGAATTGACCCACAACTGGGACACCAAGAGCTACGACCTCGGCACCGGCTATGGACACATCGCGATCGAAGTCGAGGATGCCTACGCCGCCTGCGACGCCGTCAAGCAGAAAGGCGGCCTGGTCACACGCGAAGCCGGCCCCATGAAGCACGGGAAGACCGTGATTGCGTTTGTCCAGGACCCCGACGGCTACAAGATCGAGTTCATCCAGAAAAAAGAACACTCAGGCGCACCGGACTGACGCGCCATCGCCGCGGCGGCCATCGGTGCCGCCGGCCGGATTCCTTGAACATGCCCGATTCAGCCTGGCTGAACCGGGCATTTTTTTCGCCGGCAAGTGATATCGAATCGCGCATGGGCTTTGCGATTTAATTCATTGGAAAGACATTGTTCGACTATTTACCATTCACTGTTATTTCGGTCAGCCATGCCGGAATGATGCGATGACCGGCGAGCCGACGAGGGAAGGCGCGCCGGAACCTGCAGTACAAGTACCGGGATAAGCCAAGTCAGAACGGGGCGTCGATCCGGTCCATTCTCACGAGATTCCCATTCCTTGGACGCTCGCTCCAGGTTTCCTGCCGCGCCCGGCAACGCAGGGACGTCCGGGATCGCCCCTCAAAAATTATATAAATAGAAATTCGAGGATGACATGAACTGGTTCCACAATCTGAACATCGCGAAAAAGCTGGCCTTGTCCTTCGCGGCGGTGATCGCGCTGACCGTGCTGCTCGGCTTGTTCGCTGTTATCCAGCTCAAGGAAGTCAACAAGGCCTCTTCGGAAATCGTCAGCAGGTGGCTGCCGTCGATCGAAGCGGCGCGGGAAATACAAGGATCGCTGCCGCGCATGCGCATTTCCGAACTGGAACTGGTGACAGCGGTGCAGCCCGCCGAGCGTACCGCCGCAAACACCGCGATCAAGACGCGCCTGGAGATCATCGCCAAACAGCGCGCGGCCTACGAGAAGCTGATTTCGGAGCCGGCTGAAAAAGAGCAATACGCGCAGTTCGCCAAGAGCTTCGCCGCCTATATCGAAATAGACAAGCAACTGGCCGAGATGGCGGCCAACCAGCAATACGACGAAACGCGGGCGCTGTTCAACGGCGAATCCCAAAAGCTGTTTCGCGGCATGGTCGCCAGTCTCGACGCGATCGTGAAAGTCAACAGCGAAGGCGGCGCGCGCGCCGACCAGGCCGCCACCGGCGTCTATCGGGGCGCCAGGACATTGATCTTCGGCCTGCTGGCGGCGGCCGTCCTGATCGCCTTCGCGCTGGCGATGGTGGTGGGGCGCAACGTGTCGCGTCCGCTCCGGGAGGCGGTGGAGGTCGCGCAACGCGTGGCCGGGGGCGACCTCGCGATGCATATCCGCGCCGGCAGCCGCGACGAGACAGGCCGCCTGATGGAAGCGCTGCGGGCGATGAGCGAAAGCCTGAAGAACATTGTCAACGAAGTGCGCCAGGGAACCGACGCCATCAGCACCGCTTCGCAGGAAATCGCCACCGGCAACCTCGACCTGTCTTCGCGTACCGAGCAGCAGGCCGGTTCGCTGGAAGAGACCGCTTCGGCCATGGAGGAACTGACCTCCACCGTCAAACAGAACGCCGACAACGCGCGCCAGGCCAACCAACTGGCGGTATCCGCTTCCGAGATCGCCAGCCAGGGCGGCGAAGTGGTGGGGCAGGTGGTGCAGACCATGGAAGGCATCACCGAAAGCTCGCGCAAGATCGCCGACATCATCGGCGTGATCGACGGCATCGCCTTCCAGACCAACATCCTGGCATTGAACGCCGCGGTGGAGGCCGCACGCGCCGGCGAGCAGGGGCGCGGCTTCGCCGTGGTGGCTTCCGAAGTGCGTTCGCTGGCGCAACGTTCGGCCGCTGCCGCCAAGGAGATCAAGGAACTGATCGACGACTCGGTGGAGAAGGTCGGCACCGGCAGCCAACTGGTCGACCGCGCCGGCGCGACGATGGGCGAGGTGGTGGCCAGCGTGAAACGCGTGACCGATATCGTCGGCGAAATCAGCGCCGCCACGCACGAGCAAAGCGGCGGCATCAACGAAATCAACAATGCCATCACCCAGATGGACCAGACCACCCAGCAAAATGCGGCATTGGTGGAACAGGCCGCGGCGGCGGCCGATGCATTGAAAGGGCAGGCAAGCAACCTGGCGTTGTTGGTCGGGAAATTCAAGCTGGAATAAGCGGCCATCCTTCCCGATGGGGTGAGCCGGCCGGCAATCAACGCCGCTGCGGATGTTTCCGCTGCGGCGTTTTTCATGGGCGCTCCGGTTTCGGACGACGAGGCCGCGTAAGCGCATTCCTGAATCGCGTACGCAATGACTGGGACGAGTCCCATGTCGGCGCAATCCATGCGATCTACCTTCAGAGCCGCGCAGACACTGGCTTCAAGCTTTCTTATCCATTTCTTCAACGAATCAATTTCGTACTGGAACTACAAGGGGAGCCCCTGCTTTCGTTCTTGTCAGGTGTGGCCGATCGCCCCCGACTTTTACACTGAACTTGTTGCATGGAACGGCAATTCGGGCGACCGGGAAATAACCCGGAACCAGGCGCCAGCTGCCACGACATGCGAGCAATTCCGCTTTCAACAAGTCAACCATCGTCAGGGGGTAGCACCATGCGAAACAGACTGCCAGTCACCAACGTCGAGTACATTCTTCAAGATGGGGAAACCGTGGTTTCCAAAACCGACCTGTACGGCAACATCACCTATATCAACCAGGATTTCATCAACATCAGCGGATTCTCCGCCGAGGAACTGATGGGGGCGCCGCAAAATATCGTGCGCCATCCGGACATGCCGGCCGAAGCGTTTGCGGATTTCTGGCGCACCATCAAGAGCGGCAAGGCATGGACCGGCCTGGTCAAGAACCGCTGCAAGAACGGCGACCATTACTGGGTCGAGGCAAACGCCGCGCCGATGCTGGAGAACGGCAAGATCGTCGGCTACACGTCGATCCGGGTCAAGCCGAGCCGGGAACGGGTGATCGAGGCCGAGCGTGCCTATGCCGAAATCAGGAACGGCAACAAGTCTCTCAAGATTCATGAGGGCGCCGTCGTCAAGCGGTCGTTTTTCCGGCACTTCAATTTCTGGGGCGCGTGCTCGATCCGCTCCAAGATCGTATTGTCATCCGGCTTGCTGATGCTGCTGTTCGCCGCCAGCCTGACCGCGGCAGCATTGGCCGGCCAGCCATTCGACACCTGGTCGGCGGGAGCCGCGATGGCGGGGCTGGTATCGAGCCTGCTGTTCGGATACCTGCTCCATCGCGCCACCGTGGTGCCGATGGAACGCGTGCGAAATGACATCGAGCGGATGAGCGCCGGCGATCTTTCCGGGAAGATCATGGCCGAAGGCGACGATGAGCTGACCCGGCTGGTCCAGTCGCTGCGCGTTTTGCAGACCAACGTGAAACTGCTGGTCGGACAGATCAAGGAAGCCACCGAGGTCGTCAATTACGGCGCCAGCGAAATCGCGAGCGGCAACGCCGATCTGTCGTCCCGGACCGAGTCGCAGGCGAGCTCGCTGGAAGAGACGGCGGCTTCCATGGAAGAGCTGACCAGCACGGTGCGCAAGAACGCGGACAATGCGCACGATGTCAACAACCTGGTCGCATCGGCTTCCGATATCGCCACCCGCGGCGGACAAGCCGTCGGGGAAGTGATCGACACGATGGCCGTGATCAAGGACAGTTCGCGCAAGATAGGCGACATCATCGGCGTGATCGACGGCATCGCCTTCCAGACCAATATCCTGGCGTTGAATGCCTCCGTGGAGGCCGCCCGGGCCGGAGAGCAAGGTCGCGGTTTCGCGGTGGTGGCCCAGGAAGTGCGCAGCCTGGCGCAACGTTCGGCCAGCGCCGCCAAGGAAATCAAGGAGCTGATCGACGATTCCGCGCAAAAGGTCGAAGCGGGCAGCAAGCTGGTCGACGGCGCCGGCAAGACCATGGACGAGATCATGGCATCGGTGCAGCAAGTGGCGGGCTACATGGATGAGATCACCTCCGCCAGCCAGGAGCAAAGCCAGGGGATCGAGCATGTCAACCAGGCGATTGCGAGAATGGACAGCGTCACCCATGAAAATTATGCCCTGGTCGAACAAGCGGCAGCTGCGGCGTCGGATATGCGGCAGCAGTCGGTCAAGCTGGCGCAACTGGTCGATACGTTCAAGCTGGTTTCGGTCATGGCGTAATACCAGTCAGCCGAGCCGAGGCCTGTAACGGGAAAATGCCGCTGCGAAGTGATTCGCAGCGGCATTTTTTCTTGGTCCGGCGGTATGGCGGAGGACGCTCAGAAGATCGGCAAGGTCTCCGGTGCGCTGTCGCGCAGCGCTTTCTTGGCCAGTTCGAATTCGGGGAAGATCGATTGCACCGTGGCCCAGAACTGCGGGCCGTGGTTCATTTCGCGCAGGTGCGCCAGCTCATGCGCGATGACGTAGTCGATCAGCGGCAGGGCGAAATGCATCAGGCGCCAGTTCAGGCGGATGCGGCCGTCGGCGGTGCACGAGCCCCATTGGGTGGTGGCCGAGGACAGCGCGTAGGAGCGGTAGGTGACGCCGAGCTTTTCGGCGTAGATGATCAGGCGCTTGCCGAACAGTTCTTCGGCGCGCGCCTGCAGCCAGCCTTGTACGCGGTCTTTCAGTTGCTGCTCGCTGGCGTCGGCGGGCAGGCTGACGTTCAGTTCGCGCGTTTCCTCATCGAGTTGTACGCCGGAACGCTGGCCGGCGCGGATGCGCAGCGTGATGTCGTGGCCCAGGTAGGGCAGGGTGGCGCCGTCGCGCCATTGCATCTGCGGCTGCAGGCGGCGCGCCGAGCGCTCGCGGCGCTCGTTGAGCTTGGCCAGGATCCAGCGCTGCTTTTCGCGGACGGCGTTCTCGATCTCGGCGATCGTCACCCACTTAGGCGCGGTCACGCGCAAGCCTTCATCGCTTACCAGGAAGCCGATGGTGCGGCGCTTGGAGCGCAGCAGGGCGTAGTCCAGGGTGTGCTCGCCCAACTGGATGCGGCGCTTGCCGTCGGCCGGGCGGCCCGCCGGGGGCGGCACCAGGGTGTTGTCGGGGACCGGCGGAGCGGCGATGACGGGCGGCGGCAGTGGTGCGGCGTGCACTACCGGCGCGGGCGTGACGATCAGCGGCGGCTGCACCGTCGGCGACGGCAAGGCAGGCCCGAGTTCGGCGGCGGGAATGACGGATGGGGATGCTGGCGACCCGGCCTGCTCCGGCTCCGGAGCGAACAAATCCAGTTGCAGCGAAAGCTGGTTCGGATTGGGCTTGGGTTTGCGAAGCAGTTTCAAGGGAGTCGCGGCGTCCTGATAGTGCAGTTGCTAAGGTTGGGTGGAATCTGCAGCCTGCCGGGGCGCGCTGTTCTTGTATGCGTCCGGCGAAATCACGCGCATTTCGGATTCTATCCAATTTTCAACCCGTGCGTTGAGTTCGGCCGGTGTCAATCCTTCCGGCGAGATCGGCTTGCCGATCGATACCTGGATGACGCCCGGTTTCTTGATGAATGTGCCCTTGGGCCAGCATTCGCCGGAGGTGACGGCGATCGGCACCACCAGCGTGTTGGTTTCCACCGCCAGGCGCGAGCCGCCTGCCTTGTACTTGCCCTGCGAGCCTACCTTGGTGCGCGTACCTTCGGGAAACATCATGATCCACTGGCCGTCGCGCAGGCGGCGGCGGCCGTGCTCCAGCACTTGCGCGAAGGCGTCGCGGCCCTTGCTGCGGTCGATCGGGATCATGCGCAACAGGCCGATGCCCCAGCCGAAGAAGGGGATGTAGGTCAGCTCCTTCTTGAACACATACACCAGCGGGCGCGGCATGTGCAGCACGTAGAAGATGGTTTCCCAGGCCGACTGGTGCTTGGACAGCAGGATCGCCGGCGCATCCGGCAGGTTTTCATCGCCGCGCACCTGGTAGCGGATGCCGCAGACGGTCCGGGCCGCCCACAGGACGAACACGTTCCAGCGCGAGGTCCACCAGTAGCGCAGCTTATATGGGAAGGGAGCCGACAGCAGGCAGGCGAACGACCAGATGATGGTGGCGACCGCCATCAGGACCAGGAACAGCACGGAACGCAGAATCAGGATAAGGCGCAAAATACTTTCTCCCATGCCGCAGCATGTTGTTGTGATGGAACGGACGGCTATACCGAGACGTCGACCGGCGATTTGAGGATGAAATCGACCACCGCCGACAGGTCGGGATAGACCAGCGTGCCGGGCGGCAGGCCGCCCTTGGCGTTGGTTTTCTCGCCCTTGCCGGTCAGCACCAGGTAAGGCGCGCAGCCGGCCACGAAGCCGGCCTGCAGGTCGCGCAGCGAATCGCCCACGGTGGCCACGCCGCCGCGCAGGCTGATGCCGAAGCGCTTGGCGATTTCCAGGAACATGCCGGGCTTGGGCTTGCGGCAATCGCAGTTGTCGTCGGCCGAGTGCGGGCAGAAGAACACGGCGTCGATGTCGGCGCCGACCTGCTGGGCCGCGGTGTGCATCTTCTGGTGGATGGCGTTCAGGGTCTTGATGTCGAACAGCCCGCGCGCCACGCCGGACTGGTTGGTGGCGACCACCACCCGGTAGCCGGCCTGGTTCAGGCGGGCGATGGCTTCCAGCGACCCCTTGATCGGGATCCACTCGTCGGGCGACTTGATGAACGCGTCGGAGTCGTGGTTGATGACGCCGTCGCGGTCGAGAATGATCAGTTTCATGCGCTAGGTTTCCCTTCATGAAATCCGCCGCGCAGGCACGGGGCCATGCGCGGCGGATTTTCCCGGTATCGGTCGTGCCTGGGTATTTATTACGCTATTACGCGGCTAGCTTGGAGATGTCGGCGACCTGGTTGAGCATGCCGTGCAATTCGGCCAGCAATGCCTGGCGGTTCTTGCGCAACTGCTCGTCTTCGGCGTTGACCATCACATCGTTGAAGAAGGCGTCGACGTTCTCGCGCAATTGGGCCAGCGCCTTCAGCGCGCCGGCGAAATCGCCCTTGGCATAGGCCGCCTCGACCTGCGGGCGCGACTGCTGCATGGCCGAATACAGGCCCTGCTCGGCGGCTTCGCGCAGCAGGCTGCTTTGCACCTGGCCGTGGCCGTCGATGGCCACGCCTTCGATCTTCTTCAGGATATTGGTGATGCGCTTGTTGGCCGCGGCCAGCGCTTCGGCTTCGGGCAGGGCGGCGAAGGCCTTGACCGCGTCCAGGCGCTCGACCACGTTGTCCAGCACGGCCGGCTGCTGCGCTACCACCGCCTCGACTTCATTCTGCGCGAAGCCGCGCTCGCGCAGCAGGCCGCGCAGGCGGTCGTACAGGAAGGCCAGCACGTCGGCGCGCGGGTCCTTGAAGTTGGCGTTGCCGGCGAACAGCGCGGCGCTAGCGTCGACCAGCGCCGGCAGCGACAGCGGCAGGCGCTTTTCGACCAGCATGCGCAGCACGCCCAGGGCGTGGCGGCGCAGCGCGAACGGGTCCTTGTCGCCGGTCGGCTGCAGGCCGATGCCCCAGATGCCGACCAGGGTTTCCAGCTTGTCGGCCAGCGCCACGGCGGTACCGGTCGCGGTGGCCGGCAGGGCGTCGCCGGCGAAGCGCGGCTGGTAGTGTTCGGATGCGGCCTGCGCGACTTCTTCGGCTTCGCCGTCATGGCGCGCGTAGTAGGTGCCCATGATGCCTTGCAGCTCGGGGAACTCGCCCACCATGTCGGTCAGCAGGTCGGCCTTGGCCAGCAGCGCGCCGCGTTCGGCCAGCGCCACGTCGCCGCCCAGGAGGCCGGCGATCTTGCCCGCCAGCGCCTGGACGCGCTCGGTGCGCTGCAGCTGGTTGCCCAGCTTGTTGTGGTAGACCACGTTGGCCAGCAGCGGCACGCGGTCGGCCAGTTTTTTCTTCTTGTCCTGCTCGAAGAAGAACTTTGCGTCCGACAGGCGCGGGCGCACCACGCGCTCGTTGCCGCCGATGATGTGTTCTGGATGCGCGGTTTCCAGGTTGGAGACGATCAGGAAGCGTGAGCGTAGTTTGCCGTTGGCGTCGGTCAGCGCGAAGTACTTCTGGTTGGTTTGCATGGTCAGGATCAGGCACTCCTGCGGCACGGCCAGGAATTCGTCTTCGAACTTGCATTCGTAGACCACCGGCCACTCGACCAGCGCGGTGACCTCGTCCAGCAGGCTGTCGGGCATCAGCACCTGGTCGGCGCCGGCCTTGTCCAGCAGCGCGGCGCGGATCTTTTCGCGGCGCTCGGCGAAGCTGGCGATGACGCGGCCTTGCGTGGCCAGCGTCTCGACATACTGTTGCGGCGAGGTGATCTGCAGCACGCCCTGCGACAGGAAGCGGTGGCCCAGCGTGGTGCGGCTGGCGTCCAGGCCGAGGATGGTCAGCGGCAGCACTTCCTCGCCGAACAGGGCGACCAGGTAATGCGCCGGGCGCACGAAATGCACGGTCTCGCCGGCGGCGCGGCCGAACTGGCGCTGGTAGCTCATGACCTTGGGGATGGGCAGCTTGGCGACGGTGTCTTCCAGCGCCGCCTGCAGGCCTTGCGCCAGGGCCGAACCCTTGGCGGTGTAGGTGTAGAAGAAGCTTTCGGCCTTGCCGTCCTGGGCGCGTTCCAGCTGGTCGGGCGTGATCACGGGGGCGCCGGTCTGGGCGGCCAGCGCGGCCAGCTTCTTGACCAGCGGCGCGGCCGGGCGGCCTTCGGCATCCAGCGCGACCGACACCGGCAGTACCTTTTCGCGGATCGCCTTGTCGGGCGAGGCGGCGCGCACGTTGGTGACGGACACCGCCAGGCGGCGCGGCGTGGCGTAGGCGGTGGCGGCGGAATCGGCTTCCAGGTAGCCGCGGCTTTGCAGGCCGTTGAAGATGCCGGCGGCGAAGGCGTCGCCCAGCTTGGCCAGCGCTTTCGGCGGCAGTTCTTCGGTGACGAGTTCTACGAGAAGTGTTTGGTTCATGTTGTATGTCTTGCTGTCTTGCTCGGTGCGCCTGCGATGTCAGGCGCCGGTTCTGTCGTATGCGGCTGCCGCCGCGCTCAGGCGGCGGCCTTGGCCGCGTCCGCGCCCAGCATCGGGAAGCCCAGGCGTTCGCGCGACTCGAAATAGGCTTGCGCCACGGCGCGCGAGAGGTTGCGGATGCGGCCGATATAGGCGGCGCGCTCGGTGACCGAGATGGCGCCGCGCGCGTCCAGCATGTTGAAGGTGTGCGCCGCCTTCAACACCTGCTCGTAGGCCGGCAGCGCCAGCGGCACTTCCATCAGGCGCTTGGCTTCGGCTTCGTAGTTGGTGAACAGCGAGAACAGGAACTCGGTGTTGGAGTACTCGAAGTTGAAGGTCGACTGCTCGACTTCGTTCTGGTGGAACACGTCGCCGTAGGTCAGCTTCTTCTTGACGCCGTTTTCAGTCCATTCGGTCCACACCAGGTCGTAGACGTTTTCCACGCCCTGCAGGTACATCGCCAGGCGTTCGATGCCGTAGGTGATCTCGCCCAGCACCGGCTTGCAGTCCAGGCCGCCGACTTGCTGGAAGTAGGTGAACTGGGTCACTTCCATGCCGTTCAACCACACTTCCCAGCCCAGGCCCCAGGCGCCCAGGGTCGGGTTTTCCCAATCGTCCTCGACGAAACGCACGTCGTTCTGCTTCAGGTCCAGCCCCAGCGCCTCCAGCGAACCCAGGTACAGGTCGAGGATGTTTTCCGGCGCCGGCTTCAACACCACCTGGTACTGGTAGTAGTGCTGCATGCGGTTGGGGTTCTCGCCGTAGCGGCCGTCCTTGGGGCGGCGCGAGGGCTGCACATAGGCGGCGCGCCACGGCTCCGGGCCGATCGCGCGCAGGAAGGTCGCGGTGTGCGAAGTGCCTGCGCCGACTTCCATGTCGTAGGGCTGCAGCAGCGCGCAGCCTTGGGCGTCCCAATATTCTTGCAGCTTGAGGATGATTTGTTGAAATGTCAGCATCTTGTGTGGTTGCCTGGTGGAACCGGCGAGGAATTGCTAAAACCTTGAATTTTAGCGTCTTTTGGCCTGTTTGACCCGGTTTCGGGATGGACGGATGCTGGCGGGGCCGAACCGTTTGCAGCCTTGAAACGGTTCGGCGCGGGGATCAGTGCCGGATGCGCGCCGCCTTGTTGTGGCCCCAGGCCACCAGCAGCATCAGCAGGGCCAGGCCGACTGCCAGTTTGTTGCCCAGCAGAACATAGGGCGTCTGGCCCGCATAGCCCTGTACCTTGGCCGCCAGCGTGCCGCGCGTATAGGGCGCCAGTTCCTGCAATGCGCCGCCGGGCAGGATCACGGCGGTGGCGCCGGTGTTGGTGGCGCGCAGCATCGGGCGGCCGGTTTCCAGCGTGCGCATCTGCGAGATCTGCAAATGCTGGGGCAGGGCGATCGAATTGCCGAACCAGGCGATGTTGGACAGGTTCAGCAGCACGCTGGCCTGCGGCTGGCCGGCGCGGTAGGCGTCGCGCAGCTGGCCGGCGATTTCCTCGCCGAACAGGTCTTCGTAGCAGATGTTGGGCAGCACCCATTGGCCGCCCACGGCGAACGGCGGCTGTACGGGGGCGCCGCGCGTCATGTCGCCCAGCGGGATATGCATCATGTCGACGAACCAGCGGAATCCCAGCGGGATGAATTCGCCGAAAGGCACCAGGTGGTGCTTGTCATAACGATAAGGCGAGGCGGCTGAACCGGTTTCGGGGCCGAAGCCCAGCACTGAATTGGCATATTGCATGGGCGCGTCCGACAGCGGGATGCCCAGCGCCAGGTGGCTGCCGCTGGTTTGCGCGAAGCGCACCAGGCGCGCCAGGTAGTCCGGCGGCAATTGCTGCGGCAACAAGGGGATGGCGGTTTCCGGGGTGGCGATCAGGTCGGCCGGTTCGGCCGTGATCATCTGCTCGTACATGGTGAGCGTGGACACCAGCGCATCGTTGGAGAATTTCATCTCCTGCGGGATATTGCCCTGCAGGAGCCGTACCGAGATCGGTTCGCCCTGCGGTGTGGTCCATGCCACCTGGCGCAGCAAGAGGCCCAGCGCGCCCAGCGCCAGCAGCGTCGCCAGCGGCACGCCGATGCGGAGGGCGCCGCCGGCGCTGCCCTTGCGGCCCAGGCCCTGCCACAGCAGCGCCAGCGCGCCGGCCGCCAGCGCGGCGATCCAGCCCACACCATAGACGCCGCCCACCGCCGCGAAACCGGCCAGCGGCCCGGCGGTATGCGCATAGCCCGACACCAGCCAGGGAAAGCCGGTGAAGATCCAGCCGCGCGCCCATTCCGACAAGGCCCACAGCGCCGGCAGCATCAGCAGGCCCATGATCAGCGACGACGACGACCAGTGCCGGCGCAGCAGGCCGGCCAGCGCCACGGCGCCGCCCGCATACAGGCCGAGGTACAGCGCCAGCAGCGCCACGGCCAGCGCCGCCATCCAGGCCGGCATGCCGCCGTAGTCGTGCATGCTGATGTACAGCCAGTGCACCCCGGCCGCGGCCCAGCCGAAGCCGTACAGCCAGCCTTGCAGGAAGTGCCTGCGGGTAGTGGCCGCGGGAGCGGCGATGGTCTGGTGGAACAGCCAGGCCAGCGCGATCACTTGCAGCGGCCACAGCTTGAAAGGGGCGAACGCGAAGACGTTGGCCGCGCCGGCCAGGACCGGCAGCAGCAGCGCGGCCGCGCCGGCGATGCGGCCGGGCGCGGCGGCATCCCCGCGCAGGCCGGGAGTGTTGTTGGGGGCGGGGGAGTTCACGCTGGGCAGTGCGGGCGGGATTATTCGTCTTGCGCCGCCGCGGGCGGCAGCATGGAGACCAGCAGCACGTGCACCTGGCGCGCGTCGGCGCGCAGCACTTCGAAATGCAGGCCGTCGATGTCGAACTCGTCGCCCTTGCGCGGCACGCGGCCCAGGTGATTGGCGACCAGGCCGCCGATGGTGTCGGCATCCTCGTCGGCGCAATGGCTGCCGGTTTCTTCGTTGAACTGCTCGATCTCGGTCAGCGCCTTGACGCGCCAGCGCGCGCCGTTGGGGCCGTCCTTCAGGGCCAGCACGTTGTCTTCGGCTTCGTCGAAATCGTATTCGTCCTCGATGTCGCCGACGATCTGTTCCAGCACATCTTCAATAGTGATCAGGCCGGCCACGCCGCCGTATTCGTCGACCACGACGGCCATGTGGTTGCGGTTGGCGCGGAAGTCGCGCAGCAGCACGTTGAGGCGCTTGGATTCGGGGATGAAGATGGCCGGGCGCAGCATGTCGCGCACGTCGAACGATTCTTCGGCGTAGTAGCGCAGCAGGTCCTTGGCCAGCAGGATGCCGACCACCTTGTCGCGCTCGCCGTCCACGGCGGGGAAGCGCGAGTGCGAGGTCGACAGCACATCGGGCATCCAGGTATCGATCGGCTTGCTGATGTCGATGGTGTCCATCTGCGAGCGGGGCACCATGATGTCGCGCGCGGCCAGGTCGGAGACCTGGAACACGCCTTCGATCATCGACAGGGCGTCGGCGTCGATCAGGTTGCGTTCATGCGCGTCGTGCAGCACTTCGAGCAGCTCGGCGCGGTTTTCTGGTTCGGGGGAAATCAGTGCGGTGAGGCGTTCAAACAATGAACGGTGGGGTTTAGCGTCAGACTTGACGCTACTAGGGTGTTCTTGCATGGCGTTAGGCGCTAGCCCGACGTAGTTTCGAAGGCCATAGGATACAACACTTATATGACAAAACAGCGAAACAGCGGCAATTGCCGGATGTTGTATGTCGGAAACGTGCTGTTCCGCCTTTTTATCGTCGCCCGGATTTCGGCCGGGGCGACGATGGAGAAAAACAATATGAAAACGGCAAGAAATCAGCGCTGCTTGTAAGGATCGGCGAATCCCAGTCCGGCCAGCAGCTCGGTTTCCAGCGCTTCCATCTCGACCGCTTCCTCTTCCTCTTCGTGGTCGTAGCCCTGGGCGTGCAGCACGCCGTGCACCACCAGGTGCGCAATGTGTTCCTCGATGCTCTTGTTCTGCTCGGCGGCTTCCTTCTGCAAGACGTCGGTGCAGAAGATGATGTCGGCTTGCGTCACTTCGCTGTCTTCGTCTTCCGTATAGGCGAAGGTCAGCACGTTGGTGGCGTAGTCCTTGCCGCGATAGTCGCGGTTCAGCTCCTGGCCTTCTTCGCTGCCGACGAAGCGCAGCGTCAGTTCGGCCGGCGCAAACAGCGCGGCCTGCACCCAGCGGCGCAGCATGGGGCGGGTGATGGTGTCTTTCAGGCGGTCGTCGGCGTATTGCACCGACAGCGTCAGCTTAGGTTTTGGCATGGCGTGGCTTGGCGGATTTGGTCAGCAGGTTGGTGGCGGCGCGCGCGGTGGCGCGGGCGGTATCGGGCTTGGCGTTGCCGGCGGCGTCATAGGCGTCGACGATGCGCGCCACCAGCGGATGGCGCACCACGTCGGCGCTGGTGAAGCGCGAGAAGGCGATGCCGCGCACATCGTGCAGCACCGCCAGCGCATCCACCAGGCCGCTCTTCTGTCCGTGGTGCAGGTCGACCTGGGTGACGTCGCCGGTGACCACCGCCTTGCTGCCGAAGCCGATGCGGGTCAGGAACATCTTCATCTGTTCCGGCGTGGTGTTCTGCGCCTCGTCCAGGATGATGAAGGCGTGGTTGAGCGTGCGGCCGCGCATGTAGGCCAGCGGCGCGATCTCGATGGCCTGCTTCTCGAACAGCTTCTGCGTGCGGTCGAAGCCCAGCAGGTCGTACAGCGCGTCGTACAGCGGGCGCAAATACGGATCGACCTTCTGCGCCAGGTCGCCCGGCAGGAAGCCCAGGCGTTCGCCGGCTTCCACCGCCGGGCGCGTGAGCACGATGCGCTGCACCGCGTCGCGCTCCAGCGCATCCACCGCGCAGGCCACGGCCAGGTAGGTCTTGCCGGTGCCGGCCGGGCCGACGCCGAAGGTGATGTCGTGCTCCAGGATGGCGTTGAGGTACTGGCTCTGGTGCGGCGTGCGGCCGCGCAGGTCGTGCTTGCGGGTTTTCAGGATCGGGCTGTCGGGCAGCGCGTGCTCGTCGGGGACGGCGTCTTCCCGGTCGTCCTTATTCGGCGCCTGCGCCTTGCGTGCGCGGCGCACGCCGGCGGCGGCCGGCGGCAGGCCGGCTTCCTCATCGGCGGCCGCGCTGGCGCGTTGCTCGACCAGCGCCAGTTGCACGTCGTCCAGCGACACCGCGCGGTCGGCCAACTGGTAGAAGCGCTCCAGCACTTCCACCGCGCGCTCGGCGTTGCTGCCGGTGACCACGAAACGGTCGCCGCGGCGGAAGATGGTCACGTCCAGCGCGTTGGAAATCTGCCGCAGGTTTTCATCCAGCGCGCCGCACAGGTTGGCCAGGCGCCGGTTGTCCAGCGGTTGCGGAATGAAGTGGTGCGGCTGGTTGGGGATCTTTTTCAATGAGGGTCCGGTATCTTGTCTGGTTATTGTTTGACGACGATTTCGCCGCGCAGCGAGAACGGGAAGGCCTGCAGGATGGTGACGTCGACCATCTGGCCGACCAGGCGCGCGCCGTTGGGGCCGCCGTCGAAGTTGACCACGCGGTTGTTCTCGGTGCGGCCCTGCAGTTCGCTGGGATCGCGCTTGGACGGCCCTTCCACCAGGATGCGCTGCACGCTGCCAAGCATGGCTTCGCTGATCTTGGCGACGTTGTCGTTGATCACGGCCTGCAGGCGCTGCAGGCGCTTGAGCTTGACTTCCTGCGGCGTGTCGTCGGCCAGGTTGGCGGCCGGGGTGCCGGGACGGGCGCTGAAGACGAAGGAGAAGCTGTTATCGAAGCCGATGTCGTCGATCAGCTTCATCAGCGCTTCGAAATCCTCCTCGGTCTCGCCGGGGAAGCCGACGATGAAGTCGGACGACACCGTGATGTTGGGGCGCACCTTGCGCAAGCGGCGGATCACCGACTTGTACTCGATCGCGGTATAGCCGCGCTTCATCGCCGCCAGCGTGCGGTCGGAACCATGCTGCGCCGGCAGGTAGAGGTGGTCGACCAGCTTGGGCACCTTGGCGTAGGTATCGATCAGGCGCTGCGAGAATTCCTTGGGATGGCTGGTGACGAAGCGGATGCGCTCGATGCCGGGCATCTCGGCGATGTATTCGATCAGCAGCGCGAAGTCGGCGATCTCGCCGTCTTCCATCGCGCCGCGGTAGGCGTTCACGTTCTGGCCCAGCAGCGTGATTTCCTTCACGCCCTGCTCGGCCAGGCCGGCCACTTCGGTCAGCACGTCCTCGAAGCGGCGCGAGACTTCCTCGCCGCGGGTGTAAGGCACCACGCAATAGCTGCAGTACTTGCTGCAGCCTTCCATGATGGAGACATAGGCGGTGGCGCCTTCCACGCGCGCCGGAGGCAGGTGGTCGAACTTCTCGATCTCGGGGAAGCTGATGTCGACCTGCGGGCGGCCGGTGTAGCGGCGCTCGCTGATCATCTGCGGCAGGCGGTGCAGGGTTTGCGGGCCGAACACCATATCCACGTGCGGCGCGCGCTTGACGATGGCTTCGCCTTCCTGCGAAGCCACGCAGCCGCCCACGCCGATCAGCAGGTCGGGGTTCTTCTTCTTCAGCGCGCGCAGGCGGCCCAGGTCGGAGAACACCTTCTCCTGCGCCTTTTCGCGCACCGAGCAGGTGTTGAGCAGGATCACGTCCGCCTCTTCCGGGCGGTCGGTCTTGACCAGGCCTTCGGCGATGTTGAGCACGTCGGCCATCTTGTCCGAGTCGTACTCGTTCATCTGGCAGCCGAAGGTTTTGATGAATATTTTCTTTTGCATAAATCTCAATCCAGCGTGGGACGCAAGGGAAGACGCATGTGGGATGCGGGCGCCGGCAAAGGGAGGCGGGCCGGCAGCGTGGCCGGCGGGCGCGGCGCAGGGCATCAGATACGATGCCGGCGCGGTGGGCGGACCATTCCTCAAAGGCTGGCGATTATAGCACCGGAAGCCTTGCGGAGCCCGCCCGAGGCGGCTTTGGCGGAGCGGGTGGGCGCTGGAAATAATGTCTTTGCGGCAATGTTGCCGGTTTGCGCATTCAAAGATCCTGGCAGCACTGCTCCAGCCAGTCCAGCACCGCCCGCAGCCGCGGCACGGCTTTCAGGTCGCGGTGGAACACCGCCCACAGTTCGCGCTCCAGCTGCACCTGCGGTTCGGCCGGCACCAGCTCCGGCGCCAGCAGGTAGCGCGGCAGCAGCGCCAGGCCTACGCCGGCGCGCGCGGCCATGCATTGCGCGGCCAGGCTGGCGCTGCGCAGGCGCACCGGATTGCCGGCGGCGTGGGCGCTGTGCCACAGGGTTTCGGGAATGTCGGGCACGCCGTCGTCGTAACCGACGAAGGGCGCGGATTTGCGATTCTCGCGCCAGGCGGCCACGACCTCGGCGGTGCCGCACAGGTAATACGCCAGCTTGCCCAGAGGGCGCGCGATCAGCTCGCCGTCCTGCGGCCGCGCGAAGCGTATCGCCAGGTCGGCATCGCGCCGCGCCAGGCTGACGGTCTGGTGGCCCATCGTGAATTCCACGTCGAGATTGGGCCAGCGCTGCAGCAGCGACGGCAGCCGCGGCGCCAGGAACAGCGAACCGAAGGCATCGGTGGCGGCGATGCGCAGCTTGCCTTCCAGCCGCAGGTCTTCGCCGGCCAGCGTGCGCGCCAGCTGCGCGGTCTGTTCCCGCATCGCCCGCGCCGCCGCCAGCACGGTCTCGCCCAGCCGGGTCAGTTCGGTATCGCCGCCGCGCCGGGTGAACAGCGGCGCACCCATGGCGTGTTCCAGCAACTGGAGGCGGCGGCTGACGGTGGCGTGCGTCAGGTCCAACGCCCGCGCCGCGCCCGAGAAACTGCCGGACTCGATGAAGGCGGCGAAGGTGCGCAGGCCTTCCCAGTCGGGCAGGGCGGCAGCGCTGGCGGCCAAAGGCGGGGCTGATGATTTTTTCACAGTCGGCTGGCAGTTTTAGGGAATTGGTGTGCGTATTTTACTAGCCTAAGATGGCTTCACCATCCACCGACACAGAGGAGCCGCCATGAGCATCCCCCAGACCCTGAACCAGATCGCCGGCGCCGCGCCGCGCATCCCGACGTGGCAGGAAGCCGCCCTGGTCGTCATCGACCACCAGGCCGAGTACACCACCGGCAAGGTGCCGCTGGCCGGCATCGACGCCGCGCTCGCGCAGGTCGCCGAATTGCTGCGCCAGGCGCGTGCCGCCGGCGCGCCGGTGATCCACATCGTCCATCACGGCAAGCCGGGCGGCGTGCTGTTCGATCCGCAAGGGCCGTCCTCGGCCATCATCGACGGCGTGCGGCCGCAGGATGGCGAAACGGTCATCGTGAAGAGCCTGCCCAATTCCTTCGCCGGCACCACGCTGGACGCCGAACTGAAGAAGACCGGCCGCAAGTCGCTGGTGATCGCCGGTTTCGCCACCCACATGTGCGTCAGCGCCACCACGCGTTCGGCGCTGGACCATGGCTACGCATCGACCGTGGTGGCCGCCGCCTGCGCCACCCGCGACTTGCCCGATCCGCTGGGCGGCGCGCCGATCAAGGCGGCCGACCTGCAGCGCGCGGCGCTGGCCGAACTGGCCGACCGTTACGCCACGGTGGTGCCGGACGCGGCGGCATTGCGGTAGGAAAGAAAAATCCCCACCCGGCATGGCGCCGGATGGGGATTGCGAAGTAGTCGGGCTGGAGCAGGGTCTTAGATCACGCCCTGCGCCAGCATGGCATCGGCCACCTTCACGAAGCCGGCCACGTTGGCGCCGTCGATGTAGCTGACGGTGCCGTCCTCGCGCTTGCCGTACTGCACGCAGGCGGCATGGATGCCTTGCATGATCTGCAGCAGGCGCGCATCCACTTCCTCGCGGGTCCAGGACATGCGCATGGCGTTCTGGCTCATCTCCAGTCCCGAGGTGGCCACGCCGCCGGCGTTGGATGCCTTGCCGGGCGCGTAGAGCACGCCGGCGGCTTCGAAGGCCTTGGCCGCTTCGATGGTCGAGGGCATGTTGGCGCCTTCGGCCACGCACTGCACGCCGTTGGCGATCAGCGCCTTGGCGTCGTCCAGGTCCAGCTCGTTCTGGGTGGCGCAGGGCAGCGCCACGTCCACCTTGATCGACCACGGGCGCTGGCCGGCCAGGAATTGCACCCCGGGCACCTTGGCGGCGTAGTCGCTGACGCGGCCGTAGTGGTGGTTCTTGATGTCCATCAGGAGGGCCAGCTTCTCGGCGCTGAAGCCTTCCGGGTCATAGGCCGTGCCCGAGGAGTCGGAGACGGTGACGACCCTGGCGCCCAGCTGCATGGCTTTTTCCACGGCGTACTGGGCCACGTTGCCAGAGCCGGAAACCGATACTGTCTTGCCCTTGAACGACTGGCCGCGCGTGGCCAGCATTTCCTGGGCGAAGTACACGGTGCCGTAGCCGGTGGCTTCGGGGCGGATCAGCGAGCCGCCGAACGACAGGCCCTTGCCGGTGAACACGCTGCCCGCGGTGTTGGACAGCTTCTTGTACATGCCCGCCATGAAGCCCACTTCGCGCCCGCCCACGCCGATGTCGCCGGCCGGGACGTCGGTGTCGGGGCCGACGTGGCGGAACAGTTCGGCCACGAAGGCCTGGCAGAAGCGCATCACTTCGGCCGGGCTCTTGCCCTTGGGATCGAAGTCCGCGCCGCCCTTGCCGCCGCCCATGGGCAGCGTGGTCAGCGCGTTCTTGAAGGTCTGTTCGAATGCCAGGAACTTCAGCACCGACTGGTTCACCGACGGGTGGAAGCGCAGGCCGCCCTTGTAGGGGCCGATGGCCATGCTGTGCTGGATGCGGAAGCCGCGGTTGATATGCACCTGGCCCTTGTCGTCGGTCCAGCTCACGCGGAACTGGATGATGCGCTCGGGTTCGACCAAGCGTTCAAGCAAGGCGCTTTCCGCATACTTCGGATGCTTGCCGATGAAAGGCCAGAGGCTCTCCATCACTTCGGTGACCGCCTGCAGGAATTCTGGCTGGCCGGGATTGCGTTGCGCCACTTCTTCGAGGAACTGGCCGACTGACTGGTACTTCATGAAGGACTCTCTGGCTGTTTGTGGTTGCGGGGTAACCTTTAATTATGCCAAAAAGTGGTGCATAAACGATTGTTTATGGTGCGTATTGCATCCGGTGTTGGTGCGTTTTGGGTGTTTTTGCATCGATATGGTGAAAATTAGAATTTATTCTTTGCCAATTAAATGGGGAGACGTCCGATGGCGGCTTGGATTGGGCATGCGCCCGGCCATGGCCGCAGGCAGGGGATTGCCGCTATGATCAAAGAATGGACGCCGGAACGGATGGTTTGCACGGCACGGCGCCAGTACATAGAAAACATTGCTCCGGCGGCCAGCCATCCTTGTTTCCCGTGAAAATATTTCACCAATATCCGCATGCGGCACTCAGCCCCTTCATTGATCGCCTGTGGGGCTGGGAGAGCGTGTCCCCGGAACCCGTCCGCCTGCCGACATTGCTGCCCGGCACGGGCGCCGAGCTTTATGTGCACTACGGCGAACCGTTCCGGATCGAAACCCGGGGCGGACCGCCGGCCGCCGTCGACCGGGGGCATCTGTTCTGCATCCGCAATACTCCGATTCCGCTGTCCCCGGCGTCCGGCATCGGTTTCGTCGCCGTCCGCTTCAAGATCGGCATGCTGCGCCGGTTCACCAATCTCCCTGCCAATGAACTGGCGGATAGCCGGCTTTGCGTGCATGACCTGTGGGGTGTGGCGGGAACGCGGCTGGCGCAGCAGCTGTCCGGCGCAGCCGGCCACCGGGAGCGAATCGCGCTGCTCCAGCGCTTCCTGCTGCGCCATCTGCGGACGGAGTCGGAAGACTTGCCGGTCGAGCAGGCGATGGGTCTGCTTTACCGGCAAGGCACGGCGTTGTCGATCGATGCGCTGGCCGGCGGGGCGAACCTCGGGCGCCGGCAATTCGAACGCCGCTGGCAGAAGTTCAGCGGCCAGTCCCCGAGCGAGGTCAAGGGCCTGATCCGGTTCCAGCGGGCGGTGCGCCAACTGATGATCATCCCCTCGGCCGGCGTGGCCGATACCGCGCTGGCTTGCGGTTATTTCGACCAGGCCCATTTCATCCATGATTTCCGGCGCCGGGTGGGGATGGCGCCCGGGCATTATCTGCGGCTGGCCCGCGACAAGACGCATTTTTACAATACGCCCTTGCGCTGACCCGGCATGCTGCCGGCTCCCGATCAATAAACCGATGGAGCCGAACCATGTTTGTATTGTTAGTCGAACTTGAAACCGATGCGGCGCGGGCCGCTGAGCTGGAAAGCGTCCTGCGCTCGCTGGCGGCATCCGCCCGGGCCGAACCCGGCATTCTCTTTTACGCGGTCCAGCGCCCTCAAGGCGATCCGGGCAGGTTCATCCTTTACGAATACTATGCGGACAAGGCCGCCTGGGAAACGCATCTGCAGTACGCGCCGGCGAAGGAACAGCTCGACCGTTTTGACTCCCTGCTGGCGGCGCCGCCCAAGTTGACTTTCTGCGATGCCGTCGCGATAAGTTCGGCTGTTTGAAGGAAAGGCGCGCAACGCGCCTCAGGCCGCTTTTTTTCTTTTCGCCGCCGGTTTGCCCATCGGTGTTTCCCGTTTTGGTTTGGGTTCGGGCGCGGCGGGAGCGCGCGCCGTAATGGATGCCTTCAGGAACCATGACAAGACCGATTCAGCCGTCTTGTCATCCACCATGTCCGGCGCGCAGCGGTGCGCAAAGCTCACGCCTTCGCACAAGGCCATCAGGCCGATGGCGATTTCACGCGGCGGCGCCGCGGTCTCGGTGCCGGTCAGTTTGGAGAACATCTCGACGAATCCGGCGATCTGGCGATAGCGCTCTTCCAGGAAACCGTTGAGTTCAGCCCGGAACTTCTCGTCGCGCAAGGCGACGATGCGCGCCTCCATCCACAGCAGGCTGCACTTGTCCCCCTGGTATAGCCGGGAGTAATGGGCGGCAACAGCTTCTTCCAGGGCGGCCGGGTCGTCGACCGGGCCGCCCAGCATGCGGCGGAATTCCTGGTCGATGCTTTCGCCTTCGCGGCGCAGCAGTTCGAAGAACAGCTGGTTCTTGTCGTCGAAGTTGGAATAGAAGGCGCCGCGCGAATAGCCCGCGGCAGAGCTGATGTCCTCCACGCTGGTCAGCGGGAATCCCTTTTGCGTGAAAACCGCGTGCGCCGCCTCCAGCAGCCTTTCCCTGGTCTGCTCACGGCTTTGTTCACGGCTGAGTCGTTGGCGTGTCATGGGGCGAATTCTAGCATCGGTGAATTCAAATACAATGTTGCATTTGAATTCGTATGTGAATTAGAATTCCGGGAAATTCAATTGCCCCCGGGATTCGGAGCGCACGGCGGTCCGGACATCCACCTTCCATGAAAGGAACGTCGTGAAGCTCGTCCTCCATCCCTCCCTGCGCAGCCTGCCTGCGCGCATTGCCGGCACGCATCGCCTGGCGCCCCCGGCGCTGGCGCTGTCGCTCACCCTGGCGCTGGCCGCCTGCGGCAAGCCTGCCCCGGTGGCCGAAATGCCGCGTGAAGTGGTGGTCCTGCAAGCCCAGCAGCGCGACGGCGCGCAAACGCTGTACTTGCCGGCCGAAGTGCAGCCGCGCTTCGTTACCGCGATGTCTTTCCGCGTCGCCGGCCAGTTGGTGGAGCGCCGCGTACACCTGGGCGATACGGTGCGCAAGGGGCAGGTGGTGGCGCGCCTGGATCCGGCCGATGCCGAACATAATGCCGCCAGCGCGCAGGCTGAACTGGCGTCGGCGCGCGAGCACCTGGAGGCGGCGCAAAAGCAGCTCAGGCGCGATACCGAACAGGCGCGCGACAACCTGATCAGTACCCAGCAACTGGAGCAAAGCCAGGATGCCCACGCGGCGGCGCAAGCCCAGTTCAAGGCGGCGCAGGCGCGCGCGGCGGTAGCCGGCAACCAGCGCGGCTACACCGGCCTGGTGGCGGAACACGACGGCGTGATTAGCGCCGAGCAGGCCAACACCGGCGATGTGCTGGCGGCCGGCCAGCCGGTGTTCTCGCTAGCCTGGTCCGGCGCGGTGGATGTGATCACCGACGTGGCCGACAGCCAGGTCGCCGGCATCCATCCCGGCGCGGCGGCGACCGTCACGCTGCCGGCCTTGCCGGGCAAGCGCTTCAATGGCAGCGTGCGCGAAGTGAGCCCGGCGGCGGATCCGCAAAGCCGCACCTACCGCGTCAAGGTCACGCTGGAGCAACCGGATGCGGCCCTGCGCCTGGGTATGACCGGTGAGGTTGCCATTGCGCCGGGCGCGCGCGCGCAGCAGGCCGGGCCGGTCATGGTGCTGCCCGCCACGGCGCTGTTCCACCAGGGCGACAAGCCCGCGGTATGGATCGTCGGCGGCGACGGCAAGCTGGCGCTGCGTCCGGTGACGGTGGCCGCCTACGGCGAGCGCAGCATCTCGCTGGCGCAGGGCGTGGCTGCCGGCGACAAGGTGGTG
This sequence comes from Herbaspirillum sp., assembly GCF_017744395.1. GTDB lineage: Bacteria > Pseudomonadota > Gammaproteobacteria > Burkholderiales > Burkholderiaceae_D > Herbaspirillum. The sequence continues at coordinate 521,988 of NZ_JAGIBI010000003.1, forward strand.
GTGCAGGGCGTGCACACGCTGACCGTCGGCGAAAAGGTCAAGCCCATCGCCCCGCTGCACGCCGAGGACTTCGCACTATGAGCACGCCCGGCACCGACCGTTTCAACCTGTCTTCCTGGACCCTGCGGCACCAGGCGCTGGTGACCTTCATCCTGGCGCTGGTGACGCTGCTGGGCATCGGCTCCTACACCCGCCTGTCGCAATCGGAAGATCCGCCGTTCACCTTCAAGGTGATGGTGATCCAGACCGACTGGCCGGGCGCCACCGCGCGCCAGGTGCAGGAGCAGGTCACCGACCGCATCGCCCGCAAGCTGCAGGAGACGCCGGACGTCGACTTCCTGCGCAGCTATTCGCGCCCGGGGCAGTCGCAGCTGTTCTTTACCATCAAGGACACGGCGCCGGCGGCGCAGGTGCCCAAGACCTGGTACCAGGTGCGCAAGAAGGTCGGCGACATCGCAGCCACCCTGCCGCAGGGCGTGCGCGGGCCTTACTTCAACGATGAGTTCGGCGACGTCTACACTAACATCTACGCGCTGGAAGGCGACGGCTTCACGCCGGCGCAGCTGCGCGACTATGCCGACCAGTTGCGCGGCGAACTGCTGCGCGTGCCCGGCGTGGGCAAGATCGACTACTTCGGCGAGCGCAACCAGCACATCTACATCGACATCGGCAACGCCAAGATGACGCGCCTGGGCATCAGCCCGCAACAGCTGGCCGACGCCATCGGCGGCCAGAACGCGGTGGCGCCGGGCGGGCTGGTGACCACCGGCGGCGACCGCGTGTATGTGCGGCCCAGCGGCCAGTTCGAGGACCTGCGCGCGATCGAGGACAAGATCGTCCACATCAACAACCGCAATTTCCGCCTGGGTGATATCGCCACCATCCGGCGCGGCTACGACGAGCCGCAGGAGCAGGAGATGCGTTCCAACGGCAAGCCGGTGCTTGGCATCGGCGTGACCATGCAGCCCGGCGGCGACGTCATCCGCCTGGGCAAGGCGCTCGACGCGCGCACCGACGAGCTGCGCCGTCGCTTGCCGGCCGGCCTGGCGCTGACGCCGGTGGCCAGCATGCCGCACGCGGTCGAGAAGTCGGTCGACGACTTCCTCGAGGCGGTGGCCGAGGCGGTCGCCATCGTGCTGGTGGTGAGCCTGGTGTCGCTGGGCATCCGGACCGGCATGGTGGTGGTGATCTCGATTCCCATCGTGCTGGCGGTCACCGCCCTGTTCATGTACATGTTCGACATCGGCCTGCACAAGGTCTCGCTGGGCACGCTGGTGCTGGCGCTGGGCCTGCTGGTGGACGACGCCATCATCGCCGTGGAAATGATGGCGGTGAAGCTGGAGCAGGGCTGGAACCGCCGCCGCGCCGCCGCGTTCGCCTATACCAGCACCGCCTTCCCGATGCTGACCGGCACGCTGGTGACGGTGTCGGGCTTCCTGCCGATCGCGCTGGCCAAGTCGGGCACCGGCGAATACACGCGCTCCATCTTCGAGGTGTCGGCGATCGCCTTGCTGCTGTCCTGGCTGGCGGCGGTAGTGCTGATCCCGCTGCTGGGCTACCACATGCTCAAGGAAAAGCCGGATGCGCTGACCGACGAGCAGCTGGCCGCCAATCCCCACGCCGGCCACGACGAGGAAGACCACGACCATCCGATCTACCAGACCCGCATCTACACCCGCCTGCGCAAGATGGTGGCCTGGTGCGTGGCCTACCGCGGCCGCGTGGTGCTGGCCACGACGCTGCTGTTCATCGGTTCGCTGGCCGCGTTCGGCCTGGTGCCGCAGCAGTTCTTCCCCAGTTCGGACCGTCCCGAACTGCTGATCGACCTGCGCCTGCCGGAGCGCGCTTCCTTCGAGGCCACCCAGCGCGAGGCGCAGCGCATGGAAGCGGTGCTCAAGGGCCGCCCGCAGATCGACCACGTGATCAGCTTCGTCGGCACCGGCGCGCCGCGCTTCTACCTGCCGCTGGACCAGCAGCTGCCCAGCGCCAACTTCGCGCAATTCGTGGTCACGGCCAAATCGGTGGAAGACCGCGAGGCGCTGGCCAAGGCCCTGGAAGAGCCGCTGCGCACGCAGTTCAGCGGCCTGCGCACACGCCTGACGCGACTGGAGAACGGCCCGCCGGTCGGCTTCCCGGTGCAGTTCCGCGTCAGCGGCGAGCAGATCCCCAAGGTGCGCGCCATCGCCGAACAGGTGGCCGCCGAGATCCGCAAGGAGAGCCGCGCCACCAACGTGCAATTCGACTGGGACGAGCCGGCCCAGCGCTCGGTGTCGTTCGAGGTGGATCAGAAGCGCGCCGGCGAACTGGGGCTGACCTCGCTGCAGATCTCCAACTTCCTGGCCATGCAATTGTCGGGCTACACCGTGACCCAGTATCGCGAGCGCGACAAGCTGATCAGCGTCGACCTGCGCGCGCCGCGCAACGAGCGCGTCGATCCCGCGCGCCTGGCCACGCTGTCCATGCCGACCGCCAACGGCCCGGTGCCGCTGGCCACGCTCGGCCAGTTCCGCAATACGCTGGAATACGGCGTGATCTGGGAACGCGACCGCCAGCCTACCATCACCGTGCTGGCCGACGTGCGCGCCGGCGTGCAGGGCATCGACGTGACCAACGCGGTGGACCAGAAGCTCCATGCGCTGCGCGCCGGCTTGCCGGTGGGCTACCGCATCGACGTCGGCGGCCCGGTCGAGGAAAACGCCAAGGCGCAGTCCTCGATCTCGGCGCAGATGCCGCTGATGGTGATCGCCGTGCTGCTGCTCCTGATGGTGCAGTTGCAAAGCTTCGGCCGCACCATGATGGTGGTGCTGACCGCGCCGCTGGGCCTGATCGGCGTGGTCGGCGCGCTACTGCTGTTCCACCAGCCGTTCGGCTTCGTCGCCATGCTGGGCACCATCGCCATGCTGGGCATCATCATGCGCAATTCGGTGATCCTGGTGGACCAGATCGAGCAGGACATCGCCGCCGGCCGCGGCCGTTTCGACGCCATCGTCGGCGCCACCGTGCGCCGCTTCCGTCCCATCACGCTGACCGCGGCGGCGGCGGTGCTGGCGCTGATCCCGCTGTTGCGCAGCAACTTCTTCGGTCCGATGGCCACCGCCCTGATGGGCGGCATCACCATCGCCACCGTGCTGACCCTGTTCTACCTGCCGGCGCTGTATGCGCTGTGCTACCGGGTCAAGACCAGCGAAACCCACCACGGCAATGCGGCCACGCAAGGGAGCCACTGATGCTTACTCATGAATTGTTCAAGCCCCGGCTGCTGGCGGCGCTGGCGCTGTCGGCATTGTCCGGATGCGCCCTGGGGCCGGCCGGCGATGCGCCCGCCATGCCGCAGCCCGATCACTATGCGGTGGAGGCGACCCCGGCGGCCATCGGCACCGACGGCGCCCGCCAGCAATTCGTGCTGGGCCAGCGCGCCGTGCCGCAGTGGTGGCAGGCCTATGCCTCGCCCGAATTGTCGTCCTGGGTGGATGAGGCCCTGCGGCACAACCATTCGCTGGCGCAGGCCGAACGTAGCCTGGCCGGCGCCAAGGAACAATTGCGCGCGCAGGTCAATGAGTCGCTGTGGCCCACCATCGACGCGGTCGGGCAAGCCTCGCGCCAGCGCGCGCTGGGCCTGCCCACCATGGGACCGCAGACCAACCTGTACAACGTCTTTGCCGGCCAGATCCGCGCCAGCTATACCTTCGACCTGTTCGGCGTGGAGCGCTACGCCAACTCGGCGCTGGCGGCCCAGGTCGACGCCCAGTCCTACCAGCTCGATGCGGCGCGCCGCGCGCTGGCGGCCAATGTGGTGATCGCCGCCATCAATGCGGCCTCGCTGCGCGAGCAGGTCATGCAGACCGAGCGCCTGGCGGCGCTGGCCGACACCGATGCGGATGAATTGCGGCGGCGCGCCGCCGTCGGCGCGGTGGCCGCCGACGACGTGCTGGCGGCGCAGGCCAATGCGCAATCGCTGCACGCCAGCCTGCCGGGGCTGACATCGCAGTGGCAGGCCATGCGGCATGCGCTGGCGGTGCTGATGGGACGCACGCCCGACGCCGCACCCGCCGACCTCGACATCGCCGCCTTGCGCCTGCCCGAGCAGGTGCCGCTGTCGGTGCCGTCCGACCTGCTGCGCCAGCGGCCGGACATCCTGGCGGCCGACGCCGCGCTGAAGGTGGCCGCGGCCCAGGAAGCGCTGGCCACGGCCGAGATGTTCCCCAGCCTGTCGATCAATGCATCGTTCGGGCAATCCGGTTTCACCTGGCCCAAGGCCACCGGCGCCGCGGGCGCGGTGTGGGGCATCGGCGCCTCTCTCACGCAGCCGATCTTCCACGGCGGCGCCTTGCGCGCGCGCCGGCGCGCCGCGCAAGAGGCTTACCTGGCATCGGAAGACAATTACCGGCAGACGGTATTGAACGCGTTCCAGAACGTGGCCGACAGCCTGGTGGCGCTGACCCATGACGCCGACGCGCTGCAGGCCGCATCCGCCGCGCGCGGCCACAGCGAGCAGAGCTGGCGCAATGCGCAAAAGCGGAACGCGCTGGGCGCTATCGCACCCGGCGCCGTGCGCGCCGGCGAGCGCCAATACCGCAATGCGCGCCTGGGCGAGATCCGCGCCACGGCGGCGCGGCTGGCCGATACGGCGACCTTGTTCCAGGCCATGGGCGTGGGCATCGATGCGCCGGCGCAGGCGATTCAGGAGCGGCGTTAGCTTTTCGGCGCCGCGGAGAGCGGTCCGCGCGCCTGCTCGATAAAGGCGCTCAGGTAGTCGATGCCGACATCGGCTTCGCGGGCGCCCAGGAAGATGTGCTTGGCGATGCCGTGCTTGCCCAGCCGCACCGGCACCACGTCCATCTTGTCGGCGTATTCCAGCACCAGCCAGCGCGGCAGCGCGGCCACGCCGCGGCCGCTGGCGACCATCTGCATCATGATGTCGGTGGTTTCGATGGCCTTGTGGCGCTTGGGCGCGATGCCGGCCGGCGTGAGGAACATGCTGTAGATATCCAGGCGGTCGACCGGCACCGGGTAAGTCACCAGTACCTCATTGGTCAATTGCTTGGGCTTGATGTATTCCTCCTTGGCCAACTGGTGCTTGCCGGCCACCACCAGCACCTGCTCGTAGTCGAACACTGGTTCGAATACCAGTCCCGGTTTGTCCAGCGGATCGGGCGTCACCAGCAGGTCGATCTCATAACCGAACAGCGCGCCGATGCCGCCGAACTGGAATTTCTGCTTCACGTCCACATCCACGTCGGGCCACGCCGCCAGGTACGGCGACACCACCTTCAGCAGCCACTGGTAGCAGGGATGGCACTCCATGCCGATGCGCAGCGCGCCGCGTTCGCCCTGGGCGAACTGGCGCAGGCGTTCTTCGGCCAGGGACAACTGCGGCAGCACGCGGTTGGCTACCGCCAGCAGGTATTGCCCGGCCTGGGTCAGGCGCAGGCTGCGGCCTTCCCGCAGCCAGATGTCGGTGCCCAGTTGCTGCTCCAGCTTCTTCATGCTGTGGCTCAGGGCCGACTGCGTCACGTGCAGGACGCCGGCGGCGGCGGTCAGCGAACCTTGCCGCTCCACTTCCTGCACGATGGACAAATGGATTCGATCAAGCATGTTGGATGAGGAAAAATCATGGATTGTTGAGATGAGGCCATCTTACTTCATGATTCGTACTCTTAACGATGCCAGTACGAATTTGGGGGAGCCAACCATGATCGCCATCCACACCCCGGGCTTCTCCCGCATCGGCGCGAAGCGTGAAGTGGATGCGGATCGACGGGCAGATCCTGGTCGCCGAACGGGATGCCGAGTGACGGCAAGCGCGTTCAGCGCCATCAACGGTCGCGAAGACGGGCGGCCGCTGGTCAATGTGCTGCCGCTGGAGGTGATCAACGGCTGCAACATCTTTTCTATTTTTCTATAGGAAGGGGGGCGGACGCCGGAGACATCCTGCCGTCGCATGGACTTATTTGGCGGGGTCGTCCTTGACCTTGATCTTCTGGGCGTTCTGTTCCCGCTCCAGTTGCAAGATGAATTTTTGGATGGCGGCCAGGACGGCGCGCGGCGTCTCGACGAATTCGCAGCCGAAATGGTGGATATGGTTTTCGTTGGGCTGTTCTTCTTTTTTGACCGAACGCACCTTCAGCCTGACGGGGACGGTGGTGGCCACGCCCAGTTCCAGGTGGCAATCGTCGTAGACGGTATCGGCCTGCAACGGGAGCGACGCGCTTTTGTCGATAATGCCGATGCCCCCCGCGCTGATGTTGCTGACCGCGGCCCACAGCAGGTTGAATTTGCCGTCGGGGCCGGTGAAGCGGATTTTGCAGCGCAAGGAAGAAGTCGGCGGAACATCGATCCGGAAGAATTCGCGCCGCTGTATGCGCACCAGCTGATCGGGGATGGCGACTTTCAGCGCCAGGTATTGTTCATTGGCCCCGGTGTGGAGGATTTGCTTGGCGGAAAACTTGATCAGGGCGTTGCGCGGATTGGCGGAAAAAACCACGTCGCTGCTTTCGACGATCGCCTTGTTCAGGCCGGCGTTCGGCGCCGCCTTGATGAACATCACGTTCTCGTCCATGCGCAGGATGGAGGTCGCGACCGCTCCTTCCATATCCTTGACCCGGATGGACAGCTCCAGGCTCTCCTTCATCATCGTGCTCAGCAGAGCGACGATTTCCCTCTTGGACGACACCTGGTATCTTGCGTCCTCTGTATCAGGCGCATTAGTGTTCATTTGTCAGACCCCTCATTTCGGTTCAACAAAGAATCGAATTATCCCGTCGTTGTGCGATGCAGCAGAAAAGTGCATGAAACGAGGCCATAGCATAGCACCCGGATTGCCATGCGGCAATCGGGTCGGGGGAAGGGCTGGGACGGGGTGTTTTGAAGGTCGGTCTAAGCGAATTGGATGCGTTCCAGCTTGAAGACGCTGACCGCGGCGGACAGGTTCCTGGCCTGGGTCTTCAGCGATTCGGTCGCCGCCGCGGCTTCTTCGACCAGCGCCGCGTTTTGCTGCGTCACGGTGTCCATCTCCGCAATGGCCTGGTTGACTTGCTCGATGCCGGCCTCCTGTTCGCTGCTCGCGGCCGATATCTCGCCCATGATGTCCGTCACGTTTTTCACGCTGGCGACCAGTTCATCCATCGTCGCGCCGGCTTCCCGGACCAGCTTGCTGCCGGCTTCCACCTTCTCCACCGAGTTGCTGATCAGGAGGTTGATTTCCTTGGCGGCGGTGGCGGAGCGTTGCGCCAGGCTGCGCACCTCCGAGGCGACAACGGCGAATCCCCGGCCTTGCTCGCCGGCGCGGGCCGCTTCGACTGCCGCGTTCAGCGCCAGGATATTTGTCTGGAACGCTATCCCGTCAATCACGGAAATGATATCGACGATTTCTTTGGCGGACTCGCTGATTTGCCCCATGGTCGTCACCACGTCGGAGACCACGGCGCCGCCTTTGGTGGCTGCCGCCGAGGCCGAGGCTGCCAGGGAATTGGCTTGCCGGGCGTGGTCCGTATTGCGCCTGACCGTCGATGTGATTTCTTCCATGGCCGCGGCGGTCTGTTCCAGCGAGCTGGCCTGTTCCTCCGTGCGCGCCGACAAGTCCAGGTTGCCTCCGGCGATCTGGGTCGACGCCGCCACGATGGTATCGCTTCCCGATCGCACGCTGCCGACAACCGTTCTCAAGCTTTCATTCATATCCTTTAAGGCTTGCAGCAGTTCTCCCGTCTCATCCTTTCGTGTGACATCGATGCGGCTGCTCAAGTCGCCTGCGGCGACCGTCTTGGCGATCTCGACCGCATCGCGCATGGGGCGGGTGATGGAACGCGTGGCAAGGACGGCGAGAACGATGGCGAGAACCAGCGTCGCCGCGCCGACGCTTATCTCAATGATTTTGCCCGACCCGATCGAGGTGGAAATGCCCTGGCCGGTGGAGTCGGCGCTATCGCGGGCAATGGCGAGCAAGCCGGAAAATCCGGCGGCAAGTATCTTGTCCGCGCCGCTGATTGCGGCGTCTATCTCGGCAATCGATGCGCCGCTCGCTTTCATCGACTGGGCCTTGGACAAGGCCTCCCGGTACAGCTGCTCGCCCGATTTTATTTTTTCCAGCAGTTCCTGCTCTTTGGGATTGTCGATCCCCAGTTTCCTGTAGTCCGCAACCAGCTGGGAAATCGCATCCATATCGCCAAGAAATTTCTTGTCGTACTCCTTGCCTCTGACAACATAGTTCTTGAAATTCTGGACGCCGTCCCCGAGCTTGATATAGCCCTGGGTGGCATAAGCCTGCTTATTCAGGACCGTGCCGGAAAATCCATCCCAGTGCCGTCCTATCTGGCCCAGAGTCAGGAGGGAAACAGCGATCAAGACGCAGGTGAGCAATGTCACCAGCATGAACGAACCGCCTAGACGGGTTCCTATTTTCATAAATCCCCCTGGTGATTGTAGTTATGCGTTTTGCTGATCTTACCTAAAGGCGGCTGAAAAGAAAGGGGGACGGCGCAATTTGGCGCCCTGCGTAGTTGAGCCGCGACATGGCGCTGCAGCGATTGTTCAGCCCGCATCCAGGCTGTTCTGCACCTTCCATGACAGCGGCAAGGTGAGGAGCAGGAATGCCGCCAGCATCTGCAGGGCGGCCGGAACGCCGGAGAGATCGCCCAGGTGGCCGAACAGCACCGGCGACAGCGCGCCGGCGCCGATGGTGCCGGTATAGAACAGCGCGAAGGCATGGTCACGCTTTTCGGAGCCCGCCAGTTCCGGCACCGTGCCATACAAGACCGAGGAGGTGCCGTTCAGGGCCAGGCCCAGCAGCGGCAGCATCATCATCAGCCAGGACAGCGGGAGCCACACGGCCAGCAGGATGCATAACGAGGTGGTGCCCTCGGTCAGCCAGACCGTCTTCATCATGCCCACGCGCGCGCCGAGATAGCCGCACAGCAGCTTGCCGAAGGCGCCGCCGACGAACAGCAGCGAAAGCGCGACGCCGATGCCGGCTGTGCCGGCGCCCTTGCTGCTGAGCAGGAACGGCAGGAAGGTGAGGAATCCCATGCGTACCGCGCTGTCGATGATGCCGGTCGCCTGCAATGCCCACATGCCGCCGCGCGGCGCGGCGGCTTTGCCTGCGGAATTCTTGGGGCGGTTCGTATCCGATCCTTGGTTCCGCGGGATCAGCCACCACAGCAGCGCAGCGGCTCCCATGCCCAGCAGGCCGATCAGCGCGGCGCCGGCCTGCCAGCTCGCCACCACCAGCAGCAGGCCGATCAGGCCGGGAATGAGGGTCTTGCCGATATCGCCGGCGAAGTTGTAATGCGACAGCGCTTCCTTGACCTTGCCGCCATCTTGCTGGCTGTCGGCCACCAGCGACGAGGCCAGCGGATGTTGCGTGCTGGCGCCCAGCCCGCCGAGCACCAGCGCCAAGAGCAGCCATCCGATGCCGTTCGCCTGGCTGGCAATCAGGTAGGAAAGGCCGGCCAGCGCAGTGCCGCCCACCAGCACGCGTTTGCGGCCCCAGCGCCGGGCGAAGCGGCTCGCCAGCAGTTGGAAGCCGGCCATCACGCCGGAGTAGGAGCCGCGCAAGAGGCCGACCAGGGAATAGCTCAGCGCGAACTGCGACTGCCATAGCGGAAGGAGAACGTAGATGACATCGGTCAGGCCGTCGTGGACCGCGTGCGCGCCGCACGCGGCGAATAAGCTGCGCCGTCGTGGCGACGCTTCAGGGCGGGATGTTTGGGTGTTGTCGGCTTCGGCGTAGGGGCTGTTCATTGTTCTTGGTCTTTTTCAAAGGAGGATATTTATCGCTGTTCCCTGGGTTTGAAAACGGACTGCAGGAAGGGCCCCATGGGCTTCACTCATCTGCCGGCCGTTCTTCAACGGCGCCATGGATTGCCTTGTGAAAGGATACGCCATTATGTAGCTGGCTAAAGAGAAGGGAAGCGGAGATGCCCGCTCCGCTTTCAAAACCAATGGTTGGCCTGTTTCAGGTCGTTGCGCAGCTCCTTGAAGCAATGGTCGGTCCAACGGCTGCGGCTGACTTCGTTGCGGCGCATGAGCACGATCTTGCGTTTGAGCGTGGGCTGGCGCAGCGGCGCCACGTGCAGGCTGTCGTCGCGCAGGTAGCTGGTATAGAGGCTGGGCATGATGCCGATGGCAATGCCTGCCCGCACCACGCCGTACAACGACTCGCTGTGCACCATCTGGTAGCGCTGCGACGCGGCCAGCCCGTGCTGCATCAGCGCCGCCGAGGCGAATTCCCAGATGCTGCCCTGGGTGAAGATGACGATTTCCTCGCCGGCCATCTGGCGCCATTGCACTTCCTTGGCGCCGGCCAGGGCGTGGTGGCGAGGGACGATCAGCACCAGTTCGTCCTCGAACAGGGGCACCGTTTCCAGCGCCTGGGAATCGGGCGGTTTGATGCCCACGCAGAAGTCCAGCTTGCCGGAATACAAGGCATCCAGCAGCGCGTCGTTGGGCATGTCCTGTAGCATAATTTCCACATGCTGGTCGTGCGCCTGGTTGTAGCGGGCGATCGTCGCGGCGGTCAAAGTCACCGCCGACGGGATGGCGCCGATGCGGATGCGTTGGCGCCCGGTGCCAATGGCGTGCTCGATGTCATTGAAGATATTGGTGGCGGTGTTGAGGAGATGGCGGGCATATTCCAGCACCACCGCGCCTTGCGCGGTCAGGTTGATCTGATGGGTGGTCCGGTCGAAAAGCCTTATCCCAAGCTGGTTTTCGAGCTGCTTGATAGCGGCCGACAGGGCCGGCTGGGTTACCGCCAACTCGTCGGCGGCCCGGCTGAAGCTGTTGGTGGCGGCCAGCGTAACCAGGGCCTGCAAATGCCGCAGAGTGACTTTCTGGTTCAATTTGATCATGGCGAAGATCGCGGCCGCGGGGCGGCGGGGCGCTTTGTTTATAAATTTGGTTTATGAAATTATAAATATAAACAAATTATATTATTTAACCACTTGACCTATTCTCCACACCATTCGCAGCAAATTTAAGCAATTTAGGGCTGCAAGGCCATTATCAAATCGAATGGGGGTAGGCATGATGAAGCATTGGATGATCGGTACGCTGGCAATTCCGGCTGCACTGGCCGCGGTACAGGCACAGGCGCAAAGCAAGGTCGAGATTTATGGCCTGATTTCGGGAGGCATCGGCTACCTGACCAACGAGAAGGGGGCGCACAACCTGGAAGCCTTGTCGGGCACCAACCAGAACCCGCGCATCGGTTTCCGCGGCCAGGAAGACCTGGGCGGCGGCAACAAGGCGATCTTCAACATGGAAAACGGCTTCAACATGATGACCGGCGCCGCCGCGCAAAGCGGCCGCCTGTTTGGACGCCAGTCCTTCGTCGGCCTGTCCAGCAATACCATGGGTACCGTGACCCTGGGGCGCCAGTATGAAGCGGTCAAGGATTACCTGGGCCCGGTGGTGATCGCCAGTAACGGCGTGCACATCGGCGACAACGACAACGGCTACAACAACCTGCGCGCGCAGAATTCGGTCAAGTACGTCAGCCCTTACTTCAATGACTTCAATGTCACCGCGCTGTACGGTTTCGGCGAGGCCGCCGGCGACAGCAGCGTCAACCGCGTCATGAGTATCGGTTCCGGCTACAAGGGCGGCAATTTCCGCTGGGCCGTGGCGTTCACGCAAATGGATACGCCTAACAGCCCCAAGAGCCCGGACGGCGCCATGGGCAACGATTACGCCAGCTCGCTGCTGATCTTCAACAAGAGCGTCGGCGGCGCCGGCGTGCGCCGCCAGCGCATTTCCGGTACCGGCGGTTTCTATACCGTGGGCAACACCGATTTCGGGGCCATGTACAGCAACGTCAAGTACGACTACCTGGACAACACCAAGCTGACCCTGGAGAACTTCGACATCAACCTGGTGAACCATTACACGCCGGCGCTGAACCTGGGCGCGTCCTACTTCTTCACGACCGGCAAGTACGAGACCACCAACACCAGGCCCAAGTGGCACCAGATCAACCTGCAGGCCGACTACTTCCTGTCCAAGCGCACCGACGTGGCCATCACCTACAGCTACCAGTTGGCTGCAGGCGACGCCAAGAACGCCAACATCTTCGGCTTCCCCGCTTCCAGCGACAAGAAGCAGGCCGTGCTGATGCTGGGCATGCGCCACGTGTTCTGACCGGTTCGCCGTCCGGCGCGCCGGCGCCGGGTATCCAGCGCCGGCCGGATCCGCCCTTGGGGGCGGGTCTACAATAGATGACCTTTCTGTCCGTCCTCGGAATCATCATGTTGAACAAAGTCCGTTTTTCCGGTGCATTTGCCGCGGCCGCCCTGGCCATGGCGGTCCTGTCCGCACCGGCCCATGCCGAAAAGCGCACGCTGGTATTGTCGGCCTATCCCATCGCCCAGCCGCTGTTCAACAAGCTGGTCTATGCCCCGTTCAAGGAAAAATGCGGCTGCGAAATCGTGGTCGAGACCGGCAACAACGCCGACCGCATCGCCAAGCTGGATGCGCGCCGCAACAACCCGGTGGTCGACCTGGTGCTGCTGTCGGACTTCGGCATGCTGGAAGCCTCCCGCAAGGGCCTGGTGCAGCCGCTGGATTACAGCCGCCTGAAGAACTACGGCCAGATCTATCCCTTCGCGCGCAATCCCATCGGCGGCAACTATGCCGTCGGCTACACCATCTACTCGGTGGGCCTGGTCTATCGGACCGACAAGATCAAGTCGCTGGACTCCTGGAAAGACCTGTGGAGCCCGGCGATGAAGGGCCGCATCGCCTTGCCTGACGTCAGCACCACCCAAGGCCCGCTGGCGCTGCAGATGGCCGACATCGCCTGGGGCGGCAAGGGCGGCGACTTCGCCACCGGCATGAAGCAGATCCTGGCGGTGAAGAACAACGTGGTGACGTTTACCAAGAACAGCGCCCAGTTGTCGTCGCTGTTCGCGCAGGACGAGATCTGGGCCGCGCCGGTGGCGCGCTTTACCTGGGCGCAATTGATGAAGACCGGCATGCCGCTGAAATGGAGCATCCCGGCCGAAGGCCAGGCGGCCGGCATGAACGTCATGGGCATCGTGGCCAAGGCCAAGAACGCCGACCTGGCTTACCAGTTGATGGACTTCTGGCTGTCCAAGGAAGTCCAGACCGCGCTGGCCATGGAGCTGGTGGATTCGCCGGTCAATACCCAGGTGTCCTTGCCCAAGGACAAGGCGGAATTCAATACCTACGGCGGCGAGCACATCGCTTCGCTCAAGTTCGTCAAGCCGACCGACCTGCTCCAGCATCGCTCGGCCTGGCTGGAACAATGGAACAAGGGCATCAGCAAATAAGCTGAGGCGCCATCCGATGGCGGCATCCGTTCATCGGGTGCCGCCATGTTTTGCTTTTTGTATCGATATCGCGCGACATGCTTGCACAACAAAAAACACGCCTGGGCATCATGCTGGTGACGCCGGCGCTGATCTTCACCGTCGTGTGCTTCCTCCTGCCGGTGGCGGCGCTGCTGCTGGACGCGTTCCGCGTCGGCGGCCCGGACAGCCTGGATGGCGGCGCGCTGCGCTGGAGCCTGGAGCGCTTCGCGGCCTTCTTCGCCGAGCCCCTGCATGTCCAGGTGTTCCTGCGCACGCTGCGCATCGCCGTGCTGGTGACGCTGTGCTCGGCCTTGCTGTGCTATCCGGCGGCGCAGGCCATCGTGCGCGTGTCGCCGCGCTGGCGCGGCCTGGTGCTGGGCATGATGATCCTGCCGCTCATGGTGTCGCCTATCGCCCGCACTTACGCCTGGATCGTGCTGTTCGGCCGCAATGGCGCGGTCAATGCCGCGTTGCTCCACCTCGGCCTGGCCGATGAGCCGCAACGCCTGCTGTTCTCCGAGATGGCGGTGTTCGTCGGCTTGCTGCAGTTGCTGTTGCCGCTGATGCTGATGTCCCTGGTCAGCGCCATGGAGAACATCTCCGCCGACCTCGCGCTGGCGGCATCCACCCTGGGGGCCAATGCTTGGCAAGTGTTCTCGCGCGTGACCCTGCCGCTGACCCAGGAAGGCCTGATCGTCGGCGGCACCCTGGTCTTCACCGGCAGCGTCACCGCCTACGTCACCCCGGCCCTGCTGGGCGGCCCCAAGGTCCTGATGCTGGAAACCCTGCTCTACCAGAAAGTCAGCGTCGAAAGCGACTTCGGCTCCGCCAATGTGATCGCGGTGATCCTGGTGGCCATGACGCTGGCGGTCAACGCCGCCCTCAAACGCATTTCCTCGGCCCGGAGTTCCAAATGAAGCAAGGCTTGTTTTCGCGCATCGTGCTGTGGGCCGTGATGCTGTTCCTGCTAGGCCCGTTCCTGATCGTCTTCCTGGCCGGCTTCAGCGGCGGCGAGACGCTGGCGTTTCCGCCGCCGTCCTATTCCTGGCGCTGGATCGTCGAAGTGGTGGCGGCCGAGGAGTTCCGGCAGGCCTTTTTCACCAGCCTGCAGATCGGCTTGCTGGCCACCGTCATCGCGCTGCTGCTGGGCGTGCCCGTGGCCTATGCGATGTCGCGCACGCCGCCGCCGGGCATGGCCGTGATCAAGCAGGTGCTGACCTCGCCCCTGATCATCCCGGCCATGCTGGTAGGCCTGGGCCTGCTGCGCCATTTCGTGCTGCTGGTGGATGCGCCGGTATTCCTGGGGCTGCTGATCGGCCACGTCGGCCTGCTCACCCCGTATGCGGTGCGCGTGGTGTATTCCAGCCTGGCCAACCTGCGCATGGACATCGAGGAAGCCGCCATCACCCTGGGCGCCACGCGCGGCCAGACCTTCCGGCTGGTGGTGCTGCCCAATATCCGCAGCGCCGTGATCGCGGCCTTCTTCCTGGCTTTCGTCACTTCCTTCAACCAGGTGCCGGTGTCGCTGTTCCTGACCGGCCCCGGCATCAGCACCCTGCCGATCGAAATGCTGGGCCACATGGAAAACAGCTTCGATCCGTCCATCGCCGCTCTTTCCACGCTGCTGGTGCTGTTCACCATGGCTTTCGTGCTGGCCACCGAGAAGGTGCTGGGCATTTCCAAATACATGTGATGTGAGAACGCGATGAGTTACCTGAAATTGCAGCAAGTCTCCCTCGGCTACGGCAACAGCAAGACCGCCGTGGAGCGGCTCGACCTGGAGGTCGCGCAAGGGGAGCTGATCTCGCTGCTGGGCCCCAGCGGTTGCGGCAAGACCACCACCATGCGCGCCATTGCCGGCCTGATTGAACTGCGCGGCGGCAGCATCGCCCTGGATGGGCGCGACATCGGCCGCCTGCCTCCCAACAAGCGCAATATCGGACTGGTGTTCCAGTCCTATGCCCTGTTTCCCCATCTGAACGTGTTCGACAACGTCGCGTTCGGCCTGCGCTTGCGCAAGGTGCCGGCGCCGCAGTTGCGCCAGCGCGTGGAAAAGGTGATTGCCGCCGTCGGCCTGGCCGGCTTCGAATCGCGCTTGCCGGCGCAGATGTCGGGCGGCCAGCAGCAGCGCGTGGCGCTGGCGCGGGCCATCGTCATCGAGCCCAAACTGTTGCTGCTGGACGAGCCGCTGTCGAACCTGGACGCCAAGCTGCGCGTGCAGATGCGCGCCGAACTGCGCCGCATCCAGCGCGAACTGGGCATCACCATGCTGTACGTGACCCACGACCAGGAAGAAGCGCTGGCCATGTCCGACCGCATCGTGGTCATGAACGGCGGCCGGATCGAACAGTTGGATACCCCGGAGCGGCTGTTCAATGCGCCGCGCACGCGCTTTGTCGCCAACTTCATGGGTTTCGAGAACCTGTTCGACTATCGCGAAGGCCACCTGCACGGCAATCGCGGCCAATTGCCGCTGGCGGCGCTGCCGGCCGGCACCGCCTGCGTGGCCTGGCGTCCGCAGCAGGTGCTGGTGGGCGAAGGCCCGTACACCGGCCGCGTGCTGTCGCGCGGTTTCCTCGGCGACAGCGTGGAATACCTGCTGCAAACGCCGATCGGTGAGGTCAAGGGCATGGCGCCGGCCGCCGGCGCCGAGGCGCGCGAAGGGCAGGACGTGCCGTTCAGCCTGCCGGCCGGCGAGGCGCTGTTGCTGCCGGCATAAATTCCGGCGCCCGAACCTCTGTCTCCAACCAGAACAAGCAAGAGCAATCCATGCACAAGATTTGGCTTGATACCGATCCCGGCTTCGACGACTGGCTGGCCATGCTGATGTTGTCGGCCAACCTCGACGTTACCTGGTTGGGCGTATCGGTAGTGGCGGGCAATGCCCCGCTGGTCACGACCTATGACAATGCGCTGCGCATCAAGAAGCACTACCGCCTGGACGTGCCGGTCTATGCCGGCTGCGACGCGCCGCTCGGCGGCGTCGCCGAGACCGCGCAATCGATCCTGGGCGACGCCGGCATGGCCACCATCGGCGAGCCCTTGCCGCAGGTCGATATCGGCGTGCTGGAGGCGCAGCAGGCCGAGCGCCTCAAGCGCTCCCCGTTGCCGCATGCGGTGGACGCGCTGATCGAAGCCATCCGCGCCCATGCCGGCGAGATCACCCTGATGTGCATCGCCCCGCTGACCAATATCGCCGTGGCGCTGCAGCGCGCGCCGGACATCGCGCCGCGGGTCAAGGAGATTATCCTGATGGGAGGATCTTCCGACCAGGGCAACCATACTGCGGCCGCCGAATTCAATATCTTCGCCGATCCCGAAGCCGCCGATGTCGTATTCCGCGCCGGCATCCCGCTGCGCATGTTCGGCCTGAACCTGTGCCGCCAGATACTGGTCACCGGCGCCGAGGTGCAGCAGGTGCGCGCGCTGGGAACGGCGCGCGCGAAATGGCTGGCGGGCTATTTCGACGCCTACATGCGCATCCGCAGTCCCGACGGATCGGTGCCCATGCCCATGTACGACCCGGCCGTGGCCATCTGGCTCAAGCGCCCCGAGCTGTTCAGTTTCCTGCCGGCCCACGTCGACATCGAACTACAGGGCCGCTTTACGCGCGGCATGACGGTTTGCGAATTCCGCGTGCCGCGCCGCGCCCAGGCCAACGCCGAGATCGCCATGAGCGTCGATGGCCCGCGCGCCTTGCAATGCATGATGCAGGAACTGCTGGGCACCTTGTCCTGAGCAGCCCGTCTTCTTTCACCGATAGGCCCTATGACCCCGTTTCAAGAAACGTCCGCGGGAACGTTGTCGCTCGAACAGTTCGTGCGCGCGCTGCCCAAGGCCGAACTGCATTGCCATTTGTTCGGCGCGGTACGGCGCCAGACTTTCATCGACCTCTCCGAAAAGGCCGGCAACCCGGTATCGCGCGAGGAGATCGATGCCTTCTACACGCGCGGCGAAAAGCCGGTCGGCGTGCTGCGCGTGCTGCGCGCGCTGGATGCGGAACTGATCCGGGAACCGGCCGACCTGTACCGCATCGCCTATGAATACCTGCAGGATGCGCACGGCCACGGCGTGGCCTACAGCGAATTCTTCTGGAACCCGACCGGGACGGTGCGCGTCTCCGGCATCGCTTATGGCGATGCCCAGGACGCCATCGTCGCGGCCATCGCCGCAGCCGGGCGCGACTTCGGCATCATCGGCCGCCTGATCCCCAGCATCGACCGCGAAGCCAGTCCGGACGAGGCGGTGGCCATGGTGCGCTGGATGTGCGCGCGGCGCGTTCCCGAGGTGCCCGGCATCGGCATGGATTACCGCGAGAACGATCGTCCGCCGGAACTGTTCGAGGAAGCCTACCGCCTGGCGCGCGAAGCCGGCTTCAAGGCCACCGCCCATGCGGGCGAGTTCGGCATGCCCTGGAACAATGTGGCCACGGCCATCGACCTGCTGCGGGTCGACCGCGTGGATCATGGCTATACGGTCATCGACAATCCTGCCTTGCTGCAGCGCTGCATTGGGCGCGGCCTGGTTTTCACGGTCGTGCCCACCAATTCCTATTACCTGCGCACACTGCCTGCCGAGCGCTGGGCCCAGGACCATCCGATCCGCCGGATGCTGGCGGCCGGCCTGCGCCTGCATCCCAATACCGACGACCCGACCCTGCACCTGGTCACGCCCACCGGCGCCTGGCTGATGATGCTGCATCTGGGCGCCGGCATCGACGACCTGCGCGGCTTCATGCTCAACGGCCTGGACGCGGCCTGGATGGACGACGCCCTGCGCCAGCGCTGGCGCAGCGAGTGGAGCGCGCGCTTCGATGCCTTGCGCATGCGGCTGGCGCCTGGCGATTCCCTGGAACGGGTGAGCACATAATCCACATCACCGGCAGCATCAACATGGACCTGGCGCTGCGTACGCCAACAGGCCCTAGTGTCCGTCTTGAGAACTGTCGGCAAGCTGAAGCGGTTAAGGGTTGGCCGCTAACTGCCACTGCCCTCCACAAAGCGTCAATCCTCGTGCGGGAAGGTAAAAGCCAGCGTTGCCGCGTAACCGTCTTCGTCCGCGTCGGTACGATCGATGCGCTTGACGGTGTGCGAGACCTTGATTACGTTCAGGCCCGCATTGCGGATGTTGAACGCGACTTGGCCCTGCTTGTCGGTCTTGCCGGTGCGTACCTTGGTGTCGCCGGTGTAATCGGTGGCTACCGGCACTCCAGGCAACGGCTTGCCCTGGAACAGTACCTGCACCCGCAGCGATTTTCCTTTCTTCAAGGCCAGCGGATCGCTGAGCGGAATGATCTGCAGCGGGAAATCCGCCGCGCTCAACGTGGTTGAGGTCGGCTGATATCCAGGCGCCAGAATAGTCTGGGTATACATCTGATAAAAGCCGCCATGTTTGGCGCCGGCGACCGCAGTCTTCGGGCCTGGCAGCCATTTCCCGTTCGCGTCCTGGCTCCAATAGCCGTCCTCGAAACTCGCGGCGATGGCTTTGGCGCTGGCGGCGGGTTCGAGAATCACATTGCGTTCCTGCGGCCGGATCTTGATCGTACTCTCCGTACCGTCGGCAGACAGCGCAATGACTTTCTTCACCGCTTCGGGTTTATAGGCGTCATCCACGCCGTTTTCCCCCAGCACCAGCGCCCACTCGCCGGCGCGCTGGGCAACCCAGACGCCGTGAGCCTGGGCCGTCGCTGCGCTCAGAATCCCGGCGAGGGCCAGTGTAATGGGAAGCCATTTGTTTTTCATCATGGAGCCTCTTTTATGGAAAGCGGGATTTGCACATCCGCAGGGGCCAGCATATCCACGTGAGGAATGCCGGTGTCGTCGTACAGGTCGCCGACGCTGATGAAACCGAGGCGCCGGTAAAAGCGCTCCAGTCTCGCCTGGGCACTGATGCGCATCGGCATGCCCGGATAGAGCGCCGTGGTGCGCGCCATGGCCTGTTTCATCAAGGCCTCGCCGGCGCCTTTGCCGCGCAGCTGTTCCGCGACGATCAGGCGGCCTATCGATGGTTCGGCATAGCGCACCCCCGGCGGCAGGACGCGCGCATAGGCCATCAGCGCACCTTCGTTGTCATAGCCCAGGCCGTGCAGGCAGGCCGGGTCGAAACCGTCGGCGTCTGGATAGAGGCATTCCTGCTCGATCACGAAGACCTGCTGGCGCAGGCGGATGGCATCGTACAGTTGTTCCAGCGAGAGTTGGTCGAAGGTTTTCCAGATCCAGTGGAGCATGGGCATTTTCCAAAAAATGGTTGGAGCGGATCGTACCGCTCAGTTAATCGCCGAATGGCATTGATGCGAGCAGGGCGTCATTTCAGCCGATCGCCTTACTGCGCCAATTCATAGTGTGCGGCCTCATTGCCGGTCGTCCGCTCCGCAATCAGGCGGCGGAAACGGATGAGCAGTTGCGCGGCGGTCACGATCAGCCCCAGCATCAGTCCCAGCCAGACGCCCGCGGCGCCCAAACCGAGCCAGTGGCCAAGCAGCCATGCGCCGGGCAGGCCGACGGCCCAATAGCCGATCAGCGTCATCACGAAAGACGATCCGGTTTCGCCGGCGCCGCGCAGGATGCCGATGCCGATATTCTGCGCGCAGTCGAAGACCTGCAGCACGGCCGCCAACAGCAGCAGCTTGCCCGCGATCAGCAGCACGGTGGCGTCGCCGGCGCCGGTGTCGCGCAGAAAGGCCGCCAGCACCAGTCGCGGCGCGATGCAATAGATCGCCCCGATGAGCGCCATGCAGGCCATGCCCATGCCGAGACCCGTGTAGCCGTAGCGGCGCGAGGTGGCGATGTCGTTCTGCGCCCAGGTGCGGCTGATGCAGATCGAGGTGGCATGCGACAGGCCGACCGAGACCATGAACACGATATACACCGCCTGGTTCACCACCGTATGCGCGGCCAGCGCATCCGCGCCCAGCGAACCGACCAGCAGCGCGATGACCGCGAAGAAGCCGGCCTCCGAGCCATAGGTGGCCGCCACCGGCAAGCCCATCTTCCAGGTACGCCACAGCGCCTGCGGCGCGGTCTTCCAGATGCGCACCGACAGCAAGCGCGCCAGCACGGGATCGCGGCGAACGACCAGCAGGAACGCCACGAAGGAAAACAGATTGACGATGGTCGCAGACAGCGCGATGCCGGTCAGCCCCATGCCCGCCATGCCGAACGCGCCCACCGTCAGCACATAGTTCAGCGCGATGTTGACGACTACCGCCGCCAGCGTGATCGCCAGCAGCGGCCCCGGTCGCCGCAGCCCGACCGTGAAATTGCGCAGCGCCTGGAACCACAGCAAGGGCAGGATGCCCGGAGCGGAGGCGAACAGGTAGTCCGCCGTGCGCGCCACCACGGCCGCGTCCTGCCCCATCCAGCGCAAGGCATGGCCGGCGCCTAGCATCACTGCCCAGAACACCAGGCCGGCCAGCGTCGCGATGGCGAAGCTGGCGCGTACCATGCCGCGCACTTCGGCGGCGGCGTGAGGCGTTTCCAACCCGGCCGCGGCGGCCGTCGCCACCAGGTTGCCGGTGGGCGTGACCAGGCCGACGCCGGTGGTGCGCAGCAAATTGAACACCGCCAGCGCCAGCCCGCCGGCGGCGATGTCCAGCGGGCCGAGCCAGCCCATCATGACCACGCCGGTGGTCGAGAGCGCCACCTGAGCGAACTGCGTCAGGATCAGCGGCGCGGCCAGCGCGCCGATGTGTGCGATATCGGCTTTCAGCATGGACGGGGAGAGGCTCATGCGCGCTCCGGCGATTGACCCGTCAGCTGCGCCAGCATGCCGTCCAGCTCGGCGCCGACCGAGGCGTCGATGAGATTGCGCTCATTCATCCAGTCGTCATTGAAGACGGTATCGAGATACTTCTCGCCGCCGTCGCAGATCAGCACCACGAAGGTGCTGCCCGGCGGCGCAGTCTCGATGCGCTTGATCGACTGGTAGAGCACGCCGCCGCCGGAGCCGCCGACCAGCAGCGCGTATTTGCGGGCGATGTAGCGCGCCGTGTTGAAGGCTTGCTTGTCGGAGACCTTGAGCCCCTCGTCCAGCAGCTCGTAATCGACCAGCGCGCCGATCTCGGCGCCAGGCGGCGTGCCGGTGCCGGATTGATAGTAGGGGCCGCCGGGGCCGCCGAAGGCGATCGAGCCTTCCGGTTCGATGCCGATGGTGCGTAGCAGCGGCAGCCGGGTTTTCAGCGCGCGCGCCGTGCCGAACAGCGAACCGCCGGTACCGACCGCGCCGATCAGGTGCGTGATGTCTTCGCCCAGCGCGTCCAGCAATTCCTCGGCGACATAGGCGTAGCCGTTGCCGTTGGCCGGATTGTTGTGCTGCTCGGTCCAATAGGCGTCTTGGTCGGCCGCGATCCTTTCGGCCAGCGCTTCGCGGTCGGCGGTGGCGAGCGAATCGCCGCCGTCTTCGTTGACGTAGATCAGTTCGGCGCCGAAGGCTTGCATCGCGCGCAGCTTGTCCTTGGAGGCGTGATGGTCGACCACCGCGGTGAAGCGATAACCACGCTCGGCCGCAAGCAGGGCCAGGCCCATGCCGGTATTGCCCGAGGTGGATTCGATGACCCAGCCGCCCGGCGCCAGCAGGCCTTGCTGTTCGGCTTCGTCCAGCATCTGGCGCGCCATGCGGATCTTGGCGCTGCCGGTGGGATTGTTCTGCTCCAGCTTGAGCAGGATGCGGCTGCCGAAGCGCGTGCGCAGCAACTCCATCAGCGGCGTGCCGCCGATCAGCTCCGAGACGCGCTTGACGATGCCGGCGGCATGCCTGCGCTCGGGCGCGGCGATGAGGGACAAGACCTGCGGGGATTGACGATCCATATTGTTTCTCCTTCGGGGATAAGGAAGATGATTTATGCGAAGTCGGCGTGCGGACGGCTATCCAGACGCCAGCATGGCTTGCCCTGATGCATCGTGACGACGACCTTGGCTGGCAGGGGTAAATCGTGGAAGGGCGATTCGTTGGAATCCATCTGATAGCCGGCGGTGTTCAGGTAGAGCAGCAGATCGCCGGGCTGCGGGGGCTGCGGGAATCGGATCTTGCGCCAGCTCACCATGTCGCCGTCGAGGCAGCTGGCGCCGCCCACGCAGGCGGCATAGGCATCGCCGACGGCGCCGTCCTGCCGCGGCAGCAGCAGGGGATCGGGAATGTATTCGCTGTTGAACCACTGTTCGGAGAGGCTGAAGCTGGTGCCGCCGACGGTGACGATGCCATAGTCCTGCCCGGCATCGCCGGCGCCGTGCCTGTGCTTCACGCTTTGGATCTCGAACGCGGTGAAGCCGGCCTGGTCGAGCAGCGCCCGGCCGGGCTCCAGCAGCGTGCGAATGTCGTGTTCACGCAGGCGCAGCGCCAGCGCGCGCCCGTCAACGGCGTGCGCCAGGATCGCCGACAGCATCTCGTGGCCGGGAGCGGCGCTGTAGTAGGGATAGAAGTCGTCGAAGGATTTGCCGGCATGGTAGTGCCGCGGCTGTTGCTGCCGCAGGAAATCCGACCAGTGCGCCTCATCGACGTAGCGCACCGCGAAGCCGCCGCCGATATTGATGCTCGCGCACAGCGCGAGGCCCCGGCTGCGCGCGTCGAGGCAGGCATCGATCATGCGATGGGCTTCTTCCGCGCGCGCGGCGATGCTGTAGCCGGAGAGATGGAAGGAGAAGCCTTCCATGTCGATCACGTCGCGATGCGCCAGGCACAATTGCAACGCGGCTTCGCGTTCCTCGGGCGACATGCCGAAGCGGCTGCGCGGCTGGCTGGCGGGACGGCAGCGCAGCAGCACCCGGCCGCGGTAGCCGCCGAGCAGGGCCTTCACGGTTTGACGGGCTTGCGCCGCGAAGACGCGCAATTCTTCCACGCTGTCGATGGCTACCAGGCAGCGCTGGCGCAGCGCCAGGTTCAACAGCGCCGGATGCTTGCCGGGGCCGGTGATGCCGATATGCGCGCCGGGTACGCCGCAGCCCAGTGCCTGCTCGGCTTCCTGCAGGCTCGCGGCATCGACGCCGATGCCCAGCGCCGGGCATTGCTCGACGAAACCGCGGCCTTTGTTGGCCTTTTTCGCGAACAGGACGAAGCCGCTCACGCCGGCCTCGCCCAGCGCGCGCTTGAATTGCCGCGCGTTGTCGGCGAACACCTCCGGCAGCAGTACATGCAAGGTGCTGCCCAGGCCATGGCTGAGCTGACGCAGCAGGTCGCGATGGCGGCCGGTCAGTTCGGCCGTGAGCGGATGCTGCAGCGCCGGAACCCGCGGCAGCGCAAATGGCGTGGCGCCGAGCGCCTCATCGTGGAATCGATCCATGCCGGCTCACCACAGGCGTATGGTCTGGCCCAATTGCTGGGCGCGGGCGCGTTCGGCAAACAGCCGGCCAAGCGCGATGTCGGTGACGATCATGCCGCTGTTGTAGGCGAAGATGCGCTGGTCATCGTGTGCGCGTCCCGGCTTGTTGCCCGCCAGGATGTCGGGCAGTTCGGCATCGACCGCCGGCAATGCGCCTTCGGCATCGGCCAGATCGGTGCCGGTGACGCGCATCTGGGCTTCGCTGGTGGCCACGCGATGGTCGGCCTGATGCAGCAGTTCGGCGTGCAGGCCGTAGCCGACCAGGATGGTCAGCGCGCCGGGCCTGATCCAGGCGCGTCGCACCGCGCCGTAAGTTTTTTCCGAGGCCGGGCCGGCTGCGCCGATGATGATATCGGCGGCGCGCGCCGAGCGTTCCAGATCGGTGGAGACTTCGATATCACGCTCTGGGTAGTGCGCGCGCAGGCGTTCCCTGGCCGCGGCGATGCCATCTTCGTGATTGCCGTGGATGATCAGCCGTTCCAGCTGAGGCATGGCGGCGACCAGGAAAGGGAAGGCGTTCTGTCCCTGTACGCCGCTGCCGATCACCAGCGCGGTCCGGGCGTCGCCATGCGCGCAACTGCGCGCCAGCAAGGCCGATGCCGCCGGCGTGCGCAGCGCGCCGACCAGGCTGCAATCCATCAGCGCGATCGGCAGGCCGGTGATGTCGTCATACAGGAGCAGCGAGGTGTAGTACTTTTGCAGCGACTGCTCTTTGTCGGCGTTGAATTTGTAAGAGGTCTTGAACGCCACCGTCTGCCTCTCGCCGTCGCGGCCCAGCATCGAGTAAGCCAATGAGTGGCCGTCGTCGGGCTTGGCAGCGAGCTTGCGCGGATTGGCGGACAGGCCGGCGGCATAAGCCTTGTAAGCGCCTTCGACGGTGCTCAGCACCTCGGCCAGGGAATAGCGCAGACCGGCCAGGTCTTGCTTGTTGAGGACGCAGATGGAGCCTGCGTCGACTGCATTGATGGAAGCCATGGTGTCTCCGTGGTGTAGGGGGATGGAGGCCGTTCAGACGATGTGACGGCCGATGGCGTTTTCGCGGTAGGGCAGCGAACCGCGCAGATTGAGCGTGAGGTTGACCCGGCGCAGCCAGCGATGGCGCGGTCCGTAGTTGGGCCGGTAAATCGAGCGGCCGTGGACGGCGCGCTTGTTGTCGATCCACAGCATGTCGCCGGGCTGCATGATGACCGAGGCCTTGTGCGCGTCGAACTGGCGCAGCAGCCAATCCAGCGCGTCGGCGGCGTCCTGGTCGCCGGGCAGCGCCTGCATGAAGGCTTCATCGACCTGGATGAAAGGCTGTTCGCGCGCGCCCGACAAGGCTGGCACCGGCTGCGGATCGGCATGCATGCGCCGGATGTGCTCGAAGACATGGTCGTCGAGGCGCCAATGTTCGCTGATGTTCTGGTCCGGCAGATGCGATTTGTCCGGCAGGATGACGAAGCGCGGCGCCGCCAGCACCGCCCATTTGTCGTCCGGGATGTGCAGGTCGCCGATATAGGAAAGAATGGTCTCGGCGCGTTCCTCGTTGCGATAGCAGAAGATGGACAGGAAGTCGCAGCGCAGCGCGTGGAAGGCTTCCTCGTTGTGCCATACCAGCGTGGCGCTGCTGCTGCCGCCCAGCTGTTCGTTGCGCTCCTTGTCGATGGGGACGATGTGGCGCAGGAAGCGGCCGTTCTCCTGTGTGCGCCAGCCGAAGATGTCGCCCAGCGCCGCCGAGATCAGGCATTGCGCGATCTCTTCCCGCAGGCTGGGCGGATTGCGCCAAGGCGCATCCCAGTGTGCGGGCGAAGGCCCGATGCGGGCATCGTCGACCGGCACGCCGCTCAGCAGCACCGCGCCGCATGGCAGATGCAGATACTTGAAGCGATGCGCCAGTTCGCGCAGGCTGCGTGGAAGCTGCTGGGCAGAGAGGCTGCAGGCATCGGCGAATTCGGGCGTCTCGACGCTACCGAAACTCTGCTCGAGTTCATCGACGATGCGGGTGATGGCCGTCCATTCGAGCGGCGTCAGGCGATGCCGGTAAATGGAGGAGGAAATGGCCGGCAGCGGCGAGGCCGCCGGTCCGGTTGCGGAGATAGTGTGAGCAAGAGCAAGTGCCATGATGCCTTCCTGATCTGATCCGGGTTGAACGGGATGAGGGTCGCGCATGCTGGCAAGGGCTGGCGGGCGATGGGCGTTCCGCTTCCCCCGGCGGGGCGCGGAACGCGATGCTGCTGTTGCCTGAAACTGACGGCGAGGCCGGGATGCGGCGCGGATTACATATCGACCTGTGCGCTGATGAACATGGTGCGCGGCTTGCCGGCCCAGGCGCCGTTGATGTCGGCATCGCCGGCGGCCCAGTAGCGCTTGTCCAGCAGGTTCTGCACGGTCAGGCCGAAGGTGGTCCTGTAGCCGCCGATGCGGGTGGCATAGCGCGCGCCGGCGTCGAAGCGCGTGTAGCCGCCCATCCATGCCGTGTTCTGCGTATTGAGCGGACGGCGGCCGACGTAGTACAGGCCGCCGTTGACGTTGAGGCCGTCGATGGCAGGAACGCGGTAATCGAGGAACACGCTGCCTTGCAGCTTGGGCACGTCGGCGATCTGCTTGCCGGCGACCGTGGGATCGGCCGGGTTGTCGGCCTTGGTCCGCAGATAGGCCAGGCCGGTGACCACCGACAGTTGCTTGTTGATGCGGCCGTTGGCCATCAGCTCGACGCCGGTATGGCGCTGCACGCCGCCCTGCACGGTGAAGCGGCTAGAGTTGACGTATTGCAGCGTCTTCTCCAGGCGGAACACCGCGCCTGTGAGCATCAGGTCCGGCGTGAGGCCGTACTTGACCCCGGTTTCATATTGCTTGGTCTTCAGCGGCGGCAGGTTTTCGCCGGCATTGTTGGTGTCGTAGCCGGCTGGGCCGGGTTGTTCGAAACCTTCTGCATAGCTCAGATAAGTCGAGAGATTCGGCAGGATCTTGAAGGTCACAGCCGCCGACGGCGCATTGATGCTGGCGGTCTGCGAGGTATTCTTGCCCGAGGCCGGCATGCTGTCGTTCTTGTAGCGGACGTGGCGCAGGCCCAGCATCAGGTCCCAGCGATCCGACAGCGACATCAGGTCGCTGATGAAGACGCTGGGCTGATAGTTCTTCGACTTGTTGTGATTCGGGTAGTTGAGATTGGACGGCGCGGGCGTGAAGACCGGATTGTAGATGTTGCCGACCGTGTCGGGCAGCACCGCGAAGCCGGATTCGATGGCCTGGAAGTTGCGCGTGGAGAAGCCGGTCACCAGTTGGTGCTTGACGCCCATCGTATCGAAATCGCCTGACACATAGGTGTCGGTCGAGATCACTCGGAAGCTCTGGTTGGGGTTGTAGTAAATGTCGCCCGACAGGATGTTGCCGTTTGCCGCGACGTTATACACATCGGGGAAGGCTGCCACGCGGCCGTTGTACGACTGTGCGGCGCGCGTGGTCAGTTTCCAGTTGTCGTTGATGCGGTATTGCAGATCGGCGCCGATGTTGAAGGTGCGCGTTTCATATTGCAGCCACGGCTGGCCCAGCAGCGTGCGCGGATCGATGCCGCTGATCGGCGGCAGTTGGCCGTTGAGGTAGGGGCCGATCGAGGGTTGCGCCGAGATTTTGCGCTCCTGGTAATCGAAGTTGGCGCGCACCAGCAGGTCTGAGTTGATAGCCCAGTCAAAGGCGCCGCTGACGAAGTCGCGCGAGGTGTCGCCGTTGTGATGGAAATCGCCGTTGCGTTCGCGCGCGATGTTGAAGCGATAGCCGAAGCGGCCATCGTCCAGCGGGCCGCCGGTATCGAGCGCGATGTAGGTGCCGCCATTGTCTCGCAGCGAGGTCTTGATGCTGGTGAAGCGTTCCTTGGTGGGGCGCTTGATGGCGTAGTTGATCGTGCCGCCCGGCGAATTGATGCCGTACAGGAAGCCTGACGGGCCTTTCAGCAGGTCGATCTGTTCGATGTTTTCCAGCGGGATTTCATAGTAGGGAGCGACCGACATGCCGTCGCGCCGCACGGTGTTGGTCCAGTCGGAGAAATAGCCGCGGATGCGCACCATCTCATAGGCGCCGGCCTGCGTCGCGTCCTGCACCGACGGGTCGTTCTTGAGTACGTCCATCATCGTGCGCGATTCCTGCGTTTGGATCAGTTCGCTGGAATACGACTGCACGGAGAACGGCAATTCTTCCGGCTGCTTGTAGCCGAGCGCGCCGACATTGACGCCATCGGTGGCATACAGCGATGGGCGCGATCCGATCACGCCGACTTCCGGCAACTTGTCGGCCGCGGGGCTTTTGCCGTCGCTGATGGCGTAGCCGCCGGCGCCGGTCGGGTGCGCTTCCAGGCCGCTGTGGTCGAGCAGGCGCTGCAGCGCTTCATCGACGGTCAGCGCGCCCTTGATAGCGGGCGCCTGGCGCTTTTCGGCGATGTCGGTGGAAAACACGATGGGCTTGCCCGACTGCCGCGCCAGGGAGCGCAGGGCATTGTCCAGGCGCTGCGCCGGGATATCCAGATCCACCGTCGCGGATTGCGCCCAGGACAGCGCGGCCAGCGACATGCCGACGGCGAAGACGCACGATTTTAGTTTTAGTGTATGGCGAGAGGAATGGCCTGCCCCCGGAACAGCACAACGCATGAACTACTCCTATAAAAATGAGTGATGCTTATAGGAGTTACCGAAACCAAAGCGCCATCTGGGAACCTCGGAATGAAAATTATTTTTATTTGGCCAAATCCCTGGCGGTGTTGGAACTGGCCGAAATGACAACTGCGTGCGCGCCGCGCTTTACCGTCACCGGCAGGATGGTGGGCAGCACGCGCAGCAGATCGTCCACGTCCTTTATGTCATATTCGCCGGACAGGCGCAGTTCGCCGATGCGCGCATCGGACAGCATGATGGGTTGCGCCAGATAGCGCTGCATGTCGGTCACCGCTTCGCGCAGCGGAGTTCCGTTGAAGTAGAGCTTGCCGCGCCGCCATGCGCCGTTCTGGTCGGCATCCAGATCGGGCCGGTGCTCCAGTCGGCCGCCGGCGGAGCGCAGCGCCTGATTCGCGGCGAGCACTTCCGTCTGGCCGCCGTCGCTGCGCACTTCCACCGAACCTTGCTGCACGCTCACGCGAGCACCGTCTTCCAGGTTGCGCACATCGAACACGGTGCCGATATCGGTCACCGTCGTGCGATTGGCCTCGACCACGAAGGAGCGGTAGGTATGGGCGACGTCGAATCCGGCCTCGCCGCGCACTAGTGTCATGCGTCGCGAGAACAGGCGCGACTCGACGCGCAGTTCGCTGTCGGTATTGAGATAGATGCGGGTGCCGTCGGCCATGGTCAGGGTTGTTGTCTCACCGACCGCGGTGGCCAGCCGATGCGTGTCATAGACCGGATCGACCAGCCATGCCGTGCCGGCGCTCAGCAGCAGCATCGCGGTCATGGCGGCTATCTTGCGCACCACGCGGCGTTTGGCCGCCCCGCGCGCAATGGCCTCCCTTGATGGGAAGCGCCTGCCCATCGGCTCGCGCAGTGCCGCGCCGCCGATTTCCCCGTGCGCGCCGGACCACACCGGACGAATCGCCGACATCGCGCGCTCCATGTGCTTGACTACCATCTTGCGCGAGATGCCCAGGAGCGCTGCCACCTCATCCTGCGACATCTCCTCAAGCTTGTGCAGCACGAAGACTTCACGGCAGCGCGGCGGCAGGCCGCCAATGACGCTGTCGAGCGCATCGACCAGTTGCTTGTTGCGCAATATTTCTTCGCCATCAATGTGATGTTGCTCAACGTCAGGAATGGAATCCACCGACTCTTGCCATTGATTTCGGCTGTTGGACGCACGCTGCAGGTCGATCGCTTTGCAAGTGGAGATATGCTTCAACAGCGCCAGCGGCGTGCCGGCCTGTTCGCGCGGGCGCGCATTCTCCACATGCATGTACACCTCATGCACGACTTCATGTGCAAAATCTTTGTCGCCGAAACGCCTGCGCACATGATCAACCAGCTCGTCGTAGTGGCGCATCAGGGCATCCAGCAGAGGCAGATTCTGTGAGTTTTCGCGCATACCGCCAATATCGATGAGAGGGGGAGCGGCAAATTATAAATGATAATGATTTTTATTTGATGTTTTATTCGAGCCCCTGCATTGTTGCCGGGCGCGCATGGATTGATGTGGAGAAAGCAGTCCTGATGAGCTTTGCATCGCCGCTCGCGGCGAAGTCGATGCCATATCAACGGTTTTTCCGATCCGGGATGGGGCGCAACCAGGATGTGGGGTGGCAAGAAGCTTTGGAAAAGCCGACGCGGATTTCCTTGCAATTCGAGCAGGAGGTTTATTCAAGAGGAGAGGCCGCCAATGTGCATCATCGCTAATTGCGATCTGCGAATCGGTAGCCATTTTGAGCTGGCGCCACAACAGGAGTGATCGCGGGTATTACTGCAGGTGTACCTGGAAATGCACCTGGCAGAACCGACTCAAGCTCCCATCAGTGGCAACATTGGCCGTCCTGGTGTGATGCTGGCAGCGTTCTGGGACGGCGCCGCGAGCTTGAACACTTCCACCAATTGCGCCAAGGCGAGCGCTTGCTGTTTCAGCGATTCTGCGGCCGCGGCGGCTTGCTCCACGAGCGCTGCGTTTTGCTGCGTGACATCGTCCATTTGGGTGATGGCCCGATTGACTTGGTCAATCCCCGTGCTTTGCTCGCGGCTGGCGGCCGCAATTTCGGCGATGATGTCGGTAACTTGTTTGACGCTGGAAACGACCTCCGTCATGGTGGCGCCGGCATGTTCCACCAGCGAGCTGCCGGTCTGCACTTTTTGTACCGAGTCGGCGATCAATTCCTTGATCTCCTTGGCGGCGCTGGCGCTGCGTTGCGCCAGGCTGCGCACTTCGCTGGCGACCACCGCAAAGCCGCGCCCCTGCTCACCGGCCCGGGCCGCCTCGACTGCCGCGTTGAGCGCCAATATATTGGTCTGGAAGGCGATGCCGTCGATCACGGCAATGATGTCGACAATCCTGTTTGAAGATGCATTGATCGACGACATGGTATCGATCACTTCCGCCACCACGCTGCCGCCCAGCTCCGCGACTTCCGAGGCCTTGCCCGCCAGGGTATTGGCATGCTGGCTGTTCTCCGCGTTTTGCCTCACTGCGCTGGTGAGCTGTTCCATCGTCGACGCGATTTCTTCCAGCGAACTGGCCTGCTGCTCGGTTCTGGATGACAAATCCTGATTGCCGAGCGCGATTTCAGATGAGGTGGTGCTGATGTTGGTCGCACCGGCGCGAATCCCGGAAATGATGCCAATCAGACTTTGCTGCATGCCCGAGATGGCATGCAGCAAGCTGCTGCGGTCGCGACGATGTAATTGCACCGGCGAGGATAAGTCGCCGCCGGCTATTTTTTGCGTGACAGCTGAAGCATAGGTCGGCTCTCCGCCCAATTCTCTAACGAAATCGAGAATGAAGCGCCAACCGATGACTGCCAGAAGAAAAATCGATACGGCACAAATGGCCATGAAAATCATGGCGGCATGCCAGAACACTTGATTGATGTCATCGATATAGAAACCGGTTCCTATCCACCAATTCCATGGCTTGAACTCGACGATGCCATTCAGTTTCGGCACGACGCCCTGATCGCCGCGCTTGATTTTGATCAGCACCAGACCGTAGGTATCGCGATCCATGGCTTCTCGGTAAGCGATGGCATCTATCTTGCCATCCATGGTTTCACCCTGGGTGATGGTGTCGCGCACTTGAGGGTTGGGGTGGACAAAGGTCAAGCCATTCGGCAAACGCGCCCAGTAATAGCTTTTACTGTCGTTGTCCAGTTGCGACAAGGCGGTTTTGGCCGCGGCCTGCGCTTGTTCGCGGGTCAACGTGCCATTGGCTTCCAGGCTTTGGTAGTAGGTCACCAACTTCATGCCCATCTTTAGCATGTTGACGATTTGCGCCTTGCGATCGTCCATCATGGATGTCTTGAGCGAGTACAGACCTGCTCCGCACAGCGCGCTCAGCGCGATCACCGCAACGCCGACCAGGAGCATCAATCGTGTCGAAATTTTCATAGTGTCTTTGAAGTGAAAAAGGCCCTGGGAACTTGTCCGTTGTTTTTCCTGCTGGCGTTGATTTGCCGTCAAATCCTCATGTTTTTTGTGTACTACGGCCTTTGGGGCGGCAACGAAGAGCGCCCGGAACGGATCGCAAAATACTTTCCGGGACTTTTCAAGCTGCGGTATGCCGTGTTTCTTTCTTTGCAGCGCGCAAGTACATCTGGTTATTTTAGGGATGAGGATGTGGAGACTCCACTGGCGATTTTCCAAAATCGTGCGACTATCGATCAGATTGAGCGATTAGTGAACAATATGCTGGTTGCCGAAAATAAAGAGTCGAAAACGCGCATCTGGCGTGAGCGTTGCAATGATGAGAATGAGTGGCCAATGCATCGTTGCATTGCTTGACCACGACAAGTGGGGGAGACGTGAGACGCCCGAAATTTCTACTTCTGCCCGATCAGGGAAGTTGTACGCAGGCTGGACATTTCCCGGAACATGGATCGACGCTACATTCGATCTGAAGCGATCGAACCTATGAGGATGTGTATGACCGTGTAGCAGCCTTCGGAAGGCAATGGAGGGGGCTGATGGAAATAGACAATTCTGCGGGCAAATCAACACATCGCTTTATGTCAGATCATTGCCGTATCGGCATGGCAGGATTCTTAATTTTGATATAGCCGAGAACGTAGCGTGCTTCTAGAATCGATCGCATGCCAGTATCGCGGGCATGCGGGCTGGCACCGGTCTTGCTAAGCCGGCATGGGGGCAAGCCGGTTGTGATGGAACAGAGGGATGATCCATCTTCCGGAGTGCCGGGAACAACGCTGCAGGGGTGGAAAACAA
This sequence comes from Herbaspirillum sp., assembly GCF_017744395.1. Classification (GTDB taxonomy): domain Bacteria; phylum Pseudomonadota; class Gammaproteobacteria; order Burkholderiales; family Burkholderiaceae_D; genus Herbaspirillum. The sequence goes on from NZ_JAGIBI010000003.1 coordinate 554,480, forward strand.
GAATGATCAAGGATATGCGTATCGGTTCGCGCCTGGGTACAGGCTTTGCCGTGGTGCTGGTATTTTCAATGCTGGTGGCGGCAGTGGGGATCTGGCGACTCAAGACCGTGGCGCAGCAGACCCGGCAGATGATGGATGTGCCGTTGCGTACCGAGCGCCTGGTCTCGCAGTGGAATACCTTGCTGTTGATCGCCATCCAGCGCACCACCACCGTGGTCAAGAGCCGCGATCCCGAACTGGAAGCCTTCCTGGCCAAGGAGGCTGCCGCCTCCAGCAAGGAATCGGCCCAGACCCTCAAGGATGTCGAGACGCTGTTGACCAGCGACGATGAGAAGAAGATGTTCGCTGCCATCAATGTCGCCCGCAAGCAGTTCCTGGCGATACGCGATGAGATCTATGCCGCCAAGAAGCAGGGCGATGCCGCCAAGGTGGACGAACTCTATCAGCAGCAATACATGGGCATCGCCAGGAATACCCAGAACGCCATGCGCGCCTTGCTCGATTTCGAGCGCGAGCGCATCGATGACATCTCCGCGCAAATCCAGCAGGCTGCCGCCAACAGTCAATGGCAGATCTTCGTGCTGGAAGCGGTGATCCTGCTCTGTGGCGTGGCATTCGCGGTGCTGCTCACCCGCAGCATCACGCGGCCGGTGCATGCGGCACTGGCCATTTCCCAGCGCGTGGCGGCCGGCGACCTGACCTCGCGCACGCAGCCCATGGGCCGTGATGAGCTGGGACAGCTGGTGGCGTCGCTGCAAGGCATGAGCGAACGCCTGCACGACGTGGTGTCCACGGTGCGCCACGGTGCTGACAGTATCGCCATCGCCTCCGGCGAGATCGCCAATGGCAATCTCGACCTATCGGCGCGGACCGAAGAGCAGGCCGGCGCGCTGGAAGAGACCGCCGCCTCCATCGAGCAGCTGACCTCCAGCGTGTGCACCAATTCCGAGAACGCGCATCAGGCCGACAACCTGGTCCGCTCCGCCGCCTCCATCGCCGGCCAGGGCGGGACGGTGATGGAGGAACTGATCTCCACCATGGGTAACATCAATGCCTCTTCGCGCAAGATCGTGGACATCATTGGCGTAATCGACGGCATTGCCTTCCAGACCAATATCCTGGCCCTCAATGCGGCGGTGGAAGCGGCCCGCGCCGGCGAGCAGGGGCGAGGCTTTGCGGTGGTGGCTTCCGAGGTGCGCGCCCTGGCGCAACGATCGGCATCGGCGGCCAAGGAAATCAAGCAGCTCATCGATGATGCGGTGGAAAAGGTCGGCGCCGGCAGCCAGCTGGTGGAAAAGGCCGGCAAGACCATGCAGGAAGTGGTGGACAGCGTGCACGGCACGCATTCCCTGGTGGGCGAGATCAGCACCGCCAGCCGCGAACAGGCCGAGGGCATCCATCAGGTCAACCAGGCAGTGGGCCAGATGGATGGCGTGACCCAGCAAAATGCCGCGCTGGTGGAACAGGCCGCGGCGGCAGCCAAGTCGCTGGAAGACCAGGCGGCGCAACTGAAACGGGCGGTGGCGTTCTTTGCCCTGCAGACAGCCTGAGCGCAAGGAATCATCGCTGGCGAATTCGTGCCAACGATGATCCTGTTGCGTCGTGGATCGTCTTCGCCAATATCTCTAAGTATTTGATTAATTGATTTTCGTGCCGGACTTGTAATCAGGCGCTCCGGATGGCGAAACGTCCGCAATGCGCGGTAGTGCCGTTCAGCCAAGCCTTCCATCCGCAGATCGTCATCCCGGCGAAGGCCGGGATCCCGTGTCTTTCATCTTGCCTCAACGGCCGTGGAACGACAGGTCCTGACTTTCCGTCAGGGCGGCGGAAATTCCAATCGCAATTTCGGCAAGGCAGGTATTCCCGGCAGGTTGAATTGCCGACTTCTTTGGTACTGGTGGCGGCGGAAAAATGAGGGAGGAAAGAGGGGGCCTGATTCAACAGTCACATGACGGATGCAGTACCAACGGGGCGCCCGGCCGAGCGTTGCGAACTGCGGTATTCTCCCGGCGTAACTCCGGTCCAGGTTTTGAAGGCGCGCAGGAATGAGTTAGTGTCCCGAAAACCAATCAGGAAAGAAATTTCTCCCGGCGAGATGGCGGAGCGGGTTAGATAATAGCTGGCCAATTCCTGTCGGGTTTCATTAAGAACGTCTTGATAGCTGATCGATTCGTCAGAAAGATGGCGCTGTAATGATCGCTTGCTTACCGCAAGACGACTGGATATATCTTCAATAGTGCTTTGGCCGCTCGGCAGCATGTCGAGCAGTGCGCTGCGCACGCGTTCCCGCATACTGGCTTTGGCATCAAGCTGGGAGAGGCGCGCCTGGAGCTCTGGTTCGAAAAACTGCCACATGGCGATGTTCTCGGTCAGGAAGGGCCGTGCAGCATCCTCTGCCGAGAAGCGGATTCGGTTATGGGAGCCTTGCTGCACACTGCAACCGAGGAAGTTTTCGCATGGGCCGACCTGGCTTGGCAGGGTTGCCAATTCCGTCTCGATCGGGCGAATCGCTTGCCGCGTAGCAAGACGTGCCAGTTTTGTGAGGAAAACGACCTCCATGGCGCCCAGGCTGCGCGGCAGCGGGCGGTCGTATCCGTAGCATTCAACGGTTACCTCGGTGTAGTCCTTGCTGATGAAGAGATTCAATGCCAATGGTCCGCAAAGGCGTTTGTACTCGACGAGCCGGGTGAGGGCGACATTGAGGTTCGGGCTGCACAGGCAGGCGAAGAGCGACGGATCGAAGGCTTCAACGGAGATGGCGCTGCCGAGTTGCAGCGGTAGCTGCGCGTCACCGACCATTTGCTCGAGGCTGTGAAAAATACGAAAGTACTCGGCGGGAGTAAGCGAGGCATCTTTGCGGCTGAACAGATCGGCAGGCAGCTCGGCCAGTGCGAGCAAATCGCCAGGAGCGACGTTCATGTCGGTGAGGATCAGTTTCCAGCCGGGGTGCACGGCAAAGCGCGTGGCTTGTTTCATCAAGATGCCTTTTCCATGGCTTGACGTGACATCTTCAGCACCGCTTTACGCGGCAATAGCGGGACAATCCAATCGAGCATGATTTGCAGCTTCTTCTCGTTAAAAGCCACCAGTTTTCCTCGTTCCATGGCCTTGTAGCCGCAGTGCGCTACAGACTCGGCCGACTTCGCGTTTTTCCAGACTTCTACGCCTTGCAGATCGCCGGCAGCAACAAAACCGGTAGCGACCGCGCCTGGGCATAAAGCCGTGGCAGTTACACCGTATTCGCGTGCTTCTTCGGCGATAGCCTGGGTGAACGAAGTGACATAGGCCTTGGTCGCGTAATACACCGCTTGCAGGGGGCCCGGCATGAACGACGCGGTCGACGAGACGTTCAGGATGCGTCCGCGCCGACGCGCCACCATGCCTGCCAGGTAATGATGAGTCAGGTTGGTCAGCGTTACCATGTTCACCTGCATCATGGCTTGGTCAGCGGCAAGGTCTCGTTCGAAAAACTTGCCATGGCCACCGAAGCCGGCGTTATTGATCAGCACGTCGATAGAAAGTCCCTGCGCCTCGGTGGCAGCGAAGATCCTGTCAGCCGATGTGGGATCAGCAAGATCTGCGGCGATTACATGCACTTTTACGCCGTACCTCGTCTGCAGTTCATGCCTGATGGATTCGAGCTTGTCGCGGGAACGTGCCACTAGAATGACATCACCGCCTTTGCTTGCATGGATGCGCGCCAATTCCAGGCCTATGCCGCTCGAAGCGCCGGTAATCAATGCGGTTGCATTTTGCATGATTTCTCCTTGATTCAGATTGAATGAATAAGGAGATGGTAGAAGTTTAATCTCTACAATTCACTAGCACAATGCGCCATAAATAATTCCGATCGCGCCAATCTTGGATGCGATGAGCGCGGCGATCTGGCGGCGGCACATGCCGGTACGTCGGGTCAAGGCTTCACCGCATGCGGCATGGACGTGTTCTTGCGCTGGCTGCCTTCGGAAGGCAGTGGGAGGTGGGGCAAACCTAGAGGAGGGAAACAAAAAACCCGCTCAAACACGGGGTTTGGAGCGGGTTCTTGGATTCTATCGGACTGCTTAGAATCAATGTCTGGTGGTGATAGGTGGACTTGAACCACCGACCCCAGCATTATGAGTGCTGTGCTCTAACCAGCTGAGCTATATCACCAGAAGCAAGCCCGCAACTATATTGGCATTGCCTGAATCTGTCAATAGGTAGTACTGTTTTTTATTGCCGATACCGGTAATTCCGGCCTGTTCAGCCTTCCTGGCGGCCCATTCGGGCATTTCTCACCTGCTCCCATACCTTTTCCGTGGCATCGGGCGCATTGCAATCGATCACGATCCGATCCGGCATCGAACGCAGCCAGGTCAGTTGCCGTTTGGCTAACTGGCGGGTGGCGGCGATGCCTTTTTCGCGCATGGCGGCGTAGTCGATCAGGCCGTCCAGGTATTCCCAGGCCTGGCGGTAGCCGACGCAGCGTATCGACGGCAGGCCCGGGTGCAGGTCGCCGCGCGCGCGCAGCGCCTTGACTTCTTCCAGCAGGCCGCCGCCGTCGAGCATCTGGTCGAAGCGCAGGGCGATGCGCTGGTGCAGGACGGCGCGGTCGGACGGTTCCAGCGCCAATGGCAGCAGGTCGAACGGCAGCGGTTCCGGGGCCTTCTGCGACAGCAGGGAGGACATCGGCTGGCCGGTCAGCAGCGTGATTTCGAGCGCCCGCTGGATGCGCTGGCTGTCGTTGGGCTTGAGGCGTTCGGCCGTGGCCGGATCCAGCGCCGCCAGTTTGGCGTGCATGGCCGGCATGCCCACGCGCGCGGCTTCTTCATCCAGTTGCGCGCGCAGGGCGGGATCGGCTTGCGGCAGTTCGTCCAGGCCGTCGCGCAGCACCTTGAAGTACAGCATGGTGCCGCCCACCAGCAGCGGCAGCTTGCCGCGCGCGGCGATTTCTTCGGTCAGGCGCAGCGCGTCCTGGCGGAATTGCATGGCCGAATAGGCGTCGGCCGGGTCGATGATGTCGATCAGGTGGTGCGGTACCGCGGCCAGTTCCTGCGGGCTGGGCTTGGCGGTGCCGATGTCCATGCCGCGATAGACCAGCGCAGAGTCGACGGAAATGATTTCGCACGGGAGGCGGCGGGCGATTTCCAGGGCCGCGGCGGTCTTGCCGGAGGCGGTGGGGCCCATGATGGCCACGGCCAGGGGACGAACTGCGGTCATCGCTTATTGTCCGCGCAGGAACAGCTTGTCCAGGTCGGACAAGGCCATCTGGCTCCAGGTCGGCCGGCCGTGGTTGCATTGGTCGGCGCGTTCGGTGGCTTCCATCTGGCGCAGCAGGGCGTTCATCTCGGGGATGGTCAGGCTGCGGTTGGCGCGCACGGCGGTGTGGCAGGCCAGCGTGCCGAGCAGTTCGTTGCGGCGCTCCAGCAGCACGCGCGAGCCGCCGTATTCGCGCACGTCGCGCAGCACGTCGCGCGCCAGCGTCTGGGCGTCGGCGTTCTTCAGCAGCGCCGGCACCGCGCGCACGGCCAGCGTGGTGGGCGACATCACGGCGATGTCGAAGCCCAGCGCCGAGAGCGTTTCCTGGTGTTCCTCGGCGGTGCCGACTTCGACCGCGTCGGCGTAGAAGGTGACCGGGATCAGCAGCGGCTGGACGAACATCTCGTTGCCGTCCAGCGCGGTCTTGAGCTGTTCGTACAGGATGCGCTCATGGGCGGCGTGCATGTCCACCACCACCAGGCCGGCGCTGTTCTGCGCCAGCACGTAGATGCCGTGCAATTGCGCCAGCGCGAAGCCGAGCGGGAAGTCGCCGGCCGGCAAGTCTTGCGGCGCTTGCGTGCGGATTGCGGCATCGCTTGGGCTGAACTGCGGCGGCGTGGTGGCGTCGCCGCGAAACATGGCGCCGTAGGCTTCCGAATTCTGGCGTACGCCAAAGCTGCTGTTGCCGCCGAAGGAAAAGGGCTTGGCCGGTTCGGCGGTGAACTGGTTGGCGAACGAGGTTTGCTGCTGCTCGCGTATCCATGGCATCGGCGCATTGGATGCCGCCTGCTGCAACTGCGGAGGTGGCGTATTGCCGAACGAGGTGGCCGAGGTCTGCGCCAGCGCGCGGCTGACCGCGTGGAACACGAACTGGTGCACGCTGCGGCTGTCGCGGAAGCGCACTTCGATCTTGGACGGGTGGACGTTGACGTCGACCAGCGCTGGATCGAGTTCCAGCGCCAGCGCGTAGGATGGGTAGCGGTCGCCGTGCAGCACGTCCTGGTAGGCCGCGCGCACCGCGTGAGTCAGCAGCTTGTCGCGCACGAAGCGGCCGTTGACGTAGAAATACTGGCTGTCGGCGCGCGCCTTGGAGGCGGTCGGCAGGCCGACGAAACCGTGCAGGCGCAACGGGCCGGCGGCTTCGTCCAGCGGCAGGCGGGCGTTGGCGAATTCGTCGCCGAGGATGTGGGCGCTGCGCTTGGCGAATTCGCCGACGTTCCAGTGGTCGACGGTCTTGCCGTTGTGCGACAGCGAGAAGCTCACATCCGGCCGCGCCAGCGCGATGCGGCGTACGACCTCGGCGCAATGGCCGTATTCGGTCTGCTCCGACTTGAGGAACTTGCGGCGCGCCGGGGTGTTGAAATACAGGTCCTGCACGTCGATGGTGGTGCCCAGGGCGCCGGAGGCGGGGGCGACCGTGCCGTGCTGCGAGCCGGTGATTTCCCAGGCGTGGGCGGCGTCGGCGGTGCGCGTGGTGACGGTCAGTTGCGCCACCGAGGCGATCGAGGCCAGCGCTTCGCCGCGGAAGCCCAGCGTACCGACGTTTTCCAGGTCGGTCAGCGAGGCGATCTTGGAGGTCGCATGGCGCGCCAGCGCCAGCGGCAGCTGGTCGGGCGGGATGCCGCGGCCGTTGTCGGTGATGGCGATGCGTTTGACGCCGCCTTGCTCCAGGCGCACCGTGATCTGGGTGGCGCCGGCGTCCAGCGCGTTTTCCAGCAATTCCTTGACCACCGCCGACGGGCGCTCGATCACCTCGCCGGCGGCGATCTGCGAGATCAGCTGATCCGGCAGGGCCTGGATGGGGCGGTAAGAGGGTGTCGCGGGGGGAGGGGAAAGCGGTGCGTTCATGGCGCGATTATACCGCCGCAGGCGCCCCGGGGTCAGTGCCGGGCGCCTGGACGGCGGGGGCATTACCGCTCAGATGCGGAACGTGCTGACCGCCTCCGCCAGGCGCTGGGCTTGCTGCTGCAGCGACTGGGCGGCGGCGGCCGCCTGCTCCACCAGGGCGGCATTTTGCTGGGTGCTTTCGTCCATTTGCGCGATGGCGCGGTTGATCTGGTCGATGCCTTCGCTTTGTTCGCGGCTGGCGGTGGAGATTTCGTTGATCACGGTGGAGACGCGCCGCACGCTGGCCACGACGTCGCCCATGGTGGCGCCGGCCTGCGCCACCAGTGTGCCGCCGGCGCCCACGGTTTGGACCGAGGCATCGATCAGTTCCTTGATCTCGCGGGCGGCGGTGGCGCTGCGTTGCGCCAGCGTGCGCACTTCGGTGGCCACCACCGCGAAGCCGCGGCCTTGCTCGCCGGCGCGCGCCGCTTCCACGGCGGCGTTGAGCGCCAGGATGTTGGTTTGGAAGGCAATGCCGTCGATCACGCCGATGATGTCGACGATCCGTTGCGAGGAGGTGTTGATCGCATTCATGGTTTCCACCACCTGGCCGACCACTTCGCCGCCCTGGCTGGCGACGGTCGATGCCGAGCCCGACAGTTGGTCCGCCTCCGCCGCATTGGCGGCGTTTTGCTTGACGGTCGAGGTCAGCTCTTCCATGGCCGAGGCGGTTTCTTCGAGGGCGCTGGCCTGCTGCTCGGTGCGCCCTGACAGGTTGAGGTTGCCGGCCGCGATTTCGCTGGCGGCGGTATTGATCTCCTCGGTGCCGGAGCGCACGCTGGCCACCACGGCCGACAAGCCTTCGCTGATGCCGTTGAAGGACCGCATCAGGCGGCCGATTTCGTCGCCGCGCGTAACCGTCAGGCGGGTCGTCAGGTCGCCGCCAGCGATCTGGTCGGCCGCCTGGCAGACCGCGTCCAGCGGGCGCGACACCATCTTGCGCACCATCAGGGCCAGGACCAGGCCAAGCAGCGCCAGGAACAGCAGGCCGCAGCCGATGTAGATGTTGCGCATCGAATTGACTTCGCGCGTGAGTTCGTCGACATAGGCTTCGCCGGCGACCACCCAGTTCCAGCCGGGGTAGCGGGCCAGGGCGATGATCTTCTTGCGGCCGGCGGCGGCGGTGTAGTGCAGCACGTCTTCCTTCTGTTCCAGCATGGCCTTGATATAGCCGTTGCCGGAAGCGTCCTTCAGGTCGAGCAGGCTGGCGCCTTCTTCCTTGCCCTCGCGCGGGGCGCCGGCGATCATGGTGCCGAGCTCCTTGCCTTGCTTGCCGTTGAGTACATAGAAGAAACCGGTATCGCCGATCTTGAGCGACTTGATCTGGTCCTTGAGCGCCTTGATGTCGGCCGAGATGTCGATGCCCACATACAGGATGCCGACGATCTGGCCGGCGGCATCCTTGATCGGCACGTACTTGGTGATGTATTGCTTGCCGAACAGCGTGGCCAGGCCGCTATAGGCCTTGTCGGCCTTCAGCGCGGCGTAGCCCGGATGGGCGCGGTCAAGCAGGGTGCCGATGGCGCGCTCGCCGTTCTCTTTTTTCAGGGAAGTCGACACGCGCACGAAGTCGTCGCCGGTCTTGGCGAAGATGGTGGCGGAGACGCCGGTTTCGGCGGTGAAGCGGTCGGGAATGGTGAAGTCGAGGTTGAGGTCGCGGCCGTCGCTTGTGAGCACCGGGGTGGCGCGCTCGCCGATCTGGACGGAGCGGCTTTCATCGAGCGCGAATTTGCCGGCGAACTCATTGCCGAACATGTCGGAGAAGCGGTCTACCTGGCTGGTGACGGTATGGTCGAACATGCGCACCATGTGCGACACGCTGCGCACTTCGCCCGACATCTGCTCGATCGAGCGCTTCTCGACCATATGCGATGCCGAATAGGTGATGAGCAGCAGGGCGATGATGAAGACGGCGCCGACCAGGGTGACGGTCAGGGCCGTCAGCTTGGCGCCGACGGAGCGGCTCAGGAAAGAGGCGCGGCGCGCCGGAGCGGACAGGTCAATAGACATGATGATGTTCTTGTTGTTGGATCAAAGGGCAGGGAAGGCGCATACGCGCCGCCCGGAATGCCTTGCATATCGCATCGGAGTAACCCGCTGCACCTTCGTCGGTGCCGGTACGGCGCGTTCCGGAACATGGCCATCGCCATGCAGGAATGGCGGGAAGCGGCCAGGCATGTGGATGCCGGCGGTTACGTCCGCATTTCAGGATGTGCTGGGGAAGGCCGAAGTATACCGACAGGCTTTTGATCTGTTTCGGATACTTTCGATGTTTGCGCCTACATTTATCGGTCCTGTTGTTTTTCCGTCAGGAAACTTATTTTTTTGATATGCCATCTTGCTGTCGATGGCAGTCAATCAGTCAATTTCTTCCTTGGCGCATCAGTGCGTCAGTGCTTGTTCTGGCCGGCCATGAAATCGCGGATCCAGTTTTCCAGGCCGGCAGGCGACAACGGGGGCGAAAAATAATAGCCCTGCGCCACGTCGCAACCTTGCCGCACCAACAGTTCGTATTGGTCCGCGTCTTCGACCCCTTCGGCCACCACCGTCAGTTTCAGGCTTTCGCCGATGCGGATGACGGCGTTGGTGAGCGCGCTCACCGCGGCATCCTTGGCCATGTCGCGCACGAAGCTCTGGTCCAGCTTCAGTTCGGAAACCGGCAGTTTGCGCAGGTAGCCCAGGCTGGAATAGCCGGTGCCGAAGTCGTCCATGGCCAGCGGCACGCCCAGCGCATGCACGGCGGCGATGGTCTGGTTGGTGCTGGGGTTGGTATCCATCAGCACGGTTTCGGTGATCTCGATGGAGAGGTCCGAGGGGGACAGCGCATGGCGCTGCAGGAGGTCGGTCAGGAAGCGCGGCAATTCCAGGTCGTGGAAGTTGGTGGCGGAAAGGTTGACCGATACCGACGGCACCTTGATGCCGCGGCGGCGCCAGTCGGAGAGTTGGAAGCAGGCTTCCTCCAGCGCCCATTTTCCCAGTTCGCCGATCAGGCCGCACTCCTCGGCGATCGGGATGAAGCGGCCGGGCGAGACGTTGCCCAGTTGGGGATGCTGCCAGCGCGCCAGCGCCTCCACCCCATGCAGGCGGTTGTCTTCCAGGTGGATCTGCGGCTGGTAATGCAGCTCGAAGTCGCCGCCGCGCAAGGCGTCGCGCAAGGCGCTTTCCAGCGCCAGGCGCTCTTGCGCCATGCTGTTCATCTCGTCGCTGAAGAAGCTGTGGCGGCCGCGGTTGACGGCCTTGGCCTGGTACATCGCGATGTCGGCGCGGTGCAGCAACGTCTCGATGTCGTTGCCGTTGGCAGGGAACATCGCCACGCCGATGCTGGCCGAGGGATTGAGCGGCGTGCCGTTGATGTGGCAGGGCTGCGCCAGTTTTTCCTGGATGCGCTTGACGACTTCGGGCAGGTGCCGGTCGTCGTATTGCGTGAGCACCACCACGAACTCGTCGCCGGAGAGCCGGCCGACGATGTCGGAACGCCGCGCCTGCGACTGCAGCCGCATCGCCACCGTGCGCAGCAGCTCGTCGCCGGCCTGGTGGCCGAGCGAGTCGTTGACCTGCTTGAAGCGGTCGAGGTCGATGAACATGACCGCCACCGTGCTGCGGTTGCGTTCGGCGGTGGCGATCGCCTGCCCGGCCTGCACCAGCAGCAGGCTGCGGTTGGGCAGGCCGGTCAGGGAATCGTAGAAGGCCAACTGGTGGATGCGCGCGCGCGAGGCTTCGCGCTCGATGGCCAGCGCGCACAGGTGCAGGCCGGCATCCACCAATAACTGGTGGAACGGACCGGGCGCGCGGGGTTCGCGGAAATAGAACGCGAAGGTGCCGATCACCTTGCCGTCTGAGGATTTGACCGGCGTCGACCAGCAGGCGCGCAGCCCGTGCGGCAGGGCCAGGTTCCTGTAGTCGGCCCAGTGCGGGTCGGTTTCGATATCGGCGGAGACGACCGGCTCGCCGGTGAAGGCGGCGGTGCCGCAGGCGCCGACATCGGGGCCGATCTGGATGCCGTCCAGCGCGCGGTTGTAAAACTCGGGCAGGCTGGGGCCGGCCAGGGTATGCAGCTTGCCTTGTTCATCCACGCGCAGGACGGAAGCGATCACTTCCGGCGCCACCCGTTCCACTTCCTCGCACAGCAGGCTCATCTGCTCGTTGAGCGAGGAATCGCGCGCCATCGCATTGAGCACGCGGTATTGCAGCACCTCGTGCACCTTGGTGTTGGTGATGTCGGTCATCACGCACACGGCGTTGACCAGCTTGCCGGCGGCGTCGAGGATGGGGTTGACCACCGCCGATATCCAGATCGGCTGGTCGTTCATGTCGCGGATCAGTTCTTCGGTATGGAAGCTCTGGCCCTGCAGCAGTTCGCCGTGGCAGCGCTCGATCAGGCGCACGAAGGCGGGATGGCCGGCGAACAGGTCGTTGGGCCTTTCCCCGATCACCTGCTGCGCCTGGAAGCCCAGCATGCGGGTGAAGCCGATGTTGTGGAAGACGATGCGGTTGTTGTCGTCGGTGATGAGGACGGCGTTGTCGGTCTCGTTGATGCCCAGCGAGAGCAGGTGCAGGTGCTTGCGGTCGTTGACTTCGCGCGTGACGCGGTAGGTGACGTCGGCGCCGATGCAGATGATCCGCTCGGGGCGGCCGCTGGCGTCGAGCACCGGCGAGTAGGTGGCTTCCCACCACACCGAGCGGCCATTGCGGGCGCGGCGCTGGAAGCGGCCGGAGAAGAAGCGGCCGTTGCATACGTCGCGCCAGAAGGTGGCGTATTCGGCGCTGTCGGCCCAGTCGCCGCTCCACAGGATGCTGTGCGGCTGGCCGATCAGTTCGTCGGCAAGGTAGCCCATGGTCTTGAGGTAGTTGCCATTGGCCGACAGGATGATGCCGTCGGGCGACAGTTCGACCACGCCCAGCGACCGGTTCAGCGCATTGAGCACGCTGTTGCTATGGCGCGAGTCGTCGATGTAGGCGGTGATGTCGGCCGCCACCGAGATGACTTTCAGCAGTTGGCCGCGGTCGTCCAGGATGGGGCTGCAGATCGCTTCGAGCCATACGGTGGAGCCGTCGGAACGGATGCGCTGCAGGGTGTCCGAAATGACTTCCCCGCTGCGCAGGTGTTCCCAGAATTGCCTGTAGTCGTCGGTATTGGAATAGGTGTCGTCGCACAGCATGCTGTGGTGCTTGCCGACCAGTTCTTCGCGCCGGTAGCCGAGCAGGCGCAGGAAGTTGTCGTTGGCGTCGAGCAAGGTGCCGTCGGCGGCGAATTCGAGCATCGCCATCGAACGCGAAAGGGCGGCCAGCAGCGCATCCCGCTCGTCTCCCGACAAATGCCTGCGGTTCAATTCCCTGATGAACGGCTCATGGTTGTACATCCTCTTTATCCCCTTGGCTTGGCGGAAACGACACGGACCCCGATTCCGCGCCGCTGAGCTTGATCATATGCCGTTTTTTCCAGCCTGTCCTGCCGAATTCTTGCATTGTGGGCCGGCAGTTCCCGCTCAGAACTGTTCCCAGTCGCCATCGTCGCCGGTCGCCGCGCCGGCTTTCGGGCGATCCGGTTTGACCGGCGGCTTTTCAGGCGCCAGCGCTACGCGCCCGACTTGCGCCGGCGGGATTTTCGCCGGCGCGCGGGCCGGCGCCTTGAGCGGCTGAGGGCGCGCGGCCGGCAAGGCGGGAATATCGGCCGCCATGCCATCGATCTTGAACACGCCGACCACCGCGGTCAAGCCGTTGGCCTGCTCCTGCAGCGCCTGCGCGGCGGCGGCGGCCTGTTCCACCAGCGCCGCGTTTTGCTGGGTGGTCTGGTCCATCTGCGAGATGGCGAGGTTGATCTGTTCGATGCCCTCGCTTTGTTCCTGGCTGGCGGCGGAGATTTCCACCACCACGTCGGTCACCCGCTGCACGCTGGCGACGACTTCGCTCATGGTCACGCCGGCCTGTTCCACCAGCTTGCTGCCGTTGCCCACCTTTTCCACCGAGTCGTCGATGAGCGCCTTGATTTCCTTGGCGGCGGAGGCGCTGCGCTGGGCCAGCGAGCGCACTTCCGACGCCACCACCGCGAAGCCGCGGCCCTGCTCGCCGGCACGCGCCGCTTCCACCGCCGCATTCAACGCCAGGATGTTGGTCTGGAAGGCGATGCCGTCGATCACGCTGATGATGTCGACGATCTTCTTCGACGATTCGTTGATCGAATCCATGGTCTGCACCACTTCGCCGACCACGTTGCCGCCCTGCTGCGCCACTTCGGAGGCGGAGGCGGCCAGCTGGTTGGCCTGGCGCGCATTGTCGGCGTTCTGGCGCACCGTCGACGTCAGTTCTTCCATGGCCGAGGCGGTCTCTTCCAGCGAGCCGGCCTGTTGTTCGGTGCGGGAAGACAGGTCGAGGTTGCCGGTGGCGATTTCGCCGGAGGCGGTATTGATGGTGTCGGTGGCCTGCCTGACCTGGGCGACGATTTTTTGCAGGTTGCCGTTCATGGTTTGCAGCGCTTCGAGCAACTGGCCGGTTTCGTCGCGGGTGGTGGCTTCGATGTTGCTGGTGAGGTCGCCTTGGGCCACGGTGCGCGCCAGGTTTACCGCATGGTTGAGCGGGCGGGTGATGCCGCTGGTGAGTTTCCATGCGACGACCACGGCGAACAGGATGGCCAGCGCCGCGATACCCAGGGTCAGGTCGCGCGCCTGTTCATATTGGGCACTCACGGCATCGGAAGCGTCGCGCATGATCTGATCCTGGTAGCGGACCAGTTCGGCGACCTTGCCCAGGTAGGCCACGCGCAGGCTCTGCTCGGCGGGGTCGTACATGGCGGCGATGGCCTCTTCGCGCTTGCCATCCTTGATCAGTTGCGCCACTTTCTCGCTGCCGGCGACATAGGCGGTGCGCACTTGCCGGATTTCGTTGAACAGGGCGCGGCCCTTGGCGCTGGCGATGCTTTTGTCGAGGCCGTCCATGTCGCCGGCGATATTCTTGATCGCGGAGGCGATCGCCTCATGCTGCTGTTTCAACTGCTCCGGATCGGTCATCAGCACCAGGTTGCGCATGGAGCGCAGGATGATGTTTTCCTGCAGGATGATGTCGTTGGCCATGACCGTCTTCGGGTAGGCGCTTTGCGTCACGCTGTGCATCTGGCGGTTCAGTTCGGCCATGCGGGTCAGGCATAGCGTGCCGATGCCCACCAGCAATATCACCATGACGGCGAAACCCATGGCGAGACGGATGCCGATTTTCGTATTCTTCAGGCTGATATTCATCTTGATCCCCCATTTGTTTTAGTTGTCCGGCAGGTTCTTATGCATAAGCCATGCTTGTTATCGGCCGGCGCATGGCGGTTCTGAAGAGCGCTCCGCCAATTTGTGGCCCGTTTTCGTTAACGTGCTTAACGTGCCGGATGCCGGCGGCGTTCGCCGGTGTCGATTCAATGTAGTCCAAAACGGGAAGGGCGATGGTGTATGATGCTTCGTCGTGATGAGGTCATTACACCTCGTCATCCTTCCGGCAGTGTTGTCGCCAGGGCAATGCGGGAAACGCAAGGCCGTGCGGCATGGGGCACAGGCATGGCGGTGCAATCGGGGCAGGCGGGTTTTGAACAGGTTCTTATGGATTATCTGCAGTTGCTTGACGTGCTGGTCCACGTCGATAAATACCTTGGTGTTCTGATCGAGCAGTACGGTACCCTGATCTACGCAGTACTTTTCCTGATCGTCTTTTGCGAGACCGGCCTGGTGGTGCTGCCGTTTTTGCCGGGGGATTCGCTGCTGTTCATCGCCGGCACGTTCTGCGCCACCGGCGCCATGAATATCTGGGTGCTGATGATCCTGCTGGTGGCGGCGGCCGTTTCGGGCAATACCCTCAACTATTGGATAGGTTCGCTGGTCGGCCACCGGGTCTACTCCCACAGCTATCGCTGGCTCAACCCCGAGGCGCTGCAAAAGACCCACGCCTTCTACGAGAAACACGGCGGCAAGACCATCGTGATCGCCCGTTTTACCCCCATCGTCCGCACTTTCGCGCCGTTCATCGCCGGCGTCTCGGCCATGACGTTCGCCAAGTTCCAGTTGTTCAACATCCTGGGCGCGGTGCTGTGGGTGGTCAGCCTGGTGGTGCTGGGTTATTGGTTTGGCAATATTCCGCTGGTGCAGGAGAACCTGAACCTGCTGGTCATCGTCGGCCTCATTGCCGCGGTGGTACCCATCGTCATCGGCGCCCTGTGGCAGATATGGCGCAAGCTGCGCGGCAAGCGCAAGGTCAGCAACGCCTGATTTTCCCGGCCGCATGAAAGCAAAAGCCCCGGCGCCGCGCAATGCGGGCCGGGGCTTTTGCTTGATGCGAGCCGGTCAGGTCAGCTTGTTCTTGGCCAGCGGCGGGTTCTTGGCGAAATACTTGCGGATGCCGGTCAGGATGGCGTCGGCCATCTGGTCCTGGTAGCGCTCGTCGGTCAGCTTGGCTTCTTCCTCCGGGTTGGAGATGAAGGCCGTCTCGATCAGGATACTGGGGATGTCCGGGGCCTTCAGCACGGCGAAGCCGGCCTGTTCCACCGCGCCCTTGTGCAGGCGGTTGATGCCGCCGATTTCCTTGAGCACCGCATTGCCCACGCGCAGGCTGTCGTTGATCTGGGCCGTGGTCGACAGGTCCAGCAGCACGCTGGCCAGTTGGCGGTCGTGGGTCTTGATGTTGACGCCGCCGATCAGGTCGGCCGAGTTTTCCTTGTTGGCCAGCCAGCGCGCGGCAGTCGAGCTGGCGCCCTTTTCGGACAGCGCGAATACCGAGGAGCCGCGCGCGGTGGGCTGCACGAAAGCGTCTGCATGGATCGAGACGAACAGGTCGGCCTGCACCTTGCGCGCCTTGACCACGCGCTGTCCCAGCGGCACGAAGAAGTCGGCGTCGCGCGTGAGCATCACGCGCATGTTGGGATATTGCTCGATCTTGCGTTTCAGGCGCTTGGCGATGGACAGCACCACGTCCTTCTCGCGGTTGCCGCGCGCGCCGGTGGCGCCGGGATCCTCGCCGCCGTGGCCGGGGTCGAGCGCGATGGTGATCATGCGGGTGAGCTGCATGCGCGGCTCGTCCTGCGCCAGCTTGGGATTCTTGTCGGCTTTTTCCTCGGGCTGCGGCTTGGCCTCCGCCTGCGGGGCCGGTTCCGGCTGCATCGGTATCTGGGCCTGCGCCGGGTCGCGCGGGGTTTCCTTGAACCAGTCGCCTTTCTGGATCAGCGCCGCGATCGGGTCCGGCGGATTGGCCGGATAGAGGTCGATCACGAAGCGGTACTTGTATTCGCCCACCGGCGCCAGCGTGAACACCTGCGGCTTGATTTCATCCTTCAGGTCGAACACCAGGCGCACCACGCTGGGGCGGTTCTGGCCCACGCGCACTTGTTTAATATAGGGGTCGTTGGGCTGGATCTTGGCGACCAGGTCCTTCAGGGTGCTGTTGAGGTCGATGCCTTCGATGTCGACCACCAGGCGCTCGGGATTCTTCACCACGAAGTGGGTGACCTTGAGGTCGCTGTCGTTCTCCAGCGTCACGCGGGTATAGTCGTCGGACGGCCACACGCGCACGGCCAGGATCTGCGAAGCGCAGGCGGGCAGCGGGGTGATGACGGAGACGAAGAGGGCGCCGCCTGCTTTAAGGATGGTGCGGCGGCTTTTGGACTTTACAGGTTGGGAGCGAATTTCAGTCGAGCGAGGCATTGATGACCCTTGTCGGACAACGCACGTAATTCTACATCACGGCCGTGCTGTGCGAGCGCCAGGGTGATGTGAATGTCCGGCGGCGGCAACACTGTTTCCCCCTTTTCGGGCCATTCGACGATACAGACGGTATTTTCGTTGAAATGTTCGCGGAATCCCGCCTCCAGGAACTCCTCCGGGCTGGCCATCCGGTAGAGATCGAAGTGGATGGCTGTTACCATGCGTCCTGCAATTTCGACCTCATAGGGCTCGGCCAGCGTATAGGTGGGGCTCTTGACCCGCCCCTGGTGGCCTGCCGCATGCAGCAGCGCGCGCGTGAGCGCGGTCTTGCCGGCCCCCAGGTCGCCGTGCAGGTACAGCGCCAGGCCCGGCGCCAGCGCGTGCGCCAGGTCGGCGCCCAGCCTGGCGGTGGCGGCTTCGTCGGGGAGGTGGAGTTGCATGTTCAAACCTGATTTCCGATTGACTGTTTTATAACCGATTCATGGCCGATCTCGCCGCACTTGCCGTTGCCATCAAAGCCTGGGGGCGTGAGCTCGGGTTTGCCGAGGTGCGCATCGCCGACGTCGATCTCTCGCATCGCGAAGCCGGCTTCCAGGCCTGGTTGGACAAGGGTTACCACGGCGAGATGGATTATATGGCAAGCCATGGCATGAAGCGCGCCCGTCCGGCCGAACTGGTGCCGGGCACGGTGCGTTCGGTCAGCGTGCGCATGCCTTACCTGCCGGCCCGGGACGATGACTGGCGCGCCCGCGAAGAGGCGCGCGCGGCCGACCCGGCCGCGGCCCAGGTCTCCATCTACGCCCGCGGCCGCGACTACCACAAGGTCTTGCGCGCCCGCCTGCAGCAGCTGGCGACCCGCATCGAAGGCGAGATCGGCAGCTTCGGCTATCGCGTGTTCACCGATTCGGCGCCGGTGATGGAAGTGGCGCTGGCCGAAAAGGCCGGTCTCGGCTGGCGCGGCAAGCACACGCTGCTGCTGCATCGGGAGGCTGGCTCGATGTTCTTCCTCGGCGAGATGCTGATCGACTTGCCGCTGCCGGTGGACGAGCCGGTCACCCCGCATTGCGGCCAGTGCACGTCCTGCATCGATGTCTGCCCGACCAAGGCCATCGTCGCCCCGTATGAACTGGATGCGCGGCGCTGCATCTCCTACCTCACCATCGAACTCAAGGGCAGCATCCCGCTGGAGCTGCGCCCGCTGATCGGCAACCGCATCTACGGCTGCGACGACTGCCAGCTCTACTGCCCCTGGAACAAGTTCGCCCAGCGCGCCAGCCTGCCGGACTTCGATGCGCGCCACGGCCTCGACCGGGCCGGGCTGGTCGAGCTGTTCGCCTGGAGCGAAGAGGAATTCCTGAAAAACACCGAAGGCAGCGCGATCCGCCGCATCGGCCATGAGCGCTGGCTGCGCAATCTCGCCGTCGGCCTGGGCAACGCCGCCGCGTCGCCGGCCGGCAAGGCCGATGCCGCCATCGTCGCCGCGCTGCGCACGCGTCAAACTCATCCGTCGGAACTGGTGCGCGAACATGTGGCTTGGGCGCTGGAGCGGCATGGGGTAAAGTGAGTCTCCGCTAAACAGGTTCTAAAAAAACATACGGAGACAAACCATGCCAGGATTGAAACACCGGGCGGGCGTCATCGCCGCCGCATTGGGCTGCAGCATCCCCCTCATCTTCGTGCCGGCGTCGCAGGCCCGCGACGCGCAAGCGGCCAAGCTGCCTTCTTCCGCATCCACCGAAACACTGGCCATTCCCGGCCTGCAGCACCAGGCGGAAATCCTGGTCGACCGCTGGGGCGTGCCGCACATCTTCGCCGCCAGCCAGCGCGATGCCTTCTTCATGCAGGGCTTCAACGCCGCGCGCGACCGCCTGTTCCAGATCGACCTGTGGCGCCGGCGCGGGCTGGGGCAATTGTCGGAAGTGTTCGGCCCGGCCTACCTGGAGCAGGACAAGGCGACCCGCCTGTTCCTCTACCGCGGCGACATGCGGCGCGAGTGGAAATCCTATGGCCCGGGTTCGGAGCAAGTGGCGCAGGCCTTCGTCGAAGGCATCAACGCCTATATCGATCATGTGGGCCAGCACCGGGACAAGCTGCCGTATGAATTCCGTCAACTGAGCTACCTGCCCGCCAAGTGGCAGGCCGAAGACGTGGTGCGCATCCGCAGCCACGGCCTGACGCGCAATTTGCAAAGCGAAGTGGCGCGCGCCAAGGTCGCCTGCGCGGCCGACCTCAAGTCCGACGAGGTGCGTTCCGGCCTGACGCCGAAGTGGACCGCGCAGATGCCCGAAGGCCTCGATCCCTGCCTGCCCAAGGATTTGCTGAAGGTGTTCACGCTGGCCACGCAGGGCGTGAAGATCACCCGGGAAAGCTTGAGCGCGGCCAATGCCGACGATGGCAGCCTGGTCAGGCTGGCCTTGGCGACGAACCCGGAAGAAACCACCGAAGGCAGCAACAACTGGGTGGTGGCGCCGTCGAAGTCGGCCACCGGCCGCGCCATCATGGCCAACGATCCGCACCGCGCCTATTCGGCGCCGTCGCTGCGCTACATCGCCCATATCAGCGCGCCGGGGCTGGACGTGATCGGCGCCGGGGAGCCGGCGCTGCCGGGCATCTCGATCGGCCACAACGGCACCATCGCCTTCGGCCTGACCATCTTCAACATCGACCAGGAAGACCTCTACGTGTACGAGCTCAACCCGGCCAATTCCAGCGAGTACAAGTACAAGGGCGGCTGGGAGCCGTTCAAGGTGCTGCACGAGCCGGTGCGGGTGAAAGGCGGCGCGCCGGCGGTCGCCGACCTGGTCTTTACACGGCACGGCCCGGTGATCTACGTCGACAAGGAAAAGCACCGCGCCTACGCGGTGCGTTCGGGCTGGCTGGAGCCGGGCATGTCGCCGTATTTCGGCAGCATCGATTACATGCGCGCGCGTAATTTCTCCAGCTTCAAGCATGCGATGCTGAACTGGGGCGCGCCTACCGAGAACCAGGTGTATGCCGACGTCAAGGGCAACATCGGCTGGGTGCCGGGCGGGCTGGCGCCCAAGCGTCTCAACTGGGACGGCCTGTTGCCGGTGCCCGGCGACGGCCGCTACGAATGGGACGGCTTCTGGCGCGGCGACCAGTTGCCTTCGACCTACAACCCGAAGCAGGGCTGGTTCGCCTCGGCCAACCAGATGAACCTGCCGGCCGACTATCCCTACCAGGAACGCAAGCTCGGCTTCGAGTGGACCAACAACTCGCGCTTTACCCGCATCAGCGAAGTGCTGGCCGCTTTGCCCAAGGTGTCGCTGCAGGATTCGATGAAGCTGCAGAACGACGACCTGGCGATTCCGGCGCGGCGGCTGGGGGCCTTGCTCAAGCCGCTGTCGTCCGAGGATGCCAATACCAAGGCGGCGCTGGCCCTGCTGGCCAACTGGGATTACGTCGAACGCAGCGATGCCGCCCAACCGGCCCTGTACGAAGTCTGGCTGTCGCGCCATCTGGGCAAGGCCTTCAAGGAGGCCGTGCTGAGCCGTGCCGCCGCCGATGCGATGGGCGCGCCCGATACCGCGGTGCTGCTCGATACGCTGGAACAACCGACGCCGTCTTTCGGCGCCACCGACAGCGCGGCGCGCGCCAAGCGCGACCAGGTGCTGCTGTCCAGCCTGGGCGCAGCCTATGCGGAAATGGTCAAGCTGCAGGGCGGCGATGCGGCGCAATGGCAATGGGGCAAGCTGCACCACAACCTGATGGAGCATCCGCTGGCCGGCGTGGTGGACGAGGCGATGCGCGCCAAGCTGAACGTGGGACCTTTGCCCAAGCATGGCGGCGCCTATTCGCCGAACCAGTCGACTTACCGCGTGAGCGACTTCCGCCAGACCAACGGGCCGTCGTTCCGGGTGGTGGTGGATGTGGGCCGCTGGGACAACTCCTGGGCCGTCAATTCGCCGGGGCAGTCGGGCGATCCGGCCAGCCCGCATTACCGAGACCTGGCCGGGAAATGGCTGAAGGGCGAGTACTTCCCGCTGCTGTATTCGCGCGCGGCGATCCTGCGCGAGACCGAGCAGCGGATCGTGGCGACGCCGGGGCAGTAGCGTGTATGGCTGGCGCCGGTCAATGCACCAGCGTCAGCCAGAACGGGATGGTGACGGCCGACACCAGCGTGCCGAAGGAAATCAGGAAGGCGGTGGCCGGCCCGTTGCCGCCCATGCGGGTCGCCAGGATGTAGGCGCTGGAGGCGGTCGGCAGCGAACAGAACAGCACCGCGATCTGCCATTGCAGCGGCGGCAAGTGCAGGTAGCGGCCGATGAAGAAGGCCGCCGCCGGTACCGCCAGCAGTTTGATGCCGACCAGCCAGGCCACCATCAGCTTGCTTTCCTTCAGGCCCGACAAACGAAGTCCGGCTCCCACCATCAGCAGCCCCAGCGCGATCGATGCGCCGCCCAGGCGCGACAGCACCACGCCGGCCACTTCCGGCAGATGCAGCCCGGCGACTGAAAACAGCAAGCCGGCGGCGGTGGCGATCAGCAGCGGGTTCTTCGCCAGTTCGCGCAGCAGGTTGCCGCTCTTGTGCGCCAGCGCATGCACCGCCGCCGCATTGCACAACGGCACGCCGAAGCCCAGCAGCATCGCCATCAGGCCGGCGCCTTCCTCGCCCGCCATGCGGGTCGCCAGCGCCAGCGCGATGTAGGAGTTGAAGCGGTAGGCGGTCTGCATGCCGGACTCGTAGGTCATCGGCGTGGCCTTGATGAAAGGCTTGCCCAGCCAGGTCAGCGCGATGCCGCACAGAAGCGCCAGCATGCCGGTCTGCAGCAGGCCGCCGGTGACCGACAGGTCCAGCTTCAGGCGCGCGGTGGAATAAAACAGCAGGGCGGGGAACAGCAGGAAGTAGACCAGTTTTTCCAGCCCGGCCCAGAAGTGCTCGCCCCAGTTGGTGATGCGGTAGACCAGCATGCCCAGCGCGATCAGGCTGAAGTCGGGCAGCAGGAGGTTGAGGATATTCATGACACGGCCTAGGCGCGGTTATTTCAGCAGGCGCGCCAGTTCGACCGCGGTCTTGACGTTCATCTTGTCGAAGATATGGGCGCGGTGCACTTCCACCGTGCGCATGCTGATGCCGAGCTCGTCGGCGATGACCTTGTTCATCTTGCCGGCCAGGATCAGGTCCAGCACTTCGCGTTCGCGCGCCGACAGGCCGGCCAGCCGGGTTTGCACCGCATCTTCCGCGCCGGCCGCGCGCGAGCTTTCCAGCGCCTGCAGCACGCGGTCCATCAACTGGTTGTCGTTGAAGGGTTTTTCGAAGAAGTCGAAGGCGCCGTTTTTCAGCATGTCGACCGCCATCGGCACATCGCCGTGGCCGGTCAGGAAGATCACCGGGCGCCGCCGCGCCAGGCCCCTGGCCGTCAGCTCGTTGAACAGCGCCACGCCGCTCATGTCGGGCATGCGCACGTCGAGCAGGATGCACTCGCCGTCGGGATCGAAACCGGAAGGATTGTCCAACGCCGACAGCAGCGCCTGTGCGCTCTCGTAGCCGGCGGCGGCAATATTGCGCGAGCGCGCCAGCCAGGCCAGCGAATCGCGGATGATTTCTTCGTCGTCGACTATGTGAAGCATCGGTGTGCAACGGAGCGCGGCAGGGCGTTTCCGTTTGTCTCTTCCCTGATTTTTTTAGTGGGCCCCGCTTTGCGCGGGCAGCGAAAACCGGAAGATTGTACCGCCTGCCGGGTTGTTGGTGTACGTCAGCGTGCCGCCGTGGAATTCGATGGTGGTGCGGCAGATGTTCAGGCCCATGCCCATGCCCTCGGCCTTGGTCGAGAAAAACGGCGAAAACAGGCGCGCCGCGACATCTTCCGGGATGCCGTGGCCCTGGTCGGTCACCGAGACCACCACCGACTCCGCGCTGGGCGGGCTGCGGTCGAGCTCGGCCGCGATGCGCAGGATGCGGCGTTCCGGGGGCGTATCGGTCATGGCCTGGATGCCGTTGCGCGTCAGGTTCAGGATGACCTGCTCCAGCAGCACCTGGTCGCCCAGTATCGGGGGCAGGCCGGGCGGGATATGGGTTTGCAGCACCACCAGGAATTGCTGCGCCTGCAATTCCACCAGCGGCGTGATATTGTCGATCAAGTCGCCGATCTGCAGCCGCTGGCGCGCCGGTTCGCGTTTCTTGACGAACTGGTGCACGCTGCGGATCACGTGGCCGGCGCGCTGGGCCTGGGCGTGGATCTTCTCCAGCGCCGGCTGCAGCGTCCTGGGATCGGCCGTGCCTTGCTGCATCATGTTGAGCGCGCCGGTGGTGAAGCTGGAAATGGCCGCCAGCGGCTGGTTCAGCTCGTGCGCCAGCGTGGAGGCGATCTCGCCCATGCTGGCCAGGCGCGCGCTGGCCTGCAGCTTTTCTTCCTGCTTGCGATTCAGGTCTTCGGCGCGCTTGCGCTCGGAGACGTCGAGGATGGAGCCCATCCAGCCGGTCTGCTTGCCGTTCTGGTCCAGCAGCGGCGCTTCGAAGATCAGCACCGGGAAGCGTTCGCCGTCCTTGCGCTGGAAGATGGTTTCGAACTGCGGCGTGATGCGTCCGGCCAGCACGTTGGAGAAGCGTTCCTGGTATTCGTCCATCGCTTCCGGCGCCCAATAGGGCATGGGCGGGATCTTGCCCACCAGCTCCTCGGCCGGGATGCCCACCATCTTGCAGAAGGCCGGGTTGACGTAGGTGATGCGGCCCTGCAGGTCGCGCGCGCGCATGCCGGTGATCAGCGAGTTTTCCATCGCGGCGCGGAAGGTCGCCTCATTGAGCAGCGCGCCTTCGGCCTTGGTGCGGCGGTTGATGTCGCGCCACAGCGCCCACAGGCTCCACAGCAGGCCCAGCGAAAGCACGATCACCGAACCCGCCAGCAGGTTGGGCAGGAGCTTGGGGGCGCTCTTGGTGCTGTTGGTATGCAGCACCAGCGTCAGGCCGGGCAGCTCCAGCTCGCGCCGGTGGGTATAGACGTTCAGGCCCGGGCCGCCGGCGGTGCGGCGCGCCACCACGTTGTCGTCGGTGTCGGTGAGGGAGATCTCATTGTCCTGGGCGAACCACCACGGAACCATTTCGCTGAGGATGCGCGACACCGCATAGCTGGCGACCAGGCTGCCGATGTAGTGGCCGTCGCGGAACATCGGCACGTGGTAGTCCATCAGCGATGGCTCGGCGATGCCGGGCGGCACCGCCGGCGGGCTGTATAGCGGGCGGCGGAGCTGGCGCGCACGCTCGCTGGTCATGAGTGAAGGGGCGGAAAGGTTGTCGTGGGCGATGGGGAAGTCGTCGGTGGACGCCACCGGCTTGCCGTCGGCGCCGAACCAGGTGACGCGGTACAGCTCGCGGTTGTTGCGCAGCAGGGCGTTGAGGCGGCTGCGGAAATGGTCCTGGCGCAGGTGGTTCTGGATGATCTCGCGGGAAATGATGCGCATGCTTTCGTCGTCGCGGCTCAGCTGGAACCGGATCGCCTGTTCCACCCACAGGGAATCGGCGATCAGTTGCTCCAGCCGTTCGCTGGCTTCCATCTGCTGCGCCTGGCGCGGCAGCCAGATCAGCGTGGCCAGGAACAGGAAGACCAGCAGGATGGGGATCAGCCAGCGCATGGTGGTCTTGCGCCCGGACGCGAGCAGCAGCGAGGCCGGCGTGGGCTGGGTGAGGGTGGGCGGCGAGGGTTTCATGACGCCGCCAGTGTAGCCGCGGGCGCGGCCCGGCGCCAGCGCCGGGGGGGGCATGCGGGCTGCGCCGCAGTGCTTGGATTGTGGTTATCCACAGTTGCCCCATTTTGGTGAGCTATGCAGAATCGCCGGGCCACTTGGCCTGCGTGCCAGCAGCCTGAAAATTCTTATTACTAATTACTAAATTCCTGATCAGGGGAGACACCATGAAACTCAAGTCCTTGCTGTTCGCATTATCCGCGGCGGCCATCGCCAGCGGCAGCGCCTTCGCGCAGCAGCCCATCATCATCAAGTTCAGCCACGTGGTGGCCAACGATACGCCCAAGGGCAAGGGCGCCGAGCGTTTCAAGGAACTGGCCGAGAAGGCCACCAAGGGCCGCGTGAAGGTCGAGGTCTATCCGAACAGCACGCTGTATAAAGACAAGGAAGAACTGGAAGCGCTCCAACTGGGCGCGGTGCAGATGCTGGCGCCGTCGCTGGCCAAGTTCGGCCCGCTGGGCGTGAAGGAATTCGAGGTATTCGACCTGCCCTACATCTTCCCCAGCAAGGAAGTGCTGTACCGGGTGACCGAAGGCCCGATCGGCCGCGACCTGTTCAAGAAGCTGGAACCCAAGGGCATCACCGGCCTGGCCTACTGGGACAACGGCTTCAAGGTGATGTCGGCCAACAAGCCGCTGCATGCGCCGTCCGATTTCCGCGGCCTGAAGATGCGCATCCAGTCCTCCAAGGTGCTGGACGCGCAGATGCGCGCGCTGGGCGCCAACCCGCAGGTGCTGGCTTTCTCCGAGGTCTACCAGGCGCTGCAGACCGGCGTGGTGGACGGTACCGAGAACCCTCCTTCGAACCTCTATACCCAGAAGATGCATGAAGTGCAGAAGCACGTCACCGTGTCCGACCACGGCTACCTGGGCTATGCGGTGATCGTCAACAAGAAGTTCTGGGATGGCTTGCCGTCCGACGTCCGCGCCCAGCTGGAAGGCGCGATGAAGGATGCCACCAAGTACGCCAACGCCATCGCCCAGCAAGAAAACGACGCCGCGCTGGCGGCCGTCCAGAAGACCGGCAAGACCACCATCTACCGTTTGAGCGACAAGGAAAAGGCGGAATGGCGCAAGGCCCTGCTGCCGGTGCAAAAGCAGATGGAAGGCCGTATCGGCAAAGACCTGATCGAAGCCGTCAACAAGGAAGCGGCAGCGCTGGGACAGAAGTAATCCCGGCGCCGGCAAGCATGCGTTCGCCGCACAGGCGGGCGCATGCCGACAAGAAGACCTCAAAAACCAAGCTCGATAGCCGCCTCCCGAGGATGGCGGCCGCATCGAAGCAGGAGACAAAATGAAGTTTCTCGACCATCTCGAGGAATGGCTGATCGCCTTCCTGATGGCGGCGGCGACCGTCATCATCTTCGTGGCCGTGGTGCACCGCTATGCGTCCGGCCTCGATATTCCCTGGCTGCAGGATGAACTGATCCAGATCAACATGAGCTGGGCGCAGGAGCTGTGCATCTACATGTTCGTGTGGATGGCCAAGTTCGGCGCCGCCTATGGCGTGCGCACCGGCATCCACGTCGGCGTCGACGTGCTGATCAACCGCCTGAGCACGCCGTGGCGCAACAAGTTCGTGATCTTCGGCCTGCTCGCCGGCGCGCTGTTTACCGGCATCGTCGGCACCTTCGGCGCCGAGTTCGTGTATGACATCGCCCAGCATGACAGCACCTCCGAAGTGATGGAAGTGCCGATGTGGATCGTCTACCTGGCGGTGCCGCTGGGTTCTTACCTGATGTGTTTCCGCTTCCTGCAGGTGGCGTGGAATTTCTCCCGGACGGGCGAGCTGCCCAAGCATGACCACGCCTATGTCGAAGGCCTGGATGAAGAAATCAAAGGAGAAAAAGCATGAACGCCATGATCATCTTCGTCCTGCTGTTCGCGTTGATGCTGACCGGCATGCCGATCTCGATTTCGCTCGGCCTGACCGTGCTCACCTTCCTGTTCGCCATGACCGACGTGCCGATCCAGTCGGTGGCGTTGAAATTGTTCACCGGGATCGAGAAGTTCGAGATCATGGCGATCCCGTTCTTCATCCTGGCCGGCAATTTCCTCACGCACGGCGGCGTGGCGCGGCGCATGATCAACTTCGCCACGTCGATGGTCGGGCACTGGCACGGCGGCCTGGCGCTGGCCGGCGTGATGGCTTGCGCGCTGTTCGCGGCGGTGTCGGGCTCGTCGCCGGCCACCGTGGTGGCGATCGGTTCGATCATCTTGCCGGCGATGGTGCGGCAGGGTTTCCCGAACCGCTTCGGCGCCGGCGTGATCACCACCTCGGGCGCGCTGGGCATCCTGATTCCGCCGTCCATCGTGATGGTGATGTATTCGGTCTCGACCAATACCTCGGTCGGTAAGCTGTTCATGGCCGGCGTGGTGCCGGGCTTGCTGCTGGCCTTTTTGCTCGGTCTGACCACCTGGTTCCTGGCGCGCAAGAACAACTACCCGCGCCTGCCCAAGGCGAGCTGGAAGGAGCGCTTCGCGGCGTTCCGCAAGAGCGGCTGGGGGCTGTTCCTGATCGTGATCGTGATGGGCGGGATCTACACCGGCATCTTCACGCCGACCGAGGCGGCCGCGATGGCGGCGGTGTATGCCTTCATCATCGCCGTGTTCGTCTACAAGGACATGAGCCTCAAGCAGGTGCCCAAGGTGTTGCTGGACTCGGCCTCGATGTCGGCCATGCTGCTCTACATCATCACCAACGCCGTGCTGTTCTCGTTCCTGGTCACCAGCGAGAACATCCCGCAGTCGATGGCGGCCTGGATCACCGACACCGGCCTGGGGCCGATCACCTTCCTGCTGGTGGTGAACGTGCTGCTGCTGTTGGCGGGAAATGTGATGGAGCCTTCCTCGATCGTGCTGATCATGGCGCCGATCCTGTTCCCGGTGGCGATGAAACTGGGCATCGACCCGGTGCATTTCGGCATCCTGATCGTGGTCAACATGGAAGTCGGTATGTGCCACCCGCCGGTTGGCCTGAACCTGTATGTGGCCTCGGGCATCACCAAGATGGGCATCACCGAGCTGACCATCGCGGTCATGCCGTGGCTGTTGACCATGCTGGGCTTCCTGGCGCTGGTGACGTACTGGCCGGCGCTGTCGCTGTGGTTGCCGAATATGGTGTTCGACTGATGCGGGTATGACGAAGGCGGTGCTGCCGGCGCGTAACGCCGCCTTCGTCAGATGTCTGTTGAGTTGCCAAGAAGCATGTATCAAAATGTGTCAAAAATGCTTTGTAAAGCGTATTGAGTGCTGTTAAAGTGCGGACTTCGCTGAAACGGCAGGCACTGCTTCCCGCTGCGGCGATCAGGTTTGTCAGTCTTTGTTGATGTTTTTTGTTGTAATGTGCAGCGCCTCGTGCGGCAGGCTTTTCCGACACATCGGAAAGCGGCGCCGGGGCCGGACCGAATACAAGCGGGTGGTGCATAACAAACGGTATCTATACCGAGGAAACTGAGGAGACGTGCATTCGATTGAGCTGTCTAAACAGCCGGGAATGCATCAGGAGTTTTTAAAGGCGCATCGACGATGCGCCTTTTTCTTTTTGTGCCGCCGTGATGGCAGCTTCAGTCCAGCATGCGCACGCCGTGGGGCGTCATGATGGCGGCGGACAAGACCGGCCCCTCCGTCTTCGCCTGGCGCAGGGCAATCCTTTCATCTTCCAGCCCGATGGCCTGCAGCGCGGCCGAGATCGCGCCCGCCTGCGGATGCCTCCCTTCCAGTTTCACCAGCCGGCAGCCGAGGTCCGACAGGGCGGCGGCCGGATGCGGCTGGCTTTGCCACTGGATCAGCGAGGGCAGCACGCCGTCGCATTGCAGGCGGCCGTCGGCGGCGATGGTGATCAGCCAGTGCAGCGCGCCCCGGCTCATTTCCTCGGCGATGCCGGGCTTGAGCGGCATGGCTTGCAATGCCGCATGAATGTCATCGGTACGCGCCACCCAGTGCGCCAGGCGCGGCGGCGCGTCGCCGGACAGCGCATCCAGGCCGAACCAGCGCGGACGCGACGGCGCCGGTGCCGACGGATCGATCGCGATCACTTCGAGATAGAACCCCGGCCCCAGCGACATCAGCGCATTGTGCGTGCCCAGGCGCACATGCTGGCCGCCGATGCGCGGCGCCATGCCGATGCCCAGTTTCTGTTCCACCCAGGCCATGCCTTGCTCCAGCGTGGCGGCGGTCACCACCAGGTGGTCGGGGTCGGTGCGTGGCGTGCCGGTCGTCATGGAGGCTCCATTGGTTTGGGAAATGGCGATGGTATCAAGCGGCGCCCTGAATTGCTTAAAATAGCGCTGCGCCATTGCCACCGACTTCCACATGAAGACAGCCACTCCCGCCAGCCAACTGACCGATATGTTCGCCGCCGTCGTCCACACGCCGTTCGGCGGCATGGGCATCCGCACCGAAGCGGGCGTGGTGCGCGAGATGGTCTATCTGCCGCGCCATTTCGCCGAGAAGGACGCGACCGATCCGCTGGCGGCGAAAGCGGTCAAGCAGATCGCGCGCTACCTGAAGGATCCGGAATTCCGCATCAAGCTGCCGGTGGCCGATGTCGGCAGCCCGTTCCAGCAGCGCGTCTGGAACGCCGTCGCGGAAATCCCCAGCGGCCAGGTGCTGACCTATGGCGATATCGCGCGCCGCATCAAGTCGGGGCCGCGCGCCGTCGGCCAGGCTTGCGGCGCCAACTGGTATCCGCTGCTGGTGCCGTGCCACCGCGTGACGGCGGCCGGCGGGCTGGGTGGTTTCTCGCACCACGACGATGTCGACGGCTTTTATCTCGACGTCAAGCGCTGGCTGCTCAGGCACGAAGGCGTGGCGGGATATTGAGACGATGGGACGCACCACGCCAAAGATCGAAGCGCCGCCAGAGAGCCGCGACGCCATCGATGAATTCTGCGACAGCCTGTGGCTGGAAGACGGCTTGTCGAAGAATACGCTGGACGCCTACCGGCGCGATATGACGCTGTACGCGCACTGGCTGGGCCAGGAGCGCGCCAAGCCGCTGTACGCCACCCAGCCGGAGGATTTGAACGCCTATTTCGCCGCGCGCCACGACCAGACCAAACCGAGTTCCTCCAATCGCCGGCTGGCGGTGCTCAAGCGCTTCTTCCAGTTGGCGCTGCGGCAGAACCGCATCAGCGCCGATCCCTGCCTGAAGATGCGTTCGGCCAAGCAGCCGCGGCGCTTGCCCAAGACCTTGTCGGAAGGGCAGGTGGAGGCTTTGCTGGCGGCGCCCGACGTGAGCGAGCCGCTGGGCTTGCGCGACCGCACCATGATCGAGCTGATGTACGCCAGCGGCCTGCGCGTTTCCGAGCTGGTACTGTTGAAGAGCATCGAGGTGGGCATGAACGAAGGCGTGCTGCGCGTGACCGGCAAGGGCAGCAAGACGCGCCTGGTGCCGTTCGGCGAGGAGGCCGGCGCCTGGATCGCGCGCTACCTGGTCGAAGGCCGGCCGCAGATCATGCAGGGCCAGGTCGACGACGCGCTGTTCGTCACCGCCCGCGGCGGCCCGATGACGCGCCAGATGTTCTGGACCCTGATCAAGAAATATTCGCTGCAGGCCGGCATCACCGCGCGCCTGTCGCCGCACACGTTGCGCCACGCCTTCGCCACCCATCTGCTCAACCACGGCGCCGACTTGCGCGTGGTGCAGCTGCTGCTGGGCCATGCCGACATTTCGACCACGCAGATCTATACCCACGTGGCGCGCGAGCGCCTCAAGCAGTTGCATGCGCAGCACCATCCGCGGGGATAAGTTGTTGCATGATGGTAATAATGCAAGGTCCGCAATGGGCCGTTCTTGCGGCATAATGTGCGCCCATGGCGGCGCGGCCCGAAGATGGGCGAGACGCCGGACGACTGATCGAATTCCATGAGTTCCAAGAAAGAACATATCTCCGAGACCCCGGCCACGCAGTTCCTGCGCAAGCACGGCGTGGCCTTCAGCGAACATCCCTACGACTATGAAGAGCATGGCGGCACCTCGGTATCGTCGCGCGAACTGGGCGTGGAAGAGCACGCGGTGGTCAAGACGCTGGTGATGCAGGACGAGGCCGCCAAGCCGCTGCTGGTGCTGATGCACGGCGACTGCAAGGTCTCCACCAAGAACCTGGCGCGCCAGATCGGCTGCAAATCGGTCGAGCCCTGCAAGCCGGAGGTGGCCAACCGCCATTCCGGCTTCCTGATCGGCGGCACCTCGCCGTTCGGCACCCGCAAGGCGATGCCGGTGTATGTCGAGTCGAGCATCCTCGAACTCGGCAAGATCTACATCAATGGCGGGCGGCGCGGCTTCCTGGTCGGCATCGACCCGGCGGCGATCCTCAAGGTGCTGCCAGCCAAGCCGGTGCAGTGCGCGCTCAAGGACGCATAATCGGCCATCGATAACGACAAAAACCATCTGAAAGATTTTCATCCATGTACAACATCCTGTTCGCCATCGCCGCCTACCTGATCGGTTCGCTCTCCTTCGCGGTGGTCGTCTCCAAACTGTTCGGCCTGGCCGATCCGCGCACTTACGGTTCCAAGAACCCCGGCGCCACCAACGTGCTGCGCAGCGGCAACAAGAAGGCGGCGGCGCTGACCCTGCTGGGCGACGGTTTCAAGGGCTGGCTGGCGGTATGGCTGGCGCAGAAGTTCGGGCCGCAATTCGGCGTCGACGACACCGGCCTGGCGCTGGTGACGCTGGCGGTGTTCCTTGGCCACCTGTGGCCGGTGTTCTTCCGCTTCGTCGGCGGCAAGGGCGTGGCCACCGCGCTGGGCATCCTGCTGGCGCTGAACGTCTGGCTGGGGCTGGCGACGCTGGCGACCTGGCTGGTGATCGCCTATGCGTTCCGCTATTCCTCGCTGGCGGCGCTGGTGGCGGCGCTGTTCGCGCCGTTCTACTACGGCCTGCTGTTCGGCAGCACCGACGGCATCCTGCTGGCGGTGGTGGCGATGAGCGCGCTGCTGATCTACCGCCACAGCAAGAACATCGGCAACCTGCTGGCGGGCAAGGAAAGCCGGATCGGCGACAAGAAGAAAGCCACCAAATAAGACGCTGTGACTACCAATGAAAAAGGGCCGTGAGAACGGCCCTTTTTCATGCCGCCTGCGGCGCGCGCAGTTCGTCCAGCGGCCAGCGCGGCCGCACGCTGAAGCCGTATTCCTTCTTCGCCGCATCCGGCTGCTGGCGCAGGCGCATGGCGCCGGCGAAGGCGATCATGGCGCCGTTGTCGGTGCAGAACTGCAGTTCGGGATAGAACACCTCATAGCGGCGCTTGGCGGCCGCGGCATTGAGCGCTTCGCGCAGTTGCCGGTTGGCGCCGACGCCGCCGGCGATCACCAGCCGCTTGAGCTTGGTTTGCTTCAACGCCGCCATGCATTTGGCCACCAGCACTTCGACGATGGCGTCGACGAAGGCGCGCGCGATGTTGGCCTTGTCCTGTTCGCAGATATTGCTGCTGTGGCGCTTGACCACGGTCAGCACCGCCGTCTTCAGGCCAGAAAAGCTGAAGTCCAGGTTCTTGGAGTGCAGCATCGGGCGCGGCAACTGGTAGGCCGAGGGATCGCCGAACTCGGCCATGCGCGAAATCGCCGGGCCGCCCGGATAGCCCAGGCCGAGCAGCTTGGCCGATTTGTCGAAGGCTTCGCCGGCGGCGTCGTCCAGCGTTTCGCCCAGCAACTCATATTGGCCCACGCCATCGACCCGCATGAGCTGGGTATGGCCGCCCGAGACCAGCAGGGCGACGAACGGGAATTGCGGCGGCTTGCTGGCCAGGAGCGGCGACAGCAGGTGGCCTTCCAGGTGATGGATGCCCAGCACCGGCTTGTCCAGCGCCAGCCCCAGGCCGCAGGCGACCGAGGCGCCCACCAGCAGCGCCCCGGCCAGGCCCGGTCCCTGGGTGTAGGCGATGGCGTCGATGGCGTGCGGGGCGATCGCGGCATCGGCCAGGGTTTGCCTGAGCAGCGGGATGGCGCGGCGGATGTGGTCGCGCGAAGCCAGCTCCGGCACCACGCCGCCGTACTCCTGGTGCATGGCGATCTGCGAATGCAGGGCATGCGCCAGCAGGCCGCGCTCGGTGTCGTACAGAGCCAGGCCGGTTTCGTCACAGGAGGATTCGACGCCGAGAACGATCATGGATGGAATATGGGAGTGCGGCCGGCCCTTGCAAGGGCCCGGCGGAAAAGGCGCTATTGTACTGGAAAGCCCGGTTCCATGCGCCTTTGCGCTGCAGGCGCGGCGGCTTTTGGTGTACCCTTCGGGCATGCAAAACGAACAGACTTCCACTTTCGCCGCCGCTCCATTCATCAAGGAAATCGGCCGCGGCAAGGACGGCGCGCGCAGCTTGTCGCGCGATGATGCGCGCCTGATGTACGAGGCCATGCTCGACGGCCGCGTTTCCGACCTGGAGCTGGGCGGGATCCTGCTGGCCATGCGCATCAAGGGCGAGTCGGTGGATGAGGTCGGCGGTTTTCTCGATGCGGCCGAAGCCTCGTTCCCCGCGCTGGCGGCGCCGCCGTCCGCGCAGTTTTCTGATTATGCTCCGGTAGTGCTGCCCAGCTATAACGGTTCGCGCAAGATGGCCAACCTGGCGCCGCTGTTGTGCATGCTGCTGGTACAGCGCGGCGTGCCAGTGCTGATGCACGGCGTCACCCACGATCCGCAGCGCGTGACCAGCGCCGAAATCTTCAGCGCCCTGGGCATCTCCCACGCGGCCTCGGCCGGCGAGGCGCAGGCATTGATGGCGGCCGGCAAGCCGGCGTTCATCCCGATCCGGGCGCTGGCGCCGAAGATGGCCCGCCTGCTGGACATGCGCCGCATCCTCGGCGTGCGCAATTCGACCCATACGCTGGTGAAGATCATGCAGCCGTTCGCCGAGCCCGCGCTGCGGCTGGTCTCCTACACCCACCCCGAGTACCTGGAAATGCTGTCCGACTACTTCGGCAATGCCGCGCCGCACGCGCGCGGCGATGCCTTCCTGATGCGCGGCACCGAGGGCGAGACCGTCGCCAATGCGCACCGCGCGCAGCGCATCGACTGGTTCAGCCGCGGCGCCAGGACGGTGCTGGTGGAAAAGCAGAGCGTGGCGCAGGATTTGCCGGACCTGCCGGAAGGGCGCGATGCGGAAACCACGGCGGCCTGGATCGCCTCGGTGCTGGAAGGACGGCGCCCGGTGCCGGAAGCGATTGCCGAGCAGGTGGAGCACTGCGTGCGAGTGTCCGCCGATATCAGGCGGCGCGGGTAAGCGCGCCCCGGGCTGCGCCGGGGCTGCTGTTCATGAGGTTTTGCTGCGTCGCCGCGTCGCCGTTTTTGCCACCATCGCGCCTTTATCCGCGGCGTTGCTGCTCACCGCCTGGGAAAATGCGAAGATCACTTCCTTGACGATCTTGCGCTGCGGCGCGGGCAGGTTGATGAAGGCTTCGAAGGCTTCCCGTTCGCGGTAGCCGATGGCCTCTTCCCAGCGGGCGCGGCGCTTGTCGATGCGCTTGCCGATTTCTTCGCCGAAACGCAGGTGCTGGGGCGTCACGATCAGCCATTCGGCCAGCGTTTCCAGCTTGTCCTGCTTGGGCATGGATTCCCCAAGCAGCCAGCGCCGCACCCCGTGCAGCGTCATCGGCTTGCCCCAGTAGCGCAGGTTGAATTCCCTTTCCAGGACAGCGGGTTTTGGTTCGTATCCGGCTTGCTCCATCGAAGCGCGCAGGCGCTTGGCAAATTTTTGATTGGCGGTTTCCATGATTCGACGTTACTTGGGTGCAGCATTTCCCGGGGTACGTTTGCCTCCGGAATGAGTTACGCGGCAAACGTGATTTATAATCACTGCCCTGATCCGGGCCGGGAAGCGCGTCGTCGTCGCCCGGCCGCGCCGTTTTCAGGGCGGCTGCATCGCTTGTCGAATGGTCGGAAGAGCGCCATGTGCGGTTCTCCGGAAGAGGGGCGCCGGCGATGCCCGCAGGATTTTCCGGCAAGGAACATGCCTTGCGCATGCTCGGGAAGTCGTCGTTCGAGGGCTGTCTCTCTATCGTTATAGTCCAGATTCGAAAGATTGTCGGATTATTGTTGTTATTTATGTAATTTTTGTGCCGGCGCGAAACGTTTGCGATGGCTTGCCGCATATCGCCCCGCAGCGGCTTTTTTTGCGCAGAGCGGCTAGAATACTGGCTCATCAGGGGAGCGCCGCAATCGCGGCGCAGTTGTCACAAGGCTTTCTTTCTCATCAGGGGAGAAATTTCCGAAGCCGGTTCGCCAATGGGATAGGCGGACTCTCCTGCTGCAGTGCCCAGGCTGGATGAAACAAATCGAATAATCAAAGTAATCGGCAGCATCTCGGCAGTACCGTTTTTTTGGAACAGTTTCTTACGTAATTTTTGAATTTCCGAAACCTCCGGGTCCGGGTTGGGCGCGTGCGTTCATGCATGCGGCCATGGCCGGCCTCGTTGGGAGATCTTCGGAATGGAACGCGGCGACCCGTTGGCATGCAGCGGAAGATCGACTGACGCCTTCCGCTTCTGGCTGCCGCGCCCGCGTGCGGCAAGGCGCGTGAAGTGCGGCGCGGCCGCGATACTGAGCAAGAGCCGTTTCCCCATGGGCTTCCAGCGATTGCCCATGCGCTAACGGCCAAGGAACGCGGGTCCGTCTATGCCTGGTTCGTACAATTTTCTGCTGTTGGCGTTCGCGCTGCTGGTGGCCAGCTTGTCGGCTTATGCGGCGCTGGAAGTGTCGGAGCGCACCTCTACCCAGGAGGCGCAGTACCGCAGGTTATGGCGGACGCTGGGCGCCGTCGTGTTCGGCCTGGGCATCTGGGCCGCGCTGTTCTTGTGCGTGACGGCGCTGCGGCTGCCGATGGCGGTCGGTTTCCAGGCGCGGCTGGGCGTGGTGGCGCTGGCGCTGGCGGTGGGCAGCGCGTTTTACCTGATGCACCTGTCGGGGTTGCGGCGGCCGCATGTGACGCGCCTGCTGGTGGGCGGCATGGCCATCGGCGCCGCGCTCAATGCCGTGCTGCACATGGCGCTCATGGCCATGATGCTGGTGCCGGAATTGAAATACCAGAAATCGCTGCTGCTGCTGGCGGTAGTGGCGACCGAACTGACGGCGGTGTTCGCGGTGGCGCTGTTTTCCGTGACCAATACGCGCAAGGTCGGCGCCGCGCCGGTGGGCTCGCTCAATTCGCAGCAGGCCCGGCGCGTACTGGCGGCGGTGCTGGTGGGGGCGGCTCTGGTGGCTAGCGCCTGCGCCGGCCTGCGCGCCGTGGCCATCATGCCCGATGCGCAAAGCCATGCGCTGCGCAGCGTCACGCGCGAGCACCTGATCAACGGCATCGTGTTCTGCGCCTTCTTCGCGATGGCGCTGGCGCTGGTGGTGAGCGGGGCGCAGCGCAACAGCGTGCTCAAGAAGATCGTCGGCCGCACCAACGACAAGCTGCTGCATTTCGCCACGCACGACGTGCTGACCGGCTTGCCGAACCGGGCGCTGCTGTCCGACCGCATCCAGCATGCGATTCAGGTCGCGCGCCGCAATGGCAAGCCTTTCGCGGTGCTGTTCATGGACCTGGACGGTTTCAAGGCGATCAACGACTCGCTGGGCCATGCGGTGGGCGACGGCTTGCTGGTGGCGGTGTCGCAGCGCATCCGCGGCTGCATCCGCGGCGAGGACATGGTCGCGCGCATCGGCGGCGACGAGTTCGTGGTCGTGATGAGCAACCTGGCTTCGCCGGAAGTGGTGGAGCAGTTGAGCGAAAACATCCTGTCGGCGCTGCGCCGGGATTTCCAGATCGAGGAGGCGACCTTGCGCGTGACCTCCAGCATCGGCATCGCGGTGTATCCGAACAGCGGCGATTCGGTCGACGCGCTGATGAGGAATGCCGACGCCGCCATGTACGAGGCCAAGCAAAACGGCCGCAACACCTACCGCTTCTTCGAGCCGGCCATGCATGCCAGCGCGATGCGCCACCTGACGGTGCGCCAGGCGCTGCAGCAGGCCATCGAGCAAGAGCAGTTCACGCTGCATTTCCAGCCCAAGTACCGGGGCGGCAGCCACCAGTTGACCGGCGTCGAGGCCTTGCTGCGCTGGACCCATCCTGAACTGGGCGAGATGCAGCCGTCGGAATTCATTCCCATCGCCGAGCGCTCGGGCCAGATCATCCAGATCGGCGACTGGGTGTTGCGCGCGGTGTGCGACCAGATCAGGCGCTGGGATGCGGAGGGCTTCAAGCCGGTCAAGGTGGCGCTGAACCTGTCGCCGATGCAGATGCGCACCGACCTGGTCGATACCATCACCGGCATCGTCGGCCAGGCAGGCATCGCGCCGCAGCGGCTGATGTTCGAGATCACCGAGACGGCGGCGATGAAAGACGTGGAGCGCAGCACCCGCATCATCAGCGATTTGCAGGCGCTGGGCTTCGATATCGCCATCGACGATTTCGGCACCGGCTATTCCAGCCTGGCCTACCTGGCGCAGTTCCATTGCCGCCAGGTCAAGATCGACCGTTTCTTCACTTCACGCCTGGACGCCGGCGACCATTCGGGGCGCGCCATCGTGTCGGCCATCATCGCGCTGGCGCATGCCTTGCAAATGGAAGTGGTGGCCGAAGGCGTGGAGACGGAAGAGCAGTTGCGCGAACTGCAGGCGCTGCATTGCGACCAGGTGCAAGGCTTCCTGTTGGGCCGGCCGGCCGAGGCGGCCAAGACAGGGAGCGTGCTGGAGGCCAGCAACGACGACCTGTTCGGCGCCATGCTGCGCAACGTCCCGGCTGGACCTAGACCGTGAAGGCGGCGCCGGCCGTGCCGGCACGGCGCTGGATACTGCGCAGGTAGGCCAGCAGGCCGGCTCCCACCAGCCCCAGGCTGACGCTGTTGGCCAGCCAGAAGCCGGGCGCGCCCTGCAGGCTGGCCGGCGTTACCCCCAGGGTATCGAAGCCGAGCAGGTAGCCGCCGCCCAATCCCACGCCCCACAAGGTCACCGCATAGATCACGGTGGGGATCACCGCGACCTTGTAGGCGCGCAGCACGAAGGCGGTGGTCACCTGCAGCGAGTCGAACAACTGGTAGAAGGCGATGAACAGGAACAGCGGCAGCGCCGCGCCGACAATGGTGGGATCGGGCGTGTAGGCGCGGATGATGTGCGCGCGCGCGAACCAGACCGCGATGCCGATGAGCACCGACAGCGTCACCGACAGGCGGATGCCGGCGTAGCCGATCTTCCTGGCGCCGCGCCATTGGCCGGCGCCGATGGCTTGCGCCACCAGGGTGCTGGTGGCGCTGGCGATCGACAGCGGCAGCATGTACAGCACCGTGCCGACGTTGGCGGTGATCTGGTGCCCGGCTACCGGCACCGCGCCCAGGCGGGCGATGAATACCGCCATCAGCGTGAAGGCGGTCACTTCGATGAAATAGGACAGGCCGATCGGGATGCCCAGCCGCAGCAGCGTGCGCTGGATCTTCCACGACGGCGCCACGAAGCCGCTGCCGAACAGTTTCAGCGGGCGGTAAGCGGGCAGTCTCGCCACCAGCAGCCAGGCCACGGCCATCATCAGCCAGGCGATCAGCGTGGTGGCGATCGCGCAGCCGGGGCCGCCGAAGGCCGGCAGCCCCAGCCCGCCGAAGATCAGCAGGGCGTTCATCGGCAGCTTCAGCAGCAGGCCGCAGAGCTGGATCGCCATCACCATCTTGGGCCGCGCGATGGCGGTATTGAGCGAGGCGTAGACGCGGAATGCCAGCGTGGCCGGCAGCGCCAGCGCTTCGATGCGCAGGTAGAGCGTGGCTTTTTCGACCAGCTCCGGCGAAGCCTTGGCGAAGGACAGGAAAAACGGCGCGAAGGCCAGCACCAGGCAGCCGACGATGGAGAGCAACAGTGCCAGCCACAAGCCTTGCTTGACCTCATTGCCGATCTCACTGTTGCGGCCGGCGCCGAACAGTTGGCCGATGGTCGGCTGCAAGGCCTGCAGCACGCCGGACAGGCCGACGAACACGCTTACGTAGATCGACACGCCCAGCGCCAGCGCGGCCAGGTCGAGCGCCGAGAAGCGCGCCACCATCACGGTATCGATCACGCCGTTGGCGATCAGCGCCAGTTGGCCGACCAGCAGCGGCCATGCCAGGCGCGCGATGCGCCAGACATGGATGCGGGAGGACAGGGAAGACGTGTCGGAATTCAAATCGGATCAGGGGGAAACGCGCACCGGCCTTACTCGCCGGCGCGCCGGTAGAGGCGGAAGCGCTCGTCGCGGTCGGACGGGCGGCGGCCTTCCCACACCATGGTCCAGGAACCCGGATACTGGCGCAGCATCGGCGAGGCGTCCTGGTTGCTGATGTCGTCCTGCAACAGCAGGTAATCGCAGCGCTGGCCGCGCTCGTCGGCGAAGCGGACGTTGCCGAAATAGGCGAAGGAAGCGCGCTGGGCGGTGCCGACATTGCTCTGCACGCATTGCTTGACCGAGGTCAGCTTGGATTCGATCTGCAGGGCCACGCCGGCGTAGCTCTTGCCGTAGTTGACCCAGGGCAGCCACAGCGTCATCAGCAGCACCCAGCACAGGATCACGCCGCCGGACGACAGCACCACCGCGCGCCACAGCACCGAGGGGCGGCGCGAGATGCGCCAGTGCACCACCAGGATCCAGGCGACCGAGGCGGCGATGGCGATGGCCAGCGAGATCCATTCGAAGCCGGGCTTGAAGCCGGGCGCCAGCTTGTAGGCGTTGCGCGCGATCTGCGCCGGCCAGCCGGTTTCCTTGGCGATCCAGCCGATCCAGATGAAGGCGGCCGAGGTGGTCAGCGTCATCACCGAGAACCAGTCCACCGCGTTGATGGCGCCGCGCTTCATGGTCGGCAGGCCGAACGCGGCCAGGATCGCCAGCGCCGGCAGCAGCGGCAGCAGCATGCCTTCTTCGCTGTGCACGTTGACCAGCGCCAGGATCGCCAGCGGGATGAAGAAGGCCAGCGGCAGCGCGATGTGCAGCGAGCCCAGCTGGCGGCGCCAGGCGTACACGGCCCAGCCGGCGAAGGGCCAGGCCGGCCAGGCGAACCACACGCCGTATTTGAGGAAGTAGGCCAGCGCGGCCAGGGTCGGGCCGTTGATCTGGTAGATGTTCCAGCTCATCCAGAGGTCGATCTGGCCGGCCGCCTCTTGCGGCAGCAGGGTGCGGATAGCGAATACCCACAGCGCGCAGATCAGCGCGGCCACCGGCAGCGACACGCCCAGCAGCAGCCGGGCCGCCGGCGCATCCTTGCGCACCGCGGCCAGCACCAGCAGGCCGGTCAGCGCGCCGGCCGGCAGCAGCCAGCCGCGCGTCAGCACCAGCATGCCCAGCGCGGCGCCCAGCCAGAGCGCATGGCGCAGCTTGTGCAGATCGAACACGCGGGCGGCGCCATACATGGCATAGGCCACCAGCGCGATCTGCAGGGTCTTGGGGCCGGTCTCGTGGCTGTGCAGCAGCAGGCCGAGGAAACCGAGATAGATCAGGAAGGCGCCGTCGGCCAGCGTGCGGCCGAAGTCCTTGGGTTCCGGCTGGCCGCCGAAGGCCAGCTTCAGCGGTTGCGCTTCGGCGCGGCGGCCCAGCAGGTAAGTGGTGTACCAGATCGACAGCGAGCCGACCAGGAAGCAGCCGATGGTGGACACGCGCGAGGCCAGCGGATCGCCCAGCAGCCAACCGAACAGCTTGATGCAGATGGCGCCGAACCAGTAGGCCAGCGGGCTTTCGGCCGGCAGCGGCAGGCCGGCGACGTTGGGCGTGAGCCAGTCGGCCAGCGTGCCGTGCGCCATGGTCCACATGATGCCGAAGCTGGTGGCGTCCTCGTTTTTCCAGGGATCGCGGCCGATCAGGCCGGGCAGGATGTACAAAAGGGCGAGTGCGAGCAGCACCAGGCGCGGAAGCGCGTTGGTGGCGGCTGCTGGAAGACGGACTGGCTTCATCAAGATGTTATTGCTCTTGTCTTGTGGTGCTGATCGGTTCGGGCCCGGCGCCGATGTGGCGCAGGCAGGGCTGTGGTCATTGCGCGGCGCGCCTCATTTTGGCGCAGCCGTCATTGTGCAGCAATTCGCGGTAAATAGTTGTTTCCGACTGCTACGCGGCGGCTGTTGCGACGGGCAGGCGCGTCGCGACGGACCGCGCAAACAAAAAAGGCAGCCGGAGCTGCCTTTTTCTGAGAAATCGCGGATTAAGCCGACTTCGAGACTGCGGTCTTCGAGCCAACCGAACCGAACTTCTGGCGGAACTTCTCAACGCGGCCAGCGGTGTCGACGATCTTGTGCTTGCCGGTGTAGAACGGGTGCGATTCAGCCGACACTTCGATCTTCACCAGCGGGTATTCCTTGCCTTCGAATTCGG
Source organism: Herbaspirillum sp. (assembly GCF_017744395.1). Taxonomy (GTDB): domain Bacteria; phylum Pseudomonadota; class Gammaproteobacteria; order Burkholderiales; family Burkholderiaceae_D; genus Herbaspirillum. The sequence goes on from NZ_JAGIBI010000003.1 coordinate 595,268, forward strand.
CGGTTTCGCGGGTGCCGATGGTCGAGCGGGTGATGAACTTGAAGTCGTTCGACACGTCGTGGAACAGGACTTCGCGGTAATCCGGGTGGATGCCTTCTTTCATTTTTTTGCCTTGAAAATTAATGGTAGCCAATCATCACTTCGTCGGTCGTCCTGCTTCTTGACCCGATTGTTGATCACTTGCCGGGGGTGAAAAGTCGGAAATTATACAATGAAATCATGTATTTGCGTCAAATCCTGTGACGTCCGCGATCCATGCTTCCGTTGTTTTCCGCAACAACCTTCCGCGAAGCGCCTCCAATGCGGGGCAAGCGCATGTCATATTGTTGCCGAAAGGGAAATAATTATTCTCTTACTGGTGCGTCGCCAGGCGCAAAATTCCTGAAAACCTCAGCAATTCGTTTTCCGCCACGTCCGATACCGCCCAGTAATTCATGTCATCGGCTCTCCAGTGCACCAAGTGGTAGCCGCGGCCGGTTTGCGCCTGCGGCCCCGCATCCTTGCCGGCGGCGGGCCAGATGTACAGATTGATCGGATGTTTCTGGCGGCGATAGATGAGCGCGGCTACCGGCTGGCCGTCCAGGTAGTCCAGCCGCCCACCTTCCAGGACAAAGCCTTGCGCCGCGAGATCGATGACCGGCGGCGAGAAATTCAGCTTGCCGTTGAACCATGGCTTCACCGTGTGCTGGTCGGTGGAGGCGACATCGGTCAGGTGCTCCGCCTGCAGCGAGCGGACGTGGCTGGAAATGATTTCATCGGCGATGCGTTCCTGCGCCGACGGCAGGCTTGCATACAGGCCGATGCTCCAGGCGGCTGCCAGCACTGTGGCCATGGCGGCGCCGGCCTGCAGCCAGTTGAAGTTCCAGCGCTTGGCGCCGGGCGGGCGGGCCGGTTTGTCTTGCGGCAATGCCTGGCTAATACGTGCGGCAAGCGCCGAGGGGGCCTTGAAGCTGGTGGCCGCTTGCCGGATTCGCTTGCTGAACGCGGCCTGTTCCTCGTACTCGCGCCGGCATTCGGCGCAAGCCTCGAGATGGCGCTGTACGGCCAGCGTTTCGGCAATGCCAAGCTCCTGGTCGACATAGGCGGCCAGCAGTTCCATGATTTCGCTATGGTCCATTATTCCTCCTGATTTCCCGGAGCCAGAATCCTTGCCAGGAGTTTGCGGCCGCGCCCGAGCCGGGACATGACCGTGCCGATCGGGATGCCGACGATGCCGGCGATCTGCTTGTACGACAGGTCCTCCAGCTCCCGCATGACCATGACTTCGCGAAACTCCAGCGGCAAGGCCGCGAGCCCCCGTTGCAACTGGCGCTCGCAGTCCTTGCGCATCAGCAGTTTTTCGGGATTGTTGTCGCGCTCCGGCGTATCGATGGCGCTTGTCATGTCGAGACTATGGAATTCCTCGTCGAACTGCGTGTTCTGCGGCTGCGCATGGCGTTCCTGGTACCAGGTGTAAAACGTGTTGCGGACGATGGTGAGCAGCCACGCCCGCGCATCCTCGCCATGGAAACCGTCCAAAAAACGGAAGGCGCGCAGGCAGGCTTCCTGCACCAGGTCTTCCGCATCGGGGCGGCTGCGCGTGAGCCAGCAGGCCAGGTTGAATGCCGAATCCAGGTGCGGCATCACCAGCGCCTGGAATCGTCCGTTCTTCGTTGAGTCGCTCATGCTCGCGTTTCCATGGGGTATCACCACAAGACTGGCATCACCATCAATTTATTCCCGAATCGGCGGCAGTGCGGGAATAAATTTTCAAGAAGGGCGGTTTGGGGTGGCATCGATCGCGTGATCGATCCAACCTTGGAGGTCGTGATGGGCAATCAAATGAACCGGCGCAAGTTCCTGCGCCTGGCCGGACTGGGCGGGGTCGTCTATGCCTCCGGATTGAGCGGATGGGCAGGGGCTGCAACTTCAGGCGGCGCCGAAGACTTTTTCTTTGTGCAGATGTCGGATTCCCACTGGGGTTTTGAAGGCCCGCCCAATCCGGACGCGAAAGGGACGCTGAAAAAGGCCGTGGCGACGGTCAACAGCCTGGCGCAGCAGCCGGATTTCATCGTGTTCACGGGCGACCTGACGCATACCACGGATGACCCGAGGGAACGCCGCCAGCGGCTGGCCGAATTCCGGGACATCGTCTCCGCGCTCAAGGTGAAGACGGTGTACTTCATGCCCGGGGAGCATGACGCCGCGCTGGACAACGGCGCCGCCTACCAGGAGTTTTTCGGCAAGACGCATTACACCTTCGATCACAAGGGCGTGCACTTCATCGTGCTGGACAATGTTTCCGATCCGGCGGCCCGGATCGGCGACGAGCAGCTTGCCTGGCTGGCCGCCGACCTGCAGCGGTTGCCGCCCGATGCCCGCATCGTCGTGTTTACCCATCGTCCGCTGTTCGACCTGTATCCGCAATGGGACTGGGCCACGCGCGACGGCGCCAAGGCGGTGGAACTGCTGATGCCGCATGCCAACGTGACCGTCTTCTACGGCCATATCCACCAGGAAAACCACCACATGACCGGGCATATCGCGCACCACTCCGCGAAGTCGCTGATCTTCCCCTTGCCGGCGCCGGGTTCGCAGCCCAAGCGCACGCCTTTGCCCTGGGATGAGGCGCATCCTTACCAGGGGCTGGGTGTGCGCGCGGTCAAAGGCGGGCCGCGCGATACGGAATATGCGCTTGCCGAACTGGCCATAGGAGCGGCCAAATCATGAGCATCGACAAAACGCGGCGTTTGGTGCTGGCCTCGGGAGCGGCGGCCGGACTGGGTACCCTGGCCATCGCGTTCGGGCAGGGCAAGGAACAGGTGATCAAGGTGACGGCCAAGAGGTTCGACTTCACGCCCAGCGTCATCAGGCTGAAGAAAGGCGTGCCGGTGGTGTTGGAACTCACCAGCCTCGATCTGACGATGGGGTTCAATGCGCCGGACTTCGGAGTGCGCGCCGACGTGTTGCCGGGGGCGATATCGCGGGTGCGGATCGTGCCGGATAAAACGGGGGAATTTACCTTCTATTGCGACATCTTTTGCGGTTCCGGGCATGAAAGCATGTCCGGCTCCATTGTCGTGGGCTGACCTGGAACGGATTGTCTTGCGGGGGGAGGAAGCTGAGGAGGGCACGGTCGCTGCCGGGACGGCAGCGACCGGATGGGGGCAAGGCTTAATTGCCCCGGCGCATCATGTCGAAGAATTCGGCATTGTTCTTGGTGGACTTCATCTTGTCGAGGATGAATTCCATCGCCTCGATCTCGTCCATGTCGTACATCAGCTTGCGCAGTACCCAGATCTTCTGCAGCTGGTCCGGCTTGATCAGCAGTTCTTCGCGGCGGGTGCCGGACTTGGACAGGTTGATGGCCGGGTAGACGCGCTTCTCGGCCAGGCGGCGTTCCAGGTGCACTTCCATGTTGCCGGTGCCCTTGAATTCTTCGTAGATCACGTCGTCCATGCGCGAGCCGGTTTCGATCAGCGCGGTGGCGATGATGGTCAGCGAGCCGCCTTCCTCGACGTTACGGGCGGCGCCGAAGAAGCGCTTCGGGCGTTGCAGGGCGTTGGCGTCGACACCGCCGGTCAGCACCTTGCCGGAGGCCGGGATCACGGTGTTGTAGGCGCGCGCCAGGCGGGTGATGGAGTCCAGCAGGATCACCACATCCTTCTTCATTTCGACCAGGCGCTTGGCCTTTTCCAGCACCATTTCGGCGACTTGCACGTGGCGCGTGGCCGGTTCGTCGAAGGTCGATGCCACGACCTCGCCGCGCACCGAGCGCTGCATTTCGGTCACTTCTTCCGGACGTTCGTCGATCAGGAGGACGATCATCACGGTGTCGGGATGGTTGGTGGTGATGGCGTGCGCGATGTGCTGCAGCATCACCGATTTGCCGGACTTGGGCGAGGCCACCAGCAGGCCGCGCTGGCCGCGGCCGACCGGGGCGATCAGGTCGATGATGCGGCCGGTGATGTTTTCCTCGCCGCGCATGTCGCGCTCGAGCTGCAGCAGCTTGTTGGGGTGCAGCGGCGTCAGGTTTTCAAACAGGATGCGGTGCTTGGAGGCTTCCGGCGGTTCGCCGTTGACCTTGTCGACCTTGACCAGCGCGAAGTAGCGCTCGCCATCCTTGGGGGTGCGCACTTCGCCTTCGATGGAGTCGCCGGTGTGCAGGTTGAAGCGGCGGATCTGGGAAGGCGAAATGTAAATGTCGTCGGTGGACGCCATGTAGCTGGCGTCGGGCGAGCGCAGGAAGCCGAAGCCGTCAGGCAACACTTCGAGGGCGCCATCGCCGAAAATCTGTTCTCCTGATTTCGCGCGTTTCTTCAGGATCGCGAACATCAGTTCCTGTTTGCGCAGGCGCGCAGCGTTCTCGATGTCCAGGCTGATTGCCATTTCCAGCAACGCAGAGACGTGCATCGCTTTTAGTTCTGATAAGTGCATATGATGTCCCGGGACGGGAAAAATAAAGGTGGGGGAGGGAGTTGCGTGGTGTGGGTCTAAGAATGTGCTTGGCGCGGGAACCTGCATCAAGCGAACGGCGGCGCGGGCGCGCCGCCGTCTGGTGCATATTAGATGTTGCTGTCGATGAACGAGGTCAGTTGGCCCTTGGCCAGTGCGCCGACTTTCTGCGCGGCGGCCGCGCCGTTCTTGAACAGGATCAGGGTCGGGATGCCGCGGATGCCGAACTTGGCCGGGATGGCCTGGTTGGCGTCGACGTCCAGCTTGGCGATCTGCAGCTTGCCGTCATATTCCTTGGCGACTTCTTCCAGGATCGGGGCGATCGCCTTGCAGGGACCGCACCATTCGGCCCAGAAATCGACCAGGACGGGTTTGTCGGACTTCAGCACGTCGGCTTCGAAAGAGGCGTCGGAGATATGTTTGATATTTTCGCTCATGGCTAATCCTCGGTATGAGGCAGTGTAAGGGTAGTCAGTAGTCAATAGCGCCGTGGATAAATACCATTTTGCCTGGCGTTAGCCATCAACGCTTCCGGAATTGCAGAGTCTACGTGGAGTCGTTGCGCGCCAATTCAAGTTGTTTTTGAAGCGCGGCAGGGGTATTCGGCGGGGTACGGAAACAATCATAACCGATTTTTTGCAAAAGTGTGGGCAACGCCGTCAGGGTTGTTGTCAGCCGCCATCAACGGGGGCGGCCGGCCTGCTTCCGCCCCTGGCGCGGATTTGCGGCCAGTTTGGCCGAAAAAGCCCTGAAACGCCGGCCTCGCTGGCATACAATGCGCAGCATATTTAAGAACCTGTTTACGATCTCATGTGGGGCCGTTCAAATGCCCTTTCAGGCGGTCTGCGGCGTTGCAAAGCCTCGTCGGGCCACCGGCCCGGCTGCGTTTTGCGCCTTGCATCCCATCCTGAAATGACATTTGACCGGCTCCCTCAGAGATCGTAAACAGGTTCTAAGGCCTGGCGATTGATAAAAACTGTCGGGCCGAGAGAAAAATACAATCGCTTTGCCCCTTTGCCATCACGCATGCCTTTAGCGACGATCCCGATCCCCCCTTCCGCCGATTTCTGGCAGCAGGCCGTGCGCCTGTTGCTGATGGACGGCCAGCCGCTGGGCGACGCGCGGCGCGCGCAGGCGGACGGCGCGCTGGATTTCTCGTCCTGCCAGTTGCTGGTGCCGGCGTTCTCGCATGCGCAGAATTTCAAGGCCGCGCTGGCGCGCGAACTGGGCCGGCCTTACCTGGCGCCGCGTATCAATACCCTGTCCGGCTGGCTGGCGATGCTGCCGCCCGCGCCCGACGAGCAGGCCGCGCCGCCGGAAAGCGAACGCCTGATGCAGCTCTATGCGCAACTGCGCGAGCACGGCTGGCTCAAAAAGATGTTTTCCGCGCGCCGCAACGCCGACCTGTTGCCGCTGGCGCATACCTTGCTGTCGCTGGCCGACGAGCTGACGCTGGCGCTGCTGCCCGAGATCCGCGCCAATGCCGGTGCCGCCGATATCGCCGACGATCGCTGGCGCCAGGCGCTGGCGCAGTTGCTGGAGCCGCTGGCGCCGTCGGCGCACGGCATGCTGTCAGACGAGGCGCAACTGGTGTGGCAGGTCTGGAAGGGGCAGCTCGACGCCAGCGACCGCATCGCCCAGCGCTTCTCGGCGATGCTGGAGCTGGCCGGGCGCGCCGCCATGCCGCTGGTCTGGATCAGCCCGACCGCGCCCGAGCCGCTGGACGCCGCCTTCCTGCGCGCCTATGCCGAGCGTGAAACGGTGCGGGTGGTGACGCTGGACTGGAACCGGCAAGCCATCGCGCAGCGCCATCCCTTATATATGCAGGCCTGGCCGGAACTGGCGGACGAGGAAGAGGGCGCGTATCCGCCCGCCGAAGCCGGCGACCCGCTGCCGCCCGTGCTGCCCGCCTTGTGCCCCGCTGGCGACCTGGAAGACGCCGCCGTGCAAAGCGCGCAGGTCGTGCTGCGCTGGCTGGCGCAGGGCAAGCAGGAAATCGCCGTGGTGGCACAGGACCGCGTCACCGCGCGCCGCCTGCGCGCCTTGCTGGAGCGCGCGCAAGTGGCGGTGGCCGACGAGACCGGCTGGAAGCTGTCCACCACCCGCGCCGCCGCCGCGCTGGCCGCCTGGAACGACGTGGTCGCCGCGCGCGGCGAAACCGGCGCCTTGCTGGACTTGCTGAAATCCCCTTTCGTGTTCCCCGGCGACGAGGCCAAGGCCGACCGCGTCATGCGCATCGAGGCGCGCCTGCGCCGCAACAACATCGCCGGCGATTGGCAGGCGGTGCAGGGCGCCATTGCCGATGCCGACGATCTTGGATGCATCGCCACGCTGGCGCAGCAGGCCGCGCAATTCACCGGGCGCAAGACGCTGGCCGCATGGTGCCGCACCGAACGCGCGATGATAGCCGCGCTCGGCATGGATGCCGCATTGCGCCAGGACGTGGCCGGCGAGCAATGCCTGCTGCTGCTCGACGAGATCGCCGCCGAGCAATACGGCGCGGCGCTGCAGGACGAATTCTCTTTCGCCGAATGGCGCGCCTTGCTCAACCTGCGGCTGGATGCGACCTCCTACATGCCACCCATCGCCGACCGCCGCGTCGTCATGCTGCCGCTGAACGGCGCGCGCCTGCGCCGCTTCGAGGCGGTGCTGGTGATCGGCGCCGACGCCGCCCACCTGCCGTCGCCGCCGCAGGAAACGCTGTTCTTTTCCAACGCCGTGCGGCGCGAGTTGGGACTGGCCACGCGGGCGTCGCGCCAGCGCCAGCAATTGCGCGACCTGGCCGAGCTGCTGTGCGTGAACGACGAGGTGGTGCTGTGCTGGCAGACGCAGCAGGATGGCGAACCCAATCCGGTCAGCCCCTGGATCCAGCGGCTGGAGCTGAAGCTGGCACAAGAGGGTTTGCCGGCGCTGGCCGAAATTGATTTGCCGCTGCCGCCCAAGACGTTGCAGGTGCAGCCTTGCGCCATGCCGGCGCCGTCTGCGCCCGATTTGCTGCCGCCGAAATTGTCGTCGAGCGCCTACGGCAGTTTCCTGGCGTGCCCATACCAGTTCTTCGCGGCGCGCATGCTGCGCGTGGCGGTGATGGACGAACTGTCCGACATGCCCGAGAAGCGCGACTACGGCAGCTGGCTGCATGAAATACTGACGCGTTACCACGAAACGGTGCGCGACGAGCGGACGCCGGCATCGGAACGCACCGCTTTGCTGGAAGCGATCTCGGCCGAGGTCTTCAACCGCGCGCTGAACCAGCACCCCGCCGCGCTGGCGTATTACGCGCGCTGGCAGAAGGTGATGCCGGCCTACCTGCTGTGGGCCGGCGAGCGCGAAGCGCAGGGCTGGCATTTCGTCATGGGCGAAGAGGCTTTGTCGCACGCGCTGGCATGGGAGGACGGCGCCATCGAATTGTATGGCCGCCTGGACCGCGTCGACGAAAACGAACAGGGCGAACGCGCGCTGCTGGATTACAAGACGCGCTCGGCGGCCAGCCTGCGGCAAAAGGTCAAGGATGAAGACGACTATCAGCTGGCCTTCTACGGCCTGCTGGCCGACAGCCGCATCGACGCCGCCCATTATGTCGCGCTGGAACTGGGCGCGGACAAGAAAACCGGCGATGCCGCCGCCCCCGATTTCCCGCAGAAACAGCAGATGCTCAAGCAACAGATTTCCACCACCATGCAAGCGGTGGCGCATGGCGCCGCCTTGCCCGCCAACGGCATCGAATCGGTCTGCCAGTATTGCGACATGCGCGGCTTGTGCCGCAAGAGAGCGTGGCTGTGAGCGCGCAAGGAAAACCGGCCGCCTACGAGGTCAACGGCGCCGCCGTTGACGCTGCTACCTTCACGCGCGCCGCGTGCGACCCGCGGCATTCGGTGGTGGTCGAGGCCTGCGCCGGCAGCGGCAAGACCTGGCTGCTGGTGGCGCGCATGCTGCGCCTGCTGCTGGCCGGCGCCCAGGCGCCGGAGCTGCTGGCCATCACCTTCACGCGCAAGGCTGCACAGGAGATGCGCGAACGCCTGATGGAGTTGTTGCACCAACTGGCATTAGCGGATGACGAGGAAGCCGCCGGCCTGCTGCGCGAACGCGGCGTGGCCGAAGCCGATCTTGCGCGCCTGCTGCCGACAGCACGCGGGCTTTACGAGCGGATCCTGTCGAGCGAACAAAGCTTGTCGATCGATACCTTCCATAGCTGGTTCGCGCGCCTGCTGCAGATCGCGCCGCTGGCGGCGGGCGTGCCGCACGGCTATACGCTGAGCGAAACCAACGGCGAGATGCTGGACGAGGCCTATCGCCGCTTCATGCAAAGCTTGCGCTCGTCCAAGGGCGAAGCGGTCAAGGCCGCTCTGCTGGAGCTGTACGAACTGGCCGGCGACTTCAATGCCCGCAACCTGCTCGACGCCTTCCTCGACAAGCGCGCCGAGTGGTGGGCCTCGACCCAGCAGGACGACGAAGAGGACGAGCCGACGCCGCTGGCCTGGCTGGAACAACTATGCGGCAACGACGCCCGCCTCGATGCGCGCCTGAGCTTGTGGGACGACAACGGCCTGCGCGAACGCATCGGCCAACTGGCGCTCCTGCTCGGCCAGGGCTCGGCCGCCAACAAGGCGCGGGCGACGGCAATCGAAACGGCGCTGACCGAAGGCGCATCGCTGGACAATTTCGAGGCCTTGTTCAGCCAGTTCTACGACGACAAGGACAAGCCCCGCAAGAACGGCAAGGTGAAAGCCTTCCTCGCGGCGCTGGTCAAGCATTACGGCATGGACGAAGAGCCGGCGCTGGAAGCCTTCGAGCAGGATTTCAACGCGGCCGGCGAAGCGCTGGCGGCGCTGCAGCAGCGCAGCAAGGAAAAGACCGTGCTGCAATTGAACCGGGCATTGTTCACTGCCGGGCGCGCCTATCTCGACTTCTACCAGGAAGTGAAGTCCGAGCAGCGCGTGTTCGACTTCGCCGACCTCGAATGGCAGGCCTACCGGCTGCTCAACGACGAGGCCAGCGCGGCCTACCTGCAGACGCGCCTGGATGCGCGCTACAAGCATATCCTGCTGGACGAGTTCCAGGACACCAACCCGCTGCAATGGAGCATCGTGCGCTCCTGGCTGCGCGCCTATGGCGGCGATGCCGAGCAGCCCAGCGTGTTCGTGGTGGGCGACCCCAAGCAATCGATCTACCGCTTCCGCCGCGCCGAGCCACGCGTGTTCGTGGCCGCGCGCGAGTTATTGCGCGAGCAGGGCGCGGCCATCCTGCGCGCCAACCAGACGCGGCGCAACCCCAGCGCGGTGGTGGCGGTGCTGAACCAGTCTTTCATGCGGGGCGGCAATTCGCTGTTCGCGCAGCAGACCACATTGGGCATGGATGGCGGCGAAGTATGGCGTTTGCCGCTGGCCAAGGCGGTCGAAGCGCAAGCGCCGGAGGAGCAGGAACCGGTACTTGCCTGGCGCAATCCGCTGACCACGCCGCGCGAAGAGGAAGAGGATGCGCGCCGCCGCCTGGAAGGCGAAGCGCTGGCGCAGGCGCTGCTCAAGGCATACCGCGAAGTGCCGGTGGCCGATGGCAAGTCGAAGCGCGCCATGCGCTGGGGCGACATCATGCTGCTGGTGCGCAAACGCACCCATCTCGCCGCTTATGAAAGCGCGCTGCGCGCGGCCGGCATCCCGTTCATCTCCGACCGGCGCGGCGGCTTGCTGGAGTCGCTGGAGATCGCCGACCTGATCGCCTTGCTGACCTTCCTGATCACGCCCAACGACACGCGCGCGCTGGCGCATGTGTTGAAAAGCCCGATCATCGGCGCGACCGACCGCGACCTGATCCAGATCGCGATTCGTGGAAAATCGGGCGGCGACGCCGACGGCGGCCACTGGTGGCAGCGCATGCAGGCCATGCAGCGCGACGGCAGCGCCTCGGCCGAGATCGTGCGCGCGGTCAACCTGCTGGAGCGCTGGCTGCAAGCCGCGCCCCATCTGCCGGTGCATGACTTGCTGGACCGGATCCTGCACCAGGGGCAACTGGTGGCGCGCTATGCGCAGAACGCCTCGCCGCTCACGCGCAGCCAGACCCTGGGCAACATCGCGGCTTTCGTCGAACTGTCGCTGAACATGGATGCCGGGCGTTATCCCAGCCTGCCCAAATTCATCGACGCCTTGCGCGTGCTGCAGCGCAGCGCCGGCGGCGACGCGCCCGACGAGGCCAGCGTCGATGCCGCCGCCGATGCGGTGCGCATCCTCACCGTGCACAGCGCCAAGGGACTGGAAGCGCCGGTGGTGGCGCTGCTGGACGCCAATCACAGCGACTCGGTGGAAGACAACATCGGCATCCTGTGCGACTGGCCGCAAGACCAGGATGCTCCCACGCATTTCTCCGCCTTCGGCCGCCGCAGCGAACGCGGTCGGGCGCGCCAGGATCTGTTCGCCGCCGAGGAATCGTTCCGCCTGCAGGAAGACTGGAACTTGCTGTATGTCGCCGTCACGCGCGCCAAGCAATTGCTGCTGGTGTCCGGCGTGGCCGGCACCCGCGGCGCGAGCGAGGGGGGCTTGCAGGAAGGCAGTTGGTACCAGCTCCTGTTCGATACCGAGGCGCCGGTGCGCGATATCGATGCCGGAACGGCAGACGGCGCCGAGGCGGCTGCCGTCGCGCCGGATTTCGAGATCGCATTGTTCGATCCGCGCCCGATGCCGCCGTCCCTGTTCGGCATGCCGGCCGATGACGAGGACGATGCGGCGCCTGTCATCACCGAAGACGGCACATTGGCCAGCAATGCCGCCATCGACGAAGGCGTTGCATTGCATGCCTTGCTCGAACGCCTGACCTACGCGGAACATTGGCCGCCGCAGGTGCCGCCCGCGCCGGTGCTGGTGCGCTGGCTGGGTATTTCGGCGGAGATGGCGCAGGTGGTGCATGCGCAGGCGCGGCATGTGCTGGCGCAGCCGGGACTGGAACGCTTCTTCAATCCCGCGCTATACCGCGCGGCGCGCAACGAGATGGAAATCGTCACGCCGGCCGGCGTGCTGCGCTGCGATCGCGTGGTGATGTTCGACGACGAGGTCTGGGTACTCGATTACAAGCGGCGCCTGCTGGACAGCGAACGCGCCGATTACGCGGCGCAGTTGGCGCGCTATCGCAGCGCGCTGGTGTCGGTGTTTTCTGACAAGCGAATCAGGTCTGCGCTGATTACCGCTGATGGAAACTTCTGGGAACAATGAGGCCTCAACATTATTGTCTCCGGCGCCTAGTGCGCCACGGATAAAATCCAAGCGAAAAACAGCAGACGAAGAAAATCAATTATTCCGTTGTAATATAAAAAAGATCATCGCGGAGCAGTATTCACCAACCGGCGCACATCGCCAGCGCTGTCATCATCAGGCAAGCCTCTACCGGTACTCCGCGATCCGCACGATGCGCGCTTTGCATCGCCTGGCATCAATAATCCGGATCATTGGATTCACTATTCGGGAGGAGATATGGAGTGGGCTCTTCCGTCTTTCACCCTTGCGCAGACGCTGCAAAGGAATGCCTTGCTGGTATTCGGCGGCCTGCTGCTGTTCGGGCTGATTGCGGGCTACGTGGTTTCTAAATCGCCTTGGGTGCCGCGCATCACCGGCTACCTGCTGGTCGGCTTCGTGCTGGGAGCCGGCGGCCTCAATGTGCTGTCGGGCGAAGTGCTCAAGGTCACCAACGTATTCGCCGACATCGCCGTGGCGCTGGTGCTCTACCAGCTCGGGCGCTATGTCGACATCGGCTGGCTGCGCCGCGAGAAGTGGCTGCTCATCACCGTCGGCACTTCCGCCATCCTGTGCTTCGGCCTGGTCAGCGCGGCGCTGATCTGGTTCGGTTCCGACCCGGTGGTGGCGCTGCTGGGCGGCGTGATGGCGATCGCCACCGCGCCGGCCGTGGTGCTGGTGGTGCTGCGCGACCTCAAGGCCGAGGGGCAGGTCACGCGTCGCCTGGCGGCGATGACCGCGCTGAACAATTTCGTGGCCGTATTGGCGGCCTACGCCTTGCTGCCGGTGATCGCGCACGAGGCCGGCACGCCGGTGTCCACGCTGATCCTGCATACGCTGTATTCGCTGCTCGGTTCGGCGCTGCTGGCCTACCTGACCTACTGGCTGATGATGCCGCTGGCGCGCCTGCTCGGCCGCGCCGGCAGCTCGCAGTTCGTGCTGGTGATCTCGGTGATCGCGCTGGCCATCGGCGTGGCGCACACGCTGCATTTGCCGGTGATGCTGACCATGCTGATCTTCGCCATCCTGTCGAAGAACCTGGACCGCCAGTTCGATCTGATGGAACTCGAATTCGGTATCGCCAACGAACTGTTCGTGGTCATGCTGTTCGTCACCGTGGGCGCTTCGATGCGCCTGTCGGATCTTGGCCTGCTCGGCTTCTCGGTGCTGATCCTGATGGCCGCGCGGTTCCTGGCGATGGGCCTGGGCGTGTTCCTGTTCGCGCGTTTCGCGCGCATGAACTGGCGCCAGGCCGGACTGCTGACTTTGGGGACCCTGCCGATGACGGAAGTCGGGGTGGGGCTGATGCAAACCGTGTCGTCGCTGTACCCGCACACCACGGCCAATGTATTGCCGCTGCTGGCGGGTTCGCTGATCGTACTGGAGTTCCTGGGCCCGATCGCGACGCAGTTTGCGCTGATCAAATCTGGTGAAAGTGGGCGCGAATGAATACTGAAACACTGAACCGAAACGAAACCGTCTCCGCTGCTCCAACGCATGCCGCGCATGTCGAGCAGCCGCAAGGCAGCGCCGGCATCCTGCCGTTCACTTCGTCGTCGCCTTTCACGATGGGCATCGAGCTGGAGCTGCAGCTGGTCAACCGCCGCAACTACAACCTGGCCAGCGATGCGGTCGACCTGCTGAACTGGATCGCGCCGCGCGAACTGAAAAAGCAGATCAAGCTGGAGATGACGCAGGGGATGATCGAACTCAACTCGAACATCCACACCCGCGTCGACCAGTTGGTGGAGGAGCTGAAAGGCCTGCGCGCCGCGCTCAACAACGGCGCGCGCTACCTCAACATCGACGTCTCCGGCGGCGGCGCGCACCCGTTCCAGCATTGGAACGAGCAGCGCATCACGCCCAGCGAGCGCTTCCACCACCTGCACGAGAAGTACGGCTACCTGGCCAAGACCTTCACCGTGTTCGGCCAGCATATCCACATCGGCGTGCCCAGCGGCGACGACGCGCTGTACCTGACGCATGCGTTCTCGCGCTATGTGCCGCACTTCATCGCGCTGTCTGCCGCCTCGCCGTTCTACCAGGGGGCCGATACCCGTTTCGATTCCTCGCGCAGCAACGTGGTGCGCGCCTTCCCGTTGTCGGGGACGGCGCCGGTGCATACCAAGTGGGCCGAGTTCGAAACCTATTACGATGAACTGATGCAGATGGGCATCATCGCCAGCATGAAGGATTTCTACTGGGACATCCGCCCCAAGCCCGAATACGGCACCGTCGAAATCCGCGTGTGCGATACGCCGCTGACCATCGAGCATGCCGCCCACCTGGGCGCGTATGCGCAACTGCTGGCGCGCTGGGTGCTGACCGAGCGGCCTTTCACGGTGACCGACGATTTCTACCTGCTGTACCAGTACAACCGTTTCGAAGCCAGCCGCTTCGGCCTGAACGGCATGCTGGCGCTGCATGGCGCGACGCCCTCGGAGTCGCGCAAGCTGCCCATCTTCGAGCACCTGTTGCAGCAACTGCAATTGCTGGAGCCCTATGTGCAGAACGAGGCCGAGCAGCATACCTTGCAGCGGCTGCGCCGCATGGCGCTCGACCGCCTGTCCGACGCCGGCTGGCTGCGCCAGATGTTCGCGCAGCGCGGTTCGCTCAACGACATGATGCGCTTGTCATCCGAACTGTGGATGGGCGAGACGCCGCCGCCTTACTTCCAGTAAATCAAGCGGCAGCCGCACCGGGGGCCGGTATCGAAAGATGCCGGCCCCTTGTCTTTGCAGGGCTGGATCGCGGACAATCACGGTTTTGACCTCGGGCTGCATCCGAGAGATGGGCCGGAGAGGTAGAACTCATTTCATCAATAGGCGTGAGATGCGTTCTGCTTAGAAAGGGCGCTGGCAAGGCGTGCGACGCGTCGTGTGGCGGTGCCACACGCAAGGAGCGCAACGCGGCCAGCGCCCTTTCTAAGCAGAACCCGGAGGGAGCGACCCATTTGGGCGAATTGCTGCGTTACGAAGTTGGGTCAAGACGTCCAGTCTTGACCCAACTTCGCGCCTTGCACTTCATCCCAAATGGGGAAAGCTCGCACTCACGCCTATTGATGAAATGAGTTCTTAATGAACAGCAAGCAACAGCAATTCGATGTCGCCGTAATCGGCGCCGGCGCCGCCGGCATGATGTGCGCCGCCGTGGCGGGGCAGCGCGGGCGCAGCGTGGTGCTGATCGACCATGCGCAGCGCCTGGCCGAGAAGATTCGCATCTCCGGCGGCGGCCGCTGCAACTTCACCAACATCGGCGCCGGTCCGCAAAACTATCTTTCCCAGAACCCGCATTTCTGCCGCAGCGCCTTGTCGCGCTATACGCCGCAGGATTTCATCGGGCTGGTCAAACGCCACCGCATCGGCTTCCACGAGAAGCACAAGGGCCAGTTGTTCTGCGACGATTCGTCTGAAAGCATCATCGCCATGCTCAAGGCCGAATGCGATGCCGGCAATGTCGCCTGGCGCATGCCGTGCAGCGTGGAGCAGGTGGGCAAGAGCGGCGACCTGTTCCGCCTCGACACCAGCGCCGGCGAGATCCTCGCCTCCAGCGTAGTGATCGCCACCGGCGGCTTGTCCATTCCCAAGATCGGCGCCACCGATTTCGCCTACCGCATCGCCCGCCAGTTCGACCTCAAGCTGGTCGAGACGCGCCCCGGCCTGGTGCCGCTGACCTTCGACGGGCGCGGCTGGGAGCCGTTTGTCGAGATGGCCGGCGTCGCGTTGCAGGTGGAGGTGGAAACGGGCGCCAGGAAGGAGCGCGGCTACTTCCTGGAGGATTTGCTGTTTACGCACCGCGGGCTGTCCGGCCCGGCGATCCTGCAGATTTCCAGCTACTGGAAACTGAGCACGCCGCTGACGCTGAACCTGCTGCCCGAGGTCGACGTGGCCGAGGCGCTGATAGCCGGCAAGGGCACGCTCAAGAAGAACCTCGGCAATCTGCTGGCGCAATGGCTGCCAAGCCGGCTGGCCGAGGGTTGGCTGAAGGTCAACGGCTTCGATGCAGGCGCGCGCATCGCGGACATGCCGGACAAGGCGCTGCGCCAGCTCGGCGACTCGCTCAACCGCTGGGTGGTGCTGCCCAGCGGCTCGGAAGGCTATCGCAAGGCCGAAGTGACGATGGGCGGCGTCGATACCCGCGAGCTGTCGCAGCAGAGCATGATGGCGGCCAAGGTGCCGGGGCTGCATTTCATCGGTGAAGCGGTCGACGTCACCGGCTGGCTGGGCGGCTACAACTTCCAGTGGGCCTGGGCTTCGGGCGTGGCGGCGGGATCGGCGGTCTGATCTGGCCGGTTTTGCCGGCAAAGAGCGGGAAGTTCATGCGCAGCCTCAGCTTGCCTGCAATAAGTGGTTGATTTTTATCCGATTTTTGCGTTTCGGGTGGAAAAAATGCCACGTTTGGCCTTCCAATCGGATACGCAGTCTGCTAGAATCGCTTTCTTTGCTAATCCAACCTAACCTTTTTGGTTTGAATTAAATGACCACTATTCGTGTAAAAGAAAACGAGCCGTTCGAAGTCGCAATGCGCCGCTTCAAGCGCACCATTGAAAAGACTGGTCTGCTGACCGAACTGCGCGCTCGCGAGTTTTACGAGAAGCCGACTGCTGAGCGCAAGCGCAAGCTGGCCGCTGCTGTGAAGCGCCACTACAAGCGCATCCGCAGCCAGCAACTGCCGAAGAAGCTGTACTAAGAATTTCTCGCCGCGTGCTCGCGCGGCCGATGTGTAAACCCGCTCCGGTGTTGGTCCGCAGCGGGTTTTCGCATTTTTCGTCGGATCGCGTCGGATGAGCTTCAGGAGCGCCATCGGTTTATTTTTATCCCGGTAGCCGCATATGGAGGTCAAGCCCGATGTTTTATTCTGGCGATAAGCCCATCAATGTTCTACGATCTTAAAGATCGGCAACATTGCAACCATCTACCTCATCTTCGGAGCACCCAATGGGTTTGAAAGAGCAAATCACGGAAGACATGAAAGCCGCCATGCGCGCCAAGGACATGGGCAAGCTGGGCACCATCCGCCTGCTGACGGCCGCGATGAAGCAAAAGGAAGTCGATGAGCGAGTCGAGCTGACCGATGCGCACGTGCTGGCCATCATCGACAAGATGGTCAAGCAGCGCAAGGATTCGATCTCCCAGTTCGAAGCCGGCGGCCGCCAGGATCTGGCCGATATCGAGAAGGCCGAGCTGGCGGTGCTGGCCGCCTACATGCCGGCCAGCCTGTCCGAAGACGAGATCAAGGCCGAAGTGCAGGCCGCCGTGGCCGCCACCGGCGCCGCTGGCCCGCAGGATATGGGCAAGGTGATGGGCGTACTCAAGCCCAAGCTGGCCGGCCGTGCCGACATGACCGCGGTGTCCGCGCTGGTGAAGGCCGCGCTGGCGTCCTGATCGTTCCTGACTTCCTGCGCGCGGCCCTTATCCGGTGATTCCACAGTCGTTCATCCAGGATCTCCTGACCCGCGTCGACATCGTCGACGTGGTGGGCCGCTATGTGCAGTTGAAGAAGGGCGGCGCCAACTACATGGGTTTGTGCCCCTTCCATAACGAGAAATCCCCCAGCTTTACCGTCAGCCCGACCAAGCAGTTCTACCACTGCTTCGGCTGCGGCGCGCACGGCACCGCCATCAGCTTCCTGATCGAATATTCGGGCATGGGCTTCGTCGAGGCGGTCAAGGACCTGGCCCAGAACGTGGGCATGGTGCTGCCGGAAAACGAAGACCGCATTCCCGCCGCGCAGCGCGCCGAGAACCAGGCCAGGAGCATGGCGCTGTCGGACGTGATGGCGCGCGCCAACGATTTTTACCGCCAGCAGTTGCGCGCCGCGCAGCCGGCCATCGAATACCTGAAGCGGCGCGGCCTGACCGGCGAGATCGCGGCGCGTTTCGGGCTGGGCTATTCGCCCGACGAATGGGACAGCCTGCGCCAGGTGTTTCCCGAATACGAGAACGAGGCCCTGGTCGAATCCGGCCTGGTGATCGACAAGAGCGAAGAGGGCGGCGGCCACCGCAAGCGCTACGACCGCTTTCGCGGCCGCGTCATGTTCCCCATCCGCAATACCAAGGGCCAGGTGATCGGTTTCGGCGGGCGCGTGATGGACGGCGGCGAGCCGAAGTACCTGAACTCGCCGGAAACGCCGCTGTTCCAGAAAGGCAGCGAGCTGTACGGATTGTTCGAGGCGCGCCAGGCGATCCGCGAAGCCGGCTACGCGCTGGTGACCGAAGGCTATATGGACGTGGTGGCGCTGGCGCAGCTGGGCTTCCCGCAAGCGGTGGCCACGCTGGGAACGGCCTGCACGCCGGTCCACGTGCAAAAGCTGCTGCGCCAGACCGACCAGGTGATCTTCAGCTTCGACGGCGACTCCGCCGGCCGCCGCGCCGCGCGCCGCGCGCTGGAAGCCTGCCTGCCGCATGCCTCGGACAACAAGACCATCAAGTTCCTGTTCCTGCCGGCCGAGCACGACCCCGACAGCTACGTGCGCGAAATGGGCGCCGCCGCATTCGAGGAGCAGATCCGCGAAGCGCTGCCGCTGTCGCAGTTCCTGCTGCGGGAGATCATCGGCGAGAACGACTTGCGCACGCCCGAAGGCCGCGCGCATGCCCAGTTCGCCGCCAAGCCCATGCTGCAGGCGCTGCCGGCTTCGGCGTTGCGTTTGCAGATCGTGCGCAGCGTGGCGCAGGCGACGCAGTCAACCCCGGGCGAGCTTGAAACCTTATTTGAACTGGAAAAGCCGGTAGCGCGCGTCAAGGTGGCGCCGCCGCGCGGCAAGCGCACGGCCCCGGTCGGGCTGGAACGCCAGATCATGCGCTTGCTGGTGGCGCATCCGCAACTGGCGGCCGACCTCGATGCCGAGGCCTTGCAGGCGGTCGGCAGCATCGCGCCCGACCGCGCGCAGATGCTGGCGCATCTGGTCGGCGTGGCGCAGAGCATGGGCGAGCAGGCCAGCTTCGCCAGCCTGGTCGAGCACCTGCGCGAAGCGGGACCGGAGTTCGATTCGATGATCGCCGAGATCGCCTCCGAGTCTGAATCCGAGTTCGACGTGGTGCGGGCGGAGATGGCCGGCGCCATCCGGCAGAGCAAGATCCGCGCAATCGAAGAGGAAATGCAGGCGCTGGTGACGTCGAACCTGCGCACCGAGGAGGATCGCAACCGCTACCGTGAGCTGATGCAGCACAAGGAAGCGCTCAAGCGGCAGCCCGGGGTGGGCGTGGCGGGGTGATCCTTGCGCCGCTTGTCCCGGTTTCTGGACGAAAAAGCATCAAAGAAGGGTAAAGCCGCGCAAATTGCCGTTATTTGCGCGCCCGATAAGCGGTTTTCGCAGCTTGATCGGGAAGAAAAGGCCCCTATATCTGCTATACTATAGGGCTTTAGTTCCGCCGGATGGCTCTTGCTTCTCGCCCTGGCGGCCCTGTGCGAAGCCCCCGAAATTTACTCGGCGGTGCGCTGCAGGTACGGTAAATGCGACTCCCGGAATGACGAAACTGCCTGTTTTCCGGAAGCGCTGGGCAAAGAGGCGAAAAGGAACGTTGCGCGTGCAGCCGGGGTCTACCGGGTTGTCCAGGCCGGTGCCGAAGTTGCATCATTAGCATGACTTGATTGGCGCAATGGGTAAATCTCAATTGGCAGTTGATTCTATGGCAAATGCAATGAAGAAACCCGCAAAAACTCCAGCAGCGTCCGCAAAGAGCACGAAAAGCACGAAAGCGGCAACGGCGGTAAAATCCACCGCTGTTGCGAAGGCCGCCAAGGTGGTGGCCAAGCCGGCAGCCAAGCCGGCCGCGACAACCTCCAAAGCAGTGAAACCGACGGCCAAGGTTGCCGCCACAGCAGCAACGCCCAAAAAAGCGGTAGCCAAGGCAGCTCCCGTCAAGCCGGCACGTGCGGCAGCGCCCAAGGCGCCTGCGGCACCAGCCAAAAAGTTATCTCAAGCCGCCGAAAAAGCGGTTTCAGTGAAATCGAAGACTTCCGTGACCACCAAGAAACCCGAAACCAAGACCGCCAAGACGACCAAAGCAGCACAGGTCGCAGCCAAAGATAATGCAGCCAGCGCGTCGTCCAGCGTGAGCCAAACCACCGATGCCGCCGCACTGGCCGCCATCGACACCTCCGGCTACATCTTGCCGACCGTCAAGGTCCCGGGCCGCCGTGGCCGCAAGCCCAAGGAATTCCAGCCCGAGAGCGACGAAATCGCCGCGCTCAACGCCGTCGAGCGCGCCGAACTGAAGGCCGTCGACAAGGCCAAGGCCAAGGACCGCAAGGCCAAGGAAAAGGCCCTGCTGAAAGACGCCTTCTCGTCCGACACCGAGGCCAGCGAGGAAGAACTCGAACGCCGCCGCCAGAAGCTCAAGACCCTGATCAAGCTGGGCAAGGAGCGCGGCTTCCTGACCTTCTCCGAAATCAACGACCACCTGCCGGAAAACATCGTCGATCCGGAAGCGATCGAAGGCATCATCGGCACCTTCAGCGACATGGGCATCTCGGTCTACGAGCACGCCCCTGACGCCGAAACCCTGCTGCTGTCGGACAACGTGGCCAACGTGGCCAGCGACGACGACGCCGAGGCCGCGGCCGAAGCCGCACTGTCGACGGTCGACTCCGACTTCGGCCGCACCACCGACCCGGTGCGCATGTACATGCGCGAAATGGGTTCGGTCGAGCTGCTGACCCGCGAAGGCGAAATCGAAATCGCCAAGCGCATCGAAGACGGCCTGAAGGACATGATCCAGGCGATCTCCGCCTGCCCGACCACGATCGCCGAGATCCTGGCCGCGGCCGACCGCATCGCCAAGGATGAGATCAAGGTCGACGAAATCGTCGACGGCCTGGTCGACCTGAACGAATCCGAGCAGCAAGTCGAAGCCGCCGCTTCCGATGAAGAGGAAGCCGACGAGGACGAAGAGGAAGAGGACGAGGAAGAGGACGAAGGCGAGAGCAGCGGCTCCGCCGGCGCCGCCGGTTTCTCGGCCGAGCAGCTGGAACAGCTGAAGCGCGACGCGCTGGGCAAGTTCGGCGTCATCGCCGAGCAGTTCGAGAACATGCGCAAGGCCTTCGAGAAGGAAGGTTACAACTCCAAGCCCTACGTCAAGGCGCAGGAAATCATCTCCAACGAACTGCTGGGCATCCGTTTCACCGCCAAGATCGTCGAGAAGCTGTGCGATACCCTGCGTGCGCAAGTGGAAGAAGTGCGCCAGGTCGAACGCCAGATCCTGGATGTGGCGGTCAACAAGTGCAACATGCCGCGCACCCACTTCATCAAGGTCTTCCCCGGCAATGAAGTGAACCTGGACTGGGTCGACGGCGAAGTCGCCGCCAACCACAGCTACAGCGCCGTGCTGGGCCGCAACGTGCCCGCCATCAAGGAACTGCAGCAGAAGCTGATCGACCTGCAGGCGCGCGTCGTGCTGCCGCTGCAGGACCTGCGCGGCATCAACAAGAAGATGGGCGCCGGCGAGAAGAAGGCGCGCATGGCCAAGCGCGAAATGACCGAGGCCAACCTGCGCCTGGTGATCTCGATCGCCAAGAAGTACACCAACCGCGGCCTGCAATTCCTCGACCTGATCCAGGAAGGCAACATCGGCCTGATGAAGGCGGTGGACAAGTTCGAATACCGCCGCGGCTACAAGTTCTCGACCTACGCGACATGGTGGATCCGCCAGGCGATCACCCGTTCCATCGCCGACCAAGCACGCACCATCCGTATCCCGGTGCACATGATCGAGACCATCAACAAGATGAACCGCATCTCGCGCCAGATCCTGCAGGAAACCGGCGCCGAGCCGGATCCGGCGACGCTGGCCATCAAGATGGAAATGCCGGAAGACAAGATCCGCAAGATCATGAAGATCGCCAAGGAACCGATCTCGATGGAAACGCCGATCGGCGACGACGACGATTCGCACCTGGGCGACTTCATCGAGGACAACAACACGCTGGCCCCGGCCGACGCGGCGTTGCACGCTTCGATGCGCGGCGTGGTCAAGGACATCCTGGACTCGCTGACCCCGCGTGAAGCGAAGGTCCTGCGCATGCGCTTCGGCATCGAAATGTCGACCGACCACACGCTGGAAGAAGTCGGCAAGCAGTTCGACGTCACCCGCGAGCGTATCCGTCAGATCGAAGCCAAGGCGCTGCGCAAGCTGCGCCACCCGTCGCGCTCCGACAAGCTCAAGTCCTTCCTCGAAGGGAATTGACCTGAAGGGTGCCAGGGAAAGCCGGCGAGGATGTTAAAATCGCCGGCTATCTTTTTGGCCCCCTAGCTCATGCTTGGTTAGAGCAGCGGACTCATAATCCGTTGGTGCCGTGTTCGACTCACGGGGGGGCCACCAAACATCGAAAAGCCGCTGTGTGGGATGCACAGCGGCTTTTTTGTCGTGCAGAATTTGAAAAATAGAACGAGATTACATGCCAGAAATAGCATCATCTATCCGTTCCATATCGTCCCCTCGTCCCTCACAAGGACAGGTCTATCTGTCTCCCGTTTGTACACGAAGCCGATGCCTCGCTTGTCTCCACTGTAACCAGCCTCAGAGGTGAAGGGCGTACATGACTTGACCGTTAAGGTGGTTCTCCGCCGGCGAATGCCCTGGCTGCTGTTTGAACGCCCGTGAGAGACAGGCGCATACCTTAAATGGGTGATGTGCGATCGTTTGGCTTTCGCTAGCATTACATGGCTCAAAAAGAAGTCGTACGGAAACTGTAAGCGTTTCGTGAGCGAACACTGAGTTCGCTTGAACGCCCGATATTTGTTGTGGTACTTGGACTATTTTCTTTTGGAGGGTATATGCAGCTTTGTCGTCAAATTGTTGTCATCATGATGCTGGCTTGTGCCGCGTCGTCGACCTTTGCAGCTTCCAAAGATGGGGGGGAAGCGGCCATGGAGTGCATGAAAGATCCGCAACGCTGCACCCCAGGGCATTGCTGCCCTACCACTCCCAAATAGGGAACAGTAGAAATGGAACCGCGCCGATAGCGCGGTTTTTTTCTTGCGCCTGTGCAGGCGAAGTCAGTTAGTTTGGAAAATGGCAAACTTATAAATCATTGATCATAGATGCTGACGAAGTGCCGCAATGAATGCAACTCTTGTGGCCTTATGGTGGAGTGATTGCGAGGCTACAAGGTGAAAGGGTTGCAAGCCGATCGGGCTTGCAACCCTTTTTTTCATGTCCCCTCGGACAAGCGCTCCATGGGGGAATTTCCTGTCAGCTTTCTGCAACGGCTCCCGGCCGCATCCTCGCCAGCTTCCCCGACCGTGTCGCCAGCCAGCACAGGATCGAGCCCGCGCACACCATGGAGGCGCCGATCCAGAACGACTTGGGCAACGGCGCGTGTAGCAGCGCAGCCGACAGCGCCGAAGAAAATACCGGGATGAAATACGATGCGCCGGCCAGTACGGTAACGTTGCCGTGCAGGATGCCGACGTTCCAGGCGGCATAGCCGAAGCCCATTGCGGCCGCGGCCAACAGCAGGTAGACCAGCGCGGGGATAGTGAAGGACATTTCTTCCGTATGGTTGCCCAGGAAGAATTTCAGCCAGAGTGTCGCCGCCACCATCATGAAAAACGGCGTGACGCCGTTCTTGCCCTTGGCCATCCTGGTTGTCACGGCGCAATAGGCGGCCCAGATGATTGCGCCGACAAAGGCCAGGCCATAACTGAGCGGATTGTCCCGGACATTGGCCAGCATGCCGGCCGGATCGATTCCCTGGTCACCTCCCAGGACCCAGCAGATACCCAGCATGGACAGGATGAAGCCGGGCACGACCAGCAGATTCGCGCGCTGGCCGGTGAAGGCGATGGCCGCTATCAGCGTAAAGGTCGGCCACAGGTAGTTGACCATGCCTACCTCGATCGCCTGCCTGCCGGTATTAGCATAGCCAATGGAGAGCGACAGGCAGAGCTCGTAGGCCACGAACAGCAAACTGCCCCAGAGCAGGTATCGCTTGGGGAGCGTATTCAGTTTGGGAAATCCTACCGAGGCCAGGAGGAAAACGGAGGCGACCGTATAGATAGCGGCGGCGCCGCCCGTGGCGCCGAGGTGCTCGCTGACGCCGCGGATCAGTCCGACGATGGAACTCCAAAGGACCACCGCAGAGAGTCCGATGAGCGTAGCTTTCTTGTTGTTCATTGATGTTTGAAAATTCAGGCCGATAATTATCAGGTGGGCGCGATTAGTTGATTAGTCGCCCGCTTGCCGGAGATTATCGCCGATGATGCCCATCGGTAATGTTGGCAACGCCATTCGCTCAGGCGATTGATACAGTCCGTTACATCCCTTACCAATCCCACTCTGGCCTAAAGCCCGGTGCGGCGCTTTAATGGTATGTATTCCTGCGTTCTATCTCTAACTATTATTCCAACCAATATGGAGGATCCAGACATGCGCACCATTCTTGGCATCACTATTTTAGTAGCCGGCCTTGCGTCGGCAAGCCTTTCTCCCGCAGCCTTGGCCAAAGGAAATGCGGGAGGCGGTTCCAGCCATTCTGCTATGAATGGCAACGGCAAGAATGCCGTGGACAGGGACAAGGGATTGGCACGGGCGGCTGACCGCCGTAATGGCCGGAGCATCAAGAACAGGAGCGGCAAGCACAAGGCCCACACTCAAAAATCCGTTTCAAGATAAGCCGATTCCAAGGGGAATATGATGATAAGAAATGCATTACTCATTTTGTTGACAGGGTTTGTTCTGGCGGGGTGCGTGGTGGTTCCCGTGGATCAGGGGCCAGGAAATTTCTGCCCGCCTGGGCAAGCCAAGAAAGGGAATTGCTAATAGCCTGATCAACGTTCCTCCGCCTTATTCAGTTCCTCATCCGGCGGAGTCTGCCACAATGCAACGAGCATGAGCGGCGCTTCGGCTTCCGGCACTTCAAAGCTGTACATCGTTGCATGGGGCTGCGTCCGGACATCGAGTTCCACGCGGAAAAAACGCTGGTCGCCGCCGTTGGCCGGTTGCGGCGTTTGCACTATCTGCGAAGCTTGCGTTATTGCCTGGCAGACTTGGCCCCGCAGCGTAGTCGAACAACGGTTCAACTCGAAGATGCGAACCCGGGATAAGTTCGGGATGTAAGCCAGCCCGCCTTCGCGCGACAGGCGCACCACTTCCACTTCATCCAATGGCGGCAAATCAATCATGCAGTACTCCCACGCCGCGCCAGGCGGATCGCACGGCTGCGGCAACATCCTTACCCTGCGCAGCGGCGGTTTCCATGCTCAGGCCGGCAAATTCGGCAAAATCCGCGTCTGGCCGAAGCCGGTGATGCCGCAAGGTGTCGTACCACACGCGTCCGGCCCTTTCCCAGGCATGGCCGCCAAGCTCCGTCGCAGCCAGGTAGAAGGCGTGATTGGGAATGCCGGAATTGATGTGCACGCCGCCATTATCTTGTTCCGTATCGACATAATCCCTCATGTGGCCCGGTTGAGGATCTTTCCCCAGCACAGGATCATCATAGGCGCTTCCAGGCTCAGCCATTGAACGCAGGCCGCGGGCATTTATCCCCGGTAAAAAAAGTCCGGCGCCGATGAGCCAGTCGGATTGATCCGCAGTTTGCCGCAGATGGAATTGCTTGGCCAGGATGCCGAACACGTCGCTCAGCGATTCGTTAAGCGCGCCGGACTGGTTTTGATAGGCCAGGCCGCCTTCGCTGGCGGTAACGCCATGTGCAAGCTCATGCGCGATCACATCCAGCGCGATTGTGAAGCGCTTGAAGATCCGTCCGTCTCCGTCCCCGAATACCATCTGGCTGCCATTCCAGAATGCGTTGTCGTAGTCCTTCCCATAATGTACGCTTCCAACCAGAGGCAGGCCGGCATCGTCGATGGAGTTGCGTTCATACACGTCGTGAAACATCTGCCAAGTGGTGCCCATATGGTCGTAGGCTTCATCCGCTGCCGCATCGCCGCTAACCGCCTTGCCTTCGGAGCGGATTAACGTGCCGGGCAAGGCTGTACCGTTCTTTGCGTCGTAAATCGAGCGCTTTAACGTTACAGTCCTGCGCGCACGTTGTTGCCGGGCGATGGCTGCGCCGGCAAATTGCGCGCGTTCCGTGCGGACCTGCTGATCCAATAATAGCGTCTGGGCCGCGCCATGGCTGAGCTCAGGGGCAGGATGGACCGAGAGCCGTTCGAGCAGATACGGGGGAATGAAGTAATAGGGATAAGACATGCAATACCTCCCATTCCGGATCGCGGCGCCAAGATTGTCCATTGGGCGTAGCGATGCAGGGCGAACCAGGATGCGGATATCAGCGATCCGATACAAATTGGTTCCTGTCCGGAGTAAGAGGTTCCCTTCTTATGCGGCTTGCTTACATGTGTCCGGATTAAATTAAACGGCGCCGGCGCAGGAAACCACCTGCGCCGGCGCCGTTCAGGGCTGGACCACTATTGAGCCGATAGATGATCAGGCCATTTCAGGGACAGCCACCTGGTTCACCCCCATCGACTGCAACGCATCCGCAATCGCCGCCACGGCGCCGGGGATGCCGGCTTCGCCGAAGTGGCCGATGCAGCCCACGCGGAAGGTTTCGAGCTGCGTGAGCTTGCCCGGGTAGAGGATGTAGCCGCGCTTCTTGACCTCCTGGTAGAAGGCCTTGAACTCGTAGGCCGGGCTGGCCGGGGCGTGGAAGGTGACGATGATGGGCGCCTGGATCGCGTCTTCGAGGTAGGAGCGGAAGCCCAGCTTGCGCATGCCTTCCAGCAGCGCCTTGCAGTTGCGCGCATAGCGCCCGCCACGTGCAGCCAGGCCGCCTTCCTCGATGTATTGCGTCATCGCTTCGTCCAGCGCGGCCACGATGTGGGTCGGCGGGGTGAAGCGCCATTGCGTGGTCTTCTGCATGTAGATCCACTGGTCGTACAGGTCCAGCGCCAGCGAGTGGGCGTTGCCTTCGCACTTCTCGAGCACGCTGCGGCGGGCGATGACGAAGCCCATCCCCGGCGGGCCTTCGAGACATTTGCCGGAGGCGGCGATGACGGCGTCGAACGGCGTCTTGCGCGCATCGATCTCGATGGCGCCGAACGAGCTCATCGCATCCACGATCAGGCCGCGGCCGTGCTTGGCGACGACTTGCGCCACTTCATGCAGCGGGTTGAGCACGCCGGCGCCGGTTTCGCAATGCACCAGGGCCACGTGGGTGATGGTCGGATCGGCGGCGAGGGCGCGGTCGACGTCGGCCGGGTTCACCTGCAGCGCTTCGCTGTAGTCGATGGTGGTCAGCTTGCGGCCCAGCACCTTGCAGATGCGCGCCAGGCGGGCGCAGTAGGCGCCGTTGTTGGGCACCAGCACATGGCCGTGGCGCGGTACCAGCGTGCCGATGGCGGCTTCCACCGAGAAGGTGCCGCTGCCCTGCATCGGGACGCATTCGTGCGTGCCCTGGCCATGCACGATGTCGAGCACGCGAGTGCGGATGCGGCTGGTGATCTGGTTGAAGTCGGCGTCCCACGAACCCCAGTCGCGCAGCATCGCCTGGCGCGTGCGGTTGGACGTGGTCAGCGGACCGGGGGTGAGGAGGATGGGGGAGGTGGCTTGGCTCATGAAGATCTCCAGTGGGGGAAGAGGGTTAGCCCCGGCTCAGGTTGCGCCAGGCTTGGGTGCGGGCCAGCAGGACGCGCGTGGCCAGCGAATACAGGATCGATACCGCGACCGAGGTCAGCACGATCAGGCTGGCCAGCGCCGCCGCCGGGCCGACGTCGCCGGCTTGGTCCATGTGCATGATGGCGACCGAGGCGAGGATGGTTTCGGGCGTGTAGATGAAGATGGCGCATGACAGGCTGGCCATCGAGACGACGAAGAAGTAGCGCCCGATGTCGAGGATGGCCGGCAGGCATACCGGCACGGTCACGCGCACGAAGGTCTTGAAGAAGGGCACCTTCAGCGAGGCCGAGACGGCTTCGAACTCGTTGTCGATCTGCTGCAGCGCCGTCACCGCCGTCAGGTGGCTGGACGTGTAGTAGTGGACCACCATCGAGATGACCAGGATCGGCATCGTGTTGTAGAGGAAGTTCAGCGGATTGGCCGGATGGTTGAAGAACATCACGTAACCCAGGCCCAGCACCAGTCCCGGCACGGCCATCGACAGCACCGCCATCAGGTGCATGGCGTTGCGCATCCAGCCGAGGTTGCGCGTCTTCTCGATCAGGTAGGCGCCGAAGAACACCACCAGCGAGCCGCCGACCGCCGTGCACAGCGCCACCGTCAGGCTGTTGGTGTAGGCGTCGGCCATGTCGCTTTCGAACAGGACGAAGCGGTAGTGGTCCAGCGTGAACACCAGGTCATAGGGCCACAGCTTGATCACCGAGGTATAGAGCGCCATGCCGATGGTGGCCAGCAGCATGCCGCACACGCAGACGCAGAACAGCGCCAGCAGCGCATCGGCCACGCGGTGGGGTTGGGGAGTGTAGGGCACCGAGCGCGCGGTGAGCTGCGCCTTGATCTTGCGGCGCACGCTGTAGTCGATGGCGAACGAGACGATCGACGGCACCAGCAGCAGCATGCCCACGACCGCGCCCATCGAGAAGTTGAGTTGTCCCACCACCTGCTTGTACACATCCACCGACAGCACGTTGAAGTTGCCGCCGATGACCTTGGGCGCGCCGAAGTCGCTTACCACATAGGTGAACACCACGGTACAGGCGCTGATCAGGCCGTACTTGCAGGAGGGCAGGGTGATGGTGAGGAACTGGCGCCAGCCGGGCGTGCGCAGCGCGGTGGCGGCCTCGTACAGGCGGCCGTCGGCCAGCGACAGCGCGGTCACCAGAATCATCAGCGCATGCGGGAAGGTGTTGTAGACCTCGGCCAGGATGATGCCGGGCGCGCCGTAGATGGAGGCGCTGCCCAGCAGCGACTTGAGCGCCCCCTGGTTGCCGAACCACTGCACGAACGAGATGGCCGACAGCAGCGAAGGCGCCAGCAGCGGGATCAGCGCGATCAGCCGCACCGTCGCCTTGAAGGGCGTGGGCAGGCAGGTGCGGGTGAGCGCATAGGCGCAGACGAAGGCCATCGGCACCGAGATCATTGCCACCATGGCCGCCACCCAGACCGAGTTGCCGGCCGCGCGCAGCAGGCTGGGCGTCTGGAAATAGGCCATGAAGTGCGCCAGGCCGACGAAATGCCCTTGCTTGTCGAGCACCGCGTTGACCAGGATCGAGAACAGCGGCGCGATCAGGAAGGCCAGCAGCAGCGCCATCACGCCGACCATCATCACGCGGGCGACCAGCGCGTCGCGGCTCCAGCGCAGGCGGGGCGCGGTGGTGGGCGCGGGGGCGGCCATGCGGCCGGCGCTTGTGGTGGTCTGGGTCATGCGGCGGCTCCGGATGTGAAGACGCGCACGCGATGGGCGCGCAGCGCGATATCGATGCGGTGGCCTTCGCGGATGCCCAGGTCGTGCATCTGGTTCAGCGAGAAGTGCAGGCCCAGGCTCTGGCCATGCAATGCGTCGGAGGTGACTTCGGCGATGCACAGGCCGCCGAGGAATTCGACCTTGGTGACCAGCGCAGTCAGGCGATGCGGCGTATCGTGCTGCAGGTTCTCGGCCACGCGGTCTTCGGGGCGCAGGTACAGGCGCACGTCCTGGCCGGGCGTGAAGCTGCCTTCGCAGGATTCGCACTCCATTTCCATCTCGCCGACGCGGAAGCGCTTGCCGCCCAGCGCCTTGCCGCGCAGCACGTTGACCTTGCCGACGAAATCGGCCACGAAAGGCGTGGCCGGGCGCTCATAGATATCCATCGGGGTGCCGACCTGCTCGATCACGCCGTGGTTCATCACCACGATGCGGTCGGACATGGACAGCGCTTCCTCCTGGTCGTGCGTGACCATGATGGTGGTGACGCCGACCTGCTTTTGCAGGCGGCGGATCTCGGCACGCAGGCGCACCCGCACGGTGGCGTCCAGCGCCGACAGCGGTTCGTCGAGCAGCAGCAGGCCGGGATTGGTGGCCAGTGCGCGCGCCAGCGCCACGCGCTGCTGCTGGCCGCCGGAGAGCTGGCTCGGATATTTGCCGCCGGCGGTCGGCAGGCCGACCATCTCCAGCAGTTCGGCCGCGCGCGCCTTGATGTCGGCTTTCTTCATCTTGCCGTTGACCAGGCCGTAGGCCACGTTGTCGGTAATGGTCAGGTTGGGGAACAATGCATAGGACTGGAACACGATGCCGTAGTCGCGCTTTTCGGGCGGCAGCCACGAGATGTCGCGGCCGTTTTGCACGATGCTGCCCGCGGTCTGCGTCTCCAGCCCCGCGATGATGCGCAGCAGTGTGGTTTTGCCGCAGCCCGAAGGGCCGAGGAAGCACAACATTTCGCCCGAACGCACGCTCAGGTTCACGTCGCGCAGCGCGGTGAACCCTTCGAAGTTCTTGGTGATGCCGGTGATTTCTAGCGCCGGCGCCGCTTGCTTGACTGCCTCGGCGATCATCTTGCTGGTTGTCATATCCATGGTGAGCTCATCGTGGGAAGGGAAATTCCCCCGCGGCGCCTGCCGCAGGGGGCTTCGGGGCCGGGCTTACTTGGCCTCGGCCTTGCCTTCGTAGCGTTTGCCCCATTCCGCCAGGATGCGCTCGCGGTTCTTGGCGGCCCAGTTCAGGTCGTTCTTGACCAGCAGCTGTTCATAGTTGGCGGGAATCCCTTCCAGCTTCTTGGCCACGCCCGGATAGGCCACCACGGCCCACCAGTTGGCGGTGACTTCGTTGGCTTCCTTGCTGGCGAACCAGTCGGCCACGCGCTTGGCCTGCTCCATCTTCTTGGTGGTCTTCATGATGGCGGTGGCTTCGATGTCCCAGCCCAGGCCCTCCTTGGGGAAGATCAGTTCCACCGGCGCGCCCGACTTGAGCACCTGGTGGGCCCGGAACTCGAACGAAATGCCGATCGGGAACTCGCCGGCGCCCGCCGCTTTACAGGGCTTGGAGCCGGAGTGCTGGTATTGGGCGATGTTCTCGTGCAGGGCATCCATGTATTTCCAGCCGTCGGCCTCGCCCCACATCTGCAGCCAGGCCGAGACGTCGAGGAAGCCGGTGCCGCTCGATGCCGGGTGCGGCATGACGATGGCGCCCTTATAGATAGGCTTGGCCAGGTCCTTCCAGGTTTCCGGCTTGGGCAAGCCGCGCTTCTTGGCTTCGACGGTGTTGAAGCAGATGGCGGCGGCCCAGACGTCCATGCCGACCCAGGCCGGCGGGCGCTTGGTGTCGGAATAGGCCGGGGTCAGCTTGTCGAAGCCCTTGGGCTCGTAGGGTTGGAGCATGCCTTCCTGCTCCAGCAGGGCCAGGCTGCTGGCGGCCACGCCGGCGATCACGTCAGCCTGGGGATTGGCTTTCTCGGCCAGCAGCTTGGCGGTGATGATGCCGGTGGAGTCGCGCACCCATTTGATTTCGATGTCGGGGTTGGCCTTCTCGAAGCCGGTCTTGTACAGCTTCATCGCGTCGGTTTCCAGGGCGGTATAGACCAGCACCGGCGTGCGTTGCGCCATCGCCGCGCCCGCCGCCATTCCCAATACCGCGGCGCATAGAGTCATCGTGATGCGGCCCATGCCTGTTGTCTTTCTCATCGATTTTTCTCCTGTTGAGTTGTGGGCGCTGGCGGCCCGCACCGGCGGTCGTTTGGCGTCGGTGAAATGCAATATAAATTGCAAACTGAAGACTGTCAATTGAAAACTGTTGACAGTTTGTGGGCGCTACGGAATAATCCGACCTCATGGATACCAAAAAACCTTCTTCCGCCCTGGCGTTCCTGCAATCGAGCTCCCTGCCCATGCTGGTGCAGGAAGAGATCGAGCGCATGATCATGACCGGCGAGCTGCCCGTGGGCAGCCGCCTCAACGAGAGCGAGCTGTCGCAGCGCTTCAATACCAGCCGCGGCCCGATCCGAGAGGCGCTGCGCGCGCTGGAAGAGGCCGGCCTGCTGCGTACCGAGAAGAACCGCGGCATGTTCGTGCGCGAGATCACGTTCGAGGAAGCCGACGAGATCTATGAATTGCGCGAAGCGCTGGAAGAGATCATCGGCCGCCGCGTGGCCCAGGCCATCACGCCGGACGGCATCGAACGCCTGCGGGGGATGACCGAAGCCATGCGCGAGGCCGCGCAGGCCAAGGAGCTGGAGCAGTACGCGCAGCTCAACCTGCAATTCCACGATGTCCTGCTCGACACCGCCGGCAGCGCCAAGCTGACCGAGACCTACCAGCGCCTGATCAAGGAACTCTCGCTGTTCCGCCTGCGCGCGCTGGCCGGCGGCGGCCTGCGCGTGTCGGCCGACGAGCACCGCGAAATCGTCGACGCCATCGCCACGCGCGATCCCGAGCGCGCCGGCCAGGCCTTGCGCCGCCACGTCGCCGACAGCCGCGCACGCATGCACAAGGCGCTGGGGCGCGGCGACGCCGAGGCGCAACAATCCGTAGCCCACACTTCTTCACCCACCAAGGAAGCCTGAGATGACGACACCCCAAACCATCGAAGTGAACAGCCGCAGCTACCGCTGGATGCAGCGTCCCGTGGTCGTAGTGTGCGTGGACGGTTGCGAACCTGCCTATCTCGACGCCGCCGTTGCCGCCGGCGTGACTCCCTATCTGGCGCGCATGCGGGCCAAGGGCGCCGACTTGCTGGCCGACTGCGTGGTGCCTTCGTTTACCAACCCCAACAACCTGTCCATCGTTACCGGCGCGCCGCCGGCGGTGCATGGCATCTGCGGCAACTACTTCTTCGACCGCGACCTGGGCGAGGAAGTGATGATGAACGACCCCAAGTACCTGCGCGCCGGCACCGTGCTGGCCGCGTTCGCCGACGCCGGCGCCAAGGTGGCGGTGGTGACCGCCAAGGACAAGCTGCGCAAGCTGCTGGGCAACCATATGAAGGGCATCTGCTTCTCGTCCGAAAAGGCCGACCAGGTGACAGAGGAAGAACACGGCATCACCGGCGTGCTGGAGCTGGTGGGCATGCCGGTGCCGTCGGTGTACAGCGCCGAACTGTCGGAGTTCGTGTTCGCCGCCGGCGTCAAGCTGATGGAAACCCGCCGTCCCGACCTGATGTACCTCTCCACCACCGACTACGTGCAGCACAAGGCCGCGCCGGGCAGCGCGGCGGCCAACGCCTTCTACGCGATGATGGACAAATACCTGGCGCAGCTCGACGCGCTGGGCGCCACCATCGTGCTCACCGCCGACCACGGCATGAACGACAAGCACAGCGCCGACGGCCAGCCCAAGGTGATCTACCTGCAAGACCAGCTCGACGCCTGGTACGGCCCCGAACGTGCGCGCGTGATCCTGCCGATCACCGACCCCTATGTGGTGCACCACGGCGCGCTGGGTTCGTATGCCACCGTCTACGCGCCCGACGAAGCCACCGCCGCCGAATGGATCGGCCGCATCCGCGAACTGCCGGGCGTGGAGCTGGCGCTGACCCGTGCCGAAGCCGCGAAGAAATTCGAACTGCCGCCGGATCGCATCGGCGACATCGTCGTGGTCAGCGAGCAGAGCACCGTGCTGGGCACCAGCGTCAGCCGCCACGACCTGTCCGGGCTGGATGCGCCGCTGCGTTCGCACGGCGGCATTTCCGAGCAGCGCGTGCCGCTGATCTGCAACCGCCCCGTCAGCGGCATCGCCAGCGACCGGCGCCTGCGCAACTTCGATGCGCTGGACCTGGCTCTGAACCATACCGTCGCCTGACCCCGCAAGCCGACATCAGACCCAGCACCGGAGGAGACAAGAGCAATGAGCCTAGCCCAGCACAAGCCAATCGAGATCCGTCATGAAGCACTGCGCATCGCCGGCGAGCGCGTCCGGCGCGACGAGGTGATCGAGGTCACTTACCCCTACACCGGCGAAGTCATCGCCACCGTACCGAAGGCGACGCTTGAGGACGTGCGCCGCGCCTACAAGATCGCGCGCGACTACAAGCCCACGCTGACGCGCTACGAGCGTTACAAGATCCTGATGCGCGCGGGCGAAATCATCGCGTCGCGGCTGGACGAGATCTCGCGCCTGATTACGCTCGAATCGGGTTTGTCGCGCAAGGACACGCTCTACGAAGTGGGGCGCGCATCGGACGTGCTGCTGTTCGCCGCCAACCAGGCGCTGGTCGACGATGGCCAGGTGTTCTCCTGCGACCTCACGCACCACGGCAAGAGCCGCAAGGTCTACACCACCAAGGAACCGCTGCTGGGCGTGATCACGGCCATCACCCCGTTCAACCATCCGCTGAACCAGGTGATCCACAAGGTGGCGCCGGCGATCGCGACCAACAACCGCATCGTCCTCAAGCCCAGCGAGAAAACCCCGCTGACCGCCTATGTGCTGGCTGACATCCTGTATGAAGCCGGCCTGCCGCCGGAGATGCTCTCGGTGGTCACGGGCGACCCGCGCGAGATCGCCGACGAGATGCTGACCCATCCCGATGTCGACCTGGTGACCTTTACCGGCGGCGTGGCGATCGGCAAATATATCGCCGGCAAGGCGGTCTACAAGCGCCAGATCCTGGAGCTCGGCGGCAACGATCCCATCATCGTCATGGAAGACGCCGACGTGGAAGAAGCGGCCACGCTGGCCGCCGGCGGCTCCTACAAGAATTCCGGCCAGCGCTGCACCGCCGTCAAGCGCATGCTGGTGCACGAAAAGGTGGCCGACCAGTTCGTCGAGCTGCTGGCGCAGAAAACCAAGGCCGTCAAATACGGCGACCCGATGGACCCGCATACCGACATGGGCACGGTGATCGACGAAGAAGCCGCGATCCATTTCGAAAAGGTCGTGAGCGAAGCGATTGCCGACGGCGCCAAACTGCTGGCCGGCCATGTGCGCCGCGGCGCGCTGTATGCGCCGACCGTGCTCGACCAGGTGCGCCCCGAGATGACGGTGGCCAAGCACGAGACCTTCGGCCCGGTGTCGCCGGTGATCCGCTTCCGCGATATCGACGAAGCCATCCGCATCTCCAACGGCACCGCCTATGGCCTGTCGTCCTCGGTGTGCACCAACCGGCTCGACTACATCACCCGCTTCGTGCGCGAACTCAATGTGGGCAGCGTCAACGTGCGCGAGGTGCCGGGCTACCGGCTCGAGCTCACGCCCTTCGGCGGCATCAAGGACTCCGGCCTGGGCTACAAGGAGGGCGTGCTGGAGGCGATGAAGAGCTTCACCAATACCAAGACCTACTCGCTGCCCTGGTAAGCGCAGCCTGCGCCGTTTCCTGTGCCGCTGGTGGCGCCGGAAACGGCCGTATCCCCATACCCATCCATATTAGGGAGCCGGCCATGCGGCCTTTCTGGATTGAGCAAGCCTTGTTCGGCGACGGCGATCTCGCGCCGGCATTGCAGGGCGAACAGCGTGCCGACGTCTGCATCGTGGGCGGCGGCTTTACCGGGCTGTGGACCGCGATCCAGGCCAAGCAGCGCAATCCGGCGCTGGACATCGTCGTGCTGGAGCGCGACCTGTGCGGCGCCGGCGCCAGCGGGCGCAACGGCGGCTGCCTGCTGACCTGGTCGGCCAAGTTCCTTACCTTGCGGCGGCTGTTCGGCGAGGCCGAGGCGCGGCGACTGGTGCTGGCTTCGGAAGCAGCGGTCGATCACATCGGCGCCTTCCTGCAGGAGCACGGCATCGATGCCGAGTTCCGACGCGACGGCACGCTCTACACGGCGACCTCGCAGGCGCAGATCGGCACGATGGATCCGGTGATGCGGGCGCTGGAGGCCGCCGGCATCCATTCCTACCATGCATTGCCGCGCGAAGAGGTGGCTCGGCGCTCCGGTTCGGCGCGCAACCTGGCCGGCGTGTATTCGCCCATCGCCGCCACGGTGCATCCCGGCAAGCTGGTGCGCGGCCTGCGCCGCGCGGCCATGCAGATGGGCATCCGCATCCATGAACGCAGCCCCATGCTGGATTTCCAGCCTGGCCCGCCGGCCGTCGTGCGCACGCCTTGCGGCAGCGTCAAGGCGGCCAAGCTGGTATTCGCGCTCAATGCCTGGATGGCCGAAACCTTTCCCCGCTTCGAACGCAGCATCGCCATCGTCTCCAGCGACATGGTCATCACCGAACGCTGTCCCGAATTGCTGCATGCGATGGGTCTCGTCGACGGCGTCTCGGTGCTTGACTCGCGCACCTTCGTCTACTACTACCGCAGCACGGCGGATGGCCGGCTCATGCTGGGCAAGGGCGGCAATACCTTCGCCCGCGGCGGGCGCATCGCGCCGGTGTTCGACCAGCGCTCGCCCTACGAGGCGGAACTGACGCGGGCATTGCATGGCTTTTTCCCGACGTTGCGCAGCACGCCCATCACGGCCAGCTGGAACGGCCCTTCGGACCGCTCGGTCAGCGGCTTTCCCTTTTTCGGCCGGCTGGAGGGCGCCGCGCATATCTATTATGGCTTCGGCTATTCGGGCAATGGCGTGGGGCCCAGTTACATGGGCGGGCAGATCCTGTCGTCGCTGGTGCTGGACGAGGACAACGCCTGGACCCGCAGCCCGCTTACGCAAGGCCCGCTAGGCTTATTCCCGCCGGAGCCTTTGCGCTATGCCGGTTCGATCGTGGTGCGCAACGCCATCCGCCGCAAGGAGCGCGCCGAAGACGAAAACCGTACGCCCGCCTGGATCGACCGCCAGCTCAGCAAGCTGGCCAATGCCGCGGGCAAGTCCGACAAGGCATAGCGGAAACGGTCCGACGCGTCTGGCGCACGGTCCTTGAAAAGGATTACCAGCGCAGCAGGCGTGGCCCGAACAGAAAGCCCGCCACGGCAGGGATCGTCATCCCGAGGAAATACCACAATCCCCAGAACGGCACGCCCATTTCCGGGCAGTGCAGGCAATACACCACGGCGGCGGCGGAGCCGGCCAGCAGGCCGGCGATGGCGCCGGCCAGGCGCAGTTGCGTCGGCGCCATCGCGCGCACCGCCCAGACGATGGCGGCGCAGAGCGGCAGCGAGAGCAGCGCGATGTTGAAAGGGCAGGTGCGCCAGGTGAGCCCCATCAGCAGCCCGATGCGTTCGGCCGCGGGCGCGGCCAGCAGCACCAGCGCGCCGCCGCTCCAGATGGCGGCGCACGGTACGGCGACGCCGGCCCAGTTGATGCCTACGCGCAGGCCGGGACGCAGCAGGCGGCGCAGCACCAGCAGCGAACCCGCCGCCAGCGCGGCCGGGAAGGCCAGCTTGATCCAGAACAGCGGCACCGACAGCATCGCCTTCAGGTCGGGACGCAGTCCGTAGAGCAGCAACAGCAGCGCCAGCGAACCGGCGCCGCCCAGCGCCAGCGCCTGCGCCATGCGCCGCGCCGGCAGGCGGCGGTCTGCCGGCGCGACGCCGGTAGCCATCATCGATATCAGGTCATCGGTTTTCATGGTTCACAGTTTCTCTCGAATTTTGGCGGCCAGCGCCTTGAGGCCGCGATGGATGCCTACCTTGACCGCCGATTCCGTCATGCCGGTCAGTTGCGCGGTTTCCGCGACCGACAGGCCTTCCAGCTTGACGTGCACGATCGGCAGGCGTTGCTTGTCGGGCAATTGTTCCAGCAGCGCGCCGACGTCGCGCCGCGCTTGCGCCGGCTCCTCGTCGCAGGCGGCGAACAGTTCGTGCTCGTCTTCCAGCGGATCGTTGAGGGCTTCGCGGCGTGAGCGCGCGCGCAGGAAATCCATCAGCTTGTAGCGCGCGATGGCGTATACCCAGGCCGTGAGCGGCTGGTCGGGGCGGTAGGTGTGGCGCGCGTTGTGCACGGCCAGCAGGGTTTCCTGGACGATGTCCTCGACCTCGTCCTGCATATGCTGCAGCCGCTTGCGCAGGAAGGCGCGCAAGCGCCCGCTCAATTCCGACAGGAAGTCGCGGTAGGCCGCCGCGTCGCCTTCCAGCCCGGCCAGGAGCAGGGCCTTGAGGCGCTCTTCCGCCGGATGGGCGGAGCGGCCGCCGGCATTGTCCCCGAAGGCGGGCAATTCATGGGCGGGGAACGGTTGGCTTTTGGTCATGGGGTATGCCACTTGTTTACCAGCGCAGCAACACGGGGCCGGACAAGGCGCCCAGCAGCGTCGGCGCCAGCACGCCCAGGACGTACCAGATGCCCCAGAACGGCGGCGCCATTTCCACGCAGTAGAGCGAATAGACTAGCACGCCCTGGGCGCCGGCCACCAGGCCGGCGACGGCGCCGGCGGCCGCCAGCCGGGTCGGCGCCAGGCCGCGCATGAACCAGAACATGGCCGCCAGCGTCGGCAGCGACAGCAGGGCGATGTTGAGCGAGCAGACTTCCCAGGTGGCGCCCAGCAGCAGTTCCAGGCGCTGCGAGGGCGGCGCCAGCGCCAGCCAGCCGGCTCCGGCCAGCCACAGCGCCAGCGGCGGCAGCATCAGGGCGGCGGCGGGGCCGAGGCCGATGCGCATGCCTGGGCGGGCCAGCCGCGCGGCCACATCCTGCGCCGCCAGCAGCACCGCCAGCGGGAACGATACCTTCAGCCAGAAGCGCGGCTGCAGCAGCAGTTCCGGCATGTCGCTGCGCACGCCGTAGATCACGGCCAGCAGCAGCGCGGAACCGGCCAGCCCCATCGCGAGCGCGGCCGCCATGCGGGCGCCCGGGCCGCCGCGCGGGCATTTGCCGCCATCGTTCCCGGCCGCCAGCATGTTGACCAATTCCATTGTTTTCATCCGGTTTCCCTTCTTCGTCATCGGCGCGCCGTGGCGCCGCTTTTCTTTCTATTCGCCGGCCGGGCCGATCCGGTTACAGGGCAAGCGAAAAATATATTTGCGCCGCCGGCTGTAACCGCGGCGCACGGGGCGGCGAAATAACGTACAGACCGGCAGCAACGACACGCCGGTCGCATCCACTTTCCATCACATAAGGAGTCGCACCATGAACATCCGTACCATTGCCACCGCTACCTTCACTCTCGCCACCCTGGCCTCGGGCGTCGCCATGGCGCAAACCCAGCAGCCCGCCGCCAAGCCCGCGGTCGAAAAGTGCTACGGCGTCTCGATGGCCGGCCAGAATGATTGCAAGGCAGGCGAAGGCACCACCTGCGCTGGCACCGCCAAGATGGACTACCAGGGCAACGCCTGGAAGAACGTGCCGGCCGGCACCTGCACATCGATCAAGACCCCGCGCGGCATGGGTTCGTTGAAGCCGATCTGAACCGGACCTGGCAAATGAACGCGCACCCCGTACCGGCCGGCGCCGGCCTCGGCCTCAAGCCCCAGCATTTCGATGCGGCGCTGTCCTGCGCGGCGCCGGGCTTGTGGTTCGAGGTCCATCCGGAGAACTACATGATGGATGGCGGCCCGCGGCTGGCCTGGCTGGACGCCGTGCGCAGCCGTCATCCGGTGGCGCTGCACGGGGTGTCGCTGTCGCTGGCCGGACCGGATGCGCCGGACGCCGCTCACCTGCAACGGCTGGCCAGGCTGGCCGCGCGCGTCGAGCCGGTGCTGGTGTCCGAGCATCTGGCTTGGTCGCGCGCCGATGGCCGTTATTACCCTGATCTCTTGCCGGTGCCGCGCACCGGCGAAACCCTGGCGCGGCTGGCGGCCAACATCGGGCGTACGCAGGATGCGTTGAAGCGCAGCATCGCGCTGGAAAACCCCTCCCATTACCTGCACATGGATTGCCACGAGTGGAGCGAGCCCGAGTTCCTGGGCGAGCTGGTGCGCCGCACCGGCTGCGGCTTGCTGGTGGACGTCAACAACGTGCATGTCAGCGCGGCCAACCTGGGCATCGACGCGGCCGCCTACCTGGCGCAATTGCCGGCAGACGCCATCGAGGAAATCCATTTGGCCGGCCACAGCAGCGACCGCGGCTTGCCCGGCCTGCTGGTCGATTCGCACGATGCCGCGGTGGCGCCGCCCGTGTGGGAGCTGTATTTCGGACTGCTGGCGCGCATCGGCCCGCGGCCGACGCTGATCGAGCGCGACGGCAATGTCCCGGCTTTCGATGAATTGCTGGCCGAGCGCGGTATCGCGCAGGACATGCTGGCCACCGTCGGACAGGTGCATGAGGAGTGCGCATCGTGAATAGCCAAGACTATTACCGCCAGTTCCTGCATGCCGTTTGGCATGGGGAAAGCGCCGATCCGCTGGTGGCGTCCCTGTCGGCGCAGCCGGCTTTCGCGGTCTACCGCAACACGATTTTCAAGGGTTGCGCCGATGCCCTGGCGGCCAACTATCCGGCGGTGCTGCGGCTGGTCGGCGAGCCGTGGTTCCAGGGCGCGGCGCTGGCCTATGCGCGCGGGAACATGCCCGGCGACGCCTGCCTGATCGCCTATGGCCACGGCTTCCCGGATTTCCTCGAAAGTGCCGAAGAAGCGCGCGAACTGCCTTACTTGCCGGGCGTGGCGAGGCTCGACCGTTGCTGGACCGAGTCGCACCTGGCGGCGGACGATGCGCCGCTCGATGCCGCCGGCTTGCACGCCGCGCTGGCGGCCGGGCGGGACATATGCCTGGCGCCGCATGCGGCGGCGCGCTGGCGTTGGGAGGCGGCGTATCCGATCTATTCGATCTGGGATGCCAACCGCCGGCTGGATGCCGAGTTGCAGGCTGAACTCGCATGGCGCGGCGAGGGGGCGTTGCTGACCCGGC
Organism: Herbaspirillum sp.; assembly: GCF_017744395.1. Lineage (GTDB taxonomy): Bacteria > Pseudomonadota > Gammaproteobacteria > Burkholderiales > Burkholderiaceae_D > Herbaspirillum. Next base: position 635,400 of record NZ_JAGIBI010000003.1, read on the forward strand.
CGCAAGGCCAGGTGCAGTGGCAGGCCATCGGTCCGGGGGCTTGCCGTTTTCTCGACGCCTGCCGTGACGGCATGGGCGTGGCCGCCGCCGCCGGACTGGCACTGGAGCGCGAGCCGGGGCTGGATGCGGCCGCCATGCTGGGCGGTTTGGTACAGGCCGGCGCCTTCACTTCTTTTCACTGATGGAGAACGACATGAACATGAATCACCATCCCCTGACCCGCGCCGACGCTGCGGGCCGCAGCCGGGAGTCCCTGTGGTCGCGCGGCGCCGGCCTGGCGCAACGCCTGATCGGCGATTCGCTGCTGGCGCTGGTGGCGCGCGTGGCGATGGCCGCGATCTTCTTCCTCTCCGGCCGTACCAAGGTCAGCGGTTTCCTGACGATCAAGGACGGCACCTATGCGCTGTTCCAGGAGGAATATCGCCTGCCGCTGGTGCCGCCGGACATCGCCGCCCACCTGGCCGCCTATGCCGAGCACCTGTTCCCGCTGCTGCTGGTGCTGGGTTTGTTCACCCGGGGCGCGGCGCTGGCGCTGCTTGGGATGACGGCGGTGATCGAAATCTTCGTCTATCCGGATGCATGGCCGACGCACTTGTCATGGGCCGGCCTGTTGTTGTTGCTGGTGGCGCGCGGCGGCGGGGCATGGTCGCTGGATCGCCGTTTCGGCATCCGCTGATCTGGCGTTTCGGTGGTGGCCGGGCAATTATTGTCCCAGCGCATCATTTCCATGCGGAATTGTGCCTATAATCCCCTTTCGCGCCATGCCGGGCCTGGATGGCGTCGTACCAGCGATATCGATCAATCAGTACATCGGAAGAGGGACATCTCATGCAGTCGAGGCCTGTTTCGGGATTCGTTTGCCAATTGCCGGCCGTTGCCATAGCGGCAATATTGGCGTTCACGGGCGCCGTATCCGGCGCCCAGGCGCAGGAGCCTCCCCGCTTCTCCGGCATCTTGAAAGTGGTGCGCGGCGATGTGCAGGTGCAGCGGCAGGAGCAGAAGCTGCCCGCCCAGGTCGGCGACAAGCTGTATGCCGGCGACCGCGTCGTCACCGCCGCCGATGCGGCGGCCGGCATCACCCTGCGCGACGACACGTTGATGTCGCTCGGTCCCAAGACCAGCTTCGTGCTGGAAGACTTCAAATTCAATGAGAGCTCAGGCGAGGGCAACGTCGCCGTGCGCGTGGCCAAGGGTACCTTGCGCTACGTCTCGGGCCTGATCGGCAAGCACACGCCGGAGCGCCAGCAGGTGGCCACGCCGACGGCCACTATCGGCATCCGCGGCACCGACTTCATCGTGGAGGTGGCCGATGAATAAGCTGCTCCTCCTGTGCCTGGCCCTGCTGGCGCTGGCCGGTTGCGCCGGACCCAAGGAACACTTCGTGCTGTTGCCGCAGCAGGACGGCTCGTCCAGCAGCATCGTGGTCAAGACCGCGTCCAGCGAGACGGCATTGGCCCAGCCCTACGCCGGGGTCGAGACCACCGGTGGCAAGGCAGGCAAGCCGCGCACCTGGACCGAAACCGAGGTGCAGTCGCGTTATGGCCCGGTGATGGCCAACCTGCCGCTGCGGCCGCGCAGCTATGAGCTGCTGTTCGAACTGGGCAGCGACCGCCTGACGCCGGATTCGCGCAAGCTGCTGGAAGAGGCTATCCAGGAGTTCCGCAAATTCCCGGCCGGCGAATTCATCCTGGTGGGCCATGCCGACAACATCGGCAGCGATGCCGTCAACCAGTCGCTGTCGGTGCGCCGCGCGCGCCTGGTGGAGCGCGAACTGATCCGCGCCAAGATCGAGCCGCTGAGCATCGAGGTCGTGGGCAAGGGCTCGCGCGAGCCGCGCGTACCGGAGAAGAAGGGCGTGCCGGAGCCGCGTAACCGGTTTGTCGAGATACGCATTCGATAACGTACGATGGTAAAGAAAAAGCCCGCGCAAGCGGGCTTTTTCATGTGCGGCGGCAGTGTGCGCCACGGTTCAGGACAGCGCTCGCGTGCTCAGCAACTGCATGGAGTCGAGATGGCTCACACGTGCCCACTCTTCCCCGCCGCGGGCGACGATCTTGTCGGCGTCAGGGGTGGCCATCAGGTCGAGGATCTCGGTGTCGCTGATTGCCCGATTGTCGTTGTAGCTGAATACCTTCAGTACCGGGCGCGTCAGGTCCTTGTCGTTTTGCCGGATGACGAAGCCGGTGCGCCCCGATTCCAGCTTGACGATGGAACCCACCGGGTAGATTCCCAGCGTCTTGACGAAGGCCAGGAACATGGCGCGGTCGAAGTGGCCGTTCCAGGTAGCCATGGTGGAGATCGTTTCGGCCGGGTCCCAGGCGTGCTTGTAGCGGCGCTCCGAGGTGAGCGCGTCATACACGTCGCAAATGGCCGCCATGCGGGCGTACAGCGAGATTGCGCCGCCGCGCAGGCCTTCCGGGTAGCCGGTGCCATCGATCTTTTCGTGGTGGTACAGGCAGACGTTGCGCGCGTAGTCGGGCACGTTGGGATCCTGGCTCAGGTATTTGTAGCCCAGCTCCGGGTGCTTGCGCACGATCGCGAATTCTTCGTCGGTCAGCTTGCCGGCCTTGTTGAGGATGTCGTGCGGAATGAAGGCCTTGCCGATGTCGTGCAGGAAGCCGCCCAGGCCGGCTTCGCGGCAGGAGGTCTCATCCAGGCCGAGGGTGCGGCCCAGGGCCACCATCAGCGCGCATACCGCCACCGAGTGCAGATAGGTGTATTCGTCGGCCAGTTTCAGGCGCACCACGCTCATGAGCGCATTGGGGCTTTGCATCACCGAACTGGCGATCTCCTCGACCACGGAGACGCAGCGCTCCATGTCCAGCACCTTGCCCATGCGGACTTCGGCGAACATGGCCTGGGTCGCCTTCTTGGCGGTCGCGCACAGCGCCTGCGCATTGACCAGCTCGGGGTCAAGCTCCGGCGCTTGCGGTGCGGGAGCCGCGGCGGCTTCGGGTTCGTCCGGCACGCTTTCGTCCTCTTGCGCGGCGGCGACGTCGAGGCCCTTGGCGGTGTCGATCCAGCAGCAGGCGATGCCGCTGGCGCGGGCTTGCTGCAGTTCGCTGGGGCTCTTGATGAGGAACTTGTTTTTCCAGAACGGGTGGTGCATCCACGCGGCATCGTCGAAGCCGGCGAAATACATCCCCAGGACAAGTTCCTTCACTTTGATTTTCTTCAGCATGTCTGTGCTTGTTTCCTCCGGCGGCCGGGGGAAAAGGTAGATCGGTCTTTATCGTGCCGGGAGAGGAAATGCGTGCGCTCCGCCTCCGGGATTGCCACGGACCAATCATCTCATATGGCAGCCCGGAAGGGAACGGGCGGGGCCGGCGCCGGGCGATTGCCGGGGCCGGTGAAACTTGCTACCATGCGCGCCGGAGATGGCATTCCTCCCCGAACCGCCGCCGGCATCCGCCGGGGCTGATGATGCCTGCGGATACCTGGACGACCGGGGCTGCGGGCACGCGCCTGAAGCATCTTTACGTTCCTGTCGGCCAGGCTGGTTTTCCCCCAACACCTGCGACATGAACACTTCCAAGCTCCCCGAACCGCTGCGCCTGCTGCCCTATGTCGGCAAATGGTGCCTCATCGCCTCGCTGGTGGCCTTCCTGGCCGGCAGCGCCTCGGCCTTTTTCCTGTATTCGCTCGACCTCGCCACGCGCACGCGCGAGGCCCATCCCTGGCTCTTGTGGCTGCTGCCCGTGGCCGGTTTCGCGGTGGGCTGGATCTACCTGCGCGCCGGCAAATCGGTCGAAGCCGGCAACAACCTGCTGATCGACGAGATCCACGACCCGGCCAAGGTGGTGCCGCTGCGCATGGCGCCGCTGGTGCTGGTGGGAACGGTGGTGTCGCACCTGTTCGGCGCATCGGTCGGGCGCGAGGGAACCGCGGTGCAGATGGGCGGCGCGCTGGCCGACCAGCTGACCCACGTGTTCCGCCTGCGCCAGGAAGACCGTCGCATCCTGCTCATGGCCGGCATCAGCGCCGGCTTCTCGTCGGTGTTCGGCACGCCGATGGCGGGGGCGATCTTCGGGCTGGAAGTGCTGGCCATCGGGCGCATGCGCTACGACGCCATCCTGCCCTGTTTCGTGGCGGCGATCGCCGCCGACCAGGTCGGCCTGGCCTGGGGCGTGCACCATACCCATTACGCCATGGATGCCGCCGCGCCGGTGGCGCTGTGGAGCGCGGCGGCGGTGATCGCCGCCGGGGCGCTGTTCGGGCTGGCCGGCATGGCTTTCGCGCATGGCGCCCACGCATTGTCGGCCCTGATGAAAAAGCGCGTGGCCTACGCGCCGCTGCGCCCGCTTATCGGCGGCATTGTGGTGGCGGCCGCGGTATGGGCCTGCGGCACGCAACGCTATGTCGGCCTGGGCATCGATACCATCGTGCAAGCCTTCCAGCAACCGCTGGCGCCCTGGGACTTCCTGGCCAAAGGGGCGTTTACCGTGGCTTCGCTGGGAACCGGGTTCAAGGGCGGCGAGGTGACGCCGCTGTTCTATATCGGCGCCACGTTCGGCAATGCGCTGGCGCCTTTGCTGCACTTGCCGTTCCCGCTGCTGGCGGCGCTCGGTTTCGTGGCGGTGTTCGCCGGCGCGGCCAATACCCCGCTGGCGTCCACCGTGATGGCGATCGAACTGTTCGGCGCCGGTATCGGGCCGTTCGCCGCGCTGGCCTGCGTGACCGCCTACCTGTTCTCCGGCCACACCGGCATCTACCGCGCCCAGCGCCTGGGGCAACCCAAGCGCCATGGCGCAAGCGGCGACGGCCGGGAATAAAAAAACGGCCCGCGATTGAGCGCGGGCCGGAGAAAGGTCCACCGGATGTCGTTGCGGCGGACCGGGGGAAAGAGGAGACCCCAATGGCCGCTATTCTAGGCGTCGAACATTAAGCGAAACTTAAGGGCGGAATGGGGGCGCAATCCCACTCCATGTCGTGAGCAAGGAACCGGCCAGGCATCTGGCCGTTGCAAAAAAAAAAGGGCAGCCTGGGCTGCCCTTTTTGCATCCGCGCGGAAGAACTCAGATCGGCCCTTCCTTCAGGTTCGGCAGGAACACCGTGAGCAGGCCGGCCAGCGGCAGGAACGCGCACAGGCCATAGACCCAGGCGATGCCGTACAAGTCGGCCAGGTGGCCCAGCAAGGCGGCGCCGATGCCGCCGAAGCCGAACATCAGGCCGAAGAACACGCCGGCGATCATGCCCACCTTGCCCGGCACCAGTTCCTGCGCATACACCACGATGGCCGAGAAGGCCGACGCGATCACCAGGCCGATCACCACCGACAGCACGCCGGTCCAGAACAGGTTGGCATGCGGCAGCAGCAGCGCGAACGGCGCGGCGCCGAGGATGGAAATCCAGATCACCAGCTTGCGGCCGATCTTGTCGCCGATGGGGCCGCCGACAAAGGTGCCGACCGCCACCGCGCCGAGGAACAGGAACAGGTAGAGCTGCGAGCTGGCCACCGAAAGGCCGAAGCGGTCGATCAGGTAGAAGGTGAAATAGCTGGTGAAGCTGGCCATGTAGAAGTACTTGGAAAACACCAGCAGCGCCAGCACCAGCAGCGCGCGCCGCACGGTCGAGGCCGGCAGCGCCTGGGCCGGGCGCGGCTTGGCGCGGCCCTTGTTGGCGGCGAGGTGGCGGCGATACCAGCCCGACACCAGCGACAGCACGATGATGGCCAGCACCGCCAGCAGCACGAACCAGGCCACGTTGCCCTGGCCGTAGGGCACGACGATGGCCGCCGCCAGCAGCGGGCCGAATGCGGAGCCGGCATTGCCGCCGACCTGGAAGGTCGATTGCGCCAGGCCGAAACGCCCGCCCGAGGCCATGCGCGCGATGCGCGAGGCTTCCGGGTGGAAGGTCGAGGAGCCGATGCCGATCAGCGCCGCCGCCAGCAGGAAGGCCGGGAAACTGCCGGCCATGGCCAGCAGCACGATGCCGACCAGGGTGGCGACCGCGCCGCTGGGCAGCAGCCAGGGTTGGGGATGGCGGTCGGTGTACATACCGATCCAGGGCTGCAGCAGCGAAGCGGTGACCTGGAAGGTCAGCGTGATCAGGCCGACCTGGGTGAAGGAGAGGCCGTAGCCGTCCTTGAGCATCGGATAGATCGAGGGCAGCAGCGCCTGGATCATGTCGTTGATCAGGTGCGCGCCGCCGGCGGCCAGGATGATGCTCATGACCAGCGGCTGGGCCGCATGGACGGCGTTGGCGGAGGAGGGGGAGGCGGCGCCGGTGTGGGACGGGGCCGCTGTCGTGGTATCGGTTGTCATTGCGCGAGCGTCTTGGGTTGTGGAGGAAGGATGCGCAAGCGTATCATTGGCACCTATTACTACTAATGACAAATATTGTCGATTAAATGCCATGACGGCCAAATTACGCACCGTCAGTCCCAGTCGCGAAGCCGACGCGCTGCAAACGATACCGGTTCCAGTGGTGGCGTTCGCCCGCGAGTTGGCTTACCGCGATTTGCTCAGCGCCCATTCGCATCCGCGCGGGCAACTGCTGTACGCGGTCGAGGGCGTGATGCAGGTGCGTACGCCGCAGGGCGTCTGGGTGGTGCCGCCGCAGCGGGCGCTGTGGGTGCCGCCGCATGTCGCGCATGAGATCCGCATGCTCAGCAATGTCAGCATGCGCACGCTGTATATCGCATCGGCAGCGGCCGGCGCCTTGGGCGAGCGCTGCCGGCTGCTGGAAGTGTCGGTGCTGTTGCGCGAACTGATCCTGGCGCTGCTGGCCGAGCCGAACGATTACGCGGCCGGCAGCCGCGGCGGCCATGTGGCCGAACTGATCCTGTCCGAACTGGCGCGCGCGCCGGCCATCCCGATCGAGATCCCCTGGCCCGGCGACCGGCGCCTGGTGGCGATCTGCGAAGCCATCCTGGCCGACCCGGGGCGGCAGTTCGCCCTGGCGGACTGGGCCGACGTCGGCGGCGCCAGCGTGCGCACGGTGATCCGCCTGTTCCCGAAGGAGACCGGGCTGCAATTCAGGCACTGGGTGCAGCAGGTACACCTGAGCGAAGCGCTGGTGCGGCTGTCCAACGGCGAAGCGGTCGGGGCGGTGGCGCAGGCGCTCGGCTACAAGAGCCAGAGCGCCTTCGGCAACATGTTCCGCAAGGCATTGCGGGCGTCGCCCCATCAATACCTGCAGCGGCAGGAAAAGCGGCGCATGGTATCCGGCGCGCAGCCGGATTGAGCGCTCCGCCGGCGGCAAGGGGTTTGCAACAAATGTTGCGCCGTACCCGCCGATTGTTTGCTACCATCGGCGGGTCCTCATCCTGATATCCGGCCGACGTCGATGCCCAATACCGCCCCCCCGCCGCAGACCTTCCACGCGCTGGAAGCATCGATCCGCGAACGTTTTACCGACATGCGGCCGCAGTTCCAGGCCGGGGCCGCTTTCCTGCTGGACAATCCGGGCGAGGTCGCGGTATCGACCATGCGCGCGCTGTCGCAGAAGGCGCAAGTGCAGCCGTCGACCTTCGTGCGGCTGGCGCAATACCTGGGCTTTGCCGGCTGGGCCGAATTGCGCGCGCTGTTCGTCGAGCGCCTGGCGGGCGATCCCAAAGCCTATGCCTTCAAGGCCAAGAGCATCGTCCGCCGCAGCAACAGCGACAACCTGGTGGCCGAGCTGTTCGCCGCGCAGCGGGCCAACCTGGACGCCTCCGAACCCAAGAGCGCCGACCGCATGCTGGCCGCCGCGCGCGCCATGGCCAAGGCACGCCATGTGCATATCGCCGGCTTCCGGGCGGCATTTTCCATTTCATTCCTGCTGCATTACCTGTACCGGCTGTTCCGCACCTCGGTCTCGCTGGTGCGCGGCAGCGAAGGGTCGATCGACCTTGAACTGCGCGCCTTCGCCGCGCAGGATGCGGTGGTGGTTATCAGCTTCGCCCCTTATTCGGCCGAAGCGGTGCGCGTGGCCGCCGCCGCCAAGGAAGCCGGGGCCAGGCTGATCGCGCTGACCGACAGCGCGGTGGCGCCGATCGCGCTCAAGGCCGACCACTGCATCCTGTTCTCGCATGAGAGCACTTCCTTCTTCCCCTCGATGGCGGCCGCCACGGCGGTGGCCGAGAGCCTGATCGAGCTGGTCATTTCCATCGAGGACGACAAGGCCGTCAAGCGCATCGAACTGGCAGAAGAGGCGTTGCACCGCACCGGCGCCTACGTGACCAAGTAAGCCGCGTTTCCCGAACCTTCCGCTTTTCCTGGCCCCGTTGGCCGCCTTTGCTGCATAGCGATGCCGCATGCGGCGGCGGCTGTGCGCCATTAGCGTGCCGGCGGGTATTTCCTGCACCGGGAAAATGCTGCAATTGCACCAAAAAAATCATTTTAAAATTATTGTGCAACATATGTTGCATTGGCTGTTCCGTTCATCTATATTGCGTTTCAAATTGAATCTGCAACGTATGTTGCCGTAGTGGTTTGTCGTGAAACGCGCCGTTGCGGCCAACAGCGCAACCAATGAATGGAAGGGCTCCTGCATGACGCACGTTTTCCACCGTAATCCCCGCGGCAAGCTGCCCGTCGCCGTCGCCGGCGCGGGCATGGAGCTGGTCGACCGCGACGGCAAGCGCTACCTCGACGCTTCCGGCGGCGCCGCGGTGTCTTGCCTGGGGCACGGCCATCCGCGCGTGGTCGAGGCGATCCGCAGGCAGGCCGGCCAATTGGCGTACGCCCATACGTCCTTCTTCACCACCGAACCGGCGGAAGAGCTGGCGGCGATGCTGGCTGACGTCGCGCCCGGTTCGCTCAACCACGTCTACTTCCTCTCCGGCGGCTCCGAGGCGGTGGAAGCGGCGCTCAAGCTGGCGCGCCAGTACCACGTGGAATCGGGCCAGCCGCAGCGCCGCTATTTCATCGCGCGCCGCCAGAGCTACCACGGCAACACGCTGGGCGCGCTGGCCATCGGCGGCAACGCCTGGCGCCGCGAAATGTTCATGCCGCTGCTGATCGAGGCGCATCACGTCTCACCCTGCTACGCCTACCGCGAACGCCGGGACGGCGAGAGCGACGCGCAATACGTGCAGCGCCTGGCCGACGAGCTGGAACAGAAGATCCTGTCGCTGGGGGCGGACCAGGTGGCCGCCTTCGTCGCCGAGACGGTGGTCGGCGCCACCGCCGGCGCGGTGCCGCCGGTGGCCGACTATTTCCGCAAGATGCGCGCCGTGTGCGACAAGTACGGCGTACTGCTGATCCTGGATGAAGTGATGTCCGGCATGGGCCGTACCGGCTACCTGTTCGCCTGCGAGGAAGACGGCGTGCAGCCCGACATCGTCGTCATCGCCAAGGGCCTGGGCGGCGGCTACCAGCCGATCGGCGCGATGATCTGCAGCGACCGCATCTACGAAGCCGTGCTGCAGGGTTCGGGTTTCTTCCAGCATGGCCACACCTATATCGGCCACGCCACCGCCTGCGCCGCCGCCATCGCCGTGCAACAGGTGATCCGCGAAGAGCGGCTGCTGGACAACGTGCGCCAGCGCGGCGAGCAATTGCGCGCCGCGCTGCGCGAGCGCTTCGCGGAGCAGGCCAACGTGGGCGACATCCGCGGCCGCGGCCTGTTCGTCGGCGTCGAACTGGTGGCCGACCGCGCCAGCAAGGCGCCGCTGGATCCGGCGCTGCGCACTCATGCGCGCGTCAAGGCCGAGGCGATGGAGCGTGGACTGCTGGTGTATCCGATGGGCGGCACCATCGACGGCCGCAGCGGCGACCACATCCTGCTGGCGCCGCCGTTCATCGCCACCCGGCAAGACATCGACCGCATCGTCGAGCGCCTTGCCGATGCGGTCGCGGCCGCGGTGGCCGCTGCCTGATTGCCGAAGCCTACCGGCCGCGCCGGGTTTGAATTTTCCAAGGAGGGGTAACGATGAAACGTCTAGCAACATTGGCCGCACCGGCGGCCGCCATGCTGTCTGTCCTGTTTGCCGTACTGCCGCTGCACGCCCGCGCCGCCGACGCCGCGCTCGGACCGACCCTGCAAAAGGTCAAGGATGCCAACCTGATCGCCATCGGCCATCGCACCGGCTCGATCCCGTTTTCCTATTACGATGAAAACCAGAAGGTGATCGGCTATTCGCAAGACCTGTGCGACAAGGTGATCGATGCGGTCAAGGCCAGGATCGGCGCCCCCAAGCTGGAAGTGCGCATGGTGCCGGTCACCTCGCAGAACCGCACGCCGCTGCTGCAGAACGGCACCATCGACCTGGAATGCGGCGTCACCAGCAACCTCAAGAGCCGCTGGCAGCAGGTCTCCTTCGCGACCAACTTCTTCGTTGCCAGCAGCCGCATCCTGACCAGGCGCGACAGCGGCATCAAGGACTTCCCGGACCTCGCCGGCAAGGCGGTCGTGACCAATGCCGGCACCACGTCCGAACAGTTGCTGCGCAACCTCAACGAGCACCGCAAGATGAACATGCAGGTCCAGAGCGCCAAGGACTATGGCGAAGCGTTCCTGATCCTGCAGTCCGGCCGCGTGGCGGCCTACGTGATGGATGACGTGCTGCTGGCCGGCGCGCGCACCACCGCGCAAAAGCCCGGCGACTGGGTATTGACCGGCAACCCCTTCGGCGCCGAACCCTATGCCTTCATGGTGCGCCGCGACGATCCGCAGTTCAAGAAACTGGTCGACGACACCCTGGGCGGCCTGATGAAGAGCGGCGAGATCAAGAAGATCTACGCCAAGTGGTTCACCTTCCCGATTCCGCCCAAGAACGTCAGTTTCAATTTCCCGATGTCCGAGACCGTTTCTGCGTTGTACGCCACTCCCAGCGACAAGCCGATGGATTGAGTACAGACTGTCGCACTCAATCGCATAAGGAAACGCCTATGACTCAGCCGCCACGCCTGCCCGCCATCTCCCGTGAACAGATGGCGCCGGACCAGATCGCCATGCTCGACGCCATCCTGGCCGGGCCGCGCAAGAACCTCAACGGTCCTTTCGTGGCCTGGATCCACAGCCCGCGTCTGGGCGAGCTGGCGCAGCGGCTGGGCGCGTTCTGCCGCTACGACACCGGCCTGCCGCTGCGGCTGTCGGAGCTGGCCATCCTGACGACGGCGGCCTGCTGGCAGTCGCAGGCGGAGTGGCATATCCACCTGCCGATCGCCATTGAAGCGGGGCTGGCGCCGGCGCTGGCCGAGCAGATCCGGCGAGGCGAGACGCCGCAATTCACGTTGCGCGACGAGCGCGTGGTGTGGCAGTTTGCCGGCGAACTGTATCGCGGCAAGCGCGTCTCGGATGCCACCTATGCCGAGGCCTGTGAGCTGTTCGGCCTGCCGGTGGTGGTCAACCTGGTCGGTTTGCTGGGCTATTACGCGCTGGTGGCCATGACGCTCAACACCTTCGGCATGCGCGCCGAAGGGCAGGGCGAGGGCGACCTGCCCTTCGCGGAACCGGCGCGCTGAGCGCCGGGAAATACCAGAGCACGGAGAAAGAGCGATGGCATACCAATGGCAATGGTCGGTGTTCCTGCAGCAGCCCAACGCCGGCCAGTCCTATCTCGACTGGCTGCTGTCGGGCCTGGGCGTGACGGTGGCGCTGGGCTTGTCGGCCTGGGTGCTGGCGCTGGTATTGGGCACCTTGCTTGGGATCATGCGCACCTTGCCCAACCGGCTGCTCTCGGGTTTCGCCGCCTGCTACGTGGAACTGTTCCGCAATGTGCCGCTCTTGGTGCAGATCTTTATCTGGTATTTCGCCATGCCGGAACTGCTGCCTTTCGGCGACACGATCAAGGCCATGCCGCCGATGGCGCAGCAATTCTCCATGGCCACGCTGTGCCTGGGGATGTTTACCGCGGCGCGCGTGTGCGAACAGGTGCGCGCCGGCATCGAATCGCTGCCGCGCGGCCAGAAGGGCGCCGGGCTGGCGCTGGGCCTGACGCTGGGCCAGACCTACCGCTTCGTGCTGCTGCCGATGTCGTTTCGCATCGTGCTGCCGCCGCTGACCTCGGAGTTCCTCAACATCTTCAAGAACTCGGCGGTGGCGTCCACCATCGGCCTGCTGGAACTGGCCGCGCAGGGGCGCCAACTGGTCGACTACACCGCGCAGCCGTATGAGGCGTTCATCGCCGTCACGCTGGCCTACATGCTGATCAATATCTGCGTCATGGTGTTCATGCGCCTGCTCGAACGCAAAACCAGCCTGCCCGGCATGGTGGGCGGGAAATAAGGGAGGACGGCAAATGGCCTACGAATTCGACTTCAGCGCCGTCACGCCGGCCGCCATCAGGGTACTGGGCGACGGCATGCTGGTATCGCTCAAGATCACGCTGGTGGCGATCGCCTTCGGCATGGTGTGGGGCACGCTGCTGGCGATGATGCGCTTGTCGCGCCATCGCCTGTTGCAATGGTTCGCGGCGGGCTACGTCAACCTGTTCCGTTCGATCCCGCTGGTGATGGTGCTGCTGTGGTTTTTCCTGATCGTGCCGCAGTTGCTGCAAAAGCTGTTCGGCCTGTCGCCGGCCAACGACTTGGGCATGACTTCGGCGCTGGTGGCCTTCTCGCTGTTCGAAGCCGCCTACTATTCCGAGATCATCCGCGCCGGCATCGGCAGCGTGGCGCGCGGCCAGTTCGGCGCCGCCTATGCGCTGGGCCTCACCTACCCGCAGACGATGCGCCTGGTGGTGCTGCCGCAGGCCTTCCGCAACATGGTGCCGCTGCTGCTGACGCAGGGCATCGTGCTGTTCCAGGACACCTCCCTGGTGTACGTCAGCGCGCTGGCCGATTTCTTCGGGCGCGCCTATAGCATCGGCGAGCGCAACGGCCGCATCATCGAGCTGCTGTTCGTGGCCGGCGCGGTGTATTTCGTCATCTGCTTTTCCATGTCGCTGATGGTCAGGCGCTATAGAAGGAAAGTGGCAGCGTGATCCGATACGCGGCGGTTCGTAAATGCATGCCGGCAACATTGCTCCGGGATATCGCCGATCATTTCGCCGATCATTTCGCCGATCATTTTCCTGCCGCCGCCTTTGCAACTGTAAAGATTATTCGCCAGCGTCCGTAATCAGGTCATGAGAATCCCGATAAGGGAGATGACATGGCTATTGAAACCGATATCACGGTGGCGGCGCAGGAGGCGCTGCCGCGCTTCGCTTCGCAAGGATCGGCAAGCAACGGCGACAGCGATGCCCGGGGCGCTGAAAGGGCGGTGCAGGCGGCGCCTGAAGACGGCGTCACGCTGACGCTGTCGGCCCAGGGCCGCATGCTGGCCGCGTTCGCCAGCGTGGTCGACGCGGCGGCCGCCGCGCAAGCGCAGCCGGCGATGGAGGCCGCACCGTCCGCTGGCCCGGCCTCCGATCCGCTTCCCATCACGCGCGCCACGCTCCACGCGATCGAAGCGCGCCTGGTGGCGGCACGCCATGGCGCCGACGCCGTCGCGCAAGCCGACCGCGAGCGCCCGGACTCGGCCGATCCGGCCCGTCTCAAGCAAGCCGGGCAAGCGACTGAGTCCCTGTACGGCCGCGCTCCCAATCCCTTCGCCGGCCTCAGCCGCGCCGAACTGTCGGCCATCGTCTACGACGAAAGCGGCGCCTATACCGTCAACGAACGCTACGCCGCCGCCAACCAGCGCACCGAACTGGACAACCGCTTCTGGGCGCCGGTATTCCAGCGCGCGCTGACCACCGGCGACTGGCGCCCGGTGATCGAAGCCGGCCTGGCGTTCTACGCCAGCCTGTCGCCGTTGGAGCGCACCGCCTATCCGCCCAACTATGCGCAACTGATGCAGCAATACCTGGCGCTGGACAGCTTGCAGCCGGCATCGCCGTTGCCGCCGCAACAGCAGGCCGACCTGGTGCATATGCTGGAGTCGCTGGTGCTGCCTGCCGGTCCGCTGGCGCTGGCCGGCGGCGTCATCCGCGGGCTGGTGCTGCCGCGCGTCACGCCATCGGCACTGGAACTGATCGCACAGGCGCCGAAGCTGGTGGATATCCTGCCGGTCTCCAGCATCGTGCGCGCGGTGCCGGGCGATGCCTACATGGTGCTGTTGCAGCGCGTGTTCGGCGTGGCGCGGCGCGAGGATGAGCCGGCGGTCGCCAGGCGCGCCGGCCTGTCGCTGCAGAACCGCGATTTCCTGTCCCTGGGCGACCGGCGTTATCTGGCCGACGCCTATGTCTACGCTGCCGCCAATGGCGTGCCGTTGGAGGAAGTGGATGCGCTGGCCGACGACCTCGCCGCCTATCGCCTGTTGCGCGCCGATGACGGGCATGCGCCCGCCGGGGAAACGGCTGCCGGCGTTGCCGGCAGCCCCGCATACGCCCGCATGAGCAGCGACGACATCGCATTGGCCCGGTGCATGCTGGGCAGCCGCGCGGCGCGCGATACGCAACTGGACCATGCCTTCCTGGCCTGGCTGCTCAGCCCGCGCGGCGGCGGCTGGAGCGCGGGGGATGAGCGCGGCCATGCTGTCGGTTTTTCCGCGCTGGAAAAATTGCTGGCCGGCCTTGCCGGCGTCGGCATCGATGAACGCGCCGGCGATGAAGCATCGCTCGAATCTGATTACCGCTACACGCTCTACCGGATCAGCTTGCAGGAGATGCAGGAATTGCCGCCGCTCAAGCCCGACGTGCCTTCGGCCGACAATGCCATCGGCGCCCGCGTACTGGCCCTGGCGGAGCAATTGGCGGCGCTTGCGCGCAGTGAAGCGGCCGACCTGGCGTTCATGAACAATGCGCTGATGCTGCTGAGGATGTACCGCTTCTCGCTCAAGATGAGCGACGCCGAGCAGCGCACGCTTGCCGAACTGGTCTACGCCAGCTTGCGTAAGCGGCGCATTCGTTCGCGCCGCGGCAAGCTTTTCGTGGCATGGGGCGAGCGCAATCCCTGGATGCCGGCGCTGCCCTCCTGAACTCCATCAGGGCAGGTTTTCGCGCAGGACCACGCTGATGCGCACCGCTTCCACGCCGGCCAGCGCATCGCGCCGTTCGCGCAGGTTGCTGAAGATGCGCACGCAGTTCATCACCATGTTCTGCGGATGCTGGGTCAGCACCGCGTCCATGGTGCCGTCGATCAGCAGGCCGCGGGTGTCGGGCGTGAGGCCATGGCCGATGAACACCACCTTCTGGTCGCGCCCGCATTCCTTCAGGGCGCGCCCGACGCCGTCGGAGGCGCCGCCGATGTTGTACATGCCGGCCAGGTCCGGATACTGCTCCAGCAGGAGCCGCGCTTGCTTGTAGTTGGCGTCGGCATCATCGTGGCCTTCGCGCAGGCCGACCACCTGCACTTGCGGGCACATCTCTTCCAGCACGTGCTGGAATCCCATCTCCCTTTCCTCGTGGCCACGGTAGCTGAGGCTGCCGGCGATCATCGCGATCTTGCCGGGCTGGCGGCCGCTTCCGGGATGCGTGACGTCGCGGCTCAGGAAGCGCGCCAGCAGGTAGCCGGCGGTGCGTCCGGCCGCGCGGTTGTCCATGCCGACATAGGCTGCGCGGCGCGAATTGGAGAGGTCGGAAATCAGCGTCACCACATGCACGCCTTCCTCGGCCAGCGTATTGACCGCTTCGCGCACCAGCGGATGTTCCAGCGCCATGAAGGCCACGCCGTCGGCCTGCCGCCCGTAGTGCAGCAGGCGTTGCGCCAGCACGCGCGGGTTGAAGCCCTCGATGTGGTGGCATTTGCAGCGCACGTTGAAGGGCGCGAGATGGTCTTCGGCGAAGCCGATGTAGTCGCCCAGCATCTGCATGTAGCGGTTGCTGCGCGGCGGCAGCAGGAATACCAGTTGCATGGGGCGCGGCTGCATCGCCTTGTAGAGGTCGGATTCGGGCAGGTAGTCGAGCGCGGCGGCGGCCTTCATCACTTTTTGCATGGTCGCCACGCGCACGCCGGGGCGCTGGTTCAGCACGCGGTCGACCGTGGCGGTGGAGACGCCGGCGGCGGCTGCGATATCGGTGACGCGCGCGCGGCTGGAGGAGGTGTTGCGGGGTTTGTCGGACATGGCTTGTGGGGGGAGTCTTGTTGCATCAAAAACCATCAAAAAACTGCTTTGACCGCTTGGATTCGACGGCGATATTCTGCGCCATGCCTTGATTCGACTGAATTGCCTGCATGTGGTGTGCGAAAAAGTCTAAATCAAATCGAATCAAAAAACATCATCAAAACAGGCGGCGGCCGACGCCGTGCACAATACCAAGGAGACGACGATGAGCAAGTCCGAACAGACCTTCCGTTCCAGCCGCCGCGATTTTCTGAAGCACGCCTCGGTCGCATCCGCCGCCGCGGCCGCCGGCTTGTACGGTACTTCGGCGCATGCCGCCGAGTTCACGCTGAAGTACGGCAACAACCTGCCGATGACGCATCCGATGAATGTGCGCGCCAAGGAAATGGCGGAAAAGATCGCCGCCGAATCGAAGGGACGGGTCGACCTGCAGGTCTACTCCAACGGCCAGCTCGGCACCGATACCGACATGCTGTCGCAGGTGCGCTCCGGCGCGATCGATTTCTTCACCATCTCGCCGGAAGTGCTGGGCACGCTGGTGTCGGCCGGGCAGATCAGCGGCGTCGGCTTCGCGTTCCGCGATTACAGCCAGGTGTGGGCGGCGATGGACGGCGACCTGGGCGCCTACGTGCGCCGCGAGCTGGCGGCCAAGACTTCGTTGTTCGCCTTCGAGAAGTGCTGGGACAACGGCTACCGTCAGGTCACCACCAGCACCCGCCCGATCGCCAAGCCGGAGGATTTCAAGGGCATGAAGCTGCGCGTGCCGCCCAGCCCGCTGGCGACCTCGCTGTTCCGCGGCTTCGACGCCTCGCCCACCAGCATCAATTTCGCCGAGGTGTATTCCGCGCTGCAGACCAGGATCGTGGAGGGGCAGGAAAATCCGCTGGCGGTGATCGCTACCGTGAAGTTCTATGAGGTGCAGAAGTTCTGCTCGATGACCAATCATGTCTGGAGCGGTTTCTGGTTCATGGGCAATAAGAAGTCGTTCGAGCGCATGCCCAGGGACCTGCAGGAGATCGTCACGCGCAACATCAACGAGGCCGGCCTGAAGCAGCGCGCCGACGTCAAGGCGCTCAACGAGTCGCTGGTGGCCGACATGAAGGCCAAGGGACTGCAGTTCAACAGCGTCGACAACGACGCCTTCCGCGCCAAGCTGCGCAGCGCCGGATTCTATGCCGAGTGGCACAAGAAGTTCGGGGAGGAGGCCTGGGGCCTGCTGGAAAAATACACCGGCAAGCTGGCCTGACCTGTCCGCAACATCGCCGCGGGAAAACACCAATCAGACGCAATAGGCGTAACAGACGCAAGAGGAAAACATGAGCCGGTTTCTCGGAGAAATCAAACAGCTTGGCTACGTGGTGGAAGACATCGAAGCCGCCATGAAATACTGGACCGAGGTGCTCGGCGTGGGGCCGTTCTACTACATGGAGCGCGTGCCGCTGAAGAACTACCGCTACAAGGGCGAGGCCTACGACATCCACAATTCGGTGGCGCTGGCCAATTCCGGCGGCGTGCAGGTGGAGCTGATCCAGCAGCGCAGCGATACGCCATCGATGTACCGCGACTTCATGCGGGGCGGGCGCACCGGCCTGCAGCACCTGGCGTACTGGACCGAGGATTTCGACCGCGACCTGCAAAGCCTGCTCGACCAGGGATGGAAGGTCGGCATGAGCGGCGAGGTGGGCGAGCGCGGCCGTTTCGTCTATTTCGAGACCGAATACCATCCCGGCACCGTGATCGAATTGTCGGAAGTGGCCGGCCCCAAGGGCAAGGTATTCCGCATCATCCGCGAGGCGGCCGAGCAGTGGGACGGCCGCGAACCGGTGCGCGCCTTCCCCGACTTGAGCAAGATGTGACGATGGTTTCCGCACACCAGGAATTGCCGGCCGACGGCAGCCGCTTCATCGCCGACTACCTGATCGAGACGCCGCTCGATCCAGCCCAGGTGGCCGAGGTGATGGCGGGCGAGCAGTCCTGCGGCACCTTCGTCCGGGTCGAGGGCGAGACCGACCAGCTGCGCGAACGCGCGCGCGCCGTGGTGACGGCGATCGACGAGCTGGAGACGGTCGCCGAAGCCAGCCTGCCCAACGCATGGCAGCAGCGCCAGCGGATCGGCGGCCCTTATCGGCGCGCGCGCGTGCGCATTTCATTCCCGGTGGAGAACGTCGGCCCCAACCTGCCGACACTGGCCGCCACCGTCGCCGGCAATCTGTTCGACCTGGGCGAAGTCACCGGCCTGCGCTTGCTGGATGTGGCGTTGCCGCCGGCTTATCGCCGCAGCTTCGACATGCCGCGGCATGGCATCGCCGGCACGCGCCGGCTGCTTGGCGTCGACGATGTGCCGCTGCTGGGCACGATCATCAAGCCCAACGTCGGCCTCTCGGCGGAGGAAACGGCGGCATTGGCGGGGCGGCTGTGCGAGGCCGGGGTCGACTTCATCAAGGACGATGAAGTGTGCGCCAACCCAGGCCATGCGCCGCTGCGGCAACGGGTGCAGGCGGTCATGCGCCGCGTGCGCGATTACCAGGACAAGAGCGGGCGCCGCGTGATGGTCGCCTTCAACATCACCGATGAACTGGACGCCATGCGCCGCCATGCCGAACTGGTCGAGCATGAGGGCGGGAGCTGCGTGATGGTGGGGCTGAACTGGTGCGGCTTTTCCGCCGTGCAAAGCCTGCGCCGCAGTACTCCGCTGGCGCTGCATGGGCATCGCAACGGCTTCGGCATGATGTCGCGCGAGCCGCTGCTGGGCATGTCCTTCGCGGCGTATCAGGCGATGTGGCGCCTGGCCGGGGTGGACCATCTGCACGTGCATGGCCTGAACGGCAAGTTCTCCGAATTCAACGATGAGGTGATCGATGCGGCCCGCGCCTGCCTGGCGCCGATGGCCGGCGACGACGCCGTCATGCCCGTGTTCTCCAACGGGCAATGGGCCGGCACCGTGCGGCCCACTTTCGATGCCGTCGGCAGCAGCGATGTGATCTTCCTGTCCGGCGGCGGCATCCTGGCGCATCCGGACGGCGCCGCCGCCGGCGTGGCCAGCCTGCGCCAGGCATGGGAGGCGGCGCGCGCCGGCATCGGTTTGGACGAGTACGCCCGGCATGCGCCGGAACTGCGGCGCGCCATCGCCTTTTATGGCGCCAGGCTGAAGTGACGTGAATACGCGTTTCCTCGACGGCCGGCCCAAGATCGCCTTCTACGGCGACGACTTCACCGGCGCCACCGACACGCTGGCCACCGCATCGCTGGCCGGTTTGCGCAGCCTGCTGTTCTTGCGCGTGCCGGGAGCGACGCAATTGCGCGCGGCGGGGGAACTGGATTGCCTGGGCATCGCCGGCGCCGCGCGCGCCATGGATGCGCGGCAGATGGAGGACGAGCTGGAGCCGGTGGCCGCCTTCTTCAGCGGCTTGCGGGCGCCGGTGACGCATTACAAGATCTGCTCCACCTTCGACAGCGCGCCGCACATCGGCAGCATCGGCGCCGCCTTGCGCATCTGGCGGCGGCGCATCGCCAACCGTTTCGTGCCGATCGTCGGCGGCCAGCCCAACCTGCGGCGCTTCTGCCTGTTCAGCCAGCTTTACGCGGCGGAAAAGGCGGGCGGGGAGGTGGTGCGCATCGACCGCCATTCGACCATGTCTCGCCATCCGGTCACGCCAATGCACGAGGCGGACATACGCGCGCATCTCCGATTGCAGGAACTGGTTGTGACCGGCTTGCACTATCCGCTGTACGCCGAGCCGGCGCAGCTCGACCGGCATGTCGATGCGGCATTGGATGGCGGCGCCGATGCGGTGCTGTTCGACGTTGCGGGCGAGGGCGACCTGGCCGTCATCGGCAGCGTGATCTGGCAGCGCGCCTTGCAGCGGGAATTGCTGGTCATCGGCGCCAGCGGCGTGGTGCAAAGCCTGGCCGCATGGTGGCGCCATCAGGGATGGTTGCCGCCGGCCGCGCCGATTGATGCCGCACGGATCTGCGCCGCGACAGGCCCGGTCTTTGTGCTGGCCGGCAGCCTTTCACCGATGACTGCGATGCAGGTCGGCGCGGCGCACTCTTACGACAAGCTGTTGCTCGATCCGCAGCGCCTCGTCGATGGCGACATGCATTACATGGAGGCGGCCATCGCCGATATCGCCGCCGGTCTGCGCGGGGGCCGCAACATGCTGGCCTGCACCGCCGGGCCGCAAGGCGAACGGCAACTGCTGGCTGATGCCGGCGCATCGCAGCGCCTGGCCCAGGCCTGCGGAGAATTGCTGCGCCGTTTGCTGCAGGCGCATCCCCTGGCGCGGGTGGGCGTGGCGGGCGGGGATACCTCCAGCTATGCCTTGAAGGCGCTCGATATCTGGGGGCTGTCTTATCTCGGCAATGTGTCTGCCGGCGTGGCGCTGTGCCGCGCGCATGCCGACACTGTCCACCTGGACGGCATCGAGCTGATGTTGAAGGGCGGGCAGATGGGGACGGCGGATCTGTTCGAATTGCTGGTGCGGGGAAACGCTTAGGCAGCCTGCGGCCATGCCCGAAGCAAGATGCCTTCCTGCGCGGCTGCCGTCGCCGCGCCCAGGGTGCCGTACACACGGCCGCCATCGGCTTCGCAGCGTCCGGCCAGGAAGGCGTCGGCGCTGGCGGCGGGGGCGTGCCGCAGCATCAGCATGCCTTGCAGCGCCAAGACCAGTTGCTGCACGAAGCGGCGCGCCAGCGCTTCGCGCTGTTCCGGCGGCGCCGACAGCATCGCCTTGAGCGCATCCACGCGCTGTTGCAGCAGCGCATGTCCGGCCGCGGCTTGCCGCAGCTCTTCCAGCAGCAGGGCGAACCCTTGCGCTTCGCGTTCGACGGCGCGCAGCACATCCAGGCACATCACGTTGCCCGAACCTTCCCAGATCGAATTGACCGGCGCTTCGCGGTACAGGCGCGCCATCGGGCCGGTCTCGACGTAGCCGTTGCCGCCCCATACTTCCATGCATTCGCCGGTGAATTCGAGCGCGCGCTTGCAGATCCAGAACTTGGCGGCGGGCGTGACGATGCGTTTCCAGGCGCGCGCCAGCGGGTCGTCCGGAGCGTCGAAGGCATGCGCCAGCTTGAGCATGAGCAGCGTGGCGGCTTCGCTTTCCAGCGCCAGGTCGGCCAGCACGTTGCGCATCAGCGGCTGCTCGGCCAGGCGGCGGCCGAAGGCGCTGCGGTGGCGCGCATGGTGCAGCGCCTGCACCAGCGCCTGGCGCATCAGCGCGGCGCTGCCGATGACGCAATCCAGGCGCGTATGGTTGGCCATCTCGATAATGGTGGGAATGCCGCGCCCTTCGTCGCCGACCATGATGCCCAGCGCTTCGGCGAATTCGATTTCGCTGCTGGAGTTGGAGCGGTTGCCCAGCTTGTCTTTCAGGCGCTGGATCAGGATCGGGTTCTTGCCGCCGTCGGGCAGCCAGCGCGGCACGAAGAAGCAGGACAGGCCATTCTCGGTGCGCGCCAGCATCATGTGGGCGTCGCACATCGGCGCCGAGAAGAACCATTTGTGGCCGGACAGCAGGTAGGGTGCGCCGCGTCCCTGCGCCTGCATGTCCATCGGCATGGCGATGGAGGCATTGCTGCGCACGTCGGAGCCGCCCTGCTTCTCGGTCATGCCCATGCCGACCAGGATCGAGCGCTTTTGCTGGATGGGCAGGTCGCGGCCGTCATGCTCGCGCGCGAACAGCGGCGCGCGCAATTGCTCGAACAGCGCCGGTTCCTGCTGCAGCACCGGAATGGCGGCGAAGGTCATGGTGGTGGGGCAGAGCGACCCTGCTTCCACCTGCGCATGCAGGAAGTAGCCGGCGGCGCGCGCCACGTGGGCGCCGTCGCCGGGCTGGATCCAGGGCAGGGCATGCAGCCCGGCGCGGCGCAGCAGGCCCAGCAGGGTGTGCCAGGACGGATGGAAGTTGACCACGTCGATGCGGTGGCCGGTGCGGTCGTGGGTTTGCAGTTCGGGCGTGTGGCGGTTGGCCAGCTCGGCCAGCTCCAGCACGTCGGCGCTGCCCAGCTCGGCGCCGAGGCTGGTCAGCGCGCAGGCATGCCAGCCGGCGGCCTCGCGCCGGACGCCTTCGCCCAAGGCGGGGTCGGTGGCGTAGAGGTTGTAATCCTTCAGGTCGGGAACCTGGTTGGCGATTTCATGGGTGTGCATGCTGTCTCCGTGCCTGGCCATCGGCGATCCTTGTGCCCAGTGTAGGCCATGTGGGAAGCGGAGCGCGGGCTTAAATGAATTGGCTATATCTATATAAGCATCTTATTGGGTTCGCCTGCCGGCACATGATAAAGAGTCATATTAAAATGCTCCTTTCGACCAAAGACCGGTCCGACCCGGATCGCGCAAGGAAATCCCAAGATGCCTTATCCGACCATCGAGTCCACCATCGGCAATACGCCGCTGATCCAGTTGCCGCGCATTGGCGGTGAAGAGGCCAAGCGCCGCAACAACATCATCCTCGGCAAGCTGGAGGGCAACAATCCGGCCGGTTCCGTCAAGGATCGCGCCGCCTATTCGATGATCACCCGCGCCGAGGCGCGCGGCCAGATCAAGCCGGGCGATACCCTGATCGAGGCCACCAGCGGCAACACCGGCATCGCGCTGGCGATGGTGGCCGCCATGCGCGGCTACAAGATGGTGCTGCTGATGCCGGAAAACCTCTCCGAAGAACGCCGCCAGAGCATGGCGGCCTACGGCGCCAGGATCGTGCTCACGCCCAAGAGCGGCGGCATGGAATACGCACGCGACCTGGCCGAGCAGATGCAGAAGGAAGGCCAGGGCCTGATCCTCGATCAGTTCGCTAACCCGGACAACCCGCTGGCGCATTACGAGACCACCGGTCCCGAGATCTGGCGCGATACCCAGGGCAAGGTCACCCACTTCGTCAGTGCCATGGGTACCACCGGCACCATCATGGGCGTGTCGCAGTACCTGAAGGAGCAGAACCCGGAGGTACGGATAGTGGGGGCGCAGCCGGAAGAAGGTTCGTCCATTCCCGGCATCCGCAAATGGCCGGAAGCCTACCTGCCCAAGATCTTCGACAAGTCGCGCGTGGACCAGACCGAGTCGGTCAGCCAGGCCGCGGCCGAGAACATGGCGCGCAAGCTGGCGGTGACCGAAGGGCTGTTCTGCGGCATCTCGGCCGCGGGCGCCTGCGAGGTGGCGGTGCGCCTGTCGCACCAGGTGGAGAACGCGACCATCGTCTTCGTGGTGTGCGACCGCGGCGACCGTTATTTGTCGACCGGCGTGTTTCCGGCCTGATAAAGCGGAAAAGCCGCCCGGCGTTGGCGCCGGCGCGGCTTATCGATGCATAGCGTTAACAAAAAACGGAGCCCGAGGCTCCGTTTTTTTATTCGGCGTTGCCGGAAGCCGGCGCGGCTGCGGGAGCGCCTGGCTTCGGTTTGAATTGCTTGTCGCTGATGCGGAATTTCTCGCGGCGGTCGCCCATCAGCTCGCGCAGTTCGCGGATCGACAGTTCGCTGACTTCGTGCATGCGGATCAGCAGCGAAGCGCCCACCGGCAGGCGGCGATGGCGGATCTTGCTGATGACCGGCGGCGCCACTTCCAGGGCGCGCGACAAGGCGGCGTCGTTCTTGAGGTGCAGCTTTTCGATCAACGCATCCAGCAGGTGGTTCGGATCGTAGTTGACGTTGTCGGAAATGGAATTGGTTTCAGCAGTATCGGTAGTTGTAGTCATGATTGGGACGTTCCATTATGCAGATGTTTGTGAAGGCTTGAGCGCCTAAGCATTATTAATTGTTGGTAGAACTGCAAAACGCGACTAACTCTATCTGAGGCCAAGGTACCGGACCTTTTTTCTGCAAGATATCGACTAGTCCTATCAAAGAACAACATCAAAACCGGCATCGGGTTCTCTGACCGGCGCAATTGGTTTCTCTACGTTATAGAGCTAATTCTATGTCTATATAGAAATAATTGCACAAAATTCATGAGGGTCAGAAAATACTATTCCACAATAGTTGCAGAAACACATCTCGAATTTGTAACAGATATTAACAGTATTTTTTTGGGATTTGTTAGGGTTGTTTATCTGACACGACAAACGGCAGGGCATTCCAGCCAGACAGGCCAAGTTTCCGCAAGGTAGCCATGTTTTTCTCGAAAATTGCGCTGGCATCGGGGTAGGCGGCGACTGCCCGGTCGATGCTGCTTTCCCGCAACAGATGCAGGATGGGGAAAGGCGAGCGGTTGCTGTAGTTCTCGATGTCGTCCGGCTCGGCATCGGCAAACTGGTAGGCCGGGTGGAAGCTGGCGATCTGCAGTTCACCATCGAGTTCCAGGCGCACCAGGATGCGGTCGGCCCAGTCCAGGAAGTCGTTGTATTCCAGGAAATCCGTTAATGCGAGTGGAATGACCAGCAAGGTGGTGTCGATCTGCTCGGGATCGGTGCTCGCCAATAATTCAAGTTCCTGCTCCAGCTCTGCCGACAGCGCGTCCCATTCGGTGGCATGGCTGACCTGGTAGCGGATCTGTTTCTTGACGTGTACGGCCTTGGCGAACGGGCACAGGTTCAGGCCGATCACGGCCTGTTCCAGCCAGGCCTGGGTGAGGGCGATGACGTCGGCGTCGCTGCGGGGGGAAGGTGGGTTGTCCATACGATATTGTCGCATGGCCGCCGCGGCGCGAAAGTCGCCGCCCATTTGCCGCGCGGATCGGCTATGCTTGCCAACCTTCGGCGGCGGCGATTGCGCCGCAGCACCTCCAGTAGACGACAAGATTTCCTTCATGGCGCTCAAATCCACCATCTTCAAAGCCGACCTGCAGATTTCCGACATGGACCGGCACTATTACGAAAACCATGCGCTGACCATCGCGCGCCATCCGTCCGAGACCGACGAGCGCATGATGATCCGGGTGCTGGCCTTCGCCCTCAATGCCAGCGAGGCGCTGGCCTTCGGCAAGGGCTTGTCCGATACCGATGAGCCCGACCTGTGGCAGAAGGACCTGACCGGCGCCATCGACCTGTGGATCGAAGTCGGCCAGCCCGACGACCGCGCCATCCTCAAGGCCTGCGGCCGTGCCGAACGCGTGCTGGTCTATAGCTACAGCAGCGTTTCCAACATCTGGTGGAACCAGACCGGCAGCCGCGTTGAGCGCGCCAAGAACCTCAAGGTAGTGAATATCCCGGCCGAAGCCAGCCAGGCGCTGGCGGCATTGGCGCAGCGCACGATGCAATTGCAATGCACTATCCAGGACGGGCAGGTATGGCTGGGCGCCAATGAAAATATGGTGTTGATCGAGCCGGAGACGATCAAGGATTTTGCTTGAGCTCTACTTGCGTTCCAATGCCTCGGCCCGCCGTTCCAGGTGGCAGAGCAGGCGCTGCCCCTCGGCGCCGTTGAACCAGGCGGCATGCCCCAGCAGATAGGTTTCGTACGCCAGCGCGGCGTTCTGCTGCGAATGGGTGACGCCGTGGAAGTAGCCCAGTTCGGCCAGCGCGAACTCGGCATGCACCAGCGGCAGCAGCGCCGCCAGCGCGCGCGTCTGGCGCGCCGTCAGCGGCGACAGCGAGGCATAGCCGTCCAGTAGCGCATCGAGCAGGTCGAGGTGGATCAACTGGTCGGGCCGGTGCGGGATCGCCAGCCATTCCACGATGTTGCGCTCGATCGCCGTGGCCACGTCGTGCAGCGCGCAAGTGCGGTTCGACAGGCCGAAGTCCAGCACCGTGTGCGCCTGCGCCAGCGCGCTGCCGTCGCTCCACAGCAGGTTGGAGGCGTGCCAGTCGTTGTGCGTCCACAGCGGCGTCATCTCATCCAGGTAGGGTTTCAGGCGCGTGTGGAAAGGCAGCAGGTGCTGCGCCACCTCGCCGCGCCAGGGGCGCTCGCGCAGGTATTCGGCAATCGCCGGGCGCTGTTCGATATAGGCTTGCAGCGGGCGCAGCGGGTCTTCCTGCGAGAAGATCGTGAAGCTGCAGATGAGCGGCCGGGCGGCGCGCGCCGGCGCATCGTAACCCTGCGAGGCCTGGTGCAGCCGCGCCAGCATGGCGCCGGACGAATAGGCGTGGGTGCGGCTGGAGAACGGCGTCCACGAGAGGGCGTCGCGGTACAGGTCCACACCCGGCGCCAGCCAGAACACTTCATAAGTCCAATGCTCATCGGCCAGCGCGCTGGCGCCGTCCTCGGTCAGCAAGGCTACGCTGACGGGCAGGCCGCGGGCGTGCAGGTGGGCCACGAAGCGGTGTTCCTCGGTCAGCGAATTGACGTCGCGCACCCGTACATGGTGGCGCTTGACGAAAATCTCGCCGGCATCGGTATGCACCACGCAGGCCGCCGAGAACGGGCGCGGACTGTGCCACTCCAGGCGCTGCAGCTTGCCGGCCTGCGGGTAATGCCGCAGCAGGCGCGCCACCTCGGCCGAGGTCAGCGCCGGCCAGTCCGAAATCACCGTTTCGGTGCCCATGCCGTGGCTGATGGCGCGTGTGAGGTGGTGGGAAGCCGCTTCCATGATGCTTGGAACCTGTTTTTCCTGATTCTTAGAAATCGTATTGTAGCGACAGCCGCGCGGTGCGCGGCGCGCCCAGGTGCAGGTAGCTGTCGCCCAGGTATTGGCCGGAGTCCTTCCAGTAGCGCTTGTCGAAGAGGTTGTCGACGTTCAGGCGCAGCGTCGTCAGGTGTCCTCCCACGCGTAGCTTGTAGCGCAGGCCGGCATTGAATACATGCACCGCCGGCAGGCTCGCGCTGCCGTCGCGGATGGCCGGCTTGCTGCCGCTGTAGAGCCAGCTGCCCATCACGTTCAGGCCTTCCACGCCGGGCACCGCATAGTCGGTGTAGACGGCGCTGCGCAGGCGCGGCACGTTGACGGCTTGCTGGCCATCGTAGGCGGCGGTGCCGGTATCGCTGGCGCGCGCCCGGGTGACGGCCATGCTGGCGCCGACCTGCAGACGCGGCGTGAGCTTGCCGCTGGCGCCGAGTTCGATGCCGGTGTTGGTTTGCCGGCCTTGCTGCACATAGGTGAAGCCGGCGGGGCTGTTGTCGGGCTGCTGGTATTCGTAGGCATTGCGGATACGGAACAGCGCGGCGGTCAGGTTCAGGTCGGGCGTGACGTCGACTTTGACGCCGGCTTCCAGCTGGCGCGCCACCGAGGGCGGCAGCGTGGTCGGGTAGTTGCTGACCCAGAACGGCGCCGAGGTGCCCAGCGACAGCGTCTCGGCATAGCTGCCGTAGAGCGACATGTCCGGCTGCGGCTTGAAAATCAGCGCCAGTTGCGGCAGGAAGATGTTGCGGTTGGTATGGCGCGCAACGCTGCCGTCGCTGTTGAACGCATCTTCGTCGAGCCACACCTGGCGGCCGCCGGCGATGGCTTGCCAGCGCTCGGAGAACTGCAGGCGGTCGCTGAAGAACAAGGCCTTCTGGCGGCTGTCCAGGTTGCGGTAGGAGGGGCCGGGAATGTCGGCGGAAGGCGGCAGCGCCGGCGTGCCGGTATAGATGTTGCCGCTGCCGACCAGGCTGCTGATGCCGTCGGACTTGTCCACCACGCGGCGCGACATGGCCGCGCCCATCGTCAATTCGTGGCGCACGGATCCGGTAGCGAACTTGCCGATGACGGCCGCCTGTACTTCGTCGTTGCGGCGGTCGTCGTTCGGGCTGCGATAGTCGTAGACATCGAAATCGCCGTTGGCGGCGAAATACGGCGAAGCGCCCCCGCCACTGCCATACGGGAAGGCCAGGTAATCGTCGATCACCGCGCGGCTGCGGCCGGCGGTGATATAGCCGCGCCAGTCGCTGTTGAATTCGGTATCCAGGCGCAGGCTGTAGTTGAGCGAGGTGTCGCGCACCGGCTGCGCCCAGGATTGCGGCGTGAGCATGGTCGAAGGCGAGACGCCGGCGGGGATCGTGGCGCCGCCCAGCAACTGGTAGCCGGCTACCGAGCGTTGCGCCTTCTGCTGGTATTCGGCATTGAACTGCAGCAGGGTGCGTGAGCTGATGGCCCAGGAGGCCGCCAGCGAGGCGAAGTCGCGCCAGCCGTCGGCGTTGCTGACGTACGAATGGATGTCTTCATGCGCGGCGTTGATGCGCAGGCCGAACTGCTTCTGTTCGCCGAACAGGGCGCCGAGGTCGGTGGCGAGGTAGCGCGAGCCGTTGGAGTCGGTGCCCAGCACCACCGAGCGCACGTCGGCCGGGCGCTTGGTGACGTAGTTCACCAGACCGCCGGCGGCGACCACGCCGGCCTGCAGGCCGGCCACGCCTTTCAGGAATTCCACGCGCTCCTTGTTCTCCAGCGCGATGGTCTGCTCGCCGGCCGCGGTCAGGCCGTCGATGCGGTAGGCGCTGGCCGGGTCGAGCGTGAAGCCGCGGATGCTGAAGTTTTCGTAATAGCCCACCGGCGCGTAGTTCTCGCCGATCGAGGCGTCGTTCTTGATCACGTCCGACAGCAGGCGCGACTGCTGGTCGCGCATCTGCTGGGCGGTGACCACCGCTACCGAGGCCGGCGTGTCGAGCAGCGGCGCCTCGTCGAAACCGGCGATGGCGGCTGAACGGGCGCCGCTGGCGGTGACATTCACCGTGGGCAGGGCGTCGCCGGATTGATTGCGGCCATCGGCGGCGCGGGCGGCGTTGGCAAGGCCGAGGGAGGTCCCGGCCAGGGTCAGCATCAGCGTCGATGCCAAGGGAGTAATACGTTTCATCTTGGTGAGGTAGTGAGGCGCCGGATGCGTTGCCCGGCGCCATTTGTTATTGGATCAGCGGTTGTTGCGCGCAGCGGCGACGGCGCGGCCCAGTTCGGCCACCGACATCGCATAGAAGTAGCTGCGGTTGTACTGCGTGATGGCGAAGAAATTGTTGGTCGCCAGCCAGTATTCGGTCGGGTTGGTGCCGTTTTGCAGGTCGACCAGGCCGAAGCGCATGCCGGCCGGCAAGGTGGGCGCGCTGACGGTCACGCCGGCGGCCTGCAATTGCTGTTCGGTGTATTTGGCTTCCAGGCCCTGGTTCAGCATGCCTTCCCACTGGCGGTTGTCGGCCGAGACCGTGGCCGGGAAGGCCACCGGTTCGCCGCGCTGCCAGCCGTGCACGGCGAGGTAGTGGGCCACGCTGCCGATGGCGTCGACCGGCGAATTGCGCAGGTCGATCTTGCCGTCGCCGTCGAAGTCGACCGCGTATTCGCGGATGCTGCCCGGCATGAACTGGGCCCAGCCGATGGCGCCGGCGTAGGAGCCGCGCAGCGAGAACGGGTCGATGCCGGCGTCGCGCGCCAGCAGCAGCGTGTTTTCCAGTTCGCCGCGGAAGAAGGCCATGCGGGCTTCGCGGTTGGGGGTGTTGGGGTAGTCGAAGGCCAGCGTGGTGATCGCGTCCATCACGCGGAAGTTGCCGGTGTTGCGGCCGTAGACGGTTTCCACGCCGATGATGCCGACGATGATTTCCATCGGCACGCCGTATTGCGCCTCGGCGCGCGCCAGGGCGACGCCGTAGGTGTTCCAGAACTCGACGCCGGCGTTGATGCGCACCGGTTCAATGAAGCGCGCGCGGTAGGCGGCCCAGTTCTTGGGCTTGTTGCTGGGCGCGGGCTTGATCAGCTGGATGGCGGTGTCGAGATAGCGCGTCTGCGCCAGCAGCTTGTTGAGTTCGGCGCGGTCGAAGCCGTTGCGCTGGACCATCTCGTCGATGAACTGCGCGCCTTCCTTCCATTCATTGAATTTGACGAATTCGCCCTGGTCTTCCGGCGCTGCCTTTTTCTTGGCAGGGGCCTTCTTTTCCGCCTTCTTGTCTTTGACGGACTTGCTCTTGGCGGGCTGCTTCGGCGATTCGGCATGCAAGGCCGGCGGCAGGGCGCACAGGGCGGAAAACAGCAGGGCGGAAGTCAGGGCGGGCAGGCGGCGAAGCGATGTGAGCGGCATGAGGCGGCAATCTGGACGGAGGGGGCGAAACAGCGCCCAAGTATATCCCATCACGCCGTCCGTCCTTTGCCCCCTTTGCCGGTGCATGGGATGTACACTAGCCTCAAGAGACAGACAAGACAGAAAAGCAACAATGACTACCGCCTTTTATACGCACCCCGACTGCCAGCGCCATGAAATGGGCGACTGGCACCCCGAGACGCCGGCCCGCCTGCAGGCCATCGAGGACCAGTTGATCGCCAGCCGCATCGACCAGTTCCTCGACCGCCGCGACGCCCCGCTGGCCGACCCGGCCGAACTAGAACGCATCCACAGCGCCGCCGCCGTCGACGCCATCCGCGAGCACAGCCACGCGCTGGCGCTGTCGGGCGAGGCGTATTACTCCATCGACGGCGACACCCTGCTCAATCGCCATAGCTGGCAGGCGGCGCTGCGCGCGGCCGGCGCGGCGGTGGCCGCGACCGACGCGGTGCTGGCCGGCGAGCTGGACAACGCCTTTTGCTCGGTGCGCCCGCCCGGCCACCATGCCACGCCGGGCAAGGCGATGGGATTTTGCCTGTTCAACAACGTCGCCATCGCCGCGCGCCATGCCATGGACGTGCACGGGCTGGAGCGGGTGGCGGTGGTGGATTTCGACGTGCACCACGGCAACGGCACCGAAGAAGCCTTCGCGCACGACCCGAGGGTGCTGATGGCGAGCTTTTTCCAGCATCCTTTCTATCCGTTCTCGGGTACCGAGCCGGCCGAAGCGCATATCGTCAACGTGCCGGTGCCGGCCTATACCGACGGCAACGCGGTGCGCCAGCTGGTCACGGAAAAATGGCTGCCGGCGCTGCATGCGCACCGGCCGCAGATGATCTTCATCTCGGCCGGGTTCGATGCCCACCGCGAGGACGACATGGGGCAGATGGGGCTGGTCGAGGCCGACTATGCCTGGATCACGCGCCAGATCATGCAAGTCGCCAGGGAGCATGCGCAGGGCCGCATCGTCAGCTGCCTGGAGGGCGGCTACAACCTGTCGGCGCTGGGGCGTAGCGTAGTGGCGCACCTGAAGGTGCTGGCGGAGCTGGAATAAATGCGCCTATTCGCCACGGCCTCCGCTACCGCAGGAGGAACCCGCGCCAGCGATCTTCTCGCGGGCCTGTCGCTGGCCGGCCTGCTGCTGCCGGAAGCGGTCGCCTATTCGAGCATCGCCAACCTGCCGCCGCACATGGGCATCATCGCCTTGCTCGCCGGGCTGGCTTGTTACGCCATGCTGGGCTCCAGCCGCTTCGCCATCGTCTCGGCCACCTCTTCGTCGGCCGCGGTGCTGGCGGCGGCGACCGCAACCATGGCCGGCGGCGATCCGGCGCACCGCATGGTGCTGGCGGCAGGATTGGTCATTCTCACCGGCGTGCTTTTCCTGATAGCGGGCATGGCGCGCATGGGCAACATCACCGACTTCATCGCCAAGCCGGTCATGCGCGGCTTCACTTTCGGCCTGGCGATCGTCATCATCGTCAAGCAACTGCCCAAGGTCGTCGGCGTGCATCCCGCGCATGGCGGACTGATGCCGCTCGTTGCCGAGTTGTTTGGCCAGGTCGGCGCCTGGAATCCGGTTGCCTTGGCCGTCGGGGCGATCGCGCTGGCGCTGCTGTTTTTGTTTGCCAGGATGAAGAGCGTGCCGGGCGCGATGATCGTCATCGCGCTGGGGATCGCGGCCAGCCGCTGGCTGGAGCTGTCCCAGTATGGCGTCGGCCTGGTCGGCCCCATCGTCCTGCAACGGCCGGCACTCACATGGCCGCAGTTGGCCCGCACCGACTGGGTGCAGCTCGCCGAACTGGCAGTGGCGATGGTGCTGATCCTCTACGCCGAATCGTATGGTTCGATACGCAGCTTCGCGATGAAGCACGGCGATACCGTGGCGCCCAACCGCGATCTGCTGGCGCTGGGGGCGGCCAATGTCTTCTCCGGCCTGCTGCAGGGCATTCCCGTCGGCGCGGGCTATTCCGCCACATCGGCCAATGAGGCCGCCGGCGCGACGTCGCGCTGGGCGGGAGCGATCGCCGCGATCGCGGTGCTGGTCGTAGTCATGGTGCTGCTGCCCTGGGTCGCATTGACGCCGGAGCCTGTCTTGGCCGCGATCGTCATCCATGCGGTGAGCCATACGCTCAAGCCCGCGGCCTTGCGCCCTTACTTCCAATGGCGCCGGGACCGGCTCGTCGTGGTTGCCGCCGTGCTTGGCGTCTTGCTGCTGGGCGTATTGGACGGGCTGATGGCCGCGATCGGCATCAGCATCCTGATGATGCTGCGGCGGTTTGCCGATTCGCGGCTGTCCGTTCTCGGGCGGCTCGGCAAGGGGCACGATTTCGTGCGCATCGACCTGCATCCCGAAGCGCTCCCGGTCGCGGGCATCCTGATCTTCCGCCCGGAAGAACCCTTGTTCTTCGCCAATGCCGAGAAAATACTCGGCCAGGCGCGCCAGCGCATCAACGATGCGGCGCAGCCGGTCAACGCCATCATCCTGAGCCTGGAGGAGTCGCCCGACCTGGACAGTTCCAGCCTGGAAGCCCTGCGCGACTTCGCCGGGTTTGTCCATGCCGCGGGCAAGCGCCTCCTGCTGGCGCGGCTGAAGAGTTCAGTGCAGGAAATCCTGAAGCGGGCCGACATTGCCGGCCTGCCGCCTTCCGACATCATCGATTTGAGCGTGGACGATGCGGTAGCCGCCACTCAAGCGGCCTCGTAAGCCGCGATGATGGCATCGGCCACCGCCCGCACCCGCGCCGTGCGGTTGAGGTCGCTGTGCAGCACCAGCCACATGTCGTACGGCGCATTGCGCTCGGGCCAGATGCGCACCAGGCCGGGCATGGAATCGCCCACATGCTCGGGCAACTCACCCAGTCCCATCCCGGCCAGGACGCATTCGGCCAGCATCAGGCCGTTGCTCACTTCCATCGCGACATTGGCATTGGCACTGGATTCGCCGCAAACTTGGTCGGCCATGTGCGGCGCCAGCGCGCGCTGGTAGGCTACCACGTCATGCCCCTTGAGCGCGCTGCCGGGTTCGGGCAGGCCACGCTTCTTGACATAGGCCTTGGAGGCATAGATGCCGGTGTGCAGGCGCTTGAGGTGGCGCGCGATCAGGTCGGGGCTGTCGGGGCGGACGGTGCGTACCGCGATGTCGGCTTCGCGCTTGGTCAGGTTGGTGATCTGGGTCGAGGTGGAGAGCACCACGCGGATATTCGGATGCGCCTCGCGCAGTTTTTGCAGGGCCGGTATCAGGTGGTGGCGCGCAGCACTGTCGGTGGCGGCCAGGCGCACCACGCCGCACAGGCGCTCGTCGATGCCTTGCATCTGGCGCAGCAACTGCTCGGCTCCTTGCTCCATGCGCTCGGCGGCGCCGGCGGCGAGTTCACCGGCAGGCGTGGGGACGTAGCCCGAGGGCGTGCGCAGGAACAGGCGCGCCGCCAGCGACTTCTCCATCGCCGCCAGGCGCCGGCCTACCGTGGCCTGGTCGATCTCCAGCTGTTCAGCCGCCGCGCGCAAGGTGCCCTTGCGGTATAGCGCCAGGAATACCCGCGCATTGTCCCAATCCATCGCTGCCGTCATATCGCCTCTTCAGTCTTCGGGGTATGCAAATTTGCATCACTGTGCCGATGTTATACCTATTTATTGCATCAAGGCGGAAGCCTACAATCCGTCCATCGCGCGCATGCCGCGCCATCGCAGAAAGAATCCCATGTCATCCGTGCAATGTTCCAATCCCGCCGTTGTCGCTTCCCCCGCCACGGCGGCAAGCCGCGCTGGCATCTTGCCGCTGGTGGCGCTGGCCATCGGCTTCATCATGGCCATGCTGGACGTGACCGTGGTCAACGTCGGCCTGTCCGAGATTTCGGCCAGCCTGGACGCGCCGCTGTCGACCCTGGTCTGGATCGTCGACGGCTATACGCTCACCTTCGCGGCCATGCTGATGGTGGGCGGCGCGCTGGCCGACCGCTTCGGCGGGCGCCGGCTCTACCTGCTCGGCCTGTTCCTGTTCGTGCTGGCTTCCGCGCTGTGCGGGGCCGCGCCCAACGGCGCTTGCCTGGTGGCGGCGCGCCTGTTGCAGGGCTTGGGCGCGGCCTTCTTCATGCCCAGTTCGCTGAGCCTGCTGACCCACATCTATGCGGATGACCGCGTGCGCGCCCGCATGCTGGGCGTGTGGTCGGCCACGGTGAGCGTGGCGGCGGCGGTCGGTCCGCTGGCCGGTGGCGTGCTGGT
This sequence comes from Herbaspirillum sp., assembly GCF_017744395.1. Lineage (GTDB taxonomy): Bacteria > Pseudomonadota > Gammaproteobacteria > Burkholderiales > Burkholderiaceae_D > Herbaspirillum. The sequence continues at coordinate 669,395 of NZ_JAGIBI010000003.1, forward strand.
CCACTGGCTGGGCTGGCGCAGCGTGTTCCTGATCAACGTGCCGGTCGGCGTGTTCGGCCTGTGGATGGCGCGCCGCCTGATTCCCCACGTACCGCGCCACGAGCGCGCGCTCAACCTGTACAGCCATGTGGTCGGAGTGGCCATGCTGGCGGCCTTGTCCTTCGTGCTGATCCAGGGGCCGGTCTACGGCTGGGGCTCGGCGCGCATCGTCGCCGGCGCGGTGGCGGCGCTGCTCGCCGCCGCCGCCCTGGTACGCCACGAACTGCGCGGCATCGCGCCGCTGCTGCCGCGCGCCTTGTTCGCCACGCCGCAGTTCGCGGCGGCCAACGGCATCGGTTTCCTGATCAACTTCGGCGTGTACGGCAACCTGTTCTACCTGGCGCTGTTCCTGCAGCAAGGGCGCGGCGCCGATGCGCTGCATACCGGCCTGCAACTGGTGCCGATGATGGTGGTGATCTTCTTCGGCAACATCATGTCCGGCCGCATGTCGGCCCACTGGGGGCCGCGCGTGCCGCTGTTGCTGGGGTTGTCGGTGGGGGCGGTGTTCACCGCGCTGGCCATGCGCTTCACGCCAGATACGCCTTACTGGCTGCTGGCGCTGGTCTGCGCCGCCGCCAACCTGGGCGTGAGCACCGCCATCCCCGCCATGACCGCGGTGGTGATGCAGGTCGCCGGCCGCGCCCACGCCAACAGCGCCGCCGCCGCGCTCAACGCCAACCGCCAGATCGGCGCGCTGGTCGGGGTGGCGGTGATGGGCGCGGTGCTGCATACCTTCGAGGGCTGGAGCGTGCGCAACCCGCTGGCCTTCGGCATGATGGCGCTGGCCTATGCGCTGGCGCTGTGGCTGGTGTGGCGTTTTGTCGGGGTTGTCAAAAGGCAATTGGCGGCAGGCGGCGCCTGAACCCCGCGTCGGCAGAGAAACCCGCCCGCATCTGTTGCGCGGCGGGTTCTTTTTTTGGGGGCGATGCCTGCACAAGCCTTAAAATAACGGCTTACCCAAATAAAAGCGCAAGAAAGAAGAATCCGCATGTCCATCCAATGGTTCCCTGGCCACATGAACGCCGCCCGCAAGAAGGCGGCCGAGGCAATGGAGAAGGTCGACCTGGTCATCGAAGTGGTCGACGCCCGCTTGCCCCAGGCCAGTTGCAACCCGATGATCGAGCAGCTGCGCAATGCGCGCCAGCGGCCCTGCCTGAAGATCCTGAACAAGACCGACATGGCCGACCCGGCCGCGACCCAGGCCTGGATCAATCACTACAACAGCCAGAAGGGCGTGACCGCGGTGGCGCTGTCGTGCAAGAAGCCTTCCGACGTCGCGCGCGTGCCCAAGCTGGCGTTGCAGGTCGCCCCGCACCGCGGTACGGCCCTGAAGCCGCTGCGCATGATGATCATGGGCATTCCCAACGTGGGCAAGTCCACGCTGATGAACGCGCTGCTGAAAAAGCGCGTGGCCGCGGTGGGCGATGAGCCGGCCGTGACCAAGACCCAGCAGCGCCTGTACCTGGGCAACAACATGGTTCTGACCGATACCCCCGGCATGCTGTGGCCCAAGATCGAACACCCCAGCGACGGCCTGATGCTGGCCGCCAGCCACGCGGTGGGCAGCAACGCGCTGATCGAGGAAGAGGTCGCGACCTTCCTGGCCGACCTGCTGCTGCAGCGCTATCCGCAACTGCTCAAGGCGCGCTACGGCTTCCAGACCGAAGGCATGGACGGCGTGGCGGTGGTCGAGGGCGTGGCGGCCAAGCGCGGCTTCCGCCTCAAGGGCGGCGACTACGATTTCGAGAAGGCCGCGCACACCTTCCTGCAGGATTACCGCAGCGGCGCGCTCGGCCGCATCTCGCTGGAGACGCCGGAGTCGCGCGCCGAACTGCTGGCCAATTACCAGTCCACCGACAATCCGGATGCGCTGGCCGAAGACGACGAGGAAGAAGAGGAAGAGTACGACTGGCGCAACGCGCCGGACCATCGCGGGCGGCAGGATTAAAGCGCGGCGACGGCGCAACAAAAAAGCCACCTTGCGGTGGCTTTTTTATTGGGCAAGCGTCCGGCGGAACCGGACGTTTCAGGCGATTACCAGGAGGTGATCACGGAACCCTTGTACTTTTCCAGCACGAACTTCTTCACTTCCGGGCTGTGGTAGGCCTTGACCAGCTTGGCGACCCAGGGCTTGTCCTTGTCGGCGGCGCGGATGGCCAGCACGTTGGCGTAGGGGCCGGTCGAGGCTTCCACGGCGATGGCGTCCTTGGTCGGCGACAGGCCGGCGGACTCGGCGAAGTTGCCGTTGATCACGGCGGCGTCGAAGTCATCCAGCGAACGCGGCAGTTGGGCGGCGTCCAGTTCGACGATCTTGACCTTCTTCGGGTTCTCGACGATGTCCAGCGGGGTGGCCTTCAGGCCGGCGTCGGCCTTCAGCTTGATCACGCCCTTGGCTTGCAGCACCAGCAGCGCGCGGCCGCCGTTGGTCGGGTCGTTGGGCACGCCGACGCGGGCGCCTTGCTTGAGGTCGTTCAAGGACTTGACCTTCTTGGAGTACACGCCCATCGGGAAGGTGATGGTGGTGCCCACGCTGATGAACTTGTAGCCGCGGTCCTTGATCTGCGCATCCAGGTAGGGCTGGTGCTGGTAGGAGTTGGCATCCAGGTCGCCGCCGGCCAGCGCCGCGTTGGGCTGGATGTAGTCGGTGAACTCGACGATCTGCATCTTCACGCCGTCTTTTTCCAGCAGCTTCTTGACCTGCTCCATGATCTCGGCGTGCGGACCGGCGGTCACGCCCATCTTGATCGGCTTGTCCTGCGCTTGCACGGGCGCGGAGATCAGGCTGGCAAGAGATACGGCGGCGCCCAGGCCTGCGAAGAATTGAATCAACTGACGACGGTTCATGACTTTCCTTTCAAGCTTTTGTAATAGTCGCAGCGGGTAGCTGCGGTTTGTTTCCAACACTGCGCGCTGCGGCTTCCGCTTTTAGCGGTGGCTCAGCTTGCGCACCAGCAGGTCTCCCAGGGATTGCACCAACTGCACGAAAACGATCAGGATCAGCACCACCGCCACCATCACTTCCGGCAGGAAGCGCTGGTAGCCGTAGCGGATGCCCAGGTCGCCCAGGCCGCCGCCGCCGATCGCGCCGGCCATGGCCGAATAGCCGACCAGGCTGACGAAGGTGATCGTGAGACCGGCGACGATACCAGCAAATGCCTCGGGCACCAAGACCTTGTAGATGATTTGCCAGGTGCTCGCGCCCATCGCCTGGGCCGCTTCCACCAGGCCGTGGTCGACTTCGCGCAGGGCTGATTCGACCAGGCGCGCGATGAAGGGCGCGGCGGCGATGGTCAGCGGCACGATCGCCGCGGCGGTGCCGATGGAGGTGCCGACGAAGAAGCGCGTGAACGGAATCACCGCCACCAGCAAGATGATGAAGGGCGTCGAACGCACCGCGTTGACCAGGAGGCCGGCGATGCGGTTGAAGGCCACGTTGGGCAGGATGCCGTTACGCTCGGTCAGGTGCAGCGCGATGCCCAGCGGTACGCCCAGCAGCGAGCCCAGCACGCCGGAGATGGCGACCATCATCAGGGTTTCGCCGAAGGAGCTGATGAACAGATCGATCAGTTCAGATGACATGGTTCAGCTCCTCCACGACGACGCCCTGCGAGCGCAGGTATTGCATTGCATTGTTGATGTTCTCCTGGGTGCCGTTGGCGAGGATCGCCAGCGAACCGAAGGCCTGGCCCTGGATCTCGTCGATCTGGCCGTGCAGGATGTTGAAGTCCAGGCTGTAGCGGCGCACCGCTTCCGACAGGTGCGGCTGGTCCACGCCCGAGCCGGTGAAGGCGAAGCGGAACAGGTGGTCGGTTCCCGTTCCCGCCTCGGCATTGGCCAGGCGCGCGCGCAGGCGCTCCACCACGCCCTTGGGCAGTTCGTGGGCGATCACGTCGCCGATCAGGGCGCGGGTGACTTCATGCCTGGGCTGGCGGAACACCTCCAGCACCTCGCCCTGTTCGATCACCTGGCCGGCTTCCATCACCGCCACGCGGTCGCAGATGACCTTGATCACTTCCATCTGGTGGGTGATCAGGACGATGGTCAGGCCCAGTTCCTGGTTGATCTTGCGCAGCAGTTCCAGGATCGAGCGGGTGGTTTCCGGGTCCAGCGCCGAGGTGGCTTCGTCCGACAGCAGCACCTTGGGATCGTTGGCCAGGGCGCGGGCGATGCCCACGCGCTGTTTCTGGCCGCCCGAGATCTGCGCCGGATAGCGGTTCTTCAATGCCGACAGGCCGACCAGTTCCAGCAGCGGCTCGACCTTCTTGGCGATCTCGGCCTTGGACTTGCCGGCCAGTTCCAGCGGCAGCGCGATGTTGTCGTACACCGTGCGCGAGGAGAGCAGGTTGAAGTGCTGGAAGATCATGCCGATGCCGCGGCGCGCCTCGCGCAACTGGTTGGCGGAAAGGGCGGTCAGGTCCTGGCCGTCGAGCAGGATACGACCGGATGTCGGGCGGTTGAGCAGGTTCAGGGTGCGCACCAGCGTGCTTTTGCCGGCGCCGCTGCGGCCGATGATGCCGAAGACTTCGCCCTTACGGATCGACAGATCGACATTGCGCACCGCTTCGACGCTGCCGAAGCGCTGGGTAACAGCTTGGATTTCGATCATGATGGGAATAGAAATGGCAGCGGGCCCGTGCTTCCGACCCGCCGCCATGGGCGCCTTCCTGATGGATTCAGGCGCCGCAGGCGGGGACAAAACCACAAGTCTCCACTGCCATCGATATTTTTATAAGAAGCCGCTATTTTAAGGCGGTGGGGTTATAAGGGGAAAATAAATTTTCGCTTATCGATATAACCCAAACATCTGATGGGTGTGCCGCAAGCCAGACCCGGCAAGGGTTTGCATTGCGGCGGCCCATGCCGGAAAGACGCTTTTTCCCGCATGGCGGGACTGCCTTCGGTGAGCCGGCGGCGATGCCTGCCGGTTTTTTTTCATCCGGGCCTTTTCTTCTCCTTTCCCCATCCATCTTCTTCCGCCGTTCCGAAAATACGAGTCGGGCTCGTCAATAGCTTTATTGTTTCTGTTTTTGAAATTATCACTTTCGGGTAGCGGCGTTTTTTCATGTTTTCGCAAAGACTAAAGTTCGTTTGCAGCCCGGATGACAGACACGTTCTTCTGGATATCCCGGAGCTACCAGCGCCTTATGCCGATTCATGCAAATGCAGCGGGGCGCCGAACAAGATCAAATTTGCATCAAGCCGTATGTAGAGTAAGAAAGCAAAAAATGAATACCCGTCATCTCCTCTTCGCCTTCGCACTGGCCGCCACAAGCGGCGCCGTGCTGGCACAAAACGTTTCCGCCCCAGCCCAGGGCATGCAAGGCAAGACCCGCGCCCAGGTCATCGAAGAACTGAAGCAGGCGCGTGCCGATGGCAGCCTCAGCGTGTCCGACTATGACTATCCCAGGCAGCCCGTTTTCGTCTCCACCAAGACGCGTGCGCAGGTGGTTGAAGAACTGAAGGCGGCCCGGGCCCAGGGGCTGCTCACCGTCAGCGACGCCGACTATCCGAAACTGCCCGCGTTCGTTTCCGCCAAGACCCGCGCGCAAGTGCAGGCCGAACTGGTCGAGTACCAGAAGCATCCCGATCCGCAGGGCCTCTATCGCGGCTATTGATGGCGGGCCGCCCGGCGGCCAGCATCCAAGGGGCGGGCATCAGGCATGCCCGCCTGCCGTTGATGAAACAAGGGGACCCGATGTATTCCTTCAGCGCCAAACAATTAGCCGACCAGCTGCCCGACCTGATGGAGCTGGCCGATATCGACGAGGTAGTCGTCACCCGTGATGGCGGCGAAAACCTGGTCATCGTCCGGGAGTCGGTCTGGCGGGCCATGCAGGATGCGGCCCACCTGTTCGCCACCGATATCAATGCGGACCGCCTGCTGCGCAGCCTGCAGCAGTTGCGCGCCGATTTCCTGTCCGAACCGGAGGTGGAATGAAACTGCTGATGACGCCCCTGGCCCAGGAAGACTTCGCTTTCTGGCGCCGCCAGGACAGCGCGCTGGCGCGGCGCATCGCCCGCCTGCTGCGTTGCCTGCGCGATGGACAAAGCCTGCCGGCGCAGCAGGTGTCGGTCTTGCCGCTGCGCTTGCAGGGCCTGCGTTCGGTGCGCTTGTCATCCGAACACCGGCTGGTGTTCGAGCGCTTGCGCGACCGTATCGTCGTGCACCAGTGCCGCTTCCATTATTGATTGCTGAACTGCCTGCCGATGCCGCTTTCTTGCGGCAAGCCTGGAACAGCAGTCCATGCAGCTCCGGTCGCGTGGACAGGCTGGGGCGGGTGTTCATGTGAGAGGCCCATTTTCCAGGCTTGTCCTCCTGCGGGGCGGGGTGGCGTTTTCCTTGCGCCAGCCAGGTTCCGCAGGTTTTTGCCGACCGCATTCCTCGCTGGAAAGGGAAACAATGTGTTGTTTATTTGCATCGTTTCTTGTTCCCAAGCTGCCGGGTGAATCGCGAGTCGGCATTTTTTATTGCAGATCCTCTTCTTGTTGATAGTTGTATTAATGAGACATAAATTTGTATAAATTCATAAAAATACAAAGTTAAATTGTTTGTGAAAATAAATTTTGATTAAATAAATTAAGTCTTCTTGATGTTTCTTTCTGGAAGCTTGGGCGTTGCTACTGCCGGAATCACTCCGGGCGGTGGTGTCGCCAACAATCAAACAGCAATTCAACAACCATTGGAGTTCCTCATGAGAAAGTCCCTCTTGGCACTGGCAGTGCTGGGCGCCTTCACCGGCGTCGCACATGCGCAAAGCTCGGTCACCATCTACGGCATCATCGACGCCAGCCTGTCGTACAACAGCAAGGTGGCAACCACCGGTACCGGCAACGGCAATCGCGTCGGCGTCGACTCTGGTGCGATCAAGGGTTCGCGCATCGGCTTCAAGGGCACCGAAGACCTGGGCGGCGGCATGCAGGCGCTGTTCAACCTGGAAAACGGCTTCACGCTGGATAACGGCCAAGCAGCCCAAGGCAACACCCTGTTCGGCCGTACCGCCACCGTCGGCCTGTCGGGCAACTTCGGCGCCGTGCTGCTGGGCCGCCAGAAGGACTTCACCGACGATATCTCCTCCTTCACTTCGGTCGCCGACTTCGGCGGCATGGTCAGCCAGGTCCACGCACGCGACCTTGACCGTACCAACGGCGAACGCGTCAACAACTCGATCCGCTACAACACTCCCAACGTCAACGGTTTCTACGGCAGCCTGATCTACGGCTTCGGCGAACAAGCCGGCGAAAACACCTCGGGCCAATCCTTCGGCATCGGCGGCGCATACTCCAACGGTCCGTTCAACGTCGGCGTGGCTTACTTCCAGGCCAAGAAGGCCGGTACCGTGGCTTCCAGCGACGTCAACTCCGGCAACGCCACCACTTGCGGCAACGGCGCCGGTTCGGCGGGCGATACTTGCCTGAAGACCTGGACCCTGGCCAGTTCCTACCAGTTCGGCCCGGCCAAGGTGTACGGCTCGTGGTCGCGCGTGAAGCTGCCGCTGGCGACTGCCGGTTCGGCTTCCTCGTTCTCCGCCGCATCGGCTGCCAGCTACGCGGCTGACGGCACCGGCCAGTTCCTGGTCGGCGGCGTGAACAACGAGAAGAACGACATCTTCGACGTCGGCGTGAACTATAGCCTGACCCCGGCGCTGTCCCTGCTGGGCGCGGTGCAGTACACCAAGGCCAGCTTCATCGGCGCTTCCAACGGCCGCCTGCTGCAGTTGAACCTGGGCGCCAAGTACGCGCTGTCCAAGCGCACCAGCCTGTATGCGGTCTACCGCAACCTGCATGCAAGCGACACCTACAGCCCGGGCGTGACCAGCAGCCAGGCGCCTGGCGCCGACAGCAGCCAGAATGCCGTCAATGCCGGCATCATCCACTCGTTCTGATTGGATGGCGGCGCGCCTGATGCGCGCCTGACGCTTCATTCGTAGTTCCGCAGCACGGCCCGCGTCCCTTTCCGGACGCGGGCTGTTTCGTTGTTGGGCGGATGCCGCGCAGCTTTCTATAATGTCAGCCTGATCCGACTACGGGAATTTCCCATGCATATCGACTGGGCGCATTTCACGCCTTTATTCTCGCTGGCCGGCGGCGTCGCCATCGGCCTGGCGGCGGCAGCCATGATCCTGTTCAACGGCCGCATCGCCGGCATCAGCGGCATCCTCGGCGGCTTGCTGCGCGCCGCCGCCGGCGAGCGCGCCTGGCGTGCCGCCTTCATCGCCGGCCTGGTGGCCGCACCGTTGGCCGCGGCAGCCTTCGGCTGGCGCATGCCCTTGCACATCGATGCCGGCTGGCCGACGGTGATCGCGGCAGGCTTCATGGTCGGCCTCGGCACCCGCTATGCCGGCGGCTGCACCAGCGGCCATGGTGTATGCGGGATTTCACGCGGCGCGTTGCGCTCCATCGTGGCGACGGCGACCTTCATGGCGGCCGGGTTCGTCACCGTGTTCGTGCTGCGGCATGTGCTGGGAGGCTGAGATGCGTGTGCCGACATTGATCGTTTCTTTTCTCGCCGGCCTGCTGTTCGGCCTGGGCCTGATGCTGTCCGGCATGGCCGATCCGGCCAAGGTGCTGGGCTTCCTCGACCTGGCCGGCATCTGGGATCCGTCGCTGGCCTTCGTCATGGCCGGCGCCATCGGCGTGGGGATGTTCGCCTTCGCCGTCTCGCGCCGGCGCAAGCTTTCCTTGCTGGGTTTGCCCATGCAATTGCCGGCCGCCACCGGCATCACGCCGCGCCTGCTGGCCGGCAGCGCCTTGTTCGGGATCGGCTGGGGCACGGCCGGCTTTTGTCCGGGGCCGGCGCTGGTGGCGCTGGGCATGGGAGAGGGCAAGGCGATCGCCTTCGTGCTGGCGATGCTGGCCGGGATGCTGGTATTCGAATGGCTGGAGGCGCGCCGGCGCTGATACAACTCGGCGCCGCAAACAAAAATCCCCGCATCGTTGCCGATGCGGGGATTTTTTTTCGGTCGTAGGCCGCCGCGTGAGGCAGCGGCCAGCGGGCCGGCGGCTATTACATCATGCCGTCCATACCGCCCATGCCGCCCATACCACCCATGCCGCCAGGCATGCCGGCCGGCTTGTCTTCAGCCACTTCTGCCACCAGTGCGTCGGTGGTCAGGATCAGCGAAGCCACGGAGGCAGCGTTTTGCAGCGCCGAACGGGTCACCTTGGCCGGATCCAGCACGCCCAGTTCCACCAGGTCGCCGTAGGTGCCGTTGGAGGCGTTGTAACCGAAGTTGCCCTTGCCTTCCAGCACCTTGTTGATCACCACCGACGGTTCGTCGCCGGCGTTGAACACGATCTGGCGCAGCGGCTCTTCGATCGCGCGCAGCACGATCTTGATGCCGGCTTCCTGGTCGGCGTTGTCGCCCTTCAGGTCCTTGACGTTGGCGCGGGCGCGCAGCAGGGCCACGCCGCCGCCAGGCACGACGCCTTCTTCAACGGCTGCGCGGGTAGCGTGCAGCGCGTCTTCGACGCGGGCCTTCTTTTCCTTCATTTCGACTTCGGTGGCAGCGCCAACCTTGATCAGTGCAACGCCGCCGGCCAGCTTGGCCACGCGCTCTTGCAGCTTTTCGCGGTCGTAGTCGGAAGTGGCTTCGCCGATCTGGGTGCGGATCATCGCCACGCGTGCTTCGATGGCAGCGGCTTCGCCAGCGCCGTCGATGATGGTGGTGTTTTCCTTGCCGATTTCAACGCGCTTGGCTTGGCCCAGTTCAGCCAGGGTAGCCTTTTCCAGGGTCAGGCCGACTTCTTCGGCGATCACTTGGCCGCCGGTCAGGATGGCGATGTCTTCCAGCATGGCCTTGCGGCGGTCGCCGAAGCCAGGAGCCTTGACGGCGGCAGTCTTCAGGATGCCGCGGATGTTGTTCACCACCAAGGTTGCCAGCGCTTCGCCTTCGACGTCTTCAGCGATGATCAGCAGCGGGCGGCCGGCCTTGGCGACTTGTTCCAGCACCGGCAGCAGGTCACGGATGTTGGAAACCTTCTTGTCGAACAGCAGGATGAACGGATTGTCCAGAGCGACGATCTGCTTTTCCTGGTTGTTGATGAAGTACGGCGACAGGTAGCCGCGGTCGAATTGCATACCTTCGACGATATCCAGTTCGTTTTCCAGCGACTTGCCGTCTTCCACGGTGATCACGCCTTCCTTGCCGACCTTTTCCATGGCCTTGGCGATGATGTCGCCGATGTCCGCGTCGGAGTTGGCCGAGATCGAGCCGACCTGGGCGATTTCCTTGGAAGTGGTGGTGGGCTTGGCCAGGTTCTTGACTTCGCCGACGATGGCGCCGACGGCCTTGTCGATACCGCGCTTCAGGTCGGTCGGGTTGAAGCCTGCTGCAACGTACTTGAAGCCTTCGCGAACGATCGCTTGTGCCAGCACGGTTGCGGTGGTGGTGCCGTCACCGGCGTTGTCGGAGGTCTTGGAAGCGACTTCCTTGACCAGCTGGGCGCCCATGTTTTCCAGCTTGTCCTTCAGTTCGATTTCCTTGGCGACGGAAACGCCGTCCTTGGTCACGGTCGGGGCGCCGAAGCTGCGCTCCAGCACCACGTTGCGGCCCTTGGGACCCAGGGTAACCTTGACCGCGTTGGCCAGGATGTTGACGCCGTTGACGATCTTGGCGCGTGCTTCATCGCCGAAAATAACTTGCTTTGCTGCCATGTTGGATTCTCCAGAAATTCGGTTGAATTCATGTCGCCGGACTGGCCGGCGAGATATCGTGCTGCCGGCGGCCCTGTCTATATAGAGGCCGCGCGCCGGAATTACTTCTCGACGACGGCGAACAGGTCTTCTTCACGCATGACCAGCAGTTCTTGGCCATCGACCTTCACAGCCTGGCCGGAGTACTTGCCGAACAGGACGCGGTCGCCGACCTTCACTGCCAGCGGACGAACCTTGCCGTCGTCCAGAATCTTGCCGCCGCCGACAGCCAGCACTTCGCCTTGGTCAGGCTTTTCGGTGGCTGCGTCAGGCAGGACGATACCGGAAGCGGTCTTGGTTTCCTGGTCGAGGCGCTTGACGATAACGCGATCGTGCAAAGGGCGAAGATTCATGAGAACTCCTTAAATTTCAATAGGTTAGTGTTCGATTGCGGCGAAGGCTGCAATGGTTTTTCTTCCAAATGCAGCAAATGTCACCGCATGAAAAAGGGGTATAAGCCAGGAAGGATTGTTAGCACTCTCCCGTGACGAGTGCTAAGTATAGGGATGGAGGTTAGAATTTTCAAGGCGGGGTTGGTGTCCGCGCTCATAAATGTCGGAATTCAGCTAAGTCTGAACTTTGTTCATTTAACTCTGAACTTTCCGGTTGAAATTCGTGTTTCCAAAAGGCAACGTTTAAGCGCTAAGCCAGATGGCATAGACGCTTTACCCTTTTTCGGTTCAAACCAGCCTGAATCTCGAATTGCTATATCAAGTGCCCTGGTCAAATATTTGATCTCTTTTGTTGAGTTGCATCGAAAACTGAGCCACTTTCCCCGGAAATTTGCATCCTAAGTTGACCCATGTTTAGACCACAATCCTGCTCATCACAGCGAGCGGGAGAACGGAGTGATAGACGTGGCCCTGCTTGGAATTATTCGACGCTGGTACATCCGCGATCGCATCTCGATCAGGGAAATCTCCCGCCGGCTGGACATCTCTCGAAACACGGTTCGTCGCTATATCCGATCTGGAGCGATCGAGCCTTCCTACCCCTCAAGGCAATCATCCAGTGCCCTAGATGAATTCGCGCCTCGACTTTCAGCCTGGCTCAGCGCTGAGGCAGTCAAATCGCGAAAGCAGAGACGAACCCTGAAACAGATGTTCCTGGACTTAAGGGAGCTGGGATATGAAGGGTCTTATGACCGCGTGGCAGCCTTCGGAAGGCAATGGAAGGTGGGTCAAATGGAGAGGGTCGATTCTGCGAGTAAATCAACAATCAAGTTATTTTTGATTTGATAATATGTTGAGAATTGATCAAATATTTTGCACCGTTGATCATAAATGACTGCGAATAAATTAAACAAGAAGCTATAGGGGGAGCAGGTCTTGGCTGACAAGATACTTGAGGCATTTAGAAAAGTCGCGAACAGGCGCCATGCTTTTACGCGGCAACTAGGAGACTTTCGTAAGAAAACTCCCGTCACCCAATTTGATTCCCTAATTTCCAAAGCTAGGCGTGCTAGGCCTGGTGGTGACAATGGCTTGATTCCAGATAGAGCGCGAAAACTTCAAGATTTCAGAGTTTTTGGTCCTCTAACGGGCGTGTCATTTCTTCAGGAAATTCATTGGGTTTCCTCTCAATTAAAAGACCTGAAGAAAAAAATTTCTTCTCATCTGGATAGTGTGAACGCTCTTGTAGCAGCCTTCAATGAGGGCAATCTTTTACTGGCAGAAGAGATAATTGATGGTCATGTTAGAAGCCACGGAGTCTCGCTTTGGTCATTCCAAGCATATATTGCATGTTATTCCCGATCAGAGTCCGGTGGCGAAAAAATAGCGGATCTCCTAGAGGAAGTACAAAGGGCAGCACCGAAATCCGTGTTGGCATTCTTGACCTATCAGCTCTCAGATTTATACAACGAGAAATCTAGTATGGCGGGTTTTGAACGCCGCCTGGAGCCACACTTGCAAGGGATTAAAAGTAGTCCGTTGTCGAACTTTCTGCAGTTTTTTTTGAGATGGAAATTTGATGAGGTAGATTGCCTCAGTGACTATCTTTGCTTTTGCTCGGCGTATAGCTACGTTGATGCATATGAGTCGTTGGTAGCGGTCTCTATCGCCGCGCAGTGCTTCAGTTCAGATTTAGTCGATCATGTGGCGCTGTGCGCTGCGACAAGGCCTCTGTTGGTAGCTGGTGATTTGCGGATAGTCGCACTCCATAGAGCCAACTTGGCCCAAATCAATGACCCCGATTTTTTGCAAAGAATTGATACTAATAATTTTCCAGATATTGAAAAAGTATTTTTACTTGCATTCGGGTACTACAAAAATTCGAATATCGAGAGCGTCGCCCTTACTTCTACTGAAAGGCAGTTGCTTGAAGTGGTCGAGAATTTTGTGGATGGATCCGGGGAGGCTGAAGCTTGTTATCACCAACTTCACTCATTTATCTCCAAGAACCGCTTCTTACCATGGGCAGATAGCATCGCGTCCTGGCTTGAGGGCTTCTTTAGGCCGGCGTTGGGTGACGAGATGTATGTTCAATATCGCTCTTCGTCAATGCTGCCCCCAGTGTATGGTGCTGAGCGGCATGAGCTTTTTGCAAGGAGCCTGCCTTGGGCCGCGATATACAGCTCATTCTCCGACGTTGGCAATCAATACATCTCAATTTCTTCTCGGCTTTCCGCTCAAGATAAAGAGCTGATGCATGAGGAGGTGTTGTCCCTCACGTGCCCCTCCGATTTGCCTCGTCATGGCATTGAACTACTCAAGATTTCTGCCATGTTGGCGTGTGGTGATATAGGGGCGGCTCTCTCTTTGTCTGTAGATTTGGCAGTAAGAAACCCAGGGTTCGCGTTCTCCTTGCCATTTGAAGACATCTTTTCTGAAGAGGATGAATGGGCAGATCTGGCAGGATTTGATCCAATTGATCGGTTAATTGGCTTGTATTTTGCGTCGGCAGGTGAGCGCGAGTCACGTCGTAGATTTAATCTGGAGTTCGCTTGTAAAAAGATACTGGCGGAGAACAAGTGCTTTTCTCTTGTCGAGTTATTGCATAAGTTCGAGTCGTCGAAAAAGATAATTTTCGTAATCCGAGAAATTATGACGTCGAAGAATCTGCGTTTAGTTGGTTTTCTTCGAACCGTAGAGGACATAGAAAGAAGTCGCCTTGACGTTTGCGCCAATCTGTTGGATTTGGATAAGGAAAATATTGATTCGATACTCGGAGAGATGCGTGAAATTCTTCAGGGGAACGACATTAAGAATGCAGAACGAGACATTGAAAATATTCGCATTCATGTGGATGTCGATAGCATTAAGAAGTGGGCGCGCGATACATATGCTGAAGAATATCTTCGGTTGCGGAAAACACGGATCGCAAAAATTGCTCCATCGGTCAGCGAGCTTGAAGAGTCTCTCAGAAATATCGATTCAAAAAATGGAGAGGTAGATTCCAGGAATAAGTCGGAGATTCGGAATAAGGATCCAATTTTCTCGATGGGATCTGCAATATTCACAAAATGTTTTATTAAAGAGGATGATGGACTTGATCACTTCCTGAGTCTGCGCATTAGGCATGGTTCTCTGGCGGGTTATTTAAGGGCCCCTCTGGAGCGCCAGAAAATTGTCGGCCAGGGGCTGTCTATCAAAGGTGATGAGCTGAGTCGCCACTGGTACTCCTCGCTATCGTCGTCGAATGAGGATTGCATTGAAGGTCTTTTACAGGTCTTCGAGTCTTTCCAGAAGAAATTTGATGAGATGGTCGAAGATTTGCGTACGGAACGCTTGCAAGTTAAGAGTGAGGTAAAGCCCAGCGGATTATTCACACCCGGTATTCCTGGGTTGGCATGGGATGTGTTCCATGCGGAATGGGAAAGTGCGAAAAGCTTTGACGAATTCTTTGATTCAGTTTGGGAAGCATTTCAGGCAGCGCTCAATCTCTCTTTAGGGGAAGTGCAGGCTTACATTGATACCAATGTTCTGCGATCCAGTGAGGAGATGTTTAACAACCTGCGTTTCGAAGTAAATGCATGTGGTCTGTCTGATAATGATCGGGCAAAAATCATTTCGGCAATTAACGAGGCTACGCGTGGGTTGCAAGAAGCAATCAAGATGGTAAAAGCTTGGTTTGAGGTTCGAGAACATGCTGTGAGTGATACAACACTTAGCTTCTCTCAAATACTGGAGCTTGGGCTCAAGCTTTTCGCTAAAGCCCGGCCCAACTATGAAATCCTGTTCTCAGATAGGACAAAAGACGAAGAGGTTCATTTCGCATCCTCATATATTCCTCGAATCACGGATGCCCTTTTTATTATTTTTGATAATGTCTATCAGCATTCCGGTTTAACAAAGCAAGCGGTATTGGATTTGAACGTAAGCCTTGAGCCGTCTGTTGAGGATAATGGCCTAATTGAGATTTCTGTTGCTAGCCCAATATCGATGAGCAAAGATTTGGGGGAGATCCAGCGGAACTTGGATGATATTAAGGCGCGGATTTCAAATCGGTCTTCGAAGGAATTGGTCACGGAGGGGAAAAGCGGGCTTATCAAGTTGGCTCGTGTGGCCAACGGTATTGGTGCGAATGGTGGCGCTAAATTTGAGGTAACCGCAGATAGAAAATTTAGAGTGGAACTACAATTCGCTGGGAAATTGAGATCCCTTGTGGAGGATTAGGATGCTTCGGAACGCGATACTAGTGGAAGATGATGAATTCAAAAGACGAAAGATCTTTGACTTTCTGACCCAAGAATTGCAATGGAAGAACGTGTCAGTCGCCGCCTCTGTGTCAAGTGCCACCGATCTAATTGACGAGATTGATGCAGGTGCTCTTTTTTTAGATATGGCAATTCCAAACTATGACGATGGAACCGACGGCGCCCAAGGTTTAGGCGGCGTAGCCGTATTTCGTTACGCGAGGATGGTACGCGTACATATGCCAGTTATCGTCATAACCCAGTTTGAAGCGTTAGAGCAGGGGTCTCGAGTCGTTGACATTGGTACGTTACGCAGTTTACTCAATGATGAATTTGGATCGCAGTTTTTAGGTTTAGTGCAATACAGACCGAATTCAGATGATTGGAAAGAATCGATAAAGAAAATGTTGTCGGAAAATGGTTTGTAGAATGAAAGTATTAATTCTTGAGGATGAACGAGGGAAAGCCGGGCGCATTGAGGGCGTAATTCGCGATGCGTCATCTGTGGATTTGGAGATAATAAAATCTAGTTCCGTGTTGGAGGCTAGCACGCAGCTAGAGGAAACTACATTTGATCTTCTGATCTTGGATGTTCGGGTTCCGATGCGTCCGGATCAAGATCCGGATGATGCTGGAGGTATCGCGTTATTGGACTCACTGCAGGCAGAAAGCAGTCTGAAAACTCCTCGTTACATTGTGGGAGTCTCAGGTGTAGAACGGCTATTTGAATCGGCAGCTCGACGCTTCCATAGGCAAGGATGGGTTCTCCTTTCGTATTCGCCGACAAGCACAGAATGGGCAGACTCTCTCAGTTACTTCGTTACTCATGTAAGCGAGTTAAAAAAAGCTGAAGAGCATCGGACAGAATCTGCCGATGTCGTCATTTTGACAGCACTAAATTCTCCTGAATTTGACGCTGTGAGAAAGGTTTTTCCTGAGTTAAAGGGGCCACGTCCATTGGATTCAAAGACGTTATGCTGGGAAGGAGAGATTCATACAAGCGCCGGGAAGGTGCGCGTTGCTGCTGGCTATTCTTGGCAAATGGGTTTAACAGCAGCGGCGATCCTTGCAAGTAAATTTCTGAAACAGTATGAGCCTCGATTGATTGCAATGGTGGGCATATGTGCTGGGTACGAGAAAGAGGTGGCGCTGGGCGATGTTATTGTTGCCACACAAAGTTGGGAGTGGCAAGGTGGGAAGATCGTTGAAGGGGAACATGGGGCAGAATTGTCGGCTTCTCCCGAGCCGTTTAGAGCTAGCCAGAAGACCCTGGCTGATCTACGCATACTCGCGAGTGATTCTCAGTTTTCTGTTCCTTATACGCGGGAATACTTCCCTCAAGATATTGAGGGGAAATGGGCCTTGCATTTTGGGCCAATGGTTTCCGGTCTGAGTGTTGTGGCATCAGCTCAGACCATGGGTGAAATACGGAAACAGCATCGAAAAGTTTTATCCCTAGATATGGAGGCATATGCTATCTATGCTGCTTCGGAACTCAACGAATTGGACAGCCAAAGTATTGTGATAAAAGGGGTATGTGATTTTGGAAATAGTCACAAAGGAGATGATTTTCAGCGTGTTTCAGCGATGCGATCCGCAATGGTGATGCGCGCTTTATTAGAAAAGTGCCCTCGTAATTTCGTAAAGAATAAGTAGTCATTTCTTTGCAACATAAGTGGTAGTTTGATGTGAGATATAAGTCGTTGCTGACATGTCTTCAGCTCTAAAAAATTCTACAAAAAAAGGGGCGAAATTGGGAATTCAATTTTTGGTTCGTGCACATAACGCAGGCACGCCATCTAGACCTCGTCCGGTTTTCATCCTGACGACCGACGATTGGGATGACTATGGTTACAGTGTGCAATTTCGTCTCAGTTATTTGGATGAAGACGGGACTTCCACGAACATAGGGAAGGTCAAGATACTCCAGCGAAAAAAAGCGGACGAGGGTCCTATCGCTATTCTCGCGACTACCAAACTTGATAAAGAATTTCTTGAGCTTGACGACAGATTCATTTCACTGGGCCAAACGGAAGCCTACTATCAACGTCTTCATAACCTCATGGAGGATGACGCGGGAGCGGTTCTAGATGCGATGCGCGACATCGCTTGGCGGCCCGCATTTGCGACAGAGTTCGAACCGACTACTGCTTTTCGCAATGCAATGATGCGTGAGAATGTTGCATATCGCGCTCGTCGATTTGGCCGTTCTTTGGCTTCAGGTGAAAAAATCAACGAAAGACTCGATTTCACCTATATCGGTTCAATTGAAGGCGCAGAAACTCAGGTTGAGGCGATTTTTCCGTTCGATCGCAAAGACCCTGTTCCGGGGCGGATAGTGGGTATTGTCGGGCGGAATGCGGTAGGGAAGACGCGGTTTCTCGCTAGTCTGGGTGCAGACTTGGCACAAATTTCACGAGCATCTGCAGAAAAATTATCAGAGCGAGAAGATCGGTTTCCGGCTGGCCGTCCTTTGTTCACTCGAATTATTACCATCTCATATAGCGCTTTTGATCGTTTCAAACGACCGGCTCAAGATAGCTCTAGCAGCTATGTGTATTGCGGTATCAGAAACGAAAAAGGAGGGTTGTCACGTGCGTCATTGATTGAGGCATACAAAGCCAATCTTGCGCGCATTCGGCAGCGGGGAAAGCAGTCAGACTGGACTCGCTACATGCAAGCAATTCTAGGAGATCTCAGCGACGAACTTACGGTGAGCCTACAGGCCGAGATTGATGAATCACTTACGGATGATAGTGCTTTATCGTTGCTCAGCTCCGGTCAGTCCATCTTGGCCCATTTTGTAACGGCATTGCTTGCTTGGATTCAGCCAAATTCCCTGGTTCTATTTGACGAACCAGAGACACATCTACATCCCAATGCGGTCGCTAGTTTATTTTTGGTTCTTTCAGAGATATTAGAATCGTTTGATTCTTATGCAATTGTTGCAACACATTCTCCTGTCGTCATTCAGGAGATACCAGCGAAGCGTGTTCTGGTTTTTGAGCGATACGAGAATGTTACGACCGCAAGTCCGTTGACTATTGAGAGTTTCGGAGAGAGTGTCTCTGAGCTAACCAAACATGTGTTTGAAACGTTTGAAGTGAAAAACGTTTATCGGGAGACTCTCAAGGATCTTGCAGAAAGGGAAGCAGCTAAGGATGTAATGGCTCGGTTTGAGTTTGGACTTAGTTTGAATGCACAGGCGTATTTGCTTGCTCTATATGATCAGAAAGCAAAGAAGAAGTGAAGAAACTTACGGTATTACCAACTGAACCTTCCTATCTCGAGTGGTATGAGGCAATTAGGGACAAAAAACATCGTGACACGCGAGCGAGTTTGAATGAGTTGCAAGAGCTGATTGAGCGGCGATATGTAGATTACGCTGACGCAGTGGAGAATCAAAATTTATCGGCGCTTGAAAGCGACGATGATGCAATTGTTAGTAGCGATTTATTGCGATCTTGCTATGGGGGGACAACGAAGCCACTAAGGGATCTGAAGAAGGCGATCAAAGATGCGCAACCCAAACGCCTGCTTAAGTATTGCCCAATGTGCGCAACCACATTGCCTCGAACATTTGATCATTATCTTCCAGGGGTGAAGTTCCCAGAATATGCAGTTTATGCACCGAATCTTGTTCCTTGCTGTTCGATTTGCAATTCAATCAAAGACGATGACTGGTTGTCTGCAGCGGGAACGCGTCAATATTTGCATGCCTATTCGGACGAAATACCGGATCGTCGTTTTGTCGTTGTGACCTTATATGAAGATCCTGCACTCGCAGGAGTAGGTGCAACATTCTCATTGGATAGACCGGACGATATCGAGGATGCCTCCTGGCAGCTCATTAAAAGTCATTTCTCTAAATTGAAATTGATAGAAAGATATGATGATGGTGGCAATGATGAGGTCGCAGAAATAATAGCTGACTGCGGCGTCTTCTTAGAAACTGGTGGCGTTGATGCGCGAGACTTTCTTAATAGGAGGGCGCTCGAGCGATTTAAGGTATATGGAACCAATAACTGGATTGCCGTGCTTATGGAAGCAATGGCTAAGCACGCTAATCTCTCTAAATGGATTGAACAAGGGATATGCCAGAATGGAGAGTAATTGAATTTACTTTCCTTCCTTAGAGATTTTCGCCTGTTGGTGCAAGATTAGTTCGATGTTCTACCGGTACTGATTTCTTTGAGAAATTTTTTATAAATTTCTCACCAATGCAGTGATACGATTTCTCAGAATGAGAAACTGTCCTGCTTTTTCTTCCAATGTTACTGGCGTTTTAGATCCATCTGCCGATATGCGTGAATTTCATTGTTGCATTGAACAATCAACTTCTAAGTTGGGCCCTTCCGGGAATATCTTCCTTTCGATCAAAACATCATTATCCGCCAATGTAGCGATCGCGATAACCCCGTTATCCATTAGGCGAATCTTCCCCTTGCACGGCACGCCGGGGTAGTGTCCCGGAGGTTGAAAGTCAGCACGGTAAGCAAACATACGAATTGCTTTTGCGCCGTTGTTAAGTATCTTTGTTGTGTAGCCTTCGAGCTCTTGGGAAAAAAAGAGAATTGAAATAGCGCCGGCAATGGAGAAAATCAGTTTGGTAACGCGAGTCCGTGCGCGGCGACCTCGGTGTGAACGGTACACTGGGAGAAGGATGGGAGAATTCAGTATGCTAGCTATTGTCATGGGAATTAATTCTGCCGTTAGCCAAAGAAGAACGAATGGGACGGCTAAACCGCCGATAACGATCATCGATACGGCTAGAACCGCAGGTATGTAAGCAAGCAGCGCCACTAGAGCAACGGTCAAATCAAAGTACTGAGGCGGAAAAAGTAAAGCCTGTTGGACAACCTCTCGTGCCTTGATAGTAGAGAAAATCAGCACGAAAGCATTCGCGACGACGAAGATCCATTTCCCCCACCAGCTAGAACTGAATTTTTGGATTACCGGGATCGACCATGTCACCAACGCGGCTGCATAAAGAGGTGCACAGCCGAAAAGCAACCAAGGAACCAAATGAGATTGTGAAGACAGAAATATGACGACAACATAGATAAAAGTCATGGCGAACGCCACACAATAGATTCGATAACTTCTCCCCATGAAAAGCCAAACGAGCCTTTGTCTGCGATACCAATGGCGAATTCTATTTCGCACTGCTTGCTGAATATCTTGAGGCAGAATCCCAGTTATTTTAGTGATACAAAAATTTATCGCGCTGATCAGCAGCTGTGAAATTGCTTGTTTCAGAGCGTAAGGTCGGTTCTTGAGTCTTTCGTGCATGGTCCACATTCTTTTCGATTAAAACTTACGTTCTGGAATGGTTGTGAGATTGCATAAAGTTTTGACCCACCGTTAAACCGGAATGCTAAGTGCAACAGGTCTTTCGCCATGTTAGCTGGGTCAAGCAAATCCGGGATCTCTCCTCAAACTGCGGCGGCCAATAGACCCACTTTGCAATTGCATATCAGTGCTTCGAACCGAAGCAGTTCTCTCCACTTCTTGAAAGAGATCCCCCTTGTGGTCTTGATACGCGTCGATGCTTCCTAGCGGCTTGGGGACGGGAAAAAATCAAGTGTTGCGCAAACGGCTACAGCTATTGACAGTTCATGTGTATGTTTGTACAGTACTATATCTAGTTGAATTTTAATATTGTCTTCTGTATCTAGTTGTTTGTGGTGCTTTGTTTATATTGCATTAACTCTCCAAGGAGGCGGCAATGGCAAATAAATCTACCGGCAAAAATGTGGCATCCACCGCTGCTCGAGTACTGGGCAGTTCTTCTTCCTCCGCAATTCAACGCAGTTTGGCAGGCAGTGTTCTGTCCCAGACAGGCAATTCAAAAGTCACCGGGAAAGTGATGGAAGCGAAGGCTTCTAATGCGCTTCTCAGCGTCAAGTCCAGCAGCACTACAAAAACACTGGCTGCTTCAGCGATATCCCAGTCCAGGAAAAGCCGCTAGAACGTCCAACAGGATTCGGCGTTTGGTCGCATGACGCCGGAAATTCAAGCACCTAGTTGCTGGCGCTCAGCAGCTAGGCCTTCATGCGACAGCATCCTAAGCATGGAGGATTTTGTATGGCTAACTGTCTCGTTACCTGCATTACCAAACCAAACGTGAATTCCCCGCATGAGCACATCACCCATGTTGGTAATCCCGCTTGGCCAATGAAACAGCTCACCGTCGAAGATGTTATCCAGCGGATTAACTCAAGAACGGACACTTTTTATGTGGCCGACTGGCTTGGCAATCAAGCGATGATTGGCGTGGTGAACCCTGGGGCTGGGCGTCGTCCGTTCATCCGAACATACGCTGACGGAAAGTGGACGGATAACTTGCTTGCTCTGGATCAGTGTCGACTGTATTGAGTCCGTGAATTCGGGCAATTTGAGAAGCCGCTTTCGGGCGGCTTCTTCAATTCGACTCCGGAGCTAGCTGCGACGATAGCCCAATCCGATACGAGGAAAGTTCAGAGTTAAATGAACAAGATGCGGGAAAGTTCAGACTTAAATGAATCTCGAATTCAGACTTTATTGAATTTGAAGTTGAACAGGCCGCGTGGCTACTGGATTCGTAGTTCAGACTTAAAGGGTTTCTGACAAAAGAATGCTATTCCCCTTTTAAATCAATGGCTTGAAAGCATCTTTGTAATGCTTTGATATCTTGGCTCACAGATAAGGCGAGGGGATTTGCGTTCAGCGCTTGCCGATGTTTGCTTCGTCAAGGAGATAGTCTCGTGACAACGCCTTGATATCGGCACAGCCGATTTGCGCCAAGGTCGTGTCTATCTCGGATTTGAGAAGATCAAGCACTTCCATGACGCCCTCGTAACCGCGTGCGGCCAAGCCATACAGGGTGGCCCGGCCAAGAAATACAGCGTCCGCACCAAGCGCTATCGCCTTCACGATATCTGCACCACGCCGAACACCGCTATCGACAAGGATGGGAAGTGATGTCGCCGCGGCCGCTTGAGGCAAGGCTTGAATGGGGGCAATGGCGCTATCGAGTTGCCGTCCCCCATGGTTGGACATGATCACGCCGTCCACGCCCAGCGAAGTGCAGCGGGCAACGTCGTCCTCCCGGGTGAGCCCCTTGACGAGCAATTTGTGCGGCCACATGTCCCGGAGCCGGGCGAGGTCCGCCCATGAAAAACTGGCATCCATCTGGCGCTTCAGCAAGGCCGCTTGCATCTCGGCATCCTGAATCTGTTCGCTTGCGAAGTTTGCCAGCTGGGGCATCCCTTTGGTCAGCAGGTTCCAGGTCCAGCGCGGATGCAAGATTCCATCTGCGACTGTTTTCATGTTGTATTTCATCGGCAAGCCGAAGCCGTTGCGGATGTCGCGTTCCCGCTTGCCGTTCACGCCAACATCGGCCGTGAGAATCAGCGTAGTGCAGCCTGCATGCCGGGCACGCTTTACCAGCAACTCGGCGAGCTTGCGATGGACCACATAGAGTTGGAACCAGAACTCGCCATCGCAGGCCTGGGCGACATCCTCGATAGAAGATGTCGACGCGGTCGAGAGCGCAAAGGGAATGCCAAAGCGGGCCGCCGCCTTGGCAAGTTCAATATCGCCATCCGGCCAGAAGATGCCGTTAAGACCTGTCGGCGCAATCACCATTGGTGCGCTGATGCACTTGCCAAGCAAGTCGATGCCCATCGACCGCTTGCTCACATCGACCAGCCGGCGCGGGCGGAAAAGAATGTTATCGAATTCCCGACGATTCCTATCCAATCCAAATTCATCTTCCGCGCCGCCATCGAGATAATCAAAGACGATTTTGGGAAGCCTCTTCTTTGCCAAGGTGCGGTAGTCAGCGACATTGACCGGTTTTGCCATCATTTACTTTCTTGCCGACTTTTTAAAAGCTTCCTCGATGAGGCAGCCACTTTTCTTCAAACGGCATTCGCTTCCATCATTTTGACTAACTGATACAGTGCGGCCACGGTCGGGGTCGGAATCCCTTGCTTGATCCCTTGTTCGATTACGGCGCCATTGATGAAGTCAATTTCGGTCTGCCGTCCGGCTTCGATATCCTGCAGCATCGATGGCTTGTGGCTTGCGTGCATCTTGAATGCATGCGCTATCGCCTGCTCTACCTGAGGCAGGCTGGCCGGGATCTGAAGCGCATGGGCGACGGCCACCGTTTCGGCCGCGATGCGCAGCGCCAGGCTGCGGCCTTCAGCGCTCGATCCGGCCGCGCCTACATTGCAGCCGCTGACGGCACATACCGAGTTCAGCGCCGCATTGAAGGCGACCTTTTCCCAGATGGCCTGTTGCACCTGAGGGTCTGCGCTGCAATTGAGACCGGCGGCGCTTAAGATATCGGCGATTTGGCTCACCTCCGGGCGGCTCTGTCCCGACAGCGTCCAGATCCTGACCTGGCCGTCGCCATGGCTATGCACCACGCCGGCGGCCTTGAGGTCGGCAGGCAAGTTGGTCATGCCGACGATGATGCGTTCGCGCGGAATCACCTCGGCGATGATGTCCGCATTGCCCAGGCCATTTTGCACCGATAACGCCCAGGTTCCAGGCCCCACCAGATGAGCCACGCTGCGGGCGGCGTTGCGGGTATGGAAGCCCTTGGTGAAAAAGACGATCAGTTCAAACGGCTCCGGGAAGGCGTCGGCCGTATCGACCGGCACCCTGACCGTATGCGTCCCTTTATCATCTATCAAGGCCAGGCCGTTACTGCCGATCGCCGCTATCGTGGCCGGCGCGACTTCGATGAAGCTGACCTGCTGTCCGTTTAGTGCCAGGCGCGCGCCAAACAAACCGCCCATGGCGCCGGCGCCGACGATGGCAATGTTCATGCCGGTTGTTCCTTTTTCAGATGCACGGAGGCTGCCGTTGCGCGGGGAATATGCTTGCGCACCAACAGCAGCGCGATAAAGACGAACAGCATCGCCCCTGCCAGCATGGCCAGGTAGCCCGAGGCGCCGCCCCGGGTGATCACCATGGCGCCGGCAAAGGCGCTGAGGATGGCGCCCAGCCGGCCAAAGGCCAGCGCCGCGGCGGTACCGGTGGCGCGCACCTGGGTCGGATAGATATGGGCGCACAGCGCATACATCGTGCATTGGACGGCATTGACGAAGAGCCCGTGCAAGCCTATTCCCACCACCAGCAGGGTGGTCTGGCTGCCCACATCCAGGCTGCGCAACAGCAGTGCGGTCGCCGTGGCGGCCAGGCAGCACAGCAGCATCGGCACACGCGAGCCGAAGCGGCCGATGATCAGGGCGCACAGCAATGCCCCGAAGACGCCGCCGATGTTGTAAGCCGTCAGGCCGCTGCCGGCCACCGACGGACTCAGGCCTTCTCCGGCCAGCATCGTGGGAAGCCAGCTGAAGGCGCTATAGACCGCCAGCAGGTTCATGAAGAAGGCAATCCACAGCGCCATGGTGTCGCGCGCCTGCCCGTGGGCGAACAGGGCGCCGAATCCGGCGCGCGGCTGCGCAGTCTGTTCGCGCGCATCGCTGAAACGGGTGTCGGCAGCGACTACGCGGGACATGCGCTGCAGCAGGCGTCGCAGTTCATCCCAGCGATGGGCCTGGCGCGCCAGGTAACGCGGCGACTCCGGAATGACGAACCACAGCAGCACCGAAAACGCCACCGGCAACAGGCCGCCCAGCAGGAACAGTCCGCGCCAGCCATAGTGCGGCAACACCAGGTTGGCGAACAAACCGGCCAGCATGCCGCCCAGCGGCACGCAGACGATGGTGGCCGTGACCGCCAGCGTACGTCGCCGGGCCGGACTGAATTCGGCGGTCATGGTGGTGGAGGTGGGCAAGGCGCCGCCGATGCCCAGGCCGGCGAAGAACCGCAGGATGGCAATGGTGGCGATGTCCGGGGAGAGCGAGATCAGGCTGGTGGCCAGGCCGAACACGAAGACGCTGCCGATGATGGCCAGGCGCCGCCCGAAGCGATCCGCGAACAAGCCGGCAAAGGCGCTGCCTATGCCCATGCCGACCAGGCCGGCGGCGACCGCAGGAGCGAAGGCGTTGCGCGTGATCCCCCATTCCTTGATCAGGCTGGGAATGGCGAAGCCGATCAGTTGCCCGTCGAATCCGTCCATGACGATCGATAGCGCCGCCAGGCAAACCACCAGCTTCTGGAAGCCGGAAAACGCGCCCTCATCCAGCACGCGTCCGATATCGACGGTCTGGCCTTGTTTTGCGGCGTGCGTGCTCATGTGCGCTCCCGGGTAGGGCTGCCGCTGATGGTGGGAACGGGCGAAGCGATCCGGGCAGGATCGTGGTCGTGCTGCAAAAGCCAGGGTGTCATCCTCATGGCGGTCTCCTCGGTTGTACGCGCGGGTCCGGCAGGTGTCGGCCCGCTTTGTCGATTGTTGTAGTGATCGGTAACGCCGGATCTGCGCGCGCGTGTTATCCCGTCTTGCTCAGAACGGATAGTGGCGCGGCGTGGTTTGCACCGTGACCCAGCGCAGGTCGGTGAATTCTGCGACCCCGGCCTTGCCGCCGAAATGGCCGAAGCCGCTGGCCTTGACGCCGCCGAAGGGCATCTGCGCCTCGTCGTGCACGGTCGCTCCGTTGACGTGGCAGATACCGGACTCGATACGGCGCGCCAGGGTCAGGGCGCGGGCGACGTCACGGCTGAACAGCGCCGCAGACAAGCCATATTCGTTGTCGTTGGCGCAGGCGATGGCGGCGTCATCATCCTTGACGCGCACGATCGGCTTGACCGGTCCGAAGGACTCTTCGCGATAGATATCCATCTGCGCCGTCACATGATCCAGCAGGGTGGCCGGCATCAGCGTGCTGTCCGCCTTGCCGCCGCAGACCAGGGTTGCGCCCTTGGCCAGTGCGTCATCGATCAGGGCGTTGCAGCGTTGCACGGTGGCCAGGTCCACCACCGAGCCCAATACCACCGGCCCCTGGCGCGGATCGCCCAGCGGCAGGCTGCGGGCCTTGGCTGCCAGCCGCGCGACGAAGTCATCGGCCACGCGCTGGTCGACAATGATGCGCTCTGTGGACATGCAGATCTGTCCTGAATTGGCGAAGGCGCCGAAGGCTGCGGCTTGTACGGCAACTTCGATGTCGGCATCGTGCAGCACGATGAAGGGCGCCTTGCCGCCCAGTTCCAGCACGGAGGGTTTGAGATGCTTGGCGCATTGGCCGGCAATGATGCGGCCTACGCGGGTCGAACCGGTGAAATTGATCCGCCGCACTGCCGGTTCGGCGATGATGGCTTCGACAATTCGTCCGGCGTCTTCCGGAGCATTGGTGATGAAGTTGACCACGCCCGGCGGCAGGCCGGCATCCTGGATGGCTTCGATGATGAGGCCATGGGTCGCCGGGCAGATTTCAGAACCCTTGAAGACCACGGTATTGCCGCAGGCTAGCGGCAGGGCGATAGCACGTACGCCCAGGATCACCGGTGCGTTCCAGGGGGCGATGCCCAGCACCACGCCGGCGGCCTGGCGCAAGCCCATGGCGAGGTTTCCTGGAACCTCCGAAGGAATGATCTCGCCGGCGATCTGGGTAGTCATGGCCGCGGCCTCGCGCAGACCGTCGGCGGCCAGATGCACATTGAACGCGGCCCAGTGATGAGAGGCTCCGGTCTCGGCGGCCATGGCCTGGGCAAATGCCTCGGCACGGGCTTGCAGCGCATCGGCGGCGCGGGCGAGCAAGCCTCGGCGCTCGCCGGGACCCATGGCGGCCCAGGCAGGGAAGGCGTTGGCTGCCGCTTGTACCGCTGCGCGCGCATCGTCCACGGTGGCTGCCGGGGCGCGCGAGGCCACGCTGTGGTCGAGCGGATTGCGCCGCTCGAAGTAAGCGTCGCCCGTGGCGGAACGGCGCTGGCCGTTGATCAGCATGTTGACTTCGTTCATGGTCTCCTCCTGTTGTCTCTATCTCGGTATTCAGTTCACGATTTCCGGTTCAGCGCACCACCACTTCCACCAGGCGCGGCTCATTGGCACACAAGGCTACTCGCAGTGCAGAGGCCAGTTCGGCGGGGTCGCACACGCGCACGCCCTGGCATCCCATTGCCTGCGCCAGCGCGACGAAATCCAGGCCCGGAAGATCGGTCCCTTGGACCACATCGTCGGCAGCGAAGCCGAAGACCGGCGCGAAGTCCTGGAGCGCCGCGTAGCGCGCATTGTTGATGATCACGAAGGTGATGGGCAGGCGCAGTTGCACGGCGCTATAGATGGCTTGCGGTGAGTACATGGCGGAGCCGTCGCCGATGAGTCCGATCACGCGCTGCTGCGGTCTTGCCAGCGCCACGCCCACTGCCGCCGGCATGCCATAGCCCAAGCCGCCGCTGGCCATGGTGTAGAAGCTGCCGGGGCGTGTAAAGGGCAGGTAGGCTTGCATGGTCGGACGAGAGCCTGGCGCTTCCTCGACCACGATGTCCTCTGCTGCACGCACCTCGGCCACGGTTTGCATTGCAAAGGCTGCCGACATCGGCGCATCCGGTTCGGCGCGTGGACGCGGGGGACGGGGAGCCGGAAGCGGACGGGCAGCCGCGGGGCGGCCCGCCATCTGCGCCAGCAGGTCTTGCAGGCCGAGCCGGATATTGCCGACGATGGCCGTGCCGACCGGTGTCCAGGACGCGGTAATCGGATCATCGATAAGCTGGTACAACGTCGCCCCTGGCGGCAGGTGCGGGCCGCTGCCCTCGACGTGATAGGTGAAGGCGGGGGCGCCCAGCGCGAAGACCAGGTCGTGGCCGTGCAGCAGCTGCACGATCTTTTCGCGCATGGCAGGCAGGAAACCGGCGAACAGGCGATGGTCTTCCGGGAAGCTGCAGCGCGAGGACATCGGCGCGACAAACACCCGCGCGCTGCAGGCTTCGGCCAGGCGGATCGCCTCATCCCAGGCCCCGGCGCGGTCCAGTTCCGCACCGACCACAATGGCCGGGCGCTCGCTTCTGGCCAGCGCCGCCGCGAGTGCTTCGATGGCGGCGGGTTCGGGGCGGCTGCGGGTGGTGACCTCGGTGGCGGCAAGCAACTCGGCAGGTTGATCCCAGTCATCCACCGGAATGGAGACGAACACCGGGCCGCGCGGCTCCTGCATGGCAATGTGATAGGCCCGCGCCAGCGCCCGCGGGACGTCGGCGGCGCGCGCCGGCTCTATGCTCCACTTGACGTAGGGCTTGGCCAGTTCGGTCGCCTGCGAGGCCGCCAGGAAGGGATCGAAAGGCAGGATGGAGCGCGCCTGCTGGCCGGCGGTGATGATCAGCGGGGTGCGATTGCGAAAGGCGGTGAAGATATTGCCCATGGCATTTCCGACCCCGGCCGCCGAGTGCAGGTTGACCATGGCTGCCTTGCCGCTGGCCTGGGCGTAGCCATCGGCCATGCCGACCACTACTGCTTCCTGCAAGCCGAGGACGTAGCGGAAGTCGGCCGGAAAGTCGCGGAACATCGGCAGTTCGGTTGAGCCGGGATTGGCGAATACGGAAGTCATGCCGAGCCGGCGCATGAGGTCGAGTACGGCATCACGCACGGTAATGGCGGGGGATTGCGTCTCCTGCATATTGGATCCTGTGGAAGGCCTCGTAGCTGCCGGGCCGGGTGGATGATGGCAGGCAGTATGTAACCCCGTGACTTCTTTGAAAATTGCTAAATTGGATAAAAGTCATAACGTTTGGTAATGTGTTGGCGTCATGCCGGCTGGTCATCGCGGCACACCCTCGCACCACGCACCATCAACAGGAGACCTCATTGAGCTTCAACCTGCAGCAATTGGAAATGTTCAGTGCCATCGTCTCGGCCGGCAGCCTGGGGCGCGCCGCAGCCGTGCTCGACCTGACCCAGCCGGCCTTGAGCCGCGCCATCAAGCGCCTGGAGGAGTCGGTCGGCGGCGCGCTGTTCGAGCGCCACACCAGGGGCATGCACCTGACGCCGCTGGGCCAGGCGCTATTGCCGCACGCGGTTTCGTTGCAGCGCGAAGCCCGTCAGGCGCGCGAAGAACTGGATGCCATCCGCGGCCTGGCAAAGGGCGTCATCAAGGTGGGCGCGGTGGGCAGCATTGCCAGTCTGGTGTTGCCGCTGGCGGTGCGTGGCGTACTGGACAAGTGGCCGAACCTGCGGGTGGAGGTCATCGAAGGGGTGTGGGATCGTCTGGTCGAGGGCTTGCTCACGCATGAGATCGACCTGGCCCTCAGTACCTCCGGCGCAGAAACCGATGGCGTGGCGGCCATCTCTGACTGCCGCTGGAACGATCTGAGCTATGTGGTGGCGGGACGCGACCATCCCCTGCGCGAGAGGGGAAAGATCAGCCTGGCGGATACGTTGACGCAGCGCTGGGCATTGACGCCCAAGGGGACCGGGCCTTATCTGCACGTGAAGGAAACCTTCGCCCAGGCCGGCCTGCCGATGCCTGAGATCGCGGTCGAATCGCGTTCGGTCACGGTGCTCAAGAGCCTGGTGGCGCGTTGCGGATTCGTGGGCTGGATGTCCGGCCCGATGTTCGATACCGAACGCAAGGCTGGCGTGATTGATGCGCTCGCAGTGGACGGCTTGCATGCGCCGCGCACCCTGACGGCATTCCGGCGGCGCCAAGGGATATTGCCGGCGCCGGCGAGCAGATTGCTGGATGAGTTGCGGCATCTGACCGGTTCTCTGCAGGGGAATTATCCGTAGCGGCATAATCTGCGCTCTCTCGCAAGTCGCTTATCTATCTTCATGATACATTGCGAAAAAAAACGATTCCTATCGCTTGGGGGGCATGCAATTGATCGGCTATCCGACACCGTGTTTCCAGGTTTTATCGCCCCTGGGTGGTCTCCTCATGTCTGCTTGTATGGAGCCTTTGCATGTCGGTTGGTAAAAAATGGATGCCGTACGCGCTTGCGCTGGTCGCATCGCTTATCTTGACCTGGTGCATCCAGTCCCTGATTGTCATGCAAGGGATGGAGAGCTATCAGGAACGCCTGGACGAGCGGGCGATCCATCTGGCCAATATCCGGGGCAAGGCGATTGCGCAGGGGGCCATGATTACCGCCGGGACCAGTTCGGTCTTCCGTGATACCGCGCAAGGCGTCTTGTCCGAGGACAATCCCCAGATCCTGGCCAGACTGGCCTATATCCGCGCCAGCATTGGCGCCGAGGAGATGCTTGTCATCGGCGCCGACGGCATCGTGAAGTCCTACCTCGTTCCGCCCGGCATCCCCAGCATCGTCGGCAAGGATTTCAGCTGGCGTCCGTATTTCAGCGGCGCCATGGAGGGCAAGCTGACCGTATATGCCGCCTTGGGAACGAATTCCGGCAAGCGCGGTTTCTATGTATCCGCACCTATCCTGGCCGATTCCATAGAAAAACCGCCGGTCGGCGTTGTCGTGGCCAAGCTCGGTTTCGAAGAGATCGACCACTTTCTCGATGTGATGAAACCGTTGCCCACAGCCTTGGTATCGCCGGAGGGCATCATCTTTGCCGTCAACATTCCCGAATGGCGTTTTAAAGTGCTGGGTGGGCAGGAGCAGCTGGAGGCGGCCAGGAATAGCCGGCGTGCCGGTATCAGCTATGAAAAGTCTTCGCCGGTGCTGCTTCCGGCGGAGAGTGACGGCCGCATAAAGTGGAACGGCAGCAAGCTTCAAGTATTGTCGGCGCCGATCGATTGGTCGGATCCATCCGGCGGCTGGAGACTGGTTGGTTTCGTCGACCCCGTCGCCATTTTCACCTGGCCCGAACGGGTGGCGACCGCCACTGTGCTGTTCCTGTTCATGACGCTGTTTTATGTCTGGCAACGCGCGCGCCAGCGCGCGTTGAGGAGGACCCGGCAGGTTGTCAACCTGCTCGACAATTCCGGTCAAGGTTTTCTTGCGTTCACCGGCGACCTGGTCGTTTTGCCGGATTTCAGCCGCGCCTGCCTGGCCATGCTGGGCGTATCCCCCGCCGGGCGCGAGGTGGCCGGGTTGCTGTTCGGTCCCGCTTCGCCGCAGGCGGAACTGATGCGCGAAACGATCGCATCGGTGGCGGCCACCGAAGATCCGGATATCCGGGCCAGCATGCTGTCCCTGTTGCCCAGGGAGGTGCAGCGCGGCGATACGATACTGGCCGTGGAATACCGTCTTGTCGGTCCGATGCGTTTCATGGTGATCCTGACCGACATGACCGAAGAGCGGCGTATCTCCGCGCGATTGGAGCTGGAGCAGCAACACCTGAGGATGATCGTCGCGGCGGTCTCCGATAACCGCAACTTCTTTGAGGCGGTCGACACGTTTCGGGAATTCCTCAAGCGGCATGCGGCTTGTCCATTGGACGGCAAGGCGGTATCCAGCCAGGAAGTGCGCGAGCTATACCGTGACATCCACACATTCAAGGGAATCCTGGGGCAGTTTTGCTTCCCCAAGACACCCCAGCGGCTGCATGATGTCGAATCGACGCTGGCTGGCATGATGTCGTCGGGTAGCGCGGACCTGTCTTCCGCAAGCCTTGATGTTGAGGGGATCCGTGACGCATTCGAGTCCGACCTGGCGGTATTGGGCGGCGTGCTGGGCGAAGACTTCATGCAGCGCGGGCGTACGCTGGTCTTGAAAGAAGAGCAGGTGCGCGCGCTTGAAGCCTTGTCCCTGCGGCTGCTGCGCGGCGAGGCGATCGACACCGCCGCGGCTGAAGTGAGGAGCTTGCTGGCCGACATCATCCGCTTGCGCAAGGTGCGTCTCTCCGATTCCCTGATGAGCTACGACCGGCTGGTCCGGCAAGTCGCACAGCGCCTGGACAAGCAGGTGAAGCCGCTGGCCATCGATGGCGGCGATGATGCCTGGATCGATCCGGAGGCCCACAAGCCTTTCCTGCAATCGTTGGTGCATGTTTTCCGCAACGCCGTGATCCACGGGCTGGAAATGCCGGAGGCACGCTGGGAGCAGGATAAGGATGAGGCGGGAACGATCGCTTGTACGATCCGTTCCGAAGGTGCGAGGATCGGTTTGACGATTGCCGATGACGGCGCCGGCATCGATGTGGCGCGGTTGCGGCGCAAGGCCCGGGAAAACGGGATCGCCAGCGTCGACAATCTGAGCGACGAGGAAGTCGCCGATCTCGTTTTCATGGACAGCATCAGTACGCAGGAAGATGTGACCGTGCTGGCCGGACGAGGCGTCGGATTGGCGGCCGTCCGCAGCGAGACGGAAAAGCTGGGCGGGCAGGTCACGGTGCGTTCGAGGGCGGGCTTGGGATGCGAGTTCCGGTTTGTCCTGCCTCTTTCCATTGACGGGGATGGAGCGTAGCCATGGGTAATGTGTTGCCGCAAATCGAAAGCGTGATGGACTCGGCGCTCACGCAGACATGCAGGTATTTCGCCTCCGAGTTTGCGATGCAGGCCGACTTGTTGCCGCCGCAAACGGGCAACGCCGAGTCGCTGACCTTTCGCGACATGACGGCAAGCATCGGCGTGGGCGGCGTGATCGACCTGTTCATCGCATTCAGTTTCCAGGATGGCCTGATCCAGGCGCTGTATGAACGCATGACCGAGGGGATGAACATCCTTCCCGAAGAGGTCGAGCAGCTCAGGAAAGATGCCGCGGGCGAGATCGTCAATATCGTGGTGGGGCACTGTACCGCCGACTTCCAGCGGCTCGACGCGCGCCGGATCCCGATCACCCCGCCCGTGGTGCTGGAGCATGTGAAGACGATACCGCGCCTGCAAAACGCCATGTTCTACCAGCGCCGGATAGCCACGCCGTTCGGCACCATGGACGTCGACTTGATCGGACCGATGGCCTTGTTTACCGATGGCCTGGATTACGCAGATTGATTTTATTTTAGGAAAGCAGCGGCTATGGAAATAATGAAAATCATGGTGGTGGACGATTCGGCTATCACCGTACGCAAGCTCAGCATGATGCTGGAATCGCTGGGGCACCGCATTATCGCGACGGCGGCAAACGGCAAGGAGGCGATCGAAGCCTATCGGAAATATCGTCCCGATGTCGTGACGATGGACATCACAATGCCCGAGATGGACGGCATCGAGGCCACCAGCGCCATCATCGGCGAATTCCCCGATGCGAAAATCGTGATGGTGACTTCGCACGGGCAGGAGAAGATGGTGCTCGATGCCCTCAAGGTGGGCGCCAAGGGCTACGTGATCAAGCCGTTCCAGGAGATCAAGGTGTACGAGGCGATCGAAAAGGCCTGCAAGCGGGTCGTGATCCAGGAAAAGCTCCTGGCGGAAATTGAGCAGCGCAAGATGCTGGCCTTGCAACGGGATGCCGCGGCCCTGGCGGCGCAGGCGGTGATTGATGCCGAGGCGGATGAGCGTTCTGCAGGCCAATGAGCGCGTCCTGACGCGCTAACCGGTTTTTGCCTGCGGTCGGATTCCTACCGGGAATTCACCGTGATCCGGTGCGACGGCATACTCTCCGCATCACCTCGCGCAACCAGCGGTGCGCGGGGTCCAGTTCCAGCCGCGGATGCCACATCTGCGAAATGGTGATCTGCCCGGTGGCTACCGGCAATTCGAACACGAAGGTATTGACCAGGCGTTCTGCGCTCAGGTAGGAGGCCGGGATCAGCGCCACCAGGTCCGAGTCGCGTGCGACCGCCAATGCGGCGGGAAAGCTTGGCACCATGGCCAGTACATCGCGTTTCAGGCCGACCGCGGCAAGCGCCTCGTCCACCGGCCCATCGGGCTGCCCGCGCCGGGAGGCGGCGACATGGCCGAACTGGATGTAGCGCTCCAGGCTCATCTTCCCCTTTGCCAGCGGATGGCCGCTGCGCACCACGCCGACGAAGCGGTCGCGATACAGGGCTTGTATGCGCACTTCCGGCCCCATGGCGTCGACCACGCCGATTTCCAGGTCGGCCGTTCCCTCTCTCAGATAAACCGGGCTTTTGTCGACCTTGGGCGCGAAGTACAGCCGCACCAGCGGCGCTTCGGCATGGACGGCGCCGATCAGGCGCGCGCCCAGGGCTTCCACGAAGCCATCATTGGCGCGGATGGTGAAGGTGCGCCGCAGCGTCGCCAGGTCCAGCGCCGGCGTGGCGGGGCGCAGCACCGAGCGCGCTTCGTGCACCACGTTGCGGGTGCGTTCGCGCAAGGCCACGGCGCCGGGGGTAAGCACCATGCGGCGTCCGGCGCGCACCAGCAAGGGATCGCCCGCCTCGTCGCGCAGCCGGGCCAGCGTGCGGCTCATGGCCGAGGCGCTCAGCCCCAGGCGGCGCGCGGCCCCGGCCACGCTTTCTTCGGTCAGCAAGGCATCCAGGGCGATGAGCAGGTTGAGGTCGGGTTCGGACATGCGCTCCATCCTAGCAGATATGGCGTTTGGTGCAGGTATCAATTGCAATCGATGCGTCTTCTGCCATGGCTGCGGCCTCGCTATAGTCTATGCATCATTGTTCGACAGGATGACCGATCATGGAATTGTTTTCAGACCAGCCGGGAGATGAAGGGCTGCCGGGGGCCGAGCGCCGCCTGGCGATGGCCGCGGTAATGATCGCCACCACGATGGCGGTGTTCGACGGCACCATCGTCAATGTGGCCTTGCCGCAGATCACCCGCGAACTGGGGGCGCCGGTGGGCACCTCGATCTGGGTCGCCAACGGCTACCTGCTGGCCACGGCGGTGACGCTGGCCATCTTCGCCTCCCTGTCCGGCCGGGTCGGTTTCCGGGCCTTGTTCAGCGCCGGGCTGGCGGTATTCACGCTGACTTCGCTGGGCTGCGCCTTGTCGCCGACGGTGGAGATGCTGATCGCCATGCGGGTGCTGCAGGGGCTGGGCGCGGCCGCCATGCTGAGCATCGCGCCGGCGATCCATCGCACGGTGTTTCCCAACCGCCTGCTGGGGCGCATCCTCGGCCTCAATGCGGTGCTCATCGCTACCGCCACGGCAGTGGGGCCGGCGCTGGGCGGCACCTTGCTGGCGGCCATGGGCTGGCAATGGCTGTTCGCCATCAACGTGCCGCTGGGCCTGGCGGCGGTCTGGCTGTCATGGCGCGCCATTCCTGCGACCCGTGTGCCTACGCGCGAGCCCTTCGACCTCGCCGGCGCGGTGCTGTCGGCCATCGCCATGGGAGCCATGATCCTGGCGGCCGAGGCTTGCGCGCAGCTCGCCCATGGCGGGCAAGAGGGGCGGGGCCTGCTGGGCGCCGTCGGGCTCGGCCTGACCAGCATCGCCGCGGCACTGGCCTTCATGCGGGTGCAGCGGCGCGCACGGCAGCCCTTGCTGCCGCTGGACATCTTCGCTTCGCAGCGCTTCTCGCTGGCGGCCCTGACCTCGCTGGTCTCTTTCGTCGGGCAGGGCATCGCCTTCGTCGCGCTGCCTTTCCTGTTCCAGAACGCCTATGGCTACAGCGCCTTCGAGTCCGCCTTGCTGTTTACGCCCTGGCCGATCGGCATCGTGCTGGTGGCGCCGCATGCCGGGCGCCTGGCCGACCGCCATTCGCCGGCCTTGCTGTCGACCGCAGGCTTGGCCCTGTTCGCCGTCGGCCTGGCGTTGCTGGCCTTGCTGCCGGATCAGGCGCAAGCCTGGGATATCGCCTGGCGCGCGCTGGTATGCGGCATGGGATTCGGTTTCTTCCAGAGCCCCAACAACCGCGAAATGCTGGGCAACGTCTCGCGCGAGCGCAGCGGCAATGCCTCCG
The DNA here is from genome assembly GCF_017744395.1 of Herbaspirillum sp. GTDB lineage: Bacteria > Pseudomonadota > Gammaproteobacteria > Burkholderiales > Burkholderiaceae_D > Herbaspirillum. The sequence goes on from NZ_JAGIBI010000003.1 coordinate 705,316, forward strand.
GCGTACTGGCCATCATGCGCACCTTCGGCCAGTGCCTGGGGACGGCCTTGCTGGGAATCGTGCTGTCGGTCTACGCGGCCGCGGCGATGTCGCAGGGGCATGCGCAGATGAATGCGGCAGAAGATGCCATGGCGATCCGGTTTGCCTTGTGGGTCGCTGTGGCGGCGACGGTGGTGGCCACCTTCGTCAGCTGCAGCCGGATTCGCGCCGCGCGCGAAGCGGTTCGCGGCTGAGCGGGCGGCGCAGTTGTCATATTGACGAAAAGGAATATGTCGTAAAATTTGGAGCCAGATAGATATGCCTGTTCCAATTTATTACTGACCATGCCATCCACCGATCCCCTGGAAGCCGCCAAAAACGCCGTCGCCGCGCTGGACACGGAAGCGCTCGGTCGCTTTGCCGGCTGGTTTGGCGATTTTCATGCCAAGGCCTGGGATGCGCAGATGGAGCGCGATTTCAGCGACTCGGCCACGTTGCATCGCTTCATCGGCGAGCGGCAGTTGCAGGAGTTGATACGGGCGGAGATGGCGAAACAGGAACAGGCGCAACCGGATAAGGGGGACGAGCCGGATCCGGCGCAATAAAAGAGACACAAGGAGGCGGGAACGGGACACCTGGAGGGGAGCGCCTGGAATCGAATGATGCCGGGCCGGTGGAAGCCACTGCCGGCCAGGGACTGCGTCTTGCCGATGAATCAGATAGCCTGCCGCAAGGCCGGCACGACAAGCCGGTTTTTCCGGCAATGGCAATGGACGATAACTTCGAGACTGCGAATCGGGAAATTCGCGTTTTTCTTTCATCGACGTTCCGCGACATGGATGCGGAACGCGACTACCTGCTGCAAACGGTGTTCCCCCGTTTCCGCCAGGACTGCGCCGGGCGCAATGTCGGCTTCACCGAGATAGATCTGCGCTGGGGCGTGACCGAAGAGGCTAGCAAGAACGGTCGCACGGTGGAGATTTGCCTGTCCGAGATCGACCGCTGCCGCGAATACCCGCCGTTCTTCATCGGCTTCATGGGCGAGCGCTATGGCTGGATTCCGCAGGCCGCCGACCTTGCCGCCTATTGGGACTCCCATTCAGATTCACGCTATGCCCAACGGATTCGTTCCGGCCTGGAAGAGGGCATCAGCGTGACCGAACTGGAGATGCGGTTCGGCGTGCTCGACCACCTGCATTCGCCCAATCCTACCCAGGCACATTTCTTCCTGCGCGATCCGGCGTTGACCGCGCATTATTACCGCGCAGCCGCCGACAGCTCCGCTACGGTCAGGGAGGCTGATTTCTACGATGACGGCCGCGGCCGTCTTGAGCGTTTCAAGCAGCAACTGCGCGACAGCGGCATGCTCGATCTCGACGGCTACCGCAGCGTGGAGGAATTCGGCGAGCGCATCTACACGATCCTGCTGGCGGGCCTGGAGGAGCGCTATCCGGCCGACCAGGTTCCCGATCCGGTCGCGCAACGCGCGCAGTCACACGCCCGCTTTGCCGCTTCGCGCCTGCAAGCCTATGTGCCGCTGGTCGACATGCGCGAGCAGGTGCGCACGGCCTTGGCCGCGCAGTTGGAGCCGGCGCGCATATCGCAGGGGCAGCGGCGCGAACTGCTGTACATCGCCGCGCCGTCCGGCTCGGGCAAGAGCGCCTTCATGGCCGACCTGGCGCGCTGGCTGCCGCAGGCGTTTCCGGGGGCGCTGGTGCATGCGCGCTTTTGCGGCGCCGATGGCGGGCGCGGTATCGGGTTGTGGCGCGACGACCTGCTGGACATCCTGCGCAAGCGCAATGGCGCATCCGCCGCCGATGAGGGCAATGCGTTCGCCGATGCCACCGACGAGGAAAAATGGAAGGCCCTGGCCGGCGAGCTCGCCACGGCGCAGCGCGCATTGGCGGCGCCGATCCTGCTGCTGGTCGATGCCGTCGACCAGCTCGATGCCAGCGCCGAGGCGCTGCGGGCGCTGGCCGCGCAATACTGGCCGGCCGGGGTGGCCGTGGTCGTCAGCGGGTTGCAGGACTATGCTTCGGAGGCGGGCTACGCCGCGCATCAACTGGAACGGCTGGCGCCTTCCCAGCGCGCCAGGATGATCGACGCCTTCACCGCCAACTACCGCAAGGCGCTGGCGCCGGCGCAGGTCGACCTGCTGGCCAATCACCCGCGCACCGAGATTCCGCTTTACCTGAAGATGGTGCTGGAGGATATCCGCATCTATAGCCATCACGAGACCCTGATGGGCGACATCGCATCGCTGTTGTCCTTCGACGATGCCGACGCCCTGTTCGCGTACCAGTTGCGCAGCTGGGATGCGACCTACGGCGACGCGGCGCATCCGCGGCTGGCATCCGAACTGGCGATGTGGCTGGCATTGGCGCGGGAAGGGCTGGACGAAACCGAATTGGCCGACCTGCTGGCAGCGCCCACCGATCCGGTGTCCGCGGAAAGCGGGCAACCACGTTTGCCGACGGCTTTCCTGAGCCCGGTGCTGGCGGTGCTGCGGCCTTACCTGCTGCGCAACGAGGGCCGCGAAAGCCTGATGCATCTGGCCTTGTCGCGCGGCGCGCAGCCGTCGGGCGAGGATATGGCCGCCGCCCGCCGGAAACTTGCCGCCTATTTTTGCCAGCCGACGGCGCGCGCTTTCGCGGAGCGGCTGCATCAGCATGTGGCGCTGGCGCAGGCGATGCCGTCCGAACGCGCTTGCCGGGACGAACTGGCGGAGGTGGCGGGCCAGTTGGAATCGGCATTGCTGCTGCGCGACAAGGATGCCCCTCTGATGATGGCGGCATTGCAGATCCTGCGCTCGGCATCGCCGCCGATCGATGCGGCGACGCCGGTCATCGGCCAGGATTGGGCGCGCCGGTTGGCGGACATGTGCGCCGCTGTGGAGCCGAAGGCGGCCGGCATGCTCATCGATAGTGCCGGCGCCCTGGCCGTGCGATTGCACCATTGGGCCTACTATGCCGACCAGTTGCCGTTGTCGGAAGCCATCGTGGCGCTGAGGCGGCAGTACGGTCTCGAGAGCGAAGACGCTTATTTTTCCGGACTGTTCAATCTGGTCCAGGTGTATGACGGGCTGGGCCGGAATGCCGACGCGCTGAGATTGCTGACTGAAGGCATCAACAAATTGAGCGCCCGCTTCGCGGGGGTGACGTCTCGTGTGCCGCTGGAATTGGAAGTGGCGATGTTCAGCTTCATGAATGCCACCGGCAAGCAATTCCAGAAGCTGGGCGATATGGCGCAGGCCCAGGCGGCATTGTACCGGGCGCTTGAATTCGGCCGGGCTTGTTTCCCTCCTGGCAGCCGGGTGATCGGGGATGCCTTGAACGACCTCGGGGTCTGCTATCTCGACGCAGGCCGACTCGACGACGCCAGGAAATGTTTCGAAGAAACGTTGGCGCTTGACGAGGCGACATCGCATGTCGATGCCGGCGGGAAAATCGCCATCTTGAGCAACATGGGGCAGATCTATGCTGACCAGAGAATGTTCCAGCAGGCGGAGCAATACCTGCAGCGCGCGCTGCAAATCGCCCGTCAGGGTTTGCCCGCCGGACATCCGCTGACGGTCAATGCGCTCAACGGCCTGGGCGTGGCATACCTGCAGTCGGGCAAGCTGGAGCCGGCCGAAGCTTGCGTGCAGGAAGCCGTCACGCTGGCGCGGCTGGGAGGTGCCGGGATGCGGCCGCAATTGGCGGTTTGTTTCATCAATCTCGGTTCGGTCCGGCAGGCGCAGGAAAAACTCCAGGAGGCCGAGCGCTTATTCACCGATGCCTTGTCGATGCTGGCTGAAACCGATATCGGGCGCGCCCAGGCGCTGAACAATCTGGCCACGCTGTATGAACGGCAGGGATTGCAGGCCAAGGCGCTGCAGTTCTATGAGCAATCCCTGGCGTTGCGGCGCGCCCTGTTGCCGGCCAACCATCCGCTGATCGCCGTGGCGCTGAACAACTTGCGCAAGTGTCGCGGGTATCAGGAGGCGCCATCCACACCGGGAAATACGGTGAACTACGGTAGTCCGCGGGCCGGCCAGTATTCCGCCACTCCAACCATCAATTACGCCATCAGGCCGGCGGCCGGCACGACTGTCCCCGGCCACGCATATAAAAATAAGGACCAATCATCATGACGCAGCAACCCGAAGCCTTCCCGGCACTGACGCGCACTTGCAACATCCTGGTCGCGGGGCATCGCCCCGACCGGCTGGGCGGCCAGCCCGACGTGCCGTTGGCGCGGCTCAAAGGCGTATTGGCGCAGTTCGCCGCGCTGCAGGCCGACCGCACGCTGGCCGACGAAGTGTTCGACGGCTCCTTGTATGCGTCGGGCGCGTGCGAAGTGCGCGTGATCACCGGCAACGCCGATGGCGTTGATGCCGCCGCCGCAAGCGCGGCGCTGGAATTGGGCTTGTCGCTGCGCGTGGTCACGGCCGATGCGCTCGCCGGCGGCGACCCGCTGGCGCCGCATGCGGTCAGCTTCGGTTGCCCGGCCGAGGTGCTGAAGGCCGATGACTCGGTCTATGCGCAGCGCGACCGTTTTGCCCTGGCGCATGCCGACGTGCTGCTGGCGGTGTGGGACGGCAATGACCCGCAAGGGCGTTCTGGCGGCGTCGTCAGGTTGATCCAGCAGGCGTTGCAAAGCGGCGTTCCGGTGTTGTGGATCGACCTGCAAGGCAAGCTGCGCGAGGTGGATGCATCCAGGCTGGACGCGCCTACGCTGTTCCGCCTGACCAACCGGGTGTTCAATGCCCAATTGGCGCACGGCGAGCGCAGCATCTTCTCGGCGGAGCTGGACAATCCGTTGACGCCGGTGATCCGGCAATGGCTTAATCCATTGAGTACGGCGCCATCCCTGCCGCCGCGTCATCGCTACTTGCGTGCCGACAAGGCGAGCGCGCATGCCCGGGCGCTGGAACATTATGCGCGCGAGCATAGCGGACGATCCTGGTGGGGGCGGACTGCGGGCGCGATCGACCTGTTCTTCAGTGCCTTGTTCGAGCGCAAGCCATCCCGGCTGAAGAATTTGTTCAAGGCGGCTCCGGCGCCGGAACCGGCGCCGCGCTTCGCCATCGGACACCGCCTGCAGGAGTGGAGCGACCGTCGCGCCAATATGGCCGCGGGGCGGCACCGCAGCGTAGTGTGGAGCTTGTACCTGCTGTCGTCGCTGGCTGTGTTCGCGGCCGTCAGCGGGGCGCTGCACATGGGGGTGGAACATGAGGGGCTGGGCGCTATCGCCTGGCCCATCATCGAAGGCTGCTTCCTGCTCAGCGTGGTACTGCTGTTCAAGGGAGCTACGCGCAGGAAATGGCATCTGCGCTGGCTGGGGCATCGTTTCCTGGCCGAGCAACTACGCTGCCTGGCGCTGACCCGACCGTTCCTGGCGGCGGGAGAGTTCTGCTACCGGCCGCTGTTCCGGTATGACCGGATCGCCGATCGTTTTTCCTTGCTCCACGCAGAGGCCTGGCTGGTCAAGCGCTCGCTGGCCACGGATGGCCTGGCCGGGAGGGAGCAGGGCTACAACTACCATCAGGAGGATCATGGCAAGATGGTGCAGGTGCTGCGGGAGAAGATCGAAGGTCAGCAGAGCTATCACGAGCAGAACATGCACCGCCTGCATTGCCGCCATCATGGCATGCATGCCTTGTCCGGATATCTGGTGCTGGCGTCGTTCCTCGGGGTGGTATTGCACTTCATCCTGCCGGCGCTGGGCTATCATGAGGAGGCCGAATGGCTGTTGTACCTGACGGCATTCTTCCCGGCGCTGGCCGCCGCGCTGCACGGTATCCAGACCAAGCTGGAGCTGTCGCGCGTGGCGGCAGCCTCGCACCTGACGGAGGAAAACCTGGCCACCCTGATGGCCGCTATCGACAATGAACAGGGCAAGGCCATGCCGAATACCTGGGATAGTTCAGCCTACCTGCGCAAGATCGCCTTTGATGCGGCCTCGGTCATGTCCGCTGAGAACCAGCAATGGAAGGCGCTGATCAGCGTACAGGAAACGGAGATGCCGGCTTGAGCGCCCCCATCCCAGACCTTGCCCGCCATCCGGCCGCGCTGCGCGTGAGGAAGCTGCCGGTGCCGGTGGCCGTGCGCTGGATGGCCGCATCCGGCGTTTGCCATACCCTTGAAGGGCCGGTGGCTTACGCCGCCGGCGACGCGTTGCTGACGGGCGTGCAAGGGGAGCAGTGGCCGGTCGCGCGGGAAAAATTCCTGGCGACTTACGAACCGGTCGCGCCGACGGCGGCGGGGATGGACGGGCAGTACCGCAAGCGGCCGGCCGACGTGTTCGCATTGCGGCTCGACCAGCCGCTGGAGCTTGATGTCCCGGCCGCGGGCAAGCACCTGCATGGAAATCCCGGTGACTGGCTGCTGCAATATGCGCCTGGCGATTACGGCATCGTTGCGGCGTCGATCTTCGACCGGACATACCAGATAGTGCCGGCCTGAACGGCAATTCGGCCGCCCCATGAAAACGCCGCTACGAAGCCTTGCGTAGCGGCGTTTTTATTTTCACGAGCGTCGGGCCTCATCCGTCGCTCTGGTGCGATTGGCCGAGGGCTATCGCGAAAGCTTCGTCTTCGTGCTGCGGAGGCGCCGCGGGGGCGGTGCCATGGGATGACAATTTCTTCACCGGCGGAATGGCATCGGCATTGGCGCGTACCTCGCCGACAGCCCCTGCCGGGGTGAAGGGCTGGCGCAGTTCGCGCTGCTGCTGCTCGTCGAGCAGTTTCATGAACTCGTCGTTGAAGGCGGGAAAATCGGCCGGATGGCGCGAAGAGACGAGGTTCCTGTCGCGCACCACCGCCTGGTCGACCCATTTGCTGCCGGCATGCCGGAAGTCATCCTGCAGGCTGGGCCAGCTTGTGACGGTGCGGCCCTTGGCCAGGTCGGCGGAAATCAGCAGCCAGCCGCCATGGCAGATGGCCGCGATCGGCTTCTCGGCAATGTTGGCCGCATGCACGAAACTGCGCGCCTGCGGCCGCAGGCGCAGCGCGTCGCCGTTGGCCGCGCCGCCCGGCAGCAGCACGGCGGAATAGTCGTCGGAACTGGCCTGGTCGATGGTGTTGTCGACCGCGACCACCTGGCCTTTGTCGAGATGCATGACCCCCTGCACGCCGGAGGGCTTGTCCGACAGGACATGCACCGTCGCGCCGGCGGCTTCCAGCGCCTGCTTCGGTTCCAGCAGCTGGGTTTGCTCAAAACCGTCGGTCACCAGGACGGCGACCTTGAGGTTGCTGAATCGGTTTGCCATATCGATCTCCCATGAATGAAAAATCCGGGGCGGCGCAAGGCCGGGACGCCCGGACATTGGATGGGGGCCCGCGGACGCGGGAAGGGAATGGTCAGCCCTTGCCGGGCTGTTTCACCTGGTTGCTGTTCTGGTGGTCGGTGCGGGCAGGCGCCATGTCGGGCGCCTGCCTGATGCGCGTGATGTTGGAAGTCGCGACCGGATCGCTGTTGGGGAAGCTCATCTCGTTGGCCTCGTCCAATGCCACTTCCGATGGCGTGTCGTAATGCCTGGGGCGCTCGTGCCGGGACTGTCTGGATGCGGGCATCGTATCTCCTTTGCGTTGCTGCCAGACATTGCAGGCTACGACAAGACGCATGCGCCCGATGTCGGCGCATGCGGTAAACCACTGTAGGAAAAATCCAATGGCCGCGCCCGCGGCTCAGGTGCGCAAGGCCATCTCAGGATAGGCGCCGAAACCGTCCGGCCACGGCGTCAGGATTTCATAGCCGCCGGCTGTCACCACCACCATATGTTCCCACTGCGCCGACAGCGAGCCGTCCGCGGTGATCACGGTCCAGCCATCGTCGAGCTGGCGGGTGTGGCGCTTGCCGGCGTTCAGCATCGGTTCGATGGTGAAGATCATGCCTTCCTTCAGCGGCAGGCCGGCGCCGCGCTGGCCGTAGTGCAGCACTTGCGGCTCGTCATGGTAGATGGTGCCGATGCCGTGGCCGCAGTACTCGCGCACCACCGAAAAGCCATCGCGCTGCGCCACCGACTGGATCGCGTGGCCGACGTCGCCCAGCGTGGCGCCGGGGCGCACCTCGCGGATGCCGGCGCACATCGCCTCATAGGTGGTCTCGACCAGTTTCCTGGCGGCGGCGCCCGGCTGGCCGACGAAATACATGCGGCTGCAGTCGCCGTACCAGCCGTCCTTGATCACCGCCACGTCGATGTTGACGATGTCGCCGTTGCGCAGCTTCTGGCGCGACGGGATGCCGTGGCAGATCACCTCGTTGACCGAGCTGCAGATGGTCTTGGGGAAGCCGTGGTAGCCGATGTTGGCGGGCTTGGCTTTCTGCACCTTGACGATATGGTCGTGGCAGATGCGGTCCAGCTCGTCGGTGGTGACGCCGGCTTTCACATGTTCGGCCACCACTTGCAGCACTTCGGCCGCCAGTTGCCCGGCCGCGCGCGCCTGGGCGATTTCGGCGGGGCTGCGCAGTTTTACTTTTCTCATGTTGGTATCTTCCCTCGAATAGCGCCCTATTCTATCCGAGCAACAAAAAAGCCCGGCCAACAAAAGTTGGAACCGGGCTAGGGCCTGTTGCCCTTCAATTTGCGAGTGCGAACGGTCATCAGGCGTTGTCTGCCTAGGCGTGGCGACGCGCCGTAGTGGCGCTACGGCAAGGAGCCGCAACAACGGCAGGCGACGCCTGATGGCCGTTCCCGGAGGGTTGCCCCCAGAAGGCGCGCTGGCCGCGTTGCCCGGTAGAACTGGTGGTATCACCACCAGCTCTACCGCGCGCCTTGCCATCACGCCTTCTGGGGGCAACGCATCTCGCAAATTGAAGGGCAATAGGCCCTAAGAACTACTGAGGAGAGGTTGCGGACGCGCTTCACCATTCGGCGAAGCTGCCGTCCTTGTGCCGCCAGATCGGGTTGCGCCAGCGGTGGCCGACCTCAACGCGTTGGCGTACGTATTCTTCGTTGATCTCGATGCCCAGGCCGGGGCCTTGCGGAATCTTGACGTAGCCGTCTTCGTAGGCGAACACGTCCTTGTCCTTGATGTAATCGAGCAGGTCGTTGCTTTCGTTGTAGTGGATGCCCAGGCTCTGCTCCTGAATGAAGGCGTTGTAGCTGCCGGCGTCGACCTGCAGGCAGGCGGCCAGGGCGATGGGGCCTAGCGGGCAGTGCAGGGCCAGGGCGACGTCGTAGGCTTCGGCCATGGCGGCGATCTTGCGGGTTTCGGTGATGCCGCCGGCGTGCGAGACGTCGGGCTGGATGATGTCCACGTAGCCTTCGGACAGGATGCGCTTGAAGTCCCAGCGCGAGTACAGGCGCTCGCCCAGCGCGATCGGGGTCGAGGTCAGGTGGGCGATTTCCTTCAGCGCTTCCGAGTTTTCCGACAGCACCGGTTCTTCAATGAACATCAGCTTGTACGGTTCCAGTTCCTTGATCAGCACCTTGGCCATGGGCTTGTGCACGCGGCCGTGGAAGTCCACGCCGATGCCGATGTTGGGGCCGACCGCTTCGCGCACGGCCTGCACATTGGCCAGCGTCAGTTCGATCTTGTCGTGGCTGTCGATGAATTGCAGTTCTTCGGTGCCGTTCATCTTGACCGCGGTGAAGCCGCGCGCCACGGCGTTCTTGGCCGCTTCGGCAGTGACGGAAGGGCGGTCGCCGCCGATCCACGAATAGACGCGGATGGAGTCGCGCACCGCGCCGCCCAGCAGCTGGTGCACCGGCACGCCCAGCGACTTGCCCTTGATGTCCCATAGCGCCTGGTCGATGCCGGCCAGCGCGCTCATGTGGATGGCGCCGCCGCGGTAGAAGCCGCCGCGGTAGAGGATGGTCCAGTGGTCTTCGATATTGCGCGGGTCCTTGCCGACCAGGTAGTCGGACAGTTCTTCCACCGCCGCCGCCACGCTGTGCGCGCGGCCTTCGACGATGGGCTCGCCCCAGCCGGAGATGCCTTCGTCGGTTTCGATCTTCAGGAAGCACCAGCGCGGCGGGACGATGAAGGTGCTGATCTTGGTGATTTTCATGGGTGTGTCCGTTCAGGAAAAATTTGCAAAGGCCGCGGCTGTGCGGCGAGAAACATTCAGGTCTGCGCTTTCCACGCGGCGACAAAGGCTTGCGCGCGCTGGCGTACCTCGTCGGCCGGCAGGCCCGGCGAATACAGCGCCGAACCCAGGCCGAAGCCGGAGGCGCCGGCTTCGAGGAAGGCGGCCATGCCGTGCGGCGTGATGCCGCCCACCGGCAGCAGCGCGACCTGGCGCGGCACCACGGCGCGCCAGGCCTTGACCACCTGCGGGCCGAGCTGTTCGGCCGGGAACATCTTGAGCGCGTCGGCGCCGGCGGCCAGCGCGGCGAAGGCTTCGGTGACGGTGGCCACGCCCGGCGCGCAGGTCAGGCCGGCCTCCTTGGCCGCGCGGATCACCGCGCCGTCGCTGTGCGGCATGACGATCAGTTCGCCGCCCGCAGCCTTGACCTGCTCCACCTGTTCGGGTTTGAGCACGGTGCCGGCGCCGACGATGCAGTCGGCCGGCAGGCTTTTGCGCAGCGCGGCGATGCTCAGCAGCGGTTCGGGCGAGTTGAGCGGCACTTCGATGATGCGGAATCCGCTTTCATACAGGGCCGCGCCGATGGCTTCGGCTTCGGTGTGGCGCACGCCGCGCAGGATGGCGATCAGGCCGGTGCGGCGCAGGGCGTCTTCTAGTAGCTTGGGGTTGCTGTTCATGTGTTCCTTGTCGATGTGCTCAGTTGAGCAGGCCGGCGTGTTGCGCCAGCGTCCACAGGCCGGCCTCGGTGGCATGTTCGGCCACGCTGACCGGACCCATGCCGTACAGGTCCAGCGCCAGCCGGTAGCGGCGGCACAGGGCCGGGTCGCCGATCAGGCCGATGCGTTGCGGATGGTGGCTGGCCAGATTCTTGAGCGCGGCGATCTCGTGGCCGATCAGCAGGCCTGAGAGGTAGTCCGGTTGCGCCTGTGGTGCCAGTTCGCCGGTCAGTCCGAGCGTGCGGCTGCTGAAGATGTTGGAGAGTACGCCGGCCTGGCCTTCGGCGCTTTGCGCCACCCGCGCGCCGCGCAGGAAGGCGTCGTCGTCGGGCGTGTCGGGCTTTTGCATGGTGCGTCCGAGGATGGTGTGCGCCGACAGGGCGCCGTAGACTTCGCCGGTCATGAAGGTATCGAAATGCTGGATGCGGCCGTGACTCACGCGTACCCATTTCGAATGGGTGCCGGGCAGGCCGATCAGCAACTCTTCTTCGCGCCACTGCTGCAGCGCGCCGATCACCTGGGTTTCCTCGCCGCGCATGACGTTGGGCAGCGTCGATACCTGCAGCAGGCCGGGAACGATGTGCAGCGGGCGCGCCAGGCCGGTATCGATGCGCAGCAGCTTGCGGCCGATGCGGTCGGGCGCCAGCGGCACGGTCAGGTACGGCGCTTCGCGCCAGCCCTGCTTGCTGCCGACCATGCCGGCGGCGATCAGCGGCGCATCGGGCGCGGCGGTCATCCAGTCGCCACAGGCCGCTTCCAGCGCGTGGCGGAAGGCCAGTTCAGGATTGACGGCGGAGCCTCCCACCGCGGGCAGGTTCATGATGCCCCACGGATGGCCGCGCCGCTCGGCCACTTCGCCGCGCGCGTCGAAGCGGTAGCAGCGCAGCGAAGAGGTGCCCCAGTCCAGCGCGATCAGCGCGCAGTCATTCTTGGTCGTTTGGTTCATTGGATCTCTTTGCGCCGGCTTATAGGTCGCAAACTGAAAAGCGCGTCAGCAACACCATGTCTTCGCCCGGCGCGAGGTCGATCAGGCCGGGGCGGTTCGGCATGTGGAAGGCGTCGATCGGGTGCGTGATCGGTTCCAGGCAGAAGTAGCCCAGCCCCGGCGGCCGGTACAGCAGGGTGTAGCCGCTGCGGTCCTGGGTATGCATTTGCAGGCGCAGGCCGCGCGAAGGGTCTTCGATCATGGCCAGGCCGTCCCAGCCTTCGTAGCAGTTGTCGATCAGCGGGCCATCCACCGGCGCCGGGCGGTTGTAATCCCAGCTCGGCGGCAACTGGTGCGTGAAACCGGTGGGGATCGGATCGGCGCCGGAAATCCATACGCCGCGCGAGCGGAATTGCAGGCGCGTCCTGGCGTCGCTCGGAAAGTAGGGATGCAGGCCCAGGCCGAAAGGCAGGGGCGCGTCGCCGGCATTGGTCACGCGCAGTTCTATCTCCAGCGAATTTTCGCGCAGCGTGAACAACTGGCGGGCGTGATAGGCGTAAGGATTGCCGTCCCGGTAGCGGGAATCGAGTTCCAGCGTCATGCGCTCTTGCGCTTGCGTCGCCACGCGCCAGGCTTGCAGCCAGGCGTCGCCGTGGATCGGGTACGGTTCGCCGCTGCGGTTGGGCCTGATCGCATGCTGCGTGCCGTTGGCGGAAAAGCCGCCTTCGGTGATGCGGTTGGACCAGGGCACCAGCGGGAAGCAGGCGGTGCTGTAGAGGTCGCGCGAACGGCCGTCCCAGGGGCGAAACAGCGGCAGCCAACGGCCGCCCTTGTGCCAATCCCAGGCGGCGATGCTGCCGCCAAGGCCGGGCATGACGCGCAGGCGCTGGCGGCCGGATTGCAGTGTATGGATTTCCGGCAGCGCCTGGGCGCCGGCACGGGTGGCGTCGGTTGCTCGGGAAGGCATGATGTCTCGTATGTTGTTATTGGATGCTGCCCGCGCCTTCAGGCATTGTGTGCCGGCTGCGCGGGAGGCCATCGCATGAAGAGGGCGAGTGCTCAAGGTATGTCGCACTCCTGTCTTCACCGGATGCGCTTCAAAAAAAACAGGCCGATGCTATCACCCGCCCTCGGCGCGGAATAATGAAAAAAAGCGCACAAGCGATATCAAAATCGTGAGTGCTCTCGGGCCAAAATCCATGCGGGAAAATCGCATCCGGTTCCGGCCAACGATGCGCGAATCGATATCGGATTCCATCAAAAATTCATTGGCCGGATATTTTTTGCTCTCCTAATATTGAGCGCGAATTGAAGGGATGAGGTTTCCCCGCAATTTGAGACCGCGTCGCCGGCCCTTATCTCGAACAAGTCAAAAGTATCGCCGGCGCAGCGCACGCATTTCTTGCACATAACAAGGGAATCGGACGATTTCCAGCCAACGGAGACAAGCAATGAATACCAAAAGAAGAGCGCTTCTGGGCGCAGCCATTTGCATGGGCCTGGGCGGCACCGTCGCGGGCCTGCCCGCATTCGCCGCCGACAAGCCGCTGACCATGGGCTTCTCGCAGGTGGGCGCCGAAAGCGAATGGCGCACCGCCAACACCGTGTCGATCAAGGATGCGGCCAAGCAGGCCGGCGTCAACCTGAAGTTCGCCGATGCCCAGCAGAAGCAGGAGAACCAGGTCAAGGCGATCCGTTCCTTCATCGCGCAAAAGGTCGACGTGATCGCCTTCTCGCCGGTGGTCGAATCGGGTTGGGAAACCGTGCTGCGCGAGGCCAAGGCCGCCAAGATCCCGGTGATCCTGACCGACCGCGCCGTCAATGTCACCGACAAGTCGCTGTACGTGACCTTCATCGGCTCCGACTTCGTGGAAGAGGGCCGCCGCGCCGCGCGCTGGCTGCTGGAGCGCGCCAAGTCGCTGCCGGCCGGCGACATCAATATCGTCGAGCTGCAAGGCACCGTCGGTTCGGCGCCGGCGATCGACCGCAAGGCCGGTTTCGAGGAAATCATCAAGTCCGAGCCGCGCCTGAAGATCATCCGTTCGCAGACCGGCGACTTCACCCGCGCCAAGGGCAAGGAAGTCATGGAAGCCTTCCTCAAGGCCGACGGCAAGAAGATCAATGTGCTCTATGCGCATAACGACGACATGGCCATCGGCGCCATCCAGGCCATCGAAGAAGCCGGCCTGAAGCCGGGCAAGGACATCCTGGTCATTTCCATCGACGGCGTGAAGGGCGCGTTCGAAGCCATGATGGCCGGCAAGATCAACGTCACCGTCGAATGCAGCCCGCTGCTGGGCCCGCAACTGATGCAGATCGCCAAGGATGTGAAGGCCGGCAAGGAAGTGCCCAAGCGCATCACTACCGAAGAAGGCGTGTTCCCGGCCGAGGTTGCGGCCAAGGAATTCCCGAACCGCAAGTATTGAGCTTGAGCGCGGGCGGCCGGTGTGCGGGAAGCGATCCCGCGCATCGGCTGCGCGCATTTTCACGGAGTCGCGATGAGTATGGCTGTCGGGGCGCAGGCGCGCCCCATGCTGGAACTGAGCGGTATACATAAGGCATTCGCCGGCGTCAAAGCGCTGGCTGACGTAGGCCTGCGCCTGTTCCCGGGGGAAGTGCATACCCTGATGGGACAGAACGGCGCGGGAAAATCCACCCTGATCAAGGTGCTGACCGGCGTGTACGAACCCGATGCCGGGCGCATCGCGCTGGACGGCCGCGAGATCGCCCCGGCGTCCACCCTGCAGGCGCAGGAGCTGGGCATCAGCACCGTCTACCAGGAAGTCAACCTCTGCCCCAATCTCTCGGTGGCGGAAAACATTTTCATCGGCCGTTATCCGACCCGCTTCGGCCGCATCGACTGGAAGACGGTGCATGCCGAATCGCGCCGCCTGCTGCAGCAATTGCAGATCGATATCGACGTCACCGCGCAGTTGTCGTCCTATCCGCTGGCGATCCAGCAGATGGTGGCGATCTCTCGCGCGCTGTCGGTGTCGGCCAAGGTGCTGATCCTGGACGAGCCGACCTCCAGCCTCGACGAGGCCGAGGTGCAGCAGCTGTTCAAGGTGCTGCGGCGCCTGCGCGAGCAGGGTATGGCGATCCTGTTCGTGACCCACTTCCTCGACCAGACCTACGAGATTTCCGACCGCATCACGGTGCTGCGCAACGGCGTGCGCGAGGGTGAGTATCCGGTGGCCGAGCTGTCGCGCCTGGATCTGGTCAACAAGATGGTCGGCGTGACCGCGGTCGACCAGCGCAAGGTGGAAGCCGGCGCCGACGCGCTGGCCGCGGAGCTGTCGGCCGATGCCCATAGCAAGGGCGAGCTGTTCCTGCAGGCGCGCGGCTTCGGCCGCAAGGGCATGCTGGCGCCGCAGGACCTGGATATCCGGCGCGGCGAAGTGTTCGGCCTGTGCGGCCTGCTCGGTTCGGGCCGTACCGAAATGGCGCGCCTGCTGTTCGGCGCGGACAAGGCCGACGGCGGCGCGCTGCTGGTCGACGGCAAGAGCGTCAGGCTGGCGGCGCCGCGCGACGCCATCGCCGCCGGCATCGGCTTCTGTTCGGAAGACCGCAAGAAGGAAGGCGCGATCCTGGAGCTGTCGGTGCGGGAGAACATCGTGCTGGCGCTGCAGGCGCGCCAGGGGCTGTTCCGCGTGCTGCCGAGAAAGCGCCAGAACCAGATCGCCGCCGATTACGTGAAATGGCTCGGCATCAAGACCGCCGACCTGGAAACGCCGATCGGCGCGCTGTCCGGCGGCAACCAGCAAAAGGCGCTGCTGGCGCGCTGGCTGGCGACCGACCCCGGCATGCTGATCCTGGACGAACCCACGCGCGGCATCGATGTGCGCGCCAAGCAGGAGATCATGGATTTCGTGATCGCCATGTGCCGCAAGGGAATGGCCATTCTTTTCATTTCTTCCGAGATTCCGGAAGTCCTTCGCTGCAGCGACCGTATGCTGGTGCTGCGCGACCGCCGCGCCTGCGGCGAATACCAACGCGGCGAACTCGACGAGCAGTCGGTGCTGCAGGTGATTGCGGGAGAGGCCGCATGAGTGCATCCATGGATTCCAAACTGATACCCGAAGCGGCCGGCGACAGCGGCTTGCAGGCGCTGCTGGCGCGTGCGACGCGCCATCCGTTGTTACGTCCGCTGGCGGCGCTGGCGGCATTGCTGCTGATCGACCTGCTCCTGGTGCCAGGCTTCTTCCGGCTGGAGATCAAGGACGGCCACCTCTACGGCGCGCTGGTCGACATCGTCAACCGCGCCGCGCCGCTGATGCTGGCGGCGCTGGGCATGACGCTGGTGATCGCCACGCGCGGCGTCGACATTTCGGTGGGCGCGGTGGTCGCAATCTCCGGCGCGGTCGCGGCGCTGCTGATCGGCGGCAAGATGGTGGTGGTCGGCGGCGTTTCGCAATACGTCAGCAACGTGCCGATGGTCTGGGCGTTGGCGGCGGCGGTTGGCGCAGCCTTGCTGTGCGGCGCCTGGAACGGCCTGCTGGTGGCGGCGCTCGGGCTGCAGCCCATCATCGCCACGCTGATCCTGATGGTGGCCGGGCGCGGCCTGGCGCAATTGCTGACCGACGGCCAGATCATCACGGTCTATTACAAGCCGTTCTTCTTCATCGGCGGCGGCTACCTGTTCGGCTTGCCGTTCTCGCTCTACATCGCGCTGGGCATGTTCGTGCTGCTGGCGCTGCTGATGAGGAAGACGGCGCTGGGCCTGTTCATCCAGTCGGTCGGCATCAACCCGGTGGCCTCGCGCCTGGCCGGCATCCGCACCGCCGCGCTGATCTTCTTCGTCTATATCTTCTGCAGCTTCTGCGCCGGGCTGGCGGGCCTGATGGTGGCCTCCAACATCAAGAGCGCCGACGCCAACAATGCCGGCCTGCTGCTGGAACTGGACGCCATCCTGGCCGTCACCCTGGGCGGCACCTCGCTGGCCGGCGGCAAGTTCAGCCTGGTGGGCAGCGTGATCGGCGCGCTCATCATCCAGACCCTGACCTATACCATCTATTCGCTGGGCGTGCCGCCCGAGGTGAACATGGTGGTCAAGTCCATCGTGGTGTTCCTGGTCTGCCTGTCGCAATCGCCGGAATTCCGCCGCATCTTCAAGGCTGTCAAATCATGAATGCAATCGTTTCCCTGCGCCGCGCTTCGCGGGCGCCGTGGTTCACTTCGGCGATCACGGTAGCGCTGCTGGCGCTGATGCTGCTGCTGGGCGCGGCCGGCTATGACGGTTTCCTGTCGCCGCAGGTGATGCTGAACCTGCTGATCGACAACGGTTTCCTGCTGGTGGTGGCCATCGGCATGACCTTCGTCATCCTGTCCGGCGGCATCGACCTGTCGGTGGGCTCGGTGCTGGCGCTGTCGACCATGGTGTCGGCGTGGCTGCTGCAGAGCGCGCACTGGAACCCGATCCTGGTCATCGCCGCCGTGCTGGCGCTGGGCGCGGCCTTCGGCGCGGCCATGGGCGGACTGATCCATTACTTCAAGCTGCAGGCCTTCATCGTCACGCTGGCCGGCATGTTCCTGGCGCGCGGCCTGTGCTACCTGATCAGCATCAACTCCATCACCATCGACGATCCCTTCTTCGTCGCCATGTCGCAGACCCGCATCGAGTTCGGCGAGCTGTTCATCTCGCCCAGCGTGGTGGTGGCGCTGGCGATGCTGGCGCTGGGCATCTGGCTGGCGCATTGCACCCGTTTCGGGCGCGCCGTGTATGCCATCGGCGGCAATGAGCAGTCGGCCTTGCTGATGGGCTTGCCGGTTGGGCGCACCAAGGTGCTGGTGTATGCCTTCTCGGGCTTTTGCGCGGCGCTGGGCGGCGTGCTGTTCTCGTTCTACATGCTGTCGGGCTACGGCCTGCACGCGCAGGGCGCCGAACTCGACGCGATCGCCGCGGTGGTGATCGGCGGCACGCTGCTGACCGGCGGCTACGGCTACGTGGCCGGCACGCTGACCGGCGTGCTCATCCTGGGCGTGATCCAGACCCTGATCGCGTTCGACGGCACGCTCAGTTCCTGGTGGACCAAGATCTTCATCGGCGCCTTGCTGTTCGTGTTCTGCGTGGCGCAAAGGGTGATTGCGCTGGGCGCCTTGCGAGGCAAACCGGTGGCCGCCGCGGCGGGCTGAAACCGCCGATCCGCGCAGCTTTGTTGAGATAACTTAATATTTCTTTACATAGGGAGAGGCATACTAAAAAACATATCTGTTGCGGTTAAAAAATCATTAGAAATGTATTGTTAAAGACATTATTGTAGAGGCCGCAAAACATGGGACGTCATGCGTTCCTGCCTGCAGCTTCTGCACCATTCAGGTCGTCGCGGCGGAGTTTTGAGAACAACAACACGCCATTCATCAATTGGAGACATACAACATGAAGATCAAATCGGTATTGACCGGGCTGGCGCTCGGCCTGGGCGTCACCCTGATGTCCGTCAGCGCACAGGTGAGCGCGCAGAGCAAGGCGCTGGTCGGCGTGGCCATGCCCACCAAGTCCTCGGCCCGCTGGATCGCCGACGGCAACAACATGGTCAAGGTCCTGAAGGAAAAGGGCTACAACACCGACCTGCAATACGCGGAAGACGACATCCCCAACCAGTTGTCGCAGATCGAGAACATGCTGACCAAGGGCGCCAAGGTGCTGGTGATCGCCGCCATCGACGGCACCACCCTGACCGACGTGCTGCAGAAGGCCGCCGACAAGGGCGTCAAGGTCATCGCCTATGACCGCCTGATCCGCGGCTCGAAGAACGTCGACTACTACGCCACCTTCGACAACTTCCAGGTCGGCGTGCTGCAGGCGCAATCGCTGGAAAAGGCGCTGGGCCTGAAGGACGGCAAGGGTCCGTTCAACATCGAACTGTTCGGCGGCTCGGCTGACGACAACAACGCCTTCTTCTTCTACAACGGCGCCATGTCGGTGTTGAAGCCCTACATCGACAGCGGCAAGCTGGTGGTGCGCAGCAAGCAGATGGGCATGGACAAGGTCGCCACCCTGCGCTGGGACGGCGCGACCGCCCAGGCGCGTATGGACAACCTGCTGTCGGCCTACTACAGCAACGCCAAGGTGAACGCGGTGCTGTCGCCGTATGACGGCATCTCGATCGGCATCCTGTCCTCGCTGCGCGGCGTCGGCTACGGCACCCCGCAACAGCCGTTCCCGTACGTGTCGGGCCAGGACGCCGAAGTGCCTTCGGTCAAGTCCATCATCCGCGGCGAGCAGTATTCGACCATCTTCAAGGACACCCGCGAACTGGCGAAGGTCACCGTCGGCATGGTCGACGCCGTGCTGGGCGGCAAGCAGCCGCAGATCAACGACACCAAGACCTACAACAACGGGGTGAAGGTCGTGCCTTCCTTCCTGTTGAAGCCGGTGGTGGTCGACAAGTCCAATTGGAAGGAAGTCCTGATCGGCAGCGGCTACTATACCGAAGCGCAGGTCAAGTAAGCCGGCCGGGCTGCAACCTTGTGTTGCGGCCCGCCGTTCGATTCAATATGAGGCATGAATCAGCATAGTCCCGCCCCTGTGCGGGACTATTGCGTTCAAAAGCAGGCGCAGAACAAGAGGTCAGCATCATGAACAACATTCTCGAAATGCGCAGCATCGAGAAAACCTTCCCCGGCGTGAAGGCGCTCAACAACGTCAACCTCGCCGTGCGCGAAGGCGAGATCCACGCCATCGTCGGTGAAAACGGCGCCGGCAAGTCGACGCTGATGAAGGTCCTTTCCGGCGTCTATCCCCATGGCTCCTATTCGGGCGACATCGTCTACAAGGGCGACGTGCGTTCCTTTCGCGACATCCGCGACAGCGAGCACCTGGGCATCATCATCATTCACCAGGAGCTGGCCTTGGTGCCGCTGCTGTCGGTGATGGAAAACCTGTTCCTCGGCAACGAGCAGGCGCGCGGCGGCGTGATCGACTGGGAACAGTCCTACGTGCGCGCCAAGGAACTGCTGGCCAAGGTCGGCCTGAAGGAATCGCCGCTGACGCTGGTCAACAGCCTGGGCGTGGGCAAGCAGCAACTGATCGAGATCGCCAAGGCGCTGTCCAAGGAAGTCAAGCTGCTGATCCTGGACGAACCCACCGCCAGCCTGAATGAAAGCGACAGCGATGCGCTGCTGGAGCTGCTGCTGGAGCTCAAGGCCCAGGGCATTTCCTCGATCCTGATCTCGCACAAGCTCAACGAAATTTCCAAGGTGGCAGACTCCATCACCGTGCTGCGCGACGGCACCACGGTCGATACCTTCGACTGCCGCGCCGAACCGATCAGCGAAGACCGCATCATCGCCCACATGGTCGGGCGCGAGATGGCCGACCGCTATCCGAAGCGCGACCCGCAGCTCGGCGAGGTCATCTTCGAAGTGCGCGACTGGCGCGTGCACCATCCGGTGCTGGATGACCGCCTGGCGATCAAGGACGTCAACATGACCGTGCGCGCCGGCGAGATCGTCGGCATCGCCGGCCTGATGGGCTCGGGCCGCACCGAACTGGCCAAGAGCATCTTCGGCCGCGCCTACGGCAAGAAAATCACCGGGCAGGCCTTCCTGCATGGCAAGGAAGTGGACCTGTCGACCATCCAGAAGGCGATCTCGCACGGCATCGCCTACGTCACCGAAGACCGCAAGGGCGACGGCCTGGTGCTGGAAGAAGACATCAAGAAGAACATCTCGCTGGCCAACCTCGCCGGCGTGGCCGAACGCACCGTCATCGACGAGGCGCGCGAATACAAGGTGGCGGCCGACTTCAAGAGCCAGATGCGCATCCGCTGCTCCAGCGTGCTGCAGAAGGTGGTCAACCTGTCGGGCGGCAACCAGCAGAAGGTGGTGCTTTCCAAGTGGCTGTTCTCGCAGCCGGAAGTGCTGATCCTGGACGAACCCACGCGCGGCATCGACGTCGGCGCCAAGTTCGAGATCTACAACATCATCAGCCGCCTGGCGGCCGAGGGCAAGTGCATCATCATGATCTCGTCGGAAATGCCGGAGCTGCTGGGCATGTGCGACCGCATCTACGTGATGAACGAAGGCCAGTTCGTGGGCCAGTTCCCGCGCGAAGAGGCCAGCCAGGAAAGCATCATGCGCGCCATCATGCGCAACAAGAGGATTTGAGGAATTGAAAATGGAGACCATGAACATGAGCAAGAACGAACCGGTGGCGGCCAGCGACATCGCGGCCCAGGGCGAGAAGAAGGATTACGCCGGCTTCCTGAAGAACAACATGCGCGAGTACGGCATGCTGCTGTCGCTGGTGGCGATCATGGCGTTCTTCCAGATCATGACCGACGGCACGCTGATGCGTCCGCTGAACCTGACCAACCTGGTGCTGCAGAACAGCTACATCGTGATCATGGCGCTGGGCATGCTGATGGTGATCGTGGCCGGTCACATCGACCTTTCGGTCGGTTCGGTGGTGGGCCTGATCGGCGCGCTGGCGGCGGTGCTGATGGTGGACTACGGCTGGGACTTCGTCACCGCCTCGGTGGTCTGCATCATCGCCGGCGCGGTGATCGGCGCGGCGCAAGGCTACTGGATCGCTTACTTCAAGATCCCGTCCTTCATCGTC
Source organism: Herbaspirillum sp. (assembly GCF_017744395.1). Classification (GTDB taxonomy): domain Bacteria; phylum Pseudomonadota; class Gammaproteobacteria; order Burkholderiales; family Burkholderiaceae_D; genus Herbaspirillum. Next base: position 726,511 of record NZ_JAGIBI010000003.1, read on the forward strand.
ACGCTGGCCGGCATGCTGGTGTTCAAGGGCATGGCGTTGGCGCTGCTGCAGGGCCAGTCGCTCGGCCCGTTCCCGCCGGCGTTCCAGATGCTGTCCTCGGGCTTCATTCCCGAATTGACCGATAACACGCAGTTCCGCGCCACCTCGCTGATCGTCGGCGTGATCGCCGCCGTGGTGCTGATCGGCGTCAAGATCCACGGCCGCCGCAAGCAGACCAAGCACGGCATGGAAGACGAACCGCAACTGTTCTTCCTGATCAAGAACTGCCTGTTCGCCGCCGCCATCATCGCCTTCAGCTACCTGATGGCGACCTACAAGGGCATGCCCAACGTGCTCATCATCATGTTCGCGCTGATGGTGCTGTATACCTTCATCACCAACCGCACCACGCTGGGCCGCCGCGTCTACGCCGTGGGCGGCAACGAGAAGGCGGCCAAGCTGTCGGGCATCAAGACCGAGCGCGTGTCGTTCTTCACCTTCGTCAACATGGGCATCCTGTCGGCGCTGGCCGGCCTGATCTTCGCGGCGCGCCTGAACACCGCCACCCCGAAGGCCGGCCTGGGCTTCGAGCTGGACGTGATCGCGGCCTGCTTCATCGGCGGCGCCTCGGCCTCGGGCGGCGTCGGCAAGGTGATGGGCGCGGTCATCGGCGCCTTCGTCATGGGCGTGATGAACAACGGCATGTCCATCATGGGCATCGGCATCGACTACCAGCAGATGATCAAGGGTTTCGTGCTGCTGATGGCGGTGTGCTTCGACGTCTACAACAAGAACAAGTAAGGCCGGCAGGGCGGCGGGCGGGCCAGGAGGCCGGTTTGCCGCGCAAGAATCCCACTTCAAGGCATCTGGATATTCACAATGAGCAGTGACGACAAAAAAGACAAGTCCCGCAAGCTGCGTTCGGCTGGCTGGTTCGGTACCGCCGACAAGAACGGCTTCATGTACCGCAGCTGGATGAAGAACCAGGGCATCCCCGACCATGAGTTCCAGGGCAAGCCGGTGATCGGCATCTGCAATACCTGGTCGGAGCTGACGCCCTGCAACGCCCACTTCCGCAAGATCGCCGAGCACGTGCGGCGCGGCATCATCGAAGCCGGCGGTTTCCCGGTGGAGTTCCCGGTGTTCTCCAACGGCGAATCCAACCTGCGCCCGACCGCCATGCTCACGCGCAACCTCGCCAGCATGGATGTGGAAGAGTCGATCCGCGGCAACCCGATCGATGGCGTGGTGCTGCTGACCGGTTGCGACAAGACCACGCCCGCGTTGCTGATGGGCGCGGCCAGCGTCGATGTGCCGGCCATCGTGGTGACCGGCGGCCCGATGCTGAACGGCAAGCACCAGGGCCGCGACATCGGCTCCGGCACCGTGGTGTGGCAATTGTCCGAACAGGTCAAGGCCGGCGAGATCACCATCCATGACTTCATGGCGGCCGAGGCCGGCATGTCGCGTTCGGCCGGCACCTGCAACACCATGGGCACCGCGTCGACCATGGCTTGCATGGCCGAGTCGCTGGGCGTGTCGCTGCCGCATAATGCAGCGATCCCCGCGGTCGATGCGCGCCGCTATGTTCTCGCGCACTTGTCCGGCATGCGCATTGTCGACATGGTGTGGGAAGACCTGAAGCTGTCCAAGATCCTGACCCGCAAGGCCTTCGAGAACGCCATCCGCACTAATGCCGCCATCGGCGGTTCCACCAATGCGGTGATCCACCTGAAGGCGATCGCCGGCCGCATCGGCGTCGACCTGGAACTGGAAGACTGGACCCGCATCGGCCGCGGCACGCCGACCATCGTCGACCTGCAGCCTTCCGGCCGGTTCCTGATGGAAGAGTTCTATTACGCCGGCGGCTTGCCGGCGGTGATGCGCCGCCTGGGTGAAGCTGACCTGTTGCCGCACCCGGATGCGCTGACCGCCAACGGCAAGACCATGTGGGACAACGTCAAGGATGCGCCGATCTATAACGATGAAGTGGTGCGCCCGCTGGCCAAGCCGCTGATCGAGGACGGCGGCATGTGCATCCTGCGCGGCAACCTGGCGCCGCGCGGCGCCGTGCTGAAACCGTCGGCGGCGTCGCCCGAGTTGATGAAGCACCGCGGCCGCGCCGTGGTGTTCGAAGACTTCGCGCACTACAAGGAACGCATCAACGACCCTGAGCTGGATGTCGATGCGAGCTGCGTGCTGGTGATGAAGAACTGCGGGCCCAAGGGCTATCCCGGCATGGCCGAAGTCGGCAACATGGGCTTACCGCCCAAGGTGCTGGCCACCGGCGTCAAGGACATGGTGCGCATCTCCGACGCCCGCATGAGCGGCACCGCCTACGGCACCGTGATCCTGCATGTGGCGCCGGAAGCGGCCGCCGGCGGCCCGCTGGGCATCGTGCAGGACGGCGATTTCATCGAACTCGACGCCTATGCCGGCAAGCTGCAGCTGGACATCAGCGATGAGGAGATGGCGCGCCGCCAGGCCGAACGCGCCGCCAAGCTGGCCGCGCAGCAGCCGGCGATGGCCGGCGGCTACCAGTCGCTATACGTCGACCGCGTGCTGCAGGCGGACCAGGGATGCGACTTCGACTTCCTGGTCGGTTGCCGCGGCGCCGCCGTGCCCAAGCACTCGCACTAAGCGACAAGACTCTGTAGAACGATCGAACAATGCGCCGGCATCGGCATGATGCCGGCCATCAAGGAGAAAAGATGAGCGGTAACGTACAACTGGCGAGCTTCCCCAGCCTCAAGGGGAAGCGCGTTTTCATCACCGGCGGCGGCACCGGCATCGGCGCGGCGATCGTCAGCGCCTTCGCCGAGCAGGGCGCACATGTGGCGTTCGTCGATATCGCCAAGGATGCCAGCGAGGCGCTGTGCAACGAACTGGCGCAAGCCGGTTTCCCCAAACCGCTATTCCGCCACTGCGACCTGCGCGACATCCCCGGTTTCCAGAAAACCATCGCTGAGCTGCAAGGTGAAGTCGGCGACTTCGATGTGCTGGTCAACAACGCCGCCAACGATGAGCGCCACAAGCTGGAAGACGTGAGCCTGGATTATTGGAACGACCGCATCGCCATCAACCAGCGGCCGTCGTTTTTCGCCGTGCAGTCGGTGGTGCCGGGCATGAAGCGCCGCGGCGGCGGCTCCATCATCAACTTCAGTTCCATCAGCTGGCACCAGTCCAGCGGCGGCTTCCCGGTCTACACCACGGCCAAGGCCTCGACCCTGGGCCTGACCCGCGGCCTGGCGCGTGACCTCGGTCCGCACAAGATCCGCGTCAATACCGTCACGCCGGGCTGGGTCATGACCGAGCGCCAGATCAAGCTGTGGCTGGACGAGGAAGGCAAGCAGGCGATCGCGCGCAACCAGTGCCTGCCGGGCGAGCTGCTGCCCTGGCATCTGGCGCGCATGGTGCTGTTCCTGGCGGCCGACGACAGTGCGATGTGCACGGCGCAGGAATTCATCGTCGACGCGGGATGGGTGTGATGCGGTTTGCCGGATATCGGAACTGATATCCCCAAGGCTTGCTAATGAAAAAAAGAGTCGCCATGTGGCGACTCTTTTTTGTTTTGGCGGCGTTCGATTCCGGTGCGATGTATTAAGTGTGGCGCGCAAGCCTCATTCGGCGATGAGACGTGTGAGTGGAATTTCAGCGCCGCTTACTCTTCCTTACATTTCTTAATAAAACTCTGCGCCGCAGTGTTGTTTTCCGGCCGCATAATGTGCCGCGAGAAGCGCTGTCCTCGTGTTTTCCAGCCGTTTAGTAAATCATTTTCGCGACTTCGCGGATCGCCTGCAGCAGCATGGTGGCGCCGGGAGACAGCAGGTTGTCCTGGCGCGTGATGATGCCGAAGCCGGACATGCGGCAGGGCAGTTCGATCGGCAGGATATCCATCAGGCGCGCCTGGGTGTAATAGCGCGCCACTTCGGTCGGCATGGCGTACAGGAAGTCGGTCTGCTGCAGCAGGCTGGTGATGAACAGGATGGCGGTGGTGTCGACCACGTTGGATGGCGGCGCCAGGCCTTCCTCGCGGAACATCTGGTCGCAGCGCGCGCGCAGGATGCTGCCCTTGGGCGCCATGATCCACGGCTCGCCGGCCAGTTCCGACAGCTTCAGGTCGGTGCGCGCGTGCAGTGGATGGCCCACGCGCGCGACCGCGCATACCGGCTCGTCGGCCAGTTCCTGGTAGTCCAGGCCGTGCTTGGCCTCTTCATCGAGGATGCGGCCGATGATGAAATCGAGCTCGCCGTGCAGCAGCCGCGACAGCAGGATGTTGCTGCTTTCCACCTCGACGCCGATGCGCAGCATCGGCGCCTGTTCCTTCACGCGTGCGATCGCCGGGGGCAGCAGCGCCATGCCCGGCGACAGGATCACGCCCACATCCACCTGGCCCGACAGGCCGGACTTCAGCGCCACGATATCTTCATGCGCCTTGGACAGGCTGGTCAGCGCCATGCGCGCATGGCGGATCATCGCCTCGCCGTAGATGGTCGGCCGCATGCCGCGCGGCAAACGCTCGAACAGCGAGACGCCCAGCATGTCTTCCAGGTCCTTCAGCTGCTTGGAAGCGGCCGGCTGGGTCATGTTCAGTTCGCTGGCGGCGCGGTGGATGTTGCGAGTGTCGTCGAGGGCGATTAACAGCAGGAGTTGGCGTGTCTTTAATCGCGCGCGAAGAAACCAGTTGGGGTCACTGTTTTTCATAGGCTTTCGCGGAAGCTTGCTTTAGATTTTTTTACGTTAAGTTTTCTGCTGCGATTGATGATATCAAATCGCATATCGGAATTGCGAAAGAATTCATTGGCAAGACATGGCACGAATACTTAGTATCTAGCCACATTCCAAGCGCGCAAAAATAAACGAACGCAGCGCCGGGAATGAGCAGAGTAGGTCGGGCAGCACCATAAACAAAAAGTTGGGAGACTGTCAGGATCGAGTCAGGTTCGGACGGTCAAGAGTGCGAGCCTGCACGACCAAGCCCACCGACGAAAAAATCTAAACAGCAATATCCACGGAGACTATTCATGAAGCAAGTGAAGCCATCCTTTACTGGAGCAAAGACCCTGTGCGCGCTCGCGCTGGTGGGAGCATTTTCGGCACAAGCGCAGGCGCAAACCAGCGTGACCATCTATGGTCGTGTGGTTGCCGGCATCGATTTCCAGACCAATGCGGTCAACCCGGATGGCACCAAGGGCTCCAAGTGGAGCGCCGCCAACAACCAATGGGGTACCAGCATGATCGGTTTCAAGGGCACGGAAGACCTGGGCGGCGGCACCAATGCCTTCTTCCTGCTGGAATCCGGTTTTAATTCGACCAAGGGCGCCTTCAATGGCACCGATACCGGTTCAACCTCCACTCTGTTCAATCGTCGTTCCTATGTGGGCCTGTCGTCGAGCTCCGCCGGCTCTCTCAAGTTCGGTAAGAACCTATTTATCAATAATGATATCTGGTTCCTGGATCCGACTGGCCAGCAAGCAATCGGCACCGCTACCCTGGTTAACGGCCGCAACTGGCCTGGCGCCAGCAACGTGATTGAATACACGACTCCGGATTTCGGTGGCTTCTCTGCGACGCTGCAGACCAGCCTGGGTGAAAAGGCAGGTTCTTTCAACCAGGGCACCATCAATGGCGGCGATGGCCGTAAGGATGGCATTTCCCTGGTCTACCAGAAGAATGGCCTGGAATTGCGCGCAATCTATGATGTGAAACGTAGCAGCGGAACCGACGCGACCGGTGCCAAGGTAGGCACATACGACGACATCTGGAATCACTCCAAGGAATTTATCTTGGGCGGTACCTACAAGTTCGACAAGCTGAAGCTGTTTGTGGGTTACGAAAACCTGCGCGCACCGGATGCAGCTGCCGGCGCACCGGATAAGGCCAACCACTACTGGGTCGGCGCCAATTACGATGTGACTCCGCAATTCCAATTGGTCGGCGGCTTGTTCCATCTGAGCGCGAACAATGCCGAAGGCGGTGTCAATGGTGGAGGCAATGCCAACATGTACATGGCCGGCATCAATTACTTCCTGTCTAAGCGCACGCTGCTGTATGTCGATGTGGGTACTGTCCGCAATGGCACCGGTGCTTCGCACGCGCTGGAAAACGGCGGCAATACCGGCGTCTCCGGCCTGAGTCAGACCGGTGGTTACTTCGGTATTGCGCACTCGTTCTAAGTTAAGTTGTAAATCCTTCCTGAGGTGGTCTTGATGTAGTTTCAGGGCAGGCGCAAGCCTGCCCTTTTTTGCTTGCCGCCGATATCATGCAAGTATGGAAGATGCACGCGGGCAGGCGCGATTGTGATTAACGTAATGTGAGGATATGTCGATGAAGGCGCAACTGGTGGTCGATGGCGGCCATGAATTGGGCGAGGGCGTGCTGTGGTGCGAGCGGTCGCAGTCGGTGTTCTGGACCGATATCCATGCCTCCCGCCTGTGGAACCACCATCCCGGCAGCGGCGCCACGCGTAGCTGGGGTATGCCGGAGCGCCTGTGCTGCTTTGCGTTTACCGCCGACGCCGAACAATTGCTGATTGGCCTGGAGTCGCGGCTGGCCTTCTTCAACCTGGCCAGCGGCGCCATCACCCCGATTTGCCGCATCGAGGACGACTTGCCGGGCACGCGCCTGAACGACGGCCGTTGCGACCGCCAGGGCCGTTTCGTATTCGGCACGCTCAACGAGGATGCCGGGCGCGAGCCGATCGCCAGCTTCTACCGGCTCAATACCGACCTGACGCTGGATCGCCTGCCGTTGCCGGGCATCGCGATTTCCAACAGCATCTGTTTCAGTCCCGACGGCAGCCTGATGTACCACTGCGACACGCTGCAGGAGCGCATCATGTGCTGCGACTACGATACGCGCACCGGGGCCGTCGCCAACCAGCGCGTGTTCGCCGACCTGTCGGGCCAGCCGGGAAGCCCGGACGGCTCGACGGTGGATGCGGACGGCTTCGTCTGGAATGCGCAATGGGGCGGATCGCGCGTGGTGCGCTTCGCGCCCGACGGCAGTATCGACCATATCGTCGACGTGCCGACCGCGCAGCCGAGCTGTGTCGCCTTCGGCGGCGCGCAACTCGACTTGCTGTATGTCACGACGGCGCATGAGGGCATGTCGGCCGAGCGGCGCGCCGAAGACGCCTTGGCCGGCGCCCTGTTCGCGGTGCCGCTGGCGGATGTGCGCGGCTTGCCGGAAGTGCGCTTCGGCGGCTGACGGCTAGGCCCTAGGAACCGAAGCTGGAATCGCCCATCAGCCGAGACAGCCGCGCCGAGATTTCCTGCACGATGCCTTGCACCTCGTCCAGGCTGGGGTTGACCTTCTTGTCGATGCGTTCGATATAGGGCACGTTCAGCGCCGCCAGCATGCGGTTGTTGGCGCCCATGACCGGATAGGACAGGTTGACCACGCCGCGGATCTGGCGGCTTTCCATGCGCGAGTGGCCGCGTTTGCGGGTGTCTTCTATCTGGCGCATCAACTGCGCCGTTTCGATTTCCTGTTCGCCGTCCATGTGCACGTGGTCGGCCAGCATGCGGGCGCGTTCAGCCTCGTCGCGGAAGGCCAGCAGCACGTGGCCGGAGGCGGTGTCGGTCAGGCTCACCAGCGCGCCGACCTTGAGGCCGAAGGCCCAGCGCTCGGGGCTGTCGACCTGGGCTACCACGATCACGCGGCCGGCTTCGTAGACCGTCAGGTGGGCCGATTGCACGGCGCGGTTGGCCAGCTCGCGCATGTGCGGCAGCGCGGTACCGACCAGCGAGCGTATCGGCTGGTGGTGGTGCGCCAGTTCGAACAGCTTCAGCGAGAGGCGGTAGTGGTCGTTGTCGGCAACCAGGTAGCCGCGCTGCTCCAGCGTAACCACCATGCGGAAGATTTCATTGACGCTGCGGCCGAGCTGCCGGGAGATCTGGTTCAGCGTCAGCATTTGCTCGGAACGGCTGAGCAGTTCCAGGATATCCAGGCCCTTGTCCAGCGCGGGGGCCGCATAGCGGTTCCTGGCGCTACCGGTTGCGGCCGCGTCGTCGATGTCGGCGGCGGTTGGAGCGATGGCGGATTCCTGAGTCGTCATTTTTTGGGTTCTGGGCATGGTCTTGGATTGCCTGGGACGGGCGGGATGGCAGGTGTTTTTCGCCGCAAATTTCAGAAGAAGTTATAAGGCAGAAGATTTTATTTGTAAAAGTATTTTTTACTGGTTGTTTTTGATCGCGTCTTTTGGCATCTCTGTTTTGATATCGATGACGATAGAAACATCATCGGTTTGATGTGATGGGCAAAGAAGAATAGCGAGTATTCTCTGTAACTCACATATAAAAATAAATTTCATTTGTGAGTTATCTGGCAGGCGCCGGTAACCTATACAGACTGACGATGACCAAGATCACTGCCATGCGCGTCCTCGACGTGCGTTTTCCCACCTCGCAATCGCTGGACGGTTCGGACGCGATGAATCCGGATCCGGATTACTCCGCCGCCTACGTCATCCTCGACACCGACAACGACAAGCTCAAGGGCCATGGCCTGACCTTCACCATCGGCCGCGGCAATGAGATCTGCTGTGCCGCCATCAAGGCAATGGAACACCTGGTGGTCGGCCAGGAACTGGAATGGATCGCCGCCGACATGGGCCGCTTCTGGCGCCATGTCACCTCCGACAGCCAGTTGCGCTGGATCGGCCCGGACAAGGGCGCGATGCACCTGGCCACCGGCGCCGTGGTCAATGCGGCCTGGGACTTGTGGGCCAAGGCCGCAGGCAAGCCGCTGTGGAAACTGGTGGCCGACATGTCGCCGGAAGAGCTGGTGCGCGCCATCGATTTCCGCTACCTCACCGATTGCATCACGCCCGACGAGGCGCTGGCGCTGCTGCGCGAGAAGGAAGCCGGCAAGGCCGAACGCATCCGCACGCTGCAGCAGGAAGGCTATCCCTGCTACACCACCTCGGCCGGCTGGCTGGGCTACGACGACGCCAAGCTGCGCCGCCTGTGCCAGGAGGCCATCGACCAGGGTTTCAACCACGTGAAGCTGAAGGTCGGCCGCGACCTGGCCGATGACAAGCGCCGCGTCACCATCGCCCGCGAAGTGCTGGGGCCGGACCGCCAACTGATGATCGACGCCAACCAGGTGTGGGAAGTCGACCAGGCCATCGACTGGGTCAACCAGCTGGCTTTCGCCAGGCCCTGGTTCATCGAAGAGCCGACCAGCCCGGACGACGTCGAGGGGCACCGCAAGATCCGCGCAGGCATCGGCGCGGTCAAGGTCGCCACCGGCGAGATGTGCCAGAACCGCGTGCTGTTCAAGCAATTCATCATGCGCGGCGCCATCGACGTGGTGCAGATCGATTCCTGCCGCCTGGGCGGCGTCAATGAAATCCTGGCGGTGATGCTGATGGCCGCCAAGTACAAGCTGGTGGTGTGCCCGCACGCGGGCGGCGTGGGCCTGTGCGAGTACGTGCAGCACTTGTCGATGATCGACTACGTCTGCATCTCGGGCAGCAAGGAAGGGCGGGTGACCGAATACGTCGATCACCTGCACGAGCATTTCGTCGATCCCTGCGTGGTGAAGAACGCGGCCTACATGCCGCCCAGCCTGCCGGGATTCTCGATCGAGATGAAGCCGGAATCGCTGGAGCAATACTTGTTCCGCGGATAGCAAATCCGCAAGCGCATCCACCCGGCAAGCCAAATAAAAAACAAGCAAACGGAGACAGAAGTGGATTTGAACCTGCAAGACAAAGTGGTGATCGTGACCGGCGGCGCTTCCGGCATCGGCGGCGCGATCACGCTGCAACTGGCGGCCGAAGGCGCCATTCCCGTGGTGTTCGCGCGCAGCGAACCCGACCCGCAATTCTGGACGCGCCTGCTGCAATTGCAGCCGCGCGCGGCATTGTTCCAGCTTGAACTGCAGGATGACGCCAAATGTCGCGAGGCCGTCGCCGAGACGGTGAAGCGCTTCGGTCGCCTGGACGGCCTGGTCAACAATGCCGGCGTCAACGACGGCGTCGGCCTGGATGCCGGTTCTGCCGCCTTCGTCGGCTCGCTGGAACGCAACCTCGTCCATTACTACACGATGGCGCATTACTGCGTGCCGCACTTGAAGGCCACGCGCGGCGCCATTCTCAACATCTCGTCCAAGACCGCCGTCACCGGCCAGGGCAACACCAGCGGCTACACCGCAGCCAAGGGGGCGCAACTGTCGCTCACGCGCGAATGGGCTGCGTCGCTGCTGAACGACGGCGTGCGCGTCAATGCGCTGATCCCGGCCGAGGTGATGACGCCGCTGTATGAAAAGTGGATCTCCACCTTCGACAACCCGCAGGAAAAGCTGGACGCCATCACCAGCAAGATCCCTCTGGGCAAGCGCTTCACCACCTCCGAGGAAATGGCCGATATGGCGGTGTTCCTGCTGTCGGGACGTTCGTCGCATACCACCGGCCAATGGATTTTCGTCGACGGCGGGTATACCCACCTCGACCGCGCGCTGAGCTGAGGCCGCCATGCGACATCTGCTGGCATTGGACCTGAAGGACGATCCCGCGCTGATCGCGCAGTACGAGCAGCATCACCGCCGCATCTGGCCCGAGATCGCGCAACACCTGAAACGGCATGGCGTGACCGGCATGGAGATTTACCGCCTGGGCACGCGCATGGCGATGGTGATGGAAACCGACGACGCGGTTTATGACGCGTCGGCTATGGCCGACGCGATGGAAAACGACCCGAAGGTGCGCGAGTGGGAAGACCTGATGTGGCGCTTCCAGGCGCCCACGCCATGGACGCCGGCGGGGCAGAAGTGGATCGCGATGGAAAAGATCTTCGATCTTTCGACGCAGGACGATCAATAGCCGTCGTCCCGGCCTTCGTCAGGACGACGAAATGTGGCAGATGGAAATAAAAAATCGACGGCTACCCAGAAGAGCCGCAATGCATCCGAGGTGAGCATGCAACACAATCAAGAGACAAACAACACGCAGCAGGCCCGGCCGCCGCTGATCGCCCTGCGCAACGTCAGCAAGCGCTTTCCCGGCGTGCTGGCGCTGGACGACTGCCAGTTCGACCTGGTGCCGGGCGAGGTGCACGCGCTCATGGGCGAGAACGGCGCCGGCAAGTCGACGCTGATGAAGATCCTCTCGGGCGTCTATCAGCGCGACAGCGGCGAGATCCTGCTTGACGGCCGCGCCGTCGAGATCGGCGATCCGCGCGCCGCGCAGGCGCTGGGCATCGGCATCATCCACCAGGAGCTGAACCTGATGAGCCACCTGTCGGCGGCGCAGAACATCTTCATCGGGCGCGAGCCGAGGAAGGGCCTGGGGCTGTTCCTGGACGAGGAGCAACTGAACCGCCAGGCCGCGGCCATCTTCGAACGCATGCGGCTGGACCTCGACCCGCGCACAACAGTGGGCGAGTTGACCGTGGCGCGCCAGCAGATGGTGGAGATCGCCAAGGCGCTGTCCTTCGACTCGCGCGTGCTGATCATGGACGAGCCCACCGCGGCGCTCAACAATGCCGAGATCGCGGAACTGTTCCGCATCATCCGCGACCTGCAGGCGCAAGGCGTGGGCATTGTCTACATTTCGCACAAGATGGACGAGCTGCGCCAGATCGCCGACCGCGTCACCGTGATGCGCGACGGCAAGTACATCGCCACGGTGCCCATGGAGGGCACTTCGATGGACAGCATCATCGCCATGATGGTCGGCCGCCAGCTCGACGGCGCCCAGCGCGTACCGCCCGACACCTCGGGCAATGATGTCGTGCTGGAGGTGCGCGGCCTGTCGCGCGGCCGCGCGATCCGGGACGTCGGCTTCCAATTGCGGCGCGGCGAGATCCTCGGCTTCGCCGGGTTGATGGGCGCCGGCCGCACCGAGGTGGCGCGCGCCATCTTCGGCGCCGATCCGCTGGAGGCGGGCGAGATCTTCATCCACGGCAGGCGCGCCATGATCAAGTCGCCGGCCGATGCGGTGGCGCACGGCATCGGTTACCTGTCGGAAGACCGCAAGCATTTCGGCCTGGCCGTGGGAATGGATGTGCAGGCCAACATCGCCATGTCCAGCATGGGGCGTTTCACCCGCGCCGGCTTCATGGACGAGCGCGCCATCCGGGAGACCGCCCGCGGCTATGTGCGGCAGCTGGCGATCAAGACGCCGTCGGTGGAGCAGCAGGCGCGCCTGCTGTCGGGCGGCAACCAGCAGAAGGTGGTGATCGCCAAGTGGCTGCTGCGCGACTGCGACATCCTGTTCTTCGACGAACCCACGCGCGGCATCGACGTCGGCGCCAAGAGCGAAATCTACAAGCTGCTCGACGCACTGGCCGCGCAGGGCAAGGCGATCGTGATGATCTCTTCGGAATTGCCCGAGGTGCTGCGCATGAGCCACCGCATCCTGGTGATGTGCGAGGGCCGCGTCACCGGCGAGCTGTCGGCCGCCGAGGCGACCCAGGAAAAGATCATGCAGCTGGCCACCCAGCGCGAATCGGCTGTCGTTCAATAATTTTCGGATACCAGATCATGGCCAACAACCTCCATCCCAACCCAACCGCCGCTTCCGCATCCATGGCAGACAACCCGACTTCCTCTGGCGCGGGATTGCGCGCCCGTTTCTTCAACCCGGCCGCGCGCCAGAAGCTGCTGGCCTTCGCCAGCCTGCTGCTGATGATGGTGTTCTTCAGCTTCGCCTCACCCAATTTCCTGGCCGTGGACAACATGGTCAGCATCCTGCAGTCGACGGCGGTCAACGGCGTGCTGGCGATCGCCTGCACCTACGTCATCATCGCCGCCGGCATCGATCTCTCGGTGGGCACCATGATGACCTTCTGCGCCGTCATGACCGGCGTGGTGCTGACCAACTGGGGCATGCCGCTGCCGCTGGGGATCCTGACCGCGGTGCTGTTCGGCGCGCTGTCGGGCTGGATCTCGGGCATGGTGATCGCCAAGCTCAAGGTGCCGCCCTTCATCGCCACGCTGGGCATGATGATGCTGCTGAAAGGCTTGTCGCTGGTGATCTCCGGCACGCGCCCGATCTATTTCAACGACACCGAAGGCTTCTCGGCCATCGCCCAGGACTCGCTGATCGGCGACCTGATTCCCGCGCTGCCGATTCCCAACGCGGTGCTGATCCTGTTCCTGGTGGCCGTCGCCGCCTCGGTGATCCTCAACAAGACCGTGTTCGGCCGCTATACCTTCGCGCTGGGCAGCAACGAAGAGGCGCTGCGCCTGTCGGGCGTCAAGGTGGATTTCTGGAAGGTCTCGGTGTACACCTTCTCGGGCGCCATCTGCGGCATCGCCGGCCTGATCATCGCCTCGCGCCTGAACTCGGCGCAGCCGGCGCTGGGCCAGGGCTATGAACTGGACGCGATCGCCGCGGTGGTGATCGGCGGCACTTCGCTGTCGGGCGGCACCGGCACTATCCTGGGCACCATCATCGGCGCGTTCATCATGAGCGTGCTGGTCAACGGCCTGCGCATCATGTCGGTGGCGCAGGAGTGGCAGACGGTGGTGACCGGCGTGATCATCATCCTGGCCGTCTACCTGGACATCCTGCGCCGCCGCCAGCGCGCGTGAGCGGCCCGGGCGATCGCAACGACCGAGCAATACCGGTTTCATCCGCGCCGGGCGACCGGCACCCATCATCGATAACAAAAGGAGACTCAACGTGTTCAAGAGCAAACTCATCGGCGCCGCACTGGGACTGGCTTTCGCCGTCGGATCCGGCGGCGCCATGGCGCAGGAAACTTATATTCCGCTGATTTCGAAAGGCTTCCAGCACCAGTTCTGGCAGGCGGTGAAGTCGGGCGCCGACCAGGCGGCCAAGGACTACAAGGTCAAGGTCACCTTCGAAGGCCCCGAGACCGAGGCCATGGTCGACAAGCAGATCGACATGCTGTCGGCCGCGCTGGCCAAGAAACCGCAGGCCGTCGGTTTCGCCGCGCTGGACAGCAAGGCCGCGCTGCCGCTGCTGAAGAAGGCGCAGGCCGCCAAGATCCCGGTGGTGGCCTTCGACTCCGGCGTTGACAGCGACATTCCGGTCACCACCGCCACTACCGACAACAAAGCCGCCGCCGCGCTGGCCGCCGACAAGATGGCCGAGTTGATCGGCAATGAGGGCGAAGTGGCGGTGGTCGCGCACGACCAGACCAGTCGCACCGGGATCGACCGCCGCGACGGTTTCGTCGAGCGCATCAAGTCGGCCCATCCGAAGATCAAGGTGGTCAGCGTGCAATACGGCGGCGGCGACCACCTGAAGTCGACCGAGGTTACCAAGTCGATCCTGCAGGCCTATCCGAAGCTCAAGGGCATCTTCGGCGCCAATGAAGGTTCGGCGATCGGCGCGCTCAACGGCGCCAAGGAAATGAAGCGCAAGGTCGTCATCATCGGCTACGACTCCGGCAAGCAGCAGAAGGACGCGATCCGCGACGGCCAGATGGCCGGCGCCATCACCCAGAATCCGGTCGGCATCGGCTACAAGACCGTGGAAGCCGCGGTCAAGGCGATCAAGGGCGAGAAGCTGCCGAAGGTCATCGATACCGGCTTCTACTGGTACGACAAGAGCAACATCGACGATCCCAAGATCGTTGCCGTGCTGTACGACTAAGCGCGGTGTTTGCGGACGCGCCGGATGTTTTCCTGCGCGTCCGTTTTCCTTTTACCGTCTCCGTTTCAAGGCCATCATGAAACCGCAACGCATCGACGCCCACCAGCACTTCTGGCGCTATCGCCCTGAAGACTATCCGTGGATCGGCCCGGGCATGGAGCTGCTGGCGCAGGACCGCTTGCCCGGCGAATTCCATCCGGTGCTCATGGCCGAAGGGCTGGATGCCTCGATCGCGGTGCAGGCGCGCGCGGGGCGGGAGGAAACCGGATTCCTGCTGGCGCTGGCGCGCGAGGATGCGCGCATTGCCGGCGTGGTCGGCTGGGAAGACATCGCCAGCCCGCAATTGGCCGAGCATGTCGGCGAGTGGGGGCGCGACAAGTTGCTGGGGTTTCGCCACGTGATTCAGGATGAGCGCGATGTCGCCGCCTTCGTCGCGCAACCCGACTTCAACCGCGGCGTGGCCTGGCTGCAAGGGCAGGGGCTGGTCTACGATGTGCTGGTCTACCAGCGCCAGTTGCCGGAGGTCCAGGCATTCTGCGCGCGCCACGATGCCCACTGGCTGGTGCTGGATCACCTGGGCAAACCGGCCCTGACCGAGTTCTGCAAAGGGGAGGAGGCCTACCAGCAATGGCGGCGCGAACTGCGCGCGCTGGGGGCGTTGCCGCATGTGGCCTGCAAATTGTCGGGGCTGGTGACCGAGGCCGACTGGGTGCGCGGCCTGCGGCAAAAGGATTATGAAAACATCGTGCTGTGCCTGGACACCGCGCTTGAGGTTTTTGGCGCGGAGCGGCTGATGTTCGGATCGGACTGGCCTGTATGCCTGCTGGCGGCGTCCTACGCGCGCGTGGCGGGCGTGGTCAGGGAGTGGGCGCAGACGCGCCTGTCGGCATCCGAGCAGACGCAGGTGTGGGGCGGCACCGCTGCGCGCTGTTATAACGTGGCTTAGCTTCTTAGGCCCGAACGGCTGTCGTCAATCGGTCGTGCTGGGACTCCAGAAGGCCTGCTTGACCGCCGGCAGCGCCTGGAAGCGGGCGATCAGGGCATCCAGCTCGTCGCCGTCGACCGAGGTGGCGGCCAGCGTCGCTTCGATTTCCACTTCGTCTTCGGTGAAGGGCCGCACCTCCAGGTCGTGCGTCGGATAGCGGCTTTGTTCCAGCATCTGGTTGACCTGCGCCAGCACGTGCTTCTGGTGCGCGCTGTCGACGATCAGGTGCAGGGTGTTGGTGACTTCCACCGACGGCACGTCCAGCGGCTTGCGGTTGATGGTATTGACCACCGGGCGCAGCAGCGTGTTGGCGGCCAGCACGAAGATGGTGGCGACGATGGCTTCCAGGATCAGGTCGGCGCCGGCCACCGCGCCCACCGCGGCGGAGCCCCACAGCGTGGCCGCGGTATTGATGCCGCGCACATTGCCTTCCTCGCGCATGATCACGCCCGCGCCGAGGAAACCCACACCCGATACCACATAGGCCACCACGCGCACGGCGCCTTCGTGGCCGCCGATGCGGTTGGCCATGTCGACGAACACGGCAGCGCCCAGCGCCACCAGCACATTGGTGCGCAAGCCGGCGGTGCGCTGGCGGTATTGGCGTTCCAGCCCGATCGCGCCGCCCAGGATGAAGGCGGCGGTCAGGCTGATGGTGGTGTCCAGCAGGGACGCGAGATTGATGTTGCGCAGGATTTCCATGGGCGGTCCAGGGGCGTTTGTATTGATTGGATAGGCTGCGATGGCCGCGATTGCCAGCTGATGAGCATATGTGCCAGGCCGCTGCACGATGTTGCGCGATGATGCCCCAGAAATGCAACAGGCGCATGACAAATTTGCCATGCGCCCGTTTTTTCCGCCATTTACGGATGCGTTATGCCGCCTTCTTGCCGATGTAGCGGACCAGGGCGTCGTCGCTGGCGGGTTTGACCGGCGTGAAGTCGCGGTGGGCGATGAATTCCGGGCGGGTCGGTTTGCGGATAGCATTGGAAACCGCGTTCAGCGTCAGGTAGACGATGCGGCGCGGATACGGCGTGATGTTGCCGGCCGAGCCGTGCACCAGGTTGGCATGGAACATCAGCACGCCGCCGGCGCGGCCGGTGGGGGTGACGATGCCGTTCTTTTCCACCATTTCGGTGACCGTGGGCTGGTCCAGCGTCCACAGCGGATACGAGGTGGTTTCCAGGTCGTGTTCGGACTTGAGCGCGCCTGACTTATGGCTGCGCGGCACCAGCATCAGCGGGCCGTTGATTGGCATCACTTCATCCAGGAACACGGCGATGTTCATCGCGCGCGCTTCCGGCATGCCGTCGTCGGCCTGCCAGGTGGGGAAGTCCTGGTGCCATTGCCAGACTTCGCCGGTGAAGGCGGCCTTGGCGTTGATCTTGAACTGGTGCACGTAGACCTCTTCGCCGAACAATTGCTGCAGCGGCTTCACCAGGCGCGGATGCGAGGCCAGGATATTGCAGGCGTCGTTGTAGGTGTGGGCGGCGAAGGCGGTGCGCGGCGCGCCGTTCTTCTCGCGCCAGATTTCGGGGCGCTGCTGCGCCAGTACATTGGCGGCTTCCTGCTTCAGCAGGGCGACTTCTTCGGCGTTGAAGCATTCGGGCAGGAACAGGTAGCCCAGTTCATCGAAATCCTTGAGCTGCTGGGGGGTAAGTTGCATGGCTCGTCTCCTTGGTTATGGCCGGGTTGTGTTGGCATATTGCCTATTTATCGTGTTCTGTATACAGAATGCGACTTAAGTCGGGCTTTGTCAAACACAAAATGCGGCGCCCGCGGAACTGTGTCCGGAAGGAGGGATTGGGGAGCGCCGGGCGCATGCGTTTTGTTGCCCGGGCGGTTTGGTATGATGAAAAGACTGCCGCGCGCTTGCGCGGCGTCCTTTTCACGCTTTGAGTTCCACGCTACCGACCATGATCTTTCGCCAGTTGTTCGATGCCGCTTCGTCCACCTACACCTACCTGCTCGGCGATGGCGGCGAAGCGCTGCTGATTGACCCGGTCTACGAGCAGGTCCCGCGCGACCTGGCGCTGCTCGATGAACTCGGCCTGCGCCTGCTGGCCACGCTCGACACCCATGTGCATGCCGACCACGTCACCGGCGCCTGGCGCCTGCACCAGCGTTGCGGCAGCGCCATCGCCGTGGCGCAGGCGGCCGGCGCCGAGCTTGCGGACCGCCCGCTCAGGCATGGCGACCGCATCGCTTTCGGCACGCGCCATCTGGAGGTGCGCGCCACGCCCGGCCATACCAACGGCTGCCTGACTTACGTGCTGGACGACCGCAGCATGGCATTCACCGGCGACAGCCTGCTGATCCGCGGCTGCGGACGCACCGATTTCCAGCAGGGTGACCCGCGCCAATTGTTTGCATCGGTACGGGAGCAGATCCTGACGCTGCCCGATGCCTGCCTGCTGTACCCGGCGCATGACTACCGCGGCGTCACCGTCACCAGCGTGGCCGAGGAGCGCCTGTTCAATCCGCGCCTGGGCGGCGATGTGGATGCCGGCGATTTCGTCGGTTATATGAACAACCTGAACCTGCCGCATCCCAAGCTGATGGCGCAGGCGGTGCCGGCCAATCTGCGCTGCGGCCGTCCCGAGGGAGACGCCCCGCCGCTGGATATGCCGGATTGGGCGCCGCTGACCCTGCGCTTCAGCGGCATCTGGGAAATCGCGCCGATGGCGCTGCTGGAACATGCGGCGGCGGTGCAGATCGTGGACGTGCGCGAAGAATCGGAATTCATCGACCGCCTGGGCCATCTTGCCGGCGCGCGGCTGGTGCCGCTGTCGCAATTGCCGCAGCGGCTGGACGAACTGGACCGCGAGCGGCCGGTGGTGGCGGTATGCCGCTCGGGCGTACGCTCGGCGCAAGCCTGTACCTTGCTGGGCAAGGCCGGTTTCGGGAAAGTGGCCAACCTGGCCGGCGGCATGCTGCATTGGCATGCGGAAGCCTTGCCGGTGGAGTGCGGGACAGGCGAGGTCTGACAGTCGCGGATATGTTCCGCGTCGGCTGCTGGGATGGGCTTGGCTGTTCTGTTCGCCGTCAGGCGGATGCCCGCAGGCACCGGGCGAAATAGCCAGAGAAGTGCGCATAGTCGGGCGTGGCGCGCTGCGCATCCTTGGCCAGGTCGTCCCAACGCCGCAGCCGTACGGCGTCGGCGGCATAGGGCCGCGCGATGAAATCCTGCGCATCTTTCTCATCGAAGATGCCGCCTTGCAGCTTCAGGCTGCGCACCGAATCTTCCGACAGGGCCGAAAAATAAGCCGGGTCGACCGCGCACAGGTAGCGCTTGGCGTCGACGTGCAGGCGGATCGGCGCCAGTACGTCTTCGTCGAACAGGTTGCGCAGGAAGGGCAGGATGCGGTACTGGTGCAGGTCGTCGATGCCGGCCATGGTCGGCGTGTCGCCATTGTCTTCCAACATGTGGCCAAGGTCATGCAGCAGGCTGGCCACGATCAGGCTGGCCGGCGCGCCTTCCTGTTCGGCCAGGGCGGCGGTCTGCAGCGCGTGTTCCAGTTGCGTGACGGGTTCGCCGGTGTATTGCGTGTGGCCGTGCCGGTCGAACAGCAGGTCGATGTCTTCAAGCGTCAATGCCATGGATGCCAGCCTTATTCCGGGACGATGCGCGGCGGCGCCGGGCGCGGGAAGCGCCGGCGCCGCCGGTGTTGTTCAAGCGGGAAAGTATAGCCGGAAAATCTGACGGTACGGACGGTGCCTTGAAGCGGCCTGCCGGCGCGAGGGGATTACCTGCCGACCTGGTGGCCGATCACGCCGCCGACCGCGGCGCCGCCGGCGGTGCCGATGCCGCTGCCGCCGGTCAGGATGGCGCCGGCCACCGCGCCGACGCCGGCGCCGATGGCGGTATTCTTATCCCGGCGCGACATGTTGCTGCAGCCGCTCAACACGGTCAGTGCGCAGAGGGTGACGGTAACGACGGTCATTTTGTGGATTGTTTTCATGATGACGTTTTTCTGAAAGTTAGGGAGCTCCGACACGGCGCACCGGATGGTTTGGCGATCCGAGCGCGGGCGGATATGCTGTAGATCTTTACACGGCCGATAAATTCCGGTTGCAAGATTTTGTAAGCGGCGTCTTACAGTTGTTACATCTTCACCGGCGCGGTTCATACCTGAAAAATAAAAAGGAGACATCCGGATGAGCGATATCGAGGCGCGGATCAGCGCCAGTTTCAACGCCCAGGGCCTGATGAAGACGCTGGGCGCCGAGCTGGCTTCGATAACCGCGGGGGAGGTGCATATCGCCTTGCCTTTTTCCGGGCACTTGACGCAGCAGCACGGCTACCTGCATGCCGGCGCGACCACCAGCATCGTCGACAGCGCCTGCGGCTATGCCGCCCTGACCCAGGCTCCCGCCGGGCGCGAGGTCGTCACCGTCGAATTCAAGATCAACCTGATGCGCCCGGCCATCGGCGAGCGTTTCCTGGCGATCGGCCGGGTGCAGAATGCCGGGAAGTCGCTGGCGGTCTGCAGCGGCGAAGTCCATGCGATCACCGCGAGCGGCAGCAAGGTGGTGGCGCTGATGCAGGCCACCATGGCTTACGTCGGCTGATGCTGCGCCGCAGTTTTGCGCGGCTTGGGAAGCGCGGTTAGGATGGCGTTTTCCGCAAGCAGAAATTTCCTACAAGGATTGCCATGAACCTGTTTTCCTGCAGCCGGCGTTTTGCCGGCATCCTGATGTCGTCGGCCGCCATCGGCCTGGGGGCTTCATCGCCGGCGGGGGCGGCCGGCCATCCCGCGCCGGTGGAGGGCGACTGGGTCGCGCCGAAGTTCGTCTTCCATGACGGCCAGTCGCTGGACAACCTGCGGCTGCATTACACCACCATCGGCAACCGCGACAATCCGGCCGTGCTGGTGCTGCACGGCACTTACCAAACGGCAGGCGCCATGCTGGGCAAGGACTTCGGCGGCGAGCTGTTCGGGCCGGGCCAGCCGCTCGACGCCAGCAAATACTTCATCGTGATCCCGGACGGCATCGGCGTGGGCAAGTCGAGCAAGCCTTCGGACGGCCTGTGCGCCGCCTTCCCGCAGTACAACTACGCCGACATGGTGCTGGCGCAATACCGCATGCTCACGGAAGGCCTGGGCATCCGCCGCTTGCGCCTGATCATCGGCAATTCCATGGGCGGCATGCAGACCTGGCTGTGGGGCGGCACCTATCCCGGCTTCGCCGACGCCCTGGTGCCGATGGCCTCGCAACCCAACGAAATGGCCAGCCGCAACTGGATGATGCGGCGCCTGCTGGTGGAGTCGATCAAACAAGACCCGGCCTGGAACAACGGCAACTACACCGCGCAGCCGCCGTCGCTGCGCCTGGCCAACGCCATGTTCGTGGTCGGCACCAACGGCGGCACGCTGGCCTACCAGCAGATCGCCGGCACCCATGCCCAGGCCGACAAGCTGGCGGAGGAACGCCTGGCCGCGCCGGTGACGGCCGACGCCAACGATTTCATCTACCAGTGGGGCTCGTCGGCCGACTACAACGCCATGCCGGGTCTGTCCAAGATCAAGGTGCCGCTGCTGGTGATCAACTCCGCCGACGACGAACGCAATCCGCCGGAAACCGGCTTGCTGCAAGAGGCGTTGAAGGACATGCCCAATGCCCGCTTGCTGCTGATCCCGGCCAGCGCCCAGACGCGCGGCCACGGTACTACCGGCATGGCGCGTTTCTATGCGCGGCAACTGGGGGAATTCATCCAGGCGTTGCCGCCGCACTGAGCGGCGCCGCGGGGCAAGCCGCCATCTGTTGCGTCCGCATTTGCGCCAATCTGTCCATCGCATGCGTGGAGCCGGTGCGGCATCATGGCGGCCTGTCATCGTTTCATATTCGCCTGGAGCCGCATGTCCGCTTTCTTGCCCCCGCAGCCGGTGTTGACCGGCACCCTCGTCGAACTTCGGCCGCTGGAGGCCGGGCATCGCCAGGCCTTGCTTGAGGCCGCGGCCGACGGCCAGTTGTGGAACATGACGCTGACGGTGGTGCCCGGCGAAAAGACCATCGACAAGTACCTTGCCGTCGCGCTGGAAGGGCGCATGGCCGGCACCGTCATGCCGTTCGTGATCGTCGAGCGCGCCGGCGGGAAAGTCATCGGCACCACGCGCTACTGGAAGATGGAAGCCGCCAACCGCAAGCTGGAGATCGGCCATACCTGGCTGGCGCAATCCTTCCAGCGCACCGGCATCAATACCGAGGCCAAGTACCTGCTGTTGCGGCAGGCGTTCGAGCAGATGGCCTGCGTGCGCGTGCAGTTCACCACCGATGAGCTCAATGATCGTTCACGCGCCGCCATCCTGCGCATCGGCGCCAAACAGGAAGGCATCGTGCGCCATGAGCGCATCATGCCGGACGGGCGCAAGCGCAACTCGGTGCGCTTTTCCATCATCGATGACGAGTGGCCGCAGGTGAAGGCGGGGCTGCTGGAAAAGATGGGGCGCGGGTAAGCTCCGGTTTCAGCAGCGGCGATTCAGATGCCGCCCATGCACAGGTATTTGACGACCAGGTAGTCGTCGATGCCATAGTGCGATCCTTCTCGCCCCAGGCCGGATTGCTTGACGCCGCCGAAGGGCGCCACCTCGTTGGAGATCAGGCCGGTATTGATGCCTACCATACCCGACTCCAGCCCTTCGGCGACGCGCCAGATGCGGCCGATGTCGCGCGAATAGAAATAGCTGGCCAGGCCGAACTCGGTATCGTTGGCCAGCGCCACGGCTTCTTCGTCGGTCTTGAAGCGGAACAGCGGCGCCATCGGGCCGAAGGTTTCTTCGCGCGCCACCTGCATGGCCGGGGTGACGTCGGCCAGCACGGTCGGCTCGAAGAAGCCGTGGCCCAGCGCGTGCCGCTTGCCGCCCAGCAGCACGCGGGCGCCCTTGGCCACGGCGTCGGCGACATGCTGTTCGACTTTTTGTACGGCTTTTTCATTGATCAGCGGCCCTTGCGTGGTGTCCTTGTCCACGCCGTCGCCCACCTTCAGCTTTTGTACCGCCGCCACCAGTTTGGCGGCGAAGGCATCGTAGACGCCATCCTGCACGTAGATGCGGTTGGCGCAGACGCAGGTCTGGCCGGCATTGCGATACTTGGACGCGATCGCGCCTTCGACCGCGGCATCCAGGTCGGCGTCGTCGAACACGATGAAGGGGGCGTTGCCGCCCAGTTCCAGCGAAAGTTTCTTGATGCTGGAAGCGCATTGCTGCATCAGCAGCCTGCCTACCGCGGTGGAGCCGGTGAATGACAGCTTGCGCACGATCGGGTTGGAAGTCATTTCGCCGCCGATGGCCTGGGGCGCCCCGGTGACGACGCTGAACACGCCCGCCGGAATGCCGGCGCGTTCGGCCAGTACCGCCAGCGCCAGCGCCGAGAACGGCGTCGCTTCGGCTGGCTTCAGTACCATGGGACAGCCGGCGGCCAGCGCCGGACCGGCCTTGCGCGTGATCATCGCCGCCGGGAAATTCCACGGCGTGATCGCCGCGCATACGCCGATGGCTTCCTTGGCCACCACGATGCGGCTGGATGGCGAGGGCGAGGGAATGGTATCTCCATAGGTGCGCTTGCCTTCCTCGGCGAACCATTCGATGAAGGAGGCGGCGTAGCCGATCTCGCCCTTGGCCTCGGCCAATGGCTTGCCCTGCTCGGCGGTCATGAGCAGCGCCAGGTCGTC
The DNA here is from genome assembly GCF_017744395.1 of Herbaspirillum sp. Taxonomy (GTDB): domain Bacteria; phylum Pseudomonadota; class Gammaproteobacteria; order Burkholderiales; family Burkholderiaceae_D; genus Herbaspirillum. The sequence continues at coordinate 749,719 of NZ_JAGIBI010000003.1, forward strand.
GGCGTTGGCCAGCATCAGTTCGTGCCAGCGGCGCAGGATGGCGCTGCGCTCCTTGGCGGTTCTTTTTTTCCAGGCCGGCCAGGCGGCATTGGCGGCCGCGATGGCGCGCCGCGTTTCGGCCGCGCCCATCTGCGGAACCTGTCCCAGGCGTTGGCCGTTGGCGGGGTTGAACACATCGAAGGCGGTGCCGTCGTCGGCATCGCACCAGCGGCCGTCCAGGTAGGCCTGCTGGCGCAGAAGGGAAGGGTCTTTCAGTTGCAGCATGGCGATTTCCTTAAAATGGGTCAGAAGCGCGCGGCCGCCTTGTTGCGTCCGCGGAGCCATTCCAGCGCCAGCAGCAGGCAGGTCGAGAAGATGATCAGGATCGTCGCCAGCGCGGCGATGGTGGGGCTGATGTTGTCCTTGATGCCGGCGAACATCTGGCGCGGCAAAGTGGCCTGGTTGGGGCCGGCCACGAACAGCGTGAGCACCACTTCGTCGAACGAGGTGGCGAAGGCGAACAGCGCGCCGGAGACCAGGCCGGGAGCGATCACCGGCAGCGTGATGCGGAAGAAGGTACGCAACGGGCCGGCGCCCAGGCTCAGGCTGGCGCGCACCAGGTTGTGGTTGAATCCTTGCAGCGTGGCCAGCACGGTAGTGACGACGAAGGGCGCGCCCAGCGCCGCGTGGGCCAGGATCAGGCCGAGATAGCTGTCGGACAGGCCGATGCGCGCGAAGAACATGTACACGCCCACGCCGACCACCACCACCGGCACGATCATGGGCGAGATCAGCACCGCCATCAACACGCCCTTGCCGCGAAAATCGGCCTTGTTCAACCCGACCGCCGCCAGCGTGCCGAGCACGGTGGCGATCACCGTGGCGGCGGGGGCGACGATGAAACTGTTTTGCGCGGCGCGCATCCAGTCGTCGGATGCGAACAGGTTCTGGTACCAGCGCAGCGAGACGCCCTTGATCGGATACATCAGGAAGCTGCTGTCGGAGAACGACAGCGGGATCATCACCAGGATCGGCAAGACCAGGAACAGCAGCACCAGCAGGTTGAAGCTGCGCGAGGCGAAGAACCACACACGCTCGGCCAGCGAGGCATAGGGAGGAAAGAGAGGCGGTTTGTTCATGGCGTTTTCCGTATGGTTCTGTGGCGTATCAGCCGATGCCGACATCGAGTTTGGCGAAGCGGCGGTACACGCCATATAGCACCAGCGTGCCGGTCAGGAGCAGCGCGCCCAGCGCGCAGGCCATGCCCCAGTTGATGGTGGTGTTGATGAAGTAGGCGATGAAATAGCTCACCATCTGCTCATTGGGGCCGCCCAGCAGCGCCGGCGTGATGTAGTAGCCGCCGGCCATGATGAATACCAGCAGCACGCCGGCGCCGATGCCGGGATAGGTCTGCGGCACGTACACGCGCCAGAAGGCGGCAAAAGGATGGCTGCCCAGCGACACGGCGGCCTTGAGGTAGCTCGGCGGCACCGATTTCATCACGCTGTACAGCGGCAGGATCATGAAGGGCAGCAGGATATGCGTCATCGACACGTACACGCCGACGCGGTTGAACACCATTTCCAGCGGCGCCTGCGTGATGCCGGTGAGCATCAGCGCCTTGTTGACCAGGCCTTCGGATTGCAGCAGCACGATCCAGGCCGCCACCCGCACCAGGATCGAGGTCCAGAACGGGATCAGCACCAGGATCATCAGCAAGTTGGCGCGCCGCTCGCTCATGGTGGAGAGCCAATAGGCCAGCGGATAGGCCAGCAGCAGCGTGATCGCCGTCACGACCGCGCTCATCCATAGCGTGCGGCCGAAGATGGTGCGGTAGATGGACGCATCGGGATCGGCCTGGACGATGTCGCCGTCGATGTTCTGGCGCAGGTCCATCGAGGCCAGCAGATAATAGGGGGAGTAGCGCGAGCCGTTCTGGGCGATCACGCGCCAGATATCGGGCTGGCCCCATTGCGCGTTGAGGGCGATCAAGGCGTCCTTGGCTGCCGTCGGGGGCAATGGTTTGCCTGCCGCATCGCGCAGCGGCATGGCGCGCGTGGTGCCCATGATCGGCGAGCGCGAACCGGACAGTTCGACGTTGATGCGGCGCGCCAACTGGCCGGCGGTGGTGTCTTCCTTGGCGCGTGCCAGATCTTCGGCCAGCGCGGCATAAGCCTGTTCGGGCGGCAGCGCCTTGCGGTCCCATTTGGCCAGTACGGCCACGGTGCGCGGCAGCGTGGCCGCGATCTCGGGGTTTTCGACGGCGCGCTGCAGCAGCGCCACGATGGGCGCGACGAAGGTCAGCAGCAGGAAGATTGCCAGCGGCGCGATCAGCGCCAGGGCGGCGACCCGCTTGCGGGTTTCGGCGGCCCGCAGTTCGCGCCTGAGTTGCTGCGGTGTCGGTTCGGCCAGTGGCGTAGCCGCGGCGGGGCTGGTGGCGATGGTGGTCATGGTTCGGTATTCCAGGTACGGCGTGGGTGATGCGAGGCCGGTTTGGCACACGGGTTGTACCCGTGTGCCTTCAAGGTCAGCTTACTTCGCGACCCAGGCGGAGAAGCGTTGTTCCAATTCCTCGCCATGGTCGGTCCAGAACTGCAGGCTCAACTGGATGGAGTCCTTGGCGTTGGAGGCGGAAGTCGGCAGGTTGGCCAGGGTCTTGGCATCCAGCAGCTTCAACGCGCCCTTGTTGACCGGGCCGTAGGCGATGTTGTTGGCGTAGGTCTTCTGGTTCTCGGGCTGGCTGGCGTAGGAGATGAACTTCTCGCCCAGCGCCTTGTTCGGCGAACCCTTTGGAATCACCCAGTAATCCAGCGTATAGACGCTGCCGGCCCACACCACCTTGAGGTTCTTGCCTTCGCGCTGGGCGGCGTCGATGCGGCCGTTGAAGGCATTGGCCATCACCACGTCGCCGGAGGCCAGGAACTGCGCCGGCAGCGCGCCCGCGTCCCACCACTGGATGTACGGCTTCAATTGGTCCAGCTTCTTGAAGGCGCGGTCCACGCCGCCTTTTTCGGACAGCACCTTGTAGACGTCCTTGGTCGGCACGCCGTCGGCCATCAGCGCGAACTCCAGGTTGAATTGCGCGCTCTTTTTCATGCCGCGTTTGCCGGGGTATTTCTTGACGTCCCAGAAATCGGCCCAGCCGGTCGGCGCGGTCTTGAGCTTGTCGGCGTTGTAGGCCAGCACGGTAGACCAGACGAAGGCGCCCATGCCGCATTCGCTGACGGTGGCTTCGGGAATGTAGTCGTCCTTCTTGATCGTCTTGGCCAGGTCGAGCTTCTCGATCAGGCCGTCGTCACAGGCGCGGTTGAGGTCGCCGCCGTCGATTTCCACCACGTCCCAACTGACTTTCTTCGCCTCCACCATGGCCTTGACCTTGGCCAGTTCGCCGTTGAATTCGGCGGTCACCACCTTGGTGCCGGTGCTTTTCTGGAAAGGATCGACGTAGGCGACCTTCTGCGCGTTGGCGTTGGCGCCGCCGAAGTTGACTACGGTCAGTTCCGCCGCCGACGCCGAAGTGACGCCGACGGAAAACAGCACGCCCAGGGCGAGTGGGGATAACAGAGCGGGAGATAGGCGTTTCATGTGTTCCTCGTTGGTTATGTTGCGATGTTGGAGTTGTACTTGGAACTGCCGGCAATCTTGTCGCTGCCTTCAAGGGATGGAACCGATACTGCGTGTTGCGCCTACATGAAGCAGCGCAGGTACTGCGGTGCGATCTCGAGCGTTACCTCGCGGCCTTCGGCCAGGCCGGCCAACGCCGGATCGGATAGCGACAGCTTGACGAAGCAGTCGTCCTGGCCGGCCACGGTACAGCGCACCCGCACGTGGTCGCCAAAATAAATCAGGCCGGCGATGCGCGCCTTGATGCGGCTGGAGGCGGCGCCTTCGGACGCCGCGCCGGCATGCAGGCGGATGCGTTCCGGCCGCACGCAGCCGATGACTGCCTGGCCGGCATGGGCGCGGTGCACGTTCAGGCCGGTGAGCAAGCTGCCGTCGGGCAGGCGCAGGGCGCAGTGTTCGCCGGTGGCCGATTCGATGCTGCCCTTGAAACGGTTGTTGTCGCCGATGAAGTTGGCCACGAACTGGTTCTCGGGATATTCATAGAGCTCGGTCACCGGCGCCAGTTGCTGGATCACGCCCTGGTCGAACACTGCCACGCGGTCGGACATGGTGAGCGCCTCGCTCTGGTCGTGGGTGACATAGACGAAGGTGACGCCCAGGCGCTTGTGCAGCGCCTTGAGCTCCAGTTGCATGTGCTCGCGCAATTGCTTGTCGAGCGCGCCCAGCGGTTCGTCCATCAGCACCAGTTGCGGGTCGAACACCAGCGTGCGCGCCAGCGCCACGCGCTGCTGCTGGCCGCCGGAGAGCTGGGTCGGGTAACGGTCGCCGAACTTGCCCATCTGCACCATGTCCAGCGCCTGCCTGACCTTGGCTTCGCGCTCGGCGCGCTTCATCTTGCGCACCGACAGCGGGTAGGCCACGTTCTGGGCGATGGTCATGTGCGGAAACAGCGCATAGTTCTGGAACACCATGCCGATGTTGCGCTTGTGCGGCGGCACGCGGTTGAGCAATTGGCCATCCAGGCGGATCTCGCCGCCGGTCGGGAATTCGAAGCCTGCCAGCATCATCAGGCAGGTGGTCTTGCCCGAACCCGACGGGCCCAGCAACGTCAGGAACTCGCCGCGACGGATCTCCAGGTCCAGGCTCTTGACGATCAGGTTCTCGCCGTCATAGGTCTTTTTAACGCCGCTGAATTGCACCAGCACGTCTCCGGCCCGCGGTGCGATGTCTTCTTGCCTCATTGCGTTTGCATTCATTGTTGTTCTCTCCCTGGCAAAAATCAGGCGCGATGCGATCGATGATTCAGCTCAGCCGCATCGCGGCCGACAGGATGTCGAGCGCTTCATCCATGACGGTATCGGGAATCGTCAGCGGGAACAAGAAGCGGATGACGTTGCCGTAGCTGCCGCAGGTCAGCAGCAGCAAGCCGTTTTGCAGCGCGTGCTGCTGTACCTTCTTCGCATACTCGGCATCCGGCTTGCGGCTGCCCGGCTGGGTGAACTCCACCGCCACCATCGCACCCAGGCCGCGCACCTCGCCGATCTGCGGCACGGCCGATTTGAGTTCGCCGAGGCGGCCCTTCAGTTTCTGGCCCAGGCGCGCGCCGCGCGCCACCAGGTTTTCCTCGGCGATCACATCCAGCACCGCCAGCGCCGAGGCCACCGCCAGTGGGTTGCCGGCATAGGTGCCGCCCAGGCCGCCGGGCGCGGGGGCGTCCATGACCTCGGCGCGGCCGCATACGGCCGAGAGCGGCATGCCGCCGGCCAGGCTCTTGGCCATGGTCATCAGGTCGGGCAGCACGTCGTAGTGCTCCATGGCGAACAGTTTGCCGGTACGGGCGAAGCCGGTCTGCACTTCATCGGCGATCAGCAGGATGCCGTGTTCGTCGCACAGCGCGCGCAGGCCGCGCATGAATTCCGGCGGCGCGGCGTAGAAGCCGCCTTCGCCTTGCACCGGCTCCAGGATGATGGCTGCCACGCGCTTGGGATCGACATCGCTCTTGAACAGGTTCGCCACCGCCTCCAGCGCGTCGGCGCTGCTGATGCCGTGCAGCGCATTGGGGTAGGGCGCATGGAACACCTCGCCCGGGAACGGGCCGAAGCCCAGCTTGTACGGCGCCACCTTGCCGGTCAGTGCCATGCCCATCATGGTGCGGCCGTGGAAGCCGCCGGCGAAGGCGATGACGGCCGGGCGGCCGGTGTGGGCGCGGGCGATCTTGACGGCGTTTTCCACCGCCTCGGCGCCGGTCGAGAACAGCGCGGTCTTCTTGGCGTGGGCGCCGGGGGTGATGGCGTTGATGCGCTCGGCCAGTTCCACATAGCTTGCATACGGCACGATCTGGTAGGCGGTGTGGGTGAATTTTTCCATCTGGGCGCGGATGGCGTCCAGCAGCTTCGGATGGCGGTGGCCCGTGTTGAGCACGGCGATGCCGGCTGCGAAATCGATGAAGCGGCGGCCTTCCACATCCCACAGTTCCGAATTGGATGCGCGTTCGGCGTAGAAGTCGCACATCACGCCCACGCCGCGCGGGGTGGCGGCGTTCTTGCGCTGTTGCAGTTGCTGGTTGCTGGCGGCCTTGCTGTTCATTGCTTGCTCCGGTGAAAGGGCGCCTCGGCGGCGCATGAAATTCTTGTTCCGGAATCGATACTAAAACTGAAATGGCTCTGTAATATAGAGCCAATTTTAAATATTTGATGGTGCCAATTGAAGATCGCCTCGCTCTCCGATTACCTGCTGCTCCGCATCGAACGCGGGACTCAGAAAGACGCTCCAGGCAAGGCTGGAAAGGCAGTTGGCAATGGAGGCGCCGCAGCGAAAACGGCTGCGCACGTACCCGTCAACCGCCAGATTTACCAGTTGATCCGCGAAGCCATCCTGGCGCAGACGCTGCCGGCCGGATTGCAGTTGCCGTCCTCGCGCGACCTTGCCGCCGAGCTTGGCATGTCGCGCAACACTGTGACCTACGCCTATGAGCAATTGCTGGCCGAAGGGTATCTGGAAAGCCGCACCGGAGCCGGTACCTTCGTGGCCGATACCGAGCCGGACCAGATTCCCGAGGCGGTCGAGCGAAGCGAGCCGCTGACCGACCCGTCGGGCAAATCGGAACTGTCGGCGCGCGGCGCCATGCTCACGCGCCAGGCCGGGGTGGGGGAACGGCAATGGGGCGCCTTCATGCCCGGCGTGCCGGACGTGACCTGCGTGCCGCACAAGGTGTGGAGCCGGTTGCAGAACAAGCATTGGCGCCGTTCCAATTCGGACTTGCTGACCTATGGGCCGGGCGCCGGTTATGCGCCGTTGCGCGAGGCGGTAGCGGAGTATTTGCGGGTGGCGCGTTCGGTCAATTGCAATGCTTCGCAGGTGCTGATCACGACCGGCATCCACCAGTCGATCGATATCGTGGTCAAGTTGCTGGGCGAGCACGGCGATTCGGCCTGGGTAGAGGACCCTTGCTATTGGGGCACGCGCAGCGTGCTCAATTCGCTGGGTATACAGTCGGTGCCGATCGCGGTCGACCAGGAAGGCATGCGCATGCGCCTGGCCAACCTGCGGCAGCCGCCGCGCTTCATCTGCACCACGCCTTCGCACCAGTATCCGCTGGGCATGGTGATGAGCCTGTCGCGCCGGCGCATGCTGCTGGAGTACGCCGCCACGCACAAGGTGTGGATCATCGAGGACGATTACGACAGCGAGTTCCGTTATGGCGGCCGTCCGCTGGCTTCGCTGCAGGGCATGGACACGCACGACCGCGTGCTCTACATGGGGACGTTCAGCAAGATCATGTTCCCGGGTTTGCGCATCGGTTTCCTGGTGGTGCCGGAGTCGTTGGCGGCGGCTTTCTCCACCGGCATCGCCGAGCTGTACCGCAACGGACAGGTATTCCTGCAGGCAACGCTGGCCGATTTCATGGGCGAAGGGCATTTCGCCTCGCACATCCGCAAGATGCGCGTCCTGTATGCCGAGCGGCTGCAACTGCTGCAGCAGTCGATCAACCGCCACTTCGGCGAGGAGATGACCATCACCGGCGGCGAGGCTGGATTGCACCTGGTGCTGGGGCTGCCGCAGGAGTGCGACGACGTGCTCATCTGCGAGGAAGCCTTGCGCGCAGGCATTGTCGTACGGCCCTTGTCGCGCTATTACATGCACGCGCGCAGCGCGCGGCGAGGGCTGCTGCTGGGCTACGCCAGCGTGCCCAACGCCGAGATCGCCGCCAGCTTCGACAAGCTGGCGGCGGTGGTCAAGCGCCACTTGCCGGCCTGAGGTGGAAGGCATCAGGCCGCAGGTAAGGGGGCGTCAGGTTTGCGTGAGAAATTGTCTTTCCTGCAATCTTCCGTGCTCCCGATGCGCAGCATGGTAAATTAGCGAGTCCGGTTCGATGGTTTTCGAACCGGGCCCCTCGACAACCCCCATAGGAACCCTAGTTGGAAAACATATTACTGATCGTCGCGGCCTTTTTCCTGGTCGCGTTGAACGGTTTTTTCGTCGCAGCAGAATTCAGCCTGGTGAAATTGCGGCAAACGCGCATCCGGGCCATCGCAAAAACACAAGGCGTACGCGGCCGCATCCTGGCCGTTGTCCACAACCAGCTGGACGCCTATCTCTCCGCCTGCCAATTGGGCATTACCCTGGCTTCGCTGGGCCTGGGCTGGATCGGCGAACCGGCTTTCGCGCGCGTGCTTGAACCGCTGTTCTCGCTGGCCGGCGTGAGCAACCAGGAACTGATCCACGGCGTTTCCTTCGTGTTCGCCTTCTTCGTCATCTCCTTCCTGCACATCGTGGCCGGCGAACTGGCGCCCAAGTCGCTGGCCATCCGCAGCCCCGAAAAGCTGGGCCTGTGGTGCGCCTTGCCGCTGTACGGGTTCTATTGGGGCATGTATCCGCTGATCTGGGTGCTCAACGCCAGCTCCAATTGGCTGCTGCGCGTGGCCGGCCTGGGCAGCGTGCATGGCCATGACTCGCATTATTCTTCCGACGAGCTCAAGCTGATCCTGCGCGCCGGCAACAAGAGCGGCAAGAACGGCAAGTTCACCCGCGACGAATGGAACGTGCTGGCGCAGAGCCTGAACTTCAGCGAACTGGATGTGGCCGACATCATGCGCCCGGCCAGCGAAATCGTGGCCCTGGGCGACGACATGACGCTGGAAGAGAACCTCGGCACCATCTACCGCAACCGCTTCTCGCGCTATCCGTATTTCGATGCCGAGCGCCAGCAGGTGCTGGGCCTGGTGCACCTGAAGGATGTGTTCCTGGCGCAGCAGGACGGCAAGGCCATCGTCAACCTGAAGGATTACCTGCGCCCGGTGCAGTTCATTTCCCCGGCGCTGCCGGCCCTGGATTTGCTGCGGCGCTTCCGCACCGGCTCGCCGCACTTCGCCATCATCGGCAAGAAGGGCCAGCCGCCGGACGGCTTCATCACGCTGGACAACATGCTGAGCCTGCTGGTGGGTGAGATCCGCGACGAATTCCGCCACAACACCGGCGAATGGGCGCGCCAGGACGACGGCACGCTGCTGGGCAAGGGCAGCCTGCCGATCGTGACGCTGGAAAACATGCTGGGCATCGACATCGAGTACGACGACAGCATCGACTCGGTCGGCGGCCTGGTGATGGAGAAGCTGGGCGACCTGCCCAAGGAAGGCCAGCGCATCGAGTTCCCGGCGTTCGACGTGGTGATCAAGCGCATGTCGGGGCCGAAGATCGTGCTGGTGAAGGTCTATCCAAAAATGCAGGAAGCGCGCGACTGATCCACGCTGTCCTGCAAGCTGTCGCGTCCGATTTCCGCGCCCGGCGCCAGGGGCTACTTGCCTTGCAATTGAAGCCCCATCTGGCGCTCCGGTTCAGGCCGTGCGAAGCAAGTCGCGCATTGCCGCGCCGACGCCGGCCGCCGATTGCGGATTTTGTCCCGTCACCAGACGACCATCGACGACGACGTTCGCGGTCCAGTCCGCCGCCGGCTGGTGGTGTGCGCCACGCTCGACGAGCGTGCTGGCCAGCAGGAAGGGAACGACTTTCTCCAGCTTGACGGCATGCTCTTCACTATCTGTGAACGCGGCGACACGCTTGCCGGCGACGAGCGGTTCGCCATTGCCGAGAGTGACGTTCACGAGTGCGGCAGGGCCATGACAGACCGCGCCTACGATGCCACCTGCCTCGTAGATCGAGCGGGTAACGCTGCGGACGGCTTCGTCGAAGGGGAAGTCCCACATCGCGCCGTGGCCGCCTGCGAAGAAGATGCCTGCGTACTTCGACGGATCGATGTCGGCCAGGCGCATCGTGTTGGCGACCTGGGCGCGAAATTCGGCATCGTTCCAGAAATGGGCATTGATCGGATCGCTCAGGTCCAGGCCATCGACGGGGGGCTCGCCGCCCTTGATGGAGGCGAACTCGACGGCGATGCCGGCCTTCTTCAGTTCAGCAAGTGGATGCGTGACTTCTCCCAGGTAGTAGCCGGTAGCTTCCCCGGTGCTTCCTTTGATGCCGTGGCTGGTAAGAACAAACAGCACGGGCTTCGTCATGCTGGGTTTGGTTATGGTCATTTGGCTGCTCCTTTAAGGTTCGGTTTCGCCACTTTATTGATGTCAGTTAAGGAGATAAACTGGCTTTAATGAAATTCATTAGTTCTCATAAGGACAAAATGGGGCGAAGTTTTGAATACCTTGGCGATGTAGAAGCCTTCCTTGCGGTGATGGAGCACGGTTCTTTCACTGCGGCCGCAGCCGCGCTGTCGACGACGGCGTCCGTGCTCAGCAGGGCGGTCGGACGGCTGGAAGCCCGGCTCGGGCAGCAATTGATGCGTCGCACGACCCGGCGCATCGGGCTGACGGATGCCGGTCGCCGGTATCTGGAACAGACGCGGGAGGCCTTCGACCTGCTGAGGGTGGCCGAGCAGGAAGCACAGTCGCGCAGCGCGGCGCTGAGCGGACGTGTACGCATCAGCGCGCCCACCACGTTCGGCCATTTCCGCTTGCCTGTGTTGCTCAAGCCCTTCCTCGCCCGGCATCCGGAGGTCAGGCTGGAGCTGAACATCACCAATCGCAACGTCGACTTGGTAGAGGAGGGCTTTGACATGGCGATCCGGCTCGGGCAGCTTCCCGACAGCGGCCTTGTCGCCCGCAAGCTGGAGGATGCCGAGTTGCGGCTCGTCGCTGCGCCCGACTACCTGAAAAGGGCCGGGGTCCCGAAGAAGCTCGATGATTTGGCGAAGCATGTCTGCTTGCCCTTCGTCATGCCGCGCACGGGAAAGCATGGGGATTGGTCGTTCATCGTTGACGGCGAAAACGTTGAATGGCAGCCAAACTCGGTTCTGGAGGTGTCTGACGACGTGCTGGGAACCGTGTCGATGGCCGAACAGGGCATTGGTGTCTGCCAGACGTATGACTTCATCGTGCGCGAGCGCCTGGCCAACGGGCGCCTGGTCGAGCTGTTGCCGCAGTTCAGCGGACGCACGAGACCATTCTCGCTGGTGTATGCGCCGCATCGGCATCAATCGGCGGCGGCTCGGGCGCTGATTGATGCGCTTGGAAACCCGGGCGGGTAAGGTCGTCTTGTTCTCCGCGACACTGGAACCGCCTTATCCAATACCACCGTGAAATGAAAAATGCCGCGACATTCATCACGTCGCGGCATTTTGTTTTTTGGCGGCCGCAGCCGCCGGTTCGCATTGGGTGCTGCGGATCAGAAGCCGAGCGTACGGCCGTCCGGATTGCGCGGATCGGAGAAGCCGTAGAAGCCGTCCGGCTTGATCTGGATGGTCTGGGTGCGGCCCATCGACGGCTGCACGCTGACCTTCTGGCCCTTGTCCTGCAGGATCTTGACGGTGTCGGCCGACAAGCCCTTTTCCACGCGCAACTGGTCCGGCGCCCACTGGTGGTGGATGCGCGGGGTGATGGTGGCTTCGGCCACGTTCATGTCGTAGTCGATCACGTTGAGGATGGTCTGCAGCGTGGTGGTGATGATGCGGCTGCCGCCCGGGCTGCCGGTGACCAGGAAGGGCTTGCCGTCCTTGAGCACGAAGGTGGGCGACATCGACGACAGCGGGCGCTTGTACGGGCCGACCGCGTTGGCGTCGCCGCCGACCAGGCCAAACGCGTTGGGCACGCCCGGCTTGGCCGAGAAGTCGTCCATCTCGTTGTTCAGGGTGATGCCGGTGCCGGTGGCCACGATGCCGCTGCCGAAGTTCAGGTTCAGCGTGTAGGTGGTGGCGACCAGGTTGCCGTCCTTGTCGGCGACCGAATAGTGCGTGGTCTGGTCGCTTTCATACGGCTGCGGCTTGCCCGGCTTGATCTCGGACGACGGGGTGGCGCGCTCCGGGTTGATCTTCTTGGCCAGCTCGTCGGCGTAGGCGCGCGAGGTCAGGCCCTTGACCGGCACCTTGGTGAAGTCGGGATCGCCCAGGTATTCGGAACGGTCGGCGTAGGCCAGCTTCATGGTCTCGGCCATCAGGTGGATCGACTGCGCGCTGTCGGCGCCGTATTCCTTGAGCGGATAGCGTTCCAGGATGTTCATCATCTGGATGATGTGCACCCCGCCCGAGCTCGGCGGCGGCATCGACATGACCTGGTAGCCGCGGTAGTTGCCGGTGACCGGCACGCGTTCCACCACCTTGTAGTTCTTCAGGTCGTCGGCGGAGATCAGGCCGCCGTGCTTGTCCATCTCGGCCACGATCTTCTTGGCGATGTCGCCTTCATAGAAGGCCGACGGGCCTTGCTTGGCGATCAGGCGCATCGACTTGGCCAGGTCCTTCTGCACCAGCTTTTCGCCGGCCTGCAGCGGGCGGCCGTCCTTGAAGAAGATGGCCTTGGAGGAGTCCCACTGGCCCAGGTGCTCGCGCTCGGCGGCCAGGATCAGGGCCAGGCTGGGGCTGACGGTGTAACCCTTTTCGGCCAGTTCGATGGCCGGCTGCATCACCTGCGACAGCTTCATGGTGCCGTACTTGGCCAGCGCGTGCGACAGGCCGGCGACCGTGCCGGGCACGCCGACGGCCAGGTGGGTGTATAGCGAACGGCCGGGCACCACGTTGCCCTTGTCGTCCAGGTACATGTTGCGGGTGGCGCGCTGCGGCGCCATTTCACGGAAGTCCAGCGCCACGTTCTTGCCGGTCTTGGCATCGTGGATCATCATGAAGCCGCCGCCGCCGATGTTGCCCGCATTGGGCAGCACCACCGCCAGCGCGAAGCCGACCGCCACGCCGGCATCCACCGCGTTGCCGCCTTTCTTCAGGATATCGACGCCGACCTTGGTGGCCAGTTCCTGCTCGGTGGCGACCATGCCGTTCCTGGCCTGGACCGGGCTGATGATGTCGTAGGTGAGGTCGTATTTGACGACCGGCGCGGCCGGCGGGGGAGTCTGGGCGGTCGCCGGCATGAAGGACAGCGCGCCGCACAGGGGCAGCAAGGCCAATGCGGCCGGCTTGCCAAGTCCCGTGAACTTTTGCATGTGGATTCTCCTGAATTTCTGGACTTGAGTGGATTGTTGTTTGTTATTGGCGTGCCGTTCCTGTAGCGCGATGCGCAGGGTGACGGCACCCGACGATTGTAGAGTCTGGCTCGCATCTGTCCAGAGGAATCGTTCGGGATACGGTGGATTATTGGAACGGCTTTCATCCACCCATGCGTCGTATCGCACAGTCACGGCGGGCAGACGATAGCATTGCCCGCACGGCCGGGGCAGAGCCAGCGGATGTGCTTTTGATGGAGCCAGGCGGCAGGGTGCGGCTGCTGCGCTGCGGCAGCCGTTCAGGTGCTCTCGCGCACAGCCAGTTCGAAGCCGAGGTCGAGCCGTCCCTTGGGAATCTCTTCGCCCCGGAGCTGGCGGATCAGCATTTCCGCCGACTTGTAGCCGATGTCGTAGCGCGGCGTGATGACGGTGGTGATGGAGGGCGTGGCGCAAGCCGCCCAGGAGAGGTCGTTGAAGCCGGCGATGGCCAGCCGGCCCGGCACCGCGATGCCCTGGCGCTGGCATTCGAACAGCGCGCCCAGGGCCAGGTCGTCGTTGCAGCAGAACACGGCGTCGCAGTCGGGAAGCGTTTCCAGCACGCGGCGCAGCAACTGCGCCCCCATGTCGACCGTGGTCGGCAGCGGCAGCAGCACTTCCACGGCGGGATCGATGCCGGCGTCCTGCAGGCCTTTGCGGAAGCCCTCGCGGCGCTTCATCATGCGCGGGTCTAGCTGGGCGGCGATGAAGGCCGGGCGCCGGTAGCCGCGTTCGGCCAGGTGGCGCGCCACGGCGTAGCCGGCCTTGGTCTGCGAGAAGCCGACCGAGTATTCGTCATTGCCGCGTCCCAGGTCGAACATGCGCACCGCGGGGATCGCGCGACTGGCCGGGCGGCTTTGCAGGATCTCGTATTGCTCGCTGCTGGAAAGCAGGAAGCCGGCCGGCGCGTGCGCCAGGTAGGTGGCGATCAACTGCGCTTCCTTGTCGCGCGCATAGCCGGTCTCGCCGATCAGGAACTGGTAGCCGGCCTCGGCCAGGTAGTCGCGGATGCCGGAGAGCGTTTCGATGAACACCGCGTTGGTCAGCGACGGCACCAGCACCCCGATCACCTGCGAGCGCGCCGAGGCCAGCGTGGCGGCGGCCTGGTTGGGCACGTAGCCGAGCTTGTCGATGGCTTTGAAGATGCGTTCGCGCGACTGTTCCTGCACCAGCGCCGGCGTCTTCAGCGCGCGTGATACCGTCATCGAACTCACGCCGGCTTCGGCTGCCACATCGGTGATGGTGACGCGGCCGGTGGCCCGGCTGCCTTTCTGCGGGGACGGGGAAACGGGTTTGCTGTCTTGTGCTGCGCGCTTGCTCATGGCGGTGGGATGGTCGGTTTGGGCGACATCATACCCCGGCGCGGCGCGGCCCGCGACCCGCGCCGCGCATCGGCCGCTTTGGCTGGACGATCAACACCATTGCCCGATCCGGCCGTGCCGCAGCGCAGCACAACAAATGTTTGACCGATTTCAAATGTTAGCGTTATCATCGCGCCCCATGTTAACGCTAACATCGACCGCCGGGAACACGGCGGCGGCGCCGGCGTTGGCTACCACACTCAGGAAGATTCAATAAAACACTACGAAGATAGTGCAGACGGACGCGCCGCTTTTTAAAGCCGGCCGCAGGAGACGCATGCCCGCAGCCTTGATGGCGCCGGGCGCGTGTGCCGGCGGCCAGCCGGGCCGCGCGCCGTCGGCTATCGGCATACGGAGATCCCCATGCTGGGCATGAGCCACGAAGCAACATTGCTGTTCAACGCAGTTATCGCCATCCTCGCGCTGATCCTGATGATCACGCGCCTGCGCGTCCATCCCTTCATCGCATTGATCATCACATCGGGCTTCCTCGGCCTGATTTCGGGCATGCCGCTGCCCAAGATCGTCAAATCCTTCCAGGACGGCTTCGGCGGCGTGCTCGGTTTCGTCGGTATCGTGCTGGGCCTGGGCACCATGCTGGGCAAGCTGATGGCCGAGTCCGGCGGCGCTGACCAGATTTCGCAGACGCTGGTGCGCGCCTTCGGCCGCGAACGCGTGCACTGGGCCATGATGATGGGCGCATTCCTGGTCGGCATCCCGCTGTTCTTTGAAATCGGCTTCGTGCTGCTGATCCCGTTGGTGTTCATCGTGGCGCGCCGCTCGGGCGTGCCGCTGTTCAAGATCGGCATGCCGATGCTGGCCAGCCTGTCGGTGATGCACGGCCTGGTGCCGCCGCATCCGGGGCCGCTGCTGGCCATCGGCGTGTTCGGCGCCGACATCGGCAAGACCATCCTCTACGGTTTCATCGTCGGCCTGCCGACAGTCATCATCGCCGGCCCGCTGTTCGGCTCCTTCATTTCCAAGTATGTCGACATCAAGCCGTCCGAGGATCTGATGGCGCAACTGGCGCGCGAGCCGCAGACCAAGGACTTGCCGGGCTTCACCATCACCCTGGTCACCGTGCTGTCGCCGGTGTTCCTGATGCTGCTCAAGACCTTCGTCGACGTCGCGCTGCCGGAAGGCCATGCCGTGCGCGACCTGATGGACTTCATCGGCAACCCCATCGTGGCCCTGCTGGCGGCGCTGCTGCTGGCGATCTGGACCTTCGGCACCGCGCGCGGCTTCACCCGCCAGCAAGTGCTCAAGTTCGTCGACCAGAGCCTTGCGCCGACCGCGGCCATCGTGCTGATCATCGGCGCCGGCGGCGGCTTCAAGCAGATGCTGGTGAATTCCGGCGTGGGCACCGCCATCGGCCAACTGGCCGTGCATGCGCAAATCTCGCCGCTGCTGCTGGCCTGGTTCGTGGCCGGCGTGATCCGCGTGGCGACCGGTTCGGCCACCGTGGCCACCATCACCGGCGCCGGCATCGTGGCGCCGCTGGTGGCGATGATCCCCGGCACCAACAAGGAATTGCTGGTGCTGGCCACCGGCGCTGGCTCGCTGATCCTGTCGCATGTGAACGACGCGGGCTTCTGGCTGGTCAAGGAATACTTCAACATGAGCGTGGGGGAAACCTTCAAAACCTGGACGCTGATGGAAACCCTGATTTCAGTTGTTGCTATCATCTTCATCATGTTGCTCAACCTGGTCGTGTAACCGATCTACCCGCCCGGCCTGCGCCGGGCGTTTTGCCATAAAGGAAACACCATGTCCGCTACTCCCCGTTACATGCTTGGCGTCGATATCGGCACCACCAGCACCAAGACCGTCGTCTTCACTCTCGACGGCAAGGTGGTTGCCCAGCACGCGGAAGAGTATCCGGTGCTCTGCACCGAACCGGGCATGGCCGAGCAGGACCCGCAGCAAATCTATGAAGCCGCGCTGGGCTCGATCGCCGGCGCGGTGAAGGCCGCCAAGGCGGCGCCGCAAGACGTCGCCGTGCTGTCCTTCAGCGCCGCCATGCACAGCGTGATCGCGCTGGACGAGGGCAATGGCCTTCTTTCCAACAGCATCACCTGGGGCGACATCCGCGCTTCGCTCTGGGCCGAGCGCATCAAGAAGGAATTCGACGGCAACGCCATCTACCGCCGCACCGGCACGCCGATCCACCCAATGTCGCCGCTGTGCAAGCTGATGTGGATGCGCCACGAGAAGCCGGAAGTGTTCGGCAAGGCCGCGCGCTTCGTCGGCATTAAAGAGTATGTGCTGTTCCGCCTGTTCGGCGAATGGGTGGTGGACCACTCGATCGCCTCGGCCACCGGCATGTTCAACCTGCGCGAACTGGGCTGGGACAAGGAAGCGCTGGCGTTTCTGAAGATCGATGCCGCCCAGTTGCCCAGGCCGGTGCCGACCACCCACCGCCTGCCGGCCTTGCCGGCGGACATGGCGCAGCGCCTGGGCCTGTCGACCTCGACGCCCTTCATCATCGGCGCCAACGACGGCGTGCTGTCCAACCTCGGCGTCAACGCCATCGAGACCGGCCACGTGGCGGTCACCATCGGCACCTCCGGCGCCATGCGCACCGTGATCAACGAGCCGCTGACCGACCCGCACGGCCGCCTGTTCTGCTACGCGCTGACCGAGAAGCACTGGGTGGTCGGCGGCCCGGTCAACAACGGCGGCAACATCTTCCGCTGGGTGCGCGATGAACTGGCGACCGCCGAGGCCGCCTCCGCCCGCGGCGAAGGCGTCGACCCCTACGAGGCGCTGACGCGCATCGCCGAGAAGGTGGCGCCGGGCGCCGAAGGCCTGCTGTTCCATCCCTTCCTGGCTGGCGAACGCGCGCCGCTGTGGAATGCCGACCTGCGCGGTTCCTTCTTCGGGCTGGGCCTGCACCACGGCAAGCACCACATGATCCGCGCCGCGCTGGAAGGCGTGATCTTCAACCTCTACAGCATCCTGCCGGCGCTGGAAGACCTGGTCGGCCCCACCAAGCGCATGATGGCCACCGGCGGCTTCGCCCGTTCGGCACTGTGGCGCCAGATGATGGCCGACATCTTCAACCGCGAAGTGATGGTGCCCGAGAGCGTGGAGTCGTCCTGCCTCGGCGCGGCCGTGCTGGGCGCGTATGCGCTGGGCCTGGTGGATTCGCTGGAAGCGATTTCCGGCATGGTCGGTTCCAACCACCACCACGCGCCGGATGCGCGGGCCGTCAAGGTCTACGGCCGCCTGCAGCCGATCTTCGCGGCGATTCCGGCCAAGCTGGAAGCCGAGTACCACGCCATCGCCGCGTTCCAGCGCGAGATGGTCAAGCCTGAATAAAACCAATAAAACAAAACACCACCGACAAAAACACCACCGACAACAGGAGAAGACATGACAGTGAAGACGAGCGCCTTGCCCGCAGGACTGAAGGAATTTTCGCTGGAGGGCAAGCTGGCCCTGATCACCGGTTCTTCCGGCGGCATTGGCCTGGCGCTGGCGCGCGGCATGGCGCAGGCGGGCGCGGCGATCGTGCTCAACGGGCGCGATGCCGGCAAGCTGGCCAAGGTGGCGCAGCAGTTGCGCGAGGAAGGGCACACCATCCATGAATCCAGCTTCGACGCCACCTCGAACGAGGCGGTCAAGGTTGCGGTGCAGAAGATCGAAAGCGAGATCGGCGCCATCGACGTGCTGGTCAACAACGCCGGCATCCAGCGCCGCAATCCGCTGGAGGATTTCAAGGAATCCGACTGGCACGACATCATCAACACCAACCTCAACAGCGTGTTCTACGCCGCGCAGGCGGTGGCGCGCCATATGATTCCCCGCGGACGCGGCAAGATCATCAACATCTGCTCGGTGCAGAGCGAACTGGGCCGTCCCGGCATCGCGCCGTACGCCGCCACCAAGGGCGCGGTCAAGATGTTCACCAAGGGCATGGCGATCGACTGGGGCAAGTACGGCCTGCAGGTCAACGGCCTCGGCCCCGGCTACTTCAAGACCGAACTGAACATGGCGCTGGTCAACGACCCGAAATTCTCCGACTGGCTGATCGGCCGCACGCCGTCGCGCCGCTGGGGCGATGTCGAAGACCTGGTCGGCGCCGCCGTGTTCCTCGGCAGCGACGCCTCGCGCTTCGTCAACGGCCACATCCTCTATGTCGATGGCGGCGTCACCGCCACCCTTTAAGTCTTTCAAGCACAACAACCAGGAGACCACCATGCAACAAGGCATCGTCATCCACGCGCCGCACGACCTGCGCATCCAGGAACTGGAAACCGGCGCGCTGCAGCCGCAGCAGCTGAAGGTCAAGGTCAAGGCCGGCGGCATCTGCGGCTCCGACCTGCATTACTACCATCACGGCGGTTTCGGCGTGGTGCGCATCAAGGAACCGATGGTGCTGGGCCATGAAGTGTCGGGCCAGATCGCCGAAGTCGGTTCCGGCATCGCCGATATCAAGCCGGGCACCCGCATCGCGATTTCCCCGAGCCGCCCTTGCGGCGCCTGCAAATACTGCCAGGAAGGAAAGCAGAACCACTGCCTGGACATGCGCTTCTACGGCAGCGCCATGCGCATGCCGCACGTGCAGGGCGCGTTCCGCCAGGAAATCGTGATCGAGCGCGCCCAGGCGCACGTGGTGGCCGACCACGTCAGCGACGGCGAAGCCGCGATGGCCGAGCCGCTGTCGGTGGCGCTGCACGCGGTGCGCCGCGCCGGCCCGCTGGTCGGCAAGCGCGTGCTGGTCACCGGCTGCGGCCCGATCGGCGCGCTGGTGGTGATTGCCGCCCGCCGCGCCGGCGCCCTGGAAGTGGTCGCCACCGATGTGGCCAAGATGCCGCTGGAAACCGCCGTCAAGGTCGGCGCCGACCGCGCCATCAACATGGCCGAGACGCCCGACGCCCTGAAGGAATACGCCGCCGACAAAGGCACCTTCGACGTGCTGTTCGAAGTCAGCGGCAACGAGCGCGCGCTGGTCGGCGCGCTCGAAGCGCTGCGTCCGCAAGCCGTCATCGTGCAGGTGGGCTTGGGCGGCGACATCAATTTCCCTGCCAACCTGCTGGTGGGCAAGGAGCTGGACTGGCGCGGCGCTTTCCGCTTCCACGAAGAGTTCGCGATGGCGGTGGAGCTGATGAACAAGAAGCTGGTGGATGTGAAGCCGCTGATCACGGCGACTTATCCGTTCGAGAAATCGGTGGAGGCGTTTGAGATCGCCGGCGACCGCTCGAAGATGATGAAGGTGCAGATCAGCTTTGCCTGATGATTGCTGGCATCGCCAATAAAAAATCCCGGCTGCGTGCCGGGATTTTTTTCGTCTTTATGTCAGAAAACGGAGCAGGGTATTCGCGACCGCCTGAACGTCGCTGGATCCTGACTTTCGTCAGGATGACGGCGAGGTGTGGAAGAGTTTCGGCCTTACCCTATCGCCGTCATCCCGGCGCAGGCCGGGATCCAGCGTCGTTCGTCGCGCGACGCGGGCCGTCGGGCCGGCTTTGCCTGTTACTTCAACGCCTCGACGATCTTCTCCAGCTTGACCGCATCGGCCGCGAACAGGCGAATGCCCTCAGCCAGCTTCTCGGTCGCCATCGCATCGGCGTTCAATGCCAGGCGGAACGCCTTCTCATCCAGCGTCACGCGTTCGATCGCGGCTGCTTGCGCGGCTTCCTTGCTCAGCTTGCGTTCCACCGGCGCATCCGTTTCGGACAGCTTTTGCAGCAGTTCCGGGCTGATGGTCAGCAGGTCGCAGCCGGCCAGCTCGACGATCTGCGAGGTATTGCGGAAGCTCGCGCCCATCACCTCGGTGGCGTAGCCGAACTTGCGGTAGTAGTTGTAGACCGCCTTGACCGATTGCACGCCCGGATCGTCGGCGCCGGTGTATTCCTGGCCGGTCGATTTCTTGTACCAGTCGTAGATGCGGCCGACGAACGGGGAGATCAATTGCACCTTGGCCTCGGCGCAGGCGATCGCCTGCGGCAGCGAGAACAGCAAGGTCAGGTTGCAGCGGATGCCTTCCTTTTCCAGGATCTCGGCGGCGCGGATGCCTTCCCAGGTGGAGGCGATCTTGATCAGCACGCGCTCGCGCTTGATGCCGGCTTCCTCGTACAGGCGGATCAGTTCGCGGCCCTTGGCGACGGTGCCTTCGGTGTCGAAGGACAGGCGCGCGTCGGTTTCGGTGGACACGCGGCCCGGGATCAGCTTCAGGATTTCCAGGCCGAAGGCGACCAGCAGGCGGTCGATCACCTGCTCGGTGCTCTTGCCGGCATGGGTCTTGACCACCGCCTCGGCCAGCGGCTTGTACTCGTCCTTCTGCACCGCCTTGAGGATCAGCGAGGGATTGGTGGTCGCGTCCTGCGGCGCGAAGGCCTTCATCGCCTGGAAGTCGCCGGTGTCGGCCACGATGGTGGTGTGCTGCTTCAACTGGTCAAGCTGGCTCATGGGATGTCCTGGTTGCTAAGTTGGAAAGAAATGCGATGACGCCATTGTACGCAATTGCCGAGGACTGTCTGTCGGCGAACGCCTGATCCTGGATCAGCTTGGGTTGCAGTACGGAATCAGCGGAAGAACGAGTCGAACTGCATGTCGAACTTCTGCAGCGACTTCTGCGCGTTCTGCATCTTCTTGCGGAATTCCGGGCCGCGCCGCAATGCCAGTCCGACCGCCAGGATGTCGATCACCACCAGGTGCGCCAGGCGCGCCGAGATCGGCGTGTAGGGGTCGATGTTGAAGGACAGGTCGATCGGCACCAGCACCGTGGCCAGTTCGGCCAGCGGCGTGCCGGACGGGCCCAGCACGATGATGTCGGCGCCGCCTTTGCGCGCCAGCTGGATCGAGCGCAGCAGCGCCGCGTTGCCGCCGCGCTGCGAGATGGCCACCACGCAATCGCCGGCCTTGAGCAGCGAGGCGGCGATGCTGTGGATGTGCGGGTCGGAGTAGGCCACGGTCGGCACGCCGGAGCGGAAGAACTTGTGCTGGGCGTCGTTGGCCACGATACCGGAGGTACCCTGGCCGTAGAACTCGATCTTGTTGGCGCGCGCCAGCACGTCCAGCGCCAGCTGGATCGCGTCCGGGTTGAGGTGGTTGCGCAGGTCGAGCAGGGTGTTGATCGAGCGGCTGCAGATCTTGTTGACCAGGTCGGCGGCGAGGTCGTCCTGGGCCAGCGTCTCGTCCGCGCCCGGCAGCGCCAGCGCCAGGCTTTGCGCCAGCTTCAGCTTGAAGTCGTGCCAGCCCTCGTAGCCGATGGCGCGGCAGAAGCGGATCACGGTCGGCTCCGACACTTCCGCGTTCTTGGCCAGCGCGGTCAGGTTCTCTGCCAAGGCCAGCTGCGGATTGGCGAGCACGGTCGCGGCCACCTTCTTCTCCGACTTCGAGAGGGAGTTGATGTGGGTGCGGATGGAATCGAGCAGCATGGACATGTCACAAGCTCCGCGTCAAACCTCGGGCAGCGCTTCTTCGCGCCATTGCAGGCCGTCGCGGCCGATCAGCGCGCTGGCGGCGGCCGGGCCCCAGGTGCCGGCGTTGTAGGGGATGGGGTCGGATTCCTGCTGTTCCCAGTGTTCGAGGATCGGCTCCACCCATTCCCAGGCGGCTTCCAGTTCGTCGCTGCGCATGAACAGGGTGAGATGGCCGCGCAGCACGTCCAGCAGCAGGCGTTCGTAGGCATCCATGCGCGGGGTCTTGAACTTCTCGCGGAAGTCCAGTTCCAGCTCGACCGGGCGCAGGCGCATGCCGTCGCCGGGCTGCTTGGCCATCAGGTTCATATGCAGGCCCTCGTCGGGCTGCAGGCGGATCACCAGGCAGTTGGGCAGGGTGGAATTCTGCTGCGCGAAGATCGAGTGCGGCACGCTCTTGAAGCGCACCACGATCTCGGCCAGCGAGTCGGCCATGCGCTTGCCGGTGCGCAGGTAGAACGGCACGCCGGCCCAGCGCCAGGTGTCGATCTCGGCCTTGACCGCGACATAGGTCTCGGTGCGCGATTCCGGGTTGGCGTCGGCTTCCTTGCGGTAGCCCGGCACTGGCGTGCCGTTGACGTGGCCGGAGCGGTACTGGCCGCGCACCACGTTCATGGCCAGCGTGGTCGGGGTGAAGCGCTTGAGCGAGCGCAGTACTTTGAGCTTTTCGTCGCGCACGGCGTCGGCCGAGTTGGTCACCGGCGGTTCCATGGCGACGATGCACAGCAGTTGCAGCAAGTGGTTCTGCAGCATGTCGCGCAGCGCGCCGGAGGTGTCGTAATAGTCGAAGCGCCCGCCCACGCCGAGCTCTTCGGCGATGGTGATCTGCACGTCGGAAATCCATTCGCGGCGCCACAGCGGTTCGAACAGCACGTTGCCGAAACGCAGCGCCAGCAGGTTCTGCACCGCTTCCTTGCCGAGGTAGTGGTCGATACGGAAGATCTGCGATTCCTCGAAGTACTGGCCGACTTGCTTGTTGATGTCGCGCGCGCTGGCGAGGTCGCGGCCCAGCGGCTTTTCCAGCACCACGCGCGAGCTGGGCGTCACCAGCCCGGCCTTGGAGAGGTTCTCGCAGATCGAGGCGAACAGGCTGGGCGGCGTGGCCAGGTAGAACACGCGCGGCAGGCCGGCGGTGTCGCGCAGCGCTTCCTTCAAGTGTTCGAAGCTGGCGCCTTCCTTGGCGTTGACCGAGGCATAACGCAGCCGCGCGGCGAAACGCTCCCAGACGGCGGCATCCAGGTTGGCCGCGGGGATGTGCGGCCGCGAGTCTTTCTCCACCAGTTTCAGGAAATCCTCGCGGGTCTTGTCCTCGCGGCCGATGCAGACGATGCGCGCATCCGGCGGCAGGTCGCGGGCGCGGTCGCGCGCGTACAGCGCCGGCAGCAGCTTGCGCATCGAGAGGTCGCCGGTGCCGCCGAATAAAACCAGGTCGAAATCGGAAATAGCCATGATGTAGGTTGGGTGGTCTGCGTTGTTTATCCAGGCCGGCGCGTCTGCAACGTGCGGCGCCGGCGATCCGTCATTGTTGCTGGGCCTGCCTGGCCAGGGCGATCAGGGCATTGGTCGAGGCATCGTGCAGGGCCGGGTTGGGTTCGGCATGCAGTTCGCCATGGATGGTCTTGGCCAGTACCTTGCCCAGCTCCACGCCCCACTGGTCGAAGCTGTTGATGCCCCAGATCGCGCCTTGCACGAAGGTCTTGTGCTCATACAGCGCGATCAGCGAGCCCAGCGTTGCAGGGGTCAGTTCGGGCAGCAAAATGGTGTTGCTCGGGCGGTTGCCGTCGAAGGTTTTGTGCGGCAGCAGCGCGTTCAGTTCCGCCTCGTCCAGGCCCTGCTTTTGCAGGTCGGCGCGCACCTCGTCGGCATCCTTGCCGCGCATGAAGGCTTCGGACTGGGCGAAGCAGTTGGCCAGCAGCACCTGGTGGTGGCCGGCGATGTCGTGCGAGGGCTTGAGCACGGCGATGAAGTCGATCGGCGTAATGTCGGTGCCCTGGTGCAGCAACTGGAAGAAGGCGTGCTGGCCGTTGGTGCCGACGTCGCCCCAGATGAACGGACAGGTGGCCACGCCCACGGCGGTGCCGTCGCGCGTGATGCGCTTGCCGTTGCTTTCCATCTCCAGCTGCTGGAGATACGCCTGGAAATAGCGCAGGCCGTGGTGGTAGGGCGCGATCGACAGCGATTCGCTGTTGAAGAAGTTGCGGTTCCAGATGCCGATCAGCGCCTGGATCACCGGCATGTTGGCTTCCAGCGGGGTTTCCTGGAAATGGCGATCCATCGCGTGGGCGCCGCCGAGGAACTGGGAGAAGTGCTCGAAACCGACCATCAGCGCGATCGACAGGCCGATCGCCGACCATACCGAGTAGCGGCCGCCGACCCAGTCCCAGAACGGGAACATGTTGGCGGGATCGATGCCGAAGGCGGATACTTCCTTCGCATTGGTCGAGACCGCCACGAAGTGGCGCGCCAGGTCGGCCTCCTTGCCGTGGCGCAAGAACCATTGGCGCGCCGACTGCGCGTTGAGCATGGTTTCCTGCGTGGTGAATGTCTTGGAGGCAACGATGAACAGCGTGGTCTCGGGATCGACCCGGGACAGCACCTCATCGAGGTCGTGGCCGTCCACGTTGGAGACGAAGTGCGCCTTCAGGCGCGCATGGCTGAACTGGCGCAGGGCGGTGCACACCATCTGCGGGCCGAGGTAGGAGCCGCCGATGCCGATGTTGACGATGTCGGTGATCTCGCGCCCGGTGTAGCCGCGCCATTGCCCGCTGCGCACGCGTTCGGTGAATTCGCGGATATGGCCGAGCACGGCCTGGACGTCTGCGCCGACCTGTTGTCCGTCCACCTGCACGGAGGACGCGCCGGCCGGTGTGCGCAATGCGGTGTGCAAGACCGCGCGATGTTCGGTAAAGTTGATTTTCGCGCCGCTGAACATGGCGTCGCGCAGGGCTTCCACCTGGCGTTCGCGCGCCAGGTCCAGCAGCAGCGACAGGGTTTCGGACTGGATGCGGTTCTTGGAGTAGTCCAGCAGCAGGCCGGCGGCGCGCACCGACATGCGTTCGAAACGGTCGGGCTGCTGCGCGAACAGCTCGCGCATGTGCCAGTGGATGGCTTGTCCGGCGTGGTGCTGCTGCAGGGCTTTGAATGCTGCCGTGTCGGTCAGGGCGGTGGTGTGCATGTTTTCAGTGTTGTTGAAGGCCGTGGCATGGCGGACATTTTTCGACTTCGGACACGGCTGAATTCTTGGGTACGACGTATGAACTATACATCAAATGTCCTGATAATGGTAATTTCACTACAGTTTATGACGGATGAGTGACATTTCCCGCTACAAAAGGAAATAAGCTGTTCCGCTTGATGGCGCAGGGTTTTGGAGCATAATTGAGCCTCTTCGGTAAAACGGGTGCTGCGGCGCGCCATCGAAAAGCTAAGTATCTGATTTTATTTGTTGAAAATTGTGTAGTAAAATTACATTGTTATCGCTAACAGGAACCGACAATGCCTCTCAACGCTACCTTAGCCAGTGTCACCCGACGCATCGCCGAACGTAGCCGTCCCTACCGGACCGCCTACCTCGAACGACTGGAAGCAGCCCGCCGCAAGGGCGTGCAGCGCGGCGCGCTGGCATGTACCAACCTGGCCCACGGCTTCGCCGCCTTCCCGGCCAACGACAAACTGAAGTTGAAGGAAGACAAGGCGCCGTCGCTGGCCATCGTCTCCGCCTACAACGACATGCTCTCGGCGCACCAGCCGTTCGAGCGCTTCCCCCAGATCCTCAAGCAGGCCGCGCGCGAAGCCGGCGCGGTGGCGCAGTTCGCCGGCGGCACGCCGGCCATGTGCGACGGCGTCACCCAGGGCCAGACCGGCATGGAGATGTCGCTGTTCTCGCGCGACGCCATCGCCATGGCGACCGCCATCGCGCTCTCGCACAACATGTTCGACGCCGCGCTGTACCTGGGCGTGTGCGACAAGATCGTGCCGGGCCTGTTGATCGGCGCGCTGCACTTCGGTCACCTGCCGGCGGTGTTCGTGCCGGCAGGCCCCATGACCAGCGGCATGAGCAACAGCGACAAGGTCAAGATCCGCCAGCTCTACACCGCCGGCAAGATCGGCCGCGCCGAGCTGCTGGAAGCCGAATCGCAGTCCTACCACGGCGCCGGCACCTGCACCTTCTACGGCACCGCCAACAGCAACCAGATGCTGATGGAAGCGATGGGCCTGCACCTGCCGGGCGCCGCCTTCATCACGCCCAACACGCCGCTGCGCGACGCCCTGACCGCCGAAGCCGCGCGCCAGGCCGCGCGCATCACCGACCAGGGCGCGCAATATACGCCGGTGGGCCGCATGATCGACGAGAAGTCCATCGTCAACGCCATCGTCGCGCTGCACGCCACCGGCGGCTCCACCAACCATACGCTGCACCTGGTGGCCATCGCCAAGGCGGCCGGCATCGTGATCGACTGGGACGATTTCTCCAAGCTCTCGGCCGTGGTCCCGCTGATCACCAAGATCTACCCCAACGGCACCGCCGACGTGAACCACTTCCACGCCGCCGGCGGCACCGGTTTCGTGCTGCGCGAGCTGATCGACGCCGGGCTGATGCACGACGACGTCACCACCATCCTCGGCCAGGGACTGCGCCAGCATTGCAAGGAGCCGATGCTGGACGGCGAGGCGGCCGCAGGCCAGGTCGGCAAGGTCAAGTGGCAGGACGTGCCGGAAAAGAGCGGCGACGAAAGCGTGCTGGGCACCGTGGCCAAGCCGTTCTCGGCGGATGGCGGCCTGAAGCTGCTGCAGGGTAACCTCGGCCGCGCCGTGATCAAGATTTCCGCCGTCAAGCATGAGCACCGCGCGGTGCAGGCCCCGGCCGTCGTGTTCCATTCGCAGGAAGCCTTCATGGCCGCCTTCAAGGCCGGCGAGCTGGACCGCGACTTCGTCGCCGTCATCACCTTCCAGGGCCCGCGCGCCAACGGCATGCCGGAATTGCACGCGCTGACCCCGGCGCTGGGCATCCTGCAGGACAAGGGCCGCCATGTGGCGCTGGTCACCGATGGCCGCATGTCGGGCGCATCGGGTAAAGTACCGGCTGCGATCCACGTCACGCCCGAAGTGCTGGGCGGCGGTCCGCTGGGCCGCGTGCGCACCGGCGACATGATCCGCCTGGACGCCGAGGCCGGCGTGCTGGAAGCGCTGGTGCCGCAGGCCGAATGGGAGCAGCGCGCCAACGACAGCGCCAACCTGTTCGACAACCAGCACGGCATGGGCCGCGAATTGTTCGCCATGTTCCGCAATTCCGTCGGCACCGCGGAAGAGGGCGGCGCCACTTTCGGTTTGCCGCCGATTTTTGAGAAAGAGAAAGCAACGGTATGAAGACCACACTGGAAATCATGCGCGCCTCGCCGGTCATCCCGGTGATCGCGATCGACAAGTTCGAACACGCCATTCCGCTGGCCAAGGCTTTGGTCGCGGGCGGTATCCGCGTGCTGGAAATCACGCTGCGCACCGAGCACGGCCTGCCGGCCATCCGCGCCATCGCCGAGTCGGTGCCTGACGCCATCGTCGGCGTCGGCACGCTGACTTCCCCGGAAGAGTTCGTCGCCTCGCGCGATGCCGGCGCGGTGTTCGGCGTTTCGCCCGGCCTGACCCCGGCGCTGATCGAAGCGGCCAAGAGCAGCGGCCTGCCGCTGCTGCCCGGCGTGATGACGCCGTCCGAAGTGATGGCCGCGCGCGAAGCGGGCTTCCGCCAGTTGAAGCTGTTCCCGGCGGTGCCGGCCGGCGGCATCGGCATGCTCAACGGTATCGCCGGTCCCCTGGGCGACGTGTCCTTCTGCCCCACCGGCGGCATTTCGCAAGAAACCGCGCCGCAGTTCCTGGCGTGCAAGAACGTGGTCTGCGTGGGCGGTTCCTGGCTGACCCCGAAGGCGGCCATCGATGCCGGCGACTGGGACAAGATCACCGAACTGGCCCGCGCGGCCAGCGCGTTGAAGAAGACTTAAGCAGCTTCGTTCCAGCCAAAAGAAAACGGGCGGTACCGATTCGGTACCGCCCGTTTTCTTTTGTGCTGAAAAACTTACCCGGCCTGTGCGGGCGCTTGCGCTTGCTGGTTATTGCGGTAGGCCACGATCAGCAGCAGGATGCCCAATACGATCATCGGCACCGACAGCATCTGCCCGGCCGAGATGGTGATGCCGGCGAAATGCACCTCGTAGTCCGGCACGCGGAAGTATTCGGTGAAGAAGCGGGCGCAGCCGTACAGCAGCGAGAACATGCCGGCCACCGCCATGCGCGGGCGCGGCTGGCGCGCGAAGAACCACAGGATGACGAACAGCAGGATGCCGTCCACCAGCATCTGGTAGATCGGCGACGGGTGGCGCGGGATGTTGTCGACGTTGGGCCAGATCATCGCCCACGGCAGCGACGGGTCGGCGGCGCGGCCCGGCAGTTCGGCGTTGATGAAGTTGCCCAGGCGGCCGGCGGCATAGCCCAGCGGCACCATCGGCGCGATGAAGTCCATGATGTCCATCAGGTGGCGGCCGCGCTTGCGGCCCCACAGCCACATCGCCAGCAGCACGCCGAGGAAGCCGCCGTGGAAGGACATGCCGCCTTTCCAGACCGCGATCATGTCGGCCGGATGGGCGAAGTAATACGCCGGGTTGTAGAACAGGATCTCGCCCAGGCGGCCGCCGATGACCACCCCCAGCACGCCGTAGAACAGCATGTCGTCCAGGTCCTCCTTTTTCCAGCCGGCCGCGGCGATATGCGGCTGCTTGATGCGGAGGCGGCCGAGGGCGATGAACTGGGCGAAGGCCAGCAGGTACATCAGGCCATACCAGTGGACGGCGAGCGGGCCGATCTGGAGGGCGATCGGGTTGGGCATGGGGTGGATCAGCATGAATTCGGTCTTTCAGTGATAGGCGAGGCGGGGGAGGCTTGGAGCATGCGCTCCCGTAACAAGTTCAGGCGGATGGCTCCAGCAATTCGAGGAAGGCGCGCAATACGGTCGACTGGCTGTCGCGCCGCCAGGCCAGGCCGGTCTGGATCTCTGGCGTCGGATCCGACAGCCGGCGGTAGTCGACCCCCGGCCGTTTCAGGTTCGACACGGATTGTGGCACAAGCGCCATTCCCATGCCAGCCGATACCAGGCCGACGATGGTCTGCATCTGGATCGCCTCCTGGCCGATGTGCGGCGTCAGGCCGGCATCGCGGAAGCAGGACAGGATGGTGTCGTGGAAAGCCGGCGAGATGCGCCGCGGGAAGATGATCAGCGGCAGCTCGCGCAGGCTTTTCAATGCGACGGCATCGCGCCCGCGCACGGTACCGGCGGGCAGTGCGGCGATCAGCGGTTCCGACAATACCGGGCGATAGTCGAGCACGGCGGCCGCCTTGTCAGGCAGCGGCGGCAGCAGCAGGCCGGCGTCGATCTTGCCTTGCATCAGGTCTTCCAGCTGGATGTCGGTAGTGGCTTCGCGCAGGTCGATCTGCACCTGCGGGTAGCGCGCGCGAAAACGCTGCAGCAGCGGCGGCAGGATGCTGTAGTCGGCGGTCGAGATGAACGACAGCGACAGCAGGCCCGAGGCGCCGCTGGCGGCGCGCCGCGCCAGGTCGGGCAGGGCGGCGGCCTGCTGCAGGATGCGCTGGGCCTCCGGCAGCAGCGCTTCCCCGGCCGGGGTCAGCGCCACGCTGCGCTTGGTGCGCAGGAACAGCGGCGTGCCCAGCATCTCCTCCAGCGCGGCGATGGCCTGGGACAGCGGCGGCTGCGTCATGTGCAGCCGGATGGCGGCGCGGCCGAAGTGCTTTTCTTCGGCGACGGCGGCGAAGTAGCGCAGTTGGCGCAATTCCAGGCGGGGGTCGGAGGACATGGCGGGGCGGTTTCCTGATATATCCGGCGTATTAGTTGTCGATGAATAATATATTTGACAGGCGCTTGCATACAAGCGCAATCTAGGTCTCCCCAGCCAGAACTCCTTCCCGCCAGGCATGGCTCCATTCCCATTCCCGGGCGGGCGACGCAGAGAGTTCGCCTTGTTCACCCAGGAGACCCCATGCCATACAACCGCCGTTCCAGGAACATTACCCAGGGCGTTTCGCGCAGCCCCAACCGCTCGATGTATTACGCGCTGGGCTACGAGAAGGACGACTTCGACAAGCCGATGATCGGCGTGGCCAACGGCCACTCCACCATCACGCCGTGCAACTCCGGCCTGCAGAAGCTGGCCGATGTCGCCATCTCGGCCATCAAGCAGGCCGGCGCCAATCCGCAGGTGTTCGGCACGCCGACCATCTCGGACGGCATGTCGATGGGCACCGAAGGCATGAAGTATTCGCTGATCTCGCGCGAAGTCATCGCCGACTGCATCGAGACCGCCGTCAACGGGCAGTGGATGGATGGCGTGGTGGTCATCGGCGGCTGCGACAAGAACATGCCGGGCGGCATGATCGCGCTGGCGCGCACCAACGTGCCAGGCATCTACGTCTACGGCGGCACCATCAAGCCGGGCAACTGGAAAGGCCGCGACCTGACCATCGTGTCGGCCTTCGAGGCGGTGGGCGAGTTTTCAGCCGGCCGCATGTCGCAGGAGGATTTCGACGGCATCGAGCGCAACGCCTGTCCCTCTTCCGGTTCCTGCGGCGGCATGTACACCGCCAACACCATGTCGTCCTCGTTCGAGGCGCTGGGCATGGCGCTGTTGTATTCCTCGACGATGGCCAACCCCGACGACGAAAAGACCGGCTCCGCCGCCGAATCGGCGCGCGTGCTGGTGGAAGCGGTCAAGAAAGACATCAAGCCGCGCGACATCATCACCCGCAAATCGATCGAGAACGCCGTCGCGCTGATCATGGCCACCGGCGGCTCGACCAACGCGGTGCTGCACTACCTGGCCATCGCCCATGCCGCCGAGATCGAATGGAGCATCGACGACTTCGAGCGCATGCGCAAGAAAGTGCCGGTGATCTGCGACCTGAAGCCCTCGGGCAAGTACGTCGCCACCGACCTGCACCGGGCCGGCGGCATCCCGGCCGTGCTGAAGGTGCTGCACCAGGCCGGCCTGCTGCACGGCGACTGCCTCACCATCACCGGCAAGACGCTGGCCGAGGAACTGGAAGGCGTGCCCGCGCTGCGCGCCGACCAGGACGTGATCCACCCGATCGACCGGCCGCTGTATGCGCAGGGCCACCTGGCGATCCTCAAGGGCAACCTGGCCACCGAAGGCTGCGTGGCCAAGATCACCGGCCTGAAGAATCCGGTGATCACCGGCCCGGCGCGCGTGTTCGACGACGAATACAGCGCCATGGACGCGATCCTGGGCGACAAGATCAAGCCGGGCGACGTGCTGGTGATGCGCTACCTCGGCCCCAAGGGCGGCCCCGGCATGCCCGAGATGCTGGCGCCGACTTCGGCGCTGATCGGCAAGGGGCTGGGCGAGTCGGTCGGGCTGATTACCGACGGCCGCTTTTCCGGCGCGACCTGGGGCATGGTGGTCGGCCACGTGGCGCCGGAGGCGTTCGTCGGCGGCACCATCGCGCTGGTCCGCGAAGGCGACTCGGTCACCATCGACGCCCACCGGCAACTGATCCAGCTCAACGTGCCCGAGGCCGAGATCGCGCAGCGCCGCGCGGCCTGGCAGCAGCCGGCCCCGCGCTATACGCGCGGCGTGCTGGCCAAGTTCGCGGCGCTGGCGTCCACCGCCAGCAAGGGCGCGGTCACCGGCTGAGCGCCGTGAAGCCGTTCCCGCCGCGATCTGTCGACATGGGATTTGATCTATGACAGATATACGTGGCGGCAGATGATGAGGAAGTCCCGAAGGCGGGTAGAATAGGCCCGCCTGCGGACTTCCCCGCATCCCTTGCGAGCCGGGGACGGCTTGTGCCAGTTGGCGCTGCCCGCGCCTTCGCAAGCAAGGAAGCGCATGAGGCGCGCCAAGAATTCTGAGGAGATCCTATGAAATACCTGCTGTTGATCGCTACCCTGGTTGCCGGATCGGCCATTTCCGCCGAAGCGCTGGCCAATCCGCAACTGGCCAAGTCCAAGAACTGCATGGCTTGCCATTCGGTCGACACCAAGGTGGTCGGCCCCGCCTTCAAGGATGTGGCCAAGAAATATGCCGGCCAGAAGGATGCCGAAGCCAAGCTGACCCAGAAGGTCCTCAACGGCGGCGGCGGCGTGTGGGGCGCGGTGCCGATGCCGGCCAACAAGGCCCAGGTCAGCGAAGCCGAGGCGCGCGAGCTGGTGAAGTGGGTGCTGTCGCTGAAATAAGCGGCAGGCATGACAGATTTTGCAGCATGACATCGCGAGGCCCGCGGGCCTCGCTGGTCGATGAGGTTGAGGAAACGCACTGCGTTTCCTCTTTTTATTTGCGCGCCCGCCAAGGCGCATTTGTCGCGGCAGGTCAGTAGACGTCGCGGCGGTAGCGGTTCTGTTCGATCAGGTCTTCGACCGCCCGTTCGCCCAATGCCTCGGCCAGCGCCGCATCGACGCCGGCGGCCATGCCGTCGAGGCTGCCGCAGACATACACCACGGCGCCATCGGCGATCCAGCGGCGCAATTCCTCGGCGGCTTCGCGCAGGCGGTCCTGTACGTAGACGCGTTCACCCTGGTCGCGCGAGAAAGCCAGGTCCAGCCGCGCCAGCTTGCCGGCGGCCAGCCATTGTTCCAGTTCGTCCTGGTAGAGGAAGTCGCAGCGGCGGTTGCGTTCGCCGAACAGCAGCCAGTTGCGGGTCTGGCCTGCATGGATGCGCGCGCGCAGGTGGCCGCGCAGGCCGGCCATGCCGGAGCCGTTGCCGATGAAGATGGCCGGCGCATTGCCTTCGGCCGCTGCGAAGTTGGCATTGGCGACCAGGCGCACATCCAGCGTGGCGCCCACCTCCGCGTATTCGGTCAGCCAGCCCGACGCCAGGCCCAGGCCATCCTCGTGCCGCGTCTGGCGCACCAGCAGGTGCAGCGCGCCATCCTGCGGCACCGACGCCACCGAGTAGCTGCGCGGGGCCAGCGGCTGCAGGGTGTCTGCCAAGGCTTGCGCATCGCGGGCATGGGCGGCGGCATAGCCGGCCGGCAGCACGCTGCGCGCCAGCAGGTCTTGCAGCGGCAGGCGCACGCCATGGTGCTCGACGATGGCGGCGCCATCCAGCCGCAGCCGCTGCTGCAGCAGCGCGATGCGGTCAGGGGCGTGGCGCGGCAGGATTTCCGCCAGCGCGCCCGGCTGCCATGCGTCATGGGCGGTATCGCCGCGTTGCAATTCGATGTGGAAGATCGGTTCGCCCTGGCTGCCGGGGTTCAGCTGCAGGCGCTTCGAGAGCGACCAGGCTTGCCAGCCGGGGTGCGGCTGCGCGATGGACGGCGCTGAGGCCGTGGCGGCAGCAACAGCGGCGGGGCTGAGGATGCCGTTGCCGGCCAGCATCCGTTCCCATTGCCGCAGCGTGGCGCCATCCATGCGGTCGACTTCCAGCAGCGGGAACAGGGCCTTGGCGCCGCGATTGCGCAGCCAGTGGTCGAGCGTGTGGCCGAAGCCGCAGAACTTGACGTAGTTGCGGTCGCCCAGCGCCAGCAGCGCGTATTCGACGTGGGCCAGCGATTCTCCCGTCGCCAAGCGCAGGCGGCGCTCGAAGGCGCGCGCGCTGTCCGGCGCTTCGCCTTCGCCGAAGGTGCTGGCGATGAACAGGATGCGCGGGTGGTGGCGCAGTTTTTCCGGCGTCATGCGCGCCAGCGGCTGTACCGTGGCTTCGGCGCCGGACTGGCGCAGCAGGGCGGCGGTATGCAGCGCCATGCGTTCGGCCTGGCCGGTTTGCGAGGCGTAGGCCACCAGGTAACGGCCGGCTTGGGCGCCTGCATCGCTTGTCGGCGCCGCAGCGGCCGCCGCCTGCGCCAGCGCGGCGCGTTCGGCGCGCAGCGCCGCTTTCTTGCGGCGGCGGTCGAGGTACAGCATCCAGCCGGTGATGCCGAACAGCGGCATCATCAGGCTGGCGATGGCCATGACGATGCGGCCGGGCAGGCCGAAGAAGGTGCCCATGTGCAGCGGGTAAATGGCGGCGATGAATTTGCCGCCGGCGCTTTTGTCCTCGTACCGTTCCAGTTGCCTGACTTCGCCGTTTTGCGGCAGCACCGTCATGCGGCTGCGCGCGCGCTCGTGCGGAGCATGTTCGTCGAGGAAGAAGATCTGCACCGGCTGCGTCGATTTCTCGGGCAGGCGCAGCTGGGCGTTTTCGTAACGGGGGGCCTTGGCCAGGAAGGTGTTCCAGGCCAGCGTCAGGTCCAGCGGCGCTAAAGCCTCGTCCTTGTCCTTGCGGTCGTTGCCGCCGCCGCGTCTGGCCTGCGGCGCGCGCTCTTCGCCGGCCAGGGCGTTCACGCCTTGCTTGAACCAGTCGAGCGACCAATAGGCGCCGGTGGTGGCGAAGATCACATACATCACCAGCGACCAGGTGCCGACGACGGAATGCAGGTTCCACAGGAAGGAGCGGCCTTGGAGTTTGAAGTCGAGCCGGAACCAGGCCCGCAGCGACAGCGGCCGGCGCGGCCAGCGCAGGTACAGGCCGGACAGCGCCAGCGTGAGCAGCACCAGCGCCAGCGTGCCCAGCACGATCTTGCCGGTCTCGGTGGGCAGCAGCAGCCAGCGATGGAAGCGTTCCACGATCTCGAAGAATTCCATGCCGGTGGCCTGGCCCAGCAACTGGCCGGTATAGGGATCGGCGTACACCGCTTCGCCGCGGCGCACGCCCGGCGGCGGCGCGAACACCACGCGCGCGGAAGCGCCCGCTTCGGACTCCACCGACAGCACGGCGACGCGGCGGCCCGGTTCGGCGGCGCGGATCTTTTCCAGCAACTGCTGCGGCGTCAATGGCTGCTGCTCGCGTACCTTCACATGCATCACGCCCGGGCTGAGCGCATCCATGATCTCTTCGCGGAAGGCGAGGACGGCGCCGGTAACGCCGATGGCCATGAGGATGGTGCCGGCGGTGATGCCGATGAACCAGTGGATTTGGAACCAGATATTCTTGAACATGCTCGTGCGGCGTTGGGCTGCGGGTTGGTGGCGCAGCTATTGTTGTTCGATGTCCGGCGGGCGGATACGCCCGGTTTTTCCCGCCGGGAAAATCTTCCGCAGGTCCATCGCAGGCAGGAAATGCGGGTAAGGCGCCATTATAGATTATTAGAAATGATAATGATTAGCATTAATTTTTTTGCCGGCAGCGTTGGGTGAGGGAGGGGCGAACGATACCTGTCGGGAGGCGGCTTGCCCTTGCCAACAAAAAAGACGGCGTGTCAGTGTTTTGTCAGCATTTCGCGCCGGCTTGCCTTTATATTTCAAAGGCCCGCGGCAGCATGCCTGCGCCATCAACCGGCATGGCTCGGGGTGCGGCCGCGGCCCATTTGCCATCATCTGCTTCATGAAAAGTCAAAGAACATGGGATCGGAAGATTTTGCGCAGCTCGTTGGGGAGCTTTATGACGGGGTGACCGATCCGCAGGGCTGGGCCAAAGTGCTGTGCCGATTGGCCGCCTATGCCGATTCGGATGCGGCTTCCATCATGCTCTGGCGCCGGGAGGACAGCATGGCGCTGATCGGCGAGTATGCCGGCTTGCCGGACCAGTTGCTGATCGATTATCGCGAGCACTATGACAAGGAAGATCCCGGACGATACTTTGGCGACAAGGTGAAGCGCGGCGAGTGGTACCTGGACGAGCGTGAGCTGGGTTTGCCCTTCATCCGGAAGTCTTCGTTTTACCAGGACTTCCTCAAGCGTTACGAATTGGATTCGACCATGGTCACGCCGATGCTCAAGGGCGTGCATATCGATGGCTTCCTCTCCCTCAGCGCCCGGGCCGGCAAGCGAGACCAGGCTGCTGTCGTGCGCAGGCTGGCGCCGTTGCTGCCGCACCTTGAGCGCGCCAGCGCATTGCGTGTGCGGCTGCTGGGCGTGGCGCAGCAACAGGAACTGAGCGCCCTCGTCCTCGACAGGATCAATTTCCCCTTGCTGGTCGTGACGTACGACAAGAAAGTGCTGCTGGCCAATGCGCTTGGCCAGCAATGGCTTGCCTTGCCGGGCAATCCGATGTCGGCCTCCTCGCCGTTCTCCAGCCACTTCACCGGCTTGCTGAAGACCGCAACCGGTTTGAACGGCACCCGGCGGGCTGCGGGTTTCATCATGCCGCTTGCGGATGGCTCCCGGCAGTTTGTCAATGCGGTCCCGCTATCTTTGCCGGTCGATGGCTGGGGAGACATCATGCCGCAGGCATTGGTATGGATCCACAGTTCGGATGGCGAAAACCGTAGTAGCGATGACATCCTTAAGCACCTGTTCCACCTGACCCCTGGCGAGATTCGTGTGCTTCAGCAACTAATGAATGGGGGCAGCGTCAAGGAGATCAGCGCGGTGCTGGAGATTTCCGAGTCCACGACCCGTACCCATCTGAAAGCCATCTTTTCAAAAATGAACGTAAGCCGGCAAGCGGAGTTGCAGCGCTTGTTGAATCGCCTCAACGTGGTCATTTAGCCTGTTCGCCGCTTTCCGGATACAGGTGCCCGGTCAGCCGGCCCGGACCATTTCCAGCATGGCGCGGGTCAATGCGCTGCCGGCATCGGCCGCCACATCGATGATGCTCAGGTGGTGCGCGCCGGGCGCCTCGGCGATGGCCGCCTCATGCTCGGACTGGCGCAGGCAGGCCGCGTAGGTATCCCGCTGGCGCCGGAATTCGTCGGATTCGAGGCCGCCCGCGCAGAGTAGCGTTTTCACGCCGGGCGGCGGCAGCCGCAAGAGCGGGCTGGCCTGGATGGCGTCGCCCGGCGACAGGTGCAGCAGCTCATTGAGGTAGCTCAGCCGGATCGGCTCCAGGTCGTAGATGCCGCTGATGCCGCACACCCCCTTGACCGGCGCCGGCCCCAGCGCGGCGATCAGCGCCGCCAGGTGGCCGCCGGCCGAATGGCCCATCAGCCAGATCGCATCCGCATCGAAGCCCAGGGCGCCGGCCCTGGCATGCAGGTGCATCAGCGCCGTGGCGCAGTCGATGGCGATGGCGTCCATCCGCACCTGCGGCGCCATCCGGTAATTGATCAGCGCGACGTTGATGCCGGCCTGCAGGTAGGGCAGGGCGAGGTGGCTGAACTGGTGCTTGTCCAGCGAGCGCCAGTAGCCGCCGTGGATGAACAGCAGCAGCGGCTGGCCGTTGGCGGCGGCGGGGAAGAAATCGAAAGTTTGTAGCGGATCGTCGCCGTAAGGCACGTCGGCCAGATGCGGATGGGCGCTGCGCGCCGTCAGGGCTTGCTGCGCGAAGCGGTCGAAGTAATCCTGGAAGTCGGGAATGCCCAGCCTGACGTTGTATTGCCGGTCCAGCGCATCGCGGGTGTATCCGCGGTAGATGTGCATGTCGTTTCCCGGTGCGGTCGTTTCCATTGTTTTCATTCGGCGAAGTGCTCGGAGATGAAGCCGCGCAGCCACTGGTTGCCCTCGTCCTGATTGTAGCGGCGATGCCAGAAGATATTGGTCTGCAGCGACGGCAGGCGCAGCGGCGGCCTGACGTAGTGCAAGCCGAACGGCGCGGCGGCGCTTTCGGCCAGCTTGCGCGGCACCGTCACCACCAGGTCGGTGGTGCTGACGATATACGGCACGGCGGTGAAGTGCGGCACGCGGAAACGCACGCTGGGCAATACCCC
The DNA here is from genome assembly GCF_017744395.1 of Herbaspirillum sp. Lineage (GTDB taxonomy): Bacteria > Pseudomonadota > Gammaproteobacteria > Burkholderiales > Burkholderiaceae_D > Herbaspirillum. Next base: position 787,158 of record NZ_JAGIBI010000003.1, read on the forward strand.
GGCCTTTTCCAGGTTCTGGTTGATGCGGTCGTAGGGGCTTTCCAGCGACGACACCATCAGGTGCTCGGCCGCCAGGAATTCCCTGAGCGTAATGTCGTCCTTGCCGTCCAGCGCATGGCCGATGCGGAACATGCTGACATAGTTCTGGCGGAACAGCCGGCGCTGGTAGAGCGCGCCGGAGACGTTGTCGAAGGCGCCGATGGCCAGGTCCACCCGGCCGGATTCCATTTCGCTCTTGAGGTCGATGGCGCCGGCGCGCACGGTGCTGATGCGCACCCCCGGCGCCAGGCGGCCGCAGGTTTCGATCAGCGCCGGCATGAAATAGACCTCGCCGACGTCGGTCATGGCGATGGTGAAATGGCGCTGGCTGGATTGCGGCGCGAAGCCTTCCTGCAGGTTGAGCGCGCGCGAGACTTGCTGCAGCGCGGCAGCCACCGGCTCGGCCAGGTGTTCGGCGAACGGCGTGGGCTGCATGCCTTGCGCGGTGCGCACGAACAGTTCGTCGCCAAAGCTGCGCCGCAGGCGCGCCAGCGCGTTGCTGACGGCCGGCTGCGACAGCCCCAGGCGGCGCGCCACGGAAGAGATCTGGCGCTCCTGGAACACTTCCTGGAAGACCACCAGCAGGTTGAGGTCGATATCGCGGGGTTCGATCATGCGCAGCCGTACCCTTTATTCATAAAATCAATGGATCACATTCCGGCATTTATATCGTAAAAGAAAGTCGCTTGCACTACAGTGTCGACAAAATAAAAACAATCAACGATGCCTTGCATGCGATTGTTGCCGGCGGCCACGCCAATCCGCACACGCATGCCAAGCCGGATCCATAAAGAGAAGAGAGGAGCAGAACCATGAGTTCTCAAGCAAGGGGCGCCGCGCCCACGGTGAATGTCGACCAGGTGGTGGAGCAGGGGCGCTTCGGCGCGTTTCAATTCGGCTTGCTGCTGCTGTGCGGCCTGTGCCTGATCGTCGACGGTTTCGATGTGCAGGCCATGGGCTACGTGGCGCCGGCCATCATCGGCGACTGGGGCGTGAGTAAAGCCAGCCTGGGCCCGGTGTTCGGCGCCGGCCTGTTCGGCATGCTGCTGGGCTCGCTGGTGTTGACGCCGGTGGGCGACCGCTACGGCCGGCGTCCGGTGCTGATCGTTTCCACTTTGTTCTTCGCCGTGTGCATGCTGGCCACGACCCAGGTCACCACGATCAACCAGTTGCTGGTGCTGCGTTTCATCACAGGTTTCGGCCTGGGCAGCATCATGCCCAACGCGATGGCGCTGGTGGGTGAATTCAGCCCGTCTTCCTCGCGCGTGACGCGCATGATGCTGGTCTCCTGCGGCTTCACCGTGGGCGCCGCCGCCGGCGGCTTCGTCAGCGCCGCGCTGATCCCGGCCTACGGCTGGCACTCGGTATTCTGGGTGGGCGGCGCGGTGCCGCTGCTGCTGGGCATCGCCATGCTGTTCTGGCTGCCGGAGTCGATCCAGTTCCTGGTATTGCGCCGCCGCCCGCAGGCCAAGGCCGCGCGCTGGCTGCGCAAGCTGGACCCGTCGATCGCGGTCGACGCCTCGACCCGCATCGTGGTCAAGGAAGCCAAGGCCGACGGCATGCCGGTGGCCGAGCTGTTCCGCGAAGGCCGCACCGGCATCACATTGTTGCTGTGGCTGATCAGCTTCATGAACCTGATCAACCTGTATTTCCTGTCCAACTGGCTGCCCACGCTGATCCACGACGCCGGCTATCCGACCGGCATGGCGGTGCTGATCGGCACTTCGCTGCAGGTGGGCGGCGTGGTCGGTACACTGACATTGGGCTGGTTCATCAACCGCTACGGCTTCACCAAGGTGCTGGGCTGCTGCTTCGTGGCCGCCTGCGTGGCCATCGCGCTGATCGGCAAGGTGGCGGCGGTGCCGGCCTTCTTGTTCATCGCCGTGGTGGTGGCCGGCTTTTGCATCGTCGGCGGGCAGCCGGCCGTCAATGCGCTGGCCGGCACCTACTATCCGACCGCGCTGCGTTCGACCGGCATCGGCTGGGCGCTGGGCATCGGCCGCATCGGCTCGGTCGTGGGCCCGGTGATCGGCGGCCAGTTGATCGCCATGCAGTGGAGCAACGCCTCGCTGTTCGTCGCGGCCGCCGTGCCGGCGCTGATCTCGGCATTGACGGTGGCGCGCCTGCACCGCGTGCGCTGAAATGATTGAAGGAGAAAACGCATGAACGCCATCGCAGCATCGCACCTGGCGCCGGCCGGCTACCTGTCCGGTTTCGGCAACGAGTTCGCCACCGAAGCCCTGCCGGGAGCCTTGCCGGCGCACCAGAACTCGCCGCAGCAGGTCGCCTACGGCCTGTATGCCGAGCAGGTGTCCGGCACCGCCTTCACGGCGCCGCGCGGCCACAACCGCCGCTCGTGGCTGTACCGCATCCGCCCGGCTGCGGTGCACGAGGCGTTCGTGCAGATCGACGGCGGCAAGCTGCTGAGCCATTTCGACGGCGTGCCCACGCCGCCCAACCAGATGCGCTGGGACCCGCAACCGATGCCCGCGGCGCCGACCGATTTCATCGACGGCATGGTGACCATGGCCGGCAACGGTTCGCCGGAGGCGCAGAGCGGTTGCGCCATCCACATCTATGCGGCCAACCAGCCGATGACCGACCGCTTCTTCTATTCGGCCGACGGCGAACTGCTGATCGTGCCGCAGGCCGGCCGCCTGCAGTTGTTGACGGAAATGGGCGTGATCGATGTCGAGCCGCAGGAGATCGCCGTGATCCCGCGCGGCGTGCGCTTCCAGGTGCGCCTGCCGGACGGCCAGGCCAGCGGCTACATCTGCGAGAACTTCGGCGCCTTGCTGCGCCTGCCCGACCTCGGCCCGCTGGGCTCCAACGGCTTGGCCAACCCACGCGACTTCCTCACGCCGCAAGCCTGGTATGAAGACCGCGAAGGCGATTTCCGCCTGGTCGCCAAGTTCGGCGGCAACCTGTGGGAAGCGAAGATCGGCCATTCGCCGCTGGATGTGGTGGCCTGGCACGGCAACTACGCGCCGTACAAATACGACCTGCGGCATTTCAACACCATCGGCTCGATCAGCTACGACCATCCCGATCCGTCGATCTTCCTGGTGCTGCAGTCGCAAAGCGATACGCCGGGCGTGGACACGATCGACTTCGTGATCTTCCCGCCGCGCTGGCTGGCGGCCGAGCATACCTTCCGCCCGCCCTGGTTCCACCGCAACGTGGCCAGCGAATTCATGGGCCTGGTGACCGGCGAATACGATGCCAAGGCCGGCGGCTTTGTCCCCGGCGGCGCCAGCCTGCATAATTGCATGAGCGGCCACGGCCCCGACGCCGCGACCTTCGAGAAGGCCAGCCGCGCCGACACCAGCAAGCCCAACAAGGTCGACAGCACCATGGCCTTCATGTTCGAGACGCGCAACATCATTCGTCCCACCCGCTATGCGCTGGAGTCGCCGACATTGCAACGCGATTACCAGAACTGCTGGCTGGGCATCCAGAAGAACTTCAACCCGGAGCAAGCATGAGCCAGCCCACTCAACGACTGAACGAAACCCACGACACCGAACTGCGCAGCTGGGTGGAAAGCGCCAATGCGGACGGCTGTCCGTTCCCGATCCAGAACCTGCCGTACGGCGTGTTCCGCCGCGCCGGCAGCGATGAAGCCTTCCGCGCCGGCGTGGCCATCGGCGACCAGATCCTCGATCTGCAGGCGGCGCATGCTGCCAGCGCCTTTTCCGGTTTCGACGAGCTGGCGCGCAAGGCCGCGCATGCCGCCGCCGAAGGTTCCACGCTCAACGCGCTGATGGCGCTGGATGCGGCGGCCTGGTCCGAGCTGCGGCTGGCGCTGTCGCATGTGCTGCGCACCGGCTCGGCGCACGAGACCGAACTGGCCGCCTGCCTTGTGCCGCAAGCGCAGGCCGAGTACGCCTTGCCGGCGGCCATCGGCGACTACACCGATTTCTATACCTCGATCCACCACGCCACCGCGGTGGGCAAGCTGTTCCGTCCCGACAACCCGCTGCTGCCCAATTACAAGTGGGTGCCGATCGGCTACCACGGCCGCGTCTCTTCCATCGCCGTCTCCGGCCAGCAGTTCCGCCGCCCGGTCGGGCAGACCAAGGCGCCGGATGCCGAGGCGCCGTCGTTCGGCCCGTGCAAGCGCTTGGATTACGAGCTGGAAGTCGGCATCTACATCGGCGGCGGCAATGCCCTGGGCGAACCGGTGCCGATGGAACAGGCCGAGGACAAGATATTCGGCCTGTGCCTGTTGAACGACTGGTCGGCGCGCGACGTGCAGGCCTGGGAATACCAGCCGCTGGGGCCGTTCCTGTCCAAGAGCTTCGCCTCCACCGTCTCGCCCTGGATCGTCACGCTGGAAGCGCTGGCGCCTTATCGCTGCGCCTGGACGCGCGCGGCCGGCGATCCGCAGCCGCTGCCCTATCTCGATTCGGCGGCGCTGCGCGAGAGCGGCGCCATCGACCTGCAACTGGAAGTGCTGATCCAGACCCGCGCCATGCGTGAAGCGGGGCAGCCGCCGCAGCGGCTGTCGTTGTCGAACTTCCGCGATTCGTACTGGAGCGTGTCGCAACTGGTGGCGCACCATACCGTCAACGGCTGCAACCTGCGTCCCGGCGATTTCCTCGGTTCGGGCACCCAATCCGGCCCGCAGCCGGATCAGGCCGGATCGCTGCTGGAACTGACCGCCGGCGGCAAGCAGGCGATCGTGCTGCCGGGGGGCGAGAAGCGCATTTTCATCGAGGATGGGGATACCATTGTCATGCGCGCGGTGGCGCAACGAGACGGCCTGCCGCGCATCGGTTTCGGCGAAGTCGCCGGAACCGTGCTGCCGGCGCGCAGTCTGCCTTGATTCCGGCAAGACGTTTCCTGAAGGAAGGATGAGCAATGACTACCCTGTACGGATACTTTCGCAGTTCGGCGTCTTACCGCGTGCGCATCGCCCTGAACCTGAAGGGTTTGCCTTACGACACGGCGCCGGTGCACCTGCTCAACCAGGGCGGCGAGCAGTTCCTGCCGGCCTTCGCGGAGATGAATCCGCATTCGCTGGTGCCGGTGCTGGAACATGACGGCCACCAGATGACGCAATCGCTGGCGATGCTGGAATACCTGGAAGAACGCTTCCCGATGCCCTCGCTGCTGCCGGGCGATGTGGCGCAGCGCGCGCGTATCCGCGAGCTGTCGCTGGCCATCGCCTGCGAGATCCACCCGCTGAACAACTTGCGCGTGCTGCGTTATCTCAAGCATGAGCTGCGCGTGGATGACGACCAGAAGAACGAATGGGTCCGGCACTGGATCGCCCTCGGCTTCGCCGCGCTGGAAAAGCAACTGGCCGCGGACAAGGCGCGTGGCCATTTCTGCGTGGGCGACATGCCCACCATGGCCGATTGCTGCCTGGTGCCGCAGATGTTCAATGCGCGCCGCTTCGAGCTCGACATGCGGCCCTATCCGACGCTGTGCGCCATCGAGGATGCCTGTAATGCCTTGCCTGCTTTCCAGCAGGCGCATCCGTCGCGGCAACCGGACGCGGCCTGACGCCAGGCGCGGGCAGGGCGGGGGCTTATTGCGGCCGGCGCGGCGCCAGCAGGTTGCCGGTCATCACCAGCACCGCTTCATCGTGCTGGTTGTAGGTGGTCACGCGGTGGTAGAGGAAGCCCTGCAGCGGCTTGGACTGGGAAAGCTTGATGCCCAGCACTTCCGCTTCCAGCCGCAGCACATCGCCCGGCCGGGTCGGGCGCGGCCAGCGGAATTCCTCGAAGCCGGCGCCGATCAGCCCGCCGTGGACGGGCAGCGTATCGACCAGCATGCGCATGGTCAGCCCGGCGGTATGCCAGCCGCTGGCGGCCAGGCCGCGGAAGAAGGACTGTTGCGCGGCGGCTTCATCCAGGTGGAACGGCTGGGGATCGAATTGCCCGGCGAATTGCTTGATTTCCTCGGCCGTCACAGCCACGCCGCCTGGGTGGCGGAAGATTTGTCCTACCTCGAAGTCTTCGAGGAACATCGGTTCTTTCATGGCGCCTCCCGTTTTGCTTCGGATATAATCCCATTATCATTGCAAAATGATAGTGACTGATGATAGCGGAAAAAGGGCTGTGAAGAACAGGCCATGAGGGGCTGATATGGAACGCAAGAGTTTTGGCAACATGCAATGCCCGGTGGCGCGCACGCTCGAACGCGTGGGCGAGTGGTGGAGCATCCTGATCCTGCGCGATGCGCTGCACGGACTGACGCGCTTCGACCAGTTCCAGAAAAGCCTGGACATCGCCCCCAACATCCTCACGCGCCGCCTGCACAGCCTGGTCGAAGCCGGCATGCTGGAGCGCCGCCAGTACAGCGAGCGTCCGCCGCGTTTCGAGTATGTGCTGACCGACCTCGGCCGCGATTTCCGCACCATCCTCATCGCGCTCAATGCCTGGGGCAACAAGCATTTCGCGCCGGAAGGCCCGAGCGTGATGCTGGTCGATGCCAACACCGGCAAGGAGGTCGACCTGGCGCTGGTGGACCGCAAGACCGGCCGTGAAATCAATTCACGCGATTACGCCCTCGTGCCCGGCCCGCAGGCGGACGGCGCCACACGCGAGCGCCTGGCGCTGATCGCGCACCGCCGCGAAGCCGCCAACGAAGCCGTTGATGAAGCGCCGCCGGCCAAGCCGGTCAAGGCGAAGAAGGTCGCCGCGTCGGCCAAGGCCGCGAAGGCTGGCAAGCGCGCCTGAGCGGCTTGCCAGCGGCGCAACGCAAGCTCTCCCGTTTTTCAAAGGATGGCCTTGACAGCCATTGGTTTGAAAAATATGATGCATACACATCGATGTATATGCATTAAATTGATCGGCGCCAACATGCCCGATCAGCCCCGCCTGAGGATTCCCGATGAGCAACGACATCTGCACCTGCTCCCCGCTGCGCCGCCTGACGCGCAAGATCACGGTCATCTACGACCACCATCTGCAGCCCAACGCGCTCACCATCACCCAGTACTCGCTGCTCAGCCGCATCGGCCGCGGCGGGCCGATCGCCAACATCGCCCTGGCCACCGACATGGGCATGGACCGCAGCACCCTGAGCCGGGCGCTCAAGCCGCTGACCGCCGCGGGATGGGTGGAGACGGTCGATCTGCCGGAAGAGGCGCATCTGGACAAGCGCTCCTTCGCGCTGCAACTGACCGCGGCCGGCCGCAAGAAGCTTGACGAGGCGCGCCCCAACTGGCGCCGCGCCCAGGACGAGATCGACCGCCAGCTCGGCCCCAGGCTGGCAGGCGAACTGACCGAGATCATCAACGACGCCTACGGCAAGCTGCAGGACGTATAGCGACAGCTGCCGAAACCAGGACGGACTTCCGCCAACCCACCTCCCGAAAAAGAATGCAATGAACAAGCTCACCCAATCGTTCGCCAATGCCGTCACGCCGCGCTTCCATTACGCCTGGATCGTGGTCGGCGTGATCTTCCTCGTGCTGCTGTGCTCGGCCGGCATCCGCGCCACGCCCTCGGTCATGATCCTGCCGCTGGAACAGGAGTTCGGCTGGAACCGCTCCACCATCTCCGTGGTGATCTCGGTCAACATCGCGCTGTACGGCCTGATCGGCCCGTTCTCGGCCGCCGCCATGCAGCGCTTCGGCATCCGCTGCGTGGTGCTGGGCGCGCTGCTGCTGCTGGCCAGCGGTACCGCGCTGTCGACGCTGATGCAGATGCCTTGGCACATGCTGTTGTCCTGGGGCTTGCTGGTCGGCGCCGGCACCGGCGTGGCCGCCAATACGCTGGGCGCCACCATCGTCAGCCGCTGGTTCGAAGCCCGGCGCGGCCTGGCCATGGGTTTGCTGACCGCCAGCGCGGCTACCGGGCAGATGGTGTTCCTGCCGCTGATGGCGGCGATGGTGGGGTCTTACGGCTGGCGTTCGGTGGCGTTCCTGGTGTCGGCGGTGGCGTTGCTGGCGATCCCGCTGGTGTGGCTGCTGCTGCCGGAAAGCCCGGCCGCGATCGGTCAGAAGATGTTCGGCCAGACCGCTGATGTCAAGGAAGAGGCCGCCAGCAAGAAGAACCCGCTGGCGATCGCCTTCGACGCGCTGCGCAGCTCGGTGCGCATGCCCGATTTCTGGCTGCTGTTCTTCAGCTTCTTCGTCTGCGGCCTGTCGACCAACGGCTATATCGGCACCCAGTTCATCGCCATGTGCAACGACTACGGCATCAACGAGGTCGGCGGCGCTTCCATCCTGGCGGCGATGGGTATGCTGGACCTGGTCGGCACCACGCTGTCGGGCTGGTTGTCGGACCGCTACAACCCGCGCGTGCTGCTGTTCTGGTACTACGGCCTGCGCGGCGTGGCGCTGATCTTCCTGCCTTACGCCTTCGGCCTGCAGTACTACGGTTTGGCCATCTTCGCCATCTTCTACGGCCTGGACTGGATCGCCACCGTGCCGCCCACCGTGCGCCTGGCCAACGACGTGTTCGGCCGCCTGGCGGCGCCCATTGTGTTCGGCTGGATCGTCGCCGGCCACCAGCTGGGCGCGGCTACCGCCACCACGCTGGCGGGCTACCTGCGCGCCACGCTGGGTAACTACACCTTGTCGTCGATCATGATGGGCGTGGCTTGCCTGATCGGCGCGGTGATGGTGTTGCGCATCAAGGGGCAGAAGGCGACGGCGGTGCCGGCTGCGGCCTGACGCATCGATTCAGTTTTCCGATGTGGAAAAAGCCGGCGGATGCCGGCTTTTTCATTGCGAGAGAGCAGGTCGCTTCCTTTGGTAACGCTACCAGCGGCGATGCTAGAATGCCCGCATGTCACAGAATGTCCCTCCTTCCCATCCCGATTCCAACGACGACAGCACCGAGCCGCGCCGGCGCGCCAGCCGCAAGAGCGCTGGCGGCATTACGCTGCGCGACGTGGCGCAATTGGCCGGGGTGGCGCCGATCACCGCTTCGCGCGCGCTGAACACGCCTTCGGCGGTGTCGCCCAAGGTGCTGCAGAAGGTCAAGGATGCGGTGGAGCGTACCGGCTACGTGCCCAACCTGCTGGCCGGCGGCCTGGCCTCGAACAAGAGCCGGCTGGTGGCGGTGGTGGTGCCGACCGTGATCGGCCCGGTATTCCAGGAGATCGTCCACACGCTCACTGAATCGCTGGCCGCGGCCGGCTACCAGGTGATGCTGGGGCAGAGCGGCTATGAGAATTCGCGCGAGGATGCGCTGCTCGAAGCCATCATCGGCCGTCGTCCCGACGGCGTGGTGCTGACCGGCATCATGCGTTCGGCCGAGGCCCGCAAGCGCCTGCTGGCCAGCGGCATCCCGGTGGTCGAGACCTGGGACCTGACGCCCACGCCGATCGACATGCTGGTCGGTTTTTCGCACGACGATATCGGCCGCGAAGTGGCGCGCTACCTGCACGGCGCCGGACGGCGCATGGCGGTGGCGGTGGGTGGACGCGACGAGCGCAGCCAGCGCCGCATGAATGCTTTCGCCAAGGAAGCCGCTACGCTCGGCATGACGGCCGGCGGTGCGCCGATGGCGATGCACCATGTGAGCGCGCCGACCACGCTGGGCCAGGGCCGCAAGGGGCTGGCCGACCTGCTGGAGCGCCAGCCGGACATGGATGCCATCTTCTGCAGTTCCGACCTGCTGGCGCTGGGCGTGATGATCGAAGCCCAGAGCCGCGGCATCCGCATTCCCGAACAACTGGCCGTGGTCGGCTTCGGCGACCTCGAATTCTCGCGCGACCTGCAGCCGCAACTGACCACGGTGCGCATCGACGGCACCGGCATCGGCCAGCGCGCGGCAAAGTTCATCATCGACCGCGCCGCCGGGCTGGAGATCGCCGAACCGATCGTCGATATCGGCTTTTCCATCATCAAGCGGCAAAGCGCCTGAGGGCGCGGCCGGCCTTCTCCCATTTCCATCCGATGCCTGAAATCAACAGTTGACACCGATATTTGGTACCGCTACCATCATTCAAAATTAATTTGGTAGCGCTACCAAATATAAAAAAGAAACATCGCCGAAATACGCCGCCGCCGCGGCGCCACCAACAGGAGTCCAGCATGAGCAGCACCCAAGCCGCATCCGCCGTCCACGGCGCCCCCAAGATCGTCGACATGCGCGTCATCCCCGTCGCCGGGCACGACAGCATGCTGCTCAACCTGTCCGGCGCGCACGGGCCGTATTTCACCCGCAACATCGTCATCCTGACCGACAGCGCCGGCCGCACCGGCGTGGGGGAAGTGCCGGGCGGCGAAGGCATCCGCCAGACGCTGGAGGATGCGCGCACGCTGGTGGTGGGCCAGGCCATCGGCAACTACCAGGCGATTCTGAACCGCGCGCGCACCGCGTTCGCCGGCCGCGACAGCGGCGGCCGCGGCTTGCAGACGTTCGACCTGCGCATCGCCATCCATGCGGTCACCGCGCTGGAGGCGGCGCTGCTCGACCTGCTCGGCCAGTTCCTGGAAGTGCCGGTGGCGGCATTGCTGGGCGAGGGCCAGCAGCGCGATGAAGTGGAGATGCTAGGCTACCTGTTCTACGTGGCCGACCGCAAGAAGACCGAGCTGCCGTACCTCTCGGCCGAAGGCGAGGGCGACGACTGGCTGCGCCTGCGCCATGAAGAAGCGACCACGCCGCAAGCTGTCGTGCGTCTGGCCGAGGCCGCTTTTCAGCGCTACGGCTTCAACGATTTCAAGCTCAAGGGCGGCGTCATGCGCGGCGAGGAAGAGATCGAGGCCGTGACCGCATTGGCCGAACGTTTCCCCCATGCGCGCATCACGCTCGATCCCAACGGCGGCTGGCTGCTGAAAGATGCGATCCGCCTGTGCCGCGACCAGCACGACGTGCTGGCCTACGCCGAAGACCCGTGCGGCGCCGAGGACGGCTATTCCGGCCGCGAGGTGATGGCCGAATTCCGTCGCGCCACCGGCTTGCAGACCGCCACCAACATGGTCGCCACCGACTGGCGCCAGATGGGCCATGCGATCTCGCTGCAGTCGGTCGACATCCCGCTGGCCGACCCGCACTTCTGGACCATGCAGGGTTCGGTGCGCGTGGCGCAGATGTGCCACGAGTGGGGCCTGACCTGGGGTTCGCACTCCAACAACCACTTCGACATCTCGCTGGCGATGTTCACCCACGTGGCCGCCGCCGCGCCCGGCAAGATCACCGCCATCGACACCCACTGGATCTGGCAGGACGGCCAGCGCCTGACCCGGGATCCGCTGCAGATCGTCGGCGGTAAGGTGAAGGTGCCGGCCAAGCCGGGCCTGGGCATCGAGGTCGACATGGCGCAGATCGAAGCGGCGCACCAGACCTACCGCAACATGGGCCTGGGCGCGCGCGACGACGCGGTGGCCATGCAGTACCTGATTCCCGGCTGGAAGTTCGACAACAAGAAGCCCTGCCTGGTGCGCTGAACGCCGGCGGCAAGGCTGGAAAAAAGAACGGCAGCAGAAGCACAAGAAAAAACAAAAACACAGGCAATACCGGTTTTTCCATCAACGCGTAATACCGAGTCCTGAAAGAGGAGACACACTCGTGAATACATCCGCAACGCCGGCCGGCGCTCCCGAACCGGCCAATCTCACGCTCACCGCCGCGGTGGGCAAGATCAAGTGGCGCATCCTGCCCCTGTTCGTGGTGATGTTCATCGTCAACTACATCGACCGCGTCAATATCGGTTTCGTGCGCGCCCATCTCGCCGCCGATCTCGGCATCGGCGCGGCCGCCTTCGGGCTGGGCGCCGGGCTGTTCTTCGTCGGCTACGCCGTGTTCGAAGTGCCGTCCAACATATTGCTGCAGCGCTACGGCGCCAAGGCCTGGCTGACCCGCATCATGTTCACCTGGGGCCTTGTGGCGGCATGCATGGCGTTCGTGCAGAGCGAAAGCAGCTTCTACTTCATGCGCTTCCTGCTCGGCGTGGCCGAGGCCGGTTTCTTCCCGGGCGTGGTGTATTACTTCACGCAGTGGCTGCCCAACCATGAGCGCGGCCGCGCGATGGCGGTGTTCCTTTCCGGTTCGGCGATCGCCTCCATCCTGTCGGGGCCGATCACCGGCGCCTTGCTGCTGATCGAAGGCGGCGGCCTGCGTGGCTGGCAATGGATGTTCCTGATCGAAGGCGGCGCCTCGATGGCGCTGTGCTTCGTGGTGTGGTTCCTGCTCGATTCGGCCCCGCGCGACGCCAAATGGCTCACGCCCGAACAGCGCCAGGCGCTGGTCGCCGTCATCGATGCCGAGCAGGAGCAGCGCGCCGCCAGCCGTCCGGCGCACGTCTCCGCCTTCACGCTGCTGCGCGACCCGCAGATCGTGCTGTTCTGCTTCATCTACTTCGCCATCCAGCTGACCATCTACGGCGCGACCTTCTGGCTGCCGACCATCATCAAGAAAATGGGGCATTTCAACGACTTCCAGGTCGGCTTGTTCAATTCCATTCCCTGGATCGTCTCGATCGCCGCGATGTATGCGTTCGCGGTGCTGGCGGGGCGCTTCAGGAAGCAGCAGTTCTGGGTCGCCCTGACGCTGCTGATCTCGGCGGTGGGGATGGCGGTGTCGGCCCGCAGCGGCCCGGTGGTCGGCTTCGTCGCGGTGTGCTTTGCCGGCATCGGTTTCAAGGCGGCATCCTCGCTGTTCTGGCCGATACCTCAGGGGTATCTCGACGGCCGCATCGCCGCCGCCGTACTGGCGCTGATCAATTCGCTGGGTAACCTGGGCGGCTTCTTCGCGCCGGCCACCTTCGGCTACCTGGAGCAGAAGACCGGTTCCATCCAGGGCGGCCTGTATGCGCTGTCGATCGCCTCGGTGGCGGCCGCGGTGCTGGTGTTCCTGGCCCGCACCAGGCCGGCGCCGCAAGGCGGCAGCGGCAGCGCCGGCGGCAGTCCGGCCGTCCCGGGCGATGCCAAGGCGCGCATGAAGCTGCCGGCATGACCCGGTCCTGATACAGGTTTTTCTCCGAGGCCTTCCTCGTTTGCGCTCCGCGCGTTCCGCTTGCCGGCGGATGCCGGGGCGCTTTTCTTTCGCGCCTCCGCCCCCATTTATTTCCCGTTGCCGCCGCCGATGCAACAGCAAGACGCGGGCGGCAAACCTATAATGGCATTCTGCGGTTGGCCATGGTGGACAACCAGGAGGCGCTTGCCGGATTGTCATGCGGCAAGAACGATGGCGACAATGCAATGGAAACCCTGTACCACCTGATCGAGCAATACGGATTGCTCATCGTCTTCTTCAATGTGCTGGTCGAGCAGCTGGGCGCGCCCGTGCCCGCCTATCCCACCTTGATCATCACCGGCGCGCTGGCGCACAGCGGGCAGTATCCGGCCGCCTTGCTGCTGGCGCTGGCGGTGCTGGCCGCATTGATCGCCGATTACTTCTGGTACCTGGCCGGCCGGCGCTACGGCCGCCAGATCATGTCGCGCCTGTGCCGCATCTCGCTGTCGCCGGATTCCTGCGTGCGCCAGACCGAGTCGATTTACCTGCGCTGGGGCGCGCGTTCGCTGCTGGCGGCCAAGTTCATCCCCGGTTTCGCCTCGATCGCCAGCGCCTTGTCCGGCACCATGGGCACGCGCCGTTCCAGTTTCCTGCTGTATGACGCCATCGGCAGCGCGCTGTGGGCCGGCTTGGGCATCTTCCTCGGTTCGCTGTTCAGCTCGGCGGTGGACGACTTGCTGAACGTGCTGGCGCAGCTCGGCCATTACGGCATGCTGCTCATCGGGATCGCATTGGCGGCTTTCATCGCCAACAAGTGGTGGCAGCGCCGTCGCTTCCGCAAGTCGCTGGAAATGGCGCGCATCTCGGTGCAGGAATTGAACAACATGCTGGAGGAGGGCATCGCGCCCACCATCATCGATGTGCGTTCGCCGCTGTCGCAGCAGGACGGCAGGATTCCGGGCGCGGTGACGATGTCCAACCAGGAAATCCAGACCTTCGTCTTCGACGGCCCGATCGAGGATGAGGTGGTGGTGTACTGCGCCTGTCCCAACGAGGCGTCGGCCGCGATGGTGGCGCGCCAGCTGATGCAGCGCGGCTACAAGAAGGTGCGGCCGCTGACCGGCGGCATCGATGCCTGGCGCGCCGCCGGTTACGCGATCGACGTCTGAATCGCGGTACCCTGGCGGATGGTCTTGGTGACCGGCGTCTTCTCGCAGATTTCCGCCAGGCGGGCCAGTTGCTCGGCCGGCAGGGCATTGCCGAAGCTGATCTTGCGGGTGATGGTTTCCAGCCCGCTGTCGTCGCGGCCGAAATGCGCGTCCACCGAAATGCTGCCCAGGTCCCAGCCCTTGCGGTCGGCGTACATGCGCAGCGTCAGCGAGGTGCAGGCCGCCAGCGCCGCCAGCAGCAGTTCGTAAGGCGCCGGGCCGGTATCCTTGCCGCCGTTGTTCTCGGGTTCGTCGGCCTTCAGCTGGTGGTTGCGCGCCTTGATTTCCTGGGCGTAGCCGGCGGTGTTGTGCAGGGTGACGTGGGCCATGTCGGTTCTCCGTGGTGTCGTTTTGAAGGGCGGGGCGCCAGGGTCTGATTGTGTCACATCGCCGGATTCGCTTCCGATTTACGTTCGCCGCCGCATAAGTCCTATGCCGGCCAGGTGCTTAATCGGCCCATAGGCGCTTCCTATAATGGCTGCTCGATTACCCAGGAGACAGCCATGCTGATGGAAGCCAAGCCCGCCCAGCCCCAATCGGGAACCCAGAAAAAATCCGTTTACCAGCCTGACCAGGAAGGCCTGATCTTCCCGCAGGAGCCGGTATTCAACTCGGTCGCCGAAGAGCGACAGCACCGCAAGGAACGGCTGGCCGCGGCCTGCCGCCTGTTCGCCAAGCACGGTTTTTCGTTCGGCTTCGGCGGCCACCTGACGGTGCGCGACCCGGAGCATCCGGACCTGTTCTGGACCAATCCGATGGCCGTGCCGTTCTCGATGGTCAAGGCCTCGATGCTGGTGCTGGTCGACCACGGCGGCCGCGTGGTGGAAGGCAAGTACGCCATCAACCAGGCCGGCTATGTGCTGCACTCGGCCATCCATGAGCAGAACCCCGACATCATCGCTTCCTGCCACGCGCACACCGTGCACGGCGGCGCCTGGGCCGCGTTCGGCCGCCCGCTGTCGCCGGTGACGCAGGATGCCTGCATGTTCTACGGCGACCACGCGGTGCTGGGCGACGGCGCCGGCAAGGTGCCGGTGGCGCAGGAGTCCGGCCATCCGGTGGCGCGCGCGTTCGCCAACAACAAGGCGATCATCCACCAGAACCACGGCTTGCTGGTGGCCAGCCGCCACAGCATCGACGATGCCTGCTGGCACTTCATCGCGCTCGACCACTGCTGCCGCATGCAACTGATGATCGAAGCCGCCAAGGAAATCCGGCCCAAGGAAATCGACGCCAAGTTCGCCGGCTATTCGCGCGAGCACCTAGGCAACGAGTTCATCGGCTGGCTGCACTTCCAGACGCTGTTCGCGGAAATTTCCCACTTGCAGCCCGACCTGTTCGACTAAGGCCGGCCCCTACTACAATCAGGCAACAGGCATTGGCAGGGCGTTCCCGTCTCGGCGGGCGCCCTTGTGGGGCAGGCGCGACAGCCGGGAAACGGCGCAACCCGCTCCAACGATAAAAAACAGCCAACGCCATTCAGGAGACAACCAAGATGACTACCGCATACGACAGCGGCTCGCTGGCGCACGCCGACGGCGCAGACGTTTACAAGAAAGCCTACTGGCGGCTGCTGCCGCTGATCCTCGCCTGCTACCTGGTGGCCTACCTCGACCGCGTCAACGTCGGCTTCGCCAAGCTGCAGATGCTCGACGCGCTGCGTTTCGACGACGCCATCTACGGCCTCGGATCGGGCATCTTCTTCATCGGCTACATGCTCTTCGAGGTGCCGAGCAACATGATCCTGCGCCGCGTCGGCGCCCGTGTCTGGATCGCCCGCATCATGATCACCTGGGGCATCATCTCGGCGGCGATGCTGCTGGTGCGCACGCCAATGCAGTTCTATATCGCGCGCTTCCTGCTGGGTGTGGCCGAGGCAGGTTTCGCGCCGGGCATCATGTACCTGCTGACCCTGTGGTTTCCGGCGCAGCGCCGCGGCCGCGCGATGGCGATCTACGTGATGGGGGCGCCGCTGGCGTTCATCGTCGGCGGCCCGCTGTCGGGATGGATCCTGGATGCGTTCAAGGATGTGCAGCCGCTGCAGGCATGGCAATGGCTGTTCCTGGTGGAGGCGATTCCGGCGCTGGTGCTGGGCGTGGTCGTGTTCTTCTGCATGGCCGACGATTTCCGCAAGGTTTCTTGGCTGACCGCGGCCGAGAAGGAGCGGATCGAGTCCGACCTGCGCGCCGAGAACGCCGGCAAGGTCGAGCACGGCAGCGTGCGCGAATTCCTGGCCAGCCGCCAGTTGTGGGTGTTCGTGCTGATTTATTTCTGCCTGATCATGGGACTGTACGCGGTCGGATTCTGGATGCCTTCGCTGATCAAGCGCGCCGGTGTCGCCGACCCGTTCCAGATCGGCCTGTACTCGGCCATCCCTAATATCGTCGCCGCCATCGCGCTCTACCTGTCGGGCCGCGGCGCCGACATCAGCGGCAAGCGCCGGCTGTATTTCGCCTCCATGCTGACGATCGGCGCCATCGGCCTGGCGCTGGCCATGATCCTCAACGGCGGGCCGGCGGTGACGGTGGCTTGCCTGTCGCTGGCGGCAGCCGGCGTGTACTCCTGCATCAGCCTGTTCTGGGCGCTGCCGACCAGCATGTTCGTCGGCGCCTCGGTGGCGGCGGCGCTGGCCTTCGTCAATTCCTTCGGCAACATCGCCGGCTTCGTGTCGCCTTACCTGGTGGGCTGGCTCAACGTGTCGACCGGGCGTACCGACATCGGCATGTACATCATCGGCGCGATCATGGTGTTCGGCGCGGTGGTGACCATGATGCTGCCCAAGCGGCTGGACAAGTGACGCCGCAGGCATCGACCATGCAAGTGTTTGCCGCCCCTCGGGGCGGCTTTTTTTATGTCTGCGCCGGTGGTCGCTTCAGCGCGTCCAGGGCGGCTCCTTGAATTTCTCGGCGAGGTAATTGACGAAGGCGCGCACGCGCGGATGCACGTGCCGCTCCTTGGCGTAGACGGCGTAGATGGCGGTATCGTCCTGGGCCTGGTACTCGGTCAGCAAAGGCACCAGTTTGTTGCTGCGGATGGCCGGTAGCGCGAAGTGCTCGGCCATGCGCGTCATGCCCACGCCGGCCAGCACCATCTCGACCGACGACATGCCGCTGGTGAACTGGAAGTTGCCGCGGATCTCCACGCTGATGCGCTGGCCGTCGACGATAAAGGGCCAGTGGTTGAGATGGTCCATCGGCGCTTCCCATTGCAGGCAGTTGTGCCGGCGCAGGTCGTCCGGCGTTTTCGGGGCGCCGTGGCGTGCGATGTAGGAAGGGGCGGCCACGATCAGGCGCTGCAGGTGGCACAGCTTGCGCGACAGCAGCATGGAATCCTGCAGGTGGCCCATGCGGATGGCGACGTCGACGCCGCTGCCGATGATGTCCACCAGGTTGTCGGACAGCGACAGCCGCACCCGCACGTTGGGGTACGTCTCCATGAACTCGGGCAGCAGCGGCACGACCTGGTCCATCCCGAACGAGGTCGCGGCGGTGATGCGCAGGTCGCCCGAGGCCGAGGCGCCGGTAGAGGAGATTTGCCCTTCGGCCAGCTCGATGTCGCCGATGATCCGGTTGCAGGAGGCGAGGAAGATCCTGCCTTCCTCGGTCAGGTGGACCTGGCGGGTCGAGCGCCGCAGCAGCGCCACGCCGAGGCGTTTTTCCAGGTTGTTGAGGGTGCGGCTGACGAAGGGCTGGCTGGCGCCCAGCACATGCGAAGCGGCGGTGAATCCGCCGTGGTCGGCCACGGCCTTGAAGACTTGCATCTCGAGCAAGCGTTCGTCTTTCATGGGGAGCGTCTCGGTATGATCGGGAAAACTTTGGCGCTCTTGCCGGCAGGGGCGCCTGTGGTGGGGACGATGATACCGGATAGGAGAGGGGGCGGCGTGCTTGCTGCGTACGTATTTGTAAAAGAAAAAAGCCACGCGGTGCGTGGCTTTTTTCGTGCCGGAAAGGCGGCGCCGATTAGGCGAAGTTCTTGGCGACGAAATCCCAGTTGATGATGCCCCAGAACGCTTCCACGTACTTGGCGCGGGCGTTGCGGTAGTCGATGTAGTAGGCGTGTTCCCATACGTCCACGGTCAGCAGCGCCTTGCTGTCGGTGGTCAGCGGGGTGCCGGCGCCGGTGGTGTTGACGATGTCCAGCGAACCGTCGGCCTTCTTGACCAGCCAGGTCCAGCCGGAACCGAAGTTGGCCAGGCCTTGTTTGGTGAACTCGGCCTTGAAGGCGTCGAACGAACCCCACTTGGCGTTGATGGCGTCAGCCAGCGCGCCGCTCGGAGCGCCCTGGCCCTTCGGGGTCAGGCCGTTCCAGTAGAAGGTGTGGTTCCAGATCTGGGCTGCGTTGTTGAAGACGCCGCCGGAGGATTTCTTGATGATCTCTTCCAGGGACAGGTTTTCGAACTCAGTGCCCGGGATCAGGTTGTTCAGGTTGGTCACATAGGTCTGGTGGTGCTTGCCGTAGTGATATTCCAGGGTCTCTTTGGAAATCGTGGGCGCCAGTGCGTCCAGAGCGTAAGGCAGTGCCGGCAGGGTATGTGCCATGGTGAATCCTTTCTGTCTTGTTGATGTATCGGGTGGTTACCGAGGGGCTGTTCTGAACCTGTGATTCTAAAGCGGATATGGATTCTTTGCACCCGGTCAATAGACCGCCAGGCCGCGCCGGTGCTGGCTGTTTTGTAAATTGGAATTGTTCTCATCTGCATCGCCGCATCGGGAGCCCGGGCGAATCGGGCTCCGGCCGCATGTGGCCGGAGCTTGCGGCTCATCCATGAAAGCGGCGATGGGAGCCGGCATGGCATCTCCCTCGTCCGGAGGGAAAATGCTTATAAGAAAAAAGTCGAATGGGCGGCGTCAGTCCAAGCGTGGCTGGACGCCGGCGATGTTGACTTCGGCGCTGCCTTGCGCCAGCCGGACCGTGATCCGGCTGCGCGCCGACAGCTCGGCGGGCGAGTGCAGCACCCGGCCCTGGCGGTCGGTGACGATGGCGTAGCCGCGTTCCAGCGTGCGTTGCGGGTTGAGCAGTTCCAGCTGGGCGTTGAGGCCGGCCAGCGCCTGGCGCTGGCGCGACTGCTGCGTCGCCAGCGCGCCATGCAGGCGGCGCGCCAGGTCGCCAAGATCGCGTCGCGCATGGGCGGTGTCGGGCAACTGGTGCGCCAGCCGGGTGGACAACTGCTGCAGACGGTGGCGCGCCTGCGTCAGCGGCACGCGGGTGGCGTGCGACAGGCGGGTTTGCAGCGCCAGCAGCTTGACGCGTTCATGCTGGATATAGGCGGCCGGGTTGACCAGCCGGCGCGACATCCAGTCGACGGCCTGCGCCTTGTCCGCCAGCGCGCGGCGCAGCGCGCGCGTCAGGTCCTGGGCGTGGGCGCGCAGTCCGGCCAGCCAGTCTTCGCGCGCCGTCGCGGCCATCTCGGCGGCGGCGGTGGGGGTCGGGGCGCGCAGGTCGGCGGCGAAGTCGGCGATGGTGAAGTCGGTTTCGTGGCCCACGCCCGAGATGACGGGCATCGAGCAGCCGGCGATGGCGCGCGCCACGGTCTCTTCGTTGAACGACCACAGGTCTTCGATGCTGCCGCCGCCGCGGCAGACCAGCAGCAGGTCGCACTCGGCGCGCGCGGAGGCGGTCTCGATGGCGGCGGCGATGCGCTGGGCCGAGCCTTCGCCTTGCACCGGCGTCGGGTAGAGGATCACTTCCACATGCGGCGCGCGGCGGCGCAGCGTGGTCAGCACGTCGCGCAGCGCAGCCGCCTGCGGGCTGGTGACGATGCCGATGCGGCGCGGGAAGCCCGGCAGCGGCCGCTTGGCGGCGCGGTCGAACAGGCCTTCGCGCTCCAGTTTTTCCTTCAGCTGCAGGAAGGCTGCGTACAGGTCGCCCACGCCGGAGCGGCGGATCGCTTCCACGTTGAGCTGGTAGTCGCCGCGCGGCGCGTACAGCGTGACCAGGGTGCGCACCTCGACCTTGTCGCCTTCGCGCGGCATGAAGCCGGCGTATTGGGCGCGGCCCTTGAACATCACGGCGCGCACCTGGGCGCCGTCATCCTTGAGGTTGAAATACCAGTGGCCGGAGGCGGCGCGGGTGAAGTTGGAAATCTCGCCCTTGACCCAGATCAGCGGGAAGGTGCGCTCCAGCACCCGCGCCACCGACTGGTTCAGGGCCGACACCGTCAGCACCGGCGGGCCGGCATCGCCGGCGGCGGGCTGGGCGGGGCGGAACGGGGGATACTGGTCGGCGGGCATGGGCAGGCTGTCTACTGATCTATATAGAGCGATAAAATATCCCCCGCATTGTAAAGCCAATGCGGCGCCGGGTCGCGCTTGCCCGCGGCGGCGCAACAGGCTACATTCTGCACCCGTATCCGTTTTTACCTCTACAGGAGTTCGTTTTGCTCGCCATCATCCTCGCCGCCGGCTGGCCGATCTGGCCCTTGCTGATCGCATCCATCATCGGCCTGGCGCTGATCATCGAACGGCTGGTCTACCTGCGCCGCACCCGGGTCTTGCCGCCCGAGTTGCTGGGCGAGGTGGTGCGCGTCTACCAGAGCGGCCGCGTCAACGACGGCGTGATCGACAAGCTGGAGCAGAATTCCCCGCTCGGCCATGTGCTGGCCGCCGGCCTGCGCAACGTCGACGCCCCGCGCGAAGTGATGAAGGAGGCCATCGAAGAGGCCGGCCAGGCCGCGGCGCACCGGCTGGAACGCTTTCTCACCACGCTGGGCACGATCGCGTCGCTGGCGCCGCTGATGGGGCTGTTCGGCACCGTGGTCGGCATGATCGAGATCTTCGCCTCGCAGAACGCCGCCGGCACCAACCCGGCGCAACTGGCGCACGGCATTTCGATTGCGCTGTACAACACCGGTTTCGGCCTGGCCATTGCGATGCCGGCGCTGGTGTTCTACCGCCATTTCCGCGCGCTGGTCGACGGTTTCGTGGTCGACATGGAGCAGCAGGCGGTCAAGTTCGTCGACATCGTGCACGACGTGCGCCGCTAAGAGGCCGCCATGAATTTCCGCAAGGGACGCCCCCGCGAAGACCTGGAGATCAACCTGATCCCGTTCATCGACGTGCTGCTGGTGATCGTGATTTTCCTGATGGTGACCACCACCTACAGCAAGTTCACCGCGCTGCAGATCACGTTGCCCACCGCCGACGCGCAGAAGGCGCTGGAGCAGCCGTTCGAGATCAATGTCGCGGTCGACGCGCAGGGGCGCTACGCCATCAACAATAGCCGCATCGCCGCGCGCGACGCGCAAGGCCTGGCCGACGAGATGCAGGCCGTGCTCAAGAGCAGCGGCAAGAGCGATCCTGTGGTCATCATCAACGCCGACGCGCTGGCCACGCACCAGACCGTGATCAATGTGCTGGAGGCGGCGCGTATCGCCGGCTTCCCGAAGGTGACGTTCACCGCGCAGTCCAGCAGCAAATAAGCAGGTAATGTGGCGTTTGCCGCAATCATCCAACTCATCGACCATGGCCGACTCCCACCGCAATGCCGAAGCCATCCTGACCCGCGCCTGGCAAGGGCGCGGGCCGCTGGCTTGCCTGCTGTGGCCGCTGTCGCTGCTGTTCGGCGCACTGGCGGCGTTGCGGCGCGCGCTGTTCGCATGGGGATTCAGGCGCGCCGAACGCCTGCCGGTGCCGGTCGTCGTGGTCGGCAACGTCTTTGTCGGCGGCACCGGCAAGACGCCGTTTTCCATTTGGCTGATAGAAGCCTTGCGCGCCGCCGGCTACACGCCGGGCGTGGTGTCGCGCGGCTACGGCGCGGGCGGGGCCGAAGCGGTGGCGGAGGTGCGGGCCGATTCGGCGGCGGCGCGGGTCGGCGACGAGCCGCTGCTGATCGTGCAGCGCACCGGCGTGCCGCTGGTGGTCGGGCGCCGCCGCGCGGCGGCGGGCCGGGCCTTGCTGGCGGCGCATCCGGAAGTGGATGTGGTGGTGTCCGACGATGGCCTGCAGCATTACGCGCTGGCGCGCGACATCGAGATCGTCCTGTCGGACGCGCGCGGCGCCGGCAACGGCTGGCTGCTGCCGGCCGGCCCGCTGCGCGAACCGGCGACGCGGCGCCGGGATTTTTCCGTGTGCAACCTGCCGGCGGGCAGCGCGGCGCCGGCCGGCAGCTACGCGATGCGGCTGGACGCGGATGAGCTTGTCCAGCTGGCGCCGCCGTCCGCGCGCCGTCCGCTGGCGGGCATCGGCGCGGATGGCGCACGCATTGCCGCGGTGGCCGGCATCGGCAACCCCGGCCGTTTCTTCGCCACCCTGCGCGGCGCCGGGCTGGCGTTTTCCGAACACCCGCTGCCGGACCATTACGACTTCTCCGCCAATCCCTTCGCCGGCCTGCCGGCCGATGTCATCCTGATCACCGAGAAGGATGCAGTAAAATGCAAGGCTATCGAGGCCATCAAAAACGACCCGCGCATCTGGGTCGTGCCCGTATCGGCGCGCATCGACGGCGCGCTGGCTGAACATATAGTGGAGAAACTCCGTGAACGCCCGACTGCTTGATATCCTGGTCTGCCCGATTTGCAAGGGCCCGTTGGACTACGACAAGAAAGCGCAGGAACTGATCTGCAAAGGCGACAAGCTGGCCTATCCGATCCGCGACGGCATCCCCATCATGTGGGCCGATGAAGCGCGCGACATCAATGCCGCTCCGGCCGCCCCGGCGTCGCCGGCCGCCTGAGCCGAGCCCATGTCCTTTACCGTCATCATCCCGGCGCGGCTGGCGTCGACGCGCCTGCCCAACAAGCCTCTGGCCGACCTCGGCGGCAAGCCGATGATCGTGCGCGTGGCCGAGCGCGCCGCGCTGTCGGGCGCGGCGCGCATCATCGTCGCCACCGACCACCACGACATCCATGCCGCCTGCCGCCAGCATGGCGTGGAAGTGGCGATGACGCGCGCCGACCATCCCTCCGGCACCGACCGCATCGCGGAAGTGGCCGCTTCGCTGGACCTGGCCGACGACGCGGTGGTGGTCAACGTGCAAGGCGACGAGCCGCTGATCGATCCGGGCCTGGTCGCGGCCACTGCGGGCCAGATCAAGGCCGGGGTGCCGATGGCCACCGCCGCGCATCCGATTGAAACGGCGGCCGACGCCTTCAATCCCAACGTGGTGAAAGTGGTGCTGAACAAGGACGGCTGCGCCATGTATTTCTCGCGCGCGACGATTCCCTGGCACCGCGACGCCTTCGCCAAATCGCGCGACGTGCTGCCCGAGGCGCATGGCGCCGACCATGCCAACGATTACGCGCCGCTGCGCCATATCGGCCTGTACGCCTACAGCAACAAGTTCCTGCAGCTGTATCCGACG
Source organism: Herbaspirillum sp. (assembly GCF_017744395.1). Taxonomy (GTDB): domain Bacteria; phylum Pseudomonadota; class Gammaproteobacteria; order Burkholderiales; family Burkholderiaceae_D; genus Herbaspirillum. The sequence continues at coordinate 810,565 of NZ_JAGIBI010000003.1, forward strand.
CTGTCGGCCTCGCCGCTGGAACGTATCGAGGCGCTGGAGCAACTGCGCGTGCTGTGGCATGGGCATTCGATCGCCGTGCACGTCACCTCGGTGGTGCCGGAAGCGGGGGTGGATACGCCGGAAGATTTGTTGCGTGTACGCAAACACTTTGAGGCGCCGCCGGACAGTCCCCTGGTGAAAACCATTTCCGCCTTGTAAACGGCGTGAGATGTAAGTTTGCTGTCAATCTGGCACGACACAATCAAGAGCAGGAGACTGCTTAAAAATCAGGCGTTTGTCATGGTTCGGTAAGATTTTGTGGTAAGTTTCGTCAAGAGCTGATGCAAACGGCGCCACAAAAAGAGACACAACCGCCCATAAATGGTTGGTATCGATCGCCATCCCATCGCAAAAGAATTCAAGCATTCATATTTCAGAAACTTCAATTTAGGAATCAATATGCGCCTCATCCTGTTAGGAGCGCCTGGTGCCGGTAAAGGTACGCAAGCCACTTTTATCAAGGAAAAATTCAACATCCCGCAAATCTCCACCGGCGACATGCTGCGCGCGGCCGTGGCGGCGGGAACTGAACTGGGCATCGCCGCCAAGAAGGTGATGGACGCGGGCGGATTGGTTTCTGACGACATCATCATCGGCCTGGTCAAGGACCGCCTGAAGCAGCCCGATTGCGCCAACGGCTACCTGTTCGACGGCTTCCCGCGCACCACGCGCCAGGCCGACGCCATGAAGGAAGCCGGAGTGGCCATCGACTACGTGCTGGAAATCGACGTGCCCGACAGCGCCATCGTCGAGCGCATGAGCGGCCGCCGCGTGCACCCGGCTTCGGGCCGTACCTACCACGTGAAGTTCAACCCGCCCAAGGTCGAGGGCAAGGATGACGCCACCGGCGAAGCCCTGATCCAGCGCGACGACGACAAGGAAGAAACCGTCAAGAAGCGCCTGACCGTGTACCACGACCAGACCGAAGTGCTGCTGGGCTACTACGGCGAGTGGGCCAAGTCGGGCCAGCCGGGCGCGCCGAAGTATCGCAAGATCGCCGGCGTCGGACCGGTGGAAGAAATTAGGGATCGTGCATTTGCCGCCCTGGCAGAGTAAAGTAAAGCGGACTGCGGTCCGCTTTTTTTATTGCCGCGCGGCGCATGCATGCCGCGGCAAGGCAGGACCAGGCAAGGAGGATTGAATTTGTCCAGCTGCTGCGCAATGTGTGCGCGGCGGCCGCTGCAGCCCCGGCAGCACAATAATAAATCCAAGAAAAAGGGCGACGTAATTTGCAGGCGCAGTATCGGTGGCTGCCGCCGGCAACAGGCATGTTCCTGTGCCGGCGGCAGCGGCGGATGTTCGTGATTGTTGATGAGTCGTGATAATAAGGAGACATAATGGCTACAGCCCTTTGGTTTGCCATTGCCTGCGGCGTCGTCGCAGTGCTGTATGGCCTCGTATCCCGCAGTTGGATTCTCAAGCAAGACCCCGGCAACGAACGCATGCAGGACATCGCCAGCGCGATCCAGCAGGGCGCTTCGGCCTATCTCGCCCGGCAGTACCGCACCATCGCCATGGTCGGCGTGGTGCTGCTGGTGGTGATCGCCTTCATTCCCGGTCTGGGCTGGCCGACCGCGCTCGGCTTCCTGCTGGGGGCGGTGCTGTCGGGCGCTTGCGGTTTCATTGGCATGAACGTATCGGTGCGGGCCAATGTGCGCACCGCGCAAGCGGCCACGCGCGGCATGAACGAGGCGCTCAACGTGGCGTTTCGCGGCGGGGCGATCACCGGTATGCTGGTGGTGGGGCTGGGCCTGCTGGGCGTGACGCTGTTCTTCTGGTTCCTGTTCGAATACGGCCAGGGGCGCGCGCCGAGCCTGCATGACGCCATCAAGCCGCTGATCGGCCTGGCCTTCGGCGCTTCGCTCATCTCCATCTTCGCCCGCCTGGGCGGCGGCATCTTCACCAAGGGCGCCGACGTCGGCGCCGACCTGGTGGGCAAGGTCGAAGCCGGCATTCCCGAGGACGATCCGCGCAACCCGGCGGTGATCGCCGACAACGTCGGCGACAACGTGGGCGACTGCGCCGGCATGGCGGCCGACCTGTTCGAGACCTACGTGGTCACGCTGGTGGCGACCATGCTGCTGGGCAGCCTGATGCTCAAGGGCATGGAAGTATTGGCCATCTTGTATCCGCTGGCGCTGGGCGGGGTGTCGATCCTGGCGTCCATCGTCGGCTGCTCGATGGTCAAGGCGGCGCCGGGCAAGAAGATCATGTCGGCGCTGTACACCGGCTTGTGGTGGTCGGCCGGCTTGTCGCTGATCGGTTTCGTGGCGGTCAGCTGGCTGATGCTGCCGCCCGAGATGCGCGTGCCTCTGGTCGGTTCGGCGGTGGTCGGCATCGCGCTGACCGGGCTGATGGTCTACATCACCGAGTATTACACCGGTACCGACTTCAAGCCGGTGCGCCACATCGCTGAAGCCTCGACCACCGGCCATGGCACCAACATCATCGCCGGCCTCGGGGTGTCGATGAAGTCCACCGCGTATCCGGTGCTGGCGGTGTGCCTGGCCATCATCGCCGCCTACTGGCTGGCCGGCCTGTACGGTATCGCCATCGCCGCCACCTCGATGCTGTCGATGGCCGGCATCATCGTCGCGCTCGACGCCTACGGCCCGATCACCGACAACGCCGGCGGCATCGCCGAGATGTCGGGCATGCCGGATTCGGTGCGCGCCATCACCGATCCGCTCGATGCCGTGGGCAACACCACCAAGGCCGTCACCAAGGGCTATGCGATCGGCTCGGCGGGCTTGGCGGCATTGGTGCTGTTCGCGGACTACACCCACGCGCTCGACAGCGTCGGCAAGAACACTTCCTTCGACCTGTCCAGCCCGGCGGTGATCATCGGCCTGTTCATCGGCGGCCTGATCCCCTACCTGTTCGGCGCGATGGCGATGGAAGCCGTGGGCCGCGCCGCCGGCGCCGTGGTGGTCGAGGTGCGGCGCCAGTTCAGCGAGATCGCCGGCATCATGGACGGCAGCGGCCGGCCGCAATACGACCGCGCGGTGGACATGCTGACCTCGTCGGCCATCCGCGAGATGATCCTGCCGTCGCTGCTGCCGGTGGTGGTGCCGATCGTGGTCGGCCTGCTGCTGGGGCCGGCGGCGCTGGGTGGATTGTTGATGGGCACCATCGTGACCGGCCTGTTCGTGGCGATCTCGATGACCACCGGCGGCGGCGCCTGGGACAACGCAAAGAAATACATCGAGGACGGCCACCACGGCGGCAAGGGTTCGGATGCGCACAAGGCGGCAGTGACCGGCGATACCGTGGGCGACCCGTACAAGGACACCGCCGGGCCGGCCGTCAATCCGCTGATCAAGATCATCAACATCGTGGCCCTGCTGTTGGTGCCGCTGCTGCCGGCGATGCCGACCTGAGTCCTGCCTGAGTCCGACGATACCGATTGTCGCCGCGCGGATAGTCGTTCGCGCGGCGTCTCCTGCATAATCTCCATACGCAGTAATCTGGATAAATAAAGCAAGGAGACGCAATGCGTATCGAAGGAAATGTGTTCATCGTCACCGGCGCCGCGTCGGGTTTGGGCGCGGCCACCGCGCGCATGATCGCCGCCGCCGGCGGCAGGCCGGTGCTGGCCGACCTGAACGAGGAAGCCGGCGGCAAGTTGGCGCAGGAGCTGGGTGGCGTGTTCGTGCGCTGCGACGTCAGCGCCGAGGAAGATGCGCAGGCGGTGGTGCGCGCCGCCCAGCAGTTGGGCACCTTGCGCGGCCTGGTCAACTGCGCCGGCATCGCGCCGGCCGAAAAGCTGATCGGCAAGAGCGGGCCGCATACCATGTCGCTGTTCATGAAGACGCTCAACATCAATCTGGTGGGCAGCTTCAACATGGCGCGCTTCGCCGCCGACGCGATGGCCAAGACGGATGCGGCCGAAGAGGGCGAGCGCGGCGTGATCATCAACACCGCCTCGGTCGCTGCCTACGACGGCCAGATCGGCCAGACCGCCTATTCGGCATCCAAGGGCGCCATCGTCGCCATGACGCTGCCGATGGCGCGCGACCTGTCGCGCAGCGGCATCCGCGTGATGACCATCGCCCCCGGCATCTTCGAAACGCCGATGATGCTGGCCATGCCGCAGGAGGTGCGCGATTCGCTGGGACAGGCGGTGCCTTTCCCGCCGCGCCTGGGGCGCGCCGCCGAATACGCGCAACTGGCCAGGACCATCATCGAGAACGTGATGCTCAACGGCGAAACCATCCGCCTGGACGGCGCCATCCGCATGCAGCCCAAATAATCCTAGATCCGGCAGTTGACCGCTTGCTATTCCTGGATAGCCGAGTAAACACAAACATTGGCCGTATCAATACCGTTCCCCTTGCTGGTGAGAGCGCTATGCATTCGCCGGCACCGCGCTCGCCGCGCCATGCGGCGTTGCTCCTCCTTGCGCACGGCAGTGCGCCGCGTCGTCGCGCCTTGCCTGGCACGACGATCACGGCACCGGCGAACGCATTCAACTGCCGGATCTAGGATAACGCGGTGGCCGTTTGTGCATCGCATCCCAAGATTTTTCTCCGCCGGCGGGAGGCTGCTGCTAAGCTGTTGACATGGAGTCAATAGAGCAAAAAACAGGATTGATCCTGACCGGAGGGGGCGCACGGGCAGCCTATCAGGTGGGCGTGCTCAACGCCCTGTCCTTGATTTTGCTGGAAGCCGGCTGGCCGGTGCACCGCAATCCCTTTTCCATCATCTGCGGCACCTCGGCGGGAGCGATCAACGCCACCGCCCTGGCTTGCCGCGCCGACGATTTCGGCGAGGCGGTGCGCGAGCTGATGGCGGTGTGGGCCAACTTCAAGGTCGAGCAGGTCTACCGCGCCGATTCGCTGGGCGTGCTGCGCTCGGGCGCGCGCTGGCTGTCGCTGTTTTCCTTCGGCTGGCTGTTGCGCAAATGGCGCGCCAATCCGCCCAATTCGCTGCTGGACAATACGCCGCTGGTCAGCATGCTGCACCGGTTGCTGGACCTGCCGCGGCTGGACGAGGCGATGGCCGAAGGCAATCTGCACGCGCTGGCGGTGACCGCCTCTTCCTACAGCAGCGGCCAGCACATCACGTTCTACCAGTGCAAGGACGAGATCGAGCCCTGGCGCCGCACGCAGCGGCTGGCGATCCGCGACCAGATCGGCATCGACCACCTGCTGGCGTCGTCGGCCATTCCCTTCATCTTTCCCGCCATCCCGGTCTATATCAACGGCCGCTGCGAATATTGCGGCGACGGTTCGATGCGCCAGATCGCGCCGATCTCGCCGGCCATCCACCTGGGCGCTTCCAAGGTGCTGGTGATCGGCGCCGGGCGCATCGGCGAGCAAGGCGAAGAGGCGCCGACCAATACCCCGCATTACCCCAGCCTGGCGCAAGTGGCCGGCCATGCGATGTCGAGCATCTTCCTCGACGGCCTGGCCGCCGATATCGAGCGCACCAACCGGGTCAACCAGACGTTGTCGGTGCTCACGCCCGAGCAGCGCGACCGCACGCCGTTAAAGCCGATCGAGACGCTGGTGATCTCGCCTTCGCAGCGCATCGACAGCATCGCCAGCCGCCATGTGGAAAGCCTGCCGAGGCCGATGCGCACCTTGCTGGGCGGCATCGGCGCCACCGAGGCGCGGGGTTCGGCGCTGGCGTCTTATCTCCTGTTCGAGCAAAGCTTCACGCGCGAGCTGATCGCGCTGGGGGAGAGCGATACCTATGGCAAGCGCGAGGAAGTGCTGGCCTTTTTTGCGGCGGAAACGGAGCAAGCTGTCCAAGCCTGAGCTGCGGGCGGGCCGATGGGGCGGCAGCGCATGGTTGCTTAGCTGAAAGCAACACGTTAATCTACGATGTCGTATTGCTGAAAATTAATCTTATGGCAACCATCAAAATGCGAGCCCGGGTCATCTCATCCTTTTTCCTGAAGTATTGGCTGGTCCTGCTGGCCGCGTTGGTGCTGGCGGCGCCGGCCCAGGCGCGCGGCCCGCAGCCGGGCGGCATCCCCGACGTCTCGCTCGACCAGTTGCCGCGCGAAGCCCAGCAGACCATGGGGCTGATCCGCCAGGGCGGGCCCTTCCCGTACGACAAGGATGGCGTGGTTTTCGGCAATTATGAAGGGGTTTTACCCAAGCAAAAGCGCGGGTATTATCACGAATTCACTGTAAAAACCCCACGCGCGCGTAACCGCGGAGCACGCAGGATCATCAGCGGCGGCGATCCGAAAACATCCGGCGAATACTATTACACGAGCGACCACTACAAGACGTTCAGCCGGATTCGCGACTGATAGGATTTCAGGCAATATCGGCCGGCTGGGCTGGCAAGCCCGGCTGCGGGCTAGGGATGCAGCTACGCTACCTCGTCATGGATAGGAAGGGAGAGAATGAATTTGTTTAAAACGGTGCCGCCAAATATAGTGCAGTCGATTCGCGCCTTCCGCGTGAACGAGTTGCAGGAAGAGGCTGCTCGTCTTGAGCAGCATTTTCTCTATGCTTATTGCGCCGAAGCAACGACCAAGCAACAGGTGCTGACGAGCATCGCCACCGCCTTCCATTTTCCCCGGCACTTCGGCAAGAACTTCGATGCGCTGGCCGATTGCCTGACCGACCTGACGCACAAGGCCGGCAAGCAGCCGGGTTTCGTCGTGGTGCTGGAACAACTGCCCAATACCCAGAAATTCGACAAGGAAGCCCGCGAAACCCTGCTCGACGTCTTTCGCGACGCTGCCGATTACTGGGCCGACAAGAAGATCGCGTTCCGGGTTTTCTATTCCTTCCAGTAAATCCGGGCCAATCATTTCCGCCACGGCTGCCGGCCCCGGCAACGCGAAAATCGGCGGCTGGGCAGTCCCAAGAACCTGTTCAATGTCTCAACGCGGCGGCTCAAATGCCCTTTCAGGCGGTCTGCGGCGTTGCAAAGCCTCGCCGGGCCACCGGCCCGGCTGCGTTTTGCGCCTTGCAGCCCATCCTGAAATAGCATTTGATCCACTCGCGACGAGACATTGAACAGGTTCTAGCAGGTACAATGCGCACACCATGAGAAGCATTGTCATCCTGATTTCCGGACGAGGCAGCAATATGGAGGCCATCGTCCGCGCCGCCCAGGCCGAGAAGTGGCCTGCCAGAATTTCCGCCGTCATCAGTAATCGCGCCGACGCCAGCGGCCTGGAGTTCGCCGCGGCGCACGGCATTCCGACCGCGGTCGTCCCCAGCCGCGATTACGCCACGCGCGACCAGTTCGACGCCGCCCTGCGCGAGAAGATCGACGCCTATGCGCCCGACCTGGTGGTGCTGGCGGGTTTCATGCGCATCCTGACCGCGCCGTTTGTGGAGCATTACCAGGGACGCATGCTCAACATCCATCCATCGCTGCTGCCCAGTTTCCCGGGCCTGGCGACGCACCGCCAGGCGCTGGCCGTGGGCGTGAAGCTGCATGGCGCGACCGTGCATTTCGTCACGCCCGACCTGGACCACGGCCCGATCGTGGCGCAGGCCTGCGTGCCGGTGCTGGAGGGCGACAGCGAAGAAGCGCTGGCCGAGCGCGTGCTGCAGCAGGAACACGTCATCTACCCGCGCGCCGTGCGCTGGTTCGTCGACGGGCGCCTGTTGCTGGAAGGCGCGCGCGTGCGCCTGCTCCCGGCCGCTGCCGGCGCGCCCGAATCCGCATCCGTTATTGCCATCTGAGCCGTTGCCGGCTCACCCATTTTTGAATCTGAAGGACCGAGCATGAGATTGCCTCCCGCGATCATTCCCCATACCGAAGAACTGCTGCGCGAGGTGCTGCGCTTTACCGGCCCGGCCGACGTGACGCTGTCGCGCTATTTCCGCGAGCACCCCAAGCTGGGCAGCCGCGAACGCGGCGTGATCGCCGAAGCGGTGTACGGCCTGTTGCGCAACAAGTCGGTGCTGACCAACTTCGCCGAATCCGGCAGCGGGCCGATGATGCGCCGCATGGCGCTGCTGGGCCTGGCCGACGCCGTCGGCGCCGAGTCGCTGGGTGGCTTGCAGGAAGGCGAGGGTGACTGGCTGGCGCGCGTGGCGCAGATCGACCGCAGCCAGTTGCCGCCGCAGATGCGCAGCAACCTGCCGCCCTGGCTGTTCGACAAGCTGGTGGCGCGCGTGGGCGAGGCCGCCACGCTGGAACTGGCCGATGCCATGAACCGTCCGGCGCCGCTGGACTTGCGCGTCAACGCGCTTAAGGCCGACCGCGATACCGTCATCGCCGAACTGGCCAAGGCGCCGGTGGCGTGCGAACCCACGCCATATTCGCCGCTGGGCCTGCGCGTGCTGAAGAAGCCGGCGCTGCAGAACCTGCCGCTGTTCAAGGATGGCGCAATCGAAGTGCAGGATGAGGGCAGCCAGTTGCTGGCCCAGATCGTGGGCGCCCGCCGCGGTGAGATGGTGGTGGACTTCTGCGCCGGCGCCGGCGGCAAGACGCTGGCGCTGGGCGCGCTGATGCGCAATACCGGCCGCCTGTACGCCTTCGACGTTTCCGAGAAGCGCCTGGCCAAGCTCAAGCCGCGCCTGGCGCGCAGCGGCCTGTCCAATGTGCATCCGGTGGTGATCGCCCATGAGAACGACGCCAAGGTCAAGCGCCTGGCCGGCAAGATCGACCGCGTGCTGGTGGACGCGCCTTGCAGCGGCCTGGGCACCTTGCGCCGCAATCCCGACATGAAATGGCGCCAGACCGTGGAAACCCTGACCGAGATGCGCGCCAAGCAAAGCAGCATCCTGGCCAGCGCCGCGCGCCTGGTGCGCCCGGGCGGCCGCCTGGTGTACGGCACCTGCAGCTTCCTGGAAGAAGAGAATGACGAAGTGATCGCCGACTTCCTGCAAACGCATCCCGACTTCACATTGCGCCCGATGGGCGAGGTGCTGGCCGAGCAGAAGGTGGCGCTGGAGATGGGCGACTACCTGAAGCTGTTGCCGCACCTGCACCAGACCGATGGCTTCTTCGCCGCCGTGCTGGAGCGCCGCGCTTGATCCAGGCATTGCGCCTGTGCCGGCGGTTGGCGCCGCTCCTGCTGAGCGGCCTGCTGGCGGCGTTGCCCGCATCGGCCAGGGAAGCGGCGGAGCCGGCCATCGCCGCGCAAGGCACGGTGCAGGCCGCCTTCGCGCCCTGGGACGATATCGAAGGCCTGATCGTCGGCCAGCTTGCCGAGGCGCGCAAGCAGGTGCTGGTGCAGGCCTACCTGCTGACCAACCGCCCCATCGTGGATGCGCTGGTGGCCGCCCGCAAGCGCGGCGTCGATGTGCGCGTGCTGATGGACAACGGCCAGCTCGACAAGAATTCCACCGAGCGCCTGCGGCAATTGCGCAGCGCCGGCGTACCGGTGTGGCTGGAGACGCGCTATCGCAATGCCCACAACAAGGTGATCGTGATCGATGCCGCCTTGCCGTCGGCGGCGGTGATTACCGGCAGCTTCAATTTCACCTGGTCGGCGCAGCACAAGAACGCGGAAAACATCCTGGTGCTGGGCCGGAACCCGACGCTGGCGGCACGCTATGCCGCCAACTGGGAGCGCCATCGCCAGGATGCGGAGCCGGCACAGTGAGCGCGGCTGTGATTGTCAACCTTTCCTGATTGCCCCGGCCAGCCATGACCGACCACTTCCTTTCCTTGTTTACCGACTACCAGCCGCTGGATGTGCTGCGCCAACTGGCGTTGATCCTGCTGTGCGTGCTGGGTGGAATCGGGTTGTCGCGCTGGCTGCGCAAGATCCTCGGGCTGGACCGCGGCGACGAGCAGTCGCGGATGATGCAGATCGGCGTCAAGAGCTTTTCCCGCGTGCTGTCGCCGCTGCTGGCGCTGGGGCTGCTGACGGCGGCCTATTTCGGCCTCAAGCGCATCGGCCATCCGGTGGCGCTGTGGGAAATCATGTTCCCGCTGGCCATCGCCCAGGTGGCGATGCGCTTCGTGTTCTACGTGCTGCGCGGCATCTTCGTCAAGGACGCCACCGTCGGCGCCTTGCTGCACCTGTCCGAAAAGGCCATCGCGGCGCTGGTGTGGCTGTGCGTGCTGCTGTACATCACCGGGCTGTGGCCGGATTTCATCGATTACCTGGACCATACCGAACTGCCGCTGGGGCGCCACAAGGCATCGCTGCTGACGATCCTGCAGGCCGGCGCTTCGGTGCTGGTGACCCTGATCATCGCCTTGTGGATAGGCGCGGTGCTGGAAAACCGGTTGATGAAGGTCAACACCATGCATTCCTCGCTGCGCACGGTGGTGGCGCGTCTGGCCAAGGCGGCGTTGATCCTGATCGCTTTCCTGGTCAGCCTGTCATTGGTCGGGATCGACCTGACCGTGCTGTCGGTGTTCGGCGGCGCGCTCGGTGTGGGTATCGGCCTGGGTTTGCAAAAGATCGCCAGCAGCTATGTATCCGGTTTCGTGATCCTGCTGGAGCGCAGCATGGTGATCGGCGACATGGTTGCCGTGGATAAATATTTCGGCAAGGTCACCCAGATCAATACCCGGTACACCATCCTGGAAGGACTGGACGGCATTGAATCGGTGTTGCCCAACGAAATGTTTGTGGCTAATCCGGTACAGAACTATTCCTTGACCCACCGCATTGTACGTTTGTCCACACAGCTTACAATTCTGTACCAGGACGATGTGGAAACCGTCTTGTCTATCATGGAGCAGGCCTCACTTGGGGTGCAGCGGGTCTCGCAGCAGAGCTTGCCGCAGGCTTTCCTGGTCAAGATAGGGGCGGATGGGCTGGATCTGGAGTTGGGATTCTGGATCACCGATCCGGAAAATGGCCGCCTGAATGTGATTTCCGATGTCAATCGGGCAATCTGGCAGGCCTTCAAGGTGCATGGCATCGAACTTGCCCATGCCAAACGCGACATCCGGATCATGGACGAGCGCAGTTTCCGCCAAAGCAACCCACCTGTTGTTAGGGAATCTCCTGATGATCCAGACCAGAAGAGTTCGCGTATAATGCGCGAAACTTAATAGAAAATAAAAACATTTTGACGGAACAAGTTCGTTCTTCAGCAGCAGTTTTTTATTTGGAGTAGTGATGACCTTAGATGCGATCCTCGACTTTGTTGCCAACGGCTTGCTGCACGCGAGCGGTTGGGAGATTGTCATTTACACGCTGGTGATGACCCACATCACCATTGCGGGCGTGACGCTCTACCTGCATCGTTGCCAGGCGCATCGTGCGCTCGAATTGCACGCGATCCCCAGCCACTTCTTCCGCCTGTGGCTGTGGATGACCACCGGCATGGTCACCAAGCAATGGGCTGCGATCCACCGCAAGCACCACGCCAAATGCGAGACCGAGGAAGATCCGCACAGCCCGCAGACCCGTGGCATCAGCAAGGTGATGTGGCAGGGCGCCGAGCTCTACCGCGAAGAGGCCAAGAACGCCGAAACCATGGAAAAGTTCGGCCACGGCACGCCTGACGACTGGATCGAGCACAACATCTACAGCAAATACAGCTGGCAGGGCGTGGGCATCATGATGATCATCGACGTGCTGCTGTTCGGCGCCATCGGCCTGGCCGTGTGGGCGGTGCAGATGGCATGGATCCCGTTCTGGGCCGCCGGCGTGATCAACGGCATCGGCCACTACTGGGGCTACCGCAACTACGATTGCAACGACGCCGCCACCAACGTGTTCCCGATCGGCATCATCATCGGCGGCGAAGAGATGCACAACAACCACCACACCTTCGGCACGTCGGCCAAGTTCTCGTCCAAGTGGTACGAGTTCGACATTGGCTGGATGTACATCCGCATCCTGGAAACCTTCGGCCTGGCCAAGGTGAAGAAGGTTGCGCCGGTGCCCAAGTTCGACAGCAAGAAGTCCGCGATCGACCTCGACACGCTGCAATCGGTCATCGCCAACCGCTACGACGTCACCGCCAAGTACGCCAGCTCGCTAAAGCATGCCTGGAAGGACGAACTGGATCACCTGATCCAAAAGGCCAAGCTGGAATCGCGTTTCCTGAAGTCGTCCAAGAAGCTGTTGCAGCGTGAGCCGGCCAAGCTGGAAGACGGCCAGAAGCAGCAGCTGTCCGAGCTGTTCACGCACAGCAAGGCGCTGCAGACCATGCATGAGATGCGCATCGAGCTGGGCGCGATCTGGGAGCGTTCGCATTCGACCCGCGAACAGCTGCTGCAGCAATTGCAGGACTGGTGCGCCCGTGCCGAAGCCTCCGGCATCCGTGCCTTGCGCGAGTTCGCATTGCGCCTGCGCAGCTACGCATAATCTGACGTTGAAGGGCCGGCACCTGACGGTTGCCGGTTCGCATAACAAAACCCCGTTGACGCGAGTCAGCGGGGTTTTGTTTTTTGGGGAGGGTGCAGGACAGGCGAGGGCGGCTGTTGGCGGCGCAATCAATGCGTGGTGTATCACCCACCGGCGCAACGTAGTGCAAGCCGAGGCCGGCGGTATCGATGGGCAATAAAAAACCCCGCCTTGGCGGGGTTCTTCATCGAGATCGGATCAATTACTTGATCTTGGTCTCTTTGTACTCGACGTGCTTGCGCGCCTTGGGATCGAACTTCATGATGCTGATCTTTTCGGGCGTAGTACGCTTGTTCTTGGTAGTGGTGTAGAAGTGACCGGTACCTGCGGTCGACTCCAGTTTGATTTTGTCGCGGCCGGATTTCGCCATGATAGATTTCCTTTACTCTGCTAGTTAGACTTTTTCGCCGCGAGCACGCAGATCGGCCAGAACGGCATCGATGCCGATCTTGTCGATCACGCGCAGGCCAGCGTTGGACAAACGCAGGGAAACCCAGCGGTTTTCGGATTCGACGAAAATGCGGCGGTTCTGCAGGTTGGGCAGGAAGCGACGCTTAGTCTTGTTGTTTGCATGGGAAACGTTGTTGCCGACCATCGGCCCCTTCCCGGTGACTTGGCAGACACGTGCCATGTTAGTGCTCCTTAAAAATTTCCGAATTTGGGAAAAACGAGAGTATAGGGAAAAAACATTGATTTTTCAATGACTTGCATAAAACAATTGTGTCTCATTGAATTTGTTGTTTTTAACAATTTGCCGATTAGCTCCATCGTGCATGCTTTTATGGAAGATTAAGTCATTGATTGGAAAGGATTTATGCCTGTAATTGGCTTCCTGGATTCATATCTGCCCATGCTCGGCAAACGAATGGGTACGTGTTCCCGCCACCACGAAATGGTCCAGCACCCGCACATCGACCAGCGCCAATGCCTCTTTCAGAGCCCCGGTGAGTACCAGGTCGGCCTGGCTGGGTTGCGGATCACCGGACGGATGGTTATGTGCCAGGATCACCGCTGCGGCATTGCGCTCCAGCGCCGCCTTCACCACTTCGCGCGGATAGACGCTGGCCTGGTTCAGCGTGCCTCGAAACAGTTCTTCGACCGAGATCAGGCGGTTGCGGACATCTACGAACAGCACCACGAAGGATTCGTACGCCCGGTTCTTGAACAGTAGCCGCAGGTACTGGCCGACCGCCTGGGTCGAGTTGAGCAGGGCGCCATCTTCCAGTTCTTCCCCCAGCGCCCGCCTGGCAAGTTCCATCACTGCTTGCAGCTGGGCATACTTGGCCGGCCCCAGGCCGTTGATACGGGAAAAATCCTTGAGGCTGGCGCCGAACAGCGCGTCCAGCGAGCCGAAGCATTGCAGCATCTCGCGCGCCAGGTCGACGGCGCTCTTGCCGGCCACGCCCACGCGCAGGAACACCGCCAGCAATTCCGCATCCGACAGGGCCGCCGCGCCCTGGCGTATCAGCCGTTCCCGCGGCCGCTGGTCTTCGGGCCAATCAGTAATCGCCATTGTCGAGATTGAAAACAAGAGGGAAGGGATGCGCCGCAGGCTTCGCGCGGACGGCGCTCAAGGCAAACGTGGCTTACAATAACGGGTTCTTGTGCATTTCTGATTTCCTTTCATGTCCAGCCCATCCGTCCCGGTCGTCACCGACAACGCCTACCTCACCCTGCATTACCGCCTGGCTTCGCTGGATGGCGCAGATATCGTCAGCACCTTCAACGAAAACCCGGCGACGCTGCAGTTCGGCCAGGGGCAACTGGCGCCGTTTCTGGAAGCCTGCCTGCTGGGCTTGCCGGAAGGCACGCACCAGACGTTCGAACTGGCGCCGGCGCAAGCCTTCGGCGAGCGCAGCGAGGAACTGATCCAGCGCATCTCGCGCGCCACGCTGGAAGAGAACTCGGCGATGGACGAGGAGTACCGCATCGGCGACCTGGTCGATTTCGCCGCGCCCGGCGGCGGCCGTTTTGCCGGCATCCTGCGCGCGATCGACGATGATGGGGCCATCTTTGATTTCAATCACCCGCTGGCTGGCCAAACGCTGAAGTTTGAAGTGAAAATCATTGGAATTCTGTAAGCCGCTCCCCTATCGGCTACATGGCAGTAGACAAGTTTTGAATCGAGGAAAGCACCATGGATAAAGCGGAATCCGAAATCCTGCTCGCCCAACCGCGCGGCTTTTGCGCCGGCGTCGACCGCGCGATCGAAATCGTCGAGCGCGCGCTGCAGCAGTTCGGCGCACCGATCTACGTGCGCCACGAGATCGTCCACAACGCCTATGTAGTGGCCGACCTGCGCGCCAAGGGCGCGGTGTTCATCGAAGAGCTGGCCGATGTCCCGGCCGGCAGCACCGTGATCTTCTCCGCCCACGGTGTGCCCAAGGTGGTCCAGGTGGAGGCCGCCGAGCGCGGCCTGACCGTGTTCGACGCTACTTGCCCGCTGGTCACCAAGGTCCATATGGAAGTGGCCAAGATGCGCCGCGAGGGCCGCGAGATCATCATGATCGGCCACGCCGGCCACCCCGAGGTGGAAGGCACCATGGGCCAGACCGAAGAGGGCATGCACCTGGTGGAAACGGTGGACGACGTGGCGCGCCTGCAAGTGGCCGATCCGGCCTTGCTGGCCTATGTCTCGCAGACCACGCTGTCGGTGGACGATACCGCCGACATCATCGCCGCATTGCGCGCGCGTTTCCCGTCGATTGCCGAACCCAAGAAGGGCGACATCTGCTACGCCACCACCAACCGCCAGGAAGCGGTGAAATTCATGGCGCCCCAGGTCGACGTGGTGATCGTGGTCGGCAGCCCCAACAGCTCCAACTCCAATCGCCTGCGCGAACTGGCGGAGAAGAAGGGCGTGCCCGCCTTCATGGTCGACAACGCCGAGCTGATCAAGCCCGAGTGGGTGGAAGGCAAGCTGCGCATCGGCGTCACGGCTGGCGCATCGGCGCCTGAAGTGCTGGTGCGGGCCGTGATCGACCGCATCAAGGAAATCGGCGCGCGCAGCGTGCGCGTACTGGAAGGCATCGAGGAAAACGTCACCTTCCCCCTGCCCAAGGGCTTGGGCGCTCGCAATGCCCCCGCGGCGGAAAACGCCTGAGACGAGTAGCAATAGAAACAACCGCAAAAAGGCTTGCTGATGCAAGCCTTTTTCATTTCCGCGACTTTCCTTGCAAAAAACTGACAGGGTTCATTGGTCTTACCGCAATTTCTTATGTAACAGCACCGATTTTTGACTGAATTGTGTGCAGCTTCTGCGTATAATCCCGCACCAATATCGACGAGCCACCCAACAGGCAGGCTCGCATAAGGCCCTCTTAAAAAGCAGGGCAGGGCGCCAGACCATGGCGCAAACAGGAGACAAGGGAGACCCCACCATGCATATCCATATGCCCGCCGGCATCCACCGGCATATCCGGCACACCAGGCCGGGCCGCAGCACGCGCCACACGGCGATAGCGGCCGATCTTTCCGCACTATTCCCCACGCAAATAATTCGATGCCGCGCATAGCGGCCGCAGCTGCCATTTTTATGAAGCTTGCCGCTGCGTTGCGAAGCGCGGTGTGAATTCCATCCTGGCAAGCGGGAACGGAATTTGCTAATCCGCATGCTTTCGCGAAGTGCCGACGTCACCGTGGGCATATGCGTTTTTTGTCATTACAGATTGAAGAGTTATTCATGGACATTTTCATCCAGCAAATCATCAACGGCTTGGTGCTAGGGAGCATGTACGCGCTGATCGCGTTGGGTTACACGATGGTGTACGGGGTGCTGAACCTGATCAACTTCGCGC
>NZ_JAGIBI010000004.1 GCF_017744395.1 Herbaspirillum sp.
ATCCAGGTGCTTTCGATGTAGTCGCGGCTTTCCTTGAGCGCGGCGCGCGAGGAGTCCGCCAGCGCCACTTTGAGGTGCGGTGCGCGCGCCACATTGATGACTTGCTGCGCGGTCAGGTTGAAGCCGTCGATGGTGATGGTTTGCATGTCTTGTCCTTGCGGTCCGGACGCGGGCAAAGCCGCGCCATACCGGTAAAAGCGATAAAAGGTAGGAGAGTTGGAGACGCGCACCGCGGCGGGCGATGCACGTCAGGCGCAGCGGCAGTGTTTATTTCGCGCCGGCCTGGAACCACGCGGCGATTTCGGCGCGTTCCTCGTCGGTCATCTGGGTCATGTTGGCCAGCGGCATGTCCTTGGTCTGCACGGCGCGCTGGAACACCTTGGCGGCGTGCTGGTGGATCAGCTCGGGCGTCTGCAGCAGCATGCCTGCCGGCGCGGTGGCGAAGCCGGCCTGGGTCGGTTTGTCGGAGTGGCAGCTGGCGCAGCGCTGAGTGATGATCGCCTGGATCTTGGCGAAATCAGGCGCCGCCGGCGCCGCAGCAGCCGTACCCTCGGCGTTTTGTGTGGTCGCCGCTGCAGCCACCGGAGCGACCGGACGCGGTGCGATCGCCACGGCTACCGCCAGCAGCAGGAACACGCCGGCGATCGGGTAACCTACCGAGACCTTGCCCTTGTGGCGCAGGTTGAAGAAGTGGCGGATCAGCACGCCGGCCGCCATGATGGCCGCCAGCACCAGCCAGCTATACGCATGCGTATAAGTCATGGCGTAGTGGTTGCTGATCATGATGAACAGGATCGGCAGCGTGAAGTAGTTGTTGTGCACGCTGCGCTGCTTGCCTTTGCGACCGTGGATCGGGTCGGGCGACTTGCCTTCCTTCATCGCTTCCACCAGCTTGCGCTGGCCGGGGATGATCACCATCAGCACGTTGCCCACCATGATGGTGCCGATCATGGCGCCGACGTGGATGTAGGCGGCGCGGCCCGACAGCAGGTGCGTGAGCATGTAGGCCACGGCCACGATGAAGACGAACATCACCAGGCCCAGCAGACCCTCCTTCTTGCCCAGCGGCGACTTGCACAGCAGGTCGTAGACGATCCAGCCGGCCACCAGGGTGCCGATGCCCACGCCCACCGCTTCCAGGCCGCTCAGGTTGGCGACCGACTTGTCGACCATCATGGCCGAGGCGTTGAAGTAATAGACGATGAACAGCATGGCGATGCCGGTGATCCAGGTGGCGTACGCCTCCCACTTGAACCAGTGCAGTTCTTCCGGCAATTCGGCCGGCGCCACCAGGTATTTCTGCGGGTTGTAGAAACCGCCGCCGTGCACGGCCCACAATTCGCCCGACACGCCCTTCTTGGCCAGGTCGCTGCCCGGCTTGGGCGGACGGATCGAGTTATCCAGCCAGACGAAATAGAACGAGGCGCCGATCCAGGCGATGCCTGTGATCAGGTGCAGCCAGCGCACCAGCAGGTTGGCCCATTCGATGCCGTACGATACCAATAATGCTTCCATGTCTTCCCCAGCTTAGGATTCCCGTCCGCCACCGCAGGCAACTCCGGACAGGCGAGGCATCGCCTCAGGTAAGGGCCGTCATGAAAGCTCGTCCGCCGGCTGCAGGATGGTTGACGCGGCGGCAAGATGCCGCACGGCAATGCAATTCTGAGTGGATGAGAGCTTCCTGCGGGGCTGGAGCTGACTGGCGCGGCGGCTTGCCGCCCCGTGCCTGTTTGACGTCTCCTGCCGCCGCTGCCGCTACGACCCGATGGCTTTCATGCCATCTGTATCTGTTCTTGGTACTTCCGCCCTATGCTTCGTACAATCGCACCTGGAATCGGGCAATTTCCGTGGCATAGACCGGTTGCACAGAAGATAAACGGCGCCGGACGGTCTAAACATGGCCGTCAACGTATATTTGACATACGCATGTCCATATACAAAAATGAGTCGTAATTGTGGGACGCTTGCGGTCGCGCGCAATTCACGACCAAATTCAAAAGGCCGCAGAGACCGGCCGGCGCGCGAAGGCGGAACAGATAAGAAGCGTGGCATGGTGTTTGCGTCCCGGCCGGCGTCCGATATCGCGCCGCCGGGAGGCCACGACAACATGTGACGAAATAAACCAGGCGCTCGCGATTGCAGTCGCGGGCGCCGACAGAGTGAACGAAAAACCGTCACCTGCCCCTGTCCGTATTGGGCAATAACCATGCCCCTTGAACGAAGAACCCGGAGACATCCACATGTCCAGGCTGCCAGACCATCTCGATATCCACCTCATCCGCATTCTGTACCTGCTGTTGTGCGAGAAAAACGTTTCACGCGTGGCGCTGAAACTGAACCAGCCGCAACCGTCGATCTCGGCCTCGCTGCGCAAGCTGCGCGAGCTGACTGGCGATCCGCTGCTGGTGCGCGGCGCGCGCGGCATGGTGCCGACCCAGCACGGCGAAAGCCTGTTGAAGCCGGCCAAGCGCATCCTGGACGAGACCGAGCGCCTGTTCGTGCCCAAGACCGCCTTCGTGCCGCAGGATGAGGAACGCACCTTCCACATCGCTGCGCCGGACTATATGAACACGCCCTTCTTCACCGAAGTGATCGCCCGGCTGCGGCGCGAGTCGCCCAGGAGCCGCATCGTGATCCACGCGCTCGGCCCCGAGACCGACTACGTGCGCCTGCTGTCGGACGGCGAGCTGGACCTGGTGATCGCCAACTGGGACGAGCCGCCGCCGCACCTGCACCTGTCCAAGCTGTTCGACGATCCTATCGTCTGCCTGATGCGCGCCGACTGCGCCTACGCCAAGCGCACCGCGCGCGACGCGATGAGCATCGAGGATTACCTCTCGCTGCCGCATGCCGCCCCCTCGCAGATCCTGCCCGGCTACCACGGCACCATCGACACTTTCCTGGAAAAGCAGAACCTGCGCCGCAACGTGGTGGTGGAATCGGCGCATTTCCGCATGCTGCCCCACATGGTGGCGCATACCGACCTGGTGCTGACCGCCGGCCAGCAGTTCGCCAGCTACTACGAGAAGCTGCTGTCCCTGAAAAGCTATACGGTGCCGGTCAAGTTCCCGCCGCTGCGCTTCTACCAGTTGTGGCACGAGCGCGTGCACCAGGCCACCGAACACAAATGGCTGCGCGCCCAGATCAGCGCCGCGGCCAAGATGGTGACGGGCTCGGGGCATAGCTGACATCCGCCCTGAATCCTGGCGATAACGCCCGGCCGCATATATCCAAGGTCTGCAAAGCGGTATCTCCTACCTTATATATCCGGCCCATGGGATTGCATTAGTATCCCAGTCACCAGGCCTGTATCCGCACAACAGAAACGGAACAAGGAACTGACCACGGAACCACATTTCAAGCGGCAAGGCACGCCTAACATGCTCTAGACAGGCGCGGTCACATGTCAGGTTCCGATACAAAAAACAAACCAGGAGACAGCCAATGCAAGCCCCCAGCCATCCGGTGGATGAACGCCTACCCGTATTCAAACTGTTCGCACTTGGCATGCAGCACGTGCTGGTGATGTACGCCGGCGCCATCGCCGTGCCGCTGATCATCGGCGGCGCACTGAATTTGCCCAAGTCCGAAATCGCCTACCTGATCAGCGCCGACCTGTTCTGCTGCGGCCTGGTCACCATCATCCAGAGCGCCGGCATCTGGAAATTCGGCATCAGGATGCCGGTCATGATGGGCGTCACCTTCGCCGCCGTCGGACCGATGGTGGCGATGGCCAACAACCCCTCGCTGACCATCCTGCACATCTACGGCGCGGTGATCGCTTCCGGCGTCTTCTGTATCCTGGCTTCGCCCTACATGAGCAAGCTGATGCGCTACTTCCCGCCGGTGGTGACCGGCACCGTCATCACAGTGATCGGCGTCTCGCTCATGGGCGTGGGCATCAACTGGGCGGCCGGCGGCCAGCCGGTCATCGGCAAGCTGGTGGACGGCGTGTTCGTCAAGATCCCCAACCCCGACTACGGCTCGCCGCTGTCGCTGTCGATCGCGGCCGTCGTGCTGGTCTCGATCCTGCTGATCACCAAATACACCAAGGGCTTCATCTCCAACATCTCGGTGCTGATGGGCATGGTGGTGGGCTTCGTGATCGCCTTCGCGCTGGGCAAGATCAGCTTCACCGGCCTGGACGCGGCCGAATGGTTCGCCATCATCAAGCCCTTCCACTACGGCCTGCCGCAGTTCGACATCGCTTCCATCATCAGCATGTGCCTGGTGATGATCGTGACCATGATCGAATCGACCGGCATGTTCATGGCCCTGGGCGACATCGTCGGCAAGAAGGTCGACGACAAGACGCTGGCGCGCGGCCTGCGCGTGGACGGCCTGGGCACTGTCATCGGCGGCATGTTCAACACCTTCCCCTACACCTCGTTCTCGCAGAACGTCGGCCTGGTGGGCGTGACCGGCATCCGCAGCCGCTTCGTCTGCGTGGCCGCCGGCGTGATCCTGATCGCCTTCGGCCTGTTCCCCAAGATGGCGCACGTGGCCGCCTCGATCCCGCAGTTCGTGCTGGGCGGCGCCGGCATCGTGATGTTCGGCATGGTGGCCGCGACCGGCATCAAGATCCTCTCCAAGGTCGATTTCCAGGCCAACCGCAACAACCTGTTCGTGGTCGCCATCAGCATCGGCGTGGGCATGATCCCCATCGTCGCCCCGACCTTCTTCGACAAGATGCCGCACTTCCTGGGCACCATCTTCCACAGCGGCATCCTGCTGGCCTCGGCGATGGCGGTGCTGCTGAACCTGTTCTTCAACGGCCGCGGCTCGGAAGAAGACGTGGCGCGCTACGCAGTGGCCGCTGCGCAAAGCTCGGACCACTGACGGCAAGCGCGGCGAAGAAGGACTTATATCCGCCGCGTGATAAGCGAAATCGCATAGGGGCCAGATGAAACCGCTGATGCGATCCGGACCAAGATGTTTTACAGTCTAGGCTGCGCCCCAAACCGCTTGCATGGCGGCTTGGGGCGAAATGCCGATGCAACAAACAAGCGCAACAATCGCGGCCGACAATCTTGAACACCAGGTCGCGGCCGACCGCGCAATACCGCAACACCGAACAACCGAAGGGACCCGGAGGCAAATCCTCCGCGGCAAGCACATGACGACGACACTGGAACAACTCAACACCGCCGAGGCTTCCGCCTTCATCGCCGCGCTGCACGGCATCTATGAGCATTCGCCTTGGATCCCCGAGCGCGCGGCCGTACAGCGCCCGTTCCGCAACCTCACCGCCCTGAAGCTGGCGCTGCAGAAGGTGGTCGCCGACGCCAGCCGCGCCGAGCAACTGGGCCTGATCCGCGCCCACCCGGAGTTGGCCGGCAAAGCCGCCATCGCCGGCGAACTGACCGCGGAATCGACCGGCGAACAGGCCAAGGCCGGACTCAACATGTGCTCGCCGGAAGAATTCGCCGCGCTGCAAAAGCTCAACGCCGACTACAACGCCAAGTTCGGCTTCCCCTTCATCCTGGCGGTCAAGGGCCCGACCGGCGCCGGCCTGACGCGCCAGCAGATCATCGCCACCTTCACCCGCCGCCTGCGCAACCAGCCGGAAGACGAACTGCGCGAAGCGCTGCGCCAGATCGGCCGCATCGCCGAAATGCGCCTCAACGACCTGACCGGCCACAAACCGGCGCTGGGCGCCACCGTGATGCAATGGGCCGAAGAAATCGGCGCGATGTCGGAAGACGAAGGCGCGCTGACCTGCACCTACCTCACCGACACCCACCGCCGCACCGCCGACCAGATCGCGCAATGGATGCGCGAAGCCGGCATGCACGTGCACATCGACGCGGTCGGCAACGTGGTCGGCCGCTACCTCTCCACCGATCCGAAGGCCAAGACCCTGCTGACCGGCTCGCACTACGACACCGTGCGCAACGGCGGCAAGTACGACGGCCGCGAAGGCATCCTGCTGGCGATCGCCGCCGTCAAGCACCTGAACGAACGCGGCGAGACCCTGCCCTTCCACTTCGAAGTGATCGGCTTCTCGGAAGAAGAAGGCGTGCGCTTCAAGAGCACCTTCCTCGGCAGCAACGCCGTCATCGGCCAGTTCGACATGAACCTGCTGGAACTGCAAGACCGCGACGGCATCACCATGCGCGACGCCATCACCCAGGCCGGCCACGACGTCGCCGCCATCCCCAAGATCGCGCGCGACCCGTCCGACATCCTGGGCTACGTGGAAGTCCACATCGAACAAGGCCCGGTGCTGCTCAACCGCGACCTGCCGGTCGGCATCGTCACCTCGATCGCCGGCAGCTCGCGCTACCTGGTCGACCTGAAAGGCGTGGCCAGCCACGCCGGCACCACCCCGATGCACATGCGCAAGGACGCCGGCGCCGCCGCCGCCGAAATCATCCTCTACGTGGAACAGCGCTGCTCGCAAGACCAGCACGCCTCGCTGGTCGGCACGGTCGGCCAGCTGCAAGTCCCGCGCGGCTCGACCAACGTCATCCCCGGCGCCTGCCAGCTCTCGCTCGACATCCGCGCCGCCCACGACGACGTACGCCTGGCCGCGGTCGCCGACATCCTGGCCAAGATCAACGAAATCTGCGAACGCCGCAGCGTCGACGCCAAGATCGAAGAAACCGTCTCCGCCCCCGCCGCCCCCTGCGCGCCATGGCTGATGCAACAGCTCGCCGCCGCCACCGAACGCGCCGGCATCACACCGTTCGAACTCGCCTCCGGCGCCGGGCACGACGCCATGGCGATTGCCCGGATGACCGACGTCTGCATGCTGTTTACCCGTTGCGGCAATGGCGGCATCAGCCACAACCCCTTGGAAACGATGACGGCGGACGATGCGGAAGTATCCGGGCAGATCCTGTTGGATTTCTTGCGTAGTTTCAAGGCGAAGGCTTGAGCGGCATTGACGACGCTGGGTCCTGACTTTCGTCAGGACGACGGAGAAAGCAAGATAGCGAGCCACTACACCGATGCCGCAGGCGAGAGAACGCACCGCAAGGCCGAAGGCGAGCCGGACCACGAAGTCCGCTTCTGACCAGCCGCTGGAATGAGGGGAAAAATGGATCAGAAAGGACGCCGGAGCGTAGCGACTTGCGGCCTTTCCCATTTTTCTCCTCATTCCAGCGGGAACCCCGAAGGGGCTGGTTAGTAGCGGTCGCCTTCTTTTGCTTACTTTTCTTGGCGAGACAAGAAAAGTGAGCGGCTGCCGGGCCGCCCCCGGCGCTCCGCTCCGACCGGAGAAAGAAAAGCGTAAAGCCAGTACATCTGCACGCAACAAGACCAGACTACCCAACAGCAACAAGCAGCAAGCAATAAGCAATAAGCAACAAAACAACAACCCACCCGACGCAGCGTTAATAGGGATAAAAAGGGACTCCACTGTCACCTGCGCCGACAAAAAACCACCCTCAACGAATAAGGAACAACAAAAGGAGTCCCTCCCATGCAACAAGCAAAAGACAAAACCCTGCTAATCAAAAACGCATCCGTAGTCGTCACCATGAACGACACCAGGGAAGAAATCAAAGACGGCTCCATCTTCATCCGCAACAACATCATCGAACAAGTCGGCCCCAGTGCCCAACTCCCGCAGCAAGCCGACGAAATCATCGACGCAAGACACCACGTAGCCATCCCCGGCCTGGTCAACACCCACCACCACATGTACCAGAGCCTCACGCGCGTGATCCCCGCCGCGCAAAACGGCGAACTGTTCAACTGGCTGACCAACCTCTACCCCATCTGGGCCGGCCTCACGCCCGAGATGATCAAGGTCTCCACGCTCACCGCGAT
Organism: Herbaspirillum sp.; assembly: GCF_017744395.1. Lineage (GTDB taxonomy): Bacteria > Pseudomonadota > Gammaproteobacteria > Burkholderiales > Burkholderiaceae_D > Herbaspirillum. The sequence goes on from NZ_JAGIBI010000004.1 coordinate 7,777, forward strand.
GGCCGAACTGATCCTCTCCGGCTGCACCACCAGCAGCGACCACCTCTACATCTACCCCAACCAGACCCGCCTGGACGACAGCCTGGAAGCCGCCGCCGAAATCGGCATGCGCTTCCATGGTGCGCGCGGCGCCATGAGCGTAGGCCAATCCAAAGGCGGCCTGCCGCCTGACCGCGTGGTGGAAGACGAAGAAGCCATCCTCAAAGACACCCGCCGCCTGATCGAGACCTACCACGACGCCTCGCGCCACGCCATGCAGCGCATCGTGGTCGCGCCCTGTTCGCCGTTCTCGGTCTCGCGCGACCTGATGCGCGAAGCCGCCAACCTGGCGCGCCACTACAAGGTCTCGCTGCACACCCACCTGGCCGAAAACGTCAACGACATCGCCTACAGCCGCGAAAAATTCAACATGACCCCGGCCGAATACGCTGAAGACTGCGGCTGGGTCGGCCACGACGTCTGGCACGCCCACTGCGTGCAACTGGACGACCACGGCATCGACCTGTTCGCCCGCACCGGCACCGGCGTGGCGCACTGCCCCTGTTCCAACATGCGGCTGGCCTCCGGCATCGCCCCCATCCGCAAGATGGTGGACGCCGGCGTGCCGGTCGGCCTGGGCGTGGACGGCAGCGCCTCCAACGACTGCGCCCATATGATGGGCGAAGTGCGCCAGGCCATGCTGCTGCAGCGCGTCGGCTTCGGCCCGGACGCCATGACCGCGCGCCAGGCACTGGAAATCGCCACGCTGGGCGGCGCCAAGGTCTTGAACCGCGACGACATCGGCGCATTGAAGCCCGGCATGTCGGCCGACGTGGTGCTGTTCGACACCCGCAACATCGGCTTCGCCGGCGGCCTGCACGACCCGGTGGCGGCGCTGGTGTTCTGTACCCCGGCCAATGCCGCCTGGAGCATCATCAACGGCCGCGTGGTGGTGCGCGAGGGACAGCTCGCCACCATCGACCTCGGTGCGGTGATGGAGCGCCACAACGCGCTGTCGCTGGAACTGGCCGAAGCGGCGCGCTGAACCGCGCGAACCGGGGGAAATCATCGTGCTCATTACCAACATGAAAATCGGCGCCCGCCTGGCCATCGGCTTCGGCGTCGTCATCGCGCTCCTGATCGCCATCGCCGTCCTCGGCAACGCCCAGCTCGCCCGCTTGACGGACGGCACCAACCTGATCGTCAAGGACCGCTACCCCAAGACCGTGATGGCCAACACCATCCAGATCCAGGTCAACAAGATCGCGCTCGACATCCGCGACATCATGCTGACCTCGGACGCCGAACGCATCAAGGCGCTGGCGGCCGACGCCGCGGCGGCGGACAAGAAGATGAACGAAGGCCTGGCCAGGATGCGCGAAGTCGCCCGCAGCGACGAGGACAAGCGCTACATCGACGCCGCCATCGCCGCGCGCGACGCCTACCTGCCGGCGCGCGACAAGCTGATGGCGCTGGCCCAGGCCGGCCAGGTCGACGAAGCCAAGGTCTTCCTGCCGCAACAATTCATGCCGGTGCAGATCAAGTACTTCATCGCGCTCGACGCCATGTTCGACTACCAGGGCGGGCTGATGGATGCCGCCGGGGAAGCCGCCGCGCACGATTCCGGCAGCGCCCGCACCATCATCAACAGCCTGGCCGTGGCGGCCCTGCTGCTGGCGGCGGCGGTGGCGCTGCTGGTGACGCGCAGCATCACGCGACCGCTGGTCAACGCGGTGACCGTGGCCCGGCGCGTGGCCGACGGCGACCTCAGCGCGCAGGTGGAAGTAAAGAGCAAGGATGAAACCGGCGAACTGATGGCGGCGCTGCAACTGATGAACGACAACCTGCGCGCCATCGTCGGCCGCGTGCGCAGCGGCACCGACACCATCAACCACGCCTCCGGGGAAATCGCCAGCGGCAACATGGACCTGTCCTCGCGCACCGAACAGCAAGCCGGCTCGCTGGAAGAAACCGCCTCGGCGATGGAGGAACTGACCTCCACCGTCAGGCAGAACGCCGACAACGCGCGCCAGGCCAACCAATTGGCCGCCTCCGCCTCGGGCGTGGCGGTCGAAGGCGGCACGGTGGTCGGCCAGGTGGTCGAGACGATGGCCTCGATCAACGCATCCTCCAAGAAGATCGTCGACATCATCGGCGTGATCGACGGCATCGCCTTCCAGACCAACATCCTGGCGCTCAATGCCGCGGTGGAAGCGGCCCGCGCCGGCGAACAAGGGCGCGGCTTCGCCGTAGTGGCCTCGGAAGTGCGTTCGCTGGCCCAGCGCAGCGCCACCGCAGCCAAGGAAATCAAGGCCCTGATCGATGATTCGGTAGCCAAGGTCGACACCGGCAGCCGGCTGGTGGAACAAGCGGGCTCGACCATGACCGAAGTGGTCGCCAGCGTGAAACGCGTGACCGACATCGTCGGCGAAATCAGTTCGGCCAGCCAGGAGCAAAGCACCGGCCTCGAAGAAATCAACCGCGCCATCACATTGATGGATGAATCGACGCAGCAGAACGCTGCATTGGTGGAAGAAGCTGCTGCGGCTGCACAGACGATGCAGGAACAGGCGGCTCAGCTAATGGAGGTTGTAAACGTGTTCAAGCTAGAGAAAAATGCGACAGACAATGCCCATACAATTTTTCGCTAGCATTGAATTTTCTGGACGTAACTAGAATGCAGTGATTTCTTGCGAAACAAACCTTACAAAAATATAAACACTACAACATTTCCCCCTACCTCATTCGCTTGAGTCGTTTCGGAAATCGGAAGCTACACGTACATCCGCTACTTAAGATTGAAATTCTCCGACCTTTTTCTTTACTTTGCCTTACTATTCTCCGAGAATTAATTAGCTATCAAATTCGTGTTTTGAAAAAACAAAATTCGGTAGTTTGAATACACTGAAAAGAAAACATCAATTATCCGGGGGGATTCTTCATGATGCCAGCGTTGTAGGCAAAAAATTTTCATTGTTCGTCATCAGTAACTCACCTGCCATACGTGCATTGTGTGTATGGATAATCACGCCCATATTTATGTCATTTCACATTAATGGAGAAATGGCCTGCTCGCGCCAAATTGCCCTGTGACGTCATATCCAAGGGACAATCACTGTAATTCCAGAAGGATCAAAAAGATGGCTTCCATTAACAACCATAAGAAAGCGTGTCACATGAAAATGAAGTTTTTTCCTCTTATTGCCGCCACTCTCATCCTCGCCGGCTGCGCAAGTGCACCAATCCCAGTGAATTATGCTCCCAGCTCCGTAAAGAGCGCCTCGGGATCCTTATCCGTGGTGGAGTTTACCTATCCGGCGCAAACTCAGAACAAGAACAAACCCATTACCTCTAACCAAATCCGTAACACTGCAATGGGTGAAATAAAAATTGACCGGGATGTCAACAAATTCGTGCGCGATGCCGTCTTTGCGGAACTCCGCTTTATGGGAATCAAGCCCAACGATCCGTCCAAGATACTCTCGGGTGAGATTCAGGAATTCCTGATTGACGACCTTGGCTACAGCGTCGACTGGACCCTGCGCATCAAGTACACCTTGTCCGATGCTGTTACTAAGACCGTTCTCTTTGATGCTGTGAAAAACACCCAGCGCCGCACGGCAAAATTCGCCAATGCCTTCGGCGCCATGAATGAGACGATCAAAATCAACGTCGAGCAATTGGTTGAAGACGAAAAATTCGCAAAAGCGATCAACTAATAGCTATAGCATTGCACTGCTCACGCCGTGCAATGCATTTTTCTTTAGTACTTCCTCGTCGCTTTTCCTTCGTATCGTAATAAGTAATCAATCAGTTTATTGCTAAGTAAGAATCATTAATTATAAGAATTCTTACGGTACCGATAGACGCAAAATTCGTCGAATACAACAACTTTTGTAAGTTAACTGCTTCGTTCCGACGCGAGGTAGAGTATTTCATCCATCAACCTTAGCCCCACACCTCCGCCAACCGCAACAGATTGGTACTCCCCGGCTGCCCGAACGGCATGCCGGCGGTAATCGCGATCTGGTCGCCCTTCCTGGCGAAGCCTTCCTTCAATGCAGTCTGGCAGGCGGCGCTGACCATGTCGCTCTCGTTGTGGATCTGGTCACTGATGGTGGAGTGCACGCCCCATACCAGCGCCAAGCGGCGCGCCGTCGCCAGTTGCGGGGTGATGCTCAGGATCGGCGCCATCGGCCGTTCGCGGGCCGCGCGCAGGCTGGTATGGCCGGAGCTGGTGTAGGTCACGGTGGTGGTGGCGCCGACGATGCCGGCGACGTCGCGCAGGGCCGAGCAGATGGCGTCGGAGCGGTTGGGCTGCGGCGTCTCGTGCTGGGCGTCGAGCATATTGCGGTACAGCGGGTCGCGCTCCACTTCGGCGATCACGCGATCCATCATCGAGACCGCCTGCAGCGGATAGGCGCCGTTGGCAGATTCGGCCGACAGCATCACGGCGTCGGAGCCGTCGTAGATGGCGCTGGCCACGTCCGAGACTTCGGCGCGGGTCGGCACCGGGGCAGTGATCATCGATTCCAGCATCTGGGTGGCGATCACGATCGGCTTGCCGTGCTGGCGGCAGACGCGCAGGATGCGCTTTTGCGTACCCGGCACGCGCTCGGGCGGCAGTTCCACGCCGAGGTCGCCGCGCGCCACCATGATGGCATCCGAGGCGCGCACGATCTCGTCCAGGCGATCCAGCGCGGCGGGCTTTTCCAGTTTAGACAGTACCGCGGCACGTCCTCCGATCAGGCTGCGCGCTTCTTCCACATCTTCCGGACGCTGCACAAAGGACAGCGCGATCCAGTCAGCGCCCATGTCCAGCGCGAAGGCCAGGTCGCGCCGGTCCTTCTCGGTCAGCGCCGGGATCGGCAGCACGGCGTCGGGGACGTTGACGCCCTTGCGGTCGGACAGCGCGCCGCCGTTGACCACGCGGGTGCGGATGGTCGCACCGTCGCTGTATTCCACCTGCAGGCGCAGCTTGCCGTCGTCCAGCAGCAGCGACTGGCCGGCGGCGATGGCTTCGAACAATTCGGGGTGCGGCAGGCAGACGCGGCTGGCGTCGCCGGGTTTCGCATCGCGGTCAAGCGTGAATTCCTGCCCTTGCTGCAACATCACCTTGCCCTCGGCGAACTGGCCGATGCGCAGCTTGGGGCCTTGCAGGTCGGCCAGCACGGCGATCGGGCGTCCGACCTCGCGCTCTACCGCGCGCACTATCTCGTAGCGCGCCTGGTGGTCGGCGTGGGTGCCGTGGCTGAAGTTGAAACGGAAGACGTCGGCGCCGGCTTCGAACAGCGCCTGGATCATTTCGCGGGAGGCGCTGGCGGGGCCGAGGGTGGCGACGATTTTTGCCTGGCGTTGGCGGCGCATGGTGGATCTCCGGTAATTGTTGTTTGAAGAAATTCCTGGGACAAAAAGCTCTCTTAGAAACGCCTCGTCCCGGCGCAAACCGGGACGACGGCGGTAATACCTCGCTGGCCGGATCAGGAAGCCTTGGCGATCTCGTGGTTGGACATGATCTCCACCGCGCGGCACAGCGCCGAGTGGTCCAGCCCGCTCATGCCGTTGGCGGCACAGGCGTTCATCAGTTCCTGCGCGGCGGCGGTGTTGGGCAGGCTGATGCCCAGCGCCTTGGCGCCTTGCAAGGCCAGGTTCAGGTCCTTCTGGTGCAGCTCGATGCGGAAGCCCGGGTTGAAGGTGCGCTTGACCATGCGTTCGCCGTGCACTTCCAGGATGCGCGAGGAAGCGAAACCGCCCATCAGCGCCTGGCGCACGCGCGCCGGATCGGCGCCGGCCTTGGAGGCGAACAGCAGCGCTTCGGCCACGGCCTGGATGTTCAGCGCCACGATGATCTGGTTGGCGACCTTGGTGGTCTGGCCGTCGCCGTTGCCGCCGACCAGGGTGATGTTCTTGCCCATCAGTTCGAACAGCGGCTTGACGTCGTTGAAAGCGCCTTCCGAACCGCCCACCATGATGGTCAGCGAAGCGGCCTTGGCGCCGACTTCGCCGCCCGAGACCGGCGCGTCCAGGTACTGGCAGCCCAGCGCGTTGATCTTTTGCGCGAAGCCCTTGGTGGCGATCGGCGAGATCGAGCTCATGTCGACTACGATCTTGCCGGCCGACAGGCCTTCGGCCACGCCCTTGTCGCCGAACAGCACAGCTTCCACGTGCGGGGTGTCCGGCACCATGACGATGATGATGTCGGCGCGCTTGGCGACTTCGGCGCCCGAGGTGCAGACAGTGGCGCCGCCTTCCAGCAGCGCTGCCGGCGGGTTTTTCTGGTCGTGCAGGTAGAGCTTGTGGCCGCCCTTTTGCAGGTTTTCCGCCATGGGCGCGCCCATGATGCCCAGACCGATGAATCCGACTTTTGCCATGATGTTTCTCCTTGATGATTGATGTTTGTCGATAGGGCTCAGAGGCCGTGTTCCTTGATCCAGCCCAGTCCTTCCTTGGTGCCTGCCTTGGGCTTGTATTCGCAGCCGATCCAGCCTTGGTAGCCAATCTCGTCGAGGAAGCGGAACAGGTAGCGGTAATTGATCTCGCCGGTGCCGGGTTCGAAGCGGCCCGGGTTGTCGGCCAGCTGCACGTGGGCGATCAGCGAGAGGTTGGCCTTGATGGTGTTGGCCAGTTCGCCTTCCATGCGCTGCATGTGATAGATGTCGTACTGCACGAACAGGTTGTCCGAGCCGGTAGCGAGGATCAGTTCCAGCGCCTGCTTGGTGGTGTTGAGGAAGAAGCCAGGGATGTCGAAGCTGTTGATCGGCTCGATCAGCAGGCGGATGCCATGCTCCTTCAGCTTGCCGGCGGCGTACTTCAGGTTGCCGACCAGGACTTCGCGCGCGGCTTCGCGCGAGACGCCCGGCGGCAGGATGCCGACCAGGCAGTTCAACTGCTTCACGCCCAGTGCGCGGCCGTAGCGGATGGCGTCGTCCACGCCGGCGCGGAATTCGGCCACGCGGTCCGGATGGCAGGCGATGCCGCGTTCGCCGCCGTCCCAGTTGCCGGCCGGCAGGTTGTGCAGCACCAGTTGCAGCTTGGCCGCGCGCAGACGGTCGGCGATCTGCTCGGGATCGAAGGCATAGGGAAACAGGAATTCGACGGCCTTGAAGCCGGCGTCGGCGGCAGCCTGGAAACGGTCGAGGAAAGGCTGTTCGGTGAACAGCATGGTGAGGTTGGCAGCGAGTTTGGTCATGTCGTTCCTTGTCTGTAACTGGCAATCCATTTCATCGTCATCCCGGCGCAGGCCAGGATCCAGCGGCGTTCGTCGTGGCCTACAAGCCGTTTTACGACACTGGATCCTGACCTTCGTCAGGATGACGGCATTCTTTCTTGAAGATCGCTTGGGGTCGCTCTTGCCGGCGACTTTTGTCTCCTCTTCGGATCGGTGCGATGCAGCCGCTCAGTCGAGCATGCTGATGGCAGTCGGTGCGTGTTCCGGCTTGGTGGCCAGTTCCTCGAATTCGTTGATGGCGTCGATCTCGGTGCCCATCGCGATGTTGGTGACGCGCTCCAGGATGATTTCCACCACCACCGGCACGCGGAACTCTTCCATCAGGCGCTTGGCTTGGGCGAAGGCGTCCTGGATGCCATTGGGATCGGTCACGCGGATCGCCTTGCAGCCCAGGCCTTCGACCACGGCCACGTGGTCCACGCCGTAGCCGTTCAGTTCCGGCGCGTTGACGTTCTCGAACGCCAGCTGTACGCAGTAGTCCATGTCGAAGCCGCGCTGCGACTGGCGGATCAGGCCGAGGTAGGAGTTGTTCACCAGCACGTGCAGGTAAGGCAGGTTGAACTGCGCGCCCACGGCCAGTTCTTCGATCATGAACTGGAAGTCGTAGTCGCCCGAGATCGCCACCACCTTGCGTTGCGGGTCGGCGGCGACCACGCCCAGCGCGGCGGGGATGGTCCAGCCCAGCGGGCCGGCCTGGCCGCAATTGATCCAGTGGCGGTCCTTGTAGACGTGCAGGAACTGCGCGGCGGCAATCTGCGACAGGCCGATGGTGGCGACGTAGCAGGTCTCGCGGCCGAAGGCGCGGTTCATCTCTTCATACACGCGCTGCGGCTTGACCGGCGTTTCGCTGAAGTTGGTCCGGCGCAGCATGGTCTTCTTGCGCTGCTGGCACTCGGCCAGCCAGGCCGAACGGTCGGGCAGCTTGCCGGCGGCCTTCAGTTCCTTCGCCACTTCCACGAACAGCTTCAATGCGGCGCCGGCGTCGCTGACGATGCCGTAGTCGGGACCGAACACGCGGCCGATCTGGGTCGGCTCGATATCGACGTGGACGAACTTGCGGCCCTTGGTGAAGACGTCGATGGAACCGGTGTGGCGGTTGGCCCAGCGGTTGCCGATGCCCAGCACGAAATCCGACGCCAGCATGGTGGCGTTGCCGTAGCGGTGGCTGGTCTGCAGGCCGACCATGCCGGCCATCTGCGGGTGGTCGTCGGGGATCGCGCCCCAGGCCATCAGCGTGGGGATGACCGGCACGCCGGTCAGTTCGGCGAACTCCACCGCCAGCGCGGCCGCGTCGGCATTGACCACGCCGCCGCCGATGGTCAGCAGCGGGCGTTCCGATTCGTTGAGCATGGCCAGCGCCTTTTCGATCTGGGCGCGGGTGGCCGCGGGGCGATAGACCGGCAGCGGCTCGTAGGTATCGGGATCGAAGTCGATCTCGGCCATCTGCACGTCGAACGGCAGGTCGATCAGCACCGGACCGGGACGGCCCGAGCGCATCAGGTGGAACGCCTGCTGGAACACGCGCGGCACCAGCGCCGGCTCGCGCACGGTGACGGCCCACTTGGTGACCGGCTTGGCGATGGATTCGATATCGACCGCCTGGAAATCTTCCTTGTACAACCGGGCGCGCGGCGCCTGGCCGGTGACGCACAGGATGGGGATGGAGTCGGCCTGGGCCGAGTACAGGCCGGTGATCATGTCGGTGCCGGCCGGGCCCGAGGTACCGATGCACAGGCCGATGTTGCCGGCCTTGGCGCGGGTGTAACCTTCGGCCATGTGCGAAGCGCCCTCGACGTGGCGCGCCAGCACGTGCTTGATGCCGCCGTGGCGCTTCAGCGCCGAGTAAAACGGATTGATCGCCGCGCCCGGCACGCCGAAGGCTTGCAGGCAGCCTTCCTTTTCCAGCACATAAACCGCCGCGTCGACTGCTCTCATCTTTGCCATGTTGTTCTCCAGGATGTCAGGATTGCGAAAATTTCGACGGCGCTTGCCCTTAGAACAGGTTCTTACGGCGCACCGCTCTCTGATTCGTTCTGGAGTGAATCCTAGTCGCTACAATTTGGTTTGATAAGAACAATAAAAATCTGTTTATTACTTATCCAAAGTATGGAAATATATAAAAAGTACAGAATTGGGGCGAATAATGGACAAACTCAAACAAATTGAAGCTTTTGTCGCTGTCGTGGACAAAGGCAGTTTGGCGGGCGCAGCGCTGGAAGAGAAAGTGACGCCGGTCATGATGGGCCGGCGCATCGACGCGCTGGAAAAACGGCTGGGCACCAAGCTGATGCACCGGACCACGCGCCACCTGACGCTGACCGAGCAAGGCAGCGTTTTCCTCGACCACTGCCGCAAGCTGCTGGAACAGATGGAGACAGCGGAAAAAAGCGTCGCCGAAGGCCGCCACAAGGCCACCGGCCACCTGGTGGTCTCCACCCCCGCCGCCTACGGCCGCCTGCACGTGGCGCCGCACGCCCCGGCCTTCCTGGCGGCGCACCCGGAAGTGCAGATCTCATTCAACCTGACCGACCGCGTGGTCGACCTGGTGCGCGAAGGCTACGACCTGGGCATCCGCATCGGCGGCGCGATCGAACCCAGCTTCGTCGCCGTGCGCCTGGCCAGCAACCGCCGGGTGGTCTGTGCCGCGCCCGAATACCTGCACCGCAACGGCATGCCCAAGACGCTGGACGACCTGGCCCAGCACAATTGCCTGGCCTTCAACCTGCAAGGCGGCCAGCAGCGCGGCTGGTATTTCCAGCAAAACGGCAAGCCGGTGATCATCAAGGTGCAAGGCAACCTGGACTGCAACGACGGCGAACTGCTGCACCGTTGGGCCAGCGAAGGCCTGGGCCTGGCCTGGCGCTCGACCTGGGAAATCCAGGCGCAACTGGCATCGGGCGAACTGGTGACGGTGCTCGACGAATATGCCCTGCCCCATTACGACATCATGGCCGTGTACCCGCAGCAGCGGCACTTGCCGGCCAAGACGCGGTTTTTCATCGATTACCTGAAAGAGGTTTATGCGCAGCCGGATTATTGGAAGCGGGCGGTGGTGAAGCCGTGAAGGCGTCCGCCTAAGCGAGGGGCTGCACGACGCGAGAGCAGATTCCATACCCAAACCACTACAATACGCCCCTTGCCATCGACCTTTTTCGAGCGCCTTATACACATATAACTATAAGTTTATAGTGGCTATTTCCAGTGACTTACGTCCCCGCCATGAAATTCAACGACATTACCTACGCTGCACTCAATACGCACAAAGCAACGCCCATTTTTTGCCTGCCAGCCAAACAGGCAGGTTTTCCGGCGTATAAAAAAGAACCGAACGGAGACAACCAACAATGAACGCGCTAGACAAGTTTTTCAAGCTGAGCGAGAACGGCACCACCGTCCGCACCGAGCTGCTGGCAGGCCTGACCACCTTCCTGACGATGGCCTACATCATCTTCGTCAACCCCTCCATCCTGGGCGACGCCGGCATGCCCAAGGACTCGGTATTCGTCGCCACCTGCCTGGCCGCCGCCATCGGCACCCTGATCATGGGCCTGTACGCCAACTACCCGATCGGCCTGGCGCCCGGCATGGGCCTGAACGCCTATTTCGCCTACGCCGTGGTCAAGGGCATGGGCTTTCCCTGGCAGGCCGCGCTGGGCGCGGTGCTGATCTCGGGCTGCCTGTTCCTGGTGGTCAGCCTGCTGCGCATCCGCGAACTGATCATCAAGAGCATCCCGAAATCGCTGCGCACCGCGATTCCGGCCGGCATCGGCCTGTTCCTCGGGATCATCTCCCTGAAGAGCGCCGGCATCATCGCCGCCAACCCCGCCACCTTCGTCACCATGGGCGACCTGCACCAGCCGGCGGCGGTGATGGCCATCGTCGGCTTCCTGGTCATCGTCGCGCTGGACAAGATGAAAGTGCGCGGCGCCCTGCTGATCGGCATCCTGCTGGTCACGGTGCTGTCCTTCCTGTTCGGCGGCAACCGTTTCTCCGGCGTGTTCGACATGCCGCCCTCGATCGCGCCGACCTTCCTGCAGCTGGATGTGAAGGGCGCGCTGTCGATGGGCCTGATCAACGTGGTGCTGGTGTTCTTCCTGGTGGAGCTGTTCGACGCCACCGGCACGCTGATGGGCGTGGCCACCCGCGCCGGGCTGATGAAGGAAGGCAAGATGGATCGCCTGAACAAGGCGCTGATGGCCGACAGCACCGCCATCGTCGCCGGCTCCCTGCTTGGCACTTCCAGCACCACTGCCTATATTGAAAGTGCGGCCGGCGTGCAAGCGGGCGGCCGTACCGGCCTGACCGCGCTGGCCATTGCCGCGCTGTTCCTGCTGTGCCTGTTCATCGCCCCGCTAGCGGGCGTGGTGCCGGCCTATGCGACCGCGCCGGCCCTGTTCTTCGTGGCCTGCCTGATGGTGCGCGAACTGACGCACATCGACTGGGAAGACACCACCGAATGCGTGCCGGCCGTGATCACAGCGCTGGTCATGCCCTTCACCTACTCGATCGCCAACGGCCTGGCGCTGGGCTTCATCAGCTATGCCGGGCTGAAATTGCTGACCGGCCGCGTGAAGGACGTGTCGGTGGTAATCTGGATCATCGCCGCGATTTTCCTGTTCAAGATGATCTACCTCGGCGAATGAGGATGCAGGAATGAGGATGCAGTAAAGGCAGTAACGGGATGCGCCCCCAAGGCGGCGCATCCCGGGATTGTCAAACGATGGAATTTGACAATCGTTTCCAACAAAACGATACCGACAATCAGTTCCATCCTTTGAGAACCCCGGCACGTTTCTTGAATGCATGTCCACGCAAGAGACGGCAGTGCAGAAGGCAACGCTTTCTGCTCGCTCGAACAATAAGAGTGCGCCCCACGATTCGCCCTGGAGCGTGCCACAAAGCAGCCATTGTTTTGTACACAATTACATAGAGCAAACACATGTCAGAATCGACCCAACCCATCCAGTTCTACTATCGTGGAGAGATCCACCATGCCCAGGGCTTGCCCAATACCCGCACCGTGCTGCAGCACCTGCGCGAAGACCTGCATTGCACCGGCACCAAGGAAGGCTGCGCCGAAGGTGACTGCGGCGCCTGCACCGTGGTCGTCGGCGAGCTACGCGACGACAAGCTGGAGCTGAAGACGGTCAACTCCTGCATCCAGTTCCTGCCGACGCTGGACGGCCGCGCGCTGTTCACCGTGGAAGACCTGAAGCAAGCCGACGGCTGCCTGCACCCGGTGCAGCAGGCGATGGTGGAATGCCATGGCTCGCAGTGCGGCTTTTGCACGCCGGGCTTCGTGATGTCGCTTTGGGGCCTGTACCTCAAGCACGACAAGGATGGCATCGAACCGAGCAAGCGCGAGATCGACGATGCGCTGTCCGGCAACCTGTGCCGCTGCACCGGCTACCGCCCCATCGTCGACGCCGCGCGCCGCATGGGCCAGTTGCCAGCCGTCGGCTTCGACCGCGAACAGGTGGCGCAAGCCTTGCGCGGCATCCGCCGCGAAGAACCGCTGGCCGTCACCCACAACGGCCAGACCTTCCACGCGCCGCGCACGCTGGCGCAACTGGCGAAGTTGCGCCACGAGCTGCCGAAGGCGCGCATCCTGGCCGGCTCCACCGACGTCGGCCTGTGGGTCACCAAGCAGATGCGCAACCTGGGCGACATCATCTATATCGGCCAGGTGGAAGAACTGCGCACGATGCAGGAAAAGGACGGTTTCCTGGAAATCGGCGCCGGCATCTCGTTGGAGCAGGCCTACAGCGAACTCAACAAGCATTACCCGCAGGAACTCTCCGAAATGTGGCAGCGCTTCGCCTCGATGCCGGTGCGCAACGCCGGCACGCTGGGCGGCAACGTCGCCAACGGCTCGCCCATCGGCGACTCGATGCCGTGGCTGATCGCGCTGGGCGCGCAGATCGTGCTGGCCAGCGTGGACGGCCAGCGCACGATGCCGCTGGAGGACTTCTACATCGCCTATCAAAAGTCGGCGCTGCTGCCCAACGAAATCGTGCAGGCGGTGCGCGTTCCGCTGCCGCGCGCCGGCGTGCAGTTCCGCGTCTACAAGCTGTCCAAGCGCTTCGACCAGGACATCTCGGCGGTCTGCGCCTCGTTCGCCTTCACGCTGGACGGCGACAAGGTGAAGGAAGCTCGCATCTGCTACGGCGGCATGGCGGCCACGCCCAAGCGCGCTGCCAACGCTGAAGCCGTCCTGAACGGCAAAGAATGGAGCGAAGACCAGGCGCGTGCCGCCATGGCCGCGATGGCGCAGGACTATGCGCCGCTGTCGGACATGCGCGCCAGCGCCGCCTACCGCCTGCGCACCGCGCAAAACCTGCTGTACCGCTACTGGCTGGAAACCCGCTCCGACGCCCCGCTGGCGGCTGATGCGGTGCGCGCCTTCGCGGTCGTGGCCGCGTAATCGGAAAAATGAGCGAGACAATGAGCAGGAGATAGCAATGAACAAGCAAACTGAAGAATTTATGCCCAAGCTGGCGCTGCCGCCCAAGGGCTGGGCCGAAGTCGGCAAGCCGCATCCGCACGAATCCGCGCTGCTCCACGTGACCGGCGAAGCCACCTACACCGACGACATCGTCGAACTGCAAGGCACGCTGCACGCGGCCTTGGGCCTGTCGCAAAAGGCGCACGCGAAGATCCGCAACATCGACCTGTCCAAGGTCAAGGCCTCGCCCGGCGTGGTGGCGGTGTTCACCGCCGCCGACATCCCCGGCGAGAACCAGTGCGGCGCCATCATCAAGGACGACCCGGTGCTGGCCGACGGCCTGGTGCAGTACGTGGGCCAGCCGGTCTTCATCGTGGTGGCCGACAGCCACGACAACGCCCGCCGCGGCGCCCGCCAGGCGGTGATCGACTACGAGGAACTGGAACCGATCCTGAACCCGCGCGCGGCGCATGCGGCCAAGTCCTACGTGCTGCCGCCGATGCACCTGACGCGCGGCGCGCCGGCCGAAGCCTTGGCCCGTGCACCGCACAAGCTCAAGGGTCAGTTCGACGTCGGCGGCCAGGAGCAGTTCTACCTGGAAGGCCAGATTTCCTACGCCATCCCCAAGGAAGGCCGCGGCATGCACGTCTATTGCTCGACCCAGCACCCCAGCGAGATGCAGCACCACATCGCCCACGTGCTGCACGTGGCCTCGCACGATGTGCTGGTCGAATGCCGCCGCATGGGCGGCGGCTTCGGCGGCAAGGAATCGCAATCGGCACTGTGGGCCTGCGCGGCCGCGGTGGCGGCGGTGCGCCTGCGCCGCCCCATCAAGCTGCGCGCCGACCGCGACGACGACATGATGGTCACCGGCAAGCGCCACTGCTTCGCCTACGACTACGAAATCGGCTATGACGACAACGGCCGCATCACGGCCGCCAAGATCGACATGGTCTCGCGCGCCGGCTTCTCGGCCGACCTGTCCGGCCCGGTCGCTACCCGCGCGGTGTGCCACTTCGACAATGCCTATTACCTGTCGGATGTGGAGATCCATGCCATGTGCGGCAAGACCAACACCCAGTCCAACACCGCCTTCCGCGGCTTCGGCGGCCCGCAGGGAGCGATCGCGATCGAGTACATCATCGACGAGATCGCCCGCAACCTGGGCCGCGATGCGCTGGAAGTGCGCCGCGCCAATTTCTACGGCAGCAGCGACGCCGAAGGCCCCGATGCGCGCAACGTCACCCACTACGGCCAGAAGGTCGAAGACAACGTGATCCATGCGCTGGTCGACGAGTTGGAACGCACCAGCGGCTACCAGGAAAAACGCAAGGCCATCGCCGCATTCAACGCCGCCAACACCGTGCTGAAGAAAGGCCTGGCGCTGACGCCGGTGAAGTTCGGCATTTCCTTCAACGTGCCGCACCTGAACCAGGCCGGCTCGCTGGTGCACGTCTACACCGACGGCTCGGTGCTGGTGAACCACGGCGGCACCGAAATGGGCCAGGGCTTGAATACCAAGGTGGCGCAGGTGGTCGCCAACGCGCTGGGCCTGCCGCTGGAGCGCGTGCGCTGCACCGCCACCGACACCAGCAAGGTGGCCAATACCTCGGCCACCGCCGCCTCCACCGGCAGCGACCTGAACGGCAAGGCGGCGCAGGATGCGGCGCTGCAGATCCGTGCGCGGCTGGCTGAGGTGGCGGCCAAGCACTTCGGCGTGGAGGCGGCCGAGGTGCGCTTCGCCGACGGCCTGGCGATTGCCGGCGAACAATCGATCGCCTTCGCCGACCTGGCGATGCAGGCCTATTTGCAACGCGTGCAGTTGTGGTCCGACGGTTTCTACTCGACGCCCAAGGTGCACTGGAATTCCAAGACCATGAACGGCCATCCGTTCTTCTATTACGCCTACGGCGCGGCGGTGGCCGAAGTGGTGATCGACACGCTGACCGGCGAGTGGAAACTGCTGCAGGCCGACCTGCTGTACGACGCCGGCGAAAGCCTGAACCCCGCCATCGACGTGGGCCAGGTGGAAGGCGGCTTCATCCAGGGCATGGGTTGGCTGACCACCGAGGAATTGTGGTGGAACAAGGACGGCAAGCTGATGACGCACGCGCCCTCCACCTACAAGATCCCGGCGATCTCGGACTGCCCGGCGCAACTGCGCACGGCGCTGTTCAGGAACAGCAACGTGTCCGACACTATCCACCGCTCCAAGGCCACCGGCGAGCCGCCGCTGCTGCTGCCGTTCTCGGTGTTCCTGGCGATCCGCGATGCGGTGTCGGCGGTGGGCGGGCATCGCGTCAACCCGCCGCTGCGCGCGCCGGCCACGTCCGAGGCCATCCTCGACGCGGTCGATGCGGTGCGCGCCGCCACGGTGACGCAATAAAGGAGCATCCATGACGACATGGCTTGCCGCTTTGCGGGAATTGCAGGATGCCGCCACCCCGGCGGTGCTGGTGACGGTGGCCGAGATCCAGGGGTCGACGCCGCGCGAGGCCGGTGCGCGCATGGTCTACACCGCCGACAAGCAGTACGACACCATCGGCGGCGGCCACCTGGAATGGCGCGCGGCGCAGATCGCGCGCGCCATGCTCGAGGACGGCGCCGGGCAGTTGCCGGGGCAGCGCCGCTTGGAACGCATCGCGCTCGGCCCCAGCCTCGGGCAGTGCTGCGGCGGCGTGGTGTTCCTGGCATTCGAACGGGTCGAACCATCCGGCGCCGGCGTATGGAAGGAACTGGAAACGCACTGGCGCAACGGCACCGACATCTGGCGCGCCTTGCCGCTGGACAATGCCGATCCGGTGCAACTGTATGAAACCGACGGCGAGGCCTGCGACCTCAATGCGCCCGACCATGGCTTGCACGCCACGCTGTTCCGCGATGCGCACAAGACTTGCCTGGCGCGCGACGCCCACGGCCGTCGCTGGCTGCTCGACCTGTGCCGGGCGCATCGGCCGCAGGTGGTGCTGTTCGGTGCCGGCCATGTGGGCGCGGCCATCGTCAAGGTGCTGTCCAACCTGCCCTGCCGGGTGCTGTGGGTCGATGAGCGCGAAGACATGTTCCCGGAACAACTCGCGCCGCAGATTACCGTCGAAGCCACCGACGTGCCCAATGCCGCGGTCGACATGGCCGAGCCGGGTGCGTATTATCTCGTCATGACCCACAGCCACGCCCTCGACCAGCAACTGACCGAACGCATCCTGAAAAGGGACGATATCGGCTGGTTCGGCCTGATCGGCTCCTACACCAAGCGCAAGCAGTTCGAACACCGCCTGGCCGAGCGCGGCATCACGCAAGAGCAGTTGAACCGCATGACCTGCCCCATCGGCATCCCCGGCATCTACGGCAAGGAGCCGGCCAGCATCGCCATCGCGGTGGTGGCGCAACTGATGCAATTGTGGGAACTGCGCTTTACGCAGGCCCGCACCCCATCCCCTCCCCCCTTGGCCACACACGCGCTGGACGGCAGAGGCTGAGGAAAACCCTGCCGTCACCCAGAGGCTCCCTCCGGACAAGACGATACCCACCATGCCGGCCCTGCCGGAGCCTCGCCACGATTCCGCTTTAACCCATCAGGAAGGCATTGCTACGCCTGTGCCTTCCAGTATGATGACCATTGAATCGATGCCGCCTGTGCGCTTTCCTTTCCCGCGCACGGCGGCCAGTATTGAGGACACGCCATGAGCACATCCATGCAAGCCTACCGCGCCAGCCTGCTGCATTTCACCAACGACCCCGCCTTCGACGAACGCGCCACGCAATGGCACAGCGACGGCCTGTTGCTGGTCGTTGACGGCAAGATCAAGGCTGCCGGCGACTACGCGCAACTGATCGCTTCCGTCCCCGCCGGAGTGGAAGTACAGGATCATCGCGGCAAGATCATCTGCCCCGGCTTCATCGACACCCACATCCACTACCCGCAGACCGACATCATCGGCTCGCCGGCGCCGGGCCTGCTGCCCTGGCTGAACAACTACACCTTCCCGGCCGAACGCCGCTTCGAAAACCCGGAACACGCCGGCGAAGTGGCCGACTTCTTCCTGGCCGAACTGCTGCGCAACGGCACCACCAGCGCGGCGGTGTATTGCACCGTGCATCCGCAGTCGGTGGATGCCTTCTTCGCCGCCAGCCACCAGCGCAACCTGCGCATGGTGGCCGGCAAGTGCTTGATGGACCGCAACGCCCCCGAGTTCCTGCGCGACACCGCCGAGAGCGGCGTACGCGAGAGCGAGGAACTGATCCAGCGCTGGCACAACAAGGGCCGCCAGCACTACGCCATCACCGTACGTTTCGCGCCGACCTCCACGCATGCGCAGATGAAGCTGGCGGGCGAACTGGCGGCGCAGTATCCGGATGCCTACATCCAGACCCACGTGGCGGAAAATACCGATGAAGTGAAATGGGTGAAGGAACTCTACCCGGATGCCCGCAGCTACCTGGACGTGTACGACCAGTACGGGCTGATGCGCCAGCGCGCGCTGTATGCGCACTGCATCTGGCTGGATGACGAAGACCGCGCGCGCATGGCGGCCACGCAATCGGCGGCCACGGTGTGCCCAACTTCCAACCTGTTTTTGGGCAGCGGCCTGTTCGACTTCGTCAATGCGGACAAGGCGCGCGTGCCGCTGTCTTTGGCCACCGACGTCGGCGGCGGCACCAGCTTCTCGATGCTGCAGACCATGAACGAGCTGTACAAGGTCGGCCGCATGGGCGGCACCTACCTGCCGGCGCAGCGCATGTTCTACCTGGCCACGCTGGGCGGCGCCCGCGCGCTGCAACTGGAAGGCACCATCGGCAACTTCGCGCCGGGCTGCGATGCCGACTTCATCCTGCTCGACCCGCGCGCCACGCCCTTGCTGGCGCGCCGCAGCGCCACCACCGACACGCTGGAGGAACAGTTGTTCGCGCTGGCGATCCTGGGGGACGACCGCGCCATCGCCGCCACCTATTCGGCCGGCAAGCTGGCGCACAGCCGGGGATGATGCGGCACCGGCGCCGCTTGTCGCTTCAGCGGCAAGCCGGCGCCGCGCCGGAGGCGAATTCCTTCAGGGGCGTCCAGCCGGCAGCATCATTGCGGTACAGGGTGTAGAAGTCGTTTTTGGTGTTGCCGTTCTTGTCGAAGGCGATCTGGCCACTCAATCCCTTGTAGCTTTTCTCGTGCAGCTCGGCCAGCAGCTTCGGACCGCCGCCGCCGGCCTGGGTCGCGGCTTCCATCAAGGTATTGGCGGCGTTGTAGGCGTAGCGCGAGAAGCTGCTGGGCGCGCGCTTGAAGCGTTGTTCGAAGCGCTCCCTGAACGCTTTCCAGCCGGGGCAGCCACGCAGGTCGGCATCCGGCTCCAGCGTATAGAGCGATATCCGGCTATCGGCGGGCAGGGACAATTTCTGGTTGACGGCGCCGCCGGTCAGCAGCAGCGCGGCGGACAGCTTCGATCGCCCGATTCCGTTCACGAACGAGACCGCCTGCAGCGAGTTGGCGCTGAACAGGACCAGGTCGGGCTTGCTGGCCTCCAGTCCTTGCAGGGCCGCATTGAAATCCGAGGTCTTGCTGCTGACCATGGCCTGGTAGACCAATTGGGCAGGCTCACGCCGGGCCGCCATTTGCGCCAGGAATTCCTTGGCCAGCGCCTGGCCGAATCCGGAGTTGTTGGCAATCACCGCCACGCGCCGCGCGCCCAGCGTCGTCAGCGCCGATTCCGCCAGGTACAGCGCGGTGCGGTCGCTGCTGCCAAGCAGACGAAAAGCGGTGCTGTAGCCTTTGGCGGTGAACTGCGGAATGGCGGCGGTGAACATCAGTTGCGCAATCGCATGTTCTTCGTAAATATCGGCCACTGCCAGGGCGACCTCGGTGGACCAGTGGCCGACTATGCCAATCACGCCGCTGCGCACGAAATACTGCGCCGAGTAGCGGGCCAAGTGCGCTTCCGAGCGATCGTCCTGTTCCAGCAGGGTGAATTGCATGGCTGGATGGGCGCCGTGTGCCACCGGCGCCTGACGGGCATTATGCTCCTCGATCGCCAGCAAGGCACCGTCGCGCGCGCTCTTCAATATGGGGTTGGACAGTGGCCCGGCAAATCCGATGCCCAGCGGCTGGCTTGCCGCCGCCGGCTGCGCTCCTGACGGATTGGCGGCGCAAGCGGCGCCCGCCGCAACCGCTGTGTATAAGATGACCGCGCCCATGCGCAGCAGATTCCTGGAAAGCTTCAGCAATCTCCCCCTCCCCCGTGCTATTGACCGCAAGTAGCCTTCCCCAGACTATCGCTTTGCCGGTGCTGACTTCTTGTATTGTACGTCGCACCGCCCCCGGCAGAATTCCGGCAAGCAAAAAATGAAAAGGCCGCTGAACACAGCGGCCTCGACAAGTACATGGAACGGGAAAAAACGGGAAAAGCACCCCGCTCAACGTGGCTGGTAAAGGTACAGGAAGGCATCCACCGCACGCTCGGACGCGGCCTGCCGTTGCTCGGCCGATGGCGCAGTCAGCACATTGAGCATGCGCACTTCCACCAGCTCGGCCTCCACCAGGGAACGAAACTGCAGGGCCGCCAGCCAGGAGTCGGCCTTGTGCAGTTTGCCGGCTTCCATCTTCATCGCGAGGAAATCGGCGATACGCAGCCAGCCGCGCTTGGGGCCGCGCTCGTACAGCATGGGGCCGAGATCCGACTTGCCCGCGTAATACATCGCCAGGCGCTTGACGGCGACCACTTCCGGCTTGAGCACGATATCCAGGTAGTGCCGCGCCAAGCGCAGCAAGCCCGGGCGCAAGCCATCTTCGTTATCCAGGGCGGCGAAAGCCTCCTCGAACTGACAGCCGACCTGCTTGAGCATCACCTCGACGAAGATCTCTTCCTTCGACGTGAAATAGTTGTACAGCGTAGCCTTGGAGCCGCCGATGCGGGCCGAGATCTCAGCCATCGAGGCGCCCTCGAAGCCGATCTCGTTAAACACTTCCGCGGCGACATCGATCATCGCCTGGCGGCGCTCTTCACTTTTCTTGCGCATGCCTGTTCCTGGGTTGCGTAGTCGTTGCCGGCTTCCGGCAACTTTCTTCATTGTTACGTCTGCAGAGCCAATCCGCAATTATAAGTGCAGATAGGCGACAAAGCCGCCAAATTCAACGACAAAAACCAAACGTGGCGGACTTGCGATAGATACGAGTTATTTTTCGCAATTTTTCTTGACGCGTCCAAAACCTCAATACTATACTGAACTGTACAGTTTAAAACCATCGTTGTCATCCACGACCATGAACACTTCATCAGATATCCCCGCCCCGCGCGCGGCGACGCAGCGCCTTGCGGCCGCCGGCCTGCTGGCGCTGACGCTGGCCGGTTGCGCCTCTTTCACCGACCTCGGTCCGCGCGCCGAACCCAAGTCCATCGACACCTATCAAAGCAGCCAGATGCTGGCTAGCGCCACGCCGCAGGCAGCCTGGCCGGCCGACCAATGGTGGCGCGCCTATGGCGACGACCAGTTGAGCGCGCTGATCGACGAAGCGCTGCAAGGCGCACCCTCGATGGCGGTGGCCAAGGCGCGCCTGCTCAAGGCCGAAGGCGCGGCGCAGCAGCAAGGCGCGGCGCTGTATCCGAACGTCAGCGCCAATGCTTCGCTGGATCACATGAAGCAGTCCTACAACAATGGCGTCCCGCCCGCCTTCGTGCCGCAGGACTACAACAACGAGACCCGCACCACGCTGGACTTCAGCTACGAGATCGACTTCTGGGGCAAGAACCGCGCCGCGCTGGCCGCCGCCACCTCCGAACTGGAAGCGGCCCGCGCCGATGCCGCCCAGGCCCGCATCACGCTGGCCACCTCGATCGCCTCGGCCTATGCCGAACTGGAACACCTGTACACGCAGCGCGATACCAATAAAGCCGCCTTGAAGGTGCGCGTCGAATCGCTCGACCTGTTCAACCAGCGCTTCGCCAACGGCCTGGAGACGCGCGGCTCGGTCAAGCAGATGGAAGCGCGCCGCGCCATCGCCGAAGCCGACCTCAAGGCCACCGACGAATCGATCGCGCTCCAGCGCAACAAGCTGGCCGCGCTGGCCGGCGCCGGCCCCGACCGCGGCCTGCAACTGGTGCGCCCCAAGGTCGACCTGAGCAAGCCGTTCCAGTTGCCCGACCGGATTCCGGCCAACCTGCTGGGCCGCCGCCCCGACATCGTGGCCGCGCGCCTGCGCGCCGAAGCCGCCGGCAAGCAGATCAAGGTGGCGCGCGCCGCCTTCTATCCCAACGTCAACCTGAAGGCCTACTTCGGCTTCCAGTCGCTGGGCATCGACATGCTGACCAGCCGCGGCTCCGACATCGGCAGCATCGGCCCGGCCATCTCGCTGCCGATCTTCAACGGCGGACGCCTGCGCGGCCAGTTCCGTTCGGCCAGCGCCAGCTATGACGAAGCCGTGGCCAATTACGACCAGGCCGTGACGCAAGCATTGCAAGACGTGGCCGACGTCACCGTCAGCGAGAAGGCGCTGGCCGGCCGGCTGGAAAAAGTCCAGCTCGCCGCCGATGCCTCGGAAGAGGCTTACCGCATCGTCAGCAACCGCTACAACGGCGGGCTGGCCAATTACCTCGACGTGCTCAACGCGCAAGACACGCTGATCGCCAACCTGCGCCAGCTCTCCGACCTGCGCGCGCGCCTGTTCACGCTCGACGTCGCACTGGTGCGCGCCCTCGGCGGCGGCTACAGCGACAACGACGGCGGCACACCCAACACTACCGATACGCAAGCGAAAGGTTAATCATCATGTCCCACAGCGATTCCCAGGCAACCCACACCATGGCTGACGACGCGGCCAAACAGCGTGCCGAAGCGGCCGCCGATGCCGCCGCCAAGCAAAAACGCAAGAAACTGTTCTCCATCTTCGGCGGCGCGGTCGTCATCGCCGGCATCGGCTACGGCGCCTACTGGTACCTGATCGGCTCGCGCTACGTCGAGACCGACAACGCCTACTCCGCCACCGAGATCTCGGTGGTCACGCCGGCCATCAACGGCATCGTCGCCAGCGTCAACGTGGTCGACACGCAAGCCGTCAAGAAGGGCGACGTGCTGGTCGCCATCGACGACGCCGATGCCAAGCTGGCGCTGGCCCAGGCCGAAGCCGACCTGGACCGCACCGAACGCCGCGTCAAGGGCTTCTTCGCCAACGATGCCGGCCTGGCCGCGCAAGTGCTGGCGCGCGAAGCCGAACAGAAGCGCGCGGCGGCCCAACTGCTGTCGGCCCAGGCCGACCTGAAGCGCGCCGAAATCGATTTGCAGCGCCGCGAGGCCTTGTCCAAGTCCGGCTCGGTCTCCGGTGAGGAATTGAGCAATGCGCGCACCGCTCTGCTCAACGCCCAGGCCAACCTGAAGGCGGCCGAAGCCGGCGAAGTGCAGTCGCGCGCCAACGTCAAGGCCACCCTGGGCGCACAAAAGGCCAGCACCGTGCTGACCGCCGACACCACCGTCGACAACAACCCCGAAGTCGTGCTGGCCCGCGCCAAGCGCGACCAGGCCAAGCTGGACCTGGAGCGCACCGTGCTGCGCGCCCCGGTAGACGGCGTGGTGGCGCGCCGCCAGGTGCAGGCCGGCCAGCGCGTGCAGATCGGCGCCAACCTGCTTTCCGTGGTGCCGTTGCAGCAGATGCACGTGGATGCCAACTTCAAGGAAGGCCAACTGACCAAGGTCAAGATCGGCCAGCCGGTGACCATGAAAGCCGACCTCTACGGCGGCTCGGTCGAATACCACGGCGTGGTGGCCGGCCTGTCCGGCGGCACCGGCTCGGCCTTCGCGGTGATCCCGGCGCAGAACGCCACCGGCAACTGGATCAAGGTGGTGCAGCGCCTGCCAGTGCGCATCGCCATCGATCCCAAGGAACTGGCGCAGCGTCCGCTGTCGGTGGGCTTGTCGATGATGGTCGAGATCGATACCCGCGGCCAGATCCAGGCGGGCGATGCCCTGCCCAAGGCTGCGCAAAATGGAACCGACAAGGCCGCCGCGCTGTAAGCGGCGCATGACAAGACAAGCAGAGGTTTTCCATGTCATCCACTGTTAGCGCAGATGCGGGCGTGCCGCCCGCGCCCCAGCCGGCGCCGGGCCTGTTCGAAGCGCCGCTGACCGGCGGCCAGTTGGTCGGCGCCGGCATCCTGCTGGCCGCCGCCAACTTCATCGCGGTGCTCGACACCACCATCGCCAACGTCTCGGTTTCCACCATCGCCGGTTCGCTCGGCGCCTCGACCAGCCAGGGCACCTACGTCATCACCTCCTACGCGGTGGCCGAGGCCATCACGGTGCCGCTCACCGGCTGGCTGGCCAACCGCTTCGGCACGGTGCGCGTGTTCATCCTGTCGATGATCATGTTCGGCCTGTTCTCGGCGCTGTGCGGCTTCGCCAATTCGCTGGGCATGCTGATCGCCTTCCGCGTACTGCAGGGCTTGGCCGGCGGCCCGCTGATGCCGCTCTCGCAAACCCTGCTGCTGCGTATCTTCCCCAAGGAGAAGGCGCCCGCCGCGGTCGGCCTGTGGGCCATGACCACGCTGGTGGCGCCGATCGCCGGCCCGATCCTGGGCGGCGTGCTGTGCGACCAATACAGCTGGCCCTACATCTTCTGGATCAACGTGCCGGTGGCGCTGGTGTGCGGCTATCTCGGCTGGCGCATGCTCAAGCGCTATGAGTCGACCATGGTCAAGCTGCCGATCGACCGCATCGGCCTGATCCTGATGGTGATCTGGGTCGCCGCGCTGCAGCTGATGCTGGACGAAGGCAAGGAAAAGGACTGGTTCGAGTCCACCGAGATCGTGCTGCTGGCCATCGTCGCCGTGGTGTTCTTCGTCGCCTTCCTGATCTGGGAGCTGACCGAGAAGAATCCCATCGTCGACCTGCGGGTGTTCCGCCACCGCGGCTTCACCGCCAGCGTGACCACCATCTGCCTGGCCTTCGGCGCCTTCTTCGGCTCGGTGGTGCTCACGCCCCTGTGGCTGCAGGGCTATATGGGCTACACGGCGACATGGTCCGGCTGCGTCTCGGCGCTGACCGGCATCCTGGCGGTGATGACGGCGCCGGTGGTGGCCAAGATGTCGACCACCATCGACGCCCGCAAGCTGGTGTGCATCGGCGTGGTGTGGCTGGGTCTGATGACGTTCATCCGCGCCTTCAACACCACCGACATGTCGATGTTCCAGATCGGCTGGCCGCTGTTCCTGCAAGGGGTCGGGCTGCCGCTGTTCTTCGTGCCGTTGACCGGCCTGGCGCTGGCCTCTGTGAACGAGGAAGAAACCGCCTCGGCCGCCGGCCTGATGAGTTTCTGCCGCACCATGGCCGGCGCCATCGCCACCTCGATCGTCAACACCAGTTGGGAAAACGACACCACCTACTTCCGCGCCGAACTCTCCGGCCTGGTGGACAAGATGGGCGATGCGGTCAACACCATCACCGCCTCCGGCCTGTCGGCCGACCAGGCCACCGCCTCGCTGTCGCAGACGGTGCAGAACCAGGCGGTGATGCTGGCCACCAACCATATCTTCATGATGGCCGCGATCTCGTTCTCGCTGGCCGCCATGGCGGTGTGGCTGGCGCCCAAGCCGACGCGGGTGGCAGATACCTCGGCGGCGCACTGATTCTTACGGCCCCCTACAGCCCGGGGCCTCCCCCTTCTCCGGGTTGGGCAGGCGGTTGCGTGAGCAGCCGCCTGTTTTTTTGTCTCGACGAAAAGCCGAATAGGATATTTGCAATTTCGCGACGCTTTTCGTCCCCCTTCTCCGGACAATCCGCCCGACTTGGCTGCCCGCCCCCATTGCGCGTACAATCTCCACTCATGCATGCGGACCCAGGTCCGCATTTTTGATTTATGGCATGCCCGGCGCGACGCCATTCGCCAGCGCCCTGCCAGCCTTCCCTGCCGCCGCCATGGGCATTTCCTGCGCCACGGCGCGTCCGGCAAGCGCAATCCCTAATATGCAATGCCCGAGCTTCGGGACCGGAACCAATAGCCTGATGACCAAAGACCTCGCCGCCCATACGCCGATGATGCAGCAATACCTGCGCATCAAGGCCGACCATCCGCAGACCTTGCTGTTCTACCGGATGGGCGACTTCTATGAACTGTTCTTCGACGACGCCGAAAAAGCCTCGCGCCTGATGGGCGTGACGCTGACCCAGCGCGGCTCGTCCAACGGCACGCCGATCAAGATGGCCGGCGTGCCCTTCCACTCGGTCGAGCAATACCTGGCGCGCCTGATCAAGCTGGGCGAGTCGGTGGCGATCTGCGAGCAGATCGGCGATCCTGCCACCAGCAAGGGGCCGGTCGAGCGCAAGGTGGTGCGCGTGGTCACGCCGGGCACGCTGACCGACTCCGACCTTCTGCCGGAAAAGTCCGAGCGCTGCCTGCTGGCCATGCAAATCGCCACCGGCAAAGCGCGCAAGCAGGTGCAGGTCGGCCTGTCGTGGCTGTCGATGGCCAGCGGCGCGTTGAAACTGATGGAATTCACGGTCGATGCCAATGTGCTGGAGACCCGCGTCAAGCAGGAACTGGAGCGCATCTCCCCCGCCGAAATCCTGATCGCCGACGGCCAGCTTGAACAATGCGAGGCGCTGCTGCCAAGCCGCGCCGTTACCGTGCCGGACTGGCACTTCGACCAGCCCAGCAGCGAGAAGGCCCTGCTGGAACAACTGTCGGTGGCCACCTTGGACGGCTTCGGCGCGCAAGGTCTGAGCACGGCCATCGGCGCCGCCGGCGCGCTGCTGCGCTATGCGCAATCGACCCAGGGCCGCGGCTTGCAGCATGTGCGCGCGCTGACCGTGGAGTCGGAAAACGAATTCATCGGCCTGGATGCGGCCACCCGCCGCAACCTGGAACTGACCGAGACCATCCGCGCCCAGGACGCCAGCACGCTGGCGCCGACGCTGTTCTCCACGCTCGACCATTGCCGCACCGCGATGGGCTCGCGCCTGCTGCGCCACTGGCTGCACCACGCGCTGCGCGACCAGAACGTGGCGCGCGCGCGCCATGCCGCCATCAGCGCACTGATGCGCACCGATGCCTGCTCCGGCCTGTCGGCCACGCTGGCGGCGGTGCCCGACATCGAGCGCATCACCACCCGCATCGCCCTGCTGTCGGCACGCCCGCGCGACTTGGCGGGCCTGCGCGCCGGCCTGCAGCAACTCGGCTCGCTACGCGCCTATGTCGACATGTGCGCGCGCGACGCCGATGCGCCGCTGCTGCAGCACTTGCACGAGGCGCTGGCCACGCCGGTGGAATGCGTGGACCTGCTGGAACGCGCCATCATGCTGGAACCGGCCGCGATGGTGCGCGACGGCGGCGTGATCGCGCGCGGCTTTGACGCCGAACTGGACGAGCTGCGCGGCCTGTCGGAAAACGCCGGCCAGTTCCTGCTCGACCTGGAAGCGCGCGAGCGCGCGCGCACCGGCATCGCCAACCTGCGCGTGGAATACAACAAGGTGCACGGCTTCTACATCGAAGTCACCAACGGCCAGAGCGACAAGGTGCCGGACGACTACCGCCGCCGCCAGACGCTGAAGAACGCCGAGCGCTACATCATCCCCGAACTGAAGGCCTTCGAGGACAAGGCGCTGTCGGCGCAGGAACGCTCGCTGTCGCGCGAAAAATTCCTGTACGAGCAGCTACTCAACGACATGGCGCCGCACATCCCCACGCTGCAAGCCATCGCCCATGCGCTGGCCCAGCTCGATACGCTGGTGGCGCTGGCCGACCACGCCGCGCGCAACAACTGGTGCGCGCCGCAGCTGGTGGCGGAGCCTTGCATCCAGATCGAACAGGGCCGCCATCCGGTGGTGGAAAACCAGATCGAGCGCTTCATCGCCAACGACTGCCAACTGGCGGCCGAACGCAAGCTGCTCTTGATCACCGGCCCCAACATGGGCGGTAAATCCACCTTCATGCGCCAGGTGGCGCTGATCACGCTGCTGGCCTACGTGGGCAGCTTCGTGCCGGCCACCAGCGCCGCCATCGGCCCGATCGACCGCATCTTCACCCGCATCGGCGCGGCCGACGACCTGGCCGGCGGGCGTTCGACCTTCATGGTCGAGATGACCGAATCGGCCGCCATCCTCAACAACGCCAGCGAGCATTCGCTGGTGCTGATGGATGAAGTCGGACGCGGCACCTCGACCTTCGACGGCTTGGCGCTGGCCTGGGCCATCGCCAAGCACCTGATCGACGTGACCCGCAGCTTCACGCTGTTCGCCACCCACTATTTCGAGCTGACGCAACTGCCGGAAATCCACCCGACCGCCGCCAACGTCCACTTGTCGGCGGTGGAGCACAAGGACAGCATCGTGTTCCTGCATGCGGTGCAAAGCGGCCCGGCTTCGCAGAGCTACGGCCTGCAGGTGGCGCAACTGGCCGGCGTGCCGGCGCCGGTGATCCGCGCCGCGCGCAAGCATCTCTCGGCACTGGAAAGCCAGTCGGTACAGCCGACGCCGCAATTCGACCTGTTCAATGCGCCGCAATTCGACGAAGCGGACGACGACATCGCCGCACCGTCGCCAGCGGCTGCCGAGCCGGATCCGCAGGCGCAAGCCGTGCTGCAGTCGCTGGGGCAGATCGATCCCGACGCGCTGACCCCGCGCCAGGCGCTGGAAGCGCTGTACCAACTGAAGGAACTGAGCCGGAACCACTGACCCTGCCGGGTAACCGACGACCATGACACGCCTCCTGCTTACCGCCCTGCTCGCCGTTGCCGCCATCGCGGCGCGGCCGGCATGGGCCGCGCAGGACTTCGCCTTCGGCATGATCAGCCATGCGTTCGCCGGCGGCGACGGCGACCAGGCGCTGCGCCAGGCGATTGCGGAGACCGATGCCGACAATCTGGCCTTCGTCGTGGTCAACGGCATCAAATCGCCTTCCGAGCCCTGCGACGATGGGCTGTACAGCCAGCGGCGCGACATCCTCTCGCATGCGCAAAACGGCGTGATCATGTCGCTGGCGGCCAGCGACTGGATCGCCTGCCGCGACCGCCAGCAACGCTCCGACGCCATCGAACGGCTGGCGCGCATGCGTGAACTGTTCTATTCCGGTGAATTCTCTTTCGGCGCCAGCAAGCTGCCGCTGCTGCGCCAGTCGCTTACGGCCAAGTTCCGCAGCTATGCCGAGAACGCGCGCTGGGAAGTCGGCAACGTGCTGTTCGCCACCGTCAACCTGCCGGCCGGCAACAACCACTTCCTGCTCGACGGCGGCCGCAACAGCGAGTTCGAAGACCGCCTGATCGCCAACCGCAACTGGCTGCAGCACCTGTTCGCCTTCGCCGCCCTGAAGAAATCGGCGGCCATCGTCTTTTTCACCGACGGCAATCCCTTCGGGCCGCCGCCTAAGCGCTCCTTTTTCCGCACCCAGCGCGATGGTTTCGCCGAAACGCGCCGCAGCTTTTCCGACCTCGCCGGAAAATTCCGGGGCCGGGTGCTGATCGTCCATGGCGACACCGTCAAGAGCAAGACGCCGCCGCACATCCTGTGGAGCGGCAACCTTGGCAGCGTAGGCACCGGCGAACGCTGGCTGAAGATCGTGGTGGACGAGCACCTTCCGCAATTGTTCGCAGTGGCCGATGCGGATGGCGAACGGCGCTGAATCCGCTTCCCTGATTAAAAACAAAAACGCCCGCAGCAAATGCCGCGGGCGTTTTCATTTGTGAAACCTGAAACGAACCGTCGCCGGATCAGTTCAGCGGGTGGCTGCGGAAATGGTCGCCGTCCTCGCCCTCGTCTTCCTCATGATGGTGATGGTGATGGCCATGCGGGCCGTGCACGTGGCCGTGGGCGACTTCCTCTTCGGAGGCGGCGCGCACTTCGGTCACCGACAATTCGAAGCGCAGCGCGATGCCGGCCAGCGGGTGGTTGCCGTCCAGCACGGCCTTGTCGTCGGCCACTTCGGTGACGGTGAAGATCACCGATTCCGCGCTGTCGTCGTCCGGCGAGCCTTCGAACTGCATACCGACTTCGATCGGCTGCGGCAGGCGCGACAGCGGTTCGATCTTCACCAGGCTGGCGTCGTATTCGCCGAAGGCGTCTTCCGGCTCGACCTGGATGGTGGTGTTGAAACCGGCTTCCTTGCCGTCCAGCGCCTCTTCGATCTTGGGCAGAGTGTTGTGGTAGCCGCCGTGCAGGTAGACCATCGGCTCGCGGCTTTCCTCGATCAGGTTGTTTTGCGCGTCCGACAATTTGTAGTTCACGGAGACTACGGTGTTCTTGGCGATCTTCATCGTATGGGGTCCTTTGCTATCGGTATTGGGTGCGGAAGCGGCCATGCCGTCACGGGCCGGCCGCGCAGTGGGGCCAAAGAGCATTCCCCCTTGCCATTCCCGCGCGGCAAGGACTCTTCTTGGGTTCAAAGAACGATTATACCTGCATCCCCCTCGGACCTTGCGTGGCTTCAATGCGGTGCGCGCCTATAATAGCGCCATGAAAAAACTTGCCTTGCTCGGCGGCCTCACGCCCGCCCAATTCCTGCGTGACTACTGGCACAAGAAGCCGCTGCTGATCCGCCAGGCCATCCCCGGATTCCAGGCGCCGCTGGCGCGCGCCGAACTGTTCGACCTGGCCCGCCGCGACGACGTCGAATCGCGCCTGATCACGCACAACGCCACCGGCTGGGACATGCAGCACGGCCCCGTCTCAAGGCTGCCCGCGCTGAAGCAAAAGGCGTGGACGCTGCTGGTGCAGGGCGTGAACCTGCACCACCCGGATGCCGATGCGCTGCTGCGCCAGTTCCGCTTCATCCCCGACGCCCGCCTGGACGACCTGATGATCAGCTACGCCAGCGACGGCGGTGGCGTCGGCCCGCATTTCGATTCCTACGACGTGTTCCTGCTGCAGGCGCATGGCCAGCGCCGCTGGCGCATCAGCGCGCAGGAAGACCTGTCGCTGGAAGAAGGCGTGCCGCTGAAGATATTGAGCAACTTCCAGCCGGAGGAAGAATTCGTGCTGGAACCGGGCGACATGCTCTACCTGCCGCCGCACTACGCGCATGACGGCACCGCCGTCGGCGAATGCATGACCTATTCCATCGGTTTCCGCGCGCCGGCCTACCAGGAACTGGGCGAGTCCTTCCTCGACTTCATGATGGATACCATCGACCTGCCCGGCCGCTATGCCGACCCGGATCTCAAGCCCAGCGCCAATCCGGCGGAACTGCCGGTCGACATGGTCAGCCGCATCCGCGACGAACTGAACAAGATCCGCTTCACCGACGACGACATCGCCATCTTCCTCGGCCAGCACCTGTCGGAACCCAAACCCAGCGTGTTCTTCGATCAGCCGGCCGAGCAATTGTCGTTTGCCCGCTTTTTCCAGGGCGCGAAAAAACGCGGGCTGGCCTTGCACCGGAAAACGCAAATGCTCTATCGCGGCTCGAACGTGTTCATCAACGGCGAATCGTTCCAGGTCGGGCGCGCCGACAAAACCATCCTCGCCAAACTGGCGAACCATCGCCGCCTCGAAAAATCGGAATTCGAAGACGCCTCGGAAGACCTGCTCGAAGCCCTCCATCAATGGCATGAAAGCGGGTGGCTGGAATTTCTTTGATCGACTTAGGAATCTCGCCAAAACGCATTGGGCGACTTATCCGGCAACGGGCGGAGAACGGCCTGCACAAAGGCCTTCCAGCCGTATGGACTAAAATGTAAGAACTTACAAATTCTTACGAAAAAGAATGATTTCGGTGTGATTCCGGGAAAAAATAGCTATAATGACGGGCTGGAAAGTTTTCGTTGTCCAAGTAAGTTTCGGTAGGAAGAAAGCAGGAACCGAAACGGAACCGCAAGGTTCACAAGTGCGGCGAGAGCCTCCTCTAGAGCGATAATTACCGGTAATTATTCATCGCACAATTTTTAAATATTGAAGGAATATTCATGAAAAAGACTCTGTTGATCGCTTCGTTGTTGGCTGTTGCCCTGGCTGCTTGCGGTAAGAAGGAAGAAGCTCCGGCACCTGCACCCGCTCCTGCTGCTGAAGCTCCGGCCGCTCCTGCTGCTGCTCCGGCCGCTGACGCTGCCAAGCCTGCTGACGCTGCTGCTCCGGCTGCTGACGCTGCCAAGCCGGCTGAAGCCGCTCCTGCTGCTGACGCCGCCAAGCCGGCTGAAGCCGCTCCGGCAAAATAATCATCAGATTATTTTCAAAAAACCGGTCTCACGACCGGTTTTTTTTTCGCCCGTAATTTGTGGCGCTTACATACCCGGCCCTTCGCAAGCTTCAATAGAATGCCCTTGGCGCTGTTTAGAGCGCCTACCCCACACCGCCCCATCACCCGCCCTGACAAATCCCTTACAGGCCTCTCTGCGCGCGTTTAATCCACAGCGCTTTCACATCCCCATTCAATGCGGCCATGAACCTGCCGGTATCAAATCGCAACAAAATGTTTCCAGGACGTTTTCGCAATGCTGACGACAAGCTGACCTGCTCGCCTTTTTCATATTTCGAGGGGAAGTTCTTGGGATAGGTTCTTACACCTCGAGCCAGCCGAATCCCTCGTCCTGGCAAGCGATATCGATGCCGCCGAAACTGCTGCCAAGGACGCTTTCCAGCGCCGCACGGGCCAGTTCGGGGGTATTGTTCTGGCGGCTCAGGTGGGCGCCGACCACGTGCCTGAGGCGACTCTTGTCGAGCAATCGCAGGATTTCGGCACTGGTCTCGTTGGCCAGGTGGCCGTACGCGCCGCCGATGCGGCGTTTGAGGAAAGCCGGATAGGGAGAATTCTCCAGCATGGCGCGATCGTGATTGCACTCGAGGAGCAGCGAATCGCAGGCGCCCAATGCCTGGATCATATGCGAGGTCGATTGCCCGGCGTCGGTCAGTACGCCGAGGCGCCGGTCGCCATCGCCGGCGATGTACTGGATCGGCTCGCGCGCATCATGCGGCACGGTGTAGGGAGTCAGTTCAAGGTCGCCGACCGCGATCTTCTGGCCGTCGGCGCACAGTTGGATGTCGACGTCGGCGGCATGCTCGGCCACCGCCCGGTAGGTGCCGTAACTGAGCCAGACCGGGATGCGGTAGCGGCGCGCGAACTTGAAGACGCCGCTGACATGGTCGGAATGTTCGTGGGTCACGACGATGGCCGACACATCCGACGGGTCGATGCCCAGGCGCAGCATGCGCCTTTCGGTCTCGCGCAAAGCAAAGCCGCAGTCCAGCATCACGGTCGTCCCCGCATTGGGACGATCTGAGCCGGCTGCGGCTGAAATCAGCAGCGCGTTGCCTTCGCTGCCGCTGCCGAGGCTCGCGAACTTCACAGGCGGCCCCGGTTGCGCATTGCCATTACATCGACTTACTTCAACTGGTCGTTCAGCAGGCCGAGGATCTTGTCGGCGGTATCGGAGACCTCGGGCTTGCCTTCGCCGTTCTGGACCACGATGTTGCTGCTGTCGCCGCTGCCCTTGACCACGATGCGGTACTTGGCGGCCGTCTTTTCCTTGTCCTTGGAGCTGGAGAAGATGCGCGAGAAGAAGCCCTGCTCCTTCTTGTCCTTGGCGTCCTGGTTCTGGTCGACATAGCGCACGAAATAGGTGCCCTGGGTGCGGTCGCGGTCTTCCACGGTGAAGCCGACGCGGTCCAGCGCCAGGCCGACGCGGCGCCATGCGCGGTCGAAGCTTTCATCGACCTGCACGCTGGAGCCGGAGGCGCTCTTCAACAGCTTGGAGCGCGCCTGCAGCGACGGCGCATTGGCGACAGCCGCCTTGGCCTTGGTTTCCTCGGCGCCCAGGCGCACCATCAGGCGTGCCAGGAATTCGGCTTCCAGGCCCGGATCGGACGGACGCGCGGTCCACACCGAAGTTTCCTTGGCCGAGCCGGTCAGCACTTCTTCGGCGCCGCGATGGCTGATGAAGATTTCGGTACTGCCGTTGGGGCCGCGCTCCAGGCGGGTGCGGAACTTGTCGCGCTCGCCGGTGGAGTACAGCGAATCGAACACCTTGCCCAGCGTGTTGCGGATGAAGTCTTGCGGAATCTTGGCGCGGTTCTCGGCCCAGTCGGTTTCCATCACGCCGGTGTCGGGCGACTCGACATTGATCAGGAAACCGCTGTCCTGCCAGAAGTCCTTGATCTGCGGCCACAGCGCCTCAGGCGACTGCTGCACCACCAGCCAGCGCTGGGTGCCGTCGCGTTCGATGCGGATGTCCTTGCCGTTGGCTTGCGGCGCCACGGAGGCAACTTCGTTCGTCGGCTTGGTCTGCTGCTCCAGGTTGTAGCCGGAAGCAGTCGCCACGCCCTTGTTCGCCTCGGGGATCGCATAGCGGTTGTCGCGCTGCAATTGGGTCAGGTCGGGCGGGATTTCCAGGCGCGGGCCGCGGGCCTTTTCCGCGCTCTTGTAATCGATACGGTCGCCTTCGAGCATGTTGCCGATGGACGAGCATCCTGCAAGTCCCGCGAGAGCCAGTGCGACGACGATGCTGCGTTGGGTAAGAGTGCTGTACGCGGTACGGACTACAGGACGAACGTTCTTGCGATTAGTCATATCGTTACTATTAAGCGGGATCGTTTTTCAGAAGACGGCCAGGAAATGGCAGAAACAGGCAAGTCCGTTATTTTAATACACCCGACTCGCGCAAAGCCGCGCGCACGGTATCGTGGAAGCCGGCGCCCAGCGGCGCCAGCGGCAGGCGCATGCCGGAGCCGATCAAGCCCATCTCCTGCATCGCCCACTTCAGCGGCACCGGATTGGGTTCGACAAACAGCTTGTTATGCAGCGGCAGCAGCTTGTTGTTCAGTTCGACCGCGCGCGCGATGTTGCCGCCCATGGCGGCCACGCACAGTTCGTGCATGTCGCGCGGCGCGACGTTGGCGGTGACCGAGATGTTGCCGGCGCCGCCGTACAGCATCAGCGCGATCGCGGTGGCGTCGTCGCCGGAATAGACGGCGAACGATTTCGGCGCCAGGCGGATCAGGTCGGTGCCGCGGCCGATGTTGCCGGTGGCGTCCTTGACGCCGACGATGCCCTTGACCTGCGCCAGGCGCAGGATGGTCTCGTTGCTCATATCGGCCACGGTGCGGCCCGGCACGTTGTACAGGATCACCGGCAGGTCGACCGACTCGGCGATCTTCCTGAAGTGCAGGTACATGCCTTCCTGGGTCGGGCGGTTGTAATACGGCACGACCTGCAGCGAGGCATCGGCGCCGATCTTCTTGGCGAACTCGGTCAGCTCGATCGCTTCGGAGGTCGAGTTGCCGCCGGTGCCGGCGATGATGGGAATGCGTTTGGCGGTGTGTTCCACCGCGACCTTGATCAGTTCGCAGTGTTCTTCCATCGAGACGGTGGGCGACTCGCCGGTGGTGCCGACGATGACGATGCTGTCGGTTCCCTCGGCGATGTGCCAGTCGATCAGTTTGCGCAGGCCGTCGAAATCGAGGCTGCCGTCCGGATGCATGGGAGTGACGATTGCAACAATGCTACCCTTGATCATGATGTGCGTACTTTTGAAGTATGGTCAGAAATAAAAGACCGATTGTAGCGGATAGCGGCCGGAATCGGTCAATTCGCGGGCCGATAGATGCAAGCGGACGTAAAAAAACGGGCGGCCCCCTGCCGCCTCAATATCCGAGCCCCATCGCCTCGCGCACGTCGCGCATGGTGTCCTGCGCCAGCTTGCGCGCCTTCTCGCAGCCGTCGGCGACGATCGCGCGCACCAGCGACGGGTCGTCCAGGTAAGGCTGGGCCCGTTCCAGCATCGGTTGCTGTTCTTGCAAGATGGCGTCGATCACCGGCTGCTTGCATTCCAGGCAACCGATCCCGGCCGAACGGCAGCCCTTGGCCGCCCATTCCTGCACCTCGGGCGCGGAATACACCAGGTGGAATTGCCAGACCGGGCATTTCTCCGGGTCGCCGGGGTCGCTGCGGCGCACCCGCTGCGGGTCGGTCGGCATGGTCTTGACCTTCTTGGTGACCGATTCCTTGTCTTCGCGCAATGCGATGGCGTTGCCGTAGCTCTTGGACATCTTGGCGCCGTCCAGCCCCGGCAGGCGCGACGCTTCCGTCAGCAGCGCCTGCGGTTCGGTCAGGATCAGCTTGCGGCTGCCTTCCAGGTAGCCGAACAGGCGCTCGCGGTCGATCATCGACAGGTTCTGGGCGTCGTCCAGCATGGCCTTGGCCTGCTCCAGCGCTTCTTCGTCGCCCTTCTCCTGGAATTGCGTGCGCAGCTCCAGGTACAGCTTGGCGCGCTTGCTGCCCAGCTTCTTGGCGGCGGCCAGCGCCTTCTCCTCGAAGCCCTTTTCCTTGCCGTACAGGTGATTAAAGCGGCGCGCGATCTCGCGCATGATCTCGATATGCGGCACCTGGTCTTCGCCCACCGGCACCTGGCTGGCGCGGTAGATCAGCACGTCGGCCGCCTGCAGCAGCGGATAACCGAGGAAGCCGTAGGTCGCCAGGTCGCGGTCGGACAGCTTTTCCTGCTGGTCCTTGTAGGTCGGCACGCGCTCCAGCCAGCCCAGCGGCGTGGCCATCGACAGCAGCAGGTGCAGCTCGGCATGCTCGGGCACGCGCGACTGGATGAACAGGGTCGACTGCGACGGGTCGACGCCGGCCGCCAGCCAGTCGATCACCATTTCCCAGGTGCTGGTCTCGATGACGGAGGGATCGTCGTAATGGGTGGTCAGCGCATGCCAGTCGGCAACGAAGAACAGGCAGGGCAATTCGGATTGCAAGCGCACCCAGTTCTTCAGGGCGCCGTGGTAGTGGCCCAGGTGCAGCGCGCCCGTGGGGCGCATGCCGGAGACGACTCGGTCAGGATACATGGCGGTAGCTGTGTTTTTGACGGTAGCTGTTTACTGGAACAGGAAAGCGATCGGATACGTAATCAGTTGCAGCAACAGGCTTGCGGCGTACATGACCGGCGCCATCCACCAAGTGTAGATCACCTTGAGGAGCACCAGCGCCATCACGATGAAAAAGCCGTAGGGCTCGATCTGCGCGAATTTATACGCATATTTGTTCGGCAACAAGCTGGTGAGGATGCGCCCGCCGTCCAGCGGCGGGATCGGGAACAGGTTGAAGGCGAACATGACCAAATTGGTCAATACCCCGGCCTTGGCCATGAGCATGAAGAATTCTTCCTGCACGCCGCCCAGCGCCAATCCATAGATCACCAGCGTCCACAGCAGCGCCATCAGGAAATTGGCCGCCGGCCCGGCCAGCGACACCCAGGCCATGTCGCGCTTGGGGCGACGCAAATGGCCGAAGTTGATCGGCACCGGCTTGGCGTAACCGAACAGGAACGCGCCGCTGGTGGCGAAATACAGCAATACCGGAATCAGGATGGTGCCGAAGAGATCGATGTGCTTGATCGGATTGAGGCTCATTCGCCCCATCGAATACGCCGTGTTGTCACCGAAAAACTTTGCCGCATAGGCATGCGCTGCCTCGTGCAGTGTGATGGCGAACAAAACGGGAAGCGCATACACCGCGACAGTCTGGATGAGATCGTTCATGGGCGGGGATTTTATCAGAGCGGCAAGAGCCGCTCCGGGAAATGCCGAAACTCAGGCGATCAGGCGGCCGCCAGGCCGAAAATGCCGGCGTCGCCCCGGCCCTGGCGCACCAGCACCACTTCATCGTCGTCGGTCAGGTCGATCACGGTGGTGGGCTCCAGGCTGCAGGCGCCGCTGTCGATCACCAGGTCGATCTGCTTTTCCAGGCGGGCGCGGATGTCGTCGGCGTTGGTCAGCGGCAATTCGTCGTCCGGCAGGTTCAGGGTGGTGCCCAGGAGCGGCTGGCCCAGTTCTTCCAGCAGCATGTGGGCGATGCGGTTCTCCGGCACGCGCAGGCCGATGGTCTTGCGCGAGGGATGCGACAGGCGGCGCGGCACTTCCTTGGTGGCTTCCAGGATGAAGGTGTAGGCGCCCGGCGTGGCGGCCTTGAGCAGGCGGTACTGGCGGTTGTCGACCTTGGCGTACAGGGCGATCTCGGACAGGTCGCGGCACAGCAGCGTCAGGTGGTGCTTGTCGTCCACGCCGCGGATGCGGCGCACGCGCTCGACCGCGTCCTTGTTGTCCAACTGGCAAACCAGCGCGTAGCAGGAATCGGTCGGCAAGGCGACCAGCCCGCCCTTGTTGATGATCTGCGCCGCCTGCTTGATCAGGCGCAGTTGCGGATTGTCGGGGTGGATTTCAAAAAACTGGCTCATGACATCGTTTCCAAATCTACGGATCTACAAGTTACAGGCTGCAAATGCAAAACGGCGGTGTCGCCACCGCCGTTTGTTTCAAAACACTAATTTCAGTGCTGGCCGCGCAGGGCCGCGATACGCTGCTCCAGCGGCGGGTGGGTCGAAAACAGCTCCATGATACCCGGCTTGTCGCTGATGCCCATGGCCGCCATCGATTGAGGCAAGCCGTCGGGGGTAAAACCGCCCAGACGGGCCAGCGCCTTGATCATCGGCTGCGGGTTGCCCAACAGGCGCGCCGAACCGGCGTCGGCGCGGAATTCGCGCTGGCGCGAGAACCAGGCCACGATGATCGAGGCGCCGATGCCGAACACGATCTGACACACCATCACGGTCACCATGTAGCCGATGCCGGGGCCGGAATCGTCGTTATTGCGGCGCAGGGCCGAATCGACAAAATAGCCGACCACGCGCGAGAGGAACACGACGAAGGTGTTCACCACGCCCTGGATCAGCGTCATGGTCACCATGTCGCCGTTGGCGATGTGGGCGACTTCGTGGCCCAGCACCGCTTCCACCTCGTCCTGGGTCATGCCTTGCAGCAGCCCGGTGGATACCGCCACCAGGGCCGAATCGCGGAAGGCGCCGGTGGCGAAGGCGTTCGGTTCGCCCTCGTACACCGCCACTTCCGGCATGCCGATGCCGGCGCGCTGGGCCAGCTTGCCGACGGTTTGCACCAGCCAGGCCTCGGTGCCGTTGGCCGGCGTTTCGATCACGCGCGCGCCGGTCGACCACTTGGCCATGGTCTTGCTCATCAACAGGGAAATGATCGACCCGGTGAAGCCGACCACCAGCGAAAACACCAGCAGCATCGGCAGGTTCAGGCCGGCCTGCGTCAGGAAGCGGTCGACGCCCAGCAACGACAAGATGACGCTCATCACAACCAGCACGGCAATGTTGGTCGCAATAAACAACAAGATTCGTTTCATCTGGAAAACTCCTA
Organism: Herbaspirillum sp.; assembly: GCF_017744395.1. Taxonomy (GTDB): domain Bacteria; phylum Pseudomonadota; class Gammaproteobacteria; order Burkholderiales; family Burkholderiaceae_D; genus Herbaspirillum. Next base: position 46,527 of record NZ_JAGIBI010000004.1, read on the forward strand.
TCGGGAAAGTGGGTATTAGATAGGATTTTCTATCTGGAATTCAAGAGCTTACAGCTGCCAATCGTGCCATACCGGGGTCAAGCCCTTGGGCAACGGAGGCAAGGTTCCCAGGTCGACCCTCGATTCGCCCGGCCCGTGGAAGTCCGATCCCATCGACGCCAGGAAACCGTAGCTGCGCGCGATCTGCGCGTATTCCTCGTACTGTTCCGGCGTATGGCTGCCGGTATGGACTTCGATGGCCGCGCCGCCCAGTTGCTTGAATTCGTCGAACAGCGCGCCGAATTGCGTCTGCGTGTACTTGTAGCGCCCCGGGTGGGCGATCACCGCCACGCCGCCGGCGCCGCGGATCCAGTCCACCGATTCCTTCAGCGTGGCCCAGCGGTGCGGGACGTAGCCCGGCTTGCCTTCGGTGAGGTAATTGGCGAACACTTCCTTGGTATCGCAGCAGTGCCCGGCCTCGACCATGTAGCGCGCGAAGTGCGTGCGCGAGATCAGGTCGGGATTGCCGACATGCTTGAGCGCGCCTTCGAATGCGCCGCAAATGCCGACCTTTTCCAGCTCGCCGGCGATCTCGTGCGCGCGGCGCTCGCGGCCGTTGCGCGTGGCGTACAAGCCATCGAGCAGGGTACGGTTGGTTTCATCGACCTGCAATCCCACGATATGCACCGTCTGCCCGGCCCAGGTGACCGAGATTTCCACGCCGGGAATGTAGCGCATGCCCAGCGCCTCGGCCGCCGCGCGCGCGCGCGCCACGCCGCCCAGCTCGTCATGGTCGGTCAGCGCCCAGACATCGACGCCGTTGGCTTTGGCGCGCGCCGCGACCTGTTCCGGCGACAGCAGGCCGTCGGAGACGTTGGAGTGGCAATGCAGGTCGAACTTGAGTTGGGACATAAGGAATAAAGCGCTGAAATCCGGACGAGCCGCTTGTGGCCGCCGCCGGTCAGGCTGGCTGTAAAAACGGGATGTAAACGTTATTCATTGTACCCCGCATCGGCATCATGGACAGGGCCTCAGCCCGGCTGGGCCAGGAAGCCTTCGATCAGCGCCGCCAGTTGCTCCGGCTGGTCGTGGTGCAGCATATGGCCGGCGTCGCCGATCATCTCCACCCGCACCTTGGGAATGAAGCCGATGCGGCGGTCGATCTCGTCACGCATCAGCGCATGCTGGCCGAAGAAGCGCCAGATATCGCTCTCCTTCGCCTCGACCCACAGCACCGGCGCCGCGATGCGGCTCCAGCACGCCATCATTTCATCGACCCGGTACAGGATGGGGCTGACCTGCTTGTGCGCCGGGTCGCCCAGGATCTGCCACAGGCCGTCGGCATCCTGCGCCGCCCAATGCTGCGCCAGGAAGGCGGCGCGCTCGTCCGACAGGCGCGCATTGTTCTTCTGCAGCCGCGCCGCCACTTCTTCCAGCGAAGCGTAGCCGCGGATGAGCGGCCGATTGCGCACCTCGTCCATCCATTGCGCGAAACGGCCCGGCGCCTGTTCGGCCTTGGCCGACGGCAGGCCCAGCCCTTCCAGGTTGATCAGGCGGCGGATGCGCTGCGGCCGCACGCCGGCATACAGGGTGACGACGTTGCCGCCCATGCTGTGGCCGAGCAGGTCGACCGGCTCATCGCCCGCATAGTGCGCCAGGATGGCATCGAGGTCGGCCAGGTAATCGGGGAACCAGTAGGAATCGGCATGCGTGCGCTCGGTCAGGCCGAAGCCGCGCCAGTCGGGAGCAATCACGTGCCAGTCGCCCTGCAGCGCATCCACCACGAACTGGAACGAAGCCGAGACATCCATCCAGCCATGCATCATGAAAAGTTTCGGCGCGCCGGGGTCGCCCCAGTGGCGCACGTGGTAGCGCAAACCGCGCACTTGCAGGAATTCCGATCGGGATGGCTGGGCGTTAGCGCTTGGCTGGCTCATGTTGTCTCTGTCGTTCTATGCGGATGAAACAGCAGAGTATAGAGAAATTAGAACGATCGTGCGCGAGACCGCCCCACTCCCCCTGCCGCTCATTGCAGGAAGCGCCCCAGGTCGAAGGTGGATTCTTTTCCGATACGCGCGAAATTCTGCTCCAGCCACTCCGAGGCCCGCTCGCGCCCCTGCTGGTGCAAGCTGCGGATGAAGCTGCCTTGCGTATTGAGCTTGGAGAGGTTGCTCAGCTGCTCCATCAGTTCATTGGCGTCGATCACGTGCATGTTGAGCTGGCGCAGCCGCCGCTCCAGCGCGCCGAAGGCCAGCGTGGCGTTTTCGGCTTCGCGCTTGGCCAGCGCCAGCCCGCTCAGTTCGGTGAAGAAGGCCGAGCTGAAGCTGATCTCGGAAAGCCGCTGGCCGATATCGTGGCTGGTGGCCGGCGTGCCGGCGCGCCGGCTGGGGTGCAGCAGCACCACCATCACATCACGCGCGGAACAGGCGTGCAGCAACGGGAAGATCGGCGGATTGGCGGTCAGGCCGCCGTCCCAGTAGGCTTCGCCGTCGATCTCGATGGGCCGGTGCAACGACGGCAGGCAGGCCGAAGCCAGCAGCACGTCCACCGACAGCTCGCGGTTGCGGAAGATCTTCAGGATGCCGGTGCTGACCTGGGTCGCGGCGATAAACAGCTTGACGTCGCGCTGCTCGCGCAGGCGCTCGAAATCGACCTGTTCGTTGAGGATGTCGCGAAGGGGGTTGATGTCCAGCGGGTTCAACTGCGCCGGCGAGAAAAAGCGCGTCATCGCCAGCAAGGCGCGCATGCCCGGCATGGGCGCGGGATTGGGCACGGCGGCGGCGGAATCGGGCTGGATGAAATCGAAGGGCTCGCGCGTGGAGAGGCTGGTCCAGAAGCGTTCCAGCGCGGCGCGCGCGCCGTCCCGGCCCTCCCGCACGTAGCCTTGCGTCATCACCACGGCGTTCATGGCGCCGGCCGAAGCGCCGCTGATGCCCTCAAACCCAAGGCGGCCGTCCTCCAGCAGGCGGTCCAGCACGCCCCAGGTGAAGGCGCCGTGCGAACCGCCGCCCTGCAAGGCCAGACTGACGATCTTGTTTTGCATGATGTCCTTTCGAAATCCAAGAACCTCCCGCCCTGCCGATGTGTCATTCTTCTGTCATGGCGCGCATTTATGCTGCACTGCACTAAACATGGTATAACACTCGAAGGACTTGATAAAGCACTTTGCCTTGCAGCAAGGAAACACAAGCGGCATCGCCATTGTATTGACAGATATTGCAGAGGACACATGAAATCGATTTGCGTATATTGCGGCTCGTCTCCCGGCGCCACCCCGGCTTATGCCGAAGCGGCGCGCAAGCTGGCCCAGGAAATGGTCAAGAACAACATCGCGCTGGTGTACGGCGGCGGCAACGTCGGCCTGATGGGCATCATCGCCACCGAAGTCATGAAGCTGGGCGGCGAAGCCACCGGCGTCATCCCCAAGGCGCTGCTGGACAAGGAACTCGGCCACAACGGCCTGACCCGCCTGCACATCGTCAAGGACATGCACGAGCGCAAGGCCATGATGGCCGAGCTGTCGGACGGCTTTATCGCCATGCCCGGCGGCATGGGCACGCTGGAAGAGCTGTTCGAAGTGCTGACCTGGGCGCAACTGGGCTTCCACTACAAGCCGATCTGCCTGTACAACGTGGAAGGCTTCTACAACAACCTGATCGCCTTCGTCGACCACCTGGTGTCGCAGCGCTTCGTCAGCGCCGAGCAGTCCAGGCTGATGATGCATGAAGCCGATCCGGCGGTACTGATCGAGCGCTTCCAGACTTTCAAGCCCAGCTATACCACCAAGTGGGCCGACCGCGAAGCGGTGGCCAATCTGGTCGCCCGCTGATCCCTGCAAGACTCCGGAAGTAAAAAAGCAAAAAAGCCTGTGGCTCGTCGAGCGCACAGGCTTTTTGTCTTTGGGCAGACTAAGGATCAGGCATCCAGCGCCTGGCGGAAATCCCCGACCAGGTCATCCGTATCTTCCAATCCCACCGACACGCGGATCAGCGATTCGGCGATGCCCATGCTGGCGCGGCGCTCGGCGCCCATCTCGTAGAAGATGGTATGCGCCACCGGGATCACCAGCGTGCGGGTGTCGCCCAGGTTGCTGGACGGCACCGCCAGTTGCATGCGGTTCAGGTAGTCGAAGCAGTCGATGCCGTCCTTCAGTTCGAACGACAGCAGGCTGCCGTAGGAACGGAACAATTCCTTCGACAGCGCATGCTGGGGATGCGACTCCAGGCCGGGGTAGTACACCGCCGCCACGCGCTCGTCGGCGGCCAGCATCTGCGCCACCGCCAGCGCGTTCTTGCATTCGCGCTCCAGGCGCAGCGCCATGGTTTCGGCGCCGATCGCGATGTGATGCGCCGCCTCAGGGCCCAGCGAAGCGCCGAAGTCGCGCAGCGCCTTGGCGCGGATCTGCGCCATGCCCCATTGCGGCGCCGGGTTCTTCTTGTAGCTGTCGGCGATATGCGGATAACGGGTCCAGTCGTATTCGCCGGTATCGGTCAGCGCGCCGCCCAGCGCGTTGCCGTGGCCGGCGATCGACTTGGTCAGCGAGTTGACCACCAGCCCCGCTCCCACCGCCTTGGGCTGGAACAGGTAGGGCGAGGTCATGGTGTTGTCCACCACGTAGAGGATGCCGCGCTCGCGGCACAGTTCGCCGATGCGCTTCAAGTCGGCCACCTGGGTGCGCGGGTTGGCGATGGTCTCGACGAACACCAGGCGCGTTTGCGGGGTGATCGCGGCTTCCACGTTCCTGACGTCGGTGGCGTCGACCATCGACACCTTGGCGCCCTGCGCGTCGACCGTCATCCACAGGCTGTTGGTATTGCCGAACAGGAAGGCCGACGACACCACGTGGTCGCCCTCGCGCAGCAGGCCCTGGACGATGGCGCCGATGGCGGCCATGCCGGTGGCGAAGCAGATGGTGGACTTGCCGCCTTCCATCTTGTTGATCTTGTCTTCCAGCGCGGAGACCGTCGGGTTGCCCTGGCGGCCGTAGCGGTAGCCGGGCTGCTTGCCCTGGAACACTTCGGCCAGCTGGCGCGCATCCTTGTAGCCGAAGGCCACCGAGGTGTGGATGGGCTTGTGCAGCGAGCCGTGCTCGATGTCCTTCTGGCGGTCGCTGTGCAGGATGGTGGTGGTGAAGCCGTAGGTCTTTTTATCGTTCATCGCGGAATCGGGAGGTGCTGAAGTTGGGCCGGGGCGCACAGCCGCCGACGGAAAAGCAAAATAATAAGCCAGTTTGACCAGGGCTTGTTGCCATGAAAAACGCCGGCGCCGCATCCACGGCCACCGGCGTCGTTTCCAGTCGGGTCGAACAGGCGCAGGATCAGTCCGCGCGCGCCAAGTTCAGGTTCAACTGCGAACGCACCACATCTTCCAGTGCCGGCTTCGGGTTCTTGCGGGCGAACTCGATGCGGTCGAGGTAAGCCTGGGTGATGTCGCCGGTGATGTAGTGACCGTCGAAGCAGGAAGCCTCGAAGTTCTTGAGCGCGGGGTTCATCTCGGAGATGGCGCGCTTCATCGCTTCCACGTCCTGGTAGACCAGCGAGTCGGCGGTGATCTCGCGGCACACCTCTTCCTCGGTGCGGCCGTAGGCGATCAGCTCGTCGCGGGTCGGCATGTCGATGCCGTAGACGTTGGGGAACTTCACCGGCGGCGCGGCCGAGGCGAAGATCACGTTCTTGGCGCCCGATTCGCGCGCCATCTGCACGATCTCGCGGCTGGTGGTGCCGCGCACGATGGAGTCGTCCACCAGCAGCACGTTCTTGCCCTTGAATTCGCTGCCGATGGCATTGAGCTTCTGGCGCACCGATTTCTTGCGCAGCGCCTGGCCCGGCATGATGAAGGTACGGCCGATGTAGCGGTTCTTGATGAAGCCTTCGCGATACTCGATGCCCAGCTTCAGCGCCAGTTCCATGGCGGCCGGACGCGAGGAGTCGGGGATCGGCATGACCACGTCGATCTCGCCGTGCTTGAAGTCGCGGCGGATCTTGTCGGCCAGGAATTCGCCCATCTTCAGGCGGGTGCCGTAGACCGAGGCGCCGTCGATGACCGAATCGGGACGGGCCAGGTAGACGTATTCGAAGGCACAGGGGTTCAGCGTCGGGTTCTCGGCGCATTGCTGGTTGTACAGCTTGCCGTCGTTGTCGATGAAGATCGCCTCGCCCGGGTTGACGTCGCGCAGGAAGCGGAAGCCCATGCCTTCCAGGGCCACCGATTCGCTGGCCATCATGTATTCGACGCCCTTGTCGCTCTCATTGAAGCCCAGGCACATCGGACGGATGCCGAACGGGTCGCGGAAGCCCAGCAGGCCGTAACCGGCGATCTGCGCCACCACGGCGTAGGAGCCGCGCACGCGCTTGTGCACCATGGCCACCGCCTTGAACAGCGCGGCCGGATCGAGCGAGTAGCCGGTGGTGGCTTCCTGCAGCTCGTGCGCCAGCACGTTCAGCAGCACTTCGGTGTCGGAGTCGGTGTTGACGTGGCGGCGATCGTTCTTGAACATCTCGATCTTCAGCTGTTCCGCGTTCGTCAGGTTGCCGTTGTGCGCCAGGATGATGCCGAACGGGGCATTGACGTAGAACGGCTGCGCCTCTTCCTCGGAGGAAGAGCTGCCGGCGGTCGGGTAACGCACCTGGCCGATGCCGGTGTTGCCGGGCAGCGAGCGCATGTTGCGGGTGCGGAACACGTCGCGCACCAGGCCGTTGGCCTTGTGCATCGAGAAACCGTTGTTGTGGTTGGTTGCAATGCCCGCCGCATCCTGGCCGCGGTGCTGCAGCAGCAGCAGCGCGTCGTACAGCATTTGGTTGACGGGGCTATGAGAGACGATACCGACGATGCCACACATGGTGGACTCCTAACGAAAAACGAAAACGAAAATGAACCGCTACTGCAAACCGTGACCGCCGCCCCCCGCATCCGGGGCAACGCATCAGACCGGGATGGAAAAACTCACATGCTCGGCAAACTTTCCCGGCAGATAAGGCATCACCGCCAGCGCTGCCTGCTCCACCCATGGGCTCAGCATCGCCTCTTTCCAGAACGGCTGCTGCGGGATCGAGGTGGTGCCGCACAACAGCGCCACCGCCACCACCACCAGCGCGCCGCGTGCCACGCCGAACAGGCTGCCGAAACCCCGGTCGACCAGCGTCAAGCCGCTGGCCTTGATCAATTCGCTCAAGGTTCTCGATACCAGCGCCATCAACAGCCGGGTACCGATGAACAGGGCGATGAACGCCACGATAAGCCGCGTCGACTCGCCAGGCACCGCTTCCGGCAGCATCGCCGCCAGCGCCTCGCCATAGGCATTGGCCACCACCAGCGCCACCACCCAGCTCGCCAGCGACAGCACTTCGCGCACCAGTCCGCGCAGGGTGCCGATGATCACCGAACAGACCATCACCAGCAGCACCAGGTAATCGAAGATCGTCACGATGACAATATTGCGCTATCGGCAGCCGAATTCAAGCTGGAACAATGGTCGCATTCAGGCCCAGCTTCTTGATACGGGCCCCCATCTTCTCCGCCTCTTCGCGGCTGGCAAAGGGGCCGACGCGGATGCGCGTGCGGTCGCCCGCCTGGGTCGCGATCTTCTGGGTAAAGGAGTGGATGCCTGCGCTACTGAGCTTGCTGCGCAATTCATTGATCTTGTCCTGGGTCGCCAGCGCGGCCACCTGGATCACGAACTTGCCGCCCGAGGCCGCAGGTTTCTTGTCGGCGGCGGCGGTGGACTTGCCTTCCAGGATCGCCAGCGCGCGCGAATCGTCGCCCTGCTCGACGGCCTTGGGCTTGGGCGCGTCTTTCTTGGGCGCTTCCTTCTTCGGTTCTTCCTTGCGCTCGGCGGCGGCTGGTTTCTTTTCTTCCGGCTTGGCGGCGGGCTTTTCCGCCGGCTTGGGCGGGGTCACCGGGGCAACCGCAGGCGGCGCCGCAACGGCGGGAGCGGGGGCCGGAGCCGCCGCGGGAGCGGGGCTGACCGCCGCCGGCTCGACGATTTCTTCCTTCTGGTCCAGGGTCGAGGCCGCCGAGGCCAGCTTGTCGCCGGCAGGCTGCGCGGCGCTGGCGGCGGCATTACCGGCATTGGCGGCCGGCTGGTCCTTGGAGGGGATCTGGATGGCGATGTCGTCGTTCAGGGACTTCGGCTCGGAGTCGAGGATCATCGGCAATACGATGACGACTGCCAGCGCCAGCGCCACGGCTCCGATCAGGCGGCGGCGGGCGCGTTTCTTTTCCGGCAACAAGGGATCGGCGGCTTCCTTGCCGGCCTTGCCGCGGCCGCCCGAAGTGCGGCCGGAGGTATTGGATGCGCGGTTGCTGCGGCTGCGCAGGACGGAAGTTTCCTCTGCGGAACGCGAACGGAATTCGCCTTGGTCTGAAGCAGATTCCTGCTTGTTTTTACGGAAAAACGAGAACAAGCCCATGCGGAGTCGGATTGAATTGGTCGGAATGGATGCCGCGCCTGTGCCGGCCTGGGAAACTATCCTGCAATCAATGCAAACCGGGGCGGCGCACCTGCATCACGCCGGCCACGGTGAGGAAAGACCCAAAAACCACAATTCTATCATTCTCCCCTGCCCTGCTCAGGGCATTTGCGTACGCAGCAGCGGGGCTGTCGAAGGTCTCGATGCTGCGCGCCGCGTCGGGCTTGAATTCCGGCTCCACACCGGCTTCCAGCAAGGCATCCTTGAGTTGTTGCGCCGTAGCAGCGCGCGGCAGCGGCAGGTCGGTCACGCACCAGTGGTCGATCTTGTCCTTCAGGTGGCCGATGACGCCTTCGATGTCCTTGTCCAGCATGGAGCCGAACACCGCATAGGTGTAGGGATGGAAGCCCATGTTGTCGAGGTTCTGCGCCAGCGTGGCGGCCGCGTGCGGGTTGTGCGCCACGTCCAGGATCACCAGCGGCTGGCCCGGCAGCACCTGGAAGCGCCCCGGCAATTCCACCGTGGCCAGCCCCGTGCGCACATCCTGCGCGCCCACCGGCAGCACTTCGCGCAGCGACTCCAGCGCCGCCAGTGCGGCCGTGGCGTTGAGAATCTGGTTGGCGCCGCGCAGGCTCGGGTAAGCCAGCGAATTGCGGCGCATGCCGCGCCCGCCGTAGGCCCACTGCTGCTTGTCGCCCTGGTAGTTGTAGTCGCGCCCCATCAGCCACAGGTCGGCGCCGATCTTCTCGGCGTGGGCGATGAGCGATTTGGGCGGCACCGGGTCGCCGCACACGGCAACCTTGCCGGGACGGAAGATGCCGGCCTTCTCCAGGCCGATCGCTTCACGCGTGCTGCCCAGGTATTCGGTGTGGTCGATGTCGATGCTGGTGACGATGGCGACATCCGCGTCCACCACGTTGACCGCATCCAGCCGGCCGCCCAGGCCGACTTCCAGGATCACCACGTCCAGCTTGGCGTCGGCCAGCAGCTTCATGATGGCCAGCGTGGTGAATTCGAAATAGGTCAGCGAGACGTCGCCACGTTGTGCCTCTACCGCATTGAAGGCATCGATCAGTTGCGCGTCGCTGGCCATGTCGCCATCGATGCGGGCGCGCTCGTTGAAGTGCAGGAAGTGCGGCTTGATGTACAGGCCGACGCGGTAGCCGGCGCGCCGCAGGATCGACTCCAGCATGGCGCAGGTCGAACCCTTGCCGTTGGTGCCGGCCACCATGATCACCGGGCAGCCGAACTGCAGGCCGAGCCTCTGCTTGACCTGCATGACGCGATCCAGCCCCATGTCGATCTGCTTGAAATGGCGCTGTTCCAGCAGGGCCAGCCATTCGTCCAGGCTGGAGGGGGTCGGGGATGCTTGCGATGTCATGGCGCCGCTCGGGGGAAGAAACAAAAACGGGAATCTGCAAAAAACAAAACCCGGATTTGCCATTCAGCAAATCCGGGCCTGAAGTATACCGCTTATCAGGAAATGGTTTCGGCTGCCTGGTTTTGCAGCAGGGCCAGCAGATGGGCGATTTCCTCGCGCATCTGGCGGCGGTCGACGATCATGTCGATGGCGCCCTTGGTCACCAGGAATTCGGCGCGCTGGAAGCCTTCCGGCAGTTTCTCGCGCACCGTGTTCTCGATCACGCGCGGGCCGGCGAAGCCGATCAGCGCCTTCGGTTCGGCCATCACGACGTCGCCCATGAAGGCGAACGATGCCGACACGCCCCCCATGGTGGGATCGGTCAGCACGCTGATGAAGGGCAGTTTCTTTTCCGACAACTTGGTCAGCATGGCGGTGGTCTTGGCCATCTGCATCAGCGACAGCAGGCCTTCCTGCATGCGCGCGCCGCCGGTGGCGGTGATGCAGATGAACGGCACCTTCTGCTCCAGCGCCGCCTGGGCGCCGCGCACGAAGCGCTCGCCGACCACCGAGCCCATGGAGCCGCCCATGAATTCGAATTCGAAGCAGGCCACCACGACCGGCAGGGTCATGATCGCGCCGCCCATGACCACCATGGCGTCGGTTTCGCCTGTGGATTCCATGGCGTCCTTCAAGCGATCGGGGTATTTCTTGCTGTCCTTGAACTTCAGGGTGTCGACCGGCAGGGCTTCCTGGCCGATCTCATAACGGCCGCCTTCGTCGAGCAGGGCATCGAGACGAGCGCGGGCGCGGATGCGCATGTGGTGGCTGCACTTGGGGCAGACGTGGAGGTTGGACTCCAGGTCGGTACGGTAAAGCACTGCTTCGCAGGACGGGCACTTGACCCACAAGCCTTCCGGGATCGACTTGCGGCTTGCGGAACCGCTGCGTTGAATTTGGGGTGGCAACAACTTCTCGAGCCAGCTCATAGAAACCTCTTTCAATTTTCCGGTGGCGCATTGTACCAGAGGCCGATGGCGATGGACGTAAAGCCGCGAAAGCCTTGCCGGAGAGCATTTTCAGCCCGATTGGGCCGCATTTATTACCAAAAAAGAAAGCCTCCGGGACAAACCGGAGGCTTTCTTCAGGCAGGCAGCGGATCAGGCGTCCAGCGCCTTGCGGATATCGGCCACGAAGGCCTGCACCGCTTCGCAAGCCTTGTTGGGCGGCGTGTTTTCCAGCTCCGAGATGATCCGGCTACCGATCACCACGGCATCCGCCGCCGCGCCCACCGCGCGGGCGGTGGCGCCGTCGCGGATGCCGAAGCCCACGCCGATGGGCAGCTTGACGTGCTTGCGGATGGCCGCGATGCGCTCGGCCACTTCGGCGGTGTCGATGTTGCCGGCGCCGGTCACGCCCTTGAGCGACACGTAGTACGAGAAGCCGCTGCTGACCTTGGCCACCTGGCGGATGCGTTCCTCGGTCGAGGTCGGCGCCAGCAGGAAGATCGGGTCCATGCCGTTGGACTGCATCTTCTGGGCGAAGTCTTCGCATTCCTCGGGCGGATAGTCGACCACGATGGTGCCGTCCACCCCCGCCTCTTTCGCCGCGGCGATGAAGGCATCGACGCCGAAGCGTTCGATTGGGTTGGCGTAGCCCATCAGCACCACCGGGGTGTGGCTGTTGGTCTTGCGGAATTCGCGCACGTAGCCCAGCACGTCGCGGGTGCTGACATTGAACTTGAGCGCGCGCTCGCAGGCGCGCTGGATCACCGGGCCTTCGGCCATCGGGTCGGAGAACGGCACGCCCAGTTCGAGGATATCGACGCCGCCGGCCACCAGCGCGTGCATCAGCGGCACGGTCAGTTCCGGCGCCGGGTCGCCGGCGGTGATGAAGGTGATCAGGGCCTTGCGTTTGTGCTCGGCCAGTTTGGAGAAAGTCGGTTGGATGCGGGACATGTTCTGTTCTTTCGTATGGATGGATTGCCTACGTCTCAGCCCTGGCGCTGCTGCACGGTATGCATATCCTTGTCCCCACGGCCGGACAGGTTGGCCAGCACGATCTTGTCCTTGGGCAGCGTGGCCGCCAGCTTGGCGGCGTAGGCCAGCGCGTGGCTGGACTCCAGCGCCGGGATGATCCCTTCGATGCGGCAGCAGGTATTGAACGCCGCCAGCGCCTCTTCGTCGGTGATGCATTCGTAGGTGGCGCGGCCGCTGTCCTTGAGCCATGCGTGTTCCGGCCCCACGCCCGGGTAGTCGAGGCCGGCCGAGACCGAATGGGTCTCGATGATCTGGCCGTTCTCATCCTGCAGCAGGTAGGTGCGGTTGCCGTGCAAGACGCCCGGCGAACCCAGCGTCAGCGAGGCCGAATGGCGGCCGGTATCGAGGCCGTCGCCGGCCGCTTCCACGCCGACCAGCTTGACGTCCTGGTAATCGATATAGGGGTAGAAGATGCCCATGGCGTTGGAGCCGCCGCCCACCGCCGCCACTACGTAGTCGGGCTGGCGCGAGGCGATCTCTGGCATCTGCACGATGCACTCGTTGCCGATCACCGACTGGAAGTCGCGCACCATCATCGGGTACGGATGCGGGCCGGCCACGGTGCCGATGATGTAGAAGGTCGACTCGACGTTGGTGACCCAGTCGCGCATGGCTTCGTTCAAGGCATCCTTGAGCGTCTTGGAGCCCGACTCCACCGGCACCACCTTGGCGCCCAGCAGGTTCATGCGGTACACGTTCTGCAACTGGCGCTTCACGTCCTCGCTGCCCATGTAGACGATGCACTCCATGCCGAAGCGCGCGCAGATGGTGGCGGTGGCCACGCCGTGCTGGCCGGCGCCGGTCTCGGCGATGATGCGCTTCTTGCCCATGCGCTTGGCCAGCAAGGCCTGGCCGATCACGTTGTTGATCTTGTGGGCGCCGGTGTGGTTCAGGTCTTCGCGCTTGAAGTAGATCTGCGCGCCGCCGGCCAGTTCGGACCAGCGCTTGGCGTGGTAGACCGGGCTCGGGCGGCCGACGAAATGCTTCAGTTCGGTATGGAATTCAGCCAGGAACTGCTCGTCGTGCTGGTAGCGCGCATAGGCGTCGCGCAGCTCATGCAGGGCATGGGTCAGCGTCTCGGCCGCGAAGCTGCCGCCGTAGGGACCGAAGTGGCCGCGCGCGTCCGGCAGGTTGTAAGGCGCCGACTGGTGCAGGGCAGCGGGGGAAATGGCTTGACGCTCGGCGAAGTTGCCGAGCGGATTCAGTTCTTTCATGGAAATCCTCGATTCGGGTTACTGGCTACTTGGGGGTAGCATCCGCCAGACGAACGGCATTGATGAAGGCCTCTATCTTGGCGGCATCCTTGATGCCCTTGGCGGCTTCGACGCCACTGCTGATGTCGACTGCGTAAGGGCGAACGCGCAGCACCGCCTCAGTGGCGTTGTGTACGCTCAAGCCACCACTCAAAACGGCCTGAGGCGCGAGTTCTTCTGGAATGAGAGACCAATCGAAAACCTTTCCGCTGCCGCCGTACTGTTCAACCAGGGTGTCGAGCAGCAGCCCGTTGAACAACGGGCTGGCAGAGCGATATTGAAGCGCATATTCTAGCAAATCCGCGGGCTGTGTAGCGCTGCCGATGCGCGCGGCGCGCATGAAGGGGCGCATCACCGCGGCGGCGATCCCGGCGCATTGCTGCGGCGTCTCGTCGCCGTGGAATTGCAACAACGTCAACGGCACCTGCGCCAGCACTTCCCTCACCTCCTCCACGCTCGGGTTGACGAACAGCCCCACCGTGCTGACGAACGGCGGCACCGTCGCGGCCAACGCGGCGGCCTGCTGCGCCGTCACATAGCGCGGGCTCTTGGGATAAAACACGAAGCCGACGGCGTCGGCCCCGCTGGCGACGGCGGCGGCGACGTCTTCCTTGCGGGTCAGGCCGCAGATCTTGATTCGGGTACGGTGGGTCATGGCAATGCCTATTGCATTAATGTCTCAGAGCCAGGGCCAGGAGCGAATCTCCTGCGGCAAGGCCCAAATATCAGGATAGTCGACCCGCGCCAGGTACAGGCCGTCCGGCATGAAGGTCGGCGCCGCCCGGCTGCGGTCGCGCTGCGCCAGCACCTCGGCGATCCACTCCGGCGGCTTGCCGCCGTTGCCGACGAAGATCAGCGAACCGACGATGTTGCGCACCATGTGGTGCAGGAAAGCGTTAGCTTTCAGGGTGAACACGATCATGTCGCCGTGGCGGCGCACCGTGATGCTTTCCATCCGCCGCACCGGCGACTTGGCCTGGCATTCGACCGCGCGGAAGCTGGTGAAGTCGTGCTCGCCGATCAGGTGCTGCGCGGCCTGGTGCATGCGTTCGGCATCCAGCGGGCGGAACGTCCAGCCGGCTTTGCCGGCCAGCAGCGGCGAGCGCACCGGATGGTTGTACAGCGCGTAATGGTAGGTGCGCGCCACCGCCGAAAAGCGCGAATGGAAACCGAATTGCGTCGGCGCATGCCCCCGATCGGCGCCATGCACTTCGGCCGCCTGCCCGGCGGAGGCGGCAATAGCCGCGTCGTCCACGTACGGCAGTTCGCAGGCCCAGCGCACGGCGATGGCCGGCGGCAGGAAGGCGTTGGTGCCGCGCACCCACGAGAACAGGTCGCGCGCGATGGCGGTGTCGAAATGCACCACTTGCTCCAGCGCATGCACGCCGGCATCGGTGCGGCCGGCGCAGGTGGTGGCGATGCGCTGCAGGGTGAAGCGCTCCAGCGCGGCTTCCAACTGGTCCTGCACCGTCATGCGGTGCGGCTGGGTCTGCCAGCCCTGCCATTGCGAGCCGTCGTACTGCACGCCCAGCACCACGCGACGCAGGCCTGCGCCTTGCTGTGCCGCTGTGCCCGATTGTCCTGATGTATCTGTCATTGCCTTGGTCGGTACTGCGCGCATGCCCCCGCGCGGCAGGGTTGCATGGCTGCAAAAAACAAACGGGCACCTCATCGAGGCGCCCGCGAGATGGAGCTATTGTAATTTGTAATCGGCGGGCCGATCAGCCCAGTTGCGACAACATGTCCTTGGCCCGCGCCACCTGCGCGTCGTTGCCGCCGCGCGTGACTTCTTCCAGCAGCTCGCGCGCGCCTTCCTTGTCGCCGATCTCCTGGTAGGCGGCCGCCAGGTCCAGCTTGGTGGTCATCTCCGCCTCGAACGCCGATTCCTCATCCTCTTCCAGCAGGTTCTCCGACGGCTTGGGCTGCGCCGGCGTTTCCGACGGCAGGTCCAGGTCGAGGTCGGACAGGCTCATGGCCGGCTTGTCCGGAACGCTGTCCAGCAAGGCCGAGGCGGAAGCTGCGGCCGGCAGGATCGGTTCGCCGTCATCCGGCTTGGCGCCGTTTTCCAGGTCCAGGTCGAAATCGATATCCTTGCCCAGGTCCACCGCCGGCATCGCCGCCGAAGGCTGGATCTCGGCGCCCTTGAAGTCGCTGAGGTCGAACTCCATCCCCTGCTCCTGCGGCTCGGGCGCGGCCGGTTCCTCCGGCGTGCCGCCATACAGCGGATTGGTCGGATCCAACTCGAGCCCCAGGCTGGCCGCCTTGGCCCATGCCTCGTTCAGGCCGCCGCTCAACTGGTGCAGGTCGAGGGCGACCTTGTTGAAGTTGTCCACGTCCTGGCGCTTGGCGTAGATCTCCAGCAGCTTGGAATGCAGCGCCTGGCGCTCAGGCTGCGTCTGCAAGGCCAGCTTGAGGATATCCTCGGCCTGCTCGTCGCGGCCGTAGGCGATGTACATGTCGGCCTCGGCGATCGGATCGACCGGGCTTTCCTCCTCGGCAGGGGCGGCGGCTTCCGCTGCCGGCGCCTCTTCTACGGCTGCCGGCTCCGGTTCGCTGACAGCCTCGGCAACCGCTGCGGCCGGGGCTGCCGGCGCAGGTTCAGGGGCATCGGGCTCGGGAGCAGGCTCAGGCTCCGCGGCCGCTTCGGCCACAGGTTCATCGGCCTTCTTCTTGCGGCGGCGCACGGCAACCACGCCCAGCGCCGCCACCAGCAGTGCAACTGCCCCGCCGACGCCCGGGAGGGTGTAGGGATTGGCCAATGCGCGGTCGATGAAACTGGGGGTGACGGCCGACTTGATCGCCTCCGGGGACGGGGGCGCGACCGGAGCGGCAGGCGCAGGGGCCGGGGTCGCCGCCGGTTCGGCCGGTTTCTCTTCAGGCTTGGCCGCGGCTTCCGGCGCCGGGGCGGGTGCCGGGGCTGCCTTGGCGGCATCGGCCGCCTTCTGCTGCTCGCCCAGGTCGGCGAGGGTCTTGTTCTTCATCTCCAGCAGTTTCTGGAGATCGCTGACGTTCTTCTCAAGCTCCTTGACGCGGTCATTGGCCTCGGACAAGGCGCGGTCGGCCGCCGCCTTGTCTTCCTCGGCCGCGCCCGCATTGCCGGTGCTGCCCTTGCGGCCGTTGGCGCGCGACAGCTCCAGCCGGTCCTTCGCCGCTGCCGCGCCGGAACGTTCCTCGACGCGGGTGGTGATCTTGCCGCCGCCACTGCGGCGCTCGGCGCCGGGCTTACCGGCCGGCGCGCTCGCGACCTGCGAGGCCAGCTTGTTGCGGTAGGCGTTGAAGTCCTGGGCCTGCGCCACCACCATGCCGTGCGCTTCATTCTGGTCGACCGCCGACGCCGTCGGCTGGTCGGGAATGGCCAGGATCCGACCGGCGCGCAGGCGGTTGATGTTGTTGCCCATGAACGCATCGGGGTTGGCCCGGTACAGCGCGATCAGCATCTGGTCCAGCGAGACATTGGCCGGCTTGTTGCGCGCGGCGATGCCGGCCAGGGTATCCCCTTGCTTGACGCGGTAATCCGCCGCCTTGCCGCCCGCGTTTGCCGCAGCCGCGCCAGGACGCGCCACTTCGCCCGATGCGGTCTGACCTGCCGCGGCAGGAGGCGCGGCCTCGGGGCTGGCCGATGCCGGCGTGGCTTCCGGAGAAGCCTGCTGGCGACGGATCAATTCCTCGGCCAAGGCTGATGGCGCCGGACGCTGGACAATGGTGGTCGCCGGCTCTTCGCCGCTGACCGGAATCGGTGCTCCCGCAGCCGGGGCCGGCGCTGCGGCTGGCGCTGGTGCTGCTGCCGGGGCCGCTGCTGCGGGCGCCGGAGCAGGCGTTGCCGCCGGTGCCGGCGATGGCGCCTCGGCCTTCGCCGCTTCGCCCTTTGCGGACACTTCGCTCTTCGCCGCCGGCGCGCTTGGGGTCAGCGGCGCCACTTGCGCGTTACGCGGCGCCTTGCTGTCGGCCGGATCGAGCAGGAAAGTGTATTCGCGCACCACTCTCGACGTGCCGGCGGAAAGCTCCAGCAACAGGTCGACGAACGGGTCGCTGACCGGCTGGGAAGAACTGATGCGGATGAAATGGCGCCCCTGGCGCTGTTCGACGGCGAAACTCAGCGACGACAGGATGGCGTTGTAATCGACGTTGGCGCGGCTGAAGGCATCGGCCGAGGCCAGCCTGGCGGAAAGCTTGCCCGCCTCTTCGGCGCTCACCGCGGTGACCTCGATCTCGGCCCGCAACGGCTGGCCCAGGGAGGACAGCACCGTCAGCTTGCCCAGACTGGCGGCGTGCGCGCCCAGCGGGATGGCCAGGGCGAGCGCCAGTACGGCGCTGAGTTTCTTGATCTGGGGCAGGGGAAGCTTCGTGTTCGTGTTCACAGGCATGTTTTATATGGCGTAGAAAAACGTTACGCGACAAACCCGTCACGCTTTTATTGCGTTTCCAATCAATCACCATTGGAAACCGTGTTGGGGCATATCCAGCGCCGCGCCAGGCAGACATGAAAACCTTTTGTTGGCTTTCATGAAATGAATTAGACGCTTGACTTTTATCATCAAGCACTTACACCCGCAAGTGTAACCAAGTTCTCAAGATGAGAAAAACCCGCCGGCAGCCACATGAATGACTGCCGGCGGGTTATTGTTGCAGACTGACAACGGTGTAGGCAAGCCTTATTCGTTCAAGGCCCGCCCCACCTCATCAGTTCAGGTTGCCCAGGATGATGCGCAGCATGCGGCGCAGCGGTTCGGCCGCACCCCACAGCAACTGGTCGCCGATCACGAAGGCCGAGATGTATTCCGGGCCCTGGTTCAGCTTGCGCACGCGGCCCACGCCGATTTCCAGGCCGCCGGTGATGGCCGCCGGAGTCAGCTCCTTGACCGTGACCGGACGCTCGTTCGGCACCCATTTCACCCACTGGTTGCCGGCGCGGATGATGGACTCGATCTCCGACAACGGCAGGTCGCGCTTCAGCTTGATGGTCAGCGCCAGGCTGTGGCAGCGCATCGCGCCGATACGCACGCACAGGCCGTCGACCGGAACGATCTTCTCGTTGCCGAGGATCTTGTTGACTTCGGCCTGGCCCTTCCACTCTTCCTTGGACTGGCCGTTTTCCAGCTGCGCGTCGATCCAGGGGATCAGGCCGCCCGCCAGCGGCGCGCCGAAGAACTCGGTCGGCACGTCTTCGCGGATGGTCTTGGCTACCTTGCGGTCGATGTCCAGGATGGCCGACGAGGGCGTCGCCAGTTCATCGGCCACGGCCGCGTTGATCACGCCCATGCCCTTCAACAGCTCGCGCATGTGGTTGGCGCCGCCGCCGGAAGCGGCCTGGTAGGTCATGGAGCTAACCCACTCGACCAGGCCTTCCTTGAACAGGCCGCCCACGCCCATCAGCAGGATGGAGTTGGTGCAGTTGCCGCCGATGTAGTTCTTCACACCCTTGGCCAGCGCGTCCTTGATGACGTTGTTGTTGACCGGGTCCAGCACGATCACCGCGTCATCCTTCATGCGCAGGGTCGACGCCGCATCGATCCAGTAGCCGTCCCAGCCCGCTGCGCGCAGCTTGGGGAAGATCTCGGTGGTGTAGTCGCCGCCCTGCGCGGTAATAATGATGTCGCATTTTTTCAGCTCATCAATGCTGTTGGCGTCTTTCAGCGTCGTTGCCGTTTTGGCGAACGACGGCGCTTTGCCGCCTGCATTCGAGGTCGAGAAAAATACCGGTTCGATGTGATCGAAATCACCCTCGTCCTGCATGCGCTGCATCAGGACCGAACCCACCATTCCACGCCAGCCAACTAAACCAACCAGTTTCATCATCTTTCCCTATTTAGAACTTCCATGGTGATCAACATGAATTGAACATGATGCCGGAATACCCGGCCCCCGGACCCGTTCGCCCCCGCGCTGCGGAGGCCGGGGAGGTCCTTACCCCAAAGCCTTGACCACGGCGTCGCCCATCTGGACGGTGCTTACCTTGGTGGTGCCCGCTTCATAAATATCGGCGGTGCGCAGGCCTTGCGCAAGCACTTTCTTCACCGCGTTCTCGATACGGTCGGCCTGCTCGGCACGGTTCAAGGAGAAACGCAGCATCATCGCGGCCGACAGGATGGTCGCCAGCGGATTGGCGATGCCCTTGCCGGCGATGTCCGGCGCCGAGCCGTGCGAAGGTTCGTACAGGCCCTTGTTGTTGGCGTCCAGCGAGGCCGACGGCAGCATGCCGATCGAGCCGGTCAGCATCGCGGCGGCGTCGGACAGGATGTCGCCGAACATGTTGCCGGTGACGATCACGTCGAAGTTCTTCGGCGCCTTGACCAGTTGCATCGCGGCATTGTCCACGTACATGTGCGACAGCTCGACCTCCGGGTATTCCTTGCCGACTTCGGTCACGATGTCTTTCCAGAACTGGAAGGTTTCCAGCACGTTGGCCTTGTCCACGCTGCACAGGCGCTTGCCGCGCTTGGCCGCGGCCTGGAAGGCGACGTGGGCGATACGGCGGATTTCCGGTTCCGAATAGCGCATTGTATCGAATCCTTCACGGGCGCCCTTGAACGGGCCGTCCGGCGCTTCGCGCATGCCGCGCGGCTGGCCGAAATAGATGTCGCCGTTGAGTTCGCGCACGATCAGGATGTCGAGGTTGGCGACCAGCTCGGGCTTGAGCGAGGAAGCGCCGGTCAGTTCCGGATAGCAGATCGCCGGACGGAAGTTGGCGAACAGCTGCAGGTGCTTGCGCAGGCCCAGGATCGCCTGCTCGGGGCGCAATGCGCGCTCCAGCTTGTCGTACTTCCAGTCGCCCACGGCGCCGAACAGGATGGCGTCGGCTTCCTTGGCCAGCTTGAGCGTGCCGTCCGGCAGCGGGTGGCCGTGCGCCTCATAGCCGGCGCCGCCGACGGGCGCGGTTTCCATCTCGAACTTTTCACCCAGCGAATTCAGGACGCGCACAGCCTGGTCGACGATTTCGGGACCGATGCCGTCACCCGGCAGGATTGCAATCTTCATGGCACTCTCTCTTTCAGGGATGTTCAGGATTATTCAGGGTTATTTGTCCGGGGCATCAACAACAAGGGCGGTCATCTGACCGCCCTTTGCTGGTTGCCACGATCCTCAGATCGTGTTGCTCAGCCAGGGCTGTTCGTGCAGGCGTTTCTCTTCGTAGGCACGAATGGTATCCGCTTTGCGTAGGGTCAGGCCGATGTCGTCGAAACCGTTCAGCAGGCAGTATTTGCGGAATTCGCTGATGTCGAACGGGAAAGCCTGGCTGCCGTTGGTGGTGGTGACGACCTGCTTTTCCAGGTCGATGACCAGGCGATAGCCGGGGAAAGCCTTCACTTCATTGAACAGGTGGTCGATCTGCTGTTCCGACAGCACGATCGGCAACAAGCCGTTCTTGTAGCAGTTGTTGAAGAAGATATCGGCGAAGCTGGGCGCGATCACGGCGCGGAAGCCGTATTGGTCCAGCGCCCATGGCGCGTGTTCGCGCGAGGAGCCGCAGCCGAAGTTCTTGCGCGCCAGCAGGATCGAGGCGCCCTGGTAGCGTTCCTGGTTCAGCACGAAGTCCGGGTTCAGCGGGCGCTTGGAATTGTCCATGCCCGGCTCGCCGTGGTCGAGATAGCGCCATTCGTCGAACAGGTTGGGGCCGAAGCCGCTGCGCTTGATCGACTTCAGGAACTGCTTCGGGATGATCGCATCGGTGTCGACGTTGGCGCGATCCAGGGGCGCAACCAAACCTTCGTGGACGATAAATTTATTCATGGCCTTGAGTCGGCGCGGTAAACGATAAACCGCCGCGCCCTTCCTATTTCCTGTTCGAAAACTGCCGGTCGGCCATCACGGCCGGACCGGTTTCCTGATTACTTCTTGCTGGCGTCCTGCATCTTTTCGCCGACATGCTGCACATCCTTGCCGAAGCCGTCGATGGTATTGCAACCGGCCAGCGAACCCAGCGCGGCGACCAGCAGGAACAGAGTGGAGATTTTTTTCATGGTTTTTTCTCTCAATGACAAGATTACAGGGAACGCACATCCACGAAGTGCCCCGCGATGCCGGCCGCGGCAGCCATCGCCGGACTCACCAGATGGGTACGGCCGCCGGCGCCCTGGCGGCCTTCGAAGTTGCGGTTCGAGGTCGAGGCGCAGCGCTCGCCCGGTTCCAGGCGGTCGGCGTTCATGGCCAGGCACATCGAGCAGCCCGGTTCGCGCCATTCGAAGCCGGCGTCCTTGAAAATCTTGTCCAGGCCTTCGCGCTCGGCCTGCTCCTTGACCAGGCCGGAGCCCGGTACCACCATCGCCAGCTTGACGTTGGAAGCACGGAACTTGCCGCGCACCACCGATGCCGCCTCGCGCAGGTCTTCGATGCGCGAGTTGGTGCAGGAGCCGATGAACACCTTGTCGATGCGGATATCTTCGATCGGCGTGTTGGGCTTCAAGGCCATGTAGGCCAGCGCCTTTTCCATGCCGTCGCGCTTGGTCGGGTCCTTTTCCTTGTCGGGATCCGGCACGCGCGCATCGATCGACACCACCATCTCGGGCGAGGTACCCCAGGTGACTTGCGGCTTGATGTCGGCGGCGTTGAGCTGGACCACCATGTCAAACTTCGCGCCCGGATCGGAATGCAGCGAGCGCCAGTAGGAGACGGCGCGTTCCCAGTGCGGGCCGGCGGGCGAATACGGACGGCCCTTCAGGTAGTTCATCGTGGTGTCGTCGAAGGCCACCATGCCGGCGCGCGCGCCCGCTTCGATGGCCATGTTGCACACCGTCATGCGGCCTTCCATCGACAGCGAGCGGATGGTCGAGCCGGCGAATTCGATGGCGTAGCCGGTGCCGCCGGCGGTGCCGATCTTGCCGATCACGGCCAGCACGATGTCCTTGGCGGTGACGCCGGCCGGCAGCGCGCCGTCGACCTGCACCAGCATGGACTTGGACTTGCGCGCCAGCAGCGTCTGCGTGGCCAGCACGTGCTCCACCTCGGAGGTGCCGATGCCGTGCGCCAGCGCGGCGAAGGCGCCGTGGGTCGAGGTGTGCGAGTCGCCGCAGACCACCGTCATGCCCGGCAGCGTGGCGCCCTGTTCAGGGCCGATCACGTGCACGATGCCCTGGCGCTTGTCGTTCATGCCGAAATACGTCAGGTTGTATTCCTTGGCGTTGCCGTCCAGGGTCTCGACCTGCAGGCGCGAGATGGGGTCGGCAATGCCGTGCGCCCGGTCGGAGGTCGGGACATTGTGGTCCGCCACCATCAGGTTGGCCGAATTACGCCAGGGCTGGCGGCCGGCCAGCTTCAATCCTTCGAAGGCTTGCGGGCTGGTCACCTCGTGAAGCAGATGGCGGTCGATATACAGGATGGCGGTGCCGTCATCTTCCGTATGAACGACATGCGACTCCCAGAGTTTGTCGTAAAGCGTCTTGAGCATGTTGCAGTCCTGCAAAGGGCACTGATCGTTGAAAATAGCATTTGATTATGCCATAAAGCGATAGGTCTTACCCTTCCCCCGGTATTTTTCGGTGCGTCGCAACAACGGCTAATTATGCTACGAAGCAGCAATAAAAACGCAGAAGAAACGGTACCAGTCCGATTTTTTAGTGACTAAGGGCATACGCGGCACAATCGCTCAACGCCCCTTGCGAGCCTGCTGATACAGAGGATCGACGCGTTGCGCGTACACCGTCAGGTCGGCGATGCGATCAGCGCTGGAGGGGTGGGTCGACATGAACTTCATCGGCTCCTCTCCGCCCAGTTTCGACATCTTCTGCCACAGGGTCACCGCCGCCTTGGGATCGTAACCGGCGCGCGCGGCCAGCTCGACGCCGATGCGGTCGGCCTCGGTTTCATTGGCGCGCGAATTGGGCAGCCCCATCAAACCCATATAGGCATATTGGGCGCCCTGCTGGCCGACATCGCCGATGCCCAGCAAGGCCGCGCCGATGGAGATGGCCGAATTGGCCACCGCCTGCTGCGAAGCGCGCTCGCGCGCATGCTCGCGCAAGGCGTGGGCGATCTCGTGCCCCATGACCGCCGCCAGTTCGTCATCGGTGATCTTGAGCTGCTCGATCAGGCCGCTATAGACCGCGATCTTCCCGCCCGGCATGCACCAGGCGTTGGTCTCGTCCGAAGTCAACACGTTGACTTCCCATTTCCATTGCAAGGCATCCGGGCGGAACACGCCGGTCTGCGGAATCAGGCGATTGGCGATGGTTTTCACCCGCTGCGTCTGCGCGGCATTGCGGTTGAGCAGCCCCTTGGCCTTGGCTTGCGCCAGCACCTGCGCGTATTCCTTGCTGGCCGACGCGTCCATTTCCTGCGCCGACACCAGCATCTGCTGCTTGCGGTCGATGCCGACGGCGCCGCCCTGGGTGGTCTGCACCGTTTCGCACGCCACCAGCCCTGCCAGCGCCACGGCCAGCAGACTGTTTTTCAATATTGGTTTGATGAGCGCCATACCCGCCTCCATGAGATTCGATTTTTTGATATCGGCAAGCGATTCACGCCGCGATGATACCGCTTTACCTGAGATTTCAGACGCGCGGTTCGACTGGATGCATGCGCAAATGGTTCGCGCAAAACAAAGCCGGCGGTCGCATGGCGACGGCCGGCTTGTTTCCGCTAAAAAACGCTCAGCGCAATTGCGGCGTATCGACCTTGACGTCGCCGCATTGCGCGCGATGGCGCAGCGCGTGGTCCATCAGCACCAGCGCCAGCATGGCCTCGGCAATGGGCGTGGCGCGGATGCCCACGCAGGGATCGTGGCGGCCGAAGGTTTCTACCGCGATCGGGTTGCCCGTCTTGTCGATCGACGGGCGCGGGGTGCGGATGCTGGAAGTCGGCTTGATGGCGATCGAAGCCGTGATGTCCTGGCCGGTGGAAATGCCGCCCAGCACGCCGCCGGAATTATTGCCGACGAAGCCTTGCGGCGTGAGCGCGTCGCCATGCTCGGAGCCCTTCTGCGCCACCGAACGGAAACCGGCGCCGATCTCCACGCCCTTGACCGCGTTGATGCCCATCAGCGCATAGGCGATCTCGGCATCGAGCTTGTCGTACAGCGGTTCGCCCAGGCCGACCGGCACGTTCTGCGCCACCACGTCGATGCGCGCGCCAATGGAGTCGCCCTCCTTGCGCAAGGCGTCCATGTACTCTTCCAGCTTCGGCACGATGCCGGCATTGGCGGCGAAAAATGCGTTGTTGGGCACATGCTCCCAGGATTCGAACGGGATCGCGATCTCGCCCAGCTGGCTCATGCAGCCCTTGAAGGTAGTGCCGTATTTCTCGAACAGCCACTTCTTGGCGATGGCCGCCGCGCCCACCACCGGCGCCGTCAGGCGCGCCGACGAGCGGCCGCCGCCGCGCGGGTCGCGGATGCCGTACTTGTGCCAGTAGGTGTAGTCGGCGTGGCCGGGGCGGAAGGTATCGAGGATATTGCCGTAGTCCTTGCTGCGCTGGTCCTGGTTGCGGATCAGCAGCGCGATCGGCGTGCCGGTGGTCTTGCCCTCGAACACGCCGGACAGGATCTCGACCGTATCCGGCTCCTGGCGCTGCGTCACATGGCGCGAGGTGCCCGGGCGGCGGCGATCCAGCTCGGGCTGGATGTCGGCCTCGGACAGCGCCATCCCCGGCGGGCAGCCATCGATCACGCAGCCGATGGCCGGGCCGTGGGATTCGCCGAAAGTGGTAACCGTGAAGAGAGTGCCGAAGGTATTGCCGGACATGATGGGATTCGCGCTAGGACTGGGAAAAAGGCGATTTTACCAGTCCGGCGCGCACCTGTTCCTATTTCCACTCGCCGCGCAGCTGCCGCACCTTCTCCTGCAGCAACTCCGGCGTCGCCTGCTCCGCCGGCACCGCCTCGCCCACCACCAGTTCCAGCCGCGAGTACAGCCCGCGCTTGAAGGAGCGCGCGAAGGGATTGCTGGTATCGCGCGAGAGCAAGCTGCCCCACAAGCCGCGCAAAGCCATCGGCAACACCGGCACCGGGGTGCGGGCGAGGATCTTCTGCACGCCGCCGCGGAAGGGATTGATCTCGCCGTCGCTGGTCAGCTTGCCTTCCGGGAAGATGCAGACCAGTTCGCCCTCGTGCAGCGCCTGGGCGATATCCACGAAGGCCTTCTCGGTCAGCCACGGATCCTCCTTGACCGGCGCGATCGGGATCGCGCGGGCGGTACGGAACACCCAGGACAAGACCGGGATCTTGAAGATGCGGTGGTCCATCACGAAACGGATCGGGCGCGGGCTGGCCGCCATAATGACGATGGCGTCGACGTAGCTGACGTGGTTGCATACGATCACGCCGGCGCCTTGTTCGGTGATGGCGTGGCCGTTGGCGATGCGCACGCGGTAGAAGGTATGGATCAGCAGCCAGGCCAAAAAGCGCATCAGGAATTCCGGCACCAGCGAGAAGATATAGATCGCCACCAGCGCATTCAGGACCGCGGTGGCGAGGAATATCTCGGGAATCGTCAGGCCCGCTTTCAGCAGCGCCATCGCCACCAGTGCCGCCACCACCATGAACAGCGCGTTCATGATGTTCATGCCGGCGATGGTGCGAGAAACGTGGGCCGGGTCGCAGCGGGTCTGGATCAGCGCGAACAGCGGCACGATGTAGAGGCCGCCGAAGACGCCGATGCCCAGGCAATCGGCCAGGATGCGCCAGCTCCCGCCCTGCGCCAGGAACCCGGCGACATCAACCGCCGCGCCCGGCGCCGCATAGCCGCGGCTGGCCAGGTATAGCTCCACGCCGAACACCGACAGGCCGATGGAGCCGAACGGCACCAGGCCGATTTCCACCTTGTGGCCGGACAAGCGTTCGCACAGCAGCGAACCGGCGCCGATGCCGACCGAGAACACCGCCAGCAGCAGCACGAACACGCTGTGGTCGCCATGCAGGTAATTCTTGGCGTAGAGCGGGAACTGCGCCAGCACGATGGCGCCGTAGAACCAGAACCAGGAATTGCCCAGCAACGACAGGAATACCGGACGGTTGCGGCGCGAAAAACCGAGGTTGCGCACGGTCTCGGTGAACGGATTCCAGTTGACCTTGAGTTCCGGCGCCGGCGCCGGCGAATGCGGAATGCCCAGGCTGGCCAGCCAGCCGAGCACGGCGATGCCCAGCGTCACCCCGGCCACCAGTTGCAGCCCCCAGGGCTTGTGCACGACCAGCACCGCGCCCAGGATTTCGCCCAGCAGGATGCCGACGAAGGTGCCCATTTCGATCACGCCGTTGCCGCCGATCAGCTCCTCGCGCTTCAACTGCTGCGGCAGGTAAGCGTACTTGACCGGCCCGAAAATGGTCGAGTGGATGCCCATGCCGACCACCGCCGCCACCAGCAGCCAGAGGTGATGGGTCATCCAGCCGTACGCGGCCACGGCCATGATCGCGATTTCCAGCAGCTTGACGAAGCGCGCCACGCGCCCCTTCTCCAGCTTGTCGGCCAACTGCCCGGCGGTGGCCGAGAACAGGAAGAACGGCAGGATGAACAGGCCCGGGATCAGGTTGTTGAGCAGGCCGGTATCCATCCCGGTCCACGACAACGCGTCGTAGGTCAGGATGGTCAGCAGCGCGGTCTTGAAGACGTTGTCGTTGAGCGCCCCCAGGAACTGGGTCCAGAAGAACGGGGCGAAACGCCGCTGGGCCAACAAGGCGAACTGGTTATTCTTTTGCATGGACAAATCGGTGCGTTGATCGGATGGAATGCCGCGGACAATAAAAAAACCGCTCCCGGAGGAACGGTCTTCATGCGGCGCGATGGCCCTGCGCTGCAGGCATCAGTTCTCTTCGTGCTCTGCCGGCCAGTCGCGGATGTAGGCCTTCAGCATCTTGTTCTCGAAGCCTTGCGCATCCAGCACCGCCTTGGCCACGTCGTAGAAGGACATCACGCCCAGCAAGGTGCGCGCTTCCATCACCGGCACATAGCGCGCGTGCTTTTCCAGCATGATGCGGCGCACTTCGTTGAGGTCGGTGTCGGGCGTGACGGTAATGGGCGCATCGTTCATGTGCTTGCGCACGGTCGACGAACCGAGCGAACCGCCGCCTTGGTGCAGCGTCAGCAATACCTCGCGGAAGGTCAGCATGCCGACCAGGTCGCCGTATTCCATCACCACCAGGGAACCGATGTCTTTCTCAGCCATCGCGGCGACCGCCTCCTGAATCGGGGTGTCGGGCGTAACGGTGAACAGGATGTTGCCTTTGACCTTAAGGATTTCAGAGACTTTCATGGTGTCATCCTAAATTTATAGTGTGCTGTTTTGACTGTAGCCGATGGTGCCTGAAAAATCCAATT
This sequence comes from Herbaspirillum sp., assembly GCF_017744395.1. GTDB lineage: Bacteria > Pseudomonadota > Gammaproteobacteria > Burkholderiales > Burkholderiaceae_D > Herbaspirillum. Next base: position 73,806 of record NZ_JAGIBI010000004.1, read on the forward strand.
CATCCAGGCAACATGCAAATGGCTGTGCACGCCCGTGGCGTAATTGACATGGTACGGGCAAGGGCGCGGTTTCGGCAACCGGCAATCGCGCTGCTTTGCAACTATTTCATTGAATCCCGGAGACGCGCTGGCTAAGCTGAAAGCATCGGGACTTAGGGAGATGAACGTGTCCACTGCACTGCCCAAACGGGAATATGCCAGCTTCGCCGATTTCTATCCGACATACCTGAGCGAACACTCGCATCGAGTCAACCGCCAACTGCACTTCCTCGGATCGACGCTGGCCCTGCTGAGTCTGATGCTGCTGCTGGTCACCCACCAATGGTGGTGGCTGCCGGTCGCCGTCCTGTGCGGCTACGGCTTCGCCTGGATCGGCCATTTCATGGTCGAGAAAAACCAGCCGGCCACCTTCCGCCACCCGCTCTACTCGTTCCTCGGCGACTGGACCATGTACTGGCAAATGCTGACCGGGCAGATCTCGTTCTGAACCGTTCAGCGCTCCCACATCTTGCGCCGCTGCTCCAGCGGCACTGGAGCATAGGGCTCGGACGCGACGGCCGCCGCGCGCTCTTGCCGCCCCGCTTCCGGTGCATTGCAATATTCCTCCAGCGACTGGTCGAGCGCGGCATCGGCCGCCGCTTCCACCCGGGATGCCAGCACACCCTCCTCGCCGGTATGGATCAGCACCGACGAGTCGAAGACGAACAGGCGGTACACCTGCGCCAGCTTCAGCACGGCCGGATTGGCGACCAGCGCCCAGCGGTCCATGCCGTCGATGATGCGCTTGTTCCATGAAGCCTTGCGGGAGACTTCCGGCCGGATCGACGCCACCCAGCCCGCTTCTTCCATCTTGCGCAGCAAGTCCTGCAATTCGCCCAGGCCCAGCCGGGTGGCGCGCCTGACTTCGCCCATGTCAACCACGGCGGTCTCTTCGCCCGTACGGGCGAGATACAGGAACTTGAGGATCTTGACCGCATCGATGAATTCCGCCCCCGGCGAGGACACATGCCACCAGCGCTCATAGCGCACCACCGGCAGCGCCGCCGTCAGCAGCGCCCCCAGCAGCGTGATCATCCACATCATGTAGATCCACAGCAGGAAGATCGGCAGCACCGCCACCGCGCCGTACACCATGGTGTAGGTCGGGAACTTGAGGATATACACCGCGAACAGCCGCTTGGCGATTTCCACGCCGATCGCCGCCACCAGGCCGCCGGCCAGCGCGTCGCGCCAGTCCACGGTGCGGTTGGGCACCGTGCTGTAGAGCAGCGTATAGGCCACCGTCGACAGCAGCAGCGACACCAGCGTATAGAAGCTCGCGCCCAGCCAGGGCAGGCTCTTGACCGCGCCGCCGGTGGCGGTGGAGAGGTACGACGTGACGCTGATCGAGACCCCGATCAGCAGCGGCCCCAGCGTGATGATGGCCCAGTACACCAGCACCCGCTGCACCAGCGGGCGCGACTTCTTGACGCGCCAGATCTGGTTGAACACGCTTTCGATGGTCGACATGGTCATGACCGAAGTCAGGATCAGCGCTACCGCGCCCAGCGCCGACAGGCGCGCCGACTTCGAGGCGAACTGGTTGAGGTAGCCGAGGATGGTGTTGGCCACGCCCTTGGGCATCAGGTGTTCGACGAAGTAGGCTTCCAGCGCGGCGCGGAAGGTGGAAAACAGCGGGAAAGCGGTAAACAGCGCCAGCGCGATCGTCAGCATCGGCACTAGCGAGAGGATGGTGGTGAAGGTCAGGCTGCCGGCCACTTGCGGCAGGCGATCCTCGCCCAGCCGGCGGGCGGCGAAGCGGAACAGGTTGAGCAATTGCTGACGGGTCAGGCCACGCATACGGGACAAGGAAAAACGCAAGGGAGACATCAAATCAATTCACTTCAAATGCAAGGAGCGCAAGGAGACCCCGGCGCATGCCTTCTGGTTCCTCCGCTGCCGCATCCCGCCAACCGCGCATGGACAGCGGCTGCCGGGCCGTGCGGGAAGGCACCGAAATTCCGATTATCCCCAATATTTCTTCATTTTCCGAACTTTTAGTGAAAAGTTTTCAGCAGATGGCGCGTCGCATGTTCGACGCGCACACTTTCCACCAGAGCTTGAACGACCGGGAAACGCCACCTCCTCCAGGATGGCAAGCGAAACAAACGGAAATATAATAAGCCGCATGAACACCGCCCATTCCTCCGCCGCTCCCGCCTCTTCCGCCAACGCCACCGTCCTGGTGCTGTACTACTCGCGCCACGGCGCCACCCGCAAACTGGCCGAGCTGATCGCCCAGGGCGTGGAAAGCGTGCCGGGCTGCGATGCGCGCCTGCGCACGGTGCCGGCGGTATCGACGGTGGCCGAAGCGGTGGAGCCGGATGTGCCCGCCAGCGGCGCGCCCTACGTGGAAGCCGCCGACCTGGAACAGTGCGACGGCCTGGCGCTGGGTTCGCCCACGCGTTTCGGCAACATGGCCTCGGCCATGAAATACTTCTGGGACGGCACCGCGCCGCAATGGCTTTCCGGCACGCTGTCGGGCAAGCCGGCCGCGGTCTTCACCTCCACCGGCAGCATGCACGGCGGCCAGGAATCGACCCTGCTGTCGATGATGATTCCCTTGCTGCACCACGGCATGCTGATCCTCGGCCTGCCCTATACGCACCCCGAACTGATGAACACCAAAAGCGGCGGCACCCCTTACGGCGCCAGCCACTGGGCCGGCGTCAACGGCAACCAGCCGCTGTCGGACGACTCGCGCGCCCTGGCCATCGCGCTGGGCAAACGGCTGGCCGAAACCGCCAAACAATTACGGAGACCATCATGAGCAGCCCGCAGGCACCCTATGCACGCTATTTCCATGCTGGCGCCATCGCCAGCCTGATTGCCCTGATCCTGCTGTGCGTGGCGTGGGAACTGGTGCTGGCGCCGCTGCGTCCGGGCGGCTCCTGGATGGTGCTCAAGGTGATCCCCCTGCTGCTGCCGCTACGCGGCGTGCTCAAACGCGACGTCTACACCATGCAATGGTCGTCGATGCTGATCCTGGTCTACCTGGCCGAGGGCCTGGTGCGCGCCACCAGCGACGCCGCGCACATGTCGGTGCTGCTGGGATGGGCCGAAGCCGGACTGTCGTGCGCCTACTTCCTGTGCGCCCTGCTCTACCTGCGCCCGTTCAAAAAGGCCGCCCGGGAAATCGCCCGCCAGGCGATCCGGAAGGCATCCCAATAAGCCACGTCCGCCCGTTTTCCCGCGCCGCCATCGGGCGCGGATTCCATTTGCCCGCACCGCGCCATGAATGAATTCCTGCAAGCCTGCCGCGCCGCCATCGGCGCGGCGCATGTCCTCACCGAAAGCGGCGACACCGCCGGCTACCTGACCGACCAGCGCGGCCGTTTCACCGGCCGCGCGGTAGCGGTATTGCGTCCGGCGAACACCTCCGAGGTGGCCGCCGTCGTCAAGCTGTGCGAGCAATATCGCGTGCCGCTGGTGCCGCAAGGCGGCAACACCGGCCTGGTGCTGGGCAGCGTGCCCGACCAGCAAGGCAACGCCGCGGTGCTGTCATTGAAGCGCCTGAACCGCGTGCGCGCCGTCGATCCGGTCAACAACACCATGACGGTCGAGGCCGGCTGCATCCTGCAGCACGTGCAGCAGGAAGCGGCCGCAGCCGGCCGGCTGTTCCCGCTGTCGCTGGCCGCCGAAGGCAGCTGCACTATCGGCGGCAACCTCTCCACCAACGCCGGCGGCACCGGCGTGCTGCGCTATGGCAATACGCGCGAGCTGTGCCTGGGACTGGAAGTGGTCACGGCGCAAGGCGAGGTGATGAGCAGCCTGCGCGGCCTGCGCAAGGACAACACCGGCTACGACCTGCGCGACCTGTTCATCGGCGCCGAGGGAACGCTGGGCGTGATCACGGCGGCGGTACTCAAGCTGTTCCCGCAGCCGCGCGCGCAAGTCACCGCGCTGGCGGCGCTGAAGACGCCGGCCCAGGCGCTGCAATTGCTGAACCTGGCGCAATCGCAGTGCGGAGCGGCGCTGACCGGCTTCGAGCTGATGTCGGACTTTTGCCTGCAACTGGTGTGCAAGCACTTCCCCGACCAGCGCCTGCCCTTCAGCCAGCGCCACGCCCAATACGTGCTGCTGGAATTGTCGGACAGCGAATCGGAAGAACACGCCCGCGCCATGTTCGAAGCGGTCATCGGCAGCGCGCTGGAACAGGAATTGATCGACGATGCCGTCATCGCCTCATCGATCGCGCAATCGAAAGCGCTGTGGCAATTGCGTGAAAACATTTCGATGGCCCAGGCCCATGAAGGCAAGAACATCAAGCACGACATCTCGGTGCCGATCTCGCGCATCGCCGAATTCATCGATGTCACCGACAGGCTGCTGCAGCAGGCTTCGCCCGCCTGCCGCATGGTGACCTTCGGCCATCTCGGCGACGGCAACCTGCATTACAACGTCTCGCCGCCGGCCGGCATGGCCGATACCGACTTCATCCTGCAACAGCAGGCCATCAACCTGGTGGTGCATGACAGCGTCGACCGCTTCGGCGGCTCCATCTCGGCCGAACACGGGCTGGGCGCGCTCAAGCGCGAAGAAATCACGCGCTACAAGTCGCCGGTCGAACTTAAGCTGATGCGCGCCATCAAAACCGCGCTGGATCCGCACAACCTGATGAATCCGGGCAAGGTCATCTGACCGGCCGCGGCAAGACGACCGGGAGCGGCAGGGAAACAGGCGCGCGCCATCCGTGGCGCGCATTTCCCTTGCTTGCCGCATGCCGCTCCCGATCGGCCTTCCCATGCCCTTGCATCGCTCCCGCCTTTCGCCCACCTTCGCCGCATCGGTAGCGGCGCTGCTGCTGGCCTGCTTCGCGCCGGCCACAGCGGCTGCCATCTACAAATGCACTGATGCCGCCGGCCATTCCGCCTACAGCGACCAGCCTTGCGCCGATGCGCAGGAACTCAAGCCGCCGCCGCTGCCGCTTGTTCCCGCGCTAAAACCGGCGCCGCCTAATTCCAGACAGGCCGAGCAACACACGGTGCCAACGCGCGAACGCCAACAGCCGCGCGCCGAAGCCGCGCAAAAGAAGGCCTGCGCCAAGCTGGCCTTGCGCCGCCGCTGGGCCGAACAGGACCTGCAGCAAGCGCGCAGCCTGCCCCTGCGGCCCAATGACAAGCGGCTGGAAAACGCCCAGCGCAAAGCCCGGCGCGCCGACGAACAATACCGGCTCGAATGCGGCGGCCATGATCCTGACACGGACCTGCCGCGATAAAAATAAAGGGCGGAGGCCAATCCGGCCATCCGCCCCAAGTTCCCCCTCCGGAATTCGTGCGTATGCCTGCGGCGTGCGGCGCTACGGCAACCGCGCCTGTGCGGGCGTGACGTCGATGACATGAGGCGCGGCCTGGATTCTCGAAGCCGCTTCGCCCCGCAGGTTGAATACGCTGACCAGTTGCGACAGCTTGGCAGCCTGCTCCTGCATCGACTGCGCAGCCGCCGCGGCCTGTTCCACCAGGGCGGCATTCTGCTGGGTGTTCTCATCCATTTGCGTAATGGCGCGATTGACTTCCTCGATGCCGGTGCTCTGCTCCTGGCTGGCCGCGGTGATCTCGGCCATCACATCGGTCACGCGGCGCACGCTGGCGACGACTTCGTCCATGGTCTGCCCGGCTTGCGCCACCAGCTGGCTGCCCGTGCCCACCTTCTCCACCGAATCGTCGATCAGGCCCTTGATCTCCTTGGCCGCCGCCGCCGAACGCTGGGCCAGCGAGCGCACTTCCGACGCCACTACCGCGAAGCCGCGGCCCTGTTCGCCGGCGCGCGCCGCTTCCACCGCCGCGTTCAGCGCCAGGATATTGGTCTGGAACGCGATGCCGTCGATCACGCTGATGATGTCGACGATCTTGCGCGAGGAGTCGTTGATCGAAGCCATCGTCTGCACCACCTGGTTGACCACCACGCCGCCCTGCTCGGCCACCTGCGAAGCCGACGCCGCCAGCTGGTTGGCCTGGCGCGCGTTGTCGGCGTTCTGCTTGACGGTGGAAGTCAGCTCTTCCATCGCCGAGGCGGTTTCCTCCAGCGAGCCGGCCTGCTGCTCGGTACGCGCCGACAGGTCGAGGTTGCCGTTGGCGATTTCGGAAGAGGCGGTATTGATCGTCTCGGTGCCGATGCGCACGTTGCTGACGATATTGCGCAAGCTGGAATTCATATCCTGCAGGGCTTGCAGCAACTGGCCGGCCTCATCCTTGCTCTTGACGACGATCTCGGCCGACAAGTCGCCCTGTGCCACCTGGCGCGACACCGTCACGGCGGTATTGAGCGGGCGCGTGATGCCGACCGTCAGGAACCAGGCGCAAGCCACGCCGAAAGCCAGCACCAGCGCCTCCAGCACACCCAGCAATACCGCGCTCTGCTGGGCGATACGTTCATTGCGGACCGCCAGCTCGTCGAGCGCCTTGCGCTGCAGGTTCATCAGCGCCTCCACCCCTTCCTGGTAGGCCTTGGCCGCCGGCAGGTAATCCTTTTCCAGGGCGTTCTTGATCATTTCCTGGTCCGGATTGTCCTTGGCCTTTTCCTTGTAGATCACGTCGCGCGTGGAGAGATATTGCTTGCGCAGGGTGCCGGTGATTTTGGCGAGCAGTTGCTTTTCCTCTTCGCTCGTCACCAGTGCTTCGACCTTCTTCTGCAGTTCGGTGGAGACGCGCGTGGCTTCATCGGTCTCCGGCTTGAAGAACGCCGACAGCGAAGGGTCGCTGCTCTTGGCCACCGCGGTGGCGCGGCGGATGCCGCTGTAGGTATTGCGGTACCAGTCCGAGATGTAGCGTTCCTTGGCGATGGGCTTGTCCATCATCAGCTGGGTCGCATCGGCCAGGGTCTGCAGGCGCCAGATGCCGATGCCGGTGATGGCCACCGACAGGCCGAGGATGATTGCGAAACCCAGCGCCAGGCGCTTGCCTATTTTCATATTGCCGATGATATTCATGGTCTCCTCCATCCTTGGCCGGTAGTTGGTAGTTGCCGGCACGCATCGTTTTCCGTTCTTGCAGCCGCCCGCATGGGCGCAGGCAATCCCGTCCCGGCAAGCGCGGGACTCTCGATGCCATCTTGCATCAAGCCCGTCAAAGCGATCGCTGGAATAACCGGCCGTGCACCCGCCAATTTGGCGGATGCAAAACCCCGCGCGGCAGCGCGGGCTGCGGGGTTGAGGAGTTACATATGGAAGCGGTGGGAAATGCGCTCAGGCCTGGCGCGCGGCAGGCGGCTCCGGCCGGATTGCCTGCAGGAATTGTTCGGGCGGCACCGGGCGCCCCATGAGGTAGCCCTGCAGCGCATCGCACCCGACCGAGGTGAGGAATTCCTGCTGCAGCTCGGTTTCCACCCCTTCGGCCACAATGCGCAAATTCAGCGTGCGGCCCAGCGCCACGATGGCCGAGACGATCGCGGCATCCTCGGTGCCTGCCGACAGGTCGCGTACGAAGCCGCGGTCGATCTTGAGCTCGTTGGCCGGCAGGCGCTTGAGGTACAGCAGGCTGGAATAACCGGTGCCGAAATCGTCGATCGAGATATCCACGCCCAGGTCGGCGATCTTCTGCAGCGTCAGCATGCTCGACGCCGTGTCGTACATGGCGGTCGATTCGGTCACTTCCAGCGTGAGGCAATGCGGCGGCAACTGGTGCTTCTCCAGCACCGAGCGCACCATGTCGACCAGGTGCGGATCGTTGAACTGCAACGATGACAGGTTCACCGACATCTTCCAGTCCAGGTAGCCGAGCGCGCGCCACTCGCTCATCTGGCGGCAGGCTTCGTCGAGCACCCAGGCGCCGATCGGGATGATCAGGCCCGAACGCTCGGCCAGCGCGATGAACTCATCCGGGCTGACCATGCCATGCACCGGATGCTGCCAGCGCAGCAGCGCTTCGGCGCCGATCACGGGGCCATGCGGCGACATGAACTTGGGCTGGTACACCAGGCGGAACTGCTGGCGTTCCAGCGCCACGCGCAAGTCCTGCAGCCATTGCAACTGGTTGTGCGCGTTGGCGTTCATCGACGGTTCGAAGAAGTTGTAGCCGTTACGGCCGCTGCGCTTGGTGTGGTACATCGCGGCATCGGCGTTGATCACCAGGTCATGGCGCGTGTTGCCGTCGTCCGGGTAGATGGCGATGCCGATGCTGGCCGAGACACGCAGCTCGTGCTTTTCCACCATAAAGGGCAGGTTCACCGCCTCGACCAGCTTTTCCGCGACCGGCATGGCGTCGTCCGGCTTGTTCAGCTCCGCCAGGATCACGAATTCGTCGCCGCCCAGGCGCGCCACCGTGTCCTGCGCGCGCACGACGCCGCTCAGGCGTTGCGCCACCTCGACCAGCAGGCGGTCGCCGATATGGTGGCCGAGCGAATCGTTGATGGACTTGAAGCCGTCCAGGTCCATGAACATCAGCGCAAAGCGTCCCTTGTTGCGCGAGGCCTTGTGGATGGCCTGGGTCAGCCGGTCTTCCAGCAGCGTGCGGTTGGGCAGCTTGGTGAGGTGGTCGTGCAGCACCATCTGGGTCAGTTCCTCGTTGGCCTCGGCCAGCGAGCGCGCCAGCTTGGCGGTGCGCGATTCCAGGCGGGCATCCAGCACCGAGGTCAAGAGCGCGATGGTCAGGACCGCCAGCGTCACCACGATGATCAGGATCGCCAGCCAGCCCGGACTGACGCCTTCGCGCGCGGCCAGGCAGACCGAGCCGGCACGGAAGTTGGCGGCGGCCATGCCGGTGTAGTGCATGCCGACGATGGCGATCCCCATGACGACCGAGGCGGCGGCGCGCGCCGCCTTCACATGCGGCGTGTTGCGGCGCAGGCTGAAGGCGATCCACAATGCCGCCCCCGACGCCGCGATGGCGATGGCGAGGGAGGCGATGAACAGCAGCGGATCGTAGTCGATGCCGGGGTTCATGCGCATGGCCGCCATGCCGGTGTAATGCATGCTGGCGATGCCGGTTCCCATGAACAGCGCGCTGCGCAACAGCCGGCGCCACGGCAACTGTGGCCGTGTGGCGATCCACAGCGCGTAGCCGGACACGACGATGGCGATCGCCAGCGACAAGGCGGTAATCCACGGATCGTAGCCGAGCGCGATGGGCAAGCGGAACGCCAGCATGCCAATGAAGTGCATCGACCAGATGCCCAGGCCCATCGCCACGGCGCCGCCGGCCAGCCACAGACGCGCGGCCATGGACTGCAGGCTGTTGGTGGTGTTGATGCGTTCGGCCATATCCAGCGCCGTATATGAGGCGAGGATGGCGACGAACAGCGAAACGGCAACCAGAAGGCTGTCGTAGGATGCGCTTAACATGGCAGTAGGGCGATACGTATCGGAATGTCTGGTTTTCGGGATAACGGCGGCGCCGCCGGCGCCCGGTTTTTCCATCCCGCTGGGGAAGAACCTCCTGCATCACAACAAATCCGGACAAATGCGACGAAAAAGCCTGTACATCGCGTCATTCTGACAAACGCAGGCAATCCCTCCGGAAGATTGCCATTTTAGCAATTTATGGCAATCCGTATATCACCATCAAGCCATCACTGTTCTTTTAACGACAGATATCGCAAGAAACTTTATTCAGGACAACATGCGCTGCCGCCGCTTATGCCACCGGCGTGCGCATCGTCACGAACTCTTCGGCAGAGGTCGGATGGATGCCGATCGTCATGTCGAACTGGGCCTTGGTGGCGCCGCATTGCAAGGCCACGGCAAACCCCTGGATGATCTCGCCGGCTTCGTCGCCGACCATATGCACGCCCAGCACGCGGTCGCTCGCGGCGTCCACCACCAGTTTCATGAAGGTGCGTCCGGTATTGCGCGAGAGCGTGTTTTTCAGCGGCTTGAAGTCGGTCTTGAAGATCTTCACCGCGCCCGCCTGCTTGCGCGCCTGCTCCTCGCTCAGGCCGACGGTGCCGATATTGGGATGGCTGAACACCGCGGTCGGGATATTGCGGTACGACATCACCCGCTCCCCCTGGCCGAACAGGCGCGCTACCACCGCCATCGCCTCGGCCAGCGCCACCGGCGTCAATGCCACGCGGTCGATCACGTCGCCCACGGCGAGGATCGACGGCACGCTGCTCTCGAAATCGTCGTTGACCTTGATGGCGCCGTTCTTCTCCAGCGCCACGCCAACCTTCTCCAGGCCCAGTTTCGCGGTATTGGGCTTGCGCCCGGTGGCGAACAGCACGCATTCGGCCTCCAGCGACTCGCCGTTGGACAGGCGCACGGCCTTGACCGCATGCTCGCCGGCCTGCGCTGCCTGGATGGCGTCGATGTTGGCGTTGAACACCAGCTTGACGCCCTTCTTGGCCATCTCCTCGGCGAGGAAAGCGCCGAGGTCGGCATCCATCGTGCGCAGCAAGCGCTCGCCGCGGTAGACCAGCGTGACCTCGCTGCCCAGGCCATTGAGGATCGAAGCCAGTTCCACCGCGATATAGCCGCCGCCCAGCACCACCGCCCGCTTGGGCAAGGCTTGCAGATGGAAGAAATCATCGGAGGTGATGCCGAACTCCTTGCCCGGGATGTCCGGGCGTTCGGGGTGGCCGCCGGTGGCCACCAGGATATGTTTGGCGGTGAAGCGTCGGCCGTCGACATTGACCGTATGCGCATCCTCCACGGTGGCGAAGCCGCGGTGCAGCGTCACGTTGGCGCCGTCCAGCAGGCGCTTGTAGATATCGTTCAGGTGCGCGATCTCGCGGTCCTTGTTGGCGATCAGCGTGGCCCAGTCGAAGCCGAGCCGGCCATCCAGGCTCCAGCCGTAGCCGGCGGCGTCGGCGAAATCGCCGTGGTAATGCGCGCTGTAGGACATCAGCTTCTTGGGGATGCAGCCGACATTGACGCAGGTGCCGCCCAGGTCGCGGCTCTCGGCAAGGCCCACGCGGGCGCCCGCCTGCCCGGCGAAACGCGCGGCGCGCACGCCGCCGGAACCGCCGCCGATGGTGAACAGGTCGTAATCGTATTGGCTCATTGTTTCTCCATTCGCATGGTTTGCCGGTTGTATTGGCTGCCCCTGAGATGATGCGGGCGGCGCCCACGATTGCAAGGGATCAGTTCCTGCGCGCATCCAGCGCGCGCATCACCAGCAGCACCGGCGCCAGTCCCACGGCCACGATGGACAATGCCGGCAGCGCCGCCTCGCCCAGCCGCTCGTCGCGCGCCAGGTTGTGGGCGATGACGGCCAGCGTATCGGTATCGAAAGGCCGCAGCAACAAGGTCGCCGGCAATTCCTTGACCACATCGACAAACACCATCAGCGCCGCCGTCGCCAGCGAACGCCACAGCAGCGGCACGTGCAGGCGCCAGGCGATAGCGCCGCGGCCGCTGCCCAGGGTGCGCGCCGCCTCGTCCACGCTGGCCGGAATGCGCGTATAGCCGGCTTCCACCGACTGCACCGCGACCGCCGTGAAGCGTACCAGATACGCGTAGACCACGCCCAGCGAAGTGGCGGTCAGCAGCACGCCCATGCCGGACGCCGGCCACAGCGCCTGCAGCCAGGCCACCGGCAGCAGGATGCCGACCGCGATCACCGAACCGGGAATGGCGTAACCCATAGCCGCCAGCCGCGCCACGCCGCGCAGCAGCCATCCCGTGACGCGGGACAAGCCGCCGGCGCGCTGCGCGAAGCCAAGCGACAGCGCCAGTGCGACGGCCGCCAGCGCCGCCACGCCGCCGAAGCGGAAACTGTTCCACACCCAGCCGGCATAACGGGAAAAACTGAACAGCGATGCCGCGCCATCCTCAAAGCCTGTCGCCGCCGTGCGCCCCAGTTCGCCCCACCACAATTGCAGCAGGATCAGCACCGGCAGCACGAAACCGAGCAGCACCGGCAAACCACACACCAGCCAGGCCGCCACCGCCCTGGCGCCATGCAGCTTCGGCAAACGCGCTTCGGCGCCGTCATCGCCGCGCTGCCCGCGGGTACTGGCAAAGCGCATGCGCCGCTGCTCGCGCCGCTCCAGCCACAACAGCACCGCCACGAACAACAGCAGCATCGAGGCGTACTGGGCGGCGGCGATGCGGTCGTCCAGCACCATCCAGGCCTTGTAGATGCCGGTGGTGAACGTGGTCAGGCCGAAGTAGGCGGAAACGCCGTAATCGGCCAGCGTCTCCATCAGCGCCAGCGCGGCGCCGGCCATCAGCGCCGGGCGCGCCAGCGGCAGCGCCACCCGCACGATGCGCTCGCGCAGCGGCGTGCCCAGCATGCGCGCCGCTTCCATCAGGTGCGTGCCGCGCTCGGACAAGGCATTGCGGGCCAGCAGGTAGGCATAGGGATAGAGCGTGAAGACGAACAGGAAGACGGCGCCGGGCAAGCCGCGCACATCGAAGCGCAATCCCGGGAACCAGCCCCGCAGCGTGGTCTGCACCAGGCCGGCGTACTGCAGGAAATCGGTATAGGCATACGCGCAGACATAGGCCGGCATGGCCATCGGCAGCAGCAGCGCCCATGAGAAGAAACGCTTGCCGCGGAACTCGAACAGGCCGACCGCCACCGCCGCCGCCCCGCCCACCAGCACCACGCCCAGCGTCACCATCAGCGCCAGCCAGCCCGAGGTAATGAGATAGCCCGGCAACACGGTCTGCATCTGCTGGCGCAGGCTGTCGATTCCGGCCGCATCCAGGCCGAACCAGGCGCCGAGGATACCGAGGATGGGCAAAGCGATCAGGACTGCTAGCAAACCGATGATGTGCATGGGCCAAGAGGATCAGAAAAGAACTAAAGACAACCGGGAAATACGGCAAAGGATGCATGCCGGCATGCTTCGGCGGAAATTTTTCCGGCCCATGCGCTACACTGCAAGCAAATGCGAATTGTAACCATTTAAGCGAACAAGCCCATGTTTCTGGAAGTCGATCAGGTCTGCATCCGTTATCCGCGCACCCCGGCGCCGGCGGTCGATGCCGTTTCGCTGCAACTGCAGCCGGGCCAACTGGGCGTGTTGCTCGGCCCTTCCGGTAGCGGCAAGACCAGCCTGCTGCGCGCCATCGCCGGTCTGGAGCAGCCGCAATCCGGCAGCATCCGCCTGGACGGCCGCCTGCTGGACGGCCCCGGCCTGCGCATCCCGGCCGAGGAGCGCCGCATCGGCATGGTGTTCCAGGATTTCGCCCTGTTCCCGCACCTGGACATCGCCACCAACGTCGGCTTCGGCCTGCGCGGCATGGCGCGCGCGCAGCGCACGGCGGTAGTCGGCGACATGCTGGCGCTGGTCGGCCTGCCGGATGCGCATAAAAAATTTCCGCACCAGCTCTCCGGCGGCCAGCAGCAGCGCATCGCCCTGGCGCGCGCGCTGGCGCCGCAGCCGCGCTTGCTGCTGCTGGACGAGCCGTTTTCAAGCCTGGATGTGGAATTGCGGGAAAGGCTGGCGCATGATGTGCGCGACATCCTCAAACGTACGCACACTACCGCCCTGATGGTCACGCACGACCAGATGGAAGCTTTCGCCGTGGGCGACGTGGTCGGCGTCATGCAGCACGGCCGCCTTGAGCAATGGGACACGCCCTACTCGCTCTACCACCGTCCCGCCACGCGCTTCGTGGCCGACTTCATCGGCCACGGCGTGCTGATGCAGGGCCGCCTGCGCCGATCCGGGACGGACGGCGGCGTTGAAGTGGAAACCGCAGCCGGATTGCTGCGTTACCAGGATGATCCGTCGGCCAACCCGCCCGGCTCAACCGGCATGGAAACCGCGAACGCCATCGCCCCCGGGCCGGCGGCCATCGATGTATTGCTGCGCGCCGACGATGTGATGCATGACGATGCATCGCCCTTCAAGGCGCAGGTATTGCGCAAATCATTTCGCGGCGCGGAATTCCTCTACACGCTGCAACTGGAGAACGGCCAGCAATTACTGTCGCTGGTGCCCTCGCACCATGACCACGGCATCGGCGAGTGGATCGGCATCCGCCTCGATGTCAGGCACCTGGTCGCCTTCCCGGCCGGCGCCTGATCCAGCGCCAGGGTGACGGCTGGCCGCCAAACCGGTCATGGCGGCAACGACGACGGCGCGGCCGCCATCGTCCATCACCAGCCAGTCGAGCGCGCGGCGCATCAGCCGCGTGCCTTGGACAGCACCAGCAGCCAGCGGCGGAACAGCAGGATTTCAACATGGCCGGGCTCGATGCCGGCGCTGCATTCGATGACGGGATTGACGCGATAACGCCGCACATAGGTGTCGCGGCAGGCGAAGATTTCGCGGCGGCCGATGCGCAGGCTGAACGACGACGGTGTGGAGGAAGCGACGGCGAAGCGTGCGTCTGAAGCAAGATCGAAGTGTGTCATGGCAGTGAGTCCCCTTCTTGTCTGTAAGAGACTTCACTGTAGCACAATTACTGTATAAATACACAGTATTTTTCATACAGTGGTTTTGGCGCGACGGCCCACTATACAACAAAGCCGCCCGCAGGCGGCTTTGACCCGGAGGAACGTGGTTTTCAGGCCACGCCATGCTCCAGGCGCGAGCGCACGAAACCGATATGCTCGCGCAGCACATAGAACTGGTCGGCGAAGGCCAGCGGCATCTTCATGCGGTTGACCGCCGCCTCGATCTCGTCGAGGCGTTTGAGCATCTCGGCCTGCTGCTCCTGCGTCTCGCGTGAAATGCCGCGCTCCAGCGCGATCAGTTCGCCATACCAGTGGTAGATGCGCGAACGGATGCGCCAGCCGTACAGCATCGGCACCAGGCGGATGCCGGGAATCAGCAGCAGGATCACCGGCAGCAGGATCACCACCGCGCGGTCGACCAGGCTGGCCAGCCAGAACGGCAGCGTGCGGTAGAAGAAGGTCTTGCCCGACTTGTAGTAACGCGCGGCGTCGCTGCTGATCGCATATTCATGCTCCAGAGGCGCCGGGAACTCGCCCGCCTTCTGCATCACGTTGGCCTTGCCGTGCACCTCGTGCGCCGCCTCGATCAGCAGGTCGGACAAGGCCGGATGCAGGTCGTCGCGCGCCACCAGCTCGGCCGTCGGCGCCACCAGCTGGGTATCGCGCGCGGGCAGGTTGTGCGCCAGGTCGAACACGCCCATCGGCATCTTCAGCAGATTGAGGTAACGGAAGCGCCGCACATAGGCCTCGGCCTGCGAGAAATCCATCAGCCGGATGCCGGGCGCGCGCAGCAGCTTGCCCAGGGTTCCCACCGACACCGAATCCCCCATCAGGAAAGCCGCGTCGATCTTGCCGGAAGTCAGCGCCTGGGCCGCTTCGTCGCCGCCGATGTACAGCAGCTCGGTACTGCCGCCCGGCTCCACGCCGTTGGCCTTGAGCAGCGTCGTGGCCAGCACGCTGGAACCGCTGCCCTGGCCGCCGATGGCGATGCGCTTGCCGGCCAGTTCCGACAGCTGGCGCAACGGCGGCGCCGGCCTACCGTCCTCGCGCGGCGGCGGGTTGCGGTAATAAATGGTGACCGGCACATAGGAAATGCTGCCCAGCGACACCAGCGACGCCAGCTCATCGGCGCTCACCGCGCTGGCCAGGCCGCCCTGGACGAATCCCACGTCCACATCCTGCGACGGATCGGCCAGCCGCTTGAGGTTGTCCATCGAACCGCCGGTCTCCACCAGCTTGAGCTTGATGCCGTCGCGCGCCAGGATGTCGCGGTAGCGTTCGGCCACGCGCCAGAAGTTGCTGTCCCTGGGTCCGGCCGCGATGCTGATGTCGGACGGCGGCGCCGGCCTGATCAGCCAGATCACCAGCCAGGCGCCGATCAGGATCAGCAGGAGGAAGGGACCGAAACTGACGGCCAGGTCGCGCCAGGAGATGGCGACGAAGCGCGCCCGGATGCGTGTGGCGGAGGGCTTGTAGGCGGAGAGTTTTTTGTCTTTGAGCATGCGCCCTATTTTAGGGCCTCTTTGGTGGGAATTGCCACGTACAAGTGCGCATCCGCCCTGGCGCCATGCCGCTCAATACGTCTTGTACGGCAAAAACTTACCCGACAGCACCACATTGACACGGTCGCCGTTGGGGTCGGCCTGGCGCTGGATATCCATCTTGAAGTCGATCGCGCTCATGATGCCGTCGCCGAATTCCTCATGGATCAGCTCCTTGATGGTGCTGCCGTAGACGCTGACGATCTCGTACCAGCGGTAGATCAGCGGATCGGTCGGCACCGGCGTGGGCAGCGAGCCCTTGTACGGCACCACCTGCAGCCACAGGGTTTCCTCGTCGGTCAGCGCGAACAGTTCCTGCGCGACGGCCGCCTGCCTGGCCGTCAACGTCATCTGGCCGAGCATGGCGGCGGTCGTCCATTCCTTGCTCTGGCCGATGCTCTCGGCGATCTGGGCCCAGCTCATCTTGTTGTTGACCTTGGCGGCGATGATCTTCTGGGTGACTTGGTGGCGGTCCATACTCTCTCTCCTCAAGTTGGATGACGAAAAATAACGGGCAACGACACAGGCGCCCCGGTTCGTCATTGAGCAAGGGATATGCCAAGCCGGATGCAAAAAGGGCTGCCCGCAGGCAGCCCCTTCCTTACCGGGTGCAAGCCATCATCACGGCATGTACTGCCCGCCGTTGACCTCGATGATCTGCCCCGTCACATAGCCCGACATCTGCTCCGAAGCCAGGTACAGGAAAGCCCCGCTGCATTCGTCCGGATCGCCGATGCGGCCCATGGGAATGGTCTTGCGGAAGGCTTCCAGCTGTTCCGGCGTGGTGAAGCGCTCCTGGAACGGCGTCATGATCACGCCCGGCGCCACCGCGTTGACGCGGATCTTGTCGGCCAGCAGTTCCTTGGCCATGCCGCGCGTGATGGTGCTGACGAAGCCCTTGGAGGCCGCATAGATCAGCGCGCCCGGGCCGCCGCCGTGGCGCGCCGCGACCGAGGTGACGTTGATGATGTTGCCGCCGCCCTGGCGCCGCATGACCGGGATCACGGCGCGCGTGAAGGCCACCACCGAGCGGGCGTTAATGTTGACGATGTCGTCGAACAATTCGTCGGTCACCTTTTCCAGCGGCTCGCGCTTGACCAGGCTGCCGGCATTGTTGATCAGCACATCGATGCGGCCAAGCTGTTCGACCGCGCTGGCCACCGCCTTGTTGATGGCATTGCTGTCACGCACGTCGGCGCCAATGGTGATGGCTTTGCTGCCGGTTTCGCGCACGTCGGCGGCGACCAGTTCGGCCTCCTGGGCCGAGCTGTTGTAATGGACCACGACGTGGGCGCCGCGGGCGCCGAAGGCGCGGGCTGCGGCAGCGCCGATACCGGTGCTTGCGCCGCTGATGAAAACGACTTTTCCTGCCAGATCCAGCATGATGTTCTCCTGTATGTATGAAACGCTATCGGTCGTTCATGCTCCGGCTCGATAGTGGGCGGCCCTGCGCCCTGCCGGTATCGCTTGTTCTGTGGTCTTGCGGGCATGCGGCAAGCCTGCCGCCATGGCACTGCCGCGCCGCCATTGTGGAGTGCCGCCCGAAGGCGGCAATGGCGGCGCTTCAAGCATCGGTCAGTCGTGCACCGATTCGTCCTTCTTCAACGCGGCGCCGCGATAGGCATCGCGCACACGCAGCAGGTGGTTGCGCATGGCATCGGCCGCCTTTTGCGGGTCGCGCGCCTTGAGCGCATCGAGGATCGCGCGATGGTCCTGCAGGCTGCGCTCCAGCGTGGCCGGAATGCGCGAGGTGATGGTGCGGCTTTTCTTGCCCAGCATGTAGAGGCTGCCGGCGATGCTTTGCAGGAAAGGGTTGTCGCAGGCTTCGATGATGGCTTCGTGGAACTCCACATCGGCGGCGGCGAAGGCGGCCGGGTCGGACAACAGGCGCGCCTCATCCTCGACGTTGCCCACCAGGCGCGCCAGCTCTGCCTCGCCGATATGGGTGGCGGCCAGTGCGGCCACGCCGGTTTCAATGATCAGACGCGCGTCGAACAGCGCTTCCAGCGTGCCGGGGTTGAGGTCGATGATCATTTCCAGCGGTTCCAGCAGCTCGCGCGTTTCCAGCGAACTGACGAAGGTGCCCTCGCCCTGGCGGATGCGCAGCAGGCCCAGCAGCGCCAGGCCGCGGATCGCCTCGCGCACGGCCGGCCGGCCCACGCCCAGCATGGCTGCCAGCTCGCGCTCGGGCGGCAGTTGCTGGTCGGGTTTCAGCAGGCCGCTGCGGATCATGGTCAGCAAGCGCTGCGCGACTTGCTCGGAAATCGATTTCTGGACGATGGGATCGAATGACATGCTGTCGGAATAAAGGTAAGACCAATGGCTGTGGAGGATAGGTACCCGGCGATGAAGTGTCAAGCGATGGGAATGGCTGCTGCGATGCGGGAAGCCGGCGAGATCGGGCACAGGCTCTTAAAAAACGAAACGGGCCCTCCGGCCCGTTTCTTCAAAAGCGCTGCAAAAGCCTATCCGTATGCGCCCCTTCAGCCGCCATGGCTGGCCTTGGCCATACCGGCATGCTGGCGCGTCTGGCGGCTCAGCATCAGCGTCACCACCGCCGAGACCGCCAGCGTGGCCGCCACTACATACAGGCCGGCGGTGTAGCCGCCGGTCGCGTTCTTGAGCCAGCCGATGGCGAACGGCCCGACGAAACCGCCCAGGTTGCCCAGCGAATTGATCATCGCGATCCCCGCCGCCGCGCCGGCGCCGGAGAGGAAGGTGCTCGGCATCGCCCACAGCGGCGCCTTGGCCGAGCTGATGCCGATGTTGACCACCACCAGCGATAGCACCACGAACAGCGCACTGGTCGCATTGCCGGCCAGCAGGAAGCCGACGCAAGCCAGCGCGCACGGAATCACCACGTGCCAGGTGCGTTCGCCGCTGCGGTCGGAATGGCGCGCCCACAGCACCATGGCGACCACCGCCACCACGCTGGGCACGCCCGCCAGCAAACCGGTTTGGAACGGCGTGAAACCAAATTCGCGGATCATCAGCGGCGCCCACAAACCCAGTGTATACAGACCTGCCGAGGTGCCGAAGTAGATCAATGCCAGCGCCAGCACGCGCATATCCTTCAGCGCGCTCAAGGCGCTGGCGGTATGGCCGTGGCCGCCCTTCTTCGCATCTGCTTCGGCCTTCAGCCGCGCCACCAGCCAAGCGCGCTCATCGTCGGCCAACCATTGGGCCTGCTCTGGTTTGTCGGTCAGGAATTTCAGCACCACGAAGCCCAGTACCACAGCCGGCGCGGCTTCGATGATGTAGAGCATCTGCCAGTCGGCCAGTCCGAACACAGACGGCAACTGCATGATCGCGCCCGACAGCGGCGAACCCAGCGCCACCGAGATCGGCGCCGCGGCCATGAACCAGGCGGCCGCTACCGCGCGCTGCTTGGTCGGGAACCACAGCGAGAGATACAGGATGATGCCGGGGAAGAAACCGGCCTCGGCCACGCCCAGCAAAAAGCGCAGCACATAGAAGCTGGTGGGGCCGACGGCGAACGCGGAGACTGCCGAGATGATGCCCCAGGTGACCATCACGCGGGCGATCCAGATGCGCACGCCGACCTTGTGCAAGATCAGGTTGGACGGCACTTCGAACAGGAAGTAGCCGATGAAGAACAGCCCGCCGCCCAGGCCGAAGGCGGTCGGCGACAGGCCCAACGCCTTGTTCATGGTGATCGCCGCGAAGCCGACATTGACGCGGTCGAGGAAGCTGATGAAGTACAGCAGCATCACGAACGGGATGATGCGCCACATGAGTTTGCGGGATACGCGTGTTTCGATATCGATGTGATCGGTGTTCATTGTCTCCTCCTTGGAGAGGTTGGGTCCGGGTTGTAAAACAGGTGTCTTATGGCTGGCCGCGTCGGTCGCTGCCAATTTTTCTTTTCCGGTACTGCGGAATATCGTTCGCGGCATTCCCCTCAGGCGATCTGCGCCAGTTGCAGCAGGTTGGTGGTGCCGGGCGTGCCGAAGGGCATGCCGGCCGAGATCACCACGGTCTGGCCGCTCTTGCCGAAGCCTTCCGCACTGACCGTGCGGCAAGCCAGCCCGCCGATTTCGGCGGCGTCCACCACTTCATGGCACAGCACCGGATGCACGCCCCAGGCCAGCGCCAGGCGACGCGCGATGGCGCGGCTGGGCGTCATGCCGAGAATGGGCAGGCCGGGCCGCTCGCGCGCCATGCGCAGCGCCGAATAGCCGGAGGTGGTGTAGGCCACGGTGGCGGCCGCGTCCAGCAAACCGGCGACATGGCGCATGGCGTAGCCGATGGCGTCGGAAAATTCCGCGCGCGGGGCCGAGTGCGAAGCGGCGATGGTTTCGCGGTAATACGGATCGCTTTCGGTACGGCCGATGATCAGGTCCATGGTGCGTACCGCCTCCACCGGCCAGGCGCCGCTGGCCGACTCGGCCGACAGCATCACGGCATCGGCGCCGTCGTAGACGGCAGTGGCGACGTCCGACGCTTCGGCCCGAGTGGGCACTGGCGCCGTGACCATCGATTCCAGCATCTGCGTGGCCACGATCACCGGCTTGCCGGCGCGGCGACAGGCGCGCACGATGCGCTTTTGCAGCGCCGGCACCTGCTCGGCCGGCAGCTCCACGCCAAGGTCGCCGCGCGCCACCATGACGGCGTCGGATTCGGCCACGATCTCATCGAGCAGGCCGATCGCGGCCGGCTTCTCCAGCTTGGCCACGATGGCCGCGCGCGGGCCGGCGATGGCGCGCACTTCGCGGATATCTTCCGGGCGCTGCACGAAGGACAGCGCCACCCAGTCCACGCCCAGTTCCAGCCCGAACTCCAGGTCGCGCCTGTCCTTGTCGGTCATGGCCGACACCGGCAGCACCACGTCGGGCACGTTCACGCCCTTGCGTTCGGACAGCAGGCCGCCGATCTCCACCATGGTCTCGGCGAAATCGGGGCCGCAGCGTTGCACCTTCAGGCGGATGCGGCCGTCGTCCAGCAGCAGGCAGGTATCGGGCTTGAGCGCCGCGAAGATTTCCGGATGCGGCAGCGCCACGCGCCGGACATCGCCCGGCGTGGCGCTATCGAGGTCGAGGCGGAAGGCGGCGCCTTCCTCCAGCCGCACCGGCCCGGCGGCGAAGGTGGCGATGCGCAGCTTGGGGCCTTGCAGGTCGAGCAGCACGCCGATCGGGCGCTGCGCCTGTTCTTCGATGTCGCGGATCAGTTGCAGGCGGCGGCGATGGTCTTCGTGGCTGCCGTGGCTGAAGTTCAGGCGAAACACATCCACTCCGGCCGCGAACAAGGCGGCGATGGTGGCGCGCTCGCTGCTGGCGGGGCCCAGCGTGGCGACTATCTTGGCGTTACGGTGTCGGCGCATGCGGCGCTCCTTGTTGTTGTGACGGAGGGAACGGCGCGCCGATGTAGACGGCGCGAAAATCGTTGACATTGGTCAGCGTGGGGCCGGTGACGACCGAGTCCCCCAACACCTGGAAAAAGCCGTGGGCGTCGTTGTTCTCCAGGCAGGTCTGCGGCGGCCGGCCGACGCCGCGGGCGCGCGCCAGCGTATCGGGATGCAGCAGCGCGCCGGCGATTTCCTCGCGGCCGTCGACGCCGTCGGTATCGCCCGCCAAGGCATGCACGCGCGCTTCGCCATTGAGGGCGATGCCCATGGACAGCAGGAATTCGACATTGCGCCCGCCGCGGCCGCTGCCGCGCACGGTCACCGTGGTCTCCCCGCCCGACAGCAGCACGCAGGGCGCGGTGAACGGCTGGCCGCCGCGCGCTACCTGGCGGGCGACGGCAGCCATCACCTTGCCGACCTCACGCGCCTCGCCTTCGATGGCGTCCGACAGGATGTGGGCCGCCACACCGTGCCGCGCGGCGAAAGCGGCGGCGGCTTCCAGCGCCATTTGCGGCGTAGCGATCAGGTGCGTCTCCACCCGCGCCAGGCGCGGATCGCCGGCCTTGGACGATTCGGCGCTGCCGTCGGCCAGCATGGCGCGCGCCTGCGGCGGCAAGGCGATACCGTAGCGCTCGACGATGGCCAGCGCGTCGGCGCAGGTCGTCGGGTCGGCCACGGTCGGGCCGGAAGCGATGTCGTGCAGGCCATCGGCCGGCACGTCGGAAATCAGCAGGTTCAGCACGCGCGCCGGATGGCAGGCCGCGGCCAGGCGGCCGCCCTTGATGGCCGACAGGTGGCGGCGCACGCAATTCATTTCGGAGATGGAGGCGCCACTGTCGAGCAGCGCCTGGTTGATGCCTTGCTTGTCGGCCAGCGTCAGGCCGGCGATCGGCAAGGGCAGCAAGGCCGAGCCGCCGCCCGAGACCAGGCACACCACCAGGTCGTCCGGCGTAAGGCCGCCGACCAATTGCAGCATGCGCCCGGCGGCGGCCAGGCCGTTCTGGTCGGGCACCGGATGCGCGGCTTCGATAATCTCGATGCGCTCGCATGGCACGGCATAACCATAGCGCGTCACCACCAGGCCCTCCAGCGGACCCGGCCAGTGCTGTTCAAACGCGCGCGCCATCGCGGCCGAAGCCTTGCCGGCGCCGATCACGACCAGGCGTCCGCGCGGCGGCGCGGGTAGGAATTGGGGAATGCGCACAGCCGGCTGGGCGATGGCGATGGCGGCGTCGAACATGCCTTTCAACAGGCGGTCGATGCCATCGCGACCGGACAGGTCGGCGCACTGTGCGGGGGCAGCAGGCATGGGGTCTCCGGCAGGTGGCGGGGTCATGGCCCCGTCTTGGATGTCTTGTCTTGAATACGGCAAAAAACCTCCCCCGCGGCGCCGTTCGTACCGGCGCCGGTGGTCTTCTGCCAGCGGGGAAAGATGACGGCCGGACAAGGCCCGGCCGCCAAGTCAGGCTCAGGCCGCCTTTTGCACTTGCGCAGCCTTGGCGACGAAGGCACACACGGCCTCGGTCACCTGCGCGGTAGTCGCACGGCCGCCCAGGTCGCCTGTATGCAGCGCCGGATCGGCGGTGACCGCCTCGACTGCGCGCATCACTTGCGCGGCGGCTTCATGCTCGCCCAGGTGTTCCAGCATCATCACCACCGACCAGAAGGTGCCGACCGGATTGGCCAGTCCCTTGCCCATGATGTCGAAGGCCGAACCGTGGATCGGCTCGAACATCGACGGATAGCGGCGCTCGGGATCGATGTTGCCGGTGGGCGCGATGCCCAGGCTGCCGGCCAGCGCCGCGGCCAGGTCGGACAGGATGTCGGCGTGCAGGTTGGTGGCGACGATGGTGTCCAGCGTGGCGGGACGGTTGACCATGCGCGCGGTGGCGGCGTCGACCAGCTCCTTGTCCCACTTCACGTCCGGGAACTCCTTGGAGATCTGCACGGCGATCTCGTCCCACATCACCATCGCGTGGCGCTGGGCGTTGCTCTTGGTGATCACGGTCAGCAGCTTGCGCGGACGCGACTGCGCCAGCCTGAAGGCGAAGCGCATGATGCGCTCGACGCCGGCGCGGGTCATCATCGAGACGTCGGTCGCGGCTTCGATCGGATGGCCCTGGTGCACGCGGCCGCCGACGCCGGCGTATTCGCCTTCGGAGTTCTCGCGCACGATGACCCAGTTCAGGTCTTCCAGCTGGCAGCGCTTCAGCGGCGCGTCGATGCCCGGCAGGATGCGCGTCGGGCGCACGTTGGCGTACTGGTCGAAGCCCTGGCAGATCTTCAGGCGCAGGCCCCACAGCGTGATGTGGTCGGGAATGTGCGGGTCGCCGGCCGAGCCGAACAGGATGGCATCCTTGTTGCGCAGCGCGTCCAGGCCGTCGGCCGGCATCATGGCGCCGGTCTTGCGGTAGTAGTCGCCGCCCCAGTCGAAGTCTTCGAACTCGAAGGCGAACTTGCTGGTGGTGGCGGCCAGCGCCTCCAGCAGCTTGCGGCCTGCGGGAACCACTTCCTTGCCGATGCCGTCGCCCGGGATGGTTGCGATGCGGTATGTCTTCATGTCGTCTCCAGCCTTTCGGTAAATGTGTTGGTGAGCGCACTCTACCGATGTTTTCCGACAAGAACCGGTGCTAAACTCAAAGCATCATTAACTTTAAATTAAAGATGACGCCATGCAGGACACCGTCCTCCCCGCCGACCTGCGCTTCTTCTCGGTGCTGGCAATGGCCGGCAGCCTGTCGGCCGCGGCGCGCGAACTGGGGCTGACCACGGCGGCCGTCAGCAAGCACCTGGCGCAGATGGAAAGCCGCGCCGGCGTGCCGCTGGTCAACCGCACCACGCGCCGCATGACCTTGACGCCCGAGGGCGAGCTTTACCTGGAGCATGCGCGCCGCATCCTCGACGAGATCGATGAATTGTCGGAATTGCTGGGCAGTTCCAAGCGCCGCCCGGAAGGCCTGCTGCGCGTCAACGCCACGCTCGGCTTCGGACGCAGCCATGTGGCGCCGGTGATCTCCAGATTCGTCAGCGAATACCCGCAGGTATCGGTGCAATTGCAGCTGTCGGTGATGCCGCCGCCGCTGACCGACGACAGCTTCGACGTCTGCATCCGCTTCGGCGAACCGCCCGACACGCGCGTGGTGGCCCGCCGGCTGGCGGCCAATGCGCGCCTGTTGTGTGCCGCGCCGGGCTACCTCATGAAACGCGGCACGCCGGTCACCCCGCACGATTTGGCCAAGCACAATTGCGTGGGCATCCGCCAGGGCGACGAAGCCTATGGCGTATGGCGGCTGTCGACCGGCACGGGAGCCGCGCACAAGACCGAGACGGTGAAGATCCGCGGCAACCTCACCACCAACGACGGCGAAATCGCCGTGAAATGGGCATTGGACGGCCACGGCATCCTGATGCGCGCCGAGTGGGACATCCGCCCCTATCTCGACGACGGGCGGCTGGTGCAGGTGCTGCCGGGATGGCAGACGCCCAATGCCGATATCTTCGCGGTGTATTCGCAGCGGCACCAGATGTCGAACCGGATTCGGAGTTTTGTTGATTTCATTGCGCGGGAGCTGGCTGGGATTTCACCGAAATGATGAAATAGTGCACATCCGACTTAATGGCTTTCAACTTCGATGTGGAAGGAGCCCATGCGTATAACAGTCACAATCGATGATGACCTCTACAAAGAGGCTCTTGAACTGGCAAATCCTTCGACCAGTAAAAGTGAACTCGTCCGCGAAGCTATCAAAACCTTCGTACGCATTCAAACCGAAAAACGTTTAATCGCCTTGGGCAAAACGATACCCGGCATGCAAGATATTCCGCGCCGTCGCGGATAATGCCATTCGGTTAAGCAGATATCTATCTCCGTCGCCCTGACGAAAGTCAGGGTCCAGTGTCGTTCAACGGACATTGAGACGCTGCGAAAGACACTGGTTTCCGGCTTTCGCCGGAACGACGATTTTCGGATTTATAGGTTGGCTGAACGACATTACACTGCAGCAGGTAGTCTCATTGATCGTTTTTTCTCCTCACCCCTCATTCTGCTTCATTCCCTAGGCGCAAAGAACCTGTGATTTTCCTGCTGCAATATCTGTTCAAGCCACACGTCTTTTATACTTGCACCCTGGCAGCGATGAATGCCGCAGCCCCTCACACAAACACCCTCCCGCACTAATGGAAATCGTCTTCACCGTTTTAATCCTACTGCTCGCCGTCGCCGTCTCCGGCGTGGCCGCGCGCCTGGTTCCATTCAAATTGCCGCTGCCGTTGTTCCAGATCGGGCTGGGCGCGGTGCTGGCCTTGCCGCTGTTCGGACTGAAAATCAGTTTCGATCCGGAACTGTTCCTGCTGCTGTTCATCCCGCCGCTGCTGTTTACCGACGGCTGGCGCATGCCCAAGCGCGAATTCTTCCGGCTGAGCCAACCGATCCTGGCGCTGGCGCTGGGACTGGTGCTGTTTACCGTGATCGGCGTGGGCTATTTCATCCACTGGATGATCCCGGTCATTTCCCTGCCCTCGGCCTTCGCGCTGGCGGCGGTGCTCTCGCCCACCGATGCGGTGGCGGTATCGTCGATCATTGGCAAGGGACGCCTGCCGGCTTCGATGCAGCACGTGCTGGAAGGCGAGGCGCTGATGAACGACGCGTCCGGCCTGGTGGCGTTCAAGTTCGCCGTCGCCGCGGTGATGACCGGCACCTTCTCGCTGCTGGACGCCAGCCTGAGTTTCGTCCTGATCTCGGTGGGCGGCATCGCCGTCGGCCTGATCGTCGCCTGGGGCTTCGGCCTGGTACGCCGCAAGATCATCGAATGGGCCGGCGACGAGCCCGGCATCCAGGTCGTGCTGCTGATGCTGATCCCGTTCACGTCCTACATCTTCGCCGAACACTTCGGCCTGTCCGGCATCCTCGGCGCGGTCGCGGCCGGCATGCTGATGCCCTATATCGAAACCGCCGGCGGCGAGTCGGCCGCGACCCGCATGCAGGGGCGCAGCATCATGACCATGCTGGAATTCGTCTTCAACGGCATGTCGTTCCTGCTGCTGGGACTGCAGTTGCCCGGCATCGTCAGCCTGGCCCATGCCGACGCCAAGACCGCCGGCAACGTGCCGGTGTGGTACCTGTTCGCCTACATCCTCGCCATCACCGTGGCGCTGATCGTGCTGCGCTTCCTCTGGGTGTGGATCAACCTGCGCATGCGCCGCTTCGCCGACGCGGTGCGCGGCCAGAGCGGGCGCAATCGCAAGTTCGACCTGCGCCTGATCGGCATCACCGCGCTGTCGGGCGTGCGCGGCGCGATCACGCTAGCCGGCGTGATGTCGCTCCCGCTGCTGCTCAAGGAACACACGCCCTTTCCGGCGCGCGACCTGCTGATCTTCCTGGCCACCGGCGTGATCGTCTGCTCGCTGCTGTTCGGCAGCTTCCTGCTGCCGTGGATGCTGAAGGACCTGCAGCTGGATGCCGAAGCCAAGCGCCGCCGCACGGAAGAAATGAACGCGCGCATGCGCCTGTCGGAAGCGGCGGTGCGCCGCATCGAAGAGGCCCAGGAACGCATCGGCCATGGCCTGGACGAGGCCGACCTGGCGCTGCTGACCGAAGTCAGCGGCAGCCTGCTGGCGACCTACCGCATGCGCATGAATGCCGAGAGCGATTCGGAAGAAACCCATCGCGCCGCCAACCGCTTCAAGCAGTTCGAACGCGAACTGCGGCTGGAAGCGATCCGCGCCGAACGCCTGGAAGTGCACTACCTGCGCGCCGAGCAGCGCATCAACGACGAAACCTTCCTGATGCTGATCAACCAGATCGACATGGCCGAGACCTGGCTGCTGGGTTCGCTCAACGCGTCGAACTGAGGCACTCGGCCGCCTCAAATGCAAAAGCCCGCGACGGCATCGCCGTGCGGGCTTTGTTCATTCAGGATAAGCGAATAGGTTCAGGCTACCGTATTGACCGTGGTGCCGATGATCTCGCCGTTGGAGTTGCGCGAGATCTGTTCGCGGCGGTTGCGCTGTTCGAGTTCGGCCTCGGCGCGTTTCTGGTCGGCCTGGATTTGTTCCTGGCGCTGCTGCTCGGCCTTTTGCGCCATGCGCGCCTCATCGGCCTTGCGCACCGCCGCCGGGTCGGTGACCGGCGAGGTGGTGGATGTGGTGGTGCCGGAACTGGGTACGATGGAAAGATCGACGGACACGTTAGCCTCCTGTTGCTGTCGCCAATGTTCGGTACAGGCCATCATGGTACGCCCATTGCCGGGCGCTGCCACACGGGAAATGCACACGCCGTCAAAAAAACCGCGATAGCGACACAGCCTGTTATACGGGAAGCAAGCAAATCGGGGCGAAAGATGCCAAAAGGCAAAAAGATCTTGCCGCGCAGGCAAGTATGGCCAGGCCGAGGACTCAGTGGCAATCCGGCACGTTCTGATCCAGATACACCTCGAAGGCCACATTGCCGGCCCATTTTTTCCGAACAGCGGCCCAGAAGGCATCGTCCCAGCGCCCTGCCGCCCGCCTGAGCGCAGCCAGATCGACGGCATCGGCGCCGCGTACCTTCAGCACCAGTGCCTGGCGGCTCACCGGAGCCAACTGCGCCGAGAATTTCTTCCATTCGGGCAGCTTCAGCAATTCCTTCATCATGCTGTCGTCATGCACGGCCGCATCGCATTGGCCGGTGCGCACCGCCAGCAGCGAATCGGCTGGCGCGCGCATCACCTTCTCGACGGCGCCATAGCGCGCGGCCAGCGTGCCGGTGTACGGGGAACCTTCGGAGACGCATACGCTGCGCCCCTTGAGGTCTTCCCATTTGCGGATGGTGGTGTCGGTGCGCATGATGGCCATGCCGCCGGCGCGGTAGCCGGTAGGAATGACGATGCTGTCGGCATCGCCGGCCTGCCCTTCATCGGCCAGCGCCAGCACCACATCGGCGCGGATGCCGGAAGCGTTTTTCAGGTAAGCGGATTTGAGCTTGAACTGCGCGGCGAGATCGTCGGCCAGCACGGTATCGACGCTCTCGGGTGTGCGGAACTTCATGCCGCCCTTATAGGCCGGCGGCACATAATCCAGCCCCACGCGCAGGGCGCCACCCTGCCTGGCCGCATCGAGCACGCCCGCCTGCGTGCTGCCGCAAGCCAGCAGTAGGAGCGGAAGGAACAGGCGAACGAGCTTCATGGTTTCAGGTTCAGACGTATTGGTAGCGCAGCAGGCGATGCTTCAGCTTTTCCAGGATCACTTGGTCGATCAGCGCGGCGAGAATGGCGATGGTCAGGATATTGGCCATCACGCCGACCATGTCCGCGGTCTCGCCGGAATACGCCAGCGTGCGGCCCAGCCCCTTGCCGAAGCCGACCAGCATCTCAGCCGAGATCAGCGCGCGCCAGGCATTTCCGAAGGCAAGCTGGGCGCCGGTGATCAGTTCCGGCATCACCGCCGGCAGGTAGACCCGGCGCAGCATGCCCAGGCGCGAAGCTCCCATCACGCGCGCGGCCGACACGTGCACCTGCTGCACGCTCTCGGTGGCGTTCATCACCGACAGCGCGGCCGGGAAGAAGGCGGCGATCGCCACCACCACCACCATCGGCAGATTGCCGAAACCCATCAGGATCAAAAACAGCGGCACCCAAGCAATCGACGGGATCGACTGCAGGATCACGATGGCCGACTTCAGCACCTCGCGGAAGAAGAACAGCACCGCGCCCAGCAGGCCGAAACCGATGCCGAACAGCAGCGCCGAGCCATAGCCAAGCCCCAGCCGGTACAGGCTGCCGTACAACGCCAGCCGGAAATTATTGGACTGCACCTCTTCCCACAAGCGCGCCACCACCGACGGCACGCCCGGCATCAGGAACGACGGCAGCGACCACGCGGCGATCTGCCACATCAACAGGATGAAAGCGATCGCCAGCACCATGGCGAGTTTCTTGCGGAGACCGGTAACGCGACGCTGAGAGCTCATAACGACTTGGAAAAGACGATGGCCGGAAACCTCCGGCCAAGGAAAATTGAAACCTGGATGATACGCGGCGATGTCGCCACCGCCGCGCGAGACATTACAGCTTGCGGGCGTTCTGCCACGACAGGTCGGTAATGGTATTGACGTCGAACGGCTTGCCGTCGCGCGTCTTCAAGGCGCCCTGTTCCTGCAGGATGTTGGAGATTTCCTGCATGCGGTCCTGGTCCTTCTTGGAAATCTTGGGGGTGAAGGTCTGGCTCTTGATGGCGTCGCGGATCACGTCTTCGCGCAGCATTTCGCCGTGCTTGAGCGTCTTCAGGGTCGGCTCGGCGATGAAATAGCCGGCGATCAGCTTGGAGGCTTCGGCGGGCTTCTTCTGCAGCAGCGTGATGGCGTCGCGCTGGGCATCGAGCGACTTCCAGACGGCATCGCGCCGCTTCTTCAGCGTCTCGCCCGAGGTGATCACCACCATGCAGGGGAACGGCCAGACTTCGCCGATCTCATAGATCTGCTTGACCGGCGCGATCAGCTGCGCGATGCGCGCCTGCGGCTCGAACAGGAAGGCGGCGTCGACGCGCTTGCCCACCAGCGACTGCACCGCCACCTGCGGCGACACGCCCATCACGTTGACGTCGTCCGGCTTGACGCCGGCATCCTTGAGCACCACGCCCTTCAACACGGTGTCGGCGGTGCTGCCTTCGGCTTGCGAGGCCAGGGTCTTGCCCTTCAAGTCCGCGACCTTCTTGATGCCCGAATCTTCACGCGCCACCAGCGCGTGGTAGCCCAGCTGCGCGCCGCCCACCACCTTCAGGTCGGCGCCCTTGGAGGCCCAGGCCACGGCGTTGGAGAAGCCGAACACGCCGCTGTCCAACTGGCCGCCGACGATGGCCTTGACCAGGTCGGTGCCGGACTTGAACTCGATCAGTTCCACATCCAGGCCGTACTTCTTGTACAGGCCGGCTTCATAGGCGGCCATCGCCTGCGCGTCGTCCATCACGCGCAAGTAGCCGATCTTGAATTTTTCCAGCGCCAGGGCGTTGTTGGCGAATGCCAGCGCGGCCAGCGCAGGTACCAGGATGCGTGCGAGTTTCATACTCCAACCCCTTCCAGTGTTTTTGAAAAATCGTCCTGTTCGGCATGGATACCGAGCAGGCAAAGGATCTCGCGGCGGATGGCCGCGAATTCGGACAGGTCGTGCGTCTTTTCGTGATGCACGAGATTGAATTCCTTGAGCACCTTGGCCGGGCGCGGGCTGAACACGAAGATGCGGTCGGCCAGGAACAGCGCCTCGTCGACATCATGGGTGACCAGCAGCACGGTCGGGCCTTGCTGGCGGATCAGGTCGCGCAGCGCGTCCTGCAGGGTCATGCGGGTGAGCGCGTCGAGCGCGCCGAACGGTTCGTCCAGCAGCAGGGCCTTGGGTTGCGAGATGAAGGCGCGCGCCAGGGCCGCGCGCTGGCGCATGCCGCCCGAGACCTGGTGCGGGTAATACGACTCGAAGCCCTTGAGCTTGACGTTCTCCAGCCACACGCGCGCCTGCTCGGCCGCCTTTTTCTTGTCGACCTGCTGGAACTCCAGCGCCAGCGCCACGTTCTGCTCCAGTGTGAGCCACGGATACAGGGCGTTTTCCTGGAACATCAGGGTACGTTCCGGATGCGGCGCCTTGATCTCCCGGCCGTCGCCGGTGACCGAGCCGGAACTGGCCTTTTCCAGTCCGGCGGCGATGTGCAGCAAGGTCGACTTGCCGCAACCGGACGGACCGACCAGCGCGACCAGTTCGCCCGAGGCGATCTCGCGGCTGAATTCCTCGATCACATGCAGGTCGCCGAAACGCTTGGCGACGTTGTTGAAAGATAGCTTCATGTCGTCCGGCGGCAGCAAAGGCCGCCCGTTGTGGATTTGGGTAGGAGAAAGGAGGAAGGCTGGCGATGGCCTGTGCCGGTATGGATGCGCTTGCGGCCTGTTGCCGTCTTGTCTTGCGCGCGGGCAAATCCTCCCTTTTATTTCTGCTTGGCACTCTACTGTTGCCCGCAATACAAGACAACTACTTTAAATTCTTATGCTTATTCGATTTTTGAATAAGAAAGCACCTCAAATTGCATAAAGAAGAAGAGATGATTCAAAGCAACTTTCCCCGCACTTCCGCCAGCAGGGCATGGACATCCGGATAACGCAGCCGCACACCCAGTTCCTGCTTGAGCCTGCGGTTGTCCAACCGGCGCGACTCCGACATGAACGACAGCATCATCGGCGAGACGCTGCGTTCCAGCTCGGCGCGCGGCAGGCGCGGCGGGCGCGCCAGGCCGAGCGCGTCGGCGGCGGCGTCGAAGTAGTCGGCCATCTTCAGTTCGGTATCGTCCACCGCGTGGTAAATGCGGTTGGGAGAACCACGCAGCAGCGCCGCCACGGCCGCGCGCGCCAGGTCTTCGGCGTGGATATGGTTGGTGTAGACGTCATCGGCCGCGGCCAGCGCCGGGGTGCCCTTTTGCAGGCGCTCGGCCGGCAGCCGGTCGGCCGCATAGATGCCGGGCACGCGCAGGATGGACAGGCGCGAACCGCTGCGCCGGGCCCAGGCGCGCAGCACGTTTTCCGCATCCGCGCGGCGCGCCGCGCGCGCGTTCTGCGGATGGCGGCGACGCGTCTCGTCGAAACGCGCCCCGCCGCAATCGCCGTAGACGCCGGTGGTGCTGATATAAACCAGGCGCGCGCGCTCGGGTAAAATGGCGGCCAAATTGCGGGTACGGCGGTCTTTGCGGCCTTCCGACTGCGGTGGCGCCAGGTGCACGATGGCCGGCGCCAGGCGCGCCAGACGGCCCAGCGTATGCGGCCGGTCGAGGTCGGCCACGACGGGAATGGCGCCGGCGGCGCGCAGTTCGGCGCAGCGCTGCGGGTTGCTGGTGACCGCCAGCACGCGGTAACGCGGCAGCAGCAGCGGCAGCATGCGCAGCCCGACGTCACCGCAACCCAGCAGCAGTACCCGCGGCAAGCCCAGTTTTTTCACGGTATTCAACCTTTATCAGTCCAGAACAGAAGCGCAATTGTATGAGTTTCCAAGTCACAGTCCAGCCAAGCGGCCGCCAATTCACCTGCGATGAAGGCGAAACCATCCTCAACGCGGCCATCCGCGCAGGCGTCGGCCTGCCCTACGGCTGCAAGAACGGCGCCTGCAGTTCCTGCAAGGGCAAGCTGGTTGCCGGCCAGGTCGAGCACGGCCCGCACCAGGAGCGCGCGCTGTCGGCCAATGATGAAAGGCTGGGCTTTTCGCTGTTCTGCTGCGCCAAGCCGCAGTCCGATGTGACCATCGAGGCGCGCGAAGTGGCCGGTGTGGGCGAGTTCCCGATCCGCAAGCTGCCGGTGCGCGTGGCCGCGCTGGAAAAGAAGGCCGACGACGTCATCGTGCTGTCGCTGCAATTGCCGGCCAACGACCGCCTGCAATACAAGGCCGGGCAGTACGTCGAATTCCTGCTGCGCGACGGCAAGCGCCGCAGCTACAGCATGGCCAACGCGCCGCACAAGGATGAGCACATGAGCCTGCACATCCGCCACCTGCCGGGCGGCCTGTTCACCGACCAGGTGTTTTCCACGATGAAGGAACGCGACATCCTGCGCATCGAAGGCCCGCTGGGCACCTTCTTCTTGCGCGAGGATTCCGACAAGCCCATCGTGCTGCTGGCCTCGGGCACCGGCTTCGCGCCGATCAAGGCGATCGTCGAGCAACTGGAGCACGCCGGCTCGCAGCGCCCGGTCACGCTGTACTGGGGCGGTCGCCGCCCGCAGGACCTGTACATGAATGAGCTGTGCGAAGCATGGGCGCGCTCCCTGCCCGCCTTCTCCTATGTGCCGGTGGTCTCCGACGCGCAGCCGGAAGACAACTGGAACGGCCGTACCGGCTTCGTCCACCAGTCGGTCATGGCCGACTTCCCGGACCTGTCCGGCCACCAGGTCTACGCCTGCGGCGCCCCGATCGTGGTGGAATCGGCCAAGCGCGATTTCGTGGCCCAGTGCAAGCTGCCGGAAGACGAGTTCTATGCCGACTCCTTCACTTCCGAAGCCGACCTGGCCAGCAGCGCGCCCGCTGCCGTCTAAGTAAGCAGGGGTGTCACGCCGCCGTCATGCGCATTTGCGATCATGGCGACAGTCGGTGCAGTGCAAGAAGTCGCGGCAGGCGGCGCAAATGCAACGCTTGCCGGATTCAGGCAAAATGACGGGCAATTCTTTTTGACGCTGTGCGCAAAACGTCCTAATATTGACCGCATGATCGCCAACGCCACATTTTTACGACGTCGCAGCCAACCGCAAAGAGGTTTGCTGCTGTGCGCGTGAAATGAAACGACTCGCGAAGCCACAGGCGAACCCTGTGGCTTTTTTTTATCCGCCATTCCGGGTTGCTGTGCGCTTTTCACCGTTCCTTTCAGGCCGGTCTGTCCCGCACCATCCCTATCCACCCATACTTGCAGGAGCCCTTTGATGGAATACAAAGATTTCGACAGCAACAAGCTGATGTACGTCACCAACCGTCCCGACCTGGTCTTCACCGAAGGTAACGGCATGTGGCTGACCGACCACAAGGGCAAGCGCTACCTCGATTACCTGCAGGGCTGGGCGGTCAACGCGCTGGGCCATTCGCCGCAATGCATCCAGGATGCGCTGGTGGCGCAGTCGAAGAAGCTGCTCAACCCCTCGCCCGCGTTCTACAACGCGCCGTCGATCGAGCTGGCCAACCTGCTGACCGCGAACTCGGTATTCGACCGCGTGTTCTTCGCCAACAGCGGCGCCGAAGCCAACGAAGGCGCCATCAAGCTGGCGCGCAAATGGGGCAAGAAGAACCCGGCCACCAACGGCGACGCCCGTTTCGAGATCATCACCTTCAAGCACAGCTTCCACGGCCGCACCATCGCCACCATGTCGGCCAGCGGCAAGGACGGCTGGGACACCATGTTCGCGCCGCAGGTGCCGGGCTTCCCCAAGGCCACGCTCAACGACCTGGCCAGCGTCGAGCGCCTGATCACCAAGCACACCGTGGCCGTGATGCTGGAACCGGTGCAAGGCGAAGGCGGCGTGATCCCCGCCACCCGCGAATTCATGCAAGGCCTGCGCCGCCTGACCAAGCAGGCCAACCTGCTCCTGATCGTCGATGAAGTGCAAAGCGGCATGGGCCGCACCGGCGAACTGTTCGGCTACCAGCTCTCGGGCATCGAGCCGGACATCATGACGCTGGGCAAGGGCATCGGCGGCGGCGTGCCGCTGGCGGCGCTGCTGGCGCGCGAAGAGATCGCCTGCTTCGAAGCCGGCGAACAGGGCGGCACCTACAACGGCAACCCGCTGATGACGGCGGTGGGCGTGGCGGTGATCAAGGAACTGTTGAAGCCCGGCTTCCTGGAAACCGTGCGCGAGCGCGGCCAGTACCTGCGCGACCGTTCGCTGGCGCTGTCGGAGAAGTACGGCTTCGAAGGCGAACGCGGCGAAGGCCTGCTGCGCGCGCTGCAACTGGGCCGCGACATCGGCCCGCAGATCGTCGAAGCCGCGCGCGACATGGAGCCGGTCGGCCTGCTGCTCAATTCGCCGCGCCCCAACCTGCTGCGCTTCATGCCCTCGCTCAACGTCAGCAAGGACGAAATCGACCAGATGTTCTCCATGCTGGAAGACGTGCTGGCAAAGGTGGGGCAGTAACCGATGGCGGCGCGTCGCTTACCGGAAATGCTGGATGCGGCGGCTTTGCCGCTGGCGCCTGCGGCCCCGGTCGCGGCGCGCCCTCTCGGCGCTATCGCGGCGCTGTGCGCGGCCCTGCTGCTGGCCGCGTGCGGCACAACTCCGCTCCAATCCCCTGAGGAACGCGGCCCGGCTGCGAACATGCAGGCGCTGCCGGCCACCGAAACCGGCAACGAAGTCGCCATCTACGCCCTCTCGCTGATCGACACCGGCTACCGCTTCGGCGGCAAGAATCCTTCGGCTGGCCTGGATTGCAGCGGCATGGTGAGCTACATCTTCGGGCAGGCGGCCAACTACAAGATCAGCGGCAGCGCCGCCGACATCGCCCGCAAGGGCCGCCAGATCGACGCCAGCCAATTGCGCGCCGGCGACCTGGTGTTCTTCAACACCATGAACAAGCCGTTCTCGCACGTGGGCATCTACCTCGGCGACGGCCGTTTCGTGCATGCGCCCTCGACCAACGGCCGGGTGCATATCACGCGGATGGACAATCCCTACTTCGCCAAACGCTTCGAGATGGCGCGCAGCTATTTCAACTGATCACCGCGCTCCCTTGCGGATGCAATGAACAGGATCAGGCTGGCAGCTTGCGCGCAACGCGTGTACGCGGCTTGGCCGCGGCGCCGGCTTTGGTCTTAGTGTTGGCGGCGACCTTGGCGACCACCGCCTTCGCTGCCGCCTTGTCCGCCGCGCGCGTGCGTCCTGGCGCCTTGCCGGCGGTCTTGGCGTCTCCCGCTTCGGCGGCGGCGCGCTTTTCCTGGCTGCCATATTGCGCCGTCAGGTTGGCGCTGTAGCGCACGAACGAGATATCCATGTGTCGCCGCATCGCCTCGCGCGCCTGCTCGGGGTCGCGCGCATGCAGGGCCTTCATCACCCGCGAATGTTCCTCGATCGCCTCGTACCACACCACCTTGCTGTCGAAGTGGCTGTGCAGCCGCTTGAACAACGGCCCCAGGCGCGCATCGAACAGCTGCGTCACCAGCCCCACCAGCACGCTGTTGCCGGTGGCTTCGGCCACGCGGATATGGAACAGGCGGTCGGCCTGCAAGGGATTGATGCCGGCATTGGTGTGCTCTATCATCAGCTGGAACGCTTGCTCGATGGCTTCGATCTGCTCCGTGCTGGCATTGGCGGCGGCGGCGTAGGCCACTTCGCCTTCGATCATCTCTCGCGCGCGGATCAGCTCCAGCGGCCCCTCCTCGCTGGAAAGGTCGATCTGTCCCTCGCGCTGCGTGGACTGCGGCGGGCAGACATAGATGCCCGAGCCCATGTGCACTTCGATATAGCCTTCGACCTCCAGCGCGATCAGCGCCTCCCTCAGCGAAGGCCGGCTCACGCCGAGCTGCACCGCCAAGTCGCGTTCGGACGGCAAGCGCGAGCCGACCGGGAATTCGCCGCCGACGATCAGCTTGCGCAACTGGTCGCTGATCTGCCGGTAGAGCCGCTGCGGCTCAATCGCTTCTATGGGCATGGATGATGGGTCCGATCAAGTTTTTATGCGCCGGCAAGTCGCATGCGGCAACAATGCGATTTACCTGGCTTCTTTATAGCGCCGGATTGTATCTCAGGCCCGGCAGGCCTCCGCCATACCGGGCCGTCCGCGCTCAGCCCAATGCCGCCGGGAAAGCCAGGCCGTAAGGCGCGGCCGCGTCGCGCAGCATGGGCGCGATGGTCGGATGCAGCACCACGCCCTCTTGCAGTTGTCGCTCGCGCCGCTGCATGCCGCGGTCGCCCGGCATGCGCACCTGCTCCACGCCGGGGCGCGGCGGATTGCCGCGGCAAGAGGCGGCGATATGGTCCATCTGCCGCAGGAAGCCGTCCTTGCCGCCGAACGCCGACGGGTCGTACAGCGACATGAACACGGTCGCGCCCCAGCCCGCCGGCGGATCGGCGCGGCCGAAACCGGACAGCCCGCCGGTCAGCGCCTCGATCAGCACCGCCAGGCCGAAGCCCTTGTGGCCGGCCGACAGGCCGCCCAGCGGCAGGATGGTGCCCGGCGGATCCTCGGCCAGCACGGCGGGGTCGCGGCTGGGATTGCCGTGGCCGTCGATCAGCCACTCTTCCTCGAACTGCTTGCCGGCCTTGTGCAGGCGGTTGCTCATGCCGTTGGTGGTGATCGAGGCCGAAATGTCGATCAGGAACGGCGTGCCCGAAGTCGGGATGCCGGCGGCGATCGGGTTGGGCGTGAACACCGCGCGCGTGCCGCCGAACGGCGCCACGCTCTGCACCGCCGGGTCGGAACTGGCCAGGATCATCATGAAGCCCTCCTGCGTGGCGCGCAGCAGGTAGGCCGCCAGGCAGGCGATGTGGTGGCTGTGGTGGATGGTCAATGAAGCCGAACCATAGTCGCGCGCCTTGGGGATCAGCGCATCGATACCCTGGTGCACCAGCCACGGCCCCGGCAGGCGGCGGCCGTCCCAGGCCAGCGCGGCGGCGCGCTCGGACAGCACTTCCGGCTGGCCGCTCTTGGCCATCGCGCCCTTTTCCAGCTCCTTCACATACGGCGCCAGCAGCGCCAGGCCGTGGGTATCGTGGCCCAGCAGGTCGCCGTCGACCAGTGTCGCGGCCACGCTGTCGGCCTTGGGGCCTTCCAGCCCGGCCTTTTGCAGCAGGTCGCTGGCGAAACGCGTCAGTTCGGCGGCGGAAAAACGTTCGGGTGAAGCCATTGCAACAACCATCCTTTCATGGGGGTAGATAAAAACGGAGTTCCGGCCTGACGGTCAACGCCGATTTCCTGCTTACGTATCGCTGCGCGTACCTGTATTGGAATTCCGATGGGCTGTCTCTTGCGTGCAGGGCCTGATTCCCTGCCGCCTTTGCTTTGTATTGTCTGTTTGGTCATTTCATGCCGCCGTACTTTGCTGTACGATGGGGTCACTACCAAGAGGTAATGTGGTCAGACCAGCTGGATTAGAATTTCATATCCAATAGCGAGTGTCAAGGATGAATCTTACGCATCAAAACAATTCATCCATCTCGCGCCGCAGCAAATCCAGGGACTGCTGCGCTCCTCGCAAAGCCTTGTCCAGCGTGCCTTCTAGGGCTGCAGCGGAGGATCTGCGATGCTGCACCGGCACAGCGCCGGATGCGAGCCGCCCCCATCTCCCAAAATCGCCATTTTGATTTGGTATTACCACTTGACCAAACAAAGAATGCTGAAATAGACTCGCTGCCAATCGAACAAGTCACGCCGCATGCTGCGGCCATCTGCAACGTCGGGGAGACGGCGCAGGGCCACAGATGCAGGAACGGACGGCACCAGGACCCAGCCGCGGCGGCAACGCAGGCGGCACCAGGCAAGGGAGACATATCTTGGCATACGCAGCAATGCGCGCGAACGGCAAGCTACACGGCGGATGGCCCCATGCCGCCGCGGCCGTATTGCCGTTCACCACGCGCTCCCAGCGCGCGTTGCGCCGGGCCTCCTCTTTCGGCTCGCTGCTGGCATTCCTGCTGATCGACTTTTCCCGCTATTTCTTTGACCAGGGCGACAGTTAACCCGCCCCGCCGCACGGCGCATGCATGCGCCGGCGCCATGGAACAGCACCGGAGCGCGCCGCCGCGCGCACGGTATTTTGATGTTGCACGGGCAGCGCCTGGCTAGAGAAGCCGGCGTACCCACCCTCAGGGAATCCCACATGACTGACGATACCAAGAAACTCACCCGCCGCAGCCAGGCCTGGTTCGGCCGCCAGGACCGCGACGGTTTCATCTACCGCTCCTGGGTCAAGAACCGCGGCATCCCGCACGACCAGTTCGACGGCCGTCCGGTGATCGGCATCTGCAACACCTATTCCGAACTGACCCCTTGCAACTCGCACTTCCGCGCCCTGGCCGAACAGGTCAAGATCGGCATCTGGGAAGCCGGCGGCTTCCCGCTGGAATTCCCGGTGATGTCGCTGGGTGAGACCCTGCTGCGTCCGACCGCCATGCTCTATCGCAACCTGGCCTCGATGGACGTGGAAGAGTCGATCCGCGCCAACCCGCTGGACGGCGTGGTGCTGCTGATGGGCTGCGACAAGACCACTCCCGCCCTGCTGATGGGCGCCGCTTCGGTGGACGTGCCGACCATCGGCGTGTCCGGCGGCCCGATGCTGTCCGGTAAATACCGCGGCCGCGAACTGGGTTCGGGCACCGGCGTGTGGCAGATGTCGGAAGACGTGCGCGGCGGCAAGATGACGCAGGAAGAATTCTTCGAGGCCGAAAGCTGCATGCACCGCTCGCACGGCCACTGCATGACCATGGGCACCGCCTCCACCATGGCCAGCATGGTCGAAGCGCTGGGCGTGGGCCTGCCGCACAACGCCGCCATCCCCGCCGTGGATGCGCGCCGCAACGTGCTGGCGCGCAATGCCGGCCGCCGCATCGTCGAGATGGTCAAGGAAGACCTGGTGCTGTCCAAGATCCTGACCCGCGCCGCCTTCGAGAACGCCATCCGCGTCAACGCCGCCATCGGCGGCTCCACCAACGCGGTGATCCACCTGCTGGCCATCGCCGGCCGCATCGGCATCAAGCTGGACCTGAAGGACTGGGACGACATCGGCCAGAAGCTGCCGTGCCTGCTGGATCTGCAGCCGTCGGGCAAATTCCTGATGGAAGACTTCTACTACGCCGGCGGCCTGCCGGCGGTGATCCGCCAGCTGGAAAGCGTGATCGACAAGAGCGCGCTGACCGCCAACGGCAACACGCTGTGGGACAACTGCAAGGACGCGCCGAACTGGAACGAGGAAGTGATCCGCTCCTTCGACAAGCCGTTCAAGGAAGCCGCCGGCATCGCCATCCTCAAGGGCAACCTGGCCCCGGACGGCGCCGTGATCAAGCCCTCGGCCGCCACCCCGGCGCTGCTGAAGCATCGCGGCCGCGCCGTCGTGTTCGAGAACAGCGACGACCTGCACAAGCGCATCGACGACGAGAACCTGGACGTCGACGAAACCTGCGTGCTGGTGCTGAAGAACTGCGGCCCCAAGGGCTACCCGGGCATGGCCGAGGCCGGCAACATGCCGCTGCCGCCGAAGATTTTGCGCAAGGGCATCACCGACATGGTGCGCGTGTCCGACGCCCGCATGAGCGGCACCGCCTACGGCACCGTGGTGCTGCACGTGTCGCCGGAAGCGGCCGCCGGCGGCCCGCTGACGCTGGTGCAGAACGGCGACTTCATCGAGCTGGACGTGGAAGCGCGCAAGCTGCACCTGGACGTGTCTGACGAGGAACTGGAACGCCGCCGCGCCGCCTGGAAGAAGCCGGAAGCGCCGGCCAACCGCGGCTGGGTCAAACTGTACGTGGACCACGTGCAGCAGGCCAACCTCGGCGCCGACCTCGACTTCCTGGTCGGCAAGAGCGGCGCCTACGTGCCCAAGGATAACCACTAAGCAAGCGGCAACACCGCGGGCGCCTGGCGCCCGCGCACACATCAAACACCCTTTGGATAAACGGCCGGATCGGAAGCACCTGGAATAAAAACGGAAACAAACCCAAGCCGCTGCGGACAGAGCCACAGGCCGACGCAACCGGCAAGGAAACAGCTACAGAAGTAATTGCATCAAGGTGGGACCGAGACAGCCATCATGGAGACGAAGCAATGAAAGTACTGATCACCGACTACGATTTCCCCGACGTCGACCTGGAGCTGGCGCTGTACAAGGCTGCCGGCGTCGAGGTGGTAACCGCGCAATGCCGCACCGAGGAGGAAGTCATCGCCGCCTCCGAAGGATGCCAGGGCCTGCTGGTGCAATATGCGCCGGTCAACGCCAAGGTATTCGCGGCGCGCCCTGAAATCCGCATCGCCAGCCGCTACGGCGCCGGCTTCGACACCATCAATACCGAAGACGCCGCCAAGTACGGCGTGTGGGTCGGCAACTCGCCCGACTACGGCGTGGGCGAAGTCGCCACGCACGCGCTGGCCATGGCGCTGGATTTGATCCGCAACATCACCGTCTACGACCGTGCCGTGAAGGCCGGCGAGTGGCACTACACCACCGCCGGCATCATCCCGCGCGCATCCGAAATGACGCTGGGCATCGTCGGCCTGGGCCGCATCGGCAAGCGCATGGCGCACATCAGCCGCAACGTGTTCAAGCGCGTGATCGCCTACGACCCGCACATCATCGACGGCGACTTCCCCGCCTACGTCGAACGCGTGGGCCGCGAAGACCTGTTCAGGCAAGCCGACGTGGTCTCGCTGCATACGCCGCTCAACGACGAGACCCGCGGCATGATCGACGCCTCGGTGCTGAAGCTGCTCAAGCCGCACAGCTACCTGGTCAACACGGCGCGCGGCGGCCTGGTCAACATCGACGACCTGCTGGCGGCGCTCGATTCGAACCAGCTCAAGGGCGCGGCGCTGGACGTGCTGCCGGTGGAGCCGCCGCAGACCGCCGCG
Organism: Herbaspirillum sp.; assembly: GCF_017744395.1. GTDB lineage: Bacteria > Pseudomonadota > Gammaproteobacteria > Burkholderiales > Burkholderiaceae_D > Herbaspirillum. The sequence continues at coordinate 115,069 of NZ_JAGIBI010000004.1, forward strand.
GCTATCGTCCAGCACAAGCGTGTGCTATTGTCGCCGCACGCGGCGTTCTACTCCGACGTCGCCGCGCGCGAACTGCGCCGCAAGGCAGCCCAGAACCTGATCGACTGGGACCGTACCGGACGGCCATCCTATGTGGTCGTCGAAGGCAAAAAAGACAACAAAAAGTAGCAAGGGACAACTCCCGCGCATCAGGCACGTCAGGCGCGGGAGATCGCCAAAAACGCCGGCGGCAAGGCACCGCCGCCGGCGCGAGTGTAAAGGGGACGCTTCAGATCCCCGCATGCCGCCACAGGCAAGATGGCATACCGGCCGGCATTTCCAAGAATAGAAGAAAGTCGCCCCGGGCATTCTCACCAGAACACCCGAGCGCCGAAAACCAGGATACACACGAGGAGCAATTGCATGGCATCAGTACAGATTCGCGCTGTCAAGAAACAGTTCGGCAGCACCCAGATCATCCGTGGCGTCGACATCGACATCGAAGACGGCCAGTTCGCCGTGCTGGTCGGCCCGTCCGGCTGCGGCAAGTCCACCCTGCTGCGCATGCTGGCGGGGCTGGAGGAAATCAGCGGCGGCGAGATCCTGATCGGCGGCACGGTCGTCAACAACGTGCAGCCCAAGGACCGCGACATCGCGATGGTGTTCCAGAACTATGCGCTCTACCCGCACATGACGGTGCGCGACAACATGGCGTTTTCGCTGGCGCTGGCCCGGAAGGAAAAGTCCTTCATCGAGGAGCGCGTCAAGAAAGCCGCCGACATCCTCGGCCTGAACCAGCTGCTGGACCGCTATCCGCGCCAGCTCTCCGGCGGCCAGCGCCAGCGCGTGGCGATGGGCCGCGCCATCGTGCGCGATCCGCAGGTGTTCCTGTTCGACGAACCGCTGTCCAACCTGGACGCCAAGCTGCGCGTGCAGATGCGCACCGAGATCAAGGAACTGCACCAGCGCCTCAAGACCACTTCGGTCTACGTCACCCACGACCAGATCGAGGCGATGACCATGGCCGACCAGATCGTCGTCATGCGCGACGGCCTGGTGGAGCAGCGCGGCCGTCCGCTGGAACTGTACGACCACCCTTCCAACCAGTTCGTGGCCGGCTTCATCGGCTCGCCGGCGATGAACTTCATCCCCGGCACGCTGCGCCTGTCGGCCGACCGCGCCGAGGTTGAATTCTCCGACGGCACCCGCCTGCCGGCGCCCTACGGCCGCCAGCTCCAGGGCAGCGAGGGCCAGCGCGTGGTCTATGGCGTACGTCCCGAGCACCTCTCCATCGGCGCGGCCGGCGACGGCATCGCCACCAAGGTCATCGTGGTCGAGCCGACCGGCGCCGACACCGAGGTCTACACCCGCTTCTGCGACACCAGCCTGACCTCGATCTTCCGTGAACGCCACAACTTCGGCGCCGGCGACACCATCCACCTGGTGCCGGACCATACCCGCACGCACCTGTTCGACGCCGAGTCCGGCAAGACGCTGGCGCGCGCCTGATTCATGCTTTTCGCGCCGGGCCATGCGCCCGGCATCGCAGTTACTAGGCAACAAGAAGAAGCACCTGCAGCAACAAGAGAAATCCGCACAAGCGGTCCATTCCACTTTCAACCGAAGGAGTAGGAGACATGAGCAAGCTGACAAGACGCGATTTCCTGGTAAGCAGCGCCGCCGCGGCAGCCGCATCGGGCATGGGCATGAATGCCTTTGCCGCGCCGGCGGGGGCAGCCGCGGCCGACAGCATCAAGTACCCGATCGAACAAGGCGCTTCCCTGCGCGTGCTGCGCTGGAAGCGTTTCGTCCAGGGCGATGAAGACCTGTGGAACGCCAACGTCAAGAAATTCACCGAACTGACCGGCGTGGCCGTGCGGGTCGACAACGAAGGCTGGGAAGACGTGCGCCCGAAGGCGGCCGTCGCCGCCAACGTGGGCAGCGGCCCGGACATCGTGCTGGGCTGGTTCGACGACCCGCAGCAATACCCGACCAAGCTGATCGACATGACCGACCTGGCCGATTCGCTGGGCAAGCGCTACGGCGGCTGGTACGACGTCTGCCGCAAGTACGGCACCAAGGACGGCAAGTGGATCGCCCTGCCGCTGGGCGTGATCGGCAACGCGCTGGTCTACCGCGAAAGCCATATCAAGGCTGCCGGTTTCGACACCATGCCCAAGGACACCGCCGGCTTCCTGAAGCTGTGCCAGGCGCTCAAGGCCAAGGGCACCCCGGCCGGTTTCGCGCTGGGCAAGGCGGTCGGCGACGCCAACAACTGGGCGCACTGGCTGCTGTGGTCGCACGGCGGCAAGCTGGTCGACAAGAGCGGCAAGGTCGCGATCAACTCGCCTGAAACCAAGGCGGCGCTGGAATACGCCAAGCAACTGTACGCGACCTTCGTGCCCGGCACGCTGTCGTGGCAGGATCCGTCCAACAACAAGGCCTACCTGGACGGCCAGATCAGCCTGACCGCCAACGGCATCTCGGTCTACTACGCGGCCAAGAACTCGCCCGATCCGAAGCTGCAGGAGATCGGCAAGGATACCCTGCACGCGCACTTCCCCATCGGTCCGGCGGGCAAACCCACCGAACTGATGCAGGTCACCCAGATGATGGTATTCAAGCACACCAAGTATCCCAACGCGGCCAAGGCTTTCACCCAGTTCATGCTCGAGCCGGACCAGTACAACCCGTGGATGAAGGCGGCCATCGGCTATGTCAGCCAGCCGCTCAAGGCCTACGAAAAGAACCCGATCTGGACCGAGGACCCGAAGGCCACCGTGTACCGCGATTCGGCATCGCTGATGCTGGACCACGGCCACGACGGCCCGCTGGGCCAGGCGTCGGCGGCTTGCATGGCCGACTATGTGGTGGTGGACATGGTGGCCGAAGCGGCCAGCGGTTCCAAGACCGTCCAGCAGGCCATCGACCGCGCGGCGGAACGCGCCAAGCGCTACTACAAGGCTTGATGCAATGACCCCGGCGCGGGCCGCATCGCGGTACGCGGCTCGCGCCGGAGATGATCTCGGACGGTTCCCTTAGAAAAACTAGGGCGAATGGGCAGGTTGTCAGGGCTTGCCGGCCTCATCCGGATCATCCGCGACACAAAGAAAAACAGTCCGCCGCGCGGCTTGCCGCGCGGCGACTCAACCGAGGCGAATTATGCTATCCCGTTTCCTGAATAACCGTAACGTACTGGGCACGCTGTTCATGGCCCCGGCCGTGATCCTGCTGGTGGTGTTCCTGACCTACCCGCTGGGACTGGGCGTGTGGCTGGGCTTCACCGATACCAAGATCGGCGGCGAAGGCAACTTCATCGGCCTGGACAACTACTCCTTCCTGCTCGGCGACTCGCTGGCGCAGCTGTCGCTGTTCAACACCGTGTTCTACACCGTCAGCGCCAGCATCCTGAAGTTCGCGCTGGGCCTGTGGCTGGCCATCCTGCTCAACAAGAACGTGCCGCTGAAGACCTTCTTCCGCGCCATCGTCCTGCTGCCCTGGATCGTGCCCACCGCCCTCTCGGCGCTGGCCTTCTGGTGGCTGTACGACGCGCAGTTCTCCGTTATCAGCTGGGCGCTGACCAAGATGGGCCTGATCGACCACTACATCGACTTCCTCGGCGACCCGTGGAACGCGCGCTGGTCGACCGTGTTCGCCAACGTCTGGCGCGGCATACCGTTCGTGGCGATTTCGCTGCTGGCCGGCCTGCAGACCATCTCGCCCTCGCTGTATGAAGCGGCGGCCATCGACGGCGCCACGCCGTGGCAGCAGTTCCGCCACGTCACGCTGCCGCTGTTGACCCCGATCATCGCGGTGGTGATGACCTTCTCGGTGCTGTTCACCTTCACCGACTTCCAGCTGATCTACGTGCTGACCCGCGGCGGCCCGCTGAACGCAACGCACCTGATGGCGACGCTGTCGTTCCAGCGCGCGATCCCCGGCGGCGCGCTGGGCGAAGGCGCTGCGCTGGCAACCTACATGATCCCGTTCCTGCTGGCAGCGATCATGTTCTCGTACTTCGGCCTGCAACGCCGCGGCTGGCAACAAGGAGGTGACAAATAATGGCCAAGAAAAAAGACGACCAGATGGAAACCCAGGGAATGGACTACCTGCAGTCCACCCCGCGCCGCTGGGTGACGATCTACATCCCGCTGCTGATCTTCCTGTTCGTGCTGCTGTTCCCGTTCTACTGGATGGTGATCACCGCGGTCAAACCGGATAACGAACTGCTGTCCCAGACCGGCAATCCGTTCTGGGTGATCGCGCCGACCCTGGCGCACTTCAAGAAGCTGCTGTTCGATACCCAGTACCCGGCCTGGCTGCTGAACACAGTGATCGTCTCGGTAGTGTCGACCTTCGCCTCGCTGGCGGCCAGCGTGTTCGCCGCCTATGCGATCGAACGCCTGCGCTTCCAGGGCTCCAAGCAGGTCGGCCTGGGCATCTTCCTGGCCTACCTGATCCCGCCCTCGATCCTGTTCATCCCGCTGGCGGCGATCGTGTTCAAGCTGGGCCTGTTCGATACGCGCTGGGCGCTGATCCTGACCTATCCGACCTTCCTGATCCCGTTCTGCACCTGGCTGCTGATGGGCTACTTCCGCTCGATCCCGTATGAGCTGGAAGAGTGCGCGCTGATCGACGGCGCCACGCGCTGGGAGATCCTGGTCAAGATCATCCTGCCGCTGGCGGTGCCGGGCCTGATCTCGGCCGGCATCTTCGCCTTCACGCTGTCGTGGAACGAGTTCATCTACGCGCTGACCTTCATCTCCTCCTCGGAAGTGAAGACGGTGCCGGTGGGTATCGTCACCGAGCTGGTGGAAGGCGACGTCTACCACTGGGGCGCGCTGATGGCGGGCGCATTGCTGGGCTCGCTGCCGGTGGCGGTGGTGTACTCGTTCTTCGTGGAGTACTACGTGTCGGGCATGACGGGGGCGGTGAAGGAGTAGCATCCGCTTCCCCTCTTCATCCGAAGAAAAACCCCACGTCCGCAAGGGCGTGGGGTTTTGTTTTTGTGGCCATTTTTTGCGGCGAAAGACACCGGATCCCGGCCTTCGCCGGGACGACGTTGTTATATGAGACGACGCTTAGTTATCGCTCCCGTCGTCCTGGCGAAAGTCAGGACCTGGCGTCGTTCAGCGCCTCTTATTCCTGCCCATGAAAAATGCGGCCTCCCCTTTCGGAAAGGCCGCATCCTCGTCGCACTCCCGCAGGCGGCATAGCGCCCGCGGGAAAACGCGCCTTACTGCTTGGCGACAGTACCGCTCGCCTCCGCCGCCTGCTTCGGCAGCTCCTTGCGCACCTTGGCGACATCGCCGGCCGTCACCGCCGGAGCGTTGTTGCCCCAGCTGCTGCGGATGAAAGTGACGATTTCGGCCACTTCCTGGTCCGACAGGCGGCTGCCGAAGGCCGGCATCGCGAACTGCGTAGGCGCCTTGTGGGTCCACGGCATCTCGCCGCCCGCCAGCACGATCTTGATCAGCGAAGCCGGGTTTTCGGCGTTCACCGTCGCGCTCTGCGCCAGGGTCGGGAAGGTTTCCGTCCAGCCCTTGCCGCTGCTGCGGTGGCAGGCCGCGCAGTTGTTCAGGAAGCCCATCGCGCCCGGGCTCTGGTCGGAGCCCTTGCGCAGCGCCTGGTGCGTCTTGTCGTCGTAGGCCAGCGCCGGCACCCCATCCTTGACCGGCTTGAGCGACTTGAGGTACTTGGCCATCGCCATCAAGTCGTCGTCGGTCATGTGCTGGGTGCTGTTGGCGACCACGTCGGCCATGCCGCCAAAGGCTGCGGAATGGCTGTTGCGGCCGGTCTTCAGGAACATGGCGATATCCTGCTCGCTCCAGTTGCCCAGGCCGTCGCGCGCGTCGCCGCGCAGGTTGTTGGCCAGGTAGCCTTCGACCACGCCGCCCGACAGGAACTGCGTGCTGTCGTCGGTCAGCGCCTTCTCCTGCATGCCGATGCCGCGCGGCGTGTGGCAGGCGCCGCAGTGCCCCAGCCCTTCGGTCAGGTACTTGCCGCGCGCGAGCGGGCTGTTGTCGTCGGCGCCGTCAACCGCAACGGCCGGCGCGAACACCTTGCGCCAGATCGACAGCGGCCAGCGCATCGACAACGGCCAGACGATGTCGACGCCGCGATTGGGCGTCGGATCGGCCTGCACGCCGTTCATGAAGTAGGCGTACAGCGCCTTGACGTCGGCCGGCTTGACCTTGGCGTAGGACGGATACGGCATGGCCGGGTACAGCGACGCGCCATCCTTGCGGATGCCATGGCGCAGGGCCTTGTCGAAATCATCCTCGCTGTAGTTGCCGATGCCGTGTTCCTTGTCGGGCGTGATGTTGGACGAGTACACGGTGCCGATCGGCGTAGGCATCGCCAGGCCGCCGGCGAAGGGCTTGCCGCCCTTGGCGGTGTGGCAGGCCACGCAGTCGCCCGCTTTCGCAAGATATTCGCCGCGCTGGAGCAACTGCTGATCCGGCGCGGTGTCCTTGGCGAATGCCGTTACCGCGGACAGCGCCATGATTGCCGCGCAAGCGGCGATGAAATGGTTCTTGATCATGGTCGTTATCCTTATGCCTGCACCAGCGGGCCGGGGTTTTTCAGATACTGCTCGCGGATCGCCTTGGCGGAGTGGTACGCCAGCGCCGTGACCAGGCCGGTCGGGTTGTAGCCCATGTTCTGCGGGAACGCCGAAGCGCCGTAGACGAACACGTTGGGCACGTCCCAGCTTTGCAGGTACTTGTTGACCACGCTGTTCTTGGGCGTGGTGCCCATGATCGCGCCGCCGGTCAGGTGCGTCGACTGGTACACGCGGGTATCCCAGTTGGAGCCGGTCTTGCGCACCGCCTTGACCACCTTCTCCGGATTCATCGCCTGGCCGACCTTTTCCATCTGGTCGGCGATGTAGGTCAGCATCTTGCCTTCGTTTTCCTTCCAGTTCAGCGTCAGGCGCAGCAGCGGCTGGCCGTTGGCGTCCTTGTAGGTCGGATCGAGCGACAGGTAGCAATCGCGGTAGGACATCACCGAACCGGAGATGCCGATGGTGAGCGTGCGCTGGTAGGCATCCTGCACGCTGGCCTTCCATTCCGAACCCCAGTTGGGCACCTTCTCGCCCGGCATGGTGCCGGCCTGCTTGATCGGGCGGCCGCCGTAGCGCACGTGGCGGATCGATGCGCCACCGATGAAGCCCAGCGGGCCGTGGTCGAACTGGTCGGCGTTGAGGTCGTCCATGCCGACGCCGCCGGCGCCGGTGCCGATGAACGGGTTGAACTGGGTGCCCTTGGGCATGATCACGTTGATGCCGCCGTTGTACTGGTAGGCGAAGTTCTTGCCCACCACGCCTTCGCCGGTGACCGGATCGTACGGCTGGCCGATGCCCGACAGCAGCAGCAGGCGCACGTTGTGGGTCTGGAACGCGGTCAGCAGCACCAGGTCGGCCGGTTGCTCGACTTCGCGGCCCTGGGCGTCGATATAGGTAACGCCGGTGGCGCGCTTGCCCGATGCATCCAGGTTGACCTTGATCACCTGCGCCTTGGTGCGCAGCTCGAAGTTCTTGCGCTTCAGCAGCACCGGCAGGATGGTGGTCTGCGGCGAAGCCTTGGAGTACATGTAGCAGCCGTAGTTTTCACAGAAGCCGCAGTAGTTGCAGGGGCCGATGCGCACGCCGTAGGGGTTGGTGAACGGCTCGGAGGCGTTGGCTGCGGGCGTCGGGTACGGGTGGTAGCCGACCTCGCGCATGGCCTTCTCGACCAGCGAGGCGCTGTACTGGTATTGCAGCGGCTTGGTCGGGAACTCGTCGCTGCGCTCGCCTTCCAGCGGATTGCCGCCTTCGACGATCTTGCCCTTGAGGTTGCCGGCCTTGCCCGACACCGCCATCACCTTTTCCGAGAAGTCGTAGAACGGCTCCAGTTCCTTGTAGGTGACGCCGTGATCCTGGATGGTCATGTCTTCCGGGATGAATTTCTTGCCGTACTTCTGCTCGTGGTGGCTGCGCATTTCCAGCTCTTCGGGCAGGTTGCGGTACATCATGCCGTTCCAGTGGAAGCCCGCGCCGCCCACGCCGTCGCCCAGCAGGAAGGAACCGTGCTGGCGGTAAGGCACCGCGACGTCGGCCACGCCGTAGCGGATGGTCACGGTTTCACGCGAGAGATCCTGGAACAGCGCGCCGCGCACCGAGTACTTCAGCTCGTCGACCGCCTTCGGATAGGGCGTGTCGGTATTGGTGTCGCGCATGTCGCCGCGTTCCAGCGCCAGCACGTTCAGGCCGGCTTCGGTCAGTTCCATCCCCATGATGGAACCGGTCCAGCCCAGGCCCACCATCACTACATCTACTTTGTCTTTTTTGATAGCCATGATCAGCCCTTTTCTCCCAGAATCGACACGGGGCCGTATGGATATTTCACGTTGTACTGGTCGACCCAGTCCAGGTAGTCGGCGCGCGCGCCGGGGAAGCCGACCATCTTCCAGCCCCCCATCTTCTGGTTGCCGCCGTACATCGGATCGGCGAAATAGCCTTCCTTGGTATTGCCCAGCATGAAGCCGAAGAAGGTCTTGGCCGGCACCGATTCGAACTGGATCTTGCCGCCTTCCATCTGTTTCAGGACCTCGAGCTGCTTGGCCTTGTCCAGTTCGGCAAACACCTTGCCCAGGTTCTTGGTACACCAGTCGTTGCAGGCGGCGATGCCCTGGCGGTAGATGTCGCGCGGCACCAGCGAGAGCTGGTAGCCCAGTTCGGGCACGCTGTCCGGATGGAACGGGCCCTGCATGTACCACAGCTTGCCGGCGCCGTAGGGCGTTTCCATCTGGCGGTCGATGAACTCGGGCACGCCGGTCTCGATCGCGCCGGCGCCGTACTGGTCGGAAGGGATCAGGTGGTCGACCGCGGCATTGATGAATGCCCATTCGGCCGCGTTGAAGAAGGTCGGGGTATAAGCGCGCGGCTTGCCCGGTTCGGAGTTGTCGGCGATGGCCGGCTGGCTGACTGCGACTGCGGTGGCGCCGCCCAGCGTGCTCGCTGCCGGGACGATGGCCAGTACCTGACGCAGAAAGCGCCGCCTGGGCTCTTTATCTTGTGACATGACTATCCTTTGGACTGTGGTTGAGTGGGAAGAGAGGTGCAGGGCACTCCGCCATGGGCAAACGCCGGGACGAACGGATCCCGGCGGCTGCCGATGGCAGTTGCCTCTTGTGGCGCCGCAGCGCCGGCCGGTAAGGACGGAACTGCGGCGTGGTTTTATTGGCGCTCGTGGCACCGCGCGAAAAACTGTGCGCTCGGCTTGCTGTATTCATCATGAACATCCATGAAAACAACTGGCTGGAAAAGCAAGGAAGCCGGCTAAGGTCCTGCGGCCGGCTTCGGCATCAATACTTTTAAGCGAACAGCTCGCCGAAGAAATTCTTCAGCGCCACCGAGGCACGCCCGGCGGTCTGGCGGTGATAAAAGAAACCCGGGGCGTTGGCCTCCGGATCGGTGAATGAATGTCCGGCCTGGCCGTAGTTGACCAGTTGCCAGTCGACGTTGGCGGCGCTCATCTCATCGATGAAGCCGTTGACCCGCTCGCGCGGAACCGACGGGTCCTGCACGCCGTGCAGCACCAGCACCGCGCCCCTGATCTTGCTGGTCTCGGGCGCCGGCGTATCCAGGGCGCCGTGCAGCGACACGGTGCCGCGCACATCGGCGCCGGAACGCGCCAGCTCCAATGCCGCGGTGCCGCCGAAGCAGAAGCCGCAGGCGCCGAACTTGTCCGCGGCGATGCGGATTTTCTGCTGGCCGCGGAAAACCTCCAGCGCGGCATTCATGCGCTTGCGCAGCTCGGCGCGGTCTTTCTTGAGCGGGGTGATGGCGGCTACCGCTTCATCGGGATTGGCCGGGCGCAGATGCGTGCCGAACACGTCCGCCACGAACACGGCATGCCCCGCGCCGACGGTGGCGGCGGCGATTTCCAGCGCCTGCTGGCGCATGCCGAAGTAGTTGGGGACGGCCAGTATGCCCGTCGTGGGAGGCGCGGCCTTGTTGAACAGGAGGACGCTTTCGTATTCGACGCCATCGGCCGAATGGGGGATCACTTCAATAGCGAGGTCGGCAGCGGCAATACCGAATTTCTCGGCGATCGCGGCTACATTCCAGGGCTGGGGCATGCGTAGCTCCTTGTATAGCAGTGGCCTGCGGCAGAACCGAGGCTCGGAGGAAACTTATTGATTTATTGGCGCGGCAACAAACAACAACGCAAAAGAGCCGAACTCCCTTGCGCATAGCTTGCTATGTTCGCACAAACAATGCAACTCTGCAGGATGTCATACCAGTTTCCCCGAGGAAAAGGCGATGGCATTCCATCCATTTCCCCGGCCAGCCCTGCCGGCGCTGGCGCTTGCCCGTATTCAAACTGCGAGCAGGCTATGCCTGCCCGTGCCGCATGAAGGTTCTGCGGATCGTGCAAAAGGAGTGATTGGGAAAATCGGCGAAGCGAACGCCTCGCGACGAAAAAAAAGAAGGCCCCGGATACGGCAGCGTTAGCGCCGGTTGTCCCGGTCCACCGGGTAAAGGATGGAATACAGGCTCAAGGATTGCGGCTGGCCGCGATGCGAACCGGTGGTGAGGTCGCCCGAGTCGTTCAGGTAGTCGACCAGCTTGCGATAAAGCTTCGCGAAGTATTTCATGGCATCCCCCTTCTCGATATCTGGATTGCTGCGCCCGCCGCTCCGCTTTTCCATCTAAATTATTTATAAAATTTATTCTATGCCCGCTCCGCGCCTCCGTCCATCAGGAAATTCCCTGATTCCATAAAACAGTCCCATTGTTGCAAGAACCCATCACTTCCCGTTTGCCGTGCCGGAATTGGCCAGCAGCCAGCGCCGGAAGGCCTGCATCGCCGGCGTTTCCTGTTTCGATTTCAGGCGCGTGAGCCAATAGGCGCCGGCGCCGATTGAGGTATCGAATGGGCAGACCAGGCGTCCCTGCTGCAATTCCCGCTCGAACATCAGCACCGGCAGCAAGGCCACGCCGGCCTGCTGCGCAGCCGCCTCGGCCATGGTCAGCGAAGAGTCGAAGATGAAACCGCGTATCGGCGGGCAGGCCGCGCCTGCGGCTGCAAACCACTCGCTCCATTCGTCGCTGCGGTAGGAGCGCAACAAGGTTTCCCCTGCCAGGTCGGCCGGACGGCGCAGGCGGGCGGCGATCCCAGGCGCGCACATCGGCGCCAGCGGCGCGCTGAACAAACGTTCGGCATCGGTCCCGTGCCACGCGCCATCGCCGAACCGGATCGCGTAATCCAGGCCTTCGCCGGCCAGGTCGACACGGTTGTTGTTGGTCAGCAGCCGCAGGTCGACGAAGGGATAGGTATGCTGGAATTCGCGCAGGCGCGGCATCAGCCAGCCGACCGCGAAGGTGCCGACCACGCCCAGCGTCAGCACTTCGCGCTTGCGGCCGTTCTCGAACTGCGCCAGCACGGTGCCGATACGGCCGAATGATTCCGCCAGCACCGGCAGCAGCGCCTGCCCTTCGTCGGTCAGCGCCAGGCCGCGCGGCAGGCGGCGAAACAGCGCGACGCCGAGGCGGTCTTCCAGGTTCTTGACCTGCATGCTGACTGCGGTCTGGGTGACGTTCAATTCATCGGCCGCGCGCGTGAAACTCAGCTGGCGGGCCGAGGCCTCGAAGGCGCGCAACGCATTCAGCGGTAGATACATGACTCCTCCTTGACCAAGTTTTTCTGATGCCAGATGCCAATTATCATGAATTGCGGCTGTTTTCACCACTCCCTATCATCATGGCTCGCTTCGCCACAACACCAAGGAGAATTCATGCTGAACAGACGTAGTTTCCTCACTTTGGCCAGCCTGGCGGCCAGCGGCTGGGCCGCCAAAGCCTTGGCAACGCAAGGAGAAAACGCAAGTAAAACTGATGGATCGAACACATTCGTCCAAAAGATGGCGAAGATGGAAAGCAGCGTCGGCGGCCGTCTCGGGGTCGCCATCATGGACACCGCCCAAGGCCGCCGCTGGGGATATCGGGCCGACGAATGCTTCCCGATGTGCAGCACCTTCAAGTTCCTGGCCGCGGCGGCGGTCCTGAAGCGCGTCGACCAGGGCGCCGAACGCCTGGAACGTCGCATCGTCTACCGCAAGCAAGACCTGGTGCCCTATTCGCCCACCACCGGCAAGCACGCCGGCGGCAACGGCCTGTCGATGTCGCAGCTCTGCGAAGCGGCCATGACGCTCTCCGACAATACCGCCGCCAACCTGATGCTGGAAAGCCTTGGCGGCCCGGCCGGCCTGACCTCCTTCATCCGCTCGCTGGGCGACGGCCTGACCCGGCTGGACCGCAACGAACCCACATTGAACGAATCCACTCCCGGCGATCCGCGCGACACGACGACACCGGATGCCATGGTGGACGACCTGCGCAAGATCGTGCTGGGCAACGCCCTCAATCCGGCCTCGCGCACGCTGATTACGCAATGGCTGCTGGACAACCAGACCGGTGGAAAGCGCGTCCGGGCCGGATTGCCCCAAGGCTGGAAAGTGGGCGACAAGACCGGCACCGGCGCGCACGGCAGCACCAACACCGTGGGCGTGATCTGGACGCCCAAAGGCGCGCCGCTGTTGTTCGCGGTCTACCTCACCGAAACCGATGCCGACGAAGCCAGGCGCAGCGGCGTGCATGCGGCGGTGGGCAAGCTGATCGCGCAGGAAATCGCCTGATCCCTTCTTCCTCTATCCGATCCGGTCGCATGCGTTCACGGCCGGATTTTTATTGTTAATGATTATCATTTATAATTCATGATTTGATCGATTCCATTCAAACCCATCTTGCCGCGCGATTCGTCTTCGCCCTCGCTGATCTCGGCCCTGGTGCATCACTACGATGAACTGGTCGACCACCTGCGCCGCCGTTTCGGCGACCGCGGGTTCGCGCACGATGTGATGCAGGATGTGTGCGTGCAATTGCTGGAGCAGCCGCCCAAGGCCGCGATCCATACCCCTTTCGCCTTTTTGCGCCGCGTTTCCACCCACCTGGCGATCGACCGCTACCGGGTCGAGGCTGGCCGGCGCGCCTGGGTAGAACCGATGGCCGAGTTGCCGGAACACGATGCCGGCAGCGCCACCCAGGAAGACCTGGTGGCGGCGCACCAAGACCTTGACGCGCTGGTCGATGTTATCGAGAATCTGCCTCCGCGCTGCCGCGAGGTGTTCGTCATGCACAAGATCCACCAGATCCCGCAGGCCGAAGTCGCACAGCGCCTCAACATTTCGCGGCAGATGGTGGAGAAGCATCTGAAGGCCGGCATGGCCGCCTGCCGCGGCAAATTGCAGTCGCCGGAAAGAACCTGATGGGCATCGAGCACGACGACATCGCCTCCTCCGAGGCCGAAAACGCCATCGCGCGGCATCGCACCGCGCTGCAAGAGCGCTTCCCGCTGCCCGCTCTTGCGGCACGCCCCAGCCGGCGCAAGAAAAAGACCGCAACGCTCGCCGCCATCGCGCTGGCGGCCGTCTCGGCCGCCGTACTGTGGGCCGACCCGGCCTACCGCACCGACCGCCTGGCCAGCGCCGGCGGCGAACGCGCGACCGCCGTGCTGGCCGATGGCAGCACCCTCACCCTGAACACCGGTACCGAATTGCAGGTCGCCTGGCACCTGCGCTCGCGCCGCGTCACGCTGGAACGCGGCCAGGCGCTGTTCGACGTCAGCCATGCGCGCTGGCGCCCGTTCAGCGTGGCCGCGGGCGACACCCGGGTAACGGTGGTGGGCACCATGTTCGAGGTCTGGCGCCTGCCGCAATCGGTGCGCGTCACCGTACTGCGCGGCAAAGTGCGGGTGGAGAACGACGCCTCGGCCGGGCAGCCTGCTTATCTGACGGCGAACCAACAGGTCGAGTCCGCCGGCGCCGGCTTGTCGCCGGTGGCGCAGGTCGATGCCGGCGCGCGCACCGCCTGGAAGGACGGCAAGCTGGTATTCGACCGCACGCCGCTGGCCGATGCGCTGGCCGAACTGCGGCGCTACACCCGCGCGCGCATCGCCGCCCCCGATCCGCAAGCGGCCTCGCTGCTGGTCTCGGGCGTATTCGACACGGCGCGTGCCGATGCCATCCTGGATTTGCTGCCGGGTATCCTGCCGGTCACGCTCACGCGCAACGAGCAAGGTGAAGTACTGGTGCGCAAGCGGATCGAAAAAGACAAATAAAAATAATTCTTATTCTTGGTTGGGTAAACTTCCCGTCCATTCGGCTGACTTCTTGAAACCAATTTCAAGGAGGATTCCGTGTCACGCCTTACCCGCCGTTCCGGCTCATCATCGCCCCGCCTGCTCAAGCTCAACGCCGTGGCCGCCGCCATGCTGCTGGCCGCCGCTTCCTACGCGCAAAGCGCCAGGGTCAACGTCGACATCCCGGCCGAGCCGCTGGACCAGGCCCTGAACACCCTGGCGCGCCAGACCGGCATCCAGATCCTGTTCGCCAGCGAAACCGCGCGCCGGCATGCTGCGCCGGCGCTCAAGGGCAGCTACACTGCGCGCGAGGCACTGGAACGGCTGCTTTCCGGCAGCGGCCTGGCAGTGCGCGAACAAGCCGACAAGACCTATACCGTACAACCCGAGGACGCCGTACGCGGCGACGCTGCCCTGCCTACCGTGACCGTCAGCGGCCAAGCGCCGGAAAGCGCCTGGGGCCCGGTCAACGGCTACGTCGCCACGCGCACCGCCAGCGCCACCAAGACCGATACCCCGCTGCTGGAAACGCCGCAGTCGATCAGCGTCATCTCGCGCGAGCGCTACGAAGCCCAGGGCGCGCAAAGCATCAACGAGGCGCTGCGCTACAGCGCCGGCGTCTCCAGCTACGGCACCGGCACGCGCTCGGACTGGTACACCGTGGTGCGCGGCTTCGAGCCCAACATCTATCTCGACGGCCTGGCGCTGCCGACCACCATCAACCTCGCCAGCTGGCGCGTCGATCCCTACCTGCTGGAACGCATCGAAGTGCTGCGCGGCCCCGCTTCCGTGCTGTACGGGCAGGGCCAGCCGGGCGGCACCGTCAACATGGTGTCCAAGCTGCCCACCGCCACGCCGCTGCGCGAGATCGAAGTCCAGTTCGGCAGCCACGCGCGACGCCAACTGGCCGGCGACTTCTCCGGCGCCATCGACGAGGACGGCAAGCTGCTGTACCGCTTCACCGGCCTGGTGCGCGACAGCAAGCTGCCGTTCGGCCCGTTCAAGGACCAGCGCCTGCTGCTGGCGCCGTCGCTGACCATCAAGCCGTCCAGCGACACCTCGCTCACACTGCAGGCGACCTACCTGCGCGACCGCACCAATTCCTCGGACAATTTCCTGCCGGCGTCCGGCACCATCCTGCCCAATCCCAACGGCCGCATCTCCAGCACGCTGTTCACCGGCTCGCCCGACTTCGACCGCTACGAGAAGGAACAATGGTCGCTCGGCTACCTGTTCGAGCATCGCTTCGACGACACCTGGACGGTGCGCCAGAACCTGCGCTACAGCCATCTGACGCTGCAGGACTACATGACCTTCGGCGTCGGCCTGGATGCCGCCGACGCGAGCCAAAGCACGATGCTGCGCTATGCCGGCATCGCCAGGCCGGACTACGGTCGCTTCACGCTGGACAACCAGGTGCAGGCCAAATTCAAGACCGGCGACGTGGCGCATACCGCGCTGGCCGGCGTCGACTACCAGCGCCAGCGCAAGAACAACTGGGAGCTCTACGCGCTGACTTCCAGCTTCAACCTCTACCATCCGACCTACACCGCCTTCGACTGGTCGATCTTCAACGGCGGCACGCCCGAGAACACGCTGTCCATCCTTGAACAAACCGGCCTGTACGCGCAGGACCAGGCCAAGTTCGGCGAGCGCTGGGTGCTGACCGCCGGCCTGCGCCGCGACTGGGCCAAGAGCAGCACCGACGACCTCGTGGCCAATACCGGCACCTCGCAAAAGGACAGCGCCACCACCGGCCGCATCGGCCTGGTCTACCTGGCTGGCAACGGCCTGGCGCCGTTCGTGAGCTATTCGACCTCATTCATGCCCGAGCTCGGCACCGACCGCTTCAACAACCCGTTCAAACCGACCAAGGGCAAGCAGGTGGAAGCCGGCGTTAAATATCAGCCCAGCGGCAAGACCTCGGTCACCGCGTCGGTATTCGAAATCAAACAACAAAACGTCACCACGCTCGACCTCAGCGATCCGGCCGGCACGCACAGCGTGCAGACCAGCGAGGTGCGTTCGCGCGGCTTCGAACTGGAAGCGGTGGCCGACATCGGCCGCAGCCTGAAGGCGGTGGCCAGCTATACCTACCTGGACGTCAAGAACACCAGCACCAACGACGCCACCGCGCTGGACAAGACCCCGGTCGACATCCCGCGCCCGCGCCACCTGGCCTCGCTGTGGCTGGACTACACGCTGCGCGGCGGACAATTCTCCGGGCTGGGCTTCGGCGGCGGCGTGCGCTACGTCGGCAACTCGCCGGGCGCGGCGGACAACTCGCTGAACGTGCCGGGCTACACGGTGTTCGACGCCGCACTGCACTACGACCTGAGCAAATGGCGCCTGTCGCTGACCGCCAGCAACCTGCTCAACAAGGAATATATTTCCGGCTGCTACGACACCACCCGCTGCATCTACGGCAACGGCCGCGCGGTGCTGGCGACGGCGCGCTACAACTGGTAGGCATGGCGCGCATGCGACGGCCGCAGACGGCCATGCCATAATGCGCGGCAAGGATGAAGGCCGCCGGCCTTGCCGCTTTGCCAAGGAGCACCGATGTCCGTCCACAGCATCAGCCTCACCACGCTGGCCCTGTTTTCTTTAGTCGCGCTGGCCACCATCGCCACGCCCGGCCCGACCGTCTTGCTGGCCTTGTCCAACGGCGCGCGCCTGGGCGTGCGGCGCGCCTTGCCGGGCATGCTCGGCGCGGTGGCATCGGATTGCGTGCTGGTGGGATCGGTGGCGGTCGGCCTGGGCGCGCTGCTGGCGGCCTCGGAATTCTGGTTCTCGGTGGTGAAGTGGATAGGCGCGGCCTACCTCGCCTGGATCGGCCTGCGCATGCTGCGCTCCGGCGGAATGGATCTTGCCGTGGAGGCCGGCGATCCGCAGGCCGGCCCGCGCAAGGTGTTCATGAAATCGTTCCTGGTGGCGGTGACCAACCCCAAGGGCTACCTGTTCTGCTCGGCCCTGCTGCCGCAATTCATCGACAGCGGCGCGCCCCTGGCCTTGCAGTACCTGGCCTTGTGCGCGATATTCTGCACCATCGATTTCGCCATCATGTTCGTCTATGCCGTGGTCGGCGCGCGCGCCATCCGCCTGCTGCGCCGGCGCGCCCTGCTGTGGATGGACCGCACTTGCGGCGCGATCCTGCTGGCGCTGGCCGGGTCGCTGGCGCTCTACCGCCGCAGCGGCAGCTGAAAAACCTCAATCCCCGAAGCTGAAGGCCACTGCGCCTATCCCTTCCAGCACTGCTTCCACCTTCATGCCGGGGCGCGCATATTGCACGCCGGTGCATGAGCCGGTGGTGACGATCTGCCCCTTCTTCCACGGCATGCCGCGCCGCGCGCAATGGCGCGCCAGCCAGGCCAGCATGGGCCACAGGTCACCGGCGGGATTGCCGCCGGTCATGCGCGCAACTTCCTTTCCATCCAGCGCCAGACTGGCGCCAATGGTGCGCAAGTCGGGGGCGATCGCCGGCATCGGCAGCGGCGTGCCAAGCACCAGCGCGCCGTGGCTTTGCAAATCGGCCATCGCGGCCCAAGGGTTGCCGCAAGGCGGCTGGCCCAGCCGGGTTTCCACCACTTCGATGGCCGGCAGCACGGCGTCGAACACCTCAAGCAATTCTTCGCGCGACGGCAAGGCGTCCCCCGGGTCGTAGTCGCGCCCGACGCGCAACGCCAGTTCCGCTTCCAGTCCGCGTATCCGCCACTGCGGGCCGGACAATTCGGCGCCCGCCGCCAGCAGGCCGGAAGCCGGCAACGGCGAACAGGCCGGTTCCGAGCCGTCGCCTTTGCTGCCGACCTTCCAGCCGCCCACCGGCCCCAGGCGCGCAAGCTGGGCATCCTGCACCGCATAGGCGGTGGCGGCGTCCCCCACCGCCAGCCGGCGCCAGTCCAGCAAGGCCCCGCTGGCGCGGGCATCGAGCAAAAGTTGGGTTGCGGCGTGGTTATTCATCATGCTTCCTCCGGACGGCTGGGTTGTGGCGGCAGCGCGCATTGTACGTGGATACGTGGACATGCCGCGTACGGCAGCATGGCAGGGTGGCAATAAAATGCGGCCGCCAGCAAGCCGGCGCCAAGTTGCCGATAATGGCAAAACGACGCTTGACTTAGAGCGCGCTCCAACAAATAGACTGCCTCCCATGACAACTTCCATGACCATTGCCCAGGCTGCCGCCGCTACCGGACTTTCCGTGCATACGCTGCGCTATTACGAGCGCATCGGCCTGCTCGACCCGGTCGAACGGCGCGACAACACGCACCGGCGCTATACGCAGGAAGACCTGGACTGGATCGGCTTCCTGCTCAAGCTCAAGAGCACCGGTCTGCCGGTGCGCGGGATGCTGCGTTATGCCGAGTTGCGGCGCCAGGGCAATACATTGGAAAGTGTCGCGGAGCGGAAAGCGATCCTGCAAGCCCATACGCTTTCCGTACAACACACGCTGGCCGAACTGCAAAGCAACCTGGCCGTGCTGCACTGGAAGATCGACCTGTACGGCGAAATCGAAAAAGAAGCCGCCGCCCAGGCCGGCCGTCGTACAGCCGATCGCAACGATGCAGCCCCCGCCGCGCAGCCTGCCAGCGCCCATCAAGAAAGGACGGCAACATGACAGCGCAAGTGACTTCCCTCCCCCTCCCATCCGGATCGACCGTCGGCACCCGCCGCCTGGGTCCCGACGGCCCGCTGGTGTCCGCCATCGGCCTGGGCTGCATGGGCATGAGCGATTTCTACACATCCAATCGCGACGACGCCCAGTCCCTGTCCACCATCGACCGCGCGCTGGAGCTGGGCGTGAACCTGCTCGACACGGCCGACATGTACGGCCCATACACCAATGAAGAACTGGTCGGCCGCGCCATCAAGGGCCGCCGCGACAAGTTCTTCATCGCCACCAAGTTCGGCTTCGTGCGCGATCCCAACGATGCCTCGGTGCGCGGCCTCAACGGCAGCCCGGCCTACATCCGGCAGGCGATCGAAGGCAGCCTCAAGCGCCTGGGCGTGGAGACCATCGACCTCTACTACCAGCACCGCATCGATCCCAACACCCCGATCGAGGACAGCATGGGTGTGCTGTCCGATCTGGTGAAGGCCGGCAAGATCCGCTACATCGGCTTGTCCGAAGCCTCGTCGGCCACCATCGAACGCGCGCACCGGGTGCATCCGGTCACCGCCTTGCAGAGCGAATACTCGCTGTGGACACGCGATCCGGAACAGGATGCGCTGGCCACCTGCCGCAGGCTGGGCATCGGTTTCGTCGCTTACAGTCCCTTGGGACGCGGCTTCCTGACCGGGGCCATCACCAAGTTCGAGGACCTGGCCGAAGACGACTTCCGCCGTACCAACCCGCGTTTCCAGGGCGAGAATTTCGCCAGGAACATGGCGCTGGTGGACAAGGTGAAGCAACTGGCGCAAGAGCACGGCTGCACGCCCGGCCAATTCGCGCTGGCCTGGGTGATGGCGCAGGACCCGCACATCGTGCCGATCCCCGGCACCAAGCGCATCCGCTATCTGGAAGAGAATGCCGGCGCTATCGGCGTGACGCTGAGCCAGCAGGACTTGCAGCAGCTGGATGCCTTGTTCCCGCCGGGAGCGGCCGCGGGCGCGCGGTATACCGAGGCCGTCATGAAGATGCTCAACGGCTGACGAGGCAAACGGCAAAATGAAAAACGCCCGGCATGGCCGGGCGTTTTTTCTGCTGCAGCAAAGCGCTGTTACTTCTTGCGCTGCGGCGGCAAGTCGGTGCAATGCCCTTCCGCCACTTCCGCCGCCATGCCGAGCGATTCGCCCAGCGTCGGGTGCGGGTGGATGGTCTTGCCGATGTCGACCGCGTCGGCGCCCATCTCGATGGCCAGCGCCACTTCGCCGATCATGTCGCCGGCGTGCGTGCCGACGATGCCGCCGCCGATCACGCGATGCGTCTCGGCATCGAACAGCAGCTTGGTGAAGCCCTCGGCGCGGCCGTTGGCCACGGCTCGACCGGAAGCGGCCCACGGGAAGTGGCCCTTTTCGATCTTGATGCCCTTGGCCTTGGCTTCGTCTTCGGTGATGCCGACCCATGCCACTTCCGGATCGGTGTAGGCCACCGACGGGATCACGCTGGCGTCGAAGAAGCTCTTCTCGCCGGCGATCACCTCAGCGGCGACGTGGCCTTCATGCACCGCCTTGTGCGCCAGCATCGGCTGGCCCACCAGGTCGCCGATGGCGAAGATGTGCGGCACGTTGGTGCGCATCTGCTTGTCGACCGGGATGAAGCCGCGGTCGCCGACGATCACGCCGGCCTTGTCGGCCGAGATCTTCTTGCCGTTGGGGCTGCGGCCCACGGCCACCAGCACCAGGTCGTACAGTTGCGGCTCGGGCGCCTTGGCGCCGGCTTCGGCGGCCTCGAAGGTGACCTTGATGCCTTCCTTCAACGCTTCCACCGCCACGGTCTTGGTCTTGACCATGATGTTGTCGAAGCGCTTCTCGTTGAACTTCTGCCAGACCTTGACCATGTCGCGGTCGGCGCCTTGCATCAGGCCGTCCATCATCTCGACCACGTCGATACGCGCGCCCAGCGTGGAGTACACGGTCGCCATTTCCAGGCCGATGATGCCGCCGCCGATGACCAGCATGCGCTTGGGCACCTGGCGCAGTTCCAGCGCGCCGGTGGAGTCGACGATGCGCGGGTCCTGCGGCACGAACGGCAGGTTCACCACGGAAGAACCGGCGGCGATGATGGCGTGCTTGAACTGCACCACCTGCTTGCTGCCGTCGCCGGCGGTGACTTCGATATGGTTGGGGCCGGCGAACTGGCCTTCACCGCGCACCACGTTAACCTTGCGCGCCTTGGCCATGCCGGCCAGGCCGCCGGTCATGTTGCCGATGACCTTTTCCTTGTAGCCACGCAGCTTGTCGATGTCGATTTCCGGCTTGGCGAACGTCACGCCGTGCGAGGCCATCGCCGCGGTTTCGTCGATCACGGCGGCCACGTGCAGCAGCGCCTTGGACGGGATGCAACCGACGTTCAGGCAGACGCCGCCCAGGGTGGCGTCGCGCTCGACGATCACGGTGTTCAGGCCCAGGTCGGCCGCGCGGAACGCCGCCGAGTAGCCGCCGGGACCGCCGCCCAGCACCATTACGTCGCACTGGACGTCGGCGCTGCCGCCGAAGCTGGCGGCCGCCGGTGCGGTCGCGGGAGCGGCCGGGGCTGCTGCCGGAGCAGCGGCAGGCGCCGGAGCGGCTGCGGGTGCGGGCGCCGCGGCAGCGCCGGAAGCTTCCACCATCAGCAACACCGAACCTTCGGCGACCTTGTCGCCGACCTTGACCTTGACTTCCTTGACCACACCCGCCGTCGACGACGGGATTTCCATGCTGGCCTTGTCGGACTCGACGGTGACCAGCGACTGCTCGACCTTGATCGTGTCGCCGACCTTGACCATCACTTCGATGACTTCGACTTCCTTGAAGTCCCCGATATCGGGGACCTTGACTTCAGAGAGACTCATTGTCTTGGCTCCGTTATGTTCTGTTTCGCTGCGCGCCGCCGCTGGGGCGGCGCATCGACTTGATTAGAGCAAGGACTTGCGCAGGTCGCTCAGCACGTCGGCCAGGTAGGCCGAGAAGCGTGCGCCCATTGCGCCGTCGATGACGCGGTGGTCGTACGACAGCGAAGTCGGCATCATCAGGCGCGGCACGAACTGCTTGCCGTCCCACACCGGCTTGGTGACCGACTTGGACAGGCCCAGGATCGCCACTTCCGGCGCGTTGATGATGGGCGTAAAGGCGGTGCCGCCGATGCCGCCCAGCGACGAGATGGTGAAGGTCGCGCCCTGCATGTCGGCCGGCTTGAGCTTGCCTTCGCGCGCCTGGGCCGACAGCTCGCCCATTTCGATGGCGATCTGGCTCACGCTCTTCTGGTCGGCGTTCTTGATCACCGGCACCACCAGGCCATTGGGCGTGTCCGCCGCGAAGCCGATGTTGTAGAACTGCTTGAGGATCAGGTTTTCGCCCTTGGCGTCCAGCGAGGAGTTGAAGGCCGGGAATTTCTTCAGCGCCGAAACGCTGGCCTTGATCACGAACGCCAGCATGGTCAGCTTGACCGGCGACTTGGCCTTGGCGTAGGCGGCGTTGGAAGAGACGCGGAATTCTTCCAGCTCGGTGACGTCGGCTTCGTCGAACTGCGTGACGTGCGGGATCATCACCCAGTTGCGGTGCAGGTTGGGGCCGCTGATCTTCTTGATGCGCGACAGCGGCTGCAGCTCGGTGGCGCCGAACTTGGAGAAATCCAGCGACGGCCATGGCAGCAGGTCCAGGCCGGCGCCGCTGCCGTTCTTGCCGGGAGCCGCGGCGACCTGGGTCGAACCGGCCATCACGCCCTTGACGAAGTTCTGCACGTCGATTTGCTGGATGCGGCCCTTGGGACCGGTAGCCGGCACGCGCGCCAGGTCCACACCCAGTTCGCGCGCGAATTTGCGCACGGACGGCGAGGCGTGGGCCTTGCCGCCGCTGCTGGTGGCCGATGCGGTGGCGATCGCCGCCACCGGCGCGGCTGCCGCAGCCGCGGCCGGAGCTGCCGCCGGTGCGGGGGCCGCAGCGGCAGGCGCGGGCGCTGCCGCCGGAGCGGCCGCGGCCGGCGCGCCGCCGGTGGTTTCCAGTGTGGCGATGATGCTGCCCTTGGCGACCTTGTCGCCCAGCTTGACCTTCAGCGCCTTGATCACGCCGGCGTGGCTGGACGGGATTTCCATGCTGGCCTTGTCGGACTCGACGGTCAGCAGCGATTGCTCGGCCTTGACGGTGTCGCCCACCTTGACCATCAGTTCGATGACTTCGACTTCCTTGAAGTCGCCGATGTCGGGCACTTCGATTTCAACCAGACCGCCTGCCGCGGCCGGTGCGGGCGCGGCTGCAGGAGCCGGCGCGGGGGCCGAAGCCTGTGCCGCGGCGGGAGCTGCGGCCGCGGCCTGCGGCGCCGCAGCGGCGGCAGCGCCGGCGCCCTCGACGATCAGCAGCAGCGAGCCTTCGGCGACCTTGTCGCCGACCTTGACCTTGATTTCCTTGACCACGCCGGCCTGGCTGGAGGGGATCTCCATGCTGGCCTTGTCGGATTCGACGGTAATCAGCGACTGGTCGACCTTGATCGTGTCGCCTACCTTGACCATCACCTCAATGACTTCGACTTCCTTGAAATCGCCGATGTCCGGGACTTTTACTTCGACTTGACTCATCTGTTGCGCTCCGTTTGTTCTGTATCCGCGTGTTGAAGGTCTTGCAGCCTGCAGGCAGAGTATGTCACGACAGGCTGCCAACCTTCACTGCTTTCATCCGTTTTGGTTCAACGCATCCGCGACGCATCCCCGCGGTCAGTCTGGCTGAGGCGGGGATGGTCGGGTCGGTCGGGACTTACTGGGTCACCGGGTTCGGTTTTTCCGGATTGATGCCGTACTTGGCGATCGCTTCGGCGACGACGGAAGGCTTGATCTTGCCTTCATCGGCCAGCGACTTCAGTGCCGCCACGGTCACGTAGTGACGGTCCACTTCGAAGAACTCGCGCAGCTTGGCGCGGGTGTCCGAACGGCCGTAGCCGTCGGTGCCCAGCACCTTGTAGGAGCGGCCCTTCGGCACGAAAGCGCGGACCTGTTCGGCATAGGTGCGCATGTAGTCGGTCGAGACCACGATCGGGCCGTCGGTGCCTTCCAGCGATTGCTCGAAGTAGCTCTTCTTGGCGGTTTCGGCCGGGTGCAGCATGTTCCAGCGTTCCACGTCATGGCCGTCGCGGGCCAGCAGCGTGAACGACGGCGCGGACCAGACGTCGGCGTCGACCTTCCAGTCGTCGCGCAGCAGGTCGGCGGCGGCGATGACTTCGCGCAGGATGGTGCCCGAACCCAGCAGTTGCACGCGCAGCTTGTTCTTCTTGCCGCCTTCGTTCAGCAGGTACAGGCCCTTGAGGATGCCCTCTTCCTGGCCCGGCTTGAGGCCCGGATGCGCGTAGTTCTCGTTCATCACGGTGATGTAGTAGAACACGTCTTCCTGGTTGGCCACCATGCGGCGCAGGCCGTCATGGATGATCACCGCGACTTCGTGGGCGAAGGTCGGGTCGTAGGGGATGCAGTTCGGGATCGCCGAGGCGAACACGTGGCTGTGGCCGTCTTCGTGCTGCAGGCCTTCGCCGTTCAGGGTGGTGCGGCCGGCGGTGCCGCCCATCAGGAAGCCGCGCGCGCGCATGTCGCCTGCCGCCCATGCCAGGTCGCCGATACGCTGCAGGCCGAACATCGAGTAGTAGGTGAAGAACGGGATCATCACGCGGTTGTTGGTCGAGTACGAGGTCGCCGCGGCGATCCACGAGCTCATGCCGCCCGCTTCGTTGATGCCTTCCTGCAGGATCTGGCCGGCCTTGTCTTCGCGGTAGTACATCACCTGGTCCTTGTCGACCGGTTCGTACAGCTGGCCGACCTGGCTGAAGATGCCGATCTGGCGGAACAGGCCTTCCATGCCGAAGGTACGCGATTCGTCGACCATGATCGGCACCACGCGCGGTCCCAGGTTGGGGTCGCGCAGCAGCGCGGTCAGCACGCGCGAGTAGGCGGCGGTGGTGGAGATTTCACGGCCTTCTGCGGTCGGTTCCAGCATCGCCTGGAAGGCGGACAGCTCGGGCACCGGCAGCTTCTCGTCGGCTTGCGGGCGACGCTGCGGCAGGTAGCCGCCCAGGGCCTTGCGGCGCTCGTGCAGGTACTGCATTTCAGGCGCGTCGTCGGCCGGCTTGAAGAACGGGATGTTGGGCAGCTCGGCGTCCGAGATCGGCAGCTGGAAGCGGTCGCGCATGGCGCGGATGGCTTCGTCGTCCAGCTTCTTGGTGTTGTGCGCGGTGTTGCGCGCTTCGCCGGCCTTGCCGAAGCCGTAGCCCTTGATCGACTTGGCCAGGATCACGGTCGGCTGGTCCTTGGATTCCTGCGCGACCTTGAAGGCGGCGTAGATCTTGTGCGGGTCGTGGCCGCCGCGGGTCAGGCGCCAGATGTCGTCGTCGGACATCTTGCTGACCATTTCCAGCAGCTTGGGATGCTTGCCGAAGAAGTGCTTGCGCACGTAGGCGCCGTCCTTGGCCTTGTAGTTCTGGTACTCGCCGTCGACGGTTTCCATCATCACCTTTTGCAGGATGCCGTCCTTGTCCTTGGCCAGCAGCTCGTCCCAGCCGCTGCCCCAGATGACCTTGACCACGTTCCAGCCGGCGCCGCGGAAGTCGGATTCCAGTTCCTGGATGATCTTGCCGTTGCCGCGCACCGGACCGTCCAGGCGCTGCAGGTTGCAGTTGACCACGATGACCAGGTTGTTCAGCTTTTCACGGCCGGCCATGCCGATGGCGCCCATCGATTCCGGCTCGTCCATCTCGCCGTCGCCGCAGAAGGCCCAGACCTTGCGGTTTTCGGTGTCGGCGATGCCGCGCGCGTGCAGGTATTTCAGGAAGCGCGCCTGGTAGATCGCCATCAAGGGGCCCAGGCCCATCGACACGGTCGGGAATTGCCAGAATTCCGGCATCAGCTTCGGGTGCGGGTAGGAAGACAGGCCATGGCCGTCGGCTTCGCGGCGGAAGTGGATCAGCTGGTCTTCGGTCAGGCGGCCTTCCAGGAAGGCGCGCGCGTAGATGCCGGGCGAGGAGTGGCCCTGGATGTACAGCAGGTCGCCGCCGTGGTTTTCGGTCGGGGCGTGCCAGAAGTGGTTGAAGCCGATGCCCAGCATGTTGGCCAGCGAGGCGAACGAGGACAGGTGGCCGCCCAGGTCGCCGTCGACGCGGTTGGCCTTGACCACCATGGCCATGGCGTTCCAGCGCATCCACGAGCGCAGGCGCTCTTCATATTCGAGGTTGCCGGGGCAGTGCTCGCCCTGGTCGGCGGGAATGGTGTTGACGTAGGCGGTATTGCTGGAAAACGGGATATAAGCGCCGCGGCGGCGGGCCAGGTCGACCATGCGCTCCATCAGGTAGTGGGCACGATCCGGACCTTCCTTCTCGATCACGGCTTCGAGGGCGTCGAGCCACTCCTGGGTTTCCATCACATCTGGATCATTGGCGGCCTGCGCCAGGACTTGGTCGATTTGGGCTGACATGTCATGTCTCCTGTTTGTTGAAGATCCGGCCGGTCCATTGGACTGGCCGGGTCGGTAGGTTCATTCAGTACAAATAGTCGCCGGCGATGATGCGCGGAAAACCAAGCCTACAGCGCTAATGTACGGTTTTCCAGCCTTGAGGACGACGCATTTTATCAGGGAATTTTCTATTTTCAAATTGCGATAATTGATCTCATAATTCGAAATATTGCTGCAAAGCGGCACAAACAGGGGCTTTCCGGCCACCGTATTTTTACGGTCAGCACGATAATCGGTTTGTTTTCGCCGTGTTTGCATTGCCGCAAAATGGCTCCGAGGGACAGGTTTCCGGCGACGGGCAGGCACAACAGCCCGGCGGATCGGGCAAAAAAAGATGTCGGCAAAAGATAAATTTTTCAGCCGAAACCGGACGTCCACCATCGGCGAAATGCCGTATCGGCGCGATGACGACCGCATATCCCATATAAGGATATGTATATAGAAAGGCAGTGGAATATGGGCCGGCGAAACGGCCGGCCCCGGAAGCTCAGACGCTGATATTGCCCAGCGTGCTGGCGCGGTAGGCGGCGACGAAGGTATCGAAGTCGCCGGTCTGGGTACGCTCGATCTCGCGCTGGGCATCCAGCGAAGCCTGGGCGATGGCGGTGAAGTCGGCGACCTGCGCCGCGTCCAGCGGCCGGGCCAGCATCTGCTCGGCCTGCGCCGTGCTGTTTTGCAGGGCCCAGCCGGGGAAGGAATTGCCGGCCGCGCGGATCTCGCGCAATACGCGCGCCGATGGCGTGGCATCGGGATCGGCCAGCTTGGCGCGCTGGGCCGCCATGCTGTCGCGGTGGGCGTTGCCGCCGGCCTGCCGGTCCAGCAGTTCGGCCACCGGCGCCATGCGCTCCAGCAATTGCTCGCCCCACTCCCGCAGGCCGATGGCGCGGCCCTTGAACTGCAGCTGCAGGCCGGGCTGGCGCCCTTGCTTGACGGTGGCCATGAAGTTGGCGCGGTTTTCCGTGCCCTCCTGGTCCGAGGTCAGGCAACTGTCGTCGAAGGCCAGGAAATGCAGGAACACGTCGAGGAAACGCGCCGCCTGCAGGTTGATGCCGAGCGGATCGAACGGATCGATGTCCATGCAGCGCACTTCCACATATTGCACGCCGCGCGCCGACAAGGCCTGCACCGGGCGCTCGCCGCTGTAGATGACGCGCTTGGGGCGGATCGACGAATAGAACTCGTTTTCGATCTGCAGGATATTGGTGTTGATCTGCACCCACTCGCCATCGCGCTTGGTGCCGATCGCCTCGTACGGCGGATACGGCTCGCTGACCGCGTGCGCCAGGCTGCGGATATAAGCCGGCAGGTTGTTGTAATGCGGCGTGATGTTGGCCTGGGCATTGTTCTGGTAGCCCAGGTCGCTCATGCGCAGGCTGGTGCCGTAGGGCAGGTAGAGCGTGTCGTCGGACAGCGTCGCCAGCTGGTGCTGCGGGCGGCCGCGCAGGAAATTGGTCGCCAGCGCCGGCGAAGCGCCGAACAGGTACATCAGCAGCCAGCTGTAGCGGCGGAAATTGCGGATCAGGGCGATATAGCGCTCGGACTGGTAGTCGCGCCGCGAGACCGAGGCGTCGACCTCCTTGTCGTTCTCGCGCAGCACATCCCACACGCCTTCGTTGAGCGAGAAGTTGTAATGGATGCCGGCGATGCATTGCATGGTTCGGCCGTAACGCAGCGCAAGGCCGCGGCGGTAGACGTGCTTCAACATGCCGATGTGCGAGCTGCCGTACCAGGCGATGGGAATCTCGTCCTCCGGCGGCAGCACGCAGGGCATCGAAGCGTTCCACAGGATCTCGCCGCCCAGCCTGGCGTAGGCGAAGCGGTGGATCTCGTCCAGCCGCTGCAGGGCCGTGGCGATGTCCTGCTCGGCGGGCGTGATGAACTCCAGCAGCGACTCGGAATAATCGGTGGTGATCAGGTCGTTGGTCAGCGCCGAACCCAGCGCCGGCGGGTGCGGCGTATGCGCCAGCTGCCCGTGGCGGTCGACCCGCAGCGTTTCGCGTTCCACGCCGCGCAAGCCCTGGCCGAGCAGCGCGATATGTTGCGGGCTGGCGAGCTGTTGCAGGCGTTGGTTCAGCAAATCGGTCATGCGGGCGTCCTTCGGAAATGGTGTCGTTGCGCTTTGGTTGCCGGAGCATAACCGAAATTGAAATTCCCCGTCGGGGACGGGGCAAAATGCCCGCATGGTGGAATACAGGGCATTTTTATTGAAAAAACGACAATTAAGCTCCCCTGCCTGCGGTCGTCGCCCGGCCGCGCTCGTTTTATAATGTTGGGTTTTCATCGCTCCCGGCGCCGTCCGGGCGCTTTCGCCACCGCTCCTGCCTCTATATATCTGCCATGCCAGCTCAACTGATCGACGGAAACCTGCTCTCCCAACAACTGCGCGCCGACGTCGCCAAACGCGCCGCCGCCCTGACCGCCAAAGGCAAGCAGCCCGGCCTGGCGGTGATCCTGGTCGGCGACAACCCGGCTTCCCAGGTCTATGTGCGCAACAAGGTCAAGGCCTGCGAAGACAACGGCCTGTACTCCGTGATGGAGAAATACGATGCCGCCATGACCGAAGCCGACCTGCTGGCGCGCATCGACGCCCTGAACCAGGACCCGAAGATCAACGGCATCCTGGTGCAGTTGCCGCTGCCGGCCCACATCGACGCGCACAAGGTGATCGAAGCCATCGCTCCCGAAAAGGACGTGGACGGTTTCCACATCAGCAACGCCGGCCTCCTGATGACCGGCCAGCCGCTGTTCCGCCCCTGCACCCCGTACGGCGTGATGAAGATGCTGGAGTCGATCAACTATCCGGTGCGCGGCGCCAACGCCGTCGTGGTGGGGGCCTCCAACATCGTCGGCAAGCCGCAGGCGATGCTGCTCTTGCAAGCGGGCGCAACCGTCACCATCTGCAACTCCAAGACCCGTGACCTCGGCGCGCATACCCGCAACGCCGACATCCTGGTGGTGGCCACCGGCAAGCGCAACATCGTCACCGCCGACATGGTCAAGCCGGGCGCCGTGGTGCTGGACGTCGGCATGAACCGCGACGACAACGGCAAGCTGTGCGGCGACGTCGACTTCGCCAACGTGAAGGAAGTCGCCGGCTACATCACCCCGGTGCCGGGCGGCGTCGGCCCGATGACCATCACCATGCTGCTGGTCAACACGATCGAAGCCGCCGAACGCACCTGATATTGAACTGAATAGAGAAGACTCCATGACCACCGACATCGCCGCCAATCCCCTGCTCGACTTTTCGGGCTACGCCCAGTTCGACGCCATCAAGCCGGAACACGTCACGCCCGCGCTGGACAAGCTGCTGGCCGACGCCGGCCGCCTGGTGACCGAACTGGAAGCGCCGATGGCGGAGGTCACCTGGGACAACTTCGTCGAACCGCTGGAATCCGCCACCGAAAAGCTGGGCCGCGCCTGGAGCGTGGTCGGCCACCTGAACTCGGTGATGGATACGCCGGCGCTGCGCGCCACCTACAACGAGAACCAGCCGCGCCTGGTGGAATTCTGGACCGGCCTGGGCCAGAACCTGGCCTTGTTCGAGAAGTACAAGGCGCTGCAGGCCAGTCCGGCCTTCGCCTCGCTGTCGGCCGCGCGCCGCAAGGTGGTGGACAACGCGGTGCGCGACTTCCGCCTGTCCGGCGCCGAACTGCCCGACGACAAGAAAGAACGCTTTGCCGCCATCCAGGAAAAGCAGGCGGCGCTGACCACCCGCTTCTCCGAGAACGTGCTGGACGCCACCAACGACTTCGGCCTGTTCGTGGAAGACGAAGCCGAACTCGCCGGCCTGCCGGACGACGTCAAGCAGGCCGCGCGCGCTGCCGCCGAGAAGGACGGCAAGCCGGGCTTCAAGTTCACGCTGCACTTCCCCTCCTACTTTCCGGTGCTGCAATACGCGGACAACCGCGCGCTGCGCGAGAAGATCTACCGCGCCAACGCCACCAAGGCGTCCGAACTGGGCGCCAAGCCGGAATGGGACAACAGCGCCAACATCGACGCCATCCTGAAACTGCGCAAGGAAGAAGCGCAATTGCTGGGCTACGCCAACTTCGCCGAAGTCTCGCTGGTGGCCAAGATGGCGCAATCGCCGGCGGAAGTCATCGCCTTCCTCGAAGACCTAGGCCGCCGCGCCCGCCCCTTCGGCGAAAAGGACTACGCCGAGCTGAAGGCCTTCGCCAAGGAAAAGCTGGGTCTGGACACGCTGGAAGCCTGGGACAGCACCTATGCTTCCGAAAAGCTGCGCGAGCAGCGCTACGCCTTCTCGGAACAGGAAGTGAAGCAGTACTTCCCCGAACACAAGGTGGTGGGCGGCCTGTTCCAGGTCGCGCAGCAACTGTTCGGCGTGACCATCAAGCCCGACACCGCGCCGGTCTGGCACAAGGACGTGAAGTTCTTCCGCATCGAACGCGACGGCCAGCTGGTCGGTCAGTTCTACCTCGACCTCTATGCGCGCAGCGGCAAGCGCGGCGGCGCCTGGATGGACGACGCCCGCGCGCGCCGCCTGACCGCCAGCGGCGTGCAGACCCCGATCGCCTACCTGGTGTGCAACTTCACCGAACCGGCGGTGGTCGATGGCGTGGCCAAGCCGGCGCTGTTCACCCACGACGAGGTGATCACGCTGTTCCACGAGTTCGGCCACGGCCTGCACCACATGCTGACGCAAGTCGATGAAGTCGGCGTGTCCGGCATCTCCGGCGTGGAATGGGATGCTGTCGAGCTGCCGTCGCAGTTCATGGAAAACTTCTGCTGGGAATGGGATGTGCTGCAACACCTCTCGGCCCATGCCGACACCGGCGCGCCGCTGCCGCGCGCGCTGTACGACAAGATGATCGCCGCCAAGAACTTCCAGTCCGGCCTGCAGATGCTGCGCCAGGTGGAATTCTCGCTGTTCGACATGCTGATCCACTATGAATATGAAGTGGGCGGCGGCAAGACCGTGCAGCAGTTGCTCAACGAACTGCGCGACCGCATCGCCGTGATCCGTCCGCCTGAGTTCAACCGCTTCCAGCATTCGTTCTCGCACATCTTCGCCGGCGGCTATGCGGCGGGCTATTACAGCTACAAGTGGGCCGAAGTGCTGTCGGCCGACGCCTACAGCGCCTTCGAAGAAGCCGCCGCCGGCGGCGGCAACGTGGTGTCGATCGAAACCGGCCGCCGCTTCCAGCAGGAAATCCTGGCGGTGGGCGGCTCGCGCCCGGCGATCGAATCGTTCAAGGCCTTCCGCGGCCGCGAACCGCGTATCGACGCGCTGCTGCGCCACAGCGGCATGGCAGCCTGATCCAAGGCTCGCGCCTGCAACCCCGACGGCCTGCCCCTTGGCAGGCCGTTTTTCCATACGCGCATGGCAGCGCCAGCCGCGAACCACTATACTTCCGCCATGACCCGCATCGACTTCCATAGCAACGTCCCACACAAGCTCGCCTATGCCTGCCGCCTGGTACGCAAGGCGCGCGGCGCCGGTACCCAGATCGTGCTGCGCGTGCGCGACGGCCGCGAACTGCAGCAGCTCGACCAGGCGCTGTGGACCTTTTCCGAGCAGGACTTCCTGCCGCACGTGGCCGCCGGCGATCCGCTGGCCGCACAAACCCCGATCATCCTGACCGCCAGCGACGATATCGAGTTGCCGCATCACCAGGTGCTGATCAACCTGTCGGGCGAAACGCCGGTCCATTTCGCCCGTTTCGAGCGCATGCTGGAAATCGTTTCCGCCGACGACGCCGACCGAGCCGCCGGCCGCGAGCGCTACCGTTTCTACAAGGAACGCGGCTATCCGCTGTCCCACTTCGTGGCCGCCTGAACACCATGAATCACGACGACAACGGCATCCCCCTCCTGACCGAGGTCATCCCGATGGTGCCGCCGCCCGCTGCCGCCCCCCAGGCGCCGTCGCCGTCCGAAACGGCCATCCCGGCCGCCGAACAATATCGCCAATGGCAGCAGGAAATCAGCGAAAACGTCCTGCAAACCCTGCTGGAACAAGCGGATTCCGTGCTGCAACAACATCTGCAAGACCAGATGGCGGTGGTGCTGGACAATATCTCCGATATCCTGACGCAGCGCGTCAAGGAAAGCCTGCGCCAGGCGCTGACGGAAACCGTGACCCGTGCGGTCGCCGAAGAGATGGCCCGCTTCTCATCTTCAAAAAAATAAATATTTATATTTTTTTCTTTGTTTTTTGAATAAAAAAATCCTCATTGCTTAATATGAGAGAAAAAAATTCTCCAGTATTGAACACATCGGCAATCCGGAAATTCTTACAATGCTGCTATTCGCCGGCAGCGGGCATCATCGCGCGCCGGATCACGCATCAACCGGGAGAGTGAGATGAAAGTCATCGTATTGGGGGCAGGCATTATCGGAACCGCTTCGGCATGGTTCCTGACGAAAGAAGGCTATGACGTCACCGTCATCGAACGCCAGCCCGGCGCGGCGCAGGAAACCAGCTTCGCCAACGGCTGCCAGATTTCGGTCTCGCACGCCGAACCCTGGGCCAACCCGTCGGCCCCGATGAAGGTGCTCAAGTGGCTGGGCAAGGAAGACGCCCCGCTGCTGTACCGCTTCCGCCCCGAATGGCTGCAATGGAAATGGGCCGTGAACTTCCTGCGCGAATGCACCGCCGCCCGCACCGATGAAAACATCCGCAACATCGTCGCCCTGTGCGAATACAGCCGCCAGACCCTGCAGGCGGTGCGCGCCGAAACCGGCATCCAGTACGACCACCTGACCCGCGGCATCCTGCACTTCTATACCGAGGAAAAGGAATTCCAGGAATCGCTGCCGGCCGCCAAGCTGATGCGCGACCTGGGCTGCCCGCGCGAATCGATCGGCGCCGACGAAGTGGTGAAGATCGAACCGGCGCTAGCCTCGATCCGCAACAAGATCGTCGGCGGCGATTTCACTGCCACCGATGAGTCGGGCGACGTCTACAAGCTGACCACGGGCCTGGCCAAGAAGGCCGAGGAAGCCGGCGCGCAGTTCCGCTTCTCGACCACCATCACCCGCCTGATCACTGAAGGCGCAGGCGCCTCGGCGCGCGTGACCGGCGTGGAAATCATCAACCCGGACGGCCGCCATGAAGTCCTGAAGGCCGACGCCTTCGTGGTCGCCATGGGCAGCTTCTCGCAGCCGCTGGTCAAGCCGCTGGGCATCGACCTGCTGCTCTATCCAGGCAAGGGCTACTCGGCCACCTACAAGGTCACCAACCCGGACGCCGCGCCCACCGTCTCGCTCACCGACGACGGCTACAAGCTGGTGGTCTCGCGCCTGGGCGACCGCCTGCGCGTGGCCGGCACCTGCGAACTGAACGGCTACACCCGCGAGCTCAACACCACCCGCTGCGAAGCCATCACCCGCCGCACCCGCGAGCTGTTCCCGGACGGCTGCGACTACGACAACCCGGTCTACTGGACCGGCCTGCGTCCGCTCACGCCCTCCAATGTCCCGTACGTCGGCAAGACCAAGTTCAGCAACCTGTACCTGAACACCGGCCACGGCACCCTGGGCTGGACCATGGGCTGCGGCTCCGGCCGCGCCATCGCCGAGATCGTCGCCGGCCGCGTGCCGGAAATCGACTTCGCCTTCACCGGCCTGCCGCGCTGGAACCGTGCCCGCCCCGCCGTGCAGCAAGCCGCCTGACAAGACGAACCGTTTCATCCTTCACTGTTGTTGTCCCTCGCGGACCGGGTTTCCCGGTCCGCTTTTTTATTGCCGGCTTGATTTCCCTCATACAAGCCCGCCCGGCGCGCCCAAAGCCGCAGGAACGCTTACATTTGCTGGCATCCCCTTGGTGTAGAATCGTTGCCTTGCTCCGCGCTGCGCGGACTATGCCCGGGAACCGGTTCTGCGCCTTCTGGCGCTTTCTGCGGTTGATTCCCCCCGATCCGACGCCATCTGGCAGATATCTTTCGCGTCGTCGGCCAACACCGGCCAACGGCCTGCAACACACAAGAGGACCATGCAATGAAGTGGGTAATCGTCTTTATTTACCTGTTTTCGATCTTTTTCATCCATTTCCGCGGACGCGTGCGGCTGCCCTTCCTGCGCCAGTTCTTCGACCACTCGTCGATCATGTCGCCGATCAACGTGTTCATGTACGCCTTCTCGCGCGTTCCGGCCGTGCCTTATCCGGCCGTGCGCGAATTCAAGGAACTGGCGATCATCGACGAGAATTGGGAAACCATCCGCGACGAAGCCGTGGCGCTGCAGAATCTGGCCAAGATCAAGGCCGCCGAAAAGAATGACGACGCCGGCTTCAACTCTTTCTTCAAGGCCGGCTGGAAGCGCTTTTACCTGAAGTGGTACAACGCCAGCCACCCTTCTGCCGAGAAATTCTGCCCCAAGACCGTCGAGATCCTACGCCGCATCCCCTGCGTGAAAGCCGCGATGTTCGCCGAACTGGCGCCCGGCGGCACGCTCAATCCGCACCGCGACCCCTATGCCGGCTCGCTGCGCTACCACCTCGGCCTGGTCACGCCCAACGACGACCGCTGCTTCATCGAAGTCGACGGCCAGCGTTATAGCTGGCGCGACGGCCAGAGCGTGGTGTTCGACGAGACCTTCATCCACTGGGCGCAGAATGGCGCCGAGACGAACCGTATCATCCTGTTCTGCGACGTCGAACGCCCGCTGCGCTACCGCTGGGCCGAAGCCATCAACGGCTTCCTGGGCCGCACCATGATGACCGCCGCCGCCTCGCCCAACGAGACCGGCGACCAGACCGGGCGCGTCAACAAGCTGTTCCGCTTCGTCTGGCTGGCCGGCCAGTACCGCCGCCGCTTCAAGAACTGGAACAAGACGGTCTACCGCATCACCAAGTTCGCCCTGATCGTCGCGGTTGCCTTGCTGATCATCTACGCCTGAGCGCACACGGCACGCAAAACCGAAAACAATATAAAAAAATCGCCGGCATCGACCGGCGATTTTTTTTACCCCTTTTTTACTGCGCCTGGTTCGCGCTTCCGCTCCCTGCGCACCCCGAAAATAAAAATCCTCTCCAATCATCACAGGAGCGTGGTCCGGGCATATCTACCCGCCCTCCTCTCACACCCTGGGCGCATTAACGAAAATCAAAAAACTATCAAATAGGTGCGTAACTATGTCTCACATCAGGACAAAATTTCCAGCCGGAAATGAATTGAATATTTTCGATTTCAAACTGTAGAAACTACTTCATCCCATTGCATGCGAACGTGTAAAATCATCCCGCTTCCTTGCTTGCTTCATGGCGTAATTCCTGCATAAGTGCTGCTACATTGCGCGAATGGCGAAGCACGACATCCGAGTACCGACCATACATCAAGAATAATGGGCTCATGCAGGACATCGACGACGAGATGAAGAAACCGCTGCTCAAGCATCTGGTAGAGATCACCGCCCATCGGGAGCATTCCCGCCTGGCGCTCTCCGTCATCTCCGCCCTGTACCAGCTCACCGATGTGCAAGAGATCCGCATGCTTGACATCTTCAACATGCGCGACGCGTATTACGTCCAGGAAAAGATGGTGATCCGCAACGGCGAGATCCACACCATCGACGAGCACACCACCGACGATCCCAAGGAACCGCTGTCGAACTACCCGGCGATGATGGCCTGCATCCGCAGCCATCTCCCCGAATACGCCGAAACCGCCGACGACGGCGCGCACCTCCTCTGGCTGCCGGTATGGCTGCACGGCAAAATGAATTCCTGCCTCGCAATCCGCAGCGACAGCGCCCTTGATCAGTCGAAGCTGGATGTCATTCGGGGCATCTTCCATGTCTACTGCAATTACCAGAGCCTGCTCGACTACAGCGAGCGCGATGCCTTGACCGGCCTGTTCAACCGCAAGACCTTCGACGAGCAATTCACCAAGTACGCTTTCGCCATCGCCCCGCACGAGTCGCATTCGCTGGAGAAGAACGAGCGCCGCCACGACGACGCGGGCGAGGCCAAGGGCCATTGGCTGGCGGTGGTCGACATCGACCACTTCAAGCAGGTCAACGACCGCTACGGCCACCTGTACGGCGATGAAGTGCTGATCCTGGTGGCCAACATCCTGCGCGCTTCCTTCCGCAGCCACGACCGTATCTTCCGCTTCGGCGGCGAGGAATTCGTCATCCTGCTGCGTTCGACCACCCTGTCGGATGCGCGCAAGATCTTCGACCGTTTCCGCCAGAACGTCCAGGAATACGATTTCCCGCAGGTCGGCAAGGTCACGGTCAGCCTCGGCTTCGTCGGCATTTCGCGCGAAACCCCGGTGGTCATCCTCGGCCACGCCGACCAGTCGCTGTACCACGCCAAGGAAAACGGCCGCAACCGCATCTGCTTCTACGAAGAACTGGTGAACTCGGGCGTGCTCAATTCCGGCATCACCACCAACGACACCGTCGAATTCTTCTGACGCCTGCTCCGGCAAACGCATCCCGGGCCGCCTTCAAGGCGGCTTTTTCTTGTCCGCCCGCGCCCGCTCCTGCTCGCCAATGCCATCGCTGTATTCGGCCAGTTTCCTGCTGCACTGCGCAACCCGAGGCGCTCCCGGCTCGCATCTTCCGGTTCATGCGTTTGGCGCATCCACCCATGTTTTAAAAGCATGAGACATCGCAATCCGGCTTTCGTATGATCGCTGCGTTCCGCAACATGCAAGCGGGGCCGGCCGTTTCGACGGGCCATCAAAACAACGAGAGCGAGCCGCGAAACGGACTTACCAACCGTCACCAGGAGACTTCAAATGCAGCAGGCAAAATTCAAACAAATCGGCACTGTCATGATCATGGCGGCGGCTTTCGCCGCCATGAGCGTATCGGCGCAGGCGCAGGAAAAGAAACCCAACGTCGTGGTCATCGGCACCGGCGGCACCATCGCCGGCGCGGGCGCTTCCAGCGTCAACACCGCTGCCTACCAATCGGCCGTGGTGCCGGTCGACAAGATCATCGCCGCCGTGCCGGAAGTGTCCAAGATCGCCAACGTGCGCGGCGAACAGATTTTCCAGATCGGCAGCGAAAGCTTCAATGACGAACGCCTGCTGAAACTGGGCAAGCGCGTCTCCGAACTGCTCAAGCAAAGCGATGTGGACGGCGTGGTGATCACCCACGGCACCGACACCATCGAAGAGACCGCCTACTTCCTCAACCTGGTGTTGAAGAGCGAGAAGCCGGTGGTGGTGGTCGGCTCGATGCGCCCGGGTACCGCGCTGGGCGCCGACGGCGCGCTGAACCTGTATGACGCGGTGCTGGTCGCCAGCAGCAAGGAAGCCGCCGGCAAGGGTACGCTGGTGGTGATGAACGACGAGATCCACTCCGGCCGCGACGTCACCAAGAGCAACTCGTTCAAGGTCGAGACCTTCCGCTCGCCCTATGGCCCGCTGGGCTACGTGGTCGAAAACAAGCTGACCTTCTACCGCCTGCCGGCCCGTCCGCACACCACCCAGACCGAATTCGACATCGACAAGATCAGCAGCCTGCCGCGCGTGGACATCGCCTACAACTACGGCAACGTCAGCCGCGCCGCCTATGACGCCTTCGTCAACGCCGGCGCCAAGGCCATCATCCATGACGGCACCGGCAACGGCAGCGTGGCCGAGCAGATCGTGCCGGTGCTGCAGGAAATCCGCGGCAAGGGCGTGCAGGTCATCCGCGCCACCCGCACCGGCAGCGGCGTCGTGATCCGCAACGGCGAACAGCCTGACGACAAGTACGACTGGGTCGTCACCGACGACCAGAATCCCCAGAAGGCTCGCATCCTGGCCGAACTGGCGCTGACCAAGACCAACGACTCCAAGGAACTGCAAAAGATCATGTGGAAGTACTGATCGGCATTCCCTGGCGCCAACCGGCACAGACCGGGCACAGACCGGAAAGAGTTGTGTTGCAAAAACTGAGTTCTGCTCAGTCCCCTCTTGGCCCCGCTTCGGCGGGGCTTTTTTCATCCGCGGCGCGCGTGCCGTCCCGGCGTTGGCAGCCTGCCAAGGCTTCCTCCACGGCAATGGAAATGTCCTCTCCCGGCCCCGGAACATTCCCTCTTCCAGCGCAGTCTCATCAGACTTCACCAAGAGGAGAACGCCATGGACAAACGGCTTGCCTTGCTGACAAGCATCGCCGAACTGAAGAGCTCCCACGACGAAGCTGCCATGATGCTGTCGCACATCATGCTCAACGCCATCCGCTCCGCCAGGCATGAGGATGGCGGCCCGCCGCTGAAGTCGGTACGCCAGTACCGCAAGGCCATCAAGGAACTGAAGATACGTTGCCTGCAGGTGGAAATGATCCTGGCCGAAATGGAGATCCCCCAGCACGTCCATTGACGGCATGGCAGGCCGCGAGCGCCTCTTATCCAATCCTTCTCCGCTACATCCGGGGCGGCCTGCGCGCATGCGCGATGCGTGGTATAACTATCCTCCTCGCAGGCATGGCCCCATCCACAAGCAACTGGCCGGCCCGCCCATCAACAAGACACCGCCAGAGCTGTTGCCATCACCATCATTCTTGCCCGCCGTGCAAGCCGCAACCGCCGGCGGCGGCATCCCTGAAACTCCTGAACAACGAGGACCGCACATGTATAAGGACGTACAGCTTTTCATCAACGGCGAATGGACCGCCAGCGTTTCCGGACGCACCATTGACGTCGTCAACCCCGCCACCGAAGAAGTCATCGGCAAGATCGCCCACGCCGGTCGCGAAGACCTCGACCGCGCCCTGGCATCGGCCCAGCAAGGCTTCGAAGTGTGGCGCAACACCTCCGCCTTCGAACGCTCCAAGATCATGCGCCGCGCCGCCAACCTCCTGCGCGAACGCGTCGACGAGATCGCCCGCCTGATGACGCTGGAGCAAGGCAAGCCGCTGGCCGAAGCCAAGATGGAAACCCTGGGCGCGGCCGACACCATCGACTGGTTCGCCGAGGAAGCCCGCCGCACCTACGGCCGCCTGGTGCCGGCCCGCGTGCCTGGCGCCTACCAGATGGTGATCAAGGAGCCGGTCGGCCCGGTGGCCGCCTTCACGCCCTGGAACTTCCCGCTCAACCAGGTGGTGCGCAAGCTGTCGGCGGCGTTGGCCGCGGGCTGCTCGATCATCGTCAAGGCGCCGGAAGAGACCCCCGCTTCCCCGGCCGAACTGATCCGCGCCTACGCCGATGCGGGCGTGCCGGCCGGCGTCATCAACCTGGTCTACGGCGTGCCGGCTGAAATCTCGGAATACCTGATCCCGCATCCGGTGATCAAGAAGATCTCCTTCACCGGCTCCACCCCGGTCGGCAAGCAACTGGCGGCGCTGGCCGGCCTGCACATGAAGCGCGCCACCATGGAACTGGGCGGCCACGCCCCGGCCATGGTGTTCGACGATGCCGACATCGACACCGCCGCCAAGCTGCTGGCCGCTTCCAAGTTCCGCAACGCCGGCCAGGTGTGCGTCTCGCCGACCCGTTTCCTGGTGCAGAAGAACGTGTTCAACGCCTTCGTCGACAAGTTCGTCACCTATGCCGAACAACTGAAGGTCGGCAACGGCATGGACGCCGGCACCACCATGGGTCCGGTGGCCAACAAGCGCCGCATCCCGGCGCTGGAATCGCTGATCGACGACGCCGTATCCCAGGGCGCGCAACTGCGCACCGGCGGCAAGCGCATCGACGGCCGCGGCTACTTCTTCCAGCCCACCGTGCTGACCAACATCCCGCTGTCGGCCCGCGTGATGAACGAGGAACCGTTCGGCCCGCTGGCGCTGATCAATCCGTTCGACACGCTCGACGAAGTGATCGCCGAAGCCAACCGCCTGCCCTTCGGCCTGGCCGCCTACGCCTTCGCCAAGTCGGCGCAGACCAAGCACGCGCTGGCCGCGCGCGTGGAAAGCGGCATGCTGACCATCAACCACCTTGGCCTGGCCCTGCCCGAACTGCCGTTCGGCGGCATCAAGGACAGCGGCTACGGTTCCGAAGGCGGCACCGAGGCGATCGAGGCCTATATCAATACCAAGCTGGTGACCCAGCTGGATGTCTGATCGGGTCGGATGAAATGAAAATGGCGAACCGGAATTTCCGGTTCGCCATTTTTTTATCTGCGGCTCAATTCACCGTCGTCCTGACGAAAGTCAGGACCCAGCGTCGTTCGCCGCATCACGCCAACTCCGGTTAATCGCCACGGACGACACTGGATCCCGGCCTGCGCCGGGATGACGAAAAATTGAAATGAGGATTTATTCTTCGCCCGACGGCGGCACCAAAATATCCCGGCTGCCGTTGCGCGACATGGCCGACAGCACCCCGGCCGTTTCCATCTGCTCCACCAGGCGCGCGGCGCGGTTGTAGCCGATGCGGAACTGGCGCTGCACCGAAGAGATGGAAGCGCGGCGCGACTTCAGCACGAAGGCCACCGCCTCGTCATACAGCGGATCGGATTCGGGATCCGGCATGTCGTTGCCGAACATGTCTCCCTGCGCGGCATCCTCCACCACAGGCGGCGCCAGGATCTCTTCGATATAGCGCGGCTCGCCGAACGACTTCAGGTATTCCACCACGCGGTGCACCTCCTCGTCGGAGACGAAGGCGCCATGCACGCGCTGCGGATAGCCCGAACCCGGCGGCAGGAACAGCATGTCGCCATGCCCCAGCAGCGACTCGGCGCCCATCTGGTCGAGCACGGTGCGCGAGTCGATCTTGCTGGATACCTGGAACGCCACCCGGGTCGGGATATTGGCCTTGATCAGGCCGGTGATCACATCCACCGAAGGCCGCTGCGTAGCCAGGATCAGGTGGATGCCGGCGGCGCGCGCCTTTTGCGCCAGGCGGGCGATCAGCTCTTCCACCTTCTTGCCGACCACCATCATCAGGTCCGCCAATTCGTCGATGACGATCACGATGGTGGGCAGCTTGTCCAGCGGCTCGGGCGCGTCCGGCGTCAGGCTGAAGGGGTTAGGAATCTTCTCGCCGCGCGCGTGGGCGTCGGCGATCTTCTGGTTGTAGCCGGCCAGGTTGCGCACGCCCAGCTTGGACATCTTCTTGTAGCGGCGCTCCATCTCGTCCACCGCCCAGTTCAGCGCATGCGCGGCTTCGCGCATGTCGGTCACCACCGGCGCCAGCAGGTGCGGGATGCCTTCGTAGATCGACAGCTCCAGCATCTTGGGGTCGATCATGATCATGCGCACTTCTTCCGGCGTGGCCTTGTACAGCAGCGACAGGATCATGGCATTGATCGCCACCGACTTGCCGGAACCGGTGGTGCCGGCCACCAGCATGTGCGGCGCGCGCGCCAGGTCGGTGACCACCGGCGTGCCGGTGATGTCCTTGCCCATGGCCAGCGTCAGCAGCGAGGCCGACTTGCGGTAGGCCTGCGAATGCACGATCTCGGACAGCTTGATCATCTGCCGGCGCGCATTGGGCAGCTCCAGGCCCATGCAGGTCTTGCCGGGGATGGTCTCGACCACGCGGATCGAGGTCAGGCCCAGCGCGCGCGCCAGGTCCTTCATCAGGTTCACCACCTGCGCCCCGCGCACGCCCTGCGCCGGTTCGACTTCAAAACGCGTGATCACCGGGCCGGCTTCGGCGCCCAGCACCGCCACCGGCACCTTGAATTCCTTCAGGCGCTGCTCGATCAGGCGGCCGGTTTCTTCCAGTTGTTCGGCATCGACTTCGATGGCGGCGTCCGGTACCACGTCCAGTAAATCCAGCGCGGGCAAGGGAATCTCCACCTGCGGCTCGGAGGCTTCATATTCGGTGTAAGCGGCAACGGGCTGCGCAACCGGCGCCGGCTCGGGATTGCGCACCGTAAACGGCGGCGCTTGTACTGCGGTTTGAGGCGGCGCGCTGAAAACCGGGCTCGGCGGCGCCGGCACAGCCTGCGGCTCTTCATCGAACAGCGACATGAAAGGATCTTCGGCCTGCGCCGCAACCGGCATGGCCGGGATCGGTACAGGTGCAGGTTCCACCGGCTCAGGCTCGGGATCGAACCATTGCGCCGCGTACGGTTCGGCAAGCGGCGCCGGGCTTGCTTGCTGCATTGGATCCGGCGCTTCGACAGGCTCAGGAACCGGCAGCGATGGCGCAACGGCAGGCGCAACCTCAGCCACCGTATCCTCAACCTTGGCCTCAACCGGCCCGGCGGCAACTTGCCCCGCCGCTTCCTGCAGCGAGCGCATCAGGCGGGTAGGAATGGCATCGGCGCGCTCGGCAGGCGCCTGCGGTTCCTGCGCCTGCCGGGCCGCGCGGCCCACGCTGCTGATACGGATGCTGCGGGTCGGCACCGGCACGGAGGTCTGGCCTTGCGCTCCGCGTGCGATCGACGGCGGGATATGCTGCGTCGGCGGCATCGGATTGGCCGCGCGCGACAAGCTCGCATTGGCCGCCGCGCTAGCGGCGGTAATGGCGCTGCTGGCGGCGGCGCGCGCCAGCATGGCGTCGGTCGGGCGCAAGGTTTCGAACGCGGCCCATTCTGACTCCGGACGGGCACGCGCATCCTGCGCATCCGGTTTGAGCGCCGGCCATCTGCCACCGCCCGCGGGGCTGTCCTGCGGCGGCGTGAAACGGCGCTGCGGGGCATTGCGGTTCAGCGACGACAAGGGCACTTGCCAGTCCTCGCGCCCGGCGGCGCCGATGGTCGCACCGGCCGCACCTGCTGCGCGCGATACACCGGCGGGACGGGCCGGCGGCATGCGCCGCTCGGCGCCCTGCTTTGCCGTACTGCCATACCGGAGCGCGGCCAGGCGGTTGCGTTCGCTTTCGATGCTGCCGCGCCGCGGCGGCGCCAGGTCGAGTTCGGGATGGTCGTCGCGGCCGGCCTTCCTGGCCGCGCCGAACAATGCGCCGAACAGCCATTTCAATCCCAGCGCCGCCAGCGCCAGCATCAGCACCACCGCGATCACCTTGTTGAACTTGCCGGCCAGCGCGCCCATCAGGGCGAAGCCGAACAGGTCGGCGCCAGCGCCCTCGTCGGCGGTATCGAACTGCGCGCGGATGAGCGACTCGATGGCGCTGCTGCCGCACAGCAGCAGCAAGGTGCCGAGCCAGACACGGATCGCACCGCGTCCGCCGAGAATGGATTTGCGCGCCAGCGCGGACACTACCGACCTCAACAGCAGCGGTAATATCCACAACACCGACCAGCCAAACCATTTGATGAAAATCATGCTATTCCCAAACTGAACCCGGCAGGCGTCTGGCCTGAACCGGCATCTTGATTCCAGATTCGCGGCCGCTCAGACATCGGCCGCCAGCGAGTGTAAACCATCCTGCCGTTCGCATTCCCTCAATGCTTGCGGCCGTGGCAATGGCAGCCCACCACATGGTCGTCGACCATGCCGATACCCTGCATATAGGCATAGATGATGGTGGAGCCGACGAACTTGAAGCCGCGCTTGGACAAGTCTTTCGAAATCCGGTCCGACAGCGGCGTCTTGGCCGGGCATTCGCCCAGCGCCTTCCATTTGTTGCGGATCGGCTTGCCGCCGACGAAATCCCACAGGTACGGGTCCAGCCCGCCCACCTCTTCCTGCAGCCGCAGGTAGCTGTTGGCGTTGGTGATCGCCGCCGCCACCTTCAGGCGGTTGCGGATGATGCCGGGGTTGGCCAGCAGCTCGGCCACCTTGCGCTCGTCGTAGCGGGCGATCTTGCGGGCGTCCCAGTTGTCGAAGGCGACGCGGTAGCTGGCGCGCTTGTTGAGCACGGTTTCCCACGACAGGCCGGCCTGCGCGCCTTCCAGGTTGAGCATTTCGAACAGCCGGGTCTCGTCGTGGCAGGGCACGCCCCATTCCTCGTCGTGGTAGCTCACGTACAAGGGATTGTTCATGTTGACCCAGGCGCAGCGTGTTGTCATGTTCCCCTCTTCTTTCAAACTGGCCACAGCGGCGGCTCGTCCATCAGCGCGATCTGCTCGCGCAGTTCCAGGATGCGGTCCTGCCAGTAGCGTTGCGTGTTGAACCACGGGAAGGCCGCCGGAAACGCCGGGTCGTCCCAGCGCCG
Source organism: Herbaspirillum sp. (assembly GCF_017744395.1). Lineage (GTDB taxonomy): Bacteria > Pseudomonadota > Gammaproteobacteria > Burkholderiales > Burkholderiaceae_D > Herbaspirillum. Next base: position 159,268 of record NZ_JAGIBI010000004.1, read on the forward strand.
CGCCAGCCAGGCCGAATAATGGATCAGGCGCAAGGTGCGCAGCGCCTCGATCAGGTACAGCTCGCGCGCCTCGAACTCGCAGAAGCTCTCGTAACCCGCCAGCAGGTCGGACAGCTGGCGCACCATGTCGCCGCGCTCGCCCGAGAGCAGCATCCACAGGTCCTGCACCGCCGGGCCGCTGCGGCTGTCGTCGAAGTCGACGAAGTGCGGGCCGGCGTCGGTCCACAGCACATTGCCTACATGGCAGTCGCCATGCAGGCGCAATGACTTCACTTCGCCGGCGCGGTCGAAACAGCGGCGCACGCCATCCAGCGCATGGTCGACGGTGCTCAGCCAGGAAGCCTTCAGTTCATCCGGGATGAAGCCGTTGGCCAGCAGCCAGTCGCGCGGTTCCTCACCGAAGCTGGCGATGTCCAGCGCCGGGCGCTCGGCGAAGGGCTGCTGCATGCCCACCGCATGGATGCGGCCGATGAAGCGGCCCATCCATTCCAGCGTGTCGGGATTGTCCAGTTCGGGCGCGCGTCCGCCGTGGCGGCGAAATACCGCGAAACGGAAGCCCGCGTGGCGATGCAGGGTCGCGCCGTTTTCCAGCGCCAGCGCCGGCACTACCGGGATTTCCTCATCGGCCAGTTGTTGCGAGAAAGTATGCTCTTCCAGTATCTGCGCATCGCTCCAGCGCAGCGGCCGGTAGAACTTGGCCACCAGCGGCGGCCCCTCTTCCATGCCGACCTGGTAGACGCGGTTTTCGTAGCTGTTCAGGGCCAGCAAGCGGCCATCGCCGCGCAGTCCGACGCTGTCGAGGGCATCGAGTACCGTGTCGGGCGAAAGCGTGGCGAAGGAAGTGACGTCGGGGATATTGCCGGTGGATTCGTTCATCCGGCTATTGTACTGGCGAGGCGGCGATCCTCGCATGCCAAAGATGCCTTCCGGACAGTAGACAAACCGACAATGCTCGCACCGCTGGCCGAATGGAATTACACTGGGCGCCTGAATCTCAGTAATTTGCACACCACAGGAAGCCATGCACCTCGACCAACCCCTTTCCGACCAAGAGTTCGACGAACTCGACGACTTCCTCCTGTCCGACCGCTGCGCCGACGACGTCATGACCATGGACACCCTGCACGGCTACCTGACCGCGCTGGCGATCGGCCCGCAGGAAGTATTGATGGCCGAATGGCTGCCGCGCGTGTGGGGCAGCCGCCCGGAAGACACGCCCAAGTTCAAGTCCGGCAAGGAAGCCGAGCGCATCACCAGCCTGATCGCGCGCACCATGAACGAGATCGCCGTCACCTTCGAGGTGGCGCCCAAGGAATACGAACCGCTGTTCTGCGAGCGCGAGCATGAAGGCAAGCCGTTGCTGGACGCCGAAGCCTGGGCCTGGGGTTTCTGGGAAGGCATCCAGCTGCGCGCCGAGCAATGGGACGAGATCTTCCATTCCGACCTGGCGCCGCTGATGCGCCCGATCTACCTGCTGGGCTCGGATGAGTTGGAGGAAGAGGAAACCAAGCTGGTCGACGATCCGGTCAAGACCCACAAGCTGGCCATCGAGATCGAATCGGCCATCCCGCACATCCACCGCTACTGGGCGCCCAAGCGCAAGTCGGCGGTGGAGCAGGTACAGCGCGACGCGCCCAAGGTCGGCCGCAACGATCCCTGCCCTTGCGGCAGCGGGAAGAAATATAAGAAGTGCTGCGGGGCGGATGGCCAGGAGTAAGACTGCCTCATCATTATCGTCGCAAGCCAAAAGAAAACGGCGCGCCAGTTCATGCTGGCGCGCCGTTTTGCATGGAAGGGGCTGCGCGATCAGGCCGGCAACACGCCCATCTTCTTCAACGCCTGACGTACGATCTGCTCGCGCTTGGGCAAGTCGCCCATGCGGTTGGGCGTATCGATATTGAGTGCGAAGAACACCGGGCCTTCCTCGCGTTCCACCCAGCCCACCCACCAGCCGATCTTGCCGCTCCAGCCGGATTTGGCGCGCAGGATCCAGTCCTTCCCGGCTTCGTTCACCATCACATCCTTGACTATCAGCTGGTGCTCGACCTTGAAAGGCAATTCATTGCGATACAGGCGGCGCAGGAAGGCGATCTGCTCATTGGCTGAAATGGCCAGTTGGCCATCCACCCAGAACGGTTCGGGGCCGTCGGCCGATGCATTGCCGTACGGGATCTTGCGCATGTAGGCGACTTCGCGCTCCTTGCCGATGTCGGCGGCGAAACGCTCGAATACCCAGACCGCCGAATAGCGCATGGCCGAGCGCAAATCCTGGTCGCGGTTCCATGCCGGGACGGAACGCTTCACGCCATCCCACGGGATCACCTGGAATTCGTCGCGCAGCACGCCGGCATCGAGCGCGATCAGGCTGTGCGGCACCTTGAAGGTGGAGGCCGGCACGAAGCGCTGCGCTGCGCGCTCCGGCGCATGGACCAGCATGCGCTCCTTGCCGCCGCGCAGGTCCGCCACGACCAGGGTGCCCGGCACGCCCGCTTCGGCGAAATAGGCGGACCAGTTCTCGCCCGCCTCCTTGTCCGCGGGCGCCGCGGCCCTTGCGAGTCCCGGCATGGCGCCGGCAACAACGGCCGCTTGCAGGAATAGACGTCGGCTGGTTTGCATGGATTTCCTTTCATCATGTTGAACGCATCGGGCGGCTCCCGCCTTCGCATGCGGGCCGCCCAATATGAAACGCCCCGGCTCAAGCCGGGGCGCCACATGTAGAACAGGTCATTCAGTCCAAGTTCATTCCTGGATGAAATGTTCGCGATAATATTTCAATTCTTCGATCGATTCGACGATATCGGCCAAGGCCGTGTGCATCTGGCGCTTCTTGAAACCGGTGGCGATTTCCGGCTTCCAGCGCTTGCACAGTTCCTTCAGGGTGGAGACGTCCAGGTTGCGGTAGTGGAAGAATTCCTCCAGCTTGGGCATGCCGCGCACCATGAAGCGGCGGTCCTGGCAAATCGAGTTGCCGCACATGGGCGACTTCCCGGCCGGCACGTACTTCTTGAGGAATTCGATCAGTTGCTTCTCGGCCTCGGCCTCGGTCACGGTCGAGGCCTTGACGCGCTCGATCAAGCCGGAGCGGCCGTGGGTGCCCTTGTTCCAGGCGTCCATGCCGTCCAGCACTTCGTCGGACTGGTGGATCGCCAGCACCGGGCCTTCGCCCAGCACGTTCAGTTCGGAGTCGGTGACCACTACCGCCACTTCGATGATGCGATCGTTGTCCGGGTCCAGGCCGGTCATTTCCATGTCCACCCAGACCAGGTTCATCTCGTTGGGGCGGACCGGTGCGGCCAGGGCTTGCCCGGCGTCGGGGGCGGCTTGTGACATAATTCTTCCTTATTGATAGAACGGTTAATCCCCGCCATTTTCGCACAGGGCAAGCATGTCTTCACTTACGTTTTCGGTTTTGTTCGTGGCCTTCCTGGCCGTCAGCCTGGTCTTGCGCTTCTGGCTGGCCTCGCGCCATGTCCGGCACATCCTGGCGCACCGCGCCGCGGTGCCGGCCGAGTTCGCCGAGAAAATCCCGCTGGCGGCGCACCAGAAAGCCGCCGACTATACCGTCGCGCGCACCCGCTTCGGCCTGGTGACGCTGGCGGTCAACGCGGCGGTGCTGATCGGCTTCACGCTGCTGGGCGGGCTGCAATGGCTCTCCGGCACTATCCTTGGCTGGACCGGCGGCCCGGACATGTGGTACCAGGTCGGCCTGGTGGCAGCCTTCGGCATCATCTCCGGCCTGGTCGACCTGCCCTTCGACTACTATCGCCAGTTCCACCTCGAAACCCGCTTCGGCTTCAACAAGATGACGCGCGGCCTGTTCTTCAGCGACCTGGTCAAGCAATCGCTGATCGGCGCAGCCATCGGCCTGCCGCTGCTGTGGGTGGTGCTGACGCTGATGGAAAAAGCCGGCGCGCTGTGGTGGTTCTATACTTGGGTCGTGCTGTGCGCGTTCCAGTTGCTGATGCTGGTGATCTACCCCAGCTTCATCGCCCCGCTGTTCAACAAGTTCACCGCGCTGGAAGACGACAGCTTGCGCAGCCGCATCGAGGGCCTGATGCAACGCGTCGGTTTCGCCTCCAAGGGCTTGTTCGTGATGGACGGTTCCAAGCGCAGCGCGCACGGCAACGCCTATTTCTCCGGCTTCGGTTCGGGCAAGCGCATCGTCTTCTTCGACACGCTGCTGGCGCGCCTGGCGCCGCAGGAGATCGAAGCGGTGCTGGCGCACGAACTGGGCCATTTCAAGCTCAGGCACATCGTCAAGCGCGTGACCGTGATGTTCGCCATCTCGCTGGGCTTTTTGGCGCTGCTGGGCTACCTCAAGGGCCAGGTGTGGTTCTACACCGGGCTGGGCGTGAACCCGCTGCTGTTCGGCAGCAACGATGCGATGGCGCTGATCCTGTTCATGCTGGCGCTGCCGATCTTCACCTTCCTGCTGTCGCCGCTGTCGTCGCTGACCTCGCGCAAACATGAGTTCGAAGCCGATGCCTTCGCCGCCCAGCACACCAATGCTCAGGATCTGGTCTCGGCGCTGGTCAAGCTGTACGAAGACAACGCCTCGACCCTGACACCCGATCCGCTGCACTCGGCCTTCTACGATTCGCATCCGCCGGCCTCGCTGCGCATCGGCCGCCTGAACCTGGCGCAAGGCGCTGCAGGCCACTAATCAACATGTTCCGGCTGCACATCCGCGCGACCGGAACCAAGGAGAACCTCATGAGCATCACCGTAAACGAACTCGCAGCCCGCCGCTGCGCCCACCAGACCGACGCGCTGGACGCAACCGCCATCCAGGCCCACCTGGCCGCCCTGCCCGGCTGGAAAATCGATGGCGGCAAACTGGCCCGCACCTTCGACTTCAAGGACTATTACCAGACCCTGGCCTTCGTCAACGCGATCGCCTGGGTGATCCACGCCGAAGACCACCATCCCGACCTGGCGGTCAGCTACAACCGCTGCGGCGTGAAGTTCGACACGCACAGCGTCAACAACGGCAAAGGCGGCCTGTCGGTCAACGACTTCATCTGCGCCGCCAAGGTGGACGCGGTGTTCGCCCAGCGCGCCGCTTCCTGATGGCTTCGAAGAAACTCCATGCCGGTGCTCATCTGCCGCGCCAGGCAGCCGGCGCACTGGAAGCCGGCCTGGTGATTGCCGCCCACGGGCGGCATTATCTTGTCCAGGCCGGCGAGCAGAAGCTGCAATGCGTCACGCGCGGCAAGAAGAGCGACGTGGCCGTCGGCGACCGTATCCGCTTCGCCCGCACCTCGCCCGACCAGGGCGTGGTGGAAGCCATCGACGAGCGCAAGACGCTGCTGTACCGTTCCGACCAGTACAAGTCCAAGCTGCTGGCGGCCAACGTCACGCAATTGTTCATCGTGGTGGCGACCGAACCCAGCTTCTCGGACGACCTGGTGTCGCGCTCGCTGGTGGCGGCCGAATCGGCCGGCGTGGCCGCCCACCTGATCCTGAACAAGACCGATATCGAAGAAGCGCTGCCGAAGACGCGCGAGCGGCTGCAAGTCTATGCGCGGCTCGGCTACCCGGTGCACGAAGTCTCGGCCAAGGCGCAGCCGGAGGCGACGCGCGCCGCCTTCATGCCGCTGCTGCAAGGCCAGAGCACCATCCTGATCGGCCAGTCCGGCATGGGCAAGTCTTCGCTGATCAACCTGATCGTGCCCGATGCCGACATCGCCGTGCGCGAAATCTCGGCGGCGCTGGACACCGGCAAGCACACCACCACCTTCACCCGGCTGTACCGGATGGATGACGAGACCAGCATCATCGACTCGCCCGGTTTCCAGGAATTCGGCCTGTACCAGTTGAGCGAAGGCATGCTGGAGCGCGCCTTCCGCGACTTCACCCCGCACCTGGGGAAATGCCGTTTCTACAACTGCCACCATCTGAACGAACCCGGCTGCGCGGTGCTGGAAGCGGTGCAATCCGGCGAGATCGCGCCGATGCGGCACCAGTTGTATGCGCAGCTGGTGCATGAGTCGTCGCAGACCTTGTATTAGGGAAAATCGTCCGTCCGGCCTTGACAAACAGAGAAGGTTTCTCAAGAGCAACTTCGCCGGGTATCTTTTTGCCCTAAATCCCTTATAATCTAAGGAGTTATAACGATCGGCGGCAGGCGCCACGCTAGCCGCCGTTTTCATTTATGGCAATCAAACACTACCTCAAGTTTTCCGACTTTACGCTTGATGAATACGAATACGTGATCGAACGTTCTCGTGTGATCAAACGTAAGTTCAAGAATTACGAACCCCACCACACGCTGGCCGACCGCACGCTGGTCATGGTGTTCGAAAAGAACTCGACCCGTACCCGCCTTTCCTTCGAAGCAGGCATGCACCAGATGGGCGGCGCGGCGATCTACCTGAACACGCGCGACAGCCAGCTCGGCCGCGGCGAACCGGTGGAAGACGCGGCGCAGGTGATGTCGCGCATGTGCGACGTGATCATGATCCGCACCTTCGGCCAGGAAATCATCGAGCGCTTCGCCGCCCATTCGCGCGTGCCGGTGATCAACGGCCTGACCAACGAGCAGCACCCCTGCCAGGTGCTGGCCGACGTGTTCACCTATATCGAGCACCGCGGCTCCATCAAGGACAAGATCGTGGCCTGGGTGGGCGACGCCAACAACATGCTGTACTCGTGGCTGCAGGCGGCCGAGGTGTTCGGCTTCCACGTCAACGTCTCGACCCCCAAGGGCTACGACATCGACCCGGCGCAAGTCACGCCCGGCAACAAGAACTACACCTTCTTCGCCAACCCGGCCGACGCCTGCCAGGACGCCGACCTGGTCACCACCGACGTGTGGACCAGCATGGGCTACGAAGCGGAAAACGCCGCCCGCCTGAAGGCCTTCGACGGCTGGATCGTGGACGGCCCCAAGATGGCGCGCGCCCGCAAGGATGCGCTGTTCATGCACTGCCTGCCGGCCCACCGCGGCGAGGAAGTCGCCGCCGAGGTGATCGACGGCCCGCAATCGGTGGTCTGGGACGAAGCGGAAAACCGCCTGCACGTCCAGAAGGCCCTGCTCGAATACCTGGTGCACGGCAAGCTCGACTGAGCCGCCGGCATCGCCAACCAGTCATATCAACACTCTCGCAACCGCCTAGATCATGTCCAACATCCTGCAATCCGTTCCGGTCAAACAAAAAGTCGGCATCGCCTTCTCCGGCGGCCTCGACACCAGCGCCGCGCTGACCTGGATGCGCCAGAAAGGCGCCGTCCCCTACGCCTACACCGCCAACCTGGGCCAGCCGGACGAGCCGGACTACGACGCCATCCCCAAGAAGGCGATGCAATACGGCGCCGAACTGGCGCGCCTGATCGACTGCCGCGAGCAACTGGCCAATGAGGGTATCGCCGCGCTGCAAAGCGGCGCCTTCCACATCTCCACCGCCGGCGTGACCTACTTCAACACCACCCCGCTGGGCCGCGCCGTGACCGGCACCATGTTGGTGGCCGCGATGCGCGAAGACAACGTCGACATCTGGGGCGACGGCAGCACCTTCAAGGGCAACGACATCGAGCGCTTCTACCGCTACGGCCTGCTGGTCAACCCCAACCTGAAGATCTACAAGCCCTGGCTGGACAACACCTTCATCGAGGAACTGGGCGGCCGCAAGGAAATGTCCGAGTTCATGATCAAGTCCGGCTTCGACTACAAGATGTCGGTGGAAAAGGCCTACTCGACCGACTCCAACATGCTGGGCGCGACCCACGAAGCGAAGGACCTGGAGTTCCTCAACAGCGGCATCAAGATCGTACAGCCGATCATGGGCGTGGCGTTCTGGCGCGACGACGTCGAAGTCAAGGCCGAGACCGTCACCGTGCGCTTCGAGGAAGGCCGCCCGGTCGCCCTGAACGGCAAGACCTTCGCCAACATGACCGACCTGATCCTGGAAGCCAACCGCATCGGCGGCCGCCACGGCCTGGGCATGAGCGACCAGATCGAAAACCGCATCATCGAAGCCAAGAGCCGCGGCATCTATGAAGCCCCGGGCCTGGCGCTGCTGTTCATCGCCTACGAGCGCCTGATCACCGGCATCCACAACGAAGACACCATCGAGCAGTACCGCGACAACGGCCGCAAGCTGGGCCGCCTGCTGTACCAGGGCCGCTGGTTCGACTCGCAGGCCATCATGCTGCGCGAAACCGCCCAGCGCTGGGTGGCGCGCGCCATCACCGGCGAAGTCACCATCGAACTGCGCCGCGGCAACGACTACTCGATCCTCAATACCGAGTCGCCCAACCTGACCTACCAGCCGGAACGCCTGACCATGGAAAAGGGCGAAGGCGCCTTCACCCCGAGCGACCGTATCGGCCAGTTGACCATGCGCAACCTGGACATCACCGATACCCGCCAGAAGCTGGCGATCTACCAGAGCACCGGCCTGCTGGAAACCAGCACCGCCGTCTCGCTGCCGCTGCTGGACAAGGATTCGAAGTAATCGCCCGCAACCGAAAAGACCAGAAAGAATTTTGATGAGCACCCAATTCGACAACGTCACCGTCCTGAAAAAAGGCAACGTCTACTTCGACGGCAAGTGCGTCTCGCACACCGTGTTGCTGGCCGACGGCACCAAGAAAACCCTGGGCGTGATCCTGCCCTCCTCGCTGACCTTCAACACCGGCGCGCCGGAAATCATGGAGATCAACGGCGGCAGCTGCCGCGTGCGCCTGAAAGGCGAAGAAGCGTGGAACACCTACGCCGCCGGCACCCAGTTCAGCGTACCGGGCAACTCCAGCTTCGACATCGAAGTGACCGAGACGCTGGATTACGTCTGCCACTTCGGCTGATCTGCCGCTGCAGCGCTCATGCAATAAAAAACGCCGGTTTCGACCGGCGTTTTTTATTGCTCCAAGAAATGCGACACATCAGATGAACACCGGCTCCGGCTCCAGCGCCACGCCGAACTTCAGCATCACATCATCCTGGATCGCCCGCGCCAGCCGCGCCACATCCGCCCCGCTGGCGCCGCCACGATTGACCAGCACCAGCGCCTGCTTCTCGTACACTCCGGCCGCGCCCAGCGACTTGCCCTTCCAGCCGCACTGGTCGATCAGCCAGCCCGCGGCCAGCTTGTAGCTGCCGTCGTCCTGGCGATAGCTGACCAGATTGGCATGCTGCGCGACCAGGGCATCGCGCTGCTGCGCGCTGACGATGGGGTTCTTGAAGAAGCTGCCGGCATTGCCGATCTGCGCCGGATCGGGCAGCTTGCGGGTGCGGATGGCGATGACGGCATCGGCGATGTCGCGCGCAGTCGGCGCGGCGATCTGCTTATCGGCCAATGCCTGCGCCACGTCGGCGTAATTGGCGTTGGCTTGCCAATGCTTGGGCAATGCGAAGGTGACATCCAGCACCACGGCGCGGTCGCGCAGTTCGTGCTTGAACACGCTGTCGCGATAGCCGAAGCGACAGGCTACGCCGTCCAGCACGATCGATTCCCCGGTGGAGAAATCGAAAGCGGTCAGCGCATGGAAACGGTCCTTGACCTCGACGCCATAGGCGCCGATGTTCTGGATCGGCGCGGCGCCCACGCTGCCGGGAATCAGCGACAGGTTCTCAAGACCGCCCAATCCTTGAGCCAGCGTCCATTGCACGAAACCGTGCCAGTTCTCGCCGGCGGCCGCGCGCACATAGGTGAATTCGTCGTCCTCGCCCACGACGGCGATGCCGCGGCCGCGCATGTGCAGCACCAGCCCGGCGAAGTCGCGCGTGAGCAGCAGGTTGCTGCCGCCGCCCAGCACCAGGCGCGGCAAGGCGGCCAGTTCGGCGTTGGCGCGCACGGCGCGCAAGGTGTCGGCGGCATCCACGGCCAGGTAGGCTTGCGCGCGGGCATCGATGCCGAAGGTATTGAGGGCGCGCAGAGAAAAATCGCGCTGTACGGGTATCGGGAACATAAGGGCTGGATTATAGCCGCTGCCGGACAGTGCCTGTCAGCGCACAGGCCATAGCCCTGTGGCCGCCAGTCCGTTAAAATCTCGTTCGTAATGCCGGAGCCCCTCCGGCCGCAAGTACAAGGATATAGCCATGCCCTCTTTTGATACCGTCTGCGAAGCCAATCTGGTCGAAGTCAAGAATGCCGTCGAACAGGCCAACAAGGAAATCTCCACCCGTTTCGACTTCAAGGGCACCGACGCCCGCGTCGAGCAAAAGGAGCGCGAACTGACCGCCTATGCCGATTCGGAATTCCAGCTCAGCCAGGTGCGCGACGTGCTGACCAACAAGATGACCAAGCGCAACGTCGACGTGCGCTTCCTGGACGAAGGCAAGATCGAGAAGATCGGCGGCGACAAGGTCAAGCAGGTGATCAAGGTCAAGAACGGCATCGAGAGCGACGACGCCAAGAAGATCGTGCGCGTCATCAAGGACAGCAAGATGAAGGTGCAGGCCAGCATCCAGGGCGATGCCGTGCGCGTGGCCGGCGCCAAGCGCGACGACCTGCAGGCCGCCATGGCCCTGTTGCGCAAGGAAGTGAAGGATATTCCGCTGGAGTTCAACAACTTCCGCGACTAAGCGGCTGCAATACGCTCACAACGACAACGCCGGCTGATGCCGGCGTTGTCGTTTCAGGCCAAGCTGCTGCGGGCGGCGCTACGCTTATTGCCCTCCGGCCATCATGGCGCGGGCTCCCTCGTGAATCTCTTCGGAAGTCAGATCGCGCACATGGGTGGCGATCGACCATTTGTGGCCGAACGGATCGGTCAGTACCCCGTAACGGTCGCCCCAGAACATGTCGGCCGGCGGCATGACAACCTGCGCGCCGGCCGCCACGGCCTGGGCGAAGACGGCATCCGCATCTTCCACATACAAGTGGATGGCGACCGGCGAACCACCCAGGGTCTTCGGCCCCAGGCTCTTGCACTCCGGCATTTCATCGACCAGCATCAGATAAGAGTCGCCGATGCTGATCTGCGCGTGCATCAGCCGCCCCTCGGGGCCTGGCAAACGGCCCCTCTCCACGGCGCCGAAGGCTTTCTTGTAGAACTCGATGGCGTCGGCGGCGCCGGCACAGACCAGGTGCGGCGTGATGGTATGCATGCCTTCGGGGATGGGTTTGACCTTGGATTGTACGGACATGTTCAGTCTCCTTGTATCGGTGGAAAAAGGGAAAGAGCAGAATGGCCCTGCATTCTTGCACCTGTGTGGGACAAAACCAAGCTGATCCTCCGTCTAATTTTTCCATCCGCATCCACAAATAGACGATAAATACATCAAACATCCCCCTTCCTCGCATAACAACCGGCAATACCAGTATCTTGACCGGAATAAGGCAAGCTGCGGCGCCTTATTTTTTCGGAGGGAAATATGCGGATAAATAGGAAAAGAATACTGTTCGGCCACTTGCATCATGGACCGTTGCGCTCCCACGCCATGCTGGCGCTCACGCGCATGAGCACCGGCCTGTTCTTCGCCATTTCCGGGTTCTACAAGCTGTTCACGCAAAACGGCTACGAGCGCATGGCCGCCACCATGTTGGAAGCCGGTATTCCCTTCCCTCTGATTAGCGCCTATTGGGTCGCCGCCTGCGAACTGCTCTTCGGCATCCTGTTGCTGGCAGGCCTGATGAGCAGGCTGTCAGCCCTCGTCTTCACCGTCATCTGCCTGGTCGCCACGGCAACCGACGGCATCCATCGCATTCCCCAGGGCATCGGCGCATGGGAATGGCTGGACTGGCTGCTCTACCTGCCGGAAGTGCTGTACCTGTTCTTGCTGGGATTCATCCTGCTGCTCGGCATCGACGGCTTCAGCCTGGATCGGATTATCTTGCGCCGATGCCGGAGCGCCATCGGCAAGACATAAAAAAACGCCGCGCCGGAATTCATCCGGCACGGCGTTCGATTGGCTGGTCCGGCGCTCAGGCGGCGTCGCGCTCGCCCACCAGGCGGCGTTGCCTGACCGAGTCGGCCAGGCCCTGCAGCACTTGCAGGCTTTCTTCCCAGTTGATGCAGCCATCGGTGATGGACTGGCCGTAGGTCAGTTCCTTGCCCGGCACCAGGTCCTGGCGGCCGGCCACCAGGTGCGACTCCACCATCACACCGACGATTCGGGTGTCGCCCGCGGCGACCTGGCGGCCGATGTCGGCGCACACCGGGATCTGGTTTTCCGGCTTCTTGGAGCTGTTGGCGTGCGAGGCGTCGATCATCAGGCGCGCCGCCAGGCCGCTCTTGGCGATGTCCTGGCAAGCCGCTTCCACGCTGGCGGCATCGTAGTTGGGCGCCTTGCCGCCGCGCAGGATGATATGGCAATCCTCGTTGCCGGCGGTGGAGACGATGGCCGAGTGGCCGCCCTTGGTCACCGACAGGAAGTGGTGCGGCTGCGAGGCGGCCTTGATGGCGTCGACCGCGATCTTGACGTTGCCGTCGGTGCCGTTCTTGAAGCCGACCGGGCACGACAGGCCGGAAGCCAGTTCGCGGTGCACCTGCGACTCGGTGGTACGGGCGCCGATGGCGCCCCAGCTGATCAGGTCGGCGATGTATTGCGGGCTGATCACGTCCAGGAATTCGGTGCCGGCAGGCAGGCCCAGTTCGTTGATGTTGAGCAGCAGTTCGCGCGCGGTACGCAGGCCGTCGTTGATGCGGAAGCTGTTGTCCATGTACGGGTCGTTGATCAGGCCCTTCCAGCCGACGGTGGTGCGCGGCTTCTCGAAGTAGACGCGCATGACGATTTCCAGTTCGTTCTTGTGGCGCTCGCGCTCGACCACCAGGCGGCGCGCGTACTCCATCGCTGCCTTGGGATCGTGGATAGAGCACGGGCCGATGACGACCATCAGGCGGTCGTCCTGGCCGTGCAGGATGCGATGCAATGCGGTACGCGCTTCAGCCGTGGTGCTCTCGACCTTTTCGGTGCAGGCAAACTCGCGGATCAAATGCGAAGGAGGAAGCAGTTCTTTCATTTCTCGGATGCGAAGATCGTCAGTGCGCGGCATTTTTTCTCCTGGATTGCTTGAGCTTGGTTAGCTGTGGATCGTCTGAATATCGACTAAAAAAAAACCGCCATCACTGGCGGTTTTTTAGGAAATTCGGTTTTGTCTTTTTACGAACGCTTACCGCTTTTCACCGCCGTGGGGCTGGAATAGCTAAAGTAAAAATAAAAGTAAGCGTGGAAGAAAGACATCTTTGGCTGCATGGATAAATTGAAGCAGTCCCCATAGTGCTACAAATCACAGGCTTTGGCAAGCGAGTCCTTCGACACGAGAAAACCATCGATTCATGCACAAATCAACCAAAAATATGGCAGTTTTTGAAAAATAAATCGTACAACCGATAAAAACAAGCCAATAAAAACAATAAAAAATCATTGCCGATGCAAGCATTTCTACACAACCATGGCAGCCGGATGTGTCGCGGCGATGCAAAAAATCCTGAAAATTCCGCATCGGCAGCACGATTCGCGCGGTACCTGGCGCGCAAAAAACAAAGCCGCCGGGTCGCCCCGGCGGCTTTGGCGGAACTACGGTGAAACGCTCAGGCAGTGCCGCCGACGGTCACGCCATCCAGGCGCAGCGTCGGCTGGCCGACACCCACCGGCACGCTCTGGCCTTCCTTGCCGCACACGCCCACGCCCGAATCCAGGCGCATGTCGTTGCCGATCAGCGAGACGCGGTTGAGCACGTCGGGGCCGTTGCCGATCAGGGTGGCGCCCTTGACCGGATAGGTCACCTTGCCGTTTTCGATCATGTAGGCTTCGCTGGCCGAGAACACGAACTTGCCGTTGGTGATGTCGACCTGGCCGCCGCCGAAATTGACCGCGTACAAGCCATTCTTGACCGACGCCAGGATCTCGGCCGGATCCTTGTCGCCGGCCAGCATGTAGGTATTGGTCATGCGCGGCATCGGCAGGTGCGCGAACGATTCGCGGCGCGCGTTGCCGGTCACCGGCATCTTCATCAGGCGCGCATTCATGGTGTCCTGGATGTAGCCCTTGAGGATGCCGTCCTCGATCAGCGTGGTGCACTGGGTCGGGTTGCCTTCATCGTCAATGTTGAGCGAACCGCGGCGGTCGGCCAGGGTGCCGTCGTCGACCACGGTCACGCCTTTGGCGGCCACGCGCTCGCCGATACGGCCGGAGAAGGCGCTCGATCCCTTGCGGTTGAAGTCGCCTTCCAGGCCGTGGCCGATCGCCTCGTGCAACAGCACGCCGGGCCAGCCGGGGCCGAGCACCACCGTCATCGGGCCGGCCGGGGCCGGACGCGACTCCAGGTTCACCAGGGCGGTGGCCACCGCCTCGGAAGCGTATTGTTCCAGCAGCGCATCGGTGAAATAGCCGTAGCTGTAACGGCCGCCGCCGCCGCTGCTACCCATCTCGCGGCGCCCGTTCTGCTCGGCGATGACAGTCACCGAGACCCGCACCAGCGGCCGGATGTCGGCCGCCAGCACGCCGTCGGCGCGCGCCACCAGCACCACGTCGTATTCGCCCGACAGGCTGGCCATGACCTGCACTACGCGCGGGTCCTTGGCGCGCGCGATGCGTTCGACGCGCTCCAGCAACTGCACCTTGGCGGTAGCGTCCAGCGACACCAGCGGATCGTGCGGCAGGTACAGCGCGCGGCCACCGCCGGGAACCATGTTGCCGGCCACCTTGACCTTGCCCGCCCCCTGGCGCGCGATGGTGCGCGTGGCGGCGGCGGCGTCCATCAGGGCGCGCTCGGAAATCTCGTCGGAATAGGAAAACGCGGTCTTGTCGCCGGACACGGCGCGCACGCCCACACCCTGGTCGATGGAAAAGCTGCCGGTCTTGACGATGCCCTCTTCCAGGCTCCAGCCTTCGCTCTTGGTGAACTGGAAATACAGGTCGGCGTAGTCCACCTTGTGCGTGAACATGCTGCCCAGAGCCTTCAACAGCTTGGACTCGTCCAGGCCGAAAGGCGTCAGGAGCACATCACGCGCCACTTGCAGGGCGCCCATATTCGGTTCAAATAATTTCATAATATTTTCTGGAAAGCGTAGAACTCATCTCAAAGCTTGCGGTGGCGCAACGCCGGCAGGCTTTCTCGCACATATTGTAGACGATGGGGGTCGATGTCGCCGATCACAAGGCCCTCGCCCTCGGGCAGGACGGAAATGATTTCCCCCCACGGATCGACCAGCATGCTGTGGCCCCAGGTGCGCCGTCCGTTGACATGGCGGCCGCCCTGCGCCGAAGCCAGCACGTAGCACTGGTTCTCGATGGCGCGGGCGCGCAGCAGGGTTTCCCAATGGGCGTTGCCGGTGGTGTAGGTGAAGGCGGCCGGCATCACGATCAGGGCGCACTCGCCCATCGCCCGGTACAGCTCGGGGAAGCGCAGGTCGTAGCACACCGACAAACCCACGCGGCCGAACGGCGCCTCGAAGGTCTTGACCTCGGTGCCGTACTCGATGGTGCGCGCCTCGTCGTAGTTCTCTTCGCCGCGCGAGAAATTGAAGAGGTGGATCTTGTCGTAGCGCGCCACGCGTTGCCCCTGCGGATCGTAGACCAGCGAGGTGTTGAGCACCTTGTCATCGGTCGCGGCCGCCATCGGCAGCGTGCCGCCGACCAGCCAGATGCCGTGCCGGCGCGCCAGCGCGGCCATGAATTCCTGGATGCGGCCGGCCTGGTCGGTTTCGGCATGGCCGAGCTTGTCGCGCTCGTGCATGCCCATGACCGGCCAGTATTCCGGCAGCAAGACCAGTTGCGCGCCCTGCTGCGCCGCCTGGCCGGCCAGGCGCGCGGCGCTCTCGAAGTTCTGCTCCACCTCCGGCGTGGACACCATCTGTATCGCCGCCACCTTGAATGCTTGCGCCATGTCGTTATGCCTCATGAAAAATGCCTGCATGGCATCCAGTATCGCGCAGAACCGGCTGTCGTGCCGGCCGCGGCCGGATCAGTGGCCCATATTGACCGCGGGCCCGCGCTCCTGCCCATCGCGGCGCGCAGGTTCCGGCGTGGAAGCCGGCGCGCCGTGGTCCTGCGGCTCCTTCACGCGCCCCGCGCCAGCCGGCGACACCTGTCCCTGCTTGACCACGATGGGATCGCTCCACGGGCCGGTGACCTTGTACTCGTAAGTCAGCGACTTCATCACCGGATTGCGCAGGAATAGCTGGGCCAGCAAGGTGCCTACGCCGACCACCGGATTGACCGCCAGCGCCACCACCGAGGCTGTGCCGAGGTTGATTTCGGGGATCACCACGACATGCAGGTCCTGCGTTTCGCTGGCGATGTCGGCCGAGCCGTTCATCAGCACCGAGGCGGTGACGCCGGTCATCTTCAGGTTGTCGGTGGTGGCGATGCCGCGGTTGACGGAGGCGGTGCCGACCACGTTGTCGAACGCGAAGCCTTCTGAGAACACGTCGCGGAAATCCAGCGTCAGGCGACGCGGCAGCGCCTGCAGGTTAAGCACGCCCAGCAGCTTGGCCGCGCCCGGGTCGACCTTGAGGAATTGCCCGGAATGCACATCCATGTGCAGTTGCCCGCCCAGGCTGGCGATATCGAGGGCGTAAGGCAAGCCCTTCCAGCTCAGGTCGCCGTCCAGCTTCCCCTTGCCGCCCCGGATCGTGCCCGGATAGCCGAAGCGCTCCAGCAGCTTGCCGGCATCGTTGATGTCCAGCGCGTAGGTGATGTTGGTGGTGTTGCTGGCGCCGAACGACATCCAGTTGCCGGCCGCGCGGAACTGCGCATCCTCATTGGCCAGCACCAGGCGGTTGATGCGCCATTCGCGGCCCACTTCGGTCACCATGTTGTTGGCGTCCAGCTCCAGGCTGCCCAGCTTCTTGCCCGCCAGTTCGAATTGCTCGGCGCGGATGTCCAGCGCCGGCATCTGCGCCGAGTCCGCGCCGCCGGATGCGCCGGCATCCGCCTGGGCGGCATCGGCGCCCTTGCCCCTGGGCACCACCAGCGAGGACAGGCGCGCGGTCACCTTGCCCGGCCCGCGGCTGCCGCCAGGCTCATCCCAGGTGATGTTTCCGGAAACCTGCTGCGACTCCAGCTTCATCTGCCAGGCATTCTTCTGGTGCGTGGCGTTGAGCGCCAGCTTGTTCAACTTCTTGCCCAGCAGCGTGAACTCGCCCACGCGCGCCGAAACCGCATCCGGTTCCAGGTACTGGGTCATCTCGGCGCTGCCCAGCTTGCTCTGCCCTGCCGCCCCCTTGCCTACCACCTCATCCTTGAAGGCCTGCCACGCATCCATGTCGAAACTGTCGGCGGCCAGCGCCAGCTTCACGCCCGACGCCGGCGATGGCAGCGGCTGGTTATAGGCGATGCCGCCGCTGACCACACGCCAGTCGTCGGAACGGGCCGCCACCTTTTCGCGCAGATAACGCGCAGCGATATTCTGGCCCAGCGCCACCCTGAGCTCCTCGCGCACGATCAGCGGATCGCTGGACGGCGCCGGCTGCAGTTCGAAGCGCAGCGGCAGGCTTTCCGGCGCGGACTTCCGCAACGGCGCCGGCAAGGCCGAACCCAATCCCGCCAGACTGGACTCGACGACCACCTCCGGCTGGTGCTGGCGCACCAGCACCGATGCGGTATAACGGGCGCCGCCGGACAAACGCGCCAGCAGGCGCTGCATCGACGCTTCCGGGTAGAGCTTGCGCAAGGCGTCGATATTGACCGCGCCATCCAGGCGCACCTGGGTGCTGCCGTCGCGCTGCGTGCCGCCGGTAATGGCCACGCTGTCGCCCATGAACTGGCCGCGCACGCCATTGAGGTTGAACCCGCGTTCATTGAACTCGACCTTGCCGACGGTGCGGTAGATCATCGGCAGCGTCGGCAGCAGGTCGACATCGTTGTTGGCGAAACTGAACACGCCCTGCGCCTTGGTATCGATCGCATGGTGCAGCGGCATCTGGAATTTCAGGTCCAGCCGGGCCTCGCCGGTGGCGCTGGCCTGCGCCATGAAGTCGCCGGTCCAGCGCGCCACCGGGCTTTCCTTGACATACTGCAGGAAAACCGGCATCGGGCCGCTGGCCATGCCGTCGATCTCCAGCACCGCATCGTGCGACTCCAGGTCGGCGACGCGCGCCGTCACCTGGCTCAGCTTCGCCCCCAGCGTCCTGGCGCTGTCGGCGTTGACCTCCAGTTGCGTGCGGTCGATGCTGAATTTGCCGCGCCCCTCTTCCAGCAAGGGCCACTCCGGCTCCTTGCCTTCCTTGTTCAGATGGCCGGGCGTGTAGTTGATCTTGAGGCCGTCGAAGTCGCCGCTGACCAGGAACTGCCCCTTGGGCCTGTCGCCCGGCTTGGCGGGACGGAACGGGAAATCGGCCAGCGCGCCCTTGAACGTCAGTTGCACATCGCGCGCGGTGCCGTCCATCAGCCCTTCGGTCAGCCAGTGCCGCAACGGCTCGCTGATGTGCTGCGGCAAGTAGCGCCGTATCGCCTTGATATCGAAACTGGCCAGTTCGCCGCGCAGGTCCACGCTGCCCAGGGAAGCGCCCTGCAGCGGCATCAGGTGCGTGCCGCGCAGGCGGCCGGCCACGCCGGGCTGGGCGAACTGCATATCGTCCAGCTCGAACAGCAGGGCCTGGTCTTTCTGGTATTGCCAGTGCGCCTTCAGGTCGAGGCTGTCGAACGGCATGCGCGGCTCGGCGAACATCTGTTCCGGCAAATGCAGCGCCACCTGCTTCGATGCCAGGCGCACCGTGCCGCCTTTTTCGGTCGCATCGATTTCCCCGGTCAGGTTCTCGACGCCGGGGATGCCGGCCCACTGTGCCGGCGCGGCTTGCGGCAGCACGCTCTTGCGCACTTCGACGTGGCGCGCCTGCGCCTTCAGCCACAGGCCGGTGAAACCGCCCTGGATGCGGTAAGAGGTCAGTTCGGGGTAGCTTCCCTGCCACTGCACGGTGAAATCGTTGAACTCGCCGCGCGGCGCCAGGTCGTCCAGCAGCTTGCGCTGCGACGGCGCCAGCGGCAGGCGCGCCGCCAGTTGCGACAGCGCCTCCAGGTTCAACCGGGTGGCCTTGACGCTGGTCTGCTCGGCTTTGAGCAGCGAGGCCGGCTCATAGCTTTCGGAAATCGATGTCGGGGGCAGCGTGAAGCCGTCCTGCATCTCGATGGAAAAATCGGACAGCGCCACCTTGTGGCCGTTGGCGCCGAAGGTAGGCACGCCGTCGTCGGCCGTACCGCCCAGGGTCTCGCTGGCAGCGATGCGGCCATTGACGCGCTTGAGGCTGAGCGGCTCCAGCTTCTTCGACAGGCGCGCGGTGAAATCGGACAAGGCCAGGTCGGCCGTGAAATTGGCCACCTTGGCGTGGTCCAGCGCCAGCCAGGCGCGTATCGAACCCCTGCCCTGGTCGATCTCGATCGGATAATCGAACCAGGCATGCCATATCGCCAGGTCGGTCTGGCGCAGGTCGGCATAGAGCGTACCTTTCCAGCGCGTGACATCGGAAATGCGGCGGGCGAAGGCAGGATGGCTGAAATCGGCGCGCACATCCAGCGGCGCCGCGTACGCAGCCGGCGGCGTGGCGCGCAAGGCCATGCGGTGGCGCAGCCAGCGGTTGTGCAGCACCAGGTTGACATCGTCCAGCGCCAGTTCCGGCGCGCCGCGCATGTCATCGTTCCAGCGCAGCTTGCTGGCGCGGATCACGATCTCGCGCTGCGACAGCAGCCAGTCCAGCGTGCTGCCGTTGCCGCCGGTCGGCGCCGCGATACCGGCCACGAACAGCTTGCCGGAGGCGTCGCGCCGGATCGACAGCTCGGCCCGCTCGATGGTCAGGCTCTCCAATTGCAGGCCGGCCGCCAGCACGCTGCTCCACGACAGGGTGGCCGATACCTGCGGCAAGGTCAGCGCGGGATGGCCGGCCTCGTCATACACGGTGACGTTGCCCAGCGCGAGTTGCGGGCGCAAGCCGTTCCACGATGCGTCGATGGCGTCGATCGACACCGCGCGGCCGACGGCCTTGGACGCCAGGCGCTCGATCTGCGGCTTGTAGTTGCCGATTTCGGGCAGCACGACATAGCGCAGCGACAGGAACAACGCGCAAAAGATGAAATACGCCGCCACAAGCAGCTTGAAGGTGAAGCCAAGGACGTGATGGGTCGCCTGGTTCAGGCGGGAATAGGTGCCCTGCACGATTCGCCAGCACAGCGCCCAACGGGCGGACTTCGATGCGGCGTTATGTTGTTCTTCGGACATCAGGCTAGGGCGACTCGATATGGAATAATTCGTGCGGATGACATGATCGCATGGAAAACACGGTGTTGCCATCCGGGCGGAACACCTAAGAGCGGCAAAAACGGCGATAAGTTTTAAAAACGGGCGATAAAATCGGTCTTTGGAAACAAAATCGTCAGTCCAGCGTCAGGCTTGCCTTATTTTCGGCGGATGCCGCCCGTCCTGGCACCGGTTTTACGTCCTGTTTTCCTTCTTTTACACCTGCCCAACCTTCGCGCCACTATGCCAGATCAGACTTCCCCGCTCGCCACTGCCCAGGATTCGCGTTACTTCACCCGCTGGACACAGGCCGATCCCGCACGCCCGGCCCTGGTTGCCGCAGCCGCCGCCCGGGCCATGGACCACGGCTTCTTCGTACGCAGCCTGCAAGCCGACCTGGACGCCGGCCTGGCGCTCAACGCCGCCATGCGCCGCCTGCGCAACCTGGTCGTGTGCACGCTGATCGAACGCGACCTTTCCGGCCGCGCCGACCTGGCCGAAGTGGTCGCCACCATGACCGCTTTCGCCGATTTCGCGGTGCAAACGCACCTGGAAGCCCTGATGCGCGAGCAGACCGCGCTGTACGGCGAACCCATCGGCGAGGAGTCGGGGCGCCTCCAGCAGATGATCGTGCTGGGCATGGGCAAGCTGGGCGGCGGCGAACTCAACGTCTCCTCCGACATCGACCTGATCTTCGTCTATCCGGAAGACGGCGACACCCGCGTGGAAGACGGCCAGAAACAACTGTCCAACCATGAATTCTTCGTACGCCTGGGCAAGAAGCTGATCGGCGCCCTGGCTGAAATCACCGGCGACGGCTTCACCTTCCGCGTCGACATGGCGCTGCGTCCCAACGGCAATTCCGGTCCGCTGGTGGCCAGCTTCAACATGGTCGAGGAATACCTGGTGCGCCAGGGCCGCGAATGGGAGCGCTACGCCTGGACCAAGGCGCGCGCGCTGACCGGCGATCCGCAGGATATCGCCGTGCTGGAAGCCATCAGCCGTCCCTTCATCTTCCGCCGCTACCTGGACTACGGCTCGATCGACGCGCTGCGCTCGATGCACGCGCAGATCCGCGCCGAGGTCAAGCGCCAGGAAGCGCTGCACCCGGACCGCAGCAACAATGTCAAGCTGGGACGCGGCGGCATCCGCGAGATCGAATTCGCCAGCCAGGTATTCCAACTGATCCGCGGCGGCCGCGATCCGGAACTGCGCGACCGTTCCACCCGCGCCACCCTGCGCACGCTGGCCGCCAAGAACCTGCTGGCGCCGCAAGTGGTGGAGCAGCTGCTGGCGGCCTACACCTTCCTGCGCAACCTGGAACACCGCCTGCAATACCTGGAAGACGCGCAAACCCATACCCTCCCGGTCAACGCCGACGACCTGCTGCTGGTGGCGCGCATGATGGGCTGCCCCGACACCGCCGGCCTGCTGCAGGAACTGGAGGCGCACCGCCGCATCGTGGCCGCGCAGTTCGATGCCATCTTCAACGACAAGCAGGCGGCGCCCGACAGCGAAAGCGACGCCCCCGGCATCAACGATGCCGACGGCCTGGAAGCGATCGCCGATGCGCTCAAGCTGGTGGGATTCCCCGAAGCCGACATCGAGGACGGCGCCAAGCGCCTGCACCTGACCTGGCAATCGCCGCGCATGCAAAGCCTGCCGGAACAGAGCCGCAACCGCCTCAATACGGTCATCAACGCCGCCCTGCCCCTGATCTCGGCCTTGCACTACGACCAGTTGCCGACGTTGGGGCGCCTGCTCGACTTCCTCGAAGCCATTGCTCGCCGCGCGGCCTACCTGGCACTGCTGACCGAATATCCCTATGCCCTCACGCGCCTGGTGCGCATGATCGGCGCCAGCGGCTGGGCCGCCACCTACCTGACCCAGCACCCGATCCTGCTGGACGAACTGCTGGACGACCGCAACCTGAAAGCCGGTTCGGACTGGACGGCCTTCGCCGAGAACTGCCAGCGCCAGCTCGACACCGCGCCGGGCGACACCGAGCGCCAGATGGACATCCTGCGCGAGCTGCACCACACCGAACTGTTTCGCCTGCTGGCGCAGGACCTGGAAGGCGACCTGTCGGTGGAAAAGCTGGCCGACGAACTCTCGGCGCTGGCCGATATCCTGGTGGCCGCCACCATCAAGGCGGTCTGGCAGACCATCACCCAGCGCCACCGCGAGGCACCGCAGTTCGCGGTGATTGCCTACGGCAAGCTGGGCGGCAAGGAGCTGGGTTATGTGTCGGACCTGGACGTGGTGTTCCTGTACGACGACGACGACCAGGAAGCGCCCGCGCTGTACGCCAAGCTGGCGCAGCGCTTCATCACCTGGATGACCAGCCACACTCCGGCCGGCACGCTGTTCGACGTCGACATCGCGCTGCGCCCGGACGGCGCCAGCGGCTTGCTGGTCTCCCCGCTGTCGTCCTTCGAGAAGTACCAGCTCAACTCGGCCTGGATCTGGGAACACCAGGCGCTCACGCGCGCCCGCTTCTGCGCCGGCGACGCCGCCATCGGCGAACGCTTCGAGGCGCTGCGCGAACGCGTGCTGCGCCAGCCGCGCGATTATGAAAAGCTGGAGGAGGAAGTGCTGTCGATGCGCCGCCGCATGCGCGAAGCCCACCCCAACCGCAGCAGCCAGTTCGACCTGAAGCACGACGAAGGCGGCATGATCGACATCGAGTTCATCGTCCAGTACCTGGTGCTGCGCCATGCACCGGAACATCCGCAATTGACCGGTGACATCGGCAATATCGCGCTACTGAAGCTGGCCGCGCAACTGGGCCTGATCGACACCGACCTGGCCGCCGAGGCCGCCAACGCCTATCGCCTGTTCCGCAAGCTGCAGCACCAGATCCGCCTGCAGGGGGCGGAACGCGCCCACATCGACGCCGAGCGCGTGGAACATGAGCGCGCTTGTGTGATCCGCTTGTGGGAGACGGTGTTCGGCTGAAACCAGGGCCACCCTCGAAAAAAACGGGATACGCCATATGGCGTATCCCGTTTTTTATTACCCAGTCGCCCAGCGACGCCCCAGCCTCACACCGAGGGCTTCACCGCGACCAGATTGATCAACGTCTCTTCACGCACGGCCGGAGGCTTGATACCGAACACGCGTTCCATGATGCCCAGGTCTTCGCGGCTCCACCACAGATAAGGATAGGACACCGACTCCGGCGCCACCTGGAAACCGGCACTGCGCACCAGCGCCAGATATTCCTCGGCGGTTTTCTGCACATCCATCGGATGGCGAAACAGCAGGCGGATGATCCAGGAGTGGATGTAGCGCTTGGTCGATTCTGCAAACAGCAGAATGCCACCCGGTTTCAACACGCGATAGAACTCGCGGATCGCCTCTTCCTGCTCGATCAGGTGATGGAAGGTCTGGTGGCAGAACAGCAGGTCCACGCTATTGTCTTCCAGCGTCATCTGCGAACTGGAACACTGGATGAATTCGGCCTTGATTCCCTCGCCGTCAACCTCGGCCTGCGCGGCCGCGATCATATCAGGATCGATGTCCATACCGATCAGGCGTTGTGGCGCGAAGCGCTGGTGCAACTTCTTCATCGAGCGGCCCCAGCCGCAACCGACGTCGGCCACTACAGGGTAGCTGGCGCGGCGCGCGGGAATCAAGCGCTCCAGGTCTTTCATCGCACGCTCGAGCACATGCAGAGTCCAGGTTGGCGTACGCAAGAACCAGATGCCGAAAGCGGTCTCGGGCACATGCTCCGGCATGGCCGGAGGCAATTGTGTCAACGGTGTATTCATATCTTTGTTTATTCTGGCGGGGAGTAGCACCGATGGCGCGCCACAATCCCGTTGCCGGCGGTTCCCCCAGCCGGTCGATGAAAAAATGCCCCGCATGCGGGGCATTGGCAGATGTTACCGGCTGGGAAGCCCTGCTGCAAGCTAGTACTTGGGCGTAGGCTTATCTTCGCGGCTGGCGCGACGGTCGCTGGCGCTATCCTTTGAGGAACTGTCTTTGGCGTCCTTGGAAGACGAGCTTTCGCGGTCGCGCGAACGGCTGCTGTCGCGATCGCGGTCGCGCGAGCGACTGCTGCGGTCGCTGGACGAATCCTTGGAGTCCTTGCCCTTGGCATCCTTGCCGTCCTTGTCATCCTTCTCATCCTTGGCCGGTTCGGCCGGCGGTGGCGGCGGCGCGACGGTCTGGATGCCCTTGGCGGCCATGTATTCGTGCATATCCTTCCAGCCGGCGAAGATACCCGCCTTCAAGGCATCCGGATTACGCTGGTAGCAGTCTTCCAGGGACTGGCCGGCCTGGCGGCAGCCAGCGCCCAGGGCAATGCCTTCGGCCTTGGCCTCTTCAGGCGTCTGCTTGGGCTTGGTGAACTTGCTGACGTAGTCGCATGCGGAAAGCGAGAAGGCGACACCGGCGATCAGGGCCAGCCTGGCCACCAGGCGGTGCGCTTGGAATGAGGTTGCTGACATCACGTCCCTCTTGTGGATTCGGGTTGGTATTGTTTGGCATGCAATGCCGCAAACGGACAAAAGGCCATCGCAAACCGAAGTTTGCAACAGCCTTTCGCTCTTTTGCAGGCTGATGACATATTTTCACCGGCGCAAGCAAGCTTGCATCCGAGGAAAAGAAGCCGAATCAGCCCCGAAATTGTCGATACCGGCTCCGGAAACGCCCGGAAACCGGCATCGGCGGCCTTACTTGGCGGTCGCCAGGGCCACGGTGGTGTCCAGCATGCGGTTGGAGAAGCCCCACTCGTTGTCGTACCAGGACGAAACCTTGACCAGGCGGCCGGAGACCTTGGTCAGGGTGGCGTCGAAGTTGGACGATGCCGGGTTGTGGTTGAAGTCGACCGACACCAGAGGATCGGTGTTGTAGGTCAGGATGCCCTTCAGCGGACCGGCTTCCGAAGCGGCCTTCAGGATGGCGTTGACTTCGTCCACGGTGGTGTCGCGCGCGGCCACGAAGGACAGGTCGACGATGGAGACGTTGATCGTCGGCACGCGGATGGCGTAGCCGTCCAGTTTGCCGTTCAGTTCCGGCAGCACCAGGCCGACCGCGGCGGCGGCGCCGGTCTTGGTCGGGATCATCGACTGTGTGGCCGAACGGGCGCGGCGCAGGTCTTCGTGGTAGACGTCGGTCAGCACCTGGTCGTTGGTGTAGGCGTGCACGGTGGTCATCAGGCCGTTCAGCAGGCCGATCTTGTCATGCAGCGGCTGGACCAGCGGCGCCAGGCAGTTGGTGGTGCACGATGCGTTGGAGATGACGGTATCCGTTGCCTTCAGCACGCCGTGGTTGACGCCGTAGACGACGGTCGCGTCCACGTCCTTGCCGCCCGGCGCGGAGATGATCACCTTCTTGGCGCCGCCCTTGATGTGGGCGCTGGCCTTTTCCTTGGTGGTGAAGAAGCCGGTGCATTCCAGCACCACGTCCACGCCCAGCTCGCCCCACGGCAGTTCGGCCGGGTTGCGCTGCGCCAGCACCTTGATGCGGTCGCCGTTGACGACGATCGAATCGCCATCCACAGCCACGGTGCCCGGGAACTTGCCGTGCGCGGTGTCGTACTGGGTCAGGTGGGCGTTGGTCTTCGGGTCGCCCAGGTCGTTGATGGCGACGATTTCGATGTCGTGCTTCTTGCCGCCTTCGTAGTGGGCACGCAGGATGTTGCGGCCGATGCGGCCATAACCGTTGATTGCGACGCGAATTGCCATGCTGTTCTCCTTAAGGTATTGAAAATATTGAAAATCGATACAAAACGGTCTTGCCGGCAACCCGGCATTGTTATTTCAGCTTGCGCCAGACGAAACCGACCTCGTCGATCTCGGTGCCGTCATCCCAGGTGAAGGTCTGCTCGAACAGCTGTTCTGCGCCCAAGGCCTTGAAGAATTCCCGCGCGCCTTCGTTCTTGGCCAGTACCCAGGCCATCAGGCCGGTGGCGCCGGCGCTGATCAGGGTGGCCGCGACGTTGGCCAGCAGCTTCTTGCCTAAACCGCGGCGCTGCTCGTCGGGCAACACGCAGATCGCCGAGAGTTCGGCGTCGCAGCCGAACTTGCTGTCGGCCAGCGTCATGCCCGAGGCGAAGCCGATGACCTCGCCGCCGGCTTCGGCCACGAAGGTGCAGGCCGCATCCGAGGACGCGCCCAACACCTGCTCCCACAGCTTGACGCTCTGTTCGGGCTTTAGACTGTCCAGGTAGCTGTCCGGCACCAGGCCGCGATAGCTGGCGCGCCAGCTATCGATGCGCACGCCGGCGATCGAAGCGGCATCCGAGGCGCGGGCGCGCCGGATCGTGACTTCTTCCGTGGCGCCGGTTGCTGCTGCTTGTGTCATTACTTCGTCCTTCAACGCGGATCAGGCCAGCAATTGCTTAGCCTTGCCCACCACGTTCTCGACGGTGAAGCCGAAGTGCTTGAACAGCACGCCGGCCGGCGCCGATTCGCCGAAGGTGTCGATACCGACCACGGCGCCTTCCAGGCCCACGTACTTGTGCCAGAAGGCGGTCACGCCGGCTTCGATGGCCAGGCGCGGCATGCCCTTGGGCAGCACGGAGGCCTTGTAGGCGGCGTCCTGGCGGTCGAACACGTCGGTCGACGGCATGGAGACCACGCGCACGGCGATGCCTTCGGCGGCCAGCGCGTCGGCGGCCTTGGTGGCCAGCTCGATTTCGGAACCGGTGGCGAGGATCGCCAGCTTGGCGTCGGCCGCATCGCGCAGCACATAGCCGCCGCGCGCGATGTCCTTGATCTGGGCCGCGGTGCGTTCCTGGAACGGCAGGTTCTGGCGCGAGAAGATCAGGGTGCTGGGGCCGTCATGGCGCTTGATCGCCTCGGCCCAGGCCACGGCGGACTCGGTGGTGTCGCACGGACGCCAGTTGTCCAGGTTGGGGATCAGGCGCAGGCTGGAGACATGCTCCACCGACTGGTGGGTGGGGCCGTCTTCGCCCAGGCCGATCGAATCGTGGGTGAACACGAACAGCGAGCGCACCTTCATCAGCGCGGCCATGCGCAGCGCATTGCGGCTGTAGTCGGAGAAGGTCAGGAAGGTGGCGCCGAACGGCAGGTAGCCGCCATGCAGGGCGATGCCGTTCATGATGGCGCTCATGCCGAACTCGCGCACGCCGTAGTTGATGTGGTTGCCGGCCTGGTCGGCGCGCACCGCCACCGATTCCTTCCAGTTGGTCAGGTTGGAGCCGGTCAGGTCGGCCGAGCCGCCCAGGAATTCCGGCAGCACTTGCGCATAGGCCTGGATGGCGTTCTGGCTGGCCTTGCGGGTGGCGATGTTTTCCTTCTTCTCGACGGTGGAGGCGATGTAGGCGGCCACGGTCTGGTCGAAGCCGGCCGGCAGTTCGCCCTTCAGGCGGCGCAGCAGTTCGGCGGCTTCGGCCGGGAACTTGGCCGAGTAGTCGGCGAAAGTCTTGTTCCACGCGCCTTCCAGCTGCGCGCCGTTGGCCTTGGCGTCCCATGCCGAGTAGACGTCGGCCGGGATTTCGAACGGGGCGTAGGTCCAGCCCAGCGCTTCGCGCACGGCGGCGATTTCCTTGTCGCCCAGCGCGGCGCCGTGCACCTTGTCGGTGCCGGCCAGGTTGGGCGAGCCCTTGCCGATCACGGTGCGGCAGCAGATCAGGGTCGGCTTGTCGGCCAGCTTGGCCTGGTGGATGGCGGCGTTGACCGCTTCCACGTTGTGGCCGTCGACGGCCGGGATCACGTTCCAGCCGTAGGCTTCGAAGCGCTTCGGGGTATCGTCCTTGAACCAGCCTTCGACGTGGCCGTCGATGGAGATGCCGTTGTCGTCGTACAGCACGATCAGCTTGGACAGGTTCAGCACGCCGGCCAGCGAGCAGGCCTCATGCGAGATGCCTTCCATCAGGCAGCCGTCGCCGACGAAGGCATAGGTGTAGTGGTCGACCACCGGCAGGCCGGGCTTGTTGAATTCGGCGGCCAGCAGCTTCTCGGCCAGCGCCATGCCCACCGCGTTGGTGATGCCCTGGCCCAGCGGGCCGGTGGTGGTTTCCACGCCCGGGGTGATGTGCACTTCGGGGTGGCCGGCGGTCTTGGAATGCAGTTGGCGGAAGTTCTTGATCTCTTCCATCGGCAGGTCGTAGCCGGTCAGGTGCAGCAGCGCGTAGTGCAGCATCGAACCGTGGCCGTTGGACAGCACGAAGCGGTCGCGGTTGGCCCATTGCGGGTTGGCCGGGTTGTGGCGGTAGTGCTTGGCCCACAGCGCCACGGCGATTTCCGCCATCCCCATCGGCATGCCCGGGTGTCCAGAATTTGCTTTTTGTACAGCGTCCATCGCCAGCGCGCGGATCGCGTTGGCCATCTTGTCGGTGGGGAGAGTGGAAATCATGTCGGTGTCAGAGAGTTGCTGGATGCGCCCGCAGGCGCCAAAAACCTGTTTCGGGGAGCCAACGCCCTGTTGCCGCCGGCTCCGGTGCTGCCATTCAAATGCAAACCCCGGAAATATCCGGGGTCGCGCGGGGCTGTATTTTACCAGAGAGCGCCCGCACCCATGCCACAAATGGGCCGGGAATGGGGGCGGAGGCGTTAAAATCGGGGATCGCTCCCTATTTACCGCCAACCCCATCCATGCCACGTTTCTTTTGTCCGCAAGCCCTCAGCATCGGCGCGTCCCTGGCGTTGCCCGACCACGTGGCCCATCACATCCAGGTGCTGCGGCTGCAGCCGGGCGACCATGTGACGCTGTTCAACGGCGAAGGCGGCGAATACACCGCCACCCTGACCGCCATCGAAAAGAAGCGCGCCCACGCCGAGGTCAAGACCTTCTCGCCGCGCGAAGCCGAACTGCCCTATGCGCTGACGCTGGCGCAGGCGCTGCCGGAAGGCAGCAAGATGGACTGGATCGTGGAAAAAGCCGTCGAACTGGGCGCCACCGCCCTCGTGCCGCTGGCCGCGCAACGCTGCGTGGTCAAGCTGTCGGGCGAGCGGGCCGAAAAAAAGCAAGCCCATTGGCAAGGCATCGTGCAGTCCGCGGTCGAACAATGCGGCCGCAACCGCCTGCCGCACCTGGCTGAGCTGGCCGAATTCCGCCGCTGGATCGGCCAGAGCGACCTGCACCGCCGCATCCTGCTGTCGCCGCGCGGCGAACAACCGCTGTCGGCCTGGGCGCGCCACCATCCGCCGCAGGCCGTGACCCTGGTGGTCGGCCCCGAAGGCGGCTTCAATGAGGAAGAGGAACAGCTCGCCTGCGCGCAAGGCGCCCTGATGCTGTCCATGGGGCCGCGCGTGCTGCGCACGGAAACGGCGGGCCTGGCGGCCCTGGCGGCCCTGAATGCCATTTGGGGAGAAATGTAAAAAGTTTCCCAAAAGGAAATTTTTGCCACATCCCCTGCCCGGCCGCAGCGATTCCGGCCATCAAGTCAGGGAAAATCGCCGAAAACATTTATAATGGAAAGCTTTTGCAACAAAGCCACTTTCCAGCTTTTCAATGAAGGTATTTCGCGGACTTCCCAATGCCGAATCGCGCGCGCCCTGCGCTTTGACGATCGGCAACTTCGACGGCGTGCACCTCGGCCACCAGGCCCTGCTGGCGCGCGTGCGCGAAGCCGCCGACCGGCTGGGGCTGGATGCCGCGGTGATGACCTTCGAGCCGCATCCGCGCGAATTCTTCGCGAAACTGGCCGGCAAACCCGAAAACGCCCCGGCGCGCATCGCCAACCTGCGCGACAAGCTGCAGTCGCTGGCCGATGCCGGCATCGACCGGGTGATCGTAGAACATTTCGGCAGCCACTTCGCCGGGCTTTCGCCGCAAGACTTCATCGAAAAGATCCTGGTGCAGGGCCTGCATGTGCGCTGGCTGATGGTCGGCGACGACTTCTGCTTCGGCGCGCGCCGCGCCGGCAACCTGCAGACCCTGATCGAGGCCGGCAAGAAATACGGCTTCGAAGTGCATTCCATGCCGACCGTGACCAACGCCGGCGTGCGCATTTCCTCTTCGGCCGTGCGCGCGGCGCTGGCCGCGGGCGATTTCGAACTGGCGCGCCGCCTGCTGGGGCACTCCTATGCCATCAGCGGCCATGTGGTGCACGGCAAGAAACTGGGCCGCACCATCGGCTTCCCGACGCTGAACATGCGCGTGGGCCACAAGCATCCGGCGCTGTCGGGTATCTTCGTGGTGCAGGTGCACGGCATCGGCAACGCCCCGCTGCCCGCGGTCGCCAGCCTGGGCGTGCGCCCGACGGTGGACGACAGCGGCCGCGTGCTGCTGGAAACCCACTTGCTCGATTTCGCGGGGGACTGCTACGGCAAGCTGCTGCGCGTGGACTTCCTGAAGAAACTGCGCGACGAAGAGAAATACGACGACCTGCCCACGCTGACCGCGGCGATCGCGCACGATGCCGAACAGGCGCGCGCGTATTTCCGGGAAAACACCGGCTTCGCCATTTCGGCGACCGACCGAATTTGACGCTGGCAGCCGGTCGGCCTGCGCGCCGGCCGCCGTCCAGCTCTCCGCTCAGTTTCCAGTTTTTGCGCCGCTTTCCTGGCGGCGCCACCTGAATCAACCAGCATCCACCAGAGAAATTTGTCATGTCCAACAACGAATCGCCGGCCAAGCCGGGCAAGCAGGAAAAAACAGGCAAGGCAGCCTCCAAGTACCCGGTCAACATGACCGAGACCGCGTTCCCTATGCGCGGCGACCTGGCCAAGCGCGAACCGCAATGGGTCAAGCAATGGCAGGAAAAGAAAATCTACGAGCGCATCCGCAAGGCTTCCGCCCACCGCCCCAAGTTCATCCTGCATGACGGCCCGCCGTACGCCAACGGCGACATCCACATCGGCCACGCCGTCAACAAGATCCTGAAGGACATGATCGTCAAGGCCCGCAACATGGCCGGCTTCGACGCGCAATACGTGCCGGGCTGGGACTGCCACGGCATGCCCATCGAAATCCAGATCGAGAAGAAATACGGCAAGAACCTGCCGGTGGCCGAAGTGCAAGCCAAGGCGCGCGCCTACGCCGGCGAGCAGATCGAACGCCAGAAGGCCGACTTCATCCGCCTGGGCGTGCTGGGCGAATGGGACAACCCGTACAAGACCATGAACTTCTCCAACGAAGCCGACGAGCTGCGCGCGCTCGGTACCATCCTGGAGAAGGGTTATGTGTACCGCGGCCTGAAGCCGGTGAACTGGTGCTTCGATTGCGGCTCGGCGCTGGCCGAGGCGGAAGTGGAATACCAGGACAAGCGCGACCCGGCCATCGACGTCGGCTTCCCGTTCGCCGAACCGGACAAGATCGCCGCCGCCTTCGGCCTGCCCAAGCTGCCGACCGACCGGGGCTACATCGTCATCTGGACCACCACGCCCTGGACCATCCCGTCCAACCAGGCGCTGAACGTGCATCCCGAGTTCGACTACGCGCTGGTGCAGACCACCCGCAACGGCGAGCCGCTGCTGCTGATCCTGGCCAAGGACCTGGTCGAATCCTGCCTGCAGCGCTTCGGCCTGGAAGGCAGCGTGATCGCCACCACCGTCGGCGAGAAGCTCTCTCTGATCAACTTCCGCCATCCGCTGGCCGCCGCCGACAAGGGCTACGACCGCCTGTCGCCGGTCTACCTGGGTGACTACGTGACCGCCGACAGCGGCACCGGCATCGTGCACTCGGCGCCGGCCTACGGTATCGAAGACTTCATCTCGTGCAAGGCGCACGGCATGAAGGATGACGCCATCCTGAACCCGGTCATGGGCGACGGCCGCTACGCATCGTGGCTGCCGCTGTTCGCCGGCCTGACCATCTGGGAAGCCTCCAAGCCGATCTGCGCCAAGCTGGAAGAAACCGGCTCGCTGTTCAAGCTGGTCATGTTCGACCACAGCTACATGCATTGCTGGCGCCACAAGACCCCGATCGTCTATCGCGCCACTTCGCAGTGGTTCGCCAGCATGGACAACACGCCCAAGGACGGCGGCAAGAGCCTGCGCGAAACCGCGCTGCAAGGCATCGAAGACACCGCCTTCTTCCCCGCCTGGGGCAAGGCGCGCCTGCACGGCATGATCGCCAACCGTCCCGACTGGACGCTGTCGCGCCAGCGCCAGTGGGGCGTGCCGATGGCCTTCTTCGTGCACAAGGAAACCGGCGAACTGCATCCGCGCACGCCGGAACTGGTCGAGCAGGTCGCGCAGCGCATCGAGAAGGACGGCATCGAAGCCTGGCAGGCGCTGGACCCGAAGGAACTGCTGGGCGCCGACGCCGAGCACTACGTGAAGAACAAGGACACGCTGGACGTGTGGTTCGACTCCGGCACCACGCACCAGACCGTGCTGCGCGGCTCGCACAAGCAGCAGTCGCAGTTCCCGGCCGACCTCTACCTGGAAGGCTCGGACCAGCACCGCGGCTGGTTCCACTCGTCGCTGCTGACATCCTCGATGCTCAACGGCCGCGCGCCTTACAAGGCGCTGCTGACGCACGGTTTCGTGGTCGACGGCGAAGGCAAGAAGATGTCCAAGTCCAAGGGCAACGTGGTGGCGCCGCAGAAGGTGTCGGACTCGCTGGGCGCGGAAATCCTGCGCCTGTGGGTGGCCTCGACCGACTACTCGGGCGAGCTGTCGATCTCCGATGAAATCCTGAAGCGCGTGGTCGAGTCCTATCGCCGCATCCGCAACACGCTGCGCTTCCTGCTGGCCAACACCTCCGACTTCGATCCCGCCAAGCATGCCGTGCCGGTGGCCGAGATGCTGGAAATCGACCGCTACGCGATCGCCAACATGGCGCGCCTGCAGGCCGAGGTGCTGGAACACTTCGAGTCCTACGAATTCCACCCGGTGGTGGCCAAGCTGCAAGGCTATTGCTCGGAAGACCTGGGCGGCTTCTACCTCGACATCCTGAAGGACCGCCTCTACACCAGCGGCGTCGAATCGGCCGCGCGCCGTTCCGCGCAGACCGCGATCTGGCACATCACCCAGGCGCTGCTGCGCCTGATGGCGCCGGTCCTCTCGTTCACCGCGGAAGAAGCCTGGGGCTTCTTCGCCGGCAAGGAAGCGTTCGAGCAAAGCGGCGAAACCATCTTCTCGCAGACCTACTATGCCCTGCCCGAGGTGGCCGATGCCGGCGCGCTGCTGGACAAGTTCGCGGTGCTGCACGAAGTGCGCGCGACGGTCACCAAGCAACTGGAAGAAGTGCGCATCGCCGGCGGCATCGGTTCCTCGCTGCAGGCCGAAGTCGAGGTCAAGGCGGCCGGCGACAAGGCGGCCGTGCTGGAAAGCCTGGGCGACGACCTGAAGTTCGTGCTGATCACTTCCGACGCCCGCGTGACCAAGGTCGCCACGGCGGAAGAGGAAGCCGTGGTCGTCACGCCGTCGGCCAACCAGAAGTGCGAGCGTTGCTGGCACTACCGCGCCGATGTCGGCGCGCATGCCGAGCATCCGGGCCTGTGCGGCCGCTGCTTCGCCAACCTGTTCGGCCAGGGCGAGCAGCGCCGCTTCGCCTGATCCCCGGGAACGCCGCTACGCCGCCCTGCGCGTATCGTGCGCGGGGCGGCCAACTCAAACAAGCATACTCATGGCCACCAAAAAGCGTTCTGCCTCTTCCGCTCCCTCCGCTTCGACCCAGGGCCTGCTGCCCTGGATCGGCATCGCCACCATCGTGCTGCTGCTGGACCAGCTCAGCAAGATCACCATCCTGAAACTGTTCCACTACGGCGAGTCGCTGCCGGTCACCGGTTTCTTCAACCTGGTGCTGGTCTACAACAAAGGCGCGGCCTTCAGCTTCCTGGCCGCCAGCGGCGGCTGGCAGCGTTACCTGTTCACCGCCATCGGCATTGCCGCCGCGGTGTTCATCATCCACCTGCTGCGCAAGCATCCCGGCCAGCGCATGTTCTGCTGGGCGCTGGCGCTGATCCTGGGCGGCGCCATCGGCAACGTGATCGACCGCGTCGCCTACGGCCACGTGATCGACTTCCTCGACGTCTACGCCGGCAACTGGCACTGGCCGGCCTTCAACCTGGCCGATAGTGCGATTTGCGTAGGTGCGGTATTGTTCGTGGTGGACGAACTGCGCCGGGTTTCCCGCAAGTAAAACGGCCGCCGTCCGCCTCGGAACAGCTCCTCACTTTGTGGGCAAGGGACAAGATATGAATCTCGCTGGCAAGAAAATCGTACTCGGCCTGACCGGCGGCGTGGCCTGCTACAAGGCCGCCATGCTGGCGCGCGAACTGGGCCGCGCCGGCGCCTCGGTGCAGGTGGTGATGACGGCCGCGGCCACGCAATTCATCACCGCGGTCACCATGCAGGCGCTGACCGGCAACACGGTCTACACCGACCAGTGGGATGCGCGCATCGCCAACAACATGCCGCACATCGACCTCACGCGCGATGCCGACGCCATCGTGATCGTGCCCTGCTCCACCGATTTCATGTCCAAGCTGGCGCACGGCGCCTGCGACGACCTGCTCTCCACGCTGTGCATCGCCCGTCCGGCGCGCGTGCCGCTGATGGTGGCGCCGGCCATGAACGTGGAGATGTGGCAGAACCCGGCCACCCAGCGCAACGTGCGCCAGCTGCGCGAAGACGGCATCCTGCTGCTGGGCCCCGACGCCGGCGCGCAAGCCTGCGGCGAAATGGGCGAAGGCCGCATGCTGGAGCCGGCGCAACTGATGGAAGACATCATCGCCGCGTTCCAGCCCAAGCTGCTGGCCGGCCGCCGCGTGCTGCTCACCGCCGGCCCGACGTTCGAGCCGATCGACCCGGTGCGCGGCATCACCAATCTCTCTTCCGGCAAGATGGGTTACGCGCTGGCGCGCGCCGCGCGCGAAGCCGGCGCCGAGGTCACGCTGGTGTCCGGCCCGACCGCGCTGGATGCGCCGCACGGGGTGCGGCGCATCGATGTGCAGACCGCGCAGCAGATGCGCGACGCCGTAATGGCCAATG
Organism: Herbaspirillum sp.; assembly: GCF_017744395.1. Taxonomy (GTDB): domain Bacteria; phylum Pseudomonadota; class Gammaproteobacteria; order Burkholderiales; family Burkholderiaceae_D; genus Herbaspirillum. Next base: position 194,243 of record NZ_JAGIBI010000004.1, read on the forward strand.
TCGCCGGCCAGGACATCTTCGTCGCAGTGGCGGCGGTGGCCGACTGGCGTGTGGCCAATGCCAGCACGCAAAAGCTGAAGAAGGACGCCGACGGCGCCGCGCCGCAATTGCAGTTCGCGCAGAATCCCGACATCCTGGCCGAAGTCGCCGCCCTGCCCCGGCGCCCCTATTGCGTGGGCTTCGCCGCCGAATCGGAAAACCTGGAACAATACGGCGCGGCCAAGCGGGTGAAGAAGAACATCCCGCTGCTGGTGGGCAACCTCGGCCCCCAGACCTTCGGCCGCGACGACAATGCCCTGATGCTGTTCGACGAACAAGGCCACACCAGCCTGCCGCCGGCCGGCAAGCTGGCGCTGGCGCGCCAGCTCGTGCGCGAGATCGCGCGCCGCATGGCGGCCTGAACTCCTCTCTCCCCCTCTCCCCGGCCATCTGCGGCCGGGATTTTCCACTGCCTCCGGCTAGTGAATATCTCCTGCATGCCGCCTTCCAAATCGGGGACTTGATCCTGCCGAAATAGGGACGACCGGCTCATGTGCAGCCGCTGCCCGCTTCCTATACTGCACTCAACCTGAACAGCTACAGCGCCGCTGCAGACGTCGCGGTGGGGCGGCATCTACCTGGAGAGGCGTATGCGGCCTATCGAAAAATCATCGCGGGCATGCCGGCAATTGCATCGTGACGAACAAGGCCATTCCTGGCTCGAATTCGCGCTGGTAGTGCTGCTGATGTGCGTGGTGCTGCTCCTGTTGGTGATGGCGATGACGCCAACGAGGTGAGACGACTACGGCATGGCCGCATGGAAGCGGCATTGAAAGATGAGGACGAAATCATGCAAGAACTCCATTCCCTGCTGCAGCTGCTGATCATGCTCGCTACCGACGTGCGCATCGACGTGCTGTTCGCCTTGCTGCTGGCAGCGGCGGTGACGGATTACCGGAGTTATCGCATTCCCAATGGGCTGACCCTGTATGGCGCCCTGTTCGCCCTCGCCTATCACACCGCCACCGCCGCCGCTCCCTGGAGCGCGCTGGGATGGTCGGCCGCCGGCCTGGGCGTCGGGTTCTTCATGCTGCTGCCTTTCTATGCGATCGGCGTGATGGGGGCCGGCGACGTCAAGCTGATGGCCATGGCCGGCGCGTTCATCGGCCTCCCCGGCATCTTGTACGCATCGGTAGCCACATTCATTACCGGCGGCCTGCTTGCCCTGGCAGTCATCCTCTGCCGCCGGGTATTCACCAGGACGCTGGGCAACATCCGGATGATGTTCCAGGCGGTGGCGCTCTCCGCGCTGGGCGGCATCCGGCCTGACCTGCGGATCGAAACCCGCAAGTCGGTAGGCAAGCTTCCCTACGGCATCAGCATCGGGCTCGGCACGGCGGGATACGTCGTCGCGCACCAGCTCGGATATGTGTGATTGCCTTTGATCCCTTCAACCGATCAGGAATGACCATGAAAAACATCAAAGCTCTCGGACTGTTGCTGCTGGCGACGATGATAGGTCTTGGCGCGGCGGTGTACGCGGCAGGATGGGTGGCGCAGCAAGGCAACATCGCATCCAACAAGGTGGTAGTGGCTGCAATGGACATCGAGATCGGCAGCAAGATACTGCCGCAGATGCTCACCACGGTCGACTGGCCGAGCAGTTCCTTGCCCGGCGGCACCTTCAAGGATCCCAAGGAACTGCAGGACCGCGTGGTCAATGTCGGCCTGCTGCGCGGCGAGGCGGTGCTGGAGCGCAAGCTGGCGCCGGCCGGCACGCAGGGCGGGTTGTCCGCCGTCATCTCTCCCGGAAAACGCGCCATGACCGTCCGCGTCAATGACGTGGTGGGCGTGGCCGGGTTCGCCTTGCCGGGCAACTATGTGGACGTGATGGTCAATGCGCAGCAAGACAAGGGCCAGGACCGGATCCGTGGCGACGATAACCGCCAGATCAGCAAGACCGTGCTGGAACATGTGCTGGTCCTGGCCGTGGCGCAGGAAGTGGGACGCGACGACACCAAACCCAAGGTGGTCAACGCGGTCACGCTGGAACTGTCGCCGGAAGACTCTGAAAAACTCGACCTCGCCCGCAATGTCGGCACCCTGTCGCTGGTCTTGCGCAACCAGACCGATCGCCAGCCGGTGATGACCACCGGCATTACCAAGGACCAGTTGCTGGGCGAAGCGCCGGCCAAGGAAGCCAAGGAGCCCAAGGAAACGCCTGTGCCGCAAGTCGCCCAGGCCAAGCCGCGCGCCGTGCGCCACGCCCCCCAGCCCAAGGATTGCGTTGAGGTCGTGCAGAACGGCACGCGGGTCCTCAACTGCTTCTAACCAGCATCACGAAATCAAGATGAGGGAGGGATTCAAGTGAACAGCGACTACACCAAGCTAACGCTTCTTGCGGCGTTAGCGCTCACCAGCGGAACGTTCGCAAGCAGGCCGGCCGCGGCGGCGGTCACCTCCGCCAGCCTCAAGCCTTGCACCTCGGTAACCATGGACCCCGTGACCTATGTCACCCTCGGGAAATCCAGCGTGATCAGGCTCGAAGCGCCTGCTGCCCGGATGATCGTCGGCGGGCAACCGAGCAGCCGCGCGGGACGCCCCGCCGCCACCGACAAGGCGGCGCCGGCCGCCGGCGCCGCAGCCCCCGGCGGCGCGCCCGCAGCGGCCGCTGCCGTCGCGCAAGCCAGGAACGACAACGACGGCGTGGCCGATGTCGACATTACCCTGCTCAGCCCGCGCGAACTGTTCTTCCTCGGCCGCAAGGCCGGCTCCATGAACGTGGTGCTGCAAGGCGCCGACGGCCGCTGCACGGTCAAGGACATCGTCGTATCGATCGATCCCGATGCCTTGCAGTCGCGCATCCGCGACTTGATCCCGGAAGAGCGGAACGTACAGGTCAAAGGCGTGGAAAGCACACTGGTCCTGATCGGCACCGTCAACGATGCCGGCAACCTGGCCGAGATCATGGGACTGGCCAATTCTTACGGCGAAGGCCGCCGGGTGGTCAACCTGATGCGCGTAAAGTCGCCCCAGCAAGTCATGCTGGAAGTGAAGATCGCGGAAGTCAGCAAGACGCTGCTCGACCGCCTCGGCGCAAACCTGGGCATCAACCGGACCATCAACGGCACCTCCTATTCGCTCATCAGCAGTTTCCTGAGCGGCGGCAACGGCTTGCTGCAGGCATTGAACGCCGGCCGCACCCGGGTCGGCGTCGACGGCCAGAAGGATGACGGCCTGGTGCGCGTGCTGGCCGAGCCCAACATCATGGCCATCAGCGGCCAGCAGGCCAGCTTCCTGTCCGGCGGCAAGATATTCATCCCGGTGGCGCAAGGCAACGGCGTGGGCAGTACCACCATCACGCTGGAAGAGAAGGAATTCGGCATCGGCGTCAAGTTCCTCCCGACCGTGCTCAACGGCAGCCTGATCAACCTGAAGATGGTGTCGGAAGTGTCGGACCTGTCTCAGACCGGATCGCCCTTCACCACGGTCGGCGGCGTCACCGCCGTGCTGCCGTCGTTCACGGTGCGCCGGGCCGATACCACCGTGCAGCTCAACGACGGCCAGAGTTTCGCGATCGCCGGGCTGATCAAGAACAACGTGACCGGCACCGTCAAGCGCTTCCCGGGCCTGGGAGAAATCCCGGTGCTGGGCGCCCTGTTCGGCAGCACCGAGTTCCAGAACGACCGCACCGAGCTACTGTTCGTGATCACGCCGCACCTGGTCAAGCCGCTCGCGGAAGCGCCCACGCTGCCGACCGACAACCACATCCTGCCCAGCCGCGGCGCCGTGTACTTCAACGGCAAGCTGGAAGGTTCGCCGGCTCCCGCGGCCCAACCGCCCGCAACGCCGGCCCCCGGACCTGCGGCGCAGCCGATGCCGGATGTGATGTCTTCCCCCATACCTGCCCCGCAGGCTCCCGATTCCGAAGCGAAATGAAGAGGCACCGCCATGAACAAGATCGTCCCTTCCCTGTTCATCTTGCTGCTGGCCGGCTGCGCGACGTCGACGCCGGACTACGACGCCCGCTTTGGCGACGCCGTGCGCCAGGCCAAGGCCAAGATGATCATCAATCCGAATGCCGGCGCCAACCCTGACCAGGCGGCCGGCCTGGACGGCCAGGCGGCCGCCGAAGCAATGGGCCGCTACCACGATTCGTTCAAGACGCCGCCGCCGGCCACCAATGTGATCAACATCGGCGGCGGGCTGGGCGCCAACAACGCCGGCGCCACCGGCAAATAGAAAATAGAAAATGGCCCGCATGCGGCGGGGGCGGATGCCGGGCCGACAGAACGCAAATGGGAGCAAGGCAATTTAGTGCTTCGAGATTTGCAGTTGTAGAGCACCACCCCGGCAGTAGCAGGATCGTCAACCGCTGTTTGACCATTTGAAAGGTATGAAAATGAACACCCTACTCCACACCATCCGTTCCTTTGGCAAGGAAGAAGAAGGCGCCCAGGTCATCGAATATGCGCTGATCATCGCAGTCGTATCGATCGCCCTGGTGGTTGCGCTCAATGCGCTCACCGCGGCCGGCGGTGGCTTCTCGCAGTTCATCACGCGCGTGACCAACTGCCTCAAGACCGGCGGCACCTGCTCGTGAGCCAAGACCAGCCAGACGGGCCGGAGAGCAACCGGCCCGCCTTGGAAGGCTCCCGGATTTTTCCAAGGAGATAGCCATGCTGCAACGGATGCTTCGCGAAGAGGACGGCGCCCAGGTCATCGAGTACGCCCTGATCATTGCCGTCGTCTCGATCGCCCTGGTGATCGCGCTGTCGGCACTGTCCACCGGCACGTCGTTTTCGGATTTCGTCACCCGCGTCACCAATTGCCTGACGACCGGCGGAAGCTGTTCGTAAAACCCGGGGCGGCGCCCATGGGGGCGCGCCGCTTCCGGTGCAAGGCAGGCTGCGCCGCACTACCCGCCCCCGGCAACAAACTGTGGCAGGAAAACAGGTGCCTGCCGAGGGAGGCGTTATGCAACTTATGCAACGCAAGAACGAACGAGGATCCCAGGCGGTGGAGTTCGCGCTGGTGCTGCCTTTCCTCCTGATCGTCATTTTCCTGGTCATCGACTTCGCCTTCCTGCTCTATGACAAGGCGGTGATCACCAACGCCAGCCGCGAAGCGGCCCGCGCGGGCACGGTGCTCAGCGCCACCCCATGGTCGACCACATCGGTGGCGGCGGTCGCCTGCACCTATGTGACCGGTGCGCTCATTTCGATGAAAAGCGGCACCAAGACGGCCTCGTGCAACGGCACCGCCGATCCGGTCATTACCGTCTCCAATCCCAACGGCAACGTGCCGCCGGCATTCGGCGACCCGGTCACGGTCCAGATCAGCTACACGTATTCCGGTTTCCTCAATACCGCTACCGGCTGGATCAGCGTCGCGCCCTGGAGCCTCACGGCCGCCAGCACGATGAACCACGAATGAAGGAGAAGCGCCATGTTGCACACATCATCGCACCGGCAGGAAGGGGCCATGATCATCACGGTCGCGTTCTGGTTCATCGCATTGATCGCGTTCGCCGCGCTGGCCTTTGATGTCGGCCACCTGCTGGTGGTGCGCAACGAACTGCAGAACGCGGCGGACGCCGCCGCGCTGGCCGGCGCCAATTGCCTGGACAAGACCCCGGCGGCATCCGGCAGCGACTGCACCAGCGCCAATTCCACCACCCTGCACTGGGCGGTCGCCGCCGCCAAGGCCAGCAGCTCCATCGGCATGAACAGTTCCGACAGCGTCGCGCTGGCCAACGGCACCGTGCAGACGGGCTACTGGAACATCAACGGCGGCAGCAGCCTGCAGCCGACCACCCTGTCGCCGCTGGGGCCATGCACGATCGTTGGCGGCGTCATGACCACGGCTTGCGACAAGCCGGCGGTCATGGTCACGCTGAACAAGGCCGCCGGCAGCAACGGCGGCCCGGTGGGCACGCTGATCGCGGCCATGTTCAGCGGCGTGGGCATCTCGCTCACCGCCAACGCGGTGGCGGTGATTTCATCGCCGGGGCAAGTCAGTGCCGGGGCGCTGATCCCCTATGCCGTGAACAAGTGCTTGTACGACCTGTATTGGGATTCGACCACCAACCTGCCCAAGACCGCGACCGCCACCACGCTCAACGGCGTGCCGCAGGTCATCGGCCAGCCATGGGAACTGCGCATCGGTTCGTCCTACCATTATCCGAACTGCGATTCCGGCCAATGGACCTCGTTCCAGCAAAACGTCAACAGCGACTCCGCGATAAAGGGCCTGATCGTCAACGGCAATTCCGCGCCGTTGGCCATCGGCGACAACACCTGGATCCAGACAGGCACCAAGGCTTCGTCGTTCAACGATTTGTCCGCGCAATACCCGACCCCGCCCGGCGCCGACGTGACGGTGCCGGTCGTGGACCAGCCGGCCGGCTGGGTCACCAACACCCAGGCGCCGATCGTCGCCTTCGGCGCCTTCCATATCGACGATATCCAGGGCGGCAGCGGCAAGTACGTACAGGGGCATTTCATCCCCATCACCACCAGCGGCGGCTCCAGCGGCGGCGGGCCGAACTTCGGCTCCTATACGCCGCCACGGCTGGCGCACTAAGTGCCGACGGGAGAACCCGATGAAGATCGCTGTGATTTCACCGCATGCAGGCAGGCTCACCGAAATGGGCGCCGTGCTGCGCGCGCAGGCCCACCAGGTCAGCCTGGCCGAAGGCGACAAGCACCATATGCGCCTCGTGGCGGAACAGGAGCGGCCGGACCTGATGCTGGTCGACGGCAGCATCTGCGACATGCACGACCTGTCCATGGTGGAAAAGGTGACCGCCAGCTTTCCTCAGATGGCCGTGATCCTGCTGTGCGCCACGCAGAACCAGGACTTCCTGATCGGCGCCATGCGCGCCGGCGTGCGGGAAGTATTGCCCTCGCCGGCGCCGCTCGAGGCCCTGAACGCGGCGGTGGGCCGCGTCGCGGCCAAGCAGCCCGGCGGCGGCCACAAGGCCGCCGGCAAGATCCTAGCGTTCATGTCGTGCAAAGGCGGTAGCGGCGCGACCTTCCTCGCCACCAACCTCGGTTACCAATTGGCGCGGACCAGTTCGGTGCTGCTCATCGACCTCAACCTGCAGTTCGGCGACGCCTTGTCGTTCGTCCATGAAGAACGCCCATCCTCGACGCTGGCGGACGTGGTGCGGGAAATCAAGCGCCTCGACGCGCTGTTCCTGGCCGGCAGCGCGGTGCAGATCGCACCCAACTACAGCATCCTGGCCGCACCGGAAGATCCGGCACAGGCGCTCACCATCAAACCCGAGCACCTGGAGGCGATCCTCGCCCTGGCGGTTTCCCGGTACGACTTCATTTTGCTGGATGTGGGACGCAGCCTGGATGTGCTGAGCATCAAGGCGCTCGACCGGGCGCACAAGATATTCCCGGTGATCCAGGCCAGCTTGCCGGACCTGCGCCACGCCAGGAAGCTGCTGGCCCTGTTCAAATCGCTGGACTACCCGCAGGACAAGGTCGAGCTGGTGGTCAACCGCTTTTCCGGCAACGGCGAGATCGGCCTGGACGAAATCCGGCGGACGCTGTCCGTCGATACGATCCATACCATTCCGAATTCCTTCAAGGAGGTCAACGACTCCATCAACCACGGCGACCTGCTGGCAGAGATGCAGCGGTCCAATGCGATCGTCCGCAACCTGGCGTCGTTCGCGCTGTCGCTGGGTTCCAGGGAAGAAGAGAGCCGCGGATTTTTCGAGCGCTTGTTCAAACGCTGATGCGCGCGGCATTTATCCAAGGCGAGGCAGCCAATCCAACCGGAGCAGATCAACATGTCCTTTCGAGAAAAACTCAGCGCCGCCGATGACGGCGCCGCCCTCCAGGGGAGGGCACAGGCGGCCAGCGACGGCTACAAGGCGCTCAAGGGGCGCATCCACCTGAAGCTGCTCGACAGGTTCGACCTGGCGGTGCTGGAGAACCTCTCTCCCGACGTGCTGCGCAGCGAGATTTCCGCCATGGTGGAGCGGCTGCTGCAGGACGAACGCGCCGCCATCAACGATATAGAGCGCCGCTCCCTGATCCGCGACATCCAGCACGAAATGCTGGGTTTCGGCCCGCTGGAACTGCTCATGGCCGATCCGGCGGTATCGGACATCCTGGTCAATTCCTACGACCAGATCTATGTCGAACGCCGCGGCATGCTGGAACTGACCAATGTCACCTTCACCGATGAGAAGCACCTGATGCGCATCATCGACAAGATCGTCTCGCTGGTCGGGCGCCGCATCGACGAGTCGAGCCCGATGGTGGACGCCCGCCTGCCCGACGGCTCGCGCGTGAACGCCATCATTCCGCCCATCGCGCTGGACGGCCCGATGGTCTCGATCCGCCGTTTCGCGCGCACGCCGCTGAAGATGGAAAACCTGGTCCAGGAATACAAGAGCCTCACGCCGGAAATGGCCGAGATGCTGGAAATGCTGTGCAAGGCCAAGGTCAACATGCTGGTGTCGGGCGGCACCGGTTCGGGCAAGACCACGCTGCTCAACATCCTGTCCGGCTACATTCCGGTGTCCGAGCGGGTGGTGACGATCGAGGACGCCGCCGAACTGCAGATGCAGCAGCCGCACGTGGTGCGGCTGGAGACCCGGCCGATGAATATCGAGGGCAAGGGCGAGATCACGCAGCGGGCGCTGGTGCGCAACGCCCTGCGCATGCGCCCCGACCGCATCGTGATCGGCGAAGTCCGCGGCGCGGAAGCGGCCGACATGCTGCAGGCGATGAATACCGGCCATGAGGGCTCGCTGACCACCATCCACGCCAATACCCCGCGCGATGCCCTGTCGCGCCTGGAGAACATGATCAGCATGGCCGACCTGAACCTGCCGCACAAGGCATCGCGCCAGCAGATCGCCTCGGCCATCACGGTCGTGGTGCAGGCGGTGCGCCTGACCGACGGGCGGCGCAAGGTGGTCAGCATCCAGGAAATCACCGGCATGGAGGGCGACATCATCTGCATGCAGGAGATCTTCTCCTTCAAGCAGACCGGCGTGACCGACGCCGGCGCCGTGCAGGGCTACTTCCACGCCACGGGCGTGCGGCCCAAGTTCGGCGACCGGCTGCGCGCCTTCGGCATGACGCTGCCCGACAGCATGTTCGATCCCGCCAGGCACTACCAGTAAAGAGTAAAGGAGGCGCATCATGTGGAACGCCATAGGAAGCAACGGCTTCATGATCCTGGCGGTGCTGGTGTTCGTCGCGGTGCTGCTGCTGCTGGAAGGCGGCTACATGCTGTGGCGCACCTACAAGGGACCGGAAGCCAGGAAAATCGAACGCCGCCTGCAGGCGCTGTCGGCATCGTTTGACGATACCGGCCAGGCGCACCTGCTCAAGGCCCGCATGCTCAGTGAACTGCCGTTGCTGGAACGGCTCATGCAAAGCATTCCGCGCGTGCATCACCTGGACCGTTTCATCTACCAGTCCAACCTTGACTGGACGGTATCGATGGTCCTGCTGGGAGGCATCGTCCTGGCCGGGCTGGGCTATGTGGCCACGACGATGGTGGCGCGGCAAGACGCCTGGCTGGGCCTGCTGGCGGCGCTGTGCTGCGCCGCGCTGCCGCTGCTGTACGTGCAGAAGCGCCGCGCGCGCCGCATGAGCCAGATAGGCCGGCAGCTTCCGGACGCGCTGGACCTGCTCACGCGCGCGCTGCGCGCCGGCCACGCCTTCTCCTCCGGGCTGAAAATGATCGGCGACGAGATGCCGGAGCCGATTTCCGGTGAGTTCAGGATCATCCACGACGAGATCAATTTCGGCATATCGCTGCAGCAGGCGCTGACCAACCTGAGCGAGCGCCTCCCTATCACCGACGTGCGCTATTTCGTGGTCGCGGTGCTGATCCAGCGCGATTCCGGCGGCAACCTGACCGAGATCCTGGGCAAGCTCAGCACGCTCATCCGCGAGCGCATGAAACTGGCCGTCAAGGTGCGCGTGCTGTCCTCGGAAGGACGCTTGTCGGCGTGGATCCTGGCCTGCATGCCATTCGCCTTGGGCGGGATCATCTTCGTGGTGAATCCGGAATTCATGTCGCCGTTGTGGACAGACCGCCTGGGCGTGCAATTCATGAAGTACACATTGGCAATGATGGTCGTGGGCATCTTCGTGCTGCGCAAGCTGATCAGGATCCGCGTCTGAATCCGGCCCGGCCATGTATCCAAAGACGTGAAGGAGCATCAAATGTTACTGCTACCGATCCTCGTTTTTTTCGCCGTGACGCTGGGGCTGGCGGCCTTGTTCCTGTGGCTGGCGCCAAGCCGCACGACGCAGCGCCTGCGGGCGATGTCGGGCGGCCAGGACCAGGCGACATGGTCCTCCACCATGGTCAGCCTGGTCGGGCCGTTCGCCAGGTTGTCGTCTCCCTCCGGCAACTGGGAGACTTCCGCGCTGCGGCTCAAGTTCATCCGCGCGGGCATCCGCAGCGACGACGCCCGGATCATCTATTTCGGCCTCAAGACCTTGCTGCCGGTCGTTTTCCTGGCGCTGGCCTACCTGGCCCTACAAGCGGCGGGCTACCGGCAGGGCATGGGTTTCCTGCTGTACCTGCTGGTCACCGCCGCGGTGGGATGCGTGCTGCCCAACGTGCTGCTGCATTGGATGATGCGGCGGCGGGTCAGGGAAATGTTCGAGAACTTCCCCGATGCGGCCGACCTGCTGCTGATCTGCATCGAAGCCGGCCTCGGGCTGGATGCATCGCTGCTGCGCGTGGCCGAGGAGATTCGCCTGAAAAGCAGCGCGCTGGCCGACGAATTGCACCTGACCAACCTGGAAATCCGCGCCGGCGGCACCCGCGAATCCGCCCTGCACAACCTGGCCCTGCGCACCGGCGTGGAGGAAATCGTCACCTTCGCCACGATGCTCAACCAGGCCGACAAGTTCGGCACCAGCATCGGCGATTCGCTGCGCGTGTTCTCCGAGGACTTGCGCAACAAGCGCCAGGCGCGGGCCGAAGAGAAAGCCGTGAAAGTGCCTACCAAGATGCTGTTCCCGCTGGTGGTCTTCATCTTCCCGGCCATCGTGATGGTGATCATGGGGCCGGCGGTGATCCGCCTGGTGCGCACCATCCTGCCCATGCTCAATGGCGGCGGATGAGAAGCCGCGCCGTCCGGGACGGCGCGGCAGGCGATTCCTGCAAAAAGCGCTCAGCGCTGCCGCAGCGGCCGCTCCGTCTCCCCGGCGGTCGCGCAGCATAGCTGGTGCTTGATCGCATACACATACAGTTCCAGCCGGTTGCTCACGCTGAGCTTGTGGTAGATCGAAGTCAGGTGGTTGCTCAAGGTATGTTCCGAGATGAACAGGGCTTGCGCCAGCGTCTTGTTGGATGCCCCGCTGCTGTTGACGATGGCCGAGATGACCTTCTGTTCCCTGGCGGTCAGGGTGGATTGCCTCTCCGCCTCCGGATTGCTCCTGGCCACGTTGCGGGGATCCAGCAGCTCGCCGAATACGCGCCCCAGCGTATCGTGGTCCAGCCACAGCTCGCCAAGGTGGATCTTCTCGATGGCCTTGATCACCTGTTCCGCCGAGGCCGTCTTGCACAGTACCCCGCGCACCCCGCGCTTGACCGCCTGGTCCAGCAAGGCCTGGTCGCGCGATCCCGAAAGCACCAGGATGCGCGCCGGACTGGCGGCCAGCAGCGCCGGCAGGATATCGACGGCCGAAGCGCCGTCCAGGTCCAGGTCGAGCACAATGATATCCGGACTGAGCGCGGCCGCCGCCGCCAGCGTCCCTTCGATATTCCTTGCCGTACCTGCCAGTTCCATGCGCGGCCGCTGGCTTTCGATCAGGCGGCTCAACCCCCATAGCATCGTCTCGTGGTCATCGACCAGCATGACGCGAATTGTCGTATGCATTTTCTTTTTCCCTGCCCTCCAATTGGAGGCTTTGCCTATATTGGAATTTCTATCAACACGACGGTACTGCCGTCGCTTCCCTCGCTGACGCGTGTCAGGCCTCCCAAGGCCGCGGCGCGCTCAGTCAGCGAAGACGGTGAAAAATCGGTGAAACCAGCCCCTCCCCCTTCATTGACGATCTCGATTTCGATATGGTCCCCGGCGCGGCGCAGGGTCACTCCGCCATGCCGTGCCCGGCTATGTTTGCAAATGTTGTACAAGCCCTCCCGCACCAGTTGCACCACCTCTGCGTTGAAGCGGTCGTTCATGCCCGGCAGGTCGTCCATCTCGAGGGCGATATCGATGCCGTAGAACGCGTGTATCTGGCTGATCTGCTGCTGCAGCGCCGTGCGCAGCATGGGTTCGGAGGGCACCGCCGTGCGCACGATGCGGGCGTAATGGCGCAGGTCGTCGATGACGCAGGTGGTCATGTCCACCAGCTTGCTGATATCGGAAAACAGGGCATTGTCCGGCGCCGCCTTGTTGCGCAAGGCGTTGAGGCCGAGCTTGAGGCCGATGTAGGGTTGCAGCGTGGTGTCGTGGATATCCAGCGAAATCTTCTTCCGCTCCTGCTGCGCGGCATCCGACGCCATGCGCGTGAGCAGGTCGATGTTGTCGATCACGGGAAAGGCCTGTTCGTTGACCTGCAATAGAAACAGCGCATCATGCTTGCCCAGGTGCCGCTGGCCGGCGACGACGAACAGCCGGCCCTCGCGATTGCGCAGCGTAAACGGCGCACTGATCAGCGACTCGGCCTCCAGCAGTTCGGTCAGGTCCGGCCCTTCCTGGCTGTCCGGCCGCACCCATTTCTCCTGGCCGCTATCGTAGGCCGCCGTGGCCGCCTTCCACGGCCAGCGCGGATGCGGCAGGCGTTCGCATGCCAGCACATGGCTGGCATGCGGGGCCAACAATGGTGCGATGGCCTGGGCGTCGACCGTCTCGCTGCTGAAATCGCAGGAGCCGTACCGGCGCGAGAGCGTCAGCAGTTCGTAGCCATCTTCGGTATGGTCGGGAAGGACGCAGATGCAGCGCCGGGCGTGGAAGAATTCCGCGGTTTGCAGCAGCGTGGTGCGCAATGTCTGTTCGGCCCCGAAACGGGGATTGGACAGTTTGCTGACGTTGCGCAACAGGATCAGGCGCCGTTTCAATTCGAGCTGGGATTCCCCCCAGCGCGCGCTCAGGTAACCGAAGACGAGAAGGAAGGTCAGGCGCAGCAGCATCCGGGAAAGGTCGGTACGCAGCTCGTACGGCACATGGCATAACGCGAACAGGACGGCCGAGGCGATGGTGATGCGCGCGCCTTCTTCGAAGCCCCAGCGGAAAGAGGTGGTCAGGATGGCCGGAAAGAACAGGAAGAAATAGCTGCCGATGCCGCCGGAGAACAGCACGATCAGCGCGTACCAGCAGATGTCCAGCCAGGGCACCAGCCTGCTGTCGGTCACCGGATGCCGCGCCAGGGTCGCGGCATAGACTACGCCGCTATGGGCGACATAGCCCGCCAGCACCAGCCAGGTCGCCTGCTGCGCGCGATCGCCGCCGGGCGGATCGATCAGTACCGCCAGCAGCACCGAAATCGCCAGCAGCAGGCGCATGCGCGCAATCAGCGTGGCATCCGCCAGATCCATTTCCCAGCGTACCGCTCGTGGCTGCATGTTCGGTCGTATCGTTGCCATGCTGCATGGCCCCTGCGATCGGGAAAGCCAATGGCTGCGCGACAGACGCGGCCAACCTCGATGCCCTTCCCGTTTTACGGCAGTCGGCCGGGAGCCAATCCCCGAACCCCGGACACCGGCGATCCCCGCTTTCGTGCATTGCCGTAGTGCGCGTTAGCTTGACGATGGTCCGCCTGGCTGATTTCATTGTATGTGAGGTAGTGACAAAAGATAAACATTTACGGATTTTTTTTACGAACCGCCCGCAAATTTGTTGTATTTAAATTCCGCCGCCAGCGTGCTTTTCCAGCCGGAAAACAAGCCATTTCCAGGGCGCATTTAAATTCCGCCGGACCCGCACCAAATGCGAGCATGGATTGATCGCCGCACAAGCCCGGAGTCCCTTCGCGCATGACAATTACGCGCACGCCGGCCATGGCGCGGCGAAGACGCTTCCCGCTTTCGGTAACATGATGAAACTCCGCTTGACCCTGGGACGGTGCGGGCCCATCCTGCCGGTTTGGATCGTTCGAACAAGGATCGCCGGCAAGAAAAATCCACTCGCAAACGGAAATTGCTAGAATTGCCCGTCCGGGTGATGTCCGCCATAAGTTGCCGCGCACACATTGCCGTTATTGTCGTTTTACATCCCCCCACCACGATAGAAATATGCATCGTCGAATTGAAGCCCGTATCGTCAGCCCCCTTCTTGGCGAACAAATTCCTGTTCCCTCTTATGCCACCGATGGTTCCGCCGCGCTGGACTTGCGCGCATGCATCGAAGCCCCGGTCACAATCCGCGCCGGCGGCCGGGAGTTGATCAAGACCGGCCTGGCCATCAACATGATGGACCCGGCCCTGGTGGCGATCGTGGCCTCGCGTTCCGGCCTGTCCCTGAAGCATGGCCTGCATGTGGCCCAGGGCATCGGGGTGATCGATGCCGACTACCACGGCGAGATCGCGGTCATCCTGGCCAATTCCGGCAGCGAGGACTACGTGGTGCAGCCCGGCGACCGTATCGCGCAACTGATGTTCCAGCCGGTTGTGCAGGTCGCCCTGAGTTTCGTGGAAAAGTTCTCGACGGAGACGGAGCGCGGGGAAGGCGGTTTCGGCAGCACGGGCAAACACTGATGGAGAACCGCATGTTCGCACCCTGCCTGCCCGCGTGGCAGAAGATAAGGAATTTCGCGGCACTGGCGCCGCTGGCCGTCTTGGCCGCCTGCGCCACACAGGAAACCGGAACGCCGGCTGCGCCCGGCGGCAACGTCCCCGCATCGGTCTCGACGCAAGCGCCAAAGCCGGCGGAAACCCGCCAGCAAAAGGAACTGCGCGAGCTGATCGCGCAACAGGACCGGCTGTACCGCGTAGCGGCGCCGCTGCTGACCAGCAACGCGCAACTGTGCCGCGGCAATGCGCGCAATCTGCTCGGCTTCACCGCCAAGAACAAGTATTCCTTCCCGATCGAATATGCCGACACGGCGCGCAGCCTGGGCTATGACGACCGCCTGCAGGTCACCGGCGTGCTGCCCGGCAGCGGCGCCGAACAGGCCGGCATCCAGCGCGGCGACCTGCTGGTGGCGCTGGCCGGCAAGCCGATGCCGCAAGGCACCGACGCCGAACGCCAGGCCGCCGTGCTGCTCTCCCCGCTGGTGGTGAAGAAGGCGCCGATCAGCCTGGGCGTGCAGCGCAACGGCCAGCAACGCGCCATCAATGTGCCGCTGACGTTCGCCTGCGCCTTCAGCATCGAGCTGGGCAATGCCGACAACGTCAACACCTATGCCGACGGCCGCCGCGTGCTGATTACCCGCGGTATGCTCAAATTCACCCAGAACGACGATGAACTGGCCTACCTGATCGCCAAGGACATGGCCCACAACATCCTCGGCCATGCGATCCGCCAGCGCATGGTGTCGACCATCGCCGAAGTGATCGACAACCTGCTGCTGCCGCATCCGGACCCGACCACCACGGCCGGCACCGCCGGCATCCGCGTCTATCCGCAGGACCTCGATGCGGCGGCCGATACGCTCTCGCTCTACCTGCTGGCGCGCGCCGGCTACAACATCGACAATGTGCCGGCCTTCTGGAAGCGCCTGTCGGACCAGTATCCGGCCAGCGTGACCAACGGCTACACGGCCTTGCACCCATCGACGGCCTACCGCCTCTCGATGATCGACAAGGTGACCCAGATCGTGAAGGCCAAGCAGGAAGCGGGCAAGCCGCTGATGCCCTGAGAACCGGTTCACAGGTAGCTTAGAACGTTAGAACGGCGCGGGAGAATATCTCCCGCGCCGTTCTTTTTTCCATGCCCGGCATGAAGGCCGGGCAAGCGCAAATGAAAAAGCCGGAACATCGTTCCGGCTTTTTCGTTGCTGCGCGTGAGTGAAGCCTATTCGACTTCCAGCTTTTCCTGCGGTTCTTCGGGCGGCGCCGAGTCGTCTCCTTCCGGGAACTCCAGCTTGACCTGGTCCTTGTCGTCCATCTCCACGGTCACGCGGCCGCCGTTGACCAGCTTGCCGAACAGCAGTTCGTCGGCCAGCGCCTTGCGGATCATGTCCTGGATCAGGCGCGACATCGGGCGCGCGCCCATCAGCGGATCGAAGCCCTTCTTGCCCAGGAACTTGCGCAAGCTCTCGGAGAAGACGGCTTCCACCTTCTTCTCGTGCAGCTGCTCTTCCAGCTGCATCAGGAACTTGTCGACCACGCGCAGGATGATTTCCTCGTCCAGCGGGCGGAAGCTGATGATCGCATCCAGGCGGTTGCGGAACTCGGGGGTGAACATGCGCTTGATGTCCGCCATCTCGTCGCCGGCTTCCTTCTTCTCGGTGAAGCCGATGGTGCGCCGCTGCAAGCTCTCGGCGCCCGCATTGGTGGTCATGATGATGATCACGTTGCGGAAGTCGGTCTTGCGGCCGTTGTTGTCGGTCAGCGTGCCATGGTCCATCACCTGCAGCAGGATGTTGAAGATGTCCGGATGCGCCTTTTCGATTTCGTCCAGCAGCAGCACCGCATGCGGCTTCTTGTTGATGGCTTCGGTCAGCAGGCCGCCCTGGTCGAAACCGACATAGCCCGGCGGCGCGCCGATCAGGCGGCTGACCGCATGGCGCTCCATGTATTCGGACATGTCGAAACGCACCAGCTCGATGCCCAGGATGAAGGCCAGCTGCTTCGCCACTTCGGTCTTGCCCACGCCGGTCGGGCCGGAGAACAGGAAGGAGCCGATCGGCTTGTCGGTCTTGCCCAGGCCGGCGCGCGCCATCTTGATGGCCGACGACAAGGCCTCGATGGCAGGATCCTGGCCGAACACGACGTTCTTCAGGTCGCGCTCGATGGTCTGCAGCTTGACGCGGTCGTCCTGGTTGACCGATTGCGGCGGGATGCGCGCGATCTTGGAAATGATTTCCTCGATCTCGGGCTTGCCGATGGTCTTCTTCTGCTTCGACTTCGGCAGGATGCGCTGGGCCGCGCCGGCTTCGTCGATGACGTCGATCGCCTTGTCGGGCAGGTGGCGGTCATTGATGAAGCGGGCCGCCAGTTCGGCCGCCGAGGTCAGCGCCGAGGCGGAATACTTCACGCCGTGGTGCTCTTCGAACTTAGACTTCAGGCCACGCAGGATCTGCACGGTCTGCTCGACGGTCGGCTCGTTGACGTCGATCTTCTGGAAGCGGCGCGACAACGCGTGGTCCTTTTCGAACACGCCGCGGAACTCGGTGTAGGTGGTCGCGCCGATGCACTTCAGCTGGCCGCTGGAGAGCGCCGGCTTCAGCAGGTTGGACGCGTCCAGCGTGCCGCCCGAGGCGGAACCGGCGCCGATGATGGTGTGGATCTCGTCGATGAACAGGATGCCGTTGGGGCTGTCCTTCAATTGCTTGAGCACGGCCTTGAGGCGCTGTTCGAAATCGCCGCGGTACTTGGTGCCGGCCAGCAGCGCGCCCATGTCGAGCGAATACACGACGGCGTTCTTCAGGATTTCCGGCACGTCGCCCTGAGTCACGCGCCAGGCCAGGCCTTCGGCGATGGCGGTCTTGCCCACGCCGGCTTCGCCGACCAGCAGCGGATTGTTCTTGCGGCGGCGGCACAGGGTCTGGATCACGCGCTCGACCTCGGACTCGCGGCCGATCAGCGGGTCGATCTTGCCCTCGGCGGCGGCCTTGTTCAGGTTCTGGGTGAACTGGTCCAGCGGGCTTTCCTTCTGCTGGCCTTCGGCCTGCACGTCCTCGGCGCCTTCGGGCGCCTTCTGCGGATCGGCCTGCTGGTCCTTGCGCACGCCGTGCGAGATGAAGTTGACCACGTCCAGGCGGGTCACGCCCTGCTGGTGCAGGTAGTAAACAGCGTGCGAATCCTTCTCGCCGAAGATGGCCACCAGCACGTTGGCGCCGGTCACTTCCTTCTTGCCGTTGGAAGCCGACTGCACGTGCATGATGGCGCGCTGGATGACGCGCTGGAAGCCCAGCGTGGGCTGGGTGTCCACCTCGTTGGTGCCGGGCACGGTCGGGGTATTGTCGGTAATGAAATTGGTCAGCGTTTTGCGCAAATCGTCGATATTCACCGAGCAGGCGCGCAGCACTTCGGCCGCGGACGGGTTGTCCAGCAGCGCGAGCAGCAGGTGCTCCACGGTAATGAATTCATGACGCGATTGTCTGGCTTCGACAAAGGCCATATGCAAACTGACTTCAAGTTCCTGCGCAATCATGCTTCCTCCATCACGCATTGCAGGGGATGTCCTGCCTTTCGAGCGTGGGTTAAAACGAGTTCCACTTTAGTGGATGCGATATCTTTGGGATACACACCACACATTCCCTTCCCATCGCGGTGAACCTTGAGCATGATCTGCGTCGCAGTTTCACGGTCCTTGTTGAAGTACTGCTGGATGACGGCGACGACGAATTCCATCGGCGTATAGTCATCGTTCAACAACAGAACTTGGTACATCGGGGGCGGCTTAAGTTTCGATTCCTGCCGTTCCAGGACTGTACCGCCATCATTTTCGTGCTTGGTTGCCATGCGTTTATTCGACCATCAAAAGCTGTGCAACGCACAATGATTACACGTAAGATCCAGATGGATAGATATTACGCGTTTTCCCGATGCTGCGCAGATGACGGTGATTTATCCTAAATCAAGGGCTGCCGTCGCCATCGGCAAAACAGGGGGCCAAATTTTAAGTTGAAAACTGCTTGACTTTTGGATTTCCAGCGAGAACAATGGAATTTCATTGATCGGTAGTTACTGCTTTTCAATGCTCGAGAGATGTAAAGGGGGCACGGTTTAAGGGGGGCTGCGTGACGCGCGATGCTTCTTGCTTTGACGGCTCGTGTGATAGTTTAAATTTGAAAGAATGCTTTTATGGCAACAGGTACTGTCAAGTGGTTCAACGATTCCAAAGGCTTTGGCTTCATCACTCCGGATGACGGCGGCGAGGATTTGTTCGCTCACTTCTCGGCAATCCAGATGAACGGCTTCAAGACCCTGAAAGAAGGTCAGAAAGTCCAGTTTGACGTCACGCAAGGCCCCAAGGGCAAGCAAGCTTCGAACATCCAGCAAGCCGCTTAATCCCGGCCTGCTTCTGAAAAGCTCCGCAAATTGCGGAGCTTTTTTCATTTCCGCTCGCGTTGCTTCGGCAATCCCCCGCCCCCAACGAAAAAGCCGGGCATTGCCCGGCTTTCGTACGCCTCGCAGGGGCCAGCCCTGTTACATGTTCTCGATCATCACTTCGCCAAAGCCCGAGCAGGACACCTGGGTCGCGCCTTCGAGCAGGCGCGCGAAATCGTAAGTCACGCGCTTGGACGACACCGACTTCTGCATCGCCTCGATGATCAGGTCCGCCGCTTCGGTCCAGCCCATGTGGCGCAACATCATTTCCGCCGACAGGATCACCGACCCCGGATTGACGTAGTCCTTGCCGGCATACTTGGGCGCCGTGCCGTGGGTAGCCTCGAACATCGCCACCGAATCGGACATGTTGGCACCCGGCGCGATGCCGATGCCGCCGACCTGGGCCGCAACGGCGTCGGAAATGTAGTCGCCGTTCAGGTTCAGTGTCGCAATCACGCTGTATTCGGTCGGACGCATCAGCACCTGCAGGAAGAACGCATCGGTGATCGCGTCCTTGATCACGATGTAGCGACCGGTCCTGGGGTTCTTCAGGCGCATCGACGGGCCGTCGTCGATCAGTTCCGCGTCGAATTCCCGCGCTGCCAGCGCATAGCCCCAATCGCGGAAAGCGCCTTCGGTGAACTTCATGATGTTGCCCTTGTGGACCAGGGTCACCGAGGGCTTGTCGTGGTCGATGGCGTACTGGATCGCCTTACGCACCAGGCGCTCGGTGCCTTCACGCGAGACCGGCTTGATGCCCAGCGCCGAGGTCTCGGGGAAACGCAGCTTCTTGACGCCCATTTCCGTCATCAGGAAATCGATCACCTTCTTGACCTCGGCCGAGCCGCTCTGCCATTCGATGCCGGCATAGATGTCTTCTGAGTTTTCGCGGAACACGACCATGTCGGTCTTCTCCGGCTCACGCAGCGGCGACGGCACACCCTTGAAGTAACGCACCGGGCGCAGGCAGACGTACAAGTCCAGATGCTGGCGCAGCGTGACGTTGAGCGAGCGGATGCCGCCGCCGACCGGCGTGGTCAGCGGCCCCTTGATCGAGACCAGGTAATCCTTGACCGCTTCCAGCGTCTCATCCGGCATCCAGACATCAGGGCCGTAGACCTTGGTCGCCTTTTCGCCGGCGTAGATTTCCATCCAGTGGATCTTGCGCTCGCCGCCATACGCCTTTTCCACTGCGGCATTGACCACCTTGAGCATCACCGGCGTCACATCCACGCCGATGCCGTCGCCTTCGATATAGGGAATGATCGGGTTGTTCGGGACGTTCAGGGTGAAATCGGCATTGGCGGTGATCTTCCGGCCCTCGGCAGGCACTTGGATATGTTGGTACGACATCGTGGTCTCCGGCGTTGAAGCAGAACAAGCGGGGGATTTTAAGAGATTTCGCGAAAGCAGGTCGGTGAATGCTCAGACGCTATGTCCTCTATAAGACATAAGATATGCCCTCGATTATGCATCAGGATTTTACGGAATCCCATGATTTTGCGACACTAGCGCATGCCTCTTATCTTATTCAACAAGCCCTTCCAGGTCATGAGCCAGTTCTCCGCCCATCCGGAGCGCGAAACGCTGGCCGACTATCTCCAGATCCCGAACGTCTACCCCGCCGGCCGCCTCGATGCCGACAGCGAAGGTTTGCTGCTGCTCACTGACGACGGCAAGCTCCAGCACGAAATCAGCAACCCGCGCCGCAAGCAGCCCAAGACCTACCTGGCGCAAGTCGAAGGCAGCGCCTCCCGGGAGATGCTGCAGCGCCTGCGCGATCCGCTCGACCTGGGCGACTTCGTGACGCAGAAAAGCGAAGCCCGGCTGATCCAGGAACCGGGCTGGCTATGGCCGCGCAATCCACCGATCCGCGAGCGCAAGAACCAGCCGACCAGCTGGATCGCGCTCACCATCAGCGAAGGCAAGAACCGCCAGGTGCGGCGCATGACGGCCGCGGTCGGCCTGCCGACGTTGCGCCTGGTGCGCATCGCCATCGGCCCGTTTTCGCTGGCGACCCATCCGCTGTTGCCGGGAGAGTGGCGGGAAGTGGATCCGCTGGAACTGGAGCGTTGAGCTGCGATACGCGACAGAAATTAACAAAACGACATCAATAATTCCCTGTATTTCCAGCAATCATCAAAAAAAGATCAAAAAGGTTGTCAACCTCTGTTGTTTGCTGCCGTTATTGTCAGTGATTCGCACGAATCATCGTTTGCCTTACATCCCTAACATGTTGAATTGAAGGACGGAAAATGAAAAAATTGATCGCCGCTCTGATCGCTGGTCTGTTCGCAACTGCTGCTTTCGCACAAGCTCCGGCCGCTCCGGAAGCCCCGAAGGCTGAAGCTGCTGCTCCGAAGGCAAAGAAGGCCAAGAAGGCAAAGAAAGCCAAGAAGGCAAAGAAGGCTGCCGCCGCTGCTGAAGCTAAGTAATTAGCGTCCTGCGTCGCGCAATTCAAAAGGCAGGCTAGTCCTGCCTTTTTTCATGCCCGCACGATTGCTCCGGCATTTCCCGCTTGCGCCAGGGCGCAACGATGGCAAGCCGCTATAATCCGGCAGATTCAAACTTCCTTCTGATCGACCGAATTCCCATACCGACCATGCGCCAACCCAATCGCCTCCGCCTGCGCGGCGGCATCGCCGCCGCTCTGCTGGCGACGCTCTGCCTTGCCGACGCCAGCGCCCAGACCCCGCAAGTCCGCCGCTTCCCGACCACCCAGCTCAACATCGGCATCCACCTGATCAAGGCCGAAGTCGCCCAGACCGAGGCCGAGCGCGAGCAAGGGCTGATGTTCCGCGAAAAAATGGGGGATAACGAAGGCATGCTGTTCCTGTTCGGCGCGCCGGCAGGCGTTTGCATGTGGATGAAAAACACGCTGATCCCGCTGTCGGTCGCCTTCATGGATGAAAAAGGCGAGATCATCAACATCGAGGAAATGAAGGCGCAGACCCTGGATTCGCATTGCGCCAAGCGCGGCGCCGTCTATGCGCTGGAAATGAACAAGGGCTGGTTCAAGCAGAAGAACATCAAGCCAGGCACCAGAATCGAAGGCTTGCCCAAATAAACAGGAGAAAGCCGGGGGCAACACCCCGGCTTGCAGTGCCGCCGCACGCGCGATACAAATGCAAAAACCCGCCTGAAAAGACGGGTTTTTGTTTTACTGCAACCGAACCGCTTACCGGACGAGCCGGCCGGTTCAGCCAAAGACCGGCGAATTAAGCAGCCAGGGCCTTCAGGGCAGCAGCCAGGCGGCTCTTGTGGCGAGCAGCCTTGTTCTTGTGGATGATCTTCTTGTCGGCGATGCTGTCGATGGTCGACACCGAAGCCTGGAACACGCTGGTTGCAGCGGCCTTGTCGCCACCGGCGATTGCCTTGCGAACAGCCTTGATTGCGGTGCGCAGGGTCGAACGCTGGCTCGAGTTGTGAGCGTTTTGCTTAACTGCCTGACGTGCACGCTTGCGTGCCTGTGCGGTATTTGCCATGAAATTATCCTAAATCGAGTATCGTGTATGCGCCGCAAACCCGAGGACTCGCGAAGCCAAATTCTGTAAAGCGTTGGATTATAACCATTTTCCCCGGTTTGAGCAAATCCCCTGTCCGAACGGCAAAGAATCCGCCCCGCTCCGTTGCATTCAGGCCAAAATCGCCGCGCAAATATTGCAAGAAAGAAATTTCATCCAGGCATAGAACCCGCCCGCCCCCACGGCACTCTACCGCCACCGTCCATTCTTCAGCTTACCCGGCCGGAACGCTTCTCCGCGCCGCTATAATGCCGCACCATGAACTTGCATAAAACGCTCGCGACCATCTCCGGCATGACGATGCTCTCCCGCATCACCGGACTGGCCAGGGAAATCCTGTTTGCCCGCGCTTTCGGCGCCTCCGCCTATACCGACGCGTTCAACATCGCCTTCCGCATCCCCAACCTGCTGCGCCGCCTGTTCGCCGAAGGCGCCTTCTCGCAGGCCTTCGTCCCCATCCTCGCCGAGTACAAGAACCAGCGCGGCGAGGAACAGACCAAGCACCTGGTCGACCACGTCGCCACCGTGCTGATGTGGGTGATGCTGGCGACCTGCGTGGCCGGCATCGTGGCCAGCCCCTTCGTGGTCTACTTCATCGCCACCGGCCTGCAATACAACCCGGACGCGTTCGACGCCTCGGTGGCGATGACCCGCATCATGTTCCCCTACATCGGCTTCATGGCCTTCGTGGCGCTGGCCGGCGGCATCCTCAATACCTGGAAGGAATTCAAGATCCCGGCCTTCACCTCGGTGCTGCTGAACCTGGCCTTCATCGTCGCCTCGCTGTTCGTGGCGCCGTTCATGCAGCAGCCGATCTACGCCATGGCCTTCGCCGTGCTGGTGGGCGGCATCCTGCAGGTGGCGATCCAGGTGCCGGCGCTGGTGAAGATCGGCATGCTGCCGCGCCTGTACTGGAACCCGATGATCGGCCTCTCCGACGCCGGCGTGAAGCGCGTGCTCAAGAAAATGGGCCCCGCCGTGTTCGCCGTCTCGGCCGCCCAGATCAGCCTGATGATCAACACCAACATCGCCTCGCGCCTGGAGCACGGCAGCGTGTCCTGGCTTTCCTACGCCGACCGCCTGATGGAATTCCCGACCGCGCTGCTGGGCGTGGCGCTGGGGACCATCCTGCTGCCCAGCCTGTCCAACGCCCACGCCGCCGACGACATGGATGAATACTCGGCCCTGCTCGACTGGGGCCTGCGCCTGACCTTCATGCTGGCCATGCCGGCGGCGGTGGGGCTGGCCACCTTGTCGGAACCGCTGACGGCCACGCTGTTCCACTATGGAAAATTCGACAACCTGTCGGTGACCATGACCGGCCACGCGCTGGTCGCCTACGGCGTCGGCCTGATCGGCCTGATCACGGTCAAGATCCTGGCTCCCGGTTTTTATGCCAAACAAGACATCCGCACCCCGGTCATGATCGCCGTCGGCGTGCTGATCGCCACCCAGTTGATGAACAGCATTTTCGTGCCGATGTTCGCGCATGCCGGCCTGGCCCTGTCGATCGGCCTGGGCGCCTGCCTGAACGCGGCCTTCCTGTTTCTGGGATTGCGCCGCCGCAAGATCTATACGCCGCGTCCCGGCTGGGGAATCTTCCTGGCGCGGCTGGCCGGCGCGCTGCTGGTGCTGGCGGGCGTGTCGTTGTGGATCGCCGGACAATTCGACTGGATCGCCCTGCGCGCGCATCCGCTGGCGCGCATCGGCGCGCTGCTGCTGGTGATGGCGGTGTGCGGGCTGGCCTACTTCGGCCCGATGTTCGCGATGGGGTTCAGGCTGCGCGAATTCAAGCGCATCGCCCGGCGTTGAGAAGGAAGAGGATAAACCTCAGCGGCCTTGCATGCCAATATGGCTTGCCCGAAACAACAAGTATTTTTCATGCCGCGCTGTCGGGCGTGACGCCAGCCAAAATATTTTGATAGGATGGATGTCATGACGCTCACCTCCCTCGAATATTTCGCTTCGCTGGTGCGCCAGGATGATTCGATCCCGCTGTTCGAATCCGCCTTGACGCTGGGTCAGGACTTTTATCCCGAAATGGACTTCGCCGAGCAGGAAGTCGAGCTCGACATGCTGGCCCAGAAACTGCGGCAGCGGCTGCCGTCGGATGCCTCGCAGATCCAGAAGCTGCGCATGCTCAACCATTTCTTCTTCCAGGAAATGGCCTTCGCCGGCAACGTCAACAACTATTACGACCCCGACAACAGCTATATCCACCGCGTCATCGCGACCCGGCGCGGCATTCCGATCTCGCTGGCAGTGGTGTACATCGAGCTGGCGCAGCAGGTCGGCCTGGACATGAAGGGCGTCTCGTTCCCCGGCCATTTCCTGATGAAGCTGTCGGTGCAGTCGGGCGAGATCGTGCTGGACCCGATGAACGGCTCCAGCCTGTCGCGCGAGGAACTGGAAGAGCGCCTGGAACCCTACCTGGAACGCCAGCAGGAACACGACTTCGGCGACGAACTGCCGCTGGGCGCCTACCTGCGCGCCGCCCATCCGCGCGAAATCCTGGCGCGCATGCTGCGCAACCTCAAGGCCATCTTCATGGAAAGCCAGCGCTGGCAACAGGTGCTGGATGTACAGGAGCGGCTGGTGGTGCTGCTACCCGAGGAAATCACCGAGAAGCGCGACCGCGGACTGGCGCGCGCCAACCTGGGTCAGCCCCAGGCCGCGCTGGAAGACCTGGAAGCCTACCTGGCGCTGCGCCCGCATGCCGAGGATGCGCAAAACCTGCGCGAGATGCTGCCCGACCTGCGCGACGCGCTGCGTAAGCCCAACTGAGAAAATGAAAAAGCCGCCGTTCCTGCCTCAGCAGGAACGACGGCCCAGTTCCCTCCGCTACCGTACCGCCGCATTACTTGCTACTTGCGCGCGTCGATCTCTTCCCAACGCTCCAGGCTGGTCAGCAATTCCTCGTCGATCTCGGCGAAGCGCTCGTTCAGTTTCACCACCTCGTCCGCATTGCCCTTGTAAAGCTCGGGATCGGCCAGCTTTTCCGAAATGGACTTCTGCTCCGCTTCCAGCTCGGCGATGCGCTTGGGCAGTTCCTCCAGTTCGCGCTGTTCCTTGTAGCTCAGCTTCTTCTTCGGCTGCGCAGGCACTGCAGGCGCCGGCGCGGCCATGGTCGACTCGGCCTTGACCTCGTTCTTCTCCGCCTTCGCGGCCGGCTTGGCCGATGCAGCAGGGGCAGTGGCGCGCACGCGCTCCCAGTCGGTATAGCCGCCGACATATTCGCGCCAGACGCCATTGCCTTCGGCGGCGATCACCTGGGTCACCACGTTGTCGAGGAACATGCGGTCGTGGCTGACCAGGAACACGGTGCCTTCGTAGTCTTCCAGCAGTTCTTCCAGCAGCTCCAGCGTGTCGATGTCCAGGTCGTTGGTCGGTTCGTCCAGCACCAGCACGTTGGCCGGCTTGGCGAACAGGCGCGCCAGCAGCAGGCGATTGCGTTCGCCCCCGGACAGCGTGCGCACCGGCGAACGCGCGCGCTCGGGCGCGAACAGGAAATCGCTGAGATAGGTCATCACGTGCTTGCGCTGGCCGTTGATCTCGACCCAGTCGCTGCCGGGCGCGATGGTATCGGCCAGGCTGGTTTCCTCATTGAGCTGGGCACGCATCTGGTCGAAGTACGCCACCTGCATCTTGGTGCCCTGCTTGACGGTGCCGCTGTCGGGCGCCTCCTCGCCCAAGATCAGTTTCAACAGCGTGGTCTTGCCGGCGCCGTTCTGGCCGATCAGGCCGACCTTGTCGCCGCGCATCAGGATGGACGAGAAATCGCGCACGATGGTCTTGGGGCCGTAGCTCTTGCTGACGTTTTCCAGCTCCGCCACGATCTTGCCCGAACGTTCGCCGGTACCGACTTCCAGCTTGACCTGGCCCTGCCGGTCGCGGCGCTCGCTGCGCTGCACGCGCAGCGCTTCCAGGCGACGCACGCGGCCTTCGTCACGGGTGCGGCGCGCCTGCACGCCCTTGCGGATCCAGACTTCTTCCTGCGCCAGGAATTTATCGAACTTTGCGTTCTCCACTTCCTCGTTGGCCAGCAGTTCGGCCTTGCGCGCCTGGTAGGTGCTGAAGTTGCCGGGGAAGGACAGGATCTTGCCGCGGTCCAGTTCGATGATGCGGGTCGAGACGTTGTCGAGGAAGGAGCGGTCGTGGGTGATGAACAGGATGCTGCCCTTGAAGTCGCGCAGCAGCCCTTCCAGCCACAGGATGGAGCCGAAGTCGAGGTGGTTGGTCGGCTCGTCCAGCAGCAGCACGTCGGGATTGCCGACCAGCCCGCAGGCCAACGCCACGCGCTTTTTCATGCCGCCGGAAAGCTCGCCGATCCTGGCGTCGCGGTTCAGGTTCAGCTTGTCCAGCGTGGTCTCGACCTTGTTGCCGATGGACCAGGCGTCGGCCGCATCCAGCACGGTCTGGATCTGGTGCATGCGCTCCAGCAGGGCATCATCGTTGTCGCCGCCGAACTGGCCGGTGATCGCCTCATACTCGGCCAGCAGCGCGGGCAATTCGCCCAGGCCGGAGGCGACGGCGTCGAACACCGTCATCTCGGACGGGAAATGCGGCTCCTGGTCGACATAGGCGATCTTCAGGCCCTGCTGCATCACCAGGAGGCCGTCGTCCAGTTTGGAGCGGCCGGCGATGATCTTCAGCAGCGACGACTTGCCGGTGCCGTTGCGGCCGATCAGGCCGATGCGTTCGCCGGTCTCCAGCGAGAATTCTGCATGGTCGAGGAGCGCCACGTGACCGAAGGCCAGTTGCGCATCGCTAAGGGAAATGACTGCCATAGGAAAATATGCCGCGGCTCGCTGCGCCGCGCCGGAATGTGCGTAAAGAGCGGCATTGTACCGACTGCGGCGGGGAAATGCGGCTCCGCATCGCCGGTTTGTCGAAATGCTTGCCAGGAAGCAAATACAAATCGCCTTCCCGATACATTTTTTACATCCTGTTAAGCATTACCGGCCCCGCTGTACCGGGCCGGCAGGCCTGATGCGGTAAGATAGCGCATTCAGATTCCCGCTTACCCCATGCCTCTTTCCAACGCCCCGGCCCCGCTGCGCCGTCAACGCGGCTTCCTCAATCCCAACATCGCCAAATTCATCGGATTGTCCATCCTCGGACTGGGCATCGCCGGCGCGCTGCTGGTGGTCTACGCGCTGATCTTCATCAATCCGCGCCTGCCTTCGCTGGACCTGATCACCGACTACCGGCCCAAGGTGCCGTTGCGCATCTATTCCGAAGACAAGGTATTGCTGGGCGAGTTCGGCGAGGAAAAGCGCAGCCTGGTCAAGCTGGACGACATCCCGGCCGACATGAAGAACGCCGTGCTGGCCATCGAGGACTACCGCTTCTACCAGCATGGCGGCATCGACTACATCGGCATCGTGCGCGCGCTGGCCGCCGACGTGCTGCGCGGCCACGCCTCCCAGGGCGCCAGCACCATCACCATGCAGGTGGCGCGCAACGTGTTCCTGACCAAGGAAAAGACCATCACGCGCAAGCTCTATGAAGTCCTGCTGGCCAACAAGATCGAATCCGCGCTGACCAAGGACCAGATCCTCGAGGTCTACATGAACCAGATCTACCTGGGCCAGCGCGCCTTCGGCTTCGCCGCCGCCGCGCGCACCTATTTCGGCAAGGACCTCAAGGACATCACGCTGGCCGAAGCCGCGATGCTGGCCGGCCTGCCCAAGGCGCCCTCGGCCTACAACCCCATCGTCAATCCCAAGCGCGCGCATATCCGCCAGCAATACATCCTGCAGCGCATGCTGGACGTGGGCTTCATCACCCAGGCGCAATACGACGCGGCCGCCAAGGAAGAACTGAAGGTGCGCGCGCCGGGCAGCCAGTACAACGTCCATGCCGAATACGTCAACGAGATGGTGCGCCAGATGGTGTATGCGCAATACAAGGAAGACACCTACACCCAGGGCTTCAACGTCTACACCACCATCAATGCCGCCGACCAGCAGGCCGCCTACCTGGCCGTGCGCAAGGGCGTCATGGACTACGACCGCCGCCACGGCTACCGCGGCCCGGAAGAGACGGTGGAATTGCCCGCCAACGCGGATGACCGCGCCGCCGCCATCGACGATGTGATGGACGACCATCCCGACAACGACGACATCCTGGCCGCCGTGGTGGTGGCCGCCAATCCCAAGCAGGTCGACGCCGTGCTGCGCTCGGGCGACAAGATCAGCATCAAGGGCGAAGCCCTGCGCTTCGTCGCCAACGCGCTGTCCGACAAGGCCAAGAAGGAAGTCCGCATCCAGCCGGGTTCGCTGATCCGCGTGATGCAGGATGCCAAGCAGGGCTGGCAGATCGTGCAGCTGCCGCAAGTGGAGGCGGCACTGGTATCGGTGGTGCCGCAGGACGGCTCGATCCGCGCGCTGGTGGGCGGCTTCGACTTCACCCAGAACAACTTCAACCACGTCACCCAGGCCTGGCGCCAGCCGGGTTCCACGTTCAAGCCCTTCATCTATTCGGCGGCGCTGGAAAAGGGCCTGGCCCCGGCCTCCATCATCAACGACGCGCCGGTTTCCTACCCGGCCGGTCCCGGCCAGCCGAACTGGGAACCCCGTGACGACGACCCGCCGGCCGGCCCGATCAGCATGCGCACCGCGCTGCAGAAGTCGGTCAACCTGGTGGCCATCCGCACGCTCGACTACATCGGCGTGCCCTACGCCAAGGACTTCATCACCGCCACCTACGGCTTCGATCCCGACAAGGTGCCGCCCTACCTGCCGCTGGCGCTGGGCGCCGGCCAGACCAATCCGCTGCAGCTGGCGTCCGCCTACTCGGTGTTCGCCAACGGCGGCTACCGGATCCAGCCCTACCTGATCGCGCAGATCACCGACGCCCGCGGCAAGGTCCTGTCCAAGGCCGAACCGCTGGTCGTCGGCGACGGCGCGCCGCGGGTGGTGGCCGAACGCAACAGCTACATGATGACCAGCCTGCTCAAGTCGGTGGCCCAGCGCGGCACCGGCGCGCGCAGCAACAGCCTCGGCCGCACCGACCTGGCCGGCAAGACCGGCACCACCAACGACGCCGTCGATGGCTGGTTCGCCGGTTACCAGCGTTCGCTGGCGACCGTGGTCTGGATGGGGTACGACCAGCCCAAGAGCCTGGGCGGCATGGAATTCGGCGCACAGCTTGCCCTGCCGATCTGGGTCGACTACATGGGCAAAGCCCTGAAGGGCGTGCCGCAATTCGACCAGCCGGTGCCGGAGGGCATCCGCTTCATCGACGGCGAACCGTATTACGACAACTTCACGCCCGGCAACGGCCTGGTCACCAACGTCGGCGTGACGGTGGTCGATGCGATTTCCAACTTCTTCGGCTGGACGCCGGGCCAGGCGCCGGCCTCCGGCTCGCAGCCCGCTCCCAACGCGCCGGGGACGCAGCAACAGGCGCCTGCGAACAAGTTCGACGACAAGCTCTACCAGGGGCACTGAAGCGGAACGCAAAAGAAAAAAGCGCAGAAGACATCTTCTGCGCTTTTTTTATGCTGGCGCCCCCGACACGGATCGAACGTGTGACCTATCCCTTAGGAGGGGATCGCTCTATCCACTGAGCTACGGGGGCAACAAGGCGGCTATTGTAGCCGCTGCGCCCCTTGCTTGCAAAGACAGGGCCGCAGGCTGCGCCATGTTGCCGGCCGGCGTCCTCCACTACAATAGCGAAACCGCTGCCAGGACAGCGCCATAAAAAACAGAAAAGCCGCCATCGGCACAGGGAGACTGAAGTTGGCATCCATACCGTATCCGCTGCATCCAGCCCGGCGCCACAGCAGCAAGTTCGGGCGATGCCTGGCGTTGCTGGCATCCTGCCTCTTCATCCATGCGGCGCAAGCGCAAACCCCGCCGGCCGCAGCCGGCGCCATGCCAGCCATGCCGGAACGGGTCGCCGCCTGCATCGCCTGCCACGGCAAGGAAGGCCGCGCCACCCCTGACGGCTACTATCCGCGCATCGCCGGCAAACCCGAAGCCTACCTGTTCAACCAGTTGCAGAACTTCCGCGACGGCCGGCGCCAGTACCCGATGATGAACTACCTGCTAGGCAATCTTTCGGACGATTACCTGCACAAGATCGCCGCCTTCTTCGCCAACGAACACCCGCCCTATCCGCCGCCGGCCGCATCCGATGCTTCGCCGGCCGTCCTGCAACGCGGCCGACAGCTCGTCACGCAGGGCATCAAGGAACGCCAGATCCCGGCCTGCGCCGCCTGCCACGGCACGGCGCTGACCGGCGTACAGCCGGCCATCCCCGGCCTGCTCGGCCTGCCGCGCGACTACCTCAACGCCCAACTGGGCGCATGGACCAATGGCGTGCGCAAGGCGCGAACACCGGATTGCATGGCGACGATCGTCCATAAGCTCACGCCCGAAGACATCAATGCCGCCAGCAATTGGCTTGCGGCCCAGCCTGTGCCGCAAGATGCCGCGCCGGCCGCGGCGCCGCCCGCCCCATTGCCGCTGGCTTGCGGCAGCATGCAACAGGCAGGAGTGCCGGGCCAATGAAAAAAACACTGATCGCCATCGCCACTACCCTCTTGGCCCTCGTTATCGCCGTGCCCGCCGCAGTCGTGGCGTGGCAGTGGCTGCGCCACGAAGATCTCGGCGCCGCTACGCCCGTGACCGACCGCGCGCAGCAAATCAAGCGCGGCGAGTACCTGGCGCGCGCCGGCAACTGCATCGGCTGCCACACCCCGCGCGGCGGCGATTCCTATGCCGGTGGTCGCGCCATTGCCACCAAGTTCGGCACGCTCTATTCCTCCAACATCACGCCGGACAAGAAGACCGGCATCGGCGCCTGGAATGCGGACGATTTCTGGCGCGCGCTGCATCACGGGCGCTCCAGGGACGGCCGCTTCCTCTACCCGGCCTTCCCCTTCCCCAGCTACACCAAGGTCAGCCGCGACGATGCCGATGCGCTGTTCGCGTTCCTGCAGACGCTACCTGCCAAAGAGCGTCCCAACCAGGAACATGCGCTGCGCTTCCCCTACAACCAGCGCCTGCTGCTGGCCGGCTGGCGCGCCTTGTATTTCGAGCCGGGCGAATACCGAGCCGACGCCAAACAATCCGCCCAATGGAACCGCGGCGCCTACCTGGTGCAAGGTCTTGGGCATTGCAGCGCCTGCCACACCGCGCGCAACACCCTCGGCGCCACCACTTCGGGAGCCGAACTGGCGGGCGGCATGATCGCCATGCTGGACTGGTACGCGCCGCCGCTCAACGGCGACCGGGAAAACGGCCTGGGCAATTGGGAAACCGCCCATCTCGCGGCCTTGCTCAAGACCGGCGTCTCGCCGCGCGGCGCGGCCTTCGGGCCGATGGCCGAAGTCGTGGGACGCAGCCTGCAATACCTGGACGACGCCGACATTGCGGCGATGGCCATCTACCTGAAATCGCTGCCGCCGGACACGGCGGCGCCCCCTTCGGTGGCGCCGCAACCGGAACCGGCCGAAGCGGCGCGCCTGATGAAGCTGGGCAAACAGCTCTACGGCGACTTGTGCATCGACTGCCACGGCGACAAGGGTCAGGGCGCCGCTCCCGGTTATCCGCCGCTCGGCGGCAACCAGGCGGTCATCGCCGCATCGCCCGTCAATGCAATCCGCATCGTGCTCAACGGCGGCTACCCGCCGTCGACGGCCGGCAACCCTTATCCGTTCGGCATGCCGCCTTTCGGCCCCAGGCTGAGCGACCAGGAAGCGGCGGCGCTGGTTTCCTATATCCGCAACGATTGGGGCAACCATGCCGGCTTCGTCTCGCCGTCGGAGGTGAACCGCTACCGCAGCGTGCCGCTGGATTAAGCGTCCCGGCCATAAAAAAAGCGATCCGATGGATCGCTTTTTTGTTTTCGCTGCCTGCCTACGCGCGCATCAGTCGGGTGCTTCCGCACTCAGCTTGTACCCCACCCCGCGCACCGTC
This sequence comes from Herbaspirillum sp., assembly GCF_017744395.1. GTDB lineage: Bacteria > Pseudomonadota > Gammaproteobacteria > Burkholderiales > Burkholderiaceae_D > Herbaspirillum. The sequence goes on from NZ_JAGIBI010000004.1 coordinate 226,839, forward strand.
TGCACATAGTGCGCGAGCTCGCCCAGCGACTTGCGCAGGCGCATGATGTGGACATCCACGGTACGCTCTTCGATGAAGGTATGGTCGCCCCACACTTTGTCCAGCAGTTGCGAGCGCGAGAAGATGCGGTCCGGATGCGCCACCAGGTAGCGCAGCAGCTTGAATTCGGCCTGGTCCAGCGCCACCGCCTGCTCGGCCGCCGTTACCTGGCGGCGTTCGACGTCGATGCTGATCCGACCGTATTTCAGCACCTGGCTGCCGATTTCCGGCGTCTTGCGGCGCAGCAGCGCCTGTACGCGCGCCACCAGCTCCTTGGGCGAGAACGGCTTGGTCACGTAGTCGTCGGCGCCTTCGTTGAGGCCCTTGACCTTGTCCTCCTCCATTCCCTTGGCGGTCAGCATGATCACCGGCAGTGCCGCCGTGCGCGGCTCGCGCCGCAATTCGCCGAGCAAGACCAGGCCCGAGCTGTCGGGCAGCATCCAGTCCAGCAGCACCGCGTGCGGCAGCGACTCGGCGATCAGCTTGCGGGCTTGCGAGACATCGGTGGCAACGGTGGTGGCGAAGCCCGCGCCTTGCATCGTAAAACGCAGCAATTCGGCGATGCTGGGCTCATCTTCGACCAGCAGGATATGTGGCGACTCTTTCGACATGGTCCTACAGCACCTTGTCGGCGATGCGCTGGGCCATGCTGCGCGCCAGTTCGGCGTCTTCGGCCTCGACCATCACCCGGATCAGCGGTTCGGTGCCCGATGGGCGCAGCAGCACGCGGCCGCGCTCGCCCAAAGCCTCTTCCACCGCGGCTTTCTCGGCCTGCAGCACCGCGTTCGATTTCCAGTCGTAGCCGGCCGGGATCCTGACGTTGATCAGCGATTGCGGGAACAGCTTCAGATCCGACGTCATCTGCGCCAGCGACTGGCCGCTGCGCTTCAATGCCGACAGCACCTGCAGGGCGGAGACGATGCCGTCGCCGGTGGTATGCCGGTCCAGGCACAGCAAGTGGCCGGAGCCCTCGCCGCCCAGCAGCCAGCCTTTTTCCTGCAGCACTTCCAGCACGTAGCGGTCGCCCACCTTGGCGCGCTCGAACGGGATGCCCATCTTCTTGAAGGCCACCTGCAGCGCCATGTTGGTCATCAATGTGCCCACCGCGCCCGCGACCGGGCCGGTGGCGAGGCGGTCCTTGACCATCAGGTACAACAGCTCGTCGCCGTTGTAGACGCGGCCCGCCGCATCGACCATCAGCAGGCGGTCGGCGTCGCCATCGAGCGCGATGCCGAGGTCGGCGCGGTTGGCGCGCACCGAATCCGACAAGGCCTGGGGCGCCGTGGCGCCGCATTCCTCGTTGATGTTCAGGCCGTTGGGCTTGTTGCCGATGGTGATGACCTCCGCGCCCAGCTCATGGAACACGTGCGGGGCGATATTGTAGGCGGCGCCATGCGCGCAATCGACCACGATGGTCATGCCGTGCAGGTCCAGCGCGGTGGGGAAGGTGCTCTTGCAGAATTCGATGTAGCGGCCCTGGGCATCGTCGAGGCGGCGCGCCTTGCCCAGCTTTTCCGAGGGGACGCATTCCATCGGCTGTTCCAGCGCCGCTTCGATGTCGGCCTCGACCGCATCCGGCAGCTTGTTGCCCGAAGCCGAGAAGAACTTGATGCCGTTGTCGTGGAAGGGATTATGCGAAGCCGAAATCACCACGCCGGCCGACAGACGCAAGGCGCGCGTGAGGTAAGCCACGGCCGGCGTCGGCACCGGGCCGGCCAGCATCACGTCCACGCCGGCGGCGGCGAAACCGGCCTCCAGCGCGGCTTCCAGCATGTAGCCGGAGATCCGTGTGTCCTTACCGATCAGCACGGTCGGACGCGCAACCCCGTCGCGCGCCTTGGCCAGCACCTTGCCTGCGGCATAGCCCAGGCGCATGACAAAATCCGGTGTGATGGGGGCGACGCCCACGCGGCCGCGAACGCCGTCGGTGCCGAAATATTTTGCTGCCATAAACTCGTTTCCTTTTATTTAGATTGACTGCCGCTCTTCGGCGGCATCCAGAGCCCTCACATGGCGCCCTGCCCTTCCATTCTATTTTTTATTTGCCGGATCAACGGTCTTCCCGTCCGGCCTGCCACATGTTGAGCGCATCGACGGTTTCCGCCACGTCGTGTACGCGGATGATCATCGCCCCCTGCTGGGCCGCGGCCAGCGCCGCCCCGATACTGCCCGCCATCCGCTGTTCCAGCGGCTTGCCGGTCACCGCGCCGACCATGGATTTGCGCGACATACCGGCCAGCAAAGGCAGGTCGAGCGCGCCGATCATGTGCCGGGTATTCCTGAGCAAAGCCAGATTATGCGCCAGTGTCTTGCCAAAGCCAAAACCCGGGTCGATACAGATGCGCTCGCGCACCACGCCGGCGGCCGTCAGCGACGCCACCTGGCGGCGCAGGAAATCCTCCACTTCCGACACCACATCGTCGTAATGCGGCTCACGCTGCATGGTCTGCGGCTCGCCCTGCATGTGCATCACGCACAGGCCGGCCTCGCTGTCCCTGACCGCCTCGATGGCCCCCTCGGCGCGAAAGCCGTTGATGTCGTTGATCATGTCGACCTCGGCCAGCAGCGCCTCGCGCATGACGGCCGGCTTGTAGGTATCGATGGAGAGCGGCTTGCCGCAGTCGCGCAGCGCGTAGATCACCGGCATCACGCGCTCCAGCTCCTGTTCCAGCGACAGCGGGGCGATGCCGGGGCGGGTCGACTCGCCGCCGATGTCGATGATGTCGACGCCGTCGGCGATCATCTGCTCGGCATGGGAGAGCGCGAATTCAAGGGAGTTGTGGCGTCCGCCGTCGGAAAAGGAATCCGGCGTGACATTGAGGATGCCCATCACCAGGGGGCGGCGGCCTTGCTGCATCGGCAGGCGGAACCTGCCGCATTTCAGGAATGCTGATGTCATCGTGCGTATCGTGCGTATCGTACTTATCGTGCTGATCGTGCCTGCTTGCTTCGTCATTGCGGTACTGCACCGCATTGCTTTTTATCCATCCCACCAACGGAAAAAGGGTGAGGATCGCTCCTCACCCTTTGACCGGTTCGTCTTGCCAAACCGTTGCGCAAGCGCTCAAGCCGGCGCCGTGGCGTTCGGCGTGATGTCGCCCGGACGGTTGGTGTCCGACGGCGACTTCTTGGCCGGCACGCCGTTGCGCGGCGGGCGCGGCTCGTCGCCGTTCATGATGTCGTTGACCTGGTCGGCGTCCAGCGTTTCCCATTCGAGCAGCGCCTTGGCCATCACGTCGACCTTCTCGCTGTTCTCTTCCAGCAGCTTGCGCGCCAGGGCGTATTGGGTATCCAGGATGATGCGGATTTCGGCATCGACCTTTTGCTGGGTAGCTTCCGAGACGGTCTTCGACGCCATGCGGCCGAAGTAGGCGTCCTGCTCGGAATCCTCGTAGACCATGGTGCCCAGGGTCTCGGACATGCCGTAGCGGGTCACCATCGCGCGGGCCAGTTTGGTGGCGCGCTCGAAGTCGTTGGAAGCGCCGGTGGACATCTGGTGCATGAAGATCTCTTCGGCGATGCGGCCGCCGAACAGGATCGAGATCTCTTCCAGCATCTTGTCCTTGTACATGTTCACACGGTCATGCTCGGGCAACTGCCAGGTCAGGCCCAGCGCATAGCCGCGCGGCATGATGGTGACCTTGTGCACCGGGTCGGCCTTGGGCAACAGCTTGGCGACCACCGCGTGGCCGGACTCGTGGTAGGCGGTATTGCGGCGTTCTTCTTCGCGCATCACGGCCGACTTGCGTTCCGGGCCCATGACGATCTTGTCCTTGGCGTCTTCGAAGTCCTGCATTTCCACCAGGCGCTTGTTGCGGCGCGCGGCGAACAGCGCGGCTTCGTTGACCAGGTTGGCCAGGTCGGCGCCGGAGAAGCCCGGGGTGCCGCGGGCCAGGATGTCGGCCTTGACGTCCGGCGCGATGGGCACCTTGCGCATGTGCACGTACAGGATCTGTTCGCGGCCGCGGATGTCGGGCAGGCCGACCATCACCTGGCGGTCGAAACGGCCCGGACGCAGCAGCGCCTTGTCCAGCACATCGGCGCGGTTGGTGGCGGCGATCACGATGACGCCGGAGTTGGCCTCGAAGCCGTCCATCTCGACCAGCATCTGGTTCAGGGTCTGTTCGCGCTCGTCGTTGCCGCCGCCCATGCCGGCGCCGCGATGGCGGCCGACGGCGTCGATTTCATCGATGAAGATGATGCAGGGCGCGTGCTTCTTGGCGTTTTCGAACATGTCGCGCACGCGGGAAGCACCCACGCCGACGAACATTTCGACGAAGTCGGAACCGGAGATGGTGAAGAACGGCACCTTGGCTTCGCCGGCGATGGCGCGCGCCAGCAGCGTCTTACCGGTACCCGGGGGGCCGACCATCAGCACGCCGTGCGGAATGCGGCCGCCCAGTTTCTGGAATTTGGTGGGGTCGCGCAGGAACTCGACCAGCTCCTGCACTTCTTCCTTGGCTTCGTCGCAACCGGCGACGTCGGCGAAGGTGACGGAGTTGCTGTTCTCATCGAGCATGCGCGCCTTCGATTTGCCGAAGGAGAACGCGCCGCCCTTGCCGCCGCCCTGCATCTGCCGCATGAAGAAGATCCACACGCCGATCAGCAGCAGCATCGGGAACCAGGAAATGAAGACTTGCGACAGGAAGGACTGCTCTTCCGGCTGCTTGACGTCGAACTTCACGCCATTGTTGAGCAGGTCGCCGACCAGGCCGCGGTCCAGGTAGGTGGCGGCGGTCTTGACCTTGGTGCCGTCCTGGGTGGTGGCAACGATGGTGCGGTCCTCGATGGTCGCGTCCTTGATATGGCCGGCCTTCACCTCGCTGATGAAGTCGGAATACGCGATTCCCTTCGCGTTCGACGCCATGCTGCGGCTGTCGAACTGCTTGAACACCATAAACAGGACGAGCGCGATGACCACCCAGATGGCGGCCTTGGAAAACATGTTGTTCACTGGAACTCCTCCGACGCCGATGCGCCACGTTGCCTTTGTATGCTCCGATTTTACCCGGATTCAACCACCCTTACTAGGAAAGCGCCCGTCCCGTCGTGCCTGCCCGCAACGCCGCGATGGCTTACCGCCAGCGCCGGCATTGCCAAACCGACATCGGGATCGCGAATCGGGGGGAACACGCGATGAAAGCACGCCGCATCCGTCTCGCCCGGACAACCGCCACCTCAGGCATAGAATGCTTCCTATGAAGCGATATGAGGCTGATGCAGAGCAAAACAAGACGCAAAAACAGGTCAAAACAAGAGAATTTGCATCTAAAACCAGCCCGATTCCACTTTAGCCGATATTTCAGCGCGGGTTCTTCAGGATTTTCCCTAGCAGGAAAATTTCGGAAGACTTGTCGCGGCTGGCCTTGGGTTTCTTCGAAGTGACCGTCTTGAACTCGGCGCGGAACTTGTGCACCAGCTCGTTATAGCCGGTACCGTTGAAACACTTGACCAGCAAGGCGCCGGTGGGTTTCATGTGCATCTGGGCGAATTCGATTGCCAGATCGATAAGATACTCGACCCGCGCCGCATCGGCGATCGCCACGCCGGACAGGTTGGGCGCCATGTCGGACAGCACCAGGTCGGCCTTGCGGCCGTCCAGCAAGGCTTCCAGCTGGTGCAGCGACTCTTCCTCACGGAAGTCGCCTTGGATGAAATGCACGTCGGCCACCGGTTCCATCGGCAGGATATCCAGGCCGATGATGGTGCCGTGGATGCCGCCGCCCTCGGCGCCGGCCAGCTTGTTGCGCACATACTGGCACCAGCTGCCGGGGGTGCAGCCCAGGTCGACGATGACCTGGCCCGGCTTGATCAGGCGCTCCTCTTCATCGATCTCTTTGAGCTTGTAGGCCGCACGCGCACGGTAGCCCTCCTTCTGCGCGAGCTTCACGTAAGGGTCGTTGATATGGTCGTGCAGCCAGTTTTTGTTTAATTTGTTCTTTGCCATTCGCGTAGAATACTGGTTTTATCTCTTTCAGGGACAGCTTCGCGCCGCCCGGCGCGGTCCCGACATCGCATTCCCATGTTGAAACTTACTCCCGCCGAGCGCAGCGAACTGCGCGCCCAAGCCCATGCCCTGAACCCGGTCGTAATGGTCGGCGAAAGCGGCCTGACCGATGCCGTGCTCAAGGAAATCGACAAGAGCCTCAACGCCCACGGCCTGATCAAGGTGCGCGTGTTCGGCGACGACCGCGAAGAGCGCATCGCCATCTACGACAGCATCTGCGAACAGCTCAAGGCGGCGCAGGTGCAGCATATCGGCAAGCTGCTGGTGATCTACCGCCCCGCCAAGGAGGAAGCGAAGAAAGCCGCGGCCGGCGCCAAGGGCGGCCTGCGCGAGGTCACCATCGTCAAATCGCACGCCACCAAGCGCCCGTCGGTCAACAAGGTCATGCTCAAGGGCAACGAACGCGTCACCGCCGGCGGCCTGGTCAAGAAGGCCAAACCGCGCCAGCGCAGCACCAAGAAGTCGCTGGGCTGACGCACCCGCCTTCAAAAAACAGAATGCCCGCTGATGCGGGCATTTTTCATTTCCAATTCCGTCGCGCCGCCCCACGGCGGCGCTTGCGTCAAGCCCCAGCCGCCGCGGCGGGGCGTACGCCGTCCGCGCGGATCAGACGTAGCGCACGTCGAGGATTTCGTATTCCTTCAGGCCCGACGGGGCTTCCACCGCCACCACGTCGCCGGCGCTCTTGCCGATCAGGGCGCGCGCGATGGGCGAAGTCACGGAAACCTTGGCTTCCTTGATGTCAGCTTCGTCCAGGCCCACGATCTGGTAGGTCACCTTCTCGCCGCTGTCCAGGTTTTCCAGGTCGACGGTGGAGGCGAACACCACGCGGCCTTCGGCATTGAGCTCGGCGGGATCGACGATCTGGGCCGAACCCAGCTTGCCTTCCAGGTCGGCGATGCGGCCTTCGATGAACGCCTGGCGCTCCTTGGCCGACTCATATTCGGCATTTTCCGACAGGTCGCCCTGCGCGCGCGCTTCGGCGATCGCATTGATCACTTCCGGACGGTCTTTGGATTTCAAACGCTGCAGTTCTTCTTTCAGGAGTTCTGCGCCACGCTTGGTAATGGGAACTGTGCTCATAAGTCTCTTGCTCAAGGTTAGGGAATTGCGGAAAACGCCGACGGCGCCCACCAGGCGGACTGCAAACGTCAAAAGAACGCTCCGTCGCCGGCGAGGCAACTGGTCGATGTCTTTCCACGGGAACAATCTTTACTGGTGAACGGAACGCCGCTGCCGATGTTCCGTCAGCTCGTCTCCAACACGTACTTGCGTCCGACTCAGAGCCGCTAACAAAATCCCGCCAGCCGCGCTGCGGCGGTGGGATTTTGTTAGCGGCCCCTGGACGGCGCTGCCCTGCAACATTGAACATGTTGTGGCCGCAGGGAAGTCGTCCTAAAAGTCAGAGAGGGCATCGATTGCTCAGATGCCCTCTGCGCTTACCGGCGCCAATTCAGCCGGCAAGATGACGTGTTGTAAGCTTAGTGTATAGCTTTATGCAGGCCTTGTAAATCGTACACGTCCAATGCGTCCAAATGGCGCATCCCCTCCACCGCCGCCTCGGCGCCGGCAATCGTGGTGAAAGTGGTCACGCGCGCCGCCAGGGCCGAAGTACGGATCGCTCCGGAATCGGCAATCGCATTGCGCTTTTCCTCAACGGTATTGATCACCAGGGCGATCTCGTTGTTCTTCACCATGTCGACGATGTGCGGACGGCCCTCGACCACCTTGTTGACGGTCGCCACAGGGATGCCGGCGGCGCTGATGGCGGCCGCGGTGCCCTTGGTCGCCACCACCGAGAAGCCCAGCGCGACCAGGTCGCGGGCCACCTGCACGGCGCGCGGCTTGTCGCTGTTCTTCACCGAGAGGAACACCTTGCCGGACTTCGGCAGCTTCACGCCGGCGCCCATCTGCGACTTCACGAAGGCTTCGCCGAAGGTCTTGCCCACGCCCATGACTTCGCCGGTCGACTTCATTTCAGGGCCGAGGATGGTGTCCACGCCCGGGAACTTGACGAACGGGAACACGGCTTCCTTGACGCTGAAGTAAGGCGGCACCACTTCGTTCTTGATGCCCTGGCTTTCCAGCGACTGGCCGACCATGCAGCGCGCCGCGATCTTGGCCAGTTGCAGGCCGGTGGCCTTGGACACGAACGGCACGGTACGCGAAGCGCGCGGGTTCACTTCCAGCACGAACACGGTGTCGACCGTCTTGCCGTCGACTTCGCTCTGCTGGATCGCGAACTGCACGTTCATCAGGCCGACCACGTTCAGGCCCTTGGCCATCAGCGCGGTCTGGCGCTTCAATTCTTCGATGGTGTCCTTCGACAGCGAGTACGGCGGCAGCGAGCAGGCCGAGTCGCCCGAGTGCACGCCGGCCTGTTCGATGTGTTCCATCACGCCGCCGATGAAGGTGCGCTGGCCGTCGGACAGGCAGTCCACATCGACTTCGATGGCGTCGTTCAGGAAGCGGTCCAGCAGCACCGGCGAATCGTGCGATACCTTGACGGCCTCACGCATGTAGCGCTCCAGGTCGCGCTGCTCGTGCACGATTTCCATCGCGCGGCCACCCAGCACGTAGGACGGGCGAACCACCAGCGGATAACCGATTTCCTGCGCCAGTTGCAGCGCGTCGGCTTCGGTGCGAGCGGTGCGGTTGGGCGGTTGGCGCAGGCCCAGGTCCTGCAGCAGCTTCTGGAAACGCTCGCGGTCTTCGGCGGCGTCGATCATGTCCGGCGAGGTGCCGACGATGGGCACGCCGTTGGCTTCCAGGTCCAGCGCCAGCTTCAGCGGGGTCTGGCCGCCGTACTGGACGATCACGCCGACCGGCTTTTCCTTGTCGACGATTTCCAGCACGTCCTCCAGCGTCACCGGCTCGAAGTACAGGCGGTCGGAAGTGTCGTAGTCGGTCGACACGGTTTCCGGGTTGCAGTTGACCATGATGGTTTCGTAGCCGTCATCGCGCATCGCCAGCGCCGCGTGCACGCAGCAGTAGTCGAACTCGATGCCCTGGCCGATGCGGTTCGGACCGCCGCCCAGCACCATGATCTTCTTCTTGTCGGTCGGATTCGACTCGCACTCTTCGTCGTAGGTCGAATACATGTAGGCGGTGTCGGTCGAGAACTCGCCGGCGCAGGTGTCGACGCGCTTGAACACCGGGCGCACGCCCAGCTTCCGGCGCTGTTCGCGCACGGCGGTGTCGGTGGTCTTGAGCAGCTTGGCCAGGCGGCGGTCCGAGAAGCCCTTCTGCTTCAGCTGGAACAGGGTAGCCTTGTCCAGCGACTCCAGGGAGACGTCCTTTTCCAGCCACAGTTCGATGTCGACGATCTCCTTGATCTGCGACAGGAACCACGGGTCGATATGGGTCAGGCCGTGCACTTCTTCCAGCGAGAAGCCTTGCGCGAAGGCGTCGCCCACGTACCAGATGCGGTCCGGGCCGGGCTCGCCCAGCTCTTCCTCGATGGTCTCGCGGTCGGTGGTCTTCTCGTTCATGCCGTCCACGCCGACTTCCAGGCCGCGCAGGGCTTTCTGGAACGACTCCTGGAAGGTGCGGCCGATGGCCATCACTTCTCCCACCGACTTCATCTGGGTGGTCAGGTGCTTGTCGGCCTGCGGGAATTTTTCAAACGTGAAGCGCGGGATCTTGGTCACGACGTAGTCGATCGACGGCTCGAACGACGCCGGGGTCGCGCCGCCGGTGATTTCGTTGCGCAGCTCGTCGAGCGTAAAGCCGACCGCCAGCTTGGCGGCGATCTTGGCGATCGGGAAACCGGTCGCCTTGGAGGCCAGCGCCGATGAACGCGACACGCGCGGGTTCATCTCGATGACGATCATGCGGCCGTCCTTCGGGTTCACCGAGAACTGCACGTTGGAGCCGCCGGTGTCCACGCCGATTTCACGCAGCACCGCCAGCGAGGCGTTACGCATGATCTGGTATTCCTTGTCGGTCAGCGTCTGCGCCGGGGCGACGGTGATCGAGTCGCCGGTGTGCACGCCCATCGGGTCGAGGTTTTCGATCGAGCACACGATGATGCAGTTGTCCGCCTTGTCGCGCACCACTTCCATCTCGTATTCCTTCCAGCCGATCAGCGATTCTTCGATCAGCAACTCGGAAGTAGGCGAGGCTTCCAGGCCACGCTTGCAGATGGTTTCGAATTCCTCGGCGTTGTAGGCGATGCCGCCGCCGGTGCCGCCCATGGTGAAGGACGGACGGATGATGACCGGGAAGCCGATGGTCTTTTGCACCGCCCACGATTCTTCCATCGTGTGCGACACGCCCGAACGCGCCGAACCCAGGCCGATCTTGGTCATGGCCTGCTTGAACTTGGAACGGTCTTCGGCCTTGTCGATGGCTTCCGGCGTGGCGCCGATCAGCTCGACCTTGTACTTGTCCAGCACGCCGTTGCGGTGCAGGTCCAGCGCGCAGTTCAGCGCGGTCTGGCCGCCCATGGTCGGCAGGATGGCGTCCGGCTTTTCCTTGGCGATGATGCGTTCCACCGCTTGCCAGGTGATCGGCTCGATGTAGGTGGCGTCGGCCATTTCCGGGTCGGTCATGATGGTCGCCGGGTTGCTGTTGACCAGGATGACCTTGAAACCCTCTTCGCGCAGGGCCTTGCAGGCCTGGGCGCCGGAGTAGTCGAATTCGCAGGCCTGGCCGATGATGATCGGGCCGGCGCCAATGATCAGGATGCTTTTAATGTCGGTACGCTTAGGCATTTTGTTTCTTCTCCATCATCGCCACGAACTTGTCGAACAGGGGGGCGATGTCATGCGGTCCAGGGGATGCTTCGGGGTGGCCCTGGAAGCAGAAAGCAGGCTTGTCGGTGCGCTCGAAACCTTGCAGCGAGCCGTCGAACAGCGAGATGTGGGTGACGCGGCAGTTGGCCGGCAGGGTCGCCTGGTCCACGGCGAAACCGTGGTTTTGCGAGGTGATCATCACCTGCTTGCTGTCCAGGTCCTGCACCGGGTGGTTGGCGCCGTGGTGGCCGAACTTCATCTTCAGCGTCTTGGCGCCGGAAGCCAGCGCCATGATCTGGTGGCCCAGGCAGATGCCGAAGGTCGGGATGCCGCGCTCGATCAGCTCCTTGGAAGCGGCGATCGCGTAATCACAGGGTTCCGGGTCGCCGGGGCCGTTGGACAGGAAGATGCCGTCCGGATTCAGCGCCAGGGCTTCCGCCGCGCTCGATTGCGCCGGCAGCACGGTGACCTTGCAGCCGCGCTCGGCCAGCATGCGCAGGATGTTGTACTTCACGCCATAGTCGAAGGCGACCACGTGGAACTTCGGGGTGATCTGCTGGCCGTAGCCGCGGCCCAGTTGCCACTCGGTCTCGGTCCAGTTGTAGGCTTTCTTGGTCGATACTACCTTGGCCAGGTCCATGCCGGCCAGGCCGGGGAAGGCGCGCGCCAGTTCCAGCGCTTTCGCGGTGGCTGCTTCAATGTTGGCTTCACCTGCCACGATGGCGCCGTTCTGGGCGCCCTTCTCGCGCAGGATGCGGGTCAGCTTGCGGGTATCGATGCCGGCGATGGAGACGATGTTGCTCTCCTTCAGGTAATCGGACAGCGACTGCTGGCTGCGGAAATTCGACAGCAAGCGCGGCAGGTCCTTGATGATCAGGCCGGCGGCGTGGATTTGCGAGGCTTCGACGTCTTCACGGTTGACGCCCGTGTTGCCGATATGCGGATAAGTGAGGGTGACGATCTGGCGGCTGTAGCTGGGATCGGTCAGGATTTCCTGGTAACCGGTCATCGCGGTATTGAACACGACTTCGCCGGTGGTGTTGCCTGCGGCGCCGATGGAAAATCCTTGGAAGACAGACCCGTCTGCGAGCGCGAGAATGGCCGGAATCGCGGGACCGGAAAGAAGAGGCAGCAAGGGTAACTCCTGAGATTGTTACCGCCGATGCTGGATGACCGGAAGACCTTTCGCACCAAACCGACCGGCGCAAACGCCCCGACTCATTCGGTTCGGGTACGTATATTGGCCTGCTGGAACGAGGTGGAGGATAGGGTATGCGCTACGGCGGAATTTAAATTGGCTAAACCGTCCAATTATAGCGCAAAAGGCACCCTTCGGCAAATCACCGATCGCCGAAAATGACCGCCAGTTGCATGCAGATGGCTGCAACCAGGGGGATTCGCCGGCCGCATGCAAGCGGCCGGCGATGCAAGGATTACAGACCCAGGGCGGCGATGCCGGCCTTGGCGATCTGCACGTCTTCCGACGACTTCACGCCGGACACGCCGACGGCGCCGACGTAGTGGCCGTCGACCACGACCGGCACGCCGCCTTCGAGCAGCGCATCCAGTTCCGGCGCCGACAGGAAGGAGAAGCGGCCGTTGTTGATCATGTCTTCATAGATCTTGGTTTCGCGGCGGCCCAGCGCGGCGGTGCGCGCCTTGCCCGGGGCGATGTGGGCCGAGATCGGAGCCGCGCCGTCCAGGCGCTGCAGCCACAGCAGATGGCCGCCGTCGTCGACGACGGAGATGGTGACGGCCCAGTTGTTAGCCTTCGCTTCGGCTTCCGCGCCGGCGGCGATCTTTTTGACGTCGTCCAGCGTCAGGAATGGTTTGTTTTGCATGTTGGCTCCGATATGCTGAAAAAAATTGAACGGTGATTGTACGGTGATAACGCTGTTTTGGCACCAGACCGCTGCAAACTCTTCCATGAGCGTTTTTCATGCAAGCCGCCAAAGGCGCGGCCCGCCGGATATTGCCCTGCGAATTACCGGCAGAACACAGCAAAAAGCACGGTCATGCCATGGAAAACGATGCAATTATTGCAAATTGGCATGAAATTAGCTTTTGACATGCCACCGGAATTCACTTAAAGTCCCGCAATCCTACTTTAAAGAGGATCCTGATGACTTCACGCCGATCTGCCCGATTCCGACGCCAAGCCGTACGAGCGTGCACGCTCGCGGCCGGACTCTGGATCAGCGCATCGGCCTTCTCCGCCGACCTGTCCCTGGCGGCCCAGGATCTTCCCCCTCCGCAAGCCCAAACCCCGCAAGCCCAGCAGCAGATCAGCAAGACCAATCTTGCGATCGTCCGCCTGCAAGACATCACCAACCGCGCATCCGAACTGGCCACCCAGGCCCTGGCCATGCTAGGCATCAATTACCGCTACGGCGGCAATTCGCCCGATACCGGCCTGGATTGCAGCGGCCTGGTGCGCTACGTATTCAAGGAAGCATGGGGCACCGACCTGCCGCGCACTTCGGCTGAAATCAGCCGCGTCGGCGAAAAGATCGGCAAGGACAACCTGCAACCCGGCGACCTGGTGTTCTACAACACCCTGCGCCGCGGTTTCTCGCACGTCGGCATCTATCTCGGCGATGGCAAGTTCATCCACTCGCCCTCCGCCGGCGGCCAGGTGCGTATCGAAAGCATGGACGAGTCGTACTGGAAGAAGCGTTTCAACGGCGCGCGCCGCATCGCCGCCGACGAAAACGATGCCAAATAAGTACTTAAGTACTTCGCTGCAATGCATATAAAACAAAGCCGCCCTCGGGCGGCTTTGTTTTTTCCACGCAAGCCCGGCCTGCCTCAGTTACCCGACAGCAATTTCAGCTTGCGCTTGATCTCCGGCATGGCCGCCATCGCCGCCTGCTCGCCGGCCAGGATCGCCACATTGCGGCTGGCGAAATCGCTGCCCTTCATGGCGCCCAGGATGGGCTTCACCACGACGTCGGCGTTCTTCAATTCATACTGGTTGATGGTCTGGCCCATGATGGCGAAGGTCTGCAGCAGCACGTCCACCGAACTGGCCGAAGCCTGTTCCTCAGGCTGCGCCGAAATGTTGACCGCGATCACGAAGTCAGCCCCCATCTGCCGCGCGAAACGCACCGGCACCGGCGCCACCAGGCCGCCATCCACATAATAGTGATCGCCGATCTTCACCGACTGGAACACGCCCGGCACCGCCGACGACGCCCGCACCGCGATACCGGCATTGCCGCGCTGGAACAGGATCGGCTGGCCGCTCTTCAGGTCGGTCGCCACTGCGCCGAAGGGAATCTTGAATTTCTCGATGGGCAGGTTGTTCAACGCGCGGTTGACGTAGTTCTGCACGCCCTCCCCCTTGAGCACGCCGGAAACCTTGGAGAAAAACGGCACCGCCCAGTCGGAGATGGCGGCCTCGTCCATCTGCAGCGCCAGCTTCTGCAAGGCGAAACCGTTATTGCCGGCCGCATACAAGGCCCCCACCAGGCTGCCGGCGCTGGTGCCGGCGACGACATCGGCATCGATACCCTGCGATTCCAGCGCCTTGATCACGCCGATATGGGCGAAGCCCCGCGCGGCGCCGCCGCCCAGGGCCAGGCCGATACGGATTTTCTTCGGCGCCGTGGCGGTCGGCGGCGCCGGCGTGGCCGCTGCCGGCTCGGCCGGTTTGGTATCGGTGGAGCCGGGCAACAAGGAAGTCGTGCCGCAGGCGGCCAGCAACAGGGAAGAAGTCAGGGCGGCGATGGCCGTCAGGTGCGAAGTGATGCGCATGAAGAGAAAAATGGCTTGAAGGAAACAGGAAGCACGCTATACACGCCACTGTAAGAGACAGCGGCGAGTATCCTGCCGTTCAGTCAAGACGGATATCCCGCCTGCTGAACGGCATTGGCGGCAGCGAGCGCCATTTTACTTGAACCGTCCTCCCCTGCCCGCTGGTGTAGAATGCGCCGCCCGTCTCCGAGAACCCGAATCGGGACACGATATAGAACGAAGTCCATGAATATCGTCATCAACGAAGAACTGCAGAAGTACATCGATCCGCTCACCCCCAACGAATACGCCGCGCTGGAGCGCAGCATCCTGGCCGAAGGCTGCCGCGATGCGCTGGTGTTGTGGGGAGAGGTGCTGGTCGACGGCCACAACCGCTACGAGATCTGCCGCAAGTACGAACTCGAATTCAAGACCGTGCAGAACGACAGCTTCAAGTCGCTCGACGACGTGCTGCTGTGGATGATCGACAACCAGTTGGGTCGCCGCAGCGTCTCCGATTTCCAGCGCGGCATGCTGGCGCTGCGCAAGCGAGACATCATCGCCGCCCGCACCAAGGCCGCGCCCAAGCCGGCCAAGAACGAGGAAGCAGCCGAAGCGCCCGAGGAAAATGCAAGCGAAGCGGCAGCCGATGGCGACGCAGGCGATCCTCCCTGGCACGCCGACGACACTACCGGCCCCATCAAGACCCGCGAAGACATCGCCCGCGCCGCCGGCATCAGCAGCGCCACCGTCGGCCAGATCGACCGCATCCGCAAGACCGCCGCGCCGGAACTGGTGCAGGCGGTGCGCAGCGGCGCCATCTCGATCAACGCCGCCGCCGCGGTCGCCTCGCTGCCCAGCGAAGACCAGGTCAGCGCGGTAGCCGGCGGCAAGAAGGAACTGCGCGAAGCCGCCAAGAAAGTGCGCGAGCAGAAAGCCGCCACCCGCACCCCACGCGCGCCCAAGGCCGGCGACGGCGAAGGCAGCTCGGTCGCGGTCACGGAAGGCATGGAAAACGAAGTCACCGCCGCCCTGCGCCGCGAAGTCGCCGCGCTGCAGGCGCGCGTGGCGCAACTGACGCAGGAGAACCAGGGCCTGCAAGCCGAACTCGCGCTGCTCAAAGGCAGCGCCGCCTGACCCCGCCTCCGTCCGCCATGGCCACCTTCACCATCGCCGCCCGCGTCGAGATCGAACTGGATATCCGCAAGAGCCGCTTTATCGGCATCGTCATGCCGGTGGCCGACCGCGAAGCGGCATTGCGCGAAGTCGAACGCATGCGCGAAGAACACCGCGGCGCCACCCACGTGTGCTGGGCGCTGATGGCCGGCGGCCAGTCCGGCATGTCGGACGACGGCGAGCCCTCCGGCACCGCCGGCCGGCCGATGCTGGAAGTTCTGCGCCACCACGACCTCGACGGCGTGCTGGCCATGGTGGTGCGCTACTACGGCGGCATCAAGCTGGGCGCCGGCGGCCTGGTGCGGGCCTATACCGACGCCATCGCCAGCGCGCTCAAGAACGCCGAGCGCACCGAACGCGTGGCGCAGGCGGAAATCGAAATCGGCGTCGTCTACTCTGCCGAACCGCAACTGCGACACTGGCTGGCCCAACACAAGTACCAACTGCTGGACAGCCGCCACGACACCCTGGCCCATCTGCGGCTGCGCCTGCCGGCCGCCGAACTCGATCAGGCCGAAGCAGCGATTCGCCGCGTCGCCTCGAACGCCTCGATCAAACGCATCATCTGATCCATCCGTTCGCGGTCGCCCGGCAACGGCCGGCGCGACCACAGCATGTCGAACTCGGCCAGCAACAGGTGGTAGCCGATTTCATCCAGTTCGATAGAGCTCGCCCGCATCGCCCTTCCCCTTCACATCTTCAATGCGCACGCGTCAGGCGCCGCGCCAATGGCACCGCCAGCGCCGGCGCCACGGCAAATATCGAGAACAAGGCCGTGGCCGCATCCTGCGCGCCCGGCACGCCGCCCGGAACGGTAAGGCCGGCTTCGTTGGCGGTCAGGCCAACCAGCGCCGCGCCGATGGCCATCGCATACAACTGCACGGTGGTGACAGCCGATGAAGTCAGGTTCTCCTCGCCCGGCCTGGCCGCATGCAAGGCGCGCGCGATAAGGTGCGGCCAACCCAGCCCGATCCCCATGCCGGCCGCAACCAGCGCCAGCACGATACCGACATCGGCAAGCACACCCGACGCCATCATTCTGGCCGGCAACAAGATCGCCAGCACCATCAGTCCCAGCGCCATCAGCACCGGGCCGATACGCACCATGCGATCGGCCGCCCGGCCGCTGCGTCCAGAACTGAGCAGTGAACCGAGACTCCAGCCACCCGCCATTGCGGCCGTCATGTAACCGGCCGCCAACGGCGCATAACCATGCAGTACCTGCAGAAAATACGGCACAAAAATTTCGGTGCAACTGCCGATCACCAGCAGCGACACGCAGGCAAATACCTTGCCCATTTCAGTGGACAGCGCATAGCCGGCACGCGGCAGCAAGCTGATGCGATGGCGCAGGTCGATGCGCGCCACCAGCAAACCCAGCGCGACGCCGCCGGCGATACAAGTCGCCGACTGCCATCCGGCATCGGCTTGCGCAGCCAACGCCACCAGCAGCACCGACATCGCCAGCAGCAGGATGCGTCCCAGCGGCATGGCGCCCGCCTGGGTGTTATCCATCCTGACCGCGCGCGGCCCCAGTTGCACCGTCACGAGAATGGCCTGCAACAGCAGCAGCGGCATCAATGCCCAGAACGCCAGGCGCCAATGGCCGCTGGCGGCAAACAACCCGCCGACCGCCGGTCCCAGCAAGGTGGAAATGCCCCACATGCCCGAGACCAATGCAATCGCACGCGACCACAGGCGCTGCTCGAACACCAGCGGAATCAACGCATAGCCCAGCGCCGCCAGCAAACCGCCGCCGATGCCCTGCACCGCACGCCCGGCCAGCATCCACGGCATGCTGCCGGCCGCCGCGCACACAAGCGCGCCGGCGCCGAACACGGCCAGCCCCAGCAAATAGGTACGGCGCGCCCCCAGGATGGAGAGCAGTTTGCTGGTCAGGGTGGAACCGATGATGGAGGTGACCACGAACAGCGTCACGTTCCAGGCGTAGTAATCGAGGCCGCCGATATCGCGCACCACCGACGGCAGGATGGTGGTGACGATATGCACATTGATCGCATGCAGCGCCACGCCGCCGGTCAGCGCCACCGCGCGCGGCGCGTTGCGGGCATTGAGCAGCTCGCCCCAGGAAGCGGCGCGGCCGGCGGCTTCGGCGGGAATGCTATTGGTCGTCATCGGGTTTCCTTCCTCTCTGGCTGCGGCCTGTGGCCGGTTCGACAATTCCGCGCAACGCAGCTAATATGCAAGCAATTGTTTGGATATTTAAACCGGATATTAGAACGTCCCCATGAATTTAACAAGCAAAAACTTGGAAAACGAATCGCCCGCCGAAAGCGGCCAGGCCGGCCCCTCCACGCCCGAACGCATCCTGTTCCGCCTCAAGACGCGCGGCCCGGCCTCCACCGCCGAACTGGGGAGGGAACTCGGCATGACCGCCGAAGCCGCGCGCCAGCAGGTCCAGAAGCTGGTGGCCGAAGGCCTGATCGCTGGCCACCAGGAAAGCGCCGCACCGCGCGCCGGCCGCCCGCGCCAGAACTGGGAGCTGACCGCCGCCGGCCATTCCCGCTTTCCCGATTCGCATGCGCAACTCACGGTGCAACTGATCGGCTCGATCCGCCAGCTGTTCGGCGAACAAGGATTGGACAAACTGATCGGACAGCGCGAACAGGAAATGCGCGCCGACTACCAACGCCACTGCGCCGGCATCGCCACGTTGCCGGCGAAGCTGGAAAAGCTGGCCGAGATCCGCAACGCCGAAGGCTACATGGCGCGCGTCGAGAAACAGGGGAAAGACTGGCTGCTGGTGGAAGACCACTGCCCCATCTGCGCCGCCGCGCAAAGCTGCCAGGGGTTTTGCCGTTCCGAGCTGCAGTTGTTCCAGGAAGTGGTGGGAGAGCAGGCCAGCGTCACGCGCGAGGAACACCTGCCGGCGGGCGGGCGCCGCTGCGTCTACCGCATCGTGCGCAAGTGAAATGGACTGCGACCTATTCCCGTCGCCCTGACGAAGGTCAGGGCCCAGCGTCGTTCAGCGGCCATCAAGACGCAACGAAAGACACTGGATCCCGGCATTCGCCGGGACGACGATAAAAAAGAGCGCCGCGGCGCTCTTTTTTCACATGCCCATATACCTGCCGGGCCGGTGGTTCAACGCGATCACCAGGTTGGCCGCCACCGCGCCCATGATCGACGCCAGCAGTACCGTCGGCGTAACCACGAACAACGAAGCCAGCACGATCAGCACGTCCACGCCCATCTGCAGCTTGCCTGCGCGCAGGCCGTAGCGGTCCTGCAGGAACAGCGTCACCACATTGATGCCGCCCAGGCTGGCGCCATGACGAAACAGCATCACGAAACCGGTGCCCATCAGCAGGCCGCCGAGGATGGCGCTGTAGAACAGGTTGAGCTTCCCATACGCGATGAACTGCGGATGCATCAGCGAAAAACCCGACACCAACGCCACCGCGCAAAACGTCTTGCCCATGAAGCGCAAGCCCATGCGGCGGAAGGCGAAATAATAGAACGGGATGTTGATGGTGAAAAACACCACGCCGAACGGCAGCCCGGTCAGGTACTGGATCAGGAAAGCCAGCCCGGCGGTGCTGCCGGTGAGCAGGCCCACGTGGCTGTACATGTTCACCCCGAGCGAGACGAACAACGTGCCGATCACCAGCGCCAGCGCATCCTCATATCCCTTGTGGCGCACATCGGCCGGCGCCGCCGGCTTGGCGAGCGCCTCAGCCACGCAGCACCCCGGACATCGCTTCGGCCACGCGCGCCACGTTGCCGTCGTTCAGGCCGGCCACGCAGATGCGGCCGCTGGAGACGGCATACACGCCGAACTCGTCGCGCAGGCGATCGACCTGGGCGGCGTTCAACCCGGTGTAGCCGAACATGCCGTTCTGGCGCAGCAGGAAATCGAAGTCGCGGTCCGGCACGGCCGCCTTCAGCTGCGCGCTCAGCTTGATGCGCATGTCGCGCACGCGCACCCGCATCTGCTCCACCTCGGCCTGCCATTGCGCGCGCAATGCGACGTCCGACAGCACCCGCGCCACCATCAGCGCGCCATGCATCGGCGGGCTGGAATAGTTGCGGCGCACGGTCAGTTTCAACTGGCCCAGCACATTGGCGGCCTGGCCCGGCTGCGGGCAGAACACCGACAGCGCGCCCACGCGTTCGCCGTACAGCGAGAAGATCTTGGAGAACGAATTGCTGAGGAAGAAGGCGATGCCGCGCCGCACGCATTCGCGCACCGCCCAGACGTCCTCGTCCAGGCTCTCGGCAAAGCCCTGGTAGGCCAGGTCGAAGAACGGCAGCAAGCCGCGCTGCTCCACCGTATCGATGATCTGCACCCATTGCTCGCGCAGCGGGTCGACGCCGGTGGGGTTGTGGCAGCACGGGTGCAGCAGCACCACCGCGCCCTTGGGCAGCGACGCCAGCTTGGCCAGCATGGCGTCGAAGGCCAGGCCCTTGGTCTGCGCATCGTAGTAGGGATAACGCTCGGTCTTGAAGCCGGCGCCTTCGAAGATGCCGATGTGGTTATCCCAGGTCGGGTCGGGAATCCAGATCGTCGGCTGCGGGAAGAAGCGCGCGATCAGGTCGGCGCCCACCTTCAGCGCGCCGGAGCCGCCCAGGGTCTGCACCACGGCCAGGTGCTCCGGCGCCGGCAGGTCGGCGCCGAACAGCAATTGCGCCACCGCCTGGCGATAGCCGGCGTGGCCTTCCATCGGCAGGTAGGTATAGGGCGCGGCGACCGCGGCCAGCGCCTGGTCGACACTGCGCACCGAAGGCAGCACCGGGATGGCGCCCTGGCCGTCGGCGTAGATGCCGATGCCGAGATTGACCTTGCCGGGGCGCTCGTCGCGCAGGAACTGCTCCATCAGGCTCAGGATGGGATCGCCGGCATACGGGGGAAGATGGGAAAACATGACTGCCTCTCGAAAACAAAACAGGAAAGCTGGAAATCGGCATTGGTACGCCGGCAACCCATTATGTTAACGCGGCGGATCAAGCCTGCACAGCGCCATCTGCTGCCGGCCGCCGCTCCACGCTGCGGTCGTCGATCGGAAAATGCAGCGCCGCAGCCAGCACACCGGCGGCAAAGGTCGCGCCCCACAGCAATGAATACGATCCGGTCAGGTCCAGCGCCAGTCCGCCCAGCCATACGCCCAGGAACGAACCGAGCTGGTGGCTCAGGAAGCACACGCCGAACAGCGTGCCCATATGACGCGTGCCGAAGATGCGCGCCACCAGCCCGGTCGTCAGCGGCACCGTGCCCAGCCAGGCCAGCCCCATGACGGCGGCGAACGCGGCCACCGAGAACGGCGTCTTGGGCAGCACGAAAAACAGCCCGATGGCGGCGCTGCGCACCAGGTACAGCCAGCCCAGCACATGCTGCTGCCGGAACCGCCCGCCCAGCCAGCCGCAGGCCCAGCTGCCGGCCATGTTGAACAGGCCGATCAGCGCCAGCGCCGTGGCCGCCAACCCCATCGGCATGTGGCACAGCTCCAGGTAGCCCGGCAGATGCGTGGCGATGAACGCCAGCTGGAAGCCGCAAGCGAAAAAACCGATGGTCAGCAGCCGGTAGCCGCGATGCCGGCATGCCTGCGACAACACTTCCCGCAGCGAGAAATGCAAGCCGGGATCGGCGGCCACGGTCGCGCGCGAGGGCCGCCCCAGCGCCAGGCCGAGCGGCGCCACCGCCAGCAGCATCAGCGCCAATACCAGCAAGGCCACGGTGATGCCCGACATCGAACGCATCTCCTGCACCAGCGGCACCATCAGTACCTGCCCCAGCGAGCCGCCGGCGCTGGCCAGGCCCATCGCCATGCTGCGCCGCTCCGGGGCCACGCTCCGTCCGACAGCCGTGAGCACGACGCCGAAGCTGGTGCAACTGATGCCGATCCCGATCAATCCCCCCATGCCCAGCACCAGCACGATGCCGTTCGGGGCCAGCGCCGTCAACGCCAGCCCGGCGGCATAAGCGGCGGCGCCGAACGCCACCACCGGCGCCGGGCCGTAACGGTCGGTCGCCGCCCCCGCCAGCGGCTGGGAGAAGCCCCACACTAGGTTATGCAAGGCGATGGCGAAAGCGATCAGCGTGACCGGCAAGCCGTAGTCGTAGGAAAGCGGGCTGATGAACAGGCCGAAGGTCTGGCGCGCACCCAGCGCCATGCTCATCACCGCGGCGCCGGCGGCGACAATGGGCAGGATCCGGTTGCGCGAAGCGGCGATGTGAGGGACGGATGGCATGTGATCTGGCGCGGTGCGCATGTGTCTTGGAATGCACATTGGAACGCCATGGCGGTGCCGGCTCAACCGAGATTTGCGCGCGCTGCCATGCGCGCCATGCATGCGAAAAAAGGAAAACCCCGGACGGACTCCCCGCGGTTACTGCGGTTACTGCTGCCCCAGCGCCCGGTACAGCTCGTTGGCGCGCGTGAGGTGGGCGCGCATGGCTTCGGCGGCGGCATCGCCGTCATGCGCGGCGATGGCGTCGACGATGCGCTGGTGTTCGGCCAGCGTCAGCTCTTCCGCGCCAGGCGCGCGCACCAGCGTGGTGTAGAACTCGCTGGCCCAGCGGAACATCGATTCGACGATGGAGGGGAAGATGGGATTGCCGCTGATGTCGGCGATCTCGCGGTGGAAAGCCATGTCGCGCTCGATGAACTCTTCCAGGTTGACCATCGAGGCGCGGTGCTCCTCGATCGCCCGGCGCAGGCGCGCAACCTGCTCCTCGGTGGCGCGCTCGGCAGCCATGCGGGCGGTGCTGGTTTCCAGGAATACGCGCGCTTCCTTCATGTGCTTCAGCATGTCGGGCTTGGTGCGCAGCAGGTGCTGGGCGCCGGCGGCGATCTGGGCGATCAGGCGCTCGGCGGTCGGGTCGATCACGCGCGCCCGCTCGCCATGGGCGATCTCGACGAAGCCGGAGCGTTCCATCGCCTGCAGCGCCTCGCGCACGGCGGGACGGCCCACGCCGTACTGTTCCATCAGTTCGCGCTCGGACGGCAATTGCGAACCCGGCGGAAACTCGCCCGCATGGATGCGATCCATCAGGCGTTCCAGCACTTCCTGGTATAACTTGCGTCGCTGTATCGGTTCCGGCATGGGCTAGGCGTCTCTGGCTAGGTTTTAGGTATCGGTGGCGCGCACTCTACCACAATCCCAGGCCCAGCCTGACTTTGCGCCGCCCTGCTTCCGTCCTTCCTCAAGCCGCGCAGCGCCCTTCCAGCACATCGCCGAAGAAGCGTTCGGCGCCGATCTGCCCGCCCTTCAAGACCAGTTCCAGTCCGTCGCGGCGCGCATTGTCCGACCATGCGCGGCACAACGGCGCGCCCGGCGCCAGGCCGGCGCACACCGACAGCGCGGCGATGTCGAGCGCGCCGGCCACTTCGCCGGAACTGTCGCCGCCGGCGATGGCGATGCGCTGCAAATCATTGGCATCCAGGATGCGCCGCATCGTCTCGGCCAGCGCCACGCCAACGGCGCGGGCGGCATCGGCGCGGGCCATGCCGGCGGCGCGGGCGATGGCGTCGAAGCCGGTCACCGACGGGTCGTCCGGCCCTTCGGCGGAAAACACCAGCGGACTGCGGCCGGAAGCAATCGCCGCGCCGGCACGGGCGACCAGGCGCGCCAGTTCCGCCTCGCGGGTCGCCGCATCCAATACCGCCGGCAAATCCATGCGCTCGACAGCGAAGCCGTGCGCGCGCGCCCAAGCGATCTGGCCGGCCGTCACCGGCGAACAGCTGCCGCTGACGGCGGCGATCACCGGCACCGGGCCGGCCTGCGGCAACGAAGGCTGGGCCGGAATCCAGCCGTGCGCGCGCCAATAGGCCGCCAGCGCGTATTGCAATCCGGAAGAAGACGCGCTGAACACGCCCGCGCCCTTCTCTTCCCACACCAGCCGCCCGGCTTCGCGCAGGGTCTCCTCATCCAGCACGTCCACCAGTACCACCGGCTTGTCCTTGCCGCGCAAGGAAGGCAGGCGTACGTGCGCAACCGATGCGCCGTCGCGCAACTGCACCATGTCCACCAGTTCGATGCGGCGTCCGGTTTGCCGGCCGAGATGGCGGCGCAGGTCGGCCTCGTCCATCGGCGTGACCGGATGGCGCGACATGGTCGGATGGCGGTCCAGCCGGTGGCCGATGCCGTCGACCGCGGCGAACAGGTTGCCGAACATCTGGTAGCGCTTCAGGCGCGGCGCGCCCACCACCATCGGCGACCAGTCGCCCGGCATGGCGCGCACGCCGAGGTCGATGGCGCGGCCGATCGACCCGGTCGCGGGCGAAGAATCGAAGGTGGAGCACACCTTGTACTGCAACAGTGGTGGCCGCAGTGCGGCCAGCGTGTCGAAGGCCGGCGGCAGGTGTTCTTCCATCCATTGCGGCGAACGTCCGCGCGAGGAACCTGCGATGCCGATACAGCGCGCATCGGGGAAACGCCCCAGCATGGACTGGTCCGGTGTGCGCAAAAACAGCACGGTGGACAGGCCGGCCGCCGTCATCACTTCCATGGCGTCGGTGGAACCGGTGAAATCGTCGCCGTAGTAGGCCAGCAGCAAACCCGGCGGCAATGCGTTGCCCGGTGTCGTCATTTCCAGAATCCCAGCGCGCCCTGCAGCGCCTTGTTGCCCTTGGCGTGCTGCTCCAGCGGCATGCCTTCCATCGCCGCCACCCAGGCTTCGCGCAAGGCTTCGACGCCGGCCGACACGCCTTGCGGATGGCCGAAGATGCCGCCGCCGGCGGTGTGGATCAGGTCGGCGCAGCCGATCGCAGCATAGGTGTCGGCCGCCTGCAGGCCGGTCTGGCCGGAGCTGAACACCGGCATGGTCGAAGTCATCTGCGCGCCTTCGATCACCGGCGCCAGCACCGAGCGCGCGGCGACGATGACGCTGTCGTCCGGCTCGCTGAACTTGTTGCGCAAGCCGTTCACATGCATGTGGTCGGCCCCCGCCAGGCGCCACAGTTGCTGCCAGGGCGCGTAGTCCCAGCCCAGTTGCGGGCTGCGCGTGAGGTAGCCCCAGCCGGCGCGGTGCGCGTGGATGGGCATTTGCGTATGGCGGCGCAACTCCTGCAGGCCGACCAGGCCGATGGAGTTCAGCACCGCCATCGCGCAGGTGCCGCCTTCGGCCAGGATCAGGTCGTGGCGGCGGCGCATCTGGTCGAGGTCGCCGGTCAGATTGAAGGCCATCATCACCTTCTTGCCGGTGCGCTCGGCGTGCTCGTTGATGACGCGCATGACGGCGCGCACCCGCTCGTCGAACGGGCAACGGCCGCCGTCGGCCTGCAGCTCGTCATCCTTGATGAAGTCGATGCCGCCGGCCACCAGCTCGCGCACCTGCTGCACCGTCTCCTCCACCGACAGGCCGATGCTGGGCTTGATGATGGTGCCGATCAGCGGGCCGTGTTCGATGCCTGTCAGCCTGCGCGTGCCTTCGATGCCGAAGGCCGGCCCCGGATAGGCGTCGGCGAAAGCCTTGGGCAGCCTCAGCCCGGTCAGGCGCAGGCCCGATACCTGGCGCAGCTCGAACAGGTTGCCGGCGATGGTGGACATCAAATTGGGCAGCGAGGCGCCGGTGTTTTCCAGCGGCCACGACAGCTCCAGTTCGCATTGCGTGTAGCGCTCCGAACGCATGCCGCCCGGCAGGCTGGGTTCCTTGCTGTGGCCGAGGATGTTGAGCCGTTCCACGCGGGCGCCGGAGCGCTCCTTGAGTTCCGGCGTTTCGGTGGCCAGGGCGACGAAGGTGCCGCTCGATTGCTCGCCGGCGATGACCTCGGCGGCGCGCGCGGGGTCGTCGCCGGTTTCCAGCCAGTAGCTGGCGTAGATGCGTTCCATGTGCGCTCTCAGGTAATGCGGCGGATGCTCTCCGCGATTTCGTCATGCTCGAACACCTTGAGCCAGTCGTCGCGCAGCAGGCGCGGCAAGCCGTTCTGGATCGCCTTGTTGCAGGCGTCCGAGAAGGCGCCGGGGATTTCCTTGAAGATCACCGCGCCCAGGATGTTCATGTGGCCCAGCAGGAAGTCGCGCGCGGCTTCTTCCGGCACGCCGCGGCGCACGGTCTCGTCCATCGCCTGCTTCATCGCGTACAGCAGCGTGGCGCACACGGTTTCCGACAGGCCCGGCTCCAGGATCGCCATCTGTTCCACCGTCAGGCGGTAGCTGCGCAGGATCGGCTGGTAGATCACCTTGGCCACGTCCTCGCCCAGGTCGAAGGCCGATTCCGGGCCTTGCATCAGCGCGCTGGTGATGGACTGCTTGGCCGCGCCGCCGCCGAAGAAATCGCGGCGGCCTTCGGGCGTGCTCTCGTCGTTGAAGATCGGCGGATGGCAGGGATGCGCCACGAAGTACACCAGGTCCGGACGGTCCGGCAGGTGGCCGGCGAACGGCGCGGCCGCATCCAGCGTCATCACCATCACGCCGGCGCGCAGCTTGGGCGATATCTCGGCGGCGATCTTGCCGATCAGGGTATCGGGCACCGCCAGGATGACGACGTCGACATTGTCCAGCGCGGCATCCACGCTGACGCAGTCGATTCCGGCCTCTTCCTTCAGGCGCTTCTGGCCGGCTTCGCTGACCTCCACGTGGGCGACCCGGTAGTCCGACTTCTTCAGGTTCTTGGCCAGGCGCACGCCCATCTTGCCGCCGGCGCCGAACAGCGCGATTTTTTCTTTCATGATGACTCTCCGTTCAAAACTGCATCTCTGCACAAATGGTTCAACGACAATGGTGAACCTGTTCAATGTCTCGGCGCGAGTGGATCAAATGCCATTTCAGGATGGGCTGCAAGGCGCAAAACGTAGCCGGGCCGGTGGCCCGGCGAGGCTTTGCAACGCCGCAGACGGCCTGAAAGGGCGTTTGAGCCGCCGCGTTGAGACATTGAACAGGTTCTTATTCCGCGATGGCCCGGCCTTGCAGTCCGGGAAGCTCTTCCCGCACACCGGCGCCGATGGCGAAGATCACCAGCGCCGACAGCAGCATCAGGCCGCCCACCACGAACATCGGCGCCTGGTAGGAACCGGTGGCGTCCTTGATTGCACCGGTGATGAACGGCGCCATGAAGCCGGCTGCATTGCCCACCGTATTGATCAGCGCGATGCCGGCCGCGGCGGCCGCGCCCGACAGGAAGCGCGCCGGGATCGACCAGAAGGTCGGCAGCGCCGAGAAGATGGCGCAGGCGGTCACCGTGATGGCGACGATGGTGGCGGCCGGGGTCTGCATATACAGCGCGGCCGGGATGCTGATGGCGCCCAGCAGCGCCGGCACGCCGACGTGCCAGCTGCGCACGCCGCGACGAGTGGCGTCGCGGCTCCACAGGAACAGCGCGACAGCGGCCGGCAGGTAGGGAATGGCGGTGATCAGGCCCTTCTGGAACACGTTGAATTTGGCGCCGAACTGGGCTTCGAAGCCGCCGATGATGGTGGGCAGGAAGAAGGCCAGCGCATACAGCCCGTAGATCAGCCCGAAGTAGACCAGCGACAGCATCCACACGCGGCCGTTCTTGAGCGCGCCGGAGGCATGCGGAACGTGGGTGGCCCGCTTGCCGCTTTGCTCGGCCTGCAGCGCCGCAGTGAGCCATTTGCGCTCGGCTTCGTTGAGCCACTTGGCCTCGGATGGCTTGTCGGCCAGGTAGAACCAGGCGATCACCCCGACCACGATGGCCGGCAGCGCGACGCCGGCGAACATCACGCGCCAGCCTTCCAGGCCGAACAGGCCGTGCGCCTCGATCAGCAGCGCCGCCACCGGCGCGCCGATGACGATGGTCAGCGGCTGCGCCAGGTAGAACAGCGCCAGGATATGGCTGCGGTGCTTGGCCGGCACCCACAGGCTCAGGTACAGGATGGCGCCGGGAAAGAAGCCGGCCTCGGCCACGCCCAGCAAGAAGCGCAGCACGTACAGCCCTTCCACGCTGCTGACCCAGGTGAACAGCAGCGCGACGATGCCCCAGGTGACCATGATGCGCGCCAGCCAGCGGCGCGCGCCGTATTTGTGCAAGGCCAGGTTGCTGGGGATTTCCAGCAGCACGTAGCCGATGAAGAACACGCCGGCGGCGAAGCCGAACTGGGCGGCAGTCAGCGCCAAGTCCTTGGTCATGCCGTTGGGACCGGCGAACGAGATCGCGGTGCGATCCAGGAAGTTGATGAAGAACATCAGGCCGACGAAAGGCACGAGCCTCATCGCGACCTTGCGGATGGCCGATTGCTCGACCGCGCTGGTGGTGGTTTGCATATTGTCTCCTGGCTGGTTGCGAGGCCGTTGCCGTTCGGCGGCGGGCCCGCTTGTCATGTTGTGCGCCAGGATCAGCGGGGGGCTGCGAACGCCTGCGCTCGCCTGGCTGCCGTCTCTTGCCGGTTCTATCTTGTTATTGCCGTTACTGCCGCGCTATGCGCTGTTGTTGCCGGTTGCGCACCTTTTCCTGACAAAAGGCGTTTTTTCGCAACTGGTATCATCACTATACCAGTTTAATTTTTCAGTGATTGGTTAATTTTTTGCATGCGAAAGATGAGCGCGAACGACGATGCCGGCAGGCAATGGTGGCCACAATGAATAAAGTTGGTCGGGAATTGATCCCGCTGTACCCCTTAAAACGTTAAAAGCCACCTCTAAAGGTGGCTTTCTTTTGCAATACTAATTACGTCGGATATCGACCAGTTTCGGACATCTTAGAGTGGTTCTTAGGCATTACAGTTGTCCAAGTCGTCTGGACTAGGAGTGTCCACGTCACCGGACCAGGAGTCCACAATTACTGAAATATGCAGAAATTCGCCAGCGTATCGATTCGCTCCCCGGCGACAAAACGGGAAAGTAAAAAGCGAAAAAGAAAGCGGCCATCCTTTTCCAGATGGCCGCTTTCTTTTTCGTGAGCAAAGCGTAATCTCGGCATGAGCCCCCCAAAAGGAGATCCGGGCCAATAGCGCCATGGTACAGGCCGCGGCCAAGGTGTTGAAGAAACGGGTTACGCCGCCCGCCTTCACGAAAGCGGCATGCCAGACCTTGCTCTCAGATTATGCAGCTATCTACAGCCTGCTCACAGAAGCATCAGCGCCTCTTCATCATCGCCCGCATCACGTACAGTCTTCTGAGATCCTGTTGATTTACCGCCTCCATGTCGTCGAGGTCGCTTTCCCGGTAATCGCTCAGCTTGGTGTTCTTGTCCGAGGGATCGAGGGCAAAGCGATTGGTGAAATACTCGTGCGTTATCTGCGACTTCGTCTTGGCCAACAGCTTGGCCTTCCATGCGGCATAGGGAACGGGTTCGGTGAACAAGGACGGGTCCAGCACGGTGAGCACCTGCGTCTTGCCTTTTTTCACCATGACCGCCGGTGCGATGTGATACGACAGCCCCGCTTCGCTGCGGCCGTCGGCGGCGGCAACGTCGGGTTTCGGATCGAGGTAAATCTTGCCTTCAACAAACGCCTTGGCCGATACCACACCCAAGTTATCGGCCAGCACCAGAGTCATCATCTCTGCCCGTGCCCAAATATCGTTATACAAATAGTCGTAAGGAATATCCGTACGTTCGACCAGCACTTGGAAAGCTTTGGCTGCGAAGGCCTCACTGAGGACCCCGACTTCAACCTGCTGATTGTTTTCCTTCGACTGCAGCACCGCGCCGCCGACAGGATCGGCCAGACTGTCCTGGTCAAGCCGGTAATCGCCCTGGTATTTGCCGCCACGGGCCTGCAAGCTGAAGTTCTGTTTGTTCTTTTCCTTATCGAAACCCATGGTGATGATGCCGGTGCCCAGTTTAACCAAGACGAAACGGATCCCCTTTGCACTGAATGCCTTCCCGCTGGCGTCGGGAGCGTACTCCCCCGGCCCACTCATCACCCCCAGCAATCCGGAAGTCACCGACACCGTCATTTTGCATTCGATACCCAACTCGGCCGACCAAGTACCATTGATCTCTGCCGCCGCATTGTCATCGCCCTCCATTTTTTTGGCAGTGAAGGAACCGGCATAGCTACCTGCCAGATCGAAGCAAGCCGACTTGGCCAGCACCGGTGCGCAAGCCGAGGCCAGCGATGCCGCCAGCACGGCGTTGCGAAGGAAAAGACGATTGAAAATCATGCGGAGGATCTCTTTTATTGGTTTGATGGCCAGAGTGAGAAGTAAACGCGGAAAACCGACGCAGGCACACGCCAAGCGCCGAGTATGCCAAACAGACCTGCGACTGATCAAACACGATCAACGTTACCGCAACGCTAATTAGATTGGCGTATGGACGACTATCGTTGATGGACAAGGATTCTCGCCAAGAAACATTGGTGCTTACTCTCACTTTCGAGAAGCAAGAAAATCGCAAAAAATCCCATTCAGGATAACAAAAAAAAGGCGCCAGCCCATCCTCCATTTGGAGGAGGCGCTTAGGAAGAAACAACGCTAGGCTCTCCCCTATTCAGTCATCTTGACGGAAATTTACGCTTCAATAACACTGCTCGGGCAGTCGCGTGAAACAACAAATACAAATTCACCGGGGAAAGCCGATGCTCAAAACAATTCGAATCGTAATTGGACCGTTTTTATCTCTCTTGGCCATTGCGATTTGTACATCTTCTTGGGCAATGGAGCCTCTGTGCAAAGCGATGATGAGCAAACGTTCATATGACGAAGCCGTCAGCCTGATTGCCCAAGAAAGCGATATCAATATTGCATGCAACCCGGACTCCAAGATCAAAGCGGCAGTGCCATTGGATATGGCCATTGAGAGCGCTGCGGTCAATCCCAAGGCGCCGGAACTTGCCGCATTATTACTGGAGAAGGGAGCGATGGTGGGAGGCTACCGCAAAGATGTCTTCTTCTTCCGTGATCCGAAGCGCCAACAAGAGTTCGAGAGCAAACCGATTGGTACCCTCTTTGCAATTACCCCCGAAGAGACACGGTTTACGATGTACATGTGGAAGACTTATATCGAGGAGAAAGCCGAGGCCCACAGACAAGAATTTCTCGAACGGGCACGTCAACAAGATGCGGCAACATTTGCGATGTTCGGAAAAGTCTTATTGGGCATGGCAAGCACCGCTGTGACCTATCAGGCACTCAAAAACGGAGCTTCAAACGCTCTCCCTCAGGCACTTGACCAGGTATCGAAAAAAAGTGGTGCGTATACCGCGCCGCTGCCAATTTCCAATACCCCCCCTGGCACCGCGAGCATGAGTGATACCCTGCACCGTAATCAAGAATCGGGAACAAAACAGGCACAAGCGCAAAACACAGTACCTAAATCGGCATTATCAACAGCTAACAAAGCATCAAGCAGTTCGCCAGCCCCTAAGACGGTAAACCAGCAACCAGAGAAAAAATTAGAGACTAAGAATCTTGCTGCGAATTCTTGCAACACCAATGTCGGTGAGGTTGTAAAGACAACGAAAGAAGAATACGTAATCTCGATGAATGCCTGCAAGAAGGCGGACTCGACATTGTCAACCCGCACATGGGGAACAGATGCGGGAAGCACTCATGGAACCCCCGAAGGGTCATGCAAAATGGCACGTCAAAACGGTTATGCAAGAACCGCTTGCTACTGCTTTGAAACGAGAAATCCAGGCGAAAGTTCTGCTGTAGATGAAGGCGATTGGGTGTGCTGGATCGCAGGATAAGATTTTTAGCTACGTTCCTCGATACGAGCATTAGCTATTCCCCATGTTAATCATGGGTAAGTTGTTTAATAGATTTCAACCCGTTTATAAGCTCCACTCATGAAACGTTTATTGTTAATTCCGTTGTACCTCGCGCTACTACCACATGTCTGGGCAGAATCCCCTACGTTTATCGATGTCCATGCACATTTTCAAAGTGGAGTGAATCTTTCCCAAGGAGAAAAAACTGCCTTGCAATGGATGGATCAGTTCGGCATCAGTCGGTCGTTGTTAATGTCGCCGCCATCAGTAGGGGACAATAAAAATCGTTATGACATTGAAGACCTGCTGTTCCTGACCCGCGATTATCCGACACGTTTTTCAGTTCTGGGCGGCTCCAGCCTAAACGTTATGCTGCACTCGATATCGGCTGATCGAGTGGATGATTCTGATCGTGCCCGTTTCCGTGCCCGGGCTTTGCAGATTGCCGACCTCGGCGCAGTTGGCTATGGCGAGATTGCAGCGCTGCACGTATCGGTCCCTCTAATGGGGCAGCAGCATCGCTATGAAAACATTCCTGCCGACCATCCATTACTGTTATTGCTGGCCGATATAGCTGCTGAGCGCGGCCTGCCGATCGATCTGCATTGTGACCTGGTTCCCGAGGAAATGCCTTTGCCGCCGGTATTGCGCGCCAACAAATCAAATCCGGACGTCTTATCGGAGAACCTGAATTCGCTTCAGCGATTACTGGCGCACAATCCTCGTGCACAGATCGTGTGGTCGCATGTTGGCTTCGAACCGCTGTTGACACGGAATCCTCAACTTGTTCGTACCATGCTAAAGCAGTTTCCAAATCTCTCAATGAGCTTCCGCTTGAATCGCGGCCACATAAAACCGGCTGCCGCCTTAAATCCCGAGAGAGAGGTAAAGCCTGTCTGGTTGGCGCTACTTGGTGAGTTTCCAGATCGCTTTATGCTCGGCAGCGATGCGTTCTACGACACAGATGGCACGATCAAGCGTGGATCGAGCAAAGAAGGCTTGGAAAATTTTCAACACTTGCTGCAGGCCTTGCCAGAACCAGTACGCACAGCCGTAGCCAGTGGCAATGCCGAGCGGATTTATCACTTGACCGAGCGTAGCCCCCAACCAACGCGATAAAGAAAAACCACTCAATTCCGATGAGCTATTGCGCTGCGAAAGTTTCATTGATGCCTAGTTTTACACGCTAAGATGTCTGCAATCGGCCAGAAGCAGTCACCATCCACATGAAAATGAATTCAAAAGTGTCCGAAGAAATCAATGGAATAGTGCAAGAACTCGGCTTCATGATTGGTGTGCTCGACAAAGTGCCAGACGCATCCAACATGGCCAGCCATTTTCGGGATCTTCTTTTCATCGAGCTTCATCAGAACAACCGTGCCCGCAAGACCCATTTGAATGCCCTGAAAAGGGAAATGCTTGTAGTTGCTCGCGAGACAATGAGCCCCAAAAGCTGGAAGACGTTCAAGGCCATCCTTGCACTCGATGAGTTGTTTGGAGAGGCCTATCTGCAGAAGGTCAGAGCTGACGGGACGCTTCGAGGCGAAGAAGAATATCGCAAAGTGCTCATTGAAGTGGATCTCCTCATAGCAAGCCAGGGGAGTAAAGGGCTTACACCAGAGCTGGAGCATCTGGTGGCTGACGTCAATGCCGTCGTCGAGGGATCGCCTTTTCACCAGTCGACGAAGGACTAGCGACCGCTATCGGCCAAGAACAGTCATCTCTCAGAGAAAATACACGGGCCAACCAGAATAGTAATGGAGTACCCCATGAGGAAAAAATATGGAACCATCGAAATGGTTTCTCTCGCCCTAATTTTCTGGGTCTTGACAGCGACAGCTGCAAGCGTACATGCGCAATCCGGCCCTAGTTTCGACTGTTCAAAAGCTTCCAGTTATATAGAAAAACAGATTTGCCAAAGCGCGAAGCTGTCCGAATTCGATCTGAAACTAGATACTAGCTATAGAGCCGCTGTAGAAATGCTTTCACCTACAGCTAAGAGAGCTCTGCAGAATAGTCAGCGTTCATGGCTGACATTTGTCAGAACGGTATGCAATCGGACGTCTCACCCGCCAGCAACTACGAACGACACTGAGAGCTGTCTCGCGGAAAAGTTGCAAGAACGCGAACGACAGCTCCGAGTTACAACGGTGAAGAACGGTGCAGTTACTATCTATCCCTTCGGGATGTTCATTGCCCATCAGAACTCTACAGATGATCAATCCGGTCATGACTCGGGGTACAGCACCACACAAGTTTCATATCCGCAGATGGACGGTCCCGATTCGTCGTTTAAATCGAAATTTAATGCCGCGCACGCAATGTTCGCGTCAAAGATCGCGAAGAGCAACCCTGAAGAAACTGACACTGACTATTTTGCGGACTATGGAATCCTGACCGCAAATGCCAACCTTCTCTCCGTCGAAGTTAGTGGAGGATTCTATGCGCACGGCACTCCGCATGGTCAATATTATTCCTTGGTATTTAACTGGCTCCCTAAAGAAGGCAGAGAGCTACATCCAACTGATATTTTTTCCCCTTCCAAACCTTGGCGGCGTTTCTTGCAGTCGTTTTGCTATAAGAGTCTCATAGAGGAAATGGGCGAGGTATGGGGTGGTCCTGACTTAAGTAGCTTCATCAAAAATCTTGGCCCGACAATAGTAGATCCTAAGCGCTGGAGATTCGATCAGAAGGGATTGAAAATTCATTTCCTGACTTATGAAGTCGCAGCGTATGCCGCTGGGGAGCCCGAGGTAGTGGTGCCTTGGGAGAAATTGCGAGATTATCTTGCACCTGATGCGACAAAGATATTTAGTCACTGACGTCCGCAACCGGCCATAAACAGACATCTAGAGCCGACCAACTTTATTCCCTGTAGTCAACGGCATGTTACACCTCCGGCAAGGATGAAAAGACAGCAGGAAAAGGAAAAGCGTATCAAGCCCCAGCCGACTTGCGCCCACCGCCAGCC
The DNA here is from genome assembly GCF_017744395.1 of Herbaspirillum sp. Lineage (GTDB taxonomy): Bacteria > Pseudomonadota > Gammaproteobacteria > Burkholderiales > Burkholderiaceae_D > Herbaspirillum. The sequence continues at coordinate 261,078 of NZ_JAGIBI010000004.1, forward strand.
TCCAGCAGCAACTGCACGAATGAACGCGCCGCCGGCGACAGCTCGCCCCCCTTGCGGGTAACGATGCCGATGGTCTGCGATACCGACTTCAGCGCCACCGGCAGGATGCGCAGCACGCCGCTGTCGACGAACATGCCGGCTACGCTGGTGGGCAGGATGGCGACCGTGTCGCTGGCCTGGCGCAGCACCGCCACTGTGACGAAAGTGGAAGCGGTGGCGATGGCGCCGGCCGGCATGGCCAGCCCGGCCAGGTCGAATTCGCGCTCCAGCACCGCGCGCAACGGCATGTGGCTGGGATAGGTGACCCAGCGGTAGCCCTGCAGGTCGGCCAGGCTGACCGACTTGCTGCGCAGGCGCGGATGCTCGCTCGACACCACGACTGACAAAGGTTCGTCCGACAATGGCTGGTAGTGGTACTTGCCGGGGTTGTCGGAGACGCTGGAGCGCCCCAGCAGCAGGTCGATATGGCCGTCGTCCAGCAAACCCAGCATGTGCACGCTGGTGTCTTCGATGATGTCGATGGACAACTCGGGATGCGTCTTGTGCAGCGCGTTGACGGCCGGCACCACCAGTTCCGGCACCGCCCCCATCACCGCGCCGATGGCCAGGCGGCCGCCACGGCCGGAGCGGATCTGCGCCATCTCGTCGCACAGCGCGCCGAGGTCGGTGGCCATCAGCCGCGCATAGCGGATCACGCAATGGCCGAACTGGTTGGGGATCAGCCCGGAACGGGTGCGCTCGAACAGTTGCGCCTCCAGCACCGCCTCCAGTTCGGCCAGCGATTTGCTGGCGGCCGACTGCGTCATGGCCAGCGCGTTGGAAGCCTTGTGCAGGGACTTGTGGTCGTCCAGCGCGATCAGCAACTGGAGCTGCTTCATGCGCAGGCGCGACAGGAGGCTATTGAGGTTCTGCTGGCTGGGGGCGCGTTTCATGGCATCGACGGTGAAATAAGCGGGGTAAAAACAGATGAGTCGCAAAAGCGATCACATGATGGAAAGTCTTCACTATACAGCCCCTGCCGCCGGACGTATATTCGTCGCCATCCCATACACACAAGTGGAGACACCATGAGCACCCCCATCTACCGCGGCGTATTCCCCGTCGCCCCGACCATCTTCGACCAGAACGGCAAGCTCGACCTGGAAGGCCAGAAGCGCGCCATCGACTTCATGATCGACGCCGGTTCCAACGGCATCTGTATCCTGGCCAACTTCTCGGAGCAGTTCGTGCTGTCCGACGAGGAACGCATCCAGGTGCAGAACACCGTGCTGGAACATGTGGCCGGCCGCGTGCCCGTGATCGTCACCACCACCCACTACGGCAGCCAGATCTGCGCCGAGCGCAGCCGCGCCGCGCAGGACGCCGGCGCCGCCATGGTGATGGTGATGCCGCCGTACCACGGCGCCACCTTCCGCGTCCCTGAAAAGCAGATCTACGAATTCTACGATCGCGTCTCGTCCGCCATCGACATCCCCATCATGATCCAGGATGCGCCGGTGGCCGGCACGCCGCTGTCGGCGCCGTTCCTGGCCCGAATGGCCAAAGAAATCGAGAACGTCTCCTACTTCAAGATCGAGACCGCCGGCGCCGCCTCCAAGCTGCGCGACCTGATCGAGCTGGGCGGCGACGCCATCGTCGGCCCGTGGGACGGCGAGGAAGCCATCACCCTGATCCCCGACATGGACGCCGGCGCCACCGGCGCCATGACCGGCGGCGGCTACCCTGACGGCATCCGCAAGATCGTCGACGCCTACTTCGCCGGCGATACCGAGAAGGCCGCCGAGCTGTACATGAACTGGCTGCCGCTGATCAACTACGAAAACCGCCAGGGCGGCCTGGCCTCGTGCAAGGCGCTGATGCTCGAAGGCGGCGTGATCAAGTCCGACATGTTGCGCCATCCGCAACCGCCGATGCACCCGAAGGTGCGCGAAGGCCTGCTGCGCGTGGCACGCCGCCTCAATCCGCTGGTGCTGACCTGGGGCAAGTAAGCCCCGGACTCATCCGCACGCGGAAAGAAAAACGGGAGCCGATGGCTCCCGTTTTTTCATGGCCGCTCGTCCCATGCCGAACTGTGTCATCCTGCTGCTTTCCGTTTTCCTTGCCGGAGTCCATCTTGAGCCACTTCCGCCCCGTCGAACTGCATCACGCCAGCCGCCTGGTCAACCACGGCCCCACCGTGCTGGTAAGCGCCGCCCACGGCGGCCGCCGCAACATCATGGCGGCGGCCTGGTCGATGCCGGTGGAATTCACGCCGCCGCGCATCGCGGTGGTGATCGACAAGAGCACCTTCACGCGCGAACTGATCATCGCCTCCGGCGGCTTCGGCATCATCGTGCCGGGCGCTGCATTGATGGACCTGACCTATGCCGTGGGCAGCGAGAGCGGGCGCGACATCGACAAGTTCACCCGCTACGGCATCGAGGCCGGCGCCGGCCCGGTGCTGGGCATGCCGACGCTGGAACAAGGCTGCGCCGCCTGGCTGGAATGCCGCTGGATCAAGGAAGCGCACACCGAGAACGCCTACGACACCTTCTTTGGCGAAGTCGTCTCGGCTGCCGCCGATACACGCATCTTCGACAACGGCCATTGGAATTTCACCGAAGAGAATGCCGACTTGCATACGCTGCATCACCTGGGCGCGGGCAAGTTCGTGGTGGCTGGTAATCAGGTGCAGGCACAGGGACTCACGGACAAAGCCTGATCTGGCAGCACAATGAAAACGCCCGGACAAGTCCGGGCGTTTGGCTTGGGCCGTTGCCGAAAGAATCAGACAAACTGCCCGATCTTCGCCACCACCGCATCACGCACCGATCCGCTGACCACAAAGCCGTGCGCAGCCTGGATGTCGTTGTGGAACCAGCGGTCACCCTCCAGGCAAGCCGGAATCTGCCGGCGGATCTCGTCATACGCCGCCTGCGTCCCCTGCCCCAGCTTGAAGCCCTTCAATAAGTCTTCCGTCATCGTCAGCGCCTGCGCCGCCAGCAGCATTTCCACCCCGACGATGTATTGCGTGTTCTGCACCACCGTCATCGCCTTGCGCGCGCACCAGGTCGAGTTGGAAATGTGGTCTTCGCTGTTGCCCTTCGATGGGATGCTGTCCACGCTGCCCGGCATCGACAGGGTACGGTTTTCCATCACCAGCGAACTCAGCGAGCACTGCACCACCGGATAGCCGGTGTTGACGCCGCGAATGCCGCTCATCAGGTTGCGCGGCAAACCCCACGACAGCGTCGGGTCGATCAGGCGCGCCACGCGGCGTTCGCAGATGCTGCCCAGGTCGGTGATGGCCATGGCCAGCAAGTCCATCGCCTGCGCCAGGTACTGGCCGTGGAAGTTGCCGCCGGAGATGATCTCGAAGCCTTCTCCCTCTTCCTTGCTGAAAATCAGCGGATTGTCGGTGGCCGAGTTGGTTTCCTTCTCGATGATGGTGTCGATGTAGTCCA
>NZ_JAGIBI010000005.1 GCF_017744395.1 Herbaspirillum sp.
AAATCGTTTTGTTTGTCAGCAGCAGAGAAACGAGATTATGAAGTCATTTTTAATTTGCGTCAACTACTTTTTTAACGCTTTCTTAAAAATTTCTGCTGAAGTTTTTTTACTGCCTGACTTCAACAACCCTTCAACTTCCCTCTGCTTCGCTCGCAACTTTCGCTCTGTTTTTCACTTCGCTTTGTGCGCCGCGTCAGCAGGGGGCGAACTATAGCAACCCACCATCCTGTGCGCAAGTACTTTTTGAAAAATAATAAGAAATAATTTACGCCTTCCTTGCTCCGTCGCTCCAGGCAAGGCTTTGCCGCTATTTGACGGCGCAGACAATAACCCCAAAGAACAGGGACCGCCCCTTGCGGGGCGGTCCCTGTTCTTTTTTCTTCGCACTGAGACAGCTCTTGCCGCCGGCATTAACCGGTCTTGACCGTCAGCTCGCTCTTCACATCCTTCACTCCATCCACTCCCGCCGCCAACTGCAATGCATGCTGGCCGACCTCGGCGCTGGGTACCGCCCCCTTCAGCGTCACCACGCCATCCTTGGTGGTGACCGTGATCTTCATGGCCGAAACCTGCTTGTCCCCCACCAACACCGCCTTGACCTTGGCGGTAATGACCGAGTCGTCTATATAGGCGCCGGCTTCCTGGCCGTTCTTGGGCGCATCGCCAGCGTCAGCGGCCTGTACCGCCGGCACTGCCGCGGCAGAGGCGGCAAGGAAAGCGGCTGCCAGCAGCCTAGGGACGAATTTGGTCTTTTCCATGATGAGCTCCTTATATAGAGAGATGGGAAAACGGTGGGCGCCCGAAACGACGCCGCCTTCCCCAAGCTCCGCAAGCCCCATGCCACCCATTGGTTTCTTCAGCATTTTCAATGGTTTAGCGAATCTCCCCTATCTACGCATGAGCTCCAGGCCCATCCACATACCGGTTTTCCGTCGCTCCACAGCGACAGGCTGCCCCATCAAAAGAGGCAACCCATTGATTTCCAAAGGATTATGCGTGTCGCTCCGCAATGACACTCTCCTCCCCGCCCCTGAACATGCGCGGATCGAGTCCGTTCTTCTGCAGCAGGCGATAGAACTCCGTGCGATTGCGGTCCGCCAGGCGGGCGGCGTCCGAGACATTGCCATCGGTCAGCTTCAATAGCCGGATCAGGTAGTCCCGCTCGAATTTCTGCTTGGCCTCGGCATAGCGCAGCATGTCCAGCGTCGGCGTGCGCAAGGCGCGCCGCACCAGCGAAGCCGGGATCAGCGGCGCCGTCGACAAGGCGCACACCTGCTCCACCACGTTATAAAGCTGGCGCACATTACCGGGCCAATGCGCCAGGCTCAGCAATTCCAGCGCGTCGGGCGCGAAACCGGTCAGGCGCCGCCCATACCTGGCGGCGACCAGCTTGAGGAAATGGTTGGCCAGCAGCGCGATGTCTTCACGCCGTTCGGCCAGCGCCGGCAGGTGCAGCGCCACCACGTTGAGCCGGTAGTACAGGTCTTCGCGGAACTGCCCTTCGGCCATCGCCGCCTCCAGGTCGCGGTGGGTAGCCGAGATGATGCGCACGTCGATCGCGCTGGGCTGGTTGGCGCCGACCTGGCGCAGCGTCTTTTCCTGCAGCACGCGCAAAAGCTTCACCTGCAAGGGCATCGGCATGTCGCCGATCTCATCCAGGAACAGCGTGCCGCCATCGGCGGCCTGGAACAGCCCTTCCCGGTTGTCCATCGCGCCGGTGAACGCCCCCTTGACGTGGCCGAACAGTTCGGATTCCAGCAGCTGCTCGGGAATGGCGCCGCAATTGACGGCCACAAACGGCTTGTCCGCGCGCTGGCTGGCGCGGTGGATGGCGCGCGCCAGCAGTTCCTTGCCGGTGCCGCTGTCGCCACGGATCAGGATGCTGGCGTCCGAGGCCGCCACCAGCCGCGCCTCGGCCAGCAATGCCGCGACCCGCTGGCTGCGGCTGATCAGGTCGGCCCGCCAGGCCTGGTCTTCCATCTCCAGCGCCGGAGCGGCAAGGCTCAGGGCCTGGGCCACCTTGTCCAGCAGCAGCGCGCCGTCGAACGGCTTGGTCAGGTACGCGAAAGCGCCGCGCGTGGTCGCCTCGACCGCGTCGGGAATGGTGCCATGGGCTGTCAGCAGGATCACCGGCAAGGTCGGATGGCGGCTGCGGATCTCATCGAACAGCGCCAGCCCGTCCATGCCCGGCAAGCGGACGTCGGTGATCACCAGCGACGGCAGCGAGATGGCCAGTTGCGCCAGCGCCGCCTCGGCGCTTGGCGCGGCCACCACGCGATAACCGCTGGCATTGAGGCGCAGCGTCAGCAGGCGCAACAGGTCGGGATCGTCGTCGACCAGCAATAAGGGGGAAGAATGTCCCATCGGGGCTCCTGTTCCTGGAATGGAAACGGGCCCGACGGGGGATGGCGCTGTTACTTGCCGCCGGCCGGCAGGCTCCGTTCTATGTTCTTGAGGGCCTCAAGCTTGTCGTTGAGCTGGTCCACCTTGCGCTGCGCGTCCTTGAGCTGGACGGACGACTTCTCGGCGTTGTCGGCCACGCGGCGCAGGTCGGCGCAATAACCGACCAGCAGTTGGACCAGCGGCTTGAGCTTCCCCGCTTCGACGCTGTTATCGGCCATGACGTTCCACAACTGGGCCTCGGCCTTGGTCAGATCGATGGGATCGCGCGTCATCGACAGCGCCATCGCGCGCCGCACGCTGTTCGAAGGGCCGGCCGGATAGGCATTGATACGCTGCAGTTCGCGCCCCAGCTCGGCCGGCTGCATCTTGCGCAGCGCGGCGTTATACGCCAGCAGCTCATCAATGCTGCTGGCCGAATACACCAGCTTGATATTGGAGGTCGGCGCATCCGGCGGCGAAACGCACGCCGCCAGCAACAGGCAACCGACCAGCAGCAGGATGTTATTTTTCATCTGGCAACTCGATTCTGAAATGCGCCCCGCCCTCGGAGGTCATCAATTGCACATGGCCGCCGTGCGCCTGCACATATTCGCGCACCACCGACAGGCCGATGCCATTGCCGCGGCGCGCCCCGCTAGGCTGGTGCAGGCCCTGGTAAAACGGCTCGAAGATCCGGCCGGCGTCGGTCGGCGCCACGCCGGGGCCCTGGTCGACGCATTCTATGCGCACCATGCCCGGCGCATCCGTCAGCAAGAAGCGCACGAAGCCGCCTTTCGGACTGAAGCGCACCGCGTTCGACAACAGGTTGCCGAGCACGATGGCCATCTTTTCCGGATCGACCACCACCGTGCGCGCGGCGCCTTCGATCTCCACCTTCAGCTCGCGCGCCAGCCATTGCAGGCGCTGGTCGTCGATCACCTTGTGCAGCAGCGCCCGCAGGTCGACCGGCACCGGCTGGATATGCTGGGCATCGAAGGCCACCTCGTTATAGCGCAGCAAATCCTCGATCTGGGTCTGCAGCGCCTGCGTATTCTGGCGCAGGATGCGGGCGATCTCGCGCTGGTTGTCGGAAAGCTGGCCGGCCACGCCGTCGTCCAGCAAGGCGGCGCCTTCGCACAGGGCCGACAGCGGCGTCTTCAGCTCGTGCGACACATGGCGCAGGAAACGCGACTTCTCCGCCTCCAGGTCGGCCAGGCGCCGGCGCAGCCAGTCCAGCTGCTGGCCCAGGCGGCGGATATCGGCCGGCCCCTGCACCTCGATGCGCTGGTCGAAACGGTTATCGCCCAGGCGGCCGATGGCATGTTCCAGCTGCGCCAGCGGGCGCGACAGCCACAGGCCGAAGCCAAACGCCAGCAGCACCGCCAGCACGATGGCGCCGACCACCTGCAGCGTCAGCATCCGGCGCTGCTGCTCCAGCGCCGCCGACAGCGCATTGTTGCGGCGCTCGACCTCCAGCCGGCTCTCCTGCGACATGCGCTCGTTCAAGGCCGGCAGGCGGGCGAAATCCTGGAACATCTTCAACTGTTCCGACTTGTCCTTGCGTTCTTCGGAATCCAGCACGGCCGCGGCTTCGTCGGCATACGCGCCCCACTGGCTGAAAATGTCGCGCGGCGCCATCGGCAGCGAACCGGACAGCTCGCCCAGCGCTTGCCGGGCCTGGTCGCGCGCCTCCATGAAACGGTCGCGGAAAGCCGCATCGTCCAGCACCAGGTATTGGCGCGCGCTGCGCTCCATCGCCACGGTGCGCTCGGCCAGGCGCCGCGCGGCCTCGGTCAGTTGCACCGCCTGGCGCGCCGTGTCGCTGCTGTTGGTGGCCATGCGGTCCAGCGTCAGCAGCGCATGGATCGAAGTGCCGCTCAACAAGGCGGCGATCAGCAGGAACGCCGCCAGCAGCAACTGCCGGAAAGACAATCCAAGATAGCCCTGCCTGGCGGCGGGCTGTCTTACTAAATCAGGCGTGTGCTCGATGACGTTCTGCATGCGATGGATCTCGGGTCTTCACAAGATTGTCGGTGTCTCCTGGCGGCCGGGCCTGCGGGCAAACCTGCCCAAGGCCGTTCCGGGAACCGTACCGATATGCTTTCGGAATAAGCAAGGTGCAACGCTCAGGAAATCGCGCGGTCCCACAGCCTACATCGTCGCGCTCTTTTGTTTGTTATCGGTCGACGACTGGCCGCAGGAAAACCTGACGCGGGTTCCCTATTGTAATCAAGATGAGCTTGCTAGAAAAATTTCCAGGCATTGCCATATCGACAATGCCTTCGCGTCAATGCAACCGGCGACGTCCCCGGACCATCAAGCCTGCGGGCCGACGAAGTCCAGCAGCGTCAGCGCCATCACCTTGGTCGCCTTCTTCAGGTCTTCCAGCGCCAGGTTCTCGTCGGCCTGCTTGGCGTTGGATTCCATCAGCGTGCGCGGGCCGGCGCCGAACAGCACCACCGGGATGCCATGCTCGCCATACAGGCGGGCGTCGGTATAGAGCGCCGAACCGTTGGTGGTCAGGGTCTCGCCCATCACTTCCTGCGCGTTGCGCAGCAGGCTGTCGACCAGCTTCTCGTGGCCCGGCAGCGGACGCAGCGCGCGCGCCAGCAGCAGGCGGCGGATCTCGACGCGAATACCGGGCAGGCCGGCCACCGCATCCTCGATCAGCTTGCGCACGCCGGCTTCGACCTGCGCCGGATCCTCTTCCGGAATCATGCGGCGATCCATCTTCAGCACCACCTTGCCCGGCACCACGTTGGTATTGGTGCCGCCGTCGATGCGGCCGACGATCATGGTCGGATGGCTGATGCCGGGAATGGCAGAACGGATTTCCTTCAGGCCCGGCACCGCCGCATAGATGGCATTGAGGATGGCGGTGGCCGCCTGCAAGGCGTCGTGGCCGGTTTCGGGCATGGAGCCGTGGGTCGCCTTGCCGTGCACGGTGACTTCAAACTGCAGGCAGGCATTGTGGGCGGTGACGACGTTGTAGCTGAAACCGGCGGCGATCACGAAGTCCGGCTTGGTCAGTTTCTGCTCCAGCAGCCAGCCCGGGCCGAGCAGGCCGCCGAATTCTTCATCGTAGGTGAAATGCAGTTCCAGCGCGCCGCGCAAATCGGCGCCCAGCGCCTCCAGCGCGCGCACCGCAAATATATAGCTGGCGAAGTCGCTCTTGGACACTGCCGCCGCGCGGCCGTAGATGCGGCCGCCGTCGATCTCGCCGCCGTAGGGATCGTGCTTCCATCCTTCTCCCGGCGGCACCACGTCGCCGTGGGCATTGAGCGCCACGGTCGGCCCGCCGGCGCCATACGGGCGGCGCACGATCAGGTTGGTCACGCTCTGCATGCCGTAGTCGGCCACCTGCTGCTGCGGCACCGCATGTTTCTCCGCGTTCCAGCCCCAGGCCTTGACCAGCTCGGCCACCGCATCCGCGTGGGGCGCATTGTTGCCGGGCGGGGTATCGGTGGGAATACGGATGAGCTGCTGCAGGACGCCGACTTCCTCATCGAAATGCTGGTCGATCCATGCGCACAGGCGCTGCGACAACTGGTTCTTGGACATGCTTGGCCACTCCATCATCAAACGCGCCGGCCGCGCCGGCGCAAGCCGCCATCATAGCGCACCGTTACGGCCCCGGACACCGCCGCCAGCAAACCGCCGGTTTCCCCGCTATCATTAACTGCCCCTCATCCGAGGCCGGCCCTTTACAAATAAACGACGGACCTTGCCGCCGGCAAGCGTACCGCCCCTCACCCGCCAAACACATGTCATCGTTGCCCCCCTCCAGCGGCGCCGCCAAACCCGCCCCCCACCTGGTCACCGCCGGCGAAGGCCTGCCACCTGAACAACGCGGGCGCGCCATCCTGACGCTGCTGATCGCCGTCGGCCTGGCCACGCTGGACACCGCCATCGCCAACACCGCCCTGCCCGCCATGGCGATCGACCTCAACACCACCCCGGCGGCCTCGGTCTGGATCGTCACCGCTTACCAGTTGGCCATGATGGTGTCGCTGCTGCCGCTGGCGGCGCTGGGCGAAATCATCGGCTACCGCCGCATCTACGTCTGGGGACTTGTACTGTTTACCGCCGCCTCGCTGCTATGCGCGGTCGCCTGGTCGCTGCCCACGCTGGTAGTGGCGCGCTTCCTGCAAGGGCTGGGCGGGGCCGGGATCATGAGCGTCAATACCGCGCTGATCCGCTTCATCTACCCCACCCGCTCGCTGGGCCGGGGCGTCGGCCTGAACACGCTGATCGTGGCGATCTCCTTCACCATCGGCCCCAGCGTCGCCTCCGGCATCCTCGCCATCGCGCCGTGGCCGTGGCTGTTCGCGGTCAACGTGCCGCTGGGCGTCATCGCCGTCGTGCTGGCGCTGCCCTCGCTGCCGCATACCGCGCTGTCCAGGCATGCCTTCGACATGCGCAGCGCGCTGCTCAACGCCGCCGCCTTCGGCCTGCTGATCCTGGCCATCGGCGAAGGCGCGCACCAGGCCGCGGCCAGCGTGGTCGGCCTGGAACTGGCGGCGGCCATCGTCTGCGGCCTGTTCCTGCTGCGCCGGGAAGCGGCGCATCCGGCGCCGATGCTGCCGGTCGACCTGTTCCGCCACCCGATGTTCTCGCTGTCGGCGGTGACCGCCGTGTGCTCATTCGCCGCGCAAGGCCTGGCCTTCGTCTCGCTGCCGTTCTTCTTCCACCACGACCTCGGCCGCAGCCAGGTCGACATCGGCCTGCTGATGACGCCGTGGCCGGTGGCCGTGGCCATCATGGCGCCGATCGCCGGCCGCCTGTCCGACCACTACCCGGCCGGCATCCTCGGCGGCTTCGGCCTGGCGCTGCTGTGCGCCGGCCTGCTGTCGATGACCTTCATGCCGGCCGCGCCCAGCGTCTGGGACATCACCTGGCGCATGCTGTTGTGCGGCATGGGCTTCGGCTTCTTCCAGTCGCCCAACCTGAAGGCGCTGATGACCAGCGCGCCGCCGCACCGCAGCGGCGGCGCTTCCGGCATCGTCGCCACGGCGCGCCTGCTGGGCCAAAGCATAGGCGCGGCGCTGGTGGCGCTGTGCTTCAACTTGTCGGAAAGCCAGGGATCGCGCTTCGCGCTGGGCTGCGGCGCCGCCTTCGCCGGCGTCGCCTGCCTGGCGAGCTTCCTGCGCCTGCTGACCAGGAACCCGTACGCGCCGCCGCTGAAGAAATAAACGGCGCGGTAAAAACAAAACGCCGGGGCCAAATGGACCCGGCGTTTTTGTTTGCGGCCTGTCCGCGCTCAGTCGCGTTGCGTGAAAGCCGCGGTCGAAGCCAGTTCGTTGAGCAGCGCCACGGTGGCGCAATTGGAGACCAGGTAAGGGTTCAGTTCGCCGCACACCGAGTACTTCAGCAACAGCGAGCGGTTGACCTTGTCCAGCCGGATCTTGCCCATGGTCCACGAGGCATACTGCCGCTCGTCGATCGACTCATACCCCAACAGGACCAGATCGTGATGGCGCTCGTCGCGCTGCAACTGGCCATACATCTGGTTCACCTGGTCGCGGCCGCCCTCCAGCACCTGCACGAAGATGTTATCGCTGTAGCACAGCGCGCCGGTAATCCCCTTGGGAGGATTGTTCTTGCGCGCGCTGGCCAGGATGGCCTCGACAATCTCATGGGAAATCGGGTCGCGCGCGCGGCTTGCGTAAATCAAACGAACCAGCATGATTAACCTCGTTGACGTTGGGAAATCAGCGCCAGGAATTCGCGCCGCAGGTTGGCGTCGCGCAGGAAGGAACCGCGCATGACGCTGTTGATCATCTTCGACTCCATGTCCTTCACGCCGCGCCAGTGCATGCAGAAGTGGTCGGCCTCCATGACGATGGCCAGGCCGTCCGGCTGCAGCTTCTGCATCAGCAGGTCGGCCGCCTGCGACACCGCCTCTTCCTGGATCTGCGGGCGGCTCATCACCCATTCCAGCAGGCGCGCGTACTTCGACAGGCCGATCAGGTTGGAATGCTCGTTGGGCATCACGCCCACCCATACCTTGCCCATGATCGGGCACAGGTGGTGCGAGCAGGCGCTGCGCACGGTAATGGGGCCGACGATCATCAGCTCGTTCAGGCGTTCGATATTGGGAAACTCGGTCACCGGCGGCGGCGCCTGGTAGCGTCCGCGGAAGACCTCGTTGAGATACATCTTGGCCACGCGCTTGGCCGTGTCCTGGGTATTGTGGTCGCTCTCGACGTCGATCACCAGGCTTTCCAGCACCGCCGCCAGCTTGCCCTGCACTTCGGCCTGCAGTTGCTCAAGCTCGCCTTCCTCGATGAAGGCCGCGATGTTGTCGTTGGCATGGAAGCGCACGCCGGCCGCCTTGATGCGGTCGCGGATGCGCGCCGAAACGAGCTGGTCATGAACGCTCGGCGCGCCGGGCTGGTTTTTTTCTGTTGCCATGGTGGGATGCAGACGCCGCGAACGGCCTCTTCGGTATCGGTAAACAGCTGCCATTATGCCCCGAAAAGACGCATCGCAGCGGGCTTGGCGCCGTTCCCTGCCCCACCGGGCCGACACGCTCAGAAAGTTTGCCAGTCGTCTTGCGCGATACGTCCCGAGGCCGGTGCGGCAAGCGGCAACGCCGCCACCGGAGCCAGTGGCATGAGCCGCGTCCCCGCATCCAGCCTGAAAACGCCTACCAGCTGGCGCAGGTTCTGCGACTGGTCCTGCAGCGATTGCGCGGCGGCGGCAGCCTGCTCCACCAAGGCCGCGTTCTGCTGCGTGGCCTCGTCCATGTGGGTGATGGCCTGGTTGACCTGCTCGATCCCGGCGCGCTGCTCCTGGGTGGCGTCGCTGATCTCACCGACGATGCCGGACACGCGCCTGACGCTGGCGACCACCTCATCCATGGTCGAACCGGCCTCCAGCACCAGGCGGCCGCCGGCGTCCACCTTGGCCACGGAATCATCGATCAGCTCCTTGATCTCCTTGGCGGCGGTCGCCGAACGCTGCGCCAGCGAGCGCACTTCCGACGCCACCACGGCGAAGCCGCGGCCCTGCTCGCCGGCGCGCGCGGCCTCCACCGCCGCGTTCAACGCCAGGATATTGGTCTGGAACGCAATGCCGTCGATCACGCCGATGATGTCGACGATGCGCCGCGACGCTTCGCTGATGCCGTTCATGGTGGACACCACCTGCTGCACCACTGCACCGCTGTGGGAGGCGACATCCGACGCGCTGGCCGCCAGCTGATTGGCCTGCTGCGCGTTCTCGGCGTTCTGGCGCACGGTCGAGGTAAGCTCCTCCATCGCCGCCGCGGTCTCTTCCAGCGAGCTCGCCTGCTGCTCGGTGCGCGCGGACAGGTCGAGGTTGCCGCCGGCGATCTCAGCCGAAGCCGTGGCAATGGTCTCGGCGCCGCCGCGCACTTCGGCGACGATGCGGGTGAGGCTGCCGTTCATCTGGCTCAGTGCCTCCAGCAGCTGGCCGATCTCGTCGCGCGCGCCGGGCTCGATGCGGCTGCACAGGTTGCCGCCGGCGACCTGCTGCGCCACCTCCACCGCGTGGCGCACCGGGCGCGTGATGGAGCGCGTGGTCCAAACCGCGAAGCCGCCGCCCAATAGCACTGCCAGCGCCGCGATGGACAGCATAATCAGAGTTTTGCTGCGGTATTGGTCGGCCGCTTCCTGGCTGCTGCGCTCCATCATCATCGAACCGACCGCGATATAGCCCTTGACGCGGGCGATGTACTTTTCCTGGTCTTCCCGCAACGTGGTCAGCAGCAGTTGCGAAGCCTCCATGGTGGCGCCGGTGGAGGCCAGCTTCAGGTATTGCTGCTGGTCTTCCCGGTACTTGGCCCGCAGCGCGGCGATCTCGGCGAAGGACTTGCGGCCCTGGTCGCTGGAAAGGCGCTCCTGCAGCTTGCCCAGGTCGTCGGTAATGGCCTTCTCGCCCTCATCGACCAGCCTGATCTCCTCCAGCAACCTGGCATGATCATCGAGCAGCAGCAGGTTGCGCATCGTGCTGGCGTTCTCACTGATCTTGAGCAGCACGTCATTGGCCAGCAACACCTGCGGATAACGGTCCTTGACGATGCGCTGGGTGCCCTGGTGCAAGGTATCGAGGCTTCCGATGCCCAGCGCGGTGACGCCCGCCAGCAGCGCCAACACCAGGCCGAATCCCAGTCCCAGCCGGGCGCCCAGTTTGAGGTTTGCGATCATGAAGTACTCCGCATGCGAACCGCGGCCGGCGCGACGCATGCCGGCCACGACAATGATTCATGGAAAAAACGGCGGAGGGAAAATGCTCTCCCCCCGCCCAAGGCACTACGCACTGCCACCCCGCTCCAGGGATGGCAGAGGTAAAACAAGACTATTCGCGAAAGGATGCGCGAGCCATCAGAACGAGTGGTGCATGCCGATGGTGGTGACGAGCTGGCCTTGCCCGCCGGACACGCCGGTGGAACCCGAGGCGCCGGTACCGTTCATGACCGCGAAGCGCGCGTCGCCGCCGGCGCGCTGGTAAGCGGCCTGCACATACCACTGCGTGCGCTTGGAGAAGTCATGCACATGCGACAGGCTGAAAGTGTTCCAGCGCGCCCCTTCCAGCTTGGACAGGCCGTAACCGAAGTTGATGGTGTCCAGCGTGGCGTAGCGCCATGCCGCCCCCAGGTCCAGGTTCTTCTGCTTGGGCGAAACGCCGGTAGGCAGGTCCAGCTTGACCTGGGTATAGGCGGCGTTCATGCGCACGCTGCCGAGGGTGTAGCCGATGCCTCCGGCGTAGGTGGTCAGGCTGTTGAATACAGTGCCGGCGTTACCCAGGCCGACACTGCTGAGAAAAGTACCGGCATAACCGGCGGCGCGGTCGTTCAGCTTGGAATACGCCAGCGCCGCGCGCAATGGGCCATTGCCATAAGTGACGCCGGCGCTGATGTTGCGGCTTTTGCTATTGTCGCCCGCCACTTCGCCGAAGCCGTACATCAGGCTGCCCTGGAAACCGCCGGCCGTCGGCGAGGTATAGCGCACCGCGTTGTCGAACTGGTAGGTGTTGGCCAGGCTGTCGAGGTTGCCCGGGTGGAACAGGTACCAGTTGGTCAGCTGGAAACCGTTGGACAGCTTGCCGACATAATCGAACACCACGTCCGGCATGTGGCCCAGGGTCACCGCGCCGAAGTCGCCGGACAGCCCGATGGTGCTGTAGCGGTTGAACAGCTTGGACGAGTTGGGCACGCTGCCGGTATCGGTATAAAAGCCCCCTTCCAACTGGAAGTTGGCCTTCAGATTGCCGCCCAAGTCCTCGGTACCGCGAAAACCGATACGGTCGGGCTGCATGGTGCCCTGGTCCAGGCGCGACACCGAACTGCCGCCGAGGTTGTTGATGTAGGCCACGCCAGCGTCGAGGCTGCCGTAGATGGTGACGCTGCTCTGCGCAAAAGCGCCTGCCGAGAGACAGGATGCCGCTGCGGCAATCATTAACTTCTTCATTAAACTCCCCTTCAACGAAGTACCAACATGCGCGGCACAAGCCGCATTCACTCACTGCTTCCATTCGCCCTGTGCGAAAGGAAGGTGACCCTGCCGGCGTCCTGCCGCTGTACGCTGGCCTTGCCGGGTGGCGCGTGATCGGGCGATTTTTGTCTCACCTATGGATCAACGTTCCACTAAATTCATCAGGCTCAAAAAAATGCCCGACGCATCTGCGCGGGCATCGGCGTCGAGCGCGCCTTGCTAGAGATCCAGCACCAGGCGTTGGCCCTTGCAACCGGACACGCACACCATCATGGTCTTGCCGGCGGCACGCTCCGACTTGCTGAGCACACCGTCGCGATGGTCCAGTTCGCCTTCGATCACCTTGGTTTCGCACGCGCCGCACACGCCCTCGCGGCAGCTATGGTCGACGCTGATGCCGGCATCCAGCAGCGCGTCCAGCAACGACTTGCCGGCCGGCACCGTGACGCTGCTCTTGCTGCGCGCCAGTTCGGCGACATAGCTGCCGCTTTGTATCGGTGCCACCTTCTCGGCGGCGAAACGTTCGATATGCACGTTAGGCAAGCCCAGTTCTTCGCAGATCGATTCGAAGGCGTTCAACATCGGCGTCGGGCCGCAGCAATAGAAGTGCGCGTCCTTCGGTCTGGCGGCCAGGAAGCCGCGCAGGTCGGGCGGCGCGCCGGCCTCGTCGTCGAAGTGGCTGGCCACGCCCGGCTGCCCCAGCAGCTCGGCGGTGAAGGCCGCTTCCTTGCGCGAGCGCGCGCAATAGAACAATTCGACGGATTTGCCCTGCCGCACAAGATGCCCGTACATGCAGGAGATCGGCGTAATGCCGATGCCGCCGGCGATCAGCACCGAATGCGCCGCGGATTCATCGAGCGGAAAATTGTTGCGCGGCTCGGAGATGGTGATCAGCGACCCGACGCGCAATTGCTCGTGCACGTAGCGCGAACCGCCGCGGCTGTTGCGGTCGTTGAGCACGCCGACCACATAGCGGTGGCGCTCGGCGGGAGAATTCGACAGCGAGTAGCTGCGCACGATGCCGTTGGGCAGGTGCAGGTCGACGTGGGCGCCGGCCGCGAAAGGCGGCAGCTCGCCCCCCTCGGGCTGGCGCAGCTCGATGCTGACCACGCCCTGCGCTTCGAAGCGCATGGCCTGGACCCGGACTGAAATAGTTGGACTGCTCATGGATGCCACTTCCAGATAAAGAACTTCAGGAAACCACTTCTTGTATCGACCGCTGCAGGTCGACGCCCAGCCGCGCAAAGGCGTCGATCTCGACAACCAGCTCCGGAAACACCAGGCCGCTGACCTCGACCAGCGTCGAGCATGGATACGGCGCCCGGAAGAAATCGCGGCGCGCGCGCCCGACCTCGTCCTTGTCGCCGATGTCCTTCACGTAGATCACCAGCTTGTAGATGCTGCCGACGCTGCCGCCGGCGGCCTCCACCAGGTCGCGCACCTTGCCCAGCACCACCAGCGTCTGCTCATAGGCGCCAAGCTTGTTTTCGCGCGAGGCGGGATGCGCGGTCATGCCGGACATGACGATCTCGTCGCCGATCACCAGGCAGTTCGACCAGGTGGCCGTGGCCGGCTCGGTCACCCTGGCGCTCTTGACGCGGCGCACCACGCCCGGCTCCATCGGCGCGTTCATGCCGCCTTGGCTGCCGCTTTGGCCGCGGCCCGCTCTTCTTCGCGCGCGATCTGCTCCTTGGCCAGGCCGCGCATATGGCGGCGCAGGCGCACGATGCCCATGTCATGCTGGTACAGCATCTCGCGCTGGTTGGCGTCCGGCTCCATCAGCTCCAGCACCACGCGGTCTTGTTCCAGCACGTTCCAGTGGCGCGCTTCCAGGCGGTTGCGGTACAGGAAACGCCAGGTGTCCTTCTGCCAGCCGCTCAGCTTGCGGCAACGCCAGTGGAATACAGCGGCGACGTTGTCGACGATGGGGGTGTAGCTGCCGATGATCACGAAGCTGCCGCCGGGGCCGCCGGTCTTCGGATAGGGAATCGCCAGGCGCATCCAGTGCAGGCCGGTGTCGCCCCATTCGGTCCAGTCGAAGTTGACGTCGCGCTGGCCTTCCTTCTCGAACACGAAGCCGATGTCGGTCTCTCGAATGCCGAAGCTGGCCGTGTTGTCGCCCTCGGCCATCGAGTGCGACTGCTTGTGCAGGAAAGTGCCGTGCATCGGGTCCATCACGTTGTCCAGCACATAGCGATAATCGCCCTTCCATTCGGTGTAGCACAGGAAGTTGGAATACTCGGGGCTGGTCAGTTCTTCCGGCAGGCGCAGCGGCGGCGGCGTGTCAACGTCTTCCAGGCTGTTGTAGAGGAAGATGGCGCCGGCCGCCTCGGTCACGTGGAAGCGGCGGGTGGCCTTGGCGCCTTCCAGCTTGCAGCCAGGGCTGCCGGGCACGCTGGTGACCACGCCGTCGAAGCGCACCTGCACGCCGTGGTAGCCGCAGGCGATGCGGTCGCCCATGGGGATGCCCATGGACAGCGGCGCGCCGCGGTGCGGGCAATGGTCTTCAAGCGCGTGCAATGTGCCGGAAGGTTCGCGCCACAGCACGAGCTTCTTGCCCAGGCGGCGCAGCGAGACGGGCTTCTCGGCCACGAACTCGGACGGGCAGATCGGGTACCACAAGTCTTTCAGGCCGACGGCGAGTACGGCGTCGACGGGATCATTGGCTGTCGTTCTCATTTCTGGTCTCTCCTGTTGGCTGGCACGGGCGGCGCATTGCTCACGCGGCCAGGCGGGCGATTTCTTCCTGGTAGTTCTGTTCGGTCCACACGCCGCCGTTGTAGGGGCAGCTCGGCCCGGTGCGGTTCAGGTGCGCCACCAGGGCACCCAGTTCATGCACGCCGGCGGCGTAGGCGCGCTCGATGGAGTCGCCCAGCAGGTCTTCGTACTGGGTCGGCGGGCGGCGGCGTGCCTGGTGCGGATTGAGATAAACGTCTGTGACTGTTGCAACCATCATTGGCCTCCATTTCTGACGCGCTCGCGGATGCGCTCGCGCACGGGAACAAAATCGTAGGTGGGGTAGCACTCGGTGCGGAACACGCCCCAGGCCGAGCGTTCGAGCTCGACGTTGACCAGCGGCAGCAGCGCCGGCGGCAGCTCCAGGGTGACGATCTGGCCCAGGCCCATGGCCACGGTCCAGGACACCACGCGCGTGCCTTCGACGGGAAAACGCTCCCACCAGTCCACCTTCTTCATGTGCGACTGGATGTCTTCCAGGTTCTTGGACTGGTCATGCTTCAACACGATGGTCAGCAGCATGGTGTCCGCTTGCTTCTCTTGGCTCATGTCGGCTCCGGCGCTTCAGGCGGTCTCGACTTCCGGTTCCGGCTGCAGCGGCACCTTCCAGGCGTCGTAGCCGTATACCCAATCGGCGTTGCCGCCTTCGCGCAGCCAGTTGTTGCCGCGCGAACCGATCTGTATCTTCGAGGCGCGCGCCATGCGCAGCTGCTGGTAGGCCTGCAAGGAACCTGCCACCTCCTCCAGCGTCGAGACAGCGGCCAGGCAGCGCGCCAGCACCACCGCGTCTTCGATGGCCATGCCGGCGCCCTGCGCCATGAAAGGCATCATCGGGTGGCAGGCGTCGCCCAGCAGTGCCATGTTGCCCTTGGCCCAGGCCGGCAGCGGATCGCGCTCGTACAGCGCGGTCTTCAACACCTCGTCGCAAGCGTCCAGCAGCGCGGTGGCGTCGGGATGGAAACCGGCGTAGCTGTCGCGCAGCTCCTGCACGCTGCCCGGCGTGGTCCACGATTCGAGATGCCAGCTCTCCTGCGCGGTGGTGGCGAAGATGAAGATGTCTTCGCCGCGGTTGAGCGGGAAAGTCACGATCTGGCTTTCCGGATTCGGCCCCCACCACTTGGTGAAAGCCTGCAGGTTGGGTACGCCTGCCACCTTCTCGGCCGGCACCACGGCGCGGAACGCCACCACGCCGGTGAAGCGCGGGCTCTCGGCGCCGAACATGGCGGTGCGCACGGCGGAATGGATGCCGTCGCCGCCGATCAGCACGTCGACGCGGTCGCTGCTGCCGTCGGTGAAATACAGGGTGACGCCGTCGGCCTGTTCGTCGATCTTCTCGGCGCGCTTGGCGAAACGCACCTGTTCCAGCGGGAACACATCGGCCAGCGCCGCCAGCAGGTCGGCGCGATGGATGGTCAGTTGCGGCGCGCCGTACTTTTGCTCGGCGGTGTCGCCCATGGCCAGGCGCGAAGTTTCCTCACCGGTATCCCAGGTACGGCTGATGCGGTGGGTCGGGCGCGCGGCGGTCTTGCGCACGGCGTCACCGATGCCCAACCCGTCCAGCGCGCGCACCGCGTTGGGCGTGAGATTGATGTCCGCGCCCACGCGCAGAAATTGCTTGGACTGCTCATACACGACCACCTCGTGGCCGGCGCGGTGCAGGGCGATGGCGGCGGTCAAACCGCCGATGCCCGCACCCAGGATTCCGATCTTGAAGGACATATGTTTTCCTCTGCTGAATGAAATTATTTACCGCTCGGCGCGCGATCGGTCAGGAACTTGCCGCTCGGGCCCTGCGCGTTCTTCTGGCGGCGCGTGTTGCCGTCGATGCCGCCGTCGATGGCCCATTCGGCGAACACCGTCGGGCCCGGCTCGAACTCGCGCGGCTCCCAGTGTTCGTCGAGCTGGTCTTCATCGGCGTAGTACTCGATCAGGCCGCCGGCCGGGTTCTTGAAGTACCAGAAGTAGGCCGAAGAGATCGGATGGCGGCCAGGGCCGAGCTGGGTATCCCAGCCGCTGCGCGACATGTGCATGCCGCCGCCGAACACTTCATGGATGTCGCGCACGGTGAAGGCCACATGGTTCAGGCCCGAGCGCGCTTCCGGCGGCTGCAGCAGGAAGATGTCGTGATGCCCGCCGACGTCGGCGCAGCGCAGGAAGGCGCCGCGTTCCGGATAACGGTCGGAGGGGACGAAGCCGAAGTTCTCGCAATAGAACTTCTCGCAAGCCTTCACGTCCTTGACGAAGAACACCACATGGCCGACCTCGATCGGCGCGGCGCGCTCGTAGACCGGGCTGCGCTCGTTGATGCGGTTCTTCTCGTTCCAGGTGTTCATGCGCGCGCATTCGACCTTGACGTCGCGCTTGACCGAGACCTGGAAACGCACCGCCAGGCCGTTGGGATCGGTACAACCGACACGCTTGCCGTCATTGACGTAGCCCGGCAGCTGGCTGATGCGGCCGGCGAATTTGTCCAGCACCGCCTGCGAAGACACTCCCCACACCACTTCGCGCAGTGTCGGGCCGGCTTCGATGGCCGGCGGCAGGCCGGGATCGGCGCTGTCGCGCACGATCACGCGGCAGCCGTTCTGCGATTCGAACACCAGGCCGGCGGCGCTGTCCTGCGCCAGCGTCATGCCCCAGTCGAGGAAGAACTGGCGGCACTTCGGCAAGTCGTCCGCGCCGTAGGTGATTTCGTCGATACCCAATACGTCCATGTGCTTCTCCTGATCCTTGTTCATTGCCGGGCGGCTCAGCCGGCCCACGGCAGCGGCTGTTCGTTCAAGCCCCAGTACATGGCCTTCTGCTCCATGTACTGAAGGATGCCCAGCCGGCCCTTCTCGCGCCCCAGGCCGCTGTCGCGCCAGCCGCCGAACGGGGTCGAGATCGAAAACTGCTTGTAGGTGTTGATCCAGACGTTGCCGGCCTGCACCGCGCGGCCGAAGCGCCATGCCTTCTTGTAGTCGCGCGTCCAGATGCCGGCGGCCAGCGCGTACACGCTGTCGTTGGCCTGCTCGATCAACGTCTCTTCATTGTCGAAGGGCATGGCCACCAGCACCGGGCCGAAAATCTCTTCCTGGCAGATGCGCTGGTCGTTGGTCACGCCTTCGATGATGGTCGGGTTGTAGTAGTAGCCGCGCTCGAAAGCGGCGCCTTGCGGACGCGTGCCGCCGGTACGAATGCGGCCGCCGTCGGTAATGCCGATGTCGACGTAGCGCTCGATGCCCTCGCGGTGGCGCGCGGTGATCAGCGGCCCCATCTGGGTGCGTTCGTCGGCCGGGTCGCCCACGCGCAATGCCGCGGCGCCTGCGGCCAGGCGTTCCATGAAGCCGTCATAGATGGCGCGGGCGACGAACAGGCGCGAACCGGCGATGCAGGATTCTCCCGAGCTGCTGAAGATGCCGTACAACACGCCTGCCACCGCATGGTCGATGTCGGCATCCTCGAACACCATGGTGGGCGACTTGCCGCCCAGCTCCAGCGAGACCGGCATCATCTTGTCGGCGGCGATGTGGGCGATATGCTTGCCGGTAGTGGTGCCGCCGGTGAAGGAGACGCGCTTGACCAGCGGATGCAGGGTGATGGCGTCGCCGATCACCGAACCCTTGCCCGGCAGCACGCTGACCAGGCCCGCCGGCACGCCGGCTTCGATGCAGATCTTCGCCAGTTCCAGCGCGGCCAGCGGCGTGACTTCGGCCGGCTTGACCACCACCGCGTTGCCGGCGGCCAGGGCCGGCGCCATCTTCTGCGCTTCGCTGGCGATCGGCGAATTCCACGGCGTGATCGCGGCCACCACGCCCATGGGTTCGTAGACGCTCATGGTGAGGTTGTCGCCGCGCATGGGCGTAATCGTTTCCTCCAGGGTTTCGCAGGCGGCGGCGAAGAACTGGAAGGTGCCGGCGGCGCTGGCCACCAGGTTGCGCGTCTCGGAAATCGGTTTGCCGTTGTCCAGGCGCTGCAGCTGGGCCAGCTCCTCGCCGCGTTCGCGGATCAGCTGGGCAACGCGGTACAGCACGGCGGCGCGCTCGTGCGGCTTCCGCTGCGCCCAGCCGCTGGTGCGGAAGGCATGGTCGGCGCCGGCGATGGCTTCCTCGACGTCGGCCACGCTGGCCGCGTTGAGGTGCGCTACCGCTTCGCCGGTGGCCGGGTACAGCGTGGCGTAGCGGTCGCCGCCGCCGAGGCGCCATTGTCCGGCGACGCAGATGGGCAAGGTTTCGTTCAGGTTCATCATGTCCGGTTCAACTCAATCAGATCGACAGCGCATGGGCGCGATTTCCCAGCGCGCGCACCACGCTGTAGACGGTCAGCGCCGAGGTCTTGGGATTGGCCGCCAGCGGCTTGCCGCGCATGGTCAGCTCAAAGCCGCCGAAGGCGCCGCGCGCTTCCACGTGGTGCACGTTCTCGGTCACGCCCGGGTCGGCGTACAGGCGTACCTTGGTCTGGTCCAGCCCCAGGCCGGCCAGCGACAGCGTGGCGGCAACGTTGGCGTTCTTCGGGTACAGGCGCGCGGCCTCGCGCGCGCTGCCCTCGAAGATCACCGTGGCCTCCGCCAGCGCATCCAGGTCGAAAGCGCCGTCGGCCGGGGTGTCCTTCCAGGCCCGCGGCGGCTTGCGGCCGGTGTAGACCACCGATTCCAGGCCGCCGACCTTGGCCGCGGCCAGCGCATCGATGGCGCCGATGGCGCCCGACAGCAGTTGCACCTGGGTCTTGCCGGTGCGGGCGGCGGCTTCCAGCTTCTCCACCAGGCCCGGCTCGGACAGCGCGCCGATCGACACCACCATGCAGGCAATGCCCCGCTCCAGCGCCGGGATGATGTGCTCGCCGATGGCCTGGTGGCCGGCGCATTCGATCAGCAGGTCGGGGCGTTCTTCACCCAGCCGCGAGACCACCCTGGCCGCCGGCGCCAGCGAAGACACCACGCCGCGCGCGTTGTCCATGTGCGCCTCGGGCACCACCACCATGTCGAAGGCGACCTCGGGATCGCTCTTGAGAATCTCCATCACACCCGCGCCAATGGCGCCGCAACCGATCATCGATACGTGCAACATGGCGGCTCCTCAGGCTGCGGTGGCGGCCTCGACCGCAGCTGCGGCGGCCTTTTCCTTGCCGTTTACCGGCGGGCCGGCGAAGGCGGTCTTGAAGCTGCCGATCGAGAGCATGTCGATCTCCAGCAGGAACGGGCCCGGCTGCGACAGCGCCTCGCCCAGGCCGGCGGCGACGTCGGCCAGGTTGGAGACGCGCTTGTGGCGCAGCTTGAGCGCCGAGGACAGCTCGGCATAATCGGGCGTGTGCAGGTCGACGTAGTGGCGGCGCCCGCCGTATTGCACGTCCTGGATGTTCTTGATGACGCCGTAGCCCTTGTCGTTCATCAGCACGATGACCATGTCGGCCTGCTCCTGCACCGCGGTGGCCAGTTCGCCCAGGTTCAGGATGAAGCCGCCGTCTCCGGCCAGCGTGAAAGTCTTCTTGCCCGACTGCGTGACGGCCGCGCCGACCGCGGCGCCAATGCCCATCGCCAGGCCCTGGCCGATGCCGCCGCCCAGCGCATGCACGCCGGCGCGCGGGTCGAAGATGCGCAGGTAGCGGTTGCCCCAGGTGCTGTTGGAGACGGTGACGTCGCGCACCCAGTTGAATTCGCGGCCGGCGGCCTTTTGCAATTGCTCGACCAGCGCGCTGTAGGGACCGAGGCCGTCGACCAGTCCGCTGACGGCGGTATCGCGCGCCTTCTTCAGGTCATCCATGAAAGCCGGGGCGACCTTGATGCGGCCGAGGCGGTCGGCCAGGCCTTCCAGCACCAGCGCGGAGTCGCCGCAGACGAAATAGTCGCTGGTATAGCAGCGGCCTTCGGCGGCCGGATCGGCGTCGACGCGGTACAGCGGGCGCGGCAGCTTGAGTTCGTACTTCAGGGTTTCATTGCCGCGCAGGCGCGAACCGACCACCAGCATGGCGTCGCAGCTCTGGTAGAAATTCTCGACCGGCTTGTGCAGATTGAAGGCGCCCAGCGAGCGCGGATCGTCCTCGGCCACGATGCCGCGGCCCTGGGTGCTGGTGACCACGCCAAAGCCGAGGTCCATCAGGCGTTGCACCTGCGCGCCGGCATGGCGCGCGCCGCCGCCCAGCCACAGCAGCGGGCGCTTGGCCTTGAGCAGGCGCTCGGCCAGCTCGTCCAGCGCGCGCGCCGAGGGCACGTTCTGCGGGATCGCCAGCGGCTGCAGGTCGGTCGGCTCGGGGATCAGCGCGGCCTGGATGTCGATCGGGATCTCTACCGACACCGGCCCCATCGGCGGCGTCAGCGCGGTCTGCACGGCCAGCTTGATGGTGCTCAGCGCGGTCTCGACGCTGCGGATGCGGAAGGCAGCCTTGGAGATCGCCTTGAGCATGGCCAGCTGGTCCGGCGCTTCGTGGATGTAGGCCAGGCTCTGGTCGAGGTAAGGCGTTTCGATCTGGCCGGTCAGGTGCAGCAGCGGCGTGCCGGCGGTCAGGGCTTCGACCATGGCGCCGGCGGCATTGCCGGCGGCGGTGCCGGTCGAGGTCAGGCACACGCCCAGGCCGCCGGTGGTGCGGGCATAGGAGTCGGCCATGTTGGCGCCGCCGGCCTCGCCGCGCGCCGGGATGAAGCGGATCTTGCCGCGCTCGCCGAAGGCATCGAGGATGGGCATGTTGTGGATCGAAATCACGCCGAACGCCGCCTTGACGCCGCACTGTTCGAGGAAAGCCGCGATGGCGCAGCCGACGGTTACTTGCTTGGTGGTATTAGGCATGGCGGGAAAGTCCTCCTGAAACATCGATATGGCTGCCTGTTGTGTACGAGGAAAGCGGCGTGGCGAGGAACACGATCGCGCGCGCGGCTTCCTGGGGAAGGCCGAGACGGCCGAGTTGGATATTCTTTTTCTGCGCCAGCGCAGCGGTCCATTGCTGCCAGTCCTGGCCTTGCTGTTCGGGCGGGCGCGCATCGAAGCGGCGGCGCCACTGGCCGGATTCGACCAGCCCGATCAGGATGCCGTTGACGCGCACCCGTGGCGCATCGCCCTTGGCGAATTCGGTGGCCAGCGAGCGCACCAGGTTGTGCACGCCGGCGCGGGCGGCGGAGGTCGCCACCATGTGCGGCTCGGGCTGGGTCGCCAGGAGCGAATTGACGCACACGATGGCGGCGTCGCCGTGTTCGGCGCTGGTCTTTTGCAACTGCGGCAGGAAGGCGCGGGTCGGGTAGATCACCGAGAAGAATTTCAGGCGCAGTTCCTCGCTCCAGGCTTCGTCGGCAGTGTCGGCGAAGGTGGAGACGCGGCCCTGGCCGGCGTTGTTGACCAGCATGGCGACCGTGCCAAGCTCGCGCTCGACGGCGGCGGCGAAGGCTTGCACCTGTTCCTGCGACAGCACGTCGCAGGTAGCGGTGTACAGGCGGGCCTGCGGGAAGCGTCCGCGCAGCGCGGCCTCGGCCTGCTGCAGGCGGGCGGCGTCGCGGCCGCAGAAGGCGACAGCGGCGCCGGCCTCCAGCAGCAGCTCGACGGTGGCAAGGCCGATACCCGACGAACCGCCGGTGACCACCGCCACCTTGCCCTGGAGTGAAGTCATCGCTGCGTTCATCGCCATCAGCTCCGCCACATGTTGATGACCTTGCCGTCAGACTGCTCTGGCGAATGGTCGAGCAGGCGCGACAGCTCGGCCGCGGTCTCGCGCACGCGCGCCACGATGCCGTCCAGCTGGCCGGCGTCGATATGCGGCGACGGGATGGTGGCGCCCAGGGCGGCCACCACCAGGCCGGAGTGGTCGCGCACCGGCGCGGCCACGGTGGAGATGCTGGTCTCGAAGAAACCTTCCTGCAGCACGAAGCCGCGTTCCTTGTCCGCCTGCACCATGTCGAACAGTTCGACCACGGTCTTGGGCGTATTGCTGGAGAAGACTTCCAGGTGCTCTTCCGGATACAGTTCGCGCAGCTGCGGCAGGCTCAGGTCTTCCAGCAGCACGCGGCCCAGCACGGTGGCGTGCGCCGGCAGGCGGGTGCCGACGTTGACGTGGCTGGTGAAGGCGGTCTGGGTGACCGACTTGGCGACGTAGACGATGGAACGGCCGTCGCGCACCACCAGGTTGCAGGAGTAGCCGATTTCATTGCGCAGGCGGTCCAGCAGCGGGCGGCCGATCTCGGTCAGCTCCAGCGAGGCCAGGTATTCGAAGCCCAGGCGCAGCACCGCCATGCCGAGGCGGTATTCGCGCCCGCCGTCGGTGCGTTCGACGAAACCCATGCGCTCCAGCGTAGCCAACAGGCGGAACACGGTCGAGCGCGGCACGTCGAGGCGGCGCGCCAGTTCCGGCGCGCCCAGGGTCTTGTCCTGGCGGCTGAATTCGCACAGCAGGCGCAGGCCGCGCTCCAGGCCGGGAACGGAGTACTTGTCTTGCGATTCTTCTTCTGGCAGCACTGGCTTGTTCATGGTTTTATGTGGTTCAGTTCTGGTTGGGTTGGGCGGATTGCTCGCGGATCATCTCCGCGAACGCCGCCGGTTGCTCGATATAACAGGCGTGGCCGGCGGCCTCCACCAATTTGAAGGGCACATCAAACTTCCTGGCCAGCCCTTCGCTGGCCTCGGGTGTGGTCACCACGTCGAGCGCGCCGCAGGCCACCGACACGCCGCGCATCGGCGCCGCGCCGAGATAAGCGCCGATATCGTCGCCGCACAGCAGGTGCACCGCCTGGGTATAGCCGGCCGGGTCCAGCCATTGCATGTTCCAGCTAACCCAGTCGTGTTGCGCCTGGCCGGCGTGTTCCGAGAGCAGGCGCGAACGCTTGCGCGCCATGCCGTCGATGCCCAGCGTGCGCAGCGCGCCCAGGCGCTCCTGCTCCACCTCGCGTGCGCGCTCGCGCTTGTCCGCGGCGCCGTAGCCCTGGGCCGGGTCGGCCAGCAGGACGCGGCGCGCCCGGCCATCGCCGCCGGCCAGGTAGGCGGCGGCCATCAGGGCGCCCAGCGAATGGCCGACCAGCACGCAGTCGGCGACATCCAGTGCCTGCAGCATCTGCTGCAGGCGCGCGGCATAGTCGGATGCCCGGGGCCTCGTCATCGGCAACGGCGTCGAACGGCCGTAGCCGGGCGCGTTCCAGGCGATCACGCGGGCGCCTTCCTCCAGCTTGAGCGCGCACTGCAGCCAGGATGCGGCTCCCGAGCTGATCCCGTGCAGCAGCACCACCGCGGGCCCCGTGCCGCAGCTGCGGTAGGAGACCACGCCGCTGCCGACCTCGACGGTACGTTCGGCGAAACGGCCTTCCAGCAGCGCGAGCTGGTCCTTGAGCTCATCGGCGCAGTTGGCGGCAACGGGTGCGTTCATGGCTGGAGCTTTCCCTGCGTTCAGCGCTTGATCGACGCCAGCGGATGTTCCGGCGGATAGGTCGGGGTGATGGGCTTCTTGGAACCCAGCATCACGCACATCAGCGCATCTTCGTCGCCGATGTTGATTTCCTCGCGGTACACGCCGGGAGGCACCGAGACCACGTCGCGGTCGGTCAGGATGGTTTCGAAACGCTCGCCATCCTTCTCCAGCACCAGCTTCAATTTGCCGCGCATGACGAAGAACACTTCCTCGACGTCGATGTGCAGGTGCGGCGGGCCTTCGTGGCCGGCCGGGATGATCATGGTGGAGAAGGTGAAATGCTCGGACGGGATGACGTTGGCGTCATGCGCCACGCCGGTGCCGCCGGTGCCGATGTAGCGCATCTGGGCGCGGCGGAACTTGGGGTCGTAGTCGGACTGGAACTTCAGCG
This sequence comes from Herbaspirillum sp., assembly GCF_017744395.1. GTDB lineage: Bacteria > Pseudomonadota > Gammaproteobacteria > Burkholderiales > Burkholderiaceae_D > Herbaspirillum. The sequence continues at coordinate 24,322 of NZ_JAGIBI010000005.1, forward strand.
CGTCCCAGTCGTACTTGCGGGTGGACAGGCGCGCCACGCGCGACTCCATCCAGTCGGCGAAGCTGGCGCCTTCGGGGCGGTCCCAGCTGCGGGCGATGTTTTCTTGTTCGGACATGTCGGTCATGCTGTTCTCCTTGCGTTAAATCGGGTTAGTTCAAAACGAAACCGCCGTTGACCGCCATCACCTGGCCGGTAAAGAAGCGCGACATGTCGGACAGGGCGAACACAACGGCGCCGCAAACGTCCTCCGGCAGTTGGTCGCGCTGGATGGCGCGGCGGTCGAAATAGGTCTGGTGGCGTGCCTTGGGCACGTATTCGGTGGCTTCCACCAGGGTCAGGCCGGGCGCCACCGCATTGACGGTGATGTTGTCGCCGCCCAGTTCGCGCGCCAGCGAGCGGGTCATGCCGATCACCGCGCTCTTGCTGGCCACATAGGCCAGCAGGTTGGGCGCGCCCCACAGCGGGGTATCCGACGACAGGTTGACCACCGCGCCGCGCTTCGATGCGCGCAGCGCGGGCAGGCAGGCGTTGGTCATCAGCCAGGTGCCGCGAACGTTGACATCCATCACGCGGTCCCACATCTCCACTTCCAGTTGCTCGCTGCTCTTGCCGCCGGAATTGGTGATGGCGGCGTTATTGACCAGGCCGTCGAGGCCGCCCAGCCAGCCGGTGGCGGCGGAGGCGCAGGCCTTGACCGACTCCGGGTCGGCCAGGTCGACCACAAACCCTTCCACCTTGAAGCCGCGCTCCTTCAGCGCTGCCACCGATGCGGCCAACTGCTCCTGCAGGATGTCGGCCATCGCCACGGCGGCGCCCGCTTCGGCAATGGCGGCGGCGAAGGCCAGGCCGAGGCCGCGTGCGGCGCCGGTGACCAGGATGCGCCGTCCCGCCAGAAGGGTTGCCGTATTTGCTGCGGACATGTTTTCGCTCCTGTTATCCATCGCTCAGACAGTGCTGGTATTGGCCTTGGGGATGTAGTGCAAGACCTTGCGTTCGGCCCACACCACGAAACCGTAGGTGACTACGCCGATCATGGTCAGCGCCACGATGGCGACGAATACGGCCGCGGTGTTGCCCTGCCCCTCGCCGTCCACCAGCAGGTAGCCCAGCCCCTGGTTGCCGCCCACCAGCTCGCCCACGGTCACGCCGATCACCGACAAGGTGGAGGCGATGCGCAGGCCGGAGAACAGCGCCGGCAGCGCCGAGCGGAACTCGACCAGATGGAAGATCTGCCAGCGGCCGGCATTCAGGGTGCGCACCAGGTTGACCATGTCGGGGTCGACGGTACGGATGGCCGACAGCACGTTGATCATGATCGGGAAGAACACGATCAGCACGGCGACAATGATCTTGGGATAGATGGTGTAGCCCAGCCACATCACGAACAGCGGCGCGAAAGCCACTTTAGGCGCGATCTGCAACGCCAGGATGTAAGGCGAGAGCATGGCTTCGGCGCGCGGCGACAAACCCAGGGCCACTCCCACCGCCAGGCCCAGCAGCGCGCCGAACAAAAAGCCGAACACCACTTCCATGGCGGTGATGCCGAAGTGCTGCAGCAGCTGCGCGCCGTTCCACATGACGACCGATTCGCGCACCACCTGCATGAAATTGGGCAGGATGTATTCGGGCATGCCCAGCATGCCGGGGCCCCATTGCCAGGCGGCGATGAACAGCACCAGCAGCGCCAGGCTGCCGCATACGGTGCGCGCTTTTTCGCTAAACGCGGGAACGGACGGCCGGCGATCGGGCGCAGCCAATTCTTTCGCTGTAGTGGTATTCATGATTACTTCGCGACTCCGATGAACTGATTGGTGAACAGGTCATTGACCGGCGTCGCCTTGGTGACGATGCCTTCGCTGACGTAGAACTTCTGCACGGCATCCATACGGCTCGAATCGATCTGGCCCAGGGTCTTCTGGTTGGCGTACACATATTTGTTGTACATCTCGAAGGTGGCCTGGATGCTCGCTTCCTTGCCCTTGTAGCTGGGCAGCGCGGCGACGTAGTCGGCAGCGGCGGCCTTCGGGTCTTTCATGATGTCCTGCATGCCGCGCAGGGTGGCATGCACCAGTTTCTTCAGCAGCTCCGGGTTCTTCTTGATGGTGTCATCGGAAGCCAGGATGGCTTGCGCCATGCTCTTGAACCCACCGTTGTCGAGCAGCTCGACCTTGGCGCCCGCATCGGTAGCGGAGACGACCCAATCAGGCACACCGGCGAACGCCTGCGACTTTCCCGAGGTGAACAACTGCCACACGCCGGATGGACCGGCGGCCTGGATCTGCACATCGGTCTTGGTCAGGCCGGCGGTCTTGAGGCTGCCGAGGAAGGCATAGTAGGTGGTGTCGGTATAGGACATCACGGTGACGGTCTTGCCCTTCAGGTCCTTCAGACCCTTGATGCCGTCGGCCGGGTTGGCGGCGACCATGGTCACCGAACCCGCGCCCAGCACGGCGATGGCCTTGACCGGGATGCCATTGGCGCGCACCACGATCGGGGTGTCGCCAATGGCGCCGCCGATCACAGCATTGCCGGCGCCGATCTGCTTGGCCACATCGACGCCGCCCTTGGCGACGATAAAGCTGACCTTGAGATTTTCATCGGCGTAGTAGCCCTTGTGCTGGGCCAGCACCCAGGGCGCGAAGGCTGGCGAATTCGGCGGCGCCGGCAGCAGGTAGGTGACTTCTTCCGGCGCGGCGTAGGCGATGGCGGGGACGACAGCGGCGCCGAGGACGGCGCTCAGGGCCAGTGCGCCACAGGCGGATACGAAAAATTTCTTCATGTTTCTAGCTCTCCCTAGGGGTCTTCGTTGACGTGGGTTTCGGCGTGAAATCAGTGCAGTTCGGCAGTCTCTTTGCCGACCTTGAGCAGCTCCATCAGGCGGCCCTGCAACGGACCGATTTCGGGCAGCTTGCGGCGTTCCAGCGGGTTGTCGCGGAACGGCAGATCGACCTCGATCTCCTCGACGATGGTGCCCGGGCGCTCGCTCATGACCAACAGTCGGTCGGACAGGGCAATGGCTTCGACCAGGTCATGGGTGATGAAGAGCGCGGTTTTCTTTTTCTCGTAGAGCATCTTGGCCAAGTCCTGCTGCAGGACCATCTTGGTCTGCGCATCCAGAGCCGAGAACGGTTCGTCCAGCAGCAATACCTGCGGATCGACCGCCAGGGTGCGCGCCAACGCGGCGCGCTGGCGCATACCGCCCGACAGCTGGTACGGGTAATGTTCCTCAAACCCTTTCAGGTGGCATTTGGCCAGCAGCTCGTCGGCGATGCGGCGGCGCTCGGCCTGCGGCATGCCGTCGATTTCCAGTCCCAGGGTGACGTTGGCGCGGATGTTGCGCCAGGGCATGAGCAAATCCTTCTGCAGCATGAAGGCCACCTTGCGCACCGGCTTGGTCACCTTCTCGCCGCCGACGAATACCTCTCCCTCGGTGGGCAGATACAGTCCGGCACCCATATTGAGCAGCGTGCTCTTGCCGCATCCCGAAGGGCCGATAATGGAGACCACCTCGCCGCTTTTGATGGACAGGTTGACGTTGTTGACGGCAGCGCGCGGTTGCGCTGTCTGGCGGTCGATGAAGCTCTTGCCGACCTTGCGGAATTCGATTTCGATCATGTTGCCTCTGCTGATTGGCTTGGCGCCCGGTGGCGCCCCAGCTATTCTTCCCGGCCTTCCGCCTCTTCTGGGCGGGTGTCTCCAGCCGGGCACCGAAACGTTCCATATATGAAACAACAATTTATATATGGGAGATATGTGCATTGAATATAGCAGATATTTCTGGACAAAATGACTTATTTTGTTCCATATATAAACTGATGGTTTATATAAAAACCGTTTCCCGTGTTTTATGCAAAGTATGTGCCAAGCCGCAAAGGCCGATTTCAGCGCGGATTGCGGCTGCCGGCTCACCAAACGGACGCGGCGCGAACCTCGCCGGTGCAGGCGATGCACTTTGTCGAGCGCTTGTGGCAAGGACGATACAAGGCGGGATGACAACGGCCAGGAATTCCAGCCGGGCAAGGATGACGCGGCTTCGGCGCAGTCCCGGCGAGCCCGGAACCAGGACTTAACGCCCGTTGATTTTTGTTTGCCGGCATTTACACGGCGCTAACCGCCGCTTACACCATTCGCGCACATCATCCGCAACACGAGCCGCCGCGTTCCGCATCCACTGCATTGCGCCCTGAGGCGGCCCGGCAGCGCCGGACATCCAGTCCGGCCGTCCAATTCCGGGGGTGTCGCCATGAAGTTCCAATACCGTCTGTCCGGCGCGTGCGCGCTGGCCGTATCGCTGTCCGCCTGCTACAGCCCGGCGCCCATGGTGACCGGCCCGACCAGCGTGCGGCCGTCCTATCCGGTGGCCAACGTCGAGAACAACGGCGCCATCTTCCGCGTCTCCAGCGCGCAGTTGTTCGAGGAGCCGACCAGCTACAACGTCGGCGACATCATCAAGATCGACATCTCCGAATCCATCAGCAGCAGCAACAAGGCCGCCACCAACAACAGCCGCGATACTTCCCTGTCGCAGAAAGGCCCCGGCTCGGGCGCGCCGCTGGGCGGCCTGTTCACCCAGCTGTACGACGCCAATTACTCGGCCTCGGGCAGCAATACCTTCAAGGGTTCGGGCGACAGCAGCAATACCAACACCATGACCGGCACGCTGATGGTTTCCATCGTCGAGGTGCTGCCCAACCGCAACCTGGTCGTGGCCGGCGAAAAGCGCATCGGCGTCAACGGCAACATCAACACGCTGCGCTTCTCCGGCGTGGTGCGCACGCGCGACATCCGCGGCGGCATCGTGGCCTCCTCCAATGTGGCCGATGCGCGCCTGGAACAGGTCGGCGGCGGCGCTATCGCCGACGCCAGCACCGACAACAATTTCTTCCGCCGCCTGCTGACGATCTGGTGATGCGTTGCCGGTGCCCAGGAGAAGCGGAAACAAAAACGGCAACCAAGGTTGCCGTTTTTGTTGCTTGCCGCTTTTTGCTTGATGGAGATGGCGCGGATCAGTAACCGCCCATGCCGCCGCCGGGCCCATTGTCGGCGATGATGGCGGGATTGCCCGGCAGCAGCGCGTCGACCAGCGGCCCCAGCTTCTCGCCGACCGAGGCCCACTTGTCCTGGCCGAAGGCGCCGATGCGGTATTGCGCCGAACCCAGCACGCGGCCATCGCGGCGCAGCGTCAGCGAAGCGAAGGTGAGATAGGGTGTATAGGCAGCGGCGAAGGCCTTGGTGTCCCATTTGACGTAGCCGGTATAAGTCAGCGTCACCGGACAGGCGACGGCCTGGGTGCCGGCATCGTAGACGCGGCTTTGCACGCCGTGCTTCTGCAGCTCGCCCTGCAGGCCCGGCACGAAATCGCTCAGCGCCACGGCGCCGTTCCACTCGATGCAGACCTCGCGGATAGCCTCCTTGCTGTAGACGATGGGATTGGCAGGCGCATTGGGCGCAATCGACTTCACGCCGGACGCGGCGTATCCGACCAGGCTGGCGGCGTCGACCAGGGCGCTGGTGGACGTCACCACGCAACCCGGCAGCGACGAGACCAGCAAGAAGGCGATGATGATGGTACGCATGGCGGCTCCCCCGAGCGGAACCCGCGTTGTTGGGCGGCAGCGGGATTCCAGGCCGCCCATCATATCCGCGCCGGTTCCGGCGCCAGGCCGGTTTTACCTTGATTTACGCTGCTCCCCGCGCCGCTTTACACCATGCGCGCCGCGCCCGGCGCGCGCGATGCTGGCACAATACCGGGCAGGCATTTCCGTCCGCAACAGGAGACTTCCGATGAAACGATTCCTTCCTTCATCCCTGCTGGCCGCCGCCGCGCTGGCCGGCGTGTGCCATATTGCGCAGGCCGATACGCTGAAGTCCGAAGCCGAGGTCCGCGCGCTGGCCGACAAGGTCATGGCCCAGGCCGGCGCCGGCCGCACCGACGACGCCTACGGCGCCATGTCGCCCTATTCGCTGATCGACATCCGCGCGCTCGAAGCGGCGCGCGCCAATGCCCGCAATTCGCGCATGGCGATCGAGGCGCAGGTCGGCAACTCGGTGGGCTACGAATTCATCCGCTCGGAAAAGGTCGGCGATTCGCTGATCAAGCTGACCTATATAGAGAAGACCGAACGCCAGGCCATCCCGTGGCAGTTCATCTTCTACAAGTCGCCATCGGGATGGGGCATCAGCGCCTTCAGCAACGGCGACAATGTGGATGCGCTGTTCGAGCGTTGACCGCCCGCCCTTCGCTCCGGCTCAGATCGCCCGCTGCGGGCTCAGGTCGCCGCTCTCGATCTCGGTCTCCACGCCCGACACCTTATCGGCAATGACCCGGCTGGCGCCGCAGGCGGTGGTCCAGCCGTTGGAACCGTGGCCGGCGTTGAGCCACAGGTTGGGATAGCGCGTGGCGCCGATCAGCGGCGCGCCGTCCGGCGTCATCGGGCGCAGGCCGGCCCAGTACTCGACCCTGGCCAGGTCGGCGCCGTGCGGATACAGGTTCTTGAGCGACTTGATCGCGGTCGCGCAGTCGCGCGGCGTCACCTTGGTATCCCAGCTGCCGATCTCGGCGGTGCCGGCGGCGCGGATGTTATTGCCCATGCGCGTGATGGCGACCTTGTAATACTCATCCATGACGCCGCTCCTGGGCGCGCCGGCGGGATCGGCCACCGGCACCGTGATGGCGTAGCCCTTGACCGGATAGATCGGCAAGTCCAGCCCCAGCGGCTTCAACATCGGCACCGAAGCGGCCGCGCAAGCCACCACATAGGCATCGGCGCGCAGCGTGCCGCCCTTGGTGCGCACGCCCTTCACCTGCCCGCCTTCGACTTCAATCGCCTCGACCTCGGTCGACAAGTGGAACTCCACCCCATGCGCCTGCAGCCAGCCGGCCAGCGCGCGCGCGAACAGCGGGCAGTTGCCGGTTTCGTCCATCGGCATCAGCAAGCCACCCTTGATCTCATGGCGCGCCGCGTGCAAACCCGGATCGAAGGCCACGCAGCCATCGGCGTCCAGCAGTTCGAACGGCACGCCGGCCTCGGCCAGCACCTTGGTCGACAAACCGGCGTTGTCCACGCCTTCCTGGTTGCGGAACAACTGCAGGTTGCCGCCGCTGGTCTGCTCGTACTGGATGTTCAGGCGCTCGCGGATCTGCTTGAGTTGCGTATGGCTGTAGCGCGCCAAGCGGCCCATGCGCGCCTTGTTCACGGCATAGCGCTCGGGCGTGCATTGCGCCAGGAACTGGCGCAGCCACTTCCACTGGTGGGTATCCATGCGCGGCATGAAGCGCAGCGCGGCCTCGATGCCCAGCCAGCTCTGCAGCGTCCATTTCAGCGACTTGACCGGCATGCCCGGCGCCGCCCACGGCGTGGCGTAGGAGGGGCAGACATGGCCGGCGTTGCCGACGCTGGTCTCGGCCGCCACTTCGGCGCGGCGCTCGACCACGGTGACTTCATGGCCGCGCTCGCGGAGGAAATAAGCGGTAGTGACGCCGACGATGCCGGCGCCGAGCACGATAATGCGCATGGTGTTCTCAGGTAGATAAGGTATTCAGAGCGTGAGTCCGCCGTCCACATGCCAGACCTGGCCGGTGACGTAAGAGGCGGCCGGACTCAGCAAGAAGGCAATGACGTTGGCGATCTCCTGCGGCTGTCCCAGGCGGCGCATGGGGATGCGTTCCAACGCGGCCTGCCAGGCTGCCGGGTCGATGGCTGACTTGGACGGGTCGCTTTTCTGCACATAGCCGGGCGCCACCGCGTTGACGGTCACGCCTGAAGCTGCCAGCTGCGCCGCCAGCGATTTCACCAGCGCCTCGATGCCGGCCTTGGCCGCGGCCGATGCCGGAAAGCCCGATTCGCCCAGGCGGAACACATGCGCCACGAAGGAACTGACCGCCACCACGCGCCCCGCGCCGGAGGCCTGCAGCGCGTCCTTGCAGGCGGTCGTCAGCCGGAAGAAACCCGACAGCAAGGCATCCAGCGAACGCGACCAGTCGGCGTCCGACAACTCGCCGATGCGCTTGCGGTCGGCGAACCCGGCATTGGCCACCAGCGCATCGAGCCGGCCGAATTCATCCAGCGCGGTGTCGCGCAGCAAGGCGGCGGTACCCGGCTCGGCCATGTCGCCGAACGCCAGCACGCAACGCGCACCCTGCTCCCGGCAGCGCTGCGCGACGGCTTGCAACTCGGGAGACTCGCTGCGCGCGTGCAGCACCAGCGACACCTCCGGCGCCGCTACCGTAGCGGCGATTGCCGCGCCGATGCCGCGCGCGGCGCCGGTAATGAGGATCGTGCGCTGCGGGTTGGCAGCGTCGGCAGAAACAGCGGGGGAAGAAACCTGGCTCATGGTCATTTTTGGATTAGGCGCTTTCCCAATCGCTGGGAAAGCCGGCGAACGGCGCATTCAAGTGCGCTGTGGCAAGTGCGTTATTTTAGAACTCATTTCATCAACCGGCGTGAAATGGATTCACCTGAAACGCCGCTGTGGCGTGGCCTGCATGTGGCCGCCGCCTGCCGTTCTCCATTACAATTGCCGGCAACAACGGCGGCCCTTGCCCCGGACCAGGCTTCTGGTTCATCTTGAATCGTATTGAAGGAAAAACGCAGATGTATCAATGGGACTTCGGCTCGCTCTGGCAATTCAGGAGCATCATCGGCATCGGCTTCGTCTACACGCTGGGCTATACCATTGTCTGTATCGCGCTGGGCCTGTTCGTCGGACTGGTGGTGGGCCTCGGCCGCCTCTCTTCCAACCCGTTCATCTCGGGGCCGCTGCGGGCCTTCGTCGAAGTCTTCCGCTGTACGCCGGTGCTGGTGCAACTGGTGTGGTTCTACTACGCGCTGCCGGTACTGCTGGGCGTCGAGATGTCGGCCGGCACCGCGGCCTTGCTGTCGCTGTCGCTGTACGGCGGCGCGTTCTATTCGGAAATCATCCGCGGCGGCATCATCTCGATCGACGTCGGCCAGTCCGAAGCCGGCTGGGCGCTGGGCATGACGCGCTTCCAGCTGATGAAACGCGTGATCCTGCCGCAAGCCTTCAAGCGCATGACGCCGCCGCTGGTGAACCAGTCCATCATGCAGTTGAAGAACACCTCGCTGCTGTCGGTGCTGGCCGTGCCCGACCTGCTCTACCAGGGCCAGATCATCGCCCACGAGACCTACCGTCCGCTGGAAATCTACACCATGGTCGCGGTCATCTACTTCGTGATCCTGCTGCCTGCCACCATCTGGGCCAAGCGCCTGGAAACCCGCCTGTCGGCGCAGCACGGTTGAGGTGAACACAATGAGCAATAACGCGATGATCCAGATCAGCAATCTCAAGAAGGCCTTCGGCGACCACGTGGTGCTGAAGGACATTTCCATCCAGATCGAAAAGGGCAGCGTGGTCGCCATGATCGGGCCGTCCGGCTCGGGCAAGTCGACCCTGCTGCGCTGCCTGAACCTGCTGACCGTGCCCGACTTCGGCGCGGTGCGCATCGGCGAGCGCCATTTCGAGTTCGACGGCAAGAAGTCCCATCTTCCCAAGGACAAGGAACTGGCCGGCTTCCGCGCCCGCACCGGCATGGTGTTCCAGCACTTCAACCTGTTCCCGCACATGACCGCGCTCGAGAACGTGATGGAAGGCATGGTCACCGTGCAGCGCGTGCCCAAGGCCCAGGCCCGCGAGCGCGCCATGGCGCTGCTGCAGAAAGTCGGCCTGGCCGAACGCGCCGACATGTATCCGCAAAAGCTTTCCGGCGGCCAGAAGCAGCGCATCGCCATCGCCCGCGCGCTGGCCATGCAACCGGACGTGATGCTGTTCGACGAAGCCACCTCGGCGCTCGACCCGGAACTGGTGGGCGAAGTCCTGAACGTGATCCGCGGCCTGGCGGCCGACGGCATGACCATGATCCTGGTCACCCACGAAATCGCCTTCGCGCGCGAAGTGGCCGACCAGGTGGTGTTCATGCGCGACGGCGTGGTGGTGGAAGCCGGCCCGCCGTCGCAGGTCATCGACAACCCGCAGCAGGCGGCGACCCAGGCCTTCCTGGCCCGCTTCAATGGATAAACCCGACGTCCAATGAAAACGCGGTTCGACACCCTCGACGACACCGACCGCAACCTGATCGCGCTGCTGCAGGTGTCGGCGCGCGAAAGCGTGGCCAACCTGGCGCGCAAGCTGGGCGTGGCGCGCACCACCGTGGTGGCGCGCCTGGCCCGGCTGGAAAAGAACGGCATCATCGCCGGCTACACCGTCAAGCTGGGCCAGGAAGTCACCGACAACGCCCTGCACGCCTATGTCGGCATCACCGTCGAAGCCAAGACCGCGCGCGACGTGCTCAAGCGCTTCAAGCGCATGCCCGAGATCGAACTGCTGTGCTCGGTCTCCGGCGAGTACGACTACGTCGCCTGGCTGCGCGCCGCTTCCGCCGAACGGCTCGACCAGTTGCTCGACGAGATCGGCGAGATCGACGGCGTTACCCGCACCACCACCTCCATCGTGTTGTCGCGCAAGATCGAGCGTTGAGCCGGCATGCAAGGCGCGCGCGGACTTGTCCGATGCTCAAGCCTTGTTTTCCGCCGCGGCGCGCCGCTTGGATCCACGGGCCTTTTCGTTTTCCGGCACGCCTGACGCATCGCCCTTGGCCTTTTCCTCCCGCGCAAGCGGCGTCAATGTAATCCGCTCCGAATCCTTGTCGAAGCCCACGTCGACCCGGTCGCCGGAGCGGATCTTGTCGCCGAGGATGTCCTTGGCCAGCAGCGTTTCCAGTTCCTGGCGGATCTTGCGCTTGAGTTCGCGCGCGCCGAACTCGGGCTGGTAACCGACCTGCGCGAGATGGTCGACCACCTCGTCCTTCACGTTCAGCACGATGTCTTGCGCGGCCGCCGTCCGCACCACCCGCCCCAGTTGGATCTGGATGATGGAACGGATATTCTCGCGCGACAGGCTATGGAAGACGATCACCTCGTCGATCCGGTTCAGGAATTCGGGGCGGAAATGCCCCTTCAGCACTCCCATCAGCTTGTCGCGCACCTCCTTTTCGGGAGTGCGGCTTGCCGCATCCTTTTCCAGGTTGTCCATGATGATGGATGCGCCTAGGTTGCTGGTGGCAATGATGATGGTATTGCTGAAGTCGACCACCCTGCCTTTGCCATCGGTCAGGCGGCCGTCGTCGAACACCTGCAGCAGCACATTGTTCACATCGGGATGGGCCTTCTCGATCTCATCGAGGAGGATCACGCTGTACGGCCTGCGGCGCACGCGCTCCGTGAGCTGCCCGCCTTCGTCGTAGCCCACGTAGCCGGGGGGCGCCCCGATCAGCCTGGCCACGGCATGCCGCTCCATGTATTCCGACATGTCGATGCGGACCACCGCCTGTTCATCGCCGAACACGGATTCGGCCAGCGCCTTCGCCAGCTCGGTCTTGCCGACCCCGGTCGGCCCCAGGAACAGGAAGGTGGCAATCGGCCGGTTGCTCTGGCCCAGCCCCGCGCGCGACAAACGCACCGCATCGCTCACGGCAACGACGGCCTCGTCCTGGCCGATCACGCGCTGGCGCAGCAGATTCTCCATGTCGACCAGTTTCTGGCGCTCTTCCTTGGTCAAGTCGCTGACCGGAATGCCGGTCAGGCGCGATACCACCTCCGCCACCGACGCCACGGTGACCTCCAGCGTTTCCGAACCGGTCTTGCGCTGCCAGACATCGGTTTGTTCGTCCAGGCTGGCCTGCTTCTCCTTGATCCGCTCTTCGAAGCCCTTCGCCTCGTCAAAGCGCTTGCGCGAAGAGGCGTAATCCTGCTCGCGCTTGAGCTGGGCGATTTCCGCCTCCAGCTCAAGCATGCCGGCCGGACGCGAGGTCGACTGGATCCTGACCCGCGCCGCGGCCTGGTCGATCAGGTCGATCGCCTTGTCCGGCAGGAAGCGGGACGTGATGTAGCGGTCCGACAGCTCCGCCGCGGCGACAAAGGCGTCATCCGCAAACGTGACCTGGTGGTGCGCCTCCAGCGTATCGCGCAAGCCGCGCAGGATCACGATGGTTTGCTCCACGCTCGGCTCGGCCACCAGCACCGGCTGGAAGCGCCGCTCCAGCGCCGCATCCTTCTCGATATGCTTTTGGTATTCGTTCAGCGTGGTCGCGCCGATCAGGCTCAGCTCGCCCCGGGCCAGCGCGGGCTTGAGCACGTTGGCGATGTCCAGCCCGCCTTCGCCGCCGCCCTGGCCGGCCCCGACAATGGTGTGCAGTTCGTCGATGAAGACCACCAGTTCGCTCTGCCGGGCCGTTATCTCGTCGATCAGTTGCTTGGCCCGCTCTTCGAATTCGCCCCGGTACTTCGCGCCGGCCACCATGGAGTTGATGTTGATCTCGACCAGCCGCTTACCGCGCAGGTTTTCCGGGACGTCGTCGTTGACGATGCGTTGCGCCAGCCCTTCCACGATCGCCGTCTTCCCGACTCCCGGCTCGCCGATCAGCACCGGGTTGTTTTTCTTGCGCCGCGCCAGTACTTCGATGGTGCTTTCGATTTCCTGCGAGCGGCCCAGAACCGGGTCGAGCTTTCCCTGCCGGGCCATCGCGGTGAGGTCGCGGCCGAACTTGTCCAGGGTAGGCGTGCCTGTCGGCGCATCGACGCGCCCGTCCTCCGCGCCCTTGCCGACCACCTTGACGATCTTCTGGCGCAGGGTTTCCGGCGTCACGCCGTATTTCTTCAGCAGCCCGCCAGCGATGCTTTCGGGCACCATCGCCAGCCCGATGAGCACGTGTTCGGGGCCGACATACGAGTGCCCCAGTTCGCGTGATGCCTGGAAGGCATGCTGGAACGCTTTCTTCAGGCGCGGCGACACCGCCAGCTCGTCGGCGGATATCTCGGCTCCCGCAACGCCCTTTTTGGCGTGCTCGTCGATATAGGCCTTGATATCCTGGGGCGCGAGCTTGATCTCCCGCAACAGCGCCGAGACCACATCCGTATCCGCCAGCACATACAAGACATGTTCCGTATCCAGTTCCGTGCGATGCAGTTCAACGGCTTTTTCAGCGGCGCGCTGCAGCAGTTCCAGCGTCTGTTGGCTGAAGGCGTCGGTGATATCCACCGATTCGCGCGGCACGGACGCCCTCAGCCCCCGCTCCCCGGCGCCATCGCCGGAGAACAAACCCGGCAATCCCCCGCCGAGAAGGGTGTCGAAGGGATTGAGCATGCTCTGGTGCCGCATCAGCTGGCGATAGTCGTATTCGCAGATCGACATCGACTTGCGCTCGCCGTCCACCACCGCCGTGACCTGGGCGACCGCCGGACGGGCATTACAGATTTCGCAAAGAGTAGCCATGATGAGTCCTTCCGAAAGTAGAGGAAAAGAAAGGGGGAAGCCTGAAATCCTTCGGCGCGCCGGAAGCGGATGGTCTTGGGCGCCTCAGGATTTCGCCGCCATCACCAGCAGGTGGAACGGCAATGCCAGCAGCGCCATGCCCAGCACGCCCGCCAGCCACAGCAGCAGGAACCAGACATACTGGCGTTGCGCCAGCTTGCGTAGCCATAACTGAATCCGGAACATAGTTGTGTCCTCCGACCGATATGCGGTTCAAGTCAGTTGATACGGCAGGTGCGGCTTGACCGGCTCTGGCAGCGGCAACTCGCACAGCTCGCAGATCGAACGCTCGATGTTGCGGGCCATCGCGTCCAGGGCCAATGCGTTCGGGGCCAGCCCGAAAGGTTCCGCGACTTCCCCGGCGATGGCCTCCAGCGCAATCAATGTATAGGCCAGGAAAAGGCACAGAAGCGGGGTGAACAATTCCGTGGCATCCACCAGGCCGAACGGCAGCAAGATGCAGTAGGTGTAGACCGTGCGATGCAGCAGCACGCTGTAGGCGAACGGAATCGGCGTATAGGCGATGCGCTCGCAGCCGCCCACGGCCTTGCCCATCTCGGCGAGCTGGGTATCCAGCGTCCAGAACTGCACGTCGGACACCTGCCCTTCCCGGTTCAGCTTCACCAGCCTCGCGCGCAACTCATGCAGCAAATCGCTCGGCTTGTAGACCTTGCCGGCCAGTTTCCCGCAGGCATCGGGGCCGAGGAAACGGCGCAGGTCCTCCGTCGGATCGGTGTGCCGCAATTCATGCTTGAGCGCGTAGACCACGGCGAAGATGAGCTGCGCCAACTCCTGCACAACCTCGCGGCGCGGTATATAGCACAGCATCTGCGAGATGATCTGGCGGGAGGCGATCAGCAGGTTGCCCCACAGATAGCGCGCCTCCTTGAAACGATCATAGCTGGCCGTGTTGCGAAAACCCAGGAAGATCGCCAGCGTCAATCCGAACAGGGTCAGCAGCGTGGTGTTGAGCGGGATCTTCTCGCCGAAGATGCGCCCATGCGTGAGCACCGCCACGCAACTGACCGCCCCGATGAAGAGCAATTGCGGCAGGATGGACTGGAGCACGGAGCCGTTCCAGACGAACAGCAGCCTGAGCCAGCTTTGCGGTGGGCGTACGATCATGATGCGTCGTTCCTGCCCAGGTCAGTGGTAGCCGGCATCGCCATGGCGCACCTTGCCGCGGAACACCCGGTACTGCATGACGTTGTAGACCAGGATGATGGGCAGGACCACCAACGTCCCCACCAGGGCGAAGCTCTGGCTTTCGGGGCTTGAGGAGGCACTCCAGATGCTCAGCGAAGGCGGCACGATATTGGGCCAGATACTGATGAGGAGGCCCGTGTAGCCCAGGAAGCACAGCGCCAGCGTGAGCAGGAAGGGCTGCACTTCATGGCGCTGACGGATCGACCTGAAGATGCCTGCCACGCATACCGCCACCAGCACCGGCACCGGCAGGAACCAGCCCAGCAGCCCGCTGCCGAACCAGCGCTGCGCCACGGCGGGCAGGCCCAGCACCGTCCAGATGCTGACGATCGACACCATGACGAGCAACACGACTACCAGCGGCCGCATCGCCACGCGCATGCGACGCTGCAGTTCGCCGTCCGTCTTGTAGATCAGCCAGCCGCAACCGAGCGTGGCGTAGGTCACCAGCACGCCCAGGCCGCAGAAGATGCTGAATGACGACAGCCAGTCGAACGGCCCGCCGGCGAAGCGGCCGTCGACCACGCGCGTTCCCTGCAGCAGCGAGCCCAGCACCACGCCCTGGCAGAACGCGGCCAGCGCCGAACCGCCGGTAAAGGCCAGATCCCACGCATGCTGGGTACGGCGGGCCTTGGAGCGCAGCTCGAAGGCGGCGCCGCGAAACAGCAGCCCCACCACCATCAGGATCAGCGGCAGGTAGTTGGCGGGCAGCAGGACCGAATAGGCGATCGGAAAGGCGCCGTACAGGCCGGCCCCGCCCAGCACGAGAAAGGTTTCGTTGCCGTCCCAGACCGGCGCGACGGTATTGAGCATGACCTGCCGCTCCTCCTTGTCTTCAAAGAAGGGGAATAGCAGGCCGATGCCCAGGTCGAAACCGTCGAGCACCACGTAGAGAAAGACCCCCAGGCCGATGATGGCGGCCCAGACGATGGGAAGATCGATATGCATGATGGGGCTCCCGTTCAATGGAAGGACTGGAATTGGTCGCGGTTGCTCAGGCTCGGGCGCACGGCGTGGTCGTTATCGTGTTCGACATGCGGCTGCGGTCCCTGGGCCATGATCTTGAGCATGTAGTACACGCCCACGCCAAAGACCAGGACATAGGCAACCACCAGGATCAGCAGCGACACGCCCGCCTGCTGGCTGCCGATGGGCGATGCCGAATCCACCGTGCGCAGCAAGCCATACACCGTCCAGGGCTGGCGGCCGACCTCGGTGGTGACCCATCCCGCAATCAGCGCGACCAGTCCCGATGGCCCCATGCAGAACACGAAGCGCTGGAATGCCCGCGATTCGTACAACCGTCCGCCCCGGCGCAGCACCAGCCCCAGCACGGCCACCAGCAGCATCAGCGTTCCCAGCCCGGCCATGATGCGGAAGGACCAGAAGACGATGAGCGAATTGGGCCGGTCCTCCTTGGGGAATTCCTTGAGCCCGCGGATCTCGCCATCCCAGGAGTGCGTCAGGATCAGGCTGCCCAGGTGCGGCACCTGCACGGCATATTTGGTTTCCTCGGCCTCCATATCGGGGATGCCGAACAGGTTGAGCGCGGTGCCGCCCTTTTCCGTTTCCCACAGCCCTTCGATCGCGGCGATCTTGGCCGGCTGATGTTCACGCGTGTTGAGGCCGTGCGCATCCCCCACCAGGATCTGGACAGGCGCGAGCAGCAGCAAGATCCACAGCGCCATCGAAAAACTGCGCTTGACCGGCTCGTCGCGGCGCCCCTTGAGCAGGTGCCACGCGCCGCATGCCGCCACCATGAAAGCGGCGACGATGAATGCCGCAATCGTCATGTGCAGCAACCGGTAGGGGAACGAGGGGTTGAAAATGACCTGCCACCAGTCGGCCGCGACCAGGCGGCCGTCACGGATCGCATAGCCCTGCGGCGTCTGCATGAAGCTGTTCGAGGACAGGATCCAGAACGTCGAAATCAGCGTCCCCACGGCCACCATCACGGTAGCGAAGAAATGCGCGCGCGGGCTCACCCGCTTCCAGCCGAACAGCATCACGCCGAGGAAACCCGCCTCCAGGAAGAACGCGGTGAGCACTTCATAGGTCAGCAGCGGCCCCGTGATGTTGCCCGCGTAACGCGAGAACCCGCTCCAGTTGGTGCCGAACTCGTAGGCCATCACGACGCCGGAGACCACCCCCATGCCGAAACCGATCGCGAAGACTTTCGACCAGAAGAAGAACATGTCCTGGTAGACCCGGTTGCCGTTGGCCAGCCAGCGCCATTCGAGCACGGCCAGGAAACTGGCCATGCCGATGCTGATGGCCGGAAAGATGATGTGCACGGCCACAGTGAATGCGAACTGCAGCCGTGCCAAATGAAGGGTGTCGAACATTTCCATAATGAGGCTCTCCTGTCGGTTGCGGGGGAACGCCAGGGCGAGCGCCCCCCGGCCCTCCCTGAAGATGGAGGGCTTCCGTTCCGTCTCGTTTTTTCAGTGGATCAGGCTGCTTGCGATACTGGCGGCGTTCCCGCTTCCTGGCGCAGCACGCGTACAGGAATCGATTTGTACGACGGCGTGCCGCACTCCTCGTCGATGTAGTCGAGCGGCACCAGCACGTTGGCCTCGGGATAGTAGGCGGCCACCGATCCCGCCGCGATGTCGTACTCGATGACCGTGATGCCGCCCAGCCGCAGGTTGCGGTCCTTGGAGATCGTCTCGATCTCGACCAGGTCGCCGTGTTCGAGGCCGCGGGCGGCCAGGTCGGCCGGGTTCATGAAGAGCACGTCGCGCCGGCCGAACACGCCGCGGTAGCGGTCGTCCAGGCCGTAGATGGTGGTGTTGTACTGGTCGTGGCTGCGGATGGTGATGAGGCGCAGCACGTCGTCCTCCCACGGCAGATAGTTCTCGCGCACGCCGGGGAATACCGAGAACACGGCCTTGCCCGAAGGCGTCGGCCATTGCCGCTCCGTTGGCGGCAGCGGCATGCGGAACCCGCCAGGGACGCGGATGCGCTCGTTGTAGCTCTCGAATCCGGGGATGGTGCGCTCGATCAGGTCGCGGATCCGGTCGTAGTCGTCCACCAGGCGCATCCAATCGGTCTTGCTGCCGGTGAGCGTGGCGGCGGCCATGCCGGCCACGATGGCCGGTTCCGAACGCAGGAACTGCGAAGCGGGCTGCAGGCGCCCGGCGGAGGCGTGCACCATGGACATCGAGTCTTCCACCGTGATCGACTGGGGGCCGGTCGCCTGCGTGTCGAGTTCCGTGCGGCCGATCACGGGCAGGATGAAGGTCTCCTTGCCCACCAGCAGGTGCGAACGGTTGAGTTTGGTGCCCAGGTGGACGCTGAGGTCGAGCTGCTTCATCGCCGGGAACGCAAGCTGGGGATCCGGCATCGCCACCGCGAAATTGCCGCCCAGGCAAATCAGCGCCTTCGACTTGCCCTCGACCATGGCCTGCATGGTCTTGACGGCGTCATGCCCGTGCCCCTGCGGCGGCTTGAAGCCGAAGACTTCTTCGAGCTTGCCCAGGAACTCCTCCGACGGCTTTTCGGTAATGCCCACGGTGCGGTTGCCCTGCACGTTGGAGTGCCCGCGCAACGGGCAGATGCCGGCGCCGGGCTTGCCGATGTTGCCGCGCATCAGCAGCAGGTCGGCGATCAGGCGCACGTTCCAGGTGCCGGTGTTGTGCTGCGTCAGGCCCATGCCGTAGGTGATGATCGTCGCGTTGGACTTGGCGTAGGCCTCGGCCACCTGCTCCAACTGGGATTGCGTGAGGCCGCACTCCTTTTCGATCTGCGGCCACTGGGTCGCGGCCAGGTCCGCGGCCAGCGCGTCGAAGCCTTCGGTATGTTCGGCGATGAAATCACGGTCCAGGACGTTGCCCTGGCTGGCATCCAATTCCAGCAGCGCCTTCATGATGCCCTTGAGCGCCGCGGCGTCGCCGCCGGCCCGCACCTGGAAGTAGGTCGAGGCGATCGCGGTCGAGCTGAACGTCGCCATCTCGACGATGTTCTGCGGATCGGCAAAGCGCTCCAGCGCCCGCTCCCGCAACGGGTTGAACACGATGATCGGCACGCCCCTGCGCGCCGCCTCATGCAGCGTGCCCATCATGCGCGGGTGGTTGGTGCCGGGGTTGTGACCCATCGAGATGATGAGATCGGTCTTTTCGAAATCGTCCAGCGACACCGTTCCCTTGCCGATGCCGATGGATTGCGGCAAGCCCACGCTGGTCGCCTCATGGCACATGTTGGAACAGTCGGGGAAATTGTTGGTGCCGAACTCCCGGGCAAACAACTGGAACAGATAGGCGGCCTCGTTGGAGGCGCGTCCCGAGGTATAGAACTCGGCCTGATCCGGTGTTTCCAGACTCCTCAGTGCCTGGCCGATGCGATCGAACGCGACATCCCAGCTCACCTCGCGGAACTTGTCGCTGGCCGCGTCATACGCCATCGGATGCGTGAGACGGCCAAAATTCTCCAGTTCGTAATCGCTGAGTTTGAGCAAATCCGTGACCGTATGCTGGGCGAAGAACTCGGGCGTGACCCGTTTGCTGGTGGCCTCCCAGGTCACGGCCTTGGCGCCGTTCTCGCAAAACTGGAAGGTGGAGCGATGCTCCTTGTCCGGCCATGCGCATCCCGGGCAGTCGAAGCCTGCCGGCTGGTTGGTACGCATGAGCACCAGGGGCGCCTCGACCACTTGCATCTGCTCATGCACGGCTTGCGCGGTAGCCTTCAACGCGCCCCAGCCTCCGGCGGGGGCCTCGTATTTGCGGATACCCGGAACTTGTCGTTTGCTCATTTGAACCTCCTTGGCGCGGTCAATGTTGATGTGCTGTTATAGGAATGACTTTATTCCGCAAAGGACAAGGCAGAGGAGTCCAGTTCACGCCATCGGCAAGGGCACAGTTAGCGCACATCATTGGCCGCATGCATCCCCGGGAAATCCGTCCGCCGAACTATTTCCTTCGTTCAAGTCATTCTAAAAGTCGTATTCGCCCTGGCTAACCCCTGCCCACCCGATATCACATATCGGAAACTTCACCATAATCCATTCCCGCCCCCTGGCGCCACTCAATGTCCATCGAGCAGCATCCTGGGAATCACGGCCTTGAACAATTCGAGCATGACCCGGATACGGGAAGGATGCGGCCGCTGGGGCAAGGCCAGCATGTGCAGCTCCAGCGGCGCCACCCGATATGCGGGCAGCACCCGCACCAGCGTGCCCTGGTTCAGCGCCTCGGCGCATGCGAATACAGGGGCGATGCCGATACCCATCCCTGCCGCGATCATTTCGAACATGGGGCGCCAGTGGCTGCTCGTGATGGCCGTGCGGATCGGAACGACACGCGCCGTCCCGGCTTCATCCTCAAGCGGAAGATGCCCATCTTCCAATGCGCCGTTCACCCGCAAAAATGGCAATGCGCCCAGCGCATCCGGCGAATCAATCTCATCATGGGCAGCCAGGAAACCTGGCGCCGCCAGCAATGCTTGCTCGACCGAACCAAGCGGATAGGCAATGACGGAAGCGTTGGCCAATGACCCAAGACGCAATGCGATATCCGCGCCCTCGGTCACCAGATCGGCGTTCCTGTCATTGAGGGCCAGATCCAGCGTCAAGGCGGGATATTCACGACAGGCATGCATCAACAGCCTCGGCATCAGCGTCTCCCCGATACAATGCGGGGCCGATATCCGTACGCGTCCTTTGGGCTGGTGCCACTCCTTGGTGATCTCCGCCACGGCATGGTCGGCGTCGGCCAGCAGCTTGGTGCTGCGGTGGTAAAACGCTTCCCCTTCCCAGGTCCATTGGAACGACCGCGTGCTGCGCATCAAGAGGCGGCATCCGAGATGCTGCTCCAGCCGGTCGATGCGCTCGCTCACCGCCGCCTGTCCCAGCCTCAGATCGCGGGCCGCGGCGGAAATGCTTCCCCGCTCCACGACGCGCACATACACGCGCATAGCCTCAAGCAGGTTCATAAAACCGCCCCGCGCCGCCCGATGGCGACGCATCCATATTTCTGGCTGGCTTCATCCGCCCTTTTTCGCGACATTTCACCGTAGCCCCATACCGAATTTCCATGGGTATCAGGATGCCTGCAGAGCGCCCGGGCGGTGGGGTACACACTTGAGCCGCATCAAGGAGTACAGTGGAGCCCTGGATGGCACATCTGTACCCTTCCTTTGCACACCCTCCACTTCAAGGCATCCCATGAAGCTCTACGAGAAGCTGGCCAAAGACATCGAACAGCAGATACTCAAGGGGGTATACCGCGACGGGGATCGCCTCCAGTCGGTGCGGGAGACCAGCAGGCAACGCCAGATCAGCGTCAAAACCGTAGTGCACGCCTACCTGCTGCTGGAAAGCCAGGGACTGATCGTGAGCCGGCCGCAATCGGGTTTCTTCGTCACCACGCGCAACCACGCCCAGGCTTGCGCCGCGGATGCGCTTGAGCGCCCGCGCCCCATTGCCATCTCTTCTTCGGTCGACGTCAGCCGCCTTGTGCTGTCCACGCTGCGCACGATCTCGTCGGGCGATGCGATCCCGCTGGGCTCCCCCTATCCCGATCCGGCCGGCTTTCCCGTGGACAAGATCAACCGCTATGCCTTTGCCGCCGGCAAGGATGCATCGCAGCACGACCTCCGCAATGCGCTGCCGCCGGGACATCCACAACTCCTGCGGCAGATCGTCCGCAGGCACCTCGACCAGGGGCTGGCGGTGGAGCCGACGGAAGCGATCGTCACGATCGGCGCGACCGAGGCGATCAACCTGTGCCTGCAAGCCGTGGCCAAACCCGGGGATGTGATCGCGGTGGAATCGCCGACCTTTTACGCCATGCTGCACGCCATCGAGCGCATGGGCATGAAAGCGGTCGAAGTCCCCACCCATCCGACCCTGGGCATCGACCTGGACATGCTGTCCCAGCTCACCCGCGAACTGCCCATTGCGGCTTGCATGGTGATGCCCAACTTCCAGAATCCGCTCGGCTACCGCATGCCGGACGAGCGCAAACGGGCGCTGGTGCGGCTGGCCAACGACCGCGACATCCCCATCATCGAAAACGCCGTCTACAACGAGCTCTACTACGGCGAGGCGCCGCCCAGCACGCTCAAGTCCTTCGACACCAAAGGCTTGGTGCTGTACTGCTCCTCGTTCTCCAAGACGCTGACCTCGGCCTACCGGATCGGCTGGACCCTGCCGGGGCGTTATCGCGACCAGGTCGAAAAGCTGAAATTCCTGAACACGCTGACTACCCCGTCCATCCCCCAACTGGCCATCGCCGAATACCTGGAGCGCGACGGATACGACCACCAGCTCCGGCGGCTGCGCAAGACCTACGAGCAGAATGCCAGGCTGATGCGCCACACGGTCACCCGCTTCTTCCCCGAAGGAACCCGCGTCTCCAATCCCGAGGGCGGCTATGTGCTCTGGGTGGAACTTCCCGGGAAAATCGACGGCATGCAGCTCTATCAGCAGGCCCTTGAACACGGGATTACGATCGGCCCCGGCTATATGTTCTCGGTTTCCAACCGCTTTCCCAATTTCATCCGGCTCAACTACAGCAGCGAGTGGACGCACGAAGTGGAACAGGCGGTGATCACCATCGGCAAGATCGCCGCCAATGCCATGCGCTGAGTTCGGCAAGGGTGAGGTGCAAAATGAAGCGCTAGCTGTTTGGGAAATTGGATGCCCGCTTCTGGCTAAAAAGTAGACATTCACAGTACTGAGACATGCCGCACCCGACAAGCCTGCAACGCGCCAAGCGAACTGATCTGATTAGATCAGGCCGAGCGTCAGGCCTTTCAGGGTAGCCGCCGCACGCGTAGAACATCCCAGCTTGCGAAAGATGCTCTCCACATGCGTGCGTACGGTGGACGGGCTGATCTGCATCACGCGCGCCGCCTCTTTGTTGCTCTCTCCCAGACTGATGCGGCGCAGGACCTCGACCTCGCGCTCCGACAGCAGGCCCTTGCGCGCAGGCGCTATGCCTCCCTCGCCCTCGCCGCCGGCGGCCGCGATCACGAAACTGGCTGCAGCCGCATCGAAGCGGCCTGCCTGGCCTTCTTCTTCCAGCAATTGCGCCGCCTGCTGTGGCGGCAGCGCCGTGCGCCAGGGGCGCGGTGCGCACAGCGCCGCGTAGGCGCCGGCCGCGGCCAGCAGGCGCTGCGGCATGTCCAGCGCTTCGCGTTCAAGGCTGCGGAAATAACCGCTGCCGTCCAGCCGTTCATACATGTGCGAAGCCAGCGCGGCCTCCTCGCGCAGTTCCGGCACCAGCGCGCCGGCGCGCGCGGTCCAGTAGGGCGCCAGGCGAATCTTTTCCCAGTCGGCGCTGCCAGGCTTGCCCGCTCGCTCCCATATCGTGTTGGCTACCGAGGCGCGTCCCACTCCGTGCACCAGCGCGGCGCGTGCCAGCCTTTTCTGCTGCTCCGGCGGCAGCCCGGCCAGCGCCGCCGCGCGCCCGGCCAATTCGGCCACGCGGCGCGAATAGCCGGCCAGCCAGGGTAACTTCAGTTCAACCAGGTCAGCGACGATGGACAGCGCTACTTGGTGTCCCGGCAAGGCGCCGTCTTCATCGGGCCCTTCCAGCGCCGCCAGCAAGGCGTCGGCGTGTTCTGCCGCCAGCGCTGCTAGCACGGCCGGATACTTGGCGCCACCCCAGGCCTGGATCATTCGCATTGCTGTCTGCGCGTCATGCGTGCGCGCCAGGATCTCCAGATCACCGGCCAGGCTGGTGTAATAGACCACCGCCGGGATAGCCGGTGCGCGCAACTGCTGCGGCGCGCCGCCGCCGTCGTAATGTTCCCACACGTGGCGCAGGCCGGCCTCGACCCCGGCGGGCAATCCCAGCATGCCGGCGAGGTCGCCCGCCACCTCGCAATGGATGCGCGCCAGCGGCTCGACATTGGCGAAGGTGAGCGGATGCCCGGCCGGCAACGCGTGCCGGAGCATGGCGTCGCGCCCCGCGACGTCATCGCCCAGCAGGACTGCGAAGCCGGCGGCGTTGGCAGTGCAGCCCGACCAGCGCAGCAACGCCACCAGGCGCGCATGCGTGGCGACCTCATCGCCAGCCCCGTCCAACAGGGCCAGCCGGCCCGCCAGACGCGCCGAACGCGTCGATTGGTCGGTTGGCTGGCCCATGCTGAGGTCACCGGCCATCGCCAGCAAGCGCACGGCGGCATGGGCGGAGACGGTGGTGGAAAGGATGTTGTCGGATGGCATGCCGGCACTCTAGCGGCAATGGCTGAAGTGGGCAAGGCGATGAAAACAGCGGGGTCGGTCAATTGACCGATACCGGCGCGCGCGGGACTTTTCTAGACTTGCCTCACCGATTCAGTACTACCCCCAAACCACCATCCCTATCAAGGAGAATGTCATGAAAGCAATGCTCAACCTGAAGACCGGCCTCACCCTCCTCGCGGCAGCAGCCGCCTTTTCCGGCGCCAATGCCATGGCCGCCGGCCCCGACGAGCAGCCCTCGGTCGTGATCGTGCACGGCGCCTTCGCCGACGGCTCCGACTGGGCCAAGGTGATCCCGCTGCTGCAAGCCAAGGGCATCAAGGTCACCGCGGTGCAGAACCCCCTGACCTCGCTGGCCGACGACGTCGCCGCCGCCAAGCGCGCCATCGACAACCAACCCGGCAAGGTGGTGCTGGTAGGCCATTCCTGGGGCGGCACCGTGATCACCGAAGCCGGCGACAACGACAAGGTCGCCAGCCTGGTCTACGTGGCGGCCTTCGCTCCGGATGCAGGCCAAGCCACTGGTGACTTGGGCAAGGACCTGCCGGTACCCCCGGGCATCGCCAAGCTGGCGGTGGATAAGGCCGGCTTCGCCAGCCTGCCGGCCGCCGCCGTGGCCGCCGATTTCGCCCAGGATGTGCCGGCCAAGCAAGCCGCCGTGATGGCTGCGACCCAAGGCCCGATCGCTGTCAAGGCCTTCGGCGAGAAGGTCGGCACCGCCGCCTGGAAGACCCGCCCGAGCTGGTACATCGTCAGCAAGAACGACCGCATGATCCAGCCGGACCTGGAACGCACCTTCGCCAAGCAGATCAATGCCAAGACCATCGAACTGCCGACCAGCCACGTGCCGCAGCAGTCGCGCCCGGCCGATGTGGCCAAGGTGATCCTGGATGCGGTGGCCGCCAGCAAGTAAGCCACGCTCCGCACGTTAAATCCCCGTCCCGCATCTGCGGACGGCGGATTTTCGTATTGGTATCGCCGGCTCGCTGTGAGAACGGGTGCAATGGCGGCGTGCCGGGCCTCAAAAGGCGCTCTTGACGACGCCGCCATCCACGCGAAGCGCCGCGCCGGTGGTCGCCGATGCCAGTGGGCTTGCCACGTAGGCGACCAGCGAGGCAACTTCCTGCGGCGTTCCGAAGCGCTGGATCAGCGAGGTTGGGCGAACGTGCTGGAAGAACTCGGCTTCGACCTGCTCGAAACTCTTGCCAGCATTCTTTGCCATGTCATCGACGAATTCGCCGACGCCGCGCGACTTGGTCGGCCCGGGCAGAATGCTGTTGACCGTAATGCCGGTGCCGGCCACCGTTTCCGCCAGCCCGCGCGACACCGCCAGCTGGGCGGTCTTGGTCATGCCGTAGTGAACCATCTCGGTGGGGATTTGCACTGCGCTTTCGCTTGAGATGAAGATGATGCGGCCCCAGTTGGCTCGCTTCATTGCCGGCAACACCAGGCGCGCGAGACGCACTCCGCTCAGGACGTTGACGTCGAAGAAGCGCAGCCAGTCCTCATCAGGAATATCTTCAAAGGCCTTGGGCTCGAAGATGCCGAGGTTGTTGACCAGGATGCTGATGCCAGGATGGCGCCGCACCACCTCGCCGGCCGCCTCGGCCTGGCTGAGATCAGCGGCAAAACCCAGGACCTTGCCATGGGTGTCGGCGCGGATACGCTCGACCGCCTCATCCACGCCTGCCTGCGTCCTGCCGTTGACGATCACCTGCGCCCCCTCGCGGGCCAGCGTATGCGCGATCGCGTAACCGATACCTGCCGTGCTGCCGCTCACGAGGGCGAGCTTGCCCTCCAGTTGCAAATCCATGTCGCTTCTCCTTGGTTGACTACGGAAAATGCTGCCAGGATCAGGCGTCTTCTGGTGCTTGCCATCTCGGCCGCCGCACCACTCTAGCAGGAAGTTGCCGACGTCGACCCAGGATCGCCCACGCGTCATTGACTAATTGACAACGCGCTGATGTTTTCATTTTCATACCCGGACGGTATGCCGCAGGAAAATCGCCGAACGCCCGCACAGGCCGCACGGTTTATGTCAGTATCCGCAGGCGGGTCCATCCGGTCTGGCCAACATATGGGGGTTCAAATGCGAAAGATTTTTGCTCTATTGCTCTTTGTTGTTTCCCTGCTGCCTGTCGCGTCATACGCCGCGACGAAAGCCTTCACCTTTCCGGCCGGTTTCAAGAACCAGAAGATTGCCGTCAACGGCACCCGCTTGTACGTGCGGGTCGGCGGCCAGGGTCCGGCGGTGGTCCTGCTGCATGGCTTTGGCGAGACCGGCGACATGTGGGCGCCGCTTGCCGCCAAGCTGGCGGCCACGCACACCGTCATCGTGCCCGACCTGCGCGGCATGGGACTGTCTGATCACCCGGACGGCGGCTTCGACAAGAAAAACCAGGCGGCGGATATTGCCGGCGTGCTCGATACGCTCAAGGTCGGCAAGGTCGATGTGGTCGCGCACGATATTGGCAACATGGTGGCCTATGCCTTCGCCGCGGGCCAGCCTGAGCGGGTGACCAAGCTGGTGCTGATGGATGCGCCGGTACCCGGCGTGGGCCCCTGGGATGAGATCCTGAAGAGTCCGTTGCTCTGGCATTTCCGCTTTGGCGGCCCCGACATGGAACGGCTGGTGAAAGGCCGTGAACGCATCTATCTCGACCGTTTCTGGAACGAATTCTCGGCCGACCCGAAGCGCTTCGACGAAGCTTCGCGCCAGCATTACACCAAGTTCTATGCGTTGCCCGGCGCGATGCATTCCGGCTTCGAACAATTCCATGCCTTCGATCAGGATGCCGTCGACAATAAGGCTTATCTGGCGAAAGGACCATTGCCAATGCCGGTACTTGCCGTGGGTGGCGAAAAGTCGTTCGGCACCACCATGGAAACCGTGGCCCGCGCCGCGGCGAACAATGTCCAGGGAGCCGTGGTTCCGAATTCGGGTCATTGGCTGATGGAGGAGCAGCCGGAGGCAACCATTTCGGCGATCACGAACTTCCTTCAATGAAATAGCTGGCCACTTGACCGGGACAGGTGGCGCTTCGCATCTTGAATTACGCGATGACTGCCCCGCCGCCCAAAGTCAACCACCGCTTTTATACCTAGACAGGAAATTTCATGCGTAACGCCGGCAGCTTCCGCGATTACCTGCGGCCACTTCTTTCGTGCCTGGTCGCTTCGCTTTTTCTCTTCAGCGCAAATACCAACGCGCAATCAACGGATGCCAGGAAAGTAAGTTCCAAACGATCTTACCAACAAGCCTTTTGCGATAAATTCGAAATGGCCCAGGATACGGTTGACGTTGAAACCTTGATGGAAGACATGGCGGCCTCGCCTTATCCGGAAAGCTTCAATGAATTCTGGACGACGCCGGCATGCCATGCGCCAATGAAGAACGACACGGAGGTCCCGATCATCTTCAATACCGCCTCGGATCCGGTCCGTTCCGAGAACTTTCCCGGCACGGTACACGACTACTTCATTGAGGACCGGAAAGACCGGAAAACCTGGCTGCAAGCCATCAATACAACGACCAGCGATGGCTATACCTTCCTCGACTATCTCCAGTACAACATTGAAAGAGGCCATTACTCGCTTAAGCGCACACAAGAAGCTGCCGGCAAAATCATTGCCTATGTCTGCCGGCATGGCGGCGTGTATGCGAAATATAAGAACACTGTGAAATGTTCCGCACAGCCTTAGGAAATTGGGGAATGCCGGTTTATTCCCGATAAAAACAAGAACGCCCGCAAATGCGGGCGTTCTCTATTCAGGCACGTCTCGGCCAGGCGACGATCAGATCTCCACCTTGGTCCCCAGCTCCACCACCCGGTTGGCCGGGATGTTGAAGAAGTCCGAAGGCTTGGCGCCGTTCTGGTACATCCAGGCGAACAGCCGCTCGCGCCACAGCGACATGCCCAGCAGCTTGCTCGGCACCACCGTGTCGCGCGCCAGGAAGAAGGAGGTGTCCATCAGGTCGAAATGGTGGCCGAACTGCTGCTCGGTCAGCGCCATCACCTTGTTGACTTCCGGCGTTTCCTTGAAGCCGAAGGAAGCGCGCAGCAGGTAGACATTGCCGCCCAGGTCCTTGATGGTCAGGCGTTCGCTGTCGGCCACGTAGGGCACGTCCCAGATACTGATCTTCAGGAAGAACACGCGCTCGTGCAGGATGCGGTTGTGCTTGAGGTTGTGCAGCAGCGCCACCGGCACGGTATTGATGTTGCCGGTCATGAACACGGCGGTGCCGCCCACGCGGTGCGGCGGGTGCGCCAGCAGGCCTTCGACGAAAGGCTCGATGGGGATGCCGTCGTCCTTGATGCGCGTGCGCAGCAGCATGCGGCCGGAGTACCACGTCATCAGCAGGAAGAACGCCGCGCCGCCGATGACCAGCGGGAACCAGCCGCCTTCGGTGAGCTTCAACAGGTTGGCGGCGAAGAAGGCGACGTCCACCACCATGAAGCAGCCGATGGCCACCACCACCGCCGGCAGCCGCCATTTCCAGATATGCAGCATCACCACGCCCAGCAGCATGGTGGTGATGACCATCGTGGTGGTCACGGCCACGCCGTAGGCGGCGGCCAGGTTGTCGGATTTCTTGAAGGCCAGCACCACCGCCACCACCAGCACCAGCAGCATCCAGTTGATCAGCGGGATGTAGATCTGGCCCTGCTCGTCCTCGGAAGTGTGCAGGATGCGCATGCGCGGCACGAAGCCCAGCAGGATGGCCTGGCTGGTCAGCGAGAAGGCGCCCGAGATCACCGCCTGCGAGGCGATCACCGTGGCGCAGGTCGACAACAGCACCATGGGCAGCACCAGCGCGTCGGGCACCATCAGGTAGAACGGGTTCTGGATCGCCGAGGGGTTGGCGATCAGGTTGGCGCCCTGGCCGAAGTAATTGAGCAGCAGCGAGGGCATCACCGTGAAGATCCAGGCGAAGCGGATCGGCTTCATGCCGAAGTGGCCCATGTCGGCATACAGCGCCTCGGCGCCGGTCAGGACCAGCACCACCGAACCCAGCACGACGAACGCCTGCAGCGCATGGTCGGCCATGAAGCGCACGGCGTAGTAGGGATTGATCGCCACCAGCACTTCCGGCGCCTTGGCGATGTTGTACAGGCCCAGCACCGCCAGCGACAGGAACCAGATGAACATCACCGGCCCGAAGAAACGCCCCACCACGCTGGTGCCGTGGCGCTGGATCAGGAACAGCACCACCACGATGATGATCGTCAGCGGGATCACCACGTGGGCGGTTTGCGGCGCGGCGATTTCCAGCCCTTCCACCGCCGACATCACCGAGATGGCCGGCGTGATCACCACGTCGCCGTAGAACATACAGGCGCCGAACACGCCCAGCATCATCAGCAGCTTGGCGCGCGGCGTGCCTGAGGCGGCCGAGCGCAGCGACAGCGCCATCAGCGCCAGCACGCCGCCTTCGCCGTTGTTGTCGGCGCGCAGCACGAACAGCACGTACTTGATGGTCACCACGATGGTGATGGCCCAGAACAGCATGGAGATGATCCCCAGCACCGCGCCGTGGGAGAAGGCGATGCCGTGGTCGGGACTGAAGCACTCCTTGAGCGCGTACAGCGGGCTGGTGCCGATATCGCCGAACACCACGCCAAGCGCCGCCAGGGTGATCAGGTGCAGCTTCTGCGACCGAAAGGAAAGATTTGGATTGGTTTGAGATGAACTCATCGGACTCCCTTTGCTTCTTCAAATGATCGCTGCCGACGGTGCGGGCCTCGCGTTGACAACGCTGATCGGGGCATCCGACCGGGCAGGAGGCGTACTTTATCGCACTCTACTCGCAGTGCGTTCAAATAGCCCGGGCTGCCGGCAAGACGTTGCGCGACAGCCTCTTTCCAACCCTCCAAAACTTGACATCGCAGCAATACGACAGTCCGGATTTGCTGACTGGGGCCTGACATTCCATTCCTTTGCCTGCCGCCGTGGCTGGCATGCCGCAAAGAGCCATTCGCTACAAGGTTCTCCCGTCTATACAGCAGCCTCATATGGATATGCGGTAATCGAGTTTTTCTTTCTCCTGCGCCCTTTATATACTCCAGACGAATAAAGAACCACGGTTTTTCAACTAGACGGTTCTAAGCCAAATTCCCCGATGGCCGTGCGGCCTCCCCACTGATAACGACAGGACACCATGCAACCAGCCCGCCCCACC
This sequence comes from Herbaspirillum sp., assembly GCF_017744395.1. GTDB lineage: Bacteria > Pseudomonadota > Gammaproteobacteria > Burkholderiales > Burkholderiaceae_D > Herbaspirillum. Next base: position 54,222 of record NZ_JAGIBI010000005.1, read on the forward strand.
CCGGGACGCCTTCGCCGTCTCCTTTCCCAAACCCTCGCCGGCTCGGCCGCCGGCGCCCTGGCGCTGTCGCTGCTGGGCGCGCCGGCAGCGGCGCGCGCCGAAGGGCAATTGCGCATCGCCGAGCAGTTCGGCATCGTCTACCTGCTGCTCAACGTGGCGCAGGACCAGCAACTGATCGAAAAGCACGGCCGCGCCGCCGGCGTCGACATCAAGGTCGAATGGCTCAAGCTCTCCGGCGGGTCGGCCATCAACGACGCGCTGCTGTCCGGTTCGGTGGATATCGCCGGCGCCGGCGTGGGGCCGCTCCTGACCATCTGGGACCGCACCTACGGCCGCCAGAACGTGCGCGGCGTGGCCTCGCTGGGCAACTTCCCCTACTACCTGGTGAGCAACAACCCGAACGTGAAGACCATCGCCGACTTCACCGAGAAAGACCGCATCGCCCTGCCGGCGGTGGGCGTGTCGGTGCAGTCGCGCGTGCTGCAGTTCGCCTCGGCCAAGCTATGGGGCGACGCCCAGTACAACAAGCTGGACAAGATCAGCATCGCCGTGCCGCACCCTGACGCCACCGCCGCCATCATCAGCGGCGGCACCGAGATCACCGGCCACTTCGGCAACCCGCCGTTCCAGGAACAGGAACTGGCCGGCAATCCCAAGGCGCATATCGTGCTGAACTCCTACCAGGTGCTGGGCGGTCCGTCGTCGGCCACGGTGCTGTACGCCACCGAGAAATACCGCCGCGACAATCCCAAGACCTACGGCGCCTTCGTCGGCGCGCTGGATGAAGCCGCAAAATTCATCGCCGCCCATCCCGAGAAAGCCGCCGACATCTACCTGAAGGTCAACAAGGGCAATACCGACCGCAAGCTGCTGCTGCAGATCATCAAGAACCCGGAAGTGCAGTTCAAGATCGGCCCGCAGAACACCTACCCGCTGGCCGAGTTCATGCACCGCGTCGGCGCCATCAAGAACAAGCCGGCTTCGGTGAAGGATTACTTCTTCGAGGACGCGCACATCCAGGGAGGTAGCTGACATGCTGCCGGTACGACGATTCATTCCGGCCTTCGCCGCCGGCCTCATCGCCCTGGGCGTCGCCGGCCATGCGCAGGCCGAAGGCCAGATCCGCATCGCCCAGCAGTTCGGCATCGGCTACCTGATCCTGGATGTGGTGCAAGACCAGAAGCTGATCGAGAAACAGGGCAAGAAGGAAGGCATCGACATCAAGGTCGAATGGAACAGCCTCTCCGGCTCCACCGGCATGAACGAGGCGCTGCTGGCCGGCGCGCTGGACGTGGTGTCGGCCGGGGCGCCGCCGGCGCTGGTGCTGTGGGACCGCACGCGCGGCCGCCAGAACGTCAAGGCGATCGCCTCGCTGGGTTCGATGCCCAATTACCTGCTGTCCAATAATCCGGACGTGAAGACGGTGAAGGACTTCAGCAGCAAGGACCGCATCGCGGTGCCGGCCGCCGGCGTCGGCTTCCAGTCGCGCACGCTGCAGATCGAGACCGCCAGGCTGTACGGCAAGGAAAACTACAAGCGCTTCGATGACATCAGCGTGAGCCTGTCGCACCCGGACGCCACCGCCGCGCTGCTGGCCGGCGGTTCGGAAATCAACGCCCATTTCTCCAGCCCGCCGTTCCAGTACCAGGCGCTGGAAAACAAGAACGTGCACAAGGTGATCAGCTCCTACGACATCCTGGGCGGCCCGGCCAGCTTCAACTTCCTGTACACCACCCAGAAATTCCACGACGACAATCCCAAGACCTATCGCGCCTTCTACAACGCGCTGGTGGAAGCGGCCGAGTTCATCCGCAACAACAAGGCCCGCGCCGCCGACACCTTCATCCGCGTGCAAAAGTCCAAGCTGGCGCCGGCGTTCGTGCGCAAGATCGTGGAAGACCCGGAAATCCATTTCACCGTCTCCCCCGAGCGCAGTTTCGTCTATGCCGAAAAGCTGTATGAGATCGGCGTGCTGAAGAACCGCGCCACATCGTGGAAAGACTACTTCTTCGAGGAAGCGTATGCACAACCCGGCAGTTGAAACGGCCAGCGTCTCCGCCGTCGCGCAAGCGGCCGCGCCGCTGCTGCAGGTCGACCGTGTCAGCCTGCAATACCGCACCGCCTCGGCCGTGGTGCAGGCCACGCACGAGGTCGGTTTCGATGTCTACCCGGCCGACCGCTTCGTGCTGCTGGGCCCTTCCGGCTGCGGCAAGTCGAGCCTGCTGAAATCGGTGGCGGGTTTCCTGCCACCGGCGTCCGGCGAGATCCGGCTGGACGGCCAGGCGGTGCGCCATCCGGGGCCGGACCGCATCGTGGTGTTCCAGGAGTTCGACCAATTGCCGCCGTGGAAGACGGTCTTGCAGAACGTGATGTTCCCGCTGCTGGCGTCGAAGACGCTGGGCAAGCGCGAAGCCGCCGAACGCGCCCGCCATTATCTTGAGAAGGTCGGTCTGGCGCGTTTCGCCGACGCTTATCCGCACACGCTTTCAGGCGGCATGAAGGCGCGCGTGGCGATCGCCCGCGCGCTGGCGATGCAACCCAAGATGCTGCTGATGGACGAGCCCTTCGCCGCGCTCGACGCGCTCACCCGCCGCAAGATGCAGGAAGAGCTGCTGGCGCTGTGGGACGAGGTGCGCTTCACGCTGCTGTTCGTCACCCACTCGATCGAAGAGGCGCTGGTGGTGGGCAACCGCATCCTGCTACTGTCGCCGCATCCGGGCCGCGTACGGGCCGAGATCAACAGCCACCAGTACGACCTCTCCAGCCTGGGCGGCGCCGGTTTCCAGCAAACCGCGCAGCGCATCCACCGGTTGCTGTTCGATGAAGGCAAAGGTGCGAACACATCCGAAGCTGCGCAAGACAAACCGATCAATTTCGGCGACGTGCGCTTCTCTTATTGAAGCCAGGCGCCGCCATTGGAGTATCCGCCATGAGCCTCACCCCACCCGTTCGCGAGGAATACGAAATCCCGCTCGCGCCCCTGCCCGGCCTGGTGCTGGAGCGCCGCTTCTCGCTGCCGCAGCGGATCTGGCAGCAAGCCTGGATCCGCAAGGGCGCGATCCTGCTGCTGCTGGCCATCGCCTGGGAAGCCTTCGGCCGCTGGCAGAACAACGACCTGCTGCTGCCGACCTTCGGCCAGACCGCGCAAGCCTTCGTCGACGGCATCGCCAGCGGCGAACTGTTCGGCAAGACCTGGCTGTCGCTGCAGGTGCTGTTGAAGGCTTATGTGCTGGGCATCGCCGCCGCCTTCGTGCTGACCACGCTGGCGGTCTCCACCCAGTTCGGCCGCGACCTGCTGAGCACGCTGACCTCGATGTTCAATCCCCTGCCGGCCATCGCGCTGCTGCCGATCGCATTGCTATGGTTCGGCCTGGGGCAAGGCAGCCTGATCTTCGTGCTGGTGCATTCGGTGCTGTGGGCGCTGGCGGTGAATACCTACGCCGGTTTCCTCGGCGTGTCCGACACCCTGCGCATGGCCGGGCGCAATTACGGCCTGGGTGGCCTGTCGTTCGTGCTGCAGGTGCTGGTGCCGGCGGCGCTGCCCTCGATCCTGGCCGGCCTGCGCATCGGCTGGGCCTTCGCCTGGCGCACGCTGATCGCCGCCGAGCTGGTGTTCGGCGCCACCAGCGGCAAGGGCGGGCTGGGCTGGTACATCTTCCAGAACCGCAACGAGCTCTACACCGACAAGGTATTCGCCGGGCTGGCGATGGTGATCCTGATCGGCTTGCTGGTGGAGAACCTGGTGTTCAATACGCTGGAGCGGGTGACGGTGAAGCGCTGGGGCATGCAGCGCTAAGCAAGGATCGCCAAGCGGCCGCCGGCTACAACAGCGGCAACTGGTTGGGATCTTCGCGCCGCCGGTGCTGCACCTTGCGGCGCGGGTCGATCGCCTGGCCGGCATCGCGCCCTTCGGTGGAAATGCCCTCGATGGCCAGCAGCGCTTTCTTGGCCGGCAGGCCGCCGCCGAAGCCGGTCAGTTCTCCGCCCGCGCCGATGACACGATGGCAGGGCGCGATGATGGAAATCGGATTGCGGCCATTGGCCGCGCCCACCGCGCGCACCGCCTTTTCATTGCCGAGCTGACGCGCAATCTCAAGGTAGGTACGCGTCTGGCCGTAGGGAATGGTGAGCAGCGCGGCCCACACCCGCTTCTGGAAATCGGTGCCTTCGAACACCAGCGGGACATCGAAGCCGGTACGCCGTCCGGCGAAGTACTCGGACAACTGGCGTTGCGTCTCGAGCAGCACCGGGCAGTCCTCGTCCGGCACCATCTCCCCCAAACGCACGCGGCCGGCGCGCTCGTTGTCCCAGAGGATGGCGGCCAGTTTGTCACCCTTGGCCACCAGCGTGAGCTGGCCGACCGGCGAATCGATGAGCTTGTATGCGTAATCCATTGCTGCCTCCCTGCTTCAAGGCCATCGATTCTACTGCGGAATCCGCCACCGGACCGCATGCGCTAAGATGCCGCATGTCCGCCACTCCCATCGCCCAACTCCGCCTGCCCTACACGCCGCCGTTCGACTGGCCGCGCATGCTGCGTTTTTTCAACGGCCGCGCCACGCCGGGCGTGGAAGCGGTCGAGCACGGCGCTTACCTGCGCGCCATCGAATGGGAAGGTGATGCCGGCACTTTGGCGGTGACGCAGGACGCCGGCAAGCACTGCCTGGTCGCCACGCTGTCGGGGCCGGTGGCGCGCCATGCCGATGCGCTGGAAGCGCCGCTGTCGCGCATGTTCGACCTGCACGCCAACCCTGCCGCCATCAAGAAAGTGCTGGGCGCCGACCCGTGGTTCAAGCCCATGCTGAAGGCCGCACCCGGCCTGCGCGTGCCGGGCGCGTGGTCGGCCTTCGAACTGGTGGTGCGCACCATCGTCGGCCAGCAGGTCAGCGTGAAGGCGGCCACCACCATCGTCGGACGCGTGGTACAGCGCGCCGGCGAACGCATTCCCGGCCACGCGCACGAACACACCGCCTGGCGTTTCCCGACGCCGTTCGCGCTGGCCAATGCCGACCTCTCCGCCATCGGCATGCCCGGCAAGCGGGTGGAAGCGCTGCAAGGCTTTGCGCGCGCGGTGGCCGAGGGCGCCGCGCCGATCGACCCGCCGGGCCAGCCTTATTCGTCCGCGCAATTCGCCGGCCTGCGCCAGACGCTGCTGGCCCTGCCCGGCATCGGCCCGTGGACCGTGGAGTACGTCGCCATGCGCGCCTGGCGCGACGCCGACGGCTGGCCGGCCAGCGACCTGGTGCTGATGCAGGCCATCGCGGCACGCGACCCGGGCCTGCTCAAACCCGCGCAGCAAAAGCAGCGCAGCCAGGCCTGGAGCCCCTACCGCGCCTACGCGGCGCAACACCTGTGGAATGAAATCGCCGACCGCGCCAGCGGCGAACGCGGCGGCTGAGGATCGAGCGCGCCTCCTATTGGGAACGGAAGCGCATTCTCGGCGCGTTCGGTCTCCACCCAAGGCTGGAGAAATAAATCATTGCAGATCGCGAAACTTCGCGCGCCGGCTGATGAGCCCGCCGGCCACCATGAATTCGCCGTCGCCCTTGTAGTGCACGGTCTTCGGATTCTTCGGCGTGCGCGCCACGTGCGCCTTCACCACTTCGAAGATGAAATAGTTGTACTTGTCGATGAGCCGGCCGTCGTACAGCCGGCACTCGAAGCTGGCATGGCATTCGCCGATCAGCGGCGCGCCCACCAGTTCGGCCGGCAGGGCCGTCAGGCCGAAGCGCTCGAACTTGTCGCCCTCGGTGCCGGAACAATTGCCGATGCCCACCACCTGGTCGATCAGCGCGACCGTGGGCAGGTTGATCACGCACTCGCGGCTTTTGCGGATCAGCCCGAAGCTGTGGTTGCCGGCGGCGATCACGCAACCCAGCAGCGAAGGCGCGAACTCCATCACGGTATGCCAGCCCATGGTCATGATGTTGCGCTCTTTGCGGTAGGCCGAAGAGACCAGCACAATGGGGCCGGGTTCAAGGTAGCGGCGAATCTGGTGAACCGGGAAATCCCGGAGAACGGGCAGACGCGGCATGGCGGCAAGCGCGCGCCCGCGCGCTCAGATGGTCAGTATCGAATACCCGCTCTCGTCCAGTGCGTCATAGCAACGGGTGCAGACGCGGCAGAACAGATGGGAACGCTTGACGTGGTGGTGGCGCAGCACCAGTTGCAAGGCCACGCCCTGGCAATGCGGGCATGCTTCGCGCATGGGGCCGACCGGGACGATGTCGGCGGCAAGGAACCCTTGTTCGGTCATCTCGCCATCGACGACCTCGCGCGGGTCGAGTTCGACCAACGACAGCAACAGCGGGGCGTGGCGTTGTTCCAGGTGCGATGTGGCGCGCGATCCTCCTGCGGAGGTAAACAGCGGTGGCGGGGACTGCCTGATATCAGGGTGATGGATTGCAATGCTCATCGAGGTCTCCTTGGGTGAGAGCGGCAGAGACTTGCATGGAAGAACTTCTGGACGAGGACTGCCGGCGCGTGGCCGCATCAGGCAATCCTGAAGGCCGCCTCCCGCATCGGCGTGAACCGGTCTGCGACGCGGCGGAGACTTCACTCTAGTCTCCGCGGCGACCGACTTCAATGGCGGCGGCAAAAGAATTTTTCAATCGCGGACCGGGCGCATATGCATATGCGCTAACCGGCCGATTGCCGCCACCGGCTATCCCTTCCCCGCCGGCGATAGCCCGCAAATTTCCGATCCCGTTTTTTTGGGCGAATACAAATTTCCCCGTCCGGCTTATCGATTTTTCGCCATTCCGCGGCGGCGCCGTCAACAAACGCTACAAAACGGTGCAATACCTCTACAATCCCGGAATGACTACACTCAATGACATCGAAGCGGCCGCCCGCCGGCTGCAAGGCCAGATCCTGGAAACGCCCTGCGTCGAATCGCGCACGCTGTCGCAGATCGTCGGCGCCCAGGTGTTCCTCAAGTTCGAGAACCTGCAGTTCACCGCCTCCTTCAAGGAGCGCGGCGCCTGCAACAAGATGGTCGACATCGCCCAAAGCGGCGCCGGCGCACGCGGCGTGGTCGCCATGTCGGCCGGCAACCATGCCCAGGGCGTGGCCTACCATGCGCAGCGCCTGGGCCTGCCGGCCACCATCGTCATGCCGCGCTTCACGCCCGGCGTGAAGATCGAACGCACGCGCGGCTTCGGCGCCAATGTGGTGCTGCACGGCGACACGCTGGAAGCGGCGCGCGCCCATGCCTACGAGCTGGCGGAAAAGGAAAACCTGGTCTTCGTCCATCCCTACGACGACGAAGCCATCATCGCCGGCCAGGGCACGGTGGCGCTGGAGATGCTCAAGGCGGTGCCGGACCTCGATACGCTGGTGGTGGCCATCGGCGGCGGCGGCCTGCTGGCCGGGATGGCGGTGGCGGCGCGCGCCATCAAGCCGGAAATCGACATCGTCGGGGTGCAGACGCGGCGCTTCCCGAGCATGGTCAACGCGGTCAAGGGCACCGACCATCCGCTGGGCAGCAGCACCATCGCCGAAGGCATCGCGGTCGGCACGCCCGGCACGCTCACGCGCGCCATCATCGCGCGCGAAGTCAACGAACTGCTGCTGGTGGACGAAGGCGACATCGAGCAAGCCGTGCTGATGCTGCTGGAAATCGAAAAGACCCTGGTCGAAGGCGCCGGCGCGGCCGGCCTGGCGGCGCTGCTGCGCCACCCCGACCGCTTCCGCGGCAAGCGCGTGGGCCTGGTGCTGTCGGGCGGCAACATCGACCCGCTGCTGCTGACGGCCATCATCGAACGCGGCATGGTGCGCGCCGGCCGCCTGGCGCGCGTGAAGGTCAGCTCGCGCGACGTGCCCGGCACGCTGGCGAAGATCACCGGCATCGTCGCCGAAGCCGGCGCCAACATCGACGAAGTCCACCACCAGCGCGCCTTCACGCTGCTGGCGGCGCAGAACGTCGACATCGAACTGGTGCTGCAAACCCGCGGCCGGCCGCACCTGGCGCAAGTGCTGCAGGCGTTGCGCGGAGCAGGGTTCGAGGCGGAAGAGCTGCATTAAAGCGGAGCCGGCCGGCGTTGCCGGCCCCCCCTCAATAACGCTCTACATCCGCCAGCGCCGCGTTGATGTCCATATCCGCCGCACAAGCGCCGGCCACACGGTAAGCAACATGCGACAAGCTGTGGCCGTCGCTTCCCTTTCCTTTCGCCAGGATCATTTCCACTCGGTGGCCGGCAGCGCCAACCTTGTCGGCGAAACGTTTCTGCAAAAAGAAGCGGGTATTGGTGTCATACGGATTGGCGACGAGATAGATCCTGCGCTGCGGATCAGCGGCGATGCCATCGACATGGTCGATGACTTCATACTGGTCGCAATAGTTGGTGACATCGCAACCGGGCCGAGGCCGCAGATTTCCCATTGCCCGCTTGATTTCAGCCAGCTCGGCCACGGCATAGACGCCCGAGGAAGCGACGGCGCATTTGATGTCGGTACGGCCCAGCGTCAGCAATGCCGCCGTGGTATAGGCGCCGCCCGATTGCCCGGCCAGCACCAACTGGCGTAATCCATACCTGGCCTTGATGGCATCCACCGCGGCATTGAGGGAATAGCTTTCCTTGAGACGGCGCCGTTCGCTGTGATTACCCGAGGAACCGAACACGCCCGGCCGGGCGACCATGATGAACGGCACGTTGAAACGGCGATGGTAGAACTCCAGCTCCTTCACCAGCGTAGCCGGGCTGACCTTGCCATAGTTGCCCAGCGGCTGGCTGCCGGCCAACCGGTCGCCATGGAAATAGATCACGGCAATACCGGGCGCATCGGCCGCGCCAGTTTCCGGCAATCCCGCCGAAACATAGAAACGGATGCATTCCGTGCCCAGCCGATGGCTGACCCAGACCGCATTGGGCAAGCGGGCGCATTCCGCCTGGGCAATTTCCTTGCCGTAGGACAGCTCGTGCTCGGAGAAAGTCTCGGTGGAGATAACGGAGGCGGCACCTGCCTCCCCGTTTGTGCGTTGGCCACGCCCTGCAGCGCCAGTGCCGCCACGCAGGCCATCAAACCAGCGACGCCATGCAAGCGCCGGATGCTTACTGCCATTCCCCCTCCCCCCGTTCATTCCTCACCGCTTCAACGGCGGCGATGGAAAGTCACCTTCTGTTCCAGCGGCGGCCGGGCATCGCCCGCATCGCCGCAGCCATCGCAGGCGCCGCCGCCGCAACCGCCCGCCGTGCGCGGCGGCAACAGGCGGCGGCCGAGCGCTTGCCAGGGTGCCGAACCACGCCGCAGCAGCCAGGCTGCAAGACGGGCCTGCCAGCGCCATGCCGCCGACGGCGCCAGCTTGCGCAGCATATAGCCCGCGCTGGCGGCGACCAGCGCGGCGATGACCGCGTATTGCCACCACAGCGAACTCATGCCAGCCACCTTGCGATCTGGTAGGTGGCGAACGAGGCGGCATACGCCAGCACGAACATGTAGCCGAACGACAGCGCCACCATGCGCAACGATTGCGTCTCGCGGCGGATGATGGCCAGCGTCGACATGCACTGCGGCGCGAAGGCGAACCACACCATCAGCGACAGCGCGCTGGCCAATGAAATGTGGCTGGCCAGCGCCTGCTGCAGCACCATGCCTTCGTCGCCGCCCACCGCATAGACGGTGGCCAGCGTGGCGACGGCGGTCTCGCGCGCGGCGAAGGCCGGGATCAGCGACAGGCTGATCTGCCAGTTGAAACCCAGCGGCGCAAAGACGTATTGCAGCGTGTGGCCGATGTAGCCGGCCAGGCTGTAGTTGATGGCGGCTTCGGTGGCGCCCGCCGGCGGCGAGGGGAAGGTGCAGATGGCCCACATCAGCACGGTCAGGGCCAGCATCACGCCGGTCAGGCGCTTCAGGAAAATGCTGCCGCGCTCCCACAGGCCGATGCCGACGTCGCGCCATTTGGGCAGGCGGTACGCCGGCAATTCCATCAGCAGCGCGCGCTCCTGGCGGGTGCGGTACAGGCGCTTGGCGATCCAGGCCACCAGCATGGCGGCGGCGATGCCGGCGAAGTAAAGGCAAAACAAGGTCAGCCCTTGCACGTTGAAGATGCCCAGCACCATGCGATGCGGAATGAAGGCGCCGATCAGCAGCGCATACACCGGCAGGCGCGCCGAGCAGGTCATCAGCGGCGCCACCAGGATGGTGGCCAGGCGGTCGCGCGGGTCGGTGATGCTGCGCGTGCCCATGATGCCCGGAATGGCGCAGGCGAAGCTCGACAGGAGCGGGATGAAGGAGCGCCCGGAGAGCCCCACCGAAACCATCACGCGGTCCAGCAGGAACGCCGCGCGCGGCAGGTAGCCGGATTCCTCCAGCACCAGGATGAAGAAGAACAGCACCAGGATCTGCGGCAGGAAGCCCAGCACCGTGCCCAGGCCCGACAGCAGGCCGTCGGTGACCAGGCCGCGCAGCGGGCCTTCGGGCAGCCATTCGCCGACCGCGCCGGCAAGCGCGCCGAAGCCGCCGGCGATGGCGTCGGTGAGCGGCTTGCCGATCGCGTACACCGCCTGGAATACCAGGAACATCACCAGCGCCAGCAGCGCCACGCCCAGCACCGGGTGCAGCGCCAGGCGGTCGATCGCATCGTCGCGGCGGTCGGTCGGGGTCGGCATGGAAACGGTGTCGGCCAGGATGGCGCGCACTTCGGCGTGCAGGTCTTCCACCGCAGTCCCGGCGGCCACGGCCGGCAACGCCGCCTGGTCGATCGCCGCCACCAGCGCTCGGGCGCCGCCGCGCCTGACGGCGACGGTCTCGATCACCGGCATGCCGAGCCGGCGCGCCAGGCCGGCGATGTCGATGGCAATGCCGCGGCGGGCGGCGGCGTCCATCATGTTCAGCGCCAGGATCATGGGCCGCCCCAGGCGCCGCACTTCCAGCACGAAACGCAGGTGCAGGCGCAGGTTGGTGGCGTCGGCCACGCACACGATCAGGTCGGGCGCCGTCTCGCCCGGATAGCGTCCCTGCAGCACGGCCTGGGTCACGCGCTCGTCGGGGCTGACCGAGCTGAAGCTGTAGGCGCCGGGCAGGTCGACCACGCGGATGGCGCGGCCCGAAGGCGCGGTGAAGCTGCCCGACTTACGCTCGACGGTCACGCCGGCGTAGTTGGCCACCTTCTGGCGGGCGCCGGTCAACTGGTTGAACAGCGCGGTCTTGCCGCAGTTGGGATTGCCGACCAGGGCGATGTTGAGTCCGCCGGCGCTCATTGCGCGCTCCCTGCGCGCACCCGCACCCGGTCGGCCTCGGCGCGGCGCAAGGCGAAGCGGGTGGAACCGATCTGCACCAGGATGGGGTCGGCGCCCCAGGGCGCGACGGCGACGATGCGCACCGGTTCGCCGTCGACGAATCCGAGGTCGCGCAGGCGCCCGGCCACCGCGTCGGCGTCATGGGTGTCTGCGACGTGGTCAACGATGGCGCGTGCGCCCCTGGCGAGTTCGGTCAAACGCATGGTCTTGGGAAAATGAATCGATAAGCATTCTCATTATATAAGCCATGCAGCGCTTGCGCCCGCCACATCCATATAGTCCGGAAATGTAATTTCGCCCCCTTTTTTTAATATCCAGATAATAATCGGGCTGGTCGCTGTGGCTTCCATGTCGAAACCAACAAAATTTTTACGCGGATTTTTTGCGCCGCACTATACTTCGACAATTTCCACAAGGAAATAAACTGAGAGGCGCGGCAGCGTCCGGGGGTGGCGGCGAAACCGTATGGGAACGGTTGCGCCGGCGCGATTGATTTGATGCAAACAGGCTGTGCGGGCCATATCGGCCGGCGTCCTGCGACAACCATAAGCACATGAATCCAACGTCACCGGATTCGGCCGAGTCCGACATGCCGCAGCAGATGCGGCTGCGCACGCTGATCGACGAGATCGGTGCGCTGACGCTGCATGTCCAGCAACTGAGCCGCATGGCCGAAGAAGCGCGCAGGCTGTACGAACAAGGCGTCTTGCCGCCGCCGGAGGACCCGCGCCGGCTGGTGGACGACGTCGACGCCTTCCGCCGGAAGCTGGAATACGCCATCGCCGGCATCTTCGAGGAAATCTTCGGGCCGCGCACCGACACCATCGAACGCCAGATGAGCATGCGCCTGATCGCCGAGATCGGGCCGGCCGCCTTCGTGCAGAAGGTGCTGTGGGGCGAGGAAATCAGCGACATCGCGCTGACCATCGCCCTGGAACGCATGATCCCCGCGCTGGAAAGGCTGGTGGAGCAATACCCGGCCGCCTTCCTGGAACAAGCCAACTCGGTGCTCGACCAGTTCAAGAACAAGTAACGCCGCGTCGCTGCAGCATCACTGCCGCAGCACGCGCCGCAGGTGCTCGGCAAAGCGCGACGCCGCGATCGACTGCCGATGGTATGCCAGCGACAACTGCGCGCGCGGCGCCGGCTCCCGGATTTCAACGTAACGCACCTGGTCGAGCTGCACCTGCTCGATCGCCTCGGGCACGATGGAAATGCCCAGCCCGGCCGCCACCAGGTTGATCGCCGAGGTGAGCTGCGGCGCCAGCTGGATCACCTGCGGATCGAAACCCGCCGCCTGGCAGGCGCTGAAGATTTCGTCATACAGCGCCGAACCCTTGCCGCGCGGGACCATGATGAACTGCTCCTGCGCCAGGTCCTGCAGCCGCAGCGACTTGCGGCGCCCCAGCGGATGCGCGCGCGGCAGCGCCACCTTCAGCTTCTCGGCCGGCAGCTCGACCACGCCCATCTCGTCGGACGGAGTGCCGGCGATGCGCACGAAGGCCGCGTCCAGCTGCGAGCCGGCGATCGCGGCCAGCAACTGCTCGGTGATGCCTTCGCTGAGCGAGATCTCCAGCCCGGGATGGCGCTCGCGGAATGCCTGGATCGAATGCGACACCTGCGGATGGAACACCGCCGACGAGGTGAAACCCATGCGCAGCAAACCCAGCTCGCCGCTGGCGGCCTGCCGCGCCACCCGCAGCGCCTGGCCGGCCGCCTCCACCGCCTTTTGCGCATGCGGCAGGAAGATCTGCCCGACTTCGGACAATTCCACCCCGTGCGAAGTGCGGCGAAACAGCGGCGCCCCCACCTGTTCTTCCAGCGACTTGATCTGCATCGACAGCGGCGGCTGGCCGATGCCGACCTGTTCGGCGGCGCGGGTGAAGCTCAGGTGCTCGGCGACGGCGAGGAAGTAACGCAGGTGACGCAGTTCCATGATATCTGTTTTATAGATGGAGATAGCCAATGATATATATTGGACAATATATCCGATTTCTTCCAGACTGGCGCCATTCGAATCCATCGGCGCCCTTCCCTCTCCCTGCGCGCGCCGGCAAGGAAGCCCAACATGCAATCCCTCTCCGACTCCGCCCAGGCAACGCCGCATACCGTCCCCGCTCCCAAGGCCCAACCCGCTGCCGCCGCGCAAGGCGCCGTCCGCGGCTCGGCGGCCTACCGCCGGATCACGCTGGCGCTGTTCTGCTCCGGCTTCGCCACCTTTTCGCTGCTGTATTGCGTGCAGCCGCTGCTGCCCGCATTCGCCCGCGAATTCCATGTCGGCGCGGCCGGCGCCTCGCTGGCCCTGTCGCTGTCGACCGCGCTGCTGGCGCTATCGATCGCGCTGGCCGGCATCGTCTCGGAACGCTACGGCCGCAAGGAGCTGATGCTGGCCTCGATGGCCCTGGCGGCCTGCTGCAACCTGCTGGCCGCGGTCGCGCCGAACTGGCACATGCTGCTGGCGGCGCGCGCGCTGGAAGGCTTCGCGCTGGGCGGCGTGCCGGCGGTGGCGATGGCCTACCTGGCCGAAGAGATCGACCCCAGCGGCCTGGGCTTCTCGATGGGGCTGTATGTGGGCGGCAACGCCTTCGGCGGCATGATGGGCCGGGTGGCGATGAGCCTGATGGCCGAATCGTTCGGCTGGCGCGGCGCCATGCTGGCCATCGGCATCTTCGACCTGGCGCTGGCGGCCGCCTTCATGCTGCTGCTGCCGGCATCGCGCAATTTCGTGCGCAACGGCGCGATGAAGCTGGGCGCCCACTTCGCGCTGTGGAAAAGCCATCTCGCGCACGGCCGCCTGCCGCTGGTGTTTTGCATCGGCGCGCTGGCCATGGGCATCTTCGCCACCTCCTACAACTACGCCGGCTTCCGGCTGATGGGCGCGCCCTTCTCGCTGTCGGCCACGGCCACCGGGATGATCTTCAGCGCCTACCTGTTCGGCATCGTCTCCTCGTCCTGGGCCGGCGCCCTGGCCGACCGCTTCGGCCGCGCGCCACTGGTGGCGGCCGGCATCGCGATCTCCTGCGCGGGCCTGTTCCTGACCTGCATGCCGGTGCTGGCGCTGGTGATCCTGGGCATCGTGCTGCTCACCATCGGCTTCTTCACCACGCACTCGGCCGCCAGCAGCTGGGTCGGCCGCATGGCCACGACCGGCAAGGGCCACGCCGCGTCGCTGTATCTCCTGGCCTATTACCTCGGCGGCAGCGTGCTCGGTTCGGTGGGCGGCTGGTTCTGGGAGCACTCGGGATGGAATGCGGTGGCGGGCTTCATGCTGCTGCAGGTGATGCTGGCCGGATGGCTGGCCTGGAAGTTGTGGCGTCCGGGCCGCGCCTGAACAATCGCGCGGCAAGCCATCCCCTTCGCCCGGCGGACATTGCGGCGCAACGAAAGCCGCCGGGCCCCGGCCTGCGCCGGGACGACGAGGCATGACCTGAGGCTCCGCCGAATCGTCTCCGATTCCACGCCCATCCGGGCTTTCCGGCGAGGCCGCCTTGACGCATGGCAGCAATGCGCATGCCTCCCGGCAACGGCGCTGCTTTCCGCCGTCTGGCATCGTTTCCGCCTTCTTTTCCCCGTTTTCCGCCCCGGCGAAAGCCGCTAACCTGCACGGACAACCTACAACAATACATCCCGAGACCCCTGGGCCCCCGGCCCATTTTCTTCCGAGGCACCATGAATATCCTGGCCAACATGCGGATCTCCAGCCGCCTGACCATCGGTTTCGCCATCGTATTGTTGCTGGCGATCCTTTCCACGTCGGTATCGCTCTACAACGCCAAGCGCAACGCCGACGCCACGCGGCAGATGATGGAAGCGCCGCTGGCCAAGGAGCGGCTGGTGGCCGACTGGTTCGTGCTCACCTATTCCGCCATCGTGCGCACTTCGATGATCGCCCGCAGCAGCGACGCCGAACTCTCCAACACCTTCAAGGACGACATCGAGGAAAGCGTCAAGAAAGGCAGCGCCATCATCAAGAAGATCGAGCCGCTGCTGTCTTCCGATGAAGAGAAGGCGCTGATGGCGGTGATCATCGACGCCCGCAAGAAATACCAGAGCGCCAAGGAACTGGTGATGGAAACCCGCAAGACCGGCGACGCCGCCGCTTCCGAGAAGGTCTACAAGGAAGCCTTCGATCCGGCGGCCAAGACCTACGGCGCGCAGGTCAACAACCTGCTGGCCGCACAGCGCCAGGCGATCGACCGGCTGGCGGCCGACATCGACCGCCACAGCGAACGCAGCATGCAGCTGATGATCGTGCTGAGCATCTTGCTGGTGGCGCTCAGCGCGGTGGCGGTGGTGATCATCTCGCGCAGCATCACCGCGCCGCTGAAGCGGGCGCTGGATGTCGCCAGGCGGGTGGCCTCGGGCGACCTCTCCGGCGCCATCGAACAGCGCGGCAAGGACGAAATCGCCGAACTGATGCGCGCCCTGAACGACATGAACGACTCGCTGCGCGCCATCGTCAGCGAAGTGCAGGTCGGCACCGAGTCGATCACCACCGCAGCGGGCGAGATCGCCTCCGGCAACTTCGACCTGTCGTCGCGCACCGAGCAGCAGGCCGGTTCGCTGGAAGAAACCGCGGCCTCGATCGAGCAACTGACTTCGACCGTCAAGCAGAACGCCGAGAACGCGCAGCAGGCCAACCAGCTCGCCATGGATGCCTCGGAAGTCGCCCGCAAGGGCAGCGGCGTGGTGTCGCAGGTGGTGGAGACGATGAACGAGATCAACCATTCGTCCAACAAGATCGTCGACATCATCAGCGTGATCGACGGCATCGCCTTCCAGACCAACATCCTCGCCTTGAATGCCGCGGTGGAAGCCGCGCGCGCCGGCGAACAGGGCCGCGGTTTCGCCGTGGTGGCGTCGGAAGTGCGTTCGCTGGCGCAACGTTCGGCGGCGGCGGCCAAGGAAATCAAGGGCCTGATCGACGACTCGGTGGGCAAGGTCGACGCCGGCAGCAAGCTGGTCAACGAAGCCGGCACCACCATGGGCGACGTGGTCGACAGCATCCGGCGCGTGACCGACATCATGGGCGAGATCTCGGTCGCCAGCCGCGAACAGAGTTCCGGCATCGAGCAGATCAGCCGCGCCGTCACCGAAATCGACGACGCCACCCAGCAGAACGCGGCGCTGGTGGAGCAGGCCACCGCCACCTCCGACATGTTGCGCGCACAGGCGCAGAAACTGGCCGAAGCCGGGCGCAAGTTCCACCTGGGCCAGCAACTGCCGGCCGGCGCGGCCCGCCGCGAACGCGACATCACGCCGTCGCCGCTGCAACTGACGCCTTCGGCCTGAACCGCTCCACAAGCATGCGGCGCGCGGCTTTCCGCCGTGCGCCGCATTTTTTTGCGCCCGTTTCCCATAGAAAAAACCGATTGTTCTGGTTTTGGGAATTATGTATTCCGGTTTTGCGGCTTTTTCTTGGCGCTTCCGATCCTTACACTTGGTTTCACGATGCAAACGAACAGCGACCGATCCACCACATCGGCCGGACTGGATCGCGCATCTTCTCTCTCACAAGGAAACGATCATGAACACCAAGAACATTGCCAGGAATATCATTGCAGGCCTTCTGTTGAGCAGCGCCGTCGGCGCCGCGATGGCCGAAGCGCCCTATCCTCCCGAAACCACCATCGTGTCGACCAAGTCGCGCGCCCAAGTGCTCGCCGAGCTGCAGCAAGCCCGCGCCAACGGCGAAGTCCTGGTCACCGACCGCTATCCGGCCGACAAGCCCTTCGTCTCGACCAAGACCCGCGCCGATGTCGTCGCCGAACTGAAGCAAGCCCGTGCCAACGGCGAGCTCATGGTCTCGGACCGCTATCCCGAAGACCAGCCTTTCCGTTCCACCCTGACCCGCCAGCAAGTGCAGGATGAATTGCAGCAAGCCCGCACGCAAGGCAATGCAGTAAGCAACAGCAACGCGCTGTAAGCAAGCCGGCAACGCGGCGACATCCGCGCCCGTTGCCAAGGACGCCGGCAATCCCGGCGTGCCAGGTTCTCCCAGGCGGGCCCCATGAAAGCGACGTTCTCTCCCCTCGGTCGCCGGTAGCGGGGCCCGCCTACCTTTTCAGCCCGCCCTTTCCCGACACGGTTCAGGCGCCGCCCTCCCTGGGCGAACCGTCGATGACGGTATCCAACGCATCGGCGTCGTTGCGCGAGCGCACCTCGGCGCGCAGGCGCGGCAGCGCGTGGGGATAACGCTGCGCGATGAAGGCGATCATGTGTTCGCGGATCCGGCAGCGCAGGTCGAAGGCGCTGCCGGAGTCGGCGGCGGACACCAGCAGGCGGAGCTGCATGCCGCGTTCCCCGGCATCGGTCACGTGCATCACGCAGACGCGCCGGTCCCACGAGGGCAAGGTCTCGCAGAAGCGTTCGAACTCGGCGCGCACTTCCTGCGTGGGCACGCTGAAATCCATCCACAGGAATACCGTGCCGAGGATGGAGGAGGAGGTATGGGTCCAGTTCTCGAACGGGTTTTCGATGAACCATTGCAGCGGCACGATCATGCGCCGCTCGTCCCAGATCTTGACCACCACGAAGGTGCCGGTGATCTCCTCGACGCGCCCCCATTCGCCCTTGACGATGAGCACGTCGTCGATGCGGATCGGCTGCGAAAAGGCGATCTGCAGCCCCGCGAAGAAATTGCCCAGCACCGGCTTGGCGGCGATACCGGCGACGATGCCCGCCACGCCGGCCGAAGCCAGCAGGCTGGCGCCGAACTGGCGCGCGCCCGGCAGCGTCAGCAGCACGAAGGACAGGCCCAGCAGCGAGATGAGGAAATACGCGCTGCGCGAAAGCACCCGGGTCTGGGTCAGGATGCGGCGCGCCCTGAGGTTGTCGGCGACATCGTAGGGATTCAACTTGATGACGGCGACGCTGACCGATTTGACGCAGCGGATCAGGAACCAGGTGAGCGCCAGGATCAGCGCCACCGACGTCAGGTAAGAGGCCGACGTGAGGCCCGGCGTATTGTCCGGCGCGCCGGTCAGCACCAGCCGCAGCAGGAACAGCACCAGGCACATGCGGCTGGCGTTGTAGGCCACTTCGGTGGCGCTGGTGGTGAACGGATGGCCGCGGGCGATGCGGCGGATCAGCAGGATCCCGACCCGATGGACGATGACGGCCACGATCGTCGCCGCCACGGCCACGCCCAGCACGACCAGGCCGGAACGCAGCGGGCCTTCGCCGATGTTGTAGAGAAAATCCAGGTTCATCGCACTCCTTCCAGGTTGTCGCCACGGCATTACCGGGCATGCACGCGCGGCATCCGCGTTCGAACCGGGAAGGAAGGATTTTGTTTCCGCTGTCTTGCCTGGCGGCACTCAGGCCCGTGCCGGGGCCGGGCAGAGCGCCGCCGCCAGCAGGCACAGGGTTGCCACCGCGTCGGCCTGGGCCAGCTGGATCGGCGCCGGGCGCCGGCGCGACAATTCATGCAAGGCCGCCGCGTCGCGCGCGGCCAGCGCCGCGCCCATCTCCTGCAGCCAGGGCGCCAGGCCGGCCGGGCTTTGCTGCGGATGCGTCCAGACATGGCTGGCGGCAGCGGCCAGGCGGCGCGACAGGGCCACGGCGGTGCGGCCGGCGCCGCTCTCGCCATCGGCCAGGCGACGCTCGCGCATCAGGCGTTGCAGCAGCAGGCCGGCTTCGACGTTGGCCACGCAGGCATCGCGCCGCCGCGCATGCATGCGGGCGACGTCGGCGCTGCCGTGCCCGACGCAGGTGGCATCGGCCAGATAGGCCAGGTTGAGCTGCACCATGCGCAGCAATTGCGCCCGCAGATCGACCGTCTGGCGGCGCGGCCAGAACAGGTAGCTGGCCAGCACCGCCACCGCCGCGCCGATCACGTTGTTGCCGGCGCGCAGCGCGGCATTGGCCAGCTGCTGCGCGGGATCGACCGCCACATCGGCCACCAGCACGAACACCGGCGTCAGGAACGTCGCATACAAGCCGTAGCTGACCGGGCGCAGGGCCATGGTCAGCACCGTCAGCGGGAATACCAGCACCGCCAGCGCCAGCGGCGAATGCACCACCAGGCACAGGGCCAGCGCCAGCACGCCGCCGACGATGCTGCCGACGGCGCGCTCCATGCTGCGCGCCCAGCTGTCGGCGATGGTCGGCTGCATCACCAGCATGGTGGCCATCGTGGCCCAGTAGCCGAAGGGCAGTTCCAGCAGGTGCACGACCAGGTAGGTAGCGCCGGCGGCGGCCGCGCAACGCCAGGCATGATGCATCTCGGCCGAACGGGCATTGGCGTGCAGCGCGGCCTTGCGCCACAGCGCGCACAGGCGATGCAACAGCAGGCGCAGGGTGCCGTACCCGTCTTCACCGGCCACGCGCGCGGCCTGCTTCAATCCGGCCGGATCGACGGCGCCGGCCGCCAGCGGCGCTTCCACCAACTGCAGCACGCGGCCGGCGCCGCTGGGCAGGCGCGCCACCAGCTGGCGCAAGCGCAGCATGATGCGCGCGTCGTCGGCGGCCTCGATACGGTCGCCGGCGGCCATCGCCATCTGCATGCCTTGCAGCAGTTGCGCCATGCCCGCCAGCACGCGCGCGGTGCGGCGGCCGGCGGCGGGGTCCTGGTAATGCGTCAGGCGCAGGTCGGCCAGCACGGTGATGCAGTCGAGCAGTTCGCCGGCGCGCGCCAGCCTGACCAGCAGATTCTCGTACAGGCGGCGCGATTCGGTGCGCTCGCCGGCCACCGCATCCAGCGCCCGCCGCGCATTGGCGATGTCGACCCGCGCATGGCGGCGCGTGCGGGCCGCCAGCTCGGCGGCATGCGCCGACTGCGCGGGATCATGGCCGTTATCGCTGGCGGCGGCGAGCGCCGCCAGTTCCGCCAGCGCGCCGTAGACGCGCGCCACCGCCTTGCGCGCCGGCGCGAAAGGGTGGATGCGCCAGACCGTCAGCCCCAGCAGCATGGCCCACAGGCAGCCGCCGAAATAGATCAGCACATGGCTCTGCGACAACGGCCACAGCACCACCGGCGTGTCGGCCATGATGGCCGAGACCCCGGCCGCCAGCATCAGCACCAGGCCGGCGGCGGCGCCGTAGATGCGCGAGAAGCCGGCCACGCCGGCGCAAGCCATGATGGCCAGCAAACCCGCCTCGACGCTCCAGCCGGCGACCGTGGCGGCGAACATGCCGCCCAGCGTCGACGCCAGCGCGAAACCGCCCATCGACGCCAGCCGCTCGCGATTGGAGCCGGCGCTGTCGGCCAGACAGGTCAGGAAGGCGCCGATCGCGGCCCATGAAAACAGCGGATTGCCCAGCCACTCGCCCAGCAGCAGCATGGCGCTGGCGCCGCAGGCTGCGCGCAGCCCTTCGGACAGGCTGGCATTGCGCAGCGGGAAATCGGCTTGCCAGCGTTCCAGCCGGGCGCGGACGCGGCGCCAGGGCAAGTTGAGCAAACCACGCAAGAAGGAAAAACCGGAAAAGGATAGCGGCGGCGGCATGCTAAGAGGGAGAGGGCGGGGCGGTCTGGAGTGAAAAGGCCGATGCCCGCGCGCTTTATTCCCGCAGCGGCGTCATTCCGGGTCCGCCGCCGCGGCCGGCGGCGCAGCGGGCATTGGCAGGGTGCAGTATAGGAAGGCGGGAATATTCTTTGTATGACTTAAGTGCTTATGTTGTATTCCAAAGGAGAATAATTTGGAAAGCGCATTCAAGCACCCGACTTGCCCCCGGCAAACAACTCCCCGCTGATCTCCATCCACGCCCGCGCCGCATGCGACAGATAGCCGCCGCGCGTGACATAGGCGACCTGCCACTGCACCTCCGGTTCGACCAGCCGCACCGCCTGCAGCTGGTCGGTGGCGATACGGTGGATGAAAGGCTCGGGCAACAGGGCCGCGCCCATGCCGGCCAACGCCATCGCCACCAGCCAGTCCCACTGGCCGCTTTGCGCGGCGACCTGCGGGGCGATGCCGAGCTGGCCGAAGGTGCCGCGCAGGCTGCGCGTGAGGCCGAATTCGTTGTTGAGCATCACCAGCGGCAGGCCGTCCAGTTGGGCGCAGCGCAGGGTGGCCCGGTTCTTCTGGAAACTGCCGGCCTGGGCCACGGCCCAGATCGGATAGCGCGCCACCGGCATCACTTCCAGCTCCAGTTCGGGATCGGCGGGCAGCACCGTCATGCCGATTTCCAGCTCGCCATTGGCCACGCGCTGCTCGATCTGCGGGCCGGTGTCTTCCTTGAGGTTGAGCGCGATTTCCGGATGGCGCTCGCGGAAGGCCTTGAGCACCGGCGTGCACAGGATGTTGATCATGGGCGGAATGCCGATGTCCAAATGGCCCAAGCGCTGCGCCTTGGTGTCGCGCACCTCCGCGTTGAGGCGTTGCATCGAAGCCAGGATCTGCTGGCCCTGTTCGTAGACCACGCGGCCGGTGTCGGTCAGCGCCAGGTGGCGGCCGTCGCGGATCAGCAGCGGGGCATCCACCTCGTCCTCCAGTTGCCGCACCATCTTGCTGACGGTGGACTGGGTCACGTGCAAGGCGTCGGCGGCGCGGCTGAAGCTGTTCAGGCGTACCGTTTCGGTGAAATAGCGCAGGGCGCGGATATCCATGTTGGCCAGGTTTTCGAGGTGGAGGCGAGGGCCGCCGAAGTATGCAGATTCCGACTGGAACCGCAGAATTTAAATCATACAGCGCATACAGGCCGGCTCCTATACTGGATCGAAACAAGAATGAAAGAAGTCCGTTCCACGGCCCATCATTGCCCGCCGGCGCGGATGCACTTCTCTTTTCCAAAAGAAACCGAGCAGGAGCACACCATGGATAGCCAGCGCATCCGCCAGCCGCAATTGGCCGGCAAACTCATGTCGGCCGACGAGGCCGCCGCCTTTTTCCACAACGGCATGACCATCGGCATGAGCGGCTTCACCCGCGCCGGCGACGCCAAGGCCATGCCGCGCGCCTTGGCCGAACGCGCCAGGCGCGAGGAACTGCGCTTCACCGTCATCACCGGCGCTTCGCTGGGCAACGGCAGCGACGGCCTGATGGCCGAAGCCGGGCTGCTGGCGCGACGCCTGCCGTTCCAGGTGGATGCCACGCTGCGCGGCAAGATCAATGCCGGCGAGGTCATGTTCATCGACCAGCATCTTTCTGAGACCGCCGAACAACTGCGCAGCGGTACGCCGTCGCGCATCGACATCGCCGTGATCGAGGCGGCGGCCATCACCGAGAACGGCATCGTGCCGACCATGTCGGTAGGCAATTCGGCCAGCTTCGTCGAGCAGGCCAAGCAGATCGTGATCGAACTCAACACCAGCGTGCCGCTGGCGCTGGAAGGCCTGCACGACATCTACCTGCCGGCCGAACGCCCGGCGCGCGGCCCGATCCCGCTGACCGCCGCGCAACAACGCATCGGCCGCGCCACCATCCCGTTCGACCCGGCCAAGGTGGTCGCCATCGTGCTGACCGAAACGCCGGACAGCCCGTCCTCGGTGCTGCCGCCGGATGCAGAGACCAACGCCATCGCCCGCCACGTGATCGGTTTCCTCGAATCGGAAGTGGAAGCCAAGCGCCTGCCGCACACGCTGGCGCCGCTGCAGGCAGGCATCGGCACCATCGCCAACGCGGTGCTGCACGGGCTGGTGGAGTCGCCGTTCCGCAACCTGACCATGTATTCGGAAGTGCTGCAGGACAGCGCCATCGAGCTGCTCGACTCGGGCCAGCTGGCGTTCGCCTCGGCCTCGTCGATCACGCTGTCATCGGCCAAGTACCGGCACTTCATCGACAACCTCGACAAGTACCGCGACAAGCTGGTGCTGCGCCCGCAAGAGATCAGCAACCACCCGGAACTGGTGCGGCGGCTGGGCATCATCGGCCTCAACACCGCGCTGGAATTCGACATCTACGGCAACGTCAACTCCACCCACGTCGGCGGCACGCACATGATGAACGGCATCGGCGGCTCGGGCGACTTCGCCCGCAACGGGCAACTCTCGATCTTCGTCTCCAAGTCGGTGGCCAAGGGCGGGGCGGTTTCCAGCGTGGTGCCGATGGTCTCGCATGTGGACCACAGCGAGCACGACGTCGACGTGCTGGTCACCGAATGGGGCCTGGCCGACCTGCGCGGACTGGCGCCGCGCGAGCGGGCGGTGCAGGTGATCGAGCACTGCTGCCATCCCGACTACCGCCCGCAATTGCGCGACTACTTCGAGCGCGCCTGCCGGGCCGGCGGCCACACGCCGCACCTGCTGGGCGAGGCTTTCTCCTGGCACCAGCATTACGCGCAGCACAAGACCATGCGCTTGAGTTAAGCGCCGTCCTCCTTGCGGGCGGCAGGCTGCCGCCGCGCCAGCGCATCCCAGCCGACCGCGCCGCGCACGGCGCCCGGCATGGCTTCCTTCATGGTATCGATGAAGTGGCGCAGCCGCGCCGGATAAAAGCGCGCATAGGGGTACAGCAGCGACACCGGCAGCGATGCTGGCTCCCATTCCGGCAGCAACTGCACCAGCCGGCCGGCCGCCACATCCTCGGCCAAAATCCATGACGACCCGACCGCCACGCCCACGCCTTCGATGGCGGTGTTGCGCAACGCGTACAGGCTATCGGTCACCAAATGCGGCCGGAACGCGACATGCCTTTGCTCGCCGGTATGCACATGCGTGAGCGTCACCTCGCGCCGGTAAAAGGCGGGAATGGCGATCCAGGGCAGGGCGGCGAGGTCGGCCGGATGCTGCGGCGTCGGCCGGCCGGCCAGCAATGACGGTGCCGCCACCGTCATGCGCGGCACCTCGGCCAGGTGGATCGCCACCACGGAAGGGTCATGCACTTCGCCCACCTGGATCGCGCAATCGATGCCCTGGGTAATGAAATCGGCGGCGCGATCATGCAGCAGCCATTCCACCGCGACCAGCGGATGGCGGCGCATGAATTCCGTCAACGGACCGATCAGCTGCTTTTGCCCGAACGCATGCGGCACCACCACCCGCAGCGCGCCTTCGGCCTGCAGGCGCGCCCCGCGCAATTCGCTTTCGAACTCATCCCACCCGGCCAGCAAGTCCTTGGCACGCTCGTAGCAGCGCTCGCCGTCGTCGGTCAGCTTCATCGCATGGGTGGAACGCTGCAGCAGGCGCACGCCCAGCGAACGTTCCAGCGCCTGCAGGCGGCGGCTGATGGTGGGCTGGGTGATCCCCAATTGGACGGCCGCGGCCGACAGGCTGCCGGCTTCGACGATGCGCACGAAGGTCTGCATCAGCTCGATGCGGTCGGTCAGGCCGGCAGCCGTCAGCGAGGCTGTTTGGGAGGAAGGGGAGGAGGGCGATGGCTTGGTCATACGCCTAACGTATATTAATTCTGCTTCCCACGCTACTACCGTCTGCCCGGGCACAAGCGCAGAATCCGCTTCAACGCTGGCAAACAAAGGTTTTTCCGGCCAGTCCGAGGCAAAACCATCGTAGATATCTCAGGAGTTTCATCATGAATAACATTCCTAATGCGCATATAGCCACCGGCGCGTTGGCACCCAAGGCCCATCCGCAGGCGCACGGCCTGTCGCCGGCCTTGATCCTGCTGCTGGCCACCGGCGCCGGCCTGTCCGTCGCCTCCCTGTACTACTCGCAGCCGATGCTGGGCGTGCTGGCCGACGATATCGGCGCCTCCGAGCGCGCCGTCGGCATGGTGCCGATGTCGACCCAGCTCGGTTACGCGCTGGGCATCCTGTTGCTGGCGCCGCTGGGCGACCGCTACGACCGCCGCCGCATCATCCTGATCAAGGCCGCGGTGCTGACCGCCGCGCTGCTGCTGGCCGGCGCCGCCTCCGGCATCGGCATGCTGCTGGCGGCCAGCCTGGCCGTCGGCCTGGCCGCCACGATGGCGCAAGACATCGTCCCGGCCGCCGCCACCCTGGCGCCGGAACAGCACCGCGGCCGCATCGTCGGCACCGTGATGACGGGGCTCTTGCTGGGCATCCTGCTGTCGCGCGTGGTGAGCGGCTTCGTGGCCGAGCACTTCGGCTGGCGCGCCATGTTCGTCGGCGCCGCCGGCAGCATCGCGCTGATCGGCGCGGCCGCATGGCGCGGCCTGCCGCGCTTCCGTCCGACCACCCACCTGTCGTACGGCGCGCTGCTGGGCTCGCTGGGCAGCCTGGTCAAGAAGCATGGCGCCTTGCGCCGCGCCGCGCTGGCCCAAGGCTTGGTAGCGATCGGTTTCTCGGCCTTCTGGTCGACCCTGGCGGTGATGCTGCATGGCGCGCCGTTCCACCTGGGCAGCGCCGCCGCCGGCGCCTTCGGCCTGGCAGGCGCAGCTGGCGCCCTGGCCGCGCCGCTGGCCGGCCGCATCGCCGACAAGAAGGGCCCGGAACTGGTCACCCGCCTGGGCATCGGCCTGGCGACCGTGTCCTTCGCCGCGATGGCGCTGGCGCCGTGGTTTTCGACGGAAGGCCAGCTGATCCTGATCGCGGTGGCCACCATCGGCTTCGACCTCGGCGTGCAAGCTACGCTGGTGGCGCACCAGAGCATCGTCTACAGCATCGAACCCGGCGCCCGCAGCCGCCTCAACGCGGTGCTGTTCGTGGGCATGTTCATCGGCATGGCCGGCGGCGCGGCCCTGGGCAGCCTGGCGCTGGCGCAGTGGGGCTGGATCGCGGTGGTCGGACTGGCCGTGCTGACCTCGCTGCTGGCGCTGACGGTGCGCCTGTGGCCGGGCGCAGCCAAGGCGCACTGAAGACCTCGGCTTGCCTTTTTACTATAGCGGCTCCGGTGCAAACCGGGGCCGTTTTTGCATCTTGCCGCCGGGGAACAGGCGCCAATATCTTCCCGCCGACGTCGCCCGGCTGCCCAACATCTTTTATAATCGTCGGCAGGAGACAACCCATCGCGGCATGACGCGAACAACGACGGTGGATGGCATGGCACTGTATTTCAAAAACAAGAAACCCAAGACCTTCCTTGGCGCGCCCGTGGGCTGGCCATTGATGTGTCTGATGGCGCTCGACTTGTTCATCGCCGGCCTGATGTTCCTTTCTGAACACATCTGGAGCGGCCTGATCCTGCTGTACCCCCCGGTCGCGCTGGCCCTCGCCATGATCGCCGACTCCCGCAAGGAAAAACTGGCCGCGCAAGAACGGCGCCGCCGCTGATCCGCCCTTGAGCCGCATCGCCGTACGGACCTCCCGTCCCGGCGCTTTCACGCCACCCTCCCATGACGACACCACAAGACCGCCCCGCGCTGCTGCAGGTCAGCAAGCTCAATTTCGCCTATCCCGGGCATGAACTGTTCAAGAACCTGTCCGCCGCGATTCCCGCCGGCATCACGCTGGTGCGCGGCGGCGACGGCCGCGGCAAGACTACCTTGCTGCAATTGCTGGGCGGGCTGATGCCGGTGAAGGACGGCGTGCTGGAACTGGACGGCATCCGCCTGGATGAGGACAGCGAAGCTTATCGGCGCAAGGTGTTCCACGTCGATCCGCGCACCGAGGCGTACGACCAATTGACGCCGCCTGAGTTTTTCGATGCCATGCAGAAACGCTTTCCGGGTTTCGACCATGCGCGCCTGCCGGCATTGATCGAAGGCCTGTCGCTGGCGCCGCACCTGGAGAAGAAGCTGTTCATGCTCTCCACCGGCAGCAAGCGCAAGGTCTACCTGGCCGCCGCCTTTGCCGCCGGCGCCACGCTGAACCTGCTGGACGATCCCTTCGCCGGGCTGGACCGCGCCTCGATCAACTTCGTCACGCAAACCCTCGACGCGCAGGCAGGCAGCCAACGGCAAGCCTGGGTGGTGGCCCTGTATGAAGCGCCGGCAGGGGTGGCGCTGGCGGCCTCCATCGACCTGGGCGACTAAGCGCCTCTCATTGCCGCACCACAATTCCCCCATTCCGAGAATTGCCGGTGCTTTATGCCGCTGCTCCCGCTTAGCGGCGGCCGCCTTTGTTATCTATGATGATAAGGCACCGTCGCCACCGGTCTTGCCCCGTCTCCCGAGCCATCCGGCCGCATCCTCACCCCGGCGATCCCGCCGCCACGGCGCATGCGATACGCATATCCAACACACATGTCGTCCGCGACAGGGGGAACCGCCATGCATATTTCCAACGTAACTATCCGCGTGCGCCTGTGGCTGGGGTTCGGCCTGCTGATGGCGCTTATCCTGGTCATGGCGGCGTCGGGCATCGGCCGGCTGGCGCAGCTTAACCGGCAGATGGGCGACGTCATCCATGACAAATATCCCAAGACCATGGTGGCCGGCGACATCGTCGACCAGCTCAACCTGGTGGCGCGCTCGCTGCGCAACATCCTGCTGCTCAAGGACGAACAGCAGATCAAGAGCGAGTCGGACCGCATCACCGGCGCCGACCGCGCCACCCGCGAAGACCTGGCCCGGCTGGACAAGATGCTCACCGACGACGCCAGCCGCGCGCTGCTGGGCAAGCTGCTGCAAGCGCAGGACGCCTATCTCGCCAAGCGCGACAAGGTGCTGGCGATGGTGGCGCAAGGCGTGAAGGAAGGCGCCATCGATGTGCTGATCGGCGAGGTGCGCCCGGTGCAAAGCGCCTACATGAACGCCGCCGACGCGCTGATCAAGCAGCAGCACGAGCTGATGAAAACCGCCGGCGAAGAAGTGGAAGCCGGCTACGCCCAGGCGCGCAACCTGCTCATCGGCCTGGCCGCGGCCGGCTTGCTGGTGGCGGTCGCGATCGCCTGGATGATCACCCGCAGCATCACGCAGCCGCTCGACCGCGCGGTGCAGGTCGCCGAAACGGTGGCCGCCGGCGACCTGACCTCGGCCATCGACCACCACGGCCGCGACGAGACCAGCAAGCTCCTGCGCGCGCTCAAGAAGATGAACGACAACCTGCTGGAGATCGTCGGCCAGGTACGCGTTTCCACCGACACCATCGCCACCGCCAGCACCGAGATCGCCCAGGGCAACCTCGACCTCTCTTCGCGCACCGAACAGCAGGCGGCTTCGCTGGAAGAGACCGCCTCGTCGATGGAACAACTGACCTCCACCGTCAAGCAAAACGCCGACAATGCGCGCCAGGCCAACCAGCTGGCCGCATCCGCCTCGGATGTGGCCGGGCGCGGCGGCGCGATGGTCAACCAGGTAGTCGACACCATGAACGCGATCAACGAATCCTCGAAGAAGATCGTCGACATCATCGGCGTGATCGACGGCATCGCCTTCCAGACCAACATCCTGGCCCTGAATGCCGCCGTGGAAGCGGCGCGCGCCGGCGAGCAGGGCAGGGGCTTCGCGGTGGTGGCCTCCGAAGTGCGTTCGCTGGCGCAACGCTCGGCGACCGCGGCCCGGGAGATCAAGGAACTGATCAACGACTCGGTGGAGCGCGTGGGCAACGGCAGCAAGCTGGTGGAACAGGCCGGCGCCACCATCCATGAGGTGGTCGAGAGCGTGCAGCGCGTGAACTCGGTGGTGACCGACATCAGCGCCGCCGGCCAGGAACAGAGCACCGGCATCGAACAGGTCAACCTGGCCATCGTGCAGATGGACCAGGTCACGCAACAGAACGCCGCGCTGGTGGAACAAGCCGCCGCCGCCGCGCAGTCGCTGCAGGACCAGGCCGCGCATCTGGCGCGGGTGGTCTCGGTGTTCAAGCTGGATGGACGGGAGCAGCGGCCGTTGCGCACCATCAATCCGCCGCACAACCTGCAACTGGCTTAAAAATAATCTCCCGTCGTCCTGACGAAGGTCAGGACCCAGCGTCGTTCAACGCCCATCGAGGCACCACGAAAGCCACTGGATCCCGGCATCCGCCGGGACGACGAAATCGCAGCGGCATAGGCAACAACATAGGGGCGCCACTAAACAGCATGGCCGGCGCGGTATGATATCGCCCGTCCCCAACGCATTCCGCCGCCTGCAGTCCACCATCCATGAAGCCCCAACGCGCCGCCGCCGATCCCCAGGAAACCCTAGACCAGAACGTGTACGAGGCGATCTTCAACGCCGTCATGCACGGCCGGCTCAAACCCGGCACGCGGCTGCAGGAGGCCAGCCTGTGCGAACAGTTCGGCGTCAGCCGCACGGTAGTGCGGCAGGCGCTGCGGCGGCTGGCGGAGCTGCGCATCGTCGACATCGTGCCCAACAAGGGCGCGGCGGTCGCCACGCCGGGGCCGAAGGAAACACGCGACGTGTTCGCCGCGCGCCGCGCCATCGAAGCCGCCATCGTGCGCGAAGTGGCGCGCCAGATCGACCACGGCGAAGTCGCCAAACTCAGGCAACGCCTGCAAGCCGAACACGCCGCGCTGCACGAAGGCGACCACCCGCGCTGGGTGGCGCTGGCCGGCGGCTTCCACCTGGCGCTGGCCGAACTCTCCGGCAACCAGGTCTTGCAGCGCATGCTGACCGAACTGATGACGCGCTGCTCATTGATCGTGGCGCTCTATGAAATACCGGGCGAAGCCCATTGCGAGCACGACGAGCACACCCGCCTGGTCGACCTGCTGGCCCTGCGCGACGGCAACGGCGCCGCCGCCGAAATGGACAGGCACCTGCTGGCGCTGGAAGCCCGCCTGCGCCTGCCGCAAGACAATCCCGACGCGCTGCGCCACGCTTTCTGATTCCCCCCGCCTGAACAACCGGCCATCCCGGTGCCTGCCCGCCGGCGGTGCGCCGGGTGGATTTTGTCCGTTTTGCGTGCAGGATATAAAATGTATACAATCATAAATAATTCATTAAATTCTTTTAAATCAATTATTTGATTATGATTTTTGGCTGGCACTCAAATTGCATGTATACGATCAATGGCGACTTTTCGCCAGCGATCGATCCATTCAATCAAGGAGTCTTGCCGCCATGAACCGCCGTCAATTCTTGCTCGCCTCGGGCGCCGCCGCCCTGGCCGCCTCTTCGCAACCCTTCGCCGCGCTGGCCGCCGCCCCCAAGCTCAAAATCGGCTTCATCTATCCCGGCCCGGTGGCCGACATCGGCTGGTCGTTCCAGCACGACCTGGGACGCCGCATGCTGGAGAAGGAATTCGGCGCGCGCATCGAAACCGTATTCGTCGAACGCGTGCCGGAAACGCCGGAAGCCGAGCGCGTCATGCGCCAGCTGATCGACGACGGCTGTAAGATGATCTTCGCCACCTCGTTCGGCTTCATGAACCCGGTGCTGCGCGTGGCCAAGGAAAACCCGGACGTGATCTTCGAACACTGTTCCGGCTACACCATGGCGCGCAACGTCGGCCTGTACCAGACGCGCTTCTACGAAGGCGCCTACCTGCTCGGCACCATCGCCGGCCGCATGACCAAGACCAACACGCTGGGCTACATCGCCCCGATCCCCATCCCCGAAGTGATCCGCAACCTGGACGCCTTCGTGCAAGGCGCGCGCAGCGTCAACCCCAAGGTCAACGCCAAGGTGGTGTGGATCAACGCCTGGTACGACCCCAGCCTGGAACGCGACGCCGCGCAGACGCTGGCCGGGCAAGGCGCCGACGTGTTCTACCAGAACACCGACTCGCCGGCGCCGGTGCAGGTGGCAGAGAGCAAAGGCCTGTTCGCCTTCGGCCAGGACTCCGACATGAGCCGCTTCGGCCCCAAGGCGCACCTGACCGGCAACACCCTCAACTGGGGCGTGTACTACGTGCACAAGGTGCGCGACGTGCTGGAAGGCAAATGGAAAGCGGAAGACACCAAGTGGGGCATGAAGGAAGGCATCGTCCAGCTCGCCCCCTACAACGCCGGACTGCCCAAGGACGTGGTGGCGCAGGCGGAAGAACGCCGCAAGGCGATCGTCGCCGGCACGCTGCATCCCTTCACCGGCCCCATCAACAACCAGGCCGGCCAGCTGCAGGTCGCCGCCGGCAAGACCGTTCCCGAATCCGAACTGTGGACCATGAAGTGGTACGTGGAAGGCATCCAGGGCAAACAGCCTTGACCGCCCGACGCCAACCGCAACCTGCAACAAGCCGCACGCACCTGAACCGCCATGACTGAAATCGACTTCGCCGAAATCGGCGTCTACCAGCGCTACAAACTGATGGCCAGCCTGATCGTGCCGCGCCCGATCGCGCTCATCACCACGCTGGGCGAAGACGGCACAGTCAACGCCGCGCCGTTCTCCATGTTCAACATGCTGGGCGAAGACCCGCCCATCGTGATGGTCAGCATCAACCGCCTGCACGACGGCGCGCTGAAAGACACCGCCGCCAACATCCTGCGCACCGGCGAATTCGTCGTCCACCTCACCGACGAAGCCATGTGCGCGCAGATGGACGCCTGCGGCGCCGCGCTGCCGCCGCACCATAGTGAACTGGAACACGCCGGCCTACACGCCGTGCCGTCCCGCACCATCGCCCCGCCACGCATCGCCGAAGCGCCGGTCGCCTTCGAATGCGTGCTGCACGAGAAGCTGGAAACACCCAGCCGCTACATCTTCATCGGCCGCGTGCAATGGCTGGCCGCGCGCGACGGCCTGGTCGACACCGAGCAATGGCGCGTGCGGCTGCAGGACTACCACCCCGTGGGGCGTTTCGGCGCCAGTTTCTACCTCAATTCCAGCGGGCGGTTCACGCTGGACAAGGCGCCGAACGCCTCTTCCACCCCCATCGACGAAATGTGAGGACGACATGAGCAACAAACCCGTTACCGGATTCACCGAACAAGACGTTGCCGCCATGCGGCTGGCGATCGACGCCTCCAAAGAGGCACTGAAGCGCGGCGACATGCCGTTCGGCGCGACGCTGGTTTCGCCGGCGGGGCAGGTGCTGATGGTGGAGATGAACAACCAGAACACCGCGGCCGATTGCACCGGGCATGCGGAGATCGTGCTGGTGCGGCGGGCGCAGAAGGAACTGGGGCTGGAAGCGATGCGCGGCACGACGGTTTATGCCAGCGGGGAGCCTTGTGCGATGTGTGCGGGGGCGATGTTTTGGGGAGGGGTGAAGCGGGTGGTGTTTGGAGCGCCTACGCCGTTGATGGGGGAGATATTGGGTGGGGCGACGTTGCCGTTGCGGGCGGCTGGTGTTGTTGCGGGGGCGGTGCCTGGGGTTAGTGTGGAGGGGCCGTTGTTGGAGGAGGAGGCTGTGGCTGTGTTGCAGAAGTTTGAAGGCTAAGAGAGCAACAACCTCAAACCCTCCAACGCGCCGCAAGGCAAACCGACCTTGTTTGCGCCTTTCACCAACCATTCACGCGGATTGATGCGAATCAGCGGCGCTCCCAAATTTTCGCTCATGCGCCGCACGGATGGCACAGCCGTACCGGCGCCAATCTCGATCACCACCGGGCGCTTTGCCGCATCCATCCAAGCGCGCATACGGGAGTACTGCGCATCGGTGCGGCGCTCATTCCAGCGGTAGTCGTTGAACATCAGAATATTCGGCCGCGCCACCGCACCGCATGACGGACACAGCGGCAAGGGCGAACTCAACCGGCAATGCGTCATGTCCACTTGCGGCGTTACCGCATCTGCGGGCCAGATCGCACCAGTGCAGTCGTCACTGCATTGCAGGTGATGGATGCTACCGTGGCACTCGACGATGTGCTCCTCGGCCACGCCGGCCTTCTGGAACTGACCATCGACGTTGCTGGTGAAGACGAACATGCCTTGAGGTTTCGTCTTTGCCAGTTCATTCAGCAGCACAAACCCAGCGTGCGGCATGGTCTCGCGATACAGCGCCAGGCGGTGGCCATAAAAACCCCAGGATTGCATCGGATCTTCAGCGAAGGCATCGCCATTGGCAATTTCGGTGAAGGTGATGCCGGCTTTGGCCAGCGGGGGATAGGCTTGCCAGAAACCTGCGTTTCCGCGGAAGTCAGGAAGGCCGGAGTCTACGCCCATGCCGGCACCGGCTGTGATGATGAGGCTGTCGGCTTCTTGGAGCCATTGACGGGCACGGGCAAGAAGGGCTGGATCGATTGAAAGTGTCGAGGGCGTGGCTAGCATCTTGAGCTTGAGTGGTGGCGCATGATAGCGCTTGCAGAGATAGGATCGCTAAGCAAAGTCCCATAGATAACATGCGAGAGCCGGGAAGATAATCGCTGTATTTTGATAAAATGTAACTCAAAGTGTGCCTTAACAACCTTTAAGTTGATAGCTCGTTCCTCTAAGACGCCGGAAGCTAGGGCGCATGAAAAAAACCAAATCCCAACCTGCTGCTCGTGAAATCTTTGGATTGAACGTCCGGCGTGCACGCCGATTTAAAGAGATATCGCAAGAAGAACTTGCTTTTCAGGCCGAGATTAGTCGCAACTATTTGAGCGATGTGGAACGCGGAGTGCGCAATGTTTCCATTGACAACATGGAAGCGTTATCCAAAGCACTTGGGATTAGTCTTGCCGATTTATTAAAGCCAGATCTGTTCGCAATGAACACGGATGATCTCGAAGAATGAGCTCGCAATTGCAAACTCATTTCATTTGAAGCGGGCTCATTTTTGAGCCCGCTTTTTTTCGCTCCATAAAAATTTATAACGAGGTACACTCCGCTAGATAGAAAATCGAATAAATTCGATATTCCAACGTAACCAAGTTGGAACATCTCAGCCTAGCGAAAAAAATGAAGAAGCGAATTGGGGAATTGGCTTCCAGAGATGCGGTATTGGAAGCCATTGGGGAATACAACCGATTGGGGACAGAGGGTTTCCTCAAGACATACAAGTACACGTCGTCCTACAAATATCAACTGCGGCAGGGACAAGCGCTATACGACGCACAAGCGATCGTAGGAGCAGCCTTCTCTTATGAATTTGGAACCAAAATTTCGCAAAATAGGATCGAATCCGACGCGAAAGACATTCCTCTCGTCTTGGCGAGACTCGGCTTCAATGATGTAGTAGAACGCCTGCACCCTGCACTCCATCTCGTAAAAGGCAACGTCTATACCCGTACGCAACTGAATGATCTGTATGGGGGACAACTCCAGTCTGGCATTTGGACACCAAGAGAATTCCCGGTTGTATTCATGTTCTCCGGCGAGAGCGGTGCCGCTTATGGCTATCACGATCAATGGACATCCGATGATGTCTTCGAATATGTCGGTGAAGGTCAGGCCGGTGATATGGAATTCACCAAGGGCAACAAAGCCATCGTGGACCACCGCAAAAACGGTGAGGATCTTTTGCTTTTCAAAGACCTGGGGAAACGGAAAGGTGTACGTTACGAAGGTCTATTCGAATGTCTTGATGCGCGTTTTGATGACGGCGTAGAAAAAGCTAAGGATGAAGAAGGCAGGCAAAAGAAGCGCAAGATCATCGTATTTAAGTTGGTGCGAGTTGGTGTGCTCGTTGAGGAATACAGTATCAACGAGGGACTGGAAGCCACCTCAAATTTAACACTTGATCAATTGCGACAGGCGGCACTCGATGCTGTAACACCTCCAGCCGAACAGAAAAAAACGGGTGAAACTAGATCATCTTGGTATGTCAGAAGTCAGACTGTGCGCAGCTACGTGCTAGCACGTGCAAAGGGCATTTGCGAGGCTTGTGGACGACCTGCGCCGTTTAAGAAGAAAAATGGTGAACCGTACTTGGAGACGCATCATACGACTCGACTAGCTGATCAGGGACTTGATCATCCAGATTCTGTTGGAGCTGTCTGTCCAACTTGCCACCGGAATATACATTCTGGTCTTAATGGCGATCAGATAAATGCGCAATTGAAAGAAAAGTTGCATTGCCTCACCAGCCCATTACACGCCGCTGATAGCATTCCTAAATAATATCCAGAGAGAAGAAATGGAATTTCCCAGTATACCAATCGGCGGAGTTTGGACTCTTGTTAAATGGCTACCAACGTTCTTATTGAAACGCCATTTTTCGAAGGACAGGTTGGCAGAGCTGGTTTATGTTGACTTAAGACCGCGACATGATTCAGCGGTTGTCGACTTCGGAGAAAGTGCCTCATATGATCTTTGGCTTAATATTATTAACTTGTCTCCGTTTGAAATAGAACTAGATCGCGCTGAGTTTCGTTTTGTCTTCGGAGGCATTCGTCTTACCTCCGCAATTTTGAAAAGGCAACGCATCCACTCTGGAGAGATCGCGCAAATACATGTCTCCGCGGTGATCCCGGATGGCACGGCAAATCAAAGCGTAAGGAACTACACCCTGAATCCAGAAATCACTGGATGGCTTGAAGGAAGCATTGAGTTTAATTGCTCATTACACTCATTTCCTAAAGAAATTAGGAACTTGAGTGGAGTAACGCCGCGTGTTCGAAACGAAAAGTTTCGACAGAATAGGGAATAAGAAATTTCACAGCGGACCTCAGAAAGACGTTCAATGAACTTTCAGGACAACCTAGATTTTATTCTCTGCGGCCACCCGACGGATGAAAAGAACGGCGCA
Source organism: Herbaspirillum sp. (assembly GCF_017744395.1). Lineage (GTDB taxonomy): Bacteria > Pseudomonadota > Gammaproteobacteria > Burkholderiales > Burkholderiaceae_D > Herbaspirillum. The sequence goes on from NZ_JAGIBI010000005.1 coordinate 89,696, forward strand.
AGCCGATAACCGCACGCGCTTATTTTTTCTCAGATGCTCCACCGCTAGGGCCTCGGTCATCTCCTGCGTATCGTCGTATACTCAACCGTGCATTAAGCGTCGGATCAAAAATAAAGGAAATATCTTATGGCTGAAATCACCCGCCGCCGCACCGGCGAATTGCTGCGCGAGTTATTCAGTATTTTAATAGCTGCGCCCGAAGGGCTGCAGGCCAGTGCGGCTCTGCATATCCTCGCCTCACGCGTCACGCTAACGCCCTACGAAGCCGATAATTTCGAGTCTGGCGGACGGCGGTTCGAGAAGATCGTTCGTTTCGCTACAGTGGATTGCGTCAAAGCCGGCTGGCTGTTGAAGGACAAGGGAATTTGGTCTATCACTGACGCGGGCCGGACCGCGCATGCTGCTCTGCTAGACCCTGAGGCTTTCTACAAACGCGCCTGCAAGCTGTACGCCGAATGGAAGGCGGCGCAACCCGAAGCCGAGAGCGGTGTGGAGACTGTAGCGTCGGCTGCCAGCTCCGTTGAGGATGTCGTCGATAACAATGCCAAGGCTGCAAGCGTGACGTTTGAAGAGGCCGAAGAGCAGGCATGGGCAGAGGTCTCGCACTACCTGCGGGCGATGAATCCCTACGACTTTCAAGATCTAGTGGCAGATCTATTGCGCGCCATGTCGTACCACGTCACCTGGGTGTCGCCACCCGGCAAGGATGGCGGAGTGGACATCCTCGCCTGGCCTGATGCTCTGGGTACGCGCCCGCCGCGCATCAAGGTGCAAGTGAAGCGCCAGCAGCAGGCGGTGAGTGTGGATGGCCTGCGTTCTTTCATGGCGGTGCTGGGCGACGAAGATGTGGGTCTGTTCATTTGCACCGGTGGATTTACCAAAGACGCCGAAATCGAGGCCCGTACTCAAGAGAAGCGTCGCGTTACCCTAATTGGTCTAGAGAAGCTGTTTGACCTCTGGGATGAGCATTACGACAAGCTGACCGACCGGGCACGGCGCCGCTTACCTCTCCGATCGATCCGCTTCCTTGCTCCTGGTGGTTAATCTGATGATCAGATACACCAGCGATTCCCCCTGAAGCTCCACAGGCGAGGTGCCCTATTACCGCACTTGGTGAGGAATGTCTTCTATTAACGACAGTTTCAACCGGTGAACGCGCCCGTGCAGCGACAGGAAACAGGGACGCCTGATCGACTTCCGCTTGCCTGATTCCGATTCGCGAGGACGCCGCCGAGAAGTGCTTTTGTTTCAACCAGGCGCACCATCAGCATTCGTCTCCGCTGGTCAAGTTAAACAGGTTCACAAGTGTGTTGAGACGCCTTCAGCTTAGTCTGAATCGCCTGCAGCTCTGATAGTTTCAGTATCTCGCCCAGGCTGCCGTCATCATTCACCCACCGCAGGCGATTGCCATCAGGCGTGAGGAACAAGACCTTGCCGTACGCGGGTGGGAAGTGCTGCGATTTACGTGAAGCGTCCTTGGTACTTTCCTTGGTTTCCAGCAATCGCTGCATTGGAGCTTCACCTGGTTCATGCGAAACACAGACGACGAAATCTGGATAGAAATAGTGTTCGTGCTCTGCTCGCACCACGCGCACTGAGTACGGTTTTTTATCAGGATTCCGATGCCACCAGTGAACAAAGTCAGCCTCGTCCAGCGCTCTGGCGAACGCCTGCTCCAGGTTATTTAGCTTTACCCATCCGTCATACCGGCCGATACTGAAGGTGCTTCCGTCATCGAATGTGAATATCTGATCTGCCCACCAATTTCGCTCATCCATGAAGAGCACAGTTTCCACTGCCTGAGCATCCTCGGTGGACGGCGGCAACACGCCATAGATGTTCTTTCTAGAAGCTTCTAATGCGAGGTCTTCTGGGAAGATCATCACATTGGGTAGGGGCTGGGCATCGACCTGCTTGGCCTGGTCTGCAATGGATTGGAAGATCGCTTCGCGAAGTTCCTGCGCACAGTCACGAATGACCCAATGGGCCGCATCTCGGGACATGCGGACAAGGTCTTTCTCTGAGAGAGCTACTTGGGAAGGAGTAGCCTCAAGAACAATATCCAACGTGGGCCTCAAGCGGGCTGCAATAGCCTGCACGATGATGCGATAGTCCTCTTCCTCTGCATGTGGAAGCTCCTCCAGAGCAGTCATCGCCTCTCGCGCCAAGGCTGCCCGATCCGTGACAACCTGGATGTCCTCGGCGTAATTGGTGCCTTCGGTAAGTTCCTTATGAAGTTCTTTCTGCTGCACGCGGTTGAGTGCTGCATTCACTGCCATCTGAGCCAGCGTCGAACTTATCTCCAAAGACTGCGCGACCTGCAGTGAGATGGCAGACAGATCGACCAGCGACGGCTTTTCCTCCGACTTGAGCGCCGCATCCAGAGTAGGCAAGTTGCTCTTTCGGTGAAAAGTCCTCAGCCTGTTCTCGGCCAAAGCCTCCAACACCTCCGAGCGCGTGCGTGGTTTATCGATGCGCGACGACTTTTTCTGTGCGGGTTCTGCTGCTTGAGTGTCGAAAGTCCAAGTGGGATCGCCGAACAGATCCTGTCCCAAAGGTTGTGGAGTCACGCCACTTGCTGGAGGCAGCCATGACGGCGATGGCGCTGCGGACTCGGAGGCTGGCAGCGGGGCCGTCGCCTGCGTACCCGGTAGCCCCATGCTGTAGCTTAGGGGTTGATCTGCCGTAGGCCGGTTGGTGTAGACGACGCCCCCCGCAACGGTGTGACGGATCATCAGCTTCTCAGTTTGCCCCTCCAGCTGGCTCTTGACTGCGCTGGTGGCCTGCACCGCGGCTTCAAAGCCTGCCTGCGCCTGCGCATTGCCTAGATACACATAGGCGGTGTTTAGCTCGGCTGGGATGGGCTGTGGCTTTGGGAAACCGTCGCGAACCTGCCGTGCCACTCGCATGACACGGCCGATGAACTGCATGGCGAAGTCCGTGTCATTGACGGGCTTTGTGCTGGCTAGGACAAAGGCGCGTGGCGCGTCAAAGCCCGTGCCTGCAGACTGCTTGAAGATCAGCACCTGTTTGGTACTGTCGTTGGCAATCGCTGCCATCAACACAGGGTCTGGTTCATCCGCAGAGTGCTTGCCGATGGCTTCGGGCGGCACATTGCATTGGCGCATCAGCTCCTCAGCGGCCTCCTCTACGGTGCGTTCGCCATTAGCAACCTGCACTAGTAGCAAGGGTGTACAGATGACACCGGCTTGCTGCAGCCGTTGGCCGATCAACACATTGCGCGCCCAAGCCTGGCGCAGCACCGTGCGCCGCAAGTCGGTCACCTGCTGCATAGTAGTGCCCAAGCTATACACCACTGCCTCGATGTACTGCTTGTTCAGCCGGGCCTTGACGACATCATCGCGGCTGACAGAGAAGTGTTCCTGCCCGCTGTAGCCGGCGTGCGCCACGAAGTCAGTCAGCCGTTGGTCCTTGGGCGTAGCTGTAGCCATGAGAAGGTAGTCCGCCTGCAGCCAGTGCGCAAACTTGCCGAATTCGGTGCTCTTGTCCAGACCAATGTGCGCTTCGTCCACCACCAAGCCAATTTGTAGGCCCTTCGCACGAGCGCGGGCAACCAAGGCAGCCAAGGTGCGCACGTCGTCGTCGGCATCGGCGTCATAGCCTTTGGTCCGCCATTGAGCACGGGCCACGCTCTGAGCAGTGGAAATGAGTACTGTCCCAGCACCCACGTCCTGGTTGCGGCCTTGTGAGAAGAGCACGGGTGACAAGCCTGGGGCATGATGTAAAAGCGAGTCCAGCGTTTGCCCCACGAGCGTTACGAAGGGCACAAACCAGAACCACAACACATTACGTTGCGCCCCTACGCGCTCCAAAACCTGGCCCATGACAAAGGTCTTGCCAGAGCCAGTTGGCGCACGCAGCAGGCACGGAGGCGCGGGCGTGCGAAGCAACGCCTTGCTTATGTTGTCCATCAGTTCCACCTGGAACTGCTCGGGTTGATGCGTTGAGGCTTGAACCGGCAGGTCCAGAGCCGCTTGGAACTTAGCTTGTGTCTTAGGCATCGCTGTTGTCGTTATGTCGGGCGTATTCATTGGCGGCCCCCCTGGCCTTGAATCAGTGCTTGGCGCAGGGTGTGGACTTGCGCCTCTACTCCTCGCTCAGCCAGCAAGGCAACCAAGGCTTTGGGGCGTGGGGCGTACACTACCAGTCGTGTCACTTGGTGCCGGTTCGGCAGGTCGCACAACTCGTCCAGCACCTGAGCGTTGACGAGGGGGCACAGTACCATTAGCCAGTCGAGACCCTTCGCGATGAGGCGGACTGAGCTGCTTTGGTGTGTCACAGGTACCGCCGCTGCGTGACGCAAAGTCAGCAGTGTAGCTGCGTGCTCTGCTGTGGCATCCAGGGCCACATCCGCGGCATCCAACTTGTCGAGTTGCAGGTAGGCGAACTCCCCTCCTCCCGCTACGCTGTGGCCGTCCTTGGTCCCATAGCCCTGCATCACGCGTCGTATGCGTGCCGCACAAACATCGCGGCACAAGTTTTTGCTAGGCTCCTTGTCGTTAGCCTCCGTACTGCTACATAGGATGAAACGACGTTCCCCCCCGTCTTCAGTATTGAGTTCAAGGACAGCCTGCCCCGTAGTGCCGCTGCCTGCAAAAAAATCCAATACGATGTCCGATGGTTTCGTTGCTTGAGTAAGAAGGCCCTTGATTAAGGAGTTGGGCTTTGGATATGGGAATGCATTGAATCCAAGAATTTCGTTTACCGAGTGCTCCCCCGTTCCGCTGCGTTGAGCAGCGAGCCCGACAGTGAACTCATCTAAGCTTTCCTCTTCAACCGCCCCGCGCACCCAGCTGGATACAGGGCGAACTTCGCTTTGCAGGTCTGACAAATGTCGCTTAAACCATGGTCGATCAAAGCCTACTGGCTTGCCAACCCAGAAGTCTAAATCTGGCAATTCGGCTGTCAGTAGAAGTGTCTTAGTTTTAGGTCGAACCGGTACCCGCCCGGAGGCGATAGCGTTAAGGAGTTCTTCGCGAGTCTTCCATATCACCACCTCTTCTGAGCCATCGGTGGGAAATATTACCTTTCCTTCTCGAATGTACTGTTCCATGGTTTTCGCTCGGAGTGTGCTAGGGTCGGCGACTCTTGTCTCTGAGGCAAATGCCCACACCCGACTTGGATTGCAGGGGTACCAAATCCCCGTTTTGGGGTTTTGAATTGGGTAATAGCTATTTGGCCGCTCAAGATATGTTTTTGACTGCGTCAGGTCGCCTGTTTTCCATCGTCCCCTTGGATCATTGTCCAAGTTTTTGTATTGACTAAAGTCCTTGAGTGAACCATTGAAAGCGAAACCAGGATTGCAATAGACAAGCACATGCTCATGGTCAATTGATAGACGTCCGCCAGATTCATCGTTAGAACCGGACCTAGTTTTCCAAACAAAGCTCCCAAGACGTCGCCCGGGAAACACTTCATCCATCAGCATTTCTAGTCGCGCGCGGTTTTCGTCGTTAATGCTGACAAGGATTGCGCCATCCGCAGTCAATAAATCTCGTGCGAGCACCAAGCGTTGAAAGAGAAACTCTAGCCATTGACTATGTCGCCACCGATCGTTTTTCCCAACATAGTTATCGTTGTAGACCCAGTCTTTATTGCCGGTGTTGTAAGGCGGGTCGATATAAATTACCCGCACCTTGCCGGAATGGGTGGCCCGCAGCAAACGCAAGCTGTCGAAGTTATCGCCTTCGATGATCAAGTTCCGATGCTCGGTGCAGTCCTCGGGGGTGTGGCTCAATTCGGGCACCAGGCGCGGGAGCACGACGTTGGCATTGAGCGCTTTGTCGTGTTCAATAGAGTTACGCTCCCAGTAAAGGCCCAGTTTCTGCCGGGTCAGGTGTTCGGTCAATAGTCGACGCAGCTCAGGGGCAGACATTTGCCCCAAGCTATCCAGCAGGTTTTGTTTTCCAGTGTTGTTCATGGCTTCTGCGAAGGGCCCTCTGGCCAGTTTCCGTTGCTTGTGTTGTTACGTGCGGGCGTGCTTTGCAACCCGGTTTGTGTCCATTTTGCTGCGCGGCCTCTGCAAGTGGGGATAATTACTCCCTCAGCTTTCATGCCGCGCAGAACTACGCGCACCATGTCACGGCTGATTCCAGAGCAGGCTTCCTCGATCACGGAGATGGAGAGCAGGTCTCGCATTGGTGACGGCATGGTTTCAAAGAGGCCCGAGAAGTGATAGCGTGAGATTTTAGCTTTTGTTATGACCTCGATAAACGTATTAGGCCAATCATCCAAGATATTTCTTGCGGCAGCCAAATATTTCACTCTTTCAAAACGGGGAGTTGAGATATTGATTTTGTACCGGGGGTAGCACGGGGCAAATTTATCTGCCAACGATCCATGAACCAATATTTTTACCACGAGCGATTCGAATGCTACGAAGCGTTTAGCCCCTGAGAAACTACAAAGCCAACCCATACATGGGTTGGCTTTGTAGTTTCTTGAATCACAAACCTGTCAATGAACCGGCAGTTGACCACTTTCTGCGTCATCCGACACGACACGAACTGAGCTATCGGACCGCACCGTTTGATAAAAATCTCAACGGATGCCGCTCAAAATGTCACATTATGGTTCCCGCTACAAATATTTACACATCAATATTCCCCGCCTGCAGTGCATTGGATTCAATGAACGCCCGACGCGGCTCCACATCATCCCCCATCAGCGTCATAAAGATCTGATCCGCAGCAATAGCATCCTCAATCTGCACCTTCAACAAACGGCGCACAGTCGGATCCATCGTGGTTTCCCACAGCTGCTCAGGATTCATCTCGCCCAGGCCTTTGTAGCGCTGCTTGTTGACGCCGCGTTCGGCTTCGTCGCGCAGCCATGCCATGGCCTGGCGGAAATCGGTAATGACCGATTCCTTGCGCTTCTCGCCCTGGCCGCGGGCAACGGTGGCGCCCTTGCGGATCAAGCCCTTGAAGGTTTGCGCGGCGGTCGAGAGCACCTGGTAGTCGGGGCCGGAGGTGAAATCGGCATCGATCACGGTGGCCTTGATGTTGCCGTGGTGGCGGCGCTGGATGTGCAGGGCGAGCTTTTCGGAAAGTTCGTCCTGCTTGGCCAGCACTTCGACGGTCGGGTCGTTGATGGCCTTGGCCAGCTCCGCGGCGGAGGCTTGCGCTTGCGCCAGCGTTTCCAGGTTGAGCGTGACGCCGACGTTCATGATGGCGTTGAGCGCGGCTTCGTCGATGGCGCGGGAGAGGCGCATGATGATCGCGTTGGCGGTGTTGAACTGGCGTGACAGTTCGACCAGCGCTTCGCCGCTGATGCTCGGCGCGTCTTCGGCCGGCTTGATCTCGGCGTCGTTGAGGGCGATCTGCATCATGTATTGCGCTTCTTCCAGGTCGTCCTTCAGGTAGCGCTCGTCCTTGCCGGCCTTGACCTTGTACAGCGGCGGCTGGGCGATGTAGATGTGGCCGCGTTCGACCAGCGCCGGCATCTGGCGGTAGAAGAGCGTGAGCAGCAGGGTGCGGATGTGGGCGCCGTCGACGTCCGCGTCGGTCATGATGATGATGCGGTGGTAGCGCAGCTTGTCCGGGTTGAATTCGTCGGCGCCGATGCTGGTGCCGAGCGTGGCGATCAACGTGGTGATCTGCTCGGAGGAGAGCATCTTTTCGAAGCGCGCCTTTTCGACGTTCAACACCTTGCCGCGCAGCGGCAGGATGGCCTGGAACTTGCGGTCGCGGCCTTGCTTGGCGGAGCCGCCTGCGGAGTCGCCCTCGACGATGTAGAGCTCGCACAGGGCCGGGTCGCGTTCCTGGCAGTCGGCCAGCTTGGAGGAGAGGCCGAGGCCGTCCATCACGCCCTTGCGGCGGGTCAGTTCGCGGGCCTTGCGGGCGGCTTCGCGCGCGCGGGCGGCTTCGACGATCTTGCCGCAGATGATCTTGGCGTCGTTGGGCTTTTCGGCGAGGAAGTCGGTCAGGGTCTTGGCGACGATGTCTTCGACCGGGCCGCGCACTTCAGAGGAGACCAGCTTGTCCTTGGTCTGCGAGCTGAACTTGGGTTCGGGCACTTTCACCGAGAGCACGCAGGTGAGGCCTTCGCGCATGTCGTCGCCGGAGACTTCGACCTTGGCTTTCTTGGCCAGGTCGTTTTCTTCGATGTACTTGTTGATGACGCGGGTCATCGCGGCGCGCAGGCCGGTCAGGTGAGTGCCGCCGTCGCGCTGCGGGATGTTGTTGGTGAAGCAGAGTACTTGCTCGTTGTAGGCGTCGTTCCATTGCATGGAGACGTCGACCGAGATGGTGGTGCCCTGGTCCGATTGCTTCTCGCCGGTGGCCTGGAAGATGGTCGGGTTGAGCACGCTCTTGTTCTTGTTGATGTATTCGACGAAGCCGCGGGTGCCGCCTTCGAAGGCGAAGTCTTCTTCCTTGCCGGTGCGCTGGTCGGTCAGCTTGATGTGCACGCCGTTGTTCAGGAACGAGAGTTCGCGGATGCGCTTGGCGAGGATCTCGTAGTGGAATTCGACGTGGGTGAAGATTTCCTCGTCGGCCCAGAAGTGGACTTCGGTGCCGTTCTTGTCGGATTCGCCGATGACCTTGATGGGGGAGACCTGGACGCCGTCGATGGTTTCCAGTTCGCGGTTCTGCACGATGCCCTTGGCGAATTCCATCGCGTGCACCTTGCCGTCGCGGCGGATGGTCAGCTTCAGGCGCTTGGAGAGCGCGTTCACGCAGGACACGCCCACGCCGTGCAGGCCGCCGGAGACCTTGTAGGAGTTCTGGTCGAACTTGCCGCCGGCGTGCAGTTCGGTCATCACGATTTCGGCGGCGGAGCGCTTGGGTTCGTGCTTGTCGTCCATCTTCAGGCCGGTGGGGATGCCGCGGCCGTTGTCGGTGATCGAGATCGAGTTGTCGGCGTGGATGGTGACGTGGATTTCGCTGCAGTAGCCGGCCAGCGCTTCGTCGATGGAGTTGTCCAGCACCTCGAACACCAGGTGATGCAGGCCGGTGCCGTCAGAAGTGTCGCCGATGTACATGCCTGGACGTTTGCGCACCGCTTCCAGGCCTTCCAGGATCTGGATGGAGGAGGCGCCGTAGCTTTGTTGCGCGGGGTTGGTGTTGTCTGCTGGGCTGGAGGACATGGTTACCTTCTGAAAAAGCTAGCCAAACGACTAGGAAACTGCGGGTGAAACGACAAAAAATTGCAGGGGTACGGCTTAAAACCGGCTGGAATCAGCTGGAATCGGAATTCTTAAAAGCGACTGAGGGGCCGTCTCGGACGGCCCCTCGTTCGCTTGCAACCGGCAACGCTTAAATGCGCATCGGCATGACGACGTATTTGAAGTCGGCGTTGTCCGGGATGGTGACCAGGGCCGACGAGTTGGCATCGCCCAGGGCGATGTTGACGTAGTCGTTCTTCAGGTTGTTCAACACGTCGAGCAGGTAGCTGACGTTGAAACCGATGTCGACGGTGTCGCCGCCGTAGTCGATTTCCAGTTCTTCGACCGCTTCTTCCTGGTCGGCGTTGGTGGAGCTGATCTTCAGGCTGCCGGGAGCGATCACCCAGCGCACGCCCTTGAACTTGTCGCTGGTCATGATCGCGGCGCGCTGCAGCGAACGCAGCAGCTGTTCGCGGCTGATGGTGAAGCTGTTCTTGTAGCCCTTGGGCACCACGCGGGTGTAGTCGGGGAACTTGCCTTCGACCAGCTTGGAGATCAGCTCGATGTCGGCGAAGGTCAGCTTGACCTGGTTGTTGGCGATTTCCAGCTTGACTTCATCGTCGCTCTCGTCGAGCAGGCGCTGCAGCTCGATGATGGTCTTGCGCGGGATGATGACTTCCTGGCGCGGGAATTCCTGTTCGGTGGCGACCTGGCAGAAGGCCAGGCGGTGGCCGTCGGTGGCGACCGCGATCACGTTCTTGCCTTCGACGACCAGCAGCAGGCCGTTGAGGTAGTAGCGGATGTCTTGCTGGGCCATCGAGAAATGGACCATGTTGAACAGGTGCTTCAGGGTCTTTTGCGGCAGGGTGACTTGCGCGTTGTACTGCTCGGCCTGGGCGACGGTGGGGAACTCCTCGGCGGCCAGGGTCTGCAGCGCGAAGCGCGATTTGCCGGATTGCACGGTCAGGCGCTTGTTGGCCAGGGAGATGGAAACTTCGCCGGAGTCCGGCAGGGCGCGCAGGATGTCGAGCAGCTTGCGCGCGGCGACGGTGGTGGCGACGGCTTCGCTGCCGGAGCCGACTTCGGCGTGCGTGGTGATCTGCACTTCGATGTCGGTGGAGAGGAAGGAGACTTTCTCGCCGTCCTTGCGGATGAGGATATTGGCCAGAATCGGCAATGTGTGCCGACGCTCGACAATACCGCTCACGATCTGCAGAGGACGCAGGAGCGTGTCTCTTTGGGTCTTAACCAATTGCATAGTCTGTTTGTCCTTGCTAATAGTGGTTTAAAGGATGCCGTTGGCTGAATGCGGCTCATGCAAATGTCGCGCGTGTTCCTCCTCTGGTGAAAACAGCCGGAACCTGCCTGGAATACGCAACGCTCCTGCATTTGCACGGCCTGCCCGCAGCCGGTCCGAAACCTGTTCCAAGCCGCCGGCAAGCATTTTAGGAGGCTGATTGTTGTGTTTTTAATCACACACCCGGACCGTCCTGCGCGCCGGACAGCGCGTTAGGAACATTTGAAGGCAAATCCCCCATTTTTAAAGAGGTTTTCTCCGAAGTTTCCTTGATATCCCGCGAATTTTCTGCTCGTTGGGCGGCCCTGGCGTCCGCCGGCGAAATATCGCCTTCCATTGTACCAATCATCCCCCTTCAAAGTAAGTTTTTGCTTGGTAAACAGGTACGTTGGACGCCGGATTGTGGGGGGATCGGCATGGCTGGAAAAATGGCCCGGAAATGATGGGGGCCGGGTAATCCCGTCCGGTTAATCCCGGATTTATCTCCGTCGCCCTGACGCAAGTCAGGGCCCAGCGTCGTTCAACGTCTATCGGAGCGCAACGAAAGACACTGGGTCCCTGCTTTCGCCGGGACGACGGGTTGGAAAGCGGCGGGCAGGGACCGTCCCAACCGCGCCAGCCGCAAATGAAAATGCCGCCCCAGGCTGCGGGCGGCATTTTGGCGGCATCGGCGAACGCTGGCCGGGTCAGCCCTTGAGCGTCTGCTCCAGCACGTGCAGCTCGTGGTTGCATTCCGGGCTCTTGGCGCGGTCGGCGGCGATCTTGCGCACCGCGTGCAGCACCGTGGTGTGGTCGCGGCCGCCGAACAGGTCGCCGATTTCCGGCAGGCTCTTCTGGGTCAGCTCCTTGGCCAGGTACATGGCGATCTGGCGCGGGCGGGCGATGTTGGCCGGGCGCTTTTTCGAGTACATGTCGGCGACCTTGATGTTGAAGAAGTCGGCCACGGTCTTCTGGATGTTTTCCACCGAGATCTGGCGGTTCTGCACCGACAGCAGGTCCTTCAGCGCTTCCTTGACGACGTCAATGGTGATGTCCTTGCCGTGGAAGCGCGAGTAGGCCAGGATCTTGCGCAGCGCGCCTTCCAGCTCGCGCACGTTGGAGCGCAGGTGCTTGGCGACGAAGAAGGCGACGTCGTCGGACAGCACGACTTCTTCGGCGGCTGCTTTCTTCATCAGGATCGCCACCCGCATTTCCAGTTCGGGCGGCTCGATCGCCACCGTCAGGCCGGAGTCGAAGCGGGAGATCAGGCGGTCGTCCATGCCGCTGATTTCCTTGGGGTAGGTATCACTGGTGATGATGATCTGCTTCTTGGCCGCGATCAGCGCTTCGAAGGCGTAGAAGAATTCTTCCTGGGTGCGGCTCTTGCCGCCGAAGAACTGGATATCGTCGATCAGCAACAGGTCCAGCGAGTGGTAGTAGCGCTTGAAGTCGTCGAAACCCTTGCGCTGGTAGGCGGTGACGACGTCGCGCACGTATTGCTCGGCGTGGATGTAGCGGATCTTGGCGCCGGGGTTATCCACAAGCACCTGGTTGCCGATGGCGTGGATGATGTGGGTCTTGCCCAGGCCGACGCCGCCGTACAGGAACAGCGGGTTGTACGACACGCCGGGGTTGTTGGCGACCTGGGTGGCGGCCGCGCGGGCGAGCTGGTTGGCCTTGCCGGTGACCAGGTTGTCGAAGGTCAACACCGGGTTGATGCGCGACTGTTCCTGGCGCGGGGCGACGGCGCGCACCGGTTCCGGTTCGGGCTCGTAAGCCTGGGCCGCGGGCAGGCCGAGGCCGGAAATGCCGTTGCCGCCGGCGGCGGGAAGGCCGGCATCAGCGCCGCCATTGGCGGCCACGGCGGCGCGCCGGGCCTGGCCCACGCGCGGGTCGAGCACGAATTGCACTTCGATCGGGGATTCCCAGTATTCGCTGGCGAGATTGGTGATACGGCTGGCGAACTGGGCCTTGACCCAGTCAAGCTTGAAACGGTTGGGCGCGGCGATGCGCAGCAGCCCGTCTTCGTAGTCGAGCGGCACCAGCGGCTTGATCCAGGCGCTGTATTGCTGCGGAGTCAGTTCCTGCTCGAGTTTGGTGGAGCAGGTCTGCCAGAAATTTTCCATGAAGCTTTCTTATTGAATAGGTGTGCGGCGCCGTTGAACGGATTCAGGTCAGGACCGATGGGTGGAAAAACAATGTCGGCCGAGGCGCAAACAAGGGACGCATTTTACCTTGGCGGGGAAAAGTTATCCACAGGAGGCGAGGCAGTTTGGCAGAGTAAAAAATCATATCCATCGGCGGGAAATGGCCGATTCGGACATTATTTTCTTGGCAACGGCGGCACCATGCGGTTTACCGGGGACAAAGTCGATGAATTTTCATTTCGACAATGTTTTTATGGGGACAGTGTTTGCCGCGAGCATCATTCCCGTTTCGGGGAGACTGCGCGGCTTTGTCCCTTTTTGTGGCTTTCAGGCAAGCACTTCGCCATCGACGAATACCTTCAGTTCGCCCGGCTGGTATTGGGTCCAGACTTCGTTGTTGGTCAGCGGCTGGGTGACGATCACTGCGACGCGGTCGTTGACTGTGGTGACCTGGGCGAAATCGACCGACAAGTCGTCGTCCGACAGCTTGGCGGTGGCGAAGGGGTGCTGGCGGATGATGTAGTACAGGTTGGTGGAGCAGTGCGTGTAGAGCGCCGAGCCGTCCGAGAGCAACATGTTGAAGGTGCCGTGGCCGGCGATGTAGTCGGCGATCTCGCGCAGCGCGGTGCGCAGCTCAGCCAGCGGCGGCAGTTCGTCGCCGAAGCGCTTGCGGAATTCCTGCAGGATGTAGCAGAAGGCCAGTTCGCTGTCGGTGGTGCCGACCGGGCGGTAGGGGCCGTCGAGCTCCGGGGTGAAGTTCTTGAGGTCGCCGTTGTGGGCGAATACCCAGTAGCGCCCCCACAGCTCGCGCACGAAGGGATGGCAATTGGCCAGCGCCACGCGGCCCTGGGTGGCCTTGCGGATGTGCGCGATGACGTGCTGCGACTTGATCGGGTATTGCTTGATCAGCTCGGCCACCGGCGAATTGACCGCGGCCTGGTGGTCGACGAAGGTGCGCACGCCGGAGCCTTCGAAGAAGGCGATGCCCCAGCCGTCGCTGTGATGATCGGTCAATCCCCCGCGGGTGGCGAAACCGGTAAAGCTGAAGACGATATCGGTCGGGGTATTGCAATTCATCCCAAGAAGCTGGCACATGGTATTTGAGGCTGAGGCGTGAATAAGTATTACTGATCAGCCAACGTTATCACGATTGCCGCCCGCCGGGAGCGGCGGCACTTTGCTCGCGCATAAAAAAACCCCGCGAGCTTGCGCTTGCGGGGTTAATCCTTCCTAAAGAGGGAGGAGGAGACACGATACGTACTACAAAACCTCAGACTATTTACTACTGACTACTGACCAGAAGCCGGCTGGCCGGGAACGGCGCTTGCTTAGTCGCGTGCAGCCATGTTGCGCAGTTCGTTGGCGAAATTCGGTTGGGTCAGGCTGTATTCGTTGGCCATGCGGTTGAGCATGCGCTTGCCGCTGAACTTGTGCGCCAGGATGCGCTGTTCCAGCGACTTGCGCGGCTTGAATACCAGCACGACGGCTTGCACCAGGCCCATGAGCAGCGGCTTGAACACCATCAGGGCGGTCACCAGCGCTCCCAGGCCCAGGGCCGGGCGCAGGTAGGCGGCCAGCATGCCCATCAGCGTCTGCATATAGGGAAACGCGGTCTCGACGGGGAAGGCGATGTTCAGGAAGGACATGATATTTCTACCTCTGATAATTCTATTTAGGGCGCTTCAGGCGCGTTCAATCTCACTGTTGTTGCATTGCAGTATATGTTTCCCCCTGTTATATCGCCACTTTAGAGTTCTCATATCAGATATAGGAATGATGAATATGGCTGTTCCGGGCGCCCATGCGCTCAACTCGTCGCCCTGACGAAGGTCAGGGCCCAGCGTCGTTCAACGGCCACTGGGGCATGACGAAAGTCACTGGATCCCGGCATTCGCCGGGATGACGGGTTAAATATCTGCGCCGAACCGTACCCACGAAAAAAAACCCCACAGGCATGGCCTGCGGGGTTAATCCTTCCTAAAGAGGGAGGAGGAGACAACGGATCGGTGTCCAGACGCGTTGATCGAATCAGCGTCAACACAGGCGCCGTACGCGCCTGAACAACCGAAATCCTGGTACCGGGCAGCCGGCCGTCTGGGCCTGCCGCCGTGCCGCGCAACGTATGGCGCGCGACCGGTTGAAACTTGAGTCCTGTACTACCGTGCCGCCGGCGCTTTTTCAGTGCCCGTGCGGCGGGTGTTGCAAATTAGCCGCGGGAAGCGATGAAGCGCAGTTCGGCAGCCAGGTTCGGCTGGGTCGCTTCGAACTTCTCGGCCATGCGGTTCAGGTGGCGCACGCCGGTGGCGCGTTCCTGCTCGGAAGCGACCAGGGCGACGGCTTGCAGCTCATGGGCCTTCACGAAGTGGATGAAGATGTTGCGCATGACGGCTGCGAACTTGCTCTTGAAAGTGGTATTGACGGTGCTTTGTGCGATGGTTGCCATGATTCGATCCTTGACGTTGTGTGTTATGTTGCATTGCAGTGTAGTGAACTCGTATTTGTTTGACCAATTTCCTTTTCGGATATCAGTTATATAATTCGTGAATAGCGATTCCCTGAATTCATCCGCGGCCCACTTTCAGCCGCAAAGGCCCGCCCTATGAGCTTTCTCACCCTGGACCTGAATCTGCTGCGCGTCTTCGATGCCGTCATGACGGAGCAGAACCTCACGCGCGCCGCCAACCTGCTGGCGATGACCCAGCCGGCTGTCTCCAATGCGCTACGGCGGCTGCGCGATACCCTCAACGACGACCTGGTGATCCGCACCGCGCACGGCGTCAAGCCGACGCCGCGCGCCGAAGAGCTGTGGCCGACCGTGCGCCGCGCGCTGTCGGAGCTGGAAGCGGTGATCGCGCCGGAAAGCTTCGACATCTCGCGCGCCCAGAACACCTTCCGCATGGCGATGGTGGATGCGACCGCGGCGCTGTGGCTGCCCTCGCTGGTGCGCACCATCATGCGCGACGCGCCGCGCATCAAGGTGCGCATGATGCCGCTGACCACCCGCGACCCGCGCGCCATGCTGCTGCGCGGCGACATCGACCTGGCGGTGGGCTTTTTCCCCGGCGTCACGGCCCAGCTGGCCGACGGCCAGGGCATGGCCAAGAGCCAGATCAGCCACGCCCGGCTCTACACCGGCCAATACGTGTGCGTGATGAACAAGAACCACCCGCTGGCGAACCAGCCGCTGACGCTGGATTCCTACTGCGCCGCCGACCACCTGCTGGTGAGCCTGTCGGGCAAGCCGCACGCGGTGATCGACGACGTGCTGGCAGGCATGAACCGCGAGCGCAAGATCCTGCTGACGGTGAACCAGTTCTTCACGGCCGGGCGCATCGTCGCCAGTTCCGAGCTGCTGACGGTGCTGCCGCGCCACCTGGTGGCCGCCACCGGCATGGCCGACGTGCTGGTAGTCAAGGAATTGCCGTTCCAGACGCCGGAAGAGCATGTCGACATGCTGTGGCACGAGCGCGATGCGCGCAATCCGGCGCACAAATGGCTGCGTTCGCACCTTTCTGCAACGACTCATGACGAATTCGGTCGTATCAACATGAAGCGCTGATGCGGCGTACGCAGGCATAGGCATCCCGTTCCACCAATCGGCCGCCGGGGACTGGCGGCCGGGGTGCTCGCCTGCGCCGGACATATCCGCCATCTCCGCATCGGCGCATGTTGATCCACCCTCACGGGAACAAGCATGCCAATGCCGCGTATCCGAAAAATAATCCTGTGGCTGCTGGCCAGCCTGTTCATCGCCATCGCCGCCGCGGTGGTCTTCTTCCTCACCTTCGACTGGAACCGGGCCAAGCCCTGGATCAACCAGCGCGTCTCCGAATCGCTGGGGCGCGAATTCGCCATCAACGGCGACCTGTCGCTGCAATGGCAGCGCACCGCACAAACCGCGCCGGCGCAATCGGGCTGGTCGAGCTGGGTGCCCTGGCCGCGGCTGCAGGCGCAAGACATCACGCTGGCCAACCCCGAGGCCTTCAGCCGTGAGGGCAAGATGGCCACGGTCGGACAGGTCGTCTTTACGCTCAATCCGGTGCCGCTGCTGGCGCGTGACATTTCGCTGCCGACGCTGGAAATCAGCAATCCGGACATTTCCCTGCTGCGCGACAAGGACAACGCCAACAACTGGACCTTCAAGAGCAGCGAACCTTCGGCCTGGAACCTGAAGCTGGGCCGGCTGATCCTGCGCCAGGGCACGTTCCAGCTAAACGATGCCGTCAAGAAGATCGACATCAAGGCCGAGATCGACACGCTCGATCCCGACAAGGAAAAAGTCTACGGGCTGGGCTGGAACCTGAAAGGCAGTTTCAATGGTGCTCCGGTCTCGGGCAGCGGCCGCGCCGGCGGCGTACTGTCGCTGCAGGACCAGCGGCAACCTTATCCGCTGCAAGCCAGCGTGAAAGTCGGCAAGACCGCGATCGCCATCCGCGGCACGCTGACCAAGCCGTCCCAGCTGGCGGCGCTGGACCTGCGCCTGTCGGTCTCGGGCGCCAGCATGGGCAACCTGTATCCGCTGACCGGGATCCTGCTGCCGGAAACCCCGCCATTCGCCACCGAAGGCCACTTGTTCGGCAAGATCGACGCCAGACATAGCGAGTGGCGCTACGAAGACTTCAGCGGCAAGGTCGGCGGCAGCGACGTGGGCGGCAGCCTGTCCTACACCACCGGCGGCCCGCGGCCGCAACTGACCGGCGCCATCACGTCCAACCTGCTGCGCTTCGAAGACCTGGCGCCGCTGATCGGCGCCGATTCCAACCAGGAAAAGGCGCAGCGCGGCGCGGAGGAACGCCAGCCGGCCGGCAAGGTGCTACCGGTCAAGCAATTCAGCACCGATGCCTGGGGCACGCTGGACGCCGACGTCAAACTGACCGGCAAGCGCATCGTCAAGCAGAAGGACCTGCCGATCAGCGACCTGCAGGCGCACCTGGTCCTCAAGGACAAGGTATTGGCGCTGGATCCGCTGGGCTTCGGCGTGGCCGGCGGCAACCTGAATGCGGCGATCCGCCTCGACGGCCGGGAACCGCAGATGAAGTCGGACATGCGCCTGTCGGCGCGCCGCATCAAGATCCAGAAGCTGTATCCGGAACTGGACGCCTCCAAGACCAGCTTCGGTGAAATCAACGGCGACGCCAGGCTGACCGCCAGCGGCAATTCGGTGGCGGCGATGCTGGGTTCGGCCAATGGCGAGGTCAAGACCCTGGTCAACCAGGGCGCCATCAGCAAATTCCTGCTGGAAGCTGCCGGCCTGAACGTGGGCAATATCGTCATCAGCAAGCTGTTCGGCGACCGGGAAGTGAAACTCAATTGCCTGGCCGGCGATTTTCCTGTGGACAATGGCGTGATGAACCTGCGCACCTTCGTGCTCGATACCGACGATGCGCTGATCAGCGCCGACGGCACGGTGGACATGAAACAGGAAAAACTGGATGTGACCATCCATCCCAAGAGCAAGGGCCTGCGCATTATTTCGCTGCGTTCGCCGCTGTACGTATCGGGCACCTTCAAGAATCCCGACGTCGGCGTGAACAAGGCGGTACTGGCGCTGCGCGCCGGCGGGGTAGTGGCGCTGGGCTTGCTGGCACCGGTGACGGCGATCCTGCCGCTGATCAATGTGGACGGCGAGCAAAAGGCCGATTGCGCCAATCTGTTGGAAGAAGTGAAGAAACAACCGCAGGCGGGAAAAACTGCCGTGAAGAAAGTTGCGCCTAAAAAATAGGCACAAAAGAAATTGCCGTTTTTGCCATCATCGGCCGGGGGATAACTCTTCCGGCTTTTTTCATTTTGGGGCGGCGATTTGAGGAGGCTGGTTTTCCGGCAAAGCGGGAGAACGCCCGAAATCGTCCAAAAATGCTTTGGAAACTGCCTGTAGCCCCCCGAAAACCGATGAAAACAGGCCTGAAACGGCAAAGAATGCGGGATTCCTGAAAATTGCCCCGTTGACCACGCTATCCACAAAAAGCGGCCCAGCCTGTGGATAAAGGTCTGGATAACTTTTTCATCGATTGGGGAAAACCGGGAAAGTTATCCAAGGCCGTTTTTTTATCCAAGAACTGTCCGCCGGCCATACACGCCTTGCCAAGCGTTTATCCTTTTTCCAACTCCATGATTTATTTCCGGTAAACCGGGTTATCCACAGAAATGGACCTGCGTTAACTATTACCTACTATTTATATATATCTACTTATCCTAAAAGACAGAAAACCCGGATTCGGCGTCGGCTGCGCATTTCCTGCATTCAAAAAACCATTTCCAGGGAATCGAAAACGGCAAACCTGGCTTATTTCTTCAAGTCGACCGCATCGGGAACGTCCAGCACCAGATCGGATTGTGCTTCGGCAACGCAGGGCAGGATCCAGCCTTCCTTTTTTTCTTCCCTGGTCAGCCCGGGCCATTCGATCTGGTAACTCACCGTGCCGGATACCAGCATGCACATGCAGGTGCGGCAAGAACCGTTGCGGCAGAAATTGGGAAGGCGGATGGATTGGGTCAGCGCCGATTGCAGCAGCGATTGGGATGGACGCTGCTCAAAGTGCAGGCCGGCAGGCTGGATATCGATGCGATGTGGCACGGCTGGGTCTATTGGGTGGAAAAACCGGGGTTTTCAGGGATGTCTTCCAGGCAATTGTGGATAAGTCTTTGTATATCTGCTGCGCGAATTGGGAATATCTCGGCAAGTTATCCCAAGGCGAAAATTTGTCCAACAATTGTTCCTGAACTATGCAGAAGCTTACCAAGCGTTTATTCAGGACGTAAATAACTGATTCGATTCGGGTTAACCGACTTATCCACAGAAAAGTCCTGCGTTAACAATCATTACTATCTTTATATATAAACCTTTAATTTAAAAAACAGAAAAGCGGAATTGCGGGGACAACCTGGAAAAGCGCTGCAAAAGCGTATTCGCGTATTCAGAAAATCCGATGCAAGATGGAAACAACGACCGTGCGCTCAAGAAACACCGGCGATGGCATCCAGTGCTTTGGTTCGGCAATAAGGAGGGAAGAAGGGGAATGGCCTGCAGGCTCAAGACCCGCAAGCCGAAAGGGAATGGCAGTTCAATGCTTCCAGATTTCCTGGAGCAGCTGGAATACCGCCTTGATGGCGTCTTCGTTTTGGCGTTTCTCCAGGGTAATGAAGCGCAGTTCGGTAGACAGCTCGACCGCATCGGCAATCACCAGGCCATGGGCATGGGCCTGGCTGAGGGCGATCGATTCGCGCGCCAGCGACAATCCCACCCCTGATTTCACCAGGTCCAGCATGGAAGACTCCTGGTCGACCAGGGCGACGGTATCTGGTTGCACTTTATGTTGTGCAAATACCTTGCTCAGCAGGCGGTGGTGTGCCGACTCCGGCGGGGTCCAGATCCAGGGCAGGCGCGACAGCTCTTTCCAGCCCTTGCCGGAAACCCGGCTTTTCCAGCCGGCCGGGGCGATCACGTTGTAGGTGAAGGGCGTCAGCGTCATGGCATGGAAGCCCTTGCCCGGGTCGCCCAGGAAGAAACCGACATCCAGCCGCCCGTGCCGGATCTCGTTCAGGACCGAGCCCGACATATGATGGGATAGTTTGGTGGATAGCTGCGGGTGGCGCTCGACCAGCAATTTCAGGAAGGCGCCGAGGCGGATGAATTCCGGATCGAGGATGGTGCCGATGGCCAGCGAACCGGACAGGCTGTCGGCGCTGGCCTGCAAGGCCGCGGCATGGCGGCGCAGTTCCTGCAGGTCGGCCAGGACCCGTTCGGCCAGCGGCAGCAGCTTGTTGCCTTCCACCGTCAGCACCATGCCGGCGGCGGTGCGGGTGAACAGGGCCAGCCCCAGGTGTTCCTGCAGGGATTTGATCTGCAGGCTGACGGCGGGCTGGCTGACGTGCAGCTTTTCCGCGGCGCGGGTCAGGTTGCCTTCGCGGGCGACGGTGATAAAAGCGCGTAACTGTACGATATCCATCGTTAACTCTTGCTAAATCCTTTTTTCATGCATCAAACCGCAGGGTAGAAAAATCGATGTTTTATAAGTCATTCTTATATTGCTGTTGATAATAACTCATTGGATAGGATCGAATTAGCGCGATATTCTTCCAACGTCTGCTTAATCCAGCTTTTGTCGACGTTTATGCCGCAGGCCAACAGGATAGTGAGACAAATCCGGCCCGGCTTGATATCAATAACCAAAGGAATACTTATGAGCACCCCGCACATCGACCATTTCATCAACGGCAAGCTGACGCGTTCGGAAAGCGGCCGCAGCCAGGACGTGTTCAACCCGGCCACCGGCGAGGCAACCGCCAAGGTGTCGCTGGCTTCGGTAGCGGAAGTCAATGCGGCGGTGGCGGCCGCCAGCGCGGCGGCGCCGGCCTGGGCCGAGACGGCGCCGCTGAAGCGGGCGCGGGTGCTGTTCAAGTTCAAGGAGCTGATCGAGCAGAACCAGGACGCGCTGGCCAAGGCGATCACGCTGGAACACGGCAAGGTATTTTCGGACGCCAAGGGCGAGGTCACCCGCGGCCTGGAAATCGTCGAGTTCGCCACCGGCATTCCGCAACTGCTCAAGACCCAGTTCACCGACAACATCGGCGGCGGCATCGACAACTGGAACCTGCGCCAGCCGCTGGGCGTGACGGCCGGCATCACGCCGTTCAACTTTCCGGTGATGGTGCCGCTGTGGATGGCGCCAATCGCCATCGCCACCGGCAACAGCTTCATCCTGAAGCCTTCCGAACGCGATCCGTCGCCGTCGCTGATGCTGGCTGAACTGTTCAAGCGCGCCGGCTTGCCGGATGGCGTGTTCAACGTGGTGCAGGGCGACAAGGTGGCGGTCGATGCGCTGTTGGAACATCCCGAGGTGCAGGCGGTGTCGTTCGTCGGTTCGACGCCGATTGCCGAATACATCTACCGCAAGGCCACCGAGCGTGCCGGTACCTTCCCGCTGCGCGCGCAGGCGCTGGGCGGCGCCAAGAACCACCTGGTGGTGATGCCGGATGCCAACCTGGAGCAGGCGGTCGATGCATTGATCGGCGCGGCCTACGGCTCGGCTGGTGAGCGCTGCATGGCAATTTCGGTGGCGGTGGCAGTCGGCAGCGTGGCCGACAAGCTGGTGGAAGCGCTGATTCCGCGCGTGAAGGCCTTGAAGGTCAAGAACGGCATGGAAGGCGATGCCGAGATGGGGCCGCTGGTCACCGCCGCCCACAAGGCCAAGGTCGAGGGTTATATCCAGAGCGGCGTCGATGCCGGCGCCAAGTTGCTGGTGGACGGCCGCGGTTTGAAGGTGCCGGGCCATGAAAACGGTTTCTTCATCGGCGGCACGCTGTTCGACAACGTCACGACCGACATGAAGATCTACCAGGAAGAAATCTTCGGCCCGGTGCTGTGCGTTGTGCGGGTGCCGGACTTCGCCGAGGCGGTCAAGCTGATCAATGCGCATGAGTACGGCAACGGGGTGTCGCTGTTCACCGCCGACGGCAATACCGCGCATGAGTTCTCGCGCCGCATCCAGGTCGGCATGGTGGGCATCAACGTGCCGATCCCGGTGCCGATGGCCTGGCATTCCTTCGGCGGCTGGAAGCGCTCGCTGTTCGGCGATACCCATGCCTACGGCGAAGAGGGCATCCGTTTCTATACGCGCTACAAGTCGATCATGCAGCGTTGGTCGGCGACCATCGGCAAGGGGGCGGAATTCACGATGCCGGTGGCGAAGTAATTTTCGTGTAGGGAAAGCCTGCTACCGTCATCTTGGCTGTGCCGGGATGACGGTAGCAAGAGCGGCAGCAGACAAGAACAACCAATAAAAAACGGAGACACCATGCAATCGGCAGGGCAATACGACTACATCATCATCGGCGCCGGCACCGCCGGCTGCGTGCTGGCCAACCGCCTTTCCAGGCAACCGGGCGTGAAGGTGCTGCTGCTGGAAGCCGGCGCCAAGGACGACTACATCTGGATCCACATCCCGGTCGGTTATCTTTATTGCATCAATAATCCCCGCACCGACTGGATGTTCCGCACCGAGGCCGATCCCGGCTTGAACGGGCGCAGCCTGATCTACCCGCGCGGCAAGGTGCTGGGCGGTTGTTCTTCGATCAACGGCATGATCTACATGCGCGGCCAGGCGCGCGACTACGACGAGTGGGCCGGCCTGACCGGCGACGACAGCTGGCGCTGGGATAACGTGCTGCCGCTGTTCAGGAAGAGCGAGAACTATTACCGCGGCAGCGATGCCTTCCACGGCGCCGGCGGCGAATGGCGGGTGGAGAAGCAGCGCCTGAAATGGGACATCCTCGATGCCTTCCGCGAGGCGGCCGCCGAAAACGGCATTCCCAAGGTCGACGATTTCAACCGTGGCGACAACGAAGGCTGCGGTTACTTCGACGTCAACCAGAAACGCGGCATTCGCTGGAATGCGTCGAAGGCCTTCCTGCGGCCGGCGATGAAGAGCGGCAACCTTGAAATCATGACCGGCTCGCATGTGAAGAAGCTGCGCTTCGCCAATGGCGCGAACGGCCCGGTTTGCACCGGCGTCGAATTCACCGGCGGCGGCAGCGAGTGGTTCGCCGAAGCGAAGGAAACCATCCTCGCGGCCGGCGCGATCGGCTCGCCGCATATCCTGCAGCTGTCCGGCATCGGCAACGGCGAACTCCTGCAGCAGCACCAGATTCCGGTGGTGCAGTCTTTACCGGGCGTGGGCGAGAACCTGCAGGACCACCTGCAGATCCGCCTGGCGTTCAAGGTCAGCGGGGCCAGGACCTTGAATACGATGGCATCCTCGCTGGCCGGCAAGATGCGGATCGGCCTGGAATACCTGCTCACGCAAAGCGGCCCGATGTCGATGGCGCCGTCGCAGCTCGGCGCATTCGCCCGTTCCGATCCGTCGCAGGCCAGCGCCAACCTGGAATACCACGTGCAGCCGCTGTCGCTGGAAAAGTTCGGCGATCCGCTGCATCCTTTCCCCGCCTTTACCGCCAGCGTGTGCAACCTGCGCCCGACCTCGCGCGGCCATGTGCGGCTCGCTTCCGCCGACCATGCGTTGGCGCCCAGGATCACCACCAATTACCTCTCTACCCCGGAAGACCTGAAGGTCGCCGCCGATTCGCTCAAATTGACGCGCCGCATCGCGGCATCGCCGGCATTGTCGAAGTACCGTCCTGAAGAGTTCAAGCCGGGCCCGCAGTACCAGAGCGAAGAAGACCTCTACCGTGCCGCCGGCGAAGTGGGCACGACGATTTTCCATCCGGTGGGCACCTGCCGCATGGGGCGCGCCGACGATGCGGCGGCGGTGGTGGACTCGCAATGCCGTGTGCGCGGGGTGGCGGGACTGCGGGTGGCGGACGCTTCCGTGATGCCGACCATCACCTCCGGCAATACCAATTCGCCGACCGTGATGATCGCCGAGAAAGTCGCGTCAGGACTGGTTTCCAGGCGCTGAGACGACAATGCCGGGAGCCCGGCCGATACGGTACTTATACGTATTGTAGGAATGGTACGACTCGGCTACTATGCGCCAAATATTAAAAACAGCTTCTCGAATCGCCAGATAAGAACGACGGTCCCTTATGCAGAAAGTGTCAGGCTGCGTCAGGCGATCCGCAGCAAGGCAGGCCTCGATGACCGGATCAACCGGCGCGGGCATCAAAGGGAAAGATGAAACTATGACAGACGTCATTCTGGAGACAAGGAACCTGACGAAGGAATTCAAGGGTTTCACGGCGGTAAGCGCGGTCAATCTGAAAATTGAGCGCGGCCATATTCATGCACTGATCGGCCCCAACGGCGCCGGCAAGACTACCTGCTTCAACCTGCTGACCAAGTTCCTGGTGCCGACCTCGGGCCAGATCCTGTTCAACGGTAAAGACATCACGATGGAAGCGCCGGCGCAGATCGCGCGCCAGGGCATCATCCGTTCGTTCCAGATTTCCGCGGTGTTCCCGCACATGAGCGTGCTGGAAAACGTGCGTATCGGCCTGCAGCGCAAGCTCGGCACGTCCTTCCATTTCTGGAAGAACGGCGACAGCCTGAAGCAGCTCGACGCGCGCGCCATGGAATTGCTGGAAGAGGTCGACCTGACCAGCTTCGCCCACACCACCACGGTGGACCTTCCCTACGGCCGCAAACGCGCGCTGGAAATCGCCACCACGCTGGCGATGGAACCGGAGCTGATGCTGCTGGACGAACCGACCCAGGGCATGGGCCACGAAGACGTGGACCGCGTCACGGCGCTGATCAAGAAGGTCTCGGCCGGCCGCACCATCCTGATGGTGGAGCACAACATGAGCGTGATCTCCGGCATCTGCGACCGCATCAGCGTGCTGCAGCGCGGCGCCTTGCTGGCCGAAGGCACGTATGCGGAAGTCTCGAGCAACCCGCAGGTGATGGAAGCCTATATGGGCACCGCCGCCGGCGAACTGCAGGGAGCGCACTAAATGTCGACCGCAACCATGAATTCCCCCGTGAGCACATCTTCTTCCAATGCGCCGCTGGCGCTGCAGATCAGCGACCTGCAATCCTGGTACGGCGAATCGCACATCCTGCACAACGTCAACCTCAACGTCCACCAGGGCGAAGTGGTGACGCTGCTGGGCCGCAACGGCGCCGGCCGCACCACCACGCTGCGTTCCATCATGGGCCTGGTCGGCACCCGCAAAGGTTCGATCAAGATCAACGGCCAGGAAACCATCAACCTCGCCACGCACAAGATCGCGCACCACGGCGTGGGCTACTGCCCGGAAGAGCGCGGCATCTTCTCTTCGCTGTCGGCGGAGGAAAACCTGCTGCTGCCGCCTTTCGTTTCCAAGACGGACAAGGGCATGTCGATCGAAGAGATCTACGACATGTTCCCCAACCTGAAGGAGCGCCGCAACAGCCAGGGCACGCGCCTGTCGGGCGGCGAACAGCAGATGCTGGCGGTGGCACGCATCCTGCGCACCGGCGCGCGATTGCTGCTGCTGGATGAAATCTCGGAAGGCCTGGCGCCGGTGATCGTGCAGGCGCTGGCGCGCATGATCACGACCTTGAAGGCCAAGGGCTACACGATCGTGATGGTGGAACAGAATTTCCGTTTCGCTGCGCCGCTGGCCGACCGCTTCTATGTGATGGAACACGGCCAGATCGTCGAGTCGTTCGAAGCGTCGCAGCTGGAAGCCAAGATGCAGACCCTGAACGAGTTGCTGGGCGTCTGAGCGCCGGAAGAATCATAAAAAGTACTGCCAACAAGTACGCCGCGGAGGAGGCAATCCCTGCTCCGTTCAACATAAAGCTGTCTCGCGGTTTATCAATTTAGCGGGCTCTAACACTGAGGAGATGAGAATGAAACTTAAGGCAATGGCACTTGCTGTTACCGCTGCAGCCGCAGCGTTTTCGATGGCGCCGGCATCGGCGCAGATCTCGGGCGACGTGATCAAGATCGGTTTCATCACCGATATTTCCGGCGTGTATTCGGACATCGACGGCCAGGGCGGCGCCGAGGCCATCAAGATGGCGATCGCCGACATGGGCGGCGCGATCAACGGCAAGAAGATCGAACTGCTGGTGGCCGACCACCAGAACAAGGCCGACGTTGCCGCCAGCCGCGCGCGCGAATGGTTCGACCAGCAGGGCGTGGACGTGCTGATCGGCGGCACTAACTCCGGCGCGGCGCTGGCTGCGGCCAAGGTCGCGGCGGAGAAGAAAAAAGTCTTCATCGAAATCGGCGCCGGCTCGGCCCGCCTGACCAATGAAGAATGCTCGCCCTATACCGTCCACTATGCTTACGACACCGTGGCATTGGCCAAGGGCACCGGTTCGGCAGTGGTGAAGCAGGGCGGCAAGAGCTGGTTCTTCCTGACCGCCGACTACGCGTTCGGCCATTCGCTGGAGTCCGACACCGCCAATGTGGTCAAAGCCTCGGGCGGCACCGTCGTGGGCGCGGTGAAGCATCCGCTGGGCGCGTCCGACTTCTCGTCTTTCCTGCTGCAGGCGCAAAGCTCCAAGGCCCAGATCATCGGCCTGGCCAATGCCGGCGGCGACTTCATCAACTCGGTCAAGGCGGCCAATGAATTCGGCATCACCAAGACCGCCAAGCTGGCCGGCCTGTTGGTGTTCATCAACGATATCCATTCGCTCACGCTCAAGACCACCGAAGGCCTGTACCTGACCGACAGCTGGTACTGGGATAGCAACGACGAGACCCGCGCCTTCGCCAAGCGCTACTTCGCCGTGCGCAAGAAAATGCCGTCCTCGCTGCAAGCCGCCGATTATTCGTCCGCGCTGCAATACCTGAAGGCGGTCAAGGAAAGCGGCTCCGACGCTTCCGACAAGGTCATGGCCCAGCTGCGCAAGACCAAGTTCAACGACATGTACCAGAAGAACGGCTACCTGCGCGCCGACGGCCGCGTGGTGCACGACATGTACCTGTACCAGGTCAAGGCGCAGTCGGAATCGAAGTATCCGTGGGACTACTATAAGCTGGTGCAAACCATTCCGGCTGAGCAGGCATGGACCACCAAGGCCGAGTCCAAGTGCGCGCTGTGGAAGTAATGCGCAAGACGTACCAATCGCATCAACGCTGAAAAGCGGCAGTAAAGGCAATCCGCGAAATCTGTCATTTCTGCTGGCCGGGAATGACAGATTTTTGCTGTTGGAAGCTGCCCGCGATTTATTTCGAGGGCAGCTTCCGCCAACGTAAGCGGTTGCATTCTTCACCCATCTGGATGAACGGGTTTTTATGGAACTATTCGGAATCCCCCTGCAAGCCTTGCTGAGCCAGCTCCTGCTGGGGCTGGTCAACGGCTCTTTCTACGCCATGCTGTCGCTCGGCCTGGCCGTGATCTTCGGCTTGCTCAACGTGATCAACTTCGCGCACGGCACGCTCTATATGCTGGGCGCTTTCCTGGCATGGATGGGCTTGAGCTACTTCGAGCTCAACTACTGGGTGATGCTGATCGTCGCGCCCATCCTGGTCGGCATCTTCGGCATCATCATCGAGAAGACCATGCTGCGCTGGCTCTACAAGCTCGACCACTTGTACGGCCTGCTGCTGACTTTCGGCATCACGCTGATGATCGAGGGCATCTTCCGTTCCATCTATGGCGTCTCGGGCCAGCCGTATTCGGTGCCTGAGGCCCTGCAAGGCGCGACCAACCTCGGCTTCATGGTGCTGCCGAACTACCGCGCATGGGTTGTGGCGGCTTCGCTGGTGGTGTGCTTCGCCACCTGGTTCGTGATCGAGAAGACCCGCCTGGGCGCCTACCTGCGCGCCGGCACCGAAAACCCCAAGCTGGTGGAAGCCTTCGGCATCAACGTGCCGCTGATGGTGACCCTGACCTACGGCTTCGGCGTGGCGCTGGCGGCGTTTGCCGGCGTGCTGGCCGCGCCGGTGATCCAGGTCTCCCCGCTGATGGGCTCGAACCTGATCATTACCGTGTTCGCGGTGGTGGTGATCGGCGGCATGGGCTCCATCCTGGGTTCCATCATCACCGGCCTGGTACTGGGCCTGATCGAAGGCCTGACCCGGGTGTTCTATCCCGAGCTGTCGGCCACCGTGGTGTTCATCATCATGGCGATCGTACTGATGATCCGTCCGGCCGGCCTGTTCGGCAAAGAGAAATAATCGGAGACCGGCATGAACAAGAAACTGTTAGTTGTCATTTTGTTAATATTGGCGCTGGTCGCACCGTTCGGGCTGTATCCGGTGTTCCTGATGAAGATGCTGTGCTTCGCGCTGTTCGCCTGCGCCTTCAACCTGCTGATCGGTTACACCGGCCTGCTGTCGTTCGGCCATGCCGCCTTCCTCGGCTGGGCCGGTTACATGTGCGGTCACGCGCTGAAGGCGTGGGGCCTGCCGACCGAGCTGGGCTTGCTGGCGGGCACCGGCGTCGCGGCGCTGATCGGCCTGGTGATGGGTTTGCTGGCGATCCGCCGGCAGGGCATCTACTTCACCATGATCACCCTGGCGCTGGCGCAGATGCTGTACTTCGTCGCGCTGCAGGCGCCGTTTACCGGCGGTGAAGACGGGCTGCAGGGTGTACCGCGCGGCAAGCTGCTGGGCATTATCGACCTCGGCAACGACCTGACGCTGTACTACGTGGTGCTGGCCATCGCCATCTTCGGCTTCGCCCTGATCGTGCGCACCATCCATTCGCCTTTCGGCCAGGTGCTCAAGGCGATCAAGGAAAACGAGCCGCGCGCCATCTCGCTGGGCTATGACGTGGCGCGCTACAAGCTGCTGGCCTTCGTGCTGTCGGCTGCGCTGTCGGGCCTGGCCGGCTCCACCAAGACCCTGGTGCTGGGCTTCGAAACCCTGACCGACGTGCACTGGAGCATGTCCGGCCTGGTGGTGCTGATGACCCTGGTGGGCGGCTTGGGCACCATCGTCGGCCCGATCGTCGGCGCCGTCATCATCATCATGCTGGAGAACAAGCTGGGCGACATCGGCACCTGGCTGGCGAGCACCACCAGCATCGACTGGTTCAACACCCTGGGCGATTCGGTGACCGTGGTGACCGGCTTCATCTTCATCATCTGCGTGCTGCTGTTCCGCAAGGGCATCGTCGGCGAAATCCTGGCCTTGACCAAGAAGGGGCAGGCGAGCCAGCTGCACTAAGCAAGATCCAAGAGAAACCGGCCATCCCCAGGGATGGCCTCCTTGCCGCCGGCAAGTCATCGAAAGGTGATTGCCGGCGGTATTTTTTTGCCGCTACACCTGACCGCCATAACAGATGCCGCTGTTGCGCAACAGCGCCCGGCGCGGCGGATCTGTTGCCGGTACGGAAAATCGGGGCAGGGTAGAATAGCGCTCCCGGCCGATTGGGGGCCGGGACCTTTGCCCAACAATAACAAGCGCGCCAGCCTCCCGCCGTATCCGGTGCCGCAGTAGTTTGTCCTCGACCGAAAGCCTTTCCATGCAATCTCGTTTTCCTGCGCAGGTGATCCGCCATGGCTGATTACCTGATCCTGTGCGCCGGCGCCTTTGTCGCCGGCTTGATCGATGCGGTCGTCGGCGGAGGCGGCCTGGTGCTGGTGCCGACCCTGTTCTCGGTCTTTCCCAATACCCCACCGGCAACATTGCTCGGCACCAATAAAGTGGCCGGGGTCATGGGTACCAGCGCCGCGGCCATCAACTTCGCCCGCAAGGTGGCGGTGCGCTGGAGCACGGTGACGCCGGCGGCGATCGCGGCTTTCGCCTTGTCCTTTTTCGGCGCTTACGTGGTTACCCATATCCCGACCGACATGATCCGCAAGGCCTTGCCCTTCGTACTGATCGCCGTGGCGATCTACACGCTGAAGAAAAAGGACTTCGGGCAGACCCATGCGCCTACGCTGAGCGGCGCCAGGGAAATCATCTATGCCGCATTGATCGGCGCCGGCGTCGGCTTCTACGATGGCGTTTTCGGTCCGGGTACCGGCAGCTTCCTGGTGTTCCTGTTCGTGCGGGTGTTCAGCTACGACTTCCTGTCGGCGTCGGCGGTATCCAAGTTCGTGAACATCGCCACCAACCTGGCGGCCCTGTGCTGGTTCGGCTACAGCGGCCATGTGATCTGGCAACTGGGCCTGCTGATGGCGGTCTTCAATATTGCCGGCTCGCTGGTGGGTACCCGCCTGGCGATGAAACATGGCAGCGTGTTCGTGCGCAAGTTGTTCCTGCTGGTAGTGGGAGCATTGATCTTGAAGAGTGGCTACGATGCCTTTTTGAAGTAATCGAATTTTGGTCGATGTTTCACGTGAAACATCCGGTCGAAAATAACAAGGCAGGAAAACAAACGGGGCTTCGGCCCCGTTTTGTTTTTGGGGAATTACGGTGTTTTTGTCGTCCACTGTTTCACGTGAAACAGTCGATATCGGGTGGTGGGCAGATAGCTATCCGATATCCATCGGATATCGGTAGGGCAGGGAATGAGGTAAACCAGCATCACCCTGTACCGATATTCCACTTAATCCGGCCGACCTCCCGACTCCCTTATCCAAAAGACTTTATAATCTCGCCTCTGTTCACACCGTCTCCACGAGGCGCATCATGCTATTCCCCACACAATTTGACGTCATCGTCGTCGGCGGCGGGCACGCCGGCACGGAAGCCGCACTGGCCGCGGCACGCATGGGCCAGAAGACCCTGCTCCTGACGCACAACATCGAAACGCTGGGCCAGATGTCCTGCAACCCGTCCATCGGCGGTATCGGCAAGGGCCATTTGGTCAAGGAAGTCGATGCCATGGGTGGGGCGATGGCCATCGCCACCGACGAGGCCGGCATCCAGTTCCGCATCCTGAACTCCTCCAAGGGGCCGGCCGTGCGCGCTACCCGCGCCCAGGCCGACCGCATCCTGTACAAGCAGGCGATCCGTTCGCGCCTGGAAAACCAGCCCAACCTGTGGCTGTTCCAGCAGGCGGTGGACGACCTGATGGTCGAGGGCGATCGCGTAATCGGTGCCGTGACCCAGGCCGGTATCCGTTTCCAGGGCAGGGCGGTGGTGCTGACCGCAGGTACTTTCCTGGACGGGAAGATCCACGTCGGCCTCAATAACTACTCCGGCGGCCGCGCCGGCGACCCGCCGGCGGTGTCGCTGTCGGCCCGTTTGAAGGAACTGAAGCTGCCGCAAGGCCGCCTGAAGACCGGCACGCCGCCGCGCATCGACGGCCGCAGCATCAACCTGGCGATCCTGGAAGAACAGCCGGGCGACCTCGATCCGGTGCCGGTGTTCTCGGTCATGGGCAATGCGGAGATGCATCCGCGCCAGATGCCGTGCTGGATCACCCACACCAACAGCCGCACCCACGACATCATCCGCGGCGGCCTCGATCGCAGCCCGATGTACACCGGCGTGATCGAAGGCGTGGGCCCGCGCTATTGCCCGTCCATCGAAGACAAGATCCACCGCTTCGCCAGCAAGGATTCGCACCAGATCTACCTGGAACCCGAGGGCCTGACCACCCACGAGTTCTACCCCAACGGCATCTCCACCAGCCTGCCGTTCGACGTGCAGCTGGAACTGGTGCGCTCGATGAGGGGCCTGGAAAACGCCCACATCCTGCGTCCCGGCTATGCCATCGAATACGATTACTACGACCCGCGCGGCCTGAAGTCCTCGCTGGAAACCCGCCAGATCGCCGGCCTGTTCTTCGCCGGCCAGATCAACGGCACCACCGGCTACGAAGAGGCCGCCGCCCAGGGCATGCTGGCCGGCATCAATGCCGCGCTGCAGACCCAGGGCCGCGAAGCCTGGACCCCGCGCCGCGACGAGGCCTACCTCGGCGTGCTGGTCGACGACCTGGTGACCCAGGGCGTGCAGGAGCCGTACCGCATGTTCACCAGCCGCGCCGAGTACCGCCTGTCGCTGCGCGAAGACAACGCCGACCTGCGCCTGACCGAAATCGGCCGCGAACTCGGCTGCGTCGGCGACGCCCAGTGGGCCGCCTTCGACAAGAAGCGCGAAGCGGTCGCCCGCGAGATGGAACGCCTCAAGAGCACCTGGGTCAACCCGCGCATCCTCGCCGCCGCCGAAGCCGAACGCGTGCTGGGCAAGGCCATCGAGCGCGAGTACAACCTGCTCGACTTGCTGCGCCGCCCGAACGTGACCTACGACAGCCTGATGGGCCTGACCGGCACTGAAGGCCAGCCGCTGGCCGGCCCCGGCATCGAAGACGGCCCGGTGCGCGAGCAGGTCGAGATCCAGGTCAAGTACGCCGGCTACATCGCCCGCCAGGCCAGCGAGATTAGCCGCCAGGACCACAATGAAAACCTGAAGCTGCCGGCCGACCTCGACTACATGGAAGTCAAGGCGCTGTCGATCGAAGTGCGCCAGAAGCTGAACAAGCACAAGCCGGAAACCCTGGGTCAGGCCTCGCGCATTTCCGGCGTGACCCCGGCGGCGCTGTCGCTGCTGCTGGTGCATTTGAAGAAAGGCGGCCTGAAGTCGGCTGCCGCCAATGAAGCGGCATGATGGCGGCACAAGATACCCTGCCCCAAACGTTGAAGGATGGCGCCGCCGCCCTCGGGCTGGCGCTCAGCGAGCGCCAGCTGTCGCGCCTGATGGCCTACCAGGCGCTGATGATCAAATGGAACAAGGTCTACAACCTGACCGCGTTGCGCGATCCGGCGCAGATGGTGACGCACCACTTGCTGGATTCGCTGGCGGCAGTTTCCGTGTTCGCCGGTGCGCGGCGCGTGCTGGATGTGGGCGCTGGCGGCGGCTTGCCCGGCATCGTGCTGGCGATCTGGGCGGCCGAGGCCGAGCCGCAGATGAGCATCACCCTGGTCGACACCGTGCAAAAGAAGACCGCCTTCCTGACCCAGGTAAAGGCGGAGTTGCAATTGGGCAACGTCACGGTGCTGCATGCGCGCGTCGAACAGTTGCCTGTTGAGCAACAATACGACGTCATTACTTCGCGCGCCTTCGCCGAGCTGAACGATTTCATCGACTGGTCGAACCACCTGCTGCAGGAAGGCGGCCAGTACATCGCCCTGAAGGGCGTCATGCCGCAGCAGGAGATCGACCGCCTGCCGCCGGGCTGGGCCGTGCGCAAGGTGCAGCCCTTGCATGTGCCCGGGCTGGACGCCGAGCGGCACCTGATCTTCATCGACCGCGCATCCTGAACAAGCAGGCAAAAGGAAGGAGAGCAACATGCAGGCACTGTTCCACAGCATCGGCATCACGGACGTCTGGCAACTGGTCGCCGCCACCATGGTATTCCTGATGTTGCCGGGACCCGGCACCTTCTGCGTGCTGACTTGCTCGGCCAAGCACGGCCTGCGCGGCGGCTTCGCGGCCATCGCCGGGCTGATGCTGGGCGACATCGTGCTGATGTTCCTGGCGGCGATCGGCGTGGCGGCGCTGCTGCATGCCAATCCGCTGCTGTTCCGCGGCTTGCAGTACCTGGGCGCGGCCTACCTGGCCTACCTCGGATTGCGGCTGCTGTTTGCAAGAGGCGAGGGCGGTGGTACAGTCGTACCCTTTTCCAACGCCGCGGATTTCCGGCGCGGCTTTCTGGTGACGCTGATCAACCCGAAGGCCATCGTGTTTTACATGGCGTTCTTCCCGCTGTTCCTGGACCCCGCCACGCAACAGGGCGCGCTCACTTTCGTCACGATGGGCGCGGTGATCTGCTGCTGCACCGTCTTCTACGGCAGCCTGCTGGTCCTGGTCGGCAATATGGCGGCGCGGCGTCTGGCGCGCAACCGCACCATCGCCACTTTGGCTTCGCGCGCGGCAGGTATTTTCCTGATCGGTTTCGGCATCAAGTTGACTACTCAATAAAAAAGATATGGCTAAAATTTTTTGCGTCGCCAACCAGAAGGGCGGCGTCGGTAAGACCACTACCGCAGTCAACCTGGCCGCCGGCCTGGCGCAGCACAACCAGCGCGTCTTGCTGGCCGACCTCGATCCGCAGGGCAACGCCACCATGGGCGCCGGTATCAACAAGGCGACGCTGGAAGGCTCGATCTACGAAGTGCTGCTGGGCATGTCCGACATCCGCAGCGTGCGCAAGACCTCGGAAGCCGGCAAGTTCGACGTGCTGCCGGCCAACCGCGAACTGGCCGGCGCCGAAGTCGAGATGGTCGAGCTGGAGCAGCGTGAGGCGCGCCTGAAAAACGCCTTCGCCGCCGTGGCCGACGACTATGACTTCATCCTGATCGACTGCCCGCCGGCCTTGTCGATGCTGACGTTGAACGGCCTGTGCTCGGCGCATGGCGTGATCATTCCGATGCAGTGCGAGTACTACGCGCTGGAAGGCTTGTCCGACCTGGTCAACACCATCAAGAAGGTGCACGCCAAGCTGAACCCGGAGCTGAAGGTGATCGGCCTGTTGCGCGTGATGTTCGACCCGCGCATGACGCTGTCGCAGCAAGTCTCCGACCAGCTGGAGCAGCACTTCGGCGACAAGGTCTTCAAGACAGTCATCCCGCGCAACGTGCGCCTGGCCGAAGCGCCGTCCTACGGCGTGCCGGGCGTGAATTTCGATCCCCAGTCCAAGGGTGCGCAAGCCTATATCGCGTTCGGCGCGGAAATGGTCGAGCGCATCAAGACCTTATAAGTAATCGGGTAATCCAATGGCAACATCTCTGAAAAAATCCAAGGGCCTGGGACGCGGCCTCGACGCGCTCCTCGGCGGTTCCGTCGACATCACCGAAGAAGCCCAGGCGCAAGCCGCGCAGGCCGGCTTGCCCAGCGTGATGCCGGTGACCGAGCTGCAGGCCGGCAAATACCAGCCGCGCAGCCGCATGGACGAAGGCGCGCTCAACGAGCTGGCTTCCTCGATCAAGGAACAGGGCTTGCTGCAGCCCATCCTGATCCGCGCCATCGGCAAGAAGGACGGCAAGGATATCTACGAGATCATCGCTGGCGAGCGCCGTTTCCGCGCCGCCAAGATCGCCGGCCTGACCGAGGTGCCGGTGCTGGTCAAGAACGTCGACGACCAGACCACGGCGGCGATGGCGCTGATCGAGAACATGCAGCGCGAAGACCTCAACCCGCTGGAAGAGGCGCAAGGCATCCATCGCCTGATCACCGATTTCTCGTTCACGCACGAGCAGGCCGCGGTGGCCGTGGGCCGCTCGCGCAGCGCGGTGTCGAACCTGCTGCGCCTGTTGAACCTGGCCAAGCCGGTGCAGACCATGCTGATGGCCGGCGACATCGACATGGGCCACGCCCGCGCGCTGCTGGTGGTCGATTCGGCCACGCAAATCCAGCTGGCCAACCAGATCGTCGCCAAGCGCATGTCGGTGCGCGACGCCGAAAAGCTGGTCACGCGCGCTTCCGCCGAACAGGCCGCCAAGCCGCGCGAAGGCAAGGAAAAATCGCGCGACATCGCGCGCCTGGAAGAAGAACTGTCCGACCTGCTGGCCACCCAGGTCAGTATCAAGACCGGCGCCAAGAACAAGGGACAACTGGTCATCAGCTTCAACGACCTCGATGCGCTGGATGGGGTGATTACCCGTTTGCGCGGGGAAGCGGTGGAGTCCTGATCGCTCAGGCGCCTTCCATGAAAAACGCCGTCCAGTGCAAACCGGACGGCGTTTTTGTTTGTTCCCTGAAAATTAATTATATAAACAATTTCACGCTCAGAACGTCCGCTGCACATCCGAGCGCGGCGGCAACTGGTAGCTCCAGGTCTCGGTCAGCACCTTCGATCCCGACACCAGCGCCGCGCGCAGCTCGGTGGCCTGCGCCACGTTCCTGATCTTCACCCGCAGCGTCAGCCGCCAGCCGTTGATGGCCGGGTTGGGTTGCAGCTGGGCATCGATCAGCTCGCCATTGTTGCCGATGCTGACCTGCGGCTTGACCGGCGCACCGGCCGGCAGCTTGGCCAGCGCCGGGCCGGTGAAATCGACCAGCAGGGCGGTGGTGCCGTCGAAGCTGCGAATCAGGTTGGCCTGGGTCAGTTCGCCGTCGGTGTGGAAGGTCTGCTTCACCCAGCCCACTTCATCCTTCAGGATCGCCGCTTCGTCCGTGGTCCAGTGGATGCGGTAATCGAAGGCCATCGGCACGCCCTTGGCCGGCAATTGCGCCGGCAGCCAGTAGGCCACGATGTTGTCGTTGGTCTCGTCGGCGGTGGGGATTTCCACCAGTTGCACCGAGCCTTTGCCCCAATCGCCCTTCGGCTCGATCCATGCGCTCGGGCGCAGGTCGTAGCGGTCCTTCAGGTCCTGGAAGTTGGAAAATTCGCGGCCGCGCTGCAGCAGGCCGAAGCCCCTGGGATTGGTGACTTCGAACGAACTCACTTCCACGTTCTGCGGATCGTTGAGCGGACGCCACAGCCATTCGCCGGCGCCGGTGTGGATCGCCAGGCCGTTGGAGTCATGGATGGCCGGGCGGAAGTTGCGCCGCGACGATTGCTGGTTGGGGCCGAACAGGAACATGCTGGTCAGCGGCGCGATACCCAGCCGCGCCACCTCGCCGCGCAGGAATACGCGTGCTTGCACATCCAGTACGGAATCCTGTCCGGGCGTGAGGGTGAACTTGTAGGCGCCGGTGGCGCGCGGCGAATCGAGCAGGGCGTAGAAGACCAGTTGCTTGTCGCCGGCGGCGGGGCGCTGGATCCAGAACTCGGTGAAGCGCGGGAATTCCTCGCCGGAGAGCATCGCCGTGTCGATCGCCAGGCCGCGCGCCGACAGGCCGTACACCTGCCCGCGGCCGATCACGCGGAAATAGCTCGCGCCCAGCACGCTCATGACCTCGTCTTCCTTGTCGGCGCGGTTGACCGGATAGATCACGCGAAAGCCGGCATAGCCCAGGCGCGCGGTGCTTTCCTTGTCGAAATGCAGGCCGCCGAAATAGAAACGGTCGGTGCTGTAGCCGATCTCCTGCAGGCGGCCGTTGACGATTTCATGGATCAGCACCGGCGAATTGAATTGCATGCCCTGGTGGTAGAAGGCCAGCTTGAACGGCGTCTTCTGGTCGCGCCATTCGAACTTGTCGCTTCTGGGCTGGATCTTCATGTAGTCGGCGAACTGCATGCCGGAGAACACCGGCGGCAGGTTGCTTACGGGCTTTTGGTAAGGCTGGTCGACCAGCGCCTTGGCGCGGGCTGCTACCTGGTCCAGCGAGAAGGTCTGGGCCTGTGCGGTCGCGGCCAGCAAGGCTGCCGACAACAGCAGGGGAATGCGTTTGAATACAGTCAGGATCACTGATTTCTCCATCAAGGGACGGCGCGATAGAACCGTCGTGGCGAGCTTTAAAACAGAATAATATAGCGAACCGTTACGCGGCCGGCACGTCATAGGAGGGTTTGCCGCCGCCAAAGTTTATAAAAAGAGAGGAATCACGTGCCCATCCACCTTTCCGCCAGATCGCTCGTCCACGCGCTGGCCTGCGCCGCCTGCCTGCTGGCGCCGCCGGCATTTTCCCAGGGCAAGCCGGCCCTGCTGGGCGACAAGGCCGCCTTCATCAGCGACCTGATGTCGCAGATGACGGTCGATGAAAAGATCGGCCAGTTGCGCCTGGTCAGCATCGGCCCCGACATGCCGGCCAAGAAGCTGGCTGACGAAATCGCCGCCGGCCGCGTCGGCGGCACCTTCAACTCGGTCACGCGTGCCGACAACCGGCCGCTGCAGGATGGCGCCATGCGTTCGCGCCTGAAGATCCCGATGTTCTTCGCCTACGACGTGATCCACGGCCACCGCACCACGTTCCCGATCGGCCTCGGCCTGGCGTCGAGCTGGGACCTGGACGTGGTCGCCAGCGCCATGCGCACCGCCGCCCGGGAAGCCGCCGCCGACGGCATCGACATGACCTTCGCGCCGATGGTCGACATCAGCCGCGATCCGCGCTGGGGCCGCACCTCGGAAGGCTTCGGCGAAGATCCCTACCTGGTGTCGCGCATTGCCGAGGTGTCGGTGCGCGCGTTGCAGGGCGAGCAGAAGCCCATCGCCGCCGATCGCGTGATGGCCAGCGTCAAGCACTTCGCGCTGTATGGCGCGGTCGAGGGCGGGCGCGACTACAACGTGGTCAACATGGATGCGCAGCGTATGTACAACGACTACCTGCCGCCGTATCGCGCGGCGGTCGATGCCGGCGCCGGCGCGGTGATGGTGGCGCTCAATTCGATCAACGGCACGCCCGCCACCTCCAATACCTGGCTGCTGCAGGACCTGCTGCGCAAGCAGTGGGGCTTCAAGGGGCTGACCGTGAGCGACCACGGCGCCATCACCGAACTGGTGAACCATGGCGTGGCGCACGATGAGGCTGAAGCCGCGCAATTGTCGATCAAGGCCGGCACCGACATGAGCATGGCCGACCAGGTATACCTCGGCCAATTGCCGGCCCTGCTCAAGTCGGGCAAGGTGGCGCAGCAGGACCTGGACAACGCCGTGCGCGACATCCTCGGCGCCAAATACGACCTGGGGCTGTTCCACGATCCTTACCTGCGCATCGGCCAGGCCGCCGGCGATCCGCCCAACGTCAATGCCGAGAGCCGCCTGCATCGCGCCGCCGCGCGCGCCGCGGCGCAACAGTCCATGGTGCTGCTGGAAAACCGCAATGCCACGCTGCCGCTGAAGAAGGCCGGCACCATCGCGCTGGTCGGCCCGCTGGCCGATTCGCACATCGACATGCTGGGTAGCTGGTCCGGCGCCGGCGTCGACAAGCAGACCGTCACGCTCAAGCAGGGCTTGCAGGATGTGCTCGGAGCCAAGGCAAAGCTGGTCTATGCGCGCGGCGCCAACATCACCGAAGACAAGCACATCGTCGACTACCTGAACTTCCTCAACTGGGACGATCCGGAAGTGGTACAGGACAAGCGCAGCCCGCAAGCCATGATCGCCGAGGCGGTCAAGGCGGCGCGCGGCGCGGATGTGGTGGTGGCGGCGGTGGGCGAGGCGCGCGGCATGTCGCACGAATCGTCCAGCCGCACGCAACTGATGCTGCCGGATAACCAGATGGCCTTGCTCAAGGCACTGAAGGCGACCGGCAAGCCGCTGGTGCTGGTGCTGATGAACGGCCGCCCGCTCGACCTGAACTGGGCGCGCGCGAATGCCGACGCCATCCTCGAAACCTGGTACACCGGTACCGAAGGCGGCCATGCCATCGCCGACATCCTGTTGGGCGACGTCAACCCGTCGGGCAAGTTGCCGATCACCTTCCCGCGTTCGGTGGGGCAGATCCCCAGCTACTACAACCACGCGCGCCTGGGCCGCCCGTACACCGAAGGCAAGCCGGGCAACTACACCTCGCAGTACTTCGAAGAGGCAAACGGGCCGTTGTACCCGTTCGGCTACGGCCTGAGCTATACCGATTTCAGCCTGTCGGGCGTGAGCATGTCGCAGCCGACGATGAAGGCCGATGGCCGCATCGATGCCACCGTCACCGTGAAGAACACGGGCAAGCGCGCCGGCGCCACCGTGGTGCAGTTGTACATCCGCGATGTGGCGGCGACGGTGGTGCGTCCGGTCAAGGAGCTGAAGGACTTCCGCAAGGTGATGCTGCAGCCGGGCGAGCAAAGGGAAGTGCGCTTCACCATCGAGGCGAAGGCGCTCAGCTTCTACAACGCCAAGCTGGAATACGTCGCCGAGCCGGGCGAGTTCCAGGTGCAGGTGGGATTGGATTCGAAGGACGTGAAGACAGCTTCGTTCACGTTGGAATAATCCGGATATCGCCAAAGAGAAGGGCGCACCAACTGGTGCGCCCTTTGTTTTTCTGCCGTTATAACCGGAGGCTATCGACGCATTCAAACTGGTGAATAGACAGTCACCAGGCCTGCCCGCAGAATCACCTACCGAGATCAACCACAAGAACTTGCTTGCGATGTTCGTCGGCGCCGGCAGCATCGGCAAGCGGGAACTACAACCGGCCACATACCCACCATGAATTACGAATTGCTGTTCAAGGAATTGCAAGACCGGCGCATCAGGATCGCGCTGACCGGCGCCAACGGCGGCTTCTCCCGTACCTTGCTGGTACAGTGCCGCGCCGTCGCCAACATCGAGATCGCGGCGCTATGCGACCTGGACCTGGAAGGCACCCTGGCGATGCTGGAAACGCTCGGCATCCCGGCCGCATCGGTCGGCATCTGCCGCGACCAAGCGCAGGTACGCGCCGCGGCGGCCGCGGGCAAGATCGTGCTGGTCGGCGACCACGCCTTGCTGGATGGCGTCGCGCTCGATATCGTCGTCGAGGCCACCGGCCAGCCCGAGGTCAGCGTCAGCATCGCTACCGCCGCCATTTCCCGCGGCGTCCACGTCGCCATGGTGACCAAGGAAACCGATTCGGCGGTGGGACCGTACCTGAACCGGCTGGCGCTGGAGCATGGCGTCGTCTATACCACCGTCGACGGCGACCAGCCCAGCAACCTGATCGGCCTTGTCACCTGGGCGCGCCTGCTCGGGTTCGACATCGTCGCCGCCGGCAAATCCAGCGAATACGACTACATCTACCACGCCGGCGAGCGCCAGATCGAATACACCGAGCAGCGCCATGCGGTCGACGGCCTCGATGCGCTGTGGGAGCTCGGCGACGATATTCCGGCCCGGCTGGCGCAGCGCAGCGCGGCGCTGGCCGCGCTGCCGCAAAGCGCCACGCCGGACTATTGCGAACTCAATGTCGTGTGCAATTCGACCGGCCTGCTGCCGGCCCGCGATGCGCTCAACTATCCGCTGTGCCGCATTTCGGAATTGGCCGATGTCTTCATCCCGCGCGAGGACGGCGGCATCCTCGACCGCGTCGGCGTGGTGGACGTCTTCAATTGCCTGCGGCGCCATGACGAAGCCAGTTTCGGCGGCGGCGTCTTCATCGTCGTGCGCTGCATCGACGAGACGGTCTGGAAGCTGCTGCAGCAAAAGGGCCACGTGGTCAGCCGCCGCCGCCAGTACGCCTGCATCTACCTGCCGTATCACCTGATGGGCCTGGAGAGCTTGATGAGCCTGTTCTCGGCGGTGCTGCACAGCCGCCCCTCGGGCAGCGACAAGCAGGCGGTGCATGCGGTCATGCTGGCGCGCGCGCAGCGCGATTTCAAGGCAGGGGAGGTGCTCAGCATGGGCGGCCACCAGCACCATATCTCCGATATCGCGCCCTTGCTGGTGCCGGCTACCGAAGCCGGCGGCAAGGCACCGTTCTATCTCGCCGCCAACAAGCGCTTGCGAACCAATGTGGCGCGTGGCGCCGACATCACCGTCGAGGCCCTCGAACTCGACGGCTCAGCGTTGTACGATGCATGGAAGCAGCTCCCGGCCTGATCCGGGAGACTGTCAAGGCTACCCTGAGCAAGTCCCCGTGCGTGCCGCCCCCGTTTTGGGCGGTCTGCGGCGTTGCAAATCCTCGCCGGGCTACCAGCCCGGCTGTGGTTTGCGCCTTGCATCCCATCCCAAACCGGGAGCGTCACATCACGGGGACTTGCTCAGGGTAGCCTTAAAAAAAACCAACCAAAGGAGACAAACGTGGTCAACACAAGCAAGAAACGCCAATGGAAACATGTAGCGCTGCTGTCGCTGGCGATGTCCTTGAGCGCAGGCCTGCAGGCGGCGGAATGGAAACCGGCCAAGCCGGTCGAGTTCTATGTGCCTTCGGGGGCCGGAGGCGGCACCGACCAGTTCGCCCGACTGGTGCAATCCATCATCGTCAAGCACAAGCTGATGGACCAGAACATCGTCGTGCTGAACAAGGCCGGCGGTTCGGGCGCCGAGGCTTTCGTCGAAATCGCGGGCGCCAAGGGCGATCCCAACAAGATCGTCTTCGGCACCAACAATGCCTACCTGCTGCCGCTGGTGGTGAAGCTGCCGTACAAGTTCGAGCAGCTGGTGCCGGTGGCGTTGATGGCGCAGGATGAGTTCCTGCTGTGGGTGCCGGAGGATGCGCCCTACAAGACGGCCAAGGAATTCCTCGACGCCGCCCGCGCCAATCCGTCGGCCTTCCGCATGGGCGGCGCGCAGTCCAAGGATACCGACCAGACGCTCAACGAACTGATCAACAAGGCCAACAACCTCAAGCTGACCTACATCCCCTTCAAGAGCGGCAATGAGGTGGCGACGCAACTGGCCGGCAAGCACGTCTCGGCCAACCTGAACAATCCGAACGAAAACATTTCCCAATGGCGCGCCGGCCAGGTGCGTCCACTGTGCGTGTTTTCGAAGGAGCGGATGCGCTACACCGAGAAGGTGACGGCGACCATGTCATGGGGCGATATCCCGACCTGCCGCGACTCCGGCGCCAACATCGACGACTACCACATGCCGCGCGCGGTCTACATGTCGGCCGGCGCCACGCCCGAGCAGGTGGACTTCTACGTCAAGCTGCTCAAGCGTGTGTCGGAAACCCAGGAATGGAAAGCCTACCTGAACGTCAACGCCTTGCAGCAGCAATTCATGAGCGGTGGGGAGTTCAAGAAGTACATCGAGAGCGATGAAGCCAAGGCCCGCTCGATCTTCAGCACGGCAGGCTGGCTCGTGAAATAAGTAAGTTTCGTCACCAGCCTGCAACCTGATACGGGATCGCCTCAAGTCATCTGAGGCGGTCCCGTTTTCCTTCGCGCTGCGCCGAGCCCATGCGGCAAGCCAGTTCGAATGCCTGTACCGTGGCGCCGACATTGGCGCGTCCCAGGCCGACGATATCGAAGGCCGTGCCGTGCGCCGGGGTGGTGATCGGGATCGGCAGGCCGCCCTGCACGGTCACGCCGCGCCAGAAGCCCATCAGCTTGATCGCGATCTGGCCCTGGTCGTGGTACATCGTCACCACCGCGTCATAGTCGCGGCGCTCGCCCTGTACTTTCAGGAAGATGGTATCGGCCGGGAACGGGCCGTCGGCCGGCAAGCCCATGCCGCGGGCTCGTTCCACGGCCGGGCCGATGATGTCGAGCTCTTCGCGGCCGAATGAGCCGTTGTCGCCGTTGTGCGGGTTCAGGCCGCACACCGCGATGCGCGGCGCCGCCACGCCGCTGCGCCGCAGCTCGGTATCGATCAGGCGGATGGCTTCGATCACGCCTTCTTCGGTGATCCGGGAGGCGACTTCCTTGAGC
Organism: Herbaspirillum sp.; assembly: GCF_017744395.1. Classification (GTDB taxonomy): domain Bacteria; phylum Pseudomonadota; class Gammaproteobacteria; order Burkholderiales; family Burkholderiaceae_D; genus Herbaspirillum. Next base: position 132,645 of record NZ_JAGIBI010000005.1, read on the forward strand.
GCGATATGCGAGGTGACGCGGGAGGTCCACAAGCCGTCCAGCACATTGAATTCGCAGCAGGGGCCGGCGTGGCCCAGCGTCTCCTTGATCCAGTGCAGCTCGTCGTTGTGCTGCATGCCCGCCATGTGCAGCGACTTCTTGTTGAGCGGGCCGAACAGCACCGCATCGGTCTTGCCCTGGCGCGTCATGTCGATGGCCAGCGCCAGCGTGTCGAGGCTGTAGCGGCCGCCGTTGCTGGTGGAGGCGGCGCGTTCGAAGGGCGCCTGGGCGGCGCCGCGGTAGTGGTAGAACAGCGGCTTTCCCGATGAGAAATCGAGCGTCTCCAGATCGGCGATCTCGGTGTAGTCCACGCGGGTATCGGCGATGCGCATGCCGTTTTCGAACTCGTCCTTGTCGGCGATCAGCAGGATATCGGCGGCGCCGGCGCGGGTGCGGTCGCCCAGCAGCCTGGCGATCAGTTCGGGGCCGATGCCGGCAGGGTCGCCCAGCACCATGGCCAGGCGCGGTTTGTTGGTGGTATGCATGTGGTCTTTCAGGAAGCGAGGAGGGTCAACAAAAAAGAGTCAGGCGATGCCATGCCGCAGGCGGCGCAGCACCGGCTTGAAGGCGCGTCCCAGCAGCGGCCAGAACGCCAGCAGCAGCGCGACCGTGGTCATGGTGCCGACCAGCGGGTTGGACCAGAACACGGACAGCTTGCCGTCGGAGAACAGCATCGACTGGCGGAACGCGGCCTCGGCCTTGTCGCCCAGCACCGCGGCCAGCACCAGCGGCGCGATCGGGTAGCCGAGCTTCTTGAACAGGTAGCCGAGCACGCCGAAAAAGAGCATTACGCCGACGTCGAACATCGAGCTGTGCACCGAGTAGGCGCCGATGGTGCAGACCATGATGATGATCGGCGCGATGATGGAAAACGGCACGCGCAGGATCGCCGCGAAGAAGGGCACCGTGGCCAGCACGACGATCAGGCTCACCACATTGCCCAGGTACATGCTGGCGATCAGGCTCCAGACGAAATCCTTTTGCTCGACGAACAGCATCGGCCCCGGCTGCAGCCCCCAGATCATCAGGCCGCCCAGCATCACCGCCGCCGTCGCCGAACCGGGAATGCCCAGGGTCAGCATCGGCAGCAAGGCGCTGGTGCCGGCCGCGTGGTCCGCGGTTTCGGGCGCGATCACGCCATCCATCTCGCCCTTGCCGTAACGCTCCGGATGCTTGGACATCTTTTTCGCGGTGCTGTAGCTCATGAACGAGGCCGCCGTCGGGCCGCCCGGCGTGATGCCCATCCAGCAGCCGATGGCCGCGCTGCGCAGCAGGGTGAGCCAGTATTTCGGCAGGCGCGCCCAGGTCTGCAGCACGATCTTCAGGCTGATGCGCGCATGCTCGCCGCGGAACACCAGGCCTTCTTCCACCGTCACCAGGATTTCGCCGATGCCGAACAGGCCGATGACCACGATCTCAAAGCTGATGCCGTTCATCAGCACCGGCAGGTCGAAGGTCAGGCGCAGGTTGCCGGAGATGGTATCCATGCCGATCGCCGCCAGCGCGAACCCGATCATCATCGACACCGTGGTCTTGAGCGGCGGGTTCTTGCCCATGCCGATGAAGCTGCAAAACGCCAGCAGGTAGACCGCGAAGAATTCGGGGGAGCTGAAGCGCATTGCGAACTTGGCGATCGACCCGGACAGGAAGGTAATGAGCAGCACGCCCACCAGCGCGCCCAGCAGCGCCGAGCTGAACGCGGCCGTCAGCGCCTCGGCCGCGCGCCCCTGCTTGGCCAGGGGATAACCGTCGAAGGTCGTGGCGACCGAGGACGGCTCGCCCGGGATGTTGAACAGGATCGAGGTGATCGAGCCGCCGAACAGCGCGCCCCAGTACATGCACGACAGCAGCACGATGGCCGAGTGCGGCGGCATGGTGAAGGTCAGCGGCAGCAGCAGGGTCACCCCGTTGGGCGCGCCCAGCCCCGGCAGGACGCCGACCAGGATGCCCAGCAAGACGCCGGCGACCATCAGCATCAGGTGATAGGGAGTCGAGATGATGGCCATGCCATGCAGCAATGCGTCCAGTTCTTGCATCTTGCTTCCGTTTCTTTGTCAGGATTGGCAATAGGGCTTGGCAGGCCGTTCAGGACGCCAGGCCGAGCATTTCCGCCAGCGGGCCGGCGTACAGCGGGACGTTGAACCAGCGCTCGAACACCAGGTACACCACCACCAGGGTGCCGACCGAGACCAGCGCGACGCGCCACCAGCTGGCGCGCCGGGCATCGTTGGCGCGCACCATGAACCAGGCGATGAACAAGGTCGACGCCAGGTACATGCCCAGCAGGCGGATGGCGACGACATAGACGCACATCGGGATGAACATCGCCAGCACATGGCGCAAGGGCGCGCGCGCGATGAACGCCTCATCCTGCCCGGAAGATGTCTTGCCGCGCCGCAGCGTGAAGAAGATCGTGCCGAGGCTGGCGACGATCATGATCAGCCCGACAAAGAACGCGAAATGGCCCGATTCCGGACCGGTATCGGTCCAGCCGATGCCGGCCTGGCAGCTGCCAATCATGACGGCGGCGCCGATGAGGGTAGTCAGCGATGCCAGCGCCAGTTCGGCCGTGCGCATCGAGCAGACGGCGCCATCCCCGTGCGCCGCTGAGGGTTTGGGATTGTTGTCCAACATGCTTGTCTCCTGGTTCGGCCGGAACGCATCCCATCGCTGCCGATGAGGTGTTCCGGTATCCCGACCTGTTGATTTTTATAGTGGTCGACGCCGCTGCAGGCGTTTTGACGCTGTTGGATTCTGCTCCCTGGAGGTATGCCTGTCTAATTAAAAGATAGAAATCAGTGATACCCTCCGGCTATACATGACCCGTTCCGAGCGCCCATGATCCCTTCGTCCCAAACCATGCAAAACCGCCTGCGCGTGCGCCAGCTCTCGCTGATCGCGGCATTGAACGCATCGAAATCGCTGCGCAAGGCGGCCGAGCTCATGCATTTGTCGCAACCGTCGGCGACCAAGATGCTGCATGAAATCGAGGAGACGCTGGGCGTGACGCTGTTCGAACGCCTGCCCCGCGGCGTGCAGCCCACGGTGTATGGGCAGTCGGTGATCCGTTACGCGCAGCGCATCCTGTCGGACCTGGAAGGCTTGCGCGACGAGCTGGTCACGCGCGAGGCCGGCGGCATGGGCGAGATTTCCATCGGCGCCACCATGGCCTCGGTGCCGGGGCTGCTCTCGCATGCGATCCTCGACCTCAAGAACCGCTTCCCGCGCCTGAAGATCAAGACGCACCTGTCCACCAGCGACGTGCTGCTGGAACAGCTGGAGAAAGGGGATGTGGACATGGTGCTGGGCAATATCGCGGTGCGCGGCGACTATCCCAACCTGGATTTCGAAGTGCTGGAAGAGGAGGCCTTGTCCATCGTCGGCGGCAGCCATAGCTCCTGGCGCAAGAAACGCCGGCTGCAGCTGGCCGACCTGGCCAACGCGGGCTGGGTCCTGCAGCCGCCGGCTTCGCCGATACGCCAGCTGATCGACAAGGAGTTCGAGGAGGCCGGCATACCGACCCCGCTCAATCTGGTCGAGACCGCCTCCATCCTGGTCACCACCACGCTGCTGCAGCAATCCGAAATGGTGGCGGTGGTGCCGACCTCGATCGGGCAGCATTACGCCAAGGACGGCATCTTGTGCTTCTTGCCGGTGCGCCTCAAGTTCCAGCTGGCGCCTTACGGCATGGTCACGCGTAACGAACGCTTCCCGGCCCCGGCGATGAAAATCCTGAAGGACTCGCTGCGCAGCTTCGTCCAGTCAGGGGCGCAGGCCGCGCCCCTGACTGGCCCCAGGTCCCATAAGAAAAGTTAGTCTTCCTCGCCCAGGAAACCGCCGCTCTGGTGCGCCCACAGCCGCGCATACAAGCCGTTGGCGGCCAGCAGTTCGCTGTGCGTGCCTTGTTCGGCGATGCGGCCCTGGTCCAGCACGATCAGGCGATCCATCGCCGCGATGGTCGACAGGCGGTGCGCGATGGCGACCACGGTCTTGCCTTCCATCAGCTTGTACAGGCTGGTCTGGATAGCCGCTTCCACTTCCGAGTCGAGCGCGCTGGTGGCTTCGTCCAGCAGCAGGATCGGCGCATCCTTCAGCATCACGCGGGCGATCGCGATGCGCTGGCGCTGGCCGCCGGAGAGCTTCACGCCGCGCTCGCCGACATGGGCGTCGTAGCCGGTGCGGCCCTTGGCATCGGCCAGCGTGCCGATGAAGTCGTGCGCCTCGGCGCGCTCGGCGGCGTGGATCATCTCGGCGTCGCCGGCATCGGGACGGCCGTACAGGATGTTGTCGCGCACCGAGCGGTGCAGCAGCGACGTGTCCTGCGTCACCATGCCGATCTGTTCGCGCAGGCTGTCTTGCGTGACGTGCGCGATGTCCTGGCCGTCGATGGTGATGCGGCCGCCCTCGATATCGTAGAAGCGCAGCAGCAGGTTGACGATGGTCGACTTGCCGGCGCCGGAGCGGCCCACCAGGCCGATCTTCTCGCCCGGGCGGATCACCAGGTTCAGGCGGTCCACCACCGGCCGCGGCGCCGCGCCGCCGTAGCTGAAGCTGACGTTTTCGAAGCGCAGTTCGCCCGGGCCCACCCGCAGCGGCCTGGCATCGGGCGCATCCTTCACATCGTGCGCGCGCGAGAGCGTGTTGATGCCGTCTTGCACCGTGCCGACGTGCTCGAACAGCGCCGCCATTTCCCACATGACCCAGTGCGCGATGCCGTTCAGGCGCAATGCCATTGCGGTGCCCGCCGCCACCGCGCCGACCCCGACCTTGCCTTGCGTCCAGAGGTACAGCGCGATGCCGGTGGTGCCGATGATCAGCACCATGTTCAACAGGTGGTTGACCACTTCGAAGCCGGACACCAGGCGCATCTGGCGGTTCACCGTGACCAGGAACTCGCGCATGGCGCTGCGCGCGTAGTCGGCCTCGCGGCCGGCGTGCGAGAACAGCTTGACGGTGGCGATGTTGGTGTAGGCGTCGGTGATGCGCCCGGTCATCAGCGAGCGGGCATCGGCCTGGTTGCGCGCCACCTTCGACAGGCGCGGCACGAAGTAGCGCATGGCGACCGCATAGGCCACCAGCCAGACCAGGAAGGGTATCAGCATCAGCGGATCGAAGGTGCCGACCACGGCGATCAGCGTGATGAAATAGATCGCGATGAAGACCAGGATATCGCCGGTGATCATGCAGAAGTCGCGCACCGCCAGCGCCGTTTGCATCACCTTGGCGGCGACCCGGCCGGCGAACTCGTTCTGGTAGAAGCTCATGCTCTGGCTGAGCATGAGCCGGTGGAAATTCCAGCGCAGCAGCATCGGGAAATTGCCGGCCAGGGTCTGGTGCTTGTACAGCGTCTGCAGCCCAATCAGGAGCGGGCTGCCGGCCAGCACCAGGCCCAGCCAGAGCAGGTTGCGGCCTTCCTGCTCCCACAGCCGGGCCGGTTCGACCTTGGCCAGCCAGTCGACGATGTGGCCCATCATGGCGAACAGCATCGCCTCGAACACGCCGATGATGGCGGTCATGGTGGTCATGGCGGCGATGTAGCCGCGCACGCCGCGGGTACAGGACCAGATGAAACGGATGAAACCGCGCGGAGGCGGCAAGGGGTGGTCTTCCGGATAGGGATGGACCAGTTTTTCGAACCAGGTGAACATGCAAGCTCCACAAAAGCCGGGCCTGCTGCGAAGCGGAGCCGCTGCAGTGCCGATGCTGGAGAAGAAAAGGTGAAGACGCATCATCTCACATCGGCGCCGATCGTGATTTCACCTGGCCGGCGAGGCGGCCGGGAACATCTCGATCATCCGTGATTTGGCGTAGTCGACGAAGGCGCCGGCCAGCGACGAGACCGGATGCTGGTTGGAAGTGACCAGCGCGAATTCCGACAGGATGGTCGGTTCGAAGGGTTTGACGACGACCCGGTCGCGCGCGTAATGCGCGGTGATCTGGTCGATCAGCGCGACGCCCGCGCCATGCTGCACCAGCACGCAGATGGCCGCCGACAGTTGCGACTCCGAAGTCATCACGCGGTCGATGCGGCGCTGGGCGAACAGGCCGTCGATCAGCATGCGCGCGTCGAACTCCTTGGGAAAGGAGATGAACGACTCGCCGCGCAGATCCTCCGGCGTGATCACCGCCTTGCCGGCCAGCCGGTGGCCGTGCGGCAGGATGCAGCGCATCGGCGCACTGTGGATGCTCTCGATGTTGACGCCGTGGTGGGTCAGCGGATGCGCGATGAAGCCGACGTCGCAGCGCCGTCCCACCACCAGGTCGATGACGATGCTCGAGGCGTGGATCAGCAGCGTCGTATTGATGCCGGGGTGCTCGCGCATGAAGCCGGTCAGCACGCTGGGCAGGAATTCCAGCGCCATCGCCGGGGCGCCGGCGATATGCAGCGAACCGCGGCGCAGCGACTTGATTTGTTCGGCGGTCTGCGCGATGCGGTCGAGCCCGGCGAACGAACGCTCCACCTCTTCGAACAGCACCATGCCTTCCGGGGTCGGGTACAGGCGCCCGTTGGTCCGGTCGAACAGGGCGAAGCCGACGTCGGCCTCGAGGTCGTTGATCAGGCGCGTGACCGCCGGCTGCGATACGTGCAGCATCTGCGCCGCGCGCGTGACCGTCTGCCTCAGGATCAGCGCGCGGAAGGCCTCAAGTTGCCGAATCTTCACGGAATTCTCCTGATGGCCATCCATAACATTAGCGTATGGCTGACCCAAAAAATGTGATTTGACGGGTGTCGTGCTGCGAACGATTCTATTGAAAACACAGCAGCTTTGCGAATTGTTTGCCATTTTCGCGTCATAACAAAAGTCAGGAGAAAGCCAGATGAAGGTTCCGCACCCCACCCATCGCAAGTCCCGCGCCGTCGGCATGGCCCTCGCGGCCGCGTCCTTCGTCTTCGGCGCCGCCAATGCCCAGGCCGACACCACGCTGTACGTCGGCGCCTACGGCGGCTCGTTCGAGCAGATGCTGAAAAAGGACGTGATCCCCGTGTTCGAGCGCGACAATCCCGGCGCCAAGGTGGTGATCGTGCCGGGCGACTCCACCACGACGCTGGCCAAGCTGCAGGCGCAAAAGGGCAAGGCCGGCATGGACGTGGCCTTCCTCGACGACGGCCCGATGTACCAGGCGGTCCAGATGGGTTTCTGCGGCAAGCTGGCGGATGCGCCGGTCTACAAGGACCTGTATGACATCGCCAGGTTCAAGAGCGGCAACGCCGTCGCCGCCGGCCTGATCGCCACCGGCATCGCCTACAACACGCGCCTGTTCAAGGCCAAGGGCTGGCCGGCGCCGACATCGTGGAAGGATCTGTCCGACGCGAAGTACAAGGGCAAGCTGGTGATGCCGTCGATCAAGAACACCTACGGCCTGCACGCCCTGCTGGTCGAGGCCAGGATCAACGGCGGCAGCGACGCCAACGTCGATCCGGGTTTCCAGGCGATGGAAAAGCAGATCGCGCCCAATGTGCTGTCGTTCGACCCGTCGCCGGGCAAGATCGCCGAGCTGTTCCAGGCCGATGAGGTCGCGCTGGCCGTGTGGGGCAACGGCCGCGTGCAGGCGTTGCAGCAGCAGGGCATCCCGATCGATTTCGTGTATCCGAAGGAAGGCGCGGTGGCGCTGGGCATGGGCGTGTGCGTGGTCGACCATTCGGCCAACGACGCGCTGGCGCAGAAGTTCGTGCAGATGATCCTGGCGCCGAAGACGCAAGCCGTGCTGGCCGAAAGCCAGGGCGTGGCGCCGGCCAACCGCAAGACCCAGCTGCCCGCGGCGGTCGCCGCCCGCGTGCCGGATGCGAACGTGATCGACAAGCTGCTGCGCGTCGACTGGGATGTGGTCAACGCCAAGCGTGCCGACTGGACGCAGCGTTGGAACCGCCAGATCGAACGGTAATCGTCCCATGAGCTACCTGCGTCTCGAACATCTCGGCAAGCGTTTCGGCGACACCGTCGCGGTCTCGGGCATCGACCTGGAAGTCGGGCAGGGCGAGTTCGTCTCGCTGCTCGGCCCCAGCGGCTGCGGCAAGACCACCACGCTGCAGATGATCGCCGGTTTCGTCGATCCGTCCGAAGGGCGCATCGTGCTCGAAGGCCGCGACCTGACGCCGATCCCGCCCGAGAAGCGCGGTCTCGGCATCGTGTTCCAGAGCTATGCGCTGTTCCCGCACATGACCGTCGAGCAGAACGTGGCGTTCGGGCTGGAGATGCAGCGCGTCGATGCGGCGGCGCGCAGGCGCCGCGTGCAGGAGATGCTGGAGCTGGTGCAGCTCGGGCGGCACGCCGCGCGCTATCCGCGCGAGCTGTCGGGCGGCCAGCGCCAGCGCGTGGCCCTGGCGCGCGCGCTGGTGATCGCGCCGCCGTTGCTGCTGCTGGATGAACCGCTGTCGAACCTCGACGCCAAGCTGCGCGAGCAGATGCAGGACGAACTGCGCGCGATCCAGCGCAAGGTCGGCACCACCACGCTCATGGTCACGCACGACCAGGCCGAGGCCCTGGCCATCAGCGACCGCGTGGTGCTGCTCAATGGCGGACGCATCGTGCGCATCGATACGCCCAATGCGGTGTACGAAGACCCGCGCGATGCCTTCGCCGCGCATTTCATCGGGCAAACCAATTTCATCGCCGGCCAACTAGACATCGTGGGCGACGCCACCGTGCTGACGGTCAATGGCAGCAGCTTCGCCGTCGCGGCCGGCCGCGGGCAGTCCGGGCCGGCGACGTTCAGCCTGCGTCCGGAACGCATCCGCCTGACGGACGCGCATGCGGGCCGCATTGCCGGCTGCATCGGCCATCGCAGTTTCCACGGCAACCACTGGGTGGTGACGGTGGAGACGGACGTAGGCAAGCTGCGCGTGCTGTTGCCCAACGACGGCAGCGCCGCCGCGCGCGACGGCGATACGGTCGGCCTGGACTGGGCCGACGACGCGCTGCGTCCGGTGCGGGAGGGCGCATGAGCGCCGCCGGATCCCCTGCCGCGGCCGGCATGCCCGACGCCGCCGCGCGCCGCCGGCGCGCCAACGGCTGGCTGCTGGTGGCGCCGGCATCGCTGTATTTCGTATTGCTGCTGGCGGTGCCGCTGGTGCTCACCTTCGTGCTGAGCCTGCACGGTTTCGACCCGAACGGCGGCGGCGTGCTCGATACGGTGTCGCTGCACAACTACGCCGACATCCTGGGCGATTCGTATTTCTACGCGATCTTCCTGCGCACGCTGCTGCTGTCGCTGGGCGTGACGGCGCTGTGCGTGCTGATCGGCGTGCCGGAAGCCTATTTCCTGTTCCGCATGCGCGACCCCTGGCGTTCGCTGTGCCTGGTGCTGGTGCTCGGCCCGCTGCTGATCTCGGTGGTCGTGCGCACGCTGGGCTGGTCGATCCTGCTCGGCCGCGAAGGCTTGATCAATGTGGTGCTGGCGCGCCTGGGCCTGATCGACCATCCGCTGCAGATGCTGTTTACGATGGGCGCGGTGACGGTGGCGCTGGTGCATGTGCTGGTGCCGCTGCTGGTGCTGTCGGTATGGACTTCGCTCACGCGGCTGGACAGCGCCGGCGTGCACGCGGCGCGCTCGCTGGGCGCCTCGCGCTGGACCGTCATGTGGCGCGTGGTGCTGCCGCAGATCACGCCGGGCATTCTCTCGGGCAGCCTGATCGTGTTCGCGCTGACGGCCAGCGCCTTCGCCACGCCGGCGCTGATCGGCGGGCGCCGCCTGAAGGTGGTGGCCACGACCGCCTACGACGAATTCCTCGGCACCCTGAACTGGCCGCTGGGCGCCGCCATCGCGGTGGTGCTGCTGATCGCCAACGTGGCGATCATCGCCGGCTATAACCGGATGCTGGAAAAGCGCATCGCGCGCCGGCTGGGGTGAGACGATGAACCAGACCAACCGCAACGGCGCCTTCGCCGTCATCTTCCACCTGCTGTTCCTGACCTTCATCCTGGCGCCGCTGGCGGTGGTGTGCCTGGTGGCGTTCACGCCCGACAACTTCCTGTCGATCCCGACCGGCAAGTGGTCGCTGCGCTGGTTCGCCTCGCTGTGGCAGGACGAAGACTTCAAGTCGGCGCTGCGCACCAGCCTGTGGCTGGGCGTGCTGTCGGCCACGCTGTCCACCGCGCTGTCGGTGCCCAGCGCGATGGGGCTAGTGCGCTACCGCTTCCCGGGGCGCGATGCGATCAACGCCTTCCTGCTTTCGCCGCTGATGATCCCGCCGGTGGTGCTGGGCATCGCCTTCCTGCGGCTGTTCACGCTGATGGACATGGGCGGCTCGTTCACTTCGCTGGTGGCGTGCCACACGCTGCTGATCTTCCCGTACGCGCTGCGCCTGGTGATGGCGGCGCTGACCGGCCAGGCCGACGACGCTGAGCGCGCCGCCCGTTCGCTCGGCGCCGGCCGCTGGACCACCTTCCGGCGCGTGACGCTGCCGATGATCCTGCCCGGCGTGGCGGGCGGCTGGGTGCTGGCGTTCATCAACAGCTTCGACGAACTGACCGCGACCGTGTTCGTGACTTCGCCCACCACCATCACGCTGCCGGTGCGCATCTACATGAACATGAGCGAAACGGTCGACCCCAGCGTGGCGGCGATCTCGACCCTGATCATCGGCCTGACGCTGGCGGTGATGCTGCTGCTGGACCGTATCTACGGATTGAACAAAGTACTGGTAGGGAACCATTAAATGCAGAAAACCTGTGACATCGCCGTCGTCGGCGGCGGCCTGGTCGGGATGGCGATCGCCTTCGGGCTGGCCAAGCGGGGCCAGAAGGTGGTCGTGTGCGACGGCGAGGACAATGCGCTGCGCGCCGCGCGCGGCAACTTCGGGCTGGTCTGGGTGCAGGGCAAGGGTTCGTCATGCACCAACTACGCGCGCTGGTCGCTGCACTCGGCCAATACCTGGCAAGGCTTCGCCGACGAGCTCAAGCGGCGCACCGGCGTATCGGTCGGTTTCGAACGCCCCGGCGGCTTCAACATCGCCGAGACGCCCGAGCAGCTCGCCGTCAAGGAAGAAGCCATGCGCGGCCTGTTCGCCGCCGAGCCGGACCTGAAGTACGAGGTGCTCGACTATCACGAGCTGAAGCGGCGCCTGCCGGCCATCGGCCCGGACGTGGCCGGCGCGATCTATTCGCCCAACGACGGCCACGTCAGCCCGCTGTACACGTTGCGCGCGCTGTTCGCCGCCTTCGAGCAGGCCGGCGGCGAATACGCGCCCAATGAAAACGTCAGCGAGATCACGCCGACCGCGGGCGGCGCGTTCCGCCTGCGCATGGGCGAGCGCACCTTGGAAGCCGGGCGCGTGGTGCTGGCCGCGGGTTTGGGCAACCGCAAGCTGGCCGGCATGGTCGGCCTGTCGGCGCCGCTCAAGCCGCTGCGCGGACAGATCATCGTGACCGAACGGGTCAAGCCGTTTTTGGCGAACCCGACCATTTACGTGCGGCAGACGGTCGAAGGCTCGGTGATGATCGGCGACTCGGCCGAGGATGTCGGCTTCGACGACGGCGTCACGCCGGACGTGCTGGCCGACATCGCGCGCCGCGCCATCGCCCCGTTCCCTATCCTCAAGGACGTGCGCATCGTGCGTGCCTGGGGCGCGCTGCGCGTGATGACGCCGGACGGCCTGCCGATCTACGAGGAATCGGCCTCCCACCCGGGCGCGTTCCTGGCCACTTGCCACAGCGGCGTGACGCTCGCCGCCGCCCATTGCGAAACCATCGCGCCGTGGATTCTCGGCGCGCCGCGTCCCACCATCCTGGATGAGTTCTATGCCAAACGATTCGCTGTTTAAACCGCTGCCGCGCGCCGGCGGCGCGACCGTGGAAATCTTCGTCGACGACGCGCCGCATCGCGTGGCCAGCGGCCTGAACGTGGCCGCCGCGCTGCTGCAAGAGGGCGTGACCGCCTGCCGCACCACCCCGGTCAAGGGCGCCGAGCGCGCGCCGTACTGCATGATGGGCGTGTGCTTCGATTGCCTAGTCGAGATCGACGGCGTACCCAACCGTCAGGCTTGCATGACCCCGGTGCGCGAGGGCATGCGCGTGCGCCGCATGGACGGCGCGAGGAGCGTGGTATGACGGTCAAGCATGTCGACCTGCTGGTCGTGGGCGCCGGCCCGGCCGGCATCGCCGCGGCGCTGGAAGCGCGTGCGCATCGTCTGGAAGTGCTGGTGGTGGACGAGAATGTCCATCCGGGCGGCCAGATTTACCGCAATGTCAGCCATTCGCCGCTGGCGAACCCGGACATTCTGGGGTCGGATTACCTGCGCGGGCGCGCGCTGGTGGAAGAATTCGAGCAAAGCGGCATCGCTTACTGGCCGCAAACGCTGGCCTGGCAGATCGGCGCCGACAAGCGCGTATCGGTGACGCGCCAGGGCTCCTGCCGCGGTACGCTGCAGATCGAGGCCAAGGCGATCGTGCTGGCCGGCGGCGCGCAGGAGCGGCCGTTCCCGGTGCCGGGCTGGACCCTGCCCGGCGTGATGGGCGTGGGCGCGGCGCAGACCCTGCTCAAGTCCGCCGGCCTTGCGCCCCAGGCGCCGGCGGTGCTGGCCGGCTGCGGTCCCTTGCTGTACCTGTTCGCCTGGCAGCTGATCAATGCCGGCATTGAGGTACGGGCGATCCTCGATACCACCGAAGCGGCCGGCTACCGCCGCGCGCTCGGCCATCTCGGCGGAGCATTGCGCGCGCCGGGCTACCTGTGGAAAGGCTGGTCCTTGCTGCGGGCGATCCGCCGCGCCGGCGTGCGGCACGTCAAAGGCGTCACGGCCCTGCGCGTGCTGGGCGCCGCCCATGCCGAGGCGGTCGAGTTCAGCGCCGGCGGCAGCACGCAGCGCATTGAGACGCCGCTGGTGCTGCTGCACCAGGGCGTGATCCCCAACACCCAGGTCACGCGCTCGATCGGTTGCGAGCATGTGTGGGACGAGCCGCAACTGTGCTGGCGTCCGCGCCTGGATGCGTGGGGTGAGACCAGCCTGCCGGACATCTTCGTGGCCGGCGACGGCGGCGGCATCGCCGGCGCGCTGGCGGCCGAGCCGTCGGGCCGGCTGGCCGCGCTGCAGGCCGCGCACCGCATCGGCAAGCTCGACGCCGGCAAGCGCGATGCGCGCGCCTTGGCGCAGCGCCACATGCTGGAGCGGCATGGCGCGATCCGCCCGTTCCTGGATGCGCTGTACCGTCCGGCCGACGCATTCCGGCGTCCGGCCGACGACAGCACCGTGGTCTGCCGCTGCGAAGAAGTGAGCGCCGGCGAGGTGCGCCAGATGGCGCGGCTCGGCTGCGTCGGCCCGAACCAGACCAAGTCGTTCTCGCGTTGCGGCATGGGGCCGTGCCAGGGCCGCTTCTGCGGTCTGACCGTGGCCGAATTGCTGGCCGAGGAACAGGGGCGCCCGGTGGCCGAGGTCGGCTACTACCGCATTCGCCCGCCGATCAAGCCGGTGACGCTGGGCGAACTGGCCACTGCCGTGACGGCGCCGCCGGTCCAGGGCGAGCGTGCCGGTTTTCCGAAATAGGATTTTCCATACCATTCCCAAGGAGCATCGATGAGCGATATCAAACGCATTCACACCAACGCCCGCATGAGCCGCGTGGTGATCTACAACGGCACCGTCAGCATCGGCGGCCAGACTGCCGACGACCGTAGCCAGGACATTACCGGCCAGACGCGCCAGGTACTGGCCAAGATCGACGGCTTCCTGGCCGATGCCGGCATCGACAAGACGCGCCTGCTCACCGCCCAGGTGTGGCTCAAGGACATCGCGGCGGACTTTGCCGGCATGAACGCCGTGTGGGATGAGTGGACGGCCGCAGGCTGCGCGCCGACGCGCGCGACCGTGGAATCGAAACTGGCGCTGCCTGAATTGCTGGTTGAAATTGCCGTGACTGCAGCGGCCAGGTAAGGCGGGTATCGATTTTCCGCAGCGGTGATGCGACGCCCTTGGGTTATGCTGTGCAGCGGCCCGGCGTACACTGAACGCCCATTCTTGCCAGTCATGCCAGTGAAAATCGATGAAAATCCCGCGCGTATTACCTGCTGTGTCGCTGGCGCTGTGTCTGGCCGCTTGCGGCGCCTTGCCTTCCGCCGCCGAGCGCCGCGAGGCGGCCCAAGCGTTGGCCAGCCAGCATGGCTGGCAGCAGGAGCGCATCGCCGCCGGCGGGTTCGACCTGGTGGCATGGCGGCCGGCGCGTTATGCCGGGAGCGCACCTGGCGCCGATGATGAACGCCTGACCGTCTACATCGAAGGGGATGGCCTGGCCTGGCTGAATTCCAGCCAGCCTTCCGACGATCCGACGCCGGGCAATGCGATGGCGCTCAAGCTGGCGCTGGCCCAGCCGCGGGGCAACGCCGCCTATCTGGCCCGTCCCTGCCAATTCACCGGGACCGCGGCGGCCGGGTGCGATCCGGCATATTGGACCGGACGGCGCTTCGCCGAGGAGGTGGTGGCGGCTACCGACCAGGCGATCGGCATCCTGAAGCGGCAAGCGGGCGCGCGGCGGCTGGCCTTGGTCGGTTATTCCGGCGGCGGCGGCATCGCCGCGCTGGTGGCGGCCCGGCGGCGCGACGTCGACTTGCTGGTGACGGTGGCCGGCAATCTGGATCATCGCGCCTGGACCGCCTTGCACCATGTTTCCCCCCTGACCGGTTCCCTCAATCCCGCGGATGCCGCCGACCGCTTGCTGCAGGTACGGCAGCGGCATTTCGTCGGCGGCAAGGATGCGGTCATGCCCGTGGCCATTGCTACTGCCTATGCGGAGCGCTATCCGCCCGGGCAACGCCCCGAGGTGCGACTTGAGCCCGGCTTCGATCACCGGTGCTGCTGGGTTGAAGCATGGCCGGGCCTGTGGCGCGGCCTGGGGGATTGACGCATCCGGCACGGATGCCGGAGACGCGCGATGTTCCGACAAGGGCATCATCTGGTGGCCGGTTCAGGCATACTGCCCGTCCGACATCTGCCTCATGCCGATTTTCCATTCATGAACACCAATCTGCTTTCCGCCTTCGCTCCTCAGGAGAATCTTGCCGCCGCCTTGCTATCCCACATCGCCGACGATGCCGGCGACGGGTCGCATGACCTCAGCCACATCTGCCGCGTATGGAACAACGCGCGCCGCATCCAGGCGGAAGAGGGCGGCGACCTGCGCATCCTGCTGGCGGCGGTGCTGCTGCACGACTGCGTGCGGGTGGAGAAGGATTCGCCGCTGCGCAGCCAGGCCTCGTCCATGTCGGCCCGCCATGCGCAACGGCTGCTGGCGGAAACGGGATGGAGCGAGGAGGACGCGGCCGCCGTCGCGCACGCGGTGGAGGCGCACAGCTTCTCGGCCGGCATCGCGCCGCGCACGCTGGAAGCGAAGATCGTGCAGGATGCCGACCGGCTCGACGCCATCGGTGCGATCGGCGTGGCGCGCTGCTTTTATACCGCCGGTCGCATGGGATCGGCGCTTTATGAAGCGGGCGATCCGCAGGCGCGGCAGCGTACGCTGGATGACCGCCGATATGCGCTCGATCACTTTCCCGCCAAACTGTTCGGCCTGGCGGATGGATTCCAGACCGCTGCCGGCGCGGCGCTGGCCAGACAGCGCCAGCAAACGATGCGGCAGTTTGTCGACGCTTTCGTCAATGAGCTGTAAATAGGCAATATCGCAATCCGTGAGGGTTGCGTTCGTCGTTCTGCCATCTGTCGATCAAGTAAATACGATTTATTCGGAAGATTGCTGTAAGCCGCCTGCCTGCCGGGTTTCGCGGGACGTTCCCGGCAAATAATCCAGCCTTCGATTTTTCCCTCAACGAGAAATGAAAGGCAAGGAATGAAACACATGGCACTGGCTGCGGCCGCGGCCCTTTCCGCGGCGGCGGGCTTCTCCGGCAGCGTCCACGCACAGGACAAGCACGGCGATTTTTACGTTTCCGCGCGTCTGCAAAATGCGCATCAGGAGGTGTCGGGCCAGCAGGCATACAGCCCGCGCGCACTGAATATCACGCGCGGCCCATCGGATGCGGACAAGTTCGCCGGCAGCCTGGCATTGGGTTATCGCCTGCCCGGCGACTGGCGGGTGGAAGCGGAATATGTGCTGCCCACCGACGCCAGCTTCGATACGCAATGGCGCTTCCGCAACCCGGCCAACGGCTTCGTGGGCAACAGCCGCAACGTCATCGAAACCCGCTCGCAGCGCCTGATGCTCAATGCGTACAAGGATTTCCCGCTGAACCGGACGTTCAGCCTGTATGCCGGCCTGGGGCTGGGACTGTCGCGCATCGAGGCCGAGGGTTACCAGGGGACGATGGCGCGCCGCTTCGAAAGCGACACGCGCAACAACCTGGCCTGGAGCGCAACGCTGGGCATGGACTTCCGCCTGAGCCAGCGTTTCACGCTGGGCGCCGGTTATCGCCATGTCGACCTGGGCAAGTACCGGACCGGGCGCAACCTGTTCCTCGACAATGCCAGCGGCAGCCGCGATGAGCAGCACAGCGGCCGCCTGAAGGAGCAGAACCTGTTCGTCGAGCTGCGCGCCGGATTCTGAGCGGCCATCGGTACTGCGGCGCGCCGCAGTACCCGCAGCACCTGCGGTACCGTTAAGTCTGCCTTAAGTCTGCCGCGGCAATCTGGATGGTAAGCTCATCGTCAACGCCACCGCCATGACCGCCACCATGCCATCCAATCCCTCCGGCCGCGCCGCCATCTGGAACCTGATCAAGCCATTCTGGGTTTCCGACCAGAAGTGGAAAGCCTTCGGCCTCTTGTTCACGATCATCGCCCTTAACCTGGGCATGGTCTACATCAACGTGCGCCTGAATTCCTGGAACCGCGACATGTACGACGTGCTGCAGGCGCGCGATTTCCCGCAGTTCAAATCGCTCCTGTGGCAGTTCTCCGGCCTGGCGTTCGTCTTTATCGCGGTCGCCATCTACAGCGTCTACCTGACGCAGGCGCTGCAGATCCGCTGGCGCTACTGGATGAGCGAGCGCTACATGGACAAGTGGCTGGCGCACCGCGCCTATTACCGCATCGAACAGGGCCAGCAGGGGCGCCTGTCCGACAACCCCGACCAGCGTATCGCCGAAGACTTGCGGGTGCTGACTTCCGACTCGCTGTCGCTGGTGCTGGGCTTCATCTCCAGCAGCGTCACGCTGTTTTCCTTCGTGCATATCCTGTGGGCGGTGAGCGGGCCGGTGTCCTTCTCCGCGCTGGGCCAGGCCTGGACCATTCCCGGTTACATGGTGTGGTTCGCGGTGGTTTACGCGGCGATCGGTTCGGCCGTCGTCTGGTGGATCGGCCGGCCGCTGGTGGGCCTGAACTTCAACCAGGAACGTTTCGAGGCGAACTTCCGTTTCGGCCTGATCCGGGTGCGCGAGAATTCGGAAGCGGTCGCCCTGTACCGCGGCGAGGCGCAGGAGCGGGTGCAGCTCACCGCGCGCCTGGACGACATCCGCGGCAACTGGTGGAGCATCATGCGCGTGACCAAGAAGCTCAATGTCGCGGTCAATTTCTACAGCCAGTTCGCGGTGATCTTCCCGATGCTGGTGTCGGCGCCGCGCTATTTCTCCGGCGCCATCTCGCTGGGCGTGCTGATGCAGATCAGCAATGCCTTCGGCCAGGTGCAGGATGCGCTGTCGTGGTTCATCAACGCCTTCACCACGCTGGCCAGCTGGAAGGCCAGCATCAACCGCCTGGCTGGTTTCAATGCCGATGTCGAGCGCGCGCAAGGCATGGCGCGCACCATCGAGGTCGGGCGCCACGCCGGCAGCGCGCTGACCATCGAGGGCCTGCAATTGTCCTTGCCGGACGGCAGCGCCGTGCTGCGCGGCATGGATGCGCGACTGGAGTCGGGCGAGCACGTATTGGTCAGCGGCCCGTCCGGCTGCGGCAAGTCGACGCTGATCCGCGCCATCGCCGATATCTGGCCGTATGGGAGCGGGCGCATCGGGCTGCCGGCCGGGACCGAGGCGATGTTCCTGCCGCAGCGCAGCTACCTGCCGATCGGCACCTTGCGCGCGGCGCTGTCGTATCCGGCGGCGGAGGGCAGTTTCGACGATGCGACGATTGCGCGCTATCTGGCACTGTGCCGGCTGCCACAGCTGGCCGGCCGGCTGGACCAGGCCGCCAACTGGAGCCATGCCCTGTCGCCTGGTGAGCAGCAGCGCCTGGCCTTCGTGCGGGTGTTCCTGAACCGGCCAGGACTGGTGTTCCTGGACGAGGCCAGCAGCGCCATGGACGGGGAAACCGAAGAGGCGCTGTACGCGGCCTTGCCGCGCGAGCTGCCCGGCGTGACGGTGGTCAGCATCGCCCACCGCGAGACGCTGGCGCGCTTCCATTCGCTGCGCTGGAAGTTCGTGCCGCTGGGCGAAGGGGAGGGGTGCCGGGTGGAAGTCGCCGCGCTTTGAACGCCGCCCGGATGGCGGCAAACGAAAACCGCAACCCAATACTGTTTTTGCATAACCCCGTACACTTGCGCGTGTCAGAATCTTTACGTGTCGGCATCGGGCCGGCCCGTTTTCCCCGTTTCTCTTTTCGCGCACACTGGAAAAAACCACCATGAACGATCCCATCGTCTACCTGAACGGCGAACTCACGCCGCTGTCCGAAGCCCGCGTCCCGGTGCTGGACCGCGGATTCATTTTCGGCGACGGCATTTATGAAGTGATCCCGATGTACGGCCGCAAGGCTTTCCGCGGCAAGCAGCACCTGGCGCGCCTGTTCCGCAGCCTGAAAACCATCTCCATTCCGAATCCGCATAGCGAAGCCGAATGGTTCGCCCTGATCGACCGCGTGGTGCAGGCCAACGGCCTGGACGACCAGATGATTTACATGCAGGTCACGCGCGGGGTGGCCAAGCGCGCGCATGCCTTCCCCAAGGAAGTGACGCCGACCGCGCTGATCATGACCAACCCGATGGTGCTGCCGTCGGCGGCGGTGCGCGAAAACGGCGTGGCCTGCGTGACCATGGAAGACCGCCGCTGGCTGAACTGCCAGATCAAGTCGACCTCGCTGCTGGGCAACGTGCTGGCGGCGCAGTTCGCGGCCGAAAACGATGTGCTCGAAGCGATCCAGTTCCGCGACGGTTTCCTGACCGAGGCCTCCTCGTCCAACGTCTGGGTGGTCAAGGACGGCAAGATCTCCGCGCCGCCCAAGGACAACCTGATCCTGGAAGGCATCCGCTACGGCCTGATGGAAGAGCTGTGCGCCGAGCAGGGCATCGAGCTGCAGGCGCGCCGCATCGCGCGCGACGAGGTGTTCGCCGCCGATGAACTGTTCATCTCCTCGGCCAGCAAGGAAGTGCTGCCGGTGGTGACGCTGGACGGCAAGCCGATCGGCAGCGGCAAGCCGGGCCCGGTCTACGCGAAGATCTACGCGGCTTACCAGGCGGCCAAGGCGCGCCTGTAAGCCACCGCAGCTGGTTTGCATGGGCCGCCCGGTGCGGCCCATGCGCATTATCGGCCCGATCCCGGGGCCGGTCCGCGGCAGCATGGCGTAAAATGCGGGCATTCCCATCCCGCGCATTCCCCCCGCTTGAAACCGGCCGTTTGCGCCCCATATGGGTACATTGAAAACGAACGCCGGCGGCGACGTCGAGCTTACTGCCATGCCTATCCCAACCGAAGAATCCCTCATCGAATATCCGAGCGACTTCCCGATCAAGGTGGTCGGGGTCATGCACGATGAATTCGCCCAGACCATCGTCGAGCTGGTGGTCGAACACGACCCGGAATTCCATGCCGGCAAGCTGGAGATGCGGCCGTCCTCGCAGGGCAAGTACCTGTCGCTGACGCTGACGGTCCGCGCCACCAGCCGCGAGCAGCTGGACAACCTGTACCGTGCGCTGTCGTCGCATGAGAAGGTGAAGTTCGTGTTGTAAGACGAACCGCGTTGTTAAAACAAAACCCGGCGTTGCCATCCTGGCGCGCCGGTTTTTTGTTTTTGCAGACTTCGATCGAAGTTTGTTGAACTACGTCATCAACCGATGCCGCAAACGCATTAACGACTTGGCCTGACGCAACATATGCCGGTGTTTTCCGAGGAATCATCATGGCAAAAAGCAAGCTCACCAAGTCCAGTACCTTGCCTGCCGGCTATACAGGTATTCACGGCGACATTGTGGCGTTGCTCGATACTGCGCGGCATGCGGCTGCGCGTAGCGTCAATGCGCTGATGACCGCGAGTTATTGGGAGGTCGGCCGCCGTATCGTGGAGGCCGAGCAGAAGGGGCGGCGGCGCGCGGGGTATGGGGAGCAGTTGATTGCGCGGCTGTCTGATGACTTGACAGCGGAGTTCGGGCGCGGGTTCAGTCGCCAGAACTTACAGCAAATGAGGTCATTCTTCCTCACTTGGCCGATTTGCCAGACAGTGTCTGGCAAATCTTCCGTGATGCCGGCACAAGCGCGCTTGCCCCGGCTCGACGACGCGGCGGCTGATGGAAACGCATGGGGCCATCCGCTCCAAGGCATGCAAGAGCTGACCCGTCAGCCCGGCCAACCGCTATTTTCGCGGAACAGCTGCATTTCCTTGAAGATCCACTTCTTGAATTCGGCCACGGCCGGCTTCTCCAAGCCCTCGGGCAGGTGTACGAAGTAATACGCTTCATCGGCCTTCAGGGCCACGTCGAACAGCCGCACCACCTCGCCGGCGGCGATTTCCTGCGAGGCGATCAGGTGCCGGCTCAGCGCCACGCCGCTGCCGTCGGCGGCCGCGCGCAGGGTCAGCGAGGAATCCTCGATGACCAGTCCGCCGGTGGGTTCCGGCAAGTCCAGCCCGGCCGCTTGCAGCCAGGGCAGCCATGACTCGCGCTGGTCCATGCGCAGCAGCGTGCATTGCGCGAGGTCGGCCGGTTTGGCGGGCTTCTTGCCGCGTTTGCCGCGGTAAGAGGGGGCGGCTACTGGATAGTAGTAATCGTCGCTCAGTTTTTCAGAGACCACCCCGCTGTAGTTGCCGCGGCCGTAGCGCAGGCCGACGTCGACGCCGTCCAGGCGCAGGTCGGACAAGTGGCTGCCCGACTGCAGCACCACTTCGATCCCGGGATGGCTGTCGATGAACTTCCACAGGCGCGGCGCCAGCCAGCGCGAGGCGAACGAGGGCGTGCTGGAGATCACCAGCCGCTGCTGGCGGTTCAGGCTGCGCAGGTGTTCGGCCGCCAGTGCGATCTCGGACAGCGACTTGCGGATGGTGGCGGCGAAGCGCTGACCGGTTTCGGTGACCGAGATGCGCTTGCCGTGGCGGATGAACAGTTGCAGGCCGAGCTCCTCTTCCAGCGCGCGCACCTGGTGGCTGACGGCGCCGGGCGTGACGTGGATTTCCTCGGCCGCGCGCGAAAAGCACTCGTAGCGCGCGGCGGCATCGAAGGCGCGCAACGCCGCCAGGTTGGGCAGCTTCCGCAAGTCGGCCATGTCCTGTCCCTTGTGAATTTTGTTAGCAATAACACCGAATATATATCGTTTTGCTTTGGGCGAGGGGCTTCCTACAATGAAATCCAATTCAACGGAAGCGCCGGAAAAAACCTGAGAAGCTGCTCCCATCAAGGGACCGCGGCCTGGCCCCGGGTTTGTCCGGTGAAACCAGACAGGAGATCGCCATGCAAATTTCATTCGCAAACGAACAGGCGCCGTTAAGCCTCGAAGCCGGCCAGACCCACGCCGTGCGGCTGCATCATCCGGTGCGCGTGCGAGTGCGCTGCGGGCAGGTGTGGCTGACGGTGGAGGAGGGCGGGGCCGACGTCTGGCTCAGCCCCGGCCGCGATTTCGACTTCTACGGCCATGGGCTGGCGGTGTTCGAGGCCGTCAAGGGCTGCGCCGAGTTCGACATCCTGCCGCTGCCCGGCCCGCTGGCGCGCATCGCCCGCGCCGTTTCCGGCTGGTTCGCCCGCAGGGAACCGGCAACGGTCGCTTCCTGCGGGGCGGATGGCCAGGGGACGGTGCGCGTCAGCCGCCTGTTGCCGCGCGGCTTGATCCGCTGGTTCTGAGCCGAGGTCGCCTTTTCCCAACAGCTTGCGGCGATAAATGTTTCCCATGGAATAACATTTGCCGCCAAAACCCCTGCCACGCCAACGGGCTGCGGCGAAGTTCGCTAAACTGGCGGCCATGCAGACAGCAACACAAACCGCCGGCGCGCAGCAGGCAACCATCGCTTCGCCCGTGATCCTGGCCGGCTCCGGCCTGCCGCAGATCGTGCGGCGCGGCGTCGAACCCTACGAGGCCAGTTTCGCCGCCATGCGCGCCTATACCGACGCGCGTACCGCCGAGACGCCCGACCAGCTCTGGATCGTCGAACACCCGCCGGTCTACACGCTGGGCCTGGGCGCCGACCGCTCCCACGTATTGAATCCCCACGATATCCCGGTGGTGCAGACCGACCGCGGAGGCGAGGTCACTTTCCACGGCCCCGGCCAGGTGGTGATCTACCTGCTGATGGACCTGCGCCGCCACCGTACCGGCGCCCGCCTGTTCGCACGCGAGTTCGTGCACAACATCGAGCAGGCGGTGATCGATACGCTGGCGGCGTATAATCTGGCCGGCGAACGCAAGCAGGGCGCGCCGGGCATCTATGCGGCCGACGGGCCATGGCAGGGCGCCAAGGTGGCCGCGCTGGGTTTGAAAATCCGCGGCAACGGCTGCACCTACCATGGGGTATCGCTCAACGTCGACATGGACCTGACGCCGTTTTCCTGGATCAATCCCTGCGGCTACGAAGGCCTGGCCACGGTCGACATGAAGACCCTGGGCGCCGCCCAAGCCCGCCTGGCCGATGTCCAGGCGCTGCTTGCCGAGAAACTGATCGCCCGCTTCACGGGCATAGACGGGCGCTGAGGCATATGCCGAGCGCCGGAAATACCGACACACCATGACTACCGACACCACGCCAGCAGCAGACTCCTCCAGCAACGCCGGACGCGCCAACCCGCTCGACAAGCAAAAGGGCGCCGGCAAGACCGCCTGGATCCCGATCAAGATCGTCGCCGGCGAAAAGCTGAAGAAGCCGGACTGGATCCGCGTCAAGGCCGGTTCGCCGACCACGCGCTTCTACGAGATCAAGGATATCCTGCGCGCCAACAACCTGGTGACCGTGTGCGAGGAAGCCTCCTGCCCCAACATCGGCGAATGCTTCGGCAAGGGCACCGCCACCTTCATGATCATGGGCGACAAGTGCACCCGCCGCTGCCCGTTCTGCGACGTCGGCCACGGCCGTCCCGATCCGCTCGACCCCAATGAGCCGGAAAACCTGGCCAAGACCATCGCCCAGCTGAAGCTGTCGTACGTGGTGATCACCAGTGTCGACCGCGACGACCTGCGCGACGGCGGCGCCGCCCACTTCGCCGAATGCATCCGCCGCGTGCGCGAGCTGTCGCCCGAGACCCGCATCGAGATCCTGACCCCGGACTTCCGTGGCCGCATGGACCGCGCGCTGGAAATCCTCAAGATGGCTCCGCCGGACGTGATGAACCACAACCTGGAAACCGCCCCGCGCCTGTACAAGGAAGCGCGCCCCGGTTCCGACTACGAATATTCGCTGGGCCTGTTGAAGCGCTTCAAGGACCTGCATCCGGAAGTCCCGACCAAGTCCGGCATCATGGTCGGCCTGGGCGAGACTGACGAGGAAGTGCTGCAGGTCATGCGCGACATGCGCGCCCACAACGTCGACATGCTGACCATCGGCCAGTACCTGATGCCCAGCGGCGACCACCTGCCGGTGCGCCGCTACGTGCACCCCGATACCTTCAAGATGTACGAGGAAGAGGCCTACAAGATGGGCTTCGTGCACGCCGCCGTGGGCGCCATGGTGCGTTCCAGCTACCATGCCGACCAGCAGGCGCATGGATTGGTGTAATCCAGTTTCCGCCTGAATCGCCCGCTCAGCCCCGCCCATGGCGGGGCTGAGTCGTTTTTGGCAGGTCTTGCCGGGGCCGGGGCGGCTTGCAAAGCGCATGATCGTCATCATTTGCAGGTTCTGAAATAAACCCAGCCGCAAGGTAAGATATGCGGTTCACCGCATCCGTATTGAAAGCAGGTTGTCATGTCGTCACCGATCCAGCCCGGCGCCGCGCCGGAAGAAAAACTCGAATTCGTCAGCTCGTGCAAGCTGCCCATGCCATGGGCCACGTTCGAGCTGCATGCTTTCTACGATGAGGTTTCCGGCAAGGAACACCTGGCGTTGACGCTGGGCGATGTCGGCAACGGCGAGCCGGTGCTGGGCCGCGTGCATTCCGAATGCCTGACCGGCGACGGGCTGTTCTCGCAGCGCTGCGATTGCGGCGCGCAGTTGGAAGCGGCGCTGAAGAAGATCGCCAAGGAAGGCCGCGGCGTGCTGTTCTACCTGCGCCAGGAAGGCCGCGGCATCGGCTTGCTCAACAAGATCCGCGCCTACCACCTGCAAGACCAGGGCGCCGACACGGTCGAGGCCAACGAGCGCCTGGGCTTCCCGGCCGACATGCGCCGCTACACCATCGTGCTGCCGATGCTGGCGCACCTGCGGATCACCAGCCTGCGCCTGATGACCAACAATCCGCGCAAGGTGAAGGCGCTGGAAGACAACGGCATCCCGGTGGCCGAACGCATCCCGCTGATCGCCAACCATAACCCGTTCAACATCGGCTACCTCGGCACCAAGGCCCGCAAGCTGGGTCATCTGCTGCCGGGCGTGGGCAAGGGCGCGGAGCCGGCCGGCAAGCTGCCGCCGGATGCGCACGACAACGAGTAAGCCCAGCGAATAAACCTCCACGCATCAATCCCGCCGCCATGAGCCAATCCACATCCACTTCCGGCGATGCCCCGATCCCCGTCTCGCTGCTGACCGGTTTTCTCGGCAGCGGCAAGACCACGCTGCTCAACTACCTGATCGCCCAGCCCGAGATGAAGGACACGCTGGTCATCATCAACGAGTTCGGCGAGATCGGCCTGGACCACCTGCTGGTGGCGCACAGCCAGGAAGACACCGTGGTCGAGATGAGCAGCGGCTGCCTGTGCTGCACCATCCGCGGCGACTTAAAGAAAACACTCAAGGACATCACCTGGCGCTTCGCCGAAGGGGGCAAGCGCAAGTTCAACCGCGTGGTGATCGAAACCACCGGGCTGGCCTCGCCGGTGCCGATCCTGCACACGCTGATGACCGATCCCTTCATCGCGCAGCGCTACCGGCTGGACGGCGTGATCGTCACGGTCGATGCGGTCAACGGCATGAGCACGCTGGACAACCACGTCGAAGCGGTGCAGCAGGCCGCGGTGGCCGACCGCCTGCTGCTGACCAAGAGCGACCTGGCCGATGCCGCCCAACTGGCGCAATTGCGCGCCCGCCTGGGCGTGCTCAACCCCGGCGCCCGGCAACTGCTGCCGCAGCACGGCAAGATCGCGCCGGCCGAATTGCTGGACGCGGGTTTGTTCAAGCCGGGAGAGAAAGCGCCCGACGTGGCGCGCTGGCTCAACGAGGAGGCGTTTGCCGACAAGCACGAGCATGACGGCCATCATCACCACCATGACCATGGGCACGGCCACCACCACGGCCACGACCATGACCACCATGCGCACCACGATCACGCGCACGACGTGAACCGCCACGACGACCACATCCGCGCCTTCTGCTTCACGTTCGACGAGCCGATCGACCCGGCGCTGTTCGACGAATGGCTGAGCCTGCTGGTCGGCTTCAAGGGCCCCAACATCCTGCGCATCAAGGGCATCCTCAACCTCAAGGGGGAAGACCGGCCGACCGTGATTCACGGCGTGCAGCACATCTTCCACCCGACCGTGACGTTGCCCGAATGGCCATCCGGCGACCGCCGCAGCCGCATCGTCTTCATCACCCGCGACATCGAGCGCGCCACCATCGAGCGCTCTTTCGACGCCTTCATGCAGGCGCAGGCGATCGAGCAGGAACAGCGCGAGAAACAACAACAGTCTTCCCCTTACAGTTACTGATCCGGAAGGAATCGGCCATGGGCGCGGGCCAGGCAACGACCGGGCAGCCGTCGTCCAGGATGTTTTCTAGCGGCAATAAAAATAAAATCTGGTATTTCTGATAATTTCATCAGGAGCGGATTATCATCGGTACCGTTATCAATAACGGTTCAGTTATGCGGCGTGTGATCGACAAGTTGGGGGCAACGTTATCGGCATCGCTTACGTTGCTGGTGGGGTTGTGCGCAACCACGCTGGTGTTCGTCGCCACCAGCCACCTGGAAGAGGATGCCGCCAGCCTGGATTTCCAGCGCCGGGCGGCTTTGCGCACCTTTACCGTCCAGCGCGGGCTGGAAGAGGCCGTGCAGGTGTTGTCGGTCATCAACCATTTCTACGCCACCGTCGGCGATCCCACCCGCGAGCAGTTCCGCGATTTCACCCAGCCGCTGCTGGAGCACTACCCCTATGTGCGCGCCTTCGCGGTCCACCGCTTCGTCGCCGACGACGACCGGCCGGTGTTCGAAGCCCTGCGCCAGGGCCTGACCCCCGATTTCCAGATCACCGTCCTGGCCGACGGCAAGCAGGAGCGGGCGCCCCAGCGCCCGTTCTACCTGGTGGTCGATTACATCGAGCCGGTCAGCGGCAACCAGTCCGCGCTGGGCCTGGACATGTCCGGCAACCAGGCCTTCAGGCAGGCATTGGAAACGGCGCTGGCCAGCGGCCGTCCGGCATCGACGCTGCCGATCCGCCTGGTTCAGCTGGCGCCCGGCGAACGCGGCCTGCTGGTGTTGCAGCCGGTCTACCGCGGCGGCGTCCAGCCGGACAATATCGAGGAGCGGCGCGCCGTCATGATAGGCGACACCACCGCCGTGCTGCAGGTGACCGAGTTGGTGCGCAAGATCCTGGATAGCGCCGGCTTGCTGGCTGACGACGAGATCGGCGTGCGCGTCTTCGTCGGCCCCAAGGCCGATGAGACCAGCTTGGTGTACCACCATGGCCGCGCGCTGGAAACCGGCTATCAGCCGCTCCATATGGCGGCGCTGGGGGCGCTGTTCCACCAGCCGTCCGGCACCATGGCCAGCTTCGACATCGCCGGCCAGACCTGGCACGTGGAAATCAGCATTCCCCCGCGCTCGGTGTTTTCCGACCATTACGGCTCGCTGCTGATCCTGCTGGCCGGCATCGTCTGCTCCCTGCTGGGGGCCGCCTACCTGCGCGCGCTGGCGCTGCGTTCGAACCGCGTGCAGCGCCTGGTCGAGGAAAAGACCGCCGAGCTGCGCCACACCAATGCGCTGCTGTCCGACGATATCCGGGCGCGCCGCCTGGCCGAGCGCGGCTTGCAGCTGCGCCAGCAAGCCATCGAATCCAGCGCCAACGCCATCATCAT
Organism: Herbaspirillum sp.; assembly: GCF_017744395.1. GTDB lineage: Bacteria > Pseudomonadota > Gammaproteobacteria > Burkholderiales > Burkholderiaceae_D > Herbaspirillum. Next base: position 159,910 of record NZ_JAGIBI010000005.1, read on the forward strand.
CCTCTCCGCCCAGGAGCCGGATTACCCGATCGAATACGTCAACCCGGCGTTCGGCCGCATCACCGGCTACAGCCCGGCTGAAGCCGTGGGCCGCAACATCCGTTTCCTGGAAGGGCGCGACAGCGATCCCGAAGGCTTCGAAACCGTGTGGATCGCCATGCGCGAGAAGCGCGAGCACAACGTGGTGCTGCGCAACTACCACAAGGACGGCTCGGAGCTGTGGAACGACTTCTACATCGCCCCGGTGAAGGACGACAACGGCGCCGTGACGCACTTCGTGGCGGCGCTCTACGACATCACCTCGATGAAGCGCTACGAGGCCGAACTGGAATTCCAGGCCAGCCGCGACACGCTCACCGGCCTGATCAACCGCCACATGCTGCGCTACCACCTGGACCAGGCCATCGGCAACGCCGAGCGGCAGAAGCAGGCGCTGTGGCTGGTGTTCGTCGACCTCGACCGCTTCAAGTTCGTCAACGACACGCTGGGCCACAAGGCCGGCGACACCCTGCTGCGCACCGTGGCCGGGCGCCTGCGCGCGGCGGTGCGCGAGGCCGACAGCGTGGCGCGCCTGGGCGGCGACGAGTTCATCATGATCCTGCCCGAGCAGGACGAGCTCACCCTCGACACCCGCAGCCTGCAGCGCATCATGGACGCGGTGGCCGCGCCCATCTCGCTGGGCGGCCATACGCTGTTCATGACCTGCAGCATCGGCGTGGCCTGCTATCCGGGCGACGGCACCGACGGCGAGACCCTGATCAAGCATGCCGACATCGCCATGTACCGCGGCAAGCAGACCGGGCGCAACAATTTCCAGTTCTATACGCCGGCCATGAACGAACAGGCGCTGGAACGCCTGCGCATCGAGGCCGACCTGCGCAGCGCGCTGGACCACCACGAATTCCTGCTGCATTACCAGCCCAAGGTCGATCTCGCCAGCGGGCGCGTGGTCGGCAGCGAGGCGCTGATCCGCTGGCAGCATCCGCAACTGGGCATGGTCTCGCCGGCGCGCTTCATCGGCCTGGCCGAAGAGACCGGGCTGATCCTGCCGATCGGCGCCTGGGTGCTGCGCACGGCCTGCGTCCAGTGCCGCCGCTGGCAGCTCGACGGGTATGGCGATATCAGCGTGTCGGTCAACCTGTCGGTGGGGCAATTCCTGCAGAAGGACCTGGTGACCTCGATCGCCGACGTGCTGGCCGATACCGGCCTGCCGCCGGCCTCGCTGGAGCTGGAACTGACCGAAAGCCTGATGATGACCGACGTCGAGCACGCCATCGGCATCCTGAACGGCCTCAAGGAACTGGGCGTGCGCCTGTCGATCGACGACTTCGGCACCGGCTATTCCTCGCTGGCCTACCTCAAGCGCTTCCCCATCGATGCGCTCAAGATCGACCGCTCCTTCGTGCGCGACATCACCATCGACGCCGACGATGCCGCCATCACCGCCTCCATCATTTCGCTGGCGCGCCACCTGAAGCTGCGCGTGATCGCCGAAGGCGTGGAAACCGACGAGCAGCTGGACTACCTGCGCCATTACGGTTGCGACGAGATCCAGGGCTACCTGTTCAGCCCGCCGGTGCCGGCCGAGAAATTCGAACAGATCCTGAAGCAGGAACGGACGATGGCCTGACGGCCACGCCAGATAAAGCAAAAGGCCGGTGGGCACATGCCTCACCGGCCTTTTGCTTTGGCAAGACGGTTCAATGGCGGCCGATCCAGGCCAGGACCAGGGCGATGGTCGGCAGCGACAAGGTGGTGGAAACCAGGATCGCGCGCGACATGCCGGCGACCTCGCGCCGGTACAGCTCGGCCAGCATGAACGGGCCGGTGCCGATCGGCATGGCCGCCAGCAGCACCGCGCTGTCGGCCCATACCCGCGGCAGCGGGAACACCCAGTACGCCAGCAGCGCGGTCACGGCCGGCTGCAGCAGCAGCTTGAAGGCCACCAGCAAAGGCACCGAAGCGCCTTCGCCGCGCTGCACCGGCTGCGCCAGGAACAGGCCCAGCGACACCAGCGCGCAAGGGCTGGCCGCGCCGCCCAGGATCTTGAACAGCTGCTGTACGCCAGCGGGAACGGGCAGGCCCGACAGCGCCACCGCGATGCCCGCGACCGGCGCGATCATGATCGGGTTGCGCGCCAGCGACCGGCCCACCTTGGAAACCGTCTTGCCCAGGCTGGCGCCGGCGTGCAGGCAGCTTTCCAGCAGCACGATGGCGACCGCGAACAGCAGGCAGGCGGTCAGCACCATGGCGATCACGGAAGGCGGCAGGCCGTCGCGGCCGAAGGCCAGGTAGCACAAAGGGATGCCGATGAAGCCGACATTGGCGTAGGAAGTGCCCAGGCTGTCGATGATCACATCGGCCGCCGCGGCCTTCTGGCGCACGCGTATCCAGGCGGTCAGCAGGAAGACGATGGCGATGCCGGCGGCGAACACGCCGATGAAGCGCACGTTGGCGAAGTCGGCCGGCGTGAGCCGCGACATCGAGTCGAACAGTAGCGCCGGCAGGCCCAGGTAGATCACGAAGCGGTTCAGTTCGCTGGCGGCGCCGGCCGAGAGGACATTGCGCTTGCGGCAGATCCAGCCGAGGAAGATCAGCGCGAAGACCGGGAAGACGATGTTGAAGATGGCGAGCATGGCGGCGCGCAGCCATGCTGCGCCGGGGAAGTTTGTCGGATGGGGGAGCGGAGGCGCGCCGCCGGGGACGGGGTCAGGCCTGCTTTCTCTTGGCGGCGTACTCCGCGCTGGTCAGCACCCGCGCCAGATGTTCGGCCGCGCCTTCGGCATGCTGGCGCGCCAGCTTGTCGGCCACCGCCGCGCGGCCGTCGATGACGGCTTGCAGGATGGCCTCGTGCTCATCCCACACGGCCAGGTGCGAGCGCACGTCGGAAGAGAGGATGGCGCCCATGGCGCGGCGGATGTGGTGCCAGTGGATGGCGGTGGTTTCGCCCACCATCGGGTTGCCGCAACTGCGGTAGATGAACTGGTGGAAATTCATGTCGGCCACGATGCGCGCCGACAGGTCGCCCGTGTCCGAGGCCGCGCGGCCGGCGGCGATCAGGGCGCGGCCCTCGCGTTCGCCGGCGGCGCGCTCGTCGCCGTTGCGCTTCCAGCGCTCGGCGGCCTCGCGCGCGGCCAGGCCGTCCAGCACCGAACGCACCTGGTAGAGCTGCATCAGCTTCACCGGATCGAGCGCCGTCACCATCACGCCCTTGCGCCCGGCGTCCTCGATGAAGCCCTGGCGCTTGAGCAGCTGGAACGCCTGCAGGATGGGCTGGCGCGATACGCCCAGTTGTTCGGCCAGGCCTTCCTGGGTGATTTTCTCGTTGGGCGCCAGGGTGCCGGAACAGATGGCATCCAGGATGGCGTCGTAGACCTGCTCGATCAGTTGCGCCGGGGCGTCGATTTTGTACATGGGCTGGTTGCCTGCAAAGAAGATGGTTTCGTGTTCTGTATGCAGATTATGGGGGCGCCGCAACCTTGTCAAGCCGCAAGGGCGGGCGCCTGGGGGAGGGCGTAGAATGGCGGCCTTCGCATAGCCGTACAATCCAAACCCATGCCTGCCCGTCCTGTCATTCCCGCCTCCGCAGAGTTGCTTGCCGCCTGGCGCGCCGATCCCTACAGCGGCGACGCCGGCCGCATGGCGCAACTGCTGGCCGCGCCGCAAGCCGGGCTGGATGCTTGCCTGCAAACGCAGCATGCGCCGGCGATCCTGGATTTGCATTTCGGCGCCGGGCTGGCCTTCCTCGCCAGCTGGCGGCGCTTCGACCAATTGCACGCGCAGGGCGGGGCGCAGCGTCTGCCGCAACGTCTGCATTATGTAGCGATCCAGCCCCATCCCTGCCGCGCCGAGCAATTGCCGGCGCTGCACGCCGGCTGGCCGGAACTGGCGGCTTATGCCGACCGGCTGCGCGCGGCGTGGCCGCCGCTGCTGCCGGGCACGCACCGGCTGCTGCTGGACGAGGGCCGAGTCACGCTGACGCTGGTATTCGGCCCGCTCGATGAGGAACTGGCGCGCCTGGAAGCGCCATGCGACCTGTTCTACCTGCATGCGCGCCAGCAGCAATTCGACGCCGCCGCCTCGGACTGGAACCCGCACGCCTGCAAGCGCCTGGCGCGCCTGGCCTGGACCGGCGCCCATGCGCTGGTCTTCGATGGCGAGGCGAGCGCCGCCACCATGGCCGCCATGCGCCAGGTCGGATTTTCCGGCGCGCCGTTGCAAGGCGCGCTGGCCCTGCATTACGCCCCGACATGGAAGCGGCCGCCGGCGCATGTGGCCGCTGCCGATACGCCGCTGCTTCGCCAACCCGAACATGCGCGCCACGCGCTGGTGATCGGCGCCGGCCTGGCTGGTTGCGCCATCGCCGAACGCCTGGCCGCGCGCGGCTGGCGCATCGACCTGGCGGACGCCGGCGACGGGCCGGCCACTCAGGCTTCCGGCAACCTTGGCGGATTGTTCATGCCGGCGCTAGCGCGCGACGACAGCCCGCTGGCGCGCCTGACGCGGGCCGCCTTCCTGTTCGCCGGGCGCCATTGGGAACGGCTGGGCGGCATCGGCACGGAGGCGGACGCCGCCATCGCCGGTGAGCGCTGCGGCATCCTGCAGTTCGGCCGCGACGCCAAGCAGGCGCTGTCTTTCGAACAGGGCGCGCAAGACTGGAACTACCCGCCCGAATACGCGCGCTGGATGGACGCGGAACAGGCGCGCGCGCTGCTGGGCATGCCGGTCATGGGCGGCGGCTATTTCTTTGCGCAGGCCGGCTGGCTCAATCCGCCGTCGGTCTGCCGCCGCTTCCTTGCCGCGGCGCGACAGGGCGGGGCGCTCGCCACCCATTTCGGCCGGCAAGTGGCGGCCCTGCGCCGCGACGGCGAGCTCTGGCAGGCGCTGGATCAGGCCGGGCAAGTCATCGCGCAGGCGCCGGTGGTGATCCTCGCCGCCGGCGCCCAGGCGCGCACGCTGGCGCAGAGCGCATCGCTGCCGCTGAACGCGGTGCGCGGCCAGGTCACGCACCTGCCGGCGGCAGGGTTTCCCGAGCTGCCGGTGGCCTTGTGCGGCGACGGCTACCTGACCCGGCCCTATGCCGGGAGCGTATGTATGGGCGCCAGCTACGACCGCGACGGCGACACCGCCCTGCGCGCCGGCAGCCACGCCGACAACCTGCAGCGCCTGCGCAATATGCTGCCGGGAATCGATCAACGCTACGCCATGCCGGATGCGCAAGCGGCCAATCTGCCGGGCCGCGTCGGCTTCCGCTGCATCGCGCCCGACCGCCTGCCGCTGGTGGGCGCCTTGCCCGACGTCGATGCCGCCGCCGCGCCCACCCGGCTGGAAGCCGTGCCGCGCCACGCCGGCCTGTATGGTTTGCTGGGCTACGCCTCGCGCGGGCTGATCTGGGCGCCGGTCATGGCCGAGCTGCTGGCGGCGATGCTGGAGCGCGAACCCTTGCCGCTGCCGCGCGACTTGCTGGCGGTGCTCGATCCGGCCCGCTTCGTCCTGAAAGGCGGCGCCGAAGCGGTTGCCGGCGACGACTGACCGGCTGGCGCGTTGCCAATTTGCCGCATCATGCGGGAAAAATCCGGCAAGGCCCGGTCGCCGATATTGTTGGCGCAGGGAGGCGCGTGCGAGGATGTAAAAAACAGAACCTGGAACCGCGCCATGAACCAACAGCATCACCAACCTCGTCAACCCTCGCTGCTGCGCGTGCGCGATGGCCATGAAGCACGGGTGTCCTTCGTCGAACTTTTCTTCGACCTGATCTACGTCTTCGCCGTCACCCAGCTCTCGCACAGCCTGCTGGAAAAGCTCACCCTCGAAGGCGCGATCCAGACCCTGGTGCTGTGGTTCGCCGTCTGGCTGGCGTGGCAATACACGGCCTGGGTGACCAACTGGTTCGATCCGGAAGCACTGCCGATCCGCAGCCTGCTGTTCGCCATCATGCTGGTCGGCCTGCTGATGGCGGCGGCGTTGCCGGAGGCCTTCGGCAAGCGCGGCCTGGTGTTTGCCGTCACCTACGCCCTGATCCAGGTCGGCCGCACCGTGTACGTGCTCAATAGCCTTGGCCGTGGCCATGCGCTGGCCGCCAACTTCCGGCGCATGCTGGGCTGGCTGTCGATCTCGGCGGTGCTGTGGATTGCAGGCGGCTTGTTGCCGCAATACCGGCTGGGTTTGTGGATCGCCGCCGTGGCGTGCGAATACATCTCGCCGATGATCGGCTTCTACCTGCCCGGCCTGGGCCGCTCGCGCACCGGCGACTGGACCATCGAAGGCGGCCACCTGGCCGAGCGCTGCCAGCTGTTCGTCATCGTCGCCCTGGGCGAAACCCTGCTGATGACCGGCGCCACGCTGGCCCATGCCCACGAGTGGGAAACCCCGGTGCTGGTCGCCTTCCTCGTCACCTTCGTGGGCGCGGTGGCGATGTGGTGGATGTATTTCGATACCAGCAGCAAGGACGGCAGCGAAGCCATCGTGGATTCCGACGACCCCGGCCGCATCGGCGCTTACTTCCATTACGTGCACGTGGCCATCGTGGCCGGCGTGATCCTGTCGGCGGTGGCCAACGAGCTGGTGATCGCCCATCCCGATCGGCGCATCGACCTCCTGCACGCGGCGGTGCTGATCCTGGGGCCGGCCATCTATGTGCTGGGCAACGGCATCTACAAGCTGGTGGTCTACCGCCGCTTCCCGCTATCGCATATCGCCGGCCTGGCGCTGCTGGCAATCCTGGCGCCGTTGGCTTTCTTCACCGACCTGCTGATGGTGAGCGGCCTGACTACCGTCGTGCTGGCCGTCGTCGCCGGTTGGGAAGGCTGTGCGCGGCGGGCGGTGCGGCGGGCGTATCAGGACGAGCACGCCGCCGATTTCTGAGACGGCCGCACAAAGCGCTGCTCCACCACCCGGCTGCCCCATTGCTCGCCGGGCGATTCCTCGGCCAGCGTGAAGCCGGCCGCCTCGTACAGGTGGCGCGCCGCGTGCAAGCCCTGGAAGGTCCACAAGTAAGTCTCGAACCCGTGCGCATCGACAAACGCCATGGCACGTTCCAGCAGCGCGCGGCCGATACCGCTGCCGCGCAAGCTGTCGTCGACGATGAACCAGCGCAGGTGGGCCACGCCCGAGGCCGGATCGCCGTCGATCGCGATCGAGGCCAGCGCCCGGCCGTTTTCCGCATACAGCCAGAGTTCCTTGCCGGGCGCCGGCAATCCTTGCGCGAAGGCGCCCAGCTCGCTGCCGACCTTGTGCTCGAAGAACACGCCGAAACCCGCCGCCTGGGCGTAATAGCGCGCATGCAGGCTGGCGATGTCGCCGATGCAGCCGGGCACATAGCCCTGGCCGATGGCGTCGCCGGCTGCTGCCGGTGTACTGGCGGCGGCCAAGTTGGGATTGTCCTGCGCCAGCGCTTGCGAATACAGGGCCAGTGAGCGGATCAGCCCTTGCTGGTCTTCCGGCACCAAGCGGGTGAGGGCGGCCGAGACCTGGTCGGTGGCGAACTTGTCGATCTTCTTGCGTAGCGCCTGTCCGGCTTCGGTGAGGAACAGGCCATAAGCGCGGCCGTCGCCATCCACCGCTTCGCGCCGCAGCAGGCCGAGCGCTTCCAGCCGCGCCACCTGGCGGCTGGTGTTGGACTTGTCCAGCGACAGGATCTCGCCCAGGTCGCGCGCCTGGATGCCGGGCGCCAGCCCGATCTCGATGATCGCGTGCACGGCCGAGGGGGCCAGGTCGCTGCCGGCCAGGGTGCTGCGCATGAAGCCCAGTTCGCGCACCAGCTTGCGCGAGAGTTCGCGTAGCTGGCGAATGGTTTGCTCGCGCGGGGGGATCTCCAGTCCTGCAAAGTCCATGGTGGCTCCTTGATTGGTTGCGATATGCAACCAATTTAACCCGGGATGATTGCGTTACGCAACTTGTTTCCGGTGTCCGGCTGCGCGCGCCTGCCGCCTGCAACCCGCCCGGCTGGAGTAAAATGGCGGCTTTCGCGCAGCCCGTCGGGTTTTTCCGTCCGCCAGCGCCCCGTCCCGTTTGCAGGCTTGCGAAGGAAGAGGGCGGCATCGTCCGGGCCGCGCCCGTACCCTGCTTACCGAAAGTCCCGCACATGCTGCGCATCAATGAATTATTCCTTCCGCTGGATCACACGGAAGACGACCTGAACGCCGCCATCCTGGAACGCCTCGGCATCGCCGCCGACGAGCTGGTCTCGTTCACCCTGTTCCGCCGCAGCTACGACGCGCGCAAGAAAGCCGCCATCACGCTCACCTACACCATCGACGTGGAAGTGAAGGACGAGGCCAAGGTCCTGGAACGCAACAAGAAGAAAACCAACGTCGGCCCCACCCCCGACACCGGCTACCACTTCGTCGGCCGCGCCCCGGCCGGCCTGAAGCGGCGCCCGGTGGTGATCGGGTTCGGCCCGTGCGGCCTGTTCGCCGCGCTGGTGCTGGCCGAGATGGGCTTCAACCCGATCATCCTGGAGCGCGGCAAGACCGTGCGCGAACGCACCAAGGACACCTGGGGCCTGTGGCGCCAGCGCGAGCTCAAGCCCGAGTCCAACGTGCAGTTCGGCGAAGGCGGCGCCGGCACCTTCTCCGACGGCAAGCTCTACAGCCAGGTCAAGGACCCCAAGCATTACGGCCGCAAGGTGCTGACCGAATTCGTCGCCGCCGACGCGCCGCCCGAGATCATGTACGTCAGCAAGCCGCACATCGGCACTTTCCGCCTGGTGAAGATGATTCAGCTGATGCGCGAGAAGATCGAGAAGCTGGGCGGCGAATTCCGCTTCGAGCAGCGCGTCGAGGATGTGCTGATCGAAGACGGCAAGATCCGCGGCCTGACCCTGGCCTCCGGCGAGCAGATCGAAGCCGACCACGTGGTGCTGGCCATCGGCCACAGCGCGCGCGATACCTTCGAGATGCTGTACGAGCGCGGCGTCTACATCGAGGCCAAGCCGTTCTCGATCGGCTTCCGCGCCGAGCACCCGCAGTCGCTGATCGACAAATGCCGCTTCGGCCCCAGCGCCGGCCACCCGATCCTGGGCGCGGCCGACTACAAGCTGGTGCACCACGCCTCCAACGGCCGTTCGGTCTACAGCTTCTGCATGTGCCCGGGCGGCACCGTGGTGGCGGCGACCTCCGAGCCGGGCCGGGTGGTCACCAACGGCATGAGCCAGTATTCGCGCAACGAGCGCAATGCCAACAGCGGCATCGTGGTCGGCATCTCGCCGGCCGACTACCCCGGCCATCCGCTGGCCGGCATCGCCTTCCAGCGCGAATGGGAAAGCCGCGCCTATGAGCTGGGCGGCGGCAACTACGATGCGCCGGCGCAACTGGTGGGCGACTTCATCGCCAACCGGCCGTCGACCGCGCAGGGCAGCGTGGAGCCGTCCTACAAGCCGGGCGTGAAGTGGGGCGACCTCAACCCGTCGCTGCCCAAGTACGCCATCGACGCCATCCGTGAAGCGCTGCCGGCGTTCGACAAGCAGATCCGTGGCTATTCCATGCACGACGCCGTGCTGACCGGCATCGAGACCCGCACCTCGTCGCCGATCCGCATCAAGCGCGACGACCACACCCTGCAAAGCCTGAACACCAAGGGGCTGTATCCGGCCGGCGAGGGCGCGGGGTATGCCGGCGGCATCATGTCGGCGGCCATCGACGGTATCCGCGTGGCCGAGGCGCTGGCACTGGACATCATCGGCCAGCAATAAAGCCTCGCGCATCGCGCAGCCAAAACAAAAGGCCGCTCCGGTTTCCCGGAGCGGCCTTTGTCGTTTGCCTCAGCGTGTCGCCGAGTCGCTTGCCTGCGAATTACTTCTTGGCGCGGGTGGTAGCGACGGTCTTCTCAGCAGCGGCGGTGAATTGCTTGGCGGCGTTGCTCAGGTTGGCTTCCAGCGTTTCGACGGCTTGCTTGGTGCTCTTGGTCAGTTGCTCGTAGCCGGCGTTGGCGTTGGACAGGGTCGCCTTCAGCAGCGAGATGGCCTGTTCCGAACCCGGGGGCGCGTTCTTGCTGATTTCGTCGATCAGGGCGCCGACCTTGCGGCTGGTTTCGGCGACCTGGGCTTCGGCAGCCTTGGTGAATTCAGCCTGGGTAGCCGACACGATGCTGGCCAGGTGGCGGCCGTAGGCGGCAGCCTTTTCAGCGCCCGGCTGGGCTTGCGAAGCGGCCAGCGCCAGCAGTTCTTGCGCGTCCTTGGCCGAGGCCAGTTGCTTGGCGGCGGTAGCGGACTCTTCCAGCGAAGCCTTGGCGGCCGACAGGTTCAGTTCAACGATCTTTTCCACGCCTTCGAAAGCCTTGGCGGTCAGGGTGTTGATCAGGTCCAGCTGGGCTTGCAGGTTGGATTTGGTAGCGGCGGAAAATTGATCTTGGTACGAAAACATTTTTATCTCCTGAGGTAGGGGGCAATGACAACTTGGTGTACTAAAACGAACAGCCGGGATGGATAACAAACGGCCTTCTTCCATAGCGGCTTTCGACCAGAATCAACCAACAATCATGATTTGTGCGCCGCAACAATTCCTATTTTATGCACTTCTTTGGGGAGGTCAAGTATTTTTTGTGCGTCGCACAAAATAAATTGTAACAGCGTCGAAAATATGCGACGCCCAGTCCAGGCTTGGCTTTGCGGCCGATCAAGACGAACGTTCGGACACTTTTACATGGGTTTCGCCGGACGGGATGTCGTGCACCACAATACCCGCCTCCGACGACTCGAACGGGCAGCCGGCACTGATCTCGATGCCGCGCATGCCGTCCTGGTAGCCCTGTTCCCAGCGCCACAGCAGTGAGCCGCGCGAGAAATTGACGTCCTTGGAGGGAAGGTTCCAGTCGCGCCCGGCATAGGGCAGGCGCACGATGTGGATGGTGGTGTCGGCGCCCAGCTCGGCCGTCATCTTGCGGTCGGCGGCGGTGAGCATGGCCGGCGGCAGGCGCTTGTAGAGTTCGTGGGCGGCGCGGCGCAGCTGGTATTGCTTGAGGTAGGCATCGATATGGCGCTGCGAGCGCGAGGCGAAGGTCACGTCCTTTTCGCGCGTCTGCACCTCTTCCAGCGTCTTGGGCTCGGGGCCGTCGGCGTGCCACAGGTCGACCATCATGCACAGCGTATTGACGCGCGGCTCGTCGTTCAGGACCGCCTCCAGCGGGGTGTTGGAATACAGGCCGCCGTCCCAGTACAGTTCGCCGCCGATGCGCACCGGCGCGAAACCCGGCGGCAGCGCGCCGCTGGCCATGATGTGCTCGGGGCCGATGCGGCTGTCGGCGGAGTCGAACTTGACCAGCGTGCCGCAGGTTACCTTGACCGCGCTGATGGTCATGCGGATGCCGGCCTTGCGGTTGAGGAAGTCGAAGTCGACCAGCCGCTCCAGCGTCTTGCGCAGTTCGGCGGTGCTGTAGAAGCTGGCATCCTCGGGCGGCACCGGCAGGCCCAGCGCAAACGGGTTGAACGGGCGCGGGCGGAAGAAGCCGGGCACGCCGCGCGCGAAGGTGTCCAGCGTGGTCAGCCGGGTCGACAGCAGGCGCAGGTTGTCGGGCAGATCCTGCAGGTTGAACAGGTCGGGATGGGCCACCGTTTCCCAGAATTCACGCAGGCGCGCGATGCGCGTTTCGCGCGGGTTGCCGGCGATGATGGCGGCATTGATGGCGCCGATCGAGGTGCCGACCACCCAGTCCGGCGTCAGGTTGTTCTCGTGCAAGGCCTGGTAGACCCCGGCCTGGTAGGCGCCCAGCGCTCCGCCCCCCTGCAGCACCAGCGCCACCCGCGGTCTGCCGGGGGCGGCATCTTGGCGGGTGTGTGTTGCCGGGCTGGCCGGGGCTGTCTTGCGGCGGCCGGCAACCGGCGTTTGCTCGGGAATCTTGCGCATGTTCCTTCCTTTCGGGTGACTCAAGGGAAGATCGGACGAAAATGGAAACGTTCAGTGGAGAGTGGCGGCCGGCATCCTGCTGAACGGTCAGCAGGCCCTAGCATAGCGCGGCGTGCTTACAGGGAGATGATGCGGTGGAAGAAAAGGGGGGGGAACGGGCGCACCTCAGGCCAGCGTGCCTTGCCAGAATTCCACCAGCTGGCGCGCCTGGACGCCCATCTCTTCCAGCGCCACCTCATGGCGGTGGTCGTAGATCATCATCGCGTACAGGTCGGCCAGGGCGTTCACCTCGGGCGACAGCGCGCATTCCTCGCCGGTGGCGGGACGCTGCTGGCGCCAGTAATTGATGGCTTGTTCGAGGTCGGTGAGCGTGAGCATGGCGTGTCTTGTCGATAGTGGCGGGCTGGGGCGCGTCGCCACATTCTAGCGCAGTTGCCCGGACTACTGTTTAAAAACACAGGTGATTCGTTGGGCGCGGGGGCTTCAGGCGGCCCCGGGCCGCGGCGTATCCAGCCGGGCGGCGATGGCCGCCTGCAGCGCCGCCGGGTCCAGCGGCTTGTGCAGTACCGGAAAGCCGCTGGCGTTCAACGCATTGATGCCTTGCGGCGAGGTATCGCCGGTGACGATGATGGCCGGCACCGCCGCCCCCATCGCCGCCGACACGGCGCGCACCACGTCGATGCCGGTGACGTCCGCGGCCAGCCGGAAGTCGGTCAGCACCAGTTCCGGCACGCCGCCTTCCAGCGCGGCCACCGCCTGCTCGCGCGAGCGCGCGGCCAGGACGGCATAGCCCCAACTGGCCAGCAGCATGGACATGCCGTCGAGCACCTGCTTGTCGTCGTCGACCACCAGCACCGTGCGCTGTCCGGCGCCAGGCCGGTGCGGCGCGACCGGCACGCTGGCCGGGTTGGCGGCAGCCGGTTCATGCCGGTATGGCAGGCTCACCGAAAAGCTGGAGCCTTTGCCGACCACCGAACGCAGCGCGATACGTGCGCCGATCAGGTCGGCGGTGCGCTGCACGATCGCCAGGCCCAGCCCCAGGCCCTGTTCGCGGTCGCGCGCGATGTTCTCGACCTGGTAGAACTCGCGGAAGATGCGGTCGAAATGGTCGGCGGCGATGCCGATGCCGGTGTCCGTCACGCAGATTTCCAGCATGCCGCGGCGGCGCCGGCAAGCCAGCAGGATGCGGCCCCGCTCGGTATAGCGCACCGCGTTGGAAAGGAGGTTGGACAGGATGTTCTGCAGCAGCACCGGATCGGTGTCGAGCCAGGCGCGGGTCGGGCGCACCTTCAGGCGCAGGCCCTTGGCGGCTGCGGCCTGGACGAACTGGTTTTCCAGCGCTTCGAAGCGCTCCTGCAGGCGGAAGCGGCGCGGCTCGGCCTGGATCACGCCGGCGTCGAGGCGCGAAATGTCCAGCAGCACATTGAGCAGCTGCGACATCCCCTGCAGCGCCGATTGCAGCCGCCCGGCCAGCGTCTCGATGGCGGCGCGCTCGATCTGCGGGGCTTGCGCCGCCATGCGCAAGGCGGCGATATACAGGCCCAGCGCATGGGTGGGCTGGCGCAGGTCGTGGCTGGCGGCGGCCAGGAACTGCGACTTGCTGCGATTGGCCAGTTCGGCGCGTTCCTTTTCCTCGGTCAACTGGCGGATCAGCGCGGTGTTTTCGAAACGCAGCGCGATGGCGTCGCGCACGGTGCGCTGGACCACCCGGCTGTACGCCAGGTTGACCCCCAGCAGGAACAGCGACAGCACCCCCAGCACCGAGAACAGCGGCGTGCCGTGGATGAACGAACGGAGCGCGAACGGCAGCACGGTGGGCAGCGCGTAGACGTAGTAGGCCGGCCAGAACGACGACAGCGAGGCGACCGAGCCGCCGGTCATGCCGGCCAGCACGATGCAGGTATAGACGGTGACGATAGTGTTGTCCGGCGCGAAGAAGAGCGGCCCCATCGCGCCCCACAGGCAACCCGAGACGCCGGCCCAGGCCACGTAGCGCCAGCAGCGCCGCGGCGTGGCCGAGGCCGGATGGGCGCCGCCGCGCAAGTCGCGCCAGACCATGGCGATGCGCAGCGCCGTCACCAGGTAGATCACCGTTGCCCAGCCCAGCAGCAGCGGGTGCGGCACCTGGTTCCACAGCAGGAAGACCGTCAGGCCCGCCACCGCGATGTTGCCCAGGAAGATCGGCGGCGACTGCCGGTACAGGGTGTTGACCAGTTCCAGGTAGACTGCGCGGTCCGAAGTCGGAAGCAGAGTTGTCATTATTCTTACGCCATGTTGGAAACAGCGATGCCGTGGCCATTTGCCAGCAGGCAAGCCATCCGGTTTATTGTAATATCGGCGCACAGAAGGGGATGGCAAGAACCTGTACGCATCGGGGATGGAACAAAAAATGAAAACTATCGTGCTGGCGGAAGACCACGCGATTATTCGTGACGGCTTGAAACTGCTGATTTCCACCCGGCCCGACCTGAAGGTGGTGGCCGATACCGGCCACGGCGACGAAGTCGAACACCTGGTGCGCGAACACCAAGCCGACCTGCTGCTGCTCGATCTCGACCTGCCGGGCTGCCACGGCGTGGAGCTGACCCGCAAGGTCAAGGCCGCGCACGGCAACACGCGGGTGCTGATCCTCACCGCCAGCCCCAGCGCGGCATCGGTCAAGGCCGCATTCGAGGCCGGCGCCGACGGCTACGTGCTCAAGCACGAAAATGCCGAGGAGCTGCTGTATGCGATCGCCCTGGTGCTGTCGGGCATCGTCTATCTCAGCAAGGGCCTGGCGCAACTGTCGGCGTTGCCGGCCAGCGCCGATGAAACGCCGATCACGGCGCGCGAGCAGCAGATCCTGGCGCTGATCGCGCGCGGCGATTCCAGCAGCGATATCGCCGATAAACTCAATCTCTCCGTGCTGACGGTGCGCAAGCATCGCCAGAATCTGATGGGGAAACTGTCCCTGCACAATGTCGCCGAAGTGACGGCCTACGTGTTGCGTTCCAGCGCGTTGCCCTGATAGTACGGTATCGGCAACGCGCGCAAAATACTGCATATGTAGTATTTACTGGCAGAAGACCCGCTCTTAGCATGGGCGCTTCCCAACATTCGCCGAAAGCCTGTTCGGCCTCGCGCCATGCCTGTACGACATCGAGTCCCTTTTCCATGCGCCATGCGCCGCCGGCCGCTTGCCTGCGCGGCCGGCATGCTCACATTGGTAGCCGGCGCCGTCGCACAGGCACAGTCGCTTGACGGAGTGTCGCGGCAAGATATGTACAGCCAGATCGAAGCGTTGCGGCAGCAGTTGGTCCAGGCACAACAGTTCGCTGCTGTTCCAGGACCAACGTCGTTGTCGCCATCGATGTCGCCGCTGTCGACACAGTTGATTCAGCCCATACAGTCGAATGCGCCCCAGCCTGGAACCGAACGCAGCGCTACGGAGTTGCAACAGGAATTGGCCCAGCAGCAGTTGGAGCTGGAGCAGCTGCTGAAACAGGATCCGGGAAAAACCAAACAGGAACTGCTGCAGAAGTTGTTGGAGCAGACCAAACAGCAGCAGCAAGCGCTGACCCAGAAGCAGCAGGAAGAAACCAAGCAGCAACTACAGACCCAGCAACAGCGGGAGTTGGAAAAAACCAAGCTGATAGAGCAAGAAATAGCCAAGAAAAAGCAAGAGTTGATGCAGCAGCTGTTGGAGAAAACCAAGAAGGAGCAGCAAGAGCAGGCTAAAGAGCAGCCGGAACAAGCCAAGCAGCAGCAACCAGAGTCGGTTCAGAAGCAGGCGGAAACAACCAAACAAGAACAGCAAGAGCCGATTCAAGAGCAGTCGAACCCAGGAACCCTGGCGACCTATTTCGGCGCCGGACGGGGCGATCAGCAGGCACAGGCGCAACTCACGGGCATGTCCGATCCGGGGGCGTCAATTGCCGCCGGTACGATAGCGATCACGGATATCGCCACGAATACCCCACCGCTGATTACTGCTGTGATGGCATCGATGCCGGCCAGCACATCTTCCAGTACCGGGGGCAACACCGGTAATCCGACTGCTTCCGTGCAAGACGCATTGCAGCAAACCTTGGCCGCAGCTACTGTGCAATCACAGCAGTTAAGTTATGGCTATGTCACGGCGGGCCTGGTGACGCCGATAGCCAGTTGGCCGACCAGCCTGGTGGCGACCTATACCGGCAACGTCGGCGGCACGCTCAACAACGGCGCGGCAGTCAGCGGAGTATTCCAGGCCACGGTCGATTTCTCCACGATACGCAACATGACGCCCAGCATTCCCGGCAGCATCACGTTCGCCGGTGGCCAGGGCAGCACCAGTTTCACCCTCTCGCAGTTGGGCGGCTACATTGGCGGTTCCATGTCCGGCACATATGGCGGGCAAGCCGTGACCGGCTATGTGATGAATGGCGTGTTTTACGGCCCGGCGGCTGAACAGATGGCGGGCCAGTGGAGCATGCAAAATGCCGGCGCCACGCTGACCGGCAACGGCAACTTCCAGGCGCAGCGATGAACGCGGCTGTCCGGCGCCGCGCTTTGCTTTAATTATCCTCCGCTCCCATCTTGTTTTCCCGGCAATACGGCTCTCTCAACACCCGCAAAATACTACATATGCAGTATTTACCAGGGCATGGCCGGCACTTAGCATGAAGGCACTTCAACATTGGCCGGCGCGTTGTCCGGCATTGCGCCATGCCTGCTCGACATCCTTTCCTTTTGCCGTTGCCCTGTGCCGCCGGCGCAATCGCATTGCTGGCCGGCGCCGCCGCGCAGGCGCAATCGCAACCGCAGTCCCAACCCATCAGCGAGGCATCGCTGCAAAGCACCTATGGCCAGCTCGAAGCCTTGCGCAAGGAACTGGCCCAGCAGAAGGAGTTGCTGCAAAAGCAACGGCAGGAGCAGGACAAACCTGGATCGGGGGAGCCGCAGCAAACCAATCTGAAAGAGCAGGAACAGCTGAAGAAGCAAGAGCAGACCAAGTTGCTGCAACAGGAATTGTTGAGGAAGCAACGGCAGAAGCAGGTCAAACCCGGTCTGGAGGAGCAGAAGCAAACCAAGCTGAAAGAGCAGGAACAACGGAAGAGGCAAGAGCAGACCAAGCTGTTGCAACAGGAACTGCTGCAGACGCAACGGCAAAAGCAGCTCCAGACCCCACAGCTGGAGCAGGTCAGGAAACAGGTTGAGCAGGAGGGCTTCCTGCTGCGGGATATGGCGCACAACTTGCGGGAACCGGAAGCGACCAGGAATGCCCCCCAGCCCTCTAGTCCAGCCGGAAATCCGAGCCTGGCTACCTATCTCGGTGCAGGGAGCGGCAATCCGCAGGCGCAGGCGCAACTTTCGGGCGCACCGGTCCCGGGAGGAGTGGGATCAATAGGGATTTCCCCAATGGATCTTAGCAGTGCCCTCCTCGCTCTCAATAGCGGCAGCACAGCAGTGATAACGCCAGGGACCATCTCAACGGGATCCCTCGCGCCGATCGTCAATGGTGTCCAGGCCATGATGAATTCCATGGCCAACATCAGCAGCTCTTCCAGCAATGGCAACGCCAGTACCAGCACCAACACCAGCAACCCATCTTCTGCCGTCCAGGACGCCTTGCAGCAAAGCCAGCAAACTTCGGCCGTCGCCGCTGTACAGCAATCGCAGCAGTCTCAACAACTGAGCTATGACTATGTCACGGCGGGCCTGGTAACGCCGGTGGCCAGTTGGCCGACCAGCCTGCTGGCGACTTATAACGGCAACATCAGCGGCGCGCTCGGTAGTGGCGCGGCAGTCAGCGGAACCATTCAGGCTACGGTCGATTTCGCCAGGATAAACGGCGCACAGCCCGCTATCTCCGGCAACATTGCCTTTGACGGCGGCCGGGGCGGCACCAATTTCACCATGACGAAAATGGGCACGGTGCTGGTTGGAACCATGACCGGTACGTATAGCGGGCAGTCGGTGACGGGGACGTTGAACAGTCAGTTCTACGGCCCCTCGGCCGAACAACTGGCGGGCCAGTGGTACTTCCAAAATACTTCCTTCTCGGTAAGCGGCATAGGTAATTTCCAGGCGCGGCGATGAATACGACCACCTTGCATCGCCGCCATCCGGCCAGTTTCCATTCCTCTTCAACTCCTATGCCTTCTTCTCGCCAGTCTCTTTTCGCCCGCGCGTTGTCCGTGCTTCCCGTTGCCACGCTGCTGGCGGCATGTCCGCAGGCGCAAGCCCAGGTTGCCGCGTCCTCCGCCGAGCTGGCGGACGTCGCCGCGGCAAGCGACCGCAATATCCACCAGCAGGCGCTGCTGGAAATCGCCTTCGCGCGAAAACTGCTGGCAGAACGACAGCCGGAGATGGCGTGTCGCCTGCTCAAGGGCAGCCTTCCGGACGCCAATACCGAGGCCGAGCGGGTGCGCCTGCTGGCGCGTTGCTCATCGGCCCTGCGCGAACGCGAGGCGGCAGAGGACTACTACCGCCGGGCCATCGCCCTGGCGCCGGACGACCCTTCGGTCAAGGTCGAGCTGGCCGGTCTGTACCTGGCCATGGGGCGCAGCCAGGACTCATCGGCCATGCTGAGCGCTGCGGCCGGGCAAAGCGCCGGTCCCGAGCGCGACCAGCTTGAAAGCGCCGCCGCGCAGCTGCGCGCCAACGACCCGGCGGCGCTGGCCGCCAATGCCGCCAACAAGGCCAAGCCCTGGGCGCTGCAGGTGTACATGGGGCTGACCTGGGACGACAACATCAACGCCGGGCCGGTCTCGCGCAGCGTGCCGGCGGTGATCGGCGGCATCCCGGTTACCTTCGACCTGGTCGCGGACGCCATGCCGCACAAGTCGGCCGGCGCGGCGATGGGCGTCAACGCCAGCTACGGCATCCCGCTGGACGGCCGCTTTTCCCTGCTGTTCCAGGGCGCCTGGTTCGGCACCGGCTATTTCGAGCGGCAGGACTACAACAACGACACCACCACGCTGGCGGCCGCCTTGGTCTACACCGACAAGGCATGGGCGGCCAGCATTCAGCCCAACGTGCGCTATACGCGGCTGGACGGCCATTTGCAAGAGAGTACGCCGGGTGTGACAGGACGCGTGGCGCGCAGCGTGACCGATGCCGTGTCGTTGACCGCGACCGGCGGCTATGCCCGGCGCACCGTGCACACCGACGCCAACCGTAACGCCGACGCCTGGCAAGGCGGGCTGGGCGCGCTGGCGCAGTTGACGCCGCAATTGCAAGTCGGCGGCGAATACCTGTGGCAGCGCGAGCAAGCCGAGGCCGCGGTCTATTCGCGCCGCCTGTCGGGGCCGAGCGCCTATCTGCAATACCGTATCCATCCGGACCTGCTGCTGGGGGCCAACCTCAGCTATACCGACGTGCGCTACGACCAGGCCATGGCGCTGTTCGCCGAGCCGCGTACCGACCGCCAGACGGTGGTTTCGCTGTCGGCGCTGTGGGACGTGAGCCGCTATGTCGGGCGCAACATGGTGGTGCGCGCCCAGTACACCAATATCGACAACCCTTCCAACATCGCCTACAGCGATTTCCGCCGCAACATGTTCAGCCTGGGCGTGCAGATGCAGTTCTGATGGCTTGGGTCGCAGACGTAACAGACGCAACATGAGAAATCCAAGCAAGCACATGCGGAATGCTTAGTTCTGTCCGGCGCCGCGCTTTGCTTTAATGATCCTCCGCCCCGGCTCGCCCATATCGAGGCAGCGCCGGGCATACCAGGAAGGATCATCGTTTCATGTCCGCCGTCATCGACGCCTCGCGCGCGCCAAGCGCGCACCGCATTTCGCCCCCATCCGCCCAGCGTATCGCCAGCGACGAGCATGCGCTGCAGGTGGCGCACGAACTGGCCGGGGAATTCGCCCCAGGCGCCGCCGGGCGCGACCGCGGACGCCGCCTGCCGTTCGAGGAAATCGAGCGTTTCTCGCGCAGCGGGCTGTGGGCGATCTCGGTGCCGCGCGCCTATGGCGGCATCGGCGCCTCGTGGAACACGGTGGCCGAGGTGTTCAAGATCATTTCCGCCGCCGATCCTTCCATCGGCCAGATTCCGCAGAACCACTTCGGCAACCTCAACGTGATCGCCAACGCCGGCAGCGAGGAGCAGAAACGCTTCTTCTTCGACCAGGCGCTGCAAGGCGCGCGCTTCGGCAACGCCGGCCCAGAGCGCAACAGCAAGAACGTGCTCGACGTGCGCACCCGCGCCACGCTGGACCTGCATTCCGGCGACGGCAGCTACTTCCTGACCGGCACCCGCTTCTATTCCACCGGAGCGCTGTACGCGCACTGGATCCCCAGCCGCGCGCTGGACGACAACGACCAGCCGCTGTTCGTCTACAACCGCCACGACGCGCCGGGTTTGCGCGTCATCGACGACTGGTCCAGCTTCGGCCAACGCACCACCGCCAGCGGCAGCGTGGTGTTCGAGCGCGTGCGCGTGCCAGCCGCGCAGGTGCTGCACGTGAAGGATTTCCTGAAACAGCCCAACAACATCGGGCCGGTATCGCAACTGATCCAGGCCGCCATCGACGCCGGCATCGCCCGCGCCGCCGTGGATGACGCCATCGGCTTCGTGAGCACGCGTTCCCGCCCCTATGCCGACAGCGGCCTCGAGCGCGCTTCGGATGACCCTTACATCATCCGCGACATCGGCAACCTCAAGCTGCGCCTGCATGCCGCCGACGCCTTGCTGGAACGCGCCGCCGGCGTGCTGGACGCCTTGCCCGGGAAGATCACGTTCGAACAGATGGCCGAGGCCTCGGTCGCCGTGGCCGAAGCCAAGGTGCTTTCCACCGAGCTGTCGCTGCTGGCTTCGGAAAAACTGTTTGAACTGGCCGGTTCGGCCGCCACGCTGGCTGTCCACAACCTCGACCGCCACTGGCGCAATGCGCGCGTGCACACACTGCACGACCCGGTGCGCTGGAAATACTACGCGGTCGGCAACTACGCCCTGAACGGCACGCCGCCGCCGCGCCATTCCTGGAGCTGAAGCGCTCCGTCTCCGTCCTACTGTACGAAAAACGCCATGACCCAAACCGCCGCCGCTACTTCTGCCACCACACTCGACTCCCTGCCGCCATCCTCGGCTGCCGCCACTTCGCGCATCGTCGCCCGCATCCGCGACGATGCCGAAGCGCTGGCCGTGGCGCGCAAGCTGGCCGAGGATTTCCGGCGCGAATCCGCCTTGCGCGACCGCGAGCGCAAGCTGCCCTGGGACGAGCTGGACCGTTACGTGCGCTCCGGCCTGTGGGGCATCACCGTGCCCAAGCAATACGGCGGCGCCGGCGTCTCCTACGGCACGCTGGCCGAGGTGATCGCCACCATCTCCTCGGGCGATGGCTCCATCGGCCAGATTCCGCAGAACCATTTCTATGCGGTCGAGCTGATTCGCGTCAACGGCAACGAATCGCAGAAACGCTTCTTCTTCGAACGCGTGCTGCAAGGCGACCGCTTCGGCAACGCGCTGGCCGAGTTGGGCACCAAAACCTCGCACGACCGCAAGACCAGCCTCACGCGCGACCCGAACGGCCCCGGCTACCGCATCAACGGCCGCAAGTTCTACGCCACCGGCGCGCTGTATGCCGACTGGGTGCCGACCTCGGTAATCGACGAAGCCGGCGTGCAGCAATTGGCCATCGTGCCGCGCCATGCGCCGGGCCTGACCATCATCGACGACTGGTCCGGCTTCGGCCAGCGCACCACCGGCAGCGGCAGCGCCGTGTTCGAGAACGTGCACGTGCCGGCCGACGCCGTGATCGGCTTTGCCAGCGCCTTCACGCGCCCGACCCAGATCGGCCCGATGGCGCAGATCCAGCATGCCGCCATCGACCTGGGCATCGCCCGCGCGGCCTACCGCGACCTGCTCGAATTCGTGCAGACGCGTTCGCGGCCCTGGGTCGACAGCGGCGTCGAACGCGCCGGCGACGACCCGCTCACCATTCGCGAAGTCGGCGACCTGACCATCCAGTTGCATGCCGCCGAGGCCCTGGTGCAACGCGCCGGCCGCAAGGTCGATGCGGCCGCCGCCGAACCCACCGAAGACAGCGTGGCCATCGCCTCGATCGCCGTTGCCGAAGCGCGCGTGCTGACCACCGAAGTCTCGCTGGCGGCCGGCAGCAAGCTGTTCGAGCTGGCCGGATCGCAATCGACGCTGGCCGAACACAACCTCGACCGCCACTGGCGCAACGCCCGCACCCACACGCTGCACGACCCGGTGCGCTGGAAGTACCACGCCATCGGCAACTTCTACCTCAACGGCAAGAAGCCGCCGCGCCACGGCGCGCTGTAAGGGAGCCGCCGATGAGCAAGAAACAGATCCGGCTCAACGCGTTCAACATGAACTGCGTGAACCACATCAACCACGGCCTGTGGACGCATCCGCGCGACCGTTCGCAGGATTACACCGACATCGCCTACTGGACGCACCTGGCCAAACTGCTGGAGCGCGGCAAGTTCGACGGCCTGTTTTTGGCCGACATCGTCGGCGTCTACGACGTCTACCAGCAGTCGGTCGACATCACGCTACGCGAGTCGATCCAGTTGCCGGTCAACGACCCGCTGTTGCTGGTGTCGGCGATGGCGGCAGTCACCGAACACCTCGGTTTCGGCATCACCGCCAACCTGACCTATGAGGCGCCGTTCCTGTTCGCGCGCCGCATGTCCACGCTCGACCACCTCACCAAGGGCCGCATCGGCTGGAACATCGTCACCGGCTATCTCGACAGCGCCGCCCGCGCCATGGGCCTGACCGAGCAGCTGGAGCACGACCAGCGCTACGACCGCGCCGACGAATTCATGGAAGTGGTCTACAAGCTGTGGGAAGGCAGCTGGGAAGACGGCGCCGTAGTGCGTGACCGCGCCAGCCGCGTCTACGCCGACCCGGCCAAGGTGCACAAGATCCGCCACAACGGCGACTATTACCGTGTCGAGGGCATCCACCTGTCGGAGCCGTCGCGCCAGCGCACGCCGGTGCTGTACCAGGCCGGCTCGTCCGGGCGCGGGCAGGCCTTCGGCGCCCGGCATGCCGAGTGCGTGTTCATCTCCAGCCAGACCCGCGACGCCGCCCGCAAGCTGGTGCAGGGCATCCGCGAAGGCGCAGTGCGCGCCGGACGCAACCCGGACGACATCAAGATCTTCATGGGCCTGACCGTGGTCACCGCCGCCACCGAACAGGCCGCGCGCGACAAGTACCGCGAATACGCCAGCTATGCCAGCCCGGAAGCGGGGCTGGCGCATTTCTCGGCCGGCACCGGCATCGACTTCTCGCAATACGACCTGGACGAACCGATCCGCGCGGCCAAGACCAACTCCATCGAGTCGCTGGCCAAGACCGTGACCAATCCCGAACTCAACTGGACCAAGCGCAAGCTGCTGCAACAGCTTGAACTGGGCGGGCGCTACGCCGCCGTGGTCGGCTCGCCGGTGCAGGTGGCGGAGGAACTGGAGTCATGGGTGGCCGACACCGGCATCGACGGCTTCAACCTCACCCGCACGGTCACGCCGGAGAGCTTCGAAGACTTCGTCGACCTGGTGATCCCGGTGTTGCAGGAGCGCGGCTCCTACAAGCGCGACTATGCCGGTGGTACGCTGCGCGAAAAGCTGTTCGGCGGCGCGCCGGTCTTGCCGCAGAACCATGCCGCCGCGGCGTTCCGTGTGGGCGAAGCGGTTTCGCACGCTTATTGAAGCAGAGACTTTCCCGCCGTGCGCAAATGCGGACGGCATATATTCAAGCCGGAAAAGATTCGTTCCTCCCTGACGGCGCCGTCGCTACATTGGTTGTTTTTCTTGTTAGGGACGAAGGATGAAATACGCTGTGGCGAAATGGATTGGGGCAGTGGCAGCATTGGCGCTCGGGCTGGTCGTGCAGATGCCGGCACAGGCACAAGATCGGGTGCTGAAGGTCGGCGTCACCAGCGGGCCGCATGCGCAGATCTTTGAGGCCGCCAGGCGCGTGTTCGAACGCGACAATCCGGGCTACAAGATCAGGATCGTCGAGTTCAACGACTACATCCAGCCCAATGCCGCGCTCGATGCCGGCGAGTTGGACGCCAACAGCTACCAGCACCGGCCCTTCCTCAATGCGCAGATCAAGGCACGCGGCTACAAGCTGTACGGCACCGGCAAGACCATGATCGGGCCGATGGCGATCTACTCGAAGAAGTATCGCAAGCTGGAGGATATCCCTGCCGGCGCCAAGATCGGCATCCCCAACGATCCGGCCAATGAAAGTCGTGTTCTCCTGCTGTTGCAAAAGCATGGCGCGATCAAGCTGCGCGCCGGCATCGACGCGCTGACCGGGGTCAACGCCACCCCCATCGATATCGTCGAGAATCCGAAGAAGTGGAAGTTCATCGAGATCGACGCGGCGCAGCTGCCGCGCACGCTGGATGATCTCGATGCCTCCGCAGTCAATGCCGACTACGCCGCCAAGGCCGGCTTGAACCCCGCCAAGGACAGCCTGGTGGTGGAGAATGGCGACAGTCCCTATGCCTGCCTGATCGCCGTGCGGGTGAAAGACAAGGAGCAGCCCTGGCTGCCCAGACTGATACAGGCCTATCAATCGGATGAAGTGAAGCGCTTTATCGAAACCGAATTCAAGGACGGTATCCTGGCGGCCTGGTAGCCTTGGTAATGTTTCCCGTTGCGCTGCCGTCGTCACGTGACGGTATGCCAGCGTAGCGGCAGGGGCATTCTCCGCCCCTATCCTTGCTTGTCCAATCCCCGGATACGCCCAGCCAGGACCTGGACGTTCGGCATTCCGGTCGCCGGTTCGTTTCAGATTAAAATGCAGCCTTGCCTGGGCGGCCCGCACTGTCGGCTTTGCCCCAGCGCCACCCCACCAGACAAGGAACCAATGAGCTATACCCCGAGCCGGGCCGTGGGCTACGGCTGCCTGATGCTGAGCATGTCCATGGTCGGCGCTTACGTCGCGCTGACCAAACCGCTGGCAGCGACGCTGCCGGTCTTCCTGCTGGCATGGTTGCGCTTCGGCATCGGCGCCGTCGCCATGTTGCGCTGGCTGAAGAAGCCCGCCACCGAAAAGCCGCTGTCGCCGCAGTCGCGCCGGCTGGTGTTCCTGGAATCCTTCCTCGGCAATTTCCTGTTCACGATCTGCATGATCACCGGCGTGTCGATGACCAGCGCGGTCTCGGCCGGCGTGATCATGTCGGCCATCCCGGCCGTGGTGGCGCTGATGAGCTGGATCTTCCTGAAAGAAAAAATCACCCTGCGCGTGTGGGGCGCGGTGGCTTGCGGCGCGTTGGGCATCGGCATGCTGTCGCTGGCCAAGAACACCCACGGCGCCGGCGAGGCGCACGGCCAATATGCCTGGCTGGGCAACCTGCTGGTGTTCGGCGCGGTGCTGTGCGAGGCTTCGTATGCCGTGATCGGCAAGAAGCTGACCGCCGTGCTCACCCCCAAGCGCATCAGTTCCATCATCAACCTGTGGGGCCTGGCATTGATGACGCCCATGGGTTTTTATACCGCATTGCATTTCGACTTCGGCGCCGTCCCGGCCAATATCTGGGTGCTGCTGGTGTTCTACGCGCTGGCCGCCAGCGTGTGGACCGTGTGGCTGTGGATGACCGGCCTGAAGGTGGTGCCGGCCGGCCGCGCCGGCGTATTCACCGTGATGCTGCCGGTCAGCGCCGCGCTGGTCGGCGTGGCCGCCCTGGGCGAAAGCCTGAGCGCATTGCAGGGCGCGGCCTTCGCCGTGGCGCTGGCCGGCATGCTGCTGGCGACCTTGCCCGGCGGCGCGACCAAGACTGAGGAACAGCCATGAACAAACCGACCCGCCCGCAGGGCAAACCGCAAGCCAAGCCGCAAGCGAAACCGAACGCCAAGGCGGCCGCCAAGCCGCAAGGCCCGGCCAAGGACAAGCCGAAAACCCACGTCGCCACCGACGCCTCGCGCCGCCGCCAGCATAACGCCCACGCCGCGTCGCAAGTGCTGGACGAGGGCGAAGAGCAGGTCTTGCAACTGGCCGCGCTGGCCGCCGCCGTGGCCGCCGGCGAACCGGATGCGGCCGGTCGCCGCGTCGGCCAGGACGAGTTGGAGCGCATGATCCGCAAGTGCCTGCGCCAGCGCGACGACGAAACCCTGTATGAAGCGCTGGAACACCTGCGCTTCGAAGACAGCCGCGGCCATGCCTTGCTGCGCGCGGTGGTGGAAGAGAGCGCCGATGTCGTGCTGATGCGCCGCGGCGACAAGGAAATGGAAATCAACGCCTTCCTGATCCCGTTCCTGGCGCGCACCCGGGGCGGTTTGCAGGCCGAACGCGTGTTCGCCGACGGCGACGCCTTCGACACCCTGCGCGCTAGCCTGCAGGAAGCCGGGCTGGAAAGCGCCAAGGCCCGCGTGGTGCTGGTGCACCACCTGTACCACCCGGACGAGATCGGCGCGCTGACCTACAGCGATGTCGAAGCCATGAACCGCGACGCCTTCGCTTCGCTGACCGACAAGAAGGTGATGAGCGTGCCGGCCATCGAGCGCAGCATGCGCGGCTGGCCGGCGAACGGTTTCGCGGCGGATGATGAAGTGCTGGAACTGCGCTTTTTGCTCGGCTTCGCCCTGAAGGACCTGGACGATCCCTTCTACGCGATCCCGCAGGACGAGGCCGCCGCCGACGCCTATTTCGAACAGCGCGCCGGCCGCTTCCGCGCCTGGGCCGAGCGGCATACGCCGCTGATGCAGCGGTGCCTGACCGGCCAGTCCGGCGAGGCGGCGCAGTGCGAGCTGCACTTCATGTACCAGGACCTGTTCCACGGCGGCAAGCAAACCGGAAATGCCGAATACGGCATGCTGCAGATGATGTCGGAACTGGAGCACGGCCTGGCGCAATCGGGCGCATCCACCGCCGATACTGCCGCGATCTTCGCGGTGGCCGATGAAGACGGCGAGACCGTCCTGCAGGTGCAGTTGCGCGCCGCCGGCAAGGCGCTGGCGCAATCGTCCCTGGTGCTGGACGGCGACCCGCATGCGCAACTGCTGGACGCCGCCGATGCGGTCGGCACGCTGGGCGTGGCGCAGTTCAGGCTGGCCGATGGTTTTGCCGCCGACGGCAGCGTATTGCGCGAGCGCGATTTCCCGGCCTGATTCCCCACCGGCCGGCAGTTCAGTCCAGCAGCGCCTGCAGGCTGAGGCCCTTGGGCTGGCAGCGGAAATACAGGTCGACTTGCATCGGCCGCCAGCCGCGCACCAGTTGGCGCAGGTCGGCATTCATCTGCTGCCTGCCGCAGAAGGCCTCGGCTTTTTCTTTGGCGGCGGCCGTCAGCGCCGGGATCGACATGGTGTAGCTCACCCCGGTGGCGGTGACCATGAACATGTCGCGTTCCTCGGGTTTGACTTCGCTGAAGCTGGCGCAGCCGGCCAGCGCGCCGGCGCCGATGCAGGCCGCCAGCAGATATCGTGATGGTGGATGTAGTGTGCGCATGAGTTCCCCCTCTTGCCGCGGCATTGTTGCCGCAGGGGTCTCAGCGTAAGCGTTGGGGGACGGCGGCAGGGGGCTTCTTACCTTGATTTACGCCGATGCCGTTGCTGTTAAAAAAATGCCGGGATTTGCAAGGACGGCGCGGCGTCGATAGCCATCTCGAAGCCTTGTCCCCAGGTTCAAGCCGAAGTCTGCGAACTCCCCGCCGGCCTGCCGCGACTGGCCAGCAAATGGGCGGCGCCGGCCTCGCTGACCTTCACCTCGGCAACGCCGCCGGGTGAATGGATACGCGTCAGATAACCCCGCGCGTTGGCTTCTTCCCAGACCGGCAGGCGAGGGCACGAGGTGCGCCAGGTTTCGATGACCTCGCTGTAAGGCCGTGCGCCGGGGCCGATCCATTCCAGAAGATCCAGGATCAGGGGTTCGACGGTATCGCGTACCTCCGTCTCTGCATGACCGAACCGGGCTTGGCCAAGCACCTCCGGATTGACGACGTGGATCGGGTGTCCGGCCGCAAAGGACACGATCTGCTCGAAGATGTCGGAGAACTGCAGGTCGAACTCGTCTTCTGTCACGTAGCCGATATGGGGCGT
Source organism: Herbaspirillum sp. (assembly GCF_017744395.1). Classification (GTDB taxonomy): domain Bacteria; phylum Pseudomonadota; class Gammaproteobacteria; order Burkholderiales; family Burkholderiaceae_D; genus Herbaspirillum. The sequence continues at coordinate 187,743 of NZ_JAGIBI010000005.1, forward strand.
ACACACCACGTTGGGCATGTGCAGCAGTGGATGCTGCGGATCCCGCAGCGGCTCCTTATCGTAGACATCCACGGCCGCCATGCCCGGCCGTCCGGCGTGCAATGCCCGCTCCAGCGCACCCGGCGCAATCAAGCCGGAACGACTGGTGTTCACGAGCAGGGCGCTGGGCTGCATCCCATCCAAGTCTTCCGCCGTCACGATGCCGCGGGTTGCCGGCACCAGGCGCATGTGCAGTGAAAGCACGTCGCAAGCCGCGAAGAAAGTCCTCTTGTCGGGCGCGATGTCCCAGCCATCCTGGCGGGCGCGCTGCAGCGAGACCTCGCTGGCCCAGATCAATACCTTCATGCCGAACGCCGCGCCGTAACGCGCCACCTCGGCGCCGATGCGGCCATATCCGTAAATACCCAGCGTTCGCCCGCGCAAGGTCTTGCCCACGCCGATTTGCCAGCGGCCGTCCTGCAGCGCCCGCATTTGTTGCGGAATCTGGCGCATGGCCGCGAGGATCAATCCCCAGGTCAACTCGGCAGCGGCATAGGACGGGGTATCGGCATGCTGGTTCGAGGAAACGATCACGCCCTGCGCGGTACAGGCATCGATATCGATATGCGGAAAGACGCTGCGCTGGCTGATCAACCGCAATTTCGGCAGCCGGGCGATAAGCGGCGCCCGGATCTGCGTACGCTCGCGGATCAGAACAAGCACCTCGGTATCGCGCAGGCGCTCGGCCAGCGCATCGACGTCCTGCACGTGATCGTTCCATATGGTCACGCTATGGCCATCCAGTTTGCGGAAACAAGGCAGGCCGCGCAGGGTGTCGAAATAATCGTCCAGAATGGTGATGTTCATGATCAGGCTCCCTCCTAGCTGGATGCATATCTTGAGCGCATCAGGACAGGCGGTAAAATGAAATTATTTCTGGGATTAATAAGTTTTTCTTATGAAAATCGACATCCTTGGCGTGCAGGCGTTCATCGCCATTGCCGATCACGGCAGCTTCCAGGGCGCCGCCGATGCTTTGCACGTGACTCAAACGGCGATTACGTTGCGCTTGCGCAAGCTTGAAGATTTTCTCGGCGTAACGCTGATCGAACGCACGACACGTTCGATTGCTCTCACGGAAATCGGGCGGGACTTCCTTCCCCAGGCGCGACGGCTGCTCGGCGAACTGGCCGACGCCCTGATCGAAATTCGCGAGACCGGCATCGCCCGGCGCGGCGACGTCTCGATTGCCTGCGTACCGACCGTGGGCGTGCAGTACCTGCCGCGCATCATGCAGGCATATTCCGCGCGTTACCCGCACAACCGCATCAAGATTCTCGATCACGCCTCATCCGCGGTCGCGGAAGCAGTGCTGCGCCGTGAAGCGGAATTCGGCATCAACATCGCCGGGGAACATCACCCGGAACTCGTCAGCCTGCCGTTGACCGAGGACCGGTACGTACTGATTTGCCATGAAGATCATCCCCTGGCCAAACGGCGGCGCATCGCCTGGAGGCAGTTGCAGCCCTATCCGCTGATTTTTGCCGGCGAGGTGAGCGGCAATCGGGCCTTGCTGGATCTTGCCCTGGAAGCCAATAGCCTCGCATTGCGCTCGTTCTACGAAGTGCAGCGTAGTTCGACGGCGGTGGGACTGGTGGCGCAAGGCGTGGGCGTCGCCGTCGTGCCGCGGCTGGCGATACAGAAGGGTGCTTATCCCACCGTGCGGATGGTCGAACTTGCCGATCCTGTCGTTTCCCGAACGCTAGTGCTTGTAACGCGCAAAACTGCCCACCTGTCTCCGGCGGCGCAGGCGCTTTACGACATGATTCGGGAACAGGCGACTGAGCATTGATGGATAAATGAGCGCAGGCTTGGCTGCGAGCAAATCAATAGCGCAACGGTGCGACAGTGCTATTTTTTCAGTCTACTATTGGCGTGATTCAAGAGGCGCACCTGTTTACCCATGTCGATGCCCAGACAATCTCTTTATCCAGTCATATGATGCCCAAAACCGGCCCCGAAGAACTGATTTCCCGCCTGGCACTTCAACCGCATCCGGAAGGAGGGCATTTCAGGGAAACCTATCGCAGCCAGGAACGTATCAAGCGCTCGCATGGCGATTCGACACGCTCGGCTGCCACTGCCATCTATTACCTGCTTCGCGGCAAGGAAAGGTCGACGTGGCACCGAATCAAATCGGACGAAATGTGGCACTTCTATGATGGTGCCCCCTTGCATGTGTACGTCCTCCTACCGGAGGGAAGGCTGACAGTCTTCCGCCTCGGCAATCCATTGGAACACGAGGGAGCGGATTTCCAGGCGCTGGTTCCTGCCGGCGCCTGGTTCGCGGCAGAGTGTACGGTCGCAGACGGCTACAGCCTGGTCGGATGCACCGTGGCACCAGGCTTCGAGTTTGATGAATTTGAGATCGCGCGAGCAGATCTTCTCCTGAAGGATTGGCCTCAGCATGGAGAACTGATTAAACGCTTGGCATGAAAATGCCAACGACCTCGCAAGAACTGGGATGCGAAGTATGTCTGCAACCGGCCAGAGCCGGACTTTCCCGCCGACACCCTAAGATACAATCACTTCATGACTATCCGCCCAGCCACAGCCGAAGACGCGTCAGCCATCAGTGCCTTGATTGGTTCGCTCGCGCATCACTTTCTGGTCCACGCCGATGGTTCACAGGCTGATGCCTTCCTGATGACGCTCACAGCCGAAAGCATTGAGCGGAAAATCGCATCTGCAGAGCTCGACTATTATGTTTCAGTCTTTGAGAGCCAAATGACAGGCGTTATCTCTGTCCGTGGTGGCACGCACCTGTTCCACCTGTTCGTCAGCGAAGACTTCCAGAGAAAGGGCATCGCCTACGCTCTTTGGACTCATGTTAAGAATATCTATGGATGGTCATCATCCGAGGTGCCGGTCACGGTCAATTCAACGCCCATTGGAGTGCCTTTCTACGAGTATGTGGGATTTCGGCAGGCAGGCCCACGGGCGGAGAAAAACGGCGTCGCCTACATTCCAATGCAGTTAGCCGTCATGGAACTGAATTCTCTGAAAGAGTAGCTTTCTGCCTTTGACTGTGGCGGGCCGCCCGCTTCCGGCCAGAAACAGACCAAAGTATCCGAATGATCGTTCCTACGGCCGATGCCTGCCACATCCGCACGAGGCGTGCAAAAGCGAATGAGGCCGCCCGCCGCCTCGTAAGTGAGTCACGGGACAATGAACTCAACTGTACGGCTAGTAAGGATCCGATGCGCTGCGTCGGCCAGTTCGAGCGTGAGTTGATGCTTTCCGCTGGATAAGCCTTGTACAACAATCGGCCCGTCATCGGCATGTACCCAATGCCATGAAGCGCTATCCAGCGTAACGTGCAAATGGCCCAGGCGCGGTACTACTTGAGCGGCCGCCTCTCCATAGAGGGGTGCAATTTTTACACTCTCGGATCTGAATGGAATCACTACGACGCCTTTTAAAAGCAATGGCGCAATCGGATCGCTTACCGACAGCGCCGCCGATGTCTGATCCCCGGTGCCATGTCCACTATGCTCAGCCCCTTGAGCTGCATTGATGCACCAAAGCGCAAATACGATGCCGAGGCAAAAACGTGCTGGATTCATTCGAATTTTCATATGCATCCTTGAAATAATTGGCAAATGTAATCACTGATTACATTCTGATTGTAGCAATTCTTCTTTAAAATGTAATCAGCATTTACATTTCCTGAAAATCCAAGAGTGGATCAATGGCCTCTACGCATAAAGAAAACACGCAAAAGTCTGCTGAAAAGAAAGCCGGTCGTCGTGCATACCATCATGGCGACTTGCGGAAGGCGTTGATAGAAGCCTGCGTGCATTTGATCGAAGACAAAGGACTGGAAGCTGTCAGCGTGCGAGAAGTGGCAAAGCTGGTCGGCGTGTCGCCTGCCGCGCCGTTCCGTCACTTTGCCACTCGCACTGCATTACTTACCGCGGTTGCTGAAGAGGCTCAGGACAGGCTTGGCGCTTCTATCGCAGACGCATTACGCGCAGCAGCTTTAGAAACTCCATTGATGCAATTTCGTGCTATCGGCGTCGGTTTTCTACGGTGGTCATTTACTAATCCGACACATTTCCAAGTTATATCTACGCGTTCTGTCATTGACTATGAAGGAGCGCAGCTAAGAAATCGCAATGATCTGATTCGCGTCAAAATGAATGAATTAATGCAGGATGCCGCGTCGCAGGGCTTGCTTCGCCCTGGCGATGTGACGCGATATCAAATTGCGGCGCGCGCCATGGTATACGGTCTGGCGCGTATGTATATTGACGGTCAGTTTCCGAGTTGGGGGTTACCGGAAAAAGGGGCGCTGGCTGAAAGTGTGCAAATCCTGGACGAATTTATCGGCAGCATTTCGATGGAAACATAAGCTGGCGACAATCGTGGCGCTGACGATCCAATACCGTTAAAAATGCCTGACTAGCCACGCAGGTCCACAAACGGCCAATTTCGGATGTTCGGTGGGCACATCCAGCTTGGAGTAATGCGTGCAAATTTTGAGGAAATGAGAGATTCACTAAGGGAAAAAGTGATTGCAGTTTGCGACGAAAAAATAGCTAAAAAGGGGGCCAAATGTCGGCCTGTCTTTTTATGCCTTTTTCGCTAACAAAAATGACAATCCTGAGTTGCTTATGGAAGCCGCTGAATGGTGGATTCGCGAGCATGAACTAGACCATTTTGAAAAAGCGGCAAAGATTAAAAAATTGGTTCAACAGACTAGACCGTAACCGGCCAGAATCGGCCCCTCAGACGCCGATATATTCCAAATGAATGATTGGGTAAGGTCGACCTTGCCCGTCAAGCGAAGAATAACCTGTGCGCTTAAAGCCCATCTTTTTGTAAAAGCCCAATGCTTGAGCGTTTTGCTCGTTGACGTCGGTTGTCATTTTTGGGTGAAGTGAAAGGCCGTGACGAACGAGTGCGGCGCCAATGCCCGTCCCGCGGTAAGCGGGGTCAACGAACAAGGCCTCCATATGCCCGTTGTCGATGAACATGAACGCCAATGGGTAATCATTGGCATCCACAGCGAACCAGAGTGGGACTTGGGGCAGAAAGTCGCAAACCATCTCATCGATAGCTTGGCGATCCTCCTGGGACAGAAAGTTATGAGTAGCATCAACCGCGCGGCGCCAAATTTCAACAGCACGTTCGCCCTCATAGGGATGAGTATTTCTAATACTAGTCACTTTTTGATTGTAAAACACTACAAGGCGCGGGGCTGAATCCGCAATAAAAAAAACACCTCAGGGTGGTCTTTTATTAGTGGCACGACTTGTCATTCCAAGGGCCGCTTCGGGGCATATCGGACTGACAGTGATAGGCTGCTTTCGGCAAAAATCGGACGCCGAAGACCTTAGGCGCACTTTACTTTAAACTCTTCTCAGTCAGGTCTAAGCTAAAATTCATGCGCATTTCAAGTGCTATTTGTGCTATCGCTTTTCTTTCACTCACACCAAATGCTCAAGCTGAAAGCATGCCCTCCAATGCGGAAAAAATACTAAGCGAAATATTTCCATCGATGCAAATACGCTCTACTACGATGGGTGACCTTGATGGAGATGGCATATCTGACATTGCCACAGTCTTAGCGGGTACATCTGCGGGAGAGCATGCGCAACAGATTGTCGTGTTGCAAGGTGTTCAACCTGGCCAATATCAATTGTGGAGTCGATCGAACCCGTTCGCTGAACTTCGTAAAGGAGGGCCTGATCTTGAGATCAGGAAAGGATCGATTTTTCTGTATTACCGAGACGTGACGTGCTGCGCAGCAGGGTATCGGCATCTGCAGTTCAAATTCAACGGACAACAGTTTCGCTTAATTGGCGTGCGCGTTGGGGAAACTTCCACAAGGGAAGAAGATGACTTCGAACGTGACGTAAGTTTTAACGTCATCACGGGCGACAAGGTTGAAACGAAACGAGTGGGAAAGCAGAAGAAGCAGATCAAAACGAAGATTCCAACCAAAGAATCGCAGGCACTTGACGAATTTGGTATGGACCTAGCTTCTTGGATAGAAGACGCAATTCAATTCGATATAAAAGATGACTTTGGCGCATGGGCTCCGCTTCCAAGAGAAAAGTAAATAGTTCAGAGATATCTCTGACATATGGTAAATGCCATTCGAGAGAGCATAGGTGATGATGTAGCATCTGCTTCTGCTCATTAGGAAGGAATGGAAATACGCTAGGCTGGAGACGCATTGGGTCACGCAACCGACGTCTGCAACCAGCCAGAAGTGGCCATCCTCATCGACACAAGCTGGCAACATGCGGCCAGAAGCGGACCAACTTCATCGGATGACATTGGACAGTCAGTCCGTGAAAACGGAATTGATCATGACATTTTCAATATATGCGTTGCTCGGTGAAGGAGCGCCATCGATTACAAATGAATCGTTGGCTTCCGACCTTACGTATTTTTTTCGCAACGAGGAAGGTTTCGTACTGCAGTTCGAGCAATTACCCTTCGCAAAGATCAAAACCCTGGCACTGCGCTGGGACGCTTGGTTGGTGCGAGTGAGCTATGAGCAAGGCGCTAATGTCGCTCAAGACTCTGCTGAGATTAGCAAGATCGTTGGCGACGCGGGGCTCTGCAATATTGCCGACATAGACAAGCGAATTCGGGTGGTGTTCAGTGATGATGATTCGCAAGAGCATACGAATCAGATCATCTATGTGATGGACTTCCTGCGTGAAATACCAGGAGTCGTTATCTTTGACCCACAACAGCAAGACTTGGTAACGTAAAAATATCGAAATCCAAGAAAGTACTTCCTGCGTTCTGCCCGTAAAAAGATTGCGCAGTTCGTCGGAAAAGTCCGCTACCGGCCAGAAGCAGACTGATTGACATCTATCTACCGAACGAAATTTACTACGAGCGCTATTAGCAGGCGTGCGACATCCAATCTCTAAGATGGAAATCATTCCTTACAAGTCTGTTGGCCCAATCGAGTTTAGTGCAGATGAAAAATATATTGTCTCGGTTCTGGGATCCCCTTTAAACCGAAAATAAATCAATTTGGAGAGAACGAGCTACGCTATCAAAATGCTGTTTATCGGTTAGCTGAGGGCAAGGGGCTTGTAGAGTGTTCGGTATGCTCGAGAGAAATTATTCTTGCTGGGGTAACTATGCCATCCAAATGGATTTCCTCGTTCATTAATAAAAACGACCCTGCGATGAAGACGACATTGGGATTTGTGATCAGCCCTCAATTTGGTATTAGCGTTGATCTAGAATCTAAATGGATTTCAGCGTTTGTGCCGGGTAGATGGGACAGATTTCTAGCGTGATTCTGGATGCTACTGAATGCAATTTGAATCAATGGCCGCTTGGAGGTATTCGTGAGTCTGCTATCGGCCAGAAGTGGACCAACCGGAAACTTAGAGAAAATGTGATGCAAAATTTTAGAGCACATCCTTTGGAATCCCAATTCACGTTCTCGCGCGGAACGGAAATCCGACGGATAGAGTACGTCCCTTCAACTGGTCTGAAGGTCTATGTCGCTGATGTGTATGGTCGATCAGGGTGCATGGTGTCATTCGATGACACCACCGGTTTCAGGGTATTGGATGAGCGCGACCTCATGGAATATTGGCCTGTTTGCTCGACGCCTAACGGGTGGCTTTTTGATATCAAGGAAGGCGGTTGGTTGGACCAAGAGCGACTTCGAATCGGAAACAACATGTTGTCCATATATCCCGATGTCAAAGAATATTTAATCACCGGAATCAACGAATGCGTTTCTGTGTTCAGCACCGTGAATCCCGAATTAACCCACTATCAACCTTGAGGCTTTCTTTTCACAGTTGACTGCGTAACGTAGCGGAGAAGTCAGCTATCGGCCAGAAATGGACTTCATCGATACTCATGACATCAATGTACCATCCTTGCCGCCTGGTCAATCAACTCTGCCACAGCATCCGGATGTGAAACTAATGACATATGGCTGGAGCGGATCTCCACCGTGTGAGCACCCGTCATCGCGGCAAGCTTGCGCTGAACCGGAGTGGGCAGCGCGTGGTCACCCTCTGTGATCAGATACCAGCTCGGCTTATCGTGCCATGCCGCACGGCCGATCTTCTCGCCGAACGCTGTGGCCGCGATTGGCTGCTGGACAGCGACTAGCCCCGGCAGTTCACCCGGATCGACATCGTTAGCCATCACCTTGGAAAACGCGCCAGGCTCATCAAGCCATACCAGGCTATTGGAGTCAGGCGCCATGCCTTGCATGGGCGCGTGCAAACGCTCCAGCAACTGCCCAACGCTCTCGCCGGAATCTGGCGCCAGTGCCGACACGTAGACCAGACCGCGTACTTTGGAATGATTTCCGGCTTCGGTAATCACCGCACCGCCCCAGGAATGGCCGACCAGCAGCACATCATGCGGTTGACGCTCGATCACCCTGGTGGTGGCCGTCACATCAGCCTCCAGCGACGTCAACGGATTTTGCACCGCTGTGACGCGATACCCCTTCTGATGCAACAGGGTGATCACCTTGGACCAACTTGAACCATCGGTAAAAGCGCCGTGGACAAGGACAATATCAATTGGCTTCTGCATCTCGGATTGCGCCTTTGCCAGGACAGGATTCAATGATGCGACCGCCAGCAGCGCCAGCAGTATCTTCCGTCCTGCCACCGAGATCATGTGATTTACTTTGCTCATATCGCTTCCTTAGTGGCCATAGAATCAAATGAACTTGGCGTCAGGCGCCCAGTGTGCCGGGAATTCGGCCGACGCCAATGCAGGCAAGCAGGCGTGGGCCTGGTAGCTGGCCACTTTATGAGCGATGAAGGCGTCTTGGCCCATCATCACATTCAAAGCCTCTCGGTTGGGGCAGGAAGCCAGGATCATGCCTCCTGTTTTCGATTCCAGCGGGCCGGCGAAAATTACGCTTCCTTCGCGGACGTTCGCCACCAACCAGGCCTTGTGGGGTTCCAGGTGCTGGTTCACTTCCTCAATGGGACGGGTATAGGTCAACAAGACTGCATAGATCATGATGCACCCTCTAAATCAATTGGTCAGTTGGGAAAAAGACCGGCGACGGTGGCCGGAATATGGGCGAGCGCCTCACGCATGGACTTGCTACGCAGTTCTGCGCCTTTGGTCAGAAGCTCTGCCCGCACAAAGCGTACGCGTTGGATACCGAGGAACCCGAAAAAGGCCTTCAGGTAGGACTCCTGGTGATCCATCACTTCCGCCGGTCCGCTGGAATACATGCCGCCGCGGGTAGAAGCCACGATCACTGCCTTGTCTCCGGAGAGACCGATGGGGCCGGTGTCGGTATAGCGGAAGGTGCGTCCAGGTTGAGCAACGCGGTCCAGCCAAGCCTTTAGCTGGCTGGGCACGGAAAAGTTGTACATCGGCACGCCTAGCACGATCACGTCGCTGTCCAGCAATTCGCTGACCAGGGTTTCTGAGAGAGCATGCTCGACACGCATTGCCGCATCATCGGAAACGACACCAGGCGAACGAAAACCGGCGGCGATGGCGCCATCCAAATGAGCGATAGGTGTTTGCGCCAGGTCGCGTACGCTAACCTGGGCACTGGGATGCAGAGTGCGCAACTCCTCGACCACCGCAGCGCTGAGCGTGCGCGAAGCCGAGGCTTCACCGAGGATGCTGGAATCGAGATGGAGGATCTTCATGGCAGGGGGCCTTTCAGGAAATCGGAAAAAATAGAGAACACGGGATCACGATATCCATTGGATCAAGCCGCCACTAGTCACCGCCAACGCACCAGATTGTTCCATTTGCAGGACAATTCAGCCTCTATAATCAAGTCTTCTCTTCAAGGCCCGCCCCTATGGAAGACCTCAATGACCTTGCCCTGTTTGCCGCCGTCGTAGTGCACGGTAGTTTCTCCGCGGCAGCACGGGCGCTCAACATACCCAAATCGCGCATCAGCCGCCGCGTGGCCGAGCTGGAACAGCGATTGGGTGTACGGCTGCTCCAGCGTTCCACTCGCGTGGTGCGCGTCACTGATGTGGGCTCGGCCTTCTTTACCCATTGCGAAGCCGTGACCAATGCCGCACGCGCGGCAGTGGAAGTAACGGAACATGCCGGGGCCAAGCCCGCCGGCCGCCTGCGGGTGAGTTCACCGATGGGTGTCGCGCACGTCTTCTTGGCCCCGCTATTGGCGCGGTTCCTAAAAGCGCATCCGGATGTCCGGCTGGAACTGGAGTTGAGCAACCGGCGAGTCGATGTGATCGGCGAGGGTTTCGATGTCGCCATGCGGGTCAGGAGCACACTGGAAGACTCCAACCTGGTCGTGCGCACCTTCGGCGCCAGCCAGCAGATTCTCACGGCCAGCCCGGCCTTCATCCGCACCCATGGCCGCCTTGATACCCCCGCTTCGCTCCAGGGCCTGCATGGACTCGGCCCTGGCGGCATGCCCGGTGAGCCTGCCTGCTGGCGATTGCAGGGGCCGGAAGGCGAAGTAGTCGAGATCGACTATGTCTGCGCGTTGCAAACAGATGACGTACATCTGATGATGGCAGCCGCCGTGGGCGGCGCCGGTTTGGCCCTACTGCCATTCAATGTCTGCCATGAGACAATTCGCCGGGGCGAACTGACGGTGCTGCTTCCTCGGCACCGGGCACCTGCGCACCAGTTGCATGCGGTATTTCCCTCCCGCCGGGGTCTGGTGCCGGCGGTACGCGCCTTCATCGAATTCTTGGCCGTGGAACTGACACAGACGATGCATCGGGAAAACCAGGCCTTGCAGGAATTGCTGGCTGGAATTTGCGCGAATCGCTAGGGAACATCTTCCCGCAAACGTCGCTGGCCGCCTGCCTGATCGGACGCTACTCGGCACGTATCCGCCGCCAACACATGGTGGCCGTTGCTCAAGCCGATAACGCAACCAAGCAGCTCCGTATGTGGATGTCGGCTTCCGGCCAGATGCTGGCTTTCGGTCTCGACCGACTTTATTCTCCCGCCGTCACCACAACTTATCTCACAGCGCCCGTACAGGAATGCAAATATCGCAGCTGAACTCACCCGTTTCAGGATCCCGCGCAGTAGCAGCGGCGAACATCTCGAAACACGGCCGATCGTCGCATTGCAGCCCGCTGGACGGCAGCCATTCGCGCGTCAGCCAGATCCAGGCCCCGGCGATCGTCTCCGGCTTGCCTTTGAAACGTGCCGCCGCATAACGTCCGCCTGGCAGGACCAGGCTATCGGTCTTCTCGCTGCCAGGAAAATCTGCCGCCACTTCAACACAAGCGTCGTATCGGCACTTTGAGGCCGGCGTAACCGATGGATCGTCATAGCCGATTCCGTAGCATGTCGCATCGCTCAGGCCATGCGACTGCATCCAGGGCGCCATCCTGTTGCGCCAGAACTCGCCGATGGCGGGGCCATAGGGGCCGATCAGGCGTTGGTAGGCGACGCGCACCGCGGGCAATTCGATAATGCGCACTTCCATGGTAGTCCCTTCCGTAGTGAGGTAAGAGACGTCATCTTCGGCGAATGCGATCTGGCGTGCCTGATCGAGATTGCCAAAGACCTGATCCGGATTGCTTTCCCGGCCGTTTTTCCGTTGCCCCATGGCGGCGGCTTGCTTCGCCATGCGCCGTGGAGTATCGGAACGCCATTCCGATGGCGTGCAGCCGAACCTGAGTTTGAAGGCGCGCGCGAACGCTTCTGCCGAACCGAATCCTGTGGCCAGGGCGGTTTCCAGGACCGTTTCATCGTTCCCGCACGACAAGCGGAAAGCCGCTTTCTCAAGCCGACGCCGCCGGGCGTAGCTGCCCAGTGTCTCGCCCATGATGGCGGCGAAGATCCGATGGAAATGAAAGCGGGAGAAATTGGCGACGTCGGCCAACTCTGCGCCATCCAGCGGTTGGTCCAGATGGGCATCGATATAGTTGAGCACGCGGTTCATGCGCCGCGTGTATTCGGCGCGAGAAGCCTGGGCGGAAGCTTTGCTGGTCATGTCGGCGGATTATAACCCTCGATCCGCCGCCGCCCGGCCTGCATCAACCGATATCGAATTTCACCCCTTGCGCCAGCGGCAACGCGCCGCTGTAGTTGATGGTATTGGTGGCGCGCCGCATATAGTTCTTCCACGCATCCGATCCCGATTCCCGGCCGCCGCCGGTTTCCTTCTCGCCGCCGAACGCGCCGCCGATCTCGGCGCCGCTGGTGCCGATGTTGACGTTGGCCAGCCCGCAATCGCTGCCTTGCGCCGACATGAATAGCTCCGTCTCGCGCACGTCGTTGCTGAAGATGGCCGAGGACAAGCCCTGCGGCACCGCATTGTTCAGGGCGATGGCTTGCCCGATATCGTCGTATTCGACCAGGTAGAGGATGGGCGCGAAGGTCTCGGCATGCATCACTTCGCTCTGGCGCGGCATGCGCACCAGCGCCGGTTTCACATACCAGCTGGAAGACGCCGCCTGCGCCACGCCAACCGGCACGCGCTCGCCGCCGGTGACCGTGCCGCCTTGCGCCTGCGCGTTGCGCAGCGCGGCTTGCATCGCCTCGTAGGCGCGGCCGTCGATCAGCGGGCCGACCAGGGTGCCTTCCTCGCGCGGGTCGCCGACGGCCAGGTCGGCATAGACCTGGGCCAGCCGTTCGTGCAGCCGGTCGGCGACGCTGCGGTGGACGATCAGCCGGCGCAGCGTGGTGCAGCGCTGGCCGGCGGTGCCCACCGCCGAGAAGACGATGGCCCGCAGCGCCAGCTCAAGATCGGCGCTGGGGGTGACGACCATGGCGTTGTTGCCGCCCAGCTCCAGCAGGCTGCGGCCCAGGCGCTGCGCCACGGCTGCCGCTACCTTGCGGCCCATGGCGACGCTGCCGGTGGCGCTCACCAGCGCCACTTGCGGCGATTGCGACAGCGCTTCGCCCAGCGGCGCGCCGCCCAGCAGCAGGCCGCACAAGCCCTGCGGCACCAGTCCGGGGTGGCCGCGCTCGAAGCGCGCCACCGCTTCATCGAAAGCGCGCATCACGGCCAGGGCCGTTAGCGGCGTCTTCTCCGACGGTTTCCAGACCACGCTGTCGCCGCATACCAATGCCAATGCGGCATTCCAGGCCCACACCGCGACCGGGAAGTTGAACGCGGTGATCACGCCGCATACGCCCAGCGGATGCCAGGTTTCCATCATGCGGTGGCCGGGACGCTCGCTGGCGATGGTCAGGCCGTGCAGTTGGCGCGACAGGCCGACGGCGAAGTCGCAGATGTCGATCATCTCCTGCACCTCGCCGATGCCTTCGGCGCGGATCTTGCCGGCTTCCAGCGTCACCAGCGCGCCCAGCGCGTCGCGCCGCTCGCGCAAGACCTCGCCCAGCAGGCGCACCAGTTCACCGCGCAGCGGCGCCGGCGTTTGCCGCCATTGCAAGAAGGCGGCATGGGCTTGCGCGATAGCGCGCTGCGCATCGTCGCGGTTGTGTTCGCGCAGCCGCGCCAGCAGGTTGCCGTCGCAGGGGGAGTGGACGGCGAGCGTGCCGTCGGCGTGGTCGAGCGCGGCGGCGTCGAGGCCGTAGGCGTTGAGACTACAGACGTTGAGGATGTCGGCGCTGGTCATGGTGGTTTCCCGGTCATCGTTACATGCCGCCGCTGGCGGTCATCTTGAAAATGCCCTGCGCATTGCCGCTGTCGAAGCTGAGGTCGAGGCGTTGCACGCCTTGCTCATCGACATAGCGGTCGCGCGAGATGAATTCGTAGAAGGAGCCGGGCACCGCCATTTCCACCACCGCGCCATGCTCGTCGAGCATCGGGCGCAGCACGGTGCAGGCGCGGTAGGCGGTCTGGCGCACGCGGCCGTTGCGCGAGACTTCGATCTTGTCCTTCATCGGCCGCCCCAGCGCGCGCTGCCGCTCGGCCACCGCTTCCACGTCCGGCACGCGGTCGGTGGCGTGGTTGAAGACATTGCCTTCGGTGGCGATCCAGGCCATCTCGGCCGACTCCGCGCGCAGCCTTTCGTACTCGGCCACGCTGGGCAGCTCGTGCTGGCGTTCGAAGCACGACAGCAGCACCGGCAACAATGCTTGCGCCGCCGCCAGCGGCAGCTCGCCATCGGCTTCCAGTTGCGCCAGCAGGGCTTTGGCGTCGTCGCTGAGCGGGTCGCGCGAGGTGCCGATCACGCGGCCCACAATCGCCTGGAACTCCGGAGAAAACCGGTCCGCATGCAATTCGCTGACGAAGAACTGGGCGATCTCTTCAGGCGCGTCGGCATGGCCGTAGGTGCGGCCGGTCATGCGGATGCGCTCCAGCGGATACAAGCCGTTCTGCACATAGCCCAGCGGGCGCAGGATGCGCGTGATGGCGGCTTCGCCCGGCGGCAGCAGGCCGGTGTTGGCGCCTTGCACCGTGCGCAGCGCGCCATGGTCGAAGTGCATGCGTTCGCCGGCCGCCATGGCGTCGGCCACGTAGGCGGCGGCGTCCGGCACTTCCTGCAGCAGTTTTTCAAACAGCAGCATGTTGAGCGCCTGCGCCAGTTCGAGCCGGCTCACCTTGTCGCGCGATAGCTGGACGGTACAGGCCGGCACATGCAGCGCGCGCAGCAGGAAATCGATCTGCTCTTGCGTGCGCTGCGTCCGCAAGAGCTTCGCCAGCTGCGAATCGGTGAAGGTAACGGCTGTGGTGGCGTCATGCGGCAAGCTGTTGGCGGCTGGGGCTGTCATGCGGTTCTCCCTGGGATGCGATAGGAGCAGTGTAACTCCGTCGCGCCGGATGTTCAGGCGCCGCCTCGCCGGCATAAGCGCGGCCGAAGCGGTTGGCCAGCAATTCCGGCAAGGCCGCCTGTTCCTGGCGGATGAAGCCGCGCTGCGGCAGCCGGCCGGCGGCGAACAGGTCGAGCACGGCGCACACGCCGGCGGCGGTGGTGATCTGGATCGCGCTCTCGTGCACGCCATCGGTTTCCTGCGCGAACACCTTGCGGCTGAAGACTCGCTGCAGGTATTGGCCGTCGCGATGGCCGCTGACGGTGACGAACACCAGCACCACATCCTGCATGGTGGCCGGCACGGCGTTGCGCAGGATGTCCTTGAGCAGCGCCGGCCGCTCCTTCAGGCGCAGCCCCTCCAGCAGGAAGCGCAGCAGGTCGCGGTGGCCGGGATAGCGCACCGACTTGTAGTCGAGGTTGGCAGCGCGCCCGGCCAGCGTCGCGCACAGCGTGCCCAGCCCGCCCGAGGTGTTGAAGGCTTCGTACTCGACGCCGTCCAGCGAGAAATGCTCCAGCCCTTCCAGCGGCTGCACCTCCTGCAGGCGGCCGTCGCGGATCGCCTCGCACGGATGGCAGTACTCGTTGACCAGCCCGTCCACGCTCCAGGTCAGGTTGTACTTGATCTCGTTGGTGGGGAACTCCGGCAGCGCGCCCACGCGCATCTTGATCTCGGCGATGTCGTCGAACTCCTGCGCCAGGTGGTGCGCGGCGATGCCGATGAAGCCGGGCGCCAGGCCGCATTGCGGCATGAAGGCGGTATTGGCGTCCTGCGCCAGCTGCATGATGCGGCGCGTGGCCTGCACATCCTCGGTCAGGTCGAAGTAATGCACGCCGGCCGCGCGCGCGGCTTCGGCCACGACGGTCGCCATGTGGTAGGGCAGGGCGTTGACGACGGCCTCGCCCTTCGCCAGCAGCGCCTGCAGGCGCGCGGCATCGTCGAAGTCGGCGCATGCGGTGGCGATGCCCAGTTGCGCCAGCGGCGCGAGCGCCGCCGCATCGCGGTCGACGGCCAGCACCTCATAGTCGCCGCAGCCGTGCAGGCGGCGCGCGATCGCCAAGCCGATATGGCCGGCGCCGAGCAGTACGATTTTTTTCATGGCGGCTCCCTGTTCCGATGTCCTTGAGGCTCATTCTAGGGAAGAGGAAGTACGATAAAAAGATGAAGATTGATGTTGAAACGTTTGTTTAATGACGTTTTGATTCATATAAGAATACAAAACGTCAGATATCCTCCACCATTCCATCCAAAGCCGCACCGTGGTTTTCGCCAGGACGGCGATGCAGCGGACGCAGGCTTTCCCTGTTTCCCACTGGCTGGGATGGCGGGAGCCGGCCGGCCCCGGAGCGGCGCGGCAACAACAAATTTCATCCGACGAATGCCCGCGCACCCGTCCTTGCCTGGGCTAAAATCGACAGCGTCGTCCGGCCATGCGCCGGATTGTTTTTGACCCGCCCAGTAGCCGCCGTCCGGCTGCGCTGACGCCATCCGCCAAACAGGGAGAACCCATGACCAACCGCCGCAGTTTCATCGCCAACGTCGCCGGCCTCGCCGCCGCGTCGTACCTGCCCAACGTCTTTGCGCAAGCCGCCGCGCCGGCTTCCACCGAAGCCACCTTCGCCCGCGTGCAGCGCACCAAGACCCTGCGCATCGGCGCAGTGCGCGGCGCCGCGCCGTACTACAACAAGGACCTGGCCACCGGCGAATGGGGCGGCTTCATGATCGACTTCGCCAAGAGCCTGGCGGCCAGCCTGAACGTCAAGCTGGACATCACCGAAACCACCTGGGGCAACTCCGTGCTGGACCTGCAGACCCGCAAGATCGACATCTTCTTCGGCATGAACCCGACCCCGGCGCGCCGCGAAGTGATCGGCTTCTCCGAACCGCTGTTCCTGAACGCCTTCACCGTCGTCTCCAAGAAGGAATTCAAGACCTGGGCCGACCTGAACAAGCCGGAAGTGAAGATCGCCGTCGACATCGGCTCCTCGCACGACCAGATGATCACCCGCGTATGCCCCAACGCCACCATCGTGCGCCTGGAAAAGGCCGACGACGCCACCCTGGCGCTGCAAACCGGCCGCGTCGACGCGCAGGTGCTGGTGTGGCTGCTGTCGCTGAACATCCTCAAGAAGAACCCGTCACTGGGCAAGATGTACGTGCCGATGCCGCTGGAAGCGACCTCCACCAACATCGGCGTGCCCAAGGAAGACGACAAGGCCTGGGTCGAAGCCATCAACAAGTGGATCGTGGCTGAGCGCCATGCGGGCAAGATCAAGCCGACCGTGCTGGGTAACCTGCAGAAGTTTTCCGGTGTGAAGCCGGAGGATGTGCCGCCGCAGATTCCGTTGTAAGAATCTGTTCGAGTTAGTTTGATCGCCGGCGGATGATTTCCGCCGGATACCTCTCTTTTAATAATCCCTTTTGTAGATCAAAAAAATCCGGCTATTTATTTTACTTGAGCCATATTCACTTAATTGAGTACCGGATAATTTATCGAATCCGAGTCGCAAGCTATCAACCCTGTTTATATCCCAATTGATAGCAGAACGTATGAAGTTGCTGGAATCATCCAGATTGCGAATCCATGTGATTTCGCCTTTTTGCCCTTCAAGTAAAGGTATGTCACCCATACGGATGAACACAGAGTTTTTTCGTAACCCCGGTGTGCTTAGCAAATTTTCCGCCAAATCAGGATTTCCCATTTCAGACGTCAAGGTATGGGTAATACCTGCATATTCTTGATTGGAAAATCCATTGTCGTTGCGCCAATATTCTGCGGCCAATGTGATTCCAGTATCGGTAGTGTATTGCCCACCGACGACAAGATCGTCAACCCAGCGCTTGGTATCGTTTATGGCGCCAGCTACGACCCCGTTGGCAGATAGTATGGGTGACTTACGGTCGCGTCCTTTCCGCATGGCCGCCTCGGCATAGATGGTGGTTTTTTCTCCCAATATCGTGGAAAGGTTCACACCCAGTGCCGGACGATCAGCGTAATAGGCGATCAATGAAACATCTGTGGCTAGTGCATGCCAATTGACGTTTAACCGTAGCATTGCTCTCATCCGTTGGTTATCTTTGAGTGGTGCTGCCAACAGCGATAGCAGACTATAGGATGATCCGAAATAGGACCATCCTGCCATGTCATCACCTTCCTTTTCGGCACGCCGATCTTGATCGGTCAATGTGCGATCCTCGGTTTTTCCTTGATTTAAAAAATCGGATGGATTCCGGCCAATGGCTACGCCATTGACAATTTTTTTCCTGCCAAGGAACGCAAACGAAACCGGCGAAAGCTGACGTTCCCAAAAAAGTTCATCCACATGGGCATTTGCCTCACTGACTCCGGAATTGACTTGCCAAGCCAGAAAAGGACGCAATTGAAGCGTTAGCAGATTGTTTTCGAGTTTCATCCGAGACTTGAGCAACCCGAGTCCCGATAACCGATCAGTACGATGGCCATTATTCCCGATGTTGCGTAACTGTCTCAGGCTGAGATAACCGGAGCTCTCAAGAAGAGGGGCTTCGGTGTTTACGTCCAAGTCAGCGGTAAAAGCAATATTTGCGTAAAAACAGAGTAAGGAAAATATCCAGCAAGGAATACATTTTTTAATTTGCTAGCCTCTCTAAATAGGACGGCTGGTAATACTCTGGCGGGGTATCCTGGATTTTGAAATTGGAATAAGTCAGTGTTGCCTTCACCGATGGATTGATGGCATCGGAAATTTTGAGAGTGGTAGGGCGTTGTTGGCCAAGTATGTTCTTATATCCCTCATAGTGGATAGTGCGGATCAGCTTTTGGGACAGCGAAAAGAAATCCGCTTTCAAGGGATGTAGATCTTTCTGCGTGATCCATAGCTGCACATACTGATAGGGGATGTTGCTTTGCCGGGCGCGTAGTTCAAGCTTGAATGCAGGTAGGTCATCTATGCGCTGCTTTTCAATGCGTTCCACACGATAGTCGAGACTGAAGACGACTCGGGCAACATCGGCATTCGATACCGCACCAGTGAGTTGCTGTTGCGGGGAGATGCGAACCGGGCGATTGGTGCCTGGAATGTAGATCCACATGTTAGGGCCGTCCAGCAGTAGCGCTCGGCCGCGCTGTTTAATCGGTTGTCGGTACAGAACTAGGCTTTTGGTGCGGTTGTGCACCAATACTTCGAATTCGCTTTCGTTTTTCAAGGTGGAAGTCTGGGAGTCCACCTTGACAGTGAAGACGAAATTCTCCGAAGGAGAACGGATGGCATCGACTTTTTCAAGAATGGATGTCGTATCAACCTCATCGATTTCTTGCGCAAGCACAGTCTGGGGTATTGCGGAAAATAGCGTCGTAGTGAAAAAGATAAATTTGATGATATTCATGTGTGGTGCAATGCTCGGATAATGTCGATGCGTGATGCCAGCCAGGCCGGATAGAACGATGACAATACGGATGCCAGCAGTGCCGTGAAAAAGGAATAAAGGAAGGCTGGAGGGCTTAGCTTGATGAGCGCGGTATAACCCGTGGACATCCCTGGTGGGGCAGGCACCGTGATACCGCCAGTCAGGTTGATGCCCCATGCCAGAAGAGTACCTGCCGATAAGCCCAGGGAACTGCCAATAAGGCCGATTAGTGTCCCTTCGTAAACAAACATTTTGATGATGCCTGCCCGTGTCTGGCCGATGGCACGTAGCGCGCCGATTTCATTGAAGCGCTCAAAGGCGGACATGCTCATGGTATTGGCGATGCTCAGAAAGATCACTATCCCCAATACGATGGAAGCCAGTTTAAAGATACTGGTATAGAGATTGACTACGCCACGATAAAATTCGGCCAATTCCAGCCAAGATTTGTATTCAAGAGACGGATCGCCAGCAATGCTCTGCGCTGCCAGTTTTTCAATGGATGGCATCTGATCGGTATCGTTGGCAAGCACTAGAATCTTCTCAACTTTGGTAGTGTCGAAAAGGCGCTGTAGCAGCGATAGAGGTACTTTGACGTACACATTGTCATAGTCTTTCGAGGCAGTTCTGACGATGCCAACCACATTACAATCCAGGGCATTGATCATCCCGTTCAGGGTGGTTCCGAGAATGGTCAAAGTGGTATTTTCGGTTGCGTTCAATCCTTTCGCCAATCCTGTTCCGATGACACAACCTTCAGGCGTGTCTTGATCTAAGTGTGTACCTGCGATGATTGTTTCGAATGCCGTGAAATCCTCTTCCCGCTCGGGAATGATGCCAACCAAACGAGCCGAGAGCGAGGTTTCGCCGGAGCTGATCAAACCAGAACCGGTCAAGCGCCAAGTGGTGGTGTTGACTAACGGTGATTGCCTGATATCGCGCTCAATACGGGCTGGATCGGCAATGAGAAAACTTTCGGACAGGCCGGCGCCTTGGTCGAAATATCCTTTCTTGGCGATTTGTAGGTGACCGAGCTGGGTGCGAATCGTGGTTTCTCTCAAACCTTCGAAGGAGAAGGCAATGAAACCGCCGAAAACAATGATCGCGGCGGAGGCCGCAACGATAGACATAAAGGTGATGGCGGTGCGTCGCTTATTGCGGAAAATATTTCTGAACGCAAGCCGACCAATATTCATTGGATTAGCATTCCATCTTCAAGACGAAGCTGCCGATGGGAAAAAGCAGAAACCTTGGGGTCGTGGGTAGAAAAAATAAACGTCGTATTCATCTCTTTATTCAGATCCGACATTAATGCCAGGAGATCAGCTGCGGTACGGCTATCAAGATTGGCTGTTGGCTCATCCGCAAAAACAAAGTCGGGTGCAGCAATGAGCGCGCGGGCAATGGCAACGCGTTGCTTTTGCCCGCCAGAGAGTTGATTCGGGCGTTTCTTCATTTGCTGTTGCAGTCCCACAGTTGCCAACATCCGTTCGGCGCGTTGCTTTCTTTCTTTGCCATTAACACCGCACAAGATCAAGGGATACTCTACGTTCTCGATGGCATTAAGTACCGGAATCAGATTGAATGCTTGGAAGATAAAACCTAAATGATTACGTCGTAAAGTTGCTTTTCCCGCGTCATCAAGCGTATCCAGGTTGTTTCCCATTACACTGACAGTACCTTCGCTTGGTTTGAGCAAACAGCCCATGATGCTCAGCAATGTCGACTTGCCGCTGCCGGATGGGCCGGTAATGGCGATAATTTCGCCTGGCTCCGCATTGAACTCCAGATGGCGTAGCGCATGGGTCACCTGATTACCAATGCGATAGCGATGAGAAACATCCATGAGTCTGATCATTTCATTGCCTTATCTGCTTGCTGGGCCCAATCCGATTGTGGTGATGCCTTTTTCGCTTGCGTATAGAAGGCATTCGCTTCGTCCTTCTGTTTT
The DNA here is from genome assembly GCF_017744395.1 of Herbaspirillum sp. GTDB lineage: Bacteria > Pseudomonadota > Gammaproteobacteria > Burkholderiales > Burkholderiaceae_D > Herbaspirillum. The sequence goes on from NZ_JAGIBI010000005.1 coordinate 208,771, forward strand.
TTCTCATCAGCTATTTTTCCTAGCTTGTAATAGGCTTCAGCCAGTTTGTTGGGGGCGATCTGTACTCCTGATTCGGCTTCGCTGGTGAAAAAGAGAAAGTCGTTCTCAGCAGTGGTTTTGCGTGAAAACATAGCGGGCAGACTGTAGGAAACGCTGCCACGAATAAAGCGCACGGTTAAATTGCTTGGATCTTTTTTGACTGCTTTGTCTAGTGCAGCGAGTCCTTTATTCACATTGCTGACTTTATTAACGACAAAGCTGCTGTCGCGCCCCGCCATCGCATAGGAACTACCTAGATAGGCCAAGATTTCAGCATTATTCGGCTCTAGCTCCGAGGCTTTTTTCAGATAATTGACAGCATTGTCACTAGCTCCAGTGACTTTCATATTGGCAAGCTGGTGGCTTGCAATACCTGCAGTCTTTAACCACGTCACGTCATTTTCATGCGTCAGCAAATGTGTTTTGGCATCGCGCAAAACGGCGTCGAGTTTTTGTCTATCGATCACCCCATAGGGGATTTCTTGTGCTGCCATGCAGATGATGGTGGTAAATGCAGTAATCAAAATCGTCACCAGTTTGACGAAATATCTAGAAATGTTCATGTCGTTCAGTGATGGGAATTAAGTTAAAGGATCATCTGAATTTGCTGAAAACTGATGCGCCAAGGCCAGCGAGACGATGGTTTAAATAACTTCCATAAAGCGATGCGCTTGTACCAGCGTTCAGCAAGATATTTATTTATAAATTCAGAAAATTGATACTTATTCAGATAGGACTCGTTTCGATAAACGATAAGTTTCGAAAAGTTAAGGCAGACCGGATGGCAAATATGGTTTTCTGACATATAAGCATGGTGTTTCCTTGAGCGATCAAACAGTATTTCGAAACCTAATTTGAGATAAGTTGGCAGTCGAGAAGCGAAACTCTCAGCAACAACAAACGATATGTCTTTGCTGAGAGCCAGCTCAGCGAAGCATTTAAATAATCCGTTTAATACATCTGGCCGGTCTCGATAAATAGGATCAACAGCTAAACGTCCAACGTACAGTATTTTTCCAATACGGCGTAAGGGGTCAAAAGAGAGCTGCATATCTTTTTCCATTGAAAAAGAGGAGTTTCTCTTATCCACGATGCAGCGAATGCAGCCAATAATTTTCTCTTTATGCTCGGCGATGAATATATGAGAAACTTTTTCTAGTTGTCGTTCATGATTGGCGAGGTCGTCGACGATTTCTCCCTTTGTTTTCCCGCTCCCATCGTCAATGGAATGGTAGGTTTGTTGAGCATAAAAATGACAGAAGCGGTTGAAGTCAGTAGAGTGAGGAGTGATTTTGCGAAACGATAAATCACCTATTAAAAAATAGGGCTGCAGTTCGTTTCTTTTGCCGAACCAAACGAAATTAAAGAAAATCGTAAGAAAGCCGCAGCCAATACAAAGGAGATAGGGAACGATCAGAAAGGAGACGTGCGGTATTAACAATGCGCTCGTCATTAATGAGAAGGTGTAAACGACGAACCAGAGAGTGGAAATGGTGTAATGCAGTTGTTTTATTCCTCTGCCTTTGGAATAGAACGTTGTGAATGGCATTCCAAATAGTAGTAACAAACCACTAATCAGGCTCAGCCAAGCGAAAATAATAACCCCACCATATCCTTGATATTGTTCGGTGAAATAGTCGAGGATAATTATTCCAACATATAGTCCTAACATTGAGACCGAGATTGGGGATTTGATGTGAAAATGAAGTTCGGTAGCGATAAGGACTGCGTATAGCAGCGCACATAACATATAGGCGACGGAATGTTGGACAAACATTACGAGGCCTAAACACACAATCATGTTGGCGAAGGAAAAAAACACAAAAAGGACTGGAAACAATTTCTTCACATCGTCCCTGGGTGTCGGTTCGCCAGTATTGTTATCGGATTCCATTCTCACTTTGCCTTGATTCGAATTGATTAAGACAATAGTCAATAAAAGTAATTGGGCGATCGGATTCGATCAGTTTGGTTAGTGGAATGAGCGAAGCAAGATAGGCCTGTGTCAGGCGATCAATTAGCATCTGTGGTAGTTCCGCAGATGACGAAGACAAAAAATGACCGGCTAATAAACCAATAAGCAGATCGCCACAGCCAACATCGGTACGAATAGCTATAGGATTTGGCGACGGAAGTTCACGACATTCATTTCCGGCCATGATCGTGATGCCTTGTGAGCCACGTTTTATGATCAATACCTTGTCGTGGCCACCAAATGAGACTCCAGATTTTGCGGAGAGTGGCAGTGCTTTGTATTCGGTTTCAGTAATGGTGACGACATGCGCTTTTTGCAGACAAACGTTGAGTGATTTTTCTCGCATGCGTAGCCATTCAATATGCGCATCCATAAAAACTAAAGATGGCGTATATGAAGCCAGTAATGTTTCATACCAGTCAGGATCGCCATTGGCAAGAATGAGCGTATGCCCGGCCATGCTGTAATCCTCTGGAGGCATAGCGCGCCAAAGACTCGGATTATCGGATAGGGTGCCTTTTCCCATGGAGCCAAGTATTGCGGGGCCGTTCCAAGTGATCATCGGGCGCGGTAATTTTTTCCTAAGCGGAATATAGCCATCATCAACAGACGCGGCGATAGCGTTATCGGCATCGGTAAGATCTCTCCCGACGGCGGTTAGTAACGTGGTGTTGATGGCGGTGTAACGCACTCCAAGCGCTGCATATATAGCTGGTCCACCAATGATAGGTGCGGCATTTTCCACCTTCATTTTCATCGATAGGCCAGCAACTATCACATGTGATTCAGGAGTGGCTATTGGGGCGTGTAAAGCCAAGGGCATAATTTCCTTTTCCAGGTAGTCGATAATTCAAAATAGCCTTGGATGTCGCACTTATAAAGAGATGATGTAAGGCATAGGAAACAAGAGGGGAGGTGAACAACGTGGTATCGCTTGGGGTTTCTATGTGGAGCATTACGGCATCTATCCAATCTTCTGGAAAGGTATGCGCAGTGCCTTCATTTAAGTTGCCTGAAAGCGCCAGTTGCCAATCATTTTCCGAACTCGGAGTTCTGACTAACATTAGCCCAGAGGCACCGTCTATCAATGGACGTTGATCTCCCAATGCTGCTAGTGCATTGCATTGAACTTGGCAAATTTCTTCGGCGCCAATGATTAGAAAGTAATCAGAACGTCGATGTATGAATGACAAATGTGCATACTCAATTGCTGCGAAGATACCGAATGCTCCATCCTGAAAGGCGATGGCGGCAGCATGTGTGCCAAGGGCCGTTGAGACCTGAGTGCTAATAGAGCTGGGAATCGAACTGGGCAGCAATAGAGTATCGGTTTTGTCCCAGCCTTTACTCAGTCCAACGGTTTCGAATTCCCATGCTATTGAAGTAATGGCCGAGTTTGAAGCAACAGCTACGCCCACATGATTACCGTGATAGTTTTCTTTGTCGGAAATAGTCTTGAGTAATTGTTTACCCAGTAATGCTGCGAATATTGTTCCCTTAGCGGCAGAACGTGCGCGTGTAACGCCGCTGTTGTGCATGACCGATAATGGAATATCGGTGGGACAGATAGTCGTTGCAGTATCTTTAACTCGATAGTCGCTAGCGTCACTGAAGTCGATGGGGTTTTCTAGGCTAGCCCAATTGGAGTGCGAGGCGACACGTGCGGAGTGATCTTGCTTATCGATCCAGCCAATAGCGCGGACATAAGGCCCATTGTCAAAGATATGGATACTCATTGAAATCCCTTTGACGGCGATATTGTTATAGCAGCATTGATTCCTCCAAATCCAAGTGCCGTAACCAGTATGGGACCTGATGTAATGGGATGAGGGGTGTTCAGTGCCAGATGGAGATTGTCAAATTCCGAATCTTGGGTGCTAGCTATATGGGGCAAGATTTTCTGACGAATCGATTCACAGGCGGCTAGGACGTTGAAACCACCAGAGGCACCCATAGTGTGTCCGAGCGATCCTTTGGTAGAAGTGCTTAATGGAGACTTATTTCCAAAAACAATCTGCGCAGCAGAAGCTTCGGCCTTGTCATTCTGGCGAGTACCCGTTCCATGCCAGAAGATTCCATGAACATCGGAAGGTTGTAACTGTGCTTGTTCTAACGCGTTTTGTATGACAGTAGCGATGCCGTTCGAACTAGGTTCAACCATATGGGCGGCATCACAGAATACAGAGGTTCCGGTGACTAATCCGTATATGTCTTGTTCAGGAAGTAGATTTTCTTTGGACAGGAATATAGCGACCGCGCCTTCTCCCACAGTGGTGCCATCGCGGAACCTGTCATAAGGGCGGCAGCCTTGTTGTGACATGGCTCCGATATTATTGAATCCAACCGTTGCGACACGTGAGAGAGTGTCGATGGCAACGACCAGAACCGCATCGCAAAGATTGGCGTTTATGCGGTCGGAAGCATAAGAGATTGCTACCAGAGAAGAAGCACAAGCCGCGGACATGGTAATGCCAGGAAGTTCTCTTTTCAGACCCGCATTTATCTCTGTAATTAAGTTGTCCGTCACAATGCCTTTCCATGTAGATGAATCAATCATGGACATTTCACCGCCAGTGCAATGTGCGTCGGCTATTTCTGAGAGTGGACCTGGATTCCCATGTGAAGTGGCGATTAGCAATGTCAGTGTGGCAGTGGGGTGTGTGGTCAAAAAAAGATCAATAGTTGCGCGCATTTGTTGACCTACAATGCGAGCAAGAACGTCTGTCCTCTGACGGAAAGGTGGTTGCTTTTTCAATCCGGGGAAATTCAAAATAGCGGATAGTGGAGGACTAGCGGGCCAGCTAGGAATAATTTCAGAACCTTGTGAAAAAATTCGCCGACCAGCCAATAATGACTCCCAGCATTCAGTCCAGGTGTTACCTATATTGGCAATGGCACAACATTGCTTTGAAATGGCAATTGCTTGCGGATAATTTTTAGCCAAAGGAATCCCCGTTTAGGTAGAGATGGATGCGGCGGGTTTATTCACAACTGCTCCCATGCCGGAAACTCGGCACACGAGGCGATTGCCGGCGCGTACCACCCCTTCATAAATTGTTTTATCCGCAATTTGATCGCTGACGGTAACTTCGGCGGTGATGGTTTCCCCGATAAAGGCCGGTGAAATGAACTCTCCTTTACAACGTCCAAGAACCGCTGTGCTTTCTTGCTTGCTTTTTTCCGTAACACCAGTATTTAGTACGCTATGTAGCATGGTTGCTTGACCAACCAATTCGATATAAAGCACACCAGGCATAATTGACGGTCCATTAGCGAGATGTGCTGCCATCATAGGATCTGAACCTGATATCGATTTTTGGACAGTAATATTTCGGTTATCCCAAGCAATTACTCGGTCGAGCAATAACCATGGCGAGCGATACGGTACCAATCTGACGATTTGGTGATAATCCAACTGTTGTGGAAAGAGAGTTTCGATAGTCATGGGGAAATTTCCACTTAGTCTTTGGCCTTGAGCAATTCTTTTACAATGGCCGTGAGTTGGTCTCCTGTAGAAACATCGGGCATGCGTTCATCAGGAATTCTCACGTCGTAACGTTTCTGTATCTCGACGACTAAGGCAACGGCACCCAAGGAATCCATGCCATAAGTTTCATAAAAGTTGGCACTCATTGAGAATTCATCAATTTCACGGTCTAAAGCAATTTCCACTATTTCTTTTATTTCACTATTTTTAATTTCCATCGCATGGGTCTTTCTTCGTTGTCAAAGAGCGGTCATGCCGCCATCCACCTGAATAACTTGGCCCGTGATGTGCCGGCCATCTTCACCTAACAAAAAAGTCACCAATCCGGCCACATCGGTTGGTTGGCCAAATTGGCGCAAAGGGGTGTTCTTGAGCAGGCGCTCAATTGCTGGCATGGGTGTATCCCGAACCATGCGGCTTTCTATGGCCCCAGGAGAAACAACGTTGCATGTGATGCCAAATCTTCCGAGTTCGACAGCAATAACCCTGCACATGGACTCCATCCCTCCTTTAGCAGCCGCATAGCTGAGCTGACCGGGATTGCCCTTGGTGGCCGATACCGAACCAATGAACACGATGCGTCCATTACCAACCACCATTAGGGATCTGGCTACTGCTCTGACACAGTGGAAAGCGCCGGTTAGATTTGTTTGTATTACGGATTGCCAGGTTTCGTCGGAAATGAGCGGAATCGCGCCATCCTTGACGATGCCTGCGCAATACACTAGATCTGGGGGCGTACCAAAATCATGCTCAATGGTCTTAATAAGTTGAGTGACACCGTTGCTATCGCAGACATCGACGCCATACCAGCGAATGTTTTCACCATTGGGCGGGATGCGTTCGGAGCAGCTCGATTTCGCAGAATGCACGAGTGCAAGAGTTCGACCTTGAGCCGCTAGATGAAGAGCGATCTCTTCTCCGATATTCCCGCTGGCTCCAATAACTAGGCATGGTCGCTTCGTCATGCATTGCTCTTTGTTAAGTAATGGGAAAATGGAGCGTACTATTACTTTTATTCCCTTTTCTTAAGTGGGTAATAAATCCAAGTGGGATTTGATGTTGTACGGTCGTCACCTAGAATTATTGCGAGTTCAAAAAATAGGCAGAGAAGTCTCGTTATGCAGTGTGCATAACTCCTCATCTGGCGTTGGAATTATTAATATTGGGGATGAGAGAGCACGCTTGAGAATTAATATGAGATGTGGCTGACCAAAGCAGAAAAATACTTTGGTTGATTCTGGTCGCTGTTTTTGCACAGCTTGGATAACCTTTTCCTAAACAGCTAGCTACCCTTTGGTCGAACTCAGTGCATGGCACTGGTGGCGATCTTGCCGATAGTGATCACCGCCTGTTCCACTTCGTGCGTCCACTCGCTGCTGTAGTTGAGCCGGATGAAATTGGGGAAGCGGTTGGAAACGGAGAACATATAACCGGGACCGATCGTGATCCCATGCTCAAGAGCCTGCTGGTAGAGCAGCAGGCTGTCGATTTTCCTGGGGAGTTCCACCCAGAGCACATAGCCGCCCTCGGGATTGGCGACGCGGGTTCCTTCGGGGGAAGAAGCGGGTGACCGTATGGCGCATCAGCCTGGCATTCTGCCCGCAGGTCTTGCGCAGCCACCGGAGCTGGTGGTCGTATCCGTCGTGCTCCACATAGTCGGCGATGGCCAGTTGGGGGATGGCCGGTGTGGTCAGCGTCACGGTATTGGCGGTGTTCTTTCTCTACGTGCAGGATTGGGCGGAGCGTTGGCGCGGCGCGAAGGCGGTGGGCTGATTCAATGCCGCATCCCCAGCACCACCGCGCCGGCGGTAATCACCGCGCAGGACAGCACCCGCCGCAGCGTCAGTTTTTCTCCCAGGAAGATAGCCCCGATCAGCAGCGCGAACAGCACCGAGGTTTCGCGCAGCGCCGAGACCATCCCCATCGGCGCCAGCGTGACGGCCCAGATGACGATGCCGTAGGCCAGCAGCGACATGACGCCGCCGAACAGGCTGATCCAGGTGTCGCGTTCGCCCAGGGTGATCGGCGAACGGCGGTGCTTGTGCAGGTAGATCAGCGCCAGCGGGACGCTGTCGAGCACGAACAGCCAGCCGGCATAGGAAACCGCATCGCCGGCCAGGCGCGCGCCGATGCCGTCGGTGACGGTATAGGCCGCGATGAAGGCGCCGGTGGCGAAGGCGGCCGCCGGGGCGGACAGGTGCTCGCCCCGGCCGATGCCGCGCAGGTTGGCCAGGCTGACGATGCCGACCGATACCAGAGCGATGCCGGCCACGCTGTAGGAACTGAGTTGTTCGCCGACGAACGCGGCGGCGCCCAGCGCCACCAGCAGCGGCGAGGAGCCGCGCGCGATCGGGTAGGACTGGCCGAAGTCGCCGATCTTGTAGGCGCGGATCAGGAACAGGTTGTAGCCGGTATGCAGGATGCCGGACAGGACGATGTAGAACCAGCTGGCCGGTTCCGGCAGCGGGCGCCACAGCACCAGCGGGATGGCGCCCACGCCGGCGCCGATGGTCATGAGCGTGAGCGACCCCAGGCGGTCGGCGCTGCTTTTGAGCAAGGCATTCCAGGAGGCATGCAGCAGGGCGGCGGTCAGTACCAGTCCGATGACGGCGAGATTCATGGCAGATTTGCGCGGCAGCGCCAGAGAGAGTGGCCGGAAGCGAGGTACTTGCGCTCGAAAGGGGTGATGGGGGTGTCGGTGGCGTAAGGTTCGGCGATGCTTTGCAATCCGCTCAACTGGTTCAGCGCGGCGGAGAATTCCTCGACGTAGATGCGCCAGTTGCTGCGGCATTCGATCTGGCCGCCCAATTCAACGATGGCGGGGAAAACCGCATGGCCGTGCCAGCGCCGCGCGAGGTGGCCGATCTTGGGCCAGGGGTTGGGGTAGAGCAGGTAATGGCGCGCCGGACGCAGGCCGGCATCCAGCGCCAGGCGCCAGTAGTCGACCAGGTCGGCGCGCACGAAGCACAGGTTGGCCGGTTCCGGGCCGTCCCAGTGGGTGTTGCGCGCCAGGCGGTCGGCCGATTGGTCGATACCGATGACGAAATGGTCGGGGTATTGCGCGGCCAGGTTCAGCGTCGACAAGCCCACGCCGCAGCCGGTGTCGAGGATCAGCGGCGCTTCGCCGGCGGCGCGCCAGGCCGCCATGCTGTGTTCGAAGGCCTGGCGGTTGTAATCGGCCACGGGCTTGCGGAACGGATGCGCGACATGGCGCGCGACCAGGCCGGCAAGTTGTTCATGCACGCCGGTCTGGGCGCTGCTGATGGGTGAGGAATTCACGGGCTGCGGGGAAAAGAAGGCGAAAGCGCAATTTTAGGGCCAGTTCGCCAGGATTTCAGCAGAGGTAGGGCAGAAAGAAAAAACGCCGCGCTGGAAGGCGCGGCGTTTTCATTGGGTTAGCAGGGGACGGCGGAATTAATGCAGCGTCATCGGGTGGCGCATCATCACGTCGTAGCGGCTCAGGAAGGTGTCGATGTCTTCCATCGTCGGTTCGCTGGCGATCAGCTCCTTCACGTCCTTGCGGAACAGTTCCGCGGCGGGGCCGTCGATGTAGATTTCCCGCTGGCCCGACTTGTCCATGATTTCGTAGCCGCCAAAACGCAGGGCTTCATGGTCGGTGTCGGCACCGAATTCGACGACGCTGTACTGTTCACTGTTGTAGATGAGATTCATAGTGACTCCTTATGCTGGAATACTGCTTCGAAAAGGAAGTGGCGTCTTCACTGGGAATTTCAAGAGCAAGCCCGGCAGTCCGGGTGGTGATGCTGTGCGGAACCTTTTGCAGGGGCAGCGCTTGCACGCGCCCCTAAGTCCGGTTACGGCGTTTCTGCCTGAAACTTTGGCTTTTGGCCGTATTTCCCCTATACCCGTTGCCATGCGGCGATTACCGGGTAGATGAAGCCGTGCTACGGAAGTTCACCGCTGCGTTGCCCTGGCGCAAACAAATTGGCAGACCGGCCATCCCCGGCGACGAAGCGTTAGGTGGCAGGATGCGCCCTGCGGATAGAAATGGGAATCAGGAAAATTCTGAGCTGTGCAAAAACAAAACAGGACCGCCAAGCGGTCCTGTTGTCTTGTTTTTCCAAGCCTGGCGGCATGGCGCGCCGCGCCGCCAGATGGTTCTTTCAGTGGTTCTTCTTGGCCAGCTTGCCGGGTTCCACGCCCAGTTGCTTGAGCTTGCGGTAGAGGTGGGTGCGTTCCAGGCCGGTGCGTTCGGCCACGCGGGTCATGCTGCCGTTCTCGCGCACCAGGTGGTATTCGAAATAGGCGCGCTCGAAGGCGTCGCGCGCTTCGCGCAGCGGCAGGTCGAACGAGATGTTGGCGGCATTGTCGGCCACCTGGTTGTAGGGGGACGCGGCCGGGATGCCGTGGTGCAGCGGGTCGCCGCCAAGGGCGGGCGCGTAGCTGGCGATCGGGGCGATGTGGTCGGCCGCGTGCAGGCTTTCGCCGCCGCCGTTGGCGACGGCGGCCACCGGGGCTGGCCGGTAGCTGGCCGGGCGCGCCGGTTCGCGGCTGTGCGACAGGCCCTGCTGGACCGCCTTGAGCAGCTTTTGCAGCGCGATCGGTTTTTCCAGGAAGTTGAGGGCGCCGATGCGGGTGGCTTCGACCGCGGTGTCGATGGTGGCGTGGCCGGACATCATGATCACGGGCATCGTCAGCAGGCCGTCGCGTTGCCATTCCTTGAGCAGGGTGACGCCGTCGGTGTCGGGCATCCAGATATCCAGCAGCACGAGGTCGGGTACGCTGTTCTGGCGCAGTTCGCGCGCCTGCTGCGCGTTCTCGGCGGTTGCCACGACATGTCCCTCATCGCCCAGGATTTCTGAGAGCAATTCGCGGATACCCATTTCGTCATCGACGACCAGGATGTTAGCCATGTGCTGCTTTCCTCGTTGCTAGTTCATTGTTCAAGTGTCCGGTCCGGTTGCGGACGGGTTTCGGTGAACTGCCGATTCCCCGGCGACTGCATGCGCGCGAATCTTGAGTCTTAATTAATAGGTGCTAACTTTACCAGCAAAATTACTATTTTTGCGCCTCTGCCATCGGTGCGGTTCTGGATATCGATCCGGCCGCCGTGTTCCTCGACGATTTTCTTGACCATGGCCAGTCCCAGGCCGGTGCCTTTGGGCTTGGAGGTGACGTAGGGTTCGAAGGCGCGCGCCAGGATCTTGGGCGAGAAACCGGGGCCATTGTCCAGGATCGACAGGCGCACCGCCGGCTGGCGCGCGCCGTCGGGACCGGCGATCTCGATCTGTTCGGTGACCAGGTCGATACGCGGCGCCTGCTGCTCGTCGTCGCTTACCGCATCCTGCGCGTTTTGCAGCAGGTTATGGATGACCTGGCGCAACTGGGTGGCGTCGCCCATGACCTTGGCCATGTCCGGCGCCAGGCGCGCATGGATGGCGTCGCGGCCGTCGCCGGACAGGTAGAGGTTGAGGATTTCCTCGATCAGCGCGTTCAGGTCCAGCGCCGCCGGCTTGGCCGGGGGCGTCCTGGCGTAGTCGCGGAAGTCGTCGACCATGCGTTTCATGGCGGTGACCTGGTTGACGATGGTGGCGGTGCCTTTTTCCAGGATCGCCGCGTCGTTGGGCATCAGCTTGTCCGACAGGCGGTGCTGCAGCCGTTCGGCCGAGAGCTGGATCGGCGTCAGCGGGTTCTTGATCTCGTGCGCCAGGCGGCGCGCCACCTCGCCCCAGGCGATCGAGCGCTGGGCCGAGATCACGTTGCTGATGTCGTCGAACACCACCACATAGCCCACGCCGTTTTCCACCGGCAGGTGCGAGCCGCGCGCGAACAGGGTGATCTTGTCCTGGTCCGGCTTGCCGGCGTCGCCGTGGCCGTCGCCCTCATTGAGTACGGCGCCCGGCTGGCGCGGCAGTTCGATCTGGCGCTGCCAGTGCAGGCTGTCTTGCGGCGCCTCGGTGCTTTGCTGGGCGCGCTGTTCGGAGAAGGCGCGGATGATGGCCTGGGCGAACAGCGCCTGGCTTTCGATGGTCTGCAGCGGGGTGCCGATGTCGCCCGAGAAATCGTAGCCGAGGATGCGCGGCACCGAGTCGTTGCTGCTGACGATGTTGAACTGGCCGTCCAGCACGATCACGCCGGCCGACATGTTGGCCAGCACCGATTCCAGGTAGGCCTTGGCGTTCTCCAGTTCGGCGCGGTTTTTTTCCACCGAGGTGCGCGCTTCCAGCAGCTGGCGCGTCATGGTGTTGAACGACTGCGTGAGCGTGCCCAGTTCGTCGGAGGTGCTGACGATGGGGCGCGGCGAGAGGTTGCCCTCGGCCACCGCTTTGGTGCCTTCGGCCAGCAGCAGCAGCGGCTTGGCCAGGTCGCTGGCGATCAGGAAGGCGCTGGCGATGGCGGCGAAGATGGCCAGCAGCAGCGTGAGCGTCAGGGTCACCAGGTAGATCTTGCGCAGGCCGGAGCGCGACACCGAACGCTGCTGGTATTCGCTGTAGGCGATGCGTAGGGTCTCGGCGTTGGTCGCCAGGTAATCCGGCACCGGCTGCAGGATCTGCAGGTAGCGGGTGTCGTTCTGCAGCGAAAGGCCCTTGCTGGAGCCGGGGATCAGCACCACCACGTGCAGCCGCAGGTTGGCGTCGGAATCGGATTCGCCGCTGGGCGGGCGCGAGTCGTCGCTTTCCACCGCCGCGAAGCCGCGCGAGATGCGCGCCTGGCGCATCGCCTGGGCGCTGGGCAGCACCGGCGTGAGCGAGCCGATGGCGCCGCCGACGCTGCTGATGACCTGCCCGTTGCCGTTGACGATGGCGATCTCGCTGTTCTGGTCGCGCAGGCGGGCGAAATAGGTCACCTGTTCGGACTCGCTCATGTCCGACAGTTCCTGCGCCATGCTGCGCGCCCGCGAGGAGAGATCGGACAAGGACGAATCGAGCGCGTTGCGGCCCAGGTTCAGGCCGGACTCCAGCGCCGCTTCCATGCGCACGTCGAACCAGGATTCGATCGAGCGCGAGACGAACTGCACCGACATCAGGTAGATCACCGCGCCCGGCAGGATGCCGATGAGCGCGAACATCAGCACCAGCCGCGCCAGCAATTTGGAGCCGAACTTGCCGCGCCGGTAGCGCTTGTAGAGGCGGGTCAGCAGCAGCAGCACCAGGCCCAGCAGCGAGATCGCGGCCAGGCCGTTCAAAAACAGCAGCCACGGGTAGTGCTGCTCGAACAGGGCGGAGTTTTCGGAGGCCGATGCCAGCAGGAACAGCAGGATGCTGATGACGCCCCCGCCGACCACCAGCAGATAGCGTAAGGTGCGGCTCATTCGGGTTTGTAGGTGAATTCGATCCAGTCGGAGGACAGCCGCCAGTCGCTGTTGTTGAGCGCGTTGACCTGGAACGGCTTGGGCAACTGCGCCACGTCCAGCCGCATGCGCATGCCCACGGTATAGGCGTCGCCGGACTTGAGCGTGTTGTTGTCGGCGATGATCCAGCGCGGCGGCCGGCGGATCAGCGCCATGGCGTCTTCCAGGTTGGAGAAGCTTTGCTGCAGCTGGCCGCTGATGGCGGTGTGGTACTGGCGGGTCAGGACGTTGTACGAGATGCGCACGGTGCGCGTGGCCGAGACGCTGGTTTCGTCGAACCAGTACCAGCGGCGGCGCGTCATCTGCACTTCGGTCGTGAAATACAGCGGCACGCCGCGCGTCAGGGCGTCTTCCAGGCCGCGGTTCAGTTCGAAGGAATAGGTCGCCGACAGCCGGTAGCCTTCGTCGCTGGGTTCGATCGCGGCTTGCGCGATAGTGATCTCGGCCGCCCGGGCCGGCGCGCCGGCCGCCAGCAGCAACAGCGCCGCCAATGCGGCCAATGCCAAGCGCAGCCAGAGCCGGGGTGGGCGCTGGCTGCGTTGCGGGCTAAAGAGGGAAAGGGCCGATTGCGTCAAATTCATGCACCAGTTTTTTGGAACAGCGCGTAAAACAGGCCGTCATGGTCGGTTTCCGCGCTGGCAGTCGGCAACAGTTGACCTGGGGCTGGCAGTCGTATGGCGTCGTTTCTTTGCGCGAAGGCAAGTGCCTGCTGCTCCGATTCCTGAGGCCACAGCGAGCAAGTTACGAGCAGCAATTTACCACCCGGCAGGAGCATCTGCCAAAGATTGTCCAAAATTTGCGCGGAAAGTGTTGCAAGCTGCGCGGTATCGGTCTTGCGGCGCAGCCAGCGGATATCGGGGTGGCGCCGCACGATGCCCGAGGCGGTACAGGGCACGTCGGCCAGGATGCGGTCGAACGGCTGGCCGTCCCACCAGTCGCCTTCGCGGGCATCGCCGGCCGTGAGCCGGGCGCGCAGGCCCAGGCGCTGCAGGTTCTCGTCGATGCGGGCCAGGCGGCGCGCATCGTGGTCCAGCGCCTGCAGGTCGATGTCGGCCAGTTCCAGCAGGTGGCCGGTCTTGCCGCCGGGGGCGGCGCAGGCGTCCAGCACGCGCATGCCGTCGGCCACGTCCAGCAGCAGTGCGGCCAGCTGGGCGGCGGCATCCTGCACCGACGCCATGCCCTCGGCGAAACCGGGGATCTGCTGCACCGGCGCCGGCTTGTCCAGCCGCACCGCCGCCGGCCCGACCTGGCGGCCGGGCATGCCGGCCGCGGCCAGCGTGGCGAGATATTGTTCAACCGTGGCTTGACGGCGGTTCACGCGCAGCGTCAGCGGCGGCGCCTGGTTGCCGGCATGCAGGATGCGCTGCCAGTCCTCGGGATAGGCCGCCTTCAGGCGGTCGATCCACCAGGTCGGGTAGTTCCAGGTGCCGGGCGGGGTCTTGACGGCTTGTGGCATCAGGGTCGCGCGTTCGCGCAGGAAACGGCGCAGGATGGCGTTGACCACACCCTTGGCGAAACTCATGTCCGGGCTGATGGCGGCCGCCTCGACCGCCTGGTCGACCACGGTGAAGCTGTCGTAGCCGGCTTCTTCCTCATCCACCAGCAGCGCCAGCGCGCAATCGAGCAGGCCGCGCAAGGCCTCGGGCTGCGGCGGCTTGTTGGCCAGCAACGCCAGCAGGGCGTCGGTAATGCCGAGCCGGCGCATGGCGCGGTAGCTGATGTCCTGGATGGCGCCGCGCGCCGGCGGCGGGCTGCCGGCGCGGCTGAACACCTGGGCCAGCGCCTGCGGCAGCGCGCTGCCTGCGCGCACGCCGGCCACCGCCTGGGCGGCATAGGCCAGCTGGTAGGCCAGCGAATCGGCCTTGGCCGAAGGGGAAATAAGGGAAATCTGGATCACGTCAATTCTTGCTGAAAACGGCGCGCGGGCGGGCCGCCAGTTTACCATCCGGGGCCTCGCCGACAGGAATTTGCGGGTTCGGCTAAAGTGGCGGCCATCATTGGCAAGGAAAACAACACCATGCAAGCCACTCCCCCCGATACGACGCTACAACAGGACATCCCCCGCTGGATGGTGATATTGCTGGCCGCAGCCTGCGGCATCATCGTCGCCAACCTGTATTACGCCCAGCCGCTGATCGGCCCGATCAGCCGCGCCACCGGCATCTCGCCGGGCGCCGCCGGCCTGATCGTGACGCTCACGCAGGTCGGCTACGGCCTGGGGCTGCTGTTCATCGTACCCATGGGCGACCTGTTCGAGAACCGCAAGCTGGTGCTGATCGGATTGGCGGCGACCTGCCTTGGGCTGGCAGGCGCGGCCCTGGCGCAAAGCGCCGCGCAACTGCTGGTATCGGTGCTGGTGATCGGCCTGGCCTCGGTGGGCGCCCAGGTGCTGGTGCCTTACGCGGCCCACTTCTCGCTGCCGCATACGCGCGGGCGCGCGGTGGGCAGCGTCATGAGCGGCTTGCTGCTGGGTATCTTGCTGGCGCGTCCCTTGGCAAGCCTGGTGGCGGACCTGTTCGGGTGGCACGCCATCTTCGGCTTGTCGGCCCTGCTGGTGGCGGCGCTGGGCGTGGTGCTGTCGCGCCATTTGCCGCAGCGCCGTCCGCCTGCCGGCATGCACTATGGCGCCTTGATGGGGTCGATGTGGGTGCTGGTGAAGACCACGCCGGTCTTGCGCCGCCGCGCCTTCTACCACGCCATGCTGTTCGCCTCGTTCAGCATGTTCTGGACCGCTTCGCCGCTGTGGCTGGCCAGTCCCGCATTCGGCCTGTCGCAAAAGGGCATCGCCCTGTTCGCCTTCGCCGGGGTGATCGGCGTGGTCGCCGCGCCGGTGGCCGGACGCCTGGCCGACCGCGGCTGGAGCCGCCCGGCCACCGGGGTGGCCCTGCTGTGCGGCTCGCTGTCTTTCCTGCTGCCGCTGCTGGCGCCGGGCGGGGGCGATGTGGCGCTGGCCTTGTTGCTGCTGGCGGCGATCCTGCTGGACTTCGCGGTGTCGGCCAACCTGGTGCTGAGCCAGCGCGCGATCTACGCGCTCGGCGGCGAGATCCGCAGCCGCCTGAACGGCCTGTTCATGGCCACCTTCTTCGCCGGCGGCGCGGCCGGCTCCGGGCTGGGCGGCTGGATCTACGCGCAGGCCGGCTGGAGCGGCGTGGCCTGGTTGGGCTTCGCTTTCCCGTGCGCGGCGCTGCTGTACTACCTTACCGAACTGCGCGGCCGGAGATAGGCGCGGCGGGA
Organism: Herbaspirillum sp.; assembly: GCF_017744395.1. GTDB lineage: Bacteria > Pseudomonadota > Gammaproteobacteria > Burkholderiales > Burkholderiaceae_D > Herbaspirillum. The sequence continues at coordinate 224,821 of NZ_JAGIBI010000005.1, forward strand.
ACAGGGGGCGGGACTCGCGCTCCCGAATGCAAAGCGGCTGCCGCAACAGACGATTGCGACAGCCGCTTTTTTTGCGCCGGCGAAACCGCCGGCGCATCGTTCGGTTCAAGGCCCGAAGCTCAGACGCCCCACAGGATGTCGTAGTTGCCCTTCTTGGCTTCGCGCAGCATGTCCAGCAGCGGATAGGCGCGCGCCGAGAAGCTCACCGGCTCGATCTTTTCGTGGTTGTGGTCATCGGTATTGGCGTTGTGGTGGGCGTTGATGTCGCGCTCCAGCGCCTCGGCCGCTTCATGCGCCTTGCTGGCGGTGATCTGCTTTTCCAGCAGGGCGATGGCATCGCCCGACTCGGCCGCCGTGATCACGCCACGGGCGAGATCCTTGTGCAGCATGTCCAGGATGGGCTTGGCGTGCGACTCGTACATCACCACATCGGCGGCTGCCTTCGATTTGAATGTGATCAGCATATTTCCTCTGAAGTCCTTGATTTGAAACGATTTTTGTCGGTATGGCCAAGCGTGCTGCCGGGGATCGCCGGACCACTGGGAAATGCGCTGCGAACCATGCCGGCATTTCTTTTATGGCGTGTCCGGAACAAGTCCTAGAATACTACCCGCCTTGGGCTTTTGTCATCAGAGCCGCGCTTCATCCGACCCAGGAAATGGGCGGTCGCCACGGCTCGCCGGGCAGGATACCCGCTGTCCCGGTCATGTTGTCACGTTGGTTTGAAAGAGCCGAAGAAGGTTTCGATATTCTCATCGGTGACGGCCTTTGCGTCGCCCAGGATCAGCACCTGGTAGACGCGCCGGCCTTTTGCCGCCAGCCGCGCCACCAGCCGCAGCGGCCGGCCGCGCACGGTGCCTTGCGCATCCAGGTCCAGCGTACGCGAGAATTCCCCGGTCTTGCCCGGCAAGGCCGCCCCTTCGCGCGCCTTGCCGCCGATGTTGTTGAGCAGGGCGGCGGCCATCGCATCCAGCGCGCGCGCGGCGGCGGCATTGTCGGCCAGCTCGGCGGTGCCAACCGCGAACGTGGTGCCGTCGATTTCAGCCGCGGTCATGCTCATCTCGGCCTTGGGGCCGTCGAGGTCGACCGTGCGCGTCACGCGGGCCGGTTTGCCGGGCAGCAGCACCACGAAGTGGGCGCCGTCGTCGCTGCTTTCACGCCAGTTGTATTTGGGCGAGCAGGCGCCCAGCGCCAGCGCGGCGGCCAGGAGCGGCAGGAGAACGGTCATGCGTCGTTTGTTCATCAGCGGCATTCGTTGATGTAGCGGGTTTCCAACTGGCCGAGCTGGCCGTAGTCGGTGCCGCCGGGTTTGAGGAAGGTGCCGCGCGAAGTCGATGCGGTGACCGGGCCGGGAATGGAGGAGGGGGCGTAATTGGTGTCGCGCCGGCCGTCGCGCAGCGGACCTTCGGGATATACGTCGTATTGCGGCGGCGGGGTGCTGCGCGCGCGTTCGATCTTCAGGCGCAACTCGCGGCAGGCGGGGCTTTCGTTGCCGCCGTTGTCCAGGCCGGGGCGCGGGCTTTCACCCGGCAACGGGGCCAGGGCCTTTTTGACGTCGGCGGAATAAGGGTTGAGGATCTTGTCGGCACTGTTCTGCCCCAGGGCGGGCAGGGCCAGCAGTGAGACGGCAAGCAGCGCGCCGGCGTACTGTGCGATGTGGGATCTGCGCATGGTTGGACATGGATGATGGCCGTGGAGCCGGAACGCAGGATCATAGCAAAACTTCATCGTTTCCCGGCCCGGCGCCGGCGGAGATGGCATCGCCCTAAAAAATCGGATTTTGTCTGACGATAATTAGTCGATTCTTGCGGTATAAGAAACGATTGCACTTACTTAATAAGGGAGTTCGACATGCATCACGACAATGGGGCCGGCCTGCCCGAGCTGACTTTACGCGGCATGGTGCTGGGTGCGCTGATCACGGTGGTTTTCACGGCATCGAACGTCTATCTCGGGCTCAAGGTCGGCTTGACCTTTTCGTCGGCGATTCCCGCCGCGGTGATCTCGATGGCGGTGCTGCGCCTGTTCAGCGGCGCCAACATCCTCGAAAACAACATGGTGCAGACCCAGGCATCGGCCGCCGGCACGCTGTCGGCCATCATCTTCATCCTGCCCGGGCTGGTGATGATGGGGCACTGGCACGGCTTCCCGTTCTGGCAGACGCTGGGCATCTGCGCCGCCGGCGGCATGCTGGGCGTGATGTTCTCGATCCCGCTGCGCCGCGTGATGGTGGTGCAAAGCGACTTGCCCTATCCCGAAGGCGTGGCGGCGGCCGAGATCCTGCGCGTGGGCAGCGCCGACGCCGATGGCGGCGAGGAAAGCCGGCGCGGGCTGCGCGACATCCTGTTCGGCGGCGCGTTGTCGGCCGGCTTCAGCCTGGTGGCCGGCGGCTTCAAGGTGTTCGCCGAGAACATGAACCTGTGGTTTTCGGCCGGCGCCTCCGTGCTGCGCCTGCCGGTCGGCTTCTCGCTGGCGCTGGTCGGCGCCGGGTACATGATCGGCATCGTCTCCGGCATCGCCATCCTGATCGGGCTGGTGATCGCGTGGGGCATTGCCGTACCCTATCTCACCGCGGTCACGCCGCGCGATGCCGGCACGGCGATATCGGCTTTCGCCAGCGGCATCTGGAGCGGCCAGGTGCGCTTCATGGGCGCGGGCATGATCGGCGTGGCGGCGGTGTGGACGCTGGCCAGGCTGTTCAAGCCGATGGTGGACGGCGTCAAGGTGTCGCTGTCGACCCTGGCGCGAGGCCAGCAGGGCAGCGGCGAGCGCACCGACCGCACCGACCGCACCGACCGCACCGACCACGATATGCCGCCGGCCTGGATCATCGCCATTAGCCTGGCCATGATCGCCTTGCTGGCGACGGTGTTCGCTTCCTTCCTGTCGGATGCGCCGGTATCGCCCGCGCTGTTCATCGGGCTGATCGCCTATGCCGTGGCGTTCGCCTTCATCTTCGGTTTCCTGGTGGCGGCGGCCTGCGGCTACATGGCGGGCCTGATCGGATCGTCGTCCAGCCCGATCTCCGGCATCGGCATCGTCGCGGTGATCCTGGTGTCCTTGCTGCTGCTGGCGTCGGGCGCGGTCGATCCGCTGCTGGCCACGCCGCAGGGCGGCAAGCTGGCGATCGCCATCGCGCTGTTCGTCACCGCCGCCATCATCGCCGTGGCGGCCATCGCCAACGACAACCTGCAGGACCTGAAGACCGGCCAACTGGTCGGCGCCACGCCGTGGCGCCAGCAGGTGGCGCTGCTGGTCGGCTGCGCGGTCGGCGCGGCCATCATCCCGCCGGTGCTGAACCTGCTGTACAACGCCTACGGCTTCACCGGCGCGCTGCCGCGCGCCGGCATGGACGCGGCGCAGGCCCTGGCCGCGCCGCAGGCCACGCTGATGACGGCCATCGCCACCGGCATCTTCACCCGCGAACTGAACTGGACCATGCTGGTGATCGGCGTGGCGCTGGGCATCGTGCTGATCGTGGCGGACTGGCTGCTGGAACGCCGCGGCGGCACGGCGCGCCTGCCGGTACTGGCGGTCGGCATCGGCATCTACCTGCCGCCGACGGTGAGCATGGCGCTGTTCGTCGGCGCGGTGCTGGGATGGCTGATCGATGGCGGCTTGCGCCGCCGCGCCGCCGCGCTCGGCCAGGACTTCGACGACTACGCCGAGCGGCCGCGCCAGCGCGGCATCCTGGTGGCGTCGGGGCTGATCGTCGGCGAAAGCCTGGTGGGGGTGTTGCTGGCGGCGGTGATCGGCTTCACCGGCAAGGACGCGCCGCTGGCATTGGTGACGGGCGCTTTTGAAGGCATCGGGCAGTGGCTGGGGTTGCTGGCCTTCCTGCTGATCCTGTGGTCGGTGGCGCGGCGCGTGTTGTCGGCTCGTTGATGCATGCGCGCTCCGGGGTTGCCGGAGCGCGCGCCGAAAAGTAATGCCGTTCAATCAAGCATTGAACGGCATTTTTTTAGGAGCGTATAAAACCTCAGTTCAGACCGAGTAGCGGCGTAAGCCGCGCATGACAGGCGGCATCAAAGCACGATCTCAAGTCCTTTTCGATCAATCAGATTCAGCAGCTTCAAAGAGGGGCCGCTTGGCCGCTTGTCGCCCACTTCCCATTTACGCACTGTTGACGCGCTCGTATTGAGTGCAGCAGCTAAAACTGCTTGACTCAAATGAAATCGGGCGCGTAGAGCCCGAATTTTCTCAGCATCATATTCAGGCACAGGCTCAAGGCAAAGTGCTTCGTATTTTTGCATTTTGCGCTTGTCGATAAATCCAAGCCTATGCAAATCCACCGCCGTCTCATGCACTGCATCGAGAATCGGACTTTTGGCTTTAGTCTTGGCTGTCATTACAAATCTCCTGTAACGTACCCTCTGTTACTGCAAGATCAAGTTGTGCCCCTGTTTTAGATAACAAGTCTGCGGCAAGACTTTGCAACGCTTCAAGCTCACTGTCATTAATATTCGAGCGTACATTTTTCTCGAATCCGAATACAAAAAACCAACGATTTCCCTGATTGGTTGCTACCAGCGTCCTCGCACCGCCACTCTTGCCACGTCCCGAAAGAGCGACTCTTTTTTTCACTACTCCGCCACCAAGGTCGGCATCGATTAATCCGTCAGCCATCTCCTGGACAGCCTCGCATAAAGCCGCATCCACCATGCCTGACTTGCGCATCCAGCGGTGAAAGAAACGTGTTTTGAATACTCGCTTCATTTAAAGTATACCACTTAGTGGCATATTTTGAGATCCGAAAAATTGAATCCCGGCCTGTTTGATAATAAATAGGTCTTCCTCAAGAGAAGGCTCAGAGCATCCTACCGTCTTCATTGGATTGGCATGCGTCACCTGTCGTTGTTGCGGCTTCTTGTCGTAGTACTACTACGGCGCGTCGCCACGTCCAGGTAGACAACGCCTGATGACTGCTCGCACTCGCAAATGGAATGGCAACAGGCCCTTGCCTATTCCATCCTGAAATGATTTCGACCTGTTCACGGCGAGGCCATGAACAGGTTCTAAACGCGCAACGGAAGATGCTTGGGGAGGGGAGCTTCAGCGCATCTTGAAGCCGCCGACGATGGTGGCCAGCCGTGCCGCCTCGTCCTGCAGCGACTGCGCCGCTGCCGCGGCCTGCTCCACGAGCGCGGCATTCTGCTGGGTGCCTTCGTCGATGTGGGTGATGGCCAGGTTGACCTCGTCGATGCCGGCGCTTTGCTCGATGCTGGCGGTGGCGATTTCGCCGACGATGGTGTTGACGCTGCGGATGCTGCTGACGATCTCATCCATGGTCTGGCCGGCCTTGGCCACCAGCACGCCGCCCTCGGTCACGTTGGCCACCGAGGAGTCGATCAGGTCCTTGATCTCCTTGGCGGCTTGCGCGCTGCGCTGCGCCAGCGAACGCACTTCCGATGCCACCACCGCGAAGCCGCGTCCCTGTTCGCCGGCGCGCGCCGCTTCCACCGCCGCGTTCAACGCCAGGATGTTGGTCTGGAAGGCGATGCCGTCGATCACGCTGATGATGTCGGCGATCTTTTGCGAGGAAGCATTGATGGCATCCATCGTCGCCACCACGTTGCCTACCACTTCGCCACCCTGGGCGGCGATGTTGGAAGCGGCGGTGGCCAGTTCGTTGGCGCGCCGCGCATTGTCCGAGTTCTGCTTGACGGTGGAGGTCAGCTGCTCCATCGCCGAGGCGGTTTCTTCCAGCGAGCCGGCCTGCTGTTCGGTACGGGCCGACAGGTCCTGGTTGCCGGTGGCGATTTCGGAGGAGGAGACCTTCACGGTGTCGCTGCTGTTGCGGATGTCGAGCAGGATGGCGGTGATCTTGCCGACGAACTGGTTGAACGAATGCGAGATCTCGGTCACTTCGTCGGCACCGTCCTCCGGCAGGCGCATGGTCAGGTCGCCGCTGCCGGTGCTGATGTCGTTCATCGCATTGCGCACCTGCGACAGGCGCTTGAACACGGCGGAGGTGATCACGCTCATGATGGCCGCCGCCGCCAGCGCCACCAGCAGCAGCGCCACGATCGCCGAGCGCATGGCACTGCGCATGCCGGCGTTGGCGTCGGCTTCATCCATGGCCAGGATCAGGGTCCATTCGGTGCCCTTGATCGGCACCGGGCGCACCAGCTTGGTGGCGCCGCCGAGTTCCATCTTGACCGGCTTGTCGTCGCCCGCGATGGCGTTGAGCTTGTCGGCGGTCAGTTCCGGATTCCATTCCTTGGCCGGCTTGTTGACCCATTGCGCCTCGGGGTGCGCCAGCATCAGGCCGTCGCGGTCGACCAGGAAGGCGAAGCTGGCCGGGGTCGGATGGATCGAGCGCACCACCTCGCTCACGCCGTCCAGGAACACCGCCGCCGCGACCACGCCGACCATGGCGCCGTCTTTCTTCACCTGGGCGGTGAAGGACACCATCGGCTTCTTGGTGGCGACGTCGGTATAGGGTTTGGTCAGGACCGGCTTGCCGGCCTTCACAGATTGCAGGTACCAGGCGCGCTGGGTCGGGTCGTAGCCCGGCGGCAGGCCGTCGGCGCTGGAGGTGAAGGCGCTCTTGTCTTCCTTGCCGAAGGTGGTGACGTAGAAATCGCCGCTCTTTTGCAATTGCTTGATGACGAACACCGGATCGGCGTCGAGCACGCCGTCGGCCGCCGCCGCGGTCATCGCCGCCTTCGCTGCGACCCAGGTATTGATGGTCGATGCGAAGCCATCGGCGACGGTATGCGCATTGCGTTCGACGGTGCGGTCGTTGTCCTGCTTGATGATGAAGAACGACACCGCGCCCACCACCGCCAGGCTGGCGACCAGCAAGGCGATGCTGAAAAACATGATGCGCGTTTTGATTGACTTGAACATGGGCTTCCCTCTTTGGCGATTGGCTCCAGGGTTGGCGGAGAGGGGGATGCGCCTTTCCCATGGCGCATCCATCCCTTTGCTGGAGCCTGTTGTCCGAGGAGTATCGGCACTATCGCGGCGATTCTAAAGAAGGAATAAGGGCTGTTTTCGTTGAGCTTTCTGCCGGCAAGGCGGCGGCATAGTTGTCAAATGGCAATAATTGTCGCCGTGCCGCCGTTCTACGCGGCTTCCGAGCCCATCGAATTGGACGCCACGAGCCCGGTCTCCAGCGCATATTTGAACAGGTCGACATCGCGCTCGACCCCCAGCTTGCGCATGGCGCTGATCTTTTGCGTACTGACGGTCTGCTTGCTGCGGTGCAGCCGTTCGGCGATTTCGCTCACCAGCAGCCCGGAGACGAACAGGCGTATCACTTCCGCCTCGCGCCGCGTCAGGGAATGCCGGCCGCTGGGTTCGTTGCGCGACGACCTGGCCGCTTCCAGGATCTTCCGGATGGTCGGCGAATAATATGTGCCGCCGGCGAAAGCCGCATGCACGGCCGGAACCAGGTGGCTGGGATCGTCGGACTTGCTGAGGATGCAGTGGACCCGCTCGGCGACCAGCGCATTGAGGATCGCGGGATTGTCCATCATGGTCATCACCACCACGCGCAGGTCGGGGAAGCGGCGCGTGAGGAAGGCGATCATCGAAATGCCGTCGCCGTATTCGCCGGAGGGCATGGCATAGTCCGTCACCAGCACGTCGCAAGGGTGCCGGTTGAGGAGATCGACGATTTCGGTCGAGTTGCGGGCCGTGCCCACCAGCTTGAAGCTGTTGATGTCGCCGATGGCGTTTTGCATTCCGAACAGCACGGCGGGATGGTCATCCGCGAGCACAAGGCGAATCGAAAAAGTGTTCATATGGGTGGTCCTCCTGGAACCAATTCGTATTAGCTTGTCCGGTCGGACGGCACCTGCCTTTCCACCGGGTTGTTCGCTTGCTGCCACATCTGGATTTGCAAGCGTCTCTGTCGCGGCGAGGCGACGATGAACTGGTTCAATTGAGTGAGAAATAATTTTCTTTGGGCCTCAGGGAGACTCGCAAACCCGAACAGCAATTCTGTGACGAGCATAGAAACAGGGGACATCATTTGCACTCCGAAAAGGCCAGCAGGGCATTGCTGCCATGTTGCTGAATTGTATGAAGCGCGCTGTTTTCTAGTAATCGGACGAGAATGAAAATTTGCCGGTGGCTGGGATTCGTACGAAAATCCGGTTCGCAATCCCGCAATCATGGGCCGGAGATTTGCTACATTGCTCCGCTTTAATTTTCCAGGACCAGCGCGGCTGCCTCCATCCGACAGGGACGGCCCAACCCAATGAATATCTCGCCAAGTTCACCCGTGCCGATCGGCAAGGAAATAGGATTGTTCAGCCGCTTGCAGCGGGGATTGCTGTTCGGCGGCGCGGCGGTGATGTCGGCGGTCATCCTGGGCGTGGCCGCATTGGCGGTCTACGCCGACGTGTCCGGCTACATCGCCCACGCCAGGCTGGTTTTCACCGCCCACAAGTCGCAGCTGCTGCTGGAGGTCGAGACCAAGCAGGCCGCGCTGCGGCGCGGCGTGATCCATGCCGAGATGCTGTGGGAACTGGACCGCCGCCACGCCTCGGGGGATGTGCTCATCCGCGACTTCAGGCGCCAGGGCGGGCGCATCTACCTGCAAGCCAACCCCAAGGTACTGCCGCAACAGGCCCTGGGCGACGTGGTGAACCGGCCCGCCGAGGCGTACCGCGACTACCTGGTCTTCAGCGAGGAGATGGCCTATACCGTGAGCGCCAGTTCACGGCAGCGCGGACGCAGCCTGAGCGGCTACCACTACACGCCCGACGGCACCTACATCACCATCATCCCCCCGCCCAGGTCGGGGAACCCGTTTGCGGACGTGCGGGCGGGTAGCGTGCGGGATCTGGTGCGCCGGGTCGCGGTCGACCTCGGCGACCTGGGCAACCCGGCCGTCGGCCGCACGCTGCGCGAATCGCGCAAGGTGAAGTGGGTGGCGCCGCATATCGATCCCTTTACCGGCCAGAGCGTCTTCAAGCTGGCCCAGCCCGCATTCGACGGGGACAAGCCGTTCATGGTCTTCGTCAGCGACCTGCCGGTGCAGGTGCTGTCGGACCGCCTGGCGCAGTCGCCCTACGACGGCAGTTTCTTTCTGGTTTCCGGCGAAGGGAAGGTGCTGTTGCAGGGCGTCGGCGCGGCTTCCCAGTCCGACCTGGCCAAGCGGGTCATCGACGGCAAGGCCTGGCAGCGCGGCCTGGCGCGTTTCGACGACAGCTATGGCGATGGCCTGTTCACCCTGAGCGATCCGCTGTCCGAAACCGGCTGGACGCTGGTCTACGCATACTCGTGGCATACCATCCTCAACGCGCTCAAAGGCCCGCTGCTGGGGTATGCCGCGGCGACGATCGCGGTCCTGCTGGTGCTGTGGAGCGTGGTGCTGCTGTTCCACTACCGGGTGTTCCTGCCGGCCTACCGCGGGTCCTTGCGCGTCTACGAAAGCGAGCACCTGAACCGCGCGATCATCAAGACGGCGCCGGTCGGGCTGAGCCTGATCGACCAGGAGTCCGGCGCGGTGCTGCTGCAAAACGAAGCGGCCAGCGGCTATGCGGCCGATGGCCGGCCGTTGAACGAACGCCTGCTGCAGCTCTACGCGGACCATGAGGAAAACCGGGGCAAGCCGGTGACGCGGGATCTGAACGCCATGGATGCCCGCCGCAAGCCGGTCGAACTGCATGTCGACCTGGTCCCCGGCAAATACCAGGGCGAGGCGGTTTTGTTGTGCAGCATCCTGGACATCACCGTGCGCAAGGAGGCCGAGCGCGCCCTGCACGACGCGCGCGTGGCCGCGGACAATGCCAACCGCGCCAAATCCGCCTTCCTGGCGACCATGAGCCATGAAATCCGCACGCCGCTCAACGCCATCCTCGGCAACCTCGAACTGATGGGGAACGAACCGTTGCCCGGTCCCCAGGCCGACCGCCTGCAGACCGTGGCGGGCGCTTCGCGCACCTTGCTCTCCCTGATCGACGACATTCTCGATTTCTCCAAGGTCGAGTCGGGGCAGATGGGCATCGAATCGGTCCCGTTCGACCTGGCCGAAGAAGTCGAGTCGGTGATCCGCGTGTTCCTGCCGCGGGCCGAAGAAAAGGACGTGGCCTTGTATTACCGCATCGAGCCCGGCCTGTCACCATGCGTGGGGGATCCGTTCCGCTTGCGGCAGATCCTGGGCAACATCCTGAGCAACGCCATCAAATTCACCGATGCCGGCGAGGTGGCGATCGAAGTCGGGTCGGACCGCTCGGGCAGCGCGCCGATGCTGTGCCTGCGCGTCAGGGACAGCGGCATCGGCATGACGCCGGAGCAGCAGCAAGAGCTGTTCAAGCCGTTCGCGCAAGCCGATTCGAGCATTACCCGCCGCTTCGGCGGCACCGGGCTGGGCCTGGCCCTGTGCAAGAAGATCGCCGGCCTGATGGGCGGGACCATCCGGGTCGAAAGCCTGGCGGGGCAGGGCAGCACGTTCATCGTCGAACTGCCCGTCGCGCATACCGTGCAGGCCGCCATGGAAGGCGCGGCGCCCTTGGCCGGCAAGCGGGTTTCCCTGTTGTGCGCCGACCCGCTGTGGCAGGCCGCCATCGAACCGCACCTGCGCTACTGGGGCGGGCAGGTGACGCCTGCCGATGCGCCGGCGCGCCTGCCGGCGCAGGCCGATGTGCTGGTGCTGGCGGGCGGTCCGCGCCCCTGGCCGGTGGCCGACGAGGACGCGGCGGCCGCCGGCGCCGGGCAGGTGGTCGACCTCCTGGAGACGGGGCCCCAGGCGCCGGCCGAAGCCTCGGGACGGACCATCGTGTCGTGCTACTCGCTGGCCGGCCTGTTCCGCGCCGTCGCGCAAGGCGCGGCGGTGTCCGGCGCCGCCGCGGGCGCGCTCCCGGGGCTGCAGCAAAGCGGCGCCGCCCCGTTGCGCATCCTGGTGGCGGAAGACCATCCGGTCAACCGGCGCCTGCTGCACGACCAGCTGTCCTTGCTGGGGCAGCAGGTGGTCCTGGCAGAAAGCGGCGGACGGGCGCTGGAGCATTTCCACACGACGCCGTTCGACTTGGTCCTGACAGACCTGGACATGCCCGGCATGGATGGCCGCATGCTGGCCCGCGCCTTGCGGGCCCAGGGCGCTTCAATGCCGATCCTGGCGGTCACGGCGCATGCCGGCGAGCAGGAACGCATCGCCTGCCTGGAAGCCGGCATCGACGAGGTGCTGACCAAGCCGCTGTCGATCCAGACGCTGGGCCGGGTGCTGGCCGCCTATGCGCATCAGGCCGCGGTGCCGGCTGGCGCCGGTACCGGCGCGGCGTACCGGGCGTTCGAGAAGATGCTCGCGGGCGGCCCGCTGGGCGAGGATATCTGGGAGGCGTTGTCGGACTCGTTCCGCCACTACATGGCCACGCTCAGGGCCGGGCTGGAAGCCGGCGACGCGGCGGCGATACGCAAGGGCCTGCATGCCGTCAAGGGCAGCTTCGCGATGGTGTACGAGCATGGCCTGGCCGAACATGTCGACCGTATCGGGCAACTGGTCGATAGCGGCGCCGATGCCGGCGCCCTGGCCGCCGAGTTCGATGCATTCGAGCATGCCGCCATGGACATGCTCAGGCGCCGCGCGCCGGCGCCGCAGTGAGGCGTGCCGGACCAGGCGTCAATGCAGTTCGGTTAAGCCGCCAAACCGAAGCGCGTCGTCCCGGCGAAAGCCGGGATCCAGTGTCTTTCGTTGTGTTTTCGTTGTGTATCAACAGCCGGTCGACGACACCGGGTCCTGACCTTCGTCAGGACGACGGGGACAATTCCATGGCATCAGGGTTCGGGCGACGCCTGCGACGACGTCACCCAGCCGTGCTCCATCGCGTACCTGACCAGGTCGGTATCGCCCGAGAGCCCCAGCTTTTCGATGGCGCGGGTCTTCTGCGTGCTGATGGTCTGCTTGCTGCGGTTCAGGCGCTCGGCGATCTCGTTGACGCTCATGCCGGAGACGAACAGGCGCACCACTTCCGCTTCGCGCGGGCTCAGCGCGGCCGTCTTGTCGGCATTGGCGCGTTGCGCGGTGCGCAGCTTCAACACGGCATCGACCACCGGGGAATGGTACTTCCCGTCGGTGTAGGCGGCGTGGATCGCCGGAATCAGGTGGGACACGGCATCCGACTTGCTCACGATCGCGCGCACGCCGAGGTCGTCGAGCGAGCCCAGGATGGCGGGGTTGTCCAGCATGGTCAGCACCACCAGCTTGACCTGCGGGAAGCGCCGGCCGAGGAAGCGGAACAGCGTGATGCCGTCGCCGTACTCGCCCGCCGGCATCGAATAGTCGGAAACGACGACATCGCACGGCGTCTTCTCCAGCAAGGCCACCAGCTCGGTCGAATTGGCGGCGTTGCCTTGCAGCTTGATCGTGGGGCTCGATCCCAGCTCATGCGTCACGCCGGCGATCATCGCCGGGTGGTCGTCCACCAGCACAACATTGATGCTCCACATGCTTGTTTCCCCTCTCCTTTGAGCGTGCTTTGAGTGTGCTTACACGCTGCGCCGCGCCAGTGTCTCTTGCGCCAGCGTTGCCAGCCGTTCCAGCGCCGCCGGCAATTCTTCCAAGTCATCCCGTTTGACCTGCTGTTCCAGGTGCGCGCAGCTCTCCACCACCCCGGTCTCGCGGATCATCGCGAACATGCCGCGCAGCGCGTGCAAGTCGCGCAGCAGCGCCTCGGGCACGGGCGGTTCCGCCGCTGCCCGCAACGATGCCAGCAAACCGTGCGTGGAGTCAAACAGCGCCGCGCGCACCTTCTCGGGCAGGCGCCCGGCGCCGATGCCTTCGCCGGAGGCGGCGCGGGCCTTCGCCGGCGCCTCCGCGCGCAGCAGCCGGCGCAAGGTACGGTCCAGGGTGTCGAGCAGGACCGGCTTGACCAGCACCGCGTCGATGCCCGCTTCGGTGCAGCGCCGGTGTTCCTCGACTTCGGCGTGGGCGGTCATGGCGACGATCGGCACGCCAACGCCCTGTTCCCGCAGGCAGCGCGCCAGCGCGCAGCCATCCATGCCGGGCATGCTGAGGTCGGTCAGCAGGAGGTCGTAGCTTCCTTCGTTGAAATGTCGCAGCGCCTCGCTGCCGTTGCCGGCCAGGTCCACCTGGTAGCCGAGCGTTTCCAGCTGCATCCGGATCAGCTCGCGGTTAGGCGCCTGGTCGTCGACCGCCAGCACCTTGAGGCCCGGCGAGGCGGCCGTATTGGAAGTTGCGTCAGCGGCCGCATCGGCGGCGGGCAGCGGGGCGGCGCACGGCGCCAGCGGCAGCCTGACCGTGAACTGGCTGCCATCCCCCGGCGCGCTGCGCAATTCGATGCTGCCGCCCATCAAGGCCACCAGGCGCCGGCACAGCGCCAGTCCGAGCCCGCTGCCGCCGAAGCGGCGGGTGATGGTCGAATCGGCCTGCGCGAACGGTTCGAACAGGTGCGCCTGCTGTTCTTGGCTCATGCCGATGCCGCTGTCGCTGACGCCGATCACGATGCCGGGCTGCGCGGCCGCATCTTCCTTCGCATAGATCTCGATGAGCACATCGCCGGCGTCGGTGAACTTGACCGCATTGCTCAGCAGGTTGGCGGCGATCTGGCGGATGCGGGTCGGGTCGCCCAGATAGTGCGGGGCCAGGTGTTCGCGCTCGACGATGCAGTCGAACTGCAGCCCCTTCTCCTGCGCCACGGGCGCGAAGATCGCGGCCACCTCGGCGACCACGGCGGCCGGATCGAAGGGGATCGATTCGATCGCCATATGGCCCGCCTCGATCTTCGAAAAATCCAGCACGTCGCTGATGATCCCCAGCAGCGCGTTCGACGACGCGCCCACCACCTGCAGCCGTTCCTCGGCCTGCGGCGGCAGCGCCATGCGCCGGACCAGTTCCAGGTTGCCCAGGATCGCATTGAGCGGGGTGCGGATCTCATGGCTCATGGTGGCCAGGAAGGTCGACTTGGCGCGGTTGGCCTCATCGGCCGCGCGGCGCGCCGCGTCGGCCGCCTGCTTGGCCTCGCGCAGCGCCTGCTCGGTGCGCTTCTTGTCGGTGACGTCGGTGAATGCCGCCACCAGCACGTCGGCGTTCTGGTAGCGCGCCTGCGTCAGCCGCACGGCCAGGTCGACGTGGCCGCCGTCGCGGGTGGGCAGGGCGATGTCGCCATGCATGAGGCCGTCGCCGCCGCCGGAGGCGAAGCGGCGCACGATTTCGGCCGACAGCGACGGCGCTTCGGTCACCACGTTGCCGGCGACGTCGACCATGGCCGGGCTGCGCAGCATCGGCCGGCCGCTGTGGGCATCGATCACGCCCAGCCCGACCGGCGCGGTCTCGACCAGCAGCCGGTTCAGGTGCTCGATTTCGGCGGCGCGTTCCGAGCGTTCCAGCATCGGCGCGAACACGCGCTTGTTGTACCACCACAGCAGCGACCACAGCAGGGCGATCAGGCCCAGCGTCACCACCGGCGTCCAGCGGATCTGCGGCCACACGCCCGCCAGCACGTCGCCCCAGGTATAGGCATAGGAAAGCCGCCAGCCGGTCAGGCCGATCGGCGCGCTGACGACGTGCACGCCATTGGCGGCGCGCCGGAAGGTGATTCCCGGGCCTGACCCCGCGCCCGGTTCCTGCACGGCCGCCAGCACCTCGGGCCGGTCCGCGCCGCCTTTGCCGGCGGCCACCAGCACGCCGGCATGGTCGGTGATGGCGAAGGTGCCGCCGAAGTGGTCGATCGACAGCAGGCGGGTCGTCAGGGCCAGCGGCGCTTCGTAGACGAACACCGCGAACGGCTTGCCGCCGGCGTCCAGCGCGTAGGTCGACAGGCGCGTGGCCGGCAGGCCGGTCAGCGGATTGCGGTAGGGGCCGGTCCAGCGCGCCGCGCGCAAGCCGCTGGGATCGGTGATCGCGACCGGTTCTATCGGTCCGTCGGCGTTGCGGGTCAGCGCGTCGAACAGCGCGGCCCGGTCGGCCAGCGCCGCATCGAGCTGCGCTTCGTCGGGCCACTTGACCGGCACCAGCGCGGCCAGATCGCGCCGCGGGGTATAGACATAGGCGCTGAAGGCGAATCCCTGCGCCGTCACCGTGGCCGCGGTGGTGTCGGCCGCATAGTTGGCCAGCGCGATGAAACGCTCCAGGTCGGACCGGGCGATATCGGCGGCAGGGCGTCCGACGATCAGGGCGGAGGTGCCGGACGCAGGCTGCTGCACCAGGCGCCCGCCGCTTTCATGGAAGCGGGCGACGGCATCGGCGGCCGCCGGCGGGGTCTGGTTCCACACCATTTCGGCCAGATGGACCGAGCTGCGCACCGCTATTTCGGCCTTGACGAACTCGCTGATGATCTTGCGGCCTTCGATCTCCAGCTCGCGCCGCTCGTTGTCCACATAGGCGCGCACGATGGAGACGACGGCGAAGCCGAACGTGGCCAGCACCATCACGGTCAGGAAAATGCCGCCGCCAAACAAAGCGCGCCGCTGGTAGCGGCGCATGGTGGAAATTACGCTGGGAGAGGAGGTGGCAGGCATGGGGCCGAGGTTTTCGTTCATCGGATGACGGCCAATGCGCCGAACCGTGTCACTTTACACAAGAAATCGATTCATTCCACGAGAAAAGCCTTGAATTTCGTACCGGTCCCATGCGTATCGGGGGTGCTTTCGTTCTCGTCAGATATGAGGGGAAGCGGCCGATCCCTACACTGGCATCACTGTAAAGCAAAAGTGTTTTGCAGCAGTTGAAGCGGCCCGGCATTGAGCGATTGCAAAAGCGGGTAGCGAACTCACTTATCAATCCAGAGGAAATCTAACATGAAGAAAACCATCATCGCAACCGCGATCATCGCCACCGCCGCCCTGGGCCAAGCCGCCTACGCCGCCGACGGCACCATCAACTTCGCTGGCAGGCTGCAAGCCCAGACCTGCGAGATCGACGTCAACGGCACCGCCACCCCGGCCATCGCCACTGTGACCCTGCCGACCGTGTCGACCGGTAAGCTGGCAGCCGCCGGCGACGTCACCGGCCAGACCGGCTTCATCGTCGGCCTGAAGAACTGCTCCGGCCCGGCCACCAGCGCGGCCGTGTTCTTCGAAAGCGGCGCGACCGTGGACCTGGCTTCGGGCAACCTGAAGACCGCCACCGGCACCGGCACTGCTGGCAACGTGCAACTGCAACTGGTTGACGCTTCCAACGGTTCCGTCATCAAGGCTGGTAACGTGAGCCAGAACACCAGCACCACCAAGGTGTCACTGGACACCTCCGGCAACGCCAGCCTGCCGTACGCAGTGCAGTACTACGCGACTGGCGCCTCCAGCGCCGGTACCGTGAACAGCTCGGTGACCTACTCGATCAACTACCAGTAATCGCTGATCGATCATGGCGGCCGCCCCCGGCTGTCGCCATGGAGCTGCAACGAGTAGCAAGTTTGACATCCCCCGCGCGCCCACATGAGTTTGTTCAAGGTGGGCGTTGTGGGTTCTTGCGTACGTGCATGGTGCGCCCGATCCGGATAGCGGCTTACAGCATCACTCCAGCTCCTCCCACCCCGAAGTCGACCAAGGACATCTGGTTCATGCGTATCAGCGCCTGGGCTGGTCAGGGCATTTCCGGAAAACATTTTTCGTACTCGTCCTACGTGGACGGCGGGTGCTTTCGTTCTTGTCGGATATGGCTGGAGAGGGGCAATTCGTACACTGAAATCACTGGATAACACAGCGGTTTCACAGCAGTTAAGGCGTCCGCAAGCGAACGATCGCAAGGGCGTGCAGCAAACCGGTTCTCCCATCCAAACCAGAGGAAACTCGTCATGAAGAAGATCATCATCGCCAGCGCCATCATCGCCACCGCTGCCCTGGGCTCGGCCGCGCATGCCGCCGACGGCACCATCTTCTTCACTGGCAGCCTGCAATCCCAGACCTGCACCATCGATGTGAACGGCACCGTCACCCCGGCCATCGCCACCGTGACCTTGCCGACCGTGTCGACTGGCAAGTTGGCTGCTGCAGGCCAGACCACAGGCCGGACTGGCTTCATCATCGGCCTGAGGAACTGCACAGGTCCGGCTACCAGCGCAGCGGCGTTCTTCGAGAGCGGTAGCACCGTGGACCTGACGTCGGGCAACCTGAATACCACCACCGGCACAGGTACTGCACGCAACGTGCAACTGCAGTTGGTTGATGCTTCCAACGGCGCCGTCATCCGCGCCGGTAACGTGAGCCAGAACACCGGCACCACCAAGGTGGCGCTGGATGCATCGGGCAACGCCAGCCTGCCGTATGCGGTGCAGTACTACGCCACAGGCGTCACCACTGCCGGCACCGTGAACAGCTCGGTGACCTATTCGATCAACTATCTGTAACGGTAAAGCCGACAGCAGCCGATACGCCGGTTTAGGACTTGTACTACGCGAATCGAGCGCCCTTTCGTTCTGGTCAGATGTGATGGATGAGAGGTAATTCGTACACTGAAGTCACTGGATAACACAGCGGTTTCACAGAAGTCCAGGCGGCTCGGCACCGAATAGTCGCCAAGGTAAGCACCAGGCTGATTCACTCACTAACGCCAGAGGAGATTCATCATGAAAAAGACCATCATCGCCACCGCGATCATCGCAACCGCCGCCTTGGGCCAAGCTGCTTACGCTGCCGACGGTACTATCAACTTCGCTGGCAAGCTGGAAGCCCAGACCTGCACCATTGATGTGAACGGCACTACAACCCCGGCCGTCGCCACCGTTACTCTGCCGACCGTGTCGACCGGCAAGCTGGCAGCCGCCGGCGACACTACCGGCCAGACCGGCTTCATCGTCGGCCTGAAGAACTGCTCCGGCCCGGCCAAGAGCGCAGCCGCGTTCTTCGAAAGCGGCGCGACCGTAGACCTGGCTTCGGGCAACCTGAAGACCGCCACCGGCACCGGCACTGCTGGCAACGTGCAACTGCAACTGGTTGATGCTTCCAACGGTTCCGTCATCAAGGCTGGTAACGTGAGCCAGAACACCAGCACCACCAAGGTGGCACTGGACACCTCCGGCAACGCCAGCCTGCCGTATGCAGTGCAGTACTACGCAACCGGTGCCTCCAGCGCCGGTACCGTGAACAGTTCGGTGACCTACTCGATCAACTACATGTAACAGTCGATCGATCACGGTAGGGGCCAGACCAGCGGCCCGGAGAATTGCGCCGGCACAATGACCGCTGGTAGAGTCAACAGTAGAATGACATGCCGGATTGACTGCCAGCCGCAGCTGGTCGATTTTTCAGAATGGCGGCGCCGGCCATGCCTTGCCGCCGCACCGTGACAACAACAGAGGGGAACCCGCATGAACATCACTTTCCTGAAACGCCTGTCGCTTGCCTGCGCCGCCGCGCTGGCAATGGGAACGGCCCATGCCAGCGTCATTATCACGGGAACGCGGGTGATCTATCCGGCCGATGCCAAGGAAGTCACGGTCAAGCTCAATAACGACGGCACCGTGCCGGCGCTGGTCCAGGCCTGGATCGATGACGGCGACGCCCGTATCCAGGCGCAGACGCGCGCCATGCCGTTCACGCTGCTGCCGCCGATGTTCCGCATCGACCCGGCTAAGGGGCAGACGCTGCGCATGACGTATTCGCAGGATCCGCTGCCCACCGACCGCGAATCGGTGTACTACCTCAACGTGCTGGAGATCCCTCCGCGCCCCAAGGCCGACGATGACCGCAACCTGCTGCAGATGGCCTTCCGCTCGCGCATCAAGATCTTCTTCCGTCCGGTGGGGCTGGCGGGCGATGCCAACGAAGCGCCCGCCAAAATGACCTGGAGCGTGGTGCCGGGCGAGGAAGGCAAGGGCTATGCCTTGCAGGCCGATAATCCCACCCCGTTCCATGTGAACGTCACCAAGGCCAGTATCAGCGTAGGCGGCAAGCTCTATGAAAGCGCCCCCGGCATGGTGGCGCCGTTCGGCAAGCGCGCCTTTGCGCTGGAAGGCCTGACGGCGCAGCCGCCCGCGCCGCTGCGCATGCAATACGAAACCGTGAACGACTACGGCGCCATGGTGCCGGCCGTGTTCCCGCCCGAGAACAAATAACGCCCAAGCCGGTATGCAGATTGCCGGCTCTCCCGGCTTTTCTTCAATCGCTTTGCCCACCGGCCGGTTTACCGTGCCGGCCGGGGTTTGCCGTGCCTGAAGTGCCTGAAATCCTATGAAAAACGCCAACTTGAACCGCCGTTCCGCCGATCTCCTGCACACGCCGCTTACGCGCGCGTGCGCAGCCGTGCTGCTGGCGCTGGGCGGCATGACGCAGGCGATGGGGGCGGATCCCGTACCGGCAACCCCCGCAGGTGCAGCGCAACAACCCGCCGCGTCGCCTGCGACCGCGGAAGCGCTGGACTTCAACTCGGATTTCCTCACGCCGCAGCCCGGCACGCTCCAGATGGACCTCTCGCGCTACGCGCGCGGCAACCCTGTGCTGCCCGGCGAATACCGCGTCGACCTGTACCTGAATGGACAGCCGATGGGCCCGCGCGACGTGCTGGTCAAGGCCGGCGACGACCCGCAACGCGGCCGCATCTGCATGACGCAGGCGCTGCTGGATCAGGTTGGGCTGGATTGGGCCAAGCTGAGCCCGGAGCAGGTACAGGCCTTTAGCGATCCGCAAGGCTGCGCAGTGCTGGAAGAGCATGTGGAGAATGCCCACGCCGTCCTCGACACCGGTGAACTGCGGCTCGACGTCACGCTGGCGCAGGTGCTGTTGCGCCGTTCGCCGCGCGGCTACGTCAATCCCAAGTTGTGGAACTCGGGCGTTACCGCCGGCATGCTCGGCTACAGCTTCAATGCCTACCACAACCGATCGGGCGGCAGCGCCGACAATTCCGCTTATCTGGGCGTCAATGCCGGCCTGAACCTGGGCGGCTGGTACTTCCGCCACAACGCTTCCATGAATTGGCATCAGAATGCGCCCAGCCACTACGACGTTCTCAATACCTACGTCACCCGCGACCTGCCGTCCCTGACCAGCCGCCTGACGCTGGGCGAAGCCAATACCTCGGGCGAACTGTTCGATACGCTGCCGTTTACCGGTATCCAGGTCGGCACTGACGAGCGCATGCTGCCGGACTCCCAGCGCGGCTATGCGCCGCTGGTGCGCGGCGTGGCCGAAACCAACGCGCGCGTGACCATCCGCCAGAACGGCGTGGTGATCCACGACGCGCCGGTGCCACCTGGCCCGTTCGAGATCGACGACCTCTACCCGACCGGCTACGGCGGCAACCTGGAGGTGACGGTGACCGAAGCCGACGGCCGCAAGCGCAGCTTCCTGGTGCCTTACGCCTCGGTGGCGCAATTGCTGCGCCCCGGCACGCAGCGCTACAGCCTGACGGCCGGCACCTTGCGCAATCGCGCCTTGCTGCATACGCCCAAGCTGCTGCAGGGGACGTACCAGCGCGGCCTGACCAACAGCCTGACCGCCTATGGCGGCGTGCAGGCCAGCGAGAACTATGGCGCCCTGCTGGGCGGCATGGCGCTCGGCACTTCGCTGGGCGCATTCTCGCTGGACCTCACGCGCGCCCAGACCCGTACGGTGCAAGAGACCCTGACCGGCTCCAGCGTGCGGGTCGGTTACAGCAAGTTCTTCGAGGAAACCAGCAGCAACGTGTCGGTGGCGGCCTATCGCTTCTCGACCCGCGGCTTCCTGGACTTTACCAACGCCGCGCAGGCGATCGACGCCGTCAATCAGGGCCAGTCCATCGAGTCCATCCTGCGTCCGCGCAACCGGGTGTCGCTCACGCTCAACCAGGCCCTGGGCGAGGGGCGCGGGCAGTTGTTCGTCACCGGTTTTGCCCAGAACTATTGGGGCCCGCAGCAGAAGGACGTGCAATTCCAAGCCGGCTATACGAATACCTACCGTTCGATGTCTTACACGGTGTCTGTCAATCGCGTGCGCATCAGCACGGGGGGGATGGATAACCGGGTGATGGTGAACCTGACCATCCCGCTGGGCAAGACGCAGCAGGCGCCGCAATTCGGCTTCACCATGACCAGCCAGCCGAGCTCGGGCACCAGCACGCAAGCCACGCTGGCCGGCACCGCGGGCGAAGAGCGCGAATGGGGTTATGGCGTCACCGCTACGCACGGCCCCGGCGACGCCGGCACCACCGGCTCGCTCAACGGCCAGTACCGCAGCCGCGTCGCTGCGCTGCAAGCCGGGTATGCCCAAGGCGCCGGCTACAGCAGCACGTCGGCAGGGATTTCGGGCACGGTGGTGGCGCACCCGGGGGGCGTGACGTTGTCTCCCTACACGGGCGATACCATTGCGATCGTCGCCGCCCCCGAAGCCGCGGGCGCTCGCGTTACCGGCTACCAGGGACTGACGCTGGATGGCCGCGGTTATGGCGTCGTGCCTTACCTGACGCCTTACCGTATGAACGAAGTGGCGATCGACCCGAAGGGCTTGTCCACCGATGTGGAACTCAAGACCACCAGCCAGCAGGTGGCGCCGCGCGCCGGCGCCGTGGTGATGCTCAGTTATGCCACGGCCACCGGCCGCGCGGCCCTGATCGACGCTACGTTGCCTGACGGCAGCGGGGTGCCGTTTGGCGCCGACGTCACGGACGGCAGCGGCAACAACGTGGGTACGGTGGCCCAGGGCGGACGCATCTTCGTGCGCCTGGCGCAGGACAGCGCGGAGTTGACGGTGCGCTGGGGCGAGGCGCCCGGCCAGCAGTGCAAGGCCAGCGTCACGCTGCCGCCACGGGCAGCCAATGCCAAGGGCAGCACAATAGATCGCTTGACGGCAGCATGCTTGCCGCCGCAGTAACGGTAGGAGCAGGAATCATGTGGAATTGGAATGAAAGCATAGCGCGCATTGCGGCCAGGTTGGGTCTGATGCTGTTGATCTGGATGTCGGCCGAAGTAGTCAACGCGCAGACGGTTTGCCGATACCAAGACAACAATCCGTACGGGCCGGCGATGTTCGATGCTGCTGCCCCGTTGACTATAACGGCCTTGACGATTGGCCCTGATGTTCCGTATGGCACTGTCTTGTATAACCAGACATTGCATGCGCGAGGAAGCTATGTCCTTTACTGCCCTGCTGCAGTGACTTCTTTGGTGAATAATTTGACTCTGCCTGTGAGGCCCAGGGTATTGTCCAGTTGGAACACTGGTAGGTTTGCCGGAAAGGTTTATGAAACAGGTGTGGCAGGCATTGGCGTAGCGATCTGGCGGGGAGGGAGTGTATTTCCAGACTCGTTTACGAGCAATAACCCAGGCAATTACACATGGTATATCCCAGATGCCTTCGATATCTCCCTTGTCAAGATTGGGCCAATATCTCCGGGCATCATTGTTGGATCAAACCTTCCTACGGCTCAGTTCGATATAAACGGTATAGGTTTGGCGCGTACGCGCTTCACCGGCAATATCCGGATCGTTTCGCAGACATGCACCACGCCGGACGTCATCGTGCCGCTCGGCGACTACAAGGTTTCTGATTTTCCGACGGTGGGAAACGCTACGCCGTGGAAGGATTTCAGCATCCGGTTACAAAATTGTCCGGCGTTCTATGGCGGGTCGGCTACCCTGCACAATACCGATAGCGCTACAGGCTGGGTGGAGTCGAATAAAACGGTGAACCCGAACGTTTTGCAGTTCTCGCTGGAAGCAACGAATGGTACGACCGCCCTTTTCCCTGGCACTGTGCGCCTCAGCCCGGCGGCTTCCGGCCCGGCATCGGCGACGGGCATAGGCGTGCAAATCGTGGATCAGAGCTTGACCCCTGTGAAATTTTTGACGCTGATGCCGACCAACATCACGCCAACAGATGTATCGGGCGCCAGCTATACGATCCCATTGCAGGCGCGCTACATCCGGATTGCGGGAGCGCTGGCGCCGGGGCCGGCGAATACGGCGGTGACGTTCACCATCAACTACCAATAAACAATCCGACGCCGCAGGCGGCTAACATCGAGGGCAGTACAATGGACTAGTTGACGGAGGCAGGATTCATGTGGAATCGAAATGAAAGCATTGCGCGCATTGCGGCCAGGTTGGGCCTGATGCTGTTGATCTGGATGTCGGCCGGGGCAGCAAATGCGCAAACAGTATGCCGATACAATGACGACAATCCCTATGGGGCAGCGATGTTCAATGCAGTTGCTCCGCTGAATATTACGGCCTTGACGATTGGCCGCGATGTCCCAGATGGGACGGAATTGTATAGACAAACGATTTATGGGCGAGGACAGTATCGCCTCTACTGTCCTGCTGCAGTGACTTCCCTGGTGAACCAGCTGACTCTGCCTGTGAAGCCCAAGGTGTTGTCCAGTTGGAACACTGGCACGTATGCGGGAAAGACTTATGAAACAGGTGTGGCCGGCATTGGCGTAGCGATCTGGCGGGGGTCGGTTGTATTTGAAGATACGTTTTCGAGCGCTAATAACGGCAATACCGTGTGGGGTATTTCGAGTGCCTTCGATATTTCCCTTATCAAGATCGGACCGGTGTCTCCTGGCGTCATTACTGGCGCGAACCTTCCTACAGCTCAGTTCGGTATAAACGGTATAGTTTTGGCGCGCACGCGCTTCACCGGCAATATCCAGATCGTATCGCAGACATGCACCACGCCGGACGTCACCGTGCCGCTCGGCGAGTACAAGGTTTCTGATTTTCCGACGGTGGGAAGCGCCACGCCGTGGAAGGACTTCAGCATCCGGTTGCAAAATTGTCCGGCGTTCTATGGCAGGTCGGCTTCCTTACGTAATACCGACAGCGCTGCAGGCTGGGTGGAGTCGAATAAAACGTTGAATCCAAACGTTTTGCAGTTCTCGCTGGAACCAACGAATGGTACGGCCGCCATCTACCCGGGTACGGTGCGCCTCAGCCCGGCGGCTTCCGGCCCGGCGTCGGCGACGGGCATCGGCGTGCAAATCGTGGATCCGAGCTTGACCCCTGTGAAATTTTTGACGCAGATGCCGACCAACATCACGCCAACGGCGGTGTCGGGCGCCAGCTACACGATTCCTCTCCAGGCGCGCTATATCCGGATTACGGGAACGCTGGCGCCGGGGCCGGCGAATGCGGCGGTGATGTTCACCATCAACTACCAGTAAACAACCGGTGCCGGTTTTTAATCCTTGTTCAACGCGCGCCGGTATTGGATGGCTTCCGCCACATGCGCTTTTTCGACCTGCGGCGCCCCGGCCAGGTCGGCGATGGTGCGCGCCACCTTGAGCACGCGGTGGTAGGCGCGCGCCGACCAGTTCAGGCGCGCCATGGCGGCGTGCAGCAGCGCGTCGCCGGCCTGGTCCGGGCGGCAATGCAGGTCGATTTCCGGGGGCGTGAGGCGGCTGTTGGACTTGCCCTGGCGTTGTTGCTGGCGTTGCAGCGCCATTGCGGTACGCGCGGCGATGGCGCTGGAGGTTTCGCCGGGTGCCGCCGTCGCCAGTTCGTGCGCGGGCAGGGCGCCGACCAGGATCTGCAGGTCGATGCGGTCGAGCAAGGGGCCGGACAGGCGGTTCTGGTAGCGCGCGATGAGGTCGGGCGAACAGCGGCATTGGCCGCTGTCGTGGCCGGCATAGCCGCAGGGGCAGGGATTCATCGCCGCCAGCAACTGGAAGCGCGCCGGAAACTCGGCCTGGCGCGCCGCCCGCGAGATCGTGATCGATCCCGACTCCAGCGGTTCGCGCAAGACTTCCAGCACATGCCGGCTGTATTCGACCAGTTCATCCAGGAACAAGACCCCGTGGTGCGCCAGCGAAATCTCGCCCGGACGCGGCGGGCTGCCGCCGCCGACCAGCGCCACGGCCGACGCGGTGTGGTGCGGCGCCCGGTAGGGGCGCAGCTTCCAGCGCGCGGCGTCGAAGCCGGCGCCCAGCGATTGCACGGCGGCCGCTTCCAGCGCCTGTTCGTCGGTCATCGGCGGGAGGATGCCGGGAAAGCGCGCCGCCAGCATCGACTTGCCGGTGCCGGGCGGGCCCACCAGCAGCAGCGAATGGCTGCCGGCGGCGGCGATCTCCAGCGCGCGCTTGGCTTGCGACTGGCCTTTGACGTCGCTGAAGTCGGGCCAAACGCCCGGTGTGGGATGGTGGGCGGCGTGGTGCCGCGCCAGCCGCTGCTGTTCGTCGCGGGAAGAGAAATGCGCGCACACCTCCAGCAGCGAATGCGCCGGGAGGATGGTGGCGTCGGTCACCAGCGCGGCTTCGTCGGCATTGGCGGCGGGCAGGATGAAGGCGCGCCGGCCTGGCGCGTCGCCGCCGGCGTGGTGCATGGCATAGGTCATGGCCAGCGCGCCGCGGATCGGCCGCAGTTCGCCCGAGAGCGACAGTTCGCCGGCGAATTCGTATTGGTCGAAGCTGTCGCCCGGCACCTGCCCGGAGGCGGCCAGGATGCCGAGTGCGATGGGCAAGTCGAAGCGGCCGGATTCCTTGGGCAGGTCGGCGGGCGCCAGGTTGACGGTGATGCGCCGGGCCGGGAATTCGAAGCGGGCGTTTTGCAGCGCGGCGCGCACCCGGTCCTTGGCCTCCTTCACTTCAGCTTCGGGCAGGCCGACGATGGCGAAGGAGGGCAGGCCGTTGGCCAGGTGCACCTCGACCGTGACCGGCGAGGCGCGCATGCCGGCCAGGGCGCGGCTGCGGAGGACGGCCAGGCTCATCGCGGCGAGCCTGGGCAGTCCCTGGAAATGGCGGTAGGAGAGAGAAAGGGAGGAAAGGCGGTCGTCAGGATCATGGGGTTTGTTTTTGCTGGGCTTCCAGCTCGGCAACACGCGCTTCCAGCGCCTCCAGGCGGGCGCGGGTCTTGGCCAGCACCTGGGCCTGGACGTCGAATTCCTCGCGCGTGACCAGGTCCAGCTTGGCAAAGCCCTGGTTCAGCATGGCCTTGACGTTCTTCTCGATGTCCTTGGCCGGGGAGTTTTCGATCGCCTTGTTGAGCTTGGCTTGCAGGTCTTCAAAGAATTGGGGCTTGTCCATGTCGGATCTCCTTGGCAGGTTGTTGTAGCGTCAAGTTTAGCCGTTTCCCGGCCAGGCATAAACCTTCGCTGAACGCTGAAAACATCCGGAGGGGAGGTGTCCGGCCCGGCGGCCCCAATGGCTTGCCGGCCATCGCGCACCAAAAAAGTGTTTGCCGGGTTGAAAGAGCTTGGTCAAAAGGCGACCAATATCGCACCAACTTCGTGCTTTTCTTCTGTGTGCGCACTATTTTGGCTTGTATCTAGAAAAAAATCGGGAGGAAAGCCCTCTTTCCTTGCAAAAGCCGGGTTTGCCGGGATACGCGGACTTGGCACGGCTCCTGCTACATGGTTCTGGCGATACAAAAAATAATTTCTACCGTTCAACAGAAAACAGAGGGAAGCCATGAAGAAACTGATTCTTGCAGCAGCCATCGCAGCATCGTTTGTGTCTACCGCAGCCCGTGCGGAAGATGCCAAGCCGGACAATGAATTCAGCTTCAACGCCGCAGTGGTCAGCGATTACCGCTACCGCGGCCTGACCCAGACGCGCTTCGACCCGGCCCTGCAAGTCGGCGCCGACTATACGCACAACCCGACCGGCCTGTACGCCGGCACCTGGCTGACCAACATCAAGTGGATCAAGGATGCGGGCACGCTCTCCGGCACCGACACCAAGGGTGATATCGAGTGGGATATCTACGGCGGCAAGCGCGGCGATATCGGCGGCGGTTTCACCTATGACGTCGGCGGCCTGTACTACTACTACCCGGGCAACACGCTGGCCAACAGCGGCGTCAAGAACGCCAATACCTTCGAGTTGTACGGCCAGGTCGGTTACGGCCCTGCCTACTTCAAGTATTCGCAGTCGCTGACCAACCTGTTCGGTGCGGTCAACAGCAAGTACAGCCAGTACTACGACCTGGGCGCCAACATCGAAACCTTCTACGGCATCATGCTGGGCCTGCACGTCGGCCACCAGAATGTGCGCGGCAACCCGAGCCAGGTCAGCTACACCGACTGGAAGATCGGCCTGTCCAAGACCTTCGACGACCTGGCCGGCATCACCCTGGGCGTGGCTTATGTCGGTACCGATCTGAAGGATGGCGTATCGACTACCCCGGCTTCGGATGGCGCCAAAAACGTCGGCAAGAACGGCGTCGTCTTTTCCCTCAGCAAAACTTTCTAACAAGAGGTTCCTATGAAACTGATCACAGCGATCATCAAACCCTTCAAGCTGGATGAAGTGCGCGAAGCGCTCTCCGCGATCGGGGTACAGGGCATCACCGTGACTGAAGTCAAGGGCTTCGGGCGCCAGAAGGGCCATACCGAGCTGTACCGCGGCGCCGAGTATGTGGTCGATTTCCTGCCCAAGACCAAGATCGAGGCTGCAGTCGACGAGGCTCTCGTCGACCGTGCGCTGGAGGCTATCGAGACGGCCGCCCGCACCGGCAAGATCGGCGACGGCAAGATCTTCGTGCAGGAGTTGCTGGACGTGATCCGCATCCGTACCGGCGAAACCGGCAAAGACGCTCTGTAAATCCAAGGGGAATTCGAATGAGAATGAAAAAAATGTTTTCCGGCGCGCTGGCAATCGGCGCCTTGCTGCTGGCGGTAGGATTTACAGCCCCGGCCCAGGCGCAGGATGCGCCCAAGCCTGAGGCTGCGGCCGCAGTAACCGCCGCAGCTCCCGCCGCCGCTCCGGCCGCGGCCGAAGCACCCAAGGCTGCTGCCGCAGCTCCCGCCGCCGCCGCTCCTGCAGCGCCGGCCGCCGCCGCGCCAGCGCCGGTCCCCAACAAGGGAGACACCGCCTGGATGCTGGTCTGCACCGCGTTCGTGATCCTGATGACCTTGCCCGGCCTGGGCCTGTTCTACGGCGGCCTGGTGCGCAGCAAGAACATGCTGTCGGTGCTGATGCAGTGCTTCATGATCTTCTCGCTGATCTACATCCTGTGGTTCGCCTACGGCTACAGCATCGCGTTCACCGAAGGCAATGCGTTCTTCGGCGGCTTCGATCGCCTGTTCCTGCATGGCCTGACGCCTGATTCGACCACCGGCACCTTCAGCAAGGGCGTGGTGCTGCCGGAGCTGGTGTTCGTGGCCTTCCAGGGCGCGTTCGCGGCCATCACCGTGGCGCTGATCATCGGTTCCTTCGCCGAGCGCGTGAAGTTCTCCGCGGTGATCCTGTTCTCGATCCTGTGGTTCACCTTCTCGTACCTGCCGATGGCGCACATGGTCTGGTTCTGGCCGGGTCCGGACGCCTTCACCGACGCCGCCGCCGCTGAAAAGGCGACCGCGATCTCGGGTTGGCTGTTCCAGAAGGGCGCGCTGGACTTCGCCGGCGGCACCGTGGTGCACATCAACGCCGCTATCGCCGGCCTGGTCGGTTCCTATGTGATCGGCAAGCGCGTCGGTTTCGGCAAGGAAGCGTTCAAGCCGCATAGCCTGACTCTGACCATGGTCGGCGCCTCGCTGCTGTGGTTCGGCTGGTTCGGCTTCAACGCCGGCTCGGGCCTGGAAGCCAACGGCGGCGCCGCCCTGGCCTTCGTCAACACCGTCCTGGCGACTGCCGCGGCCGTGCTGTCGTGGAGCTTCGGCGAGTGGATCGGCAAGGGCAAGCCCTCGATGCTGGGCGGCGCTTCCGGCGCGGTCGCCGGCCTGGTGGCGATCACCCCGGCAGCCGGTTTCGTCGGCGTCGGCGGCGCGGTCGTGATGGGCCTGCTGGCCGGCCTGCTGTGCCTGTGGGGCGTTACCGGCCTCAAGAAGATCCTGGGCGCCGACGATGCGCTGGACGTGTTCGGCGTGCACGGCGTGGGCGGTATCCTGGGCGCGCTCCTGACCGGTGTGTTCGCTGCACCGAGCCTGGGCGGCACCGGCATCTACGATTACGTGACCAATGCCGTGGCGCCGGATTACTCGATCGGCGGCCAGGTCTGGATCCAGTTCCAGGGCGTGCTGACCACCTTGATCCTGTCGGGCGTGGTGTCGTTCATCGCCTACAAGATCGTCGACGTGGTGATCGGCCTGCGCGTGACCGAAGAGGAAGAGCGCGAAGGCCTGGACATCTCCAGCCACGGCGAATCGGCCTACCACTAAGACTTCATTCAGGTTTTATTTCCTTCGGGGCCGGCAACGGCCTCTTTCAAAGGCGCCCTTCGGGGCGCCTTTTTTATTGCCTTGCGGGAAATGAATAATTCCCGACTATTTGAGTCGGGCTCTTTAAAATGGCGCGGAGGCCGCCATCTGAATAACCCAGGCTCCGGTCAGGCAGCGAAACGGAGCGGGTGAGTGCGGATAAACGATTTACCGAAATGGCAACACAGCAGTCTTGCGCGTTGCAACACGATTTCAGGAATCCGCTAAAATCAATATTTGCTGCCGGCATTTATATATCTAAGGTCTTTATGGTCCCGCATCTTGTCACCGCTCTGAATGGCCCTTTGTTGGAGCTGGAGAAGAAAATCCTGGGCGCCACGCCGGCCATCGAACGCTGGTTCCGCATGGAGTGGCAAGAGCACACGCCGCCTTTCTATTGTTCGGTCGACCTGCGCAACGCCGGCTTCAAGCTGGCGCCGGTGGATACCAACCTGTTCCCGGGCGGCTTCAACAACCTGTCGCCGGAGATGCTGCCGCTGGCGGTGCAGGCGGCGATGGCGGCGATCGAGAAATACTGCCCGGATGCGCGCAACCTGCTGCTGATCCCGGAAAGCCACACCAGCAACACCTTCTACCTGCAAAACATCGCCCGGCTGATGCAGATCTTCCGCCAGACCGGGCTCAATGTGCGCCTCGGCACGCTGGCGCCGGATGTCTCCAAGCCCAAGGAAATCGCCTTGCCGGACGGCACCAGCATCATGCTGGAGCCGCTGGAGCGCTCGGCCAACGGCCGCCGCCTGGGACTGAAGAACTTCGACCCCTGTACGGTGCTGCTCAACAACGACCTGTCCATCGGCATCCCTTCGGTGCTGGAAGGCCTGCACGAGCAAAGCGTGCTGCCGCCGCTGCATGCCGGCTGGGCGGTGCGCCGCAAGAGCAACCACTTCGCCGCTTATGACGAGGTGGTCAAGAAGTTCGCCAAGATGGTCGAGGTCGACCCGTGGATGCTCAATCCGCTGTTCGCCAAGGTCGGCGACATCAATTTCCAGGAAAACACCGGCACCGATGCGCTGGCCGACAGCGTGTCGAGCCTGCTGGCGAAGATCCGCAAGAAGTACAAGGA
This sequence comes from Herbaspirillum sp., assembly GCF_017744395.1. Taxonomy (GTDB): domain Bacteria; phylum Pseudomonadota; class Gammaproteobacteria; order Burkholderiales; family Burkholderiaceae_D; genus Herbaspirillum. Next base: position 254,861 of record NZ_JAGIBI010000005.1, read on the forward strand.
ATACGGCATCAAGGAACAGCCCTTCGTGTTCATCAAGGCCAATGCCGGCACCTATGGCATGGGCATCATCGCGGTCAAGGACGCCAGCGAGGTCAAGGACCTCAACCGCCAGCAGCGCACCAAGATGGTGGTCGGCAAGGAAGGGCTGGAAGTGTCCGAAGTCCTGATCCAGGAAGGCGTACACTCGTTCGAGCGCATCAATGAGGCGGTGGCCGAGCCGGTGGTCTACATGATCGACCGCTATGTGGTGGGCGGCTTCTACCGCGTGCACGCCGACCGCGACGTCAACGAGAACCTCAACGCCCCCGGCGCGCATTTCGTGCCGCTGGCCTTCGCCCAGCAGCATGCCTTGCCGGACATGCACGCCAAGCCCGGCACCGCCGCGCCCAACCGTTTCTACATGTACGGCGTGGTGGCGCGGCTGGCGCTCTTGGCGGCCTCGCTGGAGATGGAAAAGACCGACCCCAACCCGGAAGTTTATTAACTGAATTCAGGCTTGCCATCCCATGAAAATCGCTTTTCTCGCCGATCCGCTCGATACGTTCAAGACGTACAAGGATTCCACCTTCGCCATGATGCGCGAGGCCGCACGCCGCGGCCATGCCATCTATGCGTTCGAGCAGGCCGACCTGGTGCTGGAAAGCGGTCTGGTGACGGCCGGCGCGTCGAAGATCACGCTGACCGGCGAGGCCGATGACTGGTATCGCGCCGACAAGCCGGCCTCGGTGTTCCTGTCCGAATTCGACGCGGTGATCGTGCGCAAGGATCCGCCGTTCGACATGGAGTACATCTACACCACCTACCTGCTCGAATTGGCGGAAAAGCAGGGCGCGCGCGTGTTCAACAAGCCGGAGGCGATCCGCAGCCATAACGAGAAACTGGCGATCGCCCAGTTCCCGCAATACACCGCGCCCACGCTGGTCACGCGCGACGCCAGGCGCCTGCGCGACTTCCATGCCGAGCACCAGGATGTGATCCTGAAGCCGCTGGACGGCATGGGCGGCATGGGCATCTTCCGCGTCAAGGCCGACGGCATGAACCTGGGTTCCATCATCGAGACGCTGACCGACAACGGTCAACGCACGATCATGGCGCAACGTTTCATTCCTCAGATCAGCGCGGGCGACAAACGCATTCTGCTGATCGGAGGCAAGGTCGTGCCCAACGTGCTGGCGCGCATCCCGCAAGGCGGCGAAGTGCGCGGCAACCTGGCCGCGGGCGGCCTGGGGGTGGCGCAGCCGGCATCGGCGCGCGACCTGGAAATCGGCGAAGCGCTGGCGCCGATCCTGTATCGGCGCGGGCTGTTGCTGGTAGGATTGGATGCTATCGGCGACTATTTGACGGAAATCAACGTGACCAGTCCGACCTGCTTCCAGGAAATTACCCAGCAGACCGGCTTCGATGTGGCCGCGATGTTTGTCGACGCGCTGGAAACGGCGGTGGCGGCAGGAGGTTAAGGCAAAATGGGTACGATGGAGCATGGCGGGCTGCTCGGGGAAAAGCGCGTCGCATTCGATGGCAAAGATTCCATGGTTGGTATTCTTCTTGTGACGCACGCCCCCCTGGGGCAAGCCTTTCTGGACGCCGCGGCCCACGTGTTCCGCGGCAAGCCCGAGCGGATCGAGGCGATCGACGTGATCGCCGACCAGAACCCGGCCGAAGTGCAAAAGCTGGCGATCGACGCGGTCAAGCGCCTCGACGACGGCAGCGGCGTATTGGTGATCACCGATGTGATGGGCGGCACGCCGTCCAACTGTACGGGCTTTCTGTGCGGGCTGGAAAACGTCTCGGTGATCGCGGGCATCAGCTTGCCCATGCTGCTGCGGGCGTTGACTTATCGCAACGATACGCTCGATGTGGTGGTCGAAATGGCGCTGGCCGGCGGGCAGAACGGCGCGGTGCGGGTGGACAACCGCATCCGCGTGGCGGCCTCGGGCTGAGAATCGCCCTCGATTGCACGATTCCATGACGCGTTGCGTGCCATGTGCGCCGCGCGTGCGATGCGTGTTTGTCGCGCAGCCGCAGAACCATAAAAATGAAAGCTGAACAATGATTCAAAAAGAACTGGAAATCGTCAACAAGCTGGGCCTGCATGCGCGCGCCTCCGCCAAGTTCACCCAGCTTGCCAGCAAGTACAAGAGCGAAGTGTGGATGACCTTCAACAAGCGCCGCGTCAATGCCAAGTCCATCATGGGCGTCATGATGCTGGCCGCCGGCAAGGGCAGCGTAATCGCGCTGGAAACCAACGGCGAAGACGAGCAGGAATGCTTCGCCGCGCTGGAGGCGCTGATCGCCGATAAATTCGGCGAAGGCCAGTAACAGCAGCAACACTTTTCGCCGCAGCGGCGCCCCGCGATATGGGCGTGCCGCTGCGTTGCAGCATCGGCGGCCGTCCTGCCGATGCGTCCCGGCAAGCTTGCCGGTTTTCTTGCTCCTCCGCTTGATATCGCGCATTCCCGGCCATTGCCGCGATTGCCAAACCGTGGTTTGTTCGGTAACGTTGACCACGCTACCGCGAACGAAAACAAGGCGGAATATAAAAACGAAGCAGGAGAAACGCGATGGCATCATTCAGCTTACACGGAATCGCGGTGTCGCAAGGCATCGCCATCGGGCGCGCGCATCTGCTGGCGCCGGCCGCGCTGGACGTCAAACATTACCTGATCGCCGACGAGCAGGTCGAGGCCGAAGTCGAGCGCTTGAAAAGCGCGATCAAGACGGTGCGCCATGAATTGAACACCATCCGCAGCGAGCTGCCCAAGGATGCGCCGGCCGAACTGGGCGCGTTCATCGACGTGCACGCGCTGATCCTGTCGGACCCGATGCTGCAGGAAGTGCCGCAGAACATCATCCGCAACCGCTACTACAACGCCGAATGGGCGCTGGTCACGCAGATCGACGAGCTCTCGGCGCAATTCGACGAGATCGAGGACCCTTACCTGCGCGAGCGCAAGGCCGATATCCAGCAGGTCGGCGAGCGTATCCTCAAGGTGCTCACCGGCAGCGCCATCCACCTGCCGCCCGCCGACGGCGACGCCGCGCCCAACATCATCGTGGTGGCGCACGACATCTCGCCGGCCGACATGCTGCAGTTCCGCGACGGCGCGTTCGCCGGTTTCGTGACCGACCTCGGCGGCCCTAACTCGCACACCGCCATCGTCGCCCGCAGCCTGGACATCCCGGCTGCGGTCGGCATGCACAACGCCTCGGTGCTGGTCAAACACGACGACGTGCTGATCATCGATGGCGATGCCGGGGTGGTGATCGTCGACCCGTCGCCGCTGGTGCTGGCGCAATACCGCGCGCGCCAGGAGCGCATGTTGCGTGAGCGCAAGAAGCTCATGCGCCTGAAGAAGACGCCGGCCATCACCCAGGACGGCGAGCCGATCACGCTGCTGGCCAACATCGAGCTGCCGGCCGACGCCGCCTCGGCATGGGAAGCCGGCGCCATGGGCATCGGCCTGTTCCGTTCCGAGTTCCTGTTCATGGGGCGCGCCGGCCATCTGGAAAAATTCCCGTCCGAGGAAGAGCAGTTCGAGTCGTACAAGCAGGCGGTGGTCGCCATGAAGGGGCGGCCGGTGACGATCCGCACGCTCGACGTGGGCGCCGACAAGCCGCTGGACGAGGACGAGCAGACCGCGCTCAACCCGGCGCTGGGTTTGCGCGCGATCCGCTATTGCCTGTCCGAGCCGCAGATGTTCCTCACGCAGCTGCGCGCGATCCTGCGGGCTTCGGCGTTCGGCCCGGTCAAGCTGCTGATCCCGATGATGGCCCACGCCTTCGAGATCGACCAGACGCTGGGCATGATCGAGCAGGCCAAGCAGCAGTTGCGCGAGCGCCAGCAGAAGTTCGACGAGGAGATCCCGGTCGGCGCCATGATCGAGATCCCGGCCGCCGCGCTGGCCTTGCCGATGTTCATCAAGCGCCTCGATTTCCTGTCGATCGGCACCAACGACCTGATCCAGTACACGCTGGCCATCGACCGGGTCGACTCCGAGGTGGCGCATCTCTACGACCCGCTGCATCCGGCGGTGCTGTTCCTGCTGTCGACGGTGATCGCGCAGGGGCGCAAGGCCGGCATCCCGGTCTCGGTGTGCGGCGAAATGGCGGGCGACATCAAGTGGACGCGCCTGCTGCTGGGCATGGGGCTGCTGGAGTTTTCCATGCATCCGGCGCAGTTGCTGTCGGTGAAGAACGCCATCCTCAACAGCGACCTGCGCCTGCTGGAGCCGCAGGTCAAGAAGGTCATGCGCGCCACCGAACCGGCCGCGATCGCGTCGGCCATGGCGCAGTTGCAGGCATTGGCCGCCGAACCGGAAATCCGGGAAGCCAGGGTCGCGCGCCGCCGTTGAGGGGCATCCGGTCCGTTCCGGCAAGGCCGCCTGCGGGCGGCCTTGCGCATTCCAGGCGCGCGCCGTGCCGGTTTGACGCGCCCGGCGGTCTTGGGTATTCTTACGCCACTGCGCCGATTTGAACGGTTTCACCAACCTCAGCTTGCGGGCGCCGGGAGATTGCTCCCATCTAAATGCGGCTAAAGCGAGCTTGGATCAGCAGTTCTCCCAAGACGAGCCCGCAAGCGATGCTTCCGGGCTTTTTTGTTGCCCGTTCGCAGCCGGTGGAAACCCTTCGCTGAGGCGAAGCGATCGTCCTATGCCGATACGCCGGTGCGTATCCGGCGGGACGCCTTGCCACCCACGCCGAGTCATCATGTCGATTGGAATCGTATCGCCCCGGGTCATGCATTTCGCCGAGCCGCTCCCGCTGCAAGGGGGCGCGTCGCTGGCGGACTATTCGCTGACCTATGAAACCTACGGCACGCTCAATGCCGACAAATCCAATGCCGTGCTGGTGTGCCATGCCTTGAACGCATCGCACCACGTCGCCGGCGTCTACGCCGACGATCCCGACAATGTCGGCTGGTGGGACAACATGGTCGGCCCCGGCAAGTCGCTCGATACCGACAAGTTCTTCGTCATCGGCGTCAACAACCTGGGCTCCTGTTTCGGCTCGACCGGGCCGATGCACACTAATCCCGCCACCGGCAAGCCGTACGGCGCCGATTTCCCGGTGGTCACGGTGGAAGACTGGGTCAACGCCCAGGCGCGCCTGGCCGATGCGCTGGGCATTGCGCAGTTCGCCGCGGTCATGGGCGGCTCGCTGGGCGGCATGCAGGCGCTGGCCTGGAGCATGATGTATCCGGACCGCCTGCGCCACTGCCTGGTGATCGCCTCCACGCCCAAGCTGTCGGCTCAGAACATCGCTTTCAACGACGTCGCGCGCCAGGCCATCCTGACCGATCCGCAATTCCACGGCGGCGATTTCTATGCGCATGGCGTGGTGCCCAAGAACGGCCTGCGCGTGGCGCGCATGGTGGGGCATATCACTTACCTGTCGGACGACGACATGGCCGAGAAATTCGGCCGCGACCTGCGCTCGGGCGATTACCAGTTCGGGTATGGCATCGATTTCGAGATCGAGTCCTACCTGCGTTACCAGGGCGACAAGTTTTCCACCTATTTCGACGCCAACACCTATCTGCTGATCACCAAGGCGCTCGACTACTTCGACCCCGCGCGCGAATTCGGCGGCGACCTGGCCAAGGCCTTCAGCCGCACCCAGGCCAAGTTCCTGCTGGTGTCGTTCACCACCGACTGGCGCTTCTCGCCGGAACGCAGCCGCGAGATGGTGCAGGCGCTGGTGGCCAACAAGCGCCGCGTGTCGTATGCGGAAATCGACGCGCCGCACGGGCACGACGCTTTCCTGCTGGACGATGCGCGCTATATGAAGGTGGTGCGCGAGTACTACCAAAGCATCTGGAACGAACTGGCGCAGGAGGGCCGCGCATGACTTTCAATGAACTGAGCGCGCTGCGCCCGGACCTGGCGTTCATCGCCCACTGGGTGCGCGAACAATCCAATGTGCTGGACCTGGGCTGCGGCGACGGCGTGATGCTGGACTACCTGCAGAGCGACAAGCGGTGCGTGGGCTACGGCGTGGAGATCGACGACGAGCAGATCCCCAAGTGCGTGGCGCGCAACGTGTCGGTGATCCAGCAGGACTTGAACGGCGGGCTGGCGATGTTCGAGGACAATGCCTTCGACACCGTGCTGTGCCTGTCGGCATTGCAGATGGTCAAGGATGTGGAGGGCACGCTGCGCGAGATCGCGCGGGTGGGGCGCGAAGCCACCGTCTCCTTCCCCAACTTCGCCTACTGGCCGCACCGGGTGGCGCTCTTGCGCGGGCGCATGCCGGTGTCCAAGACGCTGCCCTACCAGTGGTACGATACGCCGAACCTGCGCTGCGCCACGATCAGGGATTTCGAGGCGCTGGCCAATGAGGTCGGGCTGGAAGTGCTGGAGTGCGTGGCGCTCAAGGATGGCAAGCCGGTGCGCTACCTGCCCAATTGGCGCGGCAGCGTGGCGGTGTTCAGGCTGCGCAAGAAATGATCCATCCTCGTCGCCCTGACGAAGGTCAGGGCCCAGCGTCGTTCGACGGCCCATGAGGCGCACCGAAAGACGCTGGATCCCGGCCTTCGCCGGGACGACGATTTCCGGATTGAGGCCTTGACCGAATGGCATTGCACCGGCGCCGGCGTTTTTCTTTTGTCTTTCTGATTCGGTCCTGCCTATGACTGCTCCTGCCGCTTCCTGGCACCAATACCTGAACCGGCGCATGCTGATCTGCGTCTTCCTCGGCTTCACCTCCGGCCTGCCGCTGTTCATCCTGCTCAGCCTGCTGCAGGCCTGGCTGGCCAAGTCCGGCCTGAACGTCAAGACGCTGGGCTTGTTCGCGCTGGTGATGTTCCCGTACACCTGGAAATTCGTCTGGTCGCCGCTGATGGACCGCTTCCACTTCGGCCGCGTGGGGCGCCGGCGCGGCTGGATGATCTTCACCCAGCTGCTGCTGTTCCTGGGAATCGGCGGCATGGGCATGCTCGATCCGCTGACCCAGGTGCCGGCCATCGCCTTCATGGCCTCGGTGGTGGCCTTCCTGTCGGCCAGCCAGGACATCGCCATCGACGCCTTCCGGCGCGAGATCCTGCCCGACGGCGAGCTCGGCCTGGGCAGCGCCATCCACGTCAACGCCTACAAACTGTCGGGCATGGTGCCGGGCGCGCTGTCGCTGGTGCTGGCCGACCGCATGCCCTGGGCCAGCGTGTTCTGGATCACCGCCGCCTTCATGCTGCCGGGGCTGCTGTGCTCGCTGCTGGTCAAGGAGCCCAAGGTGTACGGCGCGCCGCCCAAGAGCCTGACCGAGGCGGTGGTGCTGCCGTTCCGCGAATTCATCGCGCGCGGCGGCTGGGGCAATGCCTTGTGGGTGCTGGGCTTCATCTTCCTCTACAAGCTGGGCGACAGCATGGCCACCGCTCTGGCCACCAAGTTCTATATCGACCTCGGCTTTTCGATGACCGAGATCGGCGTGGTGTCCAAGACCACCAGCCTGTGGGCCAGCGTGGCCGGCGGCATCCTGGGCGGCGTCTGGATGGTGAAACTGGGCATCAACCGCGGCCTGTGGGTGTTCGGCGTGCTGCAGGCGCTGCCCATCCTCGGCTTCGCCTGGCTGGCGCACGTCGGCGCGAGCCTGCCGACGCTGGCCGTGGTGATCGGCCTGGAAGCCTTCGGCGTGGGGCTGGGCACCACCGCCTTTGTCGCCTACATCATGCGCGAGACCGATCCGCGCTACACGGCCACGCAGTTCGCGCTGTTCACCAGCCTGATGGCGGTGCCCCGTACTTTCGTCAATTCCTCGGTCGGCTATGTGGTGGCGGAGACAGGCTGGTTAACTTTTTTTGTGATTTGTTTCGTTCTTGCCTTGCCTGGAATGCTGATGTTGCCTAGAATTGCGCCCTGGAATGAAAAGCCGGTTGAGTCGCAGACAAGAAAAGCCTGAAGATTCGAAAAAACGTCGCGATTCGTTCCTGAGAGCAACTCTCTGGAATCATCAAAAATATTTGCATCAGCTCTTCTTTTTGGTTGACAACATTAAGTTGTTACTCTATAGTTTTGAGTTCCCTGCGCGGAGAGGTGGCCGAGTGGTTAATGGCAGCAGACTGTAAATCTGCCCTCTTACGAGTACGCTGGTTCGAATCCAGCCCTCTCCACCATTTAGCAGGAAAGTCGAATGAAGATTCGGCGGCAGTGAAGTGAAAGTTGTTTCCTCGCGGGTGTAGCTCAATGGTAGAGCTGAAGCCTTCCAAGCTTAAGACGAGGGTTCGATTCCCTTCACCCGCTCCAAGTTTTGGTCCGGTTGCATGTTTGGTTGTTGTGCAATCGGCAAAAATGCCCTTGTAGCTCAGTGGTAGAGCACTCCCTTGGTAAGGGAGAGGCCACGTGTTCAATCCACGTCAAGGGCACCAGTTTTCTTGAGTCGTTTCGCTGACATTCAGCAATCGTCGGGCGTGTTGCCTGGACATTCTCATCAAATAGTTAGGAGTCTAAAATGGCAAAAGGCAAGTTTGAGCGGACCAAGCCGCACGTGAACGTCGGCACGATTGGCCACGTTGACCACGGCAAGACCACGCTGACGGCAGCGATTGCAACCGTTCTGTCGAAGAAGTTCGGCGGCGAAGCGAAGGCATACGACCAGATCGACGCAGCGCCTGAAGAAAAGGCACGCGGCATCACCATCAACACCGCGCACGTCGAATACGAAACCGCAAACCGCCACTACGCTCACGTTGACTGCCCCGGCCACGCCGACTACGTCAAGAACAT
>NZ_JAGIBI010000006.1 GCF_017744395.1 Herbaspirillum sp.
GCTTCGCTCCGGCGTCCTTTCTGATCCATTTTTCCTCTCGCTCCAGCGGCTGGTCAGAAGCGGACTGTGGAGACAGCTCGCCTTCGGCATCGCGGTGCTTGCTTCTCGCCTGCGGCATCGGTGTTTTTGATCGCTATCGCATCTACCGTCGTCCTGACGAAAGTCAGGACCCAGCGTCGTTCCGCGCCCCTCTCAATCAGATTTCGCGTATCCTCACCGCTCTCCCGCAATTGGACTTCACATGACCTCTCCCCGCATCTACATGGCCGGCCCCGACGTCTTCCAGCGCGACTACGCGCAGCACAAGGCGCGCATCAAGCAATGGTGCGCCGAGCTTGGCCTGACGGCGCTGTGCCCGGGCGATGATGAGGTAACAGGAGCGAGCAAGGCGGAAGTCTCGCGCGGTATTTTCGACATCAACATGGCGCTGATCGATTCAGCCGATTACGTGGTGGCGAACGTGGCCAATTTCCGTGGCCATGAGCCGGATTCGGGGACGGTGTTCGAGATCGGTTATGCCGTCGGCCGCGGCAAGAAGGTGTGGTGTTACAACACGCCGCAGGACGATCTGCTGAGCCAGATACCGCATGCCGAACCCGGCTATTGCCGCGACGGCATGCTGATCGAGGACTTCGGCTTGCCGCGCAACCTGATGTTGGCGCATGCCTGCGAACTGGTGCATGGCGACTTGCGCGCTTGCCTGGCGCTGGTGGCGCGCTGGCATGGCGGGGTGCGCTGAGTCTTATTGCAGCGGTACCCGTCCCAGCAAATAGAACTCGTCGTTGGGCCGCATGCTGGTGACGTTGGCCAGGCGATTCGACATGCCGAAGAAGGCCGCGATGGCGGCGATGTCCCAAGCCTCTTCCTCTCCGAAGCCGTGCTGTTTCAGCACGGCGAAGTCCTCGTCGTTGACCGCCCAGGCGCTGGCGGAAACCTTCATGGCGAAGTCCAGCATGGCCTTTTGCCGGTCCGTGATGTCGGCCTTGCGGTAGTTGATCGCGACCTGGTCGGCGAGCAGCGGGTCCTTGGCGCGGATGCGCAGGATCGCGCCGTGGGCGACCACGCAATACTGGCATTGGTTGGCGTTGCTGGTGGCGACCACGATCATTTCCCGTTCGGCCTTGGTCAGCTTGCCGGGCTTGTCCATCAGCGCGTCGTGGTAGGCGAAGAAGGCGCGGAATTCGTCGGGGCGGTGGGCCAGCACCAGGAAGACGTTGGGGATGAAGCCGGATTTTTCCTGCACGGCCAGGATGCGCGCGCGGATGTCTTCGGGCAGGTCTTTCAGTTCGGGAATGGGGAAGCGGCCAATCGCTGGCTGGGGCATGGTGGTCTCCTTTCGATGTCTTTGGGCCGGGCGTGCAATGCGTCCGATGCCTGCCAACTTACCACTTTTGGCGCGCGGCAAGTGTCGCCGGATTGACGGTGGGGCATTCTCCTTTTGCCATTTCTTTTTGGAAATAAAAATATTCTAAGATATATCTTGATTTTGCTATTTCTAAGATATATCTTAGTTGCATCGATCGATAAGGGCTTTGCGCCGGCCCACATGTACAGGCGTGACACTACGTTGCTCCGGGCCAGGCGCCCGGGGAACCTACAAGCGAAAAGGAAACACCATGTTCAGACATTTGTTTGCACGTGCCGGCCACGGCCCCAAGCATCACCGTTTCGACCGCCCGCACCACGGCGGGGGCGGCATGTTCGACGAACGCGGCCCGCGCGGCCGTGAAGGCGGCGGCCGCGGGGCGCGCATGTTCGAGCAGGGGGCGTTGCGTATCGTGATGCTGCACCTGCTGCAGGAAAAGCCGCGCCACGGCTATGAAATCATCAAGGCCATCGAACAGCTGGTCGGCGGCGACTACAGCCCGAGCCCGGGCGTGGTCTATCCCACGCTGACGCTGCTGGAGGAAATGGGCTTTGCCACGGTGGAGGCGGAGGAGGGCGGCAAGAAGCTGTACCGCGTCACCGCCGAAGGCGAGGCCGACCTGCGGGAAAACGCCGCCTTGCTGCAGCAGGTGCTGCGCAAGTTCGAGATCCGCCGCCAGGAGCGCCCGGATGCCGATTCGCCCGAGCTGCGCCGCGCGGTGCAGAACTTCCGCATGGCGCTGCACACGCGCCTGGCCAAGGGCGCCTTGAGCAAGGAAGAACTGCATGCGGTGATCGATATCATCGACAAGGCCGCGGTGGCGGTTGAACGGGTTTGAAGACCGATATCAGGGAAAGGAAATACGATGAAAGAACATCGCTACCGCATCACGCTGGAACACCTGGCCACCGCGTCGGAAGGCCAGGAGCGGCACGCGCCGCTGAGTTTTGAGGCCGGCAACCACGACGACATCTTCGCCATCGTCGGCAAGATCCGCGGCAACGGCCAGTTCGATGCCGAGACCAGCGCGCAACTGGCAGTGGGCTTGAAGCTGTTTTCGGAAGTCATGCTGAAGAACCGCAAGCATCCATTGTTCGAAGAGGTCCAGCCGGCCATCCGCGACTTCATCGGCAAGCTGAAGTCGCAGGGCCGTCCGGCCTGAGTTTCTTCCTGTGCCTCAGCCGTTGGCCGGGGCGATCATCTCCGCATAGTCGTACAGCGCGCCGAGGATGTCCTGGGTGCGCTCGTCGTCGGCCTGTTCTTGCAGCGCGTCGATCTGCTCGAACAACTGGGCCACGGTGCGGGCGCCGCCCTTGCCTTCGAACAGGCGCGCCGCGCGGTGCTCTTCCCAATGTTGCGCTTCTTCGGCGCTGAGCGTGTCGGGGAAGTTGCGCGCGCGGTAGCGGAACAGGATTTCGTTGAGGCGCGCATCGTCGAAGGAAACGCTGGCGCGCGCCAGTTCCTGCGGCGGCAGGGCGCGCAATTGCGTCAGTTGGCGGCGGTCGCCGTTGCCGATGAAGCCGCCGTAGAGGTCTTCGTCGACATCAGGCGTACCCTCGCTGTCGCGCTGGAAGACGCCGCGCCACAGCGCCGACAGGTCGGGCAGGGCGGCGGCGATGTCGGCATTGCGCAGCGCGGCTTCGGTATCGATGCCCAGTTCGGCAGCGCGCGCGGCTGACAGTGTCTTGAGGCTGCCGACCACCATCGGCGACTTGTTCAGATGGATGCTCTTGATCGGCAGGCGGGTAACGCCTTCGGGCAAGGCATCGGCCTTGCTGAACATGCGCTCGCGCACGACGGCCGCGTCCAGCGTCGCCAGTTCGGCCGGGTCGTGCGACAAGTCCCAGGCGATCACTTCGTTCTTGTTGGTCGGATGCATGCCCAGCGGCCACATCAGCGCCAGGCAGCCGCGCGCCGCCGGGAACATGCCGGAGACGTGCAGGAACGGCTTGTTCTGCGGCAGGCCGATCTCGGCCGCGGCCTTTTCCTTCTTGTGCAGCGCCAGCGCGAAGTCGAACAGGCGCGGGTTCTTTTCGCGGATCAGGCGCGCCAGCGCGATGGTGGCGCGCACGTCGGAGAGCGCGTCGTGCGCCGCTTCATGCAGCAGGCCGTTGGCCTTGGAAAGATGTTCCAGCTTGAAGCTGACGTTGCCGTCTTCCTTGGTCGGCCAGACGATGCCGTCCGGGCGCAGCGCGTAGCACAGGCGCACCACGTCCAGCAGGTCCCAGCGGCCGCAGCCGTTCTGCCACTCGCGGGCATAGGGATCGATCAGGTTGCGCCAGAACATGAAGCGCGTGACTTCGTCGTCGAAGCGGATGGTGTTGTAGCCCACGCCGATGGTGCCGGGTTCGGCCAGTGCGCGTTCGATTTGCGCGGCGAATTCGTGCTCGGGCAGGCCGCGCTCCAGGCAAACCTGCGGCGTGATGCCGGTGATCAGGCAGGAGACCGGGTCGGGCAGGAAGTCCGGCGCCGGCTTGCAGTAGATCATGATCGGCTCGCCGACCTCGTTGAGCTCGGCATCGGTGCGCACGGCGGCGAACTGCGCCGGACGGTCGCGGCGCGGGACCGCGCCGAAGGTTTCGTAGTCGTGCCAGAGGAAGGTGTGGTTGGACATCGCGGCATCTGTCAAAAGTTGATCGCGCGATTATAGAGCGTGTTGCGCGCCGGCCGCGCAGCGACGGCGCGGCAGTGTCCGGATTGCCGGTTTTTTCGAACAGAAAGGGGATTTATTGCAGCGGCAGCGGCGAAGTATCTCGCTTGAGCAGCTTGCGCAGCGTGTCCTGCAGGTTGCCTGCGCGCATCGGCGCCTGGCCGCCGGCGTATTTGACGTTGTCGATCACCCAGCCGCGCGCGTCGTGCGTGAGCACCACTTTGTCGGTCCATTTAGCCGGGGCCTGGAGCCTGGCGTCGCTGTAGGTCAGCTCGACCGTGCATTCGCTTTCGCGTTCTTGCATGTCGCACCGGACGACGCGGAAGGTGGAGGCGCCGCCGGGATTGGCGGTGAAGATGTCGCCCTCGACCAGCGGCGGCAGCGGAGCGGCGGCAGCGGCGGACTCTGCGGAGCGGGCCTCTTCGGCGACGGAGACATCCTTGAGCAGGTCGAACAGCGGCACCGACAGGAAATGGCGGAAGGTGATCAGCTGGTTCAGTGTGAGCGCGCCGGAGGGATGGGCTGTCTGGTGCATCTGGTAGAAATTGCCGACCAGTTCCTTGGCCTTGTTCTCGCTATTGCCCGTGCATGCGGCAAGCAAGAGGCTGGCTGCGACGATAACTGTTTTCCCGATCCGCTTCACGTTCCCGTTCTCCCCTTGTGCCGCCGCCCGCCGTAGGGGGCGGGAGCTGGCACGCATAGCCTTTTTGTCTTCTTTGGTCTTCTGTTGTTCCTGCGCCGGCGAGCGGCCCTGTCTGGGCGCGGTTGCCGCGGCTCGTGTCAAAACGACAAACATTCCAGCCGGCAAGCTTACGCTGGTTCGCGGCGGACAGAGGCGGAGAACACACCGCCAAAAAGCTGCCAATTCCCGACCTCCCGGCGACCCGGCGGGAAAATCGCGCCTGGGGCGTGAAGAGTGCCCTAGCCCCATATCGGCAGTTATTCGGCTTCCTTGATGGCGTCGGCCAGGGTATCGGTCAGGTATTCGCGCTGCGAGGATTGGTCGTTGCCGATGAATTCGATGTCGTCGATGCGCCAGCGGTTGTCTTCGCGCACCAGCAGGATCTTGTCGTTCCAGGCTTCCTCGGCGCCGTCTTTCTTGTACTGGAAGGCGACCTGGCAGGAGGCGCGCTGGCTGCGCTCCTGATCGCCGGTGTCGCAGGACTGCACCGAGAACGATGTGGCGCCTTCATACAGCGAGGTGAACAGGTCGCCTTCGATGATGGGCGGCGCCTGGCTGCCGGCCGTGGCATGGTAGCGGGCATCGGCCGTTTCGGCCTGGGCCAGCAAGGCGTACAGCGCCCGGCTTAGCAGCGGCTGGTATTGCCGGAGCTCGTCGGCCGGGGGCAGGCCGGGCGTGTTGGTCTTGAGGTGGATGCGGTAGAAAGCGCCGACGGCTTCGGCCTGCTGCTGTTCTTCACCGCTGAAGTTGTTGCAGCCACCCAAGCCCAGCGCCACGGCCAGCATGCAGGCGCCGGTGAGCAAGCGATGGCGGGTGTGGCTGGAGGTGAGGTTCGAACGGAGCAATCTGGTCATCCGGCTGTTCCTGGCGCGCTGGTCTGGTAGTGGCAATGTTGAGGCAGACAGTATCGGCGCCGGATTGCCGTTCTGGCAAGCGCGTAATCCTGTCGGCGGTTTTTAGTCAGGATTGACGCGCAATCGTTCCACCGTCTGCCGGCTGGTGGCCGGCGGCGGGAACGGCTTCTTATCCTCTTATGCGGATGCGGTCAGCAGCGAGAAGTGCTCGACTTGCGGCGGGCCGGCGAAGAACGGGCCGACGATGCCGCGCCATTCGGTGAAGGCCGGCGATTCGCGGAAGTCCACGGTGTGGTTTTCCAGCGTGGCCCAATGCACCATCAGGAGGTAGCGCTCGGGCGATTCCACGCCTTTTTGCACCTTGTGGCCGAGATATCCCTTGGCCTTGGCGATGGTCTGCGCCACGCCGCGCGTGATGGCTTCGTCGAATTCGGCCTGCTTGCCGGGTTGGATGCGGATGTCCGCCAGTTCCAGGATCATGTGGTCTCCATAGTCGGTTGGGGTGCGCCAGCGCCGGCCGTGGCAGCCGGGGCAGCGCCGGAAGATTATTGCATTTTCCGCAGGGCGGCGCGCTCAACAAAATTGACGCGGCCGGTGAATTCGCTTCACGCAATGTTTTGGGGCAAGCGCACGCACCGCTACCGGTTTTGTGCACCGGGATGCGGCAGCGGCTTGCGCCGTGCAAATCTTTTTGCATTTTTTATCGCGCCCGGCCTTGTAGCCAATTGTTATTTGAAGCGCCCCTCAATACACTAGCCGACGATCCAATAACCAATAACGAAAGGATATCCATGTCGGGCTCTTATTTTCCCCAATGGCGGCTGCGCAGCGGTACCCATGACGGCCAGGGGGCCGTGATCGCCGCCGATGAGCGGCTGCCCATGCCGCAGACCGTGGCCATGGGCGTGCAGCACGTGGTGGCGATGTTCGGCTCCACGGTGCTGGCGCCGCTGCTGATGGGGTTCGATCCCAACCTGGCGATCCTGATGTCGGGCGTGGGTACTCTGCTGTTCTTCCTGCTGGTGGGCGGCCGCGTGCCGAGCTACCTGGGCTCCAGCTTCGCCTTTATCGGCCTGGTGATCGCCGTGACCGGCTACGCCGGCTCCGGACCGAATGCCAACCTGGGCGTGGCGCTGGGCGGCATCATCGCCTGCGGCGCGGCGTACACCGTGATCGGCCTGCTGGTGGGCATGGTCGGTACGCGCTGGATCGAGAACCTGATGCCGCCGGTCGTGACCGGTTCGGTGGTGGCGGTGATCGGCCTGAACCTGGCGCCGATCGCGGTCAAGGGCGTCAGCGGCAGCAACTTCGATTCCTGGATGGCGCTGGCCACCGTACTGTGCGTGGGCTTCGTCGCGGTGTTTGCGCGCGGGATGCTGCAACGCCTGCTGATCCTGGCGGGCCTGCTGCTGGCTTATGTGATCTACGTGATCCTGGCCAACGGCGCCGGCCTGGGCAAGCCGATCGATTTCACCAGCGTCGCCAATGCCGCCTGGTTCGGCGTGCCGCATTTCGCTACGCCGGTGTTCCAGGGCAGCGCGATGGCGCTGCTGGCGCCGGTGGCCATCATCCTGGTGGCCGAGAACCTGGGCCACATCAAGGCGGTGTCGGCCATGACCGGCCAGAACCTGGACCGCTACATCGGCCGCGCCTTCGTTGGCGACGGCCTGGCGACGATGCTCTCGGGCAGCGTCGGCGGCACCGGCGTGACCACTTATGCGGAAAACATCGGCGTGATGGCGGTGACCAAGATCTACTCGACGCTGGTGTTCGTGGTCGCGGCGGCGATCGCCATCCTGCTGGGCTTCTCGCCCAAGTTCGGCGCGGTGATCCTGACCATCCCGGGGGCGGTGCTGGGCGGCGTGTCGATCGTGGTGTTCGGCCTGATCACCGTTTCCGGCGCGCGCATCTGGGTGGAGAACAAGGTCGATTTTTCCAACAACACCAACCTGATCGTGGCGGCAGTGACGCTGGTGTTGGGCGCGGGCGATTTCACCCTGAAGCTGGGCGGCTTCGCGCTGGGCGGCATCGGTACCGCCACTTTCGGCGCCATCATCCTGTACGCGCTGCTCAAGAAGCGCTGATGGGCAGGGCAAGGCGGGGTGGCGGATGCCCGCGCTTGCCGGAAATGAAAAGGGGCAAGGGCCGGTCAGGACGACCGGCCCTTGTCGCATCTGTCTTGTGCCTTTTTCAAGTTTGATGGCGAGTTTGGCAAGTATTTTGCCGCCTTCCCGGAGGCCGCTCACCGACACTGCCGACAGATAAAAGATTTCCGTTGAGCAATCCGTTTTTGCTGACTATACTTTGCGGCGTCGCGCTGCGGGATCACCATCAAACCGGAACAGGGGAGTGTGCCGGACGCGGGCGACATTGCACCACCCGAACCATCCGGACGAGACGCGCGCAGGGGCGCAAGCGTCCTGCCGGATACTGCGTTTTTCAAGGGGAATTCCAGTGAGCACCATCATCCGCCTGTCCGCACTGCTGTGCGCCGTCTTGCCTTTGCTGTCCGCATGCGACGCGTTCGCCGGCAAGAAGGATTACGCCTATTTCCGCCAGCACATCGACGAAGCCAAATCGGTGGCCGACCAGTGCGTCATGAACGGCACCTCGGGCATGAGCCTGGCGCAGATCAAGATCTGTGACGTGGCGCGCGAAGCCTACAACAACCGCAACCTCAATTACTGATCGCAGGCTGCCGGGAGCGGCGGCAGGCTCCGGCCTGTCACAAATCTGTCAAAGTCGGCTTGTAGAATGCCCCGACTTTCACGCCGCCCTGCCCAGCCATGCACAATCCGCCGGAAACGCCGCAAGCCTTGCACCTGCTCTACGAGCCCGCCGGTTTCATTTGCGCTTTCCGCTTCACGGACGGCCGTGCGCACCAGATGCAGTGGAACGAGGTGATCGACCACCACCCCGCGCCGGCGGAGTTCACCTGGCTGCATGTCAAGACGGCCGACGTGAAGATCCGGCAATGGATGGAGCATCACAGCGGCGTGCCCGGGCACATCACCGAATTCCTCCTCAGCAGCGATACCCATCCCGGCCTGCACATGTCGGCCGACAGCGTGCATGGCACGCTCACCGACATGAAGATGGAGATCGGCGACACCGGCACCGAAAAGGGCGCGCTGCATTTTTATCTCGACCATACCCGCCTGCTGACGCTGCGCACCCAGCCGCTGTGCTCGACCAACCTGCTGCGCCAGAAAGTGCTCGACGGCGCCGGCTTCGACAACACCATGGACTTGTTCGCCGAGCTGCTGCGCTGCCTGGCCGACGGCTTCAATGCGCGTCTCGACAGCCTCAACGACAAGGTGGACGACATCGAATTCTCGGTGCTGTCCGACCGCCGTCCGGAAGACCGCGCGGAACTCTCCGGCATCCGCCGCCAGCTGGCCGAACTGCGCCGCTTCATCGTGCCGGAGCGCCGCATCCTGAGCCAGTTCAACCGCCTGCGGCCGGCCTGGGTGCCGACCACGGCGCTGGAAGACCTGACCCATGCGCTGGATGAGCTCAATGAACTGCATTCGACCGTGGAAGCGGTCTACGAGCGCGCCAAGCTGCTGCAGGAAGAAATCGCGTCGCAGATGTCGGAACAGATGAACCGCAACCTGATGGCGCTGTCGATCCTGACCGCGCTGCTGATGCCGGCCACGCTGGTGTCGGGGATTTTCGGGATGAACGTGGCGGGTTTGCCGGGCCTGCATGACGAGGCCTCGTTCTGGATGGTGATGGCGGTGATGGTCGGCCTCGGCGTGGCGACCGTGGCCTTCCTCAAATGGCTGAAGATCTGGTGACCCGGGAGCCGGTTCTAGAAGTCCTGCGTCAGTCGCGTTCTTCCATGGCCTCTTCGCTCTCGCGGATCAGGCGGTCGATGTCGAGGTTGTCGACCGGTTCCACGCGCAGCGCCAGCGGGCGCCACAGCGAATACAGCCACAGCCCGATGGTGCACAGCGTGCCCAGGAACAGGGTGATGAAGGCCGACAGGAACAGCCCAATGAAGGGCGAGGCGAACAGGCCGTCATAGCCGATCAGGTGCTTGCCGTCCCAGGTGATGGTCTGCGCGCCGAACAGCGAGAGTACCCCCATCAGCACCGAAAACGGCACCAGTGAGAATGCGGTGCCGATGGCGATGAGCTTGTAGATGGTGCCCATCGACATGCGCTGTATCTTGATTTGCTCGAACATGAGCTGGTTCCCCCTCTTGCTTGCCCGGCCCTTATGGTCGCCGGTATGCCTGTGATGCGGGGCCGCGCGCCCCTGGAATCATTGCGCGGCCCGCGTGCCTGCCTGCTGCTTACTTGCCCCAGCTGTCCTTGAGCGTGACGGCGCGGTTGAACACCGGCTGGCCCGCGGTCGAATCGACGCGGTCGGCCACGAAATAGCCATGGCGTTCGAACTGGTAGATGTCGCCCGGCTTGGCGGCCTTGAGCGTCGGTTCCAGGTAGGCGGTGATCACTTCCTTGGAGTTCGGGTTCAGCGCGGCCAGGAAATCCTTGCCGCCGGCATCCGGATGCGGGTCGCTGAACAGGCGGTCGTACAGGCGTACTTCGGTGGCCAGCGCGTGCTCGGCGCTGACCCAGTGCAGGTTGCCCTTGACCTTGTAGTTCGAGCTGCCTTCGGTGCCGCTCTTGCTGTCTTCGAAGTAGTTGCAGTGCACGGCGATGACGTTGCCGTCCTCGTCCTTGTCGCAGCCGGTGCATTCGACCACGTAGCCGTAGCGCAAGCGGACCTTGTTGCCGGGGAACAGGCGGAAGTAGCCCTTGGTCGGCTCTTCCATGAAGTCCTCGCGCTCGATCCACAGTTCCTTGGTGATGGGGAAGTGGCGCTGTTCGGTGTCGTGCTGCGGATGGGCCGGCGGGTAGACCGGCGCGTTGCAGTCGATGCTCTGGCCTTCCGGGAAGTTGTCGATGATCAGCTTCAGCGGGCGCAGCACGGCCACGGCGCGCGGCGCCTTGGGGTCGAGGTCTTCGCGCAGCGCGCCTTCGAGGATGCTGAAGTCGATCCAGCTGTTGTTCTTGGAGGCGCCGGTGCGTTCGGACATCAGGCGGATCGCCTCGGGCGTATAGCCGCGGCGGCGCAGGCCGACGATGGTGGGCATGCGCGGGTCGTCCCAGCCGGAGACGATCTTCTCGTCCACCAGCTGGCGCAGCTTGCGCTTGCTGGTGATGATGTAGGTCAGGTTCAGGCGCGCGAATTCGTACTGGTGCGGCAGCGGGCGCTTGAAGAAGCCTTCCTCGGCCAGGCGGTCCAGCAGCCAGTCGTAGAACGGGCGCTGGTCTTCGAATTCCAGCGTGCAGATCGAATGCGAGATGTTTTCCAGCGCATCCTCGATCGGGTGCGCGAAGGTGTACATCGGGTACACGCGCCACTTGTCGCCGGTGTTGTGGTGGGTGGCGTGGCGGATGCGGTAGATGGCCGGATCGCGCAGGTTCATGTTGGGGCTGGCCATGTCGATCTTGGCGCGCAGGATCATGGAGCCGTCCGGGTGCTTGCCGTCGCGCATTTCCTCGAACAGGCGCAGCGATTCCTCGGGCGTGCGGTCGCGCCAGGGCGAGTTCTTGCCGGGTTCGGTCAGGGTGCCGCGGTTCTCGCGCATCTGCTCGGCGTTCTGTTCGTCGACATAGGCCAGGCCGCGGCGGATCAGCGCCTGCGCGGCGGCGTACATGGTGTCGAAGTAGTTGCTGGCGTAGTACAGGTGCTGCTTGCCGTCATGCTCCCACGAGAAGCCCAGCCACTTGACCGAGTCGAGGATGGTGTCGACGTATTCCTGCTCTTCCTTCTCCGGATTGGTGTCGTCGAAACGCATGTGGCAGCGACCGGCGTAGTCGGCGGCCAGGCCGAAGTTCAGGCAGATCGATTTGGCGTGGCCGATGTGCAGGTAGCCGTTGGGTTCGGGCGGAAAACGGGTGATCACCTGCGGCAGTGCCTGGCCTTCCTTGCCGCTGCGACCGGCGTAGGCGCCGGAAACCAGGTCGGCTTCGATGATGCCGCGCAGGAAATTGGTGGAAGGTGCCGGTGAATGTCCGTTTTTCAGTTCGTTGCTCATGGGATGAATCGGGAGAATGCCTATTTATGCGGATCAAGCATTTTACCGCAGCGCGCCAGCTTGCATTGGGCTTTGCGCACGGGCAGCGGCGAAAATTTGCCCGCTTCGGGCGCCGCTTCGAACAGGTCCTTACAAATGATACGGCTGAGAATTACCTGTCATCGGCGCCGGCTGGCAATCTGCCCGCATGGCCCGGCCGGTTGCCGGGCCCGTCCAGGAAAAGGAGAGGGCATCATGAAACGACTGATCAAATTGCTGGTGGCCGCAGGCGTGGCGGCGGCCACCTTGTCGGCCTGCGTGGTGGTGCCGGCCGGCCCGCCGCAACCGCATTACTACCGGCCGTACTACGGGCCGGGCTATTACTACGGGCGTTGACCGGCCGGGCGGGATGTTTGCCGGGAAATATCCGGCCGATTCCAGCATGATTGCCGATGGCGGCGGCCGTGTGCTCCGGTCGCCGCCATCGGCTTTTCATCGCCTGCCGGCGGCGTTTCGTCGCATGGCGCTGGCGCACAAGCGGCTATCGGGGGATATTGGAGATCCTGTCGATTTCAAGTGAGACCGCCATGTCGCTGACCGTCCTGAAAGCCATCCATTTGCTGGGGGCCGTGCTTTTCCTGGGAAACATCATCGTCACCGCCTTCTGGAAAACATTGGCCGACCGCACCGGCGAGCTGGCCGTGATCCGCTTCGCGGTGAAGGCGACCAATTGGGCGGACGTGGTTTTCACGCTGGGCGGCATCGTCCTGCTGGCGGCCGCGGGCCAGATGATGGCGCCGGCATTTGGCGGCGTCGCGGCCAATTCCTGGCTGAAAGGCGCGTACGCGCTGTTCGCCGCCACCGGCGTCCTGTGGCTGGCGGTACTGATTCCCGTGCAGTGGAAGCAGGCGCGCCTGCTCAATGCCTTGCCGGACGGCGCCGCGGTTCCCGCCGCTTATCGCAGGCTGGCGCTGGTGTGGGCGGCGGCGGGATCGGCGGCGACATTGATGCCGCTGGCGGCGGCCTGGCTGATGGTCGCCAAGCCGGCCTGAAGGCGTTCACATCTGCTTGAACAGGTGGGCGAACAGTCGGCTCACGGCCAGCTTTTCCGGGCGGTTGCGCAGCAGCAGCGAGAGCTTGCCGGCTTCGTCGCGCACCGCCGCCTGCACATGGCGCACCTGCACCACCGTTCCCCGATGGATTTGCCAGAACTGCTGCGCATCGAGCTGGGGGATCAGCTCGCGCAGGCTGGTGCGGATCAGCGCCTCGCCCTCGGCGGTCACGACATTGACGTACTTGTCGGTGGCCTCGAAGTACAGCACGTCATTGACCGGGATCAGGCGCACCTGGTTGCCGACCGCGGCGCGGATGATGTCCAGGCGCGGGACCGGCTGCGCCGGTTCGGCGTCGTGCGCGGCCAGCGCCCGCAGTTGCGCCAGCGCGCGCTCCAGGTGCTCATCGGCGCTGCCGGCGGCGCGCTGCTCCAGCAAGGACTTGAGGCGCTGCACGGTGGTCGCCAGGCGCGCGTCGTTGACCGGTTTGAGCAGGTAATCCACCGCGGCTTGCTCGAAGGCTTCCACCGCATGGTTGTCGTAGGCGGTGACGAACACGATCAGCGGGAACGGGCGCGCCGGCGGCCAGGCGTCGGCCAGTTCGCGCGCCACTTCCAGCCCGCTGCGGCCGGGCATGCGGATGTCCAGGAACAGCACGTCCGGCAGCCGCGCCAGCGCCTGTTCCAGCGCCGCGATGCCGTTGGCGGCCACCTGCGCCGTCCCCAGCTCCGGCCAGGTGCGCGCCAGTGCCTGCTGCAGCGCCGCGGCCAGCAGCGGTTCGTCTTCGGCGATGAGGGCGGTGATGGGCGGCATGGCGGTTCCTGTGAGGTGGAGCGTTATTGGCCGGTCAGGCGTGCGCCCTTGGCGGGGCGGTGCACCGCCTTGAGCGCCTTGAGCGGGATCGTGATCTGCGCCATGGTGCCGGCCGGCACGTTGTGGGTGAGGATCAGCTCGGCCAGCGGGCCGTACAGCGTGGACAGGCGTTCGCGGATGTTGTCCAGTCCGAAATGCATGCCGATTTCCGGCTCCTTCTTGCCGGTCAGCGCCGCCAGTCCGGCCTTGGGAGAGGGGCTGTTGAAGCTGACCCCGGTGGCCAGCCCGACGCCGGTGTCGAACACGCTCAGCACCAGCATGTCCTGGTGCAGGGCGGCGCGCACCGTGCAGTTGCCGCCTTCGACCTTGGGTTCCAGGCCATGCTTGATGGCGTTTTCCACCAGCGGCTGCAGCAGCATCGGCGCCAGGCGCAGGCGCCCAAGCTCTTCCGGCAGCTGCAGGGTGTAGGACAGGCGCATGCCCATGCGCAGCGACATCAGTCCGAGGTAGGCCTTGATCAGGTCGAATTCGCGGCGCAGCGAAGTGCTGTCGGCGCGCGAGGCCGACAGCGTGGTGCGCAGGTAGTGGATCAACTGGTCGAGCATCTGCTGCGCGCGCAGCGGTTCGGAGCCGATCAGGGTCTGCAGCGTGGCCAGGGTGTTGAACAGCATGTGCGGTTCGATCTGCGCCTGCAGCATCTGTAATTGCGCCTGTACCGCCTGTTTTTCGACCTGGCTGGCATGGGCCTGCAGGGCGGCCATCTTTTCACGGTTCCAGAAGAACAGGGCGGCGCCGAAGCAGGCCAGGAAGGTCAGCACGATCACGCCGATGATGTTGTCGCTGCGCTCGGGCAGGATGGACTCCACCGGCTGCCCCATCAGGTAGCTGGCCAGCAGGCGCCCCAGCAGTACCGACAGCGGCGCCAGCACGACCAGCAGCAGGGCGAAGCCGGGCTTGTTCGGTTCGCCGTCGCCCCAGATCGCCAGCCGGGTGCCGTTGATCAGCAGCATCGCCAGGATGCCGATGCACATCGCGATCTGCAGGTTCTCGTAGAAGCTGCCGCCCACGCGCATCAGGTAGGTCACGGCCAGCGCGCACAGCAGGTTGATGACGAGCGTGGGCACCAGCGATTTCGCCAATTCGCGCAACAGCAGGAGAAGACGGGGCGGGACGGAAGTGTCTTGTTGGTTCATTCGTTCAGGCAATTCGGGTCAGGCAGGTAAAGCGGGATGCGGTGAGTCCCTGAACGGCGCCTTACCGATGGCGGCGCAATTCGCGTTCCATCAGCGCCTGCCTCCAGCGGGAGGGAAAATCGGCAAAAACGCTCAGGGCGTGAAATAGTACCCCGATTCCCCAGCCGAGTAGCGGTCCGGCGCTCCATAAAACGTGGCGCGAAGTGCTCAGGTTGAGCGCGATCAGGCCGGCGTTGACCAGCAGGTAGATGCACAGGTGGCGCAGGAATCCCAGCTTGCGGTTGACGCGGCGCATGGCGTCGCGGCGGTCCTGGTCGGAAATGGCGTATTCGGTCTGGGGCATGACGATCCTCGCTGGAAAATCCGGCCGATCCGGATTGCAGGCATCAGGATGCGTCCTTGGCCGCGCCTGCGCCAGCCGGCAGCGATGAAATGCCGGATCGGGGGCGCAAAGCGCTTGAAGCATGCCGCGATCTGCTCTAACTTATGCGCCGTATCGGTATAACGGAGAATGATCATGTGGCCCTATCCCAAGGTTCTCGCCCACCGCGGCGGCGGCACGCTGGCGCCGGAAAATACGCTGGCGGGCTTTCGCACCGGCCTGCAGTTCGGCTATCGCGCCGTCGAATTCGACGTCATGCTGACCCGTGACGAAGTGCCTATCCTGATGCACGATCCCCAGCGCGGGCGCACGCTGCCGGGCGAGGGGCAGATTGCCGACGCCGACTGGGCGCAATTGCGCGAGCTCGATGCCGGCGCCTGGCATGGCCCGGCCTTCGCCGGCGAGCGCATCTGCACGCTGGAGCAGGGGCTGGATTTCTGCATCGGCAACGGCATCTGGATGAACGTCGAGATCAAGCCCGGCGCGCCGGCGCAGGCGGCGCGCACCGGTGAGCTGACGGCGCTGGCGGTGGCGCGGCGCTTTCCCGGCGCGGATGCGGAGACGCTGCCGGTATTGTCCTCGTTCTCCTTCGAAGCGCTGATGGCGGCCAAGGAAGCCGTTCCCAGCCTGCCGCGCGGCTTCCTGGTGGATACGATTCCCGGTGACTGGCAGGCGCGCCTGCAGCAACTGCAGGCGGTGGCCCTGCACACCAGCCATAAGAACCTCACGCCGCAACTGGCGCGCGAGGTCAAGGACGCCGGCTACGCCCTGTTCTGCTACACCGTCAACGACGCGGCGCGCGCGGTCGAGATCATGGGATGGGGCGTGGATGCCTTTTGCACGGATCGTATCGATCTGATCCGTCCAGACGCTTATTAGAACCTGTTTTCGATTGCGCAGCCTGCGGTGAAATGAACGGCAAATCACGTTCTTACCGAAGGACTGAATGCGGGATCGGCTGGCTATGATCGTCCTGCGGTTTGCATCGGGGCAGAGGCAAAAGGCACTGTCAACGCCCCGGAAAGACAACGCGTTAAGCAGGCACAAGGCCGGTGAACGAGAGCGCCGGTGGACTTGTGGAGAATTCATAACACTGAGATGAGGAAAACGATGAAGATCAATAAACTGCTGGCTGCCGTACTCGTTGCCGCCTTCGCACTGCCGGTCATGGCACAGCCCGCACCGGCTCCGGCAGCCGCTCCCGCCGCTGAAGCCCCGGCCGCCAAGCCGGCCCCGAAGCACAAGAAGCACGCCAAGAAGCACAAAAAGCATAAAAAGCACGCCAAGAAGGCGAAGGCAGCGATGCCTGTCACCAACCAGGGCGCCTGATTGAAATAAGGCAACGCGGCCGGTACGCCGGCCGCGAGGATTTACCGGAAGGGGAAGGCTGTCTGTTAGGGATTCGGGTGGCGCAGCCGCCCGGAGAAGCCGAACCTGTAACCCGTCGGGATTGCCCGGCGGGTTTTTTTTCGCCCGGAGCCGCCGCTGCGGCGGTGTCCGGCAGGCAATCCCCGGGCGGGCGCATGGCGGCTGTCCGGCTGCTTATCGCGCGCAGTTATCACGTATAATCGCCGATTCGCAATCATTTTTTGCACCGTCTTTTACCAGCCTTCGAACATGAACTCAGCCGAAATTCGCGATAAGTTTCTGAAATTCTTTGAATCCAAAGGACACACCATCGTCCGCTCGTCCAGCCTGGTCCCGGGCAACGACCCGACCCTGCTGTTCACCAATTCCGGCATGGTTCAGTTCAAGGATGTGTTCCTCGGCACCGACAAGCGCAACTACGTGCGCGCCGCTTCGGTGCAGCGCTGCCTGCGCGCCGGCGGCAAGCACAACGACCTGGAAAACGTCGGCTACACTGCGCGCCATCACACCTTCTTCGAAATGCTGGGCAACTGGTCCTTCGGCGACTACTTCAAGCGCGAATCGCTGAAGTGGGCCTGGGAACTGCTGACCAAGGTCTACGGCCTGCCGGCCGAGAAGCTGTGGGCCACCGTCTACGAGACCGACGACGAAGCCTACGACATCTGGACCAAGGAAATCGGCGTGCCGCCCGAGCGCGTGGTGCGCATCGGCGACAACAAGGGCGCGCCCTACGCCTCCGACAACTTCTGGCAGATGGCTGAAACCGGCCCTTGCGGCCCCTGCTCGGAAATCTTCTACGACCACGGCCCGGACATCTGGGGCGGCCCCCCGGGCAGCCCGGACGCCGACGGCGACCGCTACATCGAAATCTGGAACAACGTGTTCATGCAGTTCGACCGCCAGCTCGATCCGGCTACCGGCGAATACACGCTGACCCCGCTGCCGGCGCCCTGCGTCGACACCGGCATGGGCCTGGAGCGCCTGGCCGCGATCCTGCAGCACGTGCACAGCAACTATGAGATCGACCTGTTCCAGGCGCTGATCAAGGCCGCCGCGCGCGAGACCGGCGCCACCGACCTGGCCAACAATTCGCTCAAGGTCATCGCCGACCACATCCGCGCGACCTCCTTCCTGATCGTCGACGGCGTCATCCCCGGCAACGAAGGCCGCGGCTACGTCCTGCGCCGCATCATCCGCCGCGCGCTGCGCCATGGCCACAAGCTGGGCCAGACCAAGCCGTTCTTCTACAAGCTGGTCAAGGACCTGGTGGAGCAGATGGGCGCCGCCTATCCGGAGCTGCCGGAAGCCGCCAGCCGCGTCGAGCAGGTCTTGAAGCAGGAAGAAGAGCGTTTCGGCGAAACGCTGGAACACGGCATGAAGATCCTGGAGGCCGCGCTGGCCGCCAACACCGGCAAGCTGGACGGCGAGACCGCCTTCACCCTGTACGACACCTACGGCTTCCCGCTGGACCTGACCGCCGACATCTGCCGCGAGCGCAATGTCGAGCTGGACGAGGCCGGCTTCGCCGCCGCCATGGAGCGCCAGAAGAGCACCGCGCGCGCCGCCGGCAAGTTCAAGATGGCCGCCGCCATCGAATACAGCGGCGACAAGACCAGGTTCGTCGGCTATGAATCGCTGGCGCAGCAGGGCAAGGTGGTCGCGCTGTACGTGGCGGGGTCGCCGGTGCAGAAGATCGAGGCCGGCCAGGACGCCATCGTGGTGCTGGACACCACCCCGTTCTACGCCGAATCCGGTGGCCAGAGCGGCGACGCCGGCGCGCTGGAAGCGGCTGGCGGCCTGTTCGCCGTGGCCGATACGCAAAAGATCCAGGCCGACGTCTTCGGCCACCACGGCCAACTGATCAAGGGCAGCCTGGCCGTGGGCGACGCCGTGCAAGCCAAGGTCGACCCTGAGCAGCGCGCGCGCACCATGCGCAACCACTCGGCCACCCACCTGATGCACAAGGCCCTGCGTGAAGTTCTGGGCAGCCATGTGTCGCAGAAGGGTTCGCTGGTCGACGCCGACAAGACCCGTTTCGACTTCAGCCACAACGCGCCGATGACGGCAGAGGAAATCCGCCGCGTGGAAGACATCGTCAACCGCGAAGTGCTGGCCAACGCCGCCACCAGCGCCAAGCTGATGGGCTATGACGACGCCATCGCCGCCGGCGCCATGGCGCTGTTCGGCGAGAAGTACGGCGACGAGGTGCGCGTGCTGTCGATCGGCACCTCGACCGAGCTGTGCGGCGGCACCCACGTCGGCCGCACCGGCGATATCGGCTTGTTCAAGATCGTGTCCGAAGGCGGCGTCGCCGCCGGCATCCGCCGGGTCGAAGCCGTTACCGGCGAAGGCGCGCTGGCGCTGGTGCAGTCGCTGTCGAACCGCGTGGCCGAAGCGGCCGCCGCACTGAAGACCCAGCCGGAAGAACTGCTGCCGCGCATCGGCCAGGTGCAGGACCAGGTCAAGGCGCTGGAGAAGGAACTGGCCGCGCTGAAGTCCAAGCTGGCTTCCAGCCAGGGCGACGAACTGGTGAACCAGGCCGTCGACATCAAGGGCATCAAGGTGCTGGCCGCGACGCTGGAAGGCGCCGATGTCGCCACCCTGCGCGAAGCGATGGACAAGTTGAAGGACAAGCTCAAGACCGCCGCCATCGTGCTGGCCTCGGTCAAGGACGGCAAGGTCAGCCTGATCGCCGGCGTCACCGCCGACGCGACCGCCAAGGTCAAGGCCGGCGAGTTGGTCAACTTCGTCGCCCAGCAGGTCGGCGGCAAGGGCGGCGGCCGTCCCGACATGGCGCAAGCCGGCGGCACCGATCCGTCCGGCCTGCCCGGCGCGCTCAAGGGCGTGGCCGACTGGGTCGGCGCCAAGCTCTGACCGGCACGGAACCCGCGCATGAGCGATTTCAAGTTCTGTCCGGTCTGCGCCGCCGACCTGGTGCTGCGCGCCGATGAGGGAGAGGCCGGCAAGGTCCGGTTGGGTTGCCCCGAGGGGCACTGGACCCATTGGGACAATCCCTTGCCGGTGCTGGCCGCGCTGGTTGAGATCGACGGCAAGATGCTCACCGCGCGCAATGCCGCCTGGGCCGAAGGCCGTTTCGCCCTGATCACGGGTTTCATGGAGCGCGACGAGACGCCGGAGCAGGGCATCGCGCGCGAGATCAAGGAAGAGACCGATCTCGACGCCCAGGAAATCAGCCTGATCGGCGTCTATGAGTTCATGCGCAAGAACGAGCTGATCATCGCCTACCACGTGAAGGCGACCGGCGCCATCAGGCTGTCGCCCGAACTGCTCGAATACCGCCTGTCGGAACCGGCCGATCTGCGGCCCTGGCCGGCCGGCACCGGGCATGCCGTGGCGGACTGGATGCGGGCGCGCAAGCTGCCCGTCCAGTACGTGGAATTCGCCGGTTCGACGACGCCGATCGCCGCTCCGGAAGTCGCGCGCTGACGCTGTTTGTTTGCTGTCCAGCAACATCAGTGCGATCGATACAACAGGTCTTGTGCGATGCATCAAAACGGCGTATGTTTGCACTAAATTAGTTTGTATCGTGTTCCATTTTGAGTCGCTGTAATGACTATTGAATTTCACCGGGAATTGGATGCGCGCGGCCTGAACTGTCCGCTGCCGATCCTCAAGACCAAGAAGGCGCTGGCTGACATGTGCAGCGGCCAGGTATTGCGGGTCACCGCCACCGATACCGGTTCGGTGCGCGATTTCCAGGCCTTCGCCAAGCAGACCGGCAACGACCTGCTGTCGCAGGTCCAGAACGAAGACCACGAGTTCATCTTCTTCATGAAGCGCAAGTAAGCGCCTGGCCTGAGCCGATCAGGCTTGCGAAATTGAAAATGCCGTCCGGTGCAGAACCGGACGGCATTTTGTTTTGGTGCTGCTTGTACCGCTTGTGCTGTCTGTGGGGCGGCGCCCCAGTTCAAAATTGCGGATGGAAACTCTCGGCCCGGGCGACCGGCCAGTATTTTTCATATACCTGGTAGCGGTAATTGCCTTCGATCAGATCGTTCGGCTCCAGGTACTTCAGCAGGTTCGACATCAGTTGCACCTCGTGGTCGTTGATGCGCCGCACGATATGGTGCGGCCGCAGCGCCGAGGCGTGCGGCAGGCCGGCAGCCTGCACCAGCTCCTGCAGTGCGTGCAGCGTGCTCTGGTGGAAGCGGTAGACGCGCTCGGCCTTGTCCGGCACCACCAGGGCGCGGGCGCGCGTGGCGTTCTGGGTCGCCACGCCGGTCGGGCAGCGGTCGGTATGGCAGCTTTGCGACTGGATGCAGCCCAGCGCGAACATGAAGCCGCGCGCCGAATTGCACCAGTCCGCACCCAGCGCCAGCGTGCGCGCCAGGTCGAAGGCGGTGATGATCTTGCCGGAGGCGCCGATCTTCACCTTATCGCGCAGGCCGATGCCGACCAGGGTGTTGTGCACCATCAGCAAGCCCTCCTGCAGCGGCATGCCGACATGGTCGACGAATTCCAGCGGCGCGGCGCCGGTGCCGCCTTCGGAACCGTCGACGGTGATGAAGTCGGGAACCAGGCCGGTCTTGAGCATGGCCTTGGCGATGCCGAAGAATTCCCAGGGATGGCCGACGCACATCTTGATGCCGACCGGTTTGCCGCCGCTGCGCCGGCGCAGCTTTTCAATGAATTCCAGCAGGCCGACAGGCGTGGAAAACGATGAATGGGTGGCCGGGGAGATGCAGGCGACGCCCATCGGGATGCCACGGGTGGCCGCGATTTCCGGGGTGATCTTGGCGGCCGGCAGGACGCCGCCGTGGCCGGGCTTGGCGCCTTGCGACAGCTTCACCTCGATCATCTTGATCTGCGGCGACTGCGCCTGGGCCGCGAACTTCTCTTCGTCGAAACTGCCGTCGGCGTTGCGGCAGCCGAAGTAGCCGGAGGCGATCTGCCACACCAGGTCGCCTCCGAATTCCCGGTGGTAGGCCGAGACCGAGCCTTCGCCGGTGTCGTGCGCGAAGTTGCCTTTTTTTGCGCCCTGGTTGAGCGCGCGAATGGCGTTGGCCGAGAGCGAGCCGAAACTCATGGCGGAAATGTTGAACACCGACATCGAATACGGCTGGCTCAGCCCGGCCCCGACCGTCACGCGGAAGTCGTGGCTGGCGATCTGGGTGGGCGAGAGCGAATGGCCGATCCATTCATGGCCGCCTTGCTGCATGTCGAGCTCGGTGCCGAAGGGGCGGCTGTCGATGTCGGCCTTGGCGCGCTGGTAGACGATGCTGCGCTTCTTGCGCGAGAACGGCCGGCCGTCCATCTCGCCTTCGAAGAAATACTGGCGGATTTCCGGACGGATCGATTCGAACATGAAGCGGAAATGCCCGATCAGCGGATAGTTGCGCAAGACTGCGTGTTTGCGCTGGAGCAGGTCGCGGATGCCGATGGCCGAGAGCGCCAGGGGCGGCAGCAGCCATCCCCAGCTGATGGTGTGCCCGATGGCCAGCAGCGCCAGCGCGATGGTCAGGAGCAGGACTGCCCAGAATGCGAAATAACGGTTTGCCCACATGATGAAAATCCGTTCGTTGTCGTTGTTGCGCCTTGTGCCGATGCGCCGGAGATGTTTGCAGGATTCTAACGCTCCCGCAGGACTACCGGTTGGGAGGAACTGAAAGGCCTTTCCGGTCGATTTGCCGTGATGGCGTCGTTCAATGCCGCAGGGAGGTGAGGTGGATATGGCTAAGAATAATTTCTTTTTGATAATTTTTCGTCGTCAGTCCCTGCGCCGGAAATCGTTGCTGACGGCGTCCTGACGAGCTTGCAAATAACTGTGTAGGCGCCGCAACAAGCGCCATGCCCGGAAATCTTTGTGCTAAACTCCGCCAAATACTTTTTCAACTTTGTGCCCGGCTGCCGCCACCTGTGCGGCCAATAACGGCTCCATGGCGCAAAGTCGATAATTGAAATGGCGCAGATCGGCCGTCAGCAACCCGCGACATGACGGCTTTGCGAAAGCGTGATACCCCCGCGATGCCGATTTGCCCGGGCCTTAATTTCCAGCTCATTCAATCTCCTATAAGTCGGGCACCGGAAAGCAGCACCAACAGCATCAAACACAGCGCAGCAGGTTTGCGAGTGACGGTTCCCCGGGATGCCGCGGACTGGCGCAACCATGCAGCCGGGCTCAGTACAAGCCGAACTTTTCAAACTTTTGTTTAACAAGACGCACAAGAGCCGTACATGAATATTGCAGAGGCGAAGAAAGTCCTCGAAACCGCATTGCTTTGCACGCATGAGCCTTTATCGATCAATGACCTGAAAAAGCTGTACGCCGATCCGGAAAGCGATCAACCTAGCGAAATTACGGCGGACGTTATCCGCCAGTTGCTGGAAGAGCTGCGTACCGACTGGGCCGACAAGGGAGTCGAAGTGGCCGGCCTGTCGACCGGCTGGCGCTTCCAGAGCCGCCCGGAGATGAAGGTCTACCTGGAGCGCCTGAATCCGGAAAAGCCGCCGAAATACACGCGCGCCACGCTGGAAACGCTGGCCATCATCGCCTACCGCCAGCCGGTGACGCGCGGCGATATCGAAGAGATCCGCGGCGTGGCCGTCAATTCGCAAACCATCAAGATGCTGGAGGACCGCGGCTGGATCGAGTCGATCGGCCACCGCGACGTGCCGGGACGCCCGGCCCTGTTCGCTACCACCCGCAAGTTCCTGGACGACCTGGGGCTGACTTCGCTGGAAGAGCTGCCGCCGTTGCAGACGGTCGGCGCCGAAGCGGCGGCCCAGGGCGCCTTGCTGGAATTGCAGGCGCTCGAAGGCAGCGGCGCGGCCGTGCTGGAAAGCGAGGAAGGCGGCGCGGCGGATGCGGCGGAACAAAACGGCCAATTGGAGCTGGGTGAGCCGGGCGAGCCGCCTGCGGCAGATGCCGCGACAGGCGACGAAGCAGGGGACGGCCTGGCGCCATCTGCAGAACAAACGCAAGAACCTTTTGAACAAGACGTTGCCGTAACAGGCACAGACGCCCTCGAGACCGCCGATGAAGCGGCCGGCGTGCATATCGATACCACTGAACGGGCCGACGAGCGGGGCGACCAAGCCGAGCCGGGTTCGCACAATCAAGATCCGAAGAATGAAACCAACTAGTTCCAAAGACGAGCAAGGCGTTGCGCTTGCTGCGGCTGACGCTTCCGCGACCGAAAAGCCGGTGAAAAAACGTACCCGCAAGGCGGCTGCGCCTGCCGAAGCCGGCGCGCCGGCCTTTGCCGATACCGCTGCTGAAGCTCCCGCGCCCAAGAAGCGCGCTCCCCGCGCCAAGAAGGCCGTGAGCGAAGAGGCCGCGGCACCGGCGGAAGCCGTTGCCGCACCCGCCGACGCCGCGCCGGAAAAGAAGCCGCGCGCCGCCAAGCCGCGCGCGAAGAAGGCCGAGCCGGCCGACCAGGCCGAGGCGCCGGTGGCCGCCAAGCCTGAGAAACCGGCCAAACCTGTTAAACCTGCCAAGCAGGCCAAGCAGCTCAGCCTGGACATGGGAGCGCCGGCCCAGGAGCCGCCCAAGGTCATCGTCACCGTCGGCGAGGAAGTCGTGGCGCCGCCGGTGCTGCTGGACGCGCCGGCCGATCCGAACCGGGCCAAGCCGGCCCGCCGCGGCGTGCGCGGTCCGCGCGCCCTGCGCAACAAC
The DNA here is from genome assembly GCF_017744395.1 of Herbaspirillum sp. Lineage (GTDB taxonomy): Bacteria > Pseudomonadota > Gammaproteobacteria > Burkholderiales > Burkholderiaceae_D > Herbaspirillum. Next base: position 24,028 of record NZ_JAGIBI010000006.1, read on the forward strand.
CGCGCGGCCCAGCGCGCCGAGGCCAGCGCCCAGCAAAAGGGCGCTGCGCCGGAAGGCGGCGCCGCGCAGGAGCAGCGCGGCCAGTTCAAGGGCGCGAACCAGAACCACGGGCAGCAGCAGGGCAAGAAGCCCTTCGACAAGGGGCACAAGAAGCCCAAGGCGCCGCAGTTGGGTTTGCGCGCGAGCGAGCCGTCCGACGACATCTTCTCGTTCGTCACCTCGGAAGCCTATGACCGCGAAGACGGCGGCAAGAGCCAGAACCGCCATCCGCACCAGCTGCGCGGCAAGAACGGCCGCCGCGACCTGACCGCCGAGGACGATGCGCCCAAGCTGCACAAGGTGCTGGCCGACGCCGGCCTGGGTTCGCGCCGCGACATGGAAGAACTGATCGTGGCCGGCCGCGTGTCGGTCAACGGCGAGCCGGCCCACATCGGCCAGCGCATCCTGCCGACCGACCAGGTCCGCATCAACGGCAAGCTGCTGCAGCGCAAGGTGTCCAAGCGCCCGCCGCGCGTGCTGATCTATCACAAGCCGGCCGGCGAAATCGTCAGCCATTCCGATCCGGAAGGCCGCAGCTCGGTGTTCGACCGCCTGCCGACCATGAAGGCGGGCAAGTGGCTGGCCGTGGGCCGCCTCGACTTCAATACCGAAGGCTTGCTGCTGTTTACGACTTCCGGCGACCTCGCCAACCGCCTGATGCACCCGCGCTACAACATCGAGCGCGAATACGCGGTGCGTACGCTGGGCGAGCTGGAAGAAGGCATGCGCCAGAAGCTGCTGCACGGCGTTGAGCTCGACGACGGCATGGCGCAGTTCTCGCGCATCGCCGACGGCGGCGGCGAAGGCGTCAACAAGTGGTATCGCGTGACCATCGGCGAAGGCCGCAACCGCGAAGTGCGCCGCATGTTCGAGGCGGTCGGCCTGACCGTGTCGCGCCTGATCCGCACCCGCTACGGCGCGATGACGCTGCCGCAGACCTTGAAGCGCGGCCGTTGGGAAGAGCTGGAAGAAAACGCCGTGCGCAACCTGTTGGCGGCCTGCGGTATGGAAAAGCAGGGCGGCGGCGAGCAGAAGGGCGGCGGCAACGCCAGGAACGCCGGCCCGCGCGGCAACCAGATGCAGCAAAACAAGGGCCCGCAACAGCGCGGCCGCGGCAACAACGGCAATGGAAATGGCAACGGCGGCGGCAACAAGGGCGGGCAGCAGAAGAGCCGCCAGCCCGATCCGCTGCAAACCGCGCTGGGCTTCCCGGACATGGGCAACCAGCGCCGCCACAACCGCCCGCAGCGCGGCGGCGCCGGCAGCTTCGCGCTGGCCGGCCTGCCGGGGATGACGCGTCGCCGTACGCGCTGATCTTCTGCCTGGGATGCCTTGGTTGCCGAAGGGTAATCGAGGCTCCCGGTAGGCTGAATGCCGCTTTTTAGGTGATTTTTTGTTGCCTTGGGCGCATTTCGCCCCAATCTTGAATTGCTGCACATACCGTAATCGGATATAATGCGCAAGTTAAACGCAACCGCCGCGAATCGCATATGTGCTAATTCATTGAAAGATCCGCCTGTGCCATGAGTTGAATGGAGGTAGGGCGGTTCGCGTGATGTGATCTCAGAGTTGCGCAAGAGATAACAAAAGATGGGCGGATGCCCATTTTTTTTTTGCTGAACAAATTCGATGCCGGTGCCGGAAACAGCCGCGCCGGCGTCATGACGGAGAAATAGTCTTGCAATTGCTGGAGCTGATTGAATCCACCCTGTCGGGCATGGGCTACGAACTGGTCGAGTTCGAGAAGGCGGCGCGCGGTCTCGTGCGCGTCTTTATCGATATCCCGTTCGATCCGGCCGCCGAAGAGGCGCGTTCGATCACCGTCGAGGATTGCGAGAAGGTGACGCATCAGCTGGTGCACGTCTTCACCGTGGAGAACGTGGCCTATGAGCGTCTGGAGGTTTCCTCGCCCGGGCTGGACCGGCCCCTGAAGAAGCTGGCGGACTATGTCCGCTTTGCCGATTGCGAAGCGATCGTCAAGCTGCGCGTGCCGATGCCCGGCACATCCAACCGCAAGAGCTACCAGGGCATCCTGCGCGAACCGGAAGGCGAGAACCTGATGCTGGAATTTGAAGCAAACGATGGGTCGGCAGCCGTATTGAGTTTTACGCTGGCTGATGTGGATAAGGCACACCTGGTGCCGCAGGTCGATTTTAGGAGTCGCAAAGGATGAGTCGCGAAATTTTGTTGTTGGTCGATGCACTGGCACGCGAAAAGAACGTCGATAAGGAAGTGGTCTTCGGCGCGCTGGAACATGCGCTGGCCCAAGCCACCAAGAAACGCTATGAAGGCGAGGTCGACATCCGCGTCTCGATCGACCGCGAAAGCGGCGAGTTCGAATCGTTCCGCCGCTGGCACGTGGTGCCCGACGAGGCCGGCCTGCAGCTGCCCGACCAGGAAGTGCTGCTGTTCGAAGCCAAGGAACAGTACGCCGACATCGAAGTCGATGAATACATCGAGGAACCGATCGAGTCCGTCGAGTTCGGCCGCCGCTTCGCGCAAGACACCAAGCAGGTCGTCCTGCAGCGCATCCGCGACGCCGAGCGCGAGCAGATCCTGGCCGATTTCCTGGCCCGCGGCGATGCCCTGGTGACCGGCACCATCAAGCGCATGGAGCGCGGCGACGCCATCATCGAATCGGGCAAGATCGAAGCGCGCCTGCCGCGCGACCAGATGATCCCGAAGGAAAACCTGCGCATCGGCGACCGCGTGCGCGCCTTCATCCTGCGCATCGACCGCAGCGCCCGCGGCCCGCAGGTGATCCTGTCGCGCACCGCGCCGGAATTCATCATGAAGCTGTTCGAGCTGGAAGTGCCGGAAATCGAACAAGGCTCGCTGGAAATCAAGTCGGCCGCGCGCGACCCGGGCGTGCGCGCCAAGATCGCGGTGTACACCGCCGACAAGCGCATCGACCCGATCGGCACCTGCGTCGGCATGCGCGGCTCGCGCGTGCAGGCCGTGACCGGCGAACTGGGCGGCGAGCGCGTGGACATCGTGCTGTGGTCGGAAGACCCGGCGCAGTTCGTCATCGGCGCGCTGGCCCCGGCCAACGTCACCTCGATCGTCGTGGATGAAGAGAAGCACGCCATGGACGTGGTAGTCGACGAAGAGAACCTGGCCATCGCCATCGGCCGCGGCGGCCAGAACGTGCGCCTGGCGGCGGAACTGACCGGCTGGCAGATCAACATCATGACCGCCGAGGAGTCGGCCGACAAGTCGGCGCTGGAAACCGCGGCGATCCGCACGCTGTTCATGGAAAAGCTGGACGTCGACCAGGAAGTGGCCGACATCCTGGTTGAGGAAGGCTTCTCGACCCTGGAAGAAATCGCCTACGTGCCGATCAACGAGATGCTCGAGATCGAATCGTTCGACGAGGAAACCGTCAACGAGCTGCGCAACCGCGCCCGCGACGCCCTGGTGACCGAAGCGATCGCTTCCGAGGAAGGCCTGGAAGGCATGGACGAGGAACTGATCAACTTCGAAGGCCTGGACCGCGTGCTGGCCGGCAAGCTGGGCTTGGCAGGCGTGAAGACGCTGGCGGCCTTCGCCGGCCTGGCGTATGACGAATTCGGCGCGATCCTGGCCCTGCCTTCCGAGCGCGCGCGCCAACTGATTGAAAATGCATTTGAAGATGTGACCGACGATGAAATGAAGCTCATCGATTCCAAATACGATGAGCGCGCCAAGGCGCTGCAGGCCAAGGCATGGAGCGCGACCGAAGCGCGTTGAAGCGCGCTTTGCACTCCACATCATCTGCCGAGCACATAGAAAAGAGGACTGAATGGCGAGTACCAACGTTGCCCAATTTGCCACCGAGCTGAAAATGCCCGCCGACCTGCTGCTGACCCAGCTGCGTTCGGCCGGCGTCGAGAAGAGCTCCGCATCCGACTCCCTGTCGAAGGAAGACAAGGACCGCCTGCTTGAACACCTGCGCCGTTCGCGTGGCGCCGCGCCGGAAGGCGAGAAGAAGAAGATCACGCTGACCCGCAAGGAAACGACCGAGATCAAGCAGGCCGATGCGACCGGCAAATCGCGCACGATCCAGGTGGAAGTGCGCAAGAAGCGCACCTTCATCAAGCGCGACGAACCGACGGCGGAAGAGACCGCGGCCCGCGCCGCGGCGGTTGCGCACGAGCCGGCTGAAAGCCAGGCCGAGGTGCAGGCGCGCCAGGAAGAGGAAGCTCGCCGCCAGGCGGAACTAAAGGCCCAGGAAGAGCGCCTGGCGCAACTGGAGGCCGAACGCGCCGCCCAGGCCAAGGCCGCCGAACTGGAACAGCAGCGCGCCCGCGAAGCCGCCGAGGCGGAAGCCGCTCGCGTGGCAGCCGAGGCCGCGGCCGAAGCCGCCAAGGCCAAGGCCGCCGGTGCGCAAGCCAAGCAGGCTGCGCCCGATCCGGCCGAGGAAGAAAAGAAGCGCGCCGCCGCCGAAGAAGCCAAGAAGAAGGCTGCCGAGGCCGCCAAGGAAGCCGCGGAACGCGCCGCGGCCGCCGAGCGCGCGCGCAAGGCGGTGGAAGACGAAGTGGCCCAGATCAAGGCCATGATGAATGCGCCGCGCAAGGTCATGAAGGCGCCCGAACCGGCGCCGGCCGCCAAGACTTCGGAAGGCACGCTGCACAAGCCGGCCGACAAGAAGGTCGCCGACAAGAAGGATGACAAGAAGCCCGCGGTCGCGGCGGACAAGAAGTCGATCAAGTCGGCCAATGTCTCCTCGACCTGGCAGGACGACGCCAAGAAGCGCGGCACCGGCGGCATGAAGGCCCGCGGCGCCACCGGCGCCGGCGGTCGCGACGGCTGGCGCGCAGGCCCCAAGGGCCGCCGCCATTCGCATGGCGACGACCAGCGCGAAAGCAACTTCCAGGTGCCGACCGAAGCCGTGGTGCATGACGTGTACGTGCCGGAAACCATCACCGTGGCCGAAGTGGCGCACAAGATGGCGGTCAAGGCATCCGAGGTCATCAAGCACCTGATGAAACTGGGCCAGATGGTCACCATCAACCAGGTGCTGGACCAGGAAACCGCGATGATCGTGGTCGAGGAAATGGGCCACCGCGCCCACGCCGCGAAGCTGGACGATCCGGAAGCGCTGCTGGTCGAAGGTGAAGACCACGCCGACGCCGAGGCGCTGCCGCGTGCGCCGGTCGTGACCGTGATGGGCCACGTCGACCACGGCAAGACCTCGCTGCTGGACTACATCCGCCGCACCAAGGTCGCCTCGGGCGAAGCCGGTGGCATTACCCAGCACATCGGCGCCTACCACGTGGAAACTCCGCGCGGCATGATCACCTTCCTGGACACCCCGGGCCACGAAGCGTTTACCGCGATGCGTGCCCGCGGCGCCAAGGCGACCGACATCGTGATCCTGGTGGTGGCCGCCGACGACGGCGTGATGCCGCAGACCAAGGAAGCGATCGCCCACGCCAAGGCCGGCGGCGTGCCGCTGGTGGTGGCGATCAACAAGATCGACAAGCAGGGCGCCAACCCCGACCGCGTCAAGCAGGAACTGATCGCCGAGGAAGTGGTGCCGGAAGAATACGGCGGCGACGCTCCGTTCATCCCGGTGTCGGCCAAGACCGGCCAGGGCATCGACTCGCTGCTGGAAAACGTGCTGCTGCAAGCCGAAGTGCTGGAACTGACCGCGCCGGTCGACGTGCCGGCCCGCGGCCTGGTGATCGAAGCCAAGCTGGACAAGGGCCGCGGCCCGGTGGCGACGATCCTGGTGCAATCCGGTACCTTGAAGCGCGGCGACGTCGTGCTGGCCGGTTCCGCCTATGGCCGCGTGCGCGCCATGCTGGACGAGAACGGCAAGAACATCAGCGAAGCGGGTCCGTCGATTCCGGTCGAGATCCAGGGCCTGACGGAAGTGCCGTCGGCCGGCGAAGAAGTGCTGGTCATGAGCGACGAACGCAAGGCGCGTGAAATCGGCCTGTTCCGCCAGGGCAAGTTCCGCGACGTCAAGCTGGCCAAGCAGCAGGCCGCCAAGCTGGAAAACATGTTCGAACAGATGAGCGAAGGCGAGGTCAAGAACCTGCCGATGATCATCAAGACCGACGTGCAGGGTTCGCAGGAAGCGCTGGTGCAGTCGCTGCAGAAGCTGTCCAACGCCGAAGTGCGCGTACAGGTGGTGCATGCCGCAGTCGGCGGCATCACCGAAAACGACGTCAACCTCGCGGTGGCATCGAAGGCGGTCATCATCGGCTTCAACACCCGTGCCGACGCTTCGGCGCGCAAGCTGGCCGAGGCCAACGGCGTCGACATCCGCTACTACAACATCATCTACGATGCGGTGGACGAGGTGAAGGCGGCGATGTCGGGCATGCTGGCGCCGGAAAAGCGCGAACAGGCGCTGGGCCTGGTGGAAATCCGCCAGGTGTTCGTGGTCAGCAAGGTCGGTTCGATCGCCGGCTGCTACGTGCTGGAAGGCCTGGTCAAGCGCGGTTCGCAAGTGCGCCTGCTGCGCAACAACGTGGTGGTATGGACCGGCGAACTGGACTCGCTCAAGCGCTTCAAGGACGATGTCAAGGAAGTCAAGTCGGGCTTCGAGTGCGGCCTGTCGCTCAAGGGCTACAACGATATCGAGGTGGGCGACCAGCTCGAAATCTTCGAAGTCCAGGAAGTGGCTCGTACCCTGTAATGCAGTTTTGCCGGCGCGGGGAGGTCTCGCGCCGGCCTCATTTGAAAGATCCGTCGCAGCAACGCGGGAATATTCTCCCGTCAGGCCATCGGCGGATTTGTTTTTTGAACAATGGCAAAACATAGCAAATCCATCCCCGGGCGCGGCCTGCGCGTCGCCGACCAGATCCAGCGCGACCTGGCGGAGCTGATCGCCTTCGAACTGAAGGATCCGCGCGTTGGGATGATCACGATTACCGAAGTGCAGGTCACGCCGGACTACGCGCATGCCAAGATCTTCTTCACCACGCTGGTGGACAATCCCGAGGCGGTGAAGAACACGCTGATCGGCCTGCGCAAGGCGGCAGGCTTCCTGCGCACGCAACTGGGCCGCAGGCTGACCATCCATACCTTGCCGGAACTGCACTTCGTGCACGACAACTCGACCGCTCGCGGCATCGAAATGTCGCGCCTGATCGACGAGGCCAACGCTACCCGCGCCAAGGATTCGGACGACGAGGCCTGAGCCGGTTCGACCAGCTGTATCACTGACAATCATTTCGCCGGCCCGCGCACATCGCGCAGGGCCGGCAACGTATTTATGGCAGACAACATTCCGGCGGACGCCGCGTCCCCCATCCCGGCCAACAACGACAAGCGCGTCAAGCGCGGACAGGCGCCGCGCGCGCCGCGTCCCCCGCGCCTGCCGGTGCATGGCGTGCTGCTGCTGGACAAGCCGGTCGGGTTGTCGTCCAACGACGCGCTGATCCGCGCCAAGCGCATGCTCAACGCGCCCAAGGCCGGACATACCGGCACCCTCGATCCGTTCGCCACCGGCTTGTTGCCGCTGTGTTTCGGCGAGGCGACCAAGTTTTCGCAGGATCTGCTGGAGGCCGACAAGACCTATGAAGCCGTGGTGCACCTGGGGGTGAAGACCGATACCGGGGATACCGAAGGGCAGGTCATTGCCGAGCGCCCGGTGGATGCCAGTCCTGAACAGATTGAGGCGGCATTGGCGCGCTTTCGCGGCCCCATCAGCCAGGTGCCGCCCATGCATTCGGCGTTGAAGCGCGACGGCAAGCCGCTGTACGAATACGCCCGCGCCGGCATCACGCTGGAACGCGAAGCGCGCGACGTGATCATCCACAAGCTGGAACTGCTGGATTACCAGGCGCCGATGCTGGCCATTCGCGTGACCTGCAGCAAGGGCACCTACATCCGTGTGCTGGGCGAGGACATCGGCGAGCATCTGGGCTGCGGCGCCCACCTGAACGCGCTGCGTCGCATTGGCGTCGGCCCGCTGACACTGGATGGCGCCATGACGCTGGAACAGTTCGAGGCGGCCGGCGAAACCGAACAGCGCAAGGCCGCGCTGCTGCCGGTGGACGGCCTGCTGCAGAGTTTCCCGGCGGTGCAGTTGCCGGACGAACTGGCACGCCGCTTCTTGCACGGCCAGCGTTTGCCGCTGGCCAAGGAAGGTGTGGCCGCGCCGGAACAGTTGGGGCGAGTGCGCGTCTACCGCGCTTCCGACGCCGCGCTGCTGGGCACCGGACTGTTGCAGGAATACGCCATTCTGGCGCCCGAACGGCTGGTGTCCACGGCTTGAGGCGAAGCGCCGGAGAACGGCTCCGGGCGCGCCTTTCAGGGTGGCGTCCAAACGGCGGCAAACCGTTGAAAACACAGGTTTTTTTAAATTTCATGCGTCGCAACATGCTATAATGCGCGCCTTCCGAGAATCGGTACTCCAACCCAAATTCACCATGTCAAACAATATCCGCGCTATTCGCAACATCGCCATCATCGCCCACGTTGACCACGGCAAAACCACCCTGGTCGACCAACTGCTGCGCCAGTCCGGCACCTTCCGCGACAACCAGCAAGTGGATAACCGCGTGATGGACTCGAACGACATCGAAAAGGAACGCGGCATCACCATCCTGTCGAAGAACTGCGCGGTGGAGTACAAGGGCACCCACATCAACATCGTCGATACCCCGGGCCACGCCGACTTCGGCGGCGAGGTCGAGCGCGTGCTGTCGATGGTCGACAGCGTGCTGCTGCTGGTCGATGCCCAGGAAGGCCCGATGCCGCAGACCCGTTTCGTGACCCGCAAGGCGCTGGCGCTGGGCCTGAAGCCGATCGTCGTGCTGAACAAGATCGACCGTCCGGGCGCGCGTCCCGAGTGGGCCATCAACGCTACCTTCGAACTGTTCGACAAGCTGGGCGCCACCGAAGAACAGCTGGACTTCCCGGTGGTCTACGCTTCCGGCCTGAACGGCTACGCCGGCCTGACCCCGGACGTGCGCGAAGGCTCGATGGAGCCGCTGTTCGACGCCATCCTCAAGTACGTGCCGGCGCGTGAAGACGACCCGAACGCCCCGCTGCAACTGCAGATCACTTCGCTCGAATATTCGTCCTACGTCGGCAAGATCGGCGTCGGCCGCATCCTGGCCGGCCGTATCAAGGGCGGTCAGGACGTGGTCTGGATGAACGGCCCCGAAGACAAGCCGACCAAGGCCCGCATCAACCAGGTGCTGACCTTCAAGGGCCTGGAGCGCGTGCTGGTCGACGAAGCGCTGGCCGGCGACATCGTGCTGATCAACGGTATCGAGGAAATCGGCATCGGTTCGACCATCTGTGCCCCGGACAGCCCCAAGGGCCTGCCGATGCTGAAGGTCGACGAGCCGACCCTGACCATGAACTTCATGGTCAACACCTCGCCGCTGGCCGGCCGTGAAGGCAAGTTCGTGACCACCCGCCAGATCCGCGACCGCCTGGAAAAGGAATTGAAGTCCAACATGGCGCTGCGCGTGGTGCAGGCCGAGAACGACGACTCGACCTACGAAGTGTCGGGCCGCGGCGAACTGCACCTGACCATCCTGATCGAAAACATGCGCCGCGAAGGCTTCGAACTGGCCGTGTCGCGTCCGCGCGTGGTGTTCCGTATGGTTGACGGCGTGCGTGAAGAGCCGTACGAAAACCTGACCGTGGACGTCGAAGAAACCCACCAGGGCGGCGTGATGGAAGAACTGGGCCGCCGCCGCGGCGACCTGCAGAACATGGAACCGGACGGCAAGGGCCGCGTGCGCCTGGAATACCACATTCCGGCGCGTGGCCTGATCGGCTTCCAGGGCGAATTCATGACCCTGACCCGCGGCACCGGCCTGATGAGCCACGTGTTCGACGACTACAAGCCGGTCGACACCTCCAAGGGCGAACTGGCCGGCCGCCGCAACGGCGTGCTGATCTCGCAGGACGACGGCGCCGCCGTCGCCTACGCGCTGTGGAAGTTGCAGGACCGCGGCCGCATGTTCGTCAGCCACAACGATCCGGTCTACGAAGGCATGATCATCGGCATCCACTCGCGCGACAACGACCTCGTCGTGAACCCGATCAAGGGCAAGCAACTGACCAACGTGCGCGCTTCCGGCACCGACGAAGCGGTGCGCCTGGTGCCGCCGATCGAGCTGTCGCTGGAATACGCGGTCGAATTCATCGAAGACGACGAACTGGTCGAAGTGACGCCCAAGAGCATCCGTCTGCGCAAGCGTCACCTGAAGGAACACGAGCGCAAGAAGGCTTCGCGCGAAGAAGCGATGTAATGCGGGAAGGGCGGCCGCCCCCGTGTGGGCGGGCCGCCGTGGGGATGGGCGTCGGCTGGCGCTGATATCTTTCTGGTGAATATCAGATATCAGCACAATAAAGCAGACAGCAATGATGCACTGCCATATAGTTACACCTGTCTCCTCCAATTTCCTCCTAAAGAATTGGATTCAAGCCCGCAACTCCGGTTGTGGGCTTTTTTTTTGCCGCGTTCGCCCAAGTGGCTTGAGCGCATCAGCCCCCTCCCTTTTTTGCGGGAGGGGTTGCCGGGTTCGGATTGCCGGAAACCGGCTGGAAAATTTTTTATCGGCAATGGGCTTGTTTTTTGTTTCCTCGGCACTATTTTTGTGCGTTGCGAAATGACGGCTGCCGGTTTGTGGTGCAGAATCGTGTCCGCAGTATAAAAATCCTATCTCACAGAGGATAGAGGGGACACCAGCCCGCAACGCGAAAGCCTTGCGGGCTTTCTATTTGCCGCCCGCAGGCCCTGCCGGGAGCGGCAACGCCCGCTTGCAGCCAGCGATGCCATCGCGGACACTGGCTATGCATAGACGCGCATTGCCGCCGGCAGCAGAAACGATTTACGGATTGACGATTTCCCCAGCAGATGAAGAAACACTTGCCTCCCCGCACGATCAGCGTGGCCCCGATGATGGACTGGACCGACCGGCACTGCCGCGTCTTCCATCGCCAGATCACGCGGCATACCTGGCTGTACACCGAAATGGTGACGACCGGCGCGCTGCTGTACGGCGACGTGCCGCGCCACCTCGATTTCAACGAGGAAGAGCATCCGGTCGCGCTGCAACTGGGCGGCAGCGAGCCGGCCGACCTGGCGCACGCTGCCCGCCTGGGCGAACAATGGGGTTATGACGAGATCAACCTGAACTGCGGCTGTCCGTCCGAGCGGGTGCAGAAGGGAGCGTTCGGCGCCTGCCTGATGGGCGAGGCGCAGCTGGTGGCCGATTGCGTCAAGGCCATGCGCGACGCGGTGTCGATCGACGTCACCGTGAAGCACCGTATCGGTATCGATGACGTGCAGTCCTACGATTTCGTGCGCGATTTCGTCGGAACCGTTGCCGGGGCGGGTTGCAAGACCTTCATCGTGCACGCGCGCAATGCCATCCTGAAAGGCCTGAGCCCGAAGGAAAACCGCGAAATCCCGCCGCTGAAGTACGACTATGCCTACCGGTTGAAGAAAGACTTCCCCGAGCTGGAAATCCTGATCAACGGCGGCATCAAGACCGTGGCCGAGATCGACGAGCACCTGAAGCACGTGGATGGCGTCATGCTGGGCCGCGAGGCCTACCATAACCCCTATCTGATGGCCGGTTTCGATGCCCGTTATTACGGCGAGCTGGAAGGCGGCTGCTATCCCAGCCGCGAGGAAGTGATTGCGGCGATGTTGCCTTACATGAAACGCCAGCTGGAATTGCACGGCGACAACGGCCGCGGCCTGCGCCTCAACAGCATGACCCGTCATATGCTGGGCCTCTTGGCCGGCGTGCCTGGCGCACGGGCCTTCCGCCAGACGCTGTCGGACTCGAAGAAGCTGGCGCTGGGCGATCCGGCGCTGTTGCAGGAAGCGCTGGCGCGCACGCAGGCGGTCCAGGATCAATAAATCGCTGCAAAGCGCGCCGCAGGCAGGGTGAGGACGCCCGCAATCCTTTAAAATAGCGGGTTCCAAATGGGAAAAGAAAATCATATGCCACTCGCAACAACAGAAGAAATCGTCGCCGAGCTCCGTGCCGGGCGCATGGTGATCCTGGTCGACGAGGAAGACCGCGAAAACGAGGGCGACCTGGTGCTTGCCACCGATTTCGTCACGCCCGAAGCCATCAACTTCATGGTCACGCACGCGCGCGGCCTGGTGTGCCTGACGCTCACCGAAGAACATTGCGACCAGCTCGACCTGCCGATGATGTCCAGCCGCAACGGCACCCAGTTCGGCACCAATTTCACCGTCTCGATCGAAGCGGCCGAAGGCGTGACCACCGGCATTTCCGCCGCCGACCGCGCGCGCACCATCCAGGTGGCCGCGGCCAAGAACGCCAAGCCGTCGGACCTGGTGAACCCGGGCCACATCTTCCCGCTGCGCGCCCAGAAGGGCGGCGTGCTGATGCGTGCCGGCCACACCGAAGCCGGTTGCGACCTGACCGCGATGGCAGGGCTGACGCCGGCCGCCGTGATCTGCGAGATCCTCAAGGATGACGGCACCATGGCGCGCCTGCCGGACCTGATGGAATTCGCCGAGAAGCACAAGCTGAAGATCGGCACGATTGCCGACCTGATCCATTACCGCAGCCGCAACGAAAGCATCATCGAGCGCGTGGCCGAGCGCGACATGCAGACCGTGCACGGCAACTTCAAGGCCATCGCCTACCGCGACACGCCGTCCGGCGGCGCCCATCTGGCGCTGGTGCATGGCGATATCGCGCCGGGCCAGGAAACCCTGGTGCGGGTACACCAGCCGGTATCGATCCTCGACTTGCTGGAATCCGAAGTCACCACCCACTCGTGGAATCTGGCCGCCGCCATGAAGGCGGTGCAGGCCGCGCCGGGCGGCGGCGTGGTGGTGCTGCTCAACTGCGAGGAGTCGGCGCAGCAGATGTTCGACCAGTTCGGCGCGCTCAACCAGGTCGGCACCGCCAAAGCCGCCAAGCCGGTGCGCGCCGACCGCCTGGACCTGCGTACCTATGGCATCGGCGCGCAGATCCTGAAGGACCTGGGCGTGTGCAAGATGAAGCTCCTGGCCAGCCCGCGCAAGATGCCGTCGATGGCCGGCTTCAAGCTGGAAGTGACCGGCTACCAGGCGCGCGAAGGCGCATGAGCGGGCAACCGACGCAAAGATCAGCAATCACGCAAGTCAACCACCTATAAGGAAAAGCCATGACCATTGGAACTTTTGAAGCGGATTTGAATGGCGAAAGCTTGCGCATCGGCATCGTGCAGGCGCGTTTCAATGAAGACGTCTGCCATGGCCTGCTGGCGGCCTGCCTGGCCGAACTGAAGCATCTGGGCGTGGCCGACGAGGACATCCTGCACGTCACCGTGCCGGGCGCCCTGGAAATCCCGCTGGCCCTGCAGAAGATGGCCGAGACCGACCAGTTCGACGCGCTCATCGCGCTGGGCGCGGTGATCCGCGGCGAGACCTACCACTTCGAACTGGTCTCCAACGAATCCGGCGCCGGCATCACCCGCATCGGCCTGGACTTCGGCGTGCCCATCGCCAACGCCGTGCTGACCACCGAGAACGACGAGCAGGCCGAAGTGCGCATGGCCGAGAAGGGCGCCGATGCCGCCCGCGTCGCGGTCGAAATGGCCAACCTGGCGATCGTGCTGGAAGAGCTGGGCCAGGCCACCGACGAAGAGGAATGATCCGTCGCCGCGCCGCTGCCCGGGCGGCGGCGCGGCGGTTTTTTCCTTGCACAGTTTCACGTATCCATTCAAGTAAAGCATTCACGGCCTCGCGCCGCATTCATCATGTCGAACAAATCTCAACACGCCAATTCGAACAAGAACCGCACACCGCGCCATCGCGCGCGCGAGTTCGCGTTGCAGGGCTTGTACCAGTGGCTGCTCAACCATGAGGACAGCGGCGCGATCGAAGCCCACATCCGCGAAGCGCACGGTTTCGACAAGGCCGATGCCGAACACTTCGACACCCTGCTCAACGGCGCCATCCGCGATGCCGAAGCGCTGCGCACCGGCCTGGCGCCGCTGATCGATCGCCCCATCAAGGAATTGTCGCCGGTGGAGCATGCCGCGCTGCTGATCGGCGCCTACGAATTGCAGAACCACATCGAGATTCCCTATAAGGTAGTGATCAACGAGGCGGTGGAGCTGACCAAGTCGTTCGGCGGAGTCGACGGCCACAAGTACGTCAATGGCGTGCTGGACCGTTTCGCTGCGCAAGTGCGCGCAACCGAGGTCGACGCCGGCCGCCGTTAAGCGCCGCGCCTTCAGAACCCGTTCCAGGCGGCCGGCGCCATGTCCGGCCGCTGCCGCGTTGTCTTCTTCCTGTGAGTGCGCCGCAGGCGCATGCCACCCGCATCCCGGATTTCCCATGAGCCTGAACCAACTCGCTTCCCGCCTGAACAACATCGCCCCGTTCCACGTCATGGAGCTGGCCAAGAAGGCCGCCGTGCTGGAGCAGCAAGGGCGCCACATCATCCACATGGGCATCGGCGAGCCCGATTTCACCGCGCCGCCGGCAGTGGTTGAGGCCGCCACGCGCGCCATGGCCGACGGCAAGATGCAATACACCTCGGCCACCGGCCTGCCGCAATTGCGCCAGGCGATCTCCGACCATTACCGCAGCGTCTACGGGCTGGAGATCGCGCCGGAACGCATCGTGGTCACGGCCGGCGCATCGGCGGCCCTGCTGCTGGCCTGCGCCGCACTGGTGGAAAAGGGGGCGCAGGTGCTGATGCCGGATCCCAGCTATCCCTGCAACCGCCATTTCGTGGCGGCTTTCGAAGGCCAGGCCAGGCTGATCGCCAGCGGGCCGGAACACCGTTTCCAGCTTTCGGCGCAAATGGTGCGCGAACATTGGGATGCGGCGACGCGCGGCGTGCTGCTGGCTTCTCCCTCCAACCCGACCGGCACTTCCATCCTGCCGGACGAGCTGCGCGCGATCGTGGCGGAAGTGCGCGCGCGCGGCGGCTTCACCATCGTCGATGAGATCTATCAGGGCTTGTCGTATGAGGGGGCGCCGTTCTCGGCGCTGTCGCTGGGCGAGGACGTGGTGGTGATCAACAGCTTCTCCAAGTACTTCAACATGACCGGATGGCGCCTCGGCTGGCTGGTGTTGCCGCCGGCATTGGTGCCGCAGGTCGAGAAGCTGGCGCAGAACCTGTTCATCTGCGCTTCGTCGATCGCCCAGCATGCCGGCGTGGCCTGTTTCGCGCCGGAGTCGATCGCCATCTACGAGGAGCGCAAGGCGGAGTTCAAGCGCCGCCGCGACTACATCGTGCCGGCGCTGGAAAGCCTGGGCTTCAAGGTGCCGGTGGTGCCGGACGGCGCTTTCTATGTATACGCCGATTGCAGCGCGCTGTCCGACGATGCCGACCGGTTGACGCTCGACATGCTCAACGAGGCCGGCGTGGTGCTGGTGCCGGGGCTGGACTTCGGCCCCTTCACTGCGCGCCGCTATATCCGCCTGTCGTATGCGACCTCGATGGAGAACCTGCAGGAAGCGGTGGCCCGCCTGGGGGCGTTTTTCGCAAACCGCAAGGCCGCCTGAACGGTTACAGGCCGGGGAGGCCGAAAAGGAAAAAGGAGCCCGAGGGCTCCTTTTTTGCGTGTTGAATACCGGTAATATTCAATCGCAACACGCTCATAAGGCAGCGAGTTGTTCTTCCGCCCTCGGCTTGGCAGGGGCGGCCGAGGCGACGTTGTTGCTGGCTGCCGGCTTGGCGGCGGCGCTGGCAGAGACAGCGGGCGCCGGCGGCAGCTTGATGGTGGCGGTGGTATAGATCGAGACGTTCTTGCCCATCGCCACTTGCTTCAGGTTCTGGTACTCGGACAGCACCTTCATGCCGTAGCCGCCGTCGTTGGCCATGTCGGCCGCGCCGACATAGCTCTTCAGGCCGGCTTCGACCGAGCCGCCGCGGGTCACGTATTCCTTCAGGATCTGCGAGCCGACGCGGATGTTGGCGACCGGATTCAGGGCCGCCTTGACGCCGCCCAGTTCCTGGAACTTGTCATGGTGCACCTTGGACATCACCTGCATCAGGCCCTGCGCGCCCATCGGGCTTTCCGCGAAGGGATTGAAGCGCGATTCGATGGCGATCACCGACAGGATCAGCAGCGGATCGAGCTTGATGTCGCGTGCCGTCAGGTAGGTGGCCGAGACCAGCATGTCAGCCGCATCGCTGGCCACGCGGTAGCGCTTGGCCAGCCAGCTGGTGACCAGCTTCTGCTGGCGCGGCGTGCCCAGCAGCTGGCGATCTTCCGCCGACATCGGCGGTGCGGGCACCGGTGCCGCGGTGGCGGCGCCGGCGATCGCCGGGATGGCGGAAGCCGGCGTCGCCGGCGCCATCAGCTTGGCCAGCGGCGGAGCGGTTGCCGCGTCGGCTTGCATTTCGTCGACCGAATCCGAGAACGGCGACATGCTGATCAGCTTGTCGGCCAGGTCCGGATTGAAAAACATCAGCCCGAGTACGAACAGGGCGGCGATGCCGAGTACCGTGATGGCACGGTGGGCAACGCTGAAAAATTGACCAATGCGGGCAGCCGTGGAGGGATTCCAGGCTGCGGCGCGCTGAACCATCTGCGAGGCTAAATGCGCCTCGGTAGGTTGGTTAGACATTGAACCTCCTGCGTTATTGCGGCAAATACAGGGCTCACCGGCCAAGAAGTGGAGACCGGACAGCTAATCTGACGTTGCTGCAATCTATTACGTTACCGTCGCAAGGCGTTACGGCAAGTAGTCATCCGCGAGGCCTGCTGGCCATGCCGTCGGACGACAATGTTTCGGGGAGTAAGGCTGACGCCTTGGATGACACTTCTTTGTGTTACTGGGCCCCCGGGAGCCCTGGATACCTTGCAAGCTTGTTGTGATTGTTACAAGCCTTGTTGAGCTTCTTAGCCCATTCCCTTTCGATCAGGTGGGCGCATTGTAGAAGTCACTTTATATCGAGTCAATACTATGAAATTTTATTTTTATAACTTTTGAATCTCATTTTTGGCGCGGCCTTTCTTCAAAAATCAATAGAATCAAGCGTTTGCCGGGGATACCTGAGCCGGCTGTCATGCAAAAAGAAATTTGTTAAAAAGTATGAAATATACGGATCTGCGCGATTTTATTTCCAAGTTGCAACAAAAAGGCGAATTAAAGCGCGTATCCCATCCTGTTTCCTCCCATCTGGAGATGACCGAGATCTGCGATCGCACGCTTCGTGCGGAAGGTCCGGCGCTTCTTTTTGAGCGTGTGGATGAAAAAAATATCCCGGTCCTGGCGAATCTTTTCGGTACCCCGCGCCGCGTCGCATTGGGCATGGGTGCTGAGGATATCGGCGAATTGCGCCGTATCGGCCACCTGCTGGCGCGCCTGAAGGAGCCGGAGCCGCCCAAGGGCATCAAGGATGTGCTGGGGCTCGGCACGCTGGTCAAGTCGCTGTGGGACATGGCGCCCAAAGAGCGCGGCTCGGCGCCTTGCCAGGATGTGGTGTGGGAGGGCAAGGATGTCGATCTCTCGCGTTTGCCGATCCAGCATTGCTGGCCGGGCGACGCGGCGCCACTGATCACCTGGGGCCTGGTGATCACCAAGGGGCCGCACAAGAAGCGCCAGAACCTGGGGATATACCGCCAGCAGGTGCTGGGACCGAACAAGGTGATCATGCGCTGGCTGGCGCATCGCGGCGGCGCGCTCGATTTCCGCGAGCATGGCATCGCCAACCCCGGCCAGCCTTATCCGGTGGCGGTCGCGCTGGGCGCCGATCCCGCCACTATATTAGGCGCGGTCACGCCGGTGCCGGACAGCCTGTCCGAATACCAGTTCGCCGGCCTCCTGCGCGGCAGCCGCACCGAGCTGGTCAAGGCCATTGGCAGTGAGTTGCGGGTGCCGGCTTCCGCCGAGATCGTGCTGGAAGGGCACATCTATCCGGATGCCAATCATCCGTCCGGATACGAGCACGCGCTGGAAGGGCCGTATGGCGACCACACCGGCTATTACAACGAGCAGGACTGGTTCCCGGTCTTCACCATCGATCGCATCACCATGCGGCGCGATCCCATTTACCACTCGACCTATACCGGCAAGCCGCCCGATGAGCCGGCGGTGCTGGGCGTGGCCCTGAACGAAGTGTTCGTGCCGTTGCTGCAGAAGCAGTTCTCTGAAATCACCGACTTCTACCTGCCGCCGGAAGGCTGCAGCTACCGCATGGCGGTGGTGCAGATGAAGAAGTCGTACGCCGGGCATGCCAAGCGCGTGATGTTCGGCGTGTGGAGCTTCCTGCGCCAGTTCATGTACACCAAGTTCATCGTGGTGGTCGACGAGGATGTCGATATCCGCGACTGGAAGGAAGTGATCTGGGCCATCACCACGCGCGTCGATCCGGTGCGCGACACGGTCATGGTGGACAACACGCCGATCGACTATCTCGACTTCGCTTCGCCCATCAGCGGCCTGGGCAGCAAGATGGGCATCGACGCCACCAACAAGTGGCCCGGGGAAACCAGCCGCGAATGGGGAACGCCGATCGCCATGACCGATGAGGTCAAGCGCCGCGTGGACGACATCTGGCAGCAGTTGGGGATCTGACCCGGGCCCGCGATCGCTTGAAAAAAAGCCGCGCAAATTGTTTATACAATTGCGCGGCTTTTTCATTGCCGGCGGAGCGGATGCCGAATTCGCTGGCCGGGGATGCCCGAAATGGAGTACAATTCGCCCCGGCGGGCCCCTGCGCATTGTGGCATGGTCAACCTGGTCAGGTCGGGAACGAAGCAGCCACAGCCATTTCCCGCAAGTGCCGCAGACAAGGCTCGCCTCTTCCTTTTATATTCCCCCTTCTCCCAGCAGTTCATCCGCGATGCGGCTTCAGCCCGCTGACGCATGGCGCCGGTCGCCCAGTTTTTCTCCAAGCATGGCGGACACGCCGATGAAGGCCGGATACTCGGCCGTGATGACGTAGGTCGGGATTTTCCTGGTCAGCGCCGACATGCGTCCCTTGTTTTCGAAGCGCGCGCGAAACGGCGAGCGTTCGAAGTAATCGCCCAGGTGCAGCACGACGCCGCCGCCGATGTAGATCCCGCCCAGCGCGCCCAGCGTGACCGCCAGGTTGGCCGCCACGGTGCCGAGCATGCTGCAGAAGATGTCGACGGTTTCCTTGCACAGGCGGTCGCCTTGCAACAGGCCGAGCTCCACGATCTGTCCCGCCTTCAGTTCCTTTGCCGGCAGGCCGTCGGCGTCGAGCAGCGCCCGGTGGATCAGTTCCAGTCCGGGACCGGACACCAGCCGCTCGGCCGACAGGTGTTCATAGGTGCGCCAGCCGTAAGCCAGAATGCTTGCTTCGCGTGGATTGGCCGGGGAAAAAGACACATGGCCGCCTTCGCTGGCCAGCGGCAGCCAGCGGTTTTCGCCGCGCACCAGCCCGCCCACGCCCAGGCCGGTGCCGGCGCCGACCACGCCGATGGGGCTGCCGGCAGCCGCCGCGCCGCCGCCGATTTGCCGCAGATCGGGCGCCTGCAATTGCGGCACCGCCATCGACAGCGCGGTGAAATCATTGACCAGCAGCAGCGTGCCGAACCCCAGCAATTGGCGCGCGGCCTCGATCGAAAAAGCCCAGTCGTGGTTGGTCATCTTGATCTGGTCGCCTTGCACCGGGTTGGCGATGGCGACGACCGCATGCCGCACCGGCGGATGCCCGGTTTGCCGCAGGTAGGCTTGCACGGCATCGGTGAATTCGCGGTAGTCGGCGGCGGGCAGGGTCTTGATGGCTTCAATCCGGTTCGGCCCCGGTTCCAGCGCGAAGCGCGCATTGGTGCCGCCGATGTCGGCCAGCAGGCGCGGGCCGTCGGCATAGTCGCCGGCGCCGTGGTGGGTGGTGGGGCTGTTCTGCTGGACAGTCTGCATTCCGTTGTCCTCATCGTTGCGGGATGGCGGGCGTTTCGCCATCCATGTCACGCCGCTATGGGCCGGAAGAGGGCCCTGCGTGTTATGAGGCCATATGCCGACGCAGGTTCCGGTTGCCGCAGGGCGTAAAAAAACCGGATTGCCAGCAGGAAGCAATCCGGTGCGATGGCGTGGCGGCTTATTCCCCGGCCAGGTGCTGCGATAGCGCTTCACGCATCTGCGCCACGACGCCGCTCCAGTCTCCCTGAGTATCCTGGCGGAAGATGGTGAAATTCTGGTACCAGGGCGTATCGGTGCGGTCGACCTGCCAGCGCCAGCAGCCGTTGAAGCGGTTCAGCAGCCAGACCGGCTTGCCCAGCGCGCCGGCCAGGTGGCAAACCGAGGTGTCGACGCTGATGACCAGGTCGAGGTTGGCGACCAGCGCGGCGGTTTCGGAAAAGTCGGTCAGGTGGGCGGAAAAATCGTGCACGTGGTCGCGCAGCGGGTGCGCCTGCAACTGCGCAACAGCGGCGTAGCCGACCTGCAGCGAGACGAATTCGACACCGCCCTGGCTGCGCGCCAGCTCGACGATGGGCGCCAGCTCTTGGAACGGAAGCGAGCGCATGGCGTCGATGGCGACCGCGCTGGGGTCGGTCGACGCCGTACTGCCGGACCAGGCCAGGCCCACGCGCAGGGCGCGGTTTTGCGGCAGGCGTTGGTACCATGCCGACCATTGGGCGGCATCGACGCTCAGGTAGGGCGCGCGCGGTATCTCCTCTTCGGAGAAGGTGGCGCAGGCGAGCGGCAGGCTCATCAGCGGGCAATGGAAATCGAAATTCCGGGA
Organism: Herbaspirillum sp.; assembly: GCF_017744395.1. Taxonomy (GTDB): domain Bacteria; phylum Pseudomonadota; class Gammaproteobacteria; order Burkholderiales; family Burkholderiaceae_D; genus Herbaspirillum. The sequence goes on from NZ_JAGIBI010000006.1 coordinate 44,676, forward strand.
CAACGCTGTCATGCCGGTAACCACCTCGCTGACGCCAGGCAGGTTGCGCATCAGTTGCGCCAGCTCCGGCTGCACTTCCAGGATCACCTTTGCGCCTTTGGCGGCGACTACCGGGACATAGCGCGCGAACTGCAAGGTATCGCCGAAGCCCTGTTCGGCGTGCAGCAGGATGGTTTTTCCTTGCAGCGATTCCTTGCCCAGCCACAGGGGCTGGCGGAAATTGCGCCGGAGATCCCGCATCTGGCGGGTTTCCCAGCGGGCTTCGTACTGCTGCCAGCCGTTGCGGAAATCGCCCTGGCGCAATTGCATCAGGGCTTCGTTCCATTGCGCGGAGTTGGTGTCCGGGTTGAGCATCTGGGCCCGGCGATAGCTTTCCTTGGCCTCGTCGAAGCGGCGCAGTTCTTCCAGCGTCGAGGCGCGGTTGAACCACAGGTCGGGGGAGGTATCGTCCAGCTCAAGGGCGCGGTCATAGGCTTGCAGCGCTTCTTGCGGGCGGTGTAGCCGGAACAGTGCGTATCCCCTGTTGGCATGGGCCTGCTGAAAGTCGGGCGCGGCGGCGATGGCGCGATCGTAGGCATCGAGCGCATCGTCGAACCGATAGAAATCCTTGTGGGCATTGCCCAGGTTGAACAGCGCCTCGATGAAGTCCGGCCGCAGCGCGACCGCGCGCTTGTAGCTCTCCTGCGCTTCGCGGAAGCGGAACTCATCGTGCATGCAATTGCCGCGTTGGAACCAGGCATCGGCGTTGTCGGGCGCCAGCGCCACGGCCTTGTCGCAATCGGCCAGCGCATCGCGGCGGCGGCCAAGCCGGCGCAGCACCTGGGCGCGCTTGATGAAGGCCTCGGCGAAATCCGGCTTGAGCGCGATGGCGCTGTCGTAGCTTTGCAGCGCATCCGCGTCGCGGCCGAGCTGTTCCAGCGCGCCGGCGTGGTCGAAATAGGTGTCCACGTGCTTCGGATTGAGCTTGATCGCTTTTTCCAACTGCGCCTGGGCGGCATCCCAGTCTTCCTGGTGCAGCTTGAGCATGCCGTACAGGTAGTTGGCTTCGAAATGGCCGGGCGCCTTGGCCAGCGCTTTCTTGTAGAGTGCTTCGGCGGGCGCCATCTGGCCCTTCTGGTGCAGTGCCAGGGCCTGTTGCAACAGGATGGTGGCGGCATTTGCTGGTTGACGCATAGGAGTAGGGTGGGCTTGGTCTACGGCAATAAAAAAGCGGGCTGGCCGGAAATACCCGGCGCCGCGCGTTGTGTTGCCGCAAGTGTCCCAAATTCGCCGCCTTTTATCCAGCGGATTACAGCCGGAATTGCCGCCTATATCTCCGCCAGCGGCGCCGGGGAGGTCGTCCAAGCAGCCTTGCCCCTTTTCTTTTACACTGGCGCAGGCAAGGCAGCCCCGGAATGCCATGCCGCAAGATCAAAAATGGCCGGTCGACCGGCTTACATCCACTACGGAGTCTTTCTCGATGAGTTTCGCCATTCCCGCGCCTGTTCAGACCACGATCCCCGTGGTCGGCGGCGATCCTTTCCCGGTGCGCCGCATCTATTGCGTCGGCCGCAACTACGCCGCCCACGCCCGCGAAATGGGCCATGACCCGGACCGCGAACCGCCATTCTTCTTTACCAAGCCGGCCGACGCCATCGTGCCGACCGGTTCGGTGGTGCCCTATCCGGCAGCCACCAGCGACTACCACCATGAAATCGAGATGGTGGTGGCATTGGGCAAGGGCGGGCGCGATGTGCCGGTGGAAAAGGCGCTGGAACTGGTGTTCGGCTATGCCGTCGGCCTCGATATGACGCGCCGCGACATCCAGTCCGCCGCCAAGAAGATGGGCCGTCCCTGGGATATGGCCAAGGGCTTCGACCAGTCGGCCCCGTGCGCGCCGCTGCTTCCGGTGTCCCAAGCCGGCCACCCCGACAAGGGCGCGGTCTGGCTCAAGGTCAATGGCGAAGTGCGCCAGCAGGGCGACCTGTCCGACCTGATCTGGAGCGTGGCGGAAACCATTTCCTACCTGTCGGGCCTGGTCGAGCTGTGCCCTGGCGACCTGATCTACACCGGCACGCCCGAAGGCGTGGGTGCGGTGGTCAAGGGCGACAGGCTGGAAGGCCATGTCGACGGCTTGCCCGACCTTAGCATCACGATCGGCTGAGTTGTCTGTCCGCCGAGTGGCCAAAGCGCCGCAGCCCTGTCGGGCGCGGCGCTTTGGTTTTCAAGGGAAGGGAAAATGCAAAAAACGCAACGTTTCAGGCTGTTTTTCCCGCCCTTCCCGGAAACGGACACCAAACTGTCATGAAGCCTGTTGCGATGCGGCGTATAATAGCGGTCTTCCGGGCAACACGGCCACGCGCCTTTTTGCGCGTTCATGCACGCAGATTCGATGCGGGCAGGCCCAGGTCCCGGTCAGCATAAGCATCACCCGAAGCGAGCCGCCGCGTTATCCGGCCCGGTTTCTCGTAATACTCTTCAACACTGAAAGCAATTGAACCCGTGCGCATGCACCCCATGCATCGGAGCCGTTGTACAGGCTGCCGCGGCGCTGTCGCACCGTTCGCAATAAACCATGTCCGACACCACGTCCGCGTCCGCAGCACCGGCTGCACCCGCCGTCCGCTTTGATGATTTCGGCCTTTCGCCCGACATCCTGAAGGCATTGGCCGAACAAGGCTATGTCCATCCCACCCCGATCCAGGCGCAGGCGATTCCCGTCGTGCTGCAAGGGCGCGATGTGATGGGCGCGGCGCAGACCGGCACCGGCAAGACCGCCGGCTTCTCGCTGCCCATTATCCAGCGCCTGCTGGCCTACGCCAGCACCAGCGTATCGCCGGCGCGCCACCCGGTGCGCGCGCTGATCCTGACGCCGACCCGCGAGCTGGCAGACCAGGTGGCCGACAACGTCAAGGCCTATTCGCGCTTCACGCCGCTGCGCTCCACCGTGGTGTTCGGCGGCGTCGACATGGCGCCGCAGACCGCCGCTTTGCGCGCCGGCGTCGAGATCGTGATCGCCACTCCCGGCCGTCTGCTCGACCACGTGCAGCAAAAGACGGTGAACCTGTCGCAGACCCAGATCCTGGTGATGGACGAAGCCGACCGCATGCTCGACATGGGCTTCCTGCCCGACCTGCAGCGCATCATCAACCTGCTGCCCAAGCAGCGCCAGAACCTGATGTTCTCGGCCACCTTCTCGCCCGAGATCAAGAAGCTGGCCGCCAGCTTCCAGAACAACCCGGTCACCATCGAAGTCGCGCGCAGCAACGCCACCGCCGAGACCGTCACGCAAACCATCTACAAGGTCGACGAATCCGCCAAGGCCGATGCCGTCACCTACATCATCCGCGAGCGCGGCCTGAAGCAGGTGATCGTGTTCTCCAACACCAAGATCGGCGCCTCGCGCCTGGCGCGCCAGTTGGAGAAGGACGGCGTCAATGCCTCGGCCATCCACGGCGACAAGAGCCAGGCCGAGCGCATGGCGGCGCTGGAAGCCTTCAAGCAGGGGCAGATCGAAGTGCTGGTGGCGACCGACGTCGCCGCGCGCGGCCTCGACATCGCCGAATTGCCTTGCGTGATCAACTATGACCTGCCGTACAACGCCGAGGACTACGTCCACCGCATCGGCCGCACCGGCCGCGCCGGCGCATCGGGCGACGCCATCTCGCTGTTCTGCGACAAGGACGAGCGCTTGCTGGTGGATATCGAAAAGCTGATCAAGAAGAAATTCGAACGCGCGGAGCTGGTCGGCTTTGCCCCGCGCAGCCGCGAGCGCCATGAGCGTTCGGAACGCGGTGAACGTAGCGAGCGCAGCGAACGTGGAGAACGCGGTGGCCGCTCGGAGCGCAGCGAACGCAGCCGCGACGGCGCTCCGACGCCGCGCCGGGAAAAGGTCGATCCGTGGTTCCTGAAGCCGTATGAGCCGGCCGGCGCCGAAGCGGTGTCGACCAAGCCGGAAGTGATGCCCAAATCGAACCGCCCCAAGCCCAAGGTGGCCGCGCTGCTGGGCGGCATGCCCAAGCGCTGATCCTGCCCCGGTCCAAGACGAAAGCCCGCATATGCGGGCTTTTTTTACGGCGTTGGGATTGATCCGGTACGCGCCAGATCTGGTTCAGCGGCCGCCGAAGCGGACATCCCAGGCTGCCGACGCCAGGCTCCAGAAGCTCTCGCGGTCATGCGCCGCGCTCGTCTCCAAGCCAAGGAATGCCGCCGCCCGTTGCAACTCCTGCAACGGGCGGCCGAGGTCGATCGCCTGCGCGCCGTTCTGCTTGGAAAATTTCTCCCCCACCTCATTCATCAGCAGCGGCACATGCAGGTAACGCGGCGTCGGATAGCCCAGCAGGCCTTGCAGGTAGATCTGGCGCGCCGTCGAGTCCAGCAGGTCGGCGCCGCGCACGATGTCGGTGATGCCCTGGTCGGCATCGTCCACCACCACCGCCAGCTGGTACGCCCAGAAGCCGTCGGCGCGCTGCAGCACGAAGTCGCCGACTTCGCTGGCCAGGTGTTGCTGCTGCGGCCCCAGCCAGCGGTCGTCGAAGCGCACCAGTTCTCCCGGCATGCCGGCATCGGGTACGCGCAGGCGCAGCGTGCGCGCGGTCTTGCCGGGGGCCAGGCCGTGGCGGCAGGTGCCGGGGTAGATGGCGGCGCCGTCGCTGGCGATGCCGGTGCGCGAATCGGCGATTTCCTTGCGGCTGCAGCCGCAGGGATAGGCATGTGTTCCCAATTGCTCGCGTGCCACCTGGTAACGGGCCTTGCGCCGGCTTTGCACCAGCACCGGGCCGTCCGAGTGCATGTCCAGCGCCGCCAGCGTTGCCACGATGCCGTCGGCGGCGCCGGGCACGGTGCGGGTTTCGTCGATGTCTTCGATGCGCACCAGCCAGCGGCCCTCATGCACGCGCGCATCCAGGAAGCTGGCCAGGGCCGCCACCAGCGACCCCGCATGCAGCGGGCCGGACGGCGAGGGGGCGAAGCGGCCGGTGTAAGCGTTGCGGTTCATGCGTTCCTCCCGGGTACGACCTCTCCCAGCAGCGAGCGTTGCACCTCCGGCCGCGCCAGGTGCTGGATGAACCACTTGAGCGATTTGCCCTGTTCCGCCTTGGGCCAGGCGACCATGAAATTGTCGTTGGGTTTGGCCGCCAGCGTCTGCTTCTCGACCAGCGCGCCGCTGGCCAGGTAAGGCGCGGCCCAGATACGCGGCAGATGGCCGCAGCCAAGCCCGGCCAGTTGCGCCTCCAGCTTGTCGGCCACGGTGGCCACCGTCAGCGTCTCCTGGCCGGACAGCAGGCCCATGGTCAGCGTCGGCAGCGACTGGCTGTTGTCGCCTACCGCCACCGCCCGATGGCTGCGCACCAGTTCGGCCGGCAGCGGTTCTTCTGCCGCGGCCAGCGGATGCTGCGGGGCGACGGCAAAGACCCAATCCACCATGCCCAGCTCATGCATCTGGAAGCGCCCGCTGGTGCGCACGATTTCCGGCCCGTCCAGCGTCACGCCGATGACCAGGTCGGCGCGGCCCTCGATCAGCTTTTCCCAGGCGCCGGTCAGCACGCCCGGCGTGAAGCGCAAGCGGGTGCCGGACTGTTCTCGGTCGAAGGCCTCGATGATGGGCAGCATCTTGGAAAACGGAATCAGGCTGTTGAGCACGATGTGCAATTCAGTCTCGCGCCCGGTGGCGGTGCGTTTGACGCGCTGCTCCAGGTCGTTGGCGGCCAGCAGCAGGTGGCGGCCTTCCTGCAGCAATTGCTGGCCGGCCGGGGTCAGTTGGGCGCGGTGGCCGCGACGGTCGAACAGCAGGACGTCGAGGTCGTCTTCCAGCTTGCGCACGCTGTAGGTCAGCGCCGAAGGCACGCGATCCAGCGCCAGCGCGGCGGCGGCGAAGCTGCCCTTGCGGTCGATCATGTCGAGGATCAGCAGGGATTCCAGGGTCAGGTTCAAAAGGACGCCTCGTGATGTTCTATCTTGTTTAAATTATTTGAATGAGCTGTATGAATTTTAGGCCTTATGCCGGAAAAAGATAGTGTCTATAGTGGCTACATCGACAAACAATTTGTATGAATCAATTCCGAGGCATACAAAATTCATTGAAAGGGGTGTTGTCATGATGCAACTGCGCAAAGCAAACGATCGTGGACACGCCAACCATGGTTGGCTGGATTCGTATCACAGCTTTTCCTTCGCCGACTATTACGACCCGCAGCACATGGGCTTCGGCCCGCTGCGCGTGATCAACGAAGACCGCGTGGCCGCCGGCCAGGGCTTCGGTACCCACGGCCACCGCGACATGGAGATCATCTCCTACGTGCTGGAAGGCGAACTGGCCCACAAGGACAGCATGGGCAACGGCAGCGTGATCCGTCCCGGCGACGTCCAGCGCATGAGCGCCGGCACCGGCGTGCGCCACTCCGAGTACAACCACTCGAAGGACGGCACCACGCACTTCCTGCAGATCTGGATCATGCCGGAGCGCGCCAACGCCGAGCCGGGCTACCAGGAGGCGCATTTCTCGGCTGCCGACAAGGATGGCCGCCTGCGTCTGGTCGTTTCCAAGGACGGCCGCGACGGTTCGGTCAGCATGAACCAGGATGCGTCGCTGTACGCCGGCCTGTTCGACGGCGAGCAGCACGCCAGCTATGCGCTGCCGGCAGGGCGCCTGGGTTATGTGCACGTGGCGCGCGGCAAGGTGAGCGTCAACGGCCAGGCGCTGGAAGCCGGCGACGCGCTCAAGCTGGCTGAAGTCGACAAGCTGGAAATCAGCGGCGGCGACAAGGCCGAAGTGCTACTGTTCGACCTGCCGCGTTAAGTTTTTTGCAGTACCCGCCGGAGCCGATCACCCGGCGGTTTTTTTGAAGCAAGCAAACTCCCACTCGAGAAGGAAACATCATGACTAAAGTCGCCATCGTCTACCATTCCGGCTACGGCCACACCAAGAAACTGGCGGAGGCAGTCCATGCCGGCGCCGCAGCGTTTGCCGGCGCCAGCGTCGACCTGATCGCCATCAACGCCGAAGGCAACATCACCGACGCCGACTGGGCGACGCTGGATGCGGCCGACGCCATCATCTTCGGTTCGCCGACCTACATGGGCTCCGTCTCGTGGCAGTTCAAGAAATTCGCCGACGCCTCGTCCAAGCCCTGGTTCAGCCAGAAGTGGAAAGACAAGGTCGGCGCCGCCTTCACCAACTCGGCCACCATGAACGGCGACAAGCTGTCGACCCTGCACTACCTGTTCACGCTGGGCATGCAGCACAGCATGGTCTGGGTCGGCACCGGCCTGATGCCTTCCAACAGCAAGGCCGCGCAGCGCAACGACATCAACTTCGTCGGCTCCTTCTCGGGCCTGATGGCGCAAAGCCCGTCGGATTCCTCGCCGGAAGAAGGCCCGCTGCCGGGCGACCTGGCAACCGCCAAGCTGTTCGGCGCGCGCGTGGTCGAAACCACCGCCAAGTTCAAGAAGTAATCGGACGCCGGTCCAGCAAAAAGCCCACCGTGAGGTGGGCTTTTTCATTGGCGCGGGGAGAAGGGCGCTCAGGCTTGGGCGGCCGTAGCCTCGGCTGCGGCGCGCTGCTTCGGCGCGCAGTACGGGCAGGACTTGCCCGGCACGTAGTCCGGCGACAGCTGCTCGCGCGGCGTGACCACGGCGCGGCAGGCGAAGCATTGCGCGGTCTGGCTTTCCTTCAGGTCGGGGCTGAGCGCGGTACGGTAGTCGAACACGAAGCAGTCGCCCTTGTAGTGGGCCCCGCCGACTTCCTCGAAGTAGCGCAGGATGCCGCCTTCGAGCTGGTAGACGCTGTCGTAGCCGATGTTTTGCATATGGATCGCGGCCTTCTCGCAGCGGATGCCGCCGGTGCAGAACGTGACCACGGTCTTGCCGTCGAAGTCGGCCTTGTGGTCTTTGATGACCTGCGGGAATTCGGTGAACTTGGCGATGCGGTAGTCGACCGTATTCTCGAAGGTGCCGACATCGACTTCGAAACCGTTGCGGGTATCGACCATTACCACCGGTTTGCCATTGTCGTCATGGCCCTGGTCCAGCCAGCGCTTCAGGTCTTGCGGCTCCACCGACGGCGCGCGGCCTTCTTCAGGCTTGATCAGCGGATGCTTCATCGTGATGATCTCGGCCTTGAGCTTGACCAGCATGCGCGTGAACGGTTGCTTCGCGGAAAAGCTTTCCTTGACCACGATGTCGGCGAAACGGGCATCGGCGCGCAGCCAGGCCAGGTAGGCGTCGATCTCGTGGCGCAGGCCGGCCAGGAACATGTTGATGCCTTCAGGCGTGAGCAGTACGGTGCCGCGCAGGTTGTTCTTTTGGCAAATGTCCAGGAATTCGGCGCGCTTTTCGGCGGTGTCGTCGAAGGTGATGAATTTGTAGGCGGCGATGTTGACGTAGGGTGTATCCGGGGACTGCATGGTTCTGTGCTCTAAGTCTTTGAATTGTCAGCATTATATACGCGAGGAGCAGGTTCCCGCAGCAATTTGGGGCTTCCGTGATGCAGATCAAGCAGGCTTGCGCGATGCCCATGTCAAGCATGGATTGCCGGCCCGATACCGGCTAATTCAGGTCGGGGAAAACCCCAACCTCCGGTAAAATGCGCCCCTATGACTACACCGCAATTCGTTCACCTCCGACTGCATTCGGAGTACTCCATCGTCGACGGCCTGGTGCGCATCGATGACGTCGTCAAGGCCGCCGCCAAGGATGGCCAGGCGGCGATGGCAGTCACCGACCTGGCCAACCTGTTCGGCATGGTCAAGTTCTACAAGGCCGCGCGCGGCAAGGGCATCAAGCCCATCGCCGGCTGCGACGTCTGGATCACCAACGACGCCGACCGCGAAAAACCGTCGCGCCTGCTGCTGCTGGTGAAGAACCGCCACGGCTACCTGCAGCTGTGCGAGCTGCTGTCCAAGGCCTGGCTGGAAAACCTCTACAAGGGCCGCGCCGAGATACGCATCGAATGGCTGGACGCGTTGCGCCACCAGGACGGCGGCAACGGCCTGATCGCCTTGTCCGGCGCCCAGGGCGGCGATGTCGGCATCGCGATCGACAACAGCAACCTGGCGCTGGCCGAGGAATGCGCCAAGCGCTGGGCCACGATTTTCCCGGGCGCCTATTACCTCGAGATCCAGCGCGCGGGCCAGGCCAACATGGATATCCAGGTACGCCAGACCGTGGCGCTGGGCGCCAGGCTGGGTTTGCCGACGGTGGCCACGCATCCGATCCAGTTCCAGTCCACCGAGGAATTCATCGCCCACGAGGCGCGCACCTGCATCGCCGAAGGCGAGATACTGGCCAATGCGCGCCGCGTGCGCCGCTTCAACGACCAGCAGTACTTCAAGTCGCAGGCCGAGATGGCCGAGCTGTTTGCCGACCTGCCCGGCGCCATCGCCAATACCATCGAGATCGCCAAGCGCTGCAACCTGGTGCTGCAACTGGGCAAGCCGCAACTGCCGGACTTCCCCACGCCGGACGGCATGACCATCGACGACTTCCTGGTGGCGCAGACCAAGGCCGGCCTGGAAGAGCGCCTGAAGCACCTGTACCCGGACGAGGCCGAACGCGAGAAGCAGCGCCCGCGCTACGAGGCGCGCCTGGAGTTCGAGAACAACACCATCATCAAGATGAAGTTCCCGGGCTACTTCCTGATCGTGGCCGACTTCATCCAGTGGGCCAAGAACAACGGCGTGCCGGTCGGCCCGGGCCGGGGCTCCGGCGCCGGCTCGCTGGTGGCGTACTGCCTCCTGATCACCGACCTCGACCCGCTGCGCTACAACCTGCTGTTCGAACGCTTCCTGAACCCGGAGCGGGTCTCGATGCCCGACTTCGACATCGACTTCTGCCAGGAAGGCCGCGACCGCGTGATCCAGTACGTGAAGGACCGCTACGGCAAGGAGGCGGTCTCGCAGATCGCCACCTTCGGCACCATGGCGGCCAAGGGCGCGGTGCGCGACGTCGGCCGCGTGCTCGACCTCGGCTACAACTTCTGCGACGGCATCTCCAAGCTGATCCCGTTCAAGCCCGGCAAGCTGGTGACGCTGGCAGACGCCATCGAGGAAGAGCCGCTGCTCAAGGAGCGCCTGGAAAACGAAGAGGAAGTGAAGCAGCTGATGGGCCTGGCCCAGCAGGTCGAAGGCATCGCCCGCAACATCGGCATGCACGCCGGCGGCGTGCTGATCGCCCCCGGCAAGCTGACCGACTTCTGCCCGCTCTACACCCAGGGTGGCGACGCCGGCGTGGTGTCGCAGTACGACAAGGACGATGTGGAGGCCGTCGGCCTGGTGAAGTTCGACTTCCTGGGCCTGACCACGCTGACCATCCTCGACCGCGCCGAGCGCTACATCCGCATGCTCGACCCGGCCATGGCCGACTTCGACCTGGCCAAGCTGCCGCTCAACGACCGCGCTTCCTACGAGCTGCTGACCAAGGCCAAGACGGTCGCCGTGTTCCAGCTTGAAAGCCGCGGCATGCAAGGCATGTTGAAGGACGCGCGGCCCGACCGCTTCGAGGACATCATCGCGCTGGTGGCGCTGTACCGCCCGGGCCCGATGGACCTGATCCCCGACTTCTGCAAGCGCAAGCACGGCGAAGCCTTCGATTACCCGGACCCGCGTACCGAGGGCATCCTCTCCGAGACCTACGGCATCATGGTCTACCAGGAGCAGGTGATGCAGATGGCGCAGGTGATCGGCGGCTACTCGCTGGGCGGCGCCGACTTGCTGCGCCGCGCGATGGGCAAGAAGAAGGCCGAGGAAATGGCCGAGCACCGCGAATTGTTCCGTGCCGGCGCCGCCAAGAACGGCCTGTCGACCGAAAAGGCCGACGAGATCTTCGACTTGATGGAAAAGTTCGCCGGCTACGGCTTCAACAAGTCGCACGCCGCCGCCTACGCGCTGCTGTCGTACTACACCGCCTACCTCAAGGCGCACCACCCGGCCGCGTTCATGGCAGCCAACTTGTCGCTGGCGATGGAAGACACCGACAAGGTCAAGATCCTGATCGAGGATTCGATCGACGTCTGCAAGCTGTCGATCCTGCCACCCGACATCAACCAGTCCGACTATCGCTTCGTGCCGGTAGGCGAGCCGGGCAAGAAGGCGACGCAGATCCGCTACGGCCTGGGCGCGGTCAAGGGCGCCGGCCAGAATGCCATCGAATCGATCCTGGAAGCGCGCAAGGACGGCCCGTTCAAGGACCTGTTCGACTTCGCCAAGCGCGTCGACAAAAAGCAGATCAACCGCCGCACCATCGACTCGCTGATCCGCGCTGGCGCCTTCGACTGCTTCAAGGTCGACCGCGCCGTGCTGCAAGCCTCGGTCAACCTGGCCTGGGAAAGCGCGGAACAGGCCGAGAAATCGGCCAACCAGGTCAGCCTGTTCGGCGGCGACGACAGCGACCTCGAAGCGCCGCTGGAATACGTCGACGTGCCGCCCTGGAGCGACAAGCAGCGCCTGACCGAAGAGAAGGGCGCGCTGGGCTTCTACCTGTCGGGCCACCTGTTCTCTGCCTACGAAAAGGAAGTGCGCCGTTTCGTACGCACCAAGATCTCCAGCCTGGAGCCCTCGCGCGAACCGCGCAGCATGGCCGGCATCATCACCGGCGTGCGGGTGCAGATGACCCAGCGCGGCAAGCTGGTGATCTGCACGCTGGACGACGGCACCGGCGTGATCGAGGCATCCATCTACAACGAAGTGTTCGAGCCGTTCAAGCACCTGATCAAGGAAGACGAGCTGCTGGTGGTGCAAGGCCGCGTTTCCGAAGACCGCTTCAATGGCGGGCTGCGGGTGTCGGCCGAGAAGGTGATGGACCTGGGCGCCGCGCGCATCCAGTACGGGGTGCGCATGGTGGTGCAGATCAACAAGGCGGTCGATACCGCCTTGCTGCGCGACACGCTGTCGGCCCATCGCCAGGAGCAGGGCTTGCCGTTCGTGATGCGCTACCTGCAGCCGGATGCCGGCTGCGAGGTGGTGCTGGGGGATGCCTGGCGGGTCAATCCGAGCGACAGCTTGCAGAGTTCGCTGGTGGCTTCGTTTGGGAAGGAAGCGGTGGTGGTGGAGTATTGAGCGGCATCATCGGTCCCGCGAGCGTCGGGCCCGAATGTGTTGGTTCTGCGTGCGGGAATCTCCGGTGAGGAGGTTCCCGCTTCGCTTTTGGAGGCCAGGATTATTTTTTGGAGCGTTTTCCCAGGTAGCGCAGATACCAGCGCAGGCTTTCCAGCGGACGCCCCTGGCGGTACATGAAGCGTGAGTGCATGCGCAGTTCCTTGGTGTTGCGCGGTTCCGTGTCCAGCGGCATATCGGCCCACGGCGAGATATCGAGATAGTTGCGGAACAGGTCGCAGGCCTGGTGGCGGCTCCAGGCGGCCCAGGGTTTCACCGCGCCGGCAAAATGAACGAAAACCGCTTTGCCGACCGGCTTGAGCGCAAACTTGTTGACGTTCAGGTCATGGATGAGGTCATACAGGTAGTTCCACTTGGGCGAGACGTAACGGGCACGGCCGTTGAGCACGATGTTCAAGGCGTCCTGATCGTTGAAGCGCATGTCGGTCTTGCTGGTCAGCAGCGTGTCCAGCGTCTTGGCCGTGATGTCTTCCGCCAGCCATTTCTCGATATTGATGAGGAATACGCCGCCGTTGAAGTATTCGTTATGAGAAAGTCCCAACGCGGCGACGCGGCGTTGCAGTGTGACGGGCGCATCCGGTACCACCACGGCGATATCGCCGGAGATGTCCATGTCGATCATCTCGTCCATCTTGTTGAAGCACAGGATGTCCGCATCCAGGTAGAGCACTCGGCCGGTTACGCCGCGCAGCACGGTGGGAATCACCAGGCGCGTGAAGATCGACAGCGAATAATGCGAATGACCGAGGAAATGCGAGAACTGGGTAAAAGAAGCAAGGTCCAGCAGATGCAGTTCGGTCTTGACGCGGTACATCTGTTCCAACTGCTTCAGGCGCCGCTGGTGGTCGTTGGATACTTCGAAGGCCAGTACATGGAAAGTGAAGTGCTGTCCCGGATTGTTGGCGATGATGGAGGCGATGGTGCCGCCCATGGCGCGGAAATAATTATTGTCCACGCAGAACGCAATGTGGAACGAAGGCTTGCCGTTTTCGGGCTGGGCCATGATTTCTTGTGTTGTTGGAACCTTCATCGGATCGCTTCCAATACATGTTCGACGGAGACCGCTTTGACCCAGTCGCGGCGGTGCGGGGCTGTGATGACCGTGCTGTTGGCGCGGTCGATCGGCACCCATTCGGGATTTTTCTGGCGCATCAGGGCGACGACGGGGACATGCACGGCATTGGCGAGGTGCATCACGGCGGTTTCCACAGAGACGATCAGGTCGCAGCGTTCCAGGATGGCCGGTAGTTGGAAGAAGTTTTCTTCCGCGCTGAACAGTTCGGTACGCGGCAGGCCATAGCGGCCGATGACTTCGTGCGCGTTCGCCAGTTCCTGCGGCACGGCATTGACGATGAAGCAGGCATCTTGCCATCCGGCGCGCTTTTGCATGGCTCGGATCAGTTCGGCCACATGCTCCAGCGGCCAGCAGCGTTTTTTGGTCTTGGCATAGGGATTGATGAATACCAGCTTGCCGGGACGCGGGGCGAAGCGCCATTCCGCCAGCCGTTTTTCGGCGTACTGCCGCCATTGCTGCGGAATGTCAACGAAAGGAAAGCGCGCCTGCGCATCTACCTCAAGTCCGCTCAGTTGGCGGAACCAGTGCGCATAGACATCGCTGATATGGTGCTCCGGCCCGGCCGCGCGGTAGGGCGGCATGGCCGCATCCAGCTTGTGGTAGGCCAGCAGGTGGTGCGGCTCGAAGAACCGGACCTTCCTGGTCATGCCTATCACCAGTCCGTCAGGGCTGATCTTGCGTGCCAGTCCGGCATACAGGTGCGGACGGAGCGTGGCCAGCGATACCACGATGGGATAGTTCTCGCGGCGCGCTTCTTCTATTGATTCGCGGTACAGCGCCGGGCTGTAGGTCTGGTTGTAGACCTTGGCGAAGAAGGGGCAGGCCGCGGTCCAGTCGTACAGCGAGTACTTTTTCAGGTGCGGCCATTGCGCGGCGTCGTCGGTGCGCCGGACTTCATCCACCCACAAGTGGACTTTCAGTTGCGGATTCTGCTCGGCAAAGGCCTTGAAGAAATTCTGTAGATAGGTGAAGTCGCCCAGCGCCAGGTGGGCGATGAAGAGGACCTTGTCCGATTTTTTCAGCAGGTCCGCTGGGATCAGTGTGGTTTGCATTCCGGTTCGCTGGTCAGGCTTGTTTTTGTTGGGAGAACTGCAGGCGGTACAGGTTGGCGTAGACGCCTTCCTTAGCCAGCAGCGCCTGATGGTTGCCGATCTCGGCGATCCGGCCGTGCGCCAGCACGACGATGCGGTCAGCGCGTTCGATGGTGGACAGGCGGTGTGCGATCACAAAGGTGGTGCGGCCCTGCATCAGGCGATCCAGAGCGGCTTGAACAGCACGTTCGGATTCGGTGTCCAGCGCAGAGGTGGCTTCGTCCAGGATGAGGATGGGGGCGTCCTTGTAGATCGCACGGGCGATCGCCACACGCTGGCGCTGTCCGCCCGACAGGCGCGATCCGTTGTCGCCGATGCGCGTCTGCAGCCCTTCGGGCAAGCCCTGCACGACATCGGAGAGGTGCGCGGCTTCCACTGCGGCGGCGATGCGTGCCGGGTCCGGCGCGTGTTCGCCATAGGCGATGTTGGCGGCCAGGGTATCGTCGAACAGTACGGTATTCTGGCTGACCATGGCGATCTGGCGACGCAGGCTGAGCAGCGAAATCGATTCGATGGGGCGGCCGTCCAGCAGTATCTCCCCCTGCGAGGCGGAGTAAAAACCGGGGATCAGGCCAACCAGGGTCGATTTGCCGCCGCCCGACATGCCGACGAAAGCGATGGTCTCTCCGGCCTGCACGTTCAGGTTGATGCCTTGCAGTGCCGGCTGTTCCTGGCCAGGATAGGCGAAGCCGACATCCACGAAATCAAGATAGCCCTGGGCACGCGTTTCCAGGGCTTCGCCATTGCTGCGTTCGATATCCTTGTCGATCAGCTTGTAGACTTCTTCAGCTGCCGCCATGCCGCGTTGCAACGGTCCGTTGACCTCGGCCAGTTGCTTGAGCGGGGTGAGCAGCATGAGCATGGCGGTGATGAAGGAAACAAAGCCGCCGACAGTGATTTGCCCATTGCCCGACTGCACCAGCGCCATCACGATGACGATGGCCACCGCGCAGGCCGTCATCAGTTGCGTGATTGGCACGGTGGACGAAAATGCCGCCGTCATGCGCATGGTGTAGCGGCGCAGGTTCTCAGCGCGCTCATGGAAGCGGCTTTTCTCGTAGTTCTGGCCACCGAAGATCTTGATGACTTGCTGGGCGCGGGTGGTTTCCTCAATGACTTGGGTCAGCTCGGCATTGACCGCCAGCGAGTCGCGGTTGAGTTTCTTCAGGCGTTTGCCGGTACTGCGCACGACAATGGTCACCAGGGGCAGCAGCACCAGCGTGACGATGGTCAGCGCCCAGTTCAGGTACAGCAGCCAGGCCAGCAGGCCTACTACTGTCAAGGCGGAGCGGACGATGGAGGTAAATACCTTGGTCACCATGTCGATGATCTGCTGCACCTCGAACATCATGGAGTTGATAACCTTGCCTACGGTGTTGGTAGCGTAGAAATGTATCGGCAGATCCAGCATGCGAGAAAACATCTGGCGCCGTAATTCGTTGAGGATACGGGTCGAGACCCAGGTCATCATGTACGAACTGGTAAAAGTGGCGATGCCGCGGATGAAGAAAATGCCGATGACAGCGGCAGGCACCAGCCACAGCGAGAATGCCGGCTTCCCGACAAATCCCTTGTCCAGTAAAACCTGGAAGATATAGGGCACCACGGGCTCCGTGGCGGCCGTGACGATCATCCCGATAAAGGCCAAAGCCAGCCGCCCCCTGTAAGGCCAGTGCAGGGCGGCTAGACGTTTCATGTTGGAAGGCAACATCCTTGTTCCTCGCTTGCTGCGATTGAGCGGTCTAATGGGAGTGGATTCAGGAGGCAGATGCCGTACCGGCCTGCGCCGTGCGCATTTGCGCCCATAGCGCGGCCGTCATGAACGCCAGGATCATGACGCCATTGTTATGCGTCATGAACGCTTGTGTCAGGCCGAAGGCGATATAGCTCAGCATCAGCATGAGGCCGGCCAGCGCGTACCTGCGCTCTTGCGGGCCGTCGCGCAAATGGCGGGCGAACAGTGCCAGCGGCGTGCCGTACAGGATCAACAAAACCAGCAAGCCAGGGATGCCGCGTTTGACAAGCGCATCCAGATATTCGTTGTGTAGGTGGGTGTGCTCCAGCACGATCGGCGCGGCCAGGCCTTGCTCCACGAGTTCAGCCTTGCGTTTCATCATGCCTTCCTTGCCCCATCCGAGCGCCAAACGTTCCGGAGCGATCAACACGCCGACACGCCACATTTCCAGACGGGCGCCAACCGACGTGTCGGCAGTTTTTGTGTCGTTCTTTTGGGCGTAAGCCTGCCCTTCGGTAACTGCCTGTTCGATCCGGTTCTTGATGCCGGTTTGCGGAATCATCCACAACGCGGCGATGACGACCACGCCCGCGGCGATAAGGTTGCGAACCATGGCGCCGTTGCCATCCCTGATCAGCATGATCAAGGCCGGCAATACGCATACCGGAGCGGCAATCCAGCTCCCCCGGCTGCCGCTGATGAACGATGCTGCCAACCCGCTTGCGGCGCCCACTATCAGCAACAAGATCCAGACTCCTGCGCGGCGTTGGTTTTTTGCCCAGGAAATGCCGCATGCGCAGGTGATGGCCAGAACCATCGCAATGTTGCCGTATTGAATCGGATTGGTGCTTCCGCCCGGCCGGTCGAGATGGAGGATCTTCAACTGCCAAATGCTTAGCAGCACCGCACCGATGCCGCCAACGGCCAGTCCTGCCCAGAAGGCGGCCGGTCGCGGAGGATAGGCCAGCAACAGCAACAGTGCCGGAATGGCAAGCAGGAAGCGCGAAGGTGGATCGTATTCGGCGCCGGGGGCGTGATGCATCAGGTTGATTGCACTATTGACCACAAAATAGAGAGCGAAGACCAGGATCAGTATCTTGTCTTCCGTGCCCAAGCTGAATCGTCTGGCGGAGCGTTTTATTAGATAAACGGAACCGGCCAGGAGCATCACGGCGCCCAGGGAGAACCCGCTGGGTACGACCAAAGCGAGCGCCGAGAATAGTAGGATCGCCAGGGATGTATAGAGGGACATGGGTGGTCGTCAGGAGAGCTGGGCCTGATGGGCCGTCTCTTCTATCTGTAAATTGAGGAAACCCAGCATTCTAATGCATGGGGCTATGCTTGGCCCCCGGTATCGCGCGGCAGGAGCCTGTCTATGGGGGGTCACATCAGAATAATGTCGTACTGCTCCTGCTGATAATCACTCTGCACCTGCAACGAAATCGGCTTGCCGATGAAATCCCCCAGCATCGCCAGATGCTGCGATTCCTCCTCCAGGAACATATCGACCACCACTTGTGAAGCCAGGATGCGGAATTCCTTCGGATTGAACTGCTTGGCTTCGCGCATCACTTCGCGCAGGATTTCGTAGCACACCGTGCGCGCGGTCTTGACCTGGCCGCGGCCCTTGCAGGCGGGGCAGGTCTCGCACAGGATGTGAGCCAGCGATTCGCGGGTGCGCTTGCGGGTCATTTCCACCAGGCCCAGCGTCGAGAAGCCCGAGACCGAGATCTTGGTGCGGTCGCGCTGCAATGCCTTGCCCAGTTCGGCCAGCACCGCGGTGCGGTGCTCCAGGCTTTCCATGTCGATGAAATCGAGGATGATGATGCCGCCCAGGTTGCGCAGGCGCAGTTGGCGGGCGATGGCGTGGGCCGCTTCCAGGTTGGTCTTGAAGATGGTGTCGTCGAAGTTGCGGCCGTTGACGAAGCTGCCGGTGTTGACGTCGATGGTGGTCATCGCCTCGGTCTGGTCGACGATCAGGTAGCCGCCCGACTTCAGGTCCACGCGCCTGCCCAGCGCGCGTTCGATTTCTTCTTCCACGCCGTACAAATCGAACAGCGGCCGTTCGCCGCGGTAGTGCGTGAGCTTGGTCAGTACCGACGGCGTATAGAGCGCGCCGAACTCTTGCAGCATGCGGAAGTTCTCGCGCGAGTCGACCTGGATGGTCGCGGTGTCGTCGTTGACGAAGTCGCGCAGCACGCGCTGGGCCAGGGACAGGTCCTGGTGCAGCAGCGCTGGCGCCGGATTGGTCTTGCTTTGCTTGACGATGGTGGCCCAGGTCTTGCGCAGGTACTCGACGTCCATTTGCAGGTCGGAGTCCGAGGCGTCCTCGGCCATGGTGCGGATGATGAAGCCGCCTTTTTCTTCCGGCGGCAGCAGCGCCTGCACCTTGCTGCGCAGCAGTTCGCGCTCGGCTTCGTTCTCGATGCGCTGGGAGATGCCGATGTGCTTGTCCTGCGGCAGGTAGACCAGCATGCGGCCGGCGATCGATATCTGCGTGGACAGCCGCGCGCCCTTGGTGCCGATCGGGTCCTTGATGACCTGCACGGTCACGGTCTGGCCGTCGTGCAGCAGTTTCTCGATCGGGATGGCAGGGGCGTTCTGGCCGTCGTGCGGGCGCGCTTCCCAGATGTCGGCCACGTGCAGGAAGGCGGCGCGTTCCAGGCCGATGTCGATGAAGGCCGATTGCATGCCGGGCAGCACGCGCACCACCTTGCCCAGGTAGATATTGCCAGCCAGGCCGCGCGAGAGCGTGCGTTCGATGTGCAGTTCCTGCACGGCGCCCTGCAGGATCAGCGCCACGCGCGTCTCCTGCGGGGTGATGTTGATCAGAATGTCTTCGCTCATAGGATACGAACGCCCGCTTTTTGTAATAGTTGCGCCGTCTCGAACAGCGGCAGGCCCATGATACCGGAATGGCTGCCGACGATATTGGAGATGAACATCGATGCCAGCCCCTGGATGCCGTAGGCGCCGGCCTTGTCGTAGGGTTCGAGCGTGCGGCAGTAGGCCTCGATCGCTTCGCTGCCGAGTTCGGCGAAGCTGACGTCGGACTGCTGGGTGATTTGCCAGATATCGGTTTCCACGCCCATGGTCAGCCCCACCGCGATGCTGGTCAGCACCTGGTGGGTGCGGCCGGACAGGCGGGTGATCATCTGCACCGCTTCGGCGTGGTCGGCCGGCTTGCCCAGGATCAGGCCGTCGATGACCACCGTGGTGTCGGCCGCGAGGATCGGACGGTGCGGCAACTGGCGCAGGATCATGGTGTGCTGCGCGCTGTTGAGCTTGTCGCGGGTGACGCGGGCGACATAGTCCTCCGGGCTCTCGTTGGTCAGCACGCTTTCATCGACTTCCTTCTCCGAGAGCAGCAATTCGAAATCGATGCCGATCTGGCGCAACAGCTCGCGGCGGCGCGGGCTCTTAGAGGCCAGGTAGATTTTTTTGTCCGCAGGTTTCATTCAGCCATACATACATGTCAGAAGCCGCCATTCGCAGCTCTTGCCGCAAACGGCAATGGTTGTAGACATCAGGCGCGGTGATACGGATGGTTCTGGGTAATCGACCACGCCCGGTACAGTTGTTCAGCCAGCATCACCCGCACCATGCCATGCGGCAGGGTCATGCTGGAAATGCGTATCAGCGTGTCGGCGCCGGCCTTGAAGCCGGGATCGAGCCCGTCGGCGCCGCCGATGACGAAGGCCACGTCGCGGCCGTCCTGCTGCCACTGTACCAACTGCTGAGACAGTTGCACCGAGGTCCAGTCGCGGCCGCGCTCGTCGAGGGCGATCACGCGCGCGCCCTTGGGCAGCGCCGCTTCGATCTTTTCGCGCTCCTGCGCCATCACGGTTTCGGCCGTGCGGCTGCCGGAGCGTTCGACGGGTTTGATTTCCTTCAACAGGATCCGGCATTCAGGCGGCATGCGCTTGGCATATTCCTGAAAGCCGGTTTCGATCCACGCCGGCATCTTGTGGCCGACGGCCGCGATGATCAACTGCATCGCGGTGCGGTTTAAGCCTTGGCGCGCTTGGCGGCAGGCTTCTTGGCGGTTGCGCTCTTGGCTGCGGCCACGCGCACGGTCTTGCCGGCCGGCGTCTTGGGCGCGGCGGTCTTGCTGCCGGCCTTGGCGGTGGTGCTGCGGGTAGTGGTGGTCTTGGGTGCGGTGGCCTTGGTGCCGGTGGTACGGGTAGTGCGTGTAGCCGTACCGGTAGTGCGCTTGGCCGTGGCGCCAGCAGCGGCGGTGGTCGCGCGCGGCTTGCGGGCGGGCTTCTTCGGCTCATCGTCGTCGTCCAGCGCCTGGCTGGCTTCGACGGCTTCAGCCTGGGCCTTGGTGCGGCGCAGCTTGGGCGCCGGCGCGTCGCCTGCTTCGGCCGCGATACGCTTGGCGGCGGCCGAGGTGCCGGTGCGCTTGGCCGCGCCCAGCTTGACTTCCTTGTCGCCCCAGATCTCTTCCAGGCGGTAATAGGCGCGGATGGCCGGCTGCATGATGTGGACGATCATGTCGCCCAGGTCGACCAGCACCCATTCGCCGGTGTCTTCGCCTTCGATGCTGACCACGTTGCCGCCCTTGGCCTTGACCTTGTCGCGCACCGACGAGGCGAGCGCCTTGGTCTGGCGGTTCGAGGTACCGGAGGCGACCGCCACGCGGTCGAACAGGCTGGTCAGGTGGGTGGTGTCGAAGATGCGGATTTCTTGCGCTTTCACGTCTTCCAGGGCGTCCACGACCAGGGTTTGCAGTTTTTTGATGTCCATTGATTAGCTTTGGTACAGATGTTGTTGTTGGATATAGTCTAGCACCCCCGCCGGTATCAGCGAATCGGGGCGCAGGCCTTGTTGCAGCTGTGCACGGATTTCGGTCGACGAGATGTCGACCGCCAGCCCGGAGGCCAGGTAGCCGTATCCGTGCGCGGTGCTGCGGATGTCTTGCGGGGCGCCGCGGCGATGTTGGAACTCTGCCATCACCGCCGGCGGCACATGGGCTTCGGCCAGGGCGAAGCCCGGGCGCGAAGCGGCGCATAAATGCGCGTAATCGAATAATTCCTTCCAGTGCTGCCAGGTATCCAGGTGCAGCAACTGGTCGGCCCCCATCAGGAAAACGATGGAAACATCGGGGCCAAGCTCCGCGCGCAGCGCGCGCAGGGTGTCGATGGTGTAGGTGGCGCTGGCGCGGCGGATCTCCTGCTCGTCGATCACCACCGGCACCTGCTGCGTATCGAACGCGCGCCGCACCATTTCCACCCGGTCGGCGGGAGAGGCCTGCAAGCCATGCTTCTGCCAGGGGTTGCCGGTGGGAATCACGCGCAGCTCGTCCGGCCGCAGCAGTTGCACGAAATGCTCGGCCAGCAGGACATGGCCGTTATGCACCGGATCGAAGCTGCCGCCCAGCACGGCGACGCATCGTCCTGCGGTTTGCCCGGCCATTACAGCCATTCCTTGTGCACCAGGAAGTCCGAGTACAGCCGCGCCTCGGCGCTGCCGGGTTCAGGGTGCCAGTCGTAGCGCCATTTCACCAGCGGCGGCATCGACATCAGAATCGATTCGGTGCGCCCGCCCGACTGCAGGCCGAACAGCGTGCCGCGGTCGAACACCAGGTTGAACTCCACATAGCGGCCGCGGCGATAGGCCTGGAAGTCGCGTTCGCGCTCGCCGTAGGGTATGTCGCGGCGCGCCTGCAGGATGGGCAGGTAGGCGTCCAGGAAGGCGTCGCCCACGCTGCGCTGCATGGCGAAGGCCTGCTCGAAGGGCAGGGCGTTGAAGTCGTCGAAGAAGATGCCGCCCACGCCGCGCGGTTCCTTGCGGTGTTTCAGGTAGAAATACTCGTCGCACCACTTCTTGAAGCGCGGATACAGGTCGGCGCCGAAGGGTTGCAGGGCGTCGCGGCAGGTGCGGTGGAAATGCGCGGCGTCTTCGGCGAAGCCGTAATAGGGCGTCAGGTCCATGCCGCCGCCGAACCACCAGACCGGTTCCTCGCCCTCGGCGTGGGTAGTGAAGAAGCGCACGTTCATGTGCACCGTCGGGATGTACGGGTTGCGCGGATGCAGCACCAGCGACACGCCCATCGCCTCCCAGTCACGCCCGGCGATGTGCGGGCGGTTGGCCGCAGCCGTTGGCGGCAGGTTCTTGCCCATCACGTGCGAAAAGCCCACCCCGCCACGTTCCAGCACATTGCCTTCTTCCAGCAGGCGCGAGGTGCCGCCGCCGCCTTCCGGACGTTGCCAGGAATCGGAAAGGAAAGGCTTGCCGTCCGCCTGTTCGAGGGCGGTGACGATGCGGTGTTGCAAATCCTGCAGGTAGGCCTTGACGGAGGAGGTAGCGCTTTGTGCGTTGGGGGAGGTGGTCACGGCGTGTCGCTCTGGGGCACGTAATGAGTTCTAAACCCCGAGATTGTACCTTGCCGGGCCTTCGCCGGGGCCAGCAAAAGAAAAGCCCGGCCTTGGCCGGGCTGGTTTTGACTGATCAGGCTCAAGCCTGCGGCACCGTGACCTGGTAGGTCGCCGGCGCCGGCCAGCCTTGCTTGATGCAGACCTCGGCGACGGCGTTCTGCACATCGTTGTAGACCTGGCCGAAGCTGGGCGTGGGCGCATGGATGCGCAGCGCCAGCAGCGTGCCGGTGGCGTTGAACTCCAGGATCACGACGGACGGCGCCGGCGTCTCCAGCACGTTGGGGATGGCCTGGATGCGCTCCATCAGGCGCGCGATGGCCTCCTGCGGGTCGACGCCATAGGCAATCTGGCAACGCAGGTCGGTGCGGCGGGTGGCGTTGACGTTGTAGTTGATGATGTTTTCGGAGAACAGCTTGTTGTTGCCGATGATCACGCGCAGGTTGTTGTCGGTGGTGATGATGGTGGTCACCAGCCCGATATCGGCCACGGTGCCGGTCTGGCCGGCGGCGGTGATGTAGTCGCCGACCTTGAACGGGCGCAGCACCACCAGGAAGATGCCGGCCGCGAAGTTGGCCAGCAGGCCCGACCAGGCCACGCCCAGCGCCACGCCGACCGCGCCGATCATGGCGGCGAACGAGGTGGTGGGGATGCCGCACACTTCCAGGATGCCCATCACCAGCAGGATGCGCAGGATCACATGGGTGGCCGAGACCGCGTAGTTGACCAGCGTCGCTTCGAACTGGCGGGCGGTGAGGATGCGCCGCACGACCTTCGCCAGGGTGTTGACGACCATGCCGCCGATGACCCAGATGGCGATGGCGGCGATGACCTTCAGGCCGAAAGGCACCAGGTAGAGGTTGATCAGCGTGTCGAGATTGAGGAGATGTTGTTGCATGCTCTGTGCTTTCCTTGTTTTTGGTCTTGGGAGGAGGCCGGCCGTTCCGGTGCTTGCCGTAATGGCAATGGCAGGATGGCCTGCGCAAGCTGCTTAGTCCGTCGCGATGCGCGTTTGTTGCAGTACAACAGCGATTTTATGCGATACGGCGGGCCAAAAAGAAGATTCCCCCGCAAAACGGCATGTCTTGCGGGGGAATGTTCATTACGCCGGTCAGGCCGGCAAACTCAATGCTTTCAGCGTTTCAGCGCGCGCCAGCCGATGTCGCGGCGCATCTGCGAGCCTTCGAAGTGGATCAGGTCGGCCGCCGCATAGGCATGCTTCTGGGCAACCTTGACGCTGTCGCCCAGGCCCACCACGCACAGCACGCGGCCGCCCGAGGTGGTCAGGCGGTCGCCGGTCAGGGTGGTGCCGGCGTGGAAGGTCACGCAATCCGGCGTTTCGGCAGGGATGTCGGTGATCAGGTCGCCGCTGCGAGGGGTGTCGGGATAGTTGTAGGCGGCCATCACCACGCCCAGCGCGGTACGGCGGTCCCATTCCAGTTCGACCTTGTCCAGCGTGCCGGAGACGGCATGCTCGAACACCGTCAGCAGGTCGGTCTTCAGGCGCGCCATGATCGGCTGGGTTTCCGGGTCGCCCATGCGGCAGTTGAATTCCAGCGTTTTCGGGTTGCCTTCGTCGTCGATCATCAGGCCGGCGTACAGGAAGCCGGAGAACGGGATGCCGTCCTTGGCCATGCCCTGCACGGTCGGGATGATGATCTCGCGCATCACGCGCGCATGCAGCGCCGGGGTGACGATGGGGGCGGGCGAGTAGGCGCCCATGCCGCCGGTGTTGGGGCCCTGGTCGTTGTCCTGCAGGCGCTTGTGGTCCTGGCTGGTGGCCAGCGGCAGGATGTTCTTGCCGTCCACCATGACGATGAAGGAAGCTTCCTCGCCGGCCAGGAATTCCTCGATCACCACGCGCGCGCCGGCGTCGCCCAGCTTGTTGTCGGACAGCATCATGTCCACCGCCGAATGCGCCTCTTCCAGCGTCATGGCGACCACCACGCCCTTGCCGGCGGCCAGGCCGTCGGCCTTGATCACGATCGGCGCGCCCTTTTGCGCGATGTAGTCGTGCGCCGCCTTGACGTCCGAGAAGGTCTGGTATTCGGCGGTCGGGATCGCGTGGCGCTTCATGAAGGCCTTGGCGAAGTCCTTCGAGCTTTCCAGCTGGGCTGCTTCCTTGGTGGGGCCGAAGATCTTCAGGCCGCGCGAGCGGAACACGTTGACGATGCCGGCCGCCAGCGGAGCTTCCGGGCCGACCACGGTCAGCGCGACGCCTTCCTGTTCCACGAAATCGGCCAGCGCGGCCGGATCGGTGATGGCGATGTTTTGCAGGCGTTCGTCCAGCGCGGTGCCGCCGTTGCCGGGGGCGACGTAGACGGTCTGGATGCGCGGCGACTTGGCAATGGCCCAGGCCAGGGCGTGTTCACGGCCACCGGAGCCGACGACGAGGATTTTCATGTGGATTCGCTTATTGAGTGTGGCGGATTATTCTTCAATGACAGCGTTGGTATAGAGCTCCTGGGTATCGTCCAGGTTCTCCAGCGCGTCCAGCAATTTCTGCATCTTGACGCCGTCTTCGCCGGAGAACACGGTCTCGGTCGACGGCTTCATGGTGATTTCAGCCACTTCGGCCTTGAAGCCGGCGGCTTCCATCGCGGCCTTGACGGCGGAGAAGTCGTTGGGGGCGGTCAGCACTTCGATGCCGCCTTCCTCGTCGGTGACCACGTCTTCGGCGCCGGCTTCCAGCGCCGCTTCCATCACGGCGCTCTCGTCGGTGCCGGGGGCGTACATCAACTGGCCGCAATGCTTGAACAGGAAGGCCACCGAGCCTTCGGTGCCCATGTTGCCGCCGAACTTGGAGAAGGCGTGGCGCACTTCTGCCACGGTGCGCACACGGTTGTCGGTCATGCAATCGACGATGATGGCCGCGCCGTTGATACCGTAGCCCTCGTAGCGCACTTCCTCGTAGTTGACGCCGTCCAGGGCGCCGGTGCCGCGCTGGATGGCGCGGGTCACGTTGTCCTTGGGCATGTTGGCGTCGGAGGCGCGGTCCACCGCCAGGCGCAGGCGCGGATTGGCATCCGGGTCGCCGCCGCCCATGCGGGCGGCCACGGTGATTTCCTTGATCAGTCGGGTCCAGATACGGCCGCGCTTTTCGTCCTGGCGGCCTTTACGGTGTTGGATATTGGCCCATTTGCTGTGTCCAGCCATGTTGGTCTTTCTTGCGAGATAAGTAATGCCAGAACGCATCTGCGCCCATGCAGGGAACATTTCCGGGGCGGGTTCTGACTATAATCGGGCCAGAATTTTACCATATCGGCATGCCCCGATTTTTGCCCTGAAAGCCTCCAGACCATGACCAATCCGCTTCCCATCGCACAGAACGCCGCCCAGCAACTGAGCCTGCTGCCGCAACTGGCCAACCGCCACGGCTGCATCACCGGCGCCACCGGCACCGGCAAGACCGTGACGCTGCAGGTGATGGCGCAGGCGCTGTCGGATATCGGCGTGCCGGTGTTCATGGCCGACGTCAAGGGCGACCTGTCCGGCCTGGGCCGTGCCGGCAGCGCCTCGCCCAAGCTCAAGGAACGCCTGGCCCAGCTGGGCCTGCCCGAACCGTCCTGGGCCGCCGCCCCGGTGGCGTTCTGGGACGTCTACGGCGAGAAGGGCCATCCGGTGCGCGCCACCATCTCCGACATGGGGCCGCTGATGCTGGCGCGCATGCTGAACCTGAACGACACCCAGCAGGGTGTGCTCCAGCTCGTGTTCAAGATCGCCGACGACAACGGCCTGCTGCTGCTCGACACCAAGGACCTGCGCGCCATGCTGCAGCATGTGGGCGACCATGCGGCCGAGTTCAAGACCGAATACGGTAACATCTCGGCGGCCAGCATCGGCGCCATCCAGCGCGGGCTGATCGCCATCGACGAGCAGGGCGGCGACAAATTCTTCGGCGAACCGATGCTCAACATCGAAGACTGGATGCAGACCGACGCCAACGGCCGCGGCATCGTCAACATCCTGTGCGCCGACAAGCTGCTTAACGCGCCACGCCTGTATTCCACCTTCCTGCTGTGGATGCTGTCGGAACTGTTCGAACACCTGCCCGAAGTGGGCGACCTCGACAAGCCGAAGATGGCCTTCTTCTTCGACGAAGCCCACTTGCTGTTCGACGAGGCGCCCAAGCCGCTGCTGCAGAAGATCGAACAGGTGGTGCGCCTGATCCGCTCCAAGGGCGTGGGCGTGTACTTCGTCACCCAGAACCCGCTGGACATCCCCGACACCGTGCTGGGCCAGCTCGGCAACCGCGTGCAGCACGCCCTGCGCGCCTACACCCCGCGCGACCAGAAGGCGGTGCAGGCCGCGGCCGAGACCTTCCGCGCCAACCCCAGGCTGGATACGGCGCAAGCCATTACCGAACTGGCCGTGGGCGAGGCGCTGGTGTCTTTCCTCGATGAGAAGGGCCGTCCCAACGTGGTCGAGCGCGGCTACGTGCTGCCCCCGGCTTCGCAGATCGGCCCGGTGACGGACGACGAGCGGCGCGCGCTGATGGCGGCCTCGCTGGTGGCCGGCGTCTACGAACAGGCGATCGACCGCGAATCGGCCTACGAACGCCTCAAGGGCCGCGCCGCCCAGCAGCCGCCGGCGCCGGCACAGCAGCAGGCGCCGCAACCGGCCCCGGTCGACGACAACGCCTGGGGGGCCTCGGCCGGCCGCGCGCCGCAGCCGTCACAGCCGCAACAGCAGGAAGAGGGCGGCGGCCTGGGCGACCTGCTCAAGGATGCCGCCGGCGGCATTTTCGGCAGCGGCAACCGCCGCAGCGATTCGCCGCTGCAAGCGATGGTGAAGTCGGCCGCGCGCAGCATCGGCTCGCAGGTCGGGCGCGAGATCATCCGCGGCGTGTTGGGCTCGCTGCTGAAGAAACGCTGAGCGGCATTTTTTAGAACCTGCTCACGTTCTTGAACCGTCCCGGCGGCCATTTGCCGGACGGTTTACAATCGCGGCCATGACCGCCATCGCCATCGACCCTTCCCGCCGCCAGGCCTTCCTCGGCGGCTTGCTGCTCGCCATCGTCGGCGCCATTTTCTTTTCCGCCAAGGCCATCGTCGCCAAGCTGATGTACCGCTACCAGGTCGACGCCGTGATGGTGCTCACCTTGCGCATGGTCTTCGCCTTCCCCATGTTCCTCGCCGTGGCGATCTGGAAAGCCCGCAGCGAGCCGCCGCTGGCGCGCGCCGATTACCTGCGCATCACGGTGCTGGGGCTGCTGGGCTACTACCTGTCCAGCTTCCTCGACTTCCTCGGCCTGCAATACATCTCGGCAGGGCTGGAGCGCCTGATCCTGTTTCTGACGCCATCCTTCGTCATGCTGATCGCATTCGCCTTCTTCAAGCGCCGGGTCGGCTGGATCGAGTGGACGGCGCTGGCGGTGTCCTACTTCGGCACCGTGCTGGTACTGCTGCACGACCTCAACGCCGGCGGCAGCAATGTCATCCTCGGCAGCGTGCTGGTGCTGGCCTCGGCCTTCACCTACTCGATCTACCTGATCTCTTCCGGCGAGCTGGTGCGCCGCGTCGGCGCGATCCGGCTGGTGGCCTATGCGATGTGCGTGTCCACCGTCGCCTGCATGATCCAGTTCTTCGTCCTGCGCGCGCCTGCCGAGCTGTTCGCGCAGGCCGCCGGCGTCTACCAGCTTTCGCTGTTCAACGCGGTGTTCTGCACCGTGTTGCCGGTGTTCCTGACCATGGTCGCGGTGGCGCGCATCGGCGCCCCGACCGCGGCCCAGGCCGGGCTGGTGGGGCCGGTGTCGACGCTGTTCATGGGCGCGGCGCTGCTGGATGAGCCGATCACCGGCATCCAGCTGGTCGGCACGGCGCTGGTGCTGTCGGGCATCTGGCTGCTGTCGCGCAAGAAGGTTTGAACGTTCCCGCATTTCATCCGATCACAGCATCAGAACAAGGAGACTGACATGGCAAAAGCAATCCGCATCAACAAGACCGGAGGCCCCGAGGTGATGGAATACGTCGACGTCGAAGTCGGCGATCCCGGGCCGGGCGAGGTGCGCATCCGCCACGCGGCGGTCGGGCTGAACTTCATCGACGTCTATTTCCGCTCCGGCCTGTATCCGCAGCCGCTGCCCGCCGGCCTGGGGCAAGAGGCGGCCGGCACGATCGAAGCGGTCGGCCCCGGCGTCACCGATTTCAAGGCCGGCGACCGTGTGGCCTATGCCGGCCGCCCCAACGGCGCCTATGCCGAAGAACGGGTGATGCCGGCCGATATCCTGGTCAAGCTGCCGGACTCGATCGGCTTCGACACCGCCGCCGCCATGATGCTGCAAGGGATGACCGTGCAATACCTGCTGCGCCAGACCTACCAGGTCAAGGCCGGCGACACCATCCTGTTCCACGCCGCCGCCGGCGGCATCGGCCTGATCGCCTGCCAGTGGGCGCGCGCGCTGGGCGTGAACCTGATCGGCACCGTCAGCAGCGACGAGAAGGCGGCGCTGGCCAAGCAACATGGCGCGGCCCACGTGATCAACTACAAGACTGAAAACTTCGTCGAACGCGTCAAGGAAATCACCGGTGGCAAAGGCGTGCCGGTCGTCTACGACTCGATCGGCAAGGACACCTTCATCGGTTCGCTGGACTGCCTGCGCCCGCGCGGCATGATGGTCAGCTTCGGCAACGCTTCCGGTCCGGTCGCGCCGTTCGGCGTATCGGAACTGGCCTCGCGCGGCTCGCTCTTTCTGACCCGGCCGTCGCTGGGCAACTACGTCGCCACCCGCGCCGATCTCGACGCCACCGCCGGCGACCTGTTCGCGATGGTCGAAAGCAAGAAGATCGGCATCGAGATCAACCAGCGCTATGCGCTCAAGGATGTGGGCCAGGCGCATGCCGACCTGGAAGCGCGCAAGACCACCGGCTCGACCATCCTGATGCCCTGACCCGGCCGAGACACCTGGGAGTGAACGACATGAATGGTTTGCAGAATGACCCCGGACAGCGCAATCCGATGAAACACCCGCCGGAGCAGCCGGCGGGGGAGGAGGGGGCGCCCAAGTTCGGCCGCTTGCTGGTGGTGCTGATCCTGGCCGTGCTGCTGATCGTGGCGATCACCTTCGGCAGCGAAGCCTATTTTTCGTAATTTCGTCAGCGCCGCGAGCCGGCCTATCATTTGCCGCTTTTTGCGTCTTTGGCGTCCTTTGCGTCTTTTTCGACTTCGATCTTGATGTGCCGGGTCACCCCGCTGGGGCCGGGGAAGCCGGTGAACGCCGCGCGCACCATGTAGGGCATCACGGCGGCCAGGCCGCCGCGGCTGCCTTCGCTGTCGACCACCACGTCATACAGCGACTTGCCGTCGCCGGCGTTGGCGATGCCGATCTGCAGGCGGCGCAGGAACACCGGATAGCTGGTGGTCTGCATCGGGCCGCCGTACCAGAACGGATCGTAGAACGGCCCGTAGGGGCCGTAGAAGCCGTAAGGATGAGGGCCGAAACGGCCCCAGCCGGGCGGCGGGCCGTAGAAGAAGGGATCGTAGGCCGGGCGGGTCACCACCACCTGTTCGGTGTTCACGCCGTAGCGGAAGCTGACGGCGAGCTGGGCCGACTTCCTGTCGGCCGCTTCGGTGAAACCCAGGGCCTGCAATTGCTGGCCGATCAAGCGGGCATAGTTGCCGTATTCGAGATTGTTCTCCTGCTCCTTGTTGGGGGCGAATACATAGGATTTGCCGTTGGCGTCGGCCGGCCAGGCATGGAAGGCGGTCACATCGCTTTCGACCACGGAAGCGCAACCGGACAGCAGCAGGCCGGCGGCCGCGGCGAATAAAAAGAGCCAGCGTTTCATTGAATATCTCCAATCCTGTTCTTGCATCGACCAAGCTTCGACCCGCGATGATGCGTTTCGATCCCGGTCAGGCATACGCCTATTGTAGGATGGCGCCATCGCGCCAGGCGGCGTATATCCGAAAATGATTGGTAAAATCTGGCTTTGGCCCATCGCGGCCGGTTTTTTCCCATCTCATCTCCTTTCCCGGACAGGCTCCATGCGCACCGATACGCCACAGACGATCCACCGTAAAGACTACGCCGCCCCCAACTATCTGGTCGATACCGTTGAAATGGGATTCGACCTGGAACCCGCCGCCACCCGCGTGGCGACCCGCATTGCCATGCGCCGCAACCCGGCGGCGGCCGGCCGCGACATCGTCCTGTTCGGCGAAGAGCTGGAGCTGGTCGCGCTGCGCATGAACGGCAAGGCGCTGGCCAAGGGCGACTACCGCCTGGCCGGCCACGTGCTGACCATTCCCGCCGCGCCAGCCAAGGCGGTGCTGGAGATCGAGACGATCACCCACCCCGACCGCAATACCTCGCTGATGGGCTTGTACGTTTCCAACGGCAATTTCTTCACCCAGTGCGAAGCCGAGGGCTTCCGCAAGATCACCTTCTTCCCGGACCGCCCGGACGTGATGGCGAAGTACACCGTCATGTTGCGCGCCGACAAGAAGAAATATCCGGTGCTGCTGTCCAACGGCAACCTGGTCGAGCAGGGCGACCTGCCCGGTGGCCGCCACTACGCCAAGTGGGAAGACCCGTTCAAGAAGCCGTCCTACCTGTTCGCGCTGGTGGCCGGCGACCTGGTCTGCCAGGAAGAGACCTACAAGCTCAAGTCAGGCCGCCAGGCGCTGCTGCAGGTATGGGTGGAAGAGGGCAACCTCGACAAGACCCAGCATGCGATGGATTCGCTCAAGAACAGCATTGCCTGGGATGTCGAGCGCTTCGGCCTGGAGCTGGACCTGGACCGCTTCATGATCGTCGCCGTCGGCGACTTCAACATGGGCGCGATGGAAAACAAGGGCCTCAACATCTTCAACACCAAGTACGTGCTGGCCAACCCGCGCATCGCCACCGACATCGACTTCGCCAACATCGAAGCCGTGGTCGGCCACGAATACTTCCACAACTGGACCGGCAACCGCGTGACTTGCCGCGACTGGTTCCAGCTGTCGCTCAAGGAAGGCCTTACCGTCTTCCGCGACCAGGAGTTCTCGGCCGACATGATCGGCACCGACAGCGGCCGCGCCGTCAAGCGCATCGACGACGTGCGCGTGCTGCGCCAGGCGCAGTTCCCGGAAGACGCTGGCCCGATGGCGCACCCGGTGCGTCCCGACTCCTACGTCGAGATCAACAACTTCTACACCGTCACCATCTACGAAAAAGGCGCCGAAGTGGTGCGCATGTACCAGACCCTGTTGGGCCGCAAGGGCTTCCGCAAGGGCATGGACCTGTACTTCAAGCGCCATGACGGCCAGGCCGTGACCTGCGACGATTTCCGCGCCGCCATGGCCGACGCCAACAAGCGCGACCTGGGCCAGTTCGAACGCTGGTACAGCCAGTCCGGCACGCCGCAGGTCGACGCCAGCACGCGTTACGACGCCAAGCGCAAGACCCTGGAGCTGACGCTGCAGCAAAGCTGCCCGCCGACGCCCGGCCAGAAGAAGAAACTGCCGTTCCATATTCCCGTCGCGGTCGGCCTGCTGGACGCCAAGGGGCGCGACATCCCCCTGCGGCTCGAAGGCGAGGGCGCCGCCGCGGCGGCCGGCACCCGCGTGCTGGAGCTGACCGAGGCCAGGCAGACCTTCCGCTTCGTCGGCATCGATGCGGCGCCGGTGCCGTCGATCCTGCGCGGCTTCTCGGCGCCGGTGGTGCTGAAATACGAATACAGCGATGCCGAGCTGGCCTTCCTGATGGCGCATGACAGCGACCCCTTCAACCGCTGGGAAGCCGGACAGCGGCTGGCCATGCGTCGCCTGCTGAACCTGACGGTCGCGGTGCAGGCCGCGCGCCAGTCGGGCCATGTGGTGGCGGTCGATACCGTGCTCAACAACATCGAAAACGACGGCGCCCTGGCCGATGCCCTGCGCGCCACGCTCAACGACGCATCGCTCGACCCGGCCTTCCGCGAACTGGCGCTGACGTTGCCGTCGGAAACCATGATCGCCGAGCAGATGGAAGTGATCGACCCGCATGCCATCCACATCGCCCGCCAGTTCCTGCGCCGCTCGCTGGCGCGCGAGTTGCGCGGCGACCTGCTGGACGCCTATCGCGCCAACCAGACGCCCGGCGCCTACAGCCCGGACGCCGCATCGAGCGGCCGCCGCGCCCTCAAGAACGTGGCGCTGTCCTACCTGGCAGAACTGGACGATGACGAAGCGCTGGCACTGGCGCAGCGCCAGGACGCCGAGGCCAACAACATGACCGACCGCCTAGCCGCGTTGGCGGCGCTGCTCAACAGCACAGCCGGCGGCAACGGCGAAGCGCTGCAGCGTTTCTACCACGAATTCGAAGACGAGGCGTTGGTCATCGACAAGTGGTTCACGCTGCAGGCCACGGCGCGCCATGCCGACGTCAACACGGTGCGCTCGCTGGCCGGCCATCCGGCGTTCACGCTGAAGAACCCCAACCGCGCGCGCAGCCTGATCTTCAGCTTCTGCAACGGCAACCCGTCGGCGTTCCACGCGGCCGACGGCAACGGCTACACCTTCTGGGCCGAGCAGGTGATCGCGCTCAACGGCACCAACCCGCAGGTCGCCGCGCGCCTGGCGCGCAGCCTCGACCGCTGGCGCAAGTACACCCCGGCGCTGCAGGAAAAGATGCGCCTGGCGCTGCAGCAGGTGGCGTCCTCGCCCAACCTGTCGCGCGACGTGGCCGAAGTCGTCACCAAGGCGCTGGCGAACTAAGAATCTGTTTAATTTAAAAGGAAGACCACCATGAAACGCATCAGCCTTACGCAACACCTCATCGAGCAGCAGCGCCTGCACAACAAGATCCCCTCCGAACTGCGCCTGTTGATCGAAGTCGTCGGCCGCGCCTGCAAGTCGATTTCGCACGCCGTCGGCAAGGGCGCGCTGGGCGAAGTGCTGGGCAGCGCCGGCAGCGAGAACGTGCAGGGCGAAGTCCAGAAGAAGCTGGACGTGATCTCCAACGAGATCCTGCTGGAAGCCAACGAATGGGGCGGCCACCTGGCGGCCATGGCGTCCGAGGAAATGGAGACCATCCACCGCATTCCCAACCGCTATCCCAAGGGCGAATACCTGCTGATGTTCGATCCGCTGGACGGCTCCTCCAATATCGACGTCAACGTCTCCATCGGCACCATCTTCTCGGTGCTCAAGGCGCCGGACGGCATGACCGAGCCGAGCGAAAAGGACTTCATGCAGCCCGGCACCAGGCAGGTCGCCGCCGGCTACGCCGTGTACGGCCCTCAGACCGTGCTGGTGCTGACCACCGGCGACGGCGTGCACTGCTTCACGCTGGACCGCGAAATGGGCGCCTGGGTGCTCACGCAAAAGGATATCCAGATCCCGGCCGACACCAAGGAATTCGCCATCAACGCTTCCAACCAGCGCCACTGGTTCCCGCCGGTCAAGCGTTACGTCGACGAAATGCTGGCCGGCACCACCGGCCCGCGCGGCAAGGACTTCAACATGCGCTGGATCGCCTCGATGGTGGCTGACGTGCACCGCATCCTGAACCGCGGCGGCATCTTCATGTACCCGGCCGACGCCCGCGAACCGGAAAAGCCGGGCAAGCTGCGCCTGATGTACGAAGCCAACCCGATGGCCTTCATCGTCGAGCAGGCCGGCGGCGCCGCCACCGACGGCAAGCAGCGCATCCTCGACATCCAGCCGGAAAAGCTGCACCAGCGCGTGGCGGTGTTCCTGGGTTCGAAGAACGAAGTGGAGCGTGTGACTTCCTATCACAAGGAATAAGCGGAACAGGCTGAGTCGCCCGGGGGAATGCCCCCTCGTACACAATGGGAAACGGCGCCGTGCTTCACGCGGGTGCCGTTTTTTTATGCCTCGTGTCCGGGCAGCTGCCTGGCCGGCCGCACCTGGTTGCGCCCGCCGCGCTTGGCTTCATACAGCGCGGCATCGGCCTGGCCGACCAGTTCTTCGATCGGCGGGACATGCTGCCGGTCCGGCAGGATACTGTTGTAACCGGCGCTCACGGTGACTACGCCGGCAGGGTTGGCGCTGTGCGCGATGTTCAGCGCCTGGATGCCGGCGCGAATCCGTTCCGCCATCTGCGCCGCGCCGGTCTCGTCGGTGTTGGGCAGCAGCAGCAGCATTTCTTCGCCGCCGTAGCGTACTGCCAGGTCGCCCGGCCGGCGCTCCATCTCCTTGAGCATTTTCCCGACCCGGCGCAGGCATTCGTCGCCGGCCTGGTGGCCGTAGATGTCGTTGTATTGCTTGAAGAAGTCGACGTCGATCAGCACCAGCGACAACGGCCCGCCGCCGCGGGCGGCGCGCCGGTATTCCTTGGCCAGCGTATCGTCGAAATGGCGGCGGTTGGCCAGCCCGGTCAGGCCATCCTGGTGGGCCAGCATTTCCAGGGTACGGTTGAGTTCCTGCAGTTCGTTCTTGGCGGCCACGGCTTTGCGTTCGGCTTTCATGCGCAGTTCGATCTGCCCGATCAGGTGCCGGCCGAAAGTGGCGATGATGAACAGCAGCAGCAATACGCCCAGGCTGTAGACCATGATTTCCCGGTGCCAGTCGTCCAGCGCATCGTCTTCGGACAAGGCGACCATGGCCACCAGCGGATATTTGTCGAGCGCCTGGTAGCTCAACATCCTGCGTACGCCATCGATGCGCGATTTATAGGTGTGTACCCCGTTCGGAGCGGCCTGCAGCAATTGGCGGAACAGCAGGCTGTCGCTGAAGTCCCGGTTGATCAACTGCTCGTCGAAAGGTTGGCGCGTGAGCAAAGTCCCGTTGCGCAGCAGCAATCCTATCGCGCCGTTGAGGCCGACATCGAAGGTGCGGTAGAACCGGGTGAAGTAGTCCAGCTCTATCGTCGCCAGGGCGATGCCGGCAAAGCTGCCGTCGCGATGATTGATGCGCCTGGAAACCGGGATCACCCAGTGGTTGGTGCTGCGGCTGCGCAGTACGGCGCCGATCAGCACCGACGGTTCGTCGTGGTCGCGATGGTAGATGAAGTAGGCGCGGTCGCTGTTGTTGCCCTGCGGATGCGCATCGCCGGAGGAGTTGACGATCCATCGGCCCGTCTCGTCGCTGACCAGCAGGCCGTCCAGCGCCGGCATTTCTTCGGAAAGACGGCGCAGCAGCGGCGCCATTTCCGTCACCAGGGGACTGCCCATGCCCAGCATGGTGGCGCGGTCGACCACGTTGAGCAGCAGTCCATCGATGCCCTGGAAGGTGTCGTTGGCATGCTGCGCCAGCGCCTTGGCCATGTTGCCGGAAGCTATCCGGGCATTGTCCAGGTCGCTGCGCCGGGCATTCCAGCTTTGCCAGGCATACAGTACGGTAATGGCCGCGCAGGCCAGCACCACAAACAGCTTGGCGCGTCTGGATACGGGATGCATCGCCTCCTGGCGTTCTTCTGGCCGTACCGGTTGCATGCGAATACCCCTTGAAATCGGAACCGGCCGCCTGTCCCGTCTCCTTGGACGGCGGCCGTCAGAACTTGTTTGCGGCCGGCTCCGATGCGGTAGTCGTCCCGCTCAAGCCGCGCACAAGCTCTGCAGTCCAGTATAGATAGAAGGTTAAGGCCGCAGCCGGAAAAGTGAGGGGGAAAACCTGTTTAATTCGCAGGCCTGCGCATGAGCCGGATGCTGTGCACGGCGGTGAGTCCCACCGACATCCAGATCGGCACGTAGGTGCCCAGCTGGGCGGCGCCGAGCGATTCGCCCAGCACCGCCATGGCGACCAATACCAGCAGCACCGGCTCGACGTAGCCGAGGATGCCGAACAATCCCATCGGCAGCAATTTGCCGGCGCGCAAGTAGCCGGTCAGCGCCACCATGCTGATGATGCCCAGTCCGGGCAGCAGCAAGTACATCGCGGGTTCCCGCACGGCAAGCCCGGCCGAGCCGTTCAGCGCCAGGGCCAGGGCGGCCGCCGGCAGCAGCAGCAACAGCTCGATGGTGAACAGCAGCAGCGAATCAAGCTTGATGCGGCGGCGCAAGATGAAATACGGCGGATAGCCCAGCGCCACCAGCAGCGTGGGCCAGGAAAACGCGCGCGTCATCCATAGCTCGTGGGCCACGCCGGCCAGTGCGCACAGTACCGCCATGCGCTGCAGCATATCGAGGCGTTCGCCGTAATGGAAGCGTCCCACCAGCACCATCGCCAGCGGCAGCAGGAAATATCCCAGCGACACTTCCAGCGCGCGGCCGTTGACCGGAGCCCACAGGAACAGCCATTGCTGCACGCCCAGCATGGCTGCCATGGCCAGCAGCGACAGGGATTTGACGGGATCGCCGGCGATCTCGCCGCAGGCCGCCCGCAGTTGCGCGCCGTGGCGGCGCCAGGCGATCACGGCCAGCACCGCCACGGTGGTCCAGACGATGCGCCAGGCGAAGATGTCCAGGCCGTCGAGCGGCGCCAGCAGGCGGGTATAGCCGGAAAGGACGGCGAACAGCGCGGAGGCCAGCACGGACAGGCCGATGCCGCGGGCGGTTTCATGGTGATTCATACGATGCCAATCGGGTTGACCGGTACGCATGGGTTGCTGACCGGCAAAGACGCGATTCTACGGCAAGCGGATGTCGGCGTCAGAGGCCGGGCCGGAACCGGCGATGTTCTGGCCGTCGCGGGACGCGGCGGGTTGGCGCAATGCGTCTTCGCCGATGACTTTCAGGCTGCCGGGATCGGTGACGACGCGGTCGCGTCCGCCTTGCTTGGCCTGGTACAGGGCCTGGTCGGCGCTCTCGATCAGCGCCAGGATGCGGTCGCCTTCCTGCACGGGGTTCAATGACGCCACGCCCACGCTGATGGTGACGTAACCGTTCTTGGCGCCGGAATGGGGCAGGCGCAGGTCGCTTACCGCCTGGCGCAGGCTGGAGGCCAGCGCGGCGGCGCCGCGGATATCGCAATCGGGCAGGATCAGGGCGAATTCCTCGCCGCCGTAACGGGCCGCCAGGTCGCGCGTGCGCCTTCTGGAAGCGCCGATGGTTTTGGCGACTTCCCTGAGGCAATCGTCGCCTTTGGCATGGCCATAGATGTCGTTGTACAGCTTGAAGTGGTCGACATCGATCAGGATCAGCGACAGCGCTCCCTTTTCCTTGCTCAGCCGGGCCAGTTCCGCGTTGGCGGTGCGGTCGAAATGGCGGCGGTTGGCCAGGCCGGTGAGGCCGTCGTGCAGGGCCAGTTGTACCAGGGTCGCGTTGAGCTGCTCGGAGCGCGCGCGGGCATTGACCGCCTCGTACTCGGAGCGCATCTGGATCTTGATCCGGCGCACCATGCGCCGCCCCAGCGCGGCGAACACGCCGGCCAGGAACATCACGCCGATGGTGCGGATGTAGGCATCGCGGCGCCAGTTTTCCAGCACTTCCTGTTTCGATACCGCCACCGCGATGAACATCGGATAGCGCCGCAGCCGCACGAAGCTGTGGATGCGCAATTCGCTATCGGCCGGGGACGCGAGTTCGACGGTGCCGCGCTCATGCTTGGCGACATAGTCGTTGACCAGGGGACCGGCAGCCAGGCTGTTGCCGGTGCTGGCTTCCCCGAGGGTGCGGCGGATCAGCG
Organism: Herbaspirillum sp.; assembly: GCF_017744395.1. GTDB lineage: Bacteria > Pseudomonadota > Gammaproteobacteria > Burkholderiales > Burkholderiaceae_D > Herbaspirillum. The sequence goes on from NZ_JAGIBI010000006.1 coordinate 82,532, forward strand.
AGGTGCCGCTGTTGAGCGCGAACAGGATGACGCCGCGCCGGCCGACATCGAAGGTTTCGTAATACTGCTTGAAGTAGTCGAACGAAATGGTGGCCAGGACCACGCCGCCGAAGGAACCATCCGGCTTGCTGATGCGGCGGCTGACCGTGAATATCCACTGGCCGGTGGAGCGGCTCTGGATCGGCGGGCCGATATAAGGGGCCGGGTCGGCGTGCAGCTTGTGGTAGATGAAGTAGCCGCGGTCGGCGTTGTTGTAGCGATCCGCCACGGTCCTTTGGGAGTTGACGATCCAGCGCCCGTTTTCGTCATAGACGAAGATGCCGTTGAGTTGCGGCAATTCATACACTTGCGATATCAACTGGCGGCTGATGCGCTGCACGGAGTGCCGGTCCAGGCCGTCTTCCGCAATGTGCTCGAGCAGCACCTGCAGCACCAGGTCGGCCTCCTTGTAGGTGTCGTCGGCATGCTGGGCCAGCGCCTGGGCCATGTTGGAGGTATCGATCTCCGCTTCCTTGAGCAGCGCTTCGCGCGCCTGCCAGGTACGCCAGCCGTCCAGGCCGATCAGGGCAAGGCAGGCCAGCACCACGAACAGCGTGGCCAGCCAGACGGGGGAGGTCCGGCTAAAGCGGAACATGGAAGCAGGCTTATTGCCCATCTGCTGCCGGGAGGGGCGATCCCGCCGGGAAAAACGCAGGCAAGAAACAGGCAGCGCCGTCCTGAGGTGTCGTGCGCTTCACGTCTTCCTCCTTCCTGTTTCGCCCATATTGACGTGCAGGATAGAGGATAGTGGCGCGCTTTCCAATCGGGGATTACCTGAGTGTGGGAACAGGGCGACGCTTCAGGAATATCTTTTCGATGCCTTTTGCAAGGCCTTGGCGGGAGATGGCCTTTCTCCGCGCCGGGACATGAAAAAGCCCCGCTGCGGCAAGCGGGGCGTCCCATGGATGAAACGGCGGCATACCGGTCAGTACCGGTCAGCTCCCCGGCGAAGTGCCGAGCGGGCCATCCTTGATGTCGCGGGCATAGTTGTTGGGCTGGTTGCTGGGTGTTTCAGAGCTGCTGTGGTCGACATACTGGCCGTTCTGGTCCTGGTAGGAGGCCGGCGGAGCGGCCTGCTGGCTTTGCGGGTCGCCCTGGGAATTGTAATCCTGCGGAGCCGATGAGTCGTATTGCTGCTGGGGGGCCGGCGGGTTGCCGTAGCCGCCCGGGTCGTAGGACTGGGCATATGCGCCGGCGCCGCATGCGGCAGTGGCCAGCAGGAGTGCACGGATGATGTTCCTGGACATGGCGTTTTCCTTTCTGTCACTTTCGTTGGCGGGGGGATGTCAGTCCATGATAGGGAGATGCCGCGCGGGAAACAGTCGGATAGGCGGGTGAATTGGTGTCGGACTATTCCCGCGTGTCCGACAGTAAGAACCCATCTCACGTTTCATTGTGAAATAGGTTCTAAAGCGGCAGCGCCGCCATGGCCGCGCTTACTGTTCGCCGCCGTCCCCGGGTTACACTGCACCGGAAATTGAAACGACCGATGAGACCGGCCCCGATGGATATCCGATATGTGCAAAGTTTTGTCGCCGTGGTGGAAAGCGGCTCGTTCGCCGAAGCCGCTCGCCGGCTCGACCTGACCGCCGCCGCGGTCGCCGCGCGCGTGCGCTCGCTGGAAGAAAGCCTGGCCGCGCCGCTGATCCAGCGCTCGGGGCGTTCGGTACGGCCTACCGCGCAAGGCTTGCAGGTGCTGGAAAGCGCGCACGCCCTGCTGCGCTCGGCGCGCGACATGCAGGCGCTGGCGCGCGATGGCGCCGGCGAGGTCGGCGAACTGCGCCTGGGCGCGTTCGTGACGGCCATGACCAGCGTCTTGCCGTCGTTGCTGCAGCGCTTCTATCGCTGTTATCCCAAGGCCAGCATCTTCGTGGAACCGGGCGCCTCGGTGGAGCTGTGCCGCAAGGTCGCCGCCGGCGAACTCGATGCGGCCGTGGTGGTGGAGCCGCAGTTCGCCGTGCCCAAGACCTGCGACTGGCTGGTGCTGATGGAGGAGCCGCTGGTGGTGATCGCGCCGGCCGGCAGCGCCGGCGAAGATGCGCACGAATTGCTGCGCCGCGAACCCTTCATCCGCTACAACCGCAATGTGCTGGGCGGGCAGTTGGCCGACCGCTACCTGCGCGACCACGGCATCGTGCCGCGCCAGCGCCTGGAGATCGACAGCCTGTTGGCGATCGCGGCGATGGTCGGCAAGGGCCTGGGCGTGTCGCTGCTGCCGGACTGGCCGGCGCTGTGGGAGGGCGGGCAGTCGCTGGTGAAGGTCGCGCTGCCCGATCGTGCGCCGGTGCGCCGCGTCGGCCTGATCATGGCGCGCCACTCGCCGCATGCGGCGCTGGCGCGTGTGTTCGCCGACGAGGCGGTGCGGGCGTTCGCGGAAAACTAGGTCGTTTTGCGCTGCAGGCTTTCCGCTCGCAGGAATTCGAAATCGACACCCTTGTCGGCCTGCGTCACGTTTTCCAGGAACAGCTTGCGGTAGCCGCGCCCGGCGGCGGGTTTGGCGACAGGCCGCTCCTGCGCGCGCCTGGCAAGTTCCTGCTCGGAGACCAGCAGGGAAATCTCCCGTTTCGATACCGACAGCCGGATCCGGTCGCCCGTGCGCACATACGCCAGCGGGCCGCCGATGGCCGCCTCGGGCGTGACGTGCAGCACGATGGAGCCGAACGCGGTGCCGCTCATGCGGCCGTCCGAAATGCGCACCATGTCCTTGACGCCCTGGCGCGCCAGCTTGCGCGGAATCGGGATGTAGCCGGCCTCGGGCATGCCCGGCGCGCCCAGCGGGCCGATGTTCTTGAGCACCAGCATGTCGTCGGCATGCACGTCCAGCGCTTCGTCGTCGATGCGCTCGGCCAGGTCCTGCAGGTTGTCGAACACCACCGCCCGGCCCTCATGCTCCATCAGCCGCGCATCGGCCGCCGACTGTTTGATGATGGCGCCGCCGGGCGCCAGGTTGCCGCGCAAGACCGCCAGCCCGCCCTGCGGGTAAATCGGGTTGCCGAAACTGCGCACCACGTCCTGCGCGAAGCCGGGACCCTGCGCCTCCAGCTGCTCGCCCAGGGTGACGCCGTTGACGGTTATCGCATCCAGGTGCAGCAAGGGTTTGAGTTCGCGCAGCAAGGTGGCCACGCCGCCGGCCTTGTGCAGGTCTTCCATGTAGTGCGAACCGCTCGGTTTCAGGTCGAGCAGCACCGGTGTCTCGCGGCCCATGCGGTCGAGCCTGGCCAGATCGATTTCCAGCCCCACGCGCCCGGCGATGGCGGCCAGGTGGACGATGGCGTTGGTCGAACCGCCGATGGCGAGCAGTACCCGCAGGGCGTTGTCGAAGGCTTTTTCGGTCAGGATCTTGTCGACGGTGAGGCCGCTGTGCGCCAGTTGCACCGCGCGCGCGCCGGTCTCTTCGGCCACCCGGATGCGGTCGGCCGTCACCGCCGGCGGCGAGGCGCCGCCCGGCACCGTCATGCCGATGGCTTCGGCGATGCAGGCCATGGTGCTGGCCGTGCCCATCACCGAACAGGTGCCGACGCTGGCGACCAGCTGGTTGTTGACGTCGGCGATCTCGTCATCGTCGATTTCCTCGGCACGGTATCTGGCCCAGTAGCGGCGGCAATCGGTGCAGGCGCCGACCCGCTCGCCGCGGTGCGCGCCGGTCAGCATCGAGCCGGTGATCAGCTGGATCGCCGGGATGTTGGCCGAGGCCGCGCCCATCAACTGCGCCGGCACCGTCTTGTCGCAGCCGCCGATCAGCACCACCGCATCCATCGGCTGGGCGCGGATCATTTCCTCGGTATCCATCGACATCAGGTTGCGCAGGTACATCGAGGTGGGCGCCGCGAAGCTCTCATGGATGGAGATGGTCGGGAAATCCATCGGCAAGCCGCCGGCCAGCATGATGCCGCGTTTTACAGCCTCGATCAGTTGCGGCATGTTGCCGTGGCAGGGATTGTAGGCGCTGCCGGTATTGACGATGCCGATCACCGGGCGCGCCAGCGCATCGTCGGTATAGCCGGCGCCCTTGATGAAGGCCTTGCGCAGGAACAGCGAAAAGCCCTGGTCGCCATAGGAAGTCAATCCGCGGCGCATGCCTGCGGCGGGTGGCGCCTTGCCGTCCGTTTGCGGTTTCTTGCCCATTGCCTGTCTCCTTGGAATGCATGGTGTTTTTAATCCGGCAAGTATTTCAAAGGCGTTGGGATGCGCAAAGCGCCTGTTTCGATATTCAAACCAAAAAAGTTTTTTGGTATGCCCCGCCGGCGCAGGGCATACCGCCGCGCCAAGTTGCTGCTATGCTGGTTACATCAAGCCAAGAAAAATGCCAGGCACAGAGGAGATATCATGAGGAAATTCCTGTCAGCCGGCCTGCTGGCCGCGGCCATGGCCACGGCGGCGCAAGGGGAGGAATGCTCGAAGGTCGTGGTCTCGGCCGATTCCGACTATGCGCCCCTGCACTGGTACGACGGCAAGCGCCTGACCGGCGCCAGCATCGAAATCGCCTCGCGCGCGCTGACCGCGCTGGGAATCCCGTTCGAGGTGCGCTACGTGGGGCCGTTCCACCGCGTGCTGAAGGATGCGCAAAGCGGGGAGGTGGCGATGATCGCATCCCTGAAGAACACGCCAGAGCGCCAGCAGTACCTGGCATTTACCTCGGTGCCGCTGTTTTCCAACCCGATCGCGGTGTTCGTCGCGCGCGACCGCGGTTTCAGCTATTCGGGCTGGAAGGACCTGGTCGGCAAACGCGGCGCCATCACCATGGGCAACCAGTTCGGCGAAGGCTTCGACGAGTTCCTGCGCGACAACCTGAAGGTGGAGCAGGCGCAGAAGGCCTACATGAATTTCAGCAAGCTCGATGCCGGCAGCATCGACTATCTCATCACCGGCTATTACAGCGGGGTGATCTACCTGAACCAGACCCGGCAAGCCGACCGCTTCATGCCGCTCAAGCCGTATGTGACCGAGAGCGACAATTTCATCGCCCTGAGCAAGGCCAACGCTTGCGTCAAGTACCTGCCCAGGATCAATGCCCAGCTGGAGACCATGAAAAAACGTGGCGAGCTGCAGGCGATCCTGGAGCGCTATACCTCGGCGCTCAAGATCGAGGCGCCCATCAAGGGGAAAAACGCCGATGCGGGCGGCCCGAAGGTGAAATGAATCCCTAGTTGGAAATGGCCCTGGCGGCGGACATGACCAGGTCGGCATGGCGCCGTTCGTCGGCATCGCCGCCCCATCTTGCCGTGGTAATGGCCAGGTTGACGGCGCCGGCCGGGCGGCCCAGGTGCGAGTCGGTCACCACCGCGGCGGTGGAGATATCGCCCAGGAAATATTCTTCCCGGATGTGGGCATAGCCCTGCTCGCGGAAGCGCGCCAGGCGCTGCTTGATCTTGCCGCGGTCGGCGATGGTGTAGGGCGTGTAGGCGCGCAGCTCGGTGCGGTCCAGGATGTCGTCCACTTCGTGCGGATCGAGCGCGGCCAGGATGGCCAGGCCGCTGGCGGTGCAGAAGGCCGGCAGGCGGGTGCCGGTCACTACCGTCGGATTGAGCACGTTGCGGCTGACGATACGCTGCACGAACACGATGTCGCAGCCGTCCAGGATGGTCAGGTTGGTGGTTTCCTCGGTCTGCTGGCTCAGTTGTTGCAGATAAGGGGTGGCGCGCCGCACCAGGTCGCTGGAAGACAGGTAGTGGTAGGCGAAATTGAGCACCTGCGGCGCCAGCTCGTACTTGCGGACTTCTTCGTCCTTGGTCAGGTAGCCCAGCGTCATCAGCGTGTAGGTGAAGCGCTGCGTGGTGCTGATGTCGAAACCGGTCAGCGCGGCGATCTGCGACAGCGACAGCTGGCGCTGCTGGCCGTCGAAGGCCATGAGCACCTTCATCGCCTTTTCCACCGAATTCACATACAGGGGCGAATCGACGCCGGTGTTGTCGGAGGCGGCGGCCAGCGGGCGGCCGGCCCTGGCCTTGGCCTTGGCGGGGGCGCCGGCCGTTTTTGCTGCGGCCGGCGCCTGGGCTGTTTGTTTCTTCGTCACCATGGATTCGCTTAGTTCGCTTCGTTCGAAGTCGCTATTATCGCCGCAACGATCGCCGCAATGCCTTTCATTTCGATGCGTGCGCGTTCCGGTCCCAGGCGGCTGACAGGTCGCGGCTGAGCAAGTGCTTGCGGATGCGCTCGGAAAGCGTGGTCTCGAACGCTTCGGCGCGCAGATAGTAGCGCGGCAGCTGGTAGCTGGCCAGGCGCGAATGCGCCCAGCGCGCCAGCGCGTCGAAGGACTCCTGCATGCCTTCCTTGAACTGCACGTACAGCATGATCTCCTGTTCGCCGACTTCGCTGTCCACGCCGATGGCCGCCGCCGCGGCGATGGCCGGGTGCATCACGAAGATGCGCTCGATTTCCCAGGCCGAGACGTTTTCGCCGCGCACCCGCATGCTGTCGGTCTTGCGGCCGACGAAGAACAGGTCGCCGTCGGCATCCATGCGCGCCATGTCGCCGGTGTACAGCTTGCCGTCGCGGCGCGCCTCGGCGCTGGCCTTGGGATTGTCCAGGTAGCCCGGCAGGAAGCAGCCTTCCACCTCGCTCGAGACCACGATCTGGCCCAGTTCGCCGACCGGCACCGGCCGGTCCTCGTCATCCAGCAGTTCCACCCGCAGCCAGGGCAGGGCGCGGCCGATCGAACCGGTCTTGCCGGTGTTGTTGACGGTGGTGAAGCTGGAACCCTCGGTCATGCCGTAGCACTCGCGCAGCGCGATGCCCAGGCGGTTTTTGATGCCGTCCCAGGCCTTGGCCGAGACGCCCGCGCCCCAGCCCACGCGCAGGGTATGCCGCGCCGGCTGCACCTCCGGCGGCAACTGGCACAGGATATCGAGGATGCCGCCCAGGTAATGCAGGTGGGTGGCCTGCGCCTGCTCCACCTGTGGCCAGAAGCGGGTGGCCGAGAAGCGCTCGATCACATGCAGGCTGACTTCTTCCAGGAACGGCACCAGCAGCAACTGGGCGCCGCCGATGTGGCACAGCGGCTCCCATACGAACATGCGGTCGCCCGCCTTGACGGCGGACACGATCACCGTGCCTTCGCTGGCGATGCGCATCATGCGGTGGGTGAACACCACGCCCTTGGGCGCGCCGGTGGTGCCGGAGGTATAGATCAGGCACAGCGTATCTTCCGGCGCCACCGGTTCTACCGTCAGCGGGGCGTCGGCGGCCACTTCCGGCAAGGCGATCTCGTTGATCCAGGCCAGGCGCGCCGGCGGCGTATCGAGGCCGGCCAGCGCATCGGCGAAGCCGGGCTGGGCGACGAACAGGGCCGGCTTGCAATGGCCCAGCAGGTAGCTGATGCCGGGCGCCTTCAGGCGCGTGTTGACCGGCACCCAGACCGCGCCGGTCAGCATCAGCGCGTAGATCAGCGCCATGTGCTCCAGGCCGTTGTCGAGCATCAGCGCCACGCGGTCGCCGCGGGCGATGCCTTGCTGCTGCAGCCAGGCGCGCATGCGCTTGACCAGGTGTTCCATCTCCGCGAAGGAGGTGGCCACGCCGTTGAATTCCAGCAGCGTGTGGCCGGCGCGGGAGGCGAAGCCGGCTTGCAGCAGCGGCACCACGTCGAGGTTGTCGGTGCCGGTGCGGACGGGGAAGTAATGGGAATAGCGGTGCATGTCGGTTCTTTGTGAATGAGTCGTCAGGTTCGGCGGGCGCGCTTATGCGCGCCGGATTTTCTTGTAGAGGGTGGGCGTCAGGACCAGCAGGCCGATGATCACCACCATCACCAGCGAGACCGCCGCCAGCGTCGGGTTGACCTGCAGCACCATGTCGTCCCACATCTGCTTGGGCAGGGTGTTCTTCAGTCCGCCGCTGACGAAGATGGCGATGGTCAGCTCGTCGAAGGAAATGATGAAGGCCATCTGCAGCGCCGCCGCCACGCTGCCGATCATGATCGGCAGGTGGATGGTGCGCAGGCGCGTCCAGGCCGAGGCCCCGAGGATGCGGGCGGCATCGTCCAGGCGCCAGTCGAAGCGCTTGAGCGCGGCCGCCATGGTGACCACCACGTAAGGGATCGCCAGCACGGTATGGCCGATGGAAAGGCCGAGGTCGGTGCCCACCAGCCCCATGCGCGAGAACAGGTAGAACAGGCCGACCGCGACCACGATGCGCGGCACGATCAGCGGCGCCAGCAGGAAGGCGAACACCGGCTTGGTCCAGCGTCCCGGCAGGCGGGTCAGGGCCAGCGCCGCGCCTACGCCCAGGGCGGTGGAGGCCAGCGCGGTGACCGCCGCCACGCCGAGCGAGCGCAGGAACGAGGCCTGCCATACCGGCGAGAACAGGAAGCTGTCGAACCAGCGCAGGCTGAAACCCTTGGGTGGGAAGCTGAGGAAGGCCGAGTCGGTGAAGGCGATCGGGAATACCACCACGATCGGCAGCGACAGCAGCGCCACCACCAGGAAGCCGTAGACCTTCAGCGCCGGCACGCGCGCCGCGGAAGGGCGCCGCAGGCCGCCGAGCACGCGGCCGATGGCGATCAGCGCGGTGTTGGACCAGGCCGCATTGGTGCTGCGCTTGAGCGCCGTGCGCGTCTCGCCGCTCAGCGAGGACAGGCCGACCAGCTTGTCGTAGAGCATGAACACCGCGATGGCCGACACCAGCAAGACCGTCGACAAGGCCGCCGCGTACGGCAGGTTGAACAATTCGTTGATGGCCTGGATCACCATCTGCGCCACCATGGTTTCACGCGGCGTGCCCAGCAGCGAGGGCAGGATGAAGAAGCCCAGGCTGGTGATGAAGACCAGCAGGCCGGCCGCCGCCACGCCAGGCCCCGCCATCGGCAGGAACACCGAGAAGAACGACACCGAACGGTTGGCGCCCAGCGTCTCGGCCGCCTGCATCAGCTGCGCGTTGACGCCGCGCATGATGGGCAGCATGTTGATCACCGCCAGCGGCAGCATCGCATGCACCATGCCGACCATCACGCCCAGCAGCGACGGTGACAGCGCCTGCGGATCGTCCACCAGGCCCAGCGCCGAGGCCAGCGAGAGCAGCACGCCGGTCTTGGACAGCACCAGGATCCAGGCGAAGGTCTTGACCAGGTAGCTGGTCCAGAACGGCACCATGATCCACATCATCCAGCGCTCGCGCAGGCGGTCGCTCAACTGGCTCAGGAAGTAGGCCACCGGGAACCCGAGCAGCACCGAAAACAGCGCCGTCATGCCGGAAATGGCGAAGGTGGTCCATAACACCTTGAGGAACACGGTGTCGCTGCCGAGCCGGCGGAACTGCTCGGTGGTGAACTGGCCGTCGGCGTTGAGCACGCCGGTCTGCAGGATCTCCACCACCGGCACGCAGAAGAATGCGGCCAGGAACAGCAGGCAGGGCAGGGCCGGCCCCAGGGCGCGCAAGTTTTTGACGAGGGAAGCATTCATGGCCGGCTCCGCTTAAACGTGTACCACGGCGGTGTGCCCGGCATTCCAGCGCAGGCCGACGACGTCGCCGACCGCCGGCGCATCGCGTCGTCCGCAACGCAGCAGGAAGGGCTCGTCGCCGCCGATGTCGACCAGCACCCGATAGTCGGAGCCGGCGAACACGACTTCGGTCACGGCGCCCTTGAGGTAGGCGTCGTCCGGGCTGCACAGCGAAGCCTGTTCGGGGCGCACCACCAGCGCCACCTCGCCGGCCTTGGCATCGGAACGCAAGGGCAGGGCATAGCGCGCATGCTGCAAGGTGGCCGAACCGTCCATCTCGCGCCGCGCTGTGCCCGGCAGCAGGTTGGAATAACCGATGAATTGCGCCGAGAAAGCGCTGCTCGGCCGGTCGTACAAATCCTCCGGTGTGCCGAGCTGTTCGATCCTGGAATTGTTCATCAGGCAGATGCGGTCGGACAGGTTGAGCGCTTCTTCCTGGTCGTGCGTGACGTAGATGAAGGTGGCGCCCAGTTCCTTGTGCAGCTTGCGGATTTCCGACTGCATGTGTTCGCGCAGTTTCTTGTCCAGCGCGCCCAGCGGTTCGTCCAGCAGGATCACCGAGGGTTTGTAGACGAAGCAGCGCGCCAGCGCGATGCGCTGCTGCTGGCCGCCGGAGAGTTCGCGCGGCAGGCGGTGGGCGTAGGCGCCCATCTGCACCATCTCCAGCGCATCCTTGACGGCGGCGGCGATGGCGGGCTTGTCCATCTTGCGCATGCGCAGCGGGTAGGCGATGTTTTCCCATACCGACAGGTGCGGAAACAGCGCGTAGCTCTGGAACACCATGCCGATGCCGCGCTCGCCGGCCGCCGTGCGGGTGGCTTCCTTGCCGCTGATGAAAAGCTGGCCGCCGCTGGGTTCGACCAGGCCGGCGATGATCTGCAGCAGCGTGGTCTTGCCCGAGCCGGAAGGGCCGAGCAGGGTCAGGAATTCGCCGTCCTGCACCTCCAGGTCGGTGGGGGACAGTGCGGTGACGCTGTCATATTGTTTGCTGATGCCTACGGTGTGCAGTCGTGCGGTCATGGTATTCAACCTGAATCATGGGCCGGCCCGCGGGATGAGCGGGGCCGGCGCGGCGCATGCGGGATGCGCCGCGGTCAATGGAACAAAGTGGATAGTGCGCAGCCGCCCCGGATGCGGCCGCGCGTCAAAGCATCAGGGCATCAGCCCAGCAGCCAGGCGTTGAAGCGGTCCGAGACCGACAGCCGGTTCTTGTGCCACCACGGGCCGTCGGGCGCGCGCATCTGGCTGACGTTGGCCGGCGCCGTGGGCAGGATGGCGGCGCGCTGCGGCGGGATGTTCTTGTACGCCTCCAGCGCGGTCGGGCCGTAGGCCAGGGTGTCGGTGAAGGCGCTTTGCAGCTTGGCGTCGGCGCAGAACTTGACGAACTCCTTGGCCATCGCCGCCTTGGGATTGCCCTTGGGCACGCCCCAGCCTTCCACCGAATACAGGCCCTGGTTCCAGTTGATGGCCACCGGCGCGCCGCCCTCGATGGCGGTTTGCGCGCGCGCGTTCCAGGTCGAGATCATGTCGACTTCGCCGGACTGGATCAGCTGCATCGCCTGCGCGCCGCTGGTCCACCAGACCGAGACGTGCTTCTTGATGCGGTCCAGGCTCTTGAAGGCGCGGTCGAGGTCGAGCGGATAGAGCTTCTCCATCGGCACGCCGTCGGCCATCAGCGCCTGTTCCAGCGTGTCGATGGCGTTGCGGCGCAGCGAGCGGCGGCCCGGGAATTTCTCCACGTTCCAGAAATCGGCCCAGGTCTTGGGCGCGTTCTTGGCGTACTTGTCGGTGCGGTAGGCGAGGATGGTGGCGTACACGTCCACGCCGACGAAGTTGGGCGTGATGGCGCCGGCCAGCATGTTCTTGAAATCGGTCGGAACCAGGCCCAGCGGTTCCAGCAAGCCTCCTTCTTCCAGGATGGGGATGTCTTGCTGCAGGGTCAGCGTGGTCACGTCCCAGACGAAGTTCTTGGTCTTGACCATGGCGGTCAGTTGCGCCACCGGCTGCGCCTCGCGCGCGACGTTGACGACCTTGATGCCGGTCGCCTTCTCGAACGGATCGTAGAAGGCCTTGCGGTAGGCCGCGGTGTAGGGGCCGCCCGGATCGGCCACCACCAGTTGCTTGCTTTGCGCGATCACCGTCGGCGCCATCGCCGCCAGTGCCGCGCCGCCTGCCGCCTTGAGAACGCCGCGGCGCTTGTCGTTGACTTGCTGTGTCATACCATGCTCCCTGTTGAATTGTTGATCCCAGACATCCTTGCGCTGCGACTGCCGGCGCCGATCCCCGCACCGCCGTTTATTTGGCGATGTCGCGGCCGCGCTTCCTGAAGAACTCTTCCATCATGCGCGCCGGTTCGCCGGTGGCGTAGGCTTCTTTCTGGATGCGGCGGCCGGCGGCGATGGCGTCGACGAAACCGGGTTCGGTGATTTCGCAGAAGCGCTGCTTGTCCAGGCGCATCGCCACCGGCGGCTTGGCCGCCAGTTCGCGAGCGATCTCCAGCGCCTTGGGCATGACCTGGTCGGCTGCCACCAGGTGGTGGATCAGCCCCAGGCCATGCGCTTCTTCCGCGCTCATCATGCGGCCGGTCAGCGTCAGTTCGATGGTGCGCGACAGGCCCAGCATCTGCTTCATGATCCAGGGGCCGGTGACGCTGGGAATGCCGGAATTGATCTCAGGCTGGCCCATGCGCGAGCCGCTGTGGCCGACGCGGATGTCGGTCAGCAGGGCGACCTGGAAGGCCGAACCGGCGGCGGTGCCGTTCAAGGCCGCGATCAGCGGCTTTTGCAGCGTGCGGATGGTGCGGTAGTAGTTTTCCCACTCGGTCATCCACTCATCGGCGCGCGCCACGTCGAAGCCGTGCGCCTCTTCCAGGTCCTGCCCCGCGCAGAAGGCGCGGTCGCCGGCCCCGGTCAGCACGATGGCGCCGACGGCGGCATCCGCGTTGTACTTCTTCAGCGCCGCGATGATTTCATTGCGCATCTCGGTGTTCCACGCATTGAGCTTCTCAGGGCGGTTGAGGGTGATGACGGCGACATTGCCATCGACGGCGGTCTTGATGAACTTTTCCATAATTATTCCTATATAATAACTAATGTTTTATAGCGCTATAAAATGTTACAGCAACAAATGTGCCTGTCTATATGCGCTGCAAAATGTAGGAAATGCGTCGGGAAACGGCGTTTTTGCGCCCGGTTTTGGGGATTATTTGATGGGGTGCACAAATGAAATGCGCGGGCGCGCCATGCCGGAACGGCCGGAATTGTTGGCGACGGGAAAGTTTTGGGCGGAAATGCTTGTCCTGCGGCTGCCGGTTTTCCGTACCGGCAGGAGGGGCGGTGCTCCGATGGTTGGAGCCGGGTCAGCGGATCAACGGCGGGCTATTGGGCTTGAATCCGCATCCTGCGATGTTTCCTTGGCCTGCGCGATCAGCCATTCCCTGAAGCGGCGGACCGGGACATCCTCGTAACGCTCGGCGGGCGTCAGCAAATAGTATTGGCCGGAACTCGGCGTCGGGCCGTCGAACAGGCGGCGCAACCGGTGTTCGGGGTCGAAGCTGTCGGCCAGCACCGATGGAACCAGCGCGATACCTTCGCCATGCATCGCCGCCTGCAATGCCATCGCGTACTGGCTGCATTCGATGGATTCTTGCCTGGCGCCGATGCGGCCGCCATGCTCGTGCAGCCAGGTGGCCCATGCATCCGGACGTATCGCGGTGTGAATCAGGCAATGCTGTTTCAGATCGGCGATCGCCAGGATCGGATGGCGCCGCCACAAACGGGCGTGGCACAGCGCCACCAGGGCATCGGGAAAGAGCGCATCGGCATGGACGCCATGCCAGTCGACAGCCATGCGATTGGCCAATGGCAGACCCTTGGCGCGCGCGCCGGGCAAGGCGCCGACCTGGATCGCCATGTCGATCTGCGAGCGGCGGAAATCGGCCGCGCCGGTGGAAACCACGATACGCACATCGATATCTTTGTTTTCGCGCCAGAAGGAATCGAGCCTCGGCATCAGCCACAGCGCGGCCACGCCGGGCAGTACCGCGACAGACAGACGGCTTTGCTTTTTGCGGCCATTCAAGCGGCTGCCCGCATCGCAGATTTTTTCGAACGCCTGCCGCACTTCCCGATAGTAGGACTCCCCCTGCGGCGTCAGTTCGATGCGCCGGGTGAGGCGGACGAACAGCTTGTGCTGCAAGTGCTCTTCCAGGATGCGCACCTGCCGGCTGACCGCGCTCTGGGTGACGTGCAGCTCGTTTGCCGCGGCCGTGAAAGAAAGCAGGCGCGCGGTCGCTTCGAAGGCGCGCAACGCTGTCAAGGGAGGAAGCTTTTTCATCTTCTGGATGGAGGAGGCGCCGTATCAGGTGGAATGTGGCCGCTGCGCATGCATGACAATAATGAATGCATGGCGCTATTCTAATCATTTGTCATCCCCATGGGCGCTTGTCTACGATGGGCGTATCGATACTACGGGGAACAGACATGGGAACAATCGCAATCGCAGGCTTGGGCGCCATCGGCCATGCCGTGACCAAAGGCATCGGGCAAGGGATCGGAGGACTGCGGCTGGCGGCGGTGTCTGTACGCGACCCGGCGGCATCGCGAAGCCGCCTGGAGGATCTGGAGCAGGTGCCGCAACTGGTGCCCCTGCAGCATATCGGCGAATACGCCGATATCGTGGTCGAATGCGCCGGAGCGGAAGTGCTGCGCCGGATCGCTCCCTCGGTGCTGCGCTCCGGAAAGCAACTGGTGGTATTGAGTACGGGCGCTTTGCTGACATCTCCCGAGCTGCTTGCGCTCACACAGGAATATCGCAGCCAGATCCACATCCCGAGCGGCGCGATCGGCGGTCTCGATGCGGTCGCTGCCATGGCGGAAGGGGAAGTCCGGTCAGCCAAGCTGGTGACGAGAAAGCCGCCGTCGGCGCTGCGCGGTGTTTCCTGGCTGGCCGAACGGGGTATCGATCCTGATCTCGTGCGGCAGCCGCTGCTGGTGTTTTCCGGTTCGGCGCATGAGGCCGTCCGCCATTTTCCGGCCAACCTGAACATCGCGGCGGCGTTATCGCTGGCGGGCATCGGCCCCCGGCGCACCATGGTGGAGCTGTGGCTGGATCCCGCCATACGCAGCAACTGCCATACGGTCGAGGTCGACGCCGACAGCGGAACGATGCGCTTCTCCATCGAGGCCACGCCTTCCGCGAATCCCGGAACATCGCGCCTGGCTGCGCAGTCGGTGCTTTCCTTGCTGCGCAGGATGGGTGGATCGATGATCGGCAATGCATAAGGAAAAAGCACACCATGCGCTTTTACGCCGTGGCACAAGGCGTATGGCGCATGGCATGCTTTGACGGTATGCGGGAAATGCGGCGCCGTTAATTGTTCTTGGCGCCCTGTGCGATCGAGAAACTTGTGATCAGGTTGCGGTAGTCGGGGATATGGCTGGAGAACAGGGCGGCCAGGCCATCCACGTCATTGCGCCAGTCGCGATGCAGCTCGCAGGCAACGCCGAACCAGGTCATCAACTGGGCGCCGGCTTCAGTCATGCGATTCCAGGCGGAATGGCGCGTGATCTCGTTGAATGTCCCCGACGCATCCGTTACTACGAATACTTCGTAGCCTTCCTCAATGGCGGCCAGCGCCGGGAATGCCACGCATACTTCCGTGACCACGCCGGCGATGATCAATTGCTTCTTGCCGGTGGCCTTGACCGCCTTGACGAAGTCCTCGTTGTCCCAGGCGTTGATCTGGCCGGGGCGCGGAATGAACGGCGCGTCCGGGAACATCTGCCTGAGTTCCGGCACGAGCGGGCCGTTGGGCCCGTTCTCAAAGCTGGTTGTCAGGACGGTCGGCAACTTGAAATACTTGGCCAGGTCGGCCAGCGCGAGCACGTTGTTCTTGAAGGTATCGGGGCCGATGTCGCGCACCAGCGAAAGCAGGCCTGCCTGGTGGTCGACGAGAAGGACGGCGGCATTATTTTTGTCGAGACGACGATAGGGCTTGGACATATGATCTCCTGGGGTTTGGCGTGTTTGGCCCATCGGGACGCTGGGCGGAGGATTCCCGGGAACCTGGGCAGGGTCTTGCGCCAGGTCCAGGCAGCTTTTCGTTACCATGGCTACTACAATATTTGGGCGATGATGCGTGCGCTAGCCCCCTGAAATGCATTGCTGCGTTCCGCAATAAGAACGATAAAGGGAGAGGAAATGCAGGACCTCAACAATCTGTACCTATTTACCCAAGTCGTCGCCCATGGCGGTTTTTCCGCCGCGGGACGGGCGCTGGGCATGCCGAAGTCCAGGCTCAGCCGCCATATCGCCCAGCTTGAAGAGGAACTGGGCGTACGCCTGCTCCAGCGTTCCTCGCGGCGCTTCGCCGTCACGGAAATCGGACAGGAATACCTCCGGCACTGCATGGCGATGCTGGCGCAGGTGGAAGCGGCGCGGACGGCGATAGAGCGGGTCCGCTCGGAGCCGCAAGGGCTGGTCCGGGTAAGCTGCCCGACGGCGCTGCTCGATTACCAGGTGGGCGACATCATTGCGCGCTTCATGTCCGCGCATCCGCGGGTCACGGTGCAGCTCGATAGCACCAACCGCCGCGTCGACGTGATCGGCGAAGGCTACGATATCGCCATTCGCGTCCGTTTTCCGCCGCTTGAGGACACGGACCTGGTCATGAAGGTGCTGGGCGACAGTACGCAGCGCCTGGTGGCCAGCCCGGAACTGCTGGCCATGATGCCGGGGCCTTTGACGCCGCAGGACCTTTCCGGTTTGCCCAGCATCGACGAAGGACCCGCGCATCGCGAGCATGCATGGCATTTGCAGGGGCCCGACGGCTCAAGGGTCGAGGTGCCTCATGTGCCGCGTCTGGTCAGCGACGACCGGCTGGCGCTGCGCCTGGCGGCATTGCGCGGCGTCGGCGTCGTCAAATTGCCGACGATGATGGTCTGGCACGACCTGCAGCAGGGATTGCTGGTGGACGTATTGCCGCAATGGAAGCTACAGCCGGGGATCGTTCACGCCGTGTTCCCGTCGCGCCAGGGGTTGCCGCCTGCCACCCGGCAACTGATCGACTTTCTTGCCAAGGAGTTCAAGGTACTGGCCGAACTGGAGTCGGCCGGATGGCATGCATATTCGCCCGGCGAGGCCGGCGATTGTTCGCAGGCGTAGGAGGGGAGGCGATCGTATTGGAAGCTGCGCGGGCGGCTGGGGTGTGCGTATGTTTAAGTTGAAATGGAAACCCCCTCGCTTTGCAACGGTATTGCAGGATCGCCTATCTGGAACCGCCTTATCTATCGAATTGAAAAATACTCCGGCTGTTAATATGCCTCGTTAAATAATGACGTAGGTATAAAACGGCAATGATATTGAACTATGCCTTGATGCTTGCAGCAGCGTTCCTGGCCGGCGCCCTCAACGCCGTAGCGGGTGGCGGAAGTTTCCTGACATTGCCGGCACTGGTCTTTACAGGCGTGCCGCCGGTGTCCGCCAATGCCACCGGCACCGTTGCATTGCTCCCGGGGTATATCACCGGCGCATGGGGATTCCGTGAAGATATCGAATCCCCGCCGGGCATTTCGCTCAGAGGCGTGCTCGTTCTCTCGTTGATCGGCGGTGGCCTGGGGGCTGCGCTGCTTTTGTTCACGCCCGATGCGACCTTCCGGAAAATCGTTCCCTGGCTGCTTCTGGCCGCCACGGCCATGTTCGCCTTCGGGCCGAAACTCCGTGAATGGGCTGGCGCCACCGGCGCCGGAACGTCGGCCTGGAAGGCACGCTGCGGCATCCTGGCAGTTGCCGGTTATGGCGGCTACTTCAATGGCGGGCTGGGCATTCTCCTGCTTGCGTTGTTTGGCTTGCTGGGCCAGAAGCAGCTCAACGCGATGAAT
The DNA here is from genome assembly GCF_017744395.1 of Herbaspirillum sp. Taxonomy (GTDB): domain Bacteria; phylum Pseudomonadota; class Gammaproteobacteria; order Burkholderiales; family Burkholderiaceae_D; genus Herbaspirillum. Next base: position 99,879 of record NZ_JAGIBI010000006.1, read on the forward strand.
GGGATGAAAAACCTAGTCTCGGCGCTCTTGACCGCAATCGCGGTGGCAATCTATGCCATCGGCGGCGTGGTCGAGTGGCCCCAGGCCTTGAGCATGATGGTCGCCGCGGCGCTGGGCGGATATTTCGGCGCCCGGGTTGCCCGCCATATTCCGGCGCCATGGCTCAGGGGCGGCATCGTCGCCACCGGCCTGGTTATGTCTGCCTTGTTTTTCTACGGCAGCAAGTAGGGGGGATCGCCTGGACGGGATGCTCGTTGTCGTATGAAAATATTTTCCAACTCCCCTCAATGTCCGAGAGGCCAAGCATGGTCATTGCCTACGCTTTCATCAAGCGCCCCGGATCACATGAAAAGAATTAGATCTTTAGACAGCTAAGCGCACAGTGGCCCCAGCAACGCCGATTCAGTTGCTGCGGCGATTTGATCGGCGAATGTCGTGCTATCGACCGCCCGCGCGAGCGTTACCGCCCCAGCCAATGCCGCCAGGGCTGCGCAAGCGGCGTCAATGTTTTCCGGCATGCGTGGAGATGCCGGGCCGTCGACTACGGCTTGTGCCACTTCGAGCAACGCGCTTTCAAATGCTGTTCGCGATTCGTGGCCGGAGCGGGCCACTTCCGTTGGCAACGTCTGCAGCGTGCAGCTTTCGGACAGGTCGCACGTTCGCTTGACGCTGAGATAAAACCGCACGAACTTTGGCCACCAGTCGGCCCCATGCTCCGCCTGGAAATAGCGGATACCTCCCCGAAGATCGTCCATCCCGTGCTTCAGCGCCTCACGAAAGGCATCGTCCTTGGAGCCGAAGTGAACGTAGAACGCCCCAGACGTGACGCCAGCCTCCTTGGCCAGGGCGTCAACTCCTGTTCCAGCGAATCCTCCTTTGCGAAACGCCCGTCCGGATCCTTCAAGGATGCGTTGGCGCGTGCGTGTCTTCTGTTCAGCTCGTGACATAGAAACCTTTGGGTGAGTCATCAGGCTACATTATAGTTGACTGCATAACGATCGTTATTTAATATTGAATAACGGTCGTTATGTGATCTCTGGAGTGGAGGGGATTGCGTTGAACGCCGCAATCATCTGACTAGAGGAATCTTATGCCACTGACTCTCACCATCACAGAAGGCGTCCTCCCCAAGGGGCAAGAAAGCATAGCCTTTACCCGGCTCTCGGACGCGATGATCAAATGGCACGGGTTGACTGGAAACACCGCAATCGAGCCGAACATCGTCGGTTCAATCAACCTCCTGCCAAAAGAACATACCTTCTCCGGATCGAAGGAATCGTCCGTTGTATTCATCGAGTGGAAAGTCCCATCTTTTGCCTTCAACAGCAGGGAAATCCAGTTGGGATATATCAAAGAGGCCACCGACATCATTCATACGATGTCGGGAGAAAAACATCCCCGAGAACGCATATGGGTCAATGTGGTTCACGCGGTGGACGGCGCCTGGGGAATTGGCGGCGTCGCGTTGACCAACGCGCAGCTCACCGGCTAAAGCGTCAAGCTCGCAGTTGAAAGGCTTACGTGGGCGACTCTTGTCGCCCCTTCTTTCTTTTTACGGAGTATGTGATGCTGCTTTTGAACTACTTGTTTTTTGTTGATCGCTGCGAAGAAGCCCTGACGTTTTATGAGGCATGCGGACTGGGCAAAATTGTGGAAATGCAACGGCACGGCGAAAACGGAATGCCGCTCAAGAACGAGGCGATGCGAGGGAAAATCATGCATGCAAGGTTCGAAGGCGACGGGGTCGCCTTCTACGCATCAGACAATGACGACGCCGAGCCGATGAGAGGATCCGCGCATCATCTGGCGATGGACGACAGGCATTCGTTGGACCGGATGTTCAATGCCCTTGGATCGGGGGGAGTGGTGACGACTGTACTCGGGGTGCAACCGTGGGGAGACTATTACGGGAAGCTGACCGATCGGTTCGGTGTTCAGTGGATGTTGAATTCGCCGAAATAGTGGTGGGAATTATGGGACGGTCGAAAGCGAATTGAATCGCCCCGGAATTTCCAGACACTTCACAGTTTTAAATATCAGGCAAAAAAATAGTCGTCCTGAGCAGTAAGCGTTGCCCGGAAAAGTTCAAGATTGAAGCAGTCAGACAGATCATGGAGCGGGGGCATTCAGCCCCCGAGGTTGCTAAATGGCTAGCTTCTCAGCGTCCATATCCGGCGCTTCATCGTGCCGCCATCATTGAATACCCTTCCTCAGGAGGAGGCTCGAAGCTGGAGTATGTATGATTCAAGCCCGTTCCAGCACCGTGGCTATGCCTTGTCCACCGCCGATGCATTGCGTGGCTAACGCATAGCGGCCTTGTTGTCGCGCCAGAAGAGTCGCGGCCTTGCCGGTGATGCGGGCTCCGGTCGCGCCCAGCGGATGGCCGATGGCAAGGCCGCCACCGTCGATGTTCACGGTGGCCATGTCCAGCCCGAGATCGCGGATGCAGGCCAGCGCCTGCGAGGAGAAGGCTTCGTTGATCTCGACCACGTCCAGGTCGGCCACCGTGAGGCCGGCGCGTTCCAGTGCCTTGCGCGTGGCGGGGATTGGGCCGATGCCCATGATCGCCGGGTCCACGCCTACGGTCGCAAAACTGCGGATGCGCGCTAGCGCCTGCAGGCCGTGGCGTGCAGAAAAATCGTCGCTGGTCACCAGCACTGCCGCAGCGCCGTCGGTCAGCGGCGACGAGGTGCCCGCCGTGACCACGCCATCTGGTCGGAAGGCGGGCCTGAGCCCGGCCAGCGCCTCCAGCGTGGTGCCGGGGCGGATGCAGCCGTCGGCTTCAATCAGTTCGCCATTCTGCAAGCGGATGGGGACGATCTCATCGGTAAGCCGGCCCTGCTCGCGGGCGGCGGCGGCTTTTCGATGGGATTGCAGCGCGAGCAGTTCCTGGTCGGCGCGGCTCACCTCCCAGCGTTGCGCCACATTTTCCGCGGTCTCTCCCATGGAGATATATGCATCGGTGTGGGCCTGCAGCTCGGGGCTGGGCGAGAAATTGAAACCGCCCTGCGGCACCATCGTCATCGACTCCACGCCCACACACAGGAAGGCGTCGCCCATGCCGGCCTCGATCTGCGCCGCGGCGATGTGCACGGCTTGCATCGACGAGCCGCAGAAGCGGTTTACCGTCATGCCGCCTACGGCCAGGGGCAGGCCGGCCAGCAATCCGACAATGCGCGCCAGGTTGTTGCCTTGCGCGGCTTCGGGGTAGGCGCAGCCGAGGATGACATCTTCCAGCAGCGCTGGATCCAGGTCGGTGCGCCGTAGCAGGCCTTGTGCGACCTGGGCGGCTAGCGTGTCGGGCCGCACTTCGGCCAGACGGCCCTTGTTGGCAAAGTGAAACGGCGAGCGCGCATAGGCGGCGATGACGGCTTTCATGGTGTTTCCTCCGGAGGGCGGCTGGTCAGTCAGTTCACGACGGTATAGCGTTGTGCGACGGTGTTACTGGACAGGTGGTTCGCCATGGCGCGGCGCGCGGCTTCATAGGCGTCCCATTTCTCTTCCGCATGCAGCGAAGGGATGGTGACCTGCTCGCCGCGCTCAAAACCCAGCAGCGCGGCATCGACCAAATCCTCGGCGCGCATGACGATGCTGGTATCCAAGTGTTCGACCGGCAGGCCGCCCAGGGCCCAGAAGTCGGTGGCGGTGGCGCCGGGCAGAACGGCTTGCACCCGTACACCCTGGCCATTGAGCTCATGCTGCAGCGATTGGCTGAACGCCAGCACGAAAGCCTTGCTGCCACCGTACACGCCATTCAGGATCTCGGGGGCAATGGCCACGATGGAAGCGATGTTGATGATGGCGCCACGGCCGCGAGCCACGAAACCGGGTGCCGCGGCATAGGCCAGGCGCATCGGCGCGGTGACGTTCAGTTCGACCATGCGGGTCATCTTCTCCACGTCGCTTTGCAGCAGCGGCGTATGTGTGCCTATGCCGGCATTGTTGACCAGCAAGGTGATGCTGGCGTCCTGGCGCAGCTTGTCTTCCACCTGTGCCAGTTCGACGCGGTTGTTCAAGTCCGCCTGCAATACTTCTACCGCGCGGCCAGTGCGGGTGCTGATGCTGCTGGCCAGCGCATTGAGCCGTTCGCGGTTGCGGGCGACCAGGATCAGGTCATAGCCGCGTTGCGCGAGACGATCTGCATACAGCGCGCCGATGCCGCTGGAAGCGCCGGTGATGAGGGCGGTGCCGGGATGGGATGTGTGTGTCATGGTGAAACTCCTTGAATGATGGATGGGTTGATGGTGCGTAGTCATGGTGCGCTTATCGATCAATGGCGTAAATGACGTATATAATCGTGAATTAGGACATTGCAAAGGAGGCATTCATGCATCGCATCGGCTATGTATTGCCTGACGGTTTCCAAGTCATGGCGCTTGCGACCCAGGCCGTGTTTGAATTTGCCAACTTGTTGGCAGGCAAGCCCTTCTACGCGGTGGATATCTACGCGCTGGATGGTTCGGCTCGAGCATCGACAGGTCTTGCGCTACAGACAAAGCCACTTACTGTGCGCAGTAATGCAGATACTTGGCTGGTCGTGGGGACTATTGTTCCTTTGCCAGTCGAGCCGGAGCTACTCAAGCTGTTGAGGAAGATCGCAGTGCGCGCACGGCGTATTGCTGGTTTGTGTACTGGCGCTTTCATTCTGGCGGATACTGGATTGCTCGACGGGCGTCGCGCCACCACGCACTGGTATTGTGCTGAAGATTTGCAGCAGCGCCATCCCAGTGTGCAGGTCGAGGCCGATCGTATCTATATTGCTGACGGACCGATATGGACCTCTGCTGGCATGACAGCAGAGTTGGATCTGGCATTGGCCTTGGTGGAGAAAGACTTGGGCGCCGATATCGCACGCTCCGTGGCGCACCACCTGGTTATGCACCAGCGCCGTTCGGGCGGGCAGTCGCAGCATTCCGAGATGCTCAAGCTCGCTCCCAAGTCAGATCGTATTCAGCAAGCACTGGAGCATGCGCGGCGCAATCTCGCGCAGCCATTGAGTGTGGAGGATCTAGCAGAGGCCGTTAACCTGAGCCCACGCCAGTTCAGTCGTGTATTCACGGCTGAGACCGGCCAGTCGCCGGCCAAGGCAGTGGAGGGCTTGCGGCTCGAAGCGGCCCGGCTGATGATCGAGAGTAGCAGGCACCCGCTGGAGGTGGTGGCGAAGGAAACCGGTTTTCGTGACCGGCGCCATATGCGAGAAGCTTTCATGCGCGGCTTCGGTATACCGCCACAGGCTGTGAGGCGCGAGGCACGAGGTGCTGCGTGAGCTATCGGCCGAGATCAAAAAAGCGGCCTGCATCGCTGCAAGCCGCTCTTGTGCTGGTGCGATGGGCAGAACCGAATTTAATCCTTAAAGCTATGTTGTATATGGGGTTGCGTAATTGGCGGTAAAGAAGTGCCCCCAAAAATGCCCCCAATTATCAGCGCAGCCTAGTTCTTCCAGCCTGGATCGTGCCCAGTTGAGGACAACAATACGCTCTACAACATCGGGTAGTTACTCGGTGCGATTATATCTGACTGTACGACGCCAAGCGGTGGACAGGGGCAAGCAACAATCCAATACATGTTTTTCCTAAGATAGTTTTTATCGCGTTGGTTGACCAACGTTCGGCTTGCATTAAAAACCAGGTCTTGAAATGACTCGTGTATGTATGCGCCACCCACAGCTATTCTTCATGAATAAAGGCATCATTCCACTCCGGTTACTTCGCTACGCTGGAGGTGGGCGCATCGCAGGGTGAGGAAGACGGCTCCTCAATATGCACATACAGCCCCACCCGACTGTCGTCCTTCGGGATCAAGGCGCAGGCATCGATGCTCTTGACCTTGCCGCGCGGGTAGCCTCGGACTTCGCCACGATCGATGGCGGCCGCGAAGTCTGACGCCTTCTTCCGGGCCTTCGCGCAAGCCTGTTCCACCGTGAGAAAGACGGGATCCGACAGGCGCGACGTTGCACTCCATTCCTTCAGCCCTTGGTCAAAATGCACGCGCGTCATGCATTGGTAGGCGCGAGAGGAGGTGGGCAGGTTGCCCGCCTCCTGCATCGACGATTGTAGATCTGTGATTTTGGTAGCTGATGAATTGCTTGAGACTTTGCTATCTGTTGATGATGTTGATTTAGGTGCTGTGTTCTGAGCAAGTTTTACAGACGTAATAGATTGATTTGATGATCCCGCCGAATTTGCTGTTGTTTGAGCTGAATACGATTGACCACTTCCTGCGCGTGCCGGCTGAGTCTTCGGAGTCAATTGCTGTGCCATTTGCGCATTTCGTCTGTCGACATCCGCTTTTTGCTGATCGGCCGCCCGTTGAGAATTGGCATAGAAATTAGCTGCCTGAGCCGATTGCGCTGCTTGTGCCGCTTTGTTTGCCTGATAGTTGGCGGCGGTCAGGCCGATGAACGTCCACAAGGCTTGCTTGTTCTCGGCGGCTCTTTCGGCATTTTCCTGTTGCTGGCGTTTGGCGGCTTGTTCATTGGCGATTCGTTGTTGGCGTGCAGACTCGTCTTGCGCAAGTTTGATCTTGAACAGGTCTTGGGCAGTGTATCCATGCTCCGTCTTGAGCGACAGGTCTGCCCCTTCATCGAGGAACAATTGCATGATTTCCCTGTTGCCCATGGACGCCGCCACGTGTAAAGGGGTCCAGCCATGTTTTTCCTGGTGATTGATCCAGGCGAGATAATCAATCTTCCAATTCTTGGGTTTCTGGCTTTGCACCGCCAGCTTCCCCTTGCCCAACAAATAAGAAACCTGCTTGGCATCCTGCTTCTCGACCGCAGCATACAGTGGCGCATACCCGCCATCTTGCATATCCAATACATTAGCGCCATGAGCGATCAGCGCATCGACTACGGTTTGAGGGGCATACACCACGGCTTTCAGCAGCAATGGCGTAGAGAGGCCATTTCTTGCACCATACCGACTATTTGTATCGGCGCCGTTCTGGATAAACAAGATCGCCGTTTTTGCTGCATTGTCGAGAGCTTTATCCCAGACCTTTGGATTGGGAGCAACTTCGCGAGAATTCACGGCAAGTTCCATGGTTTGAAGGCAACTGAGAACGACGGATTTCGTCGATTTGACGTCTACAACGGCTCCGCGGGCCATCAATTTCTGTGCCGCACCTGGGTATGCGCATAAGGCATTGAGGGGCCTGGTTCCATTGGCAAACTTTTGGTTTGGATCCAATCCGCGTGACAGGAGGGCATCGACGATGGCGATCACAGTCGCTTCGTCATAGTTCGGATTTAAATCTGTGAAGAGCGCATCAGCGGCCTTTTTAAAGTCGCCACCCCGTTGCCGCATGAGATCAACCATATTCCAGCGCTGATAAATCATCGCCTGAGTCATGTAAAACGTCACTTGATTGGACGCGAGGCCATCCAATTGGCTACGCATGCCGTCGGCATCATTATTGACAATAGAATCCATCGGTGAGGTCGCGCATGCGCTCAACACAACCAAAACCGCTATCGATACGAATCTCTGCATGAATGCACGACAGCGCTTCTTAAAAATTGGAAGTTCGTGCATTTGCATACCTCTTTTTAGTTGTTTGATGTAAGGAAACATGCACATAGGAGGTTCAACAAAAAACGAATGCGATGGTGGCGGCATTGCTAGTGATTGGCTGATGACGGTACGCATTACTAAATTATTTCTTCTCTTCCGCAGCAAGCTCATCGCTCACAGTCTTAATGCGTGCTTTAAGTGCCGTCGCATATTCGCTCTCTTTGTCACTTTGAACCGTGGCATTTTCTAGGCGCAAGGTTTGCAGCGTTTGTCTTAAACGGATAATTCGTTGTGCGGACGCTCCTTGTGTTCCTTCATCAAGTGCTTTTTGCAAACCATCGATAAAGGAGCATGTATTGTGTAAGTCGATTACGTCATTGAGTGCTTGATAGACGGGGTATGTATTCACGTCATTCTTCATAGAGGAGTGAATTGCCAGCATCTTGGTATCGCGCATTTCCACGATTTTTTTATCGACCGCAGTAACCAGCATTTGTTTATAGATGGTTTCGTTAACGAGAGAGCGCTCCGAATTGGTAAACAGTGCCAATCCACCCAGTATTGACTTTCCCTGAGCGCTGGCAGCTACTGCGGCACCACCAGCAAACAAACTGGTTGCAGTGCCAAGCGTGATATTCCATGCTGCCTCGTTCCCATAGAGTCCTCTGCGATAGCGCAAGCATTCCTCTGCTGAAGTCATTACTAAAGCGGAAATGGCTAGATTGCGTTGTTGTGTGCAGGAGGTCGTAAGCAAAGCTTTGTCTGCTTCACTGATCGGGGCATAGCACTTGTCTTCGGTAATGAGGGGCTTGAGCTTGTCTTTGAGATCGGTATATGTCTTGGTTAGCTCAAGAGAACTTAGCGAATGAGCAGAGTAGGGCTGGTAAATATGAGTGCAACCGGCCAGGAGAGATAAAGACAGTCCCACCATGATTCGATTTGTTTTAAGCATCGCATCCCCCAATGAGTTTGTATTTGTTGTTTCACGCGACTGCCCAAGCAGTGTTGTTGAAACGTAAATTTCCGTCAAGATGACTGAATAGGGGGAGCCTAGCGCTGTTGCAACCTAAACGCCTCATCCAAATGAGTGATGGACTTGAGCCTTTTTCCTTGCTAATTTGGAATGCAATTTTTGCGATTTTCCTGCGCAGCAAAAGAGTAAAAATAAACGCCGGTGTTTCTCAATGGAAATCACTTATGCCACGAGTACTGCCTTTGGTTGCGTTCCTGTGTTGTGCCGAAATTCAGGCAGCGCAGACCCAATGCAGTGTCGCCATCCCTTCGCCATATACAGGACCGATGTTTGACGCTATGGCGCAAACCGACCAATGGCTTAACCGCTTCGTAAGGTTGTCCGACGAGCCTGCTTTGTTTTCTCGGTCGGTGCCGGGGCGTCATTTAGAAAAAACATTCGTCGACATTCCCTATGGTATAGGCCGGACGCGAGTAAGTGAAAAATTGCAGAGCAAATAAAAAGCGGCCTGCATCGCTGCAAGCCGCTTTTTTAGTACTGGTGCTGATGGGCGGAATCGAACCGTCGACCTACTGATTACGAATCAGTTGCTCTACCAACTGAGCTACATCAGCGCAAGGGCGGTATTCTATCAAAAACTCCGCTTTCTCCAATACCTGATCTTCATTCAGGGCAAATTCTCGTGTGCTGCGCCATGAATTGCGCTCATTTTCATCTAAAAACGGGTAAGTTGCGCCCGATCTTGCATGTTGTCCCGGTAGCCAATGCAGTGGAAGGTGCTAGCAGACGCACCAACATCTCGCCTTGTAGTCCCGCACCGGCAGCGCTTGCCCACATTTCTTACGCCAGGATCAGCGCTAGGCGGATAACAGGGGCATCACCGGCTTCTTATGATGATGTATCGATCATTCAGATTCGGAGGCCATCATGCCGCAGGCAGCATGGAGCAACAAGCGTGAACGCCAGTACCAGCACATCAAGTCCAGCGCATTGAAACGCGGAAGCGGCGAAGAGCGCGCGGAAGAGATTGCGGCGCGCACCGTCAACAAGGAACGTGCGCAGCATGGCGAATCGAAGGAGGCTAGCAAGCTGTCGATGCAGGATATGTCGCCATCGCGCCGTGGCGGCTTGCGCTCGCACAAGGGGAGCGGCGGGCGCACTTACCGGCAGCTTTATGCCGAGGCTGCCCGTGCCGGCATCAAGGGGCGTTCGGGCATGAACAAGGCGGAACTGGAGAAGGTGCTGGTGCGCTGATGCGCGGCGTCCAAAAAAATACCCCCGGCATGCCGGGGGTATTTTCATTGTTGCCTTGCGCCTTGCAATCAGACTGCCTGGCCCGGTTGCCCCGAAAGGCCCGGGCCATGCAGGATGATTACTTGGTCACAGCCAGCAGGGTGCGTTGGCCGTTCTTGTAGGTGTACAAGGTCAGCGAGCCGTCCTTGATGTCGCCCTTGGCGTCGAAGGCGATCACGCCGGTCACGCCCTTGTGGTTGGCCTTGGCCAGTTCCGGCAGGTACTTCTTCGGATCGGCCGAGCCGGCCTTGGCCATGGCGTCAGCCACGGTCATGGTGGCGTCGTAGGCGTAGGCTGCGTTGTAGACCACGTCGATGCCGAACTTCTTCTTGTAGGCGGCGCGGAAGTCGTCCATGCCCTTCTTGCCGGCGTCGTCGACGCCACCGGCTTCAGCGCAGACCACCTGGTCGTCGCCCAGGCCGTCACCGGCCAGGCCCGGCAGGGAACCGGTACAGATGCCGTCGCCGCCCATGAACTTGGCGCTGATGCCCAGTTGCTTCATCTGGCGCAGCATCGGGCCGCCGACCGCGTCCATGCCGCCGAAGAACACGACTTCAGGCTTCTTGGACTTGATCGAGGTCAGGATGGCGTTGAAGTCGGTCGCCTTGTCGTTGGTGAACTGCTTGCCGACGATGGTGCCGCCGGCGGCTTGCGCGCCCTTGGCGAATTCTTCAGCCACGCCCTGGCCATAGGCGGTGCGGTCGTCGATCACGGCGATCTGCTTGGTGCCCAGCTTCTGCACGGCATACTTGCCCAGGGCAGCGCCCAGTTGCGCATCGTTGGCCACCACGCGGAAGGCGGTCTTGAAGCCTTGCTGGGTGTACTTGGGGTTGGTTGCCGAAGGCGAGACCTGCGGGATGCCGGCGTCGCTGTAGATCTTCGAGGCGGGGATGGTGGTGCCCGAGTTCAGGTGGCCGATCACTGCGGCGACCTTCTGGTCGACCAGCTTGGTGGCGACGGCGGTAGCCTGCTTCGGATCGGAGGCGTCATCTTCGCCGACCAGTTCGAACTTGACCTTCTTGCCGCCGATGGTGAAACCCTTGGCGTTCAATTCGTCGACGGCCATGCGGGCGCCGTTTTCGTTGTCCTTGCCCATGTGGGCGTTGGGGCCGGAGAGCGGTCCGACGTGCGCGATCTTGACGACTTCCTGGGAGTAGGCAGCACCAGCGAAAGCCAGTCCGATAGCGGCGGTTAATGGAATAATGGCGCTCTTGAGTTTCATAGGTTTCCTCTGTAGATTGAATTGACCACTTTTGATGTTTTGTCTCACTACCAAGTCTTATTCAGATCCTTTTTGCGGAGGCTGGGCGTCCCGCTTTTTGCTTTCGTCCCCGACTTTCTGAATAATGCAGACGGTACAACATAAGAATCGGCTTCGCCAAGTTTTTTTTAGAGACTCACTTAAAAATTTCCCTATCTATTTGCCCCATGCCCGCAAAACATCACACGCTCGACAAGGTTGATCGCAAGCTGCTCAACATGCTGCAGAAAGACAATCAGATCTCGACTCGCGTGTTGGCCGAGAAACTGCATATTTCCCAGCCGACCTGCCTGCGCCGGATCCGGGAATTGCGGGAGGCGGGGATCATCAGCGCCGAGGTGGCGATGGTCGATCCTTTCTCCCTGGGCTACGGCATGCTGGCCTTCCTGGAAATTTCGCTCAACAACCAGTCCGACCAGCACATGCAGGACTTCGAGCAACGCATGGCCAAGGAGGCCGAGGTCATGCAGTGCTACTTCGTCTCCGGCGAATACGACTACTTCCTGGTGGTTCACGTCATCGACATGGACGCCTATTACCAGTTCGTGCGCCGAGTCATTTCCGGCTCCGGCAACGTGCGCCATTTCCAGTCGCGCTTCCCGATGAAGCGCGCCAAGTTCACCACCCGCATCGCCTTCGATGAAAAGGCCGCGGAAGTGCTGGTGCGCGTGCCGGGTTGAGCCATCGCCGCAGCCGCTAGTCCTGCCCGGCAGGGGCCAGTTTCGTATAGCAGTTTTCATGCCTGCGCGAGTGGGCTTCGATGCAAGGGTATGACCATCATTTAAGCTCCATGGCCGGGGGCGGTAGAGGAGCAAAGCCGCTGGACCGCTTTCCCAAGTGGAATGCGTCGTTGCGGCCGGCAAGCCTCCTGTGTTATTTTCGGGCCGTCCGATGACGCTGCCGGCCGGTATTTGGCCGGCATTGCCATTCAGGCCATACGCGCCAAAAGCGGACGCAGAGCGGTAACAACCAGCCGCCGGTCGCGTCGGCATCAGTCGAACCATCCAGCATCATCCACCTTGTGCGGCGCAACAGCCGTATCCCTTGCCGTGTCGGGAGCCTGCCTCCGGATGCGCAGGGAGGCTTTGTCCGTGCAGCCGGCGGCGATATGGAACAGCGCATGGCGCGCCGATGGTGCAGTGCGGCTGCAAAATGGCGCATACCGGATCACCAACCTGGCAAGCCTTCATTTGAACCGAAAGGAAACCCCGTACGATGCACGAAGTCGAGTTATTCATCCAGGACATGGCGGTCATCATGCTGATCGCCGGCATCGTCACAGTGCTCTTCAACAAGCTGAAGCAGCCCGTGGTGCTGGGCTATATCGTGGCCGGCGTGATCATCGGCCCGCATACGCCGCCCTACGACCTGATCCAGGATGACAAGACCGTGCATATCCTCTCCGAGCTCGGGGTGATCTTCCTGCTGTTCTCGCTGGGGCTGGAGTTCAGCCTGAAAAAACTGGCCAAGGTCGGCGCCACCGCCTTCATCGCTGCCGCCGCCGAGATTTTGCTGATGATCTGGGTCGGCTACGAGATCGGCCTGTACTTCGGCTGGAAGCGCATGGACGCCATCTTCCTGGGCGCGATGCTGGCGGTGTCGTCCACCACCATCATCGTCAAGGCCTTGAACGAGCTGGGCATGAAGAACGAGAAGTTCGCCCAGATCATCTTCGGCATCCTGATCGTGGAAGACGTCCTAGCCATCGGCATGATCGCTTTGCTGTCGGGCATCGCCACCGGCGGCTCGGTCGATTCGGGCGAGGTCTTCACCACCGTGGGCAAGCTGGTGCTGTTCATGACCGTCTCGCTGGTGGTCGGCATCCTGGCGGTGCCGCGCCTGCTCAGCTTCATCTCGCGCTTCAAGAGCAATGAGATGCTGCTGGTGGCGGTGCTGGGCATCCTGTTCGGCTTCTGCCTGCTGGTGATGAAGCTGCAATACAGCGTGGCGCTGGGCGCCTTCCTGGTCGGCGCGGTGATGGCCGAGTCGCGCCAGCTGCACCGCATCGAGCGCCTGGTCGAGCCGATCCGCGACATGTTCTCCGCCATCTTCTTTGTCGCCATCGGCCTGATGTTCGACCCCGGCGTGCTGGTCAAGTACTGGCAGCCGATCACCATCATTACGCTGGCCGTGGTGTTCGGCAAGCTGTTCAGTTGCGGCCTGGGCACCTTCGTCGCCGGCCAGAGCGGACGCACGCCGATGCGCGTGGGCATGGGGCTGGCGCAGATTGGCGAGTTCTCCTTCATCATCGCCGCTCTGGGCGTGAGCCTGAAGGTCACCAGCGAATTCCTGTACCCGATCGTGGTGGCGGTCTCGGCCATCACCGCATTGCTGACGCCTTACCTGATCAAGGCTGCCGATCCCCTGTCGGCCAAGGCGGTTACGCTGGTACCGTCGAAGGTATCCAATCTGCTGGGCATGTATTCGCGCTGGCTGGAAAGCCTGCAGCCGCAGGGCGACCGTGCCGAACTCACCAAGATCATCCGCCGCATCCTGATGCAGGTGCTGGTCAACCTGGCGCTGGTGATCGCGGTGTTCCTGGCCGGAGCCTTCTTCGTCGACGGGCTGAGCAAGTATTTGTCGGACTGGGTGGCGGACGCCGACGTGCAAAAGGCCATCATCTGGGGCTGCGCCCTGGTGGTTTCGCTGCCGTTCCTGATCGCCACTTACCGCAAGCTGCAGGCCCTGTCCATGCTGCTGGCCGAGGTCGGCGTCAAGCCGGAGCTCGCGGGAGCGTATACTTCGGGTGTGCGGCGCATTATTTCCGAGATCCTGCCGATCATGTCGATCGTCGGCATCATGCTGCTGATCTTCGTGCTCTCGGCCAGCATCCTGCCGCCGCTGAACCTGCTGGCCTTCGTGCTGGCCGGCGCGGCGGGCCTGTTGTGGCTGCTGTGGAGCAAGCTGGTCAAGCTGCATTCGCGCTTGCAGATCGCCCTCTTCGAGACGCTGGACGAGCAGCCCGAGGACGTGCACTAAGGCTTGACGCAAAGAATTTTATTACCTGAACCTGACTGAAAAATCATGACGCAAGACGAACTGAAACAGGCGGTCGCCAAGGCCGCGATCGAATACGTGGTCGATGGCGAGATCATCGGCGTGGGCACCGGCTCCACCGCCAATTTCTTCATCGATGAGCTGGGCAAGATCAAGGACCGCATCAAGGGCGCCGTGGCCTCGTCGGAAGCCACTGCCGAGCGCCTGCGCTCGCACGGCATCAAGGTGTTCGACCTGAACGACGTCGAGACCATGCCGGTCTATATCGACGGCGCCGACGAGATCAACGCCGCCGGCGCCATGATCAAGGGCGGCGGCGCGGCCTTGACGCGTGAGAAGATCGTCGCCTCGGTGGCGCAGAAGTTCGTGTGCATCGCCGACGGCTCCAAGCTGGTGGACGTGCTGGGCAAGTTCCCGCTGCCGGTGGAAGTGATTCCGATGTCGCAGGCGGTCGTGGCTCGCAAGCTGGCCGCGCTGGGCGGCGAGCCGCGCCTGCGCGTCAAGGATGGCAAGCCGGTGGTGACCGATAACGGCTGCTACATCATCGATGTGGTCGGGCTGTCCATCACGGAGCCGGCCGAGATCGAAGACAAGATCAACAACATCGTCGGCGTGGTCACCAACGGCCTGTTCGCGCGCCAGGGCGCCAATGTCTGCTTGCTGGGAACGGCGGAAGGCGTGAAGAAGCTGGCGTTCTGATTTTTCCGCTGCGGGTACCGCTATAGAAAATAGAAAAGGCCGTGTCCATGGACACGGCCTTTTTTTGATTCGCTTCGTTGATCGTTTACTTTTGCGCCGCCTTGGCTTCGTCGCGCGCCAGCACCACGCTCATCTTCGCCGGATCGAAGTATTTGCGCGCCGCCGCGTTGAGCTGTTCCAGCGTCAGGTCGGCGATCTTCAGGTCCAGCTGCTGCTGCCAGAGATAAGTGCGGTCCAGGTCCAGCAGCGCGGTCCAGCCGCCGGCGATGCCGCCATCCTGCGCGCGTTGTTGGTTGCGCTGCTGCAGGATGCCGGACTTGGCGCGCAGCAGTTCATCCTGGGTGAAGCCTTGCCTGGTTATCCGCGCGATTTCCTCGCGCACGGCGGTATCCACCTTGTCCAGGTTCTGCGGCGCGGCGATGGCATGTATCGAGAGATTGCCGGCATCGCTGAGGGCGCCCACGTGCAGGCCGGAGCCGATGCCGTAGGACAGGCCCTCCTGCTGCCGCACGCGGTCGGCCAGGCGCGACTTCAGGCTGGCGCCGCCTAGCAGGTAGTTGGCGACCAGCAGCGCCGGGTAGTCGGCATCGCTGTCGAGCAGCCGCACGTTCTGGCGGGCGTAGTAGACGCCGTTTTCCTTGTCCGGCGTATTGATTTCCTGGCGCGTGGCGGGGATGTCGGCCCAGGTCGACAGCACACGCGCATAGGGCGCGGCGCTGTCCCAGCCGCCGAAGCCGGCGTCGATGGCGCTGCGCGCCGCGGCCGGATCGAAGTCGCCCACGACCGCCAGCTCGCCGTGGGAGGCGCCGTAGAAGTCGCGGTGGAAGGCCTGCACCTGTTCCAGCGTCACCGCCTGGGTTGCCGCGATGCGTTCATCCAGTGTTTGCGGGGCGCGCCAGTCGCCCGGCGGGTAGTGGTTGAAGTGCTGCGCCACCGCTTCGGCTGCGCGCGCTTCCGGTTCGTTGCGCGAGGCTTCCAGCGTGGCCAGGGTTTCGTTCTTCAACTGCTGGAACTCGGCGGCATCGAAGCGCGGATGGCGCAGCACCTCGGCCACCAGCCTGATGGCCGGCGCCAGGTTGTCGCGCGTGGTCTGGAAGTTGTACACGTTGCCGCTGATCTTCAGGCGCGTGAATTCGTCGGCCAGCTGCTGGCGGTTAAACTGCCGGTTGCCGCGCATGAGCATGGCGGCCGTCAATCCGGCGACGGACTTCTTGCCGAACAGCGTTTTCTCATCGCCGAACTTCAGGTTCAGCCGTACCGAGACCGTGGCGCCGCGCGACTTCTTCGGCAGCAGGGCCAGTTTCAGCGCGGTATGCGGAGCGCTGCCGGGCGCCACCAGAGTGGTGCGCTGTTCGATGTTGCCGGGCGCAGGTTCGAAGGCTTCGCCGGCGGCTACCGGCGGGCGCGGCCGGTATTGCTCCAGCAGCGAGGCTACCGCCGGCGCGGGCGGCACGTCGGTGCGTTGCGGCTGGTCTTCCGGCAGGTACAGGCCGACGGTGCGGTTGTCGCGGCGGAAGTACTTGGCCGCGGCGGCGGCGACATCGGCCGGGCTGACCCGCTGTTCGTTATCGCGGTCGGCGAACAGCAATCGCCAGTCGCCCAGCGCGATGGCGCCGGACATGGATACCGCCAGTTGCTGCGGGTTGTTCAGTAGCTTTTCGAAGGCATTGGCGCTTTCGCGGCGCAGGCGTTCCATCTCTTCGGCGGTCGGCGGCGTGGCGGCGAAGGATTCGATGGCGGCGATCAGCTCCTGCTTCACCGGTTCGATATCCGCGCCGGCCCTGACCGTCGCCGCGATGATCTGCAATCCCGGCGCCACACCGTTCAGCTGCATATAGTAGACGGCGCTGGCGCGGCCTGTTTGCACCAGCGACTTGTGCAGGCGGCCGTTGGGCGTGTCCGCCAGGATGGCGCCGGCAAAGGCCAGGGCGTTGGCATCCGGGTGCAGGCTGGACGGCATCTTGTAGGCCACCGCCACCAGCTGGATGTCGCCCTTGCGGCGGATGGTGAACTGGCGTTCGCCGTCCTGGGTCGGCTCCACCGTCCAGAATTGCGGCAGCGTGCGTTTGGGTTTGGGCATGCGGCCGAAGCTCTGGTTCACCCATTGCAGCACCTTGGCCGGTTCGAACTTGCCCGCCACCAGCAGCACGGCGTTGTCGGGCTGGTAATAGGTGCGGTAGAACGCCTGCAGGTTCTCGATCCCGACGTTCTCGATGTCGCTGCGGTTGCCGATTGTCGAGCGGCCGTAGCTGTGCCAGTCGTAGGCCACGCTTTGCATGCGCTTGAGCATCACGCTGGTGGGCGAGTTTTCGCCTTTTTCAAACTCGTTGCGCACCACGGTCATCTCGGTGTCGAGATCCTTCCTGGCGATGTTCGAATGCAGCATGCGGTCGGCTTCCATCGCGATGGCCCAGCGCAGGTTGTCGTCGCCGGCCTGGAAGGTCTCGTAGTAATTGGTGCGGTCCAGCCAGGTGGTGCCGTTGAAGTTCATGCCGCGCTTGCTGAACTCCTGCGGGATCGCCGGGTAATTCGGCGAGCCCTTGAACATCAGGTGTTCCAGCAGGTGCGCCATGCCGGTCTCGCCATAGTTTTCATGGCGCGAGCCGACCAGGTAGGTGATGTTGACGGTGACGGTAGGCTTGGAATCGTCCGGAAACATCAGCAGCTTGAAGCCGTTGGCGAAGCGGTATTCGGTGATGCCTTCGGCGGACGGGCCTTGCGTGACGCCGGGCGGCAGCGCGGCCGGGGCGGCATGAGCGGTTGCCGCGGCATGGGCGGACGGAAG
Source organism: Herbaspirillum sp. (assembly GCF_017744395.1). GTDB lineage: Bacteria > Pseudomonadota > Gammaproteobacteria > Burkholderiales > Burkholderiaceae_D > Herbaspirillum. The sequence goes on from NZ_JAGIBI010000006.1 coordinate 117,398, forward strand.
GGCAAGCTCCGGCAGCGCGGCCAGCGTGGCGCACAGGCTGAGGGCGGCGATGAACATTCGCGATGCGGGGAAAGGCAAATTCTTCTCCTGCGATGGTGGCGGTGGAAGGGCGGTAAAGCAGGCATTGTATTAGAACCGCTCCATGAGCTTGCCAGTCAATAAAAAAGCGCCGCTACGAATTGCCTCGCAGCGGCGCTTTTTCGAAGAGCGGGTAGAACTTTATTCGCTCGGCGGCACGTAGCCCTGGGCGGCATCGGCGCCGTCGCCGAAGAAATGCTTTTCCATCTGCGCCGCCAGGTACTTGCGCGCGCGCGCGTCGGCCAGCATCAGGCGGTTTTCGTTGACCAGCATGGTCTGGTGCTTGAGCCAGGCGGCCCAGGCTTCCTTGGAGACGTTCTCATAGATGCGTTTGCCCAGTTCGCCCGGGTACGGCGGGAAGTCCAGACCTTCGGCTTCCTTGTTCAGTTTGATGCAGTGGACCATGCGTGCCATGTCGATTCCTTGTTCGGTTGGGTTGTTGCGCCGCCGGCGGCGGCCCTGCGTTCCATGCGTCGGGCCTGTCCGCTGTTCGGCAAAAATTCAATACAGGTTCTTGATCAGCACCTGCGACTTGCGCTGCCAGTTGTAGATCTGCTGGCGATCCTGCGGCAGGTCGCTCACGCCGGAGAGCATGAAGCCGCGCTTGAGGAACCAGTGCGAGGTGCGGGTGGTGAGCACGAACAGCCTGGTCAGCCCGGCTTCGCGCGCGCGCGTCTCGATGTGCTTCAGGATGCGGTCGCCGTCGCCCTGGCCCTGCACCTCGGGGTTGACGGTGAGGCAGGCCATTTCGCCCATGCGTTCCTTGGGGAACGGGTAGAGCGCGGCGCAGCCGAAGATCACGTTGTCGTGCTCGATCACCGAGAAGTAATGGATCTCGCGCTCGATCAGCTCGCGGCCGCGCTTGACCAGGGTGCCGTCGGCTTCCAGCGGCTCGATCAGCTTCAGGATGCCGCCCACGTCCTCGATAGTGGCCTGGCGCAGGCTTTCCAGGTTCTCGTAGGTAACCATGGTGCCGATACCGTCGTGCGTGAACAGTTCCAGCAGCACCGAGCCGTCGGTGGCGAAGGGCACGATGTGCGCGCGCGATACGCCGGCGTTGCAGGCCTTGACCACGCTGGAGAGGTAGAAGGCGGCATCGGCCGGCAGGAAGCCCGCCGACAGAACGGCCTCGGCCTGGTGCGACGACAGCTCGCGGATCTCGGCGTCGCCGGCATCCTTCATCAGCGGCGTCTCGGACAGGAAGATCAGTTTTTCGGCGCGCAGCGCGATGGCGGCCGATACCGCCACGTCTTCCATCGTCAGGTTGAAGGCTTCGCCGGTAGGAGAGAAGCCCAGCGGCGAGAGCAGCACGATGCCGCCCGCGTTCATGATGGGCTGGATCACGTCGGCGGCGATCTTGCGCACCACGCCGGTCAGCTGCAGGTCGACGCCGTCGATCACGCCCATCGGGCGCGCGGTGACGAAGTTGCCGGAAATGACGCGGATCGCCGCATGCGCCATCGGCGTATTGGGCAAGCCCTGGCTGAAGGCGGCCTCGATATCCAGGCGCAGCTCGCCGGCGGCTTCCTTGGCGCATTCCAGGGCGGCGCTGTCGGTCACGCGCAAGCCGTTGGGGTGGAAATGCGCCTCCACGTTGCGCAGCGCCAACTGTTCGGCCACCTGCGGTCGAGAACCGTGCACCACCACCACGCGGATGCCCAGCGCGTGCAGCAGGGACAGGTCCTGGGCCAGCACCTGCAGGGCGCCGGCCGTCACCAGCTCGCCCGGGAAGGCGACCACGAAGGTCTTGCCCCGGAAGGCATGGACGTAAGGTGCGACTGAGCGCAGCCAGTCAACGAATTCGGTCTGATTTTCCATGACGCGCATTATAACCAGCGCAGCCGCCCGGCGTGGACAAGCGGGCCGGCGCGGCCGAGGTTTGTGGTATTGCGTACAAAGGGCGGCGGATGAGGCGAGTCCCGGCAAGTAATAAATATGCCCTCCTAGCCAGGGAAACAGGAATAATCACTCACGATGAGAAAATTATTGGTCAACCTGGCCTTCAGGCTCTGGTTCAAACGGCTTTGGCGCGCCATGCCTTCAGTCTCCCGCGTACGCGCCCGGTTCCTGCTGGCCGACCGGGCCGCATCGCTGGGGCGAAGAAGCGTTCCGTTCCAGCGCAAAGAGATCGGGGGCGTGCCGGTGGAGTGGATCGGCGCCGGGGAGGCCTCAGGGGGCGTCGTCATCTACCTGCATGGCGGCGGTTTCGTGCTGCGCGCGCCCCGTACGGACCGGAGGTTTTGCCGGGAGATGGCGGCGCGCTCCGGTTTGCCGGTCGTGCTGGTGCCGTATCGCCTCGCGCCCGAGTATCCATATCCGCACGGCCTCAATGATTGCTTCAATGTATATGAAGGGCTCATCCAGGCGGGAGCCGCCCCGCAGCGCATCGTTATCGTAGGCCATTCCGCCGGCGCCACCCATGCGTTGGCCTTGCTGATGCGCGCGCGGCAATGCGGAGTCCCCCAGCCGGCCGCCGCCGTCGTGCTGTCGGCGCCGACCGACATGACCGCCCAAAGCCCTTCCATCGCCGCCAATGCCAGGCGCGATGTGATGCTGGGGCCTAACATCTGGCCGTGGGCGCAGCAGCTATATGCGGGAGCCGTGCCGCCGGAGCATCCCGAGCTGTCGCCGTTGTTCGGGGAGTGGTCGGGGCTGGCTCCGATCAGTTTCCATGTGTCCGATGCCGAGCTGCTCCTTGACGACAGCCGGCGGGCGGCGGAAAAGGCAAGGGCAAGCGGGACGGAGGTCCGGCTTTCGATTTGGAAGGGGCTTCCCCACAACTTTTATTTCCTCGATTTCCTGCCTGAGAGCAGAGAGTTCATGGGGCAGATGCTGGGTTTCATCGCAGCCATGCTGGCCCGAGCCAAATAAGAGGGACGTAAAAAAGCGGCATCGCCCCCGCCACAAGGACGGAGAGGATGCCGCAAGGTCACACCAACTACCAGGGAGAACTACTCTTTACATAGGGGGCGCTTAACGCGCGGGGCCATAGCCTCCGCCCCCAGGGGTTTCGATGACGAACACTTCGCCGGGCTGCATTTCGGTGCTGGCCACGAAACCCAACTGTTCCACGCTGCCGTCGTTGCGGATGGCGTAATTGCGGCCGCACTTGCCGGGATCGCCGCCGGCCGCGCCGAATGGCGGCACCACGCGGTTATTCGACAGGATCGAGGCCGTCATCTGCTCCAGGAAGCGAATCTTGCGGATGCCGCCGTTGCCGCCGCGCCATTCGCCGTCGCCGCCCGAGCCATGGTTGATCTCATAGCTTTCCAGCCGCACCGGATAGCGCCATTCGAGGATTTCGGGGTCGGTCAGGCGCGAATTGGTCATGTGCGTCTGGACCACATCGGTGCCATTGAAGCCGCGGCCGGCGCCGGAGCCGCCCGAGATGGTCTCGTAGTACTGGTACTGGCCGTTGCCGAAGGTGAAGTTGTTCATCGTCCCGGGCGCCGAGGCCAGCACGCCGAGCGCGCCGTAAAGCGCGTTGGTGATGCAGCTTGAGGTCTCCACGTTGCCCGACACGACCGCCGCCGGATAGCGCGGGTTGAGCATCGAGCCTTCGGGGATGATCACGTTGAGCGGCTTGAGGCAGCCGGCATTGAGCGGGATCTCGTCGTCCACCAGGGTGCGGAAGACATAGAGCACCGCCGCCATGCAGATTGCGCTGGGCGCGTTGAAATTGTTGTTCAGTTGCGCCGAAGTGCCGGTGAAGTCGATGTCCGCGGTGCGCTCGGCGTGGTTGACGCGGATCGCCACCTTGATCACCGCGCCGTTGTCGAGCGGATATTCATAGGCGCTGTCCTTGAGCAGGGTGATCACGCGGCGGACCGCTTCCTCGGCGTTGTCCTGGACATGGCCCATGTAGGCCTGCACCACATCGATGCCGAAATGGTCGACCATCTTCAGCAGCTCATCGACGCCCTTCTGGTTGGCGGCGATCTGCGCCTGCAGATCGGCCAGGTTCTGGGCCACGTTGCGCGCCGGGTAGGGGCCGGAACTGAGCAGTTCGACCGTTTCCTTTTCCAGGAAGCGGCCGCCGCGCACCAGCTGGAAGTTGTTGATCAGGATGCCTTCCTCTTCCACCACCGTGCTGTTGGCCGGCATCGAACCCGGCGTGATGCCGCCGATGTCCGAATGGTGGCCGCGCGAACCGACATAGAACAGGACCTCGCGGCCGTCCTTGTCGAAGGCCGGGGTGATCACGGTGATGTCGGGCAGGTGCGTGCCGCCGTGGTAGGGATCGTTGAGCATGAAGACGTCGCCCGGCTGCATCTTGCCGGCGTTCTCGCGGATGATGGTGCGGATGCTTTCGCCCATCGAGCCCAGGTGCACCGGGATGTGCGGCGCGTTGGCGATCAGGTTGCCGCGCGCGTCGAACAGCGCGCAGGAGAAGTCCAGGCGCTCCTTGATGTTGACCGAGAAGGCGGTGTTCTGCAGGCGCAGGCCCATCTGTTCGGCGATGCTCATGAACAGGTTGTTGAACACTTCCAGCATCACAGGGTCGGCGCTGGTGCCGATCGCCTTGCGCTGCGGGCGGGCCTGGTAGCGCCGCATCACCAAGTGGTTCAGCGGCGTGACCTCGGCCAGCCAGCCCGGCTCGACGATGTTGGTGGCGTTCTTTTCGGCGATGATGGCCGGGCCGTGCACCACGTCGCCGGGGCGCATGTCTTCGCGCCGGTAGAGCGCGGTGTCATGCCACTGGCCGCCGGAGAACAGCCTGACCGTTTCGGCCGGCGCGAGGGGCGTCTCGCGCAGCGGCAGTTGTTCAGGTTTTTCTTCGCGGTCCGCCGAAACGCCGATCGCTTCCACCGAAATGGCTTCGATGATCATCGCCTTTTCCGGCATCAGGAAGGAATAGCGCTTCTTGTAGGCGGCTTCGAACTGGGCCACCATGCCCGCGACGTCGCCGAAGGCCACCACGATCACCGAATCGGTGCCGTCGTAGCGCAGGTGAACCCGCTTGATCACGTCGATCTGGCCCTGCGCCACGCCCTGCGACAGCAGGTCGGCCGTGGCTTGTCCGGACAGGTTGTCGAGTTCGGCATCGAGCTGGCGGGTCGATTCGTCCGACAGGCGCAGTTCCATCGCCTGTTCGCGCATCGCGGTCTGGTCGGCCAGGCCCATGCCGTAGGCCGACAGCACGCCCGCGAACGGGTGGGCGAACACGCGTGTCATGCCCAGCGCGTCCGCCACCAGGCAGGCGTGCTGGCCGCCGGCGCCGCCGAAGGTGGTCAGTGTGTAATCGGTGACGTCGTGGCCGCGCTGCACGGAAATGAACTTGATCGCGTTGGCCATGTTGCCGACCGCGATTTCGATGAAGCCTTCGGCCACTTCCTCAGGCGTGCGGCGGTTGCCGGTTTCCTGGTAGATGCGCTCGGCCAGTTCGGTGAACTTTTGCACCACGGCGTCGCGGTCCAGCGGTTCGTCGGCGGCCGGGCCGAACACCTTGGGGAAATAGGCCGGCTGGATCTTGCCCAGCATGACGTTGCAGTCGGTGACCGCCAGCTGTCCGCCGCGGCGATAGCTGGCCGGGCCCGGATTGGCGCCGGCGCTGTCGGGGCCGACGCGGTAGCGGGTGCCGTCGAAGTGCAGGATGGAGCCGCCGCCGGCGGCCACTGTATGGATGCTCATCATCGGCGCGCGCATGCGCACGCCGGCGACCTGGGTTTCGAATTCGCGCTCGAATTCGCCGGCGTAGTGCGACACGTCGGTGGAAGTGCCGCCCATGTCGAAGCCGATGATCTTGTTGAAACCCGCGGTCTCGGCTGTGCGCACCATGCCGACAATGCCGCCGGCCGGCCCGGACAGGATCGAGTCCTTGCCCTGGAAGCGGTGGGCGTCGGTCAGGCCGCCGTTGCTTTGCATGAACAGCAGGCGTACGCCGTGCATCTCGCTGGCGACCTGGTCGACGTAGCGGCGCAGGATGGGCGAGAGGTAGGCGTCGACCACGGTGGTGTCGCCGCGCGAGACCAGCTTCATCATCGGGCTCACTTCATGGGAGACCGAGATTTGCGTGTAGCCGAGTTCGGCTGCGATCTCCGCCAGCTTTTCCTCGTGCGCGGTATAGCGGTAGCCGTGCATCAGCACGATGGCCACCGCGCGGTAGCCCTGCGTGTGCAGCGCGGCCAGTTGCTGGCGCACGCCCACGGTGTCCAGCGGCTGCACCACCTCGCCGTGGGCGCCCAGGCGCTCGTCGACTTCCACCACCTTCTCGAACAGCAGCTCTGGCAGCACGATATTGCGGTCGAACAGGCGCGGACGGTTTTGGTAGGCGATGCGCAAGGCATCGCGGAAGCCCTTGGTGATCAGCAGCACGGTCGGATCGCCCTTGCGTTCCAGCAGCGCGTTGGTGGCCACGGTGGTACCCATCTTCACGGCTTCCACCACCTGTGCCGAGATCGCCTCCTCGGGCTTGAGGCCCAGCAGGCGCTTGATGCCGGCGACTGCCGCATCCTTGTATTGCTCGGGATTTTCCGACAGCAGCTTGTGCGTGAGCAGCGTGCCGTCGGGCTGGCGCGCGACGATGTCGGTGAATGTGCCGCCGCGGTCGATCCAGAACTGCCAGCGCTGATCTCCCAATGAGGTTTGAGCTTGTTCCATGATTCCTTGCCTTTCCCAAATGACTTTTATAAGTGCATTTTGTTAATGAATCGTTGATGTTTTGCACGTAAACCGTGCATTCAAATTGATGCGTACTGATTTGGGGAAGCTGTCTCAACTCCGCCTGTTCCCCCTGAAAGCCTTACTGCAACTGCATTTGCGACCTGCCACGTGTTCCCCTGGAAAAGCTGGCACGTGCTTTGCTAATAACTCGTTGACGATTTTGTTGGTATTAAGTTTTAAATATTTGAATAATTTATTGACATATTATCGATGAAAAATATAGGATTCAACAAAAAAATAAAGGAGACGAAAAATGGAAAACAAAAGCAAATGAAAAGGTGCGGATGCGACCGATGCATCCGCCGCCATTGACGAGCGAGCCCTGGGCGCCGGCGCTGTCCGGTGCGCAACAACACAAGCAGGGCCTGCTCAAGAATCCTGAATCCGATAGTCGATAGAAGTCAGCGCAATACCCGCAGTGTTCGAAACGCACAGGCCGGCATGCCGTGCCGTCGCGTCCGAACCCTGCGCAGAGGTCCGGCGGGTTCGTCCGTCCGGAGCGGTTTCTTGCAGCCCTCATTTCGGTGAAGGCCGCCAGGCAGCATGCAACAGGGGTTTGGGTAGCTCCCGCTGGGAAGCGTCATGCGGTGGGGGATTTTTGGGTGTCAATCAATACAACAAGGAGCGTCTCATCATGCTAGGTTTCATCTCCAACAGCGCAAAAATGGTCAGGAAAGCCGGTCTGGCCGTGTCTTTCTGCATGGTCGCCTATTCGGCCCATGCGCAGCAGCAGGAAATCAAGATCGGCGTCATCTATCCGCTGAGCGGCGCCGCGGCTTCCACCGGCGCCGAAATGAAGGATGCGCTGGAACTGGCGGCCGACATCATCAACAACGGCGCCAAGGGCGTGCCCAACCTGCCGTTCGCAGCCGGCGGCGGCCTGCCGGCGCTCAAGGGCGCCAAGATCAAGCTGGTGTTCGCCGACTCCCAGGGCAACCCCCAGGTCGGCGCTACCGAAGCCGAACGCCTGATCACCCAGGAGAAGGTCGTGGCCGTGGTGGGCGCTTATTTCAGCAACGTCACCGCCACCACCAGCCAGATCGCCGAGCGCTACAAGGTGCCTTACCTGAATCCGGAATCGTCGTCGGCATCGCTGACCCAGCGCGGCTTCAAGTGGTTCTTCCGCACCACCGCGCACGACGACCTGTTCGTGACCAACTTCTATGAGTTCTTCAAGGAGCTCAACGCCAAGAAGGGCATCAAGGTCAGCAAGCTGGGCGCCTTCAACGAAAACACCCTGTGGGGCAATGAAACCACCAAGCTGGAAACCAAGCTGTCTAAGGACCGCGGCTACGACCTGGTCAAGACCGTGGTGTACCCGGCCAAGAGTACCCAGCTGACTTCCGAAGTCCAGCAACTGAAGGCGGCCGCGCCGCAGGTGGTGCTGCAGTCGTCCTACCTGGGCGACGCCATCCTGTCGATGAAGACCTATAAGGAACTGGGCTTCAATCCCGACATGATCCTGGCCAACGATGCCGGCTTCATCGATACCGAGTTCGTCAAGACGCTGGGCAAGGATGCCGACTACATCATCACCCGCGACGTCTGGTCTCTCGACCTGGCCGCCAAGAACCCGCTGATCAAGCAGGTCAACGACTTGTTCTACAGCCGCTACAAGATCAATTTCACCGGCAACTCGTCGCGCACCTTCACCGGCCTGATGACCCTGGCCGACGCCATCAACCGCGCCGGCTCGACCGATGCGGAAGCGATCCGCAAGGCGCTGGCCGAGACCAACATCCCCGGCGACAAGCTGATCATGCCGTGGAAGGGCATCAAGTTCGACGAGCACGGCCAGAACGTCCTGAGCTCGGGGATCCTGCTGCAGATCGTCAACGGCAAGTACTACACCGTGTGGCCGTTCGACCTGGCTACGCGCGATGTGGTGTGGCCGATGCCGAAGTGGGAGCAGCGCAAGTAAGCGCGCAAGCGACCGGCGCGTGATCCGCGCCGCATACCCGCGTCATGCGGAAACGGGAGGCCGGCCGGGCGGGCGGCCTCCCAACGGAAGAACCTTCATCGCAGACGACCGACCAGGCGGTGCGTGAAAGTACGTTTGAGGGGAAACTCATGTCTTTGGATATTCTGATCCAGACGCTGGCGTCGGGCCTGTTGATCGGGCTGATCTATGCGCTGGTGGCCATCGGCCTGACGCTGATTTTCGGCGTCATGGACATCGTCAATTTTTCGCACGGCGAATTCCTGATGTTCGGGATGTATTCGAGCTTCTGGCTGTTCGCGCTGTATGCGCTCGATCCAATCTTCACCCTGCCGCTGACGGCGCTGTTCCTGTTCGCGCTGGGGGCCCTGCTGTACAAACTGGTGATCCGCAAGATCACCAACGCGCCGATGGTGTCGCAGATCTTCACCACCTTCGGCCTGATGATCCTGTTCCGCGGCATTGCCCAATTCTTCTGGAAGGCCGACTTCCGCACCATCGAGAATTCGATGGTGAGCGGCCAGGTGTCGATCGCCGGCATCCAGATCGGCATGCCCCAGCTCACCGCCGGCATGGGCGCCATCGTCGTCACCGGCGCGATCTACCTGTTCCTGACCCGTACCCGGCTGGGCGCGGCGCTGGAAGCCACCGCCGCCGACAAGGAAGCGGCCCAGCTGATGGGGATCGATTCGCAAAAGATGTTCGCCCTGGCCTGGGGCATCGGCGCCGCCTGCGCCGGCGTGGCCGGCGCGCTGCTGTCGACCTTCTTCCCGATCTTTCCGGAAGTCGGCGCCAACTTCATCCTCATCGCCTTCGTGGTGGTCAACCTGGGCGGTTTCGGCAGCGTGGTCGGCGCCCTGATCGCGGGTGTCCTGGTCGGCCTGATCGAAGTGATGGGCGGCTTCCTGCTGGGGCCGCAATACAAGATGCTGATCGTGCTGGCGTTGTTCCTGGGGATGCTGATGTTCCGTCCGCAGGGCCTGATGGGCAAAGCCTGAGCGCGCCACCGACTTAGAGAAGAGGACATTATGCTCAAAAATACATCCAGCCTGCTCATGACCGCGCCTCCTTCCGGCGCCGGTGCGAACAAGATGCGCGTGGCGCTGGCGGCCTTGCTGGCGCTGGCCGTGGCGCTGCCGCTGTTCGTGACTTCGCCGACCCACCTGAACCTGGCCATCCTGATCCTGATGGCCGCGCAGATTGGCGTGTCGTGGAACATCGTCGGCGGCTATGCGGGCCAGGTCTCGCTGGGCCACGTGGCTTTCTACGGCATCGGCGCCTATACCTCGGCCATCATGTTTTCGATCTGGGGCATCAACCCGTGGATCGCCATGCTCGCCGGCGGCGTCATCGCCGCCGCCATGAGCCTGGTCATCGGCTGGTCCTGCTTCCGTTTGAAGGGGCACTACTTCGCCATGGCCACCATCGCCGTGGCCGAGATTATCCAGATCATCTTCACCAACTGGGATTTCGCCGGCGCGGCCGTCGGCCTGACCATCCCGATGGGAGAGGAAGGCTGGTCGAAGATGATCTTCGGCGCCAAGGAGCCGTACTACTACATCGCGCTCGGCCTGCTGCTGGCGACGCTGCTGGCCAATGCCTTCATCGAGCGCAGCTACCTGGGCTACTACTTCCGGGCCATCAAGGACGAACCCGATGCCGCGCGCAGCCTGGGTGTGAGCTTGTCCAGGTACAAGCAGATCGCATTCATGGTGAGCAGCTTCTTCACCGCCATGGGCGGCAGCCTGTACGCGCAGAAGGAGCTCTACATCGACCCGGCCTCGGTATTGGGCACCGGCATCTCGATCAAGATGGCGCTGGTGTCCATCCTGGGCGGCGTCGGCACCCTGTTCGGCCCGGTGGTGGGCGCCGGCATGCTGACCTTCATCGAAGAGGGCACCCGCACCCTGTTCGGCGGCACCGGCCGCGGCACCGACCTGATCATCTATGCCGGCCTGATCATCGTCATCTCGGTGTACTACCCGAACGGGATCGTCGGCTACGTCCGGAGCGTCTTCGCCCGCCGCAAAGCGGCCAAAGCAAACAAGGAGGAAGGCAAATGAGCTTGCTTCGCGTCGAGAACGTCTACAAGAAATTCGGCGGGCTGACCGCCAACCAGGATATCTCCTTTACGGTCCAGGCGGGCGAGATCGTCGGCCTGATCGGTCCCAACGGCGCCGGCAAGACCACCATGTTCAACTGCATCGCCGGCTATTCGCCGCCGACCACCGGCGACATCTGGCTGGAAGACTTGAAGATCTCCGGCATGAACCCGGAGCAATGCGCCCGCGTCGGCATCGGCCGTACCTTCCAGGTCGCGCGCACCTTCACCAGCATGACGGCGCTGGAGAACGTGATGGTCGGCGCCTTCCTGAACGACCACAAGGTGGCGAGCGTGCGCCGCACCGCGCAGGAACTGCTGGATTTCGTCAACCTGGGCCGCTTCGCCGACAAGCCTGCCGGCAGCATGACCATCAGCGAGCAGCGCCGGCTGGCCGTGGCGCGCGCGCTGGCGGTCAAGCCCAAGCTGCTGCTGATGGATGAAGTGATGGCCGGGCTGAACCCGACCGAAGTGCGCGAGACCGTGGATGTGGTTCTGAAGATCCGCGACCAGGGGATTTCCTGCCTGATCGTGGAGCACGTCCTGGAAGGGATCATGCCGATCGCCAACCAGATCGTGGTGCTGGACTACGGCAAGAAGATCGCCGACGGCCCGCCGCAGGATGTATCCAACGACCCGCATGTGATTGCCGCTTATCTGGGAGACGAATGATGCTGCAGGTGAAAAATCTACGCGCCAGCTATGACGGCGTGCTGGCCTTGTCCAAGGTCGACCTGGAAGTCAAGGCCGGCAGCATCGTGGCGCTGGTCGGCGGCAACGGCAACGGCAAGTCCACCACCTTGCGCGCCATCGCCGGCCTGAACAAGCCCGATGCCGGCCAGGTCGTGTTCGAGAACAACGACATCGGCAAGATCCCGTCGTTCGACCGCGTCAAGCTGGGCCTGTCGCTGGTGCCGGAAGGGCGGCGCCTGTTCCCGCGCCTGACGGTGCAGCGCAACCTCGAGCTGGGCGCCTACACGCGCACCGATGGCGAGGAGGTGAAGGCTTCCATCGACGAGATGTATGCCACCTTTCCTATCCTCAAGGAGCGCCGCCACCAGCTGGCCGGCACCATGAGCGGCGGCGAGCAGCAGATGCTGGCGATCGCCCGCGGCCTGATGGCCAAGCCGCGCCTGTTGCTGCTGGATGAACCGTCGTGGGGCATCGCGCCCAAGTTCGTGACCAAGGTGCTGGACACCATTCAGCAGGTCAATGCCAAGGGCGTGTCGATCCTGCTGGTGGAGCAGAATCTGCACAAGGCGCTGGCCATCGCGCATTACGGCTACGTGATCCAGACCGGCCGCATCGTGATGGAAGGCAGCGGGCACGATTTGCTGCAGAACGAAGACATCAAGAAGGCTTATCTTGGAGGGCTCTGACATGAAGCCGTATGCCGTCACCAACAACCCCGCCGCCGCGTTGCGCGCGTTATGCCGGTCGGGCGATTTCACCGGACCGACCGCCGGCTACGCCGATGGCCATGTCCAGGCCAACCTGATGATCGTGCCGAAGGAATACGCTTTCGATTTCCTGCTGTTCTGCCAGCGCAATCCCAAGTCCTGCCCCCTGGTGGAGGTGCTGGAAGCCGGTCGGTTTGAGCCGCGCGGCACGCCGGGCGCGGATTTGCGCAGCGACTTGCCGGGTTACCGCATCTTCGAGGACGGCGTGCTCAAGAGGGAGGTCACCGATATTGCCGCCTATTGGCGCGACGACCTGGTGAGCTTCCTGATCGGCTGCAGTTTTTCCTTCGAGAGCGCCCTGGTCGACGGCGGCATCCGGTTGCGGCATATCGAGCAGCAGCGCAATGTGGCGATGTACAAGACCACCATCCCGTGCATGCCGGCCGGGCGTTTCAAGGGCAACGCCGTGGTCAGCATGCGGCCTATTAAGAGCCGCGATATCGCCCGCGCCGTCGAAATCACGGCCCGGCTGCCGCAGGTGCATGGGGCGCCGGTGCATATCGGCAATCCGCAAGCCATCGGCATCGCCGACCTGGCGCGCCCCGATTTCGGCGACGCCGTCGAGATCATGGGCGACGAGCTGCCGGTGTTCTGGGCCTGCGGCGTTACGCCGCAGTATGTTGCCGAGCTGAGCAAGCTGCCGTTTTGCATCACGCATCAGCCGGGCAAGATGTTCGTGACCGACCAGCTCAACGAATAGCCATGTAAGCGCTCCTTTCGCGGCGGCCGCGGCAGCGGCCGGCTGCCATCCCAACCTTAACGGCGGCATGTCCGCCATGAACCGAGGATTTTCATGTTCACGCATAAATCCCTGTTGGAAGCGTACGTCTATGCGAAAGACAAATGCTGCCCTTCGCTGGTACATGAGATCTACGAGCCGGATGCGGTGCTCAGCATCTCGACTTCGGAAAACGCGGTGGCCTTTCCGCCGAAGGTAGTCGGGGCGGACGGCATCGCGCAGACCCTGGTCACGGATTTTGCCCGGCGGTTTACGCAATGCCGCACGTACTACGTGTGCGACCGGCTGGCGCCGGAAGAAGACCGTATCGACCGGTTGCCATGGCTGGTGCTGATGCGCGAGGAGGACAGCGCGTCGTTGCGCATCGGGCGCGGATATTACGACTGGAAGTTCAACCGGCATGGCGGGGATGCATGGCGCGCCAGGGAAATGCACATCAGCATCGACCACATGGTGCTGGTGGCCGATATTGCCGGCGATCTGTTGCAGACGGTCCAGTCGTTCCTGCCGTATCCGTGGCTGCCGCCGAAGGTGCTGGATTCGTCGTTCGGCTTCATCGGCGAATCCAATCCGTCGTTCGCCTTTCTCAAGGAATTCAGGAGCGACACGTTCGGTGTGCGTCATGGCCGGATGGTATCGGCCGCGTGAGGCGGCCGCAAGCAAGGATGGCGGCGCGCGGCCGGAATGCAGGCTGCGCGCCCGGTAGTCCTCCCGGAGGGCGGCAATGGAATTGGCCAATTCCATTGCCGCCTGGGAGAGCAGGCGCATATCGGTCAAGGGGACGCGCGCAAGAACTTCGCCGGTAAGCGATTTTTGGTGTGATGCAGTTTCAATTTAATTGGGGAGTTCCAATGAAACAAAAAGTCTTGGCTGCCGCGGTGTTTGCCGCGGTAAGCATCCAGGCAATGCCAGCCCATGCGCAGTCGTCGGTGACGATCTACGGTTTGATCGATACGGGTTACGTGATCGAGTCCGGCGGTGCGGCGGGCAAGGTCAACAAGCTGACAAGCGGTATCACCGGCGGCTCGCGCATCGGCTTCAAGGGGACGGAAGATCTGGGCGGCGGCATGGCGGCCGTGTTCCTGCTGGAAACCGGCTTCCAGAACGATGATGGTTCTCTCGGGCAGAGTGGGGCATTGTTCGGCCGCCAAAGCTACGTCGGCCTCAACGGCGGCTTCGGTTCGGTGCTGGTCGGCCGCCAATACACGCCGCAATACCTGGTGATGGCCTCCATCGATCCGTTTGGCACCGGCTACGCGGGCGACGCCGCTAACCTGATGCCCAATACCGGCGACGCTGCCAGCCGCATGAACAATACCGTCAAATATCAAACACCGAATTTCTCCGGCTTTACCGGCGAATTCGCCTATGGCTTCGGCGAGACGGCGGGCAACACCCAGGCCGCCAGCCAACTGGGTGCAGCCGTAAGCTACGTGAACGGTCCGTTGACCCTGAAGCTGGGTTTCCACAGCCGTAATAACGACACGACTACGACGGAAACCAGCACCGGACGCAATACGCTGCTGGGCGGCACGTACGATTTTGGCGTGGCCAAGCTGCACGCCATGTACGGCATTGACAAAGGGGTCAACAGCTCGCCGCTGCGCAAGACCACCAGCCTCTACGGCAACCCGACGCCGACGCCGTCGACCGACAGCACCGACCTGCTGGTTGGCGTGACGGTTCCATTTGGTTCGGTGCATAACGTGATGGCTTCTTATATCCATAAGAACGACAAGACATCGCGCGACCAGGATGCCGATCAGTACGCCGTGGGCTATCGCTACTCGTTGTCCAAGCGCACCGATCTGTATGCGGCCTATGCACACATCCGCAACAAGAACGGCGCCAACTACGCGGTGGGCAGCTCGATCGAAGCAGGTTCGGGTAACAGCGCCTGGAACTTCGGCATGCGCCATACGTTCTAGTCGCTTTTTCCGGCGGGCGGAATCTTGAGGGGGAAAGCGGGCAGGGGCCCTGGAACCCTGGCCGGCTTTTTTTCCGTTCGCCGGGCCTGATTGCCGGCGGCTCCGGGTCTTGAGGAGAGCCGCCGGCCAGGCGCCGGAACGACGCAGGCAAGCAGCGAGCGCCAATACCGCACTTCTGTTTTCTAAGGGGTATCAAATGATGAAATTGAGCGGCTTGAACATCGGGAAAAGGCTTGGCATCGGTTTTGGCATCGTCATCCTGCTGATGCTGGCATTGACGGCGATCGGCGTGCTGCGCCTGAACCAGATCAACGGCAGCATACGTAACATCGCCAACGACTATTACCCGCGCACCGTCATGGCGAACAATATCAAGAGTGCGCTGGACGAGACGGCGCGCAGCATGCGCAACCTGCTGTTCATGAGCACCGTGGACGAAATCAAGGGCGAGCTCGATACCATCGAACGCGCCGGCAAGACGATCGATGCCACGCTCAAGCAGTTCGCCTCCAGCACCTCTACCGAGGATGGCAGCCGCCTGCTGCAGGCGGTGACCGCGGCGCGCGGCCAGTACACCCCGGTGTTGAACAATTTCCTGGCCGCCGTCAAGGACGGCCAAGTGGAGCAGGCGCGCGACCTGATCCTGCCTGAGATCGGCCCGTATCAGGCCGCCTATTTCAAGGCGCTGGACAAGCTGATCGCCTACCAGGGCGGCAGGATGGAAGAGGGCGGGCGCGAAGCAGAGAAGGTGGCCAACGCCGCCAGCATGCTGATGGCGGCCATGGCCGCCATCGCCACCGTGCTGGCGGTCCTGGTCGGCTATTCGGTGATGCGCAGTATCACGCGGCCGCTGAACGCGGCCATCAATATCGCCGAACGGGTCGCGGCAGGCGACTTGTCGGTCCGGGTGGACAGCATCAGCCAGGACGAGACCGGCAAGCTGCTGGCCGCGTTGCAGCACATGCGCGACGGGCTGGTGCGGGCCGTGACCCAGGTCAGGGACGGTTCCGACGCCATCTCGGTTGCGGCGCGCGAGATCGCCGAAGGCAACGCCAACCTGTCGGCGCGCACCGAGCTGCAGGCCAGCACCCTGGAAGAAACTTCCAGTTCCATGATGGAACTGACCGATGCCGTCAACCACAACGCGGAAAACGCCCGCCAGGCCAACCTGCTGGTGCTCAACGCTTCGCAGGCGGCGACCGAGGGCGGCGAGGTGGTGACCCAGGTGGTCAATACCATGAAGGAAATCAAGGACAGCTCGCGCCAGATTGTGGAGATCATCAGCGTGATCGACGGGATCGCCTTCCAGACCAACATTCTGGCATTGAACGCCGCCGTGGAAGCGGCGCGTGCCGGCGAGCAGGGGCGCGGGTTCGCGGTGGTCGCGGCCGAAGTGCGCGGCCTGGCGCAACGCAGCGCTTCGGCGGCCAAGGAGATCGCCGGCCTGATCCAGAATTCGGTCAAGAAGGTCGATGCCGGCAGCATCCTGGTCGACCAGGCCGGGCAGACCATGCAGAATATCGTCAGCAGCGTCAAGCACGTGGCCGACATCATGGTCGAGATATCCGCCGCCAGTGACGAGCAAAGCACCGGCATCGGCCAGATCAATGACGCCGTTGAACAGATCGACGATATGACCCAGCAGAATTCGGCGCTGGTCGAGCAGGCCGCCGCCGCCGCGCAATCCATGCACGACCAGTCGATGGCGCTGGTGCGCGCGGTGTCGATTTTCAAGACCGATGTCGCCGATCCCGGCGGTAATGGCGCAGCGGCCGAATTGAAGGTGCTGAAGATGTCCGGCAGCAGCAGGCGAGGGTTGTTGCCGTCTGCCAAAGGCCGCCCGGCGCCGTAGGTTTTCCGGCGGAAGCCGGCGTGCCAAGGGAGTGGAAAATGGGGTTTAATATGGGGCGCGGGTCATCCCCCGGGAAATTCCCGCGCCGCTTGCCGGAATCGCCCGCAGCCGGAAATCCCGTATTTGTCTTGTAAGAACCTCTTTTTTTGAATCCAACATGCCGACCGAAAAGAAAAGCCCCAAAGCCAATTTTGCCCAGCCCAGCGCCGGCAGCAAGGTACCCATCGTATCCTCGCTGCACCTGGCTTCCGGGAGGAGCAAGGAGCTGAGCGAATTCGAGTTCGGCATGATCATCGCCAGCAATGCCTTCAACCGCTGGATGATCCGCTGCATTTCCGCCGCCGGCATGAAGGACATGACCGCCACCGACGTCCTGGTGTTGCATCACATCAACCACCGCGCGCGGGAAAAGAAGCTGGCCGACATCGCCTTCATCCTCAACATCGAAGATACCCACGTCGTCAACTACTCGCTCAAGAAACTGCATTCGCTGGGGCTGGTCAGCACCGAGCGCCGCGGCAAGGAAGTGCTCTATTCGACCAACGAAGCGGGGCAGGCCTTGTGCAAGCGCTACTACGAGATCCGCGAACAATTGCTGGTTTCCAGCCTGACCGGCGACAACGCCGAAAGTTATGAACTGGAAGAGCTGGCCCGTTTCCTGCGGGTGCTGTCGGGTCTCTACGAACAGGCGGCGCGCTCGGCGACGTCGATGTAAGGCCCGGCGGCCAGCTCCGGCGCGCCGAAGCCCTTCATCCTGAGGAAGCGCACATCCGGCCCGCTAAGGACCTGTTCACAATCTCGTCCGGGGCCGTTCAAATTCCCTTTCAAATGCTCTTTCAGGCGGTCGGCAGCGTTTTGCGCACGGCAATCCCATCCACAGGTTTTTAGCTTGTCGCTTGTTGGCGCAGCCAGCCTAAAAAGGCTTCGACTGCGGGGCGTTTTAAGTGGTGTGCCGGATAGACCGCGAAGTGAGCGTTGACACGGATACATTTTGCCAATCCGAACACTGGCTTCAGTTTTCCTTCCTTGATGTGCTGCGCGGCCATCGTCGTGCTTTCCAAGGCGACTCCCAAACCTTGCGTCGCGGCATCGAGAGACATTTGAGCGCGGTCGAAACGCACCGGGAACTGTTCAGGCGGCCTCGCTTTCGAGAATTCCCCAAGCCAATCGGCCCATTGCACCACACTCACATTGCTCCGAATGAGCTTCACGCCGAGAAGATCTTCGGGCTTTCGCAATCGATTTTCCTCAATGAAAGCCGGGCTTGCCAGAGGAACGATCCGTTCCTCGAACAGTGGTTCGACCTGCAGGCCTGGCCAATTGGGGATGCCATATCGGATATCGATGTCAGCTTCTCCAAGTTCGAAGTTGCTGGGGGTATGTGCCGCAGACAGATTGAATGAAATCTCGGGATAAGACCTGGCAAAGTCATTCAGTCGCGGCATCAGCCAGAGACTGGCAATACTCGGCGCCGAATGGATATAGAGGCTCTTGCTCACCCCCTGCCTGACGTCCATGGATGCGGCAGTAATGGCCGATAACGCTCCTTGCACTCGCGCCAGAAAGCTTTCGCCGGCATCGGTAATGAGCACCGCATGAGAGCTGCGCTCGAACAATCGAACTCCCAAAAATGCTTCAAGCCTCGCTACCTGGTGACTGACTGCCGAAGCGGTGACATGCAACTCGCTTGCCGCCGCAGCGAAGCTTTTTCGGCGTGCGACAGCTTCGAATGCCTGAAGATTTGGGAGGGGAGGCAGCGTTGCCATTTGGGGTTTTATTCATAAGATGACAGATCATCACTTTACCATGACAAAACTTCTCTTGCTGTCATGTGGTGAAAGGGTGAACATTCGCATCCAGAACAAAAGGAGACATGTGAGCGGCCCACAGAGCCGCGTTGCCGCGCGTAATTGCCTGCTGCTCTCCAGTGTTCCATCGAACAAACACCAACTCACTGGAGATGTATTTCATGCTGCTCAAGGACAAAGTCGCCGTCATCACCGGCGGTGCAGGTATCAACGGTCTCGGATTCGCCACTGCCCGCCTGATGGCATCGCATGGCGCCCGCGTGGTTGTCCTGGATTTGGAACAAGCGGACCCTGCCGGAGCTGCCGCTCGTCTGGGTGAAGGGCATCTCGGTCTGGTTGCCGATGTCACCGACAAGGCGTCGTGCGACGTCGCCGCCGCCGCTACGCTGGCCAAATTCGGCCGCATCGACATCCTCATCAACAACGCCGGCATTACCCAGCCGGTGAAGACCCTGGAAATTACCGGCAAGGACTACGACCGTATTCTGGACGTGAGCCTGCGCGGCACGATGTATATGTCGCAGGCGGTTTTGCCGGCGATGCAAAAGCAAAAGAGCGGATCCATCGTTTGCATCTCGTCCGTATCTGCGCAACGCGGCGGCGGCATCCTGGGCGGCCCGCATTATTCGGCGGCGAAGGCCGGCGTACTGGGCTTGGCACGCGCGATGGCGCGTGAATTCGGCCCTGATGGAATCCGCGTCAACAGCATCGCTCCCGGCCTGATCGGTACCGACATCATCAAGGGCAAGTTGAGCGAAGAAAAGAAAGCCGAGATCGCCGAGACCATTCCCCTGGCTCGTCTGGGCCGTGCTGATGATATCGGGGGCGCTTGTGTTTTCCTGGGTAGCGACCTTTCCCAATACTGCACCGGCATCACACTCGATGTGAATGGCGGCATGTTGATTCACTAAGCCGGCGTTGCCGGATTTCACGACATCAGAAAAAAAGGAGACCAGACATGACAAACGAAAATGCGAAGAAAGGCATCACCCGCCGCCAGGTGCTGAAGATGGGCGCGGCCGGCGCGGCCCTGCCGCTGTTTTCCATCATGACCCGGCCGGCCAATGCGGCCGAATTCACCTACAAGTTCGCCACCGGCCAGGACCCGTCGCACCCGGTCAACAAGCGCGCGCAGGAAGCCATCGACCGCATCCGCAACGCCACTGGCGGCCGCCTGGAAATCAAACTGTTCCCGGCCAACCAGCTGGGCTCCGATACCGACCTGATGTCGCAGATCCGTAACGGCGGCGTGGAATTCTTCAACCAGGCCAGCGTTGTGCTGTCGACCCTGGTGCCGGCTGCCGGCATCGTCAATACCGGCTTCGCGTTTCATGATTACCAGGAGGTCTGGAAGGCGATGGACGGCCCTCTGGGGGCCTATGTCCGCGCGCAAATCGAGAAGGTTGGCTTGTTGACGATGTCCAAGCCGTGGGATAACGGCTTCCGGCAAATCACAACATCGACCAAGCCGGTCAAGACCGCCGCAGACTTGAAAGGGTTGAAGCTGCGCGTGCCGGCGGCGCCCATGCTGACCTCGCTGTTTTCCGCGCTGGGCGCGAGCCCGACGCCGATCAACTTCAACGAGGTGTATTCCTCGCTGCAGACCAAGCTGGTGGAAGGGCAGGAAAACCCGCTGGCCATCATCAGCACCGCGCGCCTGTATGAAGTGCAGAAGTTCTGCACCATTTCCAACCACGTGTGGGACGCCTATTGGATCCTGGGCAACCGCCGCGCCTTCGAGCGCCTGCCCAAGGATATCCAGGAAATCGTACGCCGCGAACTGGACAAGGCGGCCACCGACGAGCGTGCCGACATCGCAGCGTTGTCGGGCTTCGCGCGTAACGACCTGAAGGGCAAGGGCGTGCAAATTATCGAAGCGGACAAGAATTCTTTCAAGGAAGCGCTGGCCAAGGGCAGCTTCTACAAGGACCTGCGCGCCAAGTTCGGTGACGACGCCTGGAAGCTGCTGCAGAACAGCGTGGGGAGCCTGGGATGAGCGCGCTGTCGCTCGAGCAGCCGGCCGCCGGGGAGAATTCGCTCTCGGCGCGCCTGGAGAACTGGCTGGGGCATGCCATCGAGATTCCCGCCGCCGTGCTGGTCGTGGGCGAGGTGGCGGTGCTGCTGGCCGGGGTGGTGATGCGCTTCATCTTCGACAGCCCGATCCCCTGGGCCGATGAGCTGGCGTCGATCCTGTTTCTCTGGCTGGCCAACCTGGGGGCGGCGGTGGCGCTGCGCCGCGGCACCCACATGCGCACCACGGTGCTGGTGGGCTTTTTGGGGGCACGCGGCAGGGCCTGGGCCGAAACCCTGGCCATCATCGCGCCTTGCCTGATGCTGCTGATCCTGATCGGCCCGATGTGGGAATACGCGGAAGATGAAATGTTCGTACAGACGCCCGCGCTGGGATGGCCCAACACCATACGCGCGGCGGCGGTGGCCGTCGGCGCCGTCCTGATGATCGCCATCGGCCTGCTGCGCATCTCGCGCCAGCGGCTGGCCGACCTGGCCGGCGTAGTGGCGGTTGTCGCCGTGCTGGCCGGGGCGATGTACCTGGGCGCCGGCTGGCTGCAAAGCATCGGTAACTGGAACCTGGTGGTTTTCTTCGGGCTGGTGCTGGGCGTGTCGGTATTGATGGGCATTCCCATCGCCTTTTGCTTCGGGCTGGCGACGGTGGCCTTCATGCTGACCGTGACCAGCAGCCCGCTGGCCGTGGTGGCGGGGCGCTTCGACGAAGGCATGAGTTCGCTGATCCTGCTGGCGGTGCCGCTGTTCATCCTGCTCGGCCACCTGGTCGAGATGACCGGCATGGCCAAGGCAATGGTGGATTTCCTGGCTTCGCTGCTGGGCCACGTGCGCGGTGGCCTGAACTATGTGCTGCTGGGTGCGATGCTGCTGGTGTCGGGCATCTCCGGCGCCAAGACCGCCGACATGGCGGCGGTGGCGCCGGTGCTGCTGCCGGAGATGAAGCGCCGCGGCAACCATGAAGGCGAGCTCATTTCGCTGCTGGCGGCCTCGGGCGCCATGGCGGAGACGATTCCCCCGTCGTTGGTGCTCATCACCATCGGCTCGGTGGCCGGTGTGTCGATTGCCGCGCTGTTTACTGGCGGCATCATGCCCGGCATCGTTCTGGCCGTGCTGTTGGCAATGCTGGCTCGTTGGCGTAGCGCCGAGATCACCGAAGGCTTCAAGCGCGCGCCGGGCAAGGTGGTGCTGCGTACGCTGGTGATCGCTCTTCCGGCATTGCTGCTTCCAATCCTGATCCGCACCGCCGTGGTGGAAGGCGTCGCTACTGCAACCGAAGTGTCGACCATTGGCATTACCTACGCCGTTGTGGCCGGCCTGCTGGTCTATCGGAAATTCGACTGGACGCGCTTGTATCCGATGCTCGTTGATACCGCGGCATTGTCCGGCGCCATCTTGTTCATCATCGGTACCGCTACGGGGATGTCGTGGGCGCTGACGCAATCGGGGTTCTCGCACTCGCTGGCCGAGGCGATGACCAGCGTCCCGGGCGGCAAGTACGGCTTCCTGCTGGTGTCGATCGCCGCATTCATCGTGCTGGGCAGCGTATTGGAAGGGATTCCGGCGATGGTGCTGTTCGCCCCGCTGCTGTTCCCGGTGGCCAAGGCCATCGGAGTTCATGAGGTGCACTACGCCATGGTCATCATCCTTTCCATGGGGGTCGGCTTGTTCGCACCGCCGTTCGGCCTGGGCTACTACGCAGCTTGCACGATTGGCCGTGTTCATCCAGACGCCGCCGTCAGGCGTATCTGGCCCTACCTGGGAGCGCTGGTCGTGGGGCTGCTGATTGTTGCCTGCGTGCCGTGGTTCTCTGTCGGATTCCTCTGAACCAATACGTATTCATCCACTAAGGGCTTCTCATGTCTGAAAATTTGACAAATTTGCGCGCAAGCGCATATCGGATCCGCCGCTTCGCGCTGCGCATGGGCGAAGTGCAGGGGCAGGGCTATATCGGCCAGGCGCTGGGCTGGGCCGACGTGCTGGCGGTGGCCTACAAGCACACCATGCAACTGCGCCCGGACGAACCGGAATGGGTTGGGCGCGACCGCTTCCTGCTCTCGCACGGGCACTACGCCATTGCGCTGTATGCGGCGCTGATAGAGGCCGGCATCGTCCCCGAGGCGGAACTGGAATCCTATGGCAGCGACGACAGCATCCTGCCCATGTCCGGCATGGCGACCTACACGCCGGGCATGGAAATCTCGGGCGGTTCGCTCGGCCAGGGCCTGGCCATCGGTGTCGGCATGGCGCTGGGCCTGCGCTACCAGAACAATCCGGCCTTCATCTACAACTCGATGTCGGACGGCGAGCTGGACGAAGGCGCCACCTGGGAAGCCGCCATGGGCGCGGCACACCACCAGCTGGGCAACCTGATCTGCCTGGTCGATATCAATAACCAGCAGGCCGACGGCCCCTCCGGCAAGATCATGGGCTTCGAACCGCTGGCCGACAAGTGGGAAGCGTTCGGCTGGCACGTGCAGCGCGTCGACGGCAACGACCTGGCGGCGGTGGTCGAGGCGTTCGACCAGGCCCGCCGGCTGGCCGAGCCCAAGCCGCGCGTGATCCTGTTCGATACCCTGATGGGCCGCGGCGTCCCGTTCCTGGAGCAGCGCGAGAAGAACCACTTCATCCGCGTCGATCCGCCTGAATGGCAGCAGGCCATCCAGATCCTCGACCAGTCTTTTACCGAAGGAAACCAAGCATGAGCACCGCAGCCGAAAAGAAGCCGCGCCTGACCACGTCGGCGATGATCGCCTCGATCGCCGCCGAAGGGCAGCGCGTCAAGGCGGCGCCGTTCGGCAAGGCGCTGGTCGAATACGCCGCCGACCGTCCCGAGATCGTCGGCCTGACCGCCGACCTGGCCAAATACACCGACCTGCACCTGTTCCAGAAAGCCTATCCGGAGCGTTTCTTCCAGATGGGCATGGCCGAGCAGTTGCTGATGGCGGCCGCCGGCGGCATGGCCAAGGAAGGCCTGGTGCCGTTCGC
Organism: Herbaspirillum sp.; assembly: GCF_017744395.1. Lineage (GTDB taxonomy): Bacteria > Pseudomonadota > Gammaproteobacteria > Burkholderiales > Burkholderiaceae_D > Herbaspirillum. Next base: position 140,976 of record NZ_JAGIBI010000006.1, read on the forward strand.
CACCACCTACGCGGTGTTCGCCACCCGCCGCGCCTACGACTTCATCCACCAGGTGATCGCCGAGGAAAACCTGAACGTCAAGATCTGCTGCGCCTTGCCCGGCCTGACCACCGGCTACGGCCCCAGCCACCAGGCCACCGAAGACCTGGCCATGATGCGCGCCATCCCCGGCCTGACCATCGTCGACCCGTGCGACGCGCTGGACCTGGAACAGGCGGTACCGCAGATCGCCGCGCACAAGGGGCCGGTCTACATGCGCCTGGCCCGCGGCAATGTGCCGCTGGTGCTGGACGAGTACGACTACAAGTTCGAATTGGGCAAGGCCAGGGAACTGCGCGACGGCAACGATGTGCTGATCATCTCCAGCGGCTTCATGACCATGCGCGCATTGGAAGTGGCCAAGGCGCTGGAGGCCGACAACGTCAGCGTCGGCGTGCTGCATTGCCCGACCATCAAGCCGTTCGACGAAGCTACCGTCCTGGAGCAAGTCAAAAGGAAGAACCGCTTGGTGGTGGTCGCCGAGAACCATTCGGTGATCGGCGGCCTCGGCGAGATTGTCGCCGCCACGTTGATGCGCCATCGCGTGCATCCGGCCGGCTTTGAAATGGCGGGCTTGCCGGACGCCTTCCTCGATGCCGGCGCCTTGCCGACGCTGCATGACCGTTACGGAATCAGTTGCGAAGCGCTGTGCAAACGCATCAAGGATTGGCTGAAATAAGTTTTTTGCAAGACCGGCCGGAATGCGGCGACGGGCGGCTGGGGAAACCTGGCCGCCCGTCGCTTTTTCGGCACGCCTGAGACCATCGGTAGATAGTCTCGCCTTCCGGGAATTTGGTGGCGGATCGAGGGCGAGGATCGATACAGTCCGTCTCGTATTCCTGTGGCAACGGGATTCAAGCCGACCAGCGGCACCTGCGATCGGACTGCCGGTCAGCCAGGGCAACTGCCTGAAAAATCGGCGCTGATTCGATAAAGCGACAATTTGTGATCGAAAGCTTGTTTGTAGTTGAATGATTGGGGCTTATGCTGGATTATGTCGGGTTTCGCAGGTTTGCCGGACATGCCATTCCCGTCACTTGGGAATTGTTTTTATCCGGATTTCGTCCCGGCAGTTGCGCCAGGCCGGCGGCAGGAATTCAATTACGCCTCACCAAGGGAGAAACACAATGTCGCTTAAGAAATTTTTGATGATCGCCGGCAGCGCCCTGGCAATGTCGTTCGCCGCCGCCCAGGCCGCCGAGCCGACTTACGTGGTGGGCGCCGGCGGCACTTACCGCCCGTTCGAGTTCGAAACGCCGAAGAAGGAACTGGTCGGTTTCGACATCGACCTGATCAAGGCCATCGCCCAGGCATCCAACTTCAAGATCCAGGTGGTCAGCACTCCCTGGGAAGGCATTTTCGCCACCCTGGGCCAGGGCGACCGCGACATCATCATCTCCGGCATCACCATTACCGACAAGCGCGCGCAAATGGTTGATTTCTCCCTGCCGTATTTCCCCGCGGAACAAGTCATCATCACCAGCGCCGGCGCCAAGGTCGCCGCGCTGGCCGACCTGAAGAAGCTGCAGATCGGCGTGGTCAATTCGACCGCGGGCGACATCGTGGTATCGGAAGAAGTCGGCAAGGCCAGCACCGCCATCCACCGTTTCGACAATACCGTGCTGATGCTGGAAGAACTGTATCGCGGCGGTGTCGACGCCGCCGTCGGCGATGTCGGCGTGATCAAGTTCTACATCAAGAACCACCCCGAGAAGCAGTTCAAGCTGGTCAGCGATGCCAAATTCGTCCGCCAGTACTTCGGTATTGCCGTCAAGAAGGGCAACAAGGAACTGCAGGACAAGATCAATGCCGGCCTGAAGAAGATCGTCGCCGACGGCACCTACGCCAAGATCTACAAGGAATGGTTCGACCGCGACGTACCGACCCTGCCGTGGAAATAAGCGGCTGGCCGCAGTAAAGAGTTTTTGCCGTACCTGTGCCCATCATCGCGGATGATGGGCAGATTTTTATCTGGATCACATTCATGAATTCCTTCTTTCAATGGGAAATCATCGGGGAATACCTGCCTCTGTTCGTAGAAGGCACCTGGATGACTCTCAAGGCCGCGATCATCTGCGTGATCGCCGGCACTTGTTGGGGCCTGCTGCTGGGCGTCGGCCGCCTGGCGGAAGCGCGCCACGGCTTCTGGAAATATTTCCTGTGCTATGCCGTGCAATGGCCGATACGGTTTTACGTCAGCTTCCTGCGCGGCACACCGCTGTTCGTCCAGATCCTGCTGATCCACTTCGCGCTCATGCCGATGCTGATCAACCCTAGCGGCGGCCTGATCCTCTCCGGCGACATTGCGCGCGAGATCCGTTCCCAATATGGCGCGTTCGCATCGGCGGTGCTGGCCATTACGCTGAACTCGGGCGCTTACGTCTCCGAGATCTTCCGCGCCGGCATCCAGTCGATCGACCGCGGCCAGAGCGAAGCCTCGCGCTCGCTCGGCATGACGTATATGCAGACGTTGCGCAAGGTGGTGCTGCCGCAGGCGTTCCGCCGCATGCTGCCGCCGCTGGGCAACAACGCCATCGCCATCGTCAAGGATTCCTCGCTGGCCTCGGCCATTGGCCTGGCCGAACTGGCCTACGCGGCGCGCACCGTCTCCGGCGCGTATGCCCGCTACTGGGAACCGTACCTGACCATTTCCGTGATCTATTGGTGCATTACCTTGCTGCTGTCGGCACTGGTCCGCCATCTTGAAGCGCGCTACGGCAAAGGAGACGCACGATGATCAAAGTCAAGCAACTGCAAAAGAGCTACGGCCAGTCGCATGTGCTGCGCGGCATCGATTGCGAGATCAAGGCCAGGGAAGTGGTATGCGTGATCGGGCCTTCAGGTTCGGGCAAGAGCACCTTCCTGCGCTGCCTGAACGGGCTGGAAGAGGCGAGCGACGGCGAGATCTTCATCGACGGCACCAAGCTCAACGATCCCAAGACCAACCTGAACCAGCTGCGCGCCGGCATGGGCATGGTGTTCCAGCGCTTCAACCTGTTCCCGCACATGACGGTGCTGGAAAACCTGATCATGGCGCCGATGCAGGTCAAGAAGATGCCGCGCCGGGAAGCGGTGTTGGTGGCGGAAAAGCTGCTGCAGAAGGTGGGCCTGCTGGACAAGATCGACGCCTTCCCGAACCAGCTCTCCGGGGGCCAGCAGCAGCGCGTGGCGATCGCCCGCGCACTGGCGATGGAACCCAAGGTCATGCTGTTCGACGAACCGACTTCCGCGCTCGACCCCGAACTGGTGGGCGAAGTGCTGACGGTGATGAAGGCGCTGGCCGAAGAGGGCATGACCATGGTGGTGGTCACGCACGAAATGGGCTTCGCGCGGGAAGTGTCGAACCGCGTGTTCTTCATCGACCAGGGCGTGATCATGGAAGAAGGCCCGCCGCAGCAGGTGCTGGGTGCGCCGGTCAATGAGCGGACCCGGGATTTCCTCGGCAAGGTGCTGTGAGACGCCGCGCCGAAACATAAAAAGCAATGGCCCCGATGGGGCCATTGCTTTTTGTTCGGGCCGCTCTTGCGGCGTCCACTCAATCGCCCAGGCGCCCGACGAATGGCTTAATCCGATCCTGTTGATCGCATTCGAAGAGACAGGCAAGCTCCGGTCCATCCTCCGTTTGGGGGAGGCATTTTCAAGGAAACAGCGTTAGCCTGTTGCCCGGCAATTCCGTGCTTTAGTCGCACCCAAGGGGGGCGGCTAACCCTTTCGGCCAGACACGCGCGTTCAATCTGGCGAGCCGGAAGATTTGCCTTGGGAGAATCGCATGTTGACTCGCTGGTCCGTATTGCTGCTGTTCGCCTTCACGATGGCGGCCGCCCGCGCCATCACCCCGGCGCCGCCGCGCCTGATGGAAAGCATCAATGCCGAAGCGCCGGTTTGGCTGCAAAGCCTGCGTATCCATGGCGAAATAGCCGGCGGCATGGCTGAAACCACGGTCCGGATGGTGTTTTTCAATCCCAATGGACGGATGCTGGAAGGGCAGTTGCAATTCCCTTTGCTGGCCGGCCAGCAGGTCACCGCCTTTGCGCTCGATATCGATGGCAAGCTGCGTCCCGCAGTGCCGGTGGAAAAAGCCAAGGGCCGCCAGATTTTCGAAGCGGTCGAACGCCGCAAGGTCGATCCGGGCCTCTTGGAGCAGACGCAAGGCAATAATTTCAAGCTGCGCGTCTATCCGATCCCCGCCATGGGAACGCGCACCATTGAGCTGAAATACACCGAAGCCATGGGGCGCAAGGGAAAATCCTGGCAGTACCGCCTGCCGCTGGCCTATGGCGAGCGGCTCCAGGATTTCGACCTGTCCGTCAATATCCGGGGCAGCGGCGATGCGCCGAAAGCCAGCGGGGCATTCGGCGCCGTCCGTTTCAACCGGGACGCGCGCGGCTATTTCACCCATGTGGCGAAAAGCCGTTTTGCGCCGAGTGGCGTCCTCGATATCCTGATCCCGACGGCGCAACATACGCTGACGTATATCGGGGAGCATGACGACGATACCTATTTCGTCGCCGAGATTCCGGTTGCCGCCACGCGCAGCGCCCGCCCCTTGCCTCGAGTGGTCGGCCTGTTGTGGGATAGTTCGGGTTCCGGCGTCGGCCGGCCGCATGAGGCCGAGCTGGCTGAATTGGACCGTTATTTCAAGGCGCTTGGCAATGCCGAAGTGCGTCTGACCCGCCTGCGCGACCGCAGCGAAGCCGCCGGAAGCTTCAGGATCGCCGGCGGTAACTGGGATGAGCTGCGCACCGCGCTGCAAGCCACCGTCTACGACGGCGCCAGCGCCCTGGCCGACTGGCTGCCGCAAGCCGATGTCAACGAATACCTGCTGGTCAGCGACGGCTTGCTCAATTACGGAAGCGACCGCTTCCCGGCATTGGCCGCCGGGCAGCGCCTGTACGCGCTCAATTCTTCGCTGGTTGCCGATACCGGCCGTCTGGCGGCCCTGGCCGAACGCAGCGGCGGACGCCTGGTGCAGGTCTCTCCGGGCAAGCCGGGCACGGCCGCGGAAGCATTGCTGACCGATGCTTCCTATGTGCGCAGCGTTCGCGCCGAGGGCGCGACTGCGATCCTGAGCGATGCCGGCGGGGCGCGGCAGGGCCTGGTGCGCGTGGCGGGAAAGCTGCTCGCGCCGGCAGCGAAACTGATGATTACCGTGGTCGAGCAAGGCAAGCCGCGCGAGATGGCAGTCGCCGTTTCCGCCAGCGATCAGAAACATGAATTGGTGCCCGCCCTGTGGGCCGGATACCAGCTGCGAGCGCTGGAGTCCGATTACGAGGCCAACCGCGGCGCAATCCGCCGCCTGGGCGCGCAGTTTGCCATTCCCACGCGCGAGACCTCACTGATTGTGCTGGACCGCCTGGATGACTATGTGCGTTATGACGTCACGCCGCCGGAGGACTATCTGGCGGAGTATGTGCAAATGAAGCTCATGCGCCGGGTGCAACTGCAGGAAAAGCGCCAGAAGCACCTGGAGCGCATCGTCAGCGACTTCAACCAGAAGGTGGCCTGGTGGGAAAAGACCTACCCCAAGGACGCTCCCCCAGCCCCCAAGCCGGAGCCCAGGCCTGACACCAGGGCCTATGCCCCGGCGCCGGTGGCCGCAGCGGCGCCCATGGCCATGGCGCCTGCCCCCGCGCCTGTCTCGGCCTTGATGGGCGGCGCGCCGGCACTCCCGCAGGCCGGCGCCGCCCCGGAGATCGGCATCAGCCTGAAAAAGTGGACTTCCGATGCGCCGTATATCGCGCGCATGCAAGCGGCTTCCGCCGACACCATTTACCAGGTCTATCTGGACGAAAAACCTTCCTATGCCAACAGCAGCGCCTTCTACCTGGATGCCGCCGACATGCTGTTCGACAAGGGACTGCGCGAACTGGCGCTGCGCGTGCTGTCGAACCTGGCGGAAATGGACCTGGAGAACCGCCACGTGCTGCGCATCCTGGGCTACCGCCTGCTGCAGGCGGGGGCGCCGGAACTGGCCGTGCCGGTATTTGAAAAGGTGCAATACCTGGCTGAGGAGGAGCCGCAATCCTTCCGCGACCTGGGGTTGGCGCAGGCTGCGGCCGGCCACCCCCAGCAGGCGATCGACCAACTGAACGAAGTGATCGTGCGTCCCTGGGACAACCGTTTCGCCGAAATTGAACTGATCGCGCTGGCGGAGATGAATGCCATCATCGCCACCTCGACGACGCCGCTGGACACCAGCCGCATCGATCCGCGCCTGCTGAAAAACCTGCCGCTCGACATCCGCGCCGTCCTGACCTGGGATGCGGACAACAGCGATATGGACTTGTGGGTCACCGACCCCAACGGCGAGAAATGCTATTACGGGCATCGTTTCACGTACCAGGGTGGACGCATGTCGCTCGACTTCACCGGCGGCTACGGTCCGGAAGAATTTTCCTTGCGCGAAGCCAAGCCCGGCAAGTACAAGATCGAGGTCAATTTCTTCGGCAGCAGCCAGCAGGTGGTCGCCGGCGCCACCACCTTGCAGGTGACGCTTTCCAGCGGATTCGGCACGCCGGCAGTCAAAGAGAAGATGCTGACCTTGCGCTTGAAAGGGCGCGGCCAGTCGGTCTTCGTCGGCGAGTTTGAAGTGAAGCCGAAATGAACCCGGTGTACTCCCTGAGTTTCCGAAGGAGCATGAACATATGTCTTGCCCCCATCGGTGTGGGGCGTATTCTTGCGTTGGGCGATTCAGGTGCCTACGCCTGCCCTGATTCGAAAGAAGGCAAGATGCCGGCCGTCCTCCAGGCAGGAGGGGCGTGCAGAAGCGATAAAACAAATCACTGCGGAAGTAAACGCGAAAGAGGCTGGGAAAGCGGCTGGAGATGAAAAAATGGATTGTTGGCAGCAACCGACGGTCTTCCAAAGCAAGACGTCAATGAACGCGACAAGGGGGGCGTAATTGCATAAAAGAAAGCCTGCGATTTTTCTCGCAGGCTTTTTTAATAAGAAGAGGCTGGGGTTAAGCGACGCGCATGGAGTCTGTTTCGGCTGCAATTAAGCAAAGAGTTTTGCCGGCATCCCCCTAGTTTTTCTTGGGAAACCAGTCGCCATGCAAGATCATCAAATAGTCCATCCATTCCGAATCAAGTTTGTATTTGAGTCGGTCTTCCAATCGGTGGAGTTCCATTTGCCGTTCCTTGTGCGTGTCGGCTTCATTGCACTTCTCAGTCATGCCGATATTGCTGTTGGAGATGGCTGGGTCAATCCCCAGTTCCCGATGATGGGCCTTGACGAAATCACGGGCCGCATTCTCCAATGCCAGGTCGAACGTTCCCTGAGGGGCCGAAATGACATCCAGCAAGATTACCGTGTCGGCGACCTGATAGATTTTCCGGCGGTAAAATCCGCTGACTTTGGCGTAGTAATAGCAGGTCTTTCTTGGTTGGGCGCTTGTGCCGGCCTTATCTGCGCCCGGCAATACAAGCCGGGAAACTGATTCGGTGCGCGACGGCCTGGCGCTATCGATGCCGCCAGAGCTGCCGGAAGCGTTGTTCCTGCCGCGGTCGCTGCGATCGGCATCATCCGATACGATGATGACAGGTTGCGGCGGTGGCGGCGGCCGCAATCGCTCAGCGATATCGTTGAGCGATTGCGCAATGTCCTGCATCCATTTCCTGTTTTCGACGGCCGCGCGGCGCGATGCCTCTGCTGCCGCCTGCATTCTTCCCTGCGATTGTTCGACACGGCTCATTTCACGGTCGATGATGGTACGGCCTCGCGCAATGGCGTCCTTGATGGCGTCGACGCCTTTCTTGTAGTTGTCGATGGCGCGCAATTTTTCCGGATTGGTCAGCAGGGAATAGACCGGTACCAGCTTTTCAATCGGTCGCTGTTCCGCGCTGGACGAAAAATTGCGCACGCAGTTATTGAAGTTGGATGCAATCGAAAATGCCTTGGACCAGTTGTTTCGCGCCCCCGAGGGATTTTGCAGATCGTCGTAGCTATCGGGGAAATCAAATAACTGCTCGCCACAGCGGTATTCGAATGCCGACATCTCCGGCACCTGTTCCAGGGCGCGTACGATTTCATAGCTCTTTTCCGCCCGCATCTTGTGAGTGAACGGATAGGCGCGCTCATCGAAATCCTCCAGCTTGAACATTTTTTCCAGATCGTAACGGCTGTCTTTTGCCGTCAGCATCCATGGCCGGGTGCGGATGGCGGGAAGATAACCGAAATCGAGCACGCATTTTCCAAGCAGCGATTCGGTATTGGCGCGGCCCGGTTCGCTGGCGGCATACTGGAATATTTCCTTTTGCTGCTGAAAGTACAGTTCTTCCTGCTGGCAAATCTGTTTCACTGCGGCGTATTCAGTGGCGGGGCGAGGGCCATAAAACAATTGATAGGCAACGCCGTCTGGCGAGCCTTCACGCAAGGCGCGTTGCGCATAGTCCTGGCATTCGGCGTCCTTGCATTGGGCCATTTTCAGGATGGCGGGCACAAATCCCAGGTCGGCTGCGTTGCGTTGCAATTCGGCAGCCGTATTTTTCTTGAGTTCGTCGCTGTCCATGGCATAGAGGCCGGCCAGCTTGTACATCGCCTGCGCATCGTTGGCGGCTACCGCTTTTCGATACCAGCCCATGGCCTTGGCGGTGTCTTTTCCGATTTCCGGTGCGCCGTCGGATTCGAAGAGCTGGCCAAGAAAAACCATGGCAGCGGTGTTGCCGGCTGCAGCAGCTTTTTCATACCAGTTTCGCGCCTGGATTTTATCCGCTCCCGCTTCGCCGGCGCCGTATTGCAAAGCCAGTCCCAGCATGGTGGCCGATGCCGCATCACCGCCATCGGCGGCTTTGCGCAGTTGCTCCAGGTGCTGGGCGAATTCGTTCCGATCCAATTTCCAGGCATGCGCCGCATAACGATTTGTAAGCAACAGGCGAGCACGGTATTCGCCTTGCATCGCTGCCTTTTCCAGCAAGTCGAGCGCGGCGAGCTGCGATCCGCCGGCCAGAAAGTCGACAGCCCTCTGGTATTGGGCGCGCGCATCAGGGCTTGCCGGTGCGGCGGCCGTGGCGACAGGCGCATGGGCCAAGACGAACAGCGCGCAGAAGAGGGCGAGGACTGGGCGAAAGCGATGCGGGCGGCAGGTGCTCATGGGAATTATCAGGCTGTATCGGAATCGGTGTATGGATGCGCGTTATTTGGCGGCTTGCTGCGCCAGCAGGGCGGCGGCATCGCTATGCTTTCCTCGTTCTGCCAGGATGGCCGGGGTGAGGCCGCCGCGATCTTTGACGGATGCCTTGGCGCCCGCGGCCAACAGTATCTTGATGGCCTCAAGGTTGCCTTTCTGGGCGGCGAAGTGCAGTGGCTGGCGTCCAAACAGCGCATCGGTAGCATCGACTTTGGCGCCGGCGGCCAGCAATGCCGACACAATTTTCGGATTGCCCTGCAAGGCTGCGTAATGGATCAACTGGTTGCCGTCGTCATCGGCCTGATCCACTTTGGCGCCATTGCCAAGCAGCATCTTTACGGTATCTTCCTGGCCGCTCGTGACGGCGGTGCGGATCAACTGGTTGGCATCACCGTCCGCCGGCTTGCCTTTTTCGTTCGTGTTGAGCAGGATTGCGACCGATTGGGTGGCGCCAGCCTTGGTGGCGATTTGCACGGCCGTCATGCCTTCGTTGTCGACGGCATCCGTTTTGGCGCCTGCCGCGGTCAACAGCCGTACCACCTCGCGGAATTTACTTGCAGCCATGCTTTTTTCTGCCGCCGCGATATGCAGAGGCTGCCGACCGGATTGATCTTTCGCGTCGGCTTTTGCGCCTGCCGCCAGCAGCGCTTGGATCGTTTCGGCGTTACCTTTTTGCGCTGCGAAATGTAATGGCTGCCATCCCTTTTCTTTATCGACGGCGTCCACCTTGGCACCTGCGCCAATCAATGTTTCTATCAATTTTCTGTTGTCCTTCAAGGCCGCATCGTGCAGTGGTGTTTGCCCACTCCATTCTCCCGTCACATTGACCTTGGCGCCTGAGGAAATCAGCATTTGCACCATCGGCAGCGATCCGCTGATAGCGGCAAGGCGGATCGGTTGCAGGCCGGAATCGGATATCGCATCGACTTTGGCCCCGGCGGCAATCAAGAGCTTGAGCGTTTCTACCGGGTTGATCTTGTAGGAGGAATATTTCAGCACGGAGTGGATCGGCAAGGTCAATCCATCCAGCCCCGGGGTGTTGACGTCGGCACCGGCCGCGAGCAAGGCCTTGACTATGTCGCTCTCGCCATGTTCCGCTGCAAAATGAAGAGGAGATTGGTTGTATTTGCCTTTGACATTGGGCTTGGCCCCGGCGGCAAGCAATTGACGGACGATGTCGATCTTCCCTCGATCTGCCGCGAGGCAGAGAATGGGGAAGCCGGCCTGGCGGCTCTCCTTTCGCATGACGATCGTGTCAGCGCGGGCGCCGGCATCCAATAGCGCCTTGACCGCACCGGCGTTGTCGGATTCAACGGCTAATTCAAGCGGGGTAACGCCCGCCGCATTTTTTGCGTCAGGCTTTGCGCCTGCATTGAGCAGGAGCTTCACCATTTCCGGGTTGCCGTTCCAGGCAGCGCGGTGGATGGGCTGGGTGCCGTCCTCCATCCTGGCATCGACCTTGGCGCCGCTTGCCAGCAGCAGTTTGGCAATGTCGACGTTTTCAACAATATGGATCGCCTGACCGCCATTGAATTCAGCAGAGTCGGATCTGATCGACACATCAGCCTTGGCGCCGGCATTGAGCAAGATTTTGACAAGCTCCACATTGCCTTTGGCAACGCCGTAAATGATCAGCGGTATGCCGTTCTGGTCCTTGGCATGAACGCTGGCGCCGTTTGCCAGCAGTTCTTTAACTGCCGGGATGTCGCCTTTATCGACCGCACTGAGCAAAGCCTTATTGCTTTCTTCCTGGGACGGGCCGGCAAACGCAGCAGCCGTGGGCAGCAACAGGGACAAGCTGACGATTGCCAGCAAACGTTTGATGGGAACCAGTTTCATTCGGCGCTCACTTATTGTTGGTTTTTGATGACGTCGTTGCTGCGACGAAATATCTCGTCTCAGGAAATGCAATTTCCCGGACAGGGGCCAGCCAGGCATTCACTCCATGGGCCGGATTGGTTTCTACCGTAGCAGGTTGGCATCAGATATCTGCGCAATCGCGCATTACCGGCGCCATTGCTTGCGCCGGTAATTCTTCCAGTTGCGCTGGCGCGGCAACTGCATATCCTCCCAGGCATCCGGCAAATTGCTGCGCGAACGCGCCGGGCGCGATCCGACCTCCCCCTCCTCGCCGAAGAATTGCGCCGCACGTCGGGCATTGCCATAACGGATCCGCCGGAACGCACGGCCATGGCGATGCTTGCCTGTGCCGGGGACGGGCGGGTGTGTCGTGAGCGCATTCTGTTTTGTTGGCATGGCGTATCGGCCCTCAATCCGTTTCCATCCAGATCGCGCGTGGAGCCAATGGCCCTGGCGCATTTTGGGGAAACGGCCGGGGCAGGGATCGGTTGACGCGTTCCTGCGGAAAATCCATGGTGTTGCCCGCCGGAATTTTGTTTGGTTCGCTTTTTATATGGCGCTGGCGTATCGGTATTTTGTCTCGATTCAACCCTTTCGGCCAAGGCAAACGTTAGAGGTGTTGTATTCCGTTTCAGGCAGCCGATCATGCTCGTATCCCTATTCGTCCGCGGCCTTCTCTGGGGGCGCCACAAAAGATGGTTGTCGGTGCTGTGTCCTATCCTCTGGCGCCGGCTGGCGCATTGCCTGCCGGAGGCTGAGGCGACCATCAGCCATCATGGCCGGCCGGCGCCGGTGTTGGCCAGGAGCGTGATCGCGCCGTATCGTTGCAGTCTTGAAATCAGGATGGAGAGCGGGATGAAGAATGTTGACGTTTTGGACGACTATCTGGTTTTCCTGGCTTCGGGAAAGCAGGAAGCCCGGCGCAGCATGCCGATCGCACATACCTATGTGAAACATGGCGCCTGCATGCAGGAACAGGTTGTCGTCGACATACATATTCGCCGGATCGCCCGAAAATCCGCTTGTCGCCGGCCGGCGTAACGAATACTCTTGCGAACAGCCGCAGCTTCGGGGGCGGCTCAACGCAGTACGGAAAAACTCACAACAACAAACCGGGCGACCCATGATTTTTCATTCCAGCCGGCTTGCCGCCGCCGTAGTCCTGGCATTGTCATTGCCTTCGCATGTCGCTGCCTGCATTAGTCTCGAGCGGGACCCGGCAGAGCCTAATACCATCCTTTCCATCAACCAGGCCGAGGCATTGTTTGAGATCGACGATGCCCCGCATCCGATCCAGGTGGGACAGCGTATCGAATACCGCCTGCCGCTTGCGAAGGCGGGAGAGAGCTGGAAGGCTTCCATTGCCAGCCCCGATGTGGCGGCGGTGTTCCGGCTGGAGCAGACGCCGGCGCGCAGCGACGAAGACGGCATTATGCGTACCGGTCTTGTTTTTGAAGGACTCGGGAAAGGCGCCGCCATAGTCGTCATCGAATACCTGACGCCGCCGGGAAAGTCCGCCAAGGGACGCTCAATCGCCGCCGGCCGCCGCCTGAAGATGCTCTATTTCGACGTGCGTCCCCGCGAGCGTTGGGTCGTCCCGCATGTGGAACCCTTATCCCTCACCGAGGCCGACAGCGCCCGTCCCCAGCATGTGACGACCGCGCAGGATATCCGGGTCACGCTGGCGGCGCCCGCCTTGCCCGAGGGGATGGCGGGGGCCTGGCGCATTGCCGCCGGCACAGGGACACAGCCGGTGGTGCGCAGCCGCGAAAGCATGGCCGACAAGTCCGAGCTGTTTGTACTGGGCAGCGCCTCCATCGCGCAGCCGCTGGTCTTCGAATTTGTCGCAGCTCCGGTGTCCGGTTCGGGCGAAGCGCCGAAGGTGGTCCGGTCGGTTGCATTCAATATCGAGGTGCGTCCGGCGCCGGCGTGCTAAACGGGAAAACATCCGGAGCCAATTACACTTATAGCCAAAGAGAAGGATTCATCATGTTGCGTCATACGGCGATTCTTGCCGCCGCCTTGTCGGTATGCGCCTGCTCCTCGACCTCGCTCGACCAGGCCAATGGCGATCCCAACGGGAAGTCGCCGATCGGCGTACGGGTTTGCTGTGCCCGCCCCGAGCCGAAGCGGGAGGAAGCGGTGCCGGAGCACGAGCCGGCGTTGTCGGCCAATAGCGTGTACTTCGACTTCGACCAATATGCCATCAGTGAAAAGTACCAGTCGGTGGTCAAGGTGCATGCGGCTTTCCTGACGGCCCACCCTGACCGTTACGTCCAGTTGATCGGCAACACGGATGACCAGGGCGGCCCTGAGTACAACCTGGGCCTGGGGCAAAAGCGGGCCGACACGGTGGCGAACCAGTTGATTCTCCTGGGAGTCGACAAGAGGCATATAGAAACGGTTTCCTTCGGGGCGGAGCGACCGCGCGCGACGGGCGACGATGAGACATCCAGGGCGGAGAACCGGCGTGTTGATTTCTTTTATTGAATCCAGAAGGCGCAAAGCATTGTGCGCCGCCTTGGCAACCGCATTATCAGGCCTGGCTGCCGACGCCGGCGCTTCCCTGGTGGCGGCGGCCCAGGAAGAATGCCGGAAAATCGCCGCGGCTACCGAAGTGTATTGCCAGGGCCAGAAAGACCATGCGCAGGAATCCTGTGCCCAGCAGGCGCAGGCCGTACAGGAACGCTGCTACCAGAAGATAACGGAACACGATGCAGCGTACGAGCGGGAAAAGAAGAGGCGGATGCAGGAAGAAGACCGGGCTGCGCGCGAACGCATGTTGAAAGACCGGAGCAGAACGGGGGCTGCGCAGTGATGGATGCCCCTTAAGGCGGAAAGCCGGGTTGCTTGCTTTCCGTCCTGTGGGGACATCCCGGTCCCGGGCCGGCCATTACATTGAGAACCTCGCGCCGGCAACCCGCACCACCTCCATCAGGTTCTGGAACACCGCCACAACCTGCATCGCCATTTCCTGCCCCTGATCCGATCTGACATGCAGGATTTCCCCCTTGTCGTCATATTCAACGACAATCTTTCCTTTGCCGGCCATGGTGATTTCCACCGGCTTTTCATTGTCGTTGTACTTGAAGGTGAGTTCGCGACGCAGCTTTTCGCGGCTGTCGGTTTCGACGATGCGCTGGATGCTGCTGGTGTTCGCGTAATCGAGGTCGATGCGCTGGCCGGCGGTGTTGCGGGCGCTGGTCAGCTTGCCGTCGCCGTCATAGTAAAACGCCGTGGTCAGGCCCTTGCTCACGACCAGGATGAGCTTGCCGCTGCGCGGGTGATAGACAAATTCAATGACCCCGCCGGAGGCATTCGTCTTGCGCACGACGCGTCCCTGGTCGTCATAGGCGATGGCACGGAGATCGTTGCTGTTGGAGATGGCCACCGGCCGGGTCCTTTCTTCGCCGGTCACAGTCCGTTCGTTCTGGAATTCATAGTTGCTGACCAGTTGTTTCCCGGCGGCTGAAAGGGTCGTGACCTTGGTCCAGGTGTGCTGCGGATCGGCCGGATCGCTACGGTATTCGTAGCGCACCTGTTCCCCATGGCGGTCGGTCACCGAACTGACGCGTCCGCTCTCCGGCGACACGTATTCGATGCGCATGGTGCTCTGGTCGATATAGGTGATGCGGGTCAGGTTCTGGTTGCTGTCGTAGTCGTATACGTACTGGTTGCCGTTGACGTCGTTCGACTTGACCAGCTCGTTCTTGCCGCTATAGCTGTAGATGAGATGGTGCTTGCCGTTGGTGGAGGCGTCTTGCAGGCGGCCGGAGGCCGTCCAGGCGAGCTTGATCGTATTGCCGGCGGAGTCGCTGATCGTTTCGGGCCGTGCGCCGGCATAGCTGGCGCGGATCTGGTAGCCATCGTCCTCTTCGTGGCGGGTCATCCGCCCTTGCAGGTCGAAATAGTCGTCGCCGCCGTAGCAATTCCTGCGCTTGTAGCCGTCGGCCACCCGTAAGAGCCTTGCCCCAACGCATTGGTCGGACGACAGTTCGCTGCCGGCGGCCAGCTCTGCCTGCATGCCGTAGTCCTTCACCTTGCGCATGCGCAGTTCTTCATCAGCGGCAAGTTTCCCGCGAAGGCTGGCGGCGGCTTCCGGAGCAAGGTGTTCGCGCTGCACCGCGGCCTGCAGGATCTGTTCGACTCCCGCCGCGACATCGACCTTGCCGGCCGGCCGGTAGTAGTTGATCCCGCCATTGCCATTTTCGTGGATGGCCGCGGTGCCGTCGGGCATGGCGATCAGGCGCGTCTCGAACTGCGATCCCCAGCCCGCGCCAAACCAGCCGATTTGCGAGGCGAACGAGTTATAGGTGCGCGCCAGCGCCAGCTTGTGCGGACCGGCTTCCAGCGTGATGTCCTGGTAGGTGATGTAGAAATTGCCGTTCTGCAGCATGACGCCGGCGCTTGCGGCAACCGGGACGAGCAGCAAGGCAATCAATAAGTTTTTCTTGTTCATGTTTTGCATGTTAGGTACTTTCTGGCGGCTAGTCCTCACCCAGTTGGGTGAGGTGTTTCATGGCCTTTCCGGCATCTCACCGGATGCCACCGGTTTTTATCCCCGAACGCCGGTGCCAGTTCTTTTATCGGTGCATTTGAGGTACAGGCAGCCGTTCGTCCCCTGCTTGCAGGGATTCCCATGCTTGTCCTGCCAGACGCAGCCAGCGTTGGCTGCCATGTGGAATACCAACATTGCCAAGCCGAATAACAGTGCTTTCATGATTCTCTCCCGGAGATTTAAGGAAAACGGCAGGGGCCATTGGCAACGTGATTCCCAATCGGAAAACTGCCTTATAGGGTTCAACGCAGGGCGATGTCCGGAAGGGTTAAAGCGCGTTGCCGATGTTTTCTGGCGATCATCGTCTCGTCGCTCCCGGGATTGCCTAACCCCGATGGAAAGCGGCAGCCGTTTCAAGGCAGAAGACCATGGCAAAAGACGAGAAAGGAATCCGGATGAGGCCGACACTATTGCTTTGCCTTGCCGCGCTGATCCCCGCCGGCGCCTGGGCCCAATCGCAGGGGCAGCAATTCTATGCGGCTTGCCTGGGCCAGGCGGAACAGGAATACCGCCAATGCCTGCGCGGTTACGGGCGTGAACCGGGTTGCGGCCATGCGTACCGGCAGGAAAAGAACCGCTGCTGGAACAGCTATACGCAGGTGGAACGGGAGTCCGCCTCGCCATATTACCTGCCGCCGCAGCGGTTCGAGCCGGTGCCGATACCGCAGCGACCGGTGTATGTCCTTCCCGGCATGCGCTAAGAATCAAGGGCCGGCGCCGGTGATGGATGGAATCCATGCTGTCCCCGGCGTCGCTTAATCCGTGACGTACTCGATATCGACTCGGCGATTTTCGGCCCGTGAGGCTTCATCGCGGCCCTTGGCCTTGATGCGTTCCCTGCCTATGGACCAGACGCTCATCCGCTCCTTCTGTACGCCGCAAGCGACCAGGGCACGGAATACCGCTTCCGCCCGCGCCGCGCCGAGCGCCTGGTTGTATTCATAGCTGCCGCGGTCGTCGGCGTTACCCATGATGCGGATACGGCGGGACGGAACGTTGCGTGTCGGGTCGCCGCGCAGCAATGCGCCGTGCGCCTCGATCAGGGACTGGAATTCGTCTTTGATGGCGATGCTGTTGACGTCGAAATAGATGGTGCGGTACTGGGCGAGCGGACTTTGCGGGTCGATCAGCGGGTCGGGGAGCATAGGGGAGCTGGCGCAGGGGCGTACCGGCGGCTGCGGGGGAATATTTTCGGCGTTGGCTGCCCCGGTGAACATGGCGATGGCGCAGACGAGGAACAGCTTCTTGAATTGATGCATGGTGCACTCCGTTTATTTCACACTTGAAATCGCCACGCCTGAAAATTGGCTGGGATCTCAAGAGGTTCTTGGTAATCTTGGATTCGGCCGGGCGCCGAGCAAAGCCATCAACAGCACCGGCCATTCTACCCATGCGTGCATGCCGGATGCGACGGCATAAAGTTTGCGCGCATCTTCGTAATCGAACACGTAATAAGCGCAGATGAGCATGGTCAATCCAATGGCGATGGCGCGCGCCCAGGGCGGCATCAAGGGCGCAGGATGCTGTTTTTCCGCCCGCGGCAGCAAGACGATCACGCAGTAATAATGCAGGCATTGGGACAGCACGATGGCAGACAGCAATGCCGAGCGGTGCGCTCCGCCCCAGTTCGCGGGCAATTGCCCATCCAGCAGCCAGGCGTGGCCGGCGATGGCGGTCGATGAGGCAGGCATGCCCCACAGTCCGCAGACCAGCAGCAACGGCAGAACGAACAGCGCCGTCACGCGCCAGGCCAGGCGACGTTGCCCATTGTTGTGGCGAGCCATATCCCAAGCCATCGCCAGCGGGGTGAAGTTATGCAGGATCGCCAGCGCCAGCAACGCTTCCAGGATTGCGCCGTTGTGCAGCAGCCAAAGCATGGCGCCGGACAGCAGCAGGCCGGCGATGCGCACGTTCCAGCCGGCATCTGCGGGAGCGAAGACGATGACGGCGCCGAGCATCAGCAGGCTCAACAGATCGACAATCTGCGTCGCCTCGGAAGAAAACGTGCCCATCCAGAACGCGGTGCGCGCAACAGCCTGCGCCAACAGGATGGCTCCCAGCATCCACCACCAATGGCGCGGCCAGTGCGCCGCATAACGCCGCCGCAGGAAGGCCGCTTCCCAGATCACATGCGGCAAGCCGAAGATCGCCAGCGAGACCAGATACAGCAGCAGCGGCTGCCAGCTTGCCAGCAAGAGCAGCGTGGCTGGAATGAACCAGCGGCCGGATTCGCGGTTCACCATAACAGCCAGCCGGTAATCGCCGATGCGGCATTGGCGAGCAGCGACACGATACAGGCGCGGCCGAGGCCAAGCCGCAGCCAACCCCGATACCAGAGCGCTTCGGCGAGGAACACGCCGGTCTCGATACCTGCCGCGCCGGCCAGGTAGTTCTCCGGCGGCAGCGCCATGCTCAGCCGCCATGCCAGCGGATGCGTCACGCAGTTGGCGCCGATGGCGGCCAGCAGCACGCCGGGCGCGGGCAATGGCCGTGTCGCCGCGAACACGACGGGCAGCTCGCAGGCTAACGTCAGGGCGAAGGCGCCTGGCCAGTCCATGCGATTACTGGGTCAGTTTTTGCCACCAGGTGGCGGGTGTGTAGGTGCGCGGCGGGAGGTCATCGGGCGGTTGGCATGCCAGCACCATGCGGCTGGCTTTTCGGCGTCCCTGGAAATACAAGCTGATCGATTCCACCTCTTGTTTGCACACGCCGGGGAATTCCTGCTTTTTACCTCCAGATTGCAATTCCACGGTACAGGCTGCGCCGTTTTCCTTGTCGGCGCAAAACCGGTCTTTCAACACGGGACCCGGCGTGCAGGTGAGTTCGGACATGGGCAGGGTTTTCTTGATCGGTATGCCGTTTGAATAGGTATCCGTCGCATAGGCGCTGCACAAGGTGTCATCCGCGAGGAATCCGCCCGACGGCAATCCGCGTTCAATGATGGGACTGGTGGCGCGCTCGCAGTTCAAGTCGATGGTCGAAGAGTTGCGGTTCAGTTCGTTCCGGCAAATGCCCTCGCCGCCGCCGGCGAACGGATTGCCCGGAATGGAGCAGGCGTTTCCGACTTTCTTGTCTTTGCAATATTGGTCCGCGCGATCGAAGGCGTTTGGATTCTGGGCCAGGCGTTTGGCCGCCTCTGCCGCCTGCGGCGGGATGACATCGGCAAGGGTGGGTAAGGAGAACGCTGCTGTGGCCAGGATGGCTGCGCGGAACCATAACAGGGGCGCAATCGAAGCTGGTTTCATGTTTTTATTTCCCCAGGTTTTATTTTTATTGCTTTGGAAGAGAGGTATTCGCGGATTCAGTCACCGGATTACGGTTCCTATTCTCGCGGACATTCCCGGTCTCCTTGGCCTTCATGGCGGCTTTTCTTCGTTGTTCTTCCATTTCTTCTCTTGCCGGATGCGTGATGCATCGCGGCACTGCCTCGTTCGAATTTTTGCCCGCGTTTCCGCCTGAGCAGGCATAAGCCCTTGAGGCGCTGACTGAGAGAAGCCCGCTGAGGCAGGCTACGCCGATAAGTGCCAGAGATCGCCGGGAGATTTTTTTCATCACGAGTTCAATTGGGATCAAAGACCGGTTAGGGAATGGTAAAGGCGCCTGCCTGTAAAGTCCTCATTCAAATGGGTGATAGGCGTGCCATTGGCGGCGGCAAGGAGACTGCCTTGCCTATCCATGCCGTCAGGGCGCCGGATCCCGGCGTATCCGGCTGCCCAGGATGGCATCGAGCTCCTGCGCATGCAGCAGGCGGATGCCGCGATGATTGCCCGATGTGAGTTGCAGGATCAGGACGCCGTCCTTCGGGATGATGTTCAGGGTCGGATAGCCGGTCAGCCTTGCCGTATAGACCCACAGGGCAAGCCCGCGGCTGACGGCCTGGCCGTCGATCGTGAGGACGAAGCAGTGGCCGCTCATCTCGTGGCCGGTTGCGGATTCCGAAAAGCGCGCGGGGTCGAGTGTCCAGCGCGCATCGCCAGGGCTCCACCCGGTTACGTCGTTTTCCGTGAATGTCAGGCTGGCCTGCGGTATTGCGGGGATGTCTTCCCGCAGGCATTGGCTGCCGTCCGAAGCGCCGATGGGTTGGGTGATCGACAGCACCAGGCGGGGCGTCTGCGCCGCTGCCAAGCCCGGGGCGAGCAGGAGGCACAGGCAGAGTTTGCCGAGCAGGGCGCCGAGTCTTGCCCGATTGCCGTAAGGGGAATGCGTCACATGCGACCTCATGTTTTGTCGAACCGGCAGGCCGCCATTGCGGCCGTGCAACGATAGCGGCGCGGGATTACCGGCGATAGTGATGGTAATACCGCGGATAGTACGGCATCGGCGCGGACGGATAGTAGTAATACACCGGCGGCGGGTAGTAGACAGGCGCCGGCTGGTAATAGACCGGCACGGTCACCACGGGCGGGGTGACATAGACTGGCGCGGCCGAAACGGCCTGGTCGCCGTTGTCGCTTGCCTTGGCCGCGACGATGCCCAGCACGGTGCCGACGGCAACGCCGATGGCGATATCGCCGGCGCGGTCGCGCGCGTGCGCCTGCGGGACCGCCAGCATTGCGCAGCAGGCCAGCAAGAGCATCGCGCACGGCAGTTCCCGGCGCAAGGCGAAGACCTTGCGGCCGGCTGATTGGGAACGGTAAAGATCCATCATGTCCTCACTCGGAAAACAAATCGTTGCCTGGGGTTTGCAGCCGCATGGCGGCCAGGTGTATCTGCTTGAACGGACCGGGCGGGGCGGTGGGGTTAAACCGGTTTATTTGCTTTCCGGAATGGCTGCCGCCTGCGCTGCGTCGATACGTTCCTTGAGTTCTTTGGACACGGGATAGTCCGGATAGGACTTGCGGAATTCGTTCCACTCGTCCAGCGCATCCTTGCGCATGCCGTTGGCGAGCAAGCCATCGATCAGGCCCAGCCAGTTCCTGGCCTTGTCATCGCCGGCGTTGTCCGCCGCTGTTGCCGTGGCGGAGGGGCGGACAGAGCGGACCACCGTCGAAGACGGCGATGGCGTGACGTCGGCTTGCGCCAGCATCGGCTGGGAGGGAGCTTGTGGCGCGGCCTCCTGCGCTGCCGGGGGCATGGCGGCGGCGGGGGCGGCTTCCGGCTGGGCGCTGGCGAGTGTGCCTTGCGGCGTTTCCTGCCGCCATTGCGTGCCCACGGCGACCGCGATCAGCAGGCCCGCGGCGATGGCCCAGGCCAGCCTCAGCCGGCGCGGGCGGGCTGCGCCGGCACGGGGGACGCCATCGTTGGCGGCACTGGCGGTTTGCCTTTCGTTGCGCAAGGCCTGTTCGACCCGGTCGTGGATGGCCTGGCTGAGCACTTCCGGCGGCTCCGGCTGCTGCAGCGCCTTGAGGCGTTGCGACAAGGGATCGGCGCCTTGCAGGAACGCCTCGAACCGTTCTTCGTCGTGTTCGGAAGTCTTCACGCTTGCGTCTCCTGCCGGGAGTCGCCGTCCAGTTGCTGGCGCAATTTCTTCATGGCATAACGCAAACGGCTTTTGACGGTTTCAACGGGGGCGGCGACCAATATCGAGATTTCTTCCAGGCTCATGTCATTGAATTGCTGCAACACCAGCGCCTCCCGCTGTTCGCTGGGCAAGGCGCGGATCGCGGCATGCAGGGCGTCATGCTCCTGGCGCCGGGCCAACATGGCGTCGGGAGCGGGCGCATCGCAAAGCGCGTCGGCCATGCCTTGGAATTGTAAATCATCCTCCGCCGGGTCGGCCGGCGTCTTCAGTTCGCTGGCGAGAATCGTCCGGTGCTGGCGCAGCAGGTCGATCAGCCGGTTGCGCGCGATCTGGAACAGGTAGGTCCGGAAGCTGGCCTGGGGCTGGTAGCGGGCGCGGGCCTGGTGCAGATTGGCCCAGCTGTCCTGCATGATGTCGTCGACCCAGTCCTTGCGCGGGCAGCGCCATGAAATGAACGAATACAGGCCGCGATGGTGACGCCGATACAGTTCGCGAAACGCGCTCAGATCTCCCGCCCGGTAGAGGAGCATCAGGGATTCATCCGACATCGGCGTAGTCATGATGGCTGCTTTTATTTGTTGGAAGATCAGTCCGTGACGATGGTAAGCCCGGCGCCGATGCCTGCGTGCATTTTTCGATGCGCTGTTGCCATCGGGAAATGCAGGTGGCCTTCGCCGGGGTGATGCATCCGAGGCAGCCGGGGCGCGTTCGCGTACCCCGTTGGGGCCATGAGGAACCACGCTGCCATCGCCAACAGCAACGCGCCAGCCGCTGAGTCAGTTGACCTCGCCGGACGGTATATCGGCCCGTCTTCGATCATCAGGATCGGATACGCCGTATAAATTTCCGGGTGGAAATTCATGCGGCAGATCTACAGCCAGTCTCCGGCCAGGATGAAGGCGGACCAATAGTAAGGATGCGCATATTTTCCCTGGGCCTGGGCGCCGGCTCCAGAGCCGCCGCGTTTGAGCAGCGCCAGCTGCGCCCGTTGCAGCGCCACGGCTTTGTCGATGCGCGTGCCCGATTCAGCAGAGGCCAGCCCGGCGTAAAAGTGGCGCATCAGCAACTCGGTGCTGGCGTCGTTGATAGCCCACAAGGTGGCGATGACGCTCTTCGCCCCCAGCGTTTGCGCCAGCTCCGCCAGTCCCTTGGCTTCGTTGCCCTGGGCGTCGAAGCCGGCCGGCAGCGCAGTGGAGCAGGCCGATAGGGCCAGCAGGTCGATTTTGCCGAATTGGAAATCTCCCTGTTGCAGATCCTTCAGGGATAGCCGGGTGCGGTCGCCCAGCAGCAGGAACGAATCCATGTCGCTTTGCGGGGCCAGTTGGAAATGGCTGGCGATGTGCAGCAGGGAAGCCTCGTCTTGCAGCGCGTTCTTCAATTGTTCTGCGGTAAACCGTTCATCCATGAAAATCCGGGAGCCCAGGCCGGAGTGCGCGGCAATGCCGAGGATTTCCTTTTTCGCTCCCGGCAGGGCGGGAAACTCCGCGATGGCCTTGCTCGTGCCGAACAGGGCGATATGCCTGGCCGATCCGGCGCTCTCATGCCATTTCGCGATCCGGCCGCCGGTCTGCATGTCGAGGCTGAACCGTTCTATCAGGTAGCGCCGGCCGTCGTACAGCGCGGCGAAGGGCATGTAGCGCAAGGCGCCATCGGCGACCAGCATCAGCGTGGCCACGCCATCCAACTCGCCCATGACCGGCAGCAGCAGGATCTTGTGGAGCTCCTGCGATATCGGGCGCGGATCGAGCGAAGGCGTTTCCAGCGTCTTGCGGAATGCGCGTATGGCCGGCAGCAGGATGTCTTGCGGTATGTATATTTCCCGTTGCGCGACTTTCCGGTCGCGGATGACGGAGATGCGCAAGGTATCGCCGAGCATCTGGTAGCGCACCAGGGCGGTACGCTTGCCATGCCGGCGGTACTCGCCGATTTGCATCTGCTGCCATTTTTGCAGCGCTTCCAGTTGCCGCGCATCTTGTTCCTGGAGCAGGCGCTGCTGTCGCGGCAAGTCCGCTTGCAGCGCATCGATCAGCGCCATGCCGTCACGGCGTTCCCGTTCCGCCGGCTGCGCCTGGCCGGACGGATCCTCAGCGCCCTTGTTGCGCTCGAACAGCTGCTTGAACCGTTCGCCCCACGGCTGCTCGGCTGCCGTATAGGAGACCGGCTGCAGCAGGAGATAGCGGGCGGACGATCCCGGCTGGGACAGCTTGCGATATTCATCTTCCTTGAGCATCGCAAACACCTGCCGCCCTTCCTCATCGCGCCCGGCCTTGAACAGCATCGTCGCCAGACGTTCATAGAGGTCGGCATAGCGCTTGAAAAAGTTTTCCTGCAGGTGATACGCCATCTTGACCGAGGATGTCCTCAGTCCCTGCAGGGCATTGGCCGCCATCTTTGCGAAGAAGGCGGCAAGTTCCCGGTCGCCGCTTTTCTCATACAGTGCGCTCATCGCCTCTTCGGTCTCCATCAACTGCCAGGGCGAGCGGGCGACTGCCGGCGAGCCGATTGCTCCCACCAGCAGGGGGCGGGCCTGCTGCAGGTCGCCCATGGCCAGATGGATGTCGGCGAGCGCGAGCTGGCCGGATACGGTGGTGGCATGTTCCGGGCCGAACGCGGCCAGGTGGATTTGCACCGAGCGTTGCTGCAGCGCGAGGGCCTGCTGCAGCGAGCCGTAGTTCCGCTGCCACCGGGCGATGTCGGCAAGGACGGCGGCAACGTCGGGATGCGAGGGGCCGTAGAGGCGTTCCTTCACTGCCAGTTTCTTCTGGAGCAAGGGCAGTATTTCGTTTTTTCCGCCCATCCTCAGGGTCAGGTAGGCCAGGTCGATGGCCGTATCCATGGTGATCTGGACATCGTCCCCTATCTGCTGCCGCAGCGTTCCGAGCGCCGCCTGCAGCAGCTGGCGCGCCTGGGCATCCTGGCCCAGCAGCATATACATGCCGGCCACGTTTGCCTGGGACAGGCCGGTCAGGAAGTGGTCTTTTCCCAGTACGCGCTCGCGGATGTTGAGCGCGCGCAAATACAGCGACAGCGCCTGGTTGAGATCGCCCGCATCGCCGGCCAGTTCCGCCAGCGCATCCAGGATATCCGCACGCTTGGCCACGTCCTTTTCGGCCAGGCCCTCGGTGAGCGTCAATGCTTTCTTGTAGACGTCGGAGGCGGCTTCCCGCATGTCCAGCTGGACGTAGATGTCCGCCAGGACTTGCATGCTTATGATGGTGCCGTAGAGGCTGTGGCCGGGATCCTGCAAATCGAGTTCCATGGCGCGCCGGGCGAAAGGCAATGCCGCCTTGTATTGCCCGTTGCGGACGAGTTCGCTGGCGCGATGGTTGAGTGCGGCGCTGTCTTCGGGAAGGTTTTTTTGTTCCTTGTCGGCCGGCACCGGCTGCTCTATTGGCTGGCACCGGGCGTATGGCGACGCCAGCCCGATCATCATGGCGATGAGGACGGCAGCCGGTGGGTGAAGCTTGGCCAGGATATGGCGTAGGGACGGAAGCAAGGTGGATGCCGGGTGCAATTTCCGGTGATGGTTCAAGGCAGGATAAATGCATCAATCCGCAAAGTCATCCTCCAAATGGAGGATGGCGCACATGACGGATGTTGAGCTGAGTTAAGTCAAGGGCATTTCTTTCCATACTTCGCATAAACGCCCCCTTTGGCGCATAGAAACGCGGTGATCTGCGCAACCGCATTCTTTGATTCAGGAGCATAGAAACTCTGGATGGCGACAAGGTGGTCGAGATAGTCAAGAACCGTTTCTCCCAGCGTATTCCTGGCGTTGACCGCAGCCAGCCATAGCTGGGGATCTTTCCGTTTGATCGTGTAGTACTTGTAGATGACTTCGGCAAACTCCACGCGCCCGGCGGGGTCGTCGCCGATCAGGTGCATCATCGGCGACAGGACGTCGCCGCCCCAGCCTTTTTGCCGGCATCCCGCGGTCTGGAAGTAATCGTCGATCGGATACGGTGTCTCTTCTTCGAGCTCCTTCAGGAATCCGGCCACCTGGTTTCGAACGATGTAGGTGAATTTCATGCAGTACCCATCCTGGTAGCTCGAAAAGGGCGCGCGCGTATCGGGAGGCGCGTAGCTCGCCAGCTCGGCGCTCCCGATGACGGCGCCGCATTCGCGGCACATGGACTTGCGTATTTCGCCGCCTTTCAGCGTGGTGCAGAAGCGGACCGGTTCATGATTGTCGGGGGTGATCGTCCCGCAAGCCCTGGCATTGGCATTGAGCAGGTTCGTCAGTACGTAATAGCCGCCTGCTTTGCTTTGTTCCGAGCACAGGGCCACTTTCAGGACGGGTTTCCCATTTTGCTGAAGCGTTTTTTCCCCGCAGCGTTCGGCGCCGCTGCCTTGGGCCCACGCATCATTGGCGCCGGCATAGGAAGCCAGTCCTGCAAATACGATGAAGGCGGCGATCAATGCGCCCAGGTTTCTTATTGCTTTCATGGCTTCTCATCCCCGGATGGTTTCACAATGTTTTGCGCCGGCCGTTTCCATGGTGCGCAGTTGCGCGACGAATTCGGCTGCCGCCTGCGGACGCCCCAGCAAGTAGCCCTGGGCGATGTCGCAGCCGTGTTGCCGCAAGAAATCAAGCTGTTCCCGTGTTTCCACACCTTCCGCCACGACGGCCAGGCCCAGGCTCTTGCCAAGCGAAACGATGGAACGCGCGATGGTTGCGTCGGCCTCGCAAGCAGGCACGTTCTGCACGAAACTGCGGTCGATCTTGAGGCAGTGGATGGGAAAGCGCGACAGGTAGCCCAGGCTCGAATAGCCCGTCCCGAAATCATCCACCGCCAGATGCACGCCCAGTTGACGCAAGGCGCGCATGGTGGCGGCCGCCTCGTCGGGCTTGTGCATCATCATGCTTTCGGTGATTTCCAGTTCAAGCAGGTGGGCGGGCAAACCGGAGTGCGCCAGGGCCATGCGGACTTTTTCCAGCAGCGCCTCATCCTGGAATTGCTTGGCCGACAGATTGACGGCGATCGTCAACGAAGTGCCGAGATGGCGGTTCCACGCCATGGCTTCCATGCAAGCCGTGCGCAATGCCCATTCGCCGATCGGCACGATGAGCCCGCTTTCCTCTGCCAGGGGGATGAATTCCGCCGGCGGGACCTGGCCGCGCACAGGATGCCGCCAGCGCAACAAGGCTTCGGCGCCGACCGGCTGGCCGCTGGCGATGTCGGCCTTGATCTGGTAGTGCAGCTCGAAGGCTTCGACCCGGATGGCTTTGCGCAACTGGTCAACCAGTTCAAGCCGCGTCTGGGCGGCGTGATCGAGCGCGGCGGAAAAGAATGCGACCTGGTTGCGTCCGCTTTTCTTGGCGCGGTACATCGCGACATCGGCGAGGCTCAGGAGGCTTTCGGCGTCGCTTGCGTCTTGCGGGTAGAGGACGACGCCAAGGCTTGTCGTGAGGTGCGTCTCCCTGCCTTGCACGAGATGGGGGCGGGCCACTTCGGCCAATATCTTCCCGGCCACGGCGCTGGCGGCGCCGGCATCGCCGATCCGCTTCAAGACGATCACGAACTCATCGCCGCCCAGCCTGTAGATCGCATCCTCCGGGCCGACGCACCGGTTCAGGTATCCTGCGACCACTTTCAGCATCGCATCGCCGGCCCGATGGCCGAGGCTGTCGTTGATGCTTTTGAAATCATCCAGATCCAGCAACAGAACGGCGAACTTTCCCATGTTGCGTTGCGCATCCTCAATGGCCTGGTTCAGGTCGTGTTCCAGCAGCGCCCGGTTGCCCAGCCCGGTGAGGCTGTCGTGGGTCGCCTTTTGCCGGAGGTGGGCATTGGCATTTCTCAGCGAGCGCGTACGGCGCCGGACCATTTGGGCGAGTTCGACGGGGCGCATCAGCATGGAGCGCGTCACGGCGGCGGCAGCGGCGGCGATTAAGGCCACGATCAGAAGCTCCGCCAAATGCGTGGAATTGAAAAAAGAATCCGGCGTAACGGGCGAAACGGTGAGCTGCCAGCTCCCGCGCGGAACGCCGATGGAGGTCGATACCATGACTTCGGTGAGGGGCGCCGCGCTGCGGACGAGCGTCTCGGGCTGGCCCGTAATGGGGTTGGAACGCCACAGCTGGTAAGCCAGTTCCCGCTGATCCAGGCGATCGAACTGGCCAAAGGCCACAATGGTATCCAGCAGCACGACCGCGCTGACGAATCCCCAGAAGCGCGGGGTGCCCTGGCTATCTGCCATGAACACCGGGTAGCGCCCCACGAATCCGGGCTTGCCTTGTCGCAGCTTGGTCGGGATGGCGATATGCAGGTCGCGCGTTTCCACCGTTAGCCTGGCTTCATCCCGGCTCAGCGGATCGAGAAGCAAATCGTGGCCGATGGGGCCCTGGTTTGCCGTGGCGGGGAAGACGTGGCGAACCACCCCGCCCGGCGCAAGCTGCAGATTGTCCACGCCGGTATAGAGCGGCAGCAGTTTGCGCGACAGCCGTTCGAGGCTGGCCAGATCCGTCGGGTTCTGCTGCAGCACGGCTGCCATTGCGTAGGTGGCCGACAAGCTCCGGTCCACCAATTGCTGGACCAGGGCGCCATGCGCGGCGGCGGCTTCTGTGAGTTTTTGCTGGCGCTCGGATGCCCGGGCCCGCTCAAGCAAACCGGCCGCGGCGCCCCCGATGCATATTCCCAGGACGAATACCACGGCCGATAACAGGTTGGCCCGCCTTATTCCTGCTCGCGTAGGCGATCGTGCCCTCGACGGTTTGCCCGCTGGAGAAATGGATGTGAGCATCTGGCTTGTGCAAGATGGCGATGGGGCGTGGCGGGGAATACGCTCAATGCGGCAGCGCAGAGTGGCCCGGAGCGCAACTCCTGACGGTGCGCCAGGCCAAGGAAGATACAGCCGGTCCGGCTGGGTTGTGGTTTGTTTTCGGCATGGCTCCCCCGGTGAGCTTTTATTTGTTGTGGCACTGGATTGCAAGACCAGTGTTGTCGAAATGCCAGATGCCGTCAAGCCGGACAGGGGCGTATATGCTTAAGGTGATGGGGGAGGGCAACGCAGCGTCGAAGAAATCGGCCATCCATTCGGTCAGGGTTTGGCCAGCGGATATAAAACCAGGCCCGCCACTGCCGCGATGGCGATGATGAACGGTTCCTGCAGCTTCTTGAAGCGCCATAGCAGGATAATGGTGACCAGGGCGATGAGGGCGGTCGGGATATCGATGACGGATCTTTTCGCGATCACGATCACCGAACCCGTGATGGCGCCGATGGCGGCGGCCGTGATGCCGTCGACGAAGGCGATCACTCCCGGCAATTTCCCATATTTCTTGAAATACGGCGCCGGCAGGATCGTGAACAGGTAGCAGGGGATGAAGGTCGCCAGCGCTGCCACGGAGGCGCCCGAAAGGCCGGCAACCAGATAGCCGATAAACCCGACCGTGATGACGACGGGGCCGGGCGTGATCATGGCCACCGCGACCGCATCGACGAACTGCTTGTCGTTGAGCCAGTGGTGCTCGGTGACGACCCCGCCATAAAGGAACGGAACGATGGCCAGCCCCGAACCGAAGACAAAGGCGCCCGCCTTCGCAAAAAACAGGCCGATTTGTACCAGCAGCGGCACATCCAGGGCGGTCAATGCCGCGGCAAAAGGCAGTTGCGAGAGGGCCAGGCCGTTCAAGTTCCCCTTGCCCAGCCACTTGGGCGGCGCACGCAGGAGCCACACCAGCAGCCCGGCGGCGATGAAGATCCATGCGACTTCGGATTCGGTCACGACGGTAATGGCCACCTGCAGCAGGTAGATCGCCCACAGCAGCTTGTCCTTGCCGATGCTCTTTTGCGTCAATTTCCTGGCGCTCATGGCGATGATGCCGATGACCGCCGCGCCGACGCCATAGAATACGGCCTGCATCCAACTGAGCCCGCCGAAATGCAGGTAGGCCCAGCCCAGGGCCACCACCATCAGGAACGACGGCATGACAAAAGCGATGCCGGCAACGGTCGCCCCCAGCACACGATAATGGACGTAGCCCAGGTAAATTCCCAACTGAGCCGCCAGCGGTCCCGGCGCCAACTGCGCCAGGGCCAGCCCTTCCTTGTAGTCGGCATCGCCGATCCACTGCCGTTCTTCGACCAGGTCGCGGTGCATGTAGCCGACCAGCGCAACCGGGCCGCCGAAACCCAGGGCGCCGAGGCGCAGCATGTAGAGCGCCATTTGCCAGAGGGTGTAAGGCGGCTTTTCAGCGGTGGGGCTCATGGCGTTTCCTTGTTGTAGTGGGCGTAGAGGGAATCCAGGATGGCGCCGGCTTCGGCCAGGAACGCATCGTCGTCCGGCAGGCGTGCGCGCATGCCGGCCAGGATGGCTTCGAACCCGACCGCCTCCGGCGGCGCCTCGCCCCCGGCATCGAGCGCATGGACAAGCGCGGCCAGTTTTGCCATGCCGGCGGAGGGAGGTAACTGGAAACTGGCGGCCAGCACTTCAAAGGTCACCTTGTCGCCGATGTGCGTGAAGGTCGCGTCGTTGAAATCGAATCCCAGCGCATCGGCCGGGCAATCGGCCGGGTTGTCCAGCCACAGGAATCGGGCCTGGGGATCGATGAAGCGCCGGATCAGCCAGGCGCTGGCGACCCGATCCACCCATAATCGGCGCCGCGTCGCCCATGTGCGTCCCTGGTAATCCCGGACCTGCAGTGCCCGGATGTCCCGCTCTTGCCGCTGCGGTTCGTCCGGCGACAGGATCAGGTTGGCCTGCTCGACGAAATCGGCCCAGGCGGCATTGGCGTCCAGGGTTGCCGCGCCGGGGAAAAAATCGATGCGCGTTATCGCCTCCCGTTCCTTGGCCAGCTTCTTGAGCACCCTGGCAATGTCGGCGGGCGTCTGCGACGCCAGCGATTTTTTGGCTGCGGCCACCATCTCCAGGAATTGGCCGTATTCCCTGGCGCGATCGAAGCGCGCCAGGAAGGCAAGTTCATCTTGCTCGTTTTGAGGCGCCACGTTGACCAGCCAGGCCTCGCCGCCTTCGGCATTGGTCTGCGCGACCAGCTCGGCCAGGGTAGCGGCATGCCCCGGTCGTTCGGGGAGGAGGTAGGCGCCGTCCCGCAACGATGCGCAGCCCAGCGCCTTGATCGCCCGCCAAAGGCGCATGCGGGCGGTGGCTCCGGTTGTGGGCAGACTGGCGATGAGCAGGTGCCAATGAGTCGATACAGAGTTCATGTATATAACTCTACATCTTGTAATGACAATTACAAGTTAACTTTTATCTTGTTGTGTTTATGCAAACCGGCTCTTGGTGTGCGGTATGGCTTCCAGCGGTGGAGCAGGGAAGGATTGGCTGGCGCATGCGGAGAAGCGCCTGATGCCACGGGCCTTCCAAAAAAGAAGGCAGGGTTGAGCAAATTATCTTGCCAGGTAATTTGAATTCAGACGTTTCTCGTTTTTTAGGCGATACATCCCGTGATCCGCTTTCGACAGCAAATCTTCAAGCGACTGGCCATCTTCGGGATATCTGGCCTGGCCGATGCTTGTAGTGATGCTCAGTGATTTTCCTGCGATGAAAAAGGGGCTTGCAAAAGCGTCGGTCACCTTATCGCAGATCGCCGAGATATCCTGGTGCGTAATGAATTCTGCAACGACGACAAATTCATCGCCTCCCATCCGTGCGATCGTGTCGTGCTGGCGCAGCTTTTTGGAAAGACGAAGGGCTATCTGTCTAAGTAAAAGATCCCCGGCGGCATGGCCGAAATTGTCGTTGATCATCTTGAAGCAGTCGAGGTCGAGGAAGAGAACGACAAAGCAACCCTGTTCTCTTTGCGCCTTGGAGATCGCCTGCTTGAGTCGATCCGTCAAAAGCAATCTGTTGGGAAGTCCGGTCAACCCATCATAGAGGGCGAGTTTTTTCAGTTCTCCATTGGCTTGGTTGGACTGCTTCAACTCGAAGGCCAGGAGATTGCGTTCTTTCGTGGTGCGAATCAGCCTGGCGTAGGTTACTAACCAAAACATGAAAACAAAACCGAGACCGATTAAATAGACCGCCAGATTGTTATCCATCCCAAACATAAAAGATTGCACTTTCTTTTGCGCCGACACAAATGAAGCCTTTGCCGTAAATGTTCCTGATTTCGAACTTGGAGCCGCTGAGCCGCTCTAGTTTTTTCCTGATCCGGTAAATAATGGTATCGATCCGATGAGGATCAAAAATATCTGCAGCCATGTTGAGGGCATGCAAAAGGCTCTCTGAGCTGACAGGGACGTGCGGGCTCAGGAACAAGGTGGTCAATACCGCGCATTCCCTGTCGCTTAGCGTGATACGTTCATTCCCGGGGCTGACCAGGATGCCGTTGTGACGATACAGGCGCCACGCCTCGTGAGTGTCGAGAGCCGGGGCCGGGAAAATATGAAGGCGCCGCAGGCATGAGCGAACCGTCGCGAGCAGAATGGAATCTTTGATCGGCTTGTGGAGAAAATAATCGGCGCCATCATCCAGCGCCTTGGCATGATTCGCTTTTTCAAAATTCTCGGCGATGACTACGATCCCCAGCATGGGGAATTTTTGGCGCAAGTTGGCGATCAGCGGCAGGAAATCCCCCGTAATTCCAGAAGCCTCAACGACTACGATTGATGGCTTTTTTTTTGAATCTCAAGATTCAATTGAGAAGCAGAAGCGACAGATCTCATGGGAAGCCCCATGGTATGAAGAGCTTTTCGTATGCTCGCTGATCCCCCGTCCGGATGCTCTACGATTAAGACAGCCACGTCGATTTACATCCCCAAATCGAATTGCAGTTACTGACGCTCTCACAGGGTGAGGCTTAACTTAACTATTAGTTACGTTATACAGCCTTTTGTCAGGGATACTTTCACAAAAAATCTCAATATTTTTCTTGTGTGGAAATATTCAAGGGGGCGCGGCTAGTGAGTGAAACCTATGGCCTGCTTTGCGTACGTGACGGACGTGGAGTCGGTGACTGTTTAATTGCATTTAAAACTGGCCCACTTATCGTAATGTGACCGTTCTGCTTTTAGCAGAGCCCCTTCCCCTAATAGGAGCTGCCTCTGGCCTTTCCAGACTTCCTCCCGATAGCTTATGGAAGGCTGGAGGCATTTTTAATAATGGTGATTAGGTTGATGTTTTGCTACGGCAGAACAAGTCCCACCGTCAGTCCCTCATCCTCCTGCGACCGAGCCGTCATCCTCCCACCATGCGCAGAAACAATGCGTTGCGTGAAGTGATACCCCAGGCCGCTCCCTTTCTTCCCTATAGACGACGCCGCGCGGAAATACGGTGTACCAAGCCGTGGCAATTCATCCGGCTCGACTCCCGGCCCGTGATCTTTCACTTCGATGCGTAATCCCTGTTCGCTCTGCTCGGCGATGACTTCCACCGGACTATCTTCCGGCGAGTAACGCAAGGCATTCGCCAGCAGATTGCCGATCGCCACATTCATCAACGTCACGTCAAGCGAATGACGGGCATCGTCAGGCGATACCCGGAGGGCGATACGTCGCTCCGCTGCTTCTCCTTGTTGACGAATAGCGTTTTCGAGGAACGGGCGGATGGCGCATTCCTCGCGCGAGAGGGGGAGGCCGCCGTGTTCGAGTGCTTCTGTCATGAGGAAGTTATCGACGAAGCCTGAGAGCGTTGTGACGTTGGCGCGTATTTGCGACAGGCGTTCGGCTTCGGGTGGCGGTAGCGTGGGCGTTTTGAATTGGACCATCTGCGTCGCGCGGTCGATGGCGGCGAGCGGGTTGCGGAATTCGTGCGATAGCATGGCGACGAAGCGCCGTTGTTCCTCGGTGCGCTGAGCGGCGACGGCGGCTTCGTGTTCGGCTGTGGTTTTGTCGTGTTGTAGCTGACGCAGGCGCAGCGCCAGACCGAAACTCATCACCAGCACATGGATTAACGGCGCAATTTGGTAAAGATAGGAAGTTACCACGCCCTGCGGCAGGTAGCCTTGATTGGCGGCGTTGTTGATGAGCGTGCCGAGTGCCGGAATGACGAAAGCGACAAAGTAGAGCAGCAGTTCGACCCGGCGGCTGCGCCGCCAAAAGACGAGTGCCAGCACGATGCCGATAAAGAAATTCAGACTGTTGAGAACGTTCGCCAGCTTGACGACATAGAGCAGGGATGCCGTCACCAGGAAAGGCATCACTGCGAAAAGCAACAGCGCAAGATTGAGAAAGATGGTGAACAGGAACAGGCGGTGAATGCGCCGGAAGTGCTGCCGTAAATCGAGCAGCTTGTCCCACAACAGTGCAATGGAAATCGATCCACCCAGCCAGCCGATCCGCGGCAAGGCATCGCTGAACCAGGACTGATGCGAAGTCAGCAGCACCGGCAGATAGCCATTGCTCCCCAAGTGGAAGAGCGCCATCGATGCCGCGTAGCCGGCGTAGGCGGCCATGGTGACGTCACGCAGTCGTATGCCGAGGATTGCGTACAGCAGCACGGCAATGAGCAGGATGCCGAAATATGCGCCGCGATAAAAATTCCCCTTTGTTTCGTTGGCGACGAAGGCACTCGGCTGCCAAAGCTCGGCGCTGACGTTGATGGCGTTGGTCGTTCGCACACGGAAGAGCACCTCGGTGACGGCGGATGGCGAGACGTCGACGGGTACGGCGAACAGCCGCGTCTGCAAGGGACGGTTTTCATAGGGGCGGTGATAGCCCAGTTCGTGCTTGATGAAAGCGCCGTTCAATTGTTCGACCCAGACATCGACCTCTTCCAGCTCCGGCATGCCGATGGACAGTACCCAACGTGGTGGTGCGTCGGCATCGCGCGTCAGGATGATGCGGAACCAGTGATCGTTCGTGTCGTAGCCTAGACTGCGAAAATCCGGCAGCGTCGTAAAGCGCTCTTGCCGTATTGCGTCGAAAGGGAGGGGCCGGTTTTTGGCCTCGAAGTGCTCCAGATGTCCCCGCAATGACACTTCGGGCGCATCCTTCGTCAGCTGCACGGCAACAGCCGGTAGCGTCGCGAGCAACATCCACAAGGCAACCAGCCACCGCTTCATGCCATCACCTCGCATGGCCCGATAAACGTATACCCCTTACCGTAGCTTGGACGAACAGGCAGATCGATACCGCACGCGGTTTGCACCTTGCGCCGCAAACGGCTTGCCGTGTTGTCCAGATTGCGCAGGTTGGACAAGGTATCCGCTTTGCCCAAGGACTTCAGCAGCGCATTGCGTTCGATGGCCTGTCCCGGACATGCGAACAACGCCGCCAGCAGACCGACTTCGGCATGCGTCAACTCCAGCACAGTGCCATTCGGCGCCGTCAGTCGCCACTGCTTCACATGCAGCAGCCACGCCCCGTTGTTCGCAGCGATAGCGGCATCGTTACTGCCATGGCGCGGCTCCAGCCGCCGCAACACGCTATGGCAGGCCGCCTCGATCACCTCCAGCGAGCTGCGCTTGGAAAGGAAGACATCTGCCCCGGCATCCAGTCCCAGCACATGGTCGTCGTTCGAGTCGAATGCCGTCAGCATGAGGATACCTACCGACTCTCGTGCACGCACCCGCCGTGCTACTTCCAGTCCGCCGATGCCAGGCAAGCCCACGTCCAGCAGCAGCAAATCGAAACGCTGCGCCGGCCAGGCACTTAAAAATTCCTCCGCGCTTGCAAAACCACGCGCAGTAAAGCCACGCATCTGGAGAAACTCCACCAGATCGGCGAGCAGGCCGGGATTGTCTTCGACTACAGCGACGAGAGGAGAGAGCGAGGGCATGAATGCTCACTTGGAAAGAAGAGGTCGGGGCCAATTGTAAACCGATGCATTCATCAATCTCCACTGTCATTCCTGCCTGCGTGGGAATGACAGCGGTATTTATGAAATGCGTTTGTTAAAACGCCAGCTGCGCCCGGAACAACGCCCGCGCACCATTCTCACCGCCCACATCCCGCTTGAGCGGCCACGCCGCCGTCACATTGAACGTCAACGCAGGATTCCAGTTCATCGCAATACCCACACCGATGCTGCTCAAGTGAATGTTCGACGCGCCCTGGCCGTTGGTGGAGAGCCAGGCTTGGTCCTGGAATACGAACGCATCCAACTGGGCGTCGCTCACTTTCCATGCCGGCGCGTGCAGCTCGTTCTTCAGCACCAGACCGCTGTCGCCGAAGGCGCCGGACTCCGGATAGCCGCGCACGGCTTGCGCACCGGCGCCGGCGAGCATCTCGCTGCCGAGCAGCGGCACGTTGGCATATTGCGCATTGGCGCTGATGTTCCAGTGCAGCTTGGCCGGCAGGTTTTGGGAGTGTTCGACGTCGAGCCGGAAATAGGCATAGCGCGCGGGTGCACCGGCACGAGATCCGTCAAAGGCGGAGTCCCTGTTGTCGTGTACCAGGCCGCCCGGACTCAGCACGAGGCGCGGCGACAGGGAGCTGGAGTTGTCGGCGGTTTCGCGGTTCAACGTATAGAGCAGGCTCAGTTGCGTGATCTTGGTGCTGTTGTTCACGACTGGGATGCTCGCGAAATCGAGATTGTTGTCCGCGTATTTGAAATCGAGATCGGCACCGAACTCCTGCTTGAGCAAGACATGCTCGTCGCGGATCGCCGTCAGCGGGATGCGGTATTGCGTGCCAAGTTGCCAGCTTGTGCCGGTCTGATTGAAGAGCGGTCCCATGTCGGGCGTGGTTTTCGACCAGGCACCGGAGAAACCCAGTGTATGCCGCCAAGGCAGGTTGGTCAGATAGTTGAGCGAGTGCGTGATGCTGCGGTGGAAATCGGGATCGGCCTTGAACTGATAGGAAAGTTGGTCGCCGCGGCCAAAGGCATTGCCCCAATTGAAGCCCGTGAAGATGCGTTCCTCACCGGTATTTTTTGTGCCGCTGTTGTCCGCGCCGGCGAAGATCCGCAGTGGACGCTTTTCGCGCACGCGCAAGGCCAGCCGTGTACTGTCCAGTGCGCTGCCAGCTTCGGCAGCGAGCGTGGCATTGCGGAAGGGATTGCGGTTGATCCAGTCGATGTCTTCCTGCAGCGCGGTCTCGTCCAGCAGCGCGTTTGGCTGCTGGCGAATCCACGTCAGGTAAGACGCCGGTCTGAAGTACTCCGCGCCCTCCACCTTCATCGCACCTTCCATCACGGCCTGGCGCACTACCACTCGCACCACGCCGTTGGTCAAGTCTTGCGGCGGTAGCCAGACCGAGACGAAATTACGACCCTGCTCGTGCAGCAAGCGACTGATGCCGTCGGCCAGGCGGCGGAGGGATGCCAGCGATGCGGATTGACCGACGGCCTGCCGCAAGTAATCGCCGATCGCGTTCGATTGCGCCAGAGGCGTTGCCGTCGTATCCACGCCGCTCACAACGCGTTGCAACGACGCCGGGCTCGTGTCCGGTACGAGGACGATGCCTTTGATGGTGGTGAGCACGATAGCTTCATTCGCAGCGGGCAAGGGCGATAGTGGCGCCGATTCTTTGGCGGCGGCCTCTGCCGGCGCCAAAGGCCGCACGACAGGTGGCGCGGCATTACGCAGATCCTGAGCGTGGATGGAGTAAGCGCAGACTAGAGATGTGGCCAAAGGCAGCAGGCGCAGTGCGCCGTGATGGGAGAAGAGTGTCATTGTGGCTTCACTCCCAGGCTTGTTCCTAGCAATGCGGTCATGGCTGTGCCCAGTTGCAGGAGGTTGTCCGGATTGCTCAGGTTGAGCCCATCTAAAGTCTGTATGGATTTGTTGGCTGCCTTGTACGCGACGTAGCGATCGTAGTTCTTCGTGGATTCAGCTACCTTTATGCCCTCCATTACGGACATGATGACGGCCCCTACGACGATGCCGGCGACCGAGGACGAGCTCGTTATCGCTGCCGATGTTGTATAAAATGCGGTCCCCCCTTCTGCAACCGAGACGGCGATGACTCCCGCGAGTGTGCCGCCGAGTGCCGCTGCGCTCGGAATGCTGCCACCGATGAGGGCCGCATCAATCTGGTCGGTTGCCACCTTGACGTAAGCCGTCCCTACGAGGTCGGGAATGTTGGGGGCGGTAAAGGCCGACGTCATCAAGCCACTGGCGTTGTCCTGCGAGGCTTGCGCCATGATGGCGTTGTATTGGGCATCCATGGACGCGATGGTCTTGCTGCGCTGATCGTTGATAAGTTGTACCAATGCCGCCTCGGTCGCTGGCGACAGCTTGCCGTTCTTGAGTTGCTGCGTCATCGTCGCCGTGATCAGGGGCATGAAAGCTGAGACCGTCGCCGCATCGCCACTCAGCATCTTTTGCAGCAGCGCGTCGAAATCCCCAGCGGACAGTGCTGCCAACTGATCTCTCAGTTCCTTCGGCATCCTATTCAAGATGGTCTTGGCCGCATCGCCGTCGGCACCGCCTTGCTTGGCTCTCTCCAGAAGCGATTTCACCGCCGTAGCCAAGGCGTCGCCATCGGGGAATGCCTGATCGACCAGATATTTGACGGGCGGCGGGGCGCCAAAAGGAACGCCCGCGGGTTTGAGCGCCGGATTGAGGTTGAGATTGGTCGGCTGTTCCACGTTTACCGTCTGGGGATCGATGGTCACGTTAGTGTTGATGAGCGTGTTGTTGTTCAGCGTGAGGGGTGGTAGAGGATCGACGGGGAGCGCGCTGCGTGTTGCGGTTCCGGGTTGAATGACCGGATCGTAGTAGCGCAGTACATCGGCCATGCTGCTGCCCGCGCTTGGTTGGATGGAGGATGTTGTCGTCTGGGTCGGAGAAACCACCATTTGTGTCTTGGTCACGTCGCTCCACTGGCTGACAAGTGTGGGGACAGTGCTCGTCACGCCGAATTGCGGGCCGCCTGGGAGCGGTGTGTTCAGCGGCGTCAGGACAAGGATGCCGTTGCTGTCGTAACGCCTGACCATGAAGGATTCGATCCAGCCGGGATGGGATGTCTGGAAATCGGCATCCGACAACACGTTGTAGTTGCCGGTGATGGTGATGGGCCGGC
The DNA here is from genome assembly GCF_017744395.1 of Herbaspirillum sp. Lineage (GTDB taxonomy): Bacteria > Pseudomonadota > Gammaproteobacteria > Burkholderiales > Burkholderiaceae_D > Herbaspirillum. The sequence goes on from NZ_JAGIBI010000006.1 coordinate 178,889, forward strand.
GCAGCACCGTCACCGTGGGTACGCCGGTCAGCGTGGAGACGTAGTAGTTGTTGCCGACGTTGGTCGATGTGCCGATGTGATGGATGCCGGGTGCGGCGGTGATGCCGTCCGCGTCGATGAAGGCCACTTTGCCTGCGGTGCTGGCGGTATCCCAGGACATGTAGCCGGTGGCTGTGTAGGCGAGGTTGGGATTGAGCTGATCGCCCCAGAGGATGGAGGCCGGGATGGAAGTCGGATCAACCGTCACCGTCAGCGGGGCGCGCGTGATGGTCAGCGTGCCGGGGTGGAACGTGACGGCGTAGTTGGCGAGATTGGCGAAGCCGGTGTTGCCGGGATTGACGGCGGCGGTGATGGAGTAGGTGCCTGCGTTCGACTGCTGCGTGGCGAGGCTGGTGGCTGTCCAGTAAGTGTAGGCATCGCCGTCAACCGCATTCTGGATGGAGAGGGTGAATGCCGGATTGGCGCTGCCGTATGTGCGGCTGAAGCTGTCCATGAACACATTGAGCGGACGCTGTGTGACGGTGAGCTGGCCGGGTACGAAATTGAAACCGTAGGTGCTGGATGACAGGGAGCCTTGGCTGATGTTGATAGTGTAGGTGCCGACGCCCGACTGCATGGTCGCCGTGGTCGAGAGCGTGGGCGCTCCTGTGACTTCGTTGGCGAGCACGTCGCCGGTCTGCAAACCGCTGATTGAATATGCCAGTGTCGGATTGTTGTCGCCATACACCTTGCTCAGATTGTTCGCGCTGTACGTCAGTTGCAAGACGCCATTTGCCTGGCTGAATAAGAAGCGGTTGACAGTGTCGCCGCTGAAGGTGCTGGGCGGATGACTGTCATAGGTGCGGCCAAAGACGCTCGTACCGGTCAAACTGCCCTTGTTGGTGCCGGCTTGCGTACTGGTATAAATGAGGTAACGTAGGTTGCCGCTGATGGCATTGCTGCCGGCGGCGTTGATGAAGTTGCCGCCGGTCGAGGCCAGCACGATATTGGCCGTTCCGCCGCTGCCGGTGTTGCCGAGTTGCGTGCCCGCTTCCAGCGTGAGGTCACCCGGTGTCACGATGTTGACCGGGCCGGATTGGGCATCTTGCAGCATGACATTGATGCCGCCGTCGTGGTTGACGATGTCCACTTGACCGAGATTGCCGGTGCCGATGCTGCGCACGGCGCCGATGGCATTGTTGCTGCCCCGCGTGACCATGCCGTTGATGTTGCCGTTGCGCAGGTCCAGCTCCAGAGTGCCGACACGGAGGTCACCGTAGGCCACGAAATTACCGGTATAGGAAAGCGGATCTTGCACATAACCGCTCGGTGCAGCGGCGGGGTTGACGCCGTAGCGCAAGGTCCTCGCCGTAATGGTGTTGCCCGTGCTGAGCGTGGCGCCGCCGTCAATGGGGTTCTCCACGCCGCTGGGAACGAATGCAGAACGGCCGGCTTGAAGATCGAGCGTGCCATTGGGCGCCGTGATGTCGGCGTTGATGTTGATGGCGTTGCCGGCTTTCAGCGTCAGCGTTGAAGCGGTGTTCCAGCTCAGTGAACTACTGACTGTGATGTTGCCGTTACCCTGGGCGGGATTGAACCCCGAGGTCTCCAGCAAATAGTTGGCGCTGGCGAGACCACTCTTGATGTCGTCGGCGGCGATCTGGTTGCTGCCGGTGACCGTGCCGACGACCTCGATCTGGTCGGGATCGAGCAACACCGTGCCTGTCTTGCCGGCTTTGGCGCTCAGATCGATCGGGCTGCCCGGACGGAAGCCCAGAGCGTGCTTGCCCGATACCTCGACGAAGCCGCCATCACCTCCCTGTTCGCCGCCGCGCGCGGCGATGCTGCCGGCAAAGCTGGTGTTCTGATCCGACCACACGACGACGCGACCGCCATTCCCCTGCGTAGCCACTGCGCTGGCATCCATGCTGGCATTGGCGGTGACGATGGTCTGGCTAGCGTTGGCGACGTCCTTGTTCGCGCCGTGGGTGTCGCCGCCGACGAGGATGGTGCCGCCGGAGCCGTCGCCGTTCTGCGCGCCGAGCTTACCGTTCTGGCGTACCGTGCCGCCATCGGCGGTGAGGACGATGCGTCCGTCAAGGTTGCTGACGCCGGTGGCGCGGATCACGCCGCTCTGATTGATGGCGAGCGCGTACAGGTTGCCGCCGGCGGCTTCCATGCGTGCTTGCGCGGCTTCGATCAGGCCTGTGTTGGTGACGCCGGTTGCGGTGCCGGCTGTGCCATCGTTCGGCAGGCGGACCAGTACGGTGGATTGATTGGCGTTGGCAGCGGTGAGGAATATCTCTTGCCCCGCCAGCAGTTCTGCCTTGCCGTTTGGCGCACTGATGCTGCCTTCGTTGCTGACCGTGTGCGCAACGAGGGCGATATCGCCAGAGGCAGCGTGGATCGTGCCGAGGTTGACGATGCCGGCGCGGCTGTCGCCCTGGAAATGCAGCGAGCCCGCCATGAAGTCGTCGTCGCGGATGTCGAGCGTGGTCGCCATGAAGCCGGCCGCATTGATAACGCCGTTCGGTCCTACGACCACACCGTTGCGATTGATGAGATACAGCGAGCCGGTCGCGGAGAGCTGGCCGTTGATGGAAGAGGGGAGGTTGCCTGTGACCCGGTTCAGCGTCGCGCCGTTGCCATTGTCAAAGCGCACGCTGGCGCCTTTGCCGATGGAAAAATCCGTCCAGTTGAGAACGGCGTTTTTCGATGTCTGGCTCACCAGCATGCTGGTGCCCGATTGCGAAATGCTTGCCTGTCCGCGTACGACGTTGGCGCCGGTCGGCAAGCCACCGGCAAGGGCCATGCCGCTCATCGTGCCGCTTGTCAGCAGCAAGGCTTGCTTCAACGTTCGTGCCGCTTTGCCTCGGTTCTTCTTGCCACGTGCGCGGCCCTGTTCTGCAACGGCAACCCACATGTCGTAGGCCGCGCTCCAAACGAGGCGGTAGATATGGTTCAGGCTGGAGTGTGACATTGAATCACTCAAAGATAGTTTTGACTGCGAGTGATTCTATGAGGGAAGGTGTGTTGTCTCTTTCATCAAATTCTGACGAATGCTGTCAGATTCTGTCATGCAAAAAACAATTGATTCCTGGCGTTTCAAGAACAGCGAAACGATCAGAAAACCATCCACTAGGAGAACTGCAAAGAAAGGAGAAACTGATCTCGTAACCGAAAACTTATTCACAGCCGCGTAACGTTTTACGCATTGACAGGGTGGGGGAAAAATTCGTTGAAAAGTGACGGAATGACCCCTCGGTCTGGACCAGGACTGATCGAAAAACTAAGCCGCTTGCCGAGCGAGTTGTGCTTCGAAATGGTTATTAGTCTTCTCATAATTGAAGCACGTCAGCACCTTTGCGCAAGGTATCCAGATAATCCGCCCAGCGTTGCGTCATCCTCTTGCGTTCGGGGAAGTAGGACGTACGGTTGTAGGCGCGACCATTAATTCAGCGGCATCGCAGTCGATATCGGCTACCGAAGCATCAAAAAACAAAAGGAAATGGCCCCATCGGGGCCATTTCCTTTTGTTTGGTGGAGGCGGCGGGAATCGAACCCGCGTCCGCAAGCACTCTACAGACAGTTCTACATACTTAGTGCTGTCATTTGATTTAACCCGGCCGACGCGGACGCACACGCTGCGGCAAGGCTAGTCACCTTAAATTTAACTTCGGTCCAAGTGACCCGTTCCGAAGCGATTCTCTGTAAATGACTCCACTGCTGTTGCCAGCCCACCCCAGAGACGAGATGGTGTGGAGCTAGCCGGGATTAAGCGGCCAGTGCGTACGAGTTATCGTTAGCAGTTATTTAAGTTCTGACTGTATTTACGAGGTGATCAGGCCTCGGTATGCCCTGTTCTGCTTTGCAACCCACGTCGAAACCAAGTCGCCCCCGCAGAAGGTGAATTATAACCTACTGTAGGGGCGCTTCCGGTTTTATCAAGCCCGCAGGCGCAACTTTGGCTCCGTCATTCGATGCCGAGGTCGACCCGGGTGGTGGCTTCCTTGTCCGGGATGCCGTCGGCGTTGAGCTTGGGGGCGATCAGGAAGATGCGTTCCGGCGGAATCGCGCTTTGCTCCTGCAGGTAGCTGCGGACCTGGTCGGCACGGCGCTGGGCCAGGTTGCGCAGGTCGTCTGGCGTGACTTCGGTGTTGTCGACGATCAACTTCTGCATCTCTTCCGGCGGCAGCGATTTGGTCAGGCCGATCATGTTGCGCGGTTTCTTGAACTTCCCATCCTTGTAGACCCGCTCCATATACTTGGCGCGTTCGGCGTCGCCGATCTGCACCGGGCCGGAGGGCTGGCCTTCCTTGTCGATCAGGTCCTTGCGCTTGAGGGAGCGCATCTGGCGGTTCAGGGATTCTTCGCGCAGGCCCTGGTCGTCGATCTTGGGATCGACGCGGCCGGTGATGTCGAGTTTGATGCCGGGACGTTCGGTGAGGACGTGGCCCAGGGCGTCGAGCTTCTTGCGGATTTCAGGCGTGATCTCGGACGAGCCCGGCTTGAATTCGATGTAGTGCAGGTCGCCGATGTTGTCCGACCCGCTGAACATCGAGCCGATCAGGGCGAACGGCGAGGTGACGGCCTTGACGATCAGGTTCACGAACACGCGCAGGATGATGCCGCCGACCGAGAATTGCGGGTCGGAGAGCGAACCGGAGATCGGCAGGTTCAGGTTGATGTTGCCGTTGCGGTCCTTGAGCAGCGAGACCGCCAGCATCACCGGCAGCTTGGTGGCGTCGGGGCCGTCGATGTGCTCGCCGAAGGTGAGCTGTTCGATGCGCACGTCGTTTTCGGCGACCAGCTTGTCGTTCTCGATCTTGTATTGCACATCCATCGACAGCTTGCCCTTGGTGATCGGGTAGCCGGCGTACTTGGCCGAGTAGGGTGTCAGGCGCGGCAGCTGCACGCCGTTGGCGCTGGCCTTGATGTCGAGGAACATGGGCTTGAACAGCGGGTTGAGCGAGCCGGAGATCTGCAGCGGGGCGTCGTTGTCGATCTTGCCGCTGATGTTGACCGGCGCCGGTTGCGGCTTCTCCGACGAGATCTCGCCGATGGTGCCGGCCAGGTCGGTCATGTTGGCGGTGTAGTTCGGCTTGACGAAGTTGTCGGTGTAGTTGATGTTGCCGGCGGCCAGCACGACTTGCCCGATGCGGATGACAGGCGCATTCGGGGCGGGGGCAGCGGCGGTGACCGGGGCGCTGGAGGTGGTGGTTTTTTGCTCGGTGACGGAGGCTTGGCCTTTCTGGTCCTTGCCGTCCTGCTTGTCGGCATTGGTGATCGAGCCTTGCGATTTGGCATCGGCAACCAGGATGTCCTGCAGGTTGAGCCGGCCTTTGTCGGACAGGATGGCGCGCGCGTAGAAGTTGCTCAGCGCGATCTTGTCCAGCGAGATATTTGCGCGTTCGCCCAGCTTGGCCTGGATGCCGGTGATGTCGAGCGCGCGCCAGCGCAGGAAGTCGGTGGCGGTGACCTTGTCTTGCATGCGCAGGTTGGCCAGGGCGGCGCTGCCGTTGTAGCTGAGCGCGAATTTCTGCTGCTCCAGCGGCGGCGTGACGGCCAGCTTGCCCTTGGCGCTGAGCAGGCCGCTGGTCAGCGCGACGTTGAGCACATTGGAGAAGTAGCCCTGGAAGGGGGCTATCGGCAGGTTTTTCGCATCCAGGTTGAGGTTGATGTTCTTGAGCTGCGGGGCGGCCTGGCCATTGATGTCGAGTTTGCCGCTCTTGTCGAACTGCGCTTGCAGGCTCAGCTTGGTGTTCTGGTCCAGCTTGCTGGAAAGGTTCTGCACTTGCAGGTTGATGCCTTGGATCTTCAGGCGGGACTTGGGGCCGGCGGATGTATCTTCGAAGTTGATGCTGCTGTCGGCCAGGCTGAAGCTGTTCAGGCGCGCCACCCATTGCGGGGCGGGCGCGCCGCGGGCAGCCGCTTTGCCGACGGCTTCCGGCGCAGGTGCTGTTGCGGCGGGCGCGGCGGGTGTTGCCGCCTGCAGTTTCTGCACGTTGAAGCTGCCGTCGTCTTCGCGCCGGATATCGCCGGCCAGGCCGCTGATGCGGATGGCATCGGCCTGCGCCTGATGCGCGGCCATATCGAGCGAGGCGTTTTGCAGCGCTATCGATTTCACCGTGATGGCGTTGGGGCTCTTGGTTTTGGGCGTCAGCTTGAGGTTGGCGAGGTCGAGGCCGGTGTCGCCGAGTTTGAGTTGCTGGTCCTGGAACTGGATGGTGGAGGCGCCGGACAAGGAGCCGGAGACATTGGCGGCCAGCGAGCGGTTCAGGTAGTTCTGGTAGCCGGCGATGTCGATGCCTTCCAGCGTCAGCTTGCCGTTGAGCTGGGGCTTGAGCGGCGCGATGGCGCCGTCGAACGCCAGCTTGCCGTGGCCGTTTTCGACGAGGGAGATTTTGAGTGCCGCGGGCTTGGCATCGGCGGCGGTCGAGATCTGTTCGGCGTCGACGCTGAGCTGGCCCAACTGCACGTTTTGCGCGGGCGAGGCGTTGGCTTCGTCGCGCCAGTTGATTTCGCCATCGCGTACGCTGAACTGCTGCACCAGGATGACGGCATCCTTCTTTTCCGCAGTGGCGGGAGCGGGGGCCGGCGTCGCTGCCGCGCTGCTTGCCTTGGCGGCCTTGGCCGGTTTGCCGGAGGCCAGCGCCCGTACCCAGTTGATCTCGCCATGGGCGTTCATCGCAGCCCACACTTGCGGCGCTTCCAGGCTGACTTGCGCGATCTCGCCGCTGGCGTTGAGCACGTCGAACTGCTTGATGTTGGCGGCCAGTTTCCGGGCCTTGAACAGTTGTCCCTGGCTCTTGTCCTGTACCGAAACGTCTTCCAGCGCGAGTTCACCGCTCAGGGCGACTTTGGGCTGGTCGCCGGCGCGCACGAAGTTCAGGTCCAGCTTGGTCGAGAGCTTGGCGCTTTGCAGGATGACCGGCAACTGGGCCGGCACGAAAGGCAGGTAGCTGACCACATCGAGCTTGTCGATGTCGATGGCGAAGTTCGATTCCTGCGAGCTGGCGAACGGTTTGCTGCGCCCTTGCAGGCGGAAGGGGGTGCCGTTGATGTCGGCCGCGAGATGGGGCTGCACGAAGCTGTCGATATTGCCGGACAGGTTGGAGATGAAAGGCAGGCCGATCTGCAACGCCTTGATGTCGATGTCTTTTCCGGTGACCTTGTCTTCGAAGCGGATCTTGCCGTCTTGCAGTTGCACGTTGGCCAGCGAGAATTGGGTCTTCGAATCGCTCTTGGGCATGGCGTCGATGCGTTCGAGGATGTCGGAGAAGTTGTAGTGGCCGATGCCGTCGGCATCCAAACGCACCACGTGCAGGTCGGGCGCGGTCAGCTTGATTTCGTCGAGTACCGGGGCCAGGCGGAAGAGCGAGGTGGAGGAGGCGTTGACCACCAGGCTTTTCGCCGAGAAGAAGGGGGTCTTCTGGTCGGGTTCGTACAGCGTGACATCGGAGACGGTCAGCGCCAGCCGGAAGGGATTGAATGCTACAGCGCCGATATCGATCTTGCGGCCGATCTTTTCCTGGGTCTGTTCGATGGCGATCTTTTTGACGAAGGAGGGCAGCGTCAGCCAACTGACGGCGGCCAGGACCAGCATGACCGCCAGGAACCAGGCAAACCATTTGAGCGGGCGGCGAAAACGCGGTTGCGATTGCCAGTTTTTGATGGTTGCTGCGATGCCTGGATTGGCCATGTTGGAGGTTCCTTCTCGATGCGACCGGGCGGCGGGGCGCTGCTCAGACAGGCGGGCGGCGCCGCTGCGGTCACGATTTTGTTCTGTATGCGAAGAGCGGATGCGGCACGGATGGCCGCCTGCATCATTCTAATGCGACAGCTGCGGGCTTGGAATGAAAATCGGCTGCATGGAGCAGCCGATTGGTGGAGGCATTGGCCGGCATGCGCGGCGATCAGATGGGCGCGGGTTCCAGCAGCTCCAGCAGTTTTTCCGGCGCGTGCAGCAGCGCATCGGCATCCCAGGAGGCCGGCTCCGTGTGTCCGCAATAGCCCCAGGCGGCGGCGACGGTGGGCATGCCGGCGGCCTTGCCGGCTTGCACGTCGCGCAAGTCGTCGCCGACATACCAGCAATCCTCCGGCGCCAGTTGCAGGCGCTTGGCCGCTTCCAGCAGCGGGGCCGGGTGCGGCTTGGGGTGCGGGGTGGTGTCGCCGGACACCACGCAGGCTGCATGGCCCAGGCCGATCTGCGGCACCAGCGCATCGGTGAAGCGCGCCGCCTTGTTGGTGACGATGCCCCAGGCGATGCCGCGCGCTTCCAGTTGGGCCAGCATGGCGGGGATGCTGTCGAACAATTTGCTGTGGGTGACCATGTTGGCTTCGTAGCGCTCCAGGAAACGCACCCGCAGCGCTTCATATTCCGCGTGGCCGGGGTGGATATCCAGCGCCGCGCCGATCAGGCCGCGCGCGCCGGCTGATGCGACCGGGCGCAGCACCTCGTAAGGCGCCGGTTCCAGGCCGTGTTCGCTGCGCAGGAAATTGGCGGCGGCGGCGAGGTCGGGGGCGGTGTCGGCAAGTGTGCCGTCGAGGTCGAACAGGATCGCGCGCGGTGGGCGTAGTGGCATGGTGCGAAGCAGGAAGAGGATGAGGTTGGATGGAAGGACGCCGCGCGTGTTGCGGCGTCCGGCAGTCGATGCGGCTTAGGCCAGCGGTCGGGTACAGGCGACCAGGTAGTTGACGTCGGTATCGTTGTTGAGCGAGTAGATCTTGGTCAGCGGGTTGTAACTCAGGCCCTTGAAGCCGTCGATCTCCAGGCTCGCTTGGCGGATATAGCGCGCCAGTTCGGCCGGGGTGATGAACTTGGCGTAGTCGTGCGTTCCCTTGGGCAGCATGCGCAACAGGTATTCGGCGCCGATGATCGCCAGCAGGTAAGCCTTGGGATTGCGGTTGAGCGTGGAGAAGAACAGCTTGCCGCCAGGTTTGACCAGGGTGGCGCAGGCGCGCACGATGGAGGAGGGATCGGGCACGTGCTCCAGCATTTCCATGCAGGTGACGACGTCGAATTGCCCCGGCTCGCGGGCGGCCATGTCTTCCGCGGCGATCTTTTCATAGCGCACCTGCACGCCGGATTCCATGCTGTGCAGGTCGGCTACCTTCAGGGCCTTGTCGGAGAGGTCGATGCCGGTGACGTTGGCGCCTTTGGCCGCCATCGATTCGGCCAGGATGCCGCCGCCGCAGCCGATATCGAGCACTTTCTTGCCGGCCAGCGGCGCGCGGGTATTGATCCATTCCAGGCGCAGCGGATTGATCTCGTGCAGGGGGCGGAATTCGGAACCGGGATCCCACCAGCGGTGGGCCAGCTCACTGAATTTCTGGAGTTCTTGGGGGTCGGCATTGGTCGCATTCATAGGCGCAATGATAGCCGAAACAGGGGAAGGTGTCGGATGGGGCGAAAGCAAATGGGCATAAAAAAACCCCGCCGAAGCGGGGTTCATTGAAGCCTTGTAGCGTCAATCGATTACTTGCGGGTACCCACAACTTCGATTTCCACGCGGCGGTTCTTGGCGCGGCCAGCTGCAGTCTTGTTGTCTGCGACCGGTTGCGACTTGCCCTTGCCTTCGGTGTAGACGCGGTTAGCTTCGACGCCCTTGGAAACCAGGTATGCCTTGACGGCTTCAGCGCGGCGAACCGACAGCTTCTGGTTGTAAGCGACCGAGCCAACGGAGTCGGTGTGGCCGACGGCGATGATGACTTCCAGGTTGATCGCCTTCAGGTTGCCGACCAGTTCGTCCAGCTTGGCCTTGCCGGCCGGCTTCAGGACAGCCTTGTCGAAGTCGAAGAATGCGTCAGCAGCGTAGGTAACTTTTTCCGAGGTCGGAGCAGCAGGAGCGGCAGCGGCAGGAGCAGCGGTAGTAGCGGCAGCAACCGGAGCAGGCGGCTCTTCGCAAGGACCGTTGGTGTAGGCAGTTTGCCAGCACAGACCGTAACCGCTGCGGGTCACGATGTCACGGCCATCTTGCAGGTAAGCACTGTTCGGGCGGACTTTGATGTCCTTGACTTCCTGAGCGGTGGCAGACAGAGCGATGGCTGCGGACGCAGCAGCGAAGACGAGTTTTGCTAATTTGTTCATGTTTCTCCTCTCGGGTGAGATATCCGCAGATAAACTGCGCTACAAGATTACGACATCAAAAATGAATAATATCATGTGTTCAGGTCGTCACAGCCCCTTGTTCCCTAGGTGCATGCGATGAACTTAGCCGCCATTCTGCCACAGGGATTGCCCTTGAGCGATGCTTGCTATTTGGTCCAGACAACGTTTTTGGGACTGTGTTGTTTCTGCGCAACGTGATTTTTAGGTGTTTTTTTCGCTCCGGAAGAGCTGGGAAAACAGCGATTTTTGCAAGAAAATCCTTATTTTTCATGTAGTTCGCCAAACCTGTCGCAGCGAAAGGGAATTGCATTTCCGGCCCCGCGTCGATGCGAGTGAAAATTCAGGTATCTCCCGATGGCAAGTCCGGGAAAAACAGGTTCCCAAAAAACTTTCCAGAAAGTCCACTTTCGCCCGGATGTTGTTCATTGGAAAAGTGTTCTGATGGAAACTCCCGCCGGCCGTCTTGTTCCGCTACCTACTAATAATAGATAGCCTGATTTGAAGGCGGCCGAAAGTGCGTGGCACAGGGACGCAGCGATGTCGCGCCTGCACGGCCGCAAGGCGGAAAGTCAAGGGCGCCGACCCGGTGTGGCGCCCCTGCGGCATGCTAGAATGCGCTGTTCAGATTACGTCCAAGGGCATGGCCCGCCCGGCGCATTTTTGCCGGGAAACATCTTTCGACTCTCCAATGGATCAATTCGCTAAAGAAACCATCCCCATTTCCCTCGAAGAAGAGATGCGCAAGAGTTACCTTGATTACGCCATGAGCGTGATCGTGGGGCGTGCACTGCCCGATGTGCGCGACGGCCTGAAGCCGGTGCATCGCCGCGTGCTGTACGCGATGCATGAGATGAACAACGTCTGGAACCGCCCGTTCGTGAAGTGCGCGCGCGTGGTCGGCGAAGTCATGGGCAAATACCACCCGCACGGCGATGCCTCGATCTACGACACGCTGGTGCGCATGGCGCAGGACTTCTCGCTGCGCTACACGCTGGTGGACGGCCAGGGCAACTTCGGCTCGATCGACGGCGACGGCGCCGCGGCGATGCGTTACACCGAGTGCCGCCTGGACAAGATTTCCAACGAATTGCTGGCCGACATCGAAAAGGAAACCGTCGATTTCGTGCCCAACTACGACGGCAAGGAAAAGGAACCCTCGGTCCTGCCGACGCGTATCCCCAACCTGCTGGTCAACGGCTCCTCCGGCATCGCCGTGGGCATGGCCACTAACATTCCGCCGCACAACATCACCGAAGTCATCAATGGCGCGTTGCACTTGCTGGGCAATGGCGATTGCACGATCGATGAGCTGATCGAGCTGATCCCCGCGCCCGACTTTCCGACCGGCGGCATCATCTATGGCGTCTCCGGCGTGCGCGACGGTTACCGCACCGGCCGCGGCCGCGTGGTGATGCGCGCCAAGACCCACTTCGAAGAGTACGGCCGCGAGGGCCGCATCGCCATCATCGTTGACGAGCTGCCCTACCAGGTCAACAAGAAGGCGCTGCTGGAGCGCATCGCCGAACTGGTTCGCGAGAAGAAGCTGGAAGGCATCTCCGACCTGCGCGACGAGTCCGACAAGTCGGGCATGCGCGTGGTCATCGAACTCAAGCGCGGCGAAGTGCCGGAAGTGGTGCTCAACAACCTGTACAAGCAGACCCAGCTGCAGGATACCTTCGGCATGAACATGGTGGCGCTGGTCGACGGCCAGCCGCGCCTGCTGAACCTGAAGCAGCTGCTGGAATGCTTCCTGTCGCACCGCCGAGAAGTGGTGACGCGCCGCACCGTGTTCGAACTGCGTAAGGCGCGCGAACGCGGCCACGTGCTGGAAGGCCTGGCGGTTGCGCTGGCCAACATCGACGATTTCATCGCCATCATCCGCGCCGCGCCCACGCCGCCGATCGCCAAGGCCGAGCTGATGTCGCGCGCCTGGGATTCGTCGATGGTGCGCGAGATGCTGGCGCGCGCCGGCGAAGCCAACGAAGGCGGCATCGAAGCTTTCCGTCCGGAAAGCCTGCCGGCCCAGTACGGCATCCAGTCCGACGGCCTGTACAAGCTGTCCGACGAGCAGGCCCAGGAAATCCTGCAGATGCGCCTGCAGCGCCTGACCGGCCTGGAGCAGGACAAGATCGTCAACGAATACAAGGAAGTCATGGAGCAGATCGCCGACCTGCTCGACATCCTGGCCAAGCCTGCGCGTGTGACTGCGATCATCACCGACGAGCTGAACGCGGCCAAGAACGACTTCGGCATCGGCGCCAAGGACGAGCGCCGCTCGACCATCGAGCACAATGCCACCGACCTGGCCACCGAAGACCTGATCACGCCGCAGGACCTGGTCGTGACCCTGTCGCACACCGGCTACATGAAGTCGCAGCCGGTTTCCGAATACCGCGCGCAAAAGCGCGGCGGCCGCGGCAAGCAGGCCATGGCGACCAAGGACGACGACTGGATCGACCAGCTCTTCATCGCCAACACGCACGACTACATCCTGTGCTTCTCCAACCGCGGCCGCCTGTACTGGCTGAAGGTGTGGGAAGTGCCGCAGGGCTCGCGCAACTCGCGCGGCAAGCCCATCGTCAACATGTTCCCGCTGCAGGACGGCGAGAAGATCACCGTGGTGCTGCCGCTGTCGGGCGAGAACCGCAGCTTCCCGGAAGACCGCTACGTGTTCATGGCGACCAGCCTGGGCACCGTCAAGAAGACCCCGCTGTCGGACTTCTCCAACCCGCGCAAGGCCGGCATCATCGCGGTCGACCTCGATGAAGGCGACTTCCTGATCGGCGCCGCGCTGACCGATGGCGCGCATGACGTGATGCTGTTCTCGGATTCCGGCAAGGCGGTGCGCTTCGATGAAAACGACGTGCGCCCGATGGGCCGCACCGCGCGCGGCGTGCGCGGCATGAACCTGGAAGAAACGCAGCAGGTCATCGCGCTGCTGGTCGCTGAAAACGAACAGCAGTCGGTGCTGACCGCGACCGAGAACGGCTTCGGCAAGCGCACTCCGATCACCGAGTACACCCGCCATGGCCGCGGCACCAAGGGCATGATCGCGATCCAGACCAGCGAGCGCAACGGCAAGGTCGTGGCCGCCACGCTGGTCGAGCCGACCGACGAGATCATGCTGATCACCACCGGCGGCGTGCTGATCCGCACCCGCGTGTCGGAGATCCGCGAGATGGGCCGCGCCACCCAGGGCGTGACCCTGATCGCGGTGGAAGACGGCACCAAGCTGTCGGGCCTGCAGCGCGTGGTTGAATCGGATGTCGAGGATGAGCGTGGCGAAGGCGCCGAAGGGACGGAAGCCGCCAGTGGTGAAACACCGGCTGCCGAGGAGTAATATGTTGTAACCCAAGGCGGCTCGCACCATGTGAGCCGCCTTTTTTGATTGTGATCGCAGATATGGTCTACAACTTTTCCGCCGGTCCGGCGGTATTGCCCAAGGAAGTGCTGCAGCAGGCAGCCGACGAGATGCTGGACTGGCATGGCAGCGGCATGTCGGTCATGGAGATGAGTCATCGCGGCAAGGAATACATGTCCATCATCGAGGCGGCCCTGCGCGACGTGCGCGAGCTGCTCGCCGTTCCCTCGAACTACAAGGTGCTGTTCCTGCAGGGCGGGGCGATCGCCGAGAACGCCATCATCCCGATGAACCTGGCGGCGCTGCGTTCGCCGGCCGGCAAGCACCAGCCGGGCGTGGCCGACTACATCAACACCGGTTCCTGGTCGACCAAGTCGATCAAGGAGGCGGGCCGTTACTGCGCCGTCAACGTCGCCGCATCGTCGGCCGACCACAAGTTTTCCAGCATCCCGGCGCGCGCCGACTGGAAGCTGTCGAAGGATGCGGCCTACGTTCACATCTGCAGCAACGAAACCATCGACGGCGTCGAATACCAATACACGCCGGATGTGGCAGCCGACACCAACGGCGCGCCGCTGGTGGCCGACATGTCCTCGCACATCCTGTCGCGCGAGATCGACGTGTCGAAGTACGGCGTCATCTACGGCGGCGCCCAGAAGAACATCGGTCCGGCCGGCGTGACCATCGTCATCGTGCGCGAAGACCTGCTGGGCCACGCGCTGCCGATCTGCCCCACGGCCTTCGACTGGAAGATCGTGGCCGACAACGATTCCATGTACAACACCCCGCCGACCTACGCGATCTACATCGCCGGCCTGGTGTTCCAGTGGTTGAAGCGCCAGGGCGGCGTGGCGGCGATGGAAAAGCGCAATATCGCCAAGGCCGACCTGCTGTACGGCTATCTGGACGGTACCGATTTTTACAGCAACCGTATCGCCAGGGATTGCCGTTCCCGCATGAACGTGCCGTTCTTCCTGCGCGACGAGTCGCTCAATGACACATTCCTCGCCGGCGCCAAGGAGCGCGGGCTGCTGCAACTGAAAGGCCACAAGTCTGTCGGCGGCATGCGTGCATCGATCTACAACGCGATGCCGATCGAGGGCGTACAGGCCCTGGTCGATTACCTCAAAGAATTCGAACGCCGGCACGGTTGATCCGGCCCGCGCAAGGCCGCCTGCCCCGGTGTGGCGTTTGCCGACGCCGGGCGGCGGCCATTGAACCAGAAAGAGCGAAATGAGTGACGACAAATTGCTGCCGCTGCGCCAGCAGATCGATGCCATCGATGCGCAGATCCTCGACCTGCTGAACCAGCGCGCCCGCGTCGCGCAGGAAGTGGGTCACGTCAAGGCCGAGACCAACGCCCCGGTGTTCCGCCCGGAGCGCGAAGCGCAGGTGCTGCGCCGCGCGGCCGAGCGCAATCCCGGCCCCTTGCTGGGGACCGATATCCAGACCATCTTCCGCGAAGTGATGTCGGCCTGCCGCGCGCTGGAAAAGCGTGTGGTGGTGGCCTACCTCGGCCCGGAAGGGACGTTCAGCGAACAGGCGGTGTACCAGCAGTTCGGCCATGCCATCGAAGGCCTGCCTTGCGTGTCCATCGATGAAGTGTTCCGCGACGCCGAGGCCGGCACCGCCGATTTCGGTGTGGTGCCAATCGAGAATTCCTCGGAAGGCGTGATCAACCGCACGCTGGACCTGCTGTTGCAGACGACGCTGACCATCAGCGGCGAAGTGGCCATCCCCGTGCACCACAGCCTGATGACCAAGGGCGGCAGCATGGACGGCGTGACCCGCATCTGCGCCCATTCGCAGGCGCTGGCGCAGTGCAACGCCTGGCTCAACCAGAACTACCCGGGTATCGAGCGCCAGGCCGTGGCGTCGAACGCCGAAGCGGCGCGCATGGCCGGCGATGATCCGAGCGTGGCGGCGATTGCCGGCGAGATCGCAGGGCAAAAGTACAACTTGCAGACCGTCAACGCCCACATCCAGGACGACCCGCACAACCGTACCCGCTTCGCCATCATCGGCCGTCTGCGCACCGCGCCTTCCGGCCGCGACCAGACTTCCATCGTGCTGTCGGTGCCCAACAAGGCCGGCGCGGTGTACAACTTGCTGGCGCCGCTGGCCAAACATGGCGTGTCGATGACGCGCTTCGAGTCGCGTCCGGCGCGCATGGGCGCGTGGGAGTACTACTTCTATGTCGACCTCGAAGGCCACGAGCAGGACGAGAAGGTCGCGCAGGCGCTGGCCGAGCTGAAGCAGAACGCCGCCTTCTTCAAGCTGCTGGGTTCGTATCCGCTGGGTTTGTAAGCCATACGCCGATCATCGCGCCGCCGGGCGGCGGCGCCATCACCACTTTCCGGAAAGACCAAGATGTCCAAACAACCCGCTCCCGCGCAGTTAGCCCCTGATTACGTCCGCGCCATCGCTCCCTACCAGGCCGGCAAGCCGATCTCGGAAGTGGCGCGCGAATTCGGCCTGGACGAGGCCAGCATCGTCAAGCTCGCTTCCAATGAAAATCCGCTGGGCATGCCCGAGTCGGCTAAGCTGGCGATGCAGCAGGCGGTGGCCGAGCTGGGGCGCTATCCGGATGCCAACGGTTTCGAACTGAAAGCCGCCATCAGCGCCAAGTACGATGTGCCGCAGAGCTGGATCACGCTGGGCAACGGCAGCAACGACATCCTGGAAATCGCCGCACACGCCTTCGTGCAAGCGGGCCAGTCGGTGGTGTATGCGCAGTACGGCTTCCTGGTCTACGCACTGGCGACGCAAGCGGTCGGCGCGCGCGCCATCGAAGTGCCGGCCAATGATTTCGGCCACGACTTGCAGGCGATGGCCAAGGCCATTACCGCAGATACCCGCCTGGTCTACCTGGCCAACCCCAACAACCCGACCGGAACCTTCGTTTCTGCGGCGGAACTGGAAGCTTTCCTGAAGGCCGTGCCGCCGGATGTCGTGGTGGTGCTGGACGAGGCCTACAATGAATACCTGGCCGCCGAGCACCAGTACGAATCGACGGCATGGGTGCGCCAGTATCCCAACCTGGTGGTCTCGCGCACCATGTCCAAGGCCTATGGCCTGGCCGGCCTGCGCGTTGGTTTCGCCATCGCGCAGCCGGAAGTGACCGACCTGATGAATCGCATCCGCCAGCCGTTCAACGTCAACTCGCTGGCGCAGGCGGCCGCGGTCGCCGCCCTCAATGACAAGGCCTTCCTGCAGAAGAGCGCGGAAATCAACAGCGCCGGCTACCGCCAGCTCACCGCCGCCTTCGACGAACTGGGCCTGCGCTATGTGCCGTCCTACGGCAACTTCGTGCTGGTCAAGGTGGGCGAGGATGACGGCGCCGGCGCGCGGGTGAACCTGGCCTTGCTGAAGAAGGGCATCATCGTGCGTCCGGTGGGCAACTACGGCCTGCCGCAATGGCTGCGCATCTCCATCGGCTTGCCGCAAGAGAACGCCGCCTTCATCGCCGCCCTGAAAACCGTCCTTGCCTGAGTCCGCCGTGTTCAAGAAAGTCGTCATTTTCGGCGTCGGCCTGATCGGCGGTTCCTTCGCGCTGGCGTTGCGCCGCGCCGGCAAGGCGGAGCAGATCGTCGGCGTCGGCCGCTCGGCGGCAAGCCTGGCGCGCGCCAAGGAGTTGGGCATTATCGATACGGTCGCCACCGATCCGGCTGTTGCCGTCAACGGCGCCGACCTGATCCTGCTGGCCGCGCCCGTGGCGCAGACGGAAGCCATCCTGGCTGCCATCGCACCGCATCTGGCGCCGGATGCTATCGTGACCGATGCCGGCAGCACCAAGAGCGACGTGGTTGCCGCAGCCCGCAAGGCGCTGGGCGGCAAGATCGCGCAATTCGTGCCGGGCCATCCCATCGCCGGGCGCGAGAAGCATGGTCCCGAGGCCGCGCTGGCCGACTTGTATATCGGCAAGAAGGTGGTGATCACCGCCTTGCCGGAAAACCGGGCCGCGGACGTGGAGCGCGTGGCTGCCGCCTGGCAGGCTTGCGGCGCGCTCATCCATCGCCTGTCGCCGCAGGAGCATGACGCGGTATTCGCCTCGGTCAGCCACCTGCCGCATGTGCTGGCGTTCGCGCTGGTCGACGACATCGCCGGCAAGCCGCACGCGGCTACGCTGTTCCAGTATGCCGCCAGCGGCTTCCGCGATTTCACGCGCATCGCCGGCTCCTCGCCGGAAATGTGGCGCGACATCACGCTGGCCAACCGCGATGCGCTGTTGACCGAGGTCGATGCCTATCTCGCGCAGTTGACCTCGATGAGGCAGATGATCGCCGACAGCGACGGCGCCGCGCTGGAAAAGATCTACGCCAGCGCGCAGCATGCCCGGCTGCAATGGGCGGCGGCCATCGAGGCTGCCGAGCGCAAGGATTCCTGATTTCCAGGCCGCGGCGATTACGCTCTCTATATACATACATCAACCTTCATTCCGAACCACGATGAAACAGCCTTCCTACCCCCGCCATATCGATCTCGCGCCGGTGCCGCATGTGCAGGGCACGGTCAAGCTGCCGGGCTCGAAAAGCATTTCCAACCGCATCCTGCTGCTGGCGGCGCTGTCCGGCGGCACCACCCGCATCTTCGACCTGCTGGCCTCCGACGACACGCTGGTCATGCTGATGGCCCTGCAGACGCTGGGCGTGAAATGGGAGCAGATCGAGGGCACCCAGGATTACATCGTGCACGGCGTCAACGGCGTGCTGCCGGTGCACCAGGCCGACCTGTTCATGGGCAATGCCGGCACCGCGATCCGCCCGCTGACCGCCGCGCTGGCGGTGCTGGGCGGCGACTACACGCTGCATGGCGTCCCGCGCATGCACGAACGCCCGATCGGCGACCTGGTGGATGCGTTGAACGCGGTCGGCATGCGCATCGAATACACCGGCAACCCCGGCTATCCGCCGCTGCATATCCGTCGCGGTACGCTCAATTCTCACCGTATGAAAGTGCGCGGCAACGTCTCCAGCCAGTTCCTGACGGCGCTGCTGATGGCCGCGCCGCTGATGGCGCACGATGAGCCGATGTCGATCGAGGTGGTCGGCGAGCTGATTTCCAAGCCGTATATCGAGATCACGCTGAACCTGATGCGCCGCTTCGGCGTCGAGGTCGAGCGCCAGGGCTGGCAGCAGTTCACGGTCAGGCCGGGGCAGCATTACCGCAGCCCGGGCAGCATCCACGTCGAAGGCGACGCCTCGTCGGCGTCCTACTTCCTGGCGGCCGGCGCGATCGCCGGCGGGCCGATCCGCGTCGAAGGCGTGGGCCGTGACAGCATCCAGGGCGACGTGCGCTTCGTCGAAGCCCTGCAGCAGATGGGGGCCACCATCACCATGGGCGAGAACTGGATCGAGGCTTCGGCCAGCGGTCCGTTGAAGGCCATCGATGCCGACTTCAACCACATCCCCGACGCCGCCATGACCATCGCGGTGGCGGCGCTGTATGCGGACGGCCCCAGCACCTTGCGCAACATCGGCAGCTGGCGCGTGAAGGAAACCGACCGCCTGGCGGCCATGGCCACCGAACTGCGCAAGCTGGGGGCGGAAGTGGAGGAGGGCGAGGACTACCTCAAGGTGACGCCGCCGGCCGTGATCGGCACGGCAGCCATCGATACCTACGACGACCACCGCATGGCGATGTGTTTCTCGCTGGCATCGCTGGACGGGGCGTTGCGCCGCGGCAACCATATCCGCATCAACGATCCCAAGTGCGTGGCCAAGACCTTCCCGGACTACTTCACGGTCTTCAAAAGGATTGCCGAGCAAACCTTGATCTGATAAACCCTTCGCAAGGGTTTGTCCGGTTTTACGTAAATTATTTTCTCAGACAGGTTTGAATGGAAAAGGCAAAGATCCCGGTCATCGCCATCGATGGTCCGACCGCATCCGGCAAGGGCACCGTGGCCCAGAAGGTAGCCCAGCAGCTTGGTTTCCATTATCTGGATTCGGGCGCGCTGTACCGCCTGACGGCGCTGTCGGTGCTGCGGCGTGATATCGCGCTCAACGATGAGCATGCGCTGGCCAAGGCGGCCGAGCATCTGCACTGCCATTTCGACGGCGCGCATATCTTTTTGGCCAATGAGGACGTCACCCAGGCGATCCGGGCCGAGGAAGTCGGCAATACGGCATCGAAAATTGCTGCTTTGATAACGGTTCGCGAGGCCTTGTACGGGCTGCAACTGGGTTTCCGCAAGCCGCCGGGCCTGGTGGCCGACGGCCGCGACATGGGGACGGTGATCTTCCCCGGCGCCCGGTTGAAGGTGTTTTTGACCGCCAGTGTGGAAGCGCGCGCAGGAAGGCGCTATAAGCAATTGATTGACAAGGGTTTTTCTGCTAACATCGACGATCTTTCGAGGGATTTGAAGGAACGCGACGAACGCGACATGAACCGTTCGTCGGCGCCTTTGAAGCCGGCGGAAGGCGCATATCACCTGGATACTTCCGATATGACCGCTGATGAAGCGGTGCAGCAGGTACTCAGTTGGTACGCCGCCCTGGGTCACTGAAGCGCTTGAATTAACGGCGCTGCAGGCGCATATGGGCGGGATGCATTTGCAGTACCCGTAGTGCCATTGGTGCCCGGCGGATGCAAAGTCCGACGGGTGTTGATAAACCTAACCCAGTATTTCATGCCATTCCCGGCGACGGGGGCGGCAGTGCAAGTCGGTTCGATTGCATCGACGAATATTGGCCAAACCTTTCTTTTTTCTCATATGTCTACCACTACCGTTATCGCTGCAGGTGTTGATACCGCCAGCGAATTTGCTGCTCTGTTTGAAGAATCGCTGTCGCGCCAGGACATGCGTTCGGGTGAAGTCATCTCGGCAGAAGTCGTCCGTCTCGACCACAACTTCGTGATCGTGAACGCCGGCCTGAAGTCCGAAGCTTTCATCCCTGTTGAAGAATTCAAGAACGACAACGGCGAAGTCGAAGTCAACGTCGGCGACTTCATCTCCGTTGCGATCGAATCGCTGGAAAACGGCTTCGGCGACACCATCCTGTCGCGCGACAAGGCCAAGCGTCTGGCATCGTGGCTCTCGCTGGAAAAGGCGATGGAGTCCGGCGAGATCGTCACCGGCACCGTCAACGGCAAGGTCAAGGGCGGCTTGACCGTCCTGACCAACGGCATCCGCGCCTTCCTGCCGGGTTCGCTGGTCGACACCCGTCCGGTCAAGGACACCACCCCGTTCGAAGGCAAGACCCTGGAATTCAAGGTCATCAAGCTGGACCGCAAGCGCAACAACGTCGTTCTGTCGCGCCGCGCCGTGATCGAAGCCTCGATGGGCGAAGAGCGCGCAAAGCTGATGGAAACCCTGAAGGAAGGCACCGTCGTCACCGGTATCGTCAAGAACATCACCGACTACGGTGCGTTCGTCGACCTGGGCGGCATCGACGGCCTGCTGCACATCACCGACCTGGCATGGCGCCGTGTGCGTCACCCGTCGGAAGTCCTGTCGGTCGGTCAAGAGATCACCGCCAAGGTACTCAAGTACGATCAAGAGAAGAACCGCGTTTCGCTGGGCGTCAAGCAACTGGGCGACGATCCGTGGACCGGTCTGTCGCGTCGCTACCCGCAAGGCACCCGCCTGTTCGGCAAGGTCACCAACCTGACCGACTACGGTGCGTTCGTTGAAGTCGAGCAAGGCATCGAAGGCCTGGTGCACGTCTCCGAAATGGACTGGACCAACAAGAACGTGGCTCCGAACAAGGTTGTCCAGCTGGGCGACGAAGTCGAAGTCATGGTCCTGGAAATCGACGAAGAGCGTCGCCGTATCTCCCTGGGCATGAAGCAGTGCAAGCCGAATCCTTGGGACGACTTCGCGATGAGCCACAAGAAGGGCGACAAGGTCAAGGGTTCGATCAAGTCGATCACCGACTTCGGCGTGTTCATCGGCCTGCCAGGCAACATCGACGGCCTGGTGCACCTGTCCGACCTGTCCTGGACCGAAGCCGGCGAAGAAGCCGTGCGCAAGTTCAAGAAGGGCGACGAGCTGGAAGCCGTGGTCCTGGCCATCGATGTGGAACGCGAGCGCGTCTCCCTGGGCGTGAAGCAACTGGAAGGCGACCCGTTCAACAACTTCGCCGCCCTGAACGACAAGGGTGCGATCGTGACCGGTACCGTCAAGTCGGTTGAGCCGAAGGGCGCCGTGATCCAGCTGAACGATGAAGTCGAAGGTTACCTGCGTGCATCCGAAATCTCCCGCGACCGCGTGGAAGATGCCGGTACCCACCTGAAGGTCGGCGACAGCGTCGAAGCCCTGGTCATCAACATCGACCGCAAGGCACGCAGCATCCAGCTGTCGATCAAGGCAAAGGACAACGCCGAGACCCAGGAAGCCATGCAGAAGATGTCGGCCGACTCCAACGCCGCTTCGGGCACCACCAGCCTGGGCGCGCTGCTGAAGGCCAAGCTCGACAACAAGAACTGATTAGTCGGGCCACATGACAAAGTCGGAGCTGATTGCCCGCCTGGCTGAGCGTTATCCGCAACTGGTTGCAAAGGATGCGGATTACGCGGTCAAAACCATACTCGATGCGATGGTGGACGCCCTGGCGACCGGCCAGCGCATCGAGATCCGCGGTTTTGGCAGCTTTGCGCTGAATCGCCGTCCGCCGCGCATCGGCCGCAATCCCAAGTCCGGCGACAAGGTGATGGTTCCCGAAAAACGGGTGCCGCACTTCAAGCCGGGCAAGGAATTGCGCGAGCGTGTGGATGCGATGGTCGGCCAGCCTATCCGCGAGGATTGAGGCGCTTGTCATTCCCGAAAAACAGTACTTGAGCAGTATCCGTTGGTAAGCCTTGCCCCGTAAACCCTCGGTGAATGGGTGTAAAGGCTTATCAACAAAATGAACGGCATCTTTGGATGCCGTTTTTTTTCACGTACAATTTCGCTACGTCTTTGCCGGCCGCTGCAAGGCAGCCCCGATCCGGCGCCAGAGGCCGGACATGCTTCACCCAATCTATCGACCAGTCAAAAAAGGATACGCGCCATGAAAATAATCTCCCGGTTGATCGCGGCCATCCTGTTCGTTTGTTTTTTCTTCTTCGCGCTGCGCAATACCCAGGAAGTTACATTGCATTTCTTCCTCGGTTATGAGCGCACCGACCCGCTGGTGCTGATCCTGCTGGCATTTTTCGTGGTTGGCGCCATCCTCGGCGTGCTGGCCATGACGCCCATCGTATTCCGCCACCGCCGCGAAGCCGCGCGCTACAAGAAGGCGCTGACGCAGATCCAGAAGCAGCAGGAAGAAGTTGCCCAGGCGCAGACCCAGCCGCCGCAGCCCGACAGCGTGATCACGGCGCAGCACATCCTTTAACCTAGATTCAGCAGTTGACCGCTTGCTATCCCTTGGAAAGCCGCATGAACACAAGCATTATCTGTATCAATACCGCTCACCTTGCTGGTGAGAGCGCTATGCCTTCGCCGGCACCGCGCTCGCCGCGCCATGCGGCGTTGCTCCTCCTTGCGCACATTAAGTGCGCCGCGTCGTCGCGCCTTGCCTGGCACGCCGATCACGGCACCGGCGAAGGCATTCAACTGCTGAATCTAGGTTTAATTTTCCCCTCTCGTCATGGAATTTGAATTCTGGTGGTTGCTCGGCATTCCCGTCTTTTTCGGACTGGGATGGATCGCTGCGCGGGTTGACATCAACCAACTGTTGTCCGAGTCGCGCACGCTGCCGCGCGGCTATTTCAAGGGCTTGAACTTCCTGCTCAACGAACAGCCCGACAAGGCGATCGACGCCTTCATCGAAATCGTCAAGCTCGATCCCGAAACGGTGGATCTGCACTTTGCGCTGGGCAACCTGTTCCGCCGCCGCGGCGAGACCGAACGAGCCATCCGCGTGCACCAGAACCTGCTGGCGCGTCCCGACCTGCCGGCCGAGCACCATGGCCATGCGCTCTACGAACTGGGCCAGGATTACCTCAAGGCCGGCTTGCTGGACCGCGCCGAAGAAACCTTCAACAAACTCATCGATACCCAATACAGCGCCCAGGCCGGCCGCGCGCTGCTGGAAATCTACCAGCGCGAGAAGGAATGGACGCGCGCCATTTCCGCGGCAGAAACCCTGCAGGCCACCGGCGCCGGCGGCCGTCAGCGCGAGATCGCCCAGTTCTATTGCGAACTGGCCGCCGACGAACTGGTGCGCACCCATGCCGATGCCGCCATCGCGCTGCTGGACAAGGCGCTGGCCGCTGACCGCAAGAGCGTGCGCGCCACCATGCTGTTGGGCGACGCCCTGCGCGCCAAGGGCGACATCGAAGGCGCGCTGGAAGCATGGCGCCGGGTCGAACACCAGAGCGTGCCGCATACCGCGCTGGTGGCGCAGCGTCTGATGGACGGCTATCTCGCCATCGGCCGTCCGCAGGAAGGCATCAACCTGCTGCGCGCCTACCTGGCCGAAGCGCCCTCGATCGACCTGCTGGAAGTGGTGTTCAAGGCCGTGCTCGATGCCGAGGGCGTCGACGCGGCCAACAGCCTGGTCAGCGAAGAGCTGCGCCGCACGCCCACGCTGCTGGGCCTGGACAAGTTCCTCGAAGCGCGCATGATGACCGCGCCGCAGAACGTCCAGCCGGAGCTGGCGGTGGTCAAGACGCTGGTGCATGGCTATACCCAGAAACTGGCCCGCTACCAGTGCAGCCATTGCGGCTTCAAGGCGCGCCAGTTCTATTGGCAATGTCCCGGCTGCAGCCATTGGGAAACCTATCCGCCGCGCCGTACTGAAGAATTGAACGTCATGAATTGAGGCGTTCGCGCCATTTTTAAGAGTCTGGATCCATCATGAAAATTACTATTATCGGCACCGGCTACGTAGGCTTGGTGACCGGCGCCTGCCTCGCCGAACTGGGCAACGACGTGTTCTGCCTGGACGTCGACCAGTCCAAGGTCGATATCCTCAATAACGGCGGCATTCCCATCCATGAGCCGGGCCTGGAAGACGTGGTGGCGCGCAACCGCGCCGCCGGCCGCCTGCAATTCTCGACCGACGTCGCCGCCAGCGTGGCGCACGGTGAGATCCAGTTCATCGCCGTGGGTACGCCGCCCGACGAAGACGGTTCGGCCGACCTGCAATACGTGCTGGCCGCGGCCCGCAACATCGGCCGCCACATGGACGGCTTCAAGGTGGTGGTCGACAAGTCCACCGTGCCGGTGGGCACCGCCGACCGCGTCAAGGCCGCCATCTCCGAGGAGTTGGCCAAGCGCGGTAAGAATGCCGATTTCTCGGTGGTCTCCAATCCCGAATTCCTGAAGGAAGGCGCGGCGGTGGAGGACTTCATGCGCCCCGACCGCATCGTCATCGGCCACGACCAGAGCCCCGAGGGGCAGCGCGCCTACACGCTGATGAAGAAGCTGTACGCGCCCTTCAATCGCAACCATGAGCGCACTTTCTGGATGGACGTGCGTTCGGCCGAATTCACCAAGTACGCGGCCAACGCCATGCTGGCCACCCGTATCTCGTTCATGAACGAACTGGCCAACCTGGCCGACAAGGTCGGCGCCGACATCGAGGCGGTGCGCCACGGCATCGGTTCCGACCCGCGTATCGGCCACAGCTTCCTGTACGCCGGCTGCGGCTACGGCGGTTCCTGCTTCCCCAAGGATGTGCAGGCGCTGGAACGTACCGCGCGCGACTACGGCCAGGACCTGCTGATCCTGCGCGCGGTCGAGCAGGTCAACGATTTCCAGAAGCATGTGCTGGGCAAGAAGGTCGTGACCCGCTTCGGCGAGGATCTGGCCGGCAAGCATTTCGCGATCTGGGGGTTGGCGTTCAAGCCCAATACCGACGACATGCGCGAAGCCTCGTCGCGGGTGCTGGTGGGCGAGCTGGTGCGCCGCGGCGCGACCGTCGCGGTGTACGATCCGGTGGCGATGAAGGAAGCCGAGCGCGTGTTCAAGCTGGACTTCGCCGACGCCCCCGCACTGCTCGATCGCATCAGCTTTGCGGCCAACCCGATGGCGGCGCTGGGTGACGCCGATGCGCTGGCCATCGTGACCGAATGGAAGGCATTCCGCAGCCCGGACTTTGAACGCGTCAAGGCGGCGCTGAAGAATCCGGTGATCTTCGATGGCCGCAACCTGTTCGAACCGCAAGTGATGGCCGACAGCGGCATCGAGTATCACGGCATCGGCCGTTCCATCCTGACCCGTGGATAACAAGATGAGCGCCAATGCCGCTGCGGCCTGGAGTTCGGCCCGTATCCTGATCGTGGGCGATGTCATGCTGGATCGTTACTGGTTCGGCGAGGTCAACCGCATTTCGCCGGAAGCGCCGGTGCCGGTGGTGCGCGTGGAGCGCAAGGAAGAGCGCTTGGGCGGCGCCGCCAACGTGGCGCGCAATACCGCCAGCCTGAGCGCGCAGACGGCGCTCCTGGGCGTGACCGGCGACGACGAGCCGGCGCGCGTGGTGGAAAGCATGCTGGGAGAAATGGGCATCAGCAGCCACCTGAACCGCGACGCTTCCATTTCCACCATCGTCAAGCTGCGCGTGATCGGCCGCCAGCAGCAACTGGTGCGCATCGATTTCGAGGAGTCGCCGACCGACACCGTGCTGCGCGACAAGCTCACGCAATTCAATTCGCTGGTCGGCAACTACGACGTGATCGTCTTTTCCGATTACGCCAAGGGCAGCCTGGTCAACGTGGCGGAGATGATCGCCGCCGCGCGCGCCCTGGGCAAGCGCATCCTGGTCGACCCCAAGGGCGACGACTTCAGGCGCTACGCGGGCGCCAGCATCCTGACGCCGAACAAGTCCGAGCTGGTGCGCATCGTCGGCCAGTGGAAGAACGAAGAGGATCTCACCGCGCGCGCCCAGAACCTGCGCGCCGAGCTGAACCTGGAGGCGCTGCTGCTGACCCGTTCGGAAGAGGGCATGAGCCTGTACCGCGACGGCGACGTGCAGCATTTCCCGACCATGGCGCGCGAGGTGTTCGACGTGTCCGGCGCGGGCGACACCGTCATCGCCACGCTGGCGGTCATGCTGGGCGCCGGCGCTTCGCTGGTCGACGCGGTCGCCATGGCCAACCGCGCTGGCGGCATCGTCGTCGGTAAGCTGGGAACCGCGACCGTCACGCGTGAGGAATTGCTGGCGGGCTGAGTTTTCAGCGACGATTTCTCGTTATATTTCTGTCAACACGGTTCCTGAGGCCGCGTTAGCAAAGGCAGCCGCATCCCTGGTGCGGCTGCCTTTTGTTTTTCCGACCTTAATTTTCGAAAGGAATCCAATATGTTGAAGAAATTTTTGTTGTTCATCGCCGCTTCCCTGATGGCTGCCGGTTTTGCTTTCGCCCAGGTGGATGTCAACAAGGCCGACCAGGCCGCGCTTGACGGCATCCGCGGCATCGGACCTGCGATGTCCAAGCGCATTCTTGAGGAACGCCAGAAAGGCGGCAGTTTCAAGGACTGGGCCGACCTGGAGAACCGCGTCAAGGGCATCAAGGAAAAGAGCGCGATCAAGCTGTCCGCCAACGGCCTGACCGTCAACGGCAAGTCGAAGCAGGGCGCCGCACCCCAAGCTGCCAAGGGCGGCAAGGCGGCGCAGGCCGATGAAAAGCAGGAACCGGCGCGCAAATAATCTCGCAGCGAACGGCAATCCCGTCGCGGCGGGATTGCCGTTTTGCGGCAAGGTTTTGCGATGCAACGATGCCATCCAGGAGGCGGCCGGCAATGTTGCATGCTGCCGATACATTGAAAAGCAAATTCTTGTTCCTCGGAAAAATTGGGGTTAAAGTGAGGCGCATGCAATAGACCGGCGGCTATCTCTGGCCGGTCATCTTTTCCAACCGGCAGAGCTTCCCTGACTCTCGATCCGGCAGGCAGATGTGACACAGGGAACGCCTTGCGCGGCGCAAGGCTGCCGGGTGGGGCATGGGCTGGCCGGAAGTCATTCAGCGTGGTTGGGCGTCGTATGCGCACCTTTCGCCAAATCCCATGAGATGAGCCATGAAAATAGCCGAATTCCCTCCTGATGAAAAAGCCCGTATCGAGGCCCTGCATTCGCTCCACATCCTCGACACTCCACCGGAAGAACGCTTCGACCGGGTCACGCGCCTGGCGCGGCGGCTGTTCGACGTGCCGATCGCGGTGGTGACGCTGATCGACGCCAACCGCCAATGGTTCAAGTCCTGTGTGGGAATGGCGGCGGGGGAAACCTCGCGCGACATTTCTTTCTGCTCGCATGCCATCCTGACCGACGACATCACCGTGGTGAACGACGCCACGCTGGACGACCGTTTCAGCGGCAACCCGCAGGTCACCGGCGAACCCCACATCCGCTTCTACGCCGGCTGCCCGATCCGCAGCGAAAGCGGCCACAAGCTCGGCACCCTGTGCCTGGTCGACATGAAGGTGCGCGATTTCGACCAGGAGGACCGTGCGTTGCTGAAGGACCTGGCGGCAATGGTGGAACAGGAACTGATTGCGGTCCGGCTGGCCACCATCGACGAGCTGACCAAACTGTCCAACCGCCGCGGTTTCGAAGCGCTGGCCCAGCATGCGCTGGGCTTGTGCAGGCGACTGAAACGCCCGGCCTGCATGCTGTATTTCGACCTCGACAAATTCAAGCAGATCAACGACCGTTTCGGCCATGCGGAAGGGGACGCCGCCCTGAGCGATTTCTCTTCGCTGCTGGCCGGCAACTTCCGGGAATCGGATGTCATCGGTCGCCTGGGCGGCGACGAATTCTCGATTTTCCTGGCCAACACATCCATCGACGAAGCGGGGGCGGTACTCCGGCATTTCGAACGGGCGGTGCAGCAATTCAACCAGGATCGCCAACGCGGATATGACCTGAGCTACAGCGTCGGCATCGTCGAATTCGATGCCGTCGCGCACCGGGACATTGGTGCGCTCATGCACCGCGCCGACACCTTGATGTACGAGCAAAAGAGGCAACGGCGCGCCGCTGCGGTCCTGCATTAGCATTTGTCCAAGGCCGCGCCGGAGCGGCCTTGGAACCGCTGCGGCCACGCCAAAGGCGATACCGGTGGCGAAATAGAATAAAATGCCCACCTGAGCCAAAAAGCCGACCGCAGCCATCGTCATGTCCTATCAAGTTCTCGCCCGCAAATACCGTCCCCGCAGCTTCGACACCCTGGTAGGCCAGGAGCACGTCGTGCGTGCGCTGACGCATGCGCTGGAACAGCAGCGGCTGCACCACGCCTACCTGTTCACCGGCACCCGCGGCGTGGGCAAGACCACGCTCTCGCGCATTCTGGCCAAGTCGCTCAACTGCGTCGGCCCGGACGGCAACGGCGGCATCACCGCAGCCCCGTGCGGCGTGTGCGAGGCTTGCGTGGCGATCGATGCCGGGCGCTTCGTCGATTACATCGAAATGGACGCGGCCTCCAACCGCGGCGTCGACGAAATGGCGCAGTTGCTGGAGCAGGCGGTCTACGCGCCGTCCAATGCCCGTTTCAAGGTCTACATGATCGACGAAGTGCACATGCTGACCAACCACGCCTTCAACGCCATGCTGAAGACGCTGGAAGAGCCGCCCGAGCACATCAAGTTCATCCTGGCCACCACCGATCCGCAAAAGATCCCGGTCACCGTGCTGTCGCGCTGCCTGCAGTTCAACCTGAAGCAGATGCCGCCGGGCCACATCATCGGCCACCTGGACAATATCCTGAACCAGGAAGGCATCGAATTCGACCCGCCGGCCCTGCGCCTGCTGGCGCAAGGCGCCTCCGGCTCCATGCGCGACGCGCTGTCGCTGACCGACCAGGCTATCGCCTATGCCGCCGGCAAGGTCACTTTGGAAGCGGTGCAGGGCATGCTGGGCGCGCTCGACCAGTCCTACCTGATCCGTATCCTCGACGCCCTGGCCGCGCAAGACGGCGCGGCCCTGCTCGGCGTGGCCGACGACATGGCTACGCGCAGCCTGTCCTATAACGCCGCCTTGCAAGACCTGGGCACCCTGCTGCACCAGATCGCGCTGGCGCAGAGCGTGCCGGCCGCCCTGGCCGACGATTTGCCCAACCGCGAAGATATCCTGCGCCTGTCGTCCCAGTTCAGCCCCGAGCATGTGCAACTGTTCTACCAGATCGCCGTGCACGGCCGTAACGAACTGGGCCTTGCGCCGGACGAATATGCCGGTTTCTCGATGACGCTGTTGCGCATGCTGGCCTTCCGGCCGGTCAGCGCGAAGGCCGCAGGCCCCGTGCCGGCACCGGCGGCGGGCGGCGCGCCGGCGCCGCGTCCGGCCGCACCCCGCCAGGCGGCGCCGCTGGTGGCGCCGCAAGCGGCTGTGGCCAGTGCACCAGTCGCCCGCCCCGCACCGGCACCGATGCAAGCGGCGCCGGCCCCGGCAGCACAGCCGGCGGCCTCCGCCGCCCCGAGTTCAGCCCGCGAAGCCGCCTTGATGGCCGCGCGCGCGGCCATCGGCAAGAACGGCAAGGCGCCATCGGCGCCGGCGCCGCGCCCGGCAGCGGCCGCACCGGCTCCTGCGTCTGTTGCGCCGCCGCCTGCCGCGTCAGCTGTGCCCGATATGCCGGAACCGCCGCCGTTCGACTCCATCCCGCCGTGGGAAGAGGAGACGATGCCGGCCGGCATCGAGGCTCAAAAAAAAACTGAATATTCCAACCCGCCCAGCCTGAGCGAAGAGGCGTTCGCTCCCGCGCCGCCCCCGGCGCCGGCACCGCCGCAACGTCCCGCAGCGACTCCGGCCCAGCAGCAGGAAACCGCGCGTGTCGCCGCCGAGCTTGGCTGGGACGGCCGCTGGCCCAGCCTGGCGGCCAGCCTGCCGCTGCGCGGCGTGGTGCAGCAGATGGCGTTCCAGAGCGAGATGGTGCGCTGCGAGGGCTTGGCCGGCGGCAACGTCTGTTTCCATTTGCGCATTCCGCTGGAGACGCTGCGTTCCTCCGGCAGCGTGGAAAAGCTGGTGGCCGCATTGTCGGAACGCTTCGGCCGCGAAGTGCGGGTGGAAACCGAGATCGGCGCCGTTACCGACACCGCCAACGCGGTAGCCCAGGCCGACCGCGCCGAGCGCCAGCGCCAGGCTGAACAGAAGATGCGGAACGATCCCTTCGTGCTGTCCATGATGCGCGAGTTCGGCGCCTCGATTGTGCCGGGATCGATACATCCCTTGTGATCCGGCCACAGGCGCCACGGGCAAACAAGATAAAATCCACTGAATTGAAATGAAGGAGCAATACGATGATGAAAGGTCAACTGGCAGGTCTGATGAAGCAAGCGCAGGCCATGCAGGACAACATGAAGAAGATGCAGGAGCAACTGGCGCAGATCGAGGTCGAGGGCCAGTCCGGCGCCGGCCTGGTCAAGGTTGTCATGTCCTGTAAGAACGACGTCAAGCGCGTTTCCATCGACCCGTCGCTGCTGGCCGACGACAAGGACATGCTGGAAGACCTGGTCGCCGCCGCCTTCAACGACGCCGTGCGCAAGGCCGAAGCCACCAGCCAGGAAAAGATGGCCAGCGTCACCGCCGGCATGCCGATGCCGCCGGGCTTCAAGATGCCGTTCTAAGCGGCGGATGGCACAGGGCAAGCGCGCTCACGCCGGCGCGCCTTGCCCCAGGTGTGCGGGTGCCGGCGTGAGCGATGTGCAGGAACGATGTCCAGCAAGATGGTGGGAACCGCATTGTGGAGGGAACATGTTCATTATCTCGATCACGTACACGAAGCCGGCGAGTGAAATCGACAGCTTGCTGACCGCGCACAAGAAATTCCTGAACCAGCAATATGCGGATGGCGTATTCCTGATGTCGGGCCGCAAGGTGCCGCGCACCGGCGGCATCATCCTGGCCGATGCATCCGACCGCGCCGAGATGGAGGCGATCGTCGAACTCGATCCCTTCTATATCGCCGGCGTGGCCGAATACGAGATAACCGAATTTGTCCCATCGATGACGGCGGAGGCGCTCGAAGCCTTCCGCTATTCCGTTGACCGCAATTGAACTAGCGTTGAAAACACCATCCAGCCTCACCCTGCTGACCGAATCGCTGCGCAAGCTTCCCGGCATCGGCCCCAAGACCGCGCAGCGCATGGCCTACCATCTGCTGCAGCATGACCGCGAGGCCGCGCTCGGGCTGAGCAAGTCGCTGGCCCACGCGCTCGACACCATCCGCCACTGCGCGCTGTGCAATACCTTCACCGAACAAGTCATCTGCGAAACCTGCCAGGACCCGCAGCGAGACCATTCGCTGCTGTGCGTGGTCGAGTCGCCCTCCGACCAGGTGATGATCGAGCAAACGCTGACCTACAAGGGTTTGTATTTCGTGCTGATGGGGCGCCTGTCGCCGCTGGACGGCATCGGCCCGCGCGACATCCATCTTGAAAAACTGATCACCCGCGCCACCGACGGCGCGGTCACCGAAGTGGTGCTGGCCACCAACTTCACCAACGAAGGCGAAGCCACCGCCCACTACATCAGCGAAACGCTCAAGGCGCGCGGCCTCAAGGCCAGCCGCCTGGCGCGCGGCGTGCCGGTGGGCGGCGAGCTGGAATACGTGGACGCCGGCACCATCGCGCGCGCCATGCTGGACCGGCGCAGCACCTGATCCGGCGATAACGACAACGAGGAGAACGCCGGCGCCCATGCCCGGTGGAAAAGCCATGACGACAACCGCTTCCGATACGCAAAAAAACACGCCGCCCGGCCCGCTGGCAGGCATCAAGGTACTTGAATTGGGCACGCTGATCGCCGGACCGTTCTGCTCGCGCATGCTGGCCGAGTTCGGCGCCGACGTCATCAAGGTCGAGGCGCCCGAGAACGGCGACCCGCTGCGCCAGTGGCGTGTGCTCAAGGACGGCACTTCGCTGTGGTGGTCGGTGCAGGCGCGCAACAAGAAAAGCATCACCCTTAATATGAAGGACGCGCGGGCCCAGGACATCGCCCGCAAGCTGGCGCTGGAAGCCGACGTCATCATCGAGAACTACCGCCCCGGCGTGCTGGAGAAATGGAACCTCGGCTACGAGGACCTGAAGAAACTCAATCCCGCCACCATCATGGTGCGCCTGTCCGGCTACGGCCAGACCGGGCCGCTGCGCGACTTGCCGGGCTTCGGCGCGATCGGCGAATCGATGGGCGGCATCCGCTACGTCTCCGGCCATCCGGACCGCCCGCCGGTGCGCATCGGCATTTCCATCGGCGACTCGATCGCCGCGCTGCATGGCGTGATCGGCGCCATGATGGCGCTGCGCCACCGCGACGTCACCGGCGGCCGCTGGAACGGCAAGGACGGCGCCGACTGCGTGGCGGGGCAAGGCCAGATGGTGGACGTGGCGCTGTACGAGGCCGTGTTCAACATGATGGAATCGATGGTGCCCGAGTTCGACCACGCCGGCGTGGTGCGCGAGCGCACCGGCGGCGCGTTGCCGGGGATCGTGCCCTCCAACACCTACACCACCGGCGACGGCAAGAACATCGTCATCGCCGGCAACGGCGATGCCATCTTCAAGCGCTTGATGAACGCCATCGGCCGCGCCGACATGGCCGACGATCCGGGTCTGGCGCGCAACGACGGCCGCGTGCCGCGCACCGCCGAAATCGATGCCGCGATCCAGCAATGGTGCGACACGCAAACCATCGAACAGGCGCTGGCCATCCTGCAGGCGGCCGACGTCCCGGTGGGCAAGATCTATTCGGTCAAGGACATGATGAACGACGCGCAATTCCTGGCGCGCGGCATGTTCGAACAGCACCGCTTTGCCGATGGCACGCCGGTCAAGCTGCCGGCGATCACGCCCAAGCTGTCCGAGACGCCGGGCCGGACCAAATGGCTGGGGCCGGAGCTGGGCGCGCACAGCGATGAAATCTTGCGGTCGCTGGGGTATGATGACGCACAAATTAAACGGCTGCGCGAGGATGGCGTGGTCTGAGAACAGACAAAACACAAAAGACGAGGAGGGCGGAAGCTACTTCCCGCATCCGATAAAGCCGAAAAGGCGTAGCACCCATCCACGATAAAAACGAGGAGACAAAATGAAATTCAGTTGGAAGCAGTTGGCAATCGCTGGCGGCCTGTTCCTGGCCGGTTATCTTTCTTTCAACAACAACGCCTCGGCCCAGGCCCTGGAAAAACCCAAGGTCTCGATCGCCGTGGGCGGCAAGAACCTGTTCTACTACCTGCCGCTGACCATCGCCGAACAGCTCGGCTATTTCAAGGATGAAGGCCTGCAGGTCGAGATCTCCGACTTCGCCGGCGGCGCCAAGGCGCTGCAGGCGATGGTGGGCGGCAGCGCCGACGTGGTGTCGGGCGCCTACGAGCACACCATCAACATGCAGGTGAAGAACCAGCCCATCGTGGCCTTCGTGCTGCAGGGCCGCGCGCCGCAGATCGTGCTGGCCGCCAGCAACAAGACCATGCCCAACTACAAGGGCGTGGCCGACCTGAAGGGCAAGAAGATCGGCGTCACCGCGCCGGGCTCGTCCACCAGCATCATGGCCAGCTACGTGCTGGCCAAGGCCGGCCTGAAGCCGACCGACGTCTCCTTCATCGGCGTGGGCGCGGCAGCCGGCGCGATCTCGGCGCTGCGTTCGGGCCAGATCGACGCCATCGCCAACCTCGACCCGGTGATCTCGATGCTGGAACAGCACCGTGAAATCAAGATCATCGCCGACACCCGCACCCTGAAGGACACCAACGACGTCTTCGGCGGCCCGATGCCGGCGGCTACCCTGTACGCGCCCGCCGCTTTCGTGCAGAAGTACCCCAACACCACCCAGGCGCTGACCAACGCCATGGTGCGCGCGCTGAAGTGGATCCAGAAGGCCGGCCCGTCCGACATCATCAAGGCCGTTCCCGAAAGCTACCTGCTGGGTGACCGTTCGCTGTACATCGACGCCTTTATGAAGGTGCGCCAGGCGATCTCGCCGGACGGCCGCTTCCCGGCCGGCGGCCCGGAAACCGCGTTGCGCACATTGCAAGCCTTCGAGCCTTCACTGGCCGACAAGCAGGTGGACTTGTCCAAGACCTTCACCAACACTTTCGCGGAAAAGGCCAACGCCAAGTACAAGTAAGGGCATAGCAGGATTCCCATGTTATGCGAATGAAGCGCAAATGCCCGGTGACGGGCATTTGCGCATCTGAAGCAGCATCAACACGCAACAACAACCGGGCACGCCATGCGGCCCAGACAGCCATGACTCCAGCACTTCTCTTCGACGACATCACCTGCACCTTCGTATCGAAGGACGACCGATCGCAGCGCTACACCGCGGTCGCCAACACCACCCTGGCGATCGCGCCCGGCGAGTTCGTCTCCGTGGTCGGCCCCACCGGCTGCGGCAAGTCGACCTTGCTCAACGTCGGCGCCGGGTTGCTGCAGCCGTCCTCGGGCAAGGTCGAGATATTCGGCGAACCGCTGACCGGCATCAACAAGCGCGCCGGCTACATGTTTCAGGCCGAGGCGCTGATGCCCTGGCGCAGCGCTTTGCAGAACGTCATCGCCGGCCTGCAATACCGCGGCCACGACGAGAAGGAAGCCGAGCAACTGGGCGAGCAATGGCTGGCCCGCGTCGGCCTGCAAGGCTTCGGCGACCGCTATCCGCACCAGCTCTCCGGCGGCATGCGCAAGCGCGTGGCGCTGGCGCAGACGCTGATCCTCGATCCCGACATCATCCTGATGGACGAGCCGTTCTCCGCGCTCGACATCCAGACCCGCCAGTTGATGGAAAACGAAGTGCTGGAACTGTGGAACGCCAAGAAGAAGGCGGTGCTGTTCATCACCCACGACCTGGACGAGGCGATCGCCATGTCCGACCGCGTGATCGTGCTGGCGGCCGGCCCCGGCACCCATCCGATCGGCGAATTCAAGATCGACTTGCCGCGCCCGCGCGATGTGGCGGAAATCCGCATGCATCCGCGTTTCGTGGAACTGCACCAGCAGATCTGGGACGTCCTGCGCGATGAAGTGCTCAAGGGCTATCAACAACAAAAGCGCGCGGCGTGAAAGAAGGACCGATATGTGGAAATACCTGAAACCGAATCACAAGAACATCCGCCTCTGGCAACTGCTGGTGCTGCTGGTGGTGCTCGCCGTCTGGCACGCCGCCACCCGCAATCCGCAGACCGCCTTCTTCTTCGGTGAACCGTTGAAGGTGGCGCAGCGCATCTGGGAATGGTTCACGGTGGGCAGCGGCTCGCTGGAAGTGGGCTTCGGCGACACTACCCTGTTCACGCTGACCTTCCCGGCTGAAATCTATTCGCACCTGCTGGTGACGCTGGCCGAAACCGTGCTGGCCTTCATCATCGGCACCGTCTCGGGCCTGGGCATCGGCCTGTGGCTGGCGCTGTCGCCGACCGCTTCGGCCATCCTCGATCCTTACGTCAAGGCCGCCAACTCCATGCCGCGCGTGATCCTGGCGCCGATCTTCGCCATGTGGTTCGGCCTGGGCATCTGGTCCAAGGTGGCACTGGCCGTCACCCTGGTCTTTTTCATCGTCTTCTTCAACGTCTACCAGGGCGTCAAGGAAGTCAGTCCGGTGGTGCTGGCCAACGCCCGCATGCTGGGCGCCAATGCGCGTCAGCTGCTGCGCACGGTGTACCTGCCGTCGGCCACCTCGTGGGTGTTCTCCAGCCTGCACACCTCGATCGGCCTGGCCTTCGTCGGCGCCGTGGTCGGCGAATACCTGGGCTCGGCGCGCGGCGTCGGCTACCTGATCCTGCAGGCCGAAGGCACGTTCGACATCAACACCGTATTCGCCGGCATCGTGGTGCTGACGGTGTTCGCGCTGGTGCTGGACCTGGCGGTGGGCGTGATCGAAAAACGCTTGATGAAATGGCAACCCAAGAGCGGCGAGACGGAGAAGCTCTGAGCTTCGTCCGCCGTCGTTGAGGCGTGCCCGGCAGCCAAGCCTGCCGGGCGGCTGCGGGTATAATGTCGGCCTCATGTCCGTTACCAAGCCTTCTTCTCCATCCCCCTCCGGCAAGCCGCCGCGGGCGGCCCGCCCCGATGTCCAGCCCGCCGTGCGCAATCCCTTGCCGCCGGTCACTTTTCCTGAAGAACTGCCGGTCTCCGGCCGCCGCCATGAAATCGCCGAGGCGCTGCGGCAGCATCAGGTCATCATCGTCAGCGGCGAGACCGGTTCCGGCAAGACCACCCAGCTTCCCAAGATATGCCTGGAACTGGGGCGCGGCGAAAAAGGCCTGATCGGCCACACCCAGCCGCGCCGCATCGCGGCGTCGTCGACAGCCAAGCGCATCGCGCAGGAACTCAATTCGCCGCCGGGCGAGCTGGTCGGCTACAAGGTGCGCTTCAACGACACCTTGTCCAAGGGCGCCTGGATCAAGCTGATGACGGACGGCATCCTGCTGGCCGAGACCCAGACCGATCCGCTCCTGCGCCAGTACGACACCATCATCATCGACGAGGCGCACGAACGCAGCCTCAACATCGATTTCCTGCTGGGCTACCTGAAGCAGTTGCTGCCCAAACGCCCCGACCTGAAGGTGATCATCACCTCGGCGACCATCGATGCCGACCGCTTTGCCCGCCACTTCGGCCGCGAAGTCAAAGGCGAGGTCATTCCGGCCCCGGTGATCGAAGTCTCCGGCCGCCTGTATCCGGTGGAGATCCGCTATCGGCCGATCGACAATGCCGACCGCAGCGGTGTCTCCGCCGAGGTGGCGCAGGCGCGCGCCCGGGCCGAAGGCCGGGCATCGCAAGCGCAGAAGGACCGCGAGCAGCGCGACCTGATGGATGCGGTGGTCGATGCCGTCGACGAACTGGCGCGTCTCGGTTCCGGCGATGTGCTGGTGTTCCTGCCGGGCGAACGCGAGATTCGCGATGCCGCCGAGGCGCTGCGCAAGCATCATCCGCCGCATGTGGAAATCTTGCCGCTGTTTGCGCGCCTGTCGGCGCAGGAGCAGGAGCGCGTGTTCAAGACCAGCAATGCGCGTCGCATCGTGCTGGCGACCAACGTTGCCGAGACTTCGCTGACCGTGCCGGGCATCCGCTATGTGGTCGATGCCGGGCTGGCGCGGGTGAAGCGCTACAGCTACCGCAACAAGGTCGAGCAGTTGCAGATCGAGCCGGTGGCGCAGTCGGCCGCCAACCAGCGCGCCGGCCGTTGCGGCCGCGTCGCCGCGGGCGTGTGCATCCGCCTGTACGACGAGCAGGATTTCCTGCAGCGTCCCAAGTTCACCGATCCGGAAATCCTGCGTTCCTCGCTGGCCTCGGTCATCCTGCGGATGAAGTCGCTGCACCTGACCGATGTCGAGACCTTCCCCTTCATCGAGCCGCCGCTGGGCCGGGCGATTGCCGACGGTTATCAACTGCTGCAGGAACTGGGCGCGGTGGAAGAGCAGGGTGGAGTCAATCGCCTGACGCCGCTGGGCAAGCAACTTGCCAAGCTGCCGCTGGACCCGCGCGTGGCGCGCATGATCCTGGCCGGGCGCGACAACGCCTGCCTGACCGAACTGCTGATCATCGCCGCCGCCCTGTCGGTGCAGGATCCGCGCGACCGGCCGATGGATGCGCAGAACGCGGCCGACAATGCGCACAAGAAATTTGCCGATGAAAAGTCCGAATTCACCAGCTACCTGAAGATCTGGAAGTGGTTCGAAGACGCCATCATGCACAAGAAATCGAATCGCCAGTTGCAGGAGCATTGCCGCGAGAATTTCCTTTCGCAATTGCGCCTGCGCGAATGGCGTGACGTCCATTCTCAGTTGCTGACCATCGTCAAGGAGCAGGGCTGGCGTTTGAACGAGGCGCCGGCGACCTATGACCAGTTGCACCTGGCGCTGCTGACCGGCTTGCTAGGCAACGTCGGCTTCAAGTCGGAAGACGATGCCCAATACCTGGGCGCGCGGGGTATCCGCTTCAATATCTGGCCCGGCGCGCACCTGACCAAGAAGCCCGGCCGCTGGGTGATGGCGGCCGAGCTGGTCGATACCGCGCGTTTATATGCCCGCTGCGTGGCAAACATCCAGCCGGAATGGCTGGAGAAGATCGGCGGCCACCTGCTGAAGAAATCCTGGGGCGAGCCGCGCTGGGAAAAGCGCGCCGCGCAGGTCACCGCTTCCGAGCGCGCCACCTTGTATGGCCTGGTGGTGTACAGCCAGCGTCGCATCAATTACGGCAACATCAATCCGGACGAGGCGCGCGAGATATTCATCCGCGACGGGCTGGTGGGCGGCGACTTCGACACGCGCGCGCCGTTCTTCGCGCATAACCAGAAGCTGGTGCGCGAGATCGAGAACCTGGAACACAAGTCGCGCCGCCTGGACGTGCTGGTGGACGATGAGCTGATCATCGGCTTCTACGACAAGCTGATCCCGGCAGGGATCTGCAATGGCGTGGATTTCGAGAAGTGGCACAAGCAGGCCACCGCCGCCGATCCCAAGCTGCTGTACCTGAACCGCGACGACCTGATGCGCCATGAGGCGGCCGGCGTCACCACCGAGCTGTTCCCCAAGACCATGAACGTGGCCGGCATCGCGATGGCGCTGTCCTACCATTTCGAGCCGGGCGCCACGCGCGACGGCGTCACGCTGACCGTGCCGCTGTATGCGCTCAACCAGGTGTCAAGCGACCGCTGCGAATGGCTGGTGCCGGGCATGCTGAAGGAAAAGGTGCACCTGCTGCTGAAATCGCTGCCGCAAAAGCTGCGCCGCCACTGCGTGCCGTTGCCGGACTACGCCGCCAAGTTCTGCGAGCGTATGGAAGAACGCAAGATCTTCGGCCGCGGCACCCTGATCGATGCCATCATCGCCGACATCCGCGACCAGATCACGATCATGGTCAAGCCCAGCGACTTCAAGCAGGAGACGCTGCCGGCGCACCACGCGATGAATTTCAAGATCGTCGACGAGCATGGCCGGCAACTGGAGATGGGGCGCAACCTCGCCGCCCTGCAAGCCGAATTCGGCGGCCAGGCGCGTCAGCAGTTCCAGAAACTGGCCGAGCAGGTGGCGATTGCGCCGCGTGATGAGGATGAGGGCAGCGACGTACCGCAACCGCAATCCGGAAAGCCGGCACAAGGTGCCGCAGCCAAGCCGTCCGCCGCTGCTGCTGCGCCCGCTTCGGCCGGAGAATACAGCAACCTGACCGGCTGGAGTTTCGGCGAATTGCCTGAACTGCTGGAAATCACGCGCGGCGCCGGCAAGCAGGCGCAGACGCTGATCGGCTTCCCGGCGCTGGTGGACCGCAAGACGCATTGCGACCTGGAAGTGTTCGACGACCCGGCCGAAGCGGCGCGCTTCCACTATGCCGGCCTGCGCCGCCTGTTCGCGCTGCAGATGAAGGAGCAGTTGAAGTACCTGGAAAAGAACATCCCCGGCCTGCAGCAGATGGGCATGCAATTCATGGCGCTGGGGACGCAGGAGGAATTGCGCGACCAGATCCTCAATGCCGGCCTGGAGTGCGCCTTCCTGCAAGATCCGCTGCCGAAGAATGCCGAAGAGTTCAACAAGCGCAAGGACGAAGGCAAGGCGAGGCTGGGTTTGCTGGTCAACGAAATCGCCCGCCTGGCCGGGCAGATCCTGGCCGAGTACCACTCGCTGCCCAAGCGGCTGCAAAGCATCAAGGCGCATGCGCAGGCGGCGGCCGATATCCAGTCCCAGCTTGCGCAACTGGTCGGTAAGCGTTTCGTGGCCGAGACGGACTACGCCAACCTGACGCACTACCCGCGCTACCTGAAAGCCATCAACGTGCGCCTGGACAAGCTGCGCGCCGACCCCGCGCGCGATACGCGCCTGCTGGCCGAATGGAACCAGGTGGCGCTGCCTTACCTGCGCGGGCTGAAGGATCGCGCCGGGCGGGCCGACCCCAAGATGACCGAATTCCGCTGGATGCTGGAGGAATTGCGGGTGTCGTTGTATGCGCAGGAACTGCGCACGCCGATGCCGGTGTCGGTCAAGCGGCTGCAGAAGGTGTGGGAGAGCATGCAGCGCTGAACCGGGGCGTTGTTGTGGAAAAACAGGTGGAAAGGGGAGCGAAGCAGGCTTTTAGCGGTTCGCCGCCCTTTTTCGCGTAAAATTGCGCATCTTCAGAGATTGTCAAAACACCATGTCTATCAAGTCAGATAAGTGGATCCGCCGCATGGCCGAGCAGCACGGCATGATCGAGCCCTATGAGCCGGGCCAGGTCCGCAATGCCGCCGACGGCAGCAAGATCGTGTCCTACGGTACTTCGTCCTACGGTTACGATATCCGCTGCGCCGACGAATTCAAGATCTTCACCAATATCAACTCGACCATCGTCGATCCCAAGAACTTCGACGAGAAGTCCTTCGTGGACTTCAAGGGCGACGTCTGCATCATCCCGCCGAATTCCTTCGCGCTGGCGCGTACGATGGAATACTTCCGCATTCCGCGCAGCGTGCTGACGATCTGCCTGGGCAAGTCGACCTATGCGCGCTGCGGCATCATCGTCAACGTCACCCCGTTCGAACCGGAATGGGAAGGCTATGTGACGCTGGAGTTCTCCAACACCACGCCGCTGCCGGCCAAGATCTACGCCGGCGAAGGCTGCGCGCAGGTGCTGTTCTTCGAGAGCGACGAGGTCTGCGAGACTTCCTACAAGGACCGTGGCGGCAAGTACCAGGGCCAGCATGGCGTGACGCTGCCCAAGACCTGATCGTTCAGGTCGCGCATCAAGACAAAGGCCTCCCGTGCGGAGGCCTTTGTCGTTTCTGTGGCATCAATGAATCAACGTTTTTTCTGCAGCGGACTCAAGGTCAGGGCTTCGCTGCGCATCAGTCCGACTGCGCCGCCGATTTCCCCATCCCGGTAGGCGACGTGCAGGGGCGCTTTCAATGTGGGCGTATCGTTGAGTTTCAGGTAGGTGACGCCTTCGGCGCTGACGTGCATCATCGATGCCGGCACCACCGCCACGCCCAGGCCGGCGGCGACCAGGGTGAGGGTGGACAGGTTCTTGCGCGATTCTTGCGTCACACGCGGACTGAAGCCGGCGCTGTGGCAGGCGGCGATGATGGTGTCGTACAAGCCGGGGCCGCTGGGGCGGCGCGTCATGATGAAGGATTCGTCGGCCAATGCCGACAGCGCGATGCTCTTCTTGCGGCCGTTGCCTGCCAGCGGGTGGTCGGCCGGCAGGGCGGCCACCATTTCCTCGACCAGCACCGTTTCCATCACGATGCCGGAGGCGTCGCCGACCGGCGAGCGCACGAAGGCCAGGTCCAGCCGCTTCTGGCGGACCGCTTCGACCAGCTCGCTGGTGTTGGTTTCTTCCACCGTCAGCGCCACATCGGGCGCGGCTGCGCGGAAGGCGCGGATCACCGCCGGCACGAAGGGATGCAGCGAGGCCGATTCGGTGAAGCCGACCGCGATGCGCCCCATCTTGCCCTGGGCGATGCGGCGCACGCCGGCCACCGTGGCATCGACCTGCGCCAGGATGGCGCGCGCGTCGGCCAGCAGGGCGACGCCGCTTTCGGTCAGTTCCATGCCGCGCGGCATGCGGTTGAACAGCGTCACGCCGAGTTCCTTCTCCAGCACGCGGATCTGCTGCGACAGCGGCGGCTGCTGGATGCCGATGCGCTGGGCCGCCTTGGTCAGGTGGCCTTCCTCGGCCACGGCGATGAAGTAGCGCAGCAGGCGCAGGTCGATGGCAGGTGACATATGTTTTAAGTATGGATTTAGTATTTGACATATATTAGACAAAAACCCTCTCCAAGAGTAGCCTTTCATCCGTGCGGTAATGATGCCGTACAGCAGCATTGCGAGATGAGCATGAGCACTCCAGAACACATCCAGGCCGATACCGCGCCGCCAGGTTTCACCCCACCCACTTCCAAAGAACTGTTCATGGGCTTCCTCGGCCTGGGCATGACCGCATTCGGCGGCGCGCTGCCGCTGGCGCACCGCATGGTGGTCGAGCGCCGGCGCTGGCTGACCGATGCCGAATTCGTGCAACTGCTGGGCCTGTGCCAGTTCCTGCCGGGCGGCAACATCATCAACCTCTCGGTGGCGCTGGGCATGAAGTTCCGTGGGCTGAGGGGAGCGCTGGCGGCGATTTCCGGATTGATCGCGGTGCCTTCGGCGGTGGTGATCGTGCTGGGCATGATCTATCAGCACTACCAGCACGACCCCAACGTCAAGCACCTGTTCGCCGGCCTGGCCGCGGCGGCGGCCGGCCTGCTGATCCAGATGGCGGTGAAGATCGCGCTGCCGCTGCGCAAGAATGCGGTGCTGGCGGCGGTGGCCATCGTTTGCTTCGTGCTGATCGCCTTTGTGCGCGTTCCGCTGGTGTGGGTGATGCTGGTCATGACGCCGGTCAGCGTGGTGTTGACGGCGCGTTATGGCGACCGGTTCGCGGCCAGGAAGGAACCCGCACAAAAGGAAACCGCGAAGGAGGGAGCGAAATGAGCGGAACCCTGATCGCCCTGACCATCATCTTCACCCAGCTTTCGGTGCTGGCCTTCGGCGGCGGCAACACCATCCTGCCGGAGATGCAGCGCCAGGTAGTGGAAGTCCACCACTGGATGACGGCGGAAGACTTCAGTGCGCTGTTCGCGCTGGGCCAGGCCGCTCCCGGCCCCAACTTGATGGTGGTGACATTGGTCGGCTGGCACGTGGCCGGTTTCTGGGGCATGCTGGTGACCACCTTCGCCAAGTTCGGTCCGTCTTCGGTGATCACGATCATCATGCTGCATGTGTGGGAGCGCTTCAAGGACAAGCCGTGGCGCCGCCATGTGCAGGCCGGCCTGCTGCCGGTCACCGGCGGGCTGGTCGCGGCCAGCGCCTTGCTGATCGCCCAGGCGTCGATCACGCACGGCTTTTTGGCGGCGATCACTGCCGCCACTGCCATCATCGCGTTGAAGACCAGGATTCATCCGTTGTGGCTGCTGTTCGGCGGCGCGCTGGCGGGGTATTTTTATCTCGGGTCGTTCTAAGAACCCTCAAAAAAACAAAGCCGATACCGGTGAAACGGTATCGGCTTTGCTGTTTGCAACGCAGGCCCGGGGAGGCCTGCACATCGAACATTACTGCTTCACGCAATCGACGAAGTAGTCGCGCTTGCCATCCACTTCGCGCTTGACCAGCCCGTGCACGTCGGTTTCGAAGCCCGGGAATTTCTCGTTGAAATCGCGCGCGAACTTCAGGTAGTCGACGATGGTCTTGTTGAAGATCTCGCCCGGGATCAGCAGCGGGATGCCCGGCGGGTAAGGCGTCAGCAGGATCGAGGTGACGCGGCCTTCCAGCTGGTCCAGCGGCACGCGTTCGATTTCGCGGTGCGCCATCTTGGAGAAGGCGTCCGACGGCTTCATGGCCGGCTGCATGTCCGACAGGTACATTTCCGTCGTCAGGCGCGCAACGTCGTAGGCCTTGTAGGTTTCATGGATCTGCTGGCACAGGTCGCGCAGGCCCAGGCGCTCGTAGCGCGCATTGCGGCCCTGGTTGGCGGCGGCGAACTCGGGCAGGATGCGCCAGATCGGCGCGTTCTTGTCGTAGTCGTCCTTGAACTGCTGCAGCGCAGTCACCAGCGTGTTCCAGCGGCCCTTGGTGATGCCGATGGTGAACATGATGAAGAACGAGTACAGGCCGCACTTCTCGACGATGACGCCGTGCTCGGCCAGGTACTTGGTCACGATCGAGGCCGGGATGCCGTTCTCGCCGAACTGGCCGTTCAGCGCCAGGCCCGGGGTGACGATGGTGGCCTTGATCGGGTCGAGCATGTTGAAGCCCGGCGCCAGGTCGCCGAAACCGTGCCAGTCGTCTTCCGCCTTGATGACCCAGTCTTCGCGCTCGCCGATGCCGTCGGCGGCGAACTCGTTCGGGCCCCAGACCTGGAACCACCAGTCGTTGC
This sequence comes from Herbaspirillum sp., assembly GCF_017744395.1. GTDB lineage: Bacteria > Pseudomonadota > Gammaproteobacteria > Burkholderiales > Burkholderiaceae_D > Herbaspirillum. Next base: position 223,070 of record NZ_JAGIBI010000006.1, read on the forward strand.
CGAATTCCTGGTCGATCTTCTTCATGGCGCGGCGGAAGTCCAGCGCTTCCAGGATGCTTTCTTCCACCAGCGCGGTGCCGCCGGGGGCTTCCATCATGGCCGCGGCGACGTCGCAGGAGGCGATGATCGAGTATTGCGGCGAAGTCGAGGTGTGCATCAGGAAGGCTTCGTTGAAGGCATCCTCGTCCAGCTTGACGGTCTCCGATTCGCGCACCAGGATCTGCGACGCCTGCGACAGGCCGGCCAGCAGCTTGTGGGTCGACTGGGTGGAGAAGATCATCGACTTCTTGGCGCGCGGGCGGTCCTTGCCGATGGCGTGCATGTCCTTGTAGAAGTCGTGGAAGGTGGCGTGCGGCAGCCAGGCTTCGTCGAAGTGCAGGGTGTCGATCTCGCCGTCGAGCATCTGCTTCAGGGTCTCGACGTTGTACACCACGCCGTCGTAGGTCGACTGCGTGATGGTCAGGATGCGCGGCTTCTTGTTCTTGGCTTCGCGGGCGAAGGGGTTGGCTTCGATCTTTTTCTTGATGCTTTCCAGCGTGAACTCTTCCAGCGGGATCGGGCCGATGATGCCGAGGTGGTTGCGGGTCGGCATCAGGAACACGGGGATCGCGCCGGTCATGATGATGGAGTGCAGGATCGACTTGTGGCAGTTGCGGTCGACCACCACGATGTCGCCCGGCGCCACCGTCGAGTGCCAGACCATCTTGTTGGAGGTCGAGGTGCCGTTGGTGACGAAGTAGCAATGGTCGGCGTTGAAGATGCGCGCGGCGTTGCGTTCGGAATTGGCGACCGGGCCGGTGTGGTCCAGCAGTTGGCCGAGTTCCTCGACCGCGTTGCAGACGTCGGCGCGCAGCATGTTCTCGCCGAAGAACTGGTGGAACATCTGGCCCACCGGCGACTTCAGGAACGCCACGCCGCCCGAGTGGCCGGGACAGTGCCAGGAGTAGGAGCCGTCCTGGGCGTAATCGACCAGCGCGCGGAAGAACGGCGGCGCCAGGCCGTCCAGGTAGGACTTGGCTTCGCGGATGATGTGGCGCGCCACGAATTCCGGGGTGTCTTCGAACATGTGGATGAAGCCGTGCAGTTCGCGCAGCACATCGTTGGGGATGTGGCGCGAGGTGCGGGTTTCACCGTACAGGTAGATGGGGATGTCGGCGTTCTTGTGGCGGATCTCGCCGACGAAGGCGCGCAGGGCCTTCAGCGCGAAATCGGTTTCCTCGTCGGAGCCCGCGCCCAGTTCCTCGTCGTCGATCGACAGGATGAAGGCCGAGGCGCGCGACTGCTGCTGGGCGAACTGGGCCAGGTCGCCGTAGCTGGTCACGCCCAGCACTTCCATGCCTTCTTCCTGGATGGCGTCGGCCAGCGCGCGGATGCCGAGGCCGGAAGTGTTCTCGGAGCGGAAGTCTTCGTCGATGATGACGATCGGGAAACGGAATTTCATGGTGTTCTCCAGGGCTTGAGCGCAGAGGACGCCATCACAGAGAGCGGCATGCGTTCAGGGGGGCAAAAAAGGTACTGCGCCTGGGCAAGAGCTTGCGCGCCAAAAAAGAAAGCGGATTGTCGCAGATATGCGCGAAAGAGGTGCGCATATTAAGCAAAAAACGGAAAAAAGCAACAGCGGCGGGCCGCACCCGCTCAGCGTCTTTCGTATGTCACAAACGCGTAGTTCAATCCGGAAGTTTCGGCGCGGTGCTCCTCGCGCGCGGTTTCCTGCCAGATTTGCGGGTCGAGCGCCGGGAAAAAGGCGTCGCAGTCGTATGTCTGTTCGATACGGGTGATGATCAGGCGGTTCACCAGCGGCAGCGCTTCGGCGTAGATCTGCGCGCCGCCGATGATGAAGGCGGGGGCATTATCGGGCGTGGCGGCCAGCGCGGCGGCGGCCGGCAGGGAGGTGGCGGTTTCCACCCCCGGATGTTGCCAGTCCGCATTGCGGGTGATGACGATATTGCGGCGGTTGGGCAGCGGCCGGCCGATCGACTCGAAGGTCTTGCGTCCCATCAGGATGGCGTGGCCCGAGGTGGTGCGCTTGAAGTGCGCCAGGTCTTCCGGCAGGTGCCAGGGCAGGGTGTTGTTGATGCCGATGCCGTTGTTGCGGTCGGTGGCGACGACGATAGTCAGGTTGCCTGCTGCGGGGGAGGAAGACATGCGCGTAAGCTGTTCAGGTTGGGGAAGGGCACGTGCGGGAGCGCCAAACATGTAATGTTAGCAGCCCTATGCTGCACTACGGAACTTTCTGTGGCACCGCTGCCCTTACACCTGTTGGCACATAGTTATGTCGATAATGTGCCGACGGGCTGCCCGGCGCCGTGCTCGGGAACCGGGGCGGCAAGGCCGCCATCGGGTTGCCTGCGGTCAATATCGCCGGCAAATACCGGATTCAAGCCATCCACACAAACAATTCACGCAACATTTGGGTAAACTAGCGCCTTGCTTTCCGGGCTGGTCGCGGCGTACGGCAGCCGCAGGCGGGAAGCGCTCCAATCAGAAAACTGCATGTCGGACCAAACAATAATGTCGTTCAAGTTCATCAAATGGCCTGCGCCGGGATGCTTCCCGCGCCGTGCCGCACGGCCGGCCTGGTGGCGTCGCCTTGTCATTCCAGCAAGTGTCGCCGGGCTGCTGGCGGTGCAGTCGGCAGCCTTCGCCTTCGATTTCAATACCGTGGCCGCGCGCGCCAAGGCGCTGTCTGCCAAATCATACAAAAAGCCTTCCGACGACCTGCCCAAGCCGATCAAGGGCCTGAGCTACGAGCAGGCCAACCAGATCCATTTCCGCGCCGACAAGGCGTACTGGCGCGCGCAGAAGCTGCCGTTCGAGCTGTCCTTCATCCACCTGGGCGGCACCTTCACCGAGCCGGTCAAGATCAACGAGGTGGTCGACGGGGCGGCGCATGAAATCAATTTCAGCCCGGCCCTGTTCGATTACAGCGCCAACCGCAATATCGATCCGCGCTCGTTGCGCAACATCGGTTTCGCCGGCTTCCGTATCCGTTTCCCGGTCAACTCGGCCAAGGTCAAGGACGATGTGCTGACCTTCCACGGCGCCAGCTATTTCCGCGCGATGGGCAAGGGACAGGGCTACGGGCTGTCCGCGCGCGGGCTGGCGATCGACACCGCGCTGTATTCCGGCGAGGAGTTCCCGCGCTTCACCGAATTCTGGCTGGAGCGCCCGGCCCCCGACAGCCGCGAGCTGACGATCTACGCGCTGCTGGATTCTCCGCGCGCCACCGGCGCCTATCGCTTTGTGCTCAAGCCCGGAACCGATACCGTGATGGACGTGAAGGCGCAGGTCTACCTGCGCGCCAACGTGACCAAGCTGGGTATCGCGCCCTTGACCAGCATGTTCCTGTTCGGCGAGAACCAGCCGGGCCCGGGCGACGACTTCCGCCCCGAGGTGCACGATTCGGACGGACTGTCGATGCAGTCGGGCACCGGCGAATGGCTGTGGCGGCCGCTGGTCAATCCCAAGCGCCTGCTGGTGACGTCGTTCTCGTTCGACAATCCGATGGGCTTCGGCCTGATGCAGCGCGACCGCGAATTCTCCAGCTACCAGGACCTGGACTACAACTACCAGAACCGCCCCAGCGCCTGGGTCGAACCCAAGGGCAAGTGGGGTTCTGGCCGGGTGGAGCTGGTGCAGATCCCTACGCCGGACGAGACCAACGACAACATCGTGGCCTACTGGGTACCCAACACCATGCCCAAGGCCGGCCAGCCGCTGAACGTGGAATACCGGCTGTTGTGGCAGAAGGAAAACGAGAAGCGTCCCCCGCTGGCCTGGGTCGCGCAGACCCGCTTGGGCCATGGCTACCGCCCCAAGCAGGACGGCAAGCAGGACGATTCGCAAGCCCTGGCCATCGACTTCGACGGCGCCGCGCTGAAGAAGCTGGCGCCCAACGCCCGCGTCGAGGGCGTGGTGGAAGCCGATGCCAACGGCAAGATCGCGAGCGTGACCACTCGCAAGAACGACATGACCGGCGGCTGGCGTATTGAAGTCAAGCTGCGCCGGGTGGAAGATAACAAGCCAGTCGAGCTGCGCGGTTTCCTGCGCAATGCCAACGGCGGCGCAACATTGTCAGAAACGTGGAGCTACATATTACCCCCCAACTAAGGCAGGCCACGGCGGCATCCCAGGCGCTTGAGGACTATCTCGCGCGCCTGCCGCTGTCGCCCGGGCAGCGCCGCGAACTGGCGGAGCGGGCGGGCGGAATGGGCTCCGGCGATCCGGTGGCCGACCTGCACCGCGTGCTGGCCGGTGAGTCCGGACAGGATGCCGGCGCCTCTCCCGCAGTAGCGCAAGCCTCGGTCGAGGCGCGCCTGCGCCTGATGTACCCGGCCGGCTCCGATGCCGCCGCGGCCAGTGCGCCGCCGATCGGCAGCGACCGCGGCCAGCCGCACATCGCCGTGGCGCCGCCGCTGAACCGCAAGTCGATGGTGCCGCGCCCGTGGGGCGAGCTCAATCCCTTCTCGCGCTGGGTGGAGGAAGAGAACCGCCGCCTGGAGCGTCGTCCCAGCCGCTGGCGCCGGGGCAAGAAGGCCAAGGCCGCGCCCGAACCGGCGCCGGACAACGAACCGCATTACATCGAAGACCACCTCGACAGTTCCGACGCGCCCGACCCGAAGGGCCATTGGCAGCATACCGGCAACGTACGCCGCATCACGCTGCTGGTGCTGATGGCGCTGCAGACCTCGATGGCCACCTACTTCATGAGCGACGTGCTGCCCTACCATGGCACCAAGCCGCTGGAGATGCTGATCCTGGCCCTGTTCGCGCTGCTGTTCCTGTGGGTCTCGGCCGGTTTCTGGACCGCGATGACGGGCTTTTTGGTGTTGATGCGCGGCGACGACAAATACCTGATCTCGCATGAGAAGGCTGGCAACAAGGAGATCGCCCCCGAGGCCCGCACCGCCATCGTCATGCCCATCTGCAACGAAGACGTGGCGCGCGTGTTCGCCGGCCTGCGCGCGACCTACGAGTCGCTGGAGCGCACCGGGCAGTTGCAGCATTTCGACTTCTTCATCCTCTCCGACAGCGGCCAGGCCGACATCTGCGCCGCCGAGACCGCCGCCTGGGCCAGCCTGTGCCGCGAGACCGGCGGCTTCGGCCGCATCTTCTATCGCCACCGCCGCCGCCGCGTCAAGCGCAAGAGCGGCAACCTGGACGACTTCTGCCGGCGCTGGGGCGGCGACTACCGCTACATGGTGGTGCTCGATGCCGACAGCGTGATGACCGGCGACTGCCTCACCAAGCTGACCCGCCTGATGGAAGAGCATCCCGGCGCCGGCATCATCCAGACCGCGCCGCGCGCGGCCGGGCGCGATACGCTGTATGCCCGCATCCAGCAGTTCTCCACGCGCGTGTACGGTCCGCTGTTCACGGCCGGGCTGCACTATTGGCAGCTGGGCGAGTCGCATTTCTGGGGCCACAACGCGATCATCCGCCTGCAGCCTTTCATGAAGCACTGCGCGCTGGCGCCGCTGCCGGGCAAGGGCAACCTGTCCGGCCCGATCATGTCGCACGACTTCGTCGAAGCCTCGCTGATGCGTCGCGCCGGCTGGTCGGTGTGGATCGCCTACGACCTCGACGGCAGCTACGAGGAAATGCCGCCCAACCTGCTCGACGAGTTGAGCCGCGACCGCCGCTGGTGCCAGGGCAACCTGATGAACTTCCGCCTGTTCCTGGTACGCGGCATGCATATCGTGCACCGCGCCGTGTTCGTCACGGGGGCGATGGCCTACGTGTCGGCGCCGCTGTGGGGCGTGTTCCTGCTGCTCTCGACCGGCCTCCTGGCGGCCCATACGCTGATCGACCCGACCTACTTCGTCGAACCGCGCCAGCTTTATCCGATCTGGCCGGAATGGCATCCCGAGAAGGCGCTGGCGCTGGTCTCGGCCACCGCCACCATCCTGTTCCTGCCCAAGATCCTGGCGGTGCTGCTGTTCGCCGTGAAAGGCGCGCGCGGGTTCGGCGGCAGGTTGGCGTTGGCGGCCAGCATGCTGGTGGAACTGCTGTTCTCGATGGTGCTGGCGCCGGTGCGCATGCTGTTCCACACGCGCTTCGTGCTGGGCGCCTTCTTCGGCTGGAACGCCGGCTGGAAGTCGCCCCCGCGCGCCGACAACGAAACCGGCTGGGGCGAAGCGCTGCGCCGCCACGGCTGGCACTCGCTGCTGGGCGTGGCCTGGGGCGCCTTGGTATATTGGCTCAACCCGTCGTTCATCTGGTGGCTGCTGCCGATCGCCGGCTCGCTGGCGATCTCGATACCGGCGTCGGTGTTGTCGTCGCGGGTATCGTTCGGCCGCGCTTTCCGTGGCGCCGGCTTGTTCAAGATTCCCGAAGAGACCGATCCGCCGTTCGAGCTGCGCGAAACCGTGCGCCATCTGAACGAGACGCCGGACTTGCCGGGTTTTGTCGATGCCGTCGTCGATCCGTCGTTCAACGCCCTGGTCTGCGCCACCGCGCATGCGCATCCGGACGCGCCGCAGTTGACGCGGGAGCTGCGCGAGAAGCTGGTGCGCATGGCATTGCGGGACGGCCCGGATGGGCTCAGCGACAAGCAGAAGAACACGCTGTTGGAAGAACCGCAATTGCTGTCGCAATTGCACCAGGCGGTATGGCGCGGGGGAAGGGAAGTCCATGCCGACTGGCTGGCGGCGATCGCCGATCCGCCGCAGCAGGCGGCGGCAGCGTAAGGACAGGATGCGGCCGGTCGGTAATCCGGCCGTCATCTTTTTCTGAAATCATTTTCGCAATACGCGTAATACACGCAATCATACGCAATCACACGTAATCGACCATGACCCAGCAGCACGACGACTCCCGGCCGGCAACCCAGGCAGCGCCAGCCATCGGCAATGGCAACGCGTGCGGCAAGCGCATGGCGTTGTGGGGCGGCGCCATCCTGGCCTTGCTGGCCGCGGGCGGCATCGCCATCGGGTTGCACCGTCCGGCGCCGCCGCCGGCCAAGCCGGTGCCGGTGAAGCTGGAGACGGCCAGGGTCGAGAAGGCCGACATCGAGCAAGTGGTCAATGCCACCGGCAATGTGGTGGTGCAGACCTATGTGGATGTCGGTTCCAAGGTGGCCGGCCAGATCGCCGACGTGGATGTCGCCGTCGGCGAGACGGTCAAGGCAGGCAAGCTGCTGGCCACGGTGTCGCCGGCCGTGCAGAGCGGCCGCATCGAAAACAACCGCGCCCAGCTGGCGCGCCTGAAGGCGGAACTGGCGGGGCAGAATGCCCAGCTCGACTTCGCCCAGCTGCAGTTCCAGCGCCAGACCCAGCTGAAGGCCGAGAACGCCACGCGCGAAGAGTCCTACGAATCCAGCCGCATGAACATGTATTCGGCCGCGGCCAAGGTCGATGCCACCAATGCCCAGATCCAGCAGACCGAAGCCGCGATCAGGGAAGATGAGGCGATCCAGAAGCAGACCCGCATCGAAGCGCCGGTGGCCGGCACCATCGTCACTATGAACGCGCGTGTGGGCCAGATGGTGGCCGGCAACCAGGAAGTGCTGATGCGCATCGCCGACCTCTCGCGCATGACGGTGCAGGTGCCGGTGGCCGAAGAAGACGTCACGCGCCTGCAGAAGGGCATGACCGCTTATTTCACCACGCCCGGCTATCCCGGCAAGCGCTGGAGCGGCAAGCTGCGCCAGATCATGCTGCTGCCTACCGACGATTCCGGGCGGTACGGCAAGAAAGCCTTCTACACCGTGCTGTTCGATGTCGCCAATCCCAGCCGCGAACTGATGAGCGGCATGAGCGCCGACGTCTATTTCGTGCTGGCGCACGTGGAGCAGGCGCTGAGCATTCCGCTGTCACTGGTGACCAAGCCCGGCATGGACGGCACCCAGACCGTGAAGGTGGTGCTGGACGGCGGCAAGCTGGAGACGCGCAAGATCAGGATCGGCATCCGCGACGGCGAACGCGCGCAAGTGATATCGGGCCTGAAGGAAGGGGAACAGGTGCTGGTGCCGGTCGCGCCGAAGCAGTAGAACCTGTTCAACGCCGCAGTACCATCTGTGCCATCTGCATTACCTTTTACGCATCCGGAATATGAATCCCCGCAGTCCACGCAAGTTCGCACCGTTTTCCCCGCTGCCCCTGGCGCTGGCCTTGGCGCTGGCGCTGGGCGGCTGCGCCTCGCGCAAAGTCGAGATCGAGCCGATCCCCGAGATGCAGGTGCCCGACAAATGGAGCGCCGGCGCCCTGACCGATGTGGCGCATGCGGAACAGCTCTGGCCGGATTCGGACTGGTGGAAGCAGTTCGGCAGCAGCGAGCTGACCGCGCTGGTCGATGAAGGGCAGCACAACAATTTCGAGATCGCGGCCGCATTCTCGCGCGTCAAGCAAGCCGAGGCGCAGGCGCGCATCGCCGGCGCGCCGCTGCTGCCCAATGTCGAACTCGACACCAGCGCCGCGCGCGATTTCCCGATCTCGGGCGGTTCGCCCGTCAACTCCGCCAGCGCCGCCTTGCAGGTGAGCTACGAAGTCGACTTCTGGGGCAAGAACCGCGCAGGCCGCGACGCCGCCGAAGCCTCGCTGCGCGCCAACCGCTATGACCGCGAGACCGTCGCATTGACGGTGACCAGCGGCATCGTCTCGACCTACCTGCAGGTGCTGTCGCTGCGCGACCGGCTGGAGATCGCCCGCCAGAACGTTAGCACCGCCGAGCGCGTGCTGCGGCTGGTCGAAGCGCAAAGCCGGGCCGGTTCCGCTTCGCCGCTGGACCTGGCGCGCCAGCGTTCGGCGCTGGCCAACCAGAAGGCGCTGATTCCCGACCTGCAGCAGCAGGAGCAGGATGCGCAAACCGCGCTGGCGATCCTGCTGGGCCGCCCGCCGCAGAACTTCACGGTGCAGGAGAAGGGCCTGGCCCGCATCCAGATGCCGCGCATTTCGGCCGGCCTGCCGTCGGAACTGCTGACGCGCCGGCCCGACATCCGCCGCGCCGAGGCCAACCTGGCCGCCGCCAACGCCAACGTCGCGGTAGCGCGCGCGGCGCTGTTTCCCAGCATCACGCTGACCGCCTCCACCGGCGCGCAAAGCAATGCGCTGCTGTCGCTGTTCGACGGTCCCAACCTGTTCGCCAGCATCGGCGCCGGCCTGATCGCGCCGATCTTCGACGGCGGCCGCCTGAAGAACCAGCGCGACCTTGCCATCGCCCAGAAGGAAGAACTGGTGCAGGTGTATCGCCAGAGCGTGATCAATTCCCTGTCGGAAGTGGAAAAGGCGCTGGGCGCGATCCGCAGCCTGGAAGAGCGCTACCGGCTCAAGCGCGGCGAGGTCGACCAGGCGCGCTTCGCCTTCGACCTGTCCGAAATCCGTTTCCGTGCCGGCGCCGAAGACCTGATGGTGGTGCTCGACACCCAGCGCATCCTGTCGGATGCGCAGAACCAACTGGGCCAGATCAAGCTGCAGCGGCTGCAGGCGACCGTGTCCTTGTACAAGGCACTGGGCGGCGGCTGGCATGACGAGGCGACCGGGAATGGAGTTATGCCGTAGCGAATTGCCGATTGAAGGAAGCGACTTGATCCGGTCGTGGCAGTGAAGTAACGCTGGACATATCCGCCTGGCGCTTTTTCGAAAGCGTCAGGCGTTTTTCTTGGCGGAGAGAGATTTGTCAGACCGCCATCGGGGCGGTCAACGGCGCGTGGTGCTGGTAGTTTTCCAGGCTGAAGTCGCCCGGCTCCACCAGCTCCAGCCATTCGGGCTGGTACTTGCCGGTGACGGCAAAATCGGGGACGCGATCGGAAATTACCAGCCTGGGAGCGGGGAAGGGATCGCGCTTCAACTGCTCGGTGACCATGTCGATGTGGTTCTCGTAGATGTGGGCATCGCCGACGAAATAGGTGAACCAGCGCGGCTTGTAGCCGGTGAGGCGGCCGACCAGGTGCAGCAGGGCGGCGCCTTCGGCCAGGTTGAACGGCGTGCCCAGGCCGATGTCGTTGCTGCGCACGTACAGGCACAGGGAGATTTCCCCGGTCGCCTGGTTGGGCAGGAATTGATAAAGCAGGTGGCAGGCCGGCAGCGCGACTTCATCCAGCACCGCGCAATTCCAGCCGTGGAACAGGATGCGGCGGCTGGCCGGGTTGTTGACGATGGTGTCCAGGCATTCGCGCAACTGGTCGACGGCCTTGTACAGCAATACCTTGTCCTGGCCGTTGTCGGTCAGCGCGGAGACGATGCTGAAGCCTTTGCGCTGCGCCGCTGCGATCTGTTCGGTCTTGCCGGCGTCGATCACCTTGTAGGCCGGCCATTGGCGCCATTGCACGCCATACACCGGGCCGAGGTCGTCCGTGCCTGCGCGGAACGGGTTGGCCAGCCATTCGGCGTTCTCGTTGGCATTCTGGTCCCACACCTTGCAGCCCAGCTCGCGGAAGGTGGCGGCGCTGCGGGTGGCGCGCAAGAAGCCCACCAGTTCGCCCACCACCGACTTGAACGCCAGGCGCTTGGTGGTGACGGCCGGGAAACCCTTTTGCAGGTCGAAGCGCATCATGGCGCCCGGTACGCTCAAGGTGCGGATGCCGGTGCGGTTCTCTTGCCAGCTGCCGTTGTCGAGGACGTCTTGGATCAGGTCTTGGTATTGTTTCATCGGGATGCGGTGCAAAGGCCGGCCATTGACACAGGGCAATGACGCGGCGGGCTGAATCGGATGGGGGAGATTGTAGCTTATGCCGCCGCCGGCTTCCGGTTCGGTGGGCGGTATTGCCAGTTGATCAAGCCGCCGTTTCCGGATGCCAATGAAAAAGCCGGCGACCGTCCCCGGCCGCCGGCTTGTTTTACCGATGATGCCGGTCAGAACGCCACGTTGTTGCCGCCCTTGAGCTTGAGCATCTCGCGTGCGTCGTCCGGCGTGGCCACTTCCAGCGACAGCGCTTCGATCACGGTGCGAATGCGCTTGACCTGGTCGGCGTTGCTCCTGGCCAGTTGGCCGGGGCCGTCCCACAGCGAATCTTCCAGGCCGACGCGGGTGTGCCCGCCCATGGCCGCCGACATGGTGGCGATCGGGATCTGGCCGCGGCCGGCGCCCAGCACCGACCAGAAATAGTCGTCGCCGAACAGGCGGTCTGCGGTGCGCTTCATGTGCATCACGTCTTCCACGTCGTTGCCGATGCCGCCGCGCAGGCCGAATACCGACTGGATCAGGAACGGCGGCTTGATCAGGCCGCGGTCGATGAAGTGGGCGGCGGTGTAGAGGTGGCCGATGTCGTAGCACTCGATTTCGAAGCGGGTCTGGTTGGCGCTGCAGGATTCGAGGATGTAGGCGATGTCCTTGAAGGTGTTGCGGAAGATGCGGTCGTCGGATTCGGCCAGGTAGGGCTTTTCCCAGTCGTATTTGAAGTCCTTGAAGCGGTTCAGCATTTCGTACAGGCCGAAGTTCATCGATCCCATGTTCAGGGAGGCGACTTCCGGTTTCAGTTGCAGCGCCGGTTGCAGGCGTTCCTGTACGCCCATTGTCGGCGCGCCGCCGGTGGTCAGGTTGATGACGACGTTGGATTTGGCCTTGATGGCGGGGAGGAATTTGCGGAATTCGTCGGGATCCTGGGTGGGTTTGCCGTTTTGCGGGTCGCGTGCGTGCAGGTGGACGATGGCGGCACCTGCTTCGGCTGCGCCCAGGGCGGCGTCGCGGATTTCGTCGGGGGTTACCGGGAGGTACGGCGACATCGAGGGGGTGTGGATCGCGCCTGTGACGGCGCAGGTGATGATGACTTTGCGGGATTTGGCCATGGTGGTGTGCTCCTGTTGAATGTTTGTTGTGTTGCTGATTTTGGCTTCTTGCTTGGTAGTCTGGTCTTGCTGCGTTCTGATGTACTGGCTCTATGCTTATCTTTCTCCGGTCGGAGCGGAGCGCCGGGGGCGGCCCGGCAGCCGCTCACTTTCTTTGCTTCGCCAAAGAAAGTAAGCAAAGAAAGGCGACCGCTACTGCCCAGCCCCTTCGGGGTTCCCGCTGGAATGAGGAGAAAAATGGGAAAGGCCGCAAGTCGCTGCGCTCCGGCGTCCTTTCTGATCCATTTTTCACCTCATTCCAGCGGCTGGTCAGAAGCGGACTTCGTGTCCGGCTCGCCTTCGGCATTGCGGTACTTGCTGCTCGCCTGCGGCTTCGGTGCTTTTGGCCGCTATCATTTCTACGCGTCGTCCCGGCGCAGGCCGGGACCCAGTGGCGTTCGTCGTTCATCAAAGGTCGTTGAACGACGCTGGGGCCTGACTTTCGTCAGGACGACGATTCATCTCTTCATTCATCCCGGCTGTTTGCGTTTGTGCGCCACCAATCCCATCAGCCGGTTGTCGCGCCAGCGCGCACGTTCGCCGAGTTTCTCTGCGGGCAGCGCCGTGCGCCTTTCCTTTTCGATGGCAGCCAGCGTATCTGCTCGCCATTCATTGGGCGGCTGCGTCTTGGCAACGTCGCGGTAGGTATGACCGTAGCGCTTCGCATAGTCCAGCACGCCTTCCGGCGCGTTGAGGTCGATGGTTTCGAACGGCCCCATGAAGGACCAGCGCAGGCCGAGTCCGTCTTTCAGCACCTTGTCCAGGTCTTCGGAGGAAGCATAGCCGTTTTCGTACAGGTTCAGCGCTTCGTTCAGTACCGCGCCCTGGATGCGGTTGAGCAGGAAGCCGGTGATTTCCTTTTTCAGCAGCACCGGCGACTGGCCGGCGCGGAGGTAGATGTCGCGTGCGCGTTCCACCGTTGCCGGCGAGGTCCATGGCGCCGGGGCCAGTTCCACCAGCGGCACCAGGTAGGGCGGGTTGACCGGGTGCGCTACCAGCATGCGCGCGCGGCCGGGGAGGTGTTCCGAGAATTCGGAGGTCGTGATCCATGAGGTGGAGCTGGTGAGGATGGTGTCGGGGCCGGCCAGGCGGTCCATTTCGGCGAAGATCTCGCGCTTGACCTCGACCGTTTCCTTCACGTTTTCCTGCACCAGCGCCGCGCCTTGCAGGGCATCGGCCAGGTTGCCGGCGGGCCGGATGCGCGCCAGCACCACGTCGACGCTTTCGTCGATCAGGCCGTGGCTGGCCAGGTCGCCGATGTTCTCGCGCAGCAGTTGCTGGCAGGCTTGCAGCGCCTGCGGTACGGCGTCCCAGATGGCGACCTCGAAACCGGCGCGCGCGAAGACGATGGCCCAGGCGCGGCCGATCAGGCCGGCGCCGACGACTGCGATTTTTTCGCTCATGGATATCCCTTTCAGCCGAGGGTTTCGACGTTGCCGCATACCGACAGGCTGCGTCCGCTGATGGAGGCGCCGGCCGGCGAGCAGATGAAGATGATCTGGTTGGCGATGTCTTCGGCCGTGACCATCTTGCGCATCGAAACCTTGGACAGCGCGCGCTCGCGCATCTCTTCGTGGCTAATGCCGAATGCGGCGGCCTTGGCGGCGATCACGCGTTCCTGGCGCGCGCCCGCCACCACGCCAGGCAGCACCGCGTTGACGCGGATGTTGGACGGGCCCAGTTCGATCGCCCAGCTTTCGGTCAGGCCGATCACGCCGTACTTGGAGGCGGAGTAGGGCGTGCGCAACGCGAAGCCCAGGCGGCCGGCGACGGAGGAGATGTTGACGATCGAGCCGCCGCGGTTCTTCTTGAGCATCGGCACCGCGCGGCGCGCGCACAGGAAGGGGCCGGTGAGGTTGACGGCGATGGTCTGGTCCCAGGCCGGCAGGTCGACTTCTTCCACCGGCAGCGTCGGGCCGGCGATGCCGGCGTTGTTGACCAGCACGTCGAGCTGGCCGTTCCACTTCTTGGAGAGTTCGGCGAACATGGCGTCGACCTGCTTTTCGTCGGTGACGTCGGTGCGGCTGTAGCTGACCGGCGCGCTGGCGAATTGCTTGCGCGCGCCGTCGAGGAAGTCGTCGCTGACGTCGCAGATGTGCACCTGTGCGCCGGCTTCCACGAAGGCCGCGGTGATGGCCAGGCCGATACCTTGCGCGCCGGCGGTGACGATGACTTTCTTGTCCTTGAGATTCAGATCCATGATGCTTGAGTCCTTGTACGGTAAGGGAAATTACAGCCAGAGAATTTTCTTGCGGTAGGCCAGATCGGTCAGCAGCGGTTCTGCCGGGCCGGTGTGGAACACCGCGCCGCGTTCCAGCGCGAACACGCGGTCGGCCAGCGCCAGCACCAGGTCGAGGTTGTGCTCGACGATGACGATGGAAACCTCGCTGCGCAACTGGTCGAACACCGTGAACAGTTCCTGCACCACGGCCGGGGCCAGGCCTTCGAACGGCTCGTCCAGGAGCAGCAGCTTGACGTTGCCCGACAGCGCGCGCGCCACCGCCACCATCTGCTGCTCGCCGCCGGAGAGGAAGTCGGCGTGGCTGTGCAGGCGTTCCTTCAGGCGCGGGAAATAGTGGAAGATCTTTTCCTCGCTCCAGGCCACGCCGTCGGAGCCGTCGGTCTTGCGCGCCAGCCGGCCCAGCGCCAGGTTCTCGGCCACCGTCATGCCGGCGAACAGGCCGCGGCCTTGCGGCACGTAGCCGATGCCCAGGCGCGCGATGTCGGGCGCGCTCATGCCGGCGATGTCGCGGCCGTTGTAGCGGATCGAGCCGGAGGCGGGCTTGAGCAAGCCGGTCAGGGCTTTGAGCAGGGTCGACTTGCCGGCGCCGTTGCGTCCCAAGAGCGCCACGATCTCGCCTTGCCGCACTTCCAGCGTGGCGTCGTTGAGGATATGGCTCTTGCCGTAGAAGGCGTTGACCTGTTCGAAGGCCAGCAGTTGCGGGCGTTCCTGTGCATCGCCGGCGACCCGGCCGGTGACCGGTGGCGTGCCGTGGCCGGTGTAGATTTCCTGCACGCGGGTGTCGGCGCGCGCCTCGTCGGGCGTGCCGGCCATCAGCACGCTGCCCTGGTTCATCACCGTCACCTTGTGCGAAAAGCCCAGCACGCGGTCGATGTCGTGCTCGACGATCAGCACCGGGATGTTGGACGCGATGGTCTTCACCAGCCGCGACACGCGCTCGCGCTCGGCCGCGGCGAGACCTGCCAGCGGTTCGTCCATCAGCAGCACGTGCGGCTTGGAGCCCAGCGCGATGCCCAGGTCGACCAGGCGCTGGCCGCCGTAGGAGAGGGCGCCGCCTTCGATCTCGTCGATGCCTTTCAGGCCGAGGAAGCGCATCAGTTCCTCGGTCTCGGCGTGGATTTCAGGATAACTGTCGACGTCCTTCCACATGTTGTAGCGCGAGGCGTGGCGCGCCTGCAGCGACAGCCGCAGGTTTTCGTAGATCGACAGGCCCTTGAACAGGTTGGTGATCTGGAACGAGCGCGCCAGGCCGCGTTGGCAGATCAGGCTGGGCGGCAGGCCCTGGATCTCTTCGCCGTTGAGCTTCACGGTGCCGCCGTTGGGTTTGAACATGCCGGAGATCAGGTTGAAGGTGGTGGTCTTGCCGGCGCCGTTGGGGCCGATCAGCGCGTGGATCTCGCCCGCATGCAATGCGATCTGCGCATTCTTTACCGCCTGGATGCCGCCGAAGCGGATCTCAATGTCTTTCGCTTCCAGCACCAGTCCTTGCTGTGCCGGCGGCTGCAGGAAGGCCGGCAGCGGCAGGCCGTCGACGATCTGCCGCGCGCTCATGGCGGCGCCCACTTCCGGCGGTGGATTGAAGCGGCGGCGCAGCTGCTGCCAGATGCCGACCAGGCCGGTGGGCGAGAACAGGATGAAGGCGACGAAGGCCAGGCCGAACCACAGCAGCCAGTTCTCGGTCCAGATCGACAGGCATTCGCGGAACAGGATGTAGAACAGCGCGCCCAGGGCCGGGCCCAGGAAGCTGCGCATGCCGCCGATCACCACCATCGCCAGCAGCTCGCCGGAGAAAGCCACCGAAGTCGGTTCGGCCGAGGCGAAGCGGTGGTGGAAGGCCAGCAGGGCGCCGGCCAGGCCGGTGACGCTGGCCGAGATGATGAACATCTGCAGCTTGTAGACTATCGTGGCGTAGCCTTGGAAACGGGCGCGCTGCTCGTTCTCGCGGATGGCCACGATGGTGTGGCCGAAGGGCGAGCGGATCAGCCGGTGCAGGCAGTACAGCACCAGCCAGGCGATCACGCTGACGAAGACCAGATAAGGCACCGACTGGTCGAGATCGATGCCGGCGATGATTGGGCGCATCACGCCGCCCAGGCCCGATTCGCCGCCGGTGAACTCGGTCCAGCGGAAGGCGATGGCGAAGGTCAGGGCCGACAGCGCCAGCGTCAGCAGCGAGAAGTAGACGCCGCGCCGGCGCAGGATCAGGAAGCCGATCACTGCCGCGCAGACGGCAATGAAGGCGATCGTGAACAGCAGCGGCAGCACGATCTGGCCGGGGAACCAGTATTTCTGCGACAGCGCCGCCGCGTAGGCGCCCACGCCGAACCAGGCGCCGTGGCCGAACGAGGTCAGGCCGGTGTAGCCCACCAGCAGGTTCAGGCCCATGGCGGCGATCGCGTAGATCACCACGTCGGTGGCCGAGGTAGTGGTCAGGCCCAGCAGTTGCAGCACGAAGGGAGTGACGATGAGCGCGGCCGCCGCGACAGCCAAGGGTTGATATTTTTTGTTCATGATCCGCCTGTCATTCAAAACGTTCGATGCGCTCGCCCAACAGGCCGCGCGGACGGAAGATCAGCACCAGCAGCATCAGCAGGTACATCGAGGCTTCGCCGGCCGGCGCGTAGAACTGGATGGTGATGCCGCGCACCACGCCCACCAGCACCGCGGCCAGCACCACGCCCCAGAAACTGCCCAGGCCGCCGATCACCACCACCACGAAGGCGGCGGTCATGATCTCCGCGCCCATGGCCGGATGGACGCCCGAGATCGGCGCGAACAGCACGCCGGCCAGGGCGGCCAGGCCCACGCCCAGCATCACGATGGCGGTCATGTAGGGCTGCAGCTTGATGCCCAGCACCGCCACCATGTCGGGCTTTTGCACGCCGGCGCGCACCACACGGCCGAAGGAGGTCTTGTTGAGCAGCAGCCAGATCAGCACCAGCGCCGCCAGCACCGTGGCCAGCATCAGCAGGCGGTACTTGGAGTACATGAAGTCGCCGACCATGATCTGCCCCTTGAAGGCGGACGGGATGGTGGCCGGCAGCGGCGACGCGCCCCAGACGATGCGGATCAATTGCTCGGCCACCATCGATAGGCCGAAGGTCAGCAGCAGGCCGAGGATGGGATCGGCCGAATAGAAACGGCGCAGCAGGAAGCGTTCGAACAGGATGCCCAGCAGCGCCACCAGCACCGGCGAGACCAGCAGCGCCCCGGAGAAGCCGAGGTGCTTGGTGATTTCCACGGCCAGGTAGGCGCCGATGGCGTAGAAGGCGCCGTGCGCCAGGTTGACGATGCCGCCCAGGCTGAAGATCAGCGACAGGCCCAGCGCGATCAGCAGGTAGTAGCCGCCGACCAGCAGGCCGTTGAGTATTTGTTCCAGCAGGAAAACGATTTGCATTGATGCTCCGATGAGGCGCGATTCGACTTCGTATCGGGGAAAGCGCGGCCCGCCGCTCCAGCCAAGGCCGGAACGGCGGCGTTATCGTAATGGCGGATCAGGTGAATTTGCAGGCGTTCTCTTGCATCGTCGGCGCGATCGATTCCAGCGATTCGTTCGGCCCCGGCACCGAAGGGCCGAGCTGCAGGAAGTCCCACTGGTCTTTTGCTTTGCCCTTGGGTTTAGGCGACAGCGTGTACATCTCCTGCAGCAACTGGTGGTCCCAGGCGCGGTAGGTTCCTTTGCGGGCCTTGAGCGCGTCGATCGGCGCGCCCTTCTCGAAGTACTCGATCAGCTTCATGGTGTCGAGCGACTTGGTTTCGGTGATCGCCTGCACCACCGAGCGGAAGCATACGTATTCGCCCCAGGCCTGGTTCTCGGGCGGCTTGCCGTACTTCTTGGTGAAGGCGGCGACGAAGGCCTTGGCCGACGGCGCATCGACGTCGTGGTGCCAAGTGGTGGGCCAGGTGCCGGCGAAGTTGTCGGCGCCGGCGCCCCAGGCGGCCACGGTGTCGAAGCCGAAACCGGACATCGGGAAGGGCAGGCCGAATTCGGAGTACTGCTTGATGAAGTTGGTGATCTGGTTGCCGGCCAGGTTGGAGATCACCAGGTCCGGCTTGGCTTGGCGGATCTTCAGGAGATAGGGGCTGAAGTCGGTGGCGTCGGTGGGCACCAGCTCATCGTTGGCGATGGTGCCGCCATTGGCGGAGACGAAAATCTTGGCGGTGCGCAACAGGTCGTGGCCGAATGCGTAGTCGGCGGTCAGCGCGTACAGCTTCTTGCCCTTGATCAGGCCGTTTTGCAGCAGCGTGCGGCCGCAGGCCTTGACATATGTGGAGTTGGCCGCCTCGACGTGGAACATGAACTTGTTACAGCTCTTGCCGCGCAGCTCATCCGAGTTACAGCCGCTGTTCATGAACAGTTTGCGATTGCGCTGGGCGACCTGGGCGATGCCCAGCGCCGAGGCCGAGGAAATCTCGCCGATCAGCAGCGCGGCGCCGTCGCGCTCCAGCAGGCGCTGCGCCTTGCTGGATGCGGTCGGCGGGTTGACCGAGTCTTCCGAGACCAGCGTGACTTGCCGTCCCAGCAGGCCGCCGGCCTTGTTCAGCTCTTCCACCGCGAGGTTCATGCTCATCACCGCATACTCGCCCATCGGGCCGAGGAAACCGGTGCGCGGCGTCAGGTGGCCGATGATGATCTTGTCCGACTGGGCCTTCACGATCGCCGGGAAACCCAGCGCCGAAGCGCCTGCCGCGGCGGCACCGGCCTTGAGGATGGTGCGGCGGCGGGGCGAGGCGATCTCGTTGCCGTCTTTGTTCTGGTCTTGCTCCATGGTGCGATTCTCCTAAATGTCCGGCTGGCGCCGGTGTCTCGTGGGAACTGCTTTTTTTGAGCGTTGCAGCCGGACTGGCGCCGGCTTGTGTTACGGCAGAAGGGGAGAACGCGAGGCCGCGAAGTGGGCATGCGGATCTGTTTTTGTCCTGCCGATGTCATTTATTTGACATGTGATCAAATGTATTCGATAGAATCTAAGGCGTCAACCGGGAGCGTAGCCGCGTGCGTCCCGGGCGCGGCCCACTCGTGCCGGCCGGGGAGCCGCTTCCTGCCTGACGGATGGGCCGTAATGCAGGGGGGCTATATAGCCACTGTATAATCCGCGAAAATTTTTCACGTATCGTCATGGATCCGACCTTACTCGCCGACCTTTCCAATATGCGCAAGATCCAGCACGCCACGCTCTCCGAGCGGGTGTACCAGGATTTATGCGAGCTGATCCAGGCCGGCCAGGTGCGGCCGGGGCAGAAACTGACATTGAAGGGGCTGTCCGACGCCCTGGGCACCAGCCCGATGCCGGTGCGCGAGGCGGTACGCCAGCTGGCCGCCGAAGGCGCGCTGGAAATCCTGCCCAACCGCGCCATGCGGGTGCCGCTGATGACCAAGGGTAAGTTCCGCGAGCTGCTCAAGATCCGCCTGGCGCTGGAAGGCCTGGCGGTGGAGCATGCGGCCGCCAACATCAGTCCGGACGGCCTGAAGGAAGTGGCAGAACTGCACGACAGCCTGTGCGTGGAAATGCACCGCAAGAAGCCCAATGTGGACTTGCTCATCCGCCAGAACAAGGAACTGCATTTCGCTGCCTACCAGGGCTCGGGCATGCCGACGCTGGTGGCGCTGATCGAGGGTTTGTGGCTGCAGGTGGGGCCGGTGATCAACCTCGACCTGCGCGCCGGTTCGCGTCGCTTGTCGGAAGCGCCGGCCTTGTTCCACCACGGCGTATTGTTGAAGGGGCTGCAGGAAGGTTCGCCGGAGAAGGCGCGCGAGGGCCTCTCAGGCGATCTGTTGAGCGCCGCGCAAATGATCCTGGCAGGAGATGGCCTGCCTGATTGAGTATTCTCAGCGCAGGTTGTCGAGGTCGTAGGTGGCGCGCAGCATCGCTTTGCGGCGTTCCAGTTGCTGCTTGCGCTGGAGGCGTTCCTCGCGTTTGGCGGGATTGGCGCGCATGCCGTAGCCGCAGGCCAGCAGCACCACCGACAGTGGCAGCAGCGCGACGGCGCCGGCCAGCAGGTCGAGGTCGGCGCGCTGCAGGATGTCGCGCAGGGTGCCCGAGAATACGCACGCCAGCACCGTCACTCCAATCGCGGCGCCGGTCATCGGCAGGGCGTCGAGGGTCTTGTCCAGCATCGTCAGAAGTTTGCTTTTCATGATCAGCTCCAGTTGTCCGGATAGAAAAAAGGCTCGCCATCGCGGCCGCGCATTGGCAATGCCGTAGCGCCGTTGCTTGCATCAGGTATCGGAAGGCGGCCCGACAACTTGCGGGGGAAGGCCGGTAAAGAAACGTAAGATTGGGTGAGTGCGGCTTTGCAAAGCTGGAGGATGGCCGAATGCCTCGCAGCACAAGCAATGGCGGGGCGCAGGCGGGCTGTTGGTACAATGCCGTTTTCCTTTTCAGCCGGGCGTCATGGATATTCTTCTGTTTCTTGTCGACTTCATCGTTCACATCGACCGCCACCTCGCGGAGCTGGCGGCATCCTACGGCCCCTGGCTGTTCCTGATCCTGTTCCTGATCATCTTTTGCGAAACCGGCCTGGTGGTCACGCCCATCCTGCCCGGCGATTCGCTGCTGTTCGTGACCGGCGCGCTGGCCGCCACCGGCGCCTACGATATCCACCTGATGGCGCTGACCCTGATCGTGGCCGCCATCCTCGGCGACAGCACCAACTACCAGATCGGCAAGATGGTGGGGCTGAAGGTGTTCGACAACCCGAACTCGCGGATCTTCAAGAAGGAGTATCTGGACAAGACCCATGCCTTCTTCGAAAAGCACGGCGGCAAGGCCATCATCATTGCCCGCTTCGCGCCCATCGTGCGCACCTTCGCGCCCTTCGTGGCGGGCGTGGGCGCAATGACCTATCCCAGGTTCTTCATGTACAACGTGGTGGGCGGCATCGCCTGGGTGGCCAGCTTTTCGTATGCCGGCTATTTCTTCGGCAACCTGCCCATCGTCAAGCAGAACCTGAGCCTGCTGATTGTGGCGATCGTGTTCCTGTCGATCCTGCCGGGAATCATCGAGTATGTCCGGCAGCGCCGCCGCTCCTGATGAGCTGGGCTGCAAGCATAAAAAAACCACCGCGTGAAAACGGTGGTTTTTTTTCGTCCATAGCGGATCAGTCCAGTTCGGCGCCGTAATCCACATCCGGGCGCAGCGGCGTCTTGCTCGATGCCGCCCGTACGTACTGCGGCGGCCACGCCACGTTCTCGCGCAACTGGTCGGCCGCATGCAGCGGCCAGTAGGGATCGCGCAGCAGTTCGCGCGCCAGCAGCACCAGGTCGGCCTGGCCGGTGCGCAGCACGTGCTCGGCTTGCATCGCGTCGGTGATCATGCCCACGGTGCCGGTGGCGACCTTGGCTTCGGCCTTCACGCGCGCGGCGAATTCGGTCTGGTAGCCGGGGCCGACCGGGATCGCGGCGCTGGGCAGGTTGCCGCCGCTGGAGACGTCGATCAGGTCGACGCCCAGTTCGCGCAGGCGCGCCGACAGCGCCACGGTCTCGTCCGGCGTCCAGCCGCCTTCGGCCCAGTCGGTGGCCGACAGACGCATCAGCAGCGGCAGCTCGTCGGGCCATACCGCGCGTACCGCGGCGGTCACTTCCAGCAGGAAGCGGATGCGGTTCTCGAACGAGCCGCCGTATTGGTCGGTGCGCTTGTTGCTGAAGGGGGAGAGGAATTCGTGGCCCAGGTAGCCGTGCGCGCCGTGCAGTTCGATCACCTTGAAGCCCGCTTTGTGCGCGCGGATGGCGGCATCGGCGAAGGCTTGCACCAGGCCCTTGATTTCATCGATGCTCAGTGCATGCGGCTCGGTGTAGGTGGTGTCGAAGGCCAGCGCCGACGGGCCTACCGGCAGCCAGCCGCCTTCGGCCACCGACACGCTGCCGGGCGTGCCGTCCCAGGGGCGCAGTGCGCTGGCCTTGCGGCCGGCGTGCGCCAGCTGTACACCCGGCACCGAGCCCTGCTGTTCAATGAAGCGGGTGATGCGCTGCAGGGGCGAGATGTGCTCATCTTTCCAGATGCCGAGGTCGGCCGAAGTAATGCGGCCTTCCGGCACCACGGCGGTGGCCTCCATGATCACGGTGCCGGCGCCGCCGACGGCGCGGCTGCCGAGGTGGACCAGGTGCCAGTCGTTGACGAAGCCGTCTTGCGCCGAGTACTGGCACATCGGCGAGACCGCGATGCGGTTGGGCAGGGTGACGCCGCGCAAGGTCAGGGGCGAAAACAGTTTGCTGCTCATCGGAAAACTCCTGTGGTGGCTACCGTCTGGCGGTCAAGGTAAAGCGGCAGTCTATTGGATTTTTCAAGTTCGCGTCGGGAGGCTCTTTTTCTTCGATTCCGGGTATTTGCAGAATCCAGACAATTCTGTTGATCAATTAAATCATTGATTTAATTATTAAAAATATTTATCGCAATATTTATAATTGAAATGCGATTATTTATATTTACATGCGATTTTTGTTCTTCTATTCTTGCTTCCAACAATTTGCATAAAAAAAGACGCTCACAGGTACATGCATCAGGACCTTTCAGACAGGTTCTCAGGAGATGACGTATGGACGCAGGCAAGGAATTGGTCGCGTATTTGCAATCGGAATTGGGGGCCGGCGCCGTGCTGGTTTCCGAGGCCGAGACGAGCGGCTATACGGAGGATTGGCGCGCACGCTTCAAAGGCCCGGCCTTGTGCGTGGCGCTGCCGTCCACGACCGAACAGGTGGCGGCCGTGGTCAAGGCTTGCGCCGCGCGCGGCGTGGCCGTACTGCCGCAAGGCGGCAACACCAGCCTGTGCGGCGGCGCGGTGCCGCAGAAGTCGGGGCCGCCGCCGGTCATCGTCAATCTTTCCCGCATGCGCAGGCTCCGCCAGATCGATCCCGCCAACAACTCCATGGTGGTCGAGGCCGGCTGCATCCTCAAGACGGTGCAGGATGCCGCTGCCGACGCGCAGCGCCTGTATCCGGTCAGCCTGGGGGCGGAAGGCTCCTGCCAGATCGGCGGCACGCTTGCCACCAACGCCGGTGGCACCGGCGTGCTGCGCTATGGCAATACCCGCGACAACGTGCTCGGGCTGGAAGTGGTGCTGCCCGACGGCAGCATCTGGGATGGCCTGCGCGCGCTGCGCAAGGACAATACCGGCATCGACCTGAAGCACCTGTTCATCGGCGCCGAAGGCGCGCTGGGCATCATCACCGCCGCCACCCTGAAGCTGCATCCCTTGCCGACGCATCACGCGATGGCCTGGTTTGCGCCCACCGATGTTGGGGCCGCGCTGAAGGTGCTGGGCCTGTTCCAGCAGGCATGCGGCTCGCGCCTGTCAGCCTACGAAATGATGAACGACCGCCAGTTGCAACTGGTGATCAAGAACGTTCCCGACCGCCGCAACCCGCTGGCCGCCATGCATGCCTGGCATGTCCTGGTGGAGCTGGCCGACACCCAGGGCGCGGAAGAACTGGAACAGGTGCTGCAGCAAGTGCTGGAGCAGGCGATGGAAGAGGGGCTGGTGGCCGATGCCGTCATCGCCAGCAGCGATGCCCAGCGCGCCGCGCTGTGGGAAATCCGCCATAGCGTGAGCGAGGCCAACAAGAAGGAAGGCATCGGCCTGTCGACCGATTGCGCGGTGCCGGTCTCGGCAGTGCCCGCTTTCATCGAGCGCGCCACCGCTGCCGTGCATGCCGAGGCGCCCGGCCTGGACATCATCATCGTCGGCCATGTCGGCGACGGCAATATCCATTTCATTCCCATGTTCAGTTTCGACGCCTGGAAGGCGCTGCCCGATCCCGACCGGATGGGCAAGCACATGCGCCACTGCGTCAACGAACAGGCGCATGCGCTGGGCGGCACCTTCAGCGCCGAACACGGCGTGGGCCAGACCGGCTTGCCGGAGATGGCGCACTACAAGTCGCCGGTGGAGCTGGCCCTGATGAGAAGCGTCAAGCAGGCGCTGGATCCGGCCAACCTGATGAACCCGGGCCGCCTGCTGCCCTGAGCCAAGCCTTTATTCGTACCCGTAACGCAGTACCCGGCCGGCATCGCGCACCGATCCTACCGGTTCTCCCATTCCATCCTTTCCTTTATGGAGACCATGATGAAACAGAAAGAAACCGCAATCGGCGCAGTAGAAAACCCCGGCCGCCGCAATGCCATCAAGACCGCCGCCGCCGGCGCCGTGGCGGCATCGTTCCCGTTCATCTGGACGCCGTCGCGCGCCGCCACCAAGCGCATCGTCGTGCGCGATGACGGCGGCATCTACACCAAGGCCTATACCGAGGTGTTCTTCAAGCCCTTCCGCGAGAAAACCGGCATCGAAGTGGTCGGCGTACAGGCCACCGCCGAGCCGACCGCGCAGATCAAGAGCATGGTCGATGCCGGCGCCTACACCTGGGACATGGCCAAGGTCAGCCAGCCGGCCATCCTGCTGCTGACCTCGGGCGGCAAGGAATACCTGGAGCGCCACGGCCTGGAATCGGATCCGGTGATCGCCAAGATCCCGAAGCAATACATGAGTCCGTTCGGCGTCGGCCATAACGTCTACACCACGGTGCTGGCTTACCGCGCCGATGCCTTCAAGGGCAGGAAGGCGCCCAACTCGTGGGCCGACATGTGGAACGTCAAGGACTTCCCCGGCCGCCGCGCCTTGCGCAAGTACCCGTTCGACACCATCGAGGAGGCGCTGATGGCCGACGGCGTGCAGCCAGGGAAGGTCTATCCCTGCGACATCGACCGCGCCTTGAACAGCCTGGGCAAGATCGCCAAGAACGTGGACGTGTGGTGGACCACCGGCGCCCAGGTCGAGCAGATGCTGACCTCGGGCGAAGTGGACATGGTGGCGACCTGGGCCTCGCGCGCGCAATCGGCCATGGCCAACGGCGCGCCGGTCGGTATCGTCTGGAACCAGAACATCTGGGGCTGCGACAGCTGGGCGATCCTGAAAGGCACGCCCAACGCCGCCGCCTGCCGCGAATTCATCAAGTTTGCCAGCGATCCCAAACGCCAGGCCGCGCTGACCAACTTCTTCCCGGCCGGGATGACCCAGCCGGAAGGCTTCAACTACGTCAAGCCGGAGATCGCCAGGAACTCGCCGACCTTCCCGGAGAACATGAAGAGCGGCGTGCAGATCGATGCCCAGTACTGGCTGCAGAACCAGAGCGCGGCGCTGGAGCGTTTCAACCGCTGGGTCCTGGGCTGAGCCCGCGGGGCCTGGAGTCGCCGCAGCCCGGGCCCCACCGATCAATCGTCAGTACGAATCGTCAGTAAGAGCGCCACATCATGTCAGCCTCCAACCTCCGCATCTCGGGCCTGTGCAAACGCTACGGGGATTTCGTCGCGCTCGCGCCGACCGACCTCGACGTCGCCCAGGGCGAATTCCTTACCTTGCTGGGGCCGAGCGGCTCCGGCAAGACTACCTTGCTCAGCCTGATTGCCGGGCTGGCGCAGCCGGATGAGGGAAGCATCGCCATCAACGGCGCCGACGTCACCTACGGCGCGCCCTACGAGCGCGACATCGGCATGGTGTTCCAGAACTACGCGCTGTTCCCGCACATGTCGGTGGCGGAGAACATCGCCTTCCCGCTGCAGATGCGCAAGGTCGATGCGGCTAGCGCCAGCAAGAAGGTGATGGAAGCGCTGGAAATGGTGCACCTGCCGCACGTGGCGGGGCGCTATCCGCGCGAGCTGTCCGGCGGCCAGCAGCAGCGCATCGCGCTGGCGCGCTGCATGGTGTACCGGCCCTCCATCATCCTGATGGACGAACCGCTGGGCGCGCTGGACAAGAAACTGCGCGACCACATGCAACTGGAGATCAAGCGCATCCACCGCGAGCTGGGCACGACCATCGTCTACGTCACGCACGACCAGGAAGAGGCGATGACCATGTCCGACCGCATCTGCCTGATGAACGCCGGCGCCATCGCCCAACTGGGCAGCCCGGACGACCTGTACTTCCGTCCGCGCAGCGCTTTCGTGGCCGACTTCCTGGGCGAGTCGAACCTGCTGGAAGCCAAGGTCGGCGCGCGCCAGGGCGAGCGCGTGCGCATCGCCGTGCAGGGACGCGACATGGGCGAGGCGATGGCCTACGACGCCGCCATCAAGGCCGGCGACACGGTCAAGGTGATGATCCGCCCGCAGAACGTCACCGTGCACGATGCGCCGCCGGCGGACGTTGCCGGGCCGACGCTGCAAGGCAAGCTGATGGATGTGATGGTGACCGGCGGCATGACCAAGCTCTACCTGAAGGACACCGATGCCGGCGCGCCGGTGGTGGTGGCGGCTTATCCCACAAATCGCGCGGGCAACCGTCATCAGATGGGGCAGCCGATCACGCTGTCGTGGAAACCGGAAGACGCCGTCGCGATCCTGGGGTAAGCCATGAAACCATCCGTATCCCATTCCGCGCCGGTCGCCGCGCCTTCCGCACGCTGGCGCCCCTGGCTGCGCCCGGCGCTGATGTCGGCGCCGCTGCTGATCCTGCTGCTGGTGCTGCTGGCCTATCCGGTGGGGCAGCTGCTGATGCTCTCCATCAGGAACGACAGCGGTTTCACCCTCGCCGAATACCGCAAGCTGTTCGCTTCGCCGGTCTACGTCGAAGTGCTGCTGATCACGCTCAAGGTGTCGCTGCTGACGACGCTGTTCTCGGTCTTGTTCGGTTACCCAGTCGCCTTCCTGATCTCCACCGTCGTTGGCAAGCGCAAGAACCGCCTGCTGTACTGGGTGCTGCTGTCGTTCTGGACCAGTTTCCTGGTGCGCACCTTCGGCTGGGTGGTGCTGCTGGGACGCAACGGCGTCATCAACTGGTGCCTCAAGACGCTGGGCATCATCGATACGCCGATCAACCTGCTCTACAACCTGCCGGCGGTGGTGGTCGGCATGGTGCATGCGCTGATGCCGCTGGCGGCGCTGACCATGCTGTCGGTGATGGAGAATATCGACCGCCGCCTGCCGAGCGCGGCATCGACGCTGGGCGCGCGTCCCGGCACCGCGTTCTGGCGCGTGTACTTTCCCTTGTCGCTGCCGGGCGTGGCGTCCGGCGCGCTGATGGTGTTCGTCACGGCGATCGGCTTCTTCATCACCCCGGCCCTGTTGGGCGGGCGGCATGAAACCATGATCACGCAGCTCATCATCGACCAGGTGATGCAGGCGCTGAACTGGGGTTTCGCCGGCGCCATCTCGGTGCTGCTGCTGGTAGTGGTGCTGGCGGTGTTCGCCGTGTACGACCGCATGGTCGGCCTGTCGACCATGGCCGGCGGCGGCGCGGCAGCCAAGCCTTCCGGCGGCAACGCGCTGATGCGCCGCGCCGGCAATGCCATCCTCGCCACGCTGGGAAACGCCACCGATGCGCTGCTGTCGCCGTTCGCGCGCCGCCGCGGCGCGGTTGCCGGCCAATCCGGCGGCGCCGTGCTGCGCTATGCGGTGATCCTGCTGCTGGTGTTTTTGAGCGCGCCGGCCTTCATGATGATCCCGCTGTCGTTCGATTCGGCTTCCGGGCTGGCTTGGCCGCCGCGCGGCTTTTCGCTGCAGTGGTACTACCAGGTATTCGAGTCGCCGCTGTGGATGGATGCGATCGCCCGTTCCATGCTGGTGGGCCTGGGCACCGGCGTGCTGTCGATGCTGATCGGCACGCCGATGGCCTTCCTGCTGGTGCGCGGCAGCGGCCGCGGCAAGGCCGGGATGCTGGCGCTGGTGCTGGCGCCGATGATCGTGCCGCGCATGATCCTGGCGGTCGGCGTGTTCTATTTCTTCGCCCGCATCGGGCTGGTGGGGTCGTCGTTCGGCCTGATGCTGGCGCATACGGTGGTGGCGGTGCCCTACGTGGTGATCACCATGATGGCGGTGCTGCGCAACTACGACACGCGCCTGGACCAGGCCGCCTACAGCATGGGCGCGAGCCCGCTGGCGACGCTGCGCCGCGTGACCTTGCCGATCCTGAGCGCGGGCATGCTGTCGTCGTTCCTGTTCGCCTTCGCGACTTCCTTCGACGAGCTGACGATCGCGTTGTTTACCACCGGCGGCCTCTCCACCACGCTGCCCAAGCAATTCTGGGATGAAACCACGATGCAGATCTCGCCGGTGATCGCCGCCGTGTCGACCTGCCTGTTCGCCTTCATCACGCTCCTCATCTCCGCCGCTGACCGGCTGCGCCGCCGCGGCCTGGCATCCTGAATTTATTGGAATATCAGAAAGGACAAGACATGATTTCCGCTTCCAACCTCAAGGGCGTCATGCCCGCGATCCCGACGCCGGTCAATGCCGACGACACCGTCAATGTCGATGCCGCGCGCGCCTTGCTGCGTTTCCTGTTGAAGCAAGGCATCAACGGCATCCTGCCGCTGGGCGGCACCGGCGAATACGGCGCGCTGTCGCGCGCCCAGCGCGTGCGCATGGTGGAGGCCACCGCGGGGGAGACCAATGGTAGCGTGCCGGTGATCGCCGGCGTGCTCGATCCGGGCTATCACGATGCCATCGGTTCCGGCCGCGAACTGGCTGCGGCCGGCGCCGATGCCTTGCTGGTGCTGACGCCGTATTACACCAATCCGACCCAGATCGGCATCCGCGACTATTTCCTGCGCTATGCCGACGAGTCGCCGGTGCCGATCCTGATCTATGAGATTCCTTATCGCACCCGCATCGCCATCGCGCCGGAAGTGCTGCACGAACTGTCGCGCCATGAGCGCATCATCGGCATGAAGGCTTGCAACACCGACATGTGGCATTTCCTGCGCACAGTGGCCGGCGTGGACGATTCCTTCGCCGTGCTCAGCGGCGAAGATACGCTGTTCCCGCTGCACATGGCCGCCGGCGCGCGCGGCGGCATCATCGTCACGGCCTCGCTGCTGCCCAGCGCCTGGCAGCGCATCTACCGGCTGGCGGCCGAGGGCAAGACGGCGGAGGCGATTGCCGTACACCGCTCGCTGATCCCGCTGATGAACATGGCCTTCGCCGAAACCAATCCGGGGCCGATGAAAGCGGTAATGGACCTGATCGGCGTGAATGCGCCGGAATTGCTGGCGCCGCTGGTGCAGCCCGATGCCGGGCTGGCTGCGCGCATGCGCGAGGAGTTGCAGAAGCAGTTGGGCATCTTCGAGTTTCCGAAGAGTGCCTGAGGCGGTTTGCGATAGCAGGAAGACAGGCAGGCGGCGCCTGCCTGTTTTTTTCAGCGCTGGAAGCTTTGCAGGCGGGATTTGGAAATCGACGTGGCGGCAACCTGGACATGCTGCGCCAGTTCGTTCTCGACGCGCTCCAATGTCCAGCGCGTGGTCGGCACCGAGATATTGATCGCGCCCACCGGCGTACCGCCGTGGTCGGTAATGGGGGCGGCCACCGAAATATCGCCCAGCACGGTCTCGTTCTCGATGACCGCGTAGCCGCGGCGGGCCGCCTGGCGGATGCGTTCCAGCAGCTTGTTGGGATCGGTCTGGGTGAAAGGCGTCATCGGTTCCAGCCTGGTGCGCGAGAGGATGTCCTTGACGCGGGCTTCCGGCAGGCGCGACAGGATGGCGTTGCCGGAGGCCGTGAACATGGCCGGCAGGCGTGCGCCGACCACGATGTCGATATTGACCAGGTGCTTGCCGGGGAAGCGCGCCACGAACACGATTTCATGGTCGTCCAGCTCCAGCAGGTTGGTGGTCTCGCCGATGTGGCGGCTGATGTCGAGCAGGTAGGGCGAGGCCTTGTCGACCAGCTCGTTGGCGCGGATGTAGTTGTAGGAAAACTGCAGCACCTTGCTGGTCAGGCCGTAGTTGCGGGTGTCCGGCACGCGGCACAGGTAGCCCAGTTCTTCCAGCGTATGCACCACGCGTTGCGTGGCGCTGCGGTCCAGGCCCGAGGCGCGGGCGATGTCGCCCAGGCTCATGTGGCGGTTGGGACCGTCGAAAGTGTGGAGCACCTGGAACGTCTTTTCCGTCGAACCGATGAACAGCGTGGAACGGCCGGCTCTGCGGTCGCGTTCGGGTTTGGCTGGCGCCGGTTCTGAGGGGCGTTTGGGCATGGGCTTGCTGAAGTCTATTGTCATACGATGATCATGATCGTACTTCAATTATAGCTTCTCCGTTGACGATTAGTGTCTTGGACGGCGATGTGAAAATCCCTGGAAAAGCGGTGAACCACTGTGGTGCGCCCAAGTCGATAGCTTCATGCGTCTGTCAAACCGCTTCATCGACGGTCCCGCCAGGCATCACGGATGCGCAGCGCGGGGTGTCCCGTGAGGTTTCCCGTTGTATATTGCTTCGGTAGAAAGCCCTGCTACAGTACTTCCACAGCCCCGGATCCGGATCGTCCCAGCGTGCCCATCGTGTTATCCACCGCAGCATCTACGGCAAGGAGACCAGCTTGTCCCAACTCGCCCGATTGATCCAACGGCCCTGGCAGCGGTCGCCCGAAGACCGGGATATCCGCGCGGAACTCGAGGCCGGCCTGATGGCGGAGCATGCCGCCATTTCCCCGAAGTATCTTTACGACCCGTTGGGCAGCAAGCTGTTCGAAGCCATCTGCCTGTTGCCGGAATACTATCCGACCCGTACCGAGGCGGCCATCTTCGCGCAGCACGCGGACGACATCGCCGCCGTCGTCGGCACGGGCGTCACGCTGATCGACCTGGGGGCGGGCAACTGCGCCAAGGCGGCGCGCCTGTTTCCGATCCTGAAGCCGCGCCAGTATGTGCCGATCGACATTTCCGCCGATTTCCTGCGCGAAGCGGTGGCGGGGCTGCGGCAGGCATTCCCCGGTATTCCCATGCATGAGGTGGCGATGGATTTTTCCGCCGCCCTCGACTTGCCGGCGACCGTGCAGCGCGACCGCCGGCTGTTCTTTTATCCGGGCTCGTCGCTGGGCAACTTCGATGCGCAGCAAGCGCTGGCCTTCCTGCGCCGCATGCGCCATGCGCTGCAGATCGGCGAGGCCGGCGGGATACTGCTGGGGCTGGATCTGGTCAAGGATGCGGATGTGCTCGATGCCGCCTACGACGATGAGCTGGGAGTGACGGCCGCTTTCAACCTGAATTTGCTCAACCACGTGAACCGGCTGCTGGGCACCGATTTCAACACGCGCGACTGGCGGCACGCAGGCTTCTACAATGCCGCGCGGCAACGGGTGGAAATGCATCTTGAAGCGCGCCGCGACCTGGTGGTGCATTGGGATGACGGATGCCGCGCTTTCTCCCGGGGCGAACGCATCCATACCGAGAACAGCTACAAGTTCCGGCAACAGGACATCCTCGACCTGCTGGAACAGGCCGGCTTCGGCGAAGTGCGGATGTGGTGCGATGCGCAGCGCTGGTTCGCGGTATGCCATGCGCGGGTACGCGCAAACGTTTGAAGGGAATCATCATGCGCCATGAAACCGGAGCCGCCGATGAGCGCACGGATGCCGCCATCGATGCGGTGATCGAAGCCGCCATCCAGGAGGTGAACCATCGCGCGCGCGCACGCATGGGCGACCGCTTCCGCCACGTGCGCCAGCAATCGCAGGCGATCGCCGGGCCGTTGTCGGCCGAGGACTGCTGTGCGCAGTCGATGCCGGATGCCAGCCCCATCAAGTGGCATCTGGCGCATACCACCTGGTTTTTCGAAACCTTCATCCTGGAACGTTTCGAGGACGGCTTTCGCGCTTTCCACCCGCAGTTCCGCGTGCTGTACAACTCCTATTACGATGGTGTCGGCGACAAATTCCCGCGTCCGCAGCGCGGCCTGTTGACGCGGCCCACGCTGGAGGAGGTGCAGGCGTATCGCGCCGATGTCGACCGCCGCATGCTGCGCTTGATCGATGCGCTGGAAGCCGGCGAGCGGGATGCCGGCGCCGGGCATGCCGATTGGCAGGCGCAGCTGGCCGGATTCATGGCATTGCTGGAGCTGGGCTTGCAGCATGAGCAGCAGCACCAGGAACTGATGCTCAGCGATATCAAGCATCTGTTCTCGATCAACCCCCTGCAGCCGGCCTACCAGGAAATGCCGGAGGCCTTGCGCAGCGCCGGGCCGGTGCAACTGCCGCTGGAGTGGCACCGTATCGAGGCGGGAGTGGCCGAGATCGGCTACGCGGGGGAGGGCTTCTGCTTCGACAATGAAACGCCGCGCCACCGGCAATTCATCGAAGCCTACCATTGCGCATCGCGGCTGGTGAACAATGACGAATACCGCGCCTTCGTCGAGGCGGGCGGTTACCGGGATGCTTCGTTGTGGCTGTCCGAAGGCTGGGAATGGCGCAAGCAGCTCGGGCTGGAATGCCC
Organism: Herbaspirillum sp.; assembly: GCF_017744395.1. Taxonomy (GTDB): domain Bacteria; phylum Pseudomonadota; class Gammaproteobacteria; order Burkholderiales; family Burkholderiaceae_D; genus Herbaspirillum. The sequence goes on from NZ_JAGIBI010000006.1 coordinate 255,260, forward strand.
GGTCTATTGGCGGCGCGGTCCGGACGGCTGGAGCGAATTCACCGAATACGGTCCGCTGCCGCTGGAGCCGCACCTGGCCGCCGTCCACCTGTCCTACTACGAAGCCGATGCCTACGCGCGCTGGGCCGGCGCCCGGCTGTTGACGGAGGCCGAATGGGAGCACGCCGCCGGCCGCCTGCAGGGGCGCGGCCGCGAATTCTTCGGGGTGGCCTGGCAATGGACCAGCAGCAGCTACGGGCCGTATCCGGGTTACGCGGCGCCTGCGGGCGCGGTGGGGGAGTACAACGGCAAGTTCATGGTGAACCAGTATGTCCTGCGCGGTTCTTCCAGCGCCACGCCGCTGAACCATGCGCGCCTGACCTACCGCAACTTCTTTCCGGCGCATGCGCGCTGGCAGGCGACCGGCATCCGGCTGGCGCGTTCCGCTTGACCTGAAACCGCAGCCGGATGGCGCAAAGAAAAACGCCGACCTGTAGGTCGGCGTTTTTTTGCGGAACAGTCGCCGGGATCGCCGGCGGTTATCCTTGATCAGGCTGCCTTGGCTTGCGAGGAGGCGCCCTGGTTGGCGCTTTCGCTGATGGCGATCTGGCGGTTGATGGCGCTGATCACCGCCTTGAAGGAAGCGGTCACGATGTTGGCATCGATGCCGACGCCGAAGCCGGTCGGCGCTTCGTTCAGGCGCAGTTCGATGTAGCTGGCCGCCTTCGCGTCGGCGCCGGCGCCGATGGCGTGCTCATGGAAGTCCATCAGCTTGATGTCCAGGCCCAGCGCATGCACGAAGGCGTCGATCGGGCCGTTGCCGCTGCCGCGCACGGTGACGTTCTGGCCGTTGCGCACGATGTCGACTTCGATGTTGATCGATTCCGCCTTGGACGAGTCTTCGGTCATGCGGTGCGCGCGGTAGACGTAGGGCTCGTTGCGGTCCAGGTATTCGCGGTTGAAGATGTTGTAGATGTCGGCGGCGTTGATTTCCTTGCCGGTGGCATCGGCCTCGCGCTGGATCGCGCGCGAGAATTCGATCTGGAGGCGGCGCGGCAGGGACAGGCCGTATTCCTGCTCCAGCAGGTAGGCCATGCCGCCCTTGCCGGACTGGCTGTTGACGCGGATCACGGCATCGTAGCTGCGGCCCAGGTCGGCCGGGTCGATCGGCAGGTAGGGCACTTCCCAGATGGCGTCGGGCTGCTGCTTGGCGAAGCCCTTCTTGATCGCGTCCTGGTGCGAGCCGGAGAAGGCGGTGAAGACCAGGTCGCCCACGTACGGATGGCGCGGATGCACCGGGATCTGGTTGCATTCCTCGACCACTTGGCGCACCACGTCGATGTCGGAGAAGTCCAGGCCCGGGTGCACGCCCTGGGTGTACAGGTTCAGCGCCAGCGTGACCAGGTCGACGTTGCCGGTGCGCTCGCCGTTGCCGAACAGGCATCCTTCGACGCGGTCGGCGCCGGCCATCACGGCCAGCTCGGCCGAGGCGATCGCGGTGCCGCGGTCATTGTGCGGGTGTACCGAGATGATGGCGGAGTCGCGGTACTTGATATTGCGGCACATCCATTCGATCTGGTCGGCGTAGACGTTGGGGGTGCTGCACTCGACGGTGGAGGGCAGGTTCAGGATCACCTTGCGCTGCGGCGTGGCGCCCCAGGTCTCGCAGACGGCATCGCAGATTTCCTTGGAGAAGTCCAGTTCGGTGGTGCTGAAGGATTCCGGCGAATACTCCAGGCGCCATTCGGTGCCCGGGCGGGCATCGGTCAGTTCCTTGACCAGCTTGACGCCGGTGACGGCGATGTTCTTGATCTCGTCGCGCGACATGTTGAAGACGATCTTGCGGAACGCCGGGGCCACCGAGTTGTATACGTGGACGATGGCCTTCTTGGCGCCTTCCAGCGATTCGACGGTGCGGCGGATCAGCTCTTCGCGCGACTGGGTCAGCACGATGATGGTGACGTCGTCGGGGATGCGGTTCTCGGTGATCAGCTTGCGCACGAAGTCGAAATCGGTCTGCGAGGCCGAGGGGAAGCCGACTTCGATTTCCTTCAGGCCGGTCTTCAGCAGCAATTCGAAGAAGCGCAGCTTGCGCTCGGCGTTCATCGGTTCGATCAGGGCCTGGTTGCCGTCGCGCAGGTCGGTGCTCATCCAGATCGGCGGAGTGTCGATGACCTTGCTGGGCCAGGTGCGGTCGGGCAGGTCGATGGCGGGGAACGGGCGGTACTTGGCGGCTGGGTTGCTTAACATCATGATGAACCTCTTTGGTCTCGGTGATTCGTGGAATTCTTTAATTCTTTAAAACGGTGTCTGATGTGGCGTTCGGGTTGCCTGGCTGCCACTTGCGCATGGCCAGGCAACCCGTCATAGAGCCAGAAGCGGGAGCTCCAGGCGCGGCCGCGCGCCGGCCGCGGCAGGGGCGTATGCGGTGCAGGTTATGATCGGCTTGGAATGCATGATCGCTTCGCTTCGTGTTGCGGCAGCCATCGGAAAAATGCGCTGCTGCTGGTTGTACTGCTCGGGTACTGCCGGATTGGTTTTGGTGCGCCGCTTCGTGAGCCTTGCTGGCTTGCCGGGTCGGTATGCGCGGACTCGGCGAACTTCGGCGGAACAGCGGATTAGCGCGAGGCTAGTAGTAGCGACACTGGTAGCAACGCTAGCAGGGCGCCGGCGCTGTTCAGTAGTAGGAAGAATTTTGCTGCGGAAGTCATTCGTTGACTGTAGAAGATTGCCTGCCGGCTTGTCAAGCGCTATCTTCTTTGCAAGCGTAAATGCGTTCCGCCCTGCAAACTATTTGTTGCTAGAATCGTCAGTTAATTACTTTCTGGTCATTAACTTGGAATGTTGGCGGGAAAGAAATATCGCTGCCATTGAACGGCACAGGTCGATTTCGCTCAAAATGGGGCGGTTTCGGCGCTGCAACATGATTACCCGCCCCTTGCCGCAGCAAGAGAACTGCACAACAGCGAGAAAGCAAAACATCCATCCATGCTGAAACGTCCGGACCTGATCGTTTGCGAAGAATGCGATGCCGTCTACCGGCGGCCCGTCCTCGGCCGCGGCGAAGTGGCGCATTGCCTGCGCTGCGAGGCCGAACTCGACCGCGATACCGGAACCCGCCTGGAGCGGCTGCTGCCGTTCACCGTCGGCGCGCTGGTCCTGTTCGTGCTGGCCAATTCCTTTCCCATCGTCACCATCGAGCTGCAAGGCCTTACCAGCGATACCACACTGATCGGCGCGGTGGTGGCGCTGGCGCGCGACGGCATGGGCGAAGTCGCGCTGCTGGTGATGGCCACCACCTTGCTGTTTCCGCTGATCCAGATGCTGGTGCTGTTCTACCTGCTGCTGCCGTCCTCGCGCCAGGCGCGCCCGCCCGGATTCGTGTTCCTGCTGCGCATGATGCAGGCCGCGCGGCCGTGGGGCATGATCGAGGTGTTCATGCTGGGCGTGCTGGTGGCGCTGATCAAGCTCTCCAACATCGCCGAGGTGATCCCGGGGCCGGCCTTGTGGTCGTTCGGCGTGCTGACCGTGCTGCTGACGGTGGTGGTGTCGTTCAATCCGCGCTATATCTGGCATGTCTGCGGGCAGCGACAGGCGCTGCGCGAAGCCGGGGAGGAGCGCGCGCCATGAACCGCCATACGCAACCCGAGGCATTGCCGCCGCCGCAGGACGCCGCGGCCGTGCAGGATGCCGCCGCGCTGGACGTGATCGGCTGCCACCACTGCGGCACCGTCTGGGAGGGCGCCCGCCAGGGGCAGCGCTGCGGCGTTTGCGACGCGCCGCTGCACGCGCGCAAGAGCGACAGCCTGAACCGCACCTGGGCGCTGCTGATCGCCGCCTGCATCATGTACATTCCCGCCAACATGATGCCGGTGATGGTCACCCGTACCCTGTTCGACGAACAGAGCGACACCATCATGAGCGGCGTCATCTATTTCTGGACCTCGGGCGAATGGGGGCTGGCGGTGGTGGTATTCGTGGCCAGCTTCCTGGTGCCGCTGTTCAAGCTGGCGGCGCTGGCCATCCTGGTATTTTCGGCGCGCCGCCGCAGCAGTTGGCAGCGGCTGCAGCGCGCCAAGCTGTACCGCGTGATCGAAGCCATCGGGCGCTGGTCGATGCTGGACGTCTTCGTGGTCTCGGTCCTGACCGGGCTGGTGAAGATCCACGGCTTCGCCGATATCCAGGCCGGCATCGGCATCGCCGCCTTCGGCGCGGTGGTGGTGCTGACGATGCTGGCTTCGCTCAGCTTCGATCCGCGCCTGATCTGGGACCAGGGCGAGCATCCCGCCGTGCGCGGGCAAGCGGTGGCCGGGCATGAATTCAACAATAAACAGGAAAACGCATGACTGATCCGCACCAAGAACAACCGGCGCTGCCGCAGCCCAGGCGCGCGCGCCAGCGCAACTGGCTGCCTTCGCTGGTCTGGCTGATCCCCATCGTTGCCGCCATCGTCGGCCTGTCGCTGGCGGCCAAGATCCTGATCGACCGCGGGCCGGTGGTCACCGTCAGCTTCCGTTCCGCCGAAGGCCTGGAAGCCGGCAAGACCAAGGTCAAGTACAAGGATGTGGACATCGGCCTGGTGCATGCGATCAAGCTATCCGAGGACCGTTCGCATGTGCTGGTCTCGATCCAGCTGACCAAGGAAGCCTCGGGCTTCGACGCCGCGGATACCCGCTACTGGGTGGTGCGCCCGCGCATCGCCGCGTCCGGCATTTCCGGCCTGGGCACCTTGCTGTCGGGCGCCTACATCGGCGCCGATGCCGGCGCTTCCGGCGACACCAAGAAAGAATTCGTCGGCCTGGAGCAGCCGCCCATCGTCACGCGCGACGCTTCCGGCCGGCAGTTCGTGCTGCATACCGACGACCTCGGTTCGCTCGACATCGGCACGCCGGTGTTCTACCGCCGCATCAAGGTCGGCCAGGTGATGGCCTACGACCTCGACGCCGACGGCCGCGGCGTGACGCTGCGCATTTTCATCGATGCCCCCTACGACAAGTTCATCACGTCCAATTCGCGTTTCTGGCACGCCAGCGGCTTCGACATGGAACTCAACGCCAGCGGCTTCAAGCTGCATACGCAGGCGCTGTCGACCGTGGTGCTGGGCGGCATCGCCTTCCGTGACCGCAATGAAGAGGAAAAGAGCCCGCCTGCCAAGGAAGGCGCCGAATTCATGCTGGCCGACGATGAGGCGGCGGCGATGAAGGAACCGGATGGCGTGCCGCAGACCGTGCTGCTGTATTTCGACCAGTCGCTGCGCGGCCTGCAGCCGGGCGCGGCGGTGGACTTCCGCGGCGTGGTGCTGGGCGAGGTCAAGAGCGTGGGCATCGAATACGACCGCGCCACGCGCGAGTTCCGCATGCCGGTGACGGTGCAGATCTATCCGGATCGCCTGGGCCGCCGCTATAACCAGGAAACCGGCAACTCGCGCGATTCGCATGCCGAGCGCCTGAAATTCCTGGTCAAGCGCGGCCTGCGCGCGCAACTGCGCAACGGCAACCTGCTGACCGGCCAGCTGTATGTGGCGATCGATTTCTTCCCCAAGGCCAAGCCGGTGCAGATCGATACCAGCAAGGTGCCGGTCGAGTTGCCGACCATCCCGGGCAGCCTGGATGAAATCCAGAACCAGATCGCCGACATCGCCGCCAAGCTCTCCAAGGTGCCGTTCGACGAGATCGGCCGCGACTTGCAGACTACCGTCAAGACGCTCAACAAGACGCTGGCGACGGCCGAGCAGACCGCGGCCCGCATCAACAACGACCTCGCGCCGGAGATGACGGCGGCCATGAAGGATGCGCGCAAGACCTTGAATGCGGCCGAGCGCACCTTGTCCGACGATGCGCCGCTGCAGCAGGACATCCGCCAGACCATGCAGGAACTTTCGCGCGCGGCGGCCTCGATCCGCGTCCTGACCGATTACCTGCAACAGCACCCGGAATCGCTGATCCGCGGCAAACAGGAGCCATGATGTCTTCCAACAAAAACAATTCCTTCAAACCTCTGGCCGCCGCCGCGCTGGCGGCCGTGCTGCTGGCCGCTTGCGGCAGCACGCCGCCGGCGCAGTTCTACACGCTGGCGGCAGCGCCTGCAGCCGGCATGCAGCCGGCGCAAGGCGCGCCGATCTTCATCGAAATGCTGCCGGTGACGGTGCCGGAACGCCTGGCGCGCCCGCAGGTGGTGGTGCGCAGCGATGCCGCCAGGATCGACGTGCTGGAGCAGGACCGCTGGTCCTCGCCGTTCAATAACGAGTTGCGCGATGCGCTCGCCGCCGGCGTCGCCGGCCGCTTGGGCGCCATCGACATTTCGCGCAGCGGCCGCCCGCCTGACCAGGTCAGTTACCGTATCGCGGTCGAACTGCGCGACCTCGATGCAGTGCGCAACGGCCAGGTTCAGGCCGGTTTCGGCTGGACCGTCACGCGCTCCGACGATCGCAAGACGGCGGTATGCCGCCTGAGCGTGGCGGAGCCGGTCTCCGGCGGCGCCGTCGGCGATGTCGTGGTGGCGACCCAGAAAGTGGTGGCGCGTGCCGCCGAGGCAATCGCAGGCAATGTGCGCGCCCTGCAATCGGGGCAAGCCGCCAGGTGCGAGGGCTGACGCAAACGCGTTTGCATTTGCCCTGGACGAAAAAAAACCGCTTCGATTGAAGCGGTTTTTTATTTGCTGCAAGACGGTTGCGCTATAGCTGCCGATCAACGGTCGCCATAGGAGCGGCGCGGGCCGTCGGAGCGGAAGCCGCCGCCGTTGCCCTTGTAACCGCCGCCGCCTTCACGGCGCGGACCGCTGCCGTTGCCATTGTTGTACGGCTTGGCGCCGCCAAAGCTGCGGCCTTCGCGATTGCCGCCGAAGCCGCCTTCACGCTGGTGGCCGCCGCCTTCGCGGTTGCCGTTGCCGAAGCGATTGCCGCCGTTGTTGCCGCGGCCATCGCCCGGACGCCAGCCGCCCGGCTTGCGCGGGCTGCGCGGCGCGGCCGACTTCTTCGGCTCGTAGCCTTCGATGACGTCGACCGGGATGGTCTGCTTGGTGAAGCGCTCGATGCGCTTCACGTGCATGCCTTCGGCGTGGTTCACCAGCGAGATCGCCACACCCTTGCGGCCGGCGCGGCCGGTACGGCCGATGCGGTGCACGTAGTCTTCGGCGAACTTGGGCAGGTCGTAGTTGAACACGTGGGTGATGCCCGGCACGTCGATGCCGCGCGCGGCGACGTCGGTGGCCACCAGCACGCGCACCTGGCCGCGGCGCAGGCTGTTGAGGGTGCGATTGCGGGCGCCCTGGTGCATGTCGCCATGCAGCGCGGCGGCGGCGAAGCCGGCGATGTTCAGGCGGTCGGCGATGGTGTCGGCGTCGCGCTTGGTGGCGGTGAAGACCACGGCCTGGTCCATCGTGACGTCGCGCAGCAGGTGGTCCAGCAGGCGGTTCTTGTGCGACAGGTCGTCGACGAAGTGCACACGCTGCATGATGTTCTCATGGCGGGTGGCCGAGCTGGCGATCTGGATCGTCAGCGGGTTGTTGGTGATGCGCTTGGCCATGTTGCCGACCACACCGTCCAGCGTGGCCGAGAACAGCATGGTCTGGCGCGATGCCGGGGTGGCGGCGACGATCTTCTCGATGTCGTCGATGAAGCCCATGTCCAGCATGCGGTCGGCTTCGTCCAGCACCAGGATCTGCAGTTGCGAGAAATCGATCTTGCCCGATTCCATGTGGTCGATCAGGCGGCCCGGGGTCGCGACCAGGATTTCAGGGTTGCGCGACAGCAGTTGCATCTGCTTCGGGTAAGGCATGCCGCCCAGGATCGACACCACGCGCACGCGGCGCATGTAGGCGCCGTATTTGTCGGTGGCGGTGGTCACTTGCAGGGCCAGTTCGCGGGTCGGGGTCAGCACCAGCATCTTCGGCTGGGCCGGGGTGAAGCGCGGACGTTCGCCGCGGGCGCGGCTGGCCTGGCGTTCCTGATTGGGGGTGCGTGCCGCCTGCGGCGCTTGCGGCAGGTCTGCCAGCTTGTGCAGCGACGGCAGCATGAAAGCGGCGGTCTTGCCCGAACCGGTCTGCGAGGACACCAGCAGATCCTGGCCGCCGATGGCGGCGGGGATGGCTTTTTCCTGGACCGGGGTCGGGGTGGTGTAGCCTGCTTCGGTCAATGCTTTGATGATCGAAGGGTTCAGGCCAAGTGCTTCAAAAGTCATAATCTCTTTCGTGAATGTGAAACGTCAGACACAATGCGGCAGCCGCGCACGAGTGCGCCGGGCATCAATGGCCTGAACGAAAAAAAGCAACGCCAACCGACGAAATGACTATGAAAAATACAAAGAAATTTCGGCACAAAAGCTTTGCGCCGGGACGGCATCATTGAGCGATGCCAGAGGCGGGAGGGCTTTTACTGAAAACTTGTCTTGCTGACAGGTAAGGCTTGCGAAGCTAGCTTAAACGGTCGGTTTTAGAGTGCCAAATGATGGCATTCCGATAACTCGACTCGCTTGTGCATTGCATATTGCGATGCACAAGCCGAATCATACAGTAAAACATCGAGTTTGGCATCATGCCAAATCGACTGGATGTGGTTATTCGGCGATGCCGCCCACCACGCGCGAGAAGCCGCCGTCGACGTAGGTGATTTCGCCGGTGATGCCCGAGGCCAGGTCCGACAGCAGGAAGGCCGAGGCGTTGCCGACGTCTTCGATGGTCACATTGCGGCGCAGCGGAGCGGTCGCGGCGACGGCGCCCAGGATCTTGCCGAAGCCCTTGATGCCGCTGGCGGCCAGGGTCTTGATCGGGCCGGCCGACACGCCGTTCACGCGCACGCCCTTCGGACCCAGCGCTTCGGCCAGGTAGCGCACCGAGGCTTCCAGCGAGGCCTTGGCCAGGCCCATGGTGTTGTAGTTGGGCACCACGCGCTCGGAACCCAGGTAGGTCAAGGTCAGCAGGGCGGCGTTGGGCGACAGCAGCGGCACGGCGGCCTTGGCCATGGCCGGGAAGCTGTAGGCCGAGATGTCATGGGCGATCTTGAAGCCTTCGCGCGAGAAGCCTTCCAGGAAGTCGCCGGCGATCGCCTCGCTGGGGGCGAAGCCGATCGCGTGCACCAGGCCGTCGAGCTGGTTCCAGGACTTGCCGAGGTCGGCGAACAGGGCATTGATCTGCTCATCGCTGGAGACGTCGCAATCGAATACCAGCTTGCTGTCGAATTCTTCGGCGAACTTGGTGATGCGCTCCTTGAAGCGCTCGCCGACGTAGGTAAACGCCAGTTCCGCGCCTTCGCGCTTGCACGCCTCGGCGATGCCATAGGCGATCGAACGGTTCGACAGCAAGCCGGTGATCAGAATTTTTTTGCCTTGCAGAAATGCCATGATGACTCCGTAGGTCCGCCGGAAGCCTCGCCGCGCTAGGGCGCAGGCGGCATCCGGCCGGTGGTGATAGCGGCGCGCCGCCTCAAAGATGGGGCGTGCCGGACTGGAACAGGCCCAGATTGTAGGGGCTTGCGCCGGGCGGGGCAACCTTTGCTATGGCGGCGAAGGTGGCCGGGCGGCGATGGGCGTGAGAGAAATGTTGCAATTGTTTAATCGTTTTAATTGCTTCCCTGTCGCCGCCCATCTATTTACAATGCCCCGAACGAAATCGTTTCCAGCCTGGCGGGCACAGGACTTGCCGGTTGCGAAGCGAACCAGAGCCACCGAGAGCGCAAACGACACTGCATGGTTAAACCCTTATTTTCCTGTTTGCTGGCCGCCGCCCTGGCGTACGGCAATCCCGCCGCCGCGGAACATGCCTTCTCGCTGTACGACACCCCCAAGTATCCCGCCGGCTTCAGCCATTTCGACTACGTCAACCCGGATGCGCCCAAGCGCGGCACGCTGTACCTCGCCAACCCGGACCGCCGCACCAGCTTCGACAAGTTCAACCCGTTCTCGCTCAAGGGCGTGGCGGCGGCGGGCGTGTCCGAGCTGATGTTCGAAACGCTGGTGGTTTCTTCCGCCGATGAGGTGGCGACCGTTTATGGCCTGCTGGCCGACGATATCCGGCTGGCGGCGGACCGCATGTCCGTGACCTTCCACCTGAACCCTGCCGCGCGTTTCAACAATGGCGACAAGGTGACGGCCGGGGACGTCAAGTATTCCTTCGATACGCTGATGGCCAAGGGCGCGCCGCAATTCAAGTCGGTGTTTGCTGACGTGAAGGACTGCGTGGTCGTCGATGCGGCCACGGTGCGTTTCGATTTCGCCAGCAAGAACCACGAGCTGCCCCTGGTCGTGGGCAGCGTGCCGGTGTTTTCGAAAAAGTGGGCCGAAGGCACGCCGTTCGACCAGATCCAGTTGACGCCGCCGATCACGACAGGCCCCTATCAGATCGAAAGCTATGACGTCGGCCGCAGCATCACCTACCGGCGCAATCCCAACTATTGGGGCAACGCGGTCCCGAGCCGGCGCGGCTTCTACAATTTCGAGCGCGTCGTCTACCGCTTCTATTCGGATGACGTGGCGCGGCTGCAGGCCTTCAAGGCCGGTGAGTTCGACGTGGTGGTCGAGTACAGCGCCAAGAATTGGGCGCGCAGCTACACCGGCCCGCAGTTCCGCGACGGCAGCATCGTCAAGAAGGAGTTCAGGCATTCGAATGGCGCCGGCATGCAGGGCTTCGTGATGAACCTGCGGCGCGAGCAGTTCAAGGATCCGCGCGTACGCCAGGCGCTGGGACTGGCGCTGGATTACGAATGGATGAACCGCCAGTTGTTCTATAGCCAGTACACGCGCATCTATTCCTTTTTCAACAATAGCCCGCTGGCGGCCACCGGTGTCCCCGAGGGCGATGAACTGGCTTTGCTGAAGTCGATACAGGCCAGGGGCGGCAAGATCGACCCGGCGGTATTCGGCCCGGCGCCGGTGCCGCCCAGTACCAATCCTCCAGGCTCGTTGCGCGAAAACCTGCGCCGGGCGCGCGCCTTGCTGGCCGAAGCCGGCTGGGTCTACCGCGACGGCGCGGTGCGCAATGCGCAGGGCGTGCCGTTGTCCTTTGAGATCCTGGACGACCAGAGTTCGATGTCGCGCGTGATCAGCGTGTTCGCGCGCAACCTGCGCACGCTGGGCATCGACGTCACCCAGCGCAGCGCCGACTATGCGCTGGTGGCCAAGCGCATGGAAGACTTCGATTTCGACATGACCAGCATCCGCTTTTCCGACATCAGCAGTCCGGGCAACGAGATGTTCGACATGTTCGGTTCCAAGGCCGCCGACCAGAAGGGTTCCAACAATGTATGGGGCCTGAAGGATCCGGTGGTCGACCAACTGGTGCAGGCATTGGTGGCGGCGCAGACGCGCGCGCAACTGACCGCGGCGGCGCGCGCGCTGGACCGGGTGTTGCTGCACAAATACCTGGTGGTGCCGCATTGGTATTCGTCGACGCACCGCATCGCCTACCGGAACCGGTTCGGCATTCCCAAGACGGCGCCGCTGTATTACCAGGCCGATCCTTACGTGATCGGCAGCTGGTGGGAGGAGAAGGCGCGATGAGCATCGCAATGGCACGCCAGGCACTTGAACAAGGATGGTCGCAGGCATGAATATCTGGTCCTACATATTGAAGCGGGTGCTGCTGATGGTGCCCACGCTGTTCGGCGTGATCGCCATCACCTTCGCCGTGATCCAGTTCGTTCCCGGCGGCCCGGTGGAGCAGGCCATGCTGGAGATGAAGGGGCGCAGCGGCGGCGGCGAGGCTTCGGGCGGCGGCGCCGCCACCGGCGCCGCCGGCTACCGTGGCCGGCAAGGCATTGACGAGCAGCGCATCGCCGAGATCAAGCAACTCTATGGTTTCGACAAGCCGCCCATCGAACGCTTCGGCCTGATGCTCAAGGGTTTCCTGAGCTTCGACCTGGGCAAGAGCTTTTACCACCACGGCGATGTCTGGACCCTGGTCAAGTCCAAGCTGCCGGTGTCGGTCACCATCGGCCTGTGGACCTTCTTCCTGACCTATCTGATTTCGGTGCCGCTGGGCATTGCCAAGGCCGTGCGGGAAGGAAGCGCCTTCGATTCCGCCACCAGCGCGCTGGTGCTGGTGGGTTATTCGATTCCCGGCTTCGTGCTGGGCGTGTTCCTGCTGGTGGTGTTCGGCGGCGGCAGTTTCCTGCAATGGTTTCCGTTGCGCGGGCTGACCTCGGACAACTGGCAAAGCCTGTCGCTGGCAGGCAAGGTGGCCGATTACCTGTGGCACATCACGCTGCCGGTGACGGCTTCGGTGGCCGGCTCTTTCGCCGTCACCACGATCCTGACCAAGAACACCTTCCTCGAAGAAATCCGCAAGCAATACGTGCTGACCGCGCGCGCCAAGGGCCTCTCGGAAAACAAGGTGCTCTACAAGCACGTGTTCCGCAACGCGCTGATCCCGCTGGTGACCGGCTTCCCGGCCGCGTTCATCGGCGCCTTCTTCGCCGGCAGCCTGCTGATCGAGACGCTGTTCTCGCTCGACGGCCTGGGGCTGCTGTCGTATGAGTCGGTGATCCGCCGCGACTATCCGGTGGTGATGGGCACGCTCTACCTGTTTACGCTGATCGGACTGGTGGTCAAGCTGCTGGGCGACCTCTGCTACGTCTGGGTCGATCCGCGCGTGCAATTCGAAAGCCTGGCCCAATGAACGCAATGCAGACCTCTTCCGTACCCGCTCCCTCTGTTTCCCCCGGCCGCCGCATCTGGCTGCGTTTTCGCGCCAGCCGCCGCGGCTATTGGAGCCTGGTGCTGTTTACCGTGTTGTTCGTGGCCAGCCTGGGCGCCGAACTGTTTTCCAACGACAAGCCGCTGGTGGCGCGCTACAACGGGCAACTGATGTTTCCCATGCTGCACGACTATTCGGACAAGAGCTTCGGCGGCGATTTCGATACCCCGGCCGATTACCTCGATCCCTTCATCCGGGAGCAGTTCAGGAAAGACGGCAACTGGGCGATCTACCCGCTCAACCGCTACAGCTACGACACGCTGAACTACTTCTCCAAAGCTCCCAACCCGGCCGCGCCGTCCGCCGACAACTGGCTGGGCACCGACGACCGCGGGCGCGACGTGTTCGCGCGCCTGCTCTACGGTTTCCGCGTCTCGGTGCTGTTCGGCATCGCGCTGACCGCCATCGGCGTGGTGCTGGGCATCGCCGCCGGCGCCGTGCAAGGCTACTTCGCCGGGCGCACCGACCTGTACATGCAGCGCATCCTGGAGATATGGGGTTCCATGCCCGAGCTCTACCTGCTGATCATCTTCGCTTCCATCTTCCAGCCCAGCCTGGGGCTGCTGCTGGTGCTGCTGTCGCTGTTCGGCTGGATGGCGCTGTCGGACTATGTGCGCGCCGATTTCCTGCGCAACCGCAACCTGGAATATGTGCAGGCCGCGCGCGCGCTGGGTTTGTCGAACCTGCAGATCATCTGGCGCCATATCCTGCCCAACAGCCTGACCACGGTGGTGACCTTCCTGCCGTTCCGCATGAGCGCCGCCATCCTGGCATTGACCAGCCTGGACTTCCTCGGGCTCGGGGTGCCGCCGTCCACGCCCAGCCTGGGCGAGCTGCTGGCGCAGGGCAAGAACAACCTGGACGCCTGGTGGATCGCGCTGTCGACCTTCATCGTGCTGACCGTGATGCTGCTGTTGCTGACCAATATCGGCGACGCCTTGCGCAATGCATTGGACGTGCGGAGGAAAGCATGAGCGCCCCTTTGCTGGAAGTGAAGAACCTGTCGGTCCGCTTCGGCGCTTCGACCGTGGTCGACGATGTCAGTTTTTCCATCGCGCCGGGCGAGAAGTTCGCGCTGGTGGGCGAGTCAGGATCCGGCAAGTCGGTCAGCTCGCTGACCGTGCTCAGGCTCAACCAGGACGCCCATTACGGCGGCGCGATCCTGTTGGACGGGGCGGACATCCTGCAGAAAAGCGAACGCCAGATGCAGCAGGTGCGCGGCAAGGATGTGGCGATGATTTTCCAGGAGCCGATGACGGCCTTGAATCCGCTGTTTTCCATCGGCAACCAGATCGCCGAAGTGCTGATGCGGCACGAAGGCATCAATGCCAAACAGGCGGCGCTGCGTACCGTGGAATTGTTGGAGAAGACCGGCATCCCGGAGCCGGCGCGGCGCGCGCTGGCCTATCCGCACGAGCTGTCCGGCGGCCAGCGCCAGCGCGCGATGATCGCCATGGCGCTGGCCTGCAAGCCCAAGCTGTTGATCGCTGACGAGCCGACCACGGCGCTGGATGTGACCATCCAGATGCAGATCCTGGAGTTGCTGAACCAGTTGCAGCGCGATGAAAACATGGCGGTGCTGCTGATTTCGCATGACCTCAACCTGGTGCGCCATTTCGCCGACCGTGTGGGCGTGATGGAGAAGGGCAAGCTGGTCGAAGCCGCCTCCACCGAAGAACTCTTCGCCAACCCGCAGCAGCCCTATACGAAGAAGCTGCTGCAAAGCCGCCCGCAGCGCAGCGTGGCGGAAGTCGCGCCGGATGCCGGCGTGGTGCTGCAGGCCGAGCAGTTGCGCTGCACCTACAAGATCAAGCAGGGCTGGTTCGGCAAGCGCTTGTTCCAGGCGGTCGACGGCGTCGACCTGCGGCTGCGCCGCGGCGAAACGCTGGGCATCGTCGGCGAATCCGGTTCCGGCAAGTCGACGCTGGGCATGGCGCTGCTGCGCTTGTCGGGCGCCCGGGTGGAAGGGGAGGTCCGTTTCGAGGGCCAGCCGCTGGCCGCCGCCTTCAGCAGCCAACTGCGCGCGATGCGCTCGCGCATGCAGGTGGTGTTCCAGGATCCTTATGCTTCGCTGTCGCCGCGCCGCACGGTGGAGCAGATCGTCGGCGAAGGGCTGGCGCTGCACCATCCCGACCTGGGCACGGCGCAGCAGCGCCGCAAGATCGCCGACGCGCTGGCCGAGGTCGGCTTGCCGGATTCGGTGCTGGAGCGTTATCCGCATGAATTTTCCGGCGGCCAGCGCCAGCGCATCGCCATCGCCCGCGCGCTGGTGCTGCAGCCGGAACTGCTGCTGCTGGACGAGCCGACATCGGCGCTCGACGTCACCGTGCAGCAGCAGGTGCTGCAACTGCTGTCGGAACTGCAGCGCCGCCACGGCCTGGCCTATCTCTTCATCACGCATGACCTGGCGGTGGTGCGCGCCATGGCGCACCAGGTGCTGGTGATGAAGGACGGCAAGGTGGTCGAGGCGGGCGCCGCCGGGGAAGTCCTGCAAAGGCCGCGGCATGGCTATACGCAGCGCTTGCTGGCGGCAGCCTCCTATGCGGCCGATGCGGCAGGGTAGCGGCCGCAAATAAAAACGCCGTCCGGCATAAGCGGGACGGCGTGCAGGCGTGTTGTTTTATATTGTTCTTGTGATGGTCTTGCGCAGCCAGGCTGCAGTCTCCTCCGGTTTCCTCCGGATAATTCAGGTCCTTATTGCTTGCGGGCGCCGTTGCCGGACGCCAGCGTGATCGGCTTGCCCGCGGCCACCTTGCGCGCCGGGGCCGGAGCGGCCTTGCGCACGGGCGCCTTGGCGACGGCCACTTGCCGGCGCGCCGGCGCCGGGCGGTGGACGGTATGGGCAGCCGCCACGCGGGTCGGCGCCGCATGGACGACGTTGGGCACGTTCAATTGCAGGCTCTGGCCGGCGGCCAGCGTGTCGCGCTTCAGGCCGTTCCATTCCTTGATCTGCGCCACGCTCACGCGGTAGCGGCCGGCGATGCCGGCCAGGGTGTCGCGCTTGCCGGCCTTGACATAGATGCGGCGGGTTTCCGGCGCGTCCGGCGCGATGGCCAGGCGGGCGTTGTCGGCGATTTCAGGCGTCAGCTCGGTGTCGAGCGAGGCGGTTTCCTCGGACTTGGGCACCAGGATGGTGGAGCCGGCCTTGAGCACCATGCGCGGCGGGATCTGGTTGACGCTGCGGATCACTTCCGGCGTGGTGCCGAACTTGCTGGCGATGGTTTCGATGCGCTCGCGGGCGCTGGAGACGGTGTGCGCGGTCCAGCTGGTGAAGGCCTGGGTCCATTTGGACATGTTGGCCTTGAACTTCTCGGCATTGCTTTCCGGCAGCAGGATCTTGGTGTCTTCGCCGCCGATGATCACCGGGCGGTTGAATTGCGGGTTGAGCGCCTTGAACTCGTCCAGCGACAGTTCAGCCAGTTGCGCCGCGACCTTGACGTCGATGTTGCGGGTCTTGCCGATGGTGACGAAGTAGGGCTGGTTGTCGACCTTGGGCAGGGCGATGTTGAAGGCGCCCGGGTTGGCGATGATGTTCTTCACCGCCTGCAGCTTGGGCACGTAGTTGCGCGTTTCATTGGGCATCTGCGCCGACAGCGTGTTGAAGTCGATCGGCAGGCCGGCCGCCAGGTTGCGGTTGACCGCGCGCTGCACCGAGCCTTCGCCCCAGTTGTAGGCCGCCAGCGCCAGTTGCCAGTCGCCGAACATGCCGTACAGCTTCTGCAGGTAGGTCAGCGCGGCGTCGGTCGAGGCCAGCACGTCGCGGCGCTCGTCGGTGAACATGTTCTGCTTGAGGTTGTAGTCGCGCCCGGTGGAGGGGATGAACTGCCACATGCCGGCCGCCTTGGCGGTCGACAGCGCTTCCGGGTTGAAGGCGGACTCGATGAACGGCAGCAGGGCCAGTTCGGTCGGCATGCCGCGCTTTTCCAGTTCCTGCACCACGTGGAACAGGTAGCGCGAGGCGCGCATGGTGGTGCGCTGGATGTAGTCGGGGCGGGAGCTGTACCACTGCGTCTGGCTCTCGACCAGGTTGTTGTCCAGGTCGGGGATGCCGAAGCCTTTGCGGATGCGAGTCCAGACATCGATGTCGTTCATTCCCGGCAGCGCATTGGCGCCGAGGTCGGGATTGATCGCATTGAAGGGAGCGGGGTAGATCGAGATGTCGTTGGCGTGGGACAGCAGCGGGGTGCTTGCGCAGAACAGGGCGGCTAAGGCGAGTTTCTTCAGTGTTAGCTGCATGAGGGCGTTATCCTGTGCCAGAGGCTAAAGTTTGCGTTCGGCGCTTCCGTTGCAGAGCTCTGCGGTAAGCAAGCTCGAAGCCTTCTGCCGGAAAACGATTTCATCGGATTCCATCGCTGGGCAGTAGTGGCGGCAATGCAAGGTTGGAAGCTGCGGATTTCCCCGGGGCACAGTTTGCACCTGGCGCGGCTGACGTTATTGGTAAAGATACGTAAAACCCGCGCGCCAAAATGGGGAATTCACGGAGTGTACGGAAGACCCTTTTCCGCAGTCAAGTAAAAATTGGCCGCTGTTACAAAGCCAATTCCTTGATTTGCTTGGGTTTTGGCGTCAAGTCGCCGGTATCGTCGGCTTATTTGTAGACATTTTTCCATTCGCGCAACGCAGCGAAGCTCTCAACTTCGCCAAACGTCTTCAAACGTCCGGCATCCTGCAGCGATTTGACGATAGCGGGCTGGTTTGCCCGCAGGAATGGATTGGTCCGGCGTTCCAGTGCGATGGTCGAGGGAACGGTCGGCACGCCGCGGTCGCGCTTGGCTTGCTCATCCTTTATCCGGGTTGCCAGATCGACATTGCCGGGGTCTACCGCGGCCGCGAATTTCAGGTTCGACATCGTGTATTCGTGGGCGCAATATACCTTGGTGCCGCCCGGCAAATTTGCCAGTTTCGCCAGCGAATCCACCATCTGCGCCGGCGTGCCTTCGAACAGGCGGCCGCAGCCGCCGGCGAACAGCGTGTCGCCGCAAAACAGCAGGCCTTCGCTCGCGGCGTAGTAGGCGATGTGGCCCAGCGTGTGGCCCGGCACTTCCAGCACTTGCAACTCCAGCGGCAAGTGCGGCAGGCTGATCCGCTCGCCTTCGGCCAGCGGCCGCGTGATGCCGGCGATTTTCGCGCGCTCGCGCGCCGGCCCGTACACGGCGATGTCGGGGAATTCGGCGCTCCTGGCGCGCTCGCTGAGCTCGGCCACGCCGCCGACATGGTCAGCATGGTGATGAGTCAGTAAAATAGCGGCCAGCGTCAGGCCGTTTGCCTTGAGCGCGGCCAGGATCGGCCCGGCGTCGCCCGGGTCCACCACGGCGGCATAGCGTCCGTTATGAATCAACCAAAGATAGTTGTCGTTGAAGGCCGGTACGGCCAACACGGCCAATGAAGTTTCCCGATCCGGTTTGGCTGGCATGGCTGGCTGCTCGGTCATAAGGCGCGATCGAATACATGAGTGACAATCCGGAAATTATAGACCTCGCCGCCTGGTTGCAGACGCCGACCGGCAGCTACCTGCGCGCCTGGGAGCAGCGCCACCTCAACACGCTGACGGCCGACATCTTCGGCTTCAACGCGGTGCAGGTCGGTTCGCCGCAGATCCATGCGCTGGCCGCCAACCGCATGCCGTACCGCTGGCTGACCGACAATGCGATGCCGGGCGAGAACCAGTCCGAACTGGAAATCCCGCAAGTGCTCACGCACGATTTCTGCGAACTGCCGTTCGCCAGCCAGAGCCTGGACCTGGTGGTGCTGCCGCACGTGCTGGAATTCGCCGCCGAGCCGCACCAGGTATTGCGCGAAGTCGAGCGTGTGCTGATCCTGGAAGGGCAGGTGATCATCTGCGGCTTCAACCCCAGCAGCCTGTGGGGCATGCGCCAGGCCGCGGGCCGTCTGACCGGTGACCACTTCCTGCCGCGCGACGGCGAATTCATCCGCCTGCCGCGCCTGAAGGACTGGCTCAAGCTGCTCAACATGGAAGTCAACCGCGGCCATTTCGGCTGCTACGCGCCGCCCTGCGAAACCGACAAGTGGCTCAACCGCTTCAGCTTCATGGAAAAGGCCGGCGACCGCTGGTGGCCGTATTTCGGCGCGGTCTACATCGTGCAGGCGATCAAGCGCGTGCCGGGCATGCGCCTGGTGGGGCCGGCGCTGAGCCGGCAGAAGGTCAAGGCGCCCAGGGGCGTGCCGGCGACCAACCGCATTCACAAGTCAGATCAGGTATGATCGCGGCCCCGGCAAACGCCGGCATCAAATCAGAGAACAGCATGGACAAGGTAGAGATTTATTCGGATGGCGCCTGCAAGGGCAACCCAGGGCTGGGCGGCTGGGGCGCATTGCTGGTGGCCGGCGGCCAGGAGAAGGAAATCTTCGGCGGTGAGCGCAACACCACCAACAACCGCATGGAACTGATGGCGGTGATCCAGGCCCTGAACGCGTTGAAGCGACCCTGCGAAGTCGTGGTCCACACCGACAGCCAGTACGTGCAGAAGGGCATCAGCGAATGGATCCACGGCTGGAAGGCGCGCGGCTGGAAGACCGCCAGCAAGGAGCCGGTCAAGAACGCCGACCTGTGGCAGGCGCTGGACGCGGCCCAGGCGCAGCACCAGGTCGAATGGCGCTGGGTGCGCGGCCACAACGGCCACGCCGGCAACGAGCGCGCCGACCAACTGGCCAACCGCGGCGTCGACAGCATCAAATAAGCCAGACAGAAAGACAGGAGCAATCCCATGCGTCAGATCATCCTCGATACCGAAACCACCGGCCTGTCGCCGCGCAACGGCAACCGCATCCTTGAAATCGGCTGCGTCGAAGTGCTGAACCGCCAGCTCTCGGGCAACAACCTGCACTTCTACATCAACCCCGAGCGCGACTCCGAAGAGGGCGCGCTGGCGGTGCACGGGCTGACCACCGAATTCCTGTCCGACAAGCCGACCTTCAAGCAGATCGCGGCGGAATTCCTCGACTACGTGCGCGGCGCGCAGATCATCATCCACAACGCGCCCTTCGACGTCGGCTTCCTCGACGCCGAACTGGCGCTGCTGGACCTGCCGCCGTTCTCCGAGCATGTGGCCGAGGTGGTCGACTCGCTGCAGATGGCCAAGGAACTGCATCCGGGCCGCCGCAATTCGCTGGACGCGCTGTGCGACCGCTACGGCATTTCCAACGCCCACCGTACCCTGCACGGCGGCCTGCTGGATGCGGCGCTGCTGGCCGAGGTCTACCTGGCCATGACGCGCGGCCAGAACTCGCTGACGATGGACCTGGCCGGCGGGGATGACGAGGGCGCCGACGGCGCCGCGCTGGAACTGGCGCCGCTGGCCGAGGTGATCGTGGTTCCCGCCAGTGAAGAAGAGCAGGGCTTGCATGAAGAAGTGCTCGACCAGCTCGACAAGAGCGTCAAAGGCGCTTGCATCTGGCGTTTCGAACCGCCTCCGCCGGAAGCGGCAGAGGCGCAGCAAGCCTGATGCGGCGGGGCCGGCAGCAGGAGTGCGCGAATTATTTACGCGCCTCTTGCACAAGCCGATAAACTTGTGCCATAATCTCGCCTCTCGAACAACGACGCAGCAATGCGGCAATGTTCAAATGGAAGGTTAGCTCAGGGGTAGAGCACTGCATTCACACTGCAGGGGTCGCAAGTTCGAAACTTGCACTTTCCACCAAGATCCATGAAAAATGCCGGCTTCGCGCCGGCATTTTTCTTTTCCGCTTCCGTATTGCCCAATCCCTCGCCCTTATCATCCGCTGCTATCCCCGCAGTGCAGGCAGCCTCACGGTCGCCACCAGGCCGCTGCCTGCGGCCGGCGCATCCAGCGCCACGCTGCCTTGCGAGGCCTGCACGATCTCGCGCACGATGGCCAGGCCCAGGCCGGAGCCCGGCTGGTCCGGCGCGGCGTTGCGATAGAAGCGTTCGAAAACGCGCTCACGCACCTCGGCCGGGATGCCGGGGCCGTTGTCGCTGACCGTGACGACAAATTGCCCGTTGCCTTCATTGGCCTCATTGCCGGGCTCATGCGCGATGCCCACCGTCACCTTGCCGCCGTCGGGCGTATAGCGCAGGGCGTTGTCGATCAGGTTCATCAGCATGCCGGCCAGTTGCGCCTCGTTGCCGTTGACCGGCGCGTGCTCCAGTTCGGTTTCCATGCCGAGGTCGATATGCTTTTTCAGCGCCAGCCCGGCCAGTTCTTCCAGCACCGTGGCGGCGACCGCCATCAGGTCCACCGGGCCGCGCGGGAAGGCGCTGCTGTTGGAGGCCTCGGCCTGCGACAGTTGCAGCAGCTTGTTGGTCAGGTCGGTCATGTTGCGGCTGCTGTCGTGCAACGCAGCCAGCACCTGGCGCAGGCGCGCCGGGTCGTCCAGCTGGCGCGCGAACTGGATCTGCGAATCGATGACCGTCAGCGGCGTGCGCAGTTGATGTGCGGCGTCGGCGACGAAGCGCTTTTGCACCGTGACTTGCGCATTGAGCCGCTGGATGTACTGGTTGATCGCTTCCAC
Source organism: Herbaspirillum sp. (assembly GCF_017744395.1). Taxonomy (GTDB): domain Bacteria; phylum Pseudomonadota; class Gammaproteobacteria; order Burkholderiales; family Burkholderiaceae_D; genus Herbaspirillum. The sequence continues at coordinate 276,413 of NZ_JAGIBI010000006.1, forward strand.
GATGGGGCGCAGTTCCACCTGCAATTGCCCGGCGCGCAGCGGCGTGAGCGAATTGGGGTCGCGCGCGGCCAACTGGTCCGTCACGGCCAGGACCGGGCGCAGTTCTATCGTCAGGCCCAGCACCACCAGCGCTACCGCCAGCAGCAGCAACACGATCTGGCGCCGCAGCGACGGCTGCCACAGGTCGTCCAGCATGGCCTGGCGGCCCTGCATGGTCTGGCCGACCGAGACCGCCACCATGCGCAGCGTGCCTTCGTCGTACAGCGCGCGGATGTAGCTGACCACGCGCAGCGCGCGGCCGTCGAACACGGTCGTAGTGTAGACCGGGTGGATGGCGGAGAAGTCGGGATCGGCGGGGAAGTCGGGGCGGCCGGCCAGCAGCGTGGTGTCGTCCATCAGCACCTGGTAGTACACCGCGTCCTGCGCCGGCGAGGCGAACATTTCAAGGGCCGCGGGCGGGATCGACACCACCGGCGCGCCTTCCTGCCAGGTGACCTGGCCGGCGATCATGCGGGCCGAGGCCAGCAGGGCGCGGTCCTGGATCAGTGTGGCGCTGGAGGCTGCGTTGTCATAAGCATCGCTGGCCGACAGGCCGACGTACACCGTCATCGGGATCAGCAGCCACAGCAGCAGGCGCAGGCGCAGGCTGTCAATCATCTTTTTGCTTGAGCAGGTAGCCCAGCCCGCGCAGGGTCATGATGGCGGCACTGGAGGCATCGAGCTTCTTGCGCAGGCGCGAGATGTAGATTTCGATGGCATCCGCGCTGGGTTCTTCCGAAAGGCTGAAGATGCCTTTCATCAGGGCGGTCTTGGAGACCGTCTTGCCTTGCTTGAGCATCAGGATTTCCAGCACGTCGTGCTCGCGCGCCGGCAATGCCAGCGTGTTGCCGGCGATGGCGAACTGGCGCGTGTTGCTGTCGTAGACCAGGTCGCCGCAATGGATTTCGGCGGCCTTGTCGGGCGTCTGGCGGCGGATCAGCACCTTGATGCGTGCCACCAGCTCGCGTATTTCGAAGGGCTTGACCAGGTAGTCGTCGGCGCCCGCGCCCAGGCATTCCACCTTCTCGTCGATCGAGCCGCTGGCGGTCAGGATCATCACCGGCACGCCGTTGTGGCGCTCGCGCAGGCGCCGCAGGACGTGCTTTCCGCCCAGCTTGGGCAGCATCAGGTCGAGCAGCACCACGTCGTAGTTTTCATCCCTCAGCACCTGGTCGGCGATCTCGCCGTCAGCCGCGATGTCCACGCTGAACTTGTGTTCTTTCAGGATCTGTTCCAGCCAGTGGGCGAGCTGCGGGTTGTCTTCGATCAGGAGCAATTTCATGCAAATGTCTCGTTGTTTTGTTGCGGTGCAAATAAAAAAGCTGATTTTTGGAAAGCTGGATGAAGGTTTCAGCTTTTTAGAATACGCGGGCTAATCGATAAAAAGCAAAGATGGCGTCAGACCATCCACCACCAAAAAATCAGGAGACAATCATAATGCGTCAAGACGCTCGTGTGTTCCAAGCTTCCGTAATTCGCCGTTCCCTGCTGGCGCTGGGCGCCACTGCCGTCGCGGCTGCCGCGCTGGCGCTGTCGGCCCCGCAAGCCCGCGCAGCCGACAAGATCACCATCATGGTCGGCGGCATCAACAAACTGATCTACCTGCCGCCCAAGCTGGCCGAGAACCTGGGCTACTTCAAGGAAGAAGGCCTGGACATCGAGCTGCAGTCGCAGCCGGCCGGCGTGGACGCCGAGAACGAATTGCTGGCCGGCGCCGTGCAGGCGGTGGTGGGCTACTACGACCACTCCATCGACCTGCAGAGCAAGGGCAAGGAAGTCACCTCGATCACCCAGCTGCTGCTGGTGCCGGGTGGCATGGAAATGGTGCGCACCGACCTGGCCGGCAGCGTCAAGAGCATGGCCGACCTGAAGGGCAAGACGCTGGGCGTGACCGGCCTGGGCTCCTCCTCCAGCTTCCTCGCGCAATACCTGGCGGCGCGCGCCGGCCTGAAGACGGCCGATTATTCGATGCTGCCGGTGGGCGCGGGCAATACCCTGATCGCCGCCATGAAGCAAAAGCGCATCGACGTGGCCTGGACCACCGAGCCGACCACTTCCATCCTGCTGGCCTCGGGCGACGCCAAGGTGCTGGTCGACATGAGCAGCGTGGAGGGCACGCGCAATGCGTTGGGCGGCCTGTACCCGGCTTCCAGCGTCTATGTGAACCGCTCCTGGATGAACAGCCACAAGGCCGAGTCGCAAAAGCTGGCGCGCGCCTTCGTCAAGACCCTGAAGTACATCCAGACCCACACGCCGGAAGAGATCGCCGACAAGATGCCCAAGGACTACTACGGCGGCAACAAGCAGATCTACGTGCAGGCGCTGAAGGCATCCATGCCGATGTATTCGCCCGATGGCAAGATGCCGGCCGGCGGCCCGGAGCAGGTGCTGCAGGTGATGCAAGGTTTCAATCCCAACATCAAGGGCAAGAAGATCGACCTGTCGAAGACCTATACCAACGAGTTCGTCGACCAGGTCAAGTAAGGCCGGCGCCTTGCAAGGCATAGAATTCGAAAATCGCACCAGACAGGAGACACGCATGAACAAGAACATCCGCCGCACGCTGTTGTCGCTGGCAGTGGCCGGCGCCACCTTCGCCGCGCTGCCGGGCCAGGCTCTGGCCGCCGGCAAGATTACCATCATGGTGGGCGGCATCACCAAGATGGTTTACCTGCCGGCCAAGCTGGCCGACCAGCTTGGCTACTTCAAGGAAGAAGGCCTGGATGTCGAGCTGCAATCGCAGCCGGCCGGGGTGGATGCCGAGAACGAACTGCTGGCCGGCGCCGTGCAGGCGGTGGTGGGCTTCTATGACCACGCCATCGACCTGCAGACCAAGGGCAAGGAAATCACCGCCATCACCATCTTCGGCCAGGTGCCCGGCGAAGTGGAGCTGGTCTCCACCAAGGCCGCGCCCAACTTCAAGAGCATGGCCGACGCCAAGGGCAAGACGCTGGGCGTGACCGGCCTCGGTTCCTCGACCAACTTCCTGACCCAGTACCTGGCCTCGCGCCACGGCATCACTTCCAAGGAATTCTCGGTGCTGCCGGTGGGCGCCGACAATACCTTCATCGCCGCCATGAAGCAGGGCCGCATCGATGCCGGCATGACCACCGAACCGACCGCCTCGCTGATGCTCAAGACCGGCGACGCCCAGGTGCTGGTCGACATGCGCACCGTGGAAGGCACCGTCAAGGCGCTGGGCGGCCTGTATCCGGCCTCCAGCCTGTACGTGCAGCGCAGCTGGCTCAACGGCCACAAGGACGAGGCGCAAAAGCTGGCGCGCGCCTTCGTCAAGACCCTGCGCTTCATCCATACCCATACCGCCGAGCAGATCGCCGACAAGATGCCCAAGGACTACTACGGCAACAACCGCGCGCTCTACGTGCAGGCGCTGAACAACTCGCTGCCGATGTATTCGGTGGACGGCAAGATGCCCAAGGGCGGCCCGGAAACCGTGCTGTCGGTGCTGTCGGGCTTCAATCCGAACGTCAAGGGCAAGCATGTCGACCTGTCCAAGACCTACACCGACGAGTTCGTGAACCAGGTCAAGTAAGCCTGCCAGCCTGACAGGACCGGGAGAGGGGAACGGGACCGTCCCTCTCGCCGTAGCGGACCGGTCCTGTTTTTTATCCGTATTTTTATAACGACCATGATGCGCCACGATGCAACGTGCGCGTCAGGGGATTATTCAGCCCAGGAAAGACCCGAACGATGAATGCGATCAACCAACAGGCCTTCGCCAAACCAGCCGCCGGCAGCCAGGAAACGCCGGCCATCGAGCTGCGCAATGTGACTTGCCGTTTCATTACCGCCGACGGCAAGGCCACTGTGGCGCTGCGCGATTTCTCCATGAGCGTGGCGCGCGGCGAGTTCGTCGCCGTGGTCGGCCCCACCGGCTGCGGCAAGTCCACCACGCTGTCGCTGATCACCGGTCTGCTGAAGCCGACCATGGGCGAAGTGCGTGTGATGGGCCAGCCGGTCAACGGTATCGACCCGCGCATCGGTTTCGTATTCCAGAACGATGCCGTGTTCCCGTGGCGCAGCGTGCGCGACAACGTCGCCGCCGGCCCGATGTTCCGCGGCAAGCCCAAGGAGCAGGCGCATGAGCTGGCCAACGAATGGATCCGCCGCGTCGGCCTCGACAAGTTCGGCGACCACTATCCGCACCAGTTGTCGGGCGGCATGCGCAAGCGCGTGGCGCTGGCGCAGACCTTCATCAACAGCCCCGAGATCCTGCTGATGGACGAGCCGTTCTCCGCCCTCGACATGCAGACCCGCACGCTGATGCAAGACGAGCTGCTGCAACTGTGGTCGGCCCATTCCGGCTCGGTGGTGTTCGTCACCCACGACCTGGAAGAGGCGATCGCGCTGGCCGACAAGGTCTACGTGCTGACCGCGCGCCCGGCGACCCTGAAGAGCGTCTACCCGATCGACCTGCCGCGCCCGCGCGTCATGGAAGAGGTGCGCTACGAGCAGCGCTTCATCGACATCTCGCGCAAGATCTGGAGCGATCTGCGCGAAGAAGTGCACATCGCCTGATTTGCAGGCAGGACAGAAACCAACAAACACAGGTAAGCAACATGACACAAGCACAAACCACAAACAACGCGGCGATGCAGGATATCGCCGCGGTCGAAGCCGAGGCGCAGCGCAAGATCCGCGCGCGCCGCAACCTGGTCGTCGGACTGCGCATCGCCATCCTGGTGGTGGTGCTGGGCGGCTGGGAACTGTTCGCCCGCATCGGCTGGATCGATCCCTTCTTCTTCTCGCAGCCGACCCTGATCGTGGCCCAGATCCATGAGTGGATCGTCGAAGGCACGTCGCAAGGCCCCTTGTGGACCCAGGTGCTGGTGACGCTGGAAGAGACCGTGCTGGGCTTCCTGATCGGTTCGGTGGCGGGTGTGATCGCCGGCATCGTGCTCGGTCGCAACAAGCTGCTGTCGGACGTCTTCAGCCTCTACATCCAGATCGCCAACTCGATCCCGCGCGTGGTGCTGGGTTCGATCTTCGTGATCGCCTTCGGCCTGGGCATGGCGTCCAAGGTGGCGCTGGCGGTGGTGATGGTGTTCTTCGTGGTGTTCGCCAACGCCTTCCAGGGCGTGCGCGAAGCCGACCGCTACATGATCGCCAATGCGCAGATCCTGGGCGCCTCGCGCCGCCAGTTGACCACCGCGGTGGTGATCCCGTCGGCGCTGTCGTGGATCCTGGCCAGCCTGCACGTGAGCTTCGGCTTCGCGCTGGTGGGCGCGGTGGTGGGGGAGTTCCTCGGCTCCAAGCAAGGCATCGGCCTCTTGATCTCGACCGCGCAGGGCGCCTTCAATGCCAGCGGCGTGTTCGCGGCGATGATCGTGCTGGCGGTGGTGGCGCTGGCGGCGGACTGGCTGCTGCACGCGCTGGAGCGCCGCCTGCTGAAGTGGCGTCCGCAAGCGTTCTGATGCAGGTCCGTCAAACGCTTTAGAATAGCGGCCACTGCTTCAACGAAAGCAACACCATATCGCGGGGACACCGAGGCAGACAGCTTCCGTGTCCCCGCCGCTTTTTTCGCGCCATTTCCATGCCACTCCAACAACCCGACCCGCTGCCAGAACCTTCCGCCAAGTCTTCAGATATGTCGCAGTGCGCGTTGTTGTGGATCGTCGCCTCCGGCTTCTTCATGCAGACGCTGGACACCACCATCGTCAACACCGCCTTGCCGGCCATGGCGCGCAGCCTGGGCGAACCGGTGCTGAACATGCATCCAGTGGTAGTGGCCTACACGCTGACGATGGCCTCGCTCACGCCCGCCTCGGGCTGGCTGGCCGACCGCTTCGGCACCCGCAGGATGTATTTCGCCACGATCCTGGTGTTCGTGATCGGCTCCATCCTGTGCGCCACCGCGCATACGCTGCCGCAACTGCTGGCCGCGCGCGTGGTGCAGGGCATCGGCGGTTCCATGCTGCTGCCGGTGGGGCGGCTGGCGGTGCTCAGGAGCGTGCCGGGCGCGCAATACATTGCGGCGTTGGCGTCGATCTCGATCGCCGGCCAACTGGGGCCGGTAGTGGGGCCGGTGCTGGGCGGCTGGCTGGTGGAAAGCCTGTCCTGGCACTGGATCTTCCTGATCAACGTGCCCATCGGCGCGGTCGGCATGTGCGCCGTGCTGCGTTACCTGCCCAATGACCTGCTGCCGGCGGCACCGCGTTTCGACGTGCTCGGCTGCGCCTTGCTGTCGGGATGCATGGTGGCCTTTTCGCTGGCGCTGGACGTGCCGTTCGAGACCCATCGCGGCATCTGGAGCGCGGTTCTGTTCGCATTGGCCGCGCTCACGGTCTGGTTGTACTGGTTGCATGCGCGCCGCCATGAACGCCCGTTGTTCCGCCTGGGTTTGTTCCGCGAACCCAACTTCAGCATCGGCCTGGCCGGCAACCTGGTGTGCCGCATCGGTTCCTCGGCGGTGCCGTTCCTGCTGCCCTTGCTGTTGCAGGTGCGGCTGGGCTATTCGCCGCTGCAGTCGGGTTTGGTGCTGCTGCCGGCGGCGATCGCCGGCACCATCGCCAAGCCGTGGATCGCGCCGCTGGTCAGGCGCTACGGCTATGACAGTTTCCTGCTGGTCAATACCTTGCTGGTGGGCGGCGCCATCGTGTCGTTCGCGCTGATCACGCCGGATTGGCCGCTGGCCGCGGGCATTGCCCAGCTGGCGGTATTCGGCGCCGCCAATTCGATGCAGTTCGCCGCCATGAACAGTGTGACCCTGAAAGGCTTGGGCAGGGACGATGCCGGCAGCGGCAATAGCCTGTTCTCGATGGTGCAGATGCTGGCCATCGGCCTGGGCGTGACCATCGGCGGCACGCTGGTGAACCTGTTCAAGGACGATTCGGGCGCGGCGACCAGTTTCAGTTTCCAGGTTACCTTCGCCATTGTCGGCGCGATTACCCTGGCGTCGGCCTGGGTGTTTCGCAAGATGGATCCGAGCTACTTCAAGTAAGCCGGGTTCAGGTATCGCCCCATTGGCGCAGCAGGTTGTGGTAGCAGCCCACCAGCGTGCGCCGCGCCTGTTCGTCGGCGTTGCTCTGGTTGAGGCGCTGGATGGCGTTGTCCATGTCGAACAGCATGCTGCGCCGGCCGTCGTCGCGCACCAGGCTTTGCACCCAGAAGAAGCTCGCCACGCGCACGCCGCGCGTGACCGGAGTGACGTTGTGCAGGCTGGTGGCGGGGTAGAGCACGAGGTCGCCGGCATCCAGCTTGGCGCTGTGCATGCCGTAGGTATCTTCTATCTGCAGTTCGCCGCCGTCGTATTCCGAGGCATCCGCCAAAAACAGCGTGGCCGAGACGTCGGTGCGCAATTTTCGGCCATTGTGCGGGTGGATGCGCACGCTGCCGTCCACATGCGCGCCGAAGGCCATGCCTTCGCCGTAGCGGTTGAACATCGGCGGGTAGATCAGGTTGGGCAGGGCGGCGCTGATGAAGCGCGGGTTGCGCTCCAGCGCGCCGACGATGATGCGCTGGCACTGCAGCGCCACGTCCGAACGCTCGTCGATCTGCTGGTTGAACTTCACCGGCGCGCCCTGGTAGCCCGCGGTCACGCGCCCGTCCACCCATGCCGGCCCGGCCCCATCGAGCAATTCGCGTACGGCCTTGACCTGTTGCTCGTCCAGCAGCTTGGGGATGGTGACCAGCATGGATGGATTTTCCCTGACAGGTGTTACATGCGGTAATTGACCGACAGCATCGCGGTACGGCCCAAGCCTGGCACCGAACGTCCGCCATCGGACGGGATCAGCGCATCGTAATACATCTTGTTGCCCAGGTTGAACAGGTTCAGGCGGATGTCGTAGTCCTTTTGCTGGTAGGCCACGGTGGCATCCCAGCGGGTATAGCCGCCGACCTGCACGGTGTTGGTCGCGTTGGAGAACCGCTCCGACATGTAGGTCGCGCCGCCGCCGACCTGCCAGTGCGGGGCGACGTCATAGGTGGTCCAAGTGGTCAGCGTGTGCTTGGGGGTGTTGATGGGGACCTTGCCCACCGAGGTGTCGCCGGCGGCGCCTTCGGTCACCTTGGCGCCCAGGTAGGTGTAGTTGGTCGCCACCTGCCAGTCGCGGGTGATGCGACCGGTGGCGCCGGCGCGGGCGCCATTGACGCGGACCGTCCCCTGCAGCTCATAGACGCCGGTGGTGACCAGGCTGCGGGCGTTCTGCTTGGTGATCTGGAAGGCCGCCGCGTTCAGCGCCAGGCCTTGCGCCACATCCCATTTGCCGCCGACTTCATACGAGCGGTTCTTTTCCGGATCGAGGTTCTGCTGGCCGTTGGTGCCGGTCAGTTGCTCCAGCGACGGATTGAACGAGGTGCCGTAGGACAGGTAATACGACTGCGTTTCGCTGGGCTGCCAGATGGCGCCGGCGCGCACGCTCAGGAAATTGACGGTCTGGTTGGCCGCGGCAGGCGTGGTGCCGCTGGAAATCGAGTTGGTGATGCTTGCGACGTAACGATCAAAGCGCAGGCCGCCGACCAGTTTGAATTGCTTGGCCAGTTCCAGGGTGTCGTTGGCATAGACCGCCATGGTGTTGGCCGAGCCGCCGGCATGGTTGCCGGTGCTGCTGGCGGTACCGGCGGCGGCGCTGCTGTAGCCGGGATTGACCAGCGGTATGCAGGATATATAACCCGTAGTGGTGTTGGCAGCCTGCAGGGCGGCGCCGTTGCAGCTGCCGTTGCGGTAATAGTTCTGGTTGTCGTAGCCGTCATGGCCTAGTTCCAGCCCCAGCAACAGGTCGTGCTTGATGCTGCCGGTAGTGGCTTTGGCGCTCAGTTCGGTCTGGTTGAAGATAGAGTAGTCCTGGATATCCCGGTCATGGCTTTGGGCGCGGACATACAGGCTGGACAAGGGCAATGAACTGGCAGCGCCGGTCAGTGGCGTAAAGCCTGTGCCGGATACGGTACCGATGGTATTGGGCGCGGTTTCCACGGCGCTGGTGCGCACCCAGTTGAACTGGGTCTGGTTGCGCAGCGTGACATCGGGCGCGATCTTGTGCTTGATGCCGGCCGACAGCGCCACGACGTCCTGGTCGGTATGGTCCGACAACAGGCCGTAGGCGGTATTGCGGTCGACGTTGACCGGATGGCCGTTGAGGGGCGGCAGGCCATAGTCGGGCATGTCGTGGTTGTGCTGGACCAGCGCCGACAGCGTGATCTCGGTCGAGGTGCCGATGCCGTTGACGTAGGAGCCGGCCACGCCGAAGTCCTGCACGTTGGTCTGGTTGCGGGTGCTGGCCGCGCCGTTCTGCGCCATCGCTTCGATGCGCATGGCCGAGGTGTCCGACAGCGGATGGTTATAGTCGACGGTGGAGCGCACCAGGCCATTGGTGGTGGCCGATGCCGACACTTCGGTGGACTGTTTGAGATTGGCCTTCTTGGAGACCTGGTTGATCACGCCACCGGTCGAGCCGCGGCCGAACAGCATGGAAGAGGGGCCCATCAGGACTTCGATCTGGTCCACGGCGAAGGTGTCGCGGTAGTACTGGCCCCGGTCGCGGAAGCCGTCGAGGTAGATGTCGGTGCGGGCCGAGAAGCCGTTGAGGTTGATGTTGTTGCCGATCTGGCTGCCTTCCGCGGCGCCCAGCGTGATGCCGGAAACGTTGCGCAGCGCATCTGCCAGCGAAGTCGCTCCCTGCGATTGCATCTGCGCCTTGTTGACCACGGTGACCGACTGCGGCACGTCATGCAGATCGGCGGGCAGCTTCGACAGCCCGATCGAGCCGGTCGCGAAGTCGTCGCGCTTGCCTTCGACCGTGACCGGGGCGAGTTGGCCGGCATTGGCGGGAGCGGCCTGCTGTGCGTATAGTGGTACAGGCGCGGCGAACACTGCGACCAGCGCAGCGGCAATGGGGGAAAGACGGTTCATGTTGTGGTGGATGATGGGTTGGCGCGAAAGGGATGTCCGGCGGAGCTGGAAATTCCACTAGCTGGCTAATCCGACCATGCATGACCGTTTGGCTGGCTGAAACTTTATTTTGTGAATGAGGTGGATTCTCATTCATATATTGGTGAGCTAGGTTAAAGCCGGTTCCTGACTAAATGCTGTCGAATTGCTGACAAGGTGCTGAATGTGACGAAAATGAAACAAAATGCAAGGAGCGCGGCGAGTGCTTTGCCATCGCCCGTTTGCAGCATTCGCGGGGCTGCAATACGATGCTTCGGTTCGCAGAATTTTTGCGCCGTTTTCCTTCTCCCGAAGTCCTTATGAACGTTTTGCTGGTCGAAGACGACCCGGTGCTCACCGACGGCCTGTCGCGTGTGCTCAATTCCCATGGATTCACCGTCCATACCGTCAACAACGGCACCGATGCGCTGTCGCAGCGGTTCAACGCGGCGGTGCTGGTGCTCGACATCGGCCTGCCGGGCATCGATGGCTTCGAAGTGCTGCGGCGCATGCGCAGTACCGGCAACAATACCCCGGTGCTGCTCCTGACCGCGCGCGACACCATTCCCGACCGCGTGCACGGGCTGGAGCTGGGCGCCGACGATTACCTCGTCAAGCCGTTCGCCACGCCCGAGCTGGTGGCCCGGATCAAGGCGCTGATCCGCCGCAGCGCGCCGCAGCCGGCGCAATTGTCGGTGGGCGGCCTGTCGCTGGACAACGCCACCAAGCGCGCCGACATCGACGGCCGCAAGATCGAATTGTCGCTGCGCGAATGGACCGTGCTGGAGTATTTGATGCAGCACGCTTCGCGCGTGGTCTCCAAGCAGCAGATCATCGACGCCGTGCTGCCGTGGGGCGAAGACTTCACTATCAACGCGGTGGAGGTCTATGTCTCGCGCATCCGCCTCAAGATCGCCGATTCCGGCGTGGTCATCCGCACCATCCGCGGTTTCGGCTACATGCTCGAAAAAAGCGAAGGCTGATTTTCCCTCCGGCTTCGACGTATGCCCGCCCTGCACCCAAGTATCCGGCGCAACCTGCTGAAGTGGCTGATTGCGCCGTTGCTGCTCATCAACCTGGTTGGCGGGGGGATCACCTATTGGCTGGCGTGGCTGCCGGCCCAGCATGCCTTCGACCAGAACCTGATGGATTCGACCTGGGGCCTGTACGCACAGGTACGGCACCGCAAGGAAAAGACCTCCGCCGAACTTACCCAGCAGGCCGAACAGATCCTGCGCAGCAACCATTCCGACACCACCTTTTTCGCGGTGCGCAATGTCAAGGGCGAGATCATCCTGGGCGACAAGGGCTTCCCGCCGCTGCCGGACAGCGACGTTTTCGAGCGGCCCATCAATTTCGACGCCGAGATGCGCGGCGAGCCGGTCCGCATTTCCGCGCTGCAGGTGCGTGTGAAGAATGGCGTGATCTCGGTGGCGGTGGCGGAGACGGTGCGCAAGCGCAACCGCGCCCACTACACTATCTTGCTGTCTTTCCTGGTGCTGGATGGGGTACTCACCTTCATCTCGCTGGCCACCGTGCTGGTGGCGGTGCGGCGCGGGCTCGAGCCGTTGCAGGCGTTGGAGGGCAACCTGGAGCAGCGCGGCCACGGCAAGCTGGATGCGATCGACGGCGCCGGCGCTCCGGTAGAGCTGCTGCCGCTGATCGGCGCCATGAACCAGTTGATGGAACGCATCAGCAAGGGCGAGCAGGCGCAGCAGAATTTCCTGGCCGACGTCGCCCACCAGTTGCGCACGCCGTTGACCGGCCTCAAGCTGCAGCTGGAACTGCTGCATGCCAAGCATAGCGGGGAGCCCGATACCGCGCGCTCGCTGGCGATGATGAATTCCTCGGTCGAGCGCATGATCCGCCAAAGCCGCCAGTTGCTGGCGCTGGCCCGCTCCGAGCATGGCCAGTTCGAACAGCGCAATCTGGAGAGCCTGTCGCTGGACAAGCTGGTGGAAGAGTCCATCCAGCATTTCATCGAAGAGGCCGACAAGAAACAGATCGACCTCGGTTTCGACCTGCAGCCCGGCCGCATGCGCGGCGACCGCTTCCTGCTGTCGGACCTGATCGACAACCTGATCGACAACGCGGTGCGCTATTCGCCGCCGCACAGCAGCGTCACCGTGCGCTGCCATGAGCAGGACGGGGCGACCCTGCTGACGGTGGAGGACTCCGGCCCCGGCATCGCCCCCGAACACCGGGAGCTGATCTTCGACCGCTTTTACCGCGCCAACGACAAGGTGGCCGGCAGCGGCCTGGGCCTGGCGATTGTGCGCGAGATCGCCCGCGACCACGGCGCCGTGATCACGCTCAATTGCGGTGGCGCAAGGCCGGGCACGGTATTTACTGTGCGCTTCCCGCTGGCGGCATAGTCTTTCCCTCCTTGCAATGGATGAGCCCGGCGGCAAGATTGCCGGGAGGTAATTCCAGAACCTCGTGCAAGTGCTCAGGGTCTAACGGCCTCCAATCAGACCGAGACTGGAGGCGGCATGACGGACAAGGTGTTACGCAACGGCGCCCGCATCGCGCGCTACGATGCGGTTGAAATGCCCGATCACGCTTATGAGGCGCAAGTCTTCGTGCGGCTCACGCGCGAGCCCGAGATCGCCGAAACCTATATACCGGCCGGCATCTATCCCACCGAACAGGAGGCCCTGGCCGGCGCCCGCGAACGCGCCAGGCGGGCATTGATCGAGGGGGAGTTCTGAGAAAACAGCCAAGATAATGAGGCGCGCCAGGCGCAAGGCCGCGCCTGCGCTTGGGCGTGGAAGAGAATGGTTGAAGCATGCTATGGTTCAGCCATTCTTTTTTCCATGGCCGGAACCTGCGCACGCGCAGGCTCCGGCCCGTCGATCCCATGTCCATTGCCCGCTATATCGTCCAGCTTCATCCACGTTTGCTGATCGCCGTCCTGATCGGCGTGGTGTGCGGTTTGCTCATTCCCGCCGGTTCTCCGGTCACGCATTGCCTGATCGGCTGGAACGCCGGCGTCTGGGCTTATCTCCTGATGATCTGGCTGATGATGTACCGTGCCGATGCCCAGGCTGCCAAACGCCTGGCCGAAACCGAAGACGAAAGCGCGCAACTGGTGCTGTGCATGGTCAGCATCGCCGCCATCGCCAGCCTGGCGGCGATCCTGCTGGAACTGGCCGGCGGCAACCACGGCCAGGAAGGGCGCATGCTGCGCTATGCATTCACCGGATCCACCGTGTTCGGCTCCTGGTTCCTGATCGGCACCATCTTTACGCTGCATTACGCGCGCCTGTTCTACGCCGGGGATGACGATCCGCAGGCCTTGCCGCTGCGTTTCGTCGAGGGCAAGACCACGCCCGATTACTGGGACTTCCTGTATTTTTCCTTCACCATCAACGTGGCGGTCCAGACCTCGGATGTCGGCGTGGCCACGCGTTCCATGCGGCAGTCGGTGCTGGCGCATTCGCTGATCTGCTTCGTCTTCAACGCCGCCATCATCGGCTTGTGCATCAATATCGCCGCAGGACTGGCCGGCAACTGAAACGCATCGATCCGCCGGCCAAAGAAAAAAGGGTTGCCTTCTCAGGCAACCCTTTTTCATGTCAGCGAACCGGACGGATCGGCTTACTGCCAGCCGTAGCGCTTGGCATACCAGTTCTTCATCAACTGGATCAGCGCCGCATAGGCCAGCAGGATCGCCAGCAGCCACGGGAAGTAGGACAGCGGCAGCGCTTCCAGCTTGAAGTAATGCGCCAGCGGCGACATCGGGATGAAGATGCCGATGGCCATGATGATCAGCGTCATGCCCAGCAGCGGCCACGATGCGCGGCTCTGGAAGAACGGGATGCGCTTGGTGCGGATCATGTGCACGATCAGCGTTTGCGACAGCAGGCCTTCGATGAACCAGCCGGACTGGAACAGCGTCTGGTGTTCCGGCGAGTTGGCGCCGAAGACGTACCACATCAGCGCGAAGGTGGTGACGTCGAAGATCGAGCTGATCGGGCCGAAGAACACCATGAAGCGGCCGATGTCGGCCGGGTTCCAGCGCTGCGGCTTTTCCTGGAATTCGCGGTCGACGTTGTCGAACGGGATGGAAATCTGCGACACGTCGTACAGCAGGTTCTGCACCAGCAGGTGCAGCGGCAGCATCGGCAGGAAGGGCAGGAAGGCGCTGGCGATCAGCACCGAGAACACGTTGCCGAAGTTGGAGCTGGCCGTCATCTTGATGTACTTGAGCATGTTGGCGAAGGTCTTGCGGCCTTCCAGCACGCCTTCTTCCAGCACCATCAGGCTCTTTTCCAGCAGGATCAGGTCGGCCGCTTCCTTGGCGATGTCCACCGCGGTATCGACCGAGATGCCGATGTCGGCCGCGCGCAGGGCCGGGGCGTCGTTGATGCCGTCGCCCATGAAGCCGACCACGTGGCCCTTGTCGTGCAGCACGCGCACGATGCGCTCCTTGTGCGCCGGGGAGAGCTTGGCGAACACGGTCACTTTCTCGGCGGCGACGGCGAGTTGCTCGTCGCTCATCTTTTCCACCGCCGAACCGAGCAGCATGCCGTCCACTTCCAGGCCGACTTCACGGCAGATCTTGGCGGTCACCAGCTCGTTGTCGCCGGTCAGGATCTTGACCGCGACGCCATGCTCGCGCAGCGCGGCCAGGGCCGGTTCGGTCGACTCCTTCGGCGGGTCGAGGAAGGCGATGTAGCCGATCAGCACCAGGTCCGATTCGTCGGCCAGGCTGTAGGTTTCCTTGGTCGGAGGCAGGTCCTTGGCGGCCACGCCCACCACGCGCAGGCCTTCGGCGTTGAGGCTGCCGGTGGTTTCGCGGATTTCCGCCAGCAGTTCGGGCGTGAGCGGCACGACCTTGCCATCCAGGCGCGCATGGGTACAGACAGAGACGATCTCTTCCACCGCGCCCTTGCAGATCAGCTCGTGGTGGTCTTCGCGCTCGGACACCACCACCGACATGCGGCGGCGCTGGAAGTCGAACGGGATCTCGTCGACCTTGCGGTAGGCCGAGGCGATCGACATTTCGCGTTGCAGTTCGGCGTGCTCCAGCACGGCCACGTCGAGCAGGTTCTTCAGGCCGGTCTGGTAGTAGCTGTTCAGGTAGGCGTACTGCAGCACTTCATCGTCGAGCTCGCCGCGGATGTCGGTGTGGCGTTCCAGGAAGATCTTGTCCTGGGTCAGGGTGCCGGTCTTGTCGGTGCACAGCACGTCCATCGCGCCGAAGTTCTGGATCGCGTCCAGCCGCTTGACGATCACCTTCTTGCGCGACAGGGCGACGGCGCCCTTGGCCAGCGTCGAGGTGACGATCATCGGCAGCATTTCAGGCGTCAGGCCGACCGCCACCGACAGGCCGAACAGGAAGGCCTCGACCCAGTCGCCCTTGGTGAAGCCGTTGAGGAAGAACACCACCGGCGTCATCACCAGCATGAAGCGGATCAGGAGCCAGCTCACCTTGTTGACGCCGGCCTGGAAGGCGGTGGGCGAACGGTCGGTGGCGGTCACGCGTTCGGCCAAGGCGCCGAAATAGGTGCGCTTGCCGGTGGTCAGCACGACCGCGGTGGCCGAGCCGCTGACCACGTTGGTGCCCATGAAGCACAGGTTGTCCAGTTCCAGCGGGCTGCTGGCATCGGTCTGGGTCGGCGTGACGAACTTTTCCACCGGCAGCGATTCGCCGGTCATCGCGGCCTGGCTGACGAACAGGTCCTTGGCCGACAGCAGGCGCAGGTCGGCCGGGATCATGTCGCCGGCCGAGAGCATGACGATGTCGCCCGGCACCAGGTTCTTGATCGGCACCTCGACGCGCTTGGCGCCCTTGGGGTGCAGGGTGATGTCGAAGTAGCGCTGCGCCTCGGCGGCGATTTCCTCGACCATGTCGTGGCGCATCACAGTGGCGGTGTTGCTGACCATGGCCTTCAACTTGTCGGCGGCGGTGTTGGAGCGCGCTTCCTGCACGAAGCGCAGCAGCGTCGATACCACCACCATGGTGCCGATCACGATGGCGGCCTTCATGTCTTCGGTGTAGAACGACACGGCGGCCAGCAGTGTGAGCAGCAGGTTGAACGGGTTCTTGTAGCAGTGCCACAGGTGCACCGGCCAGGTCAGCGGCTTTTCATGCTCGACCTCGTTGGGGCCGACTTCGGCGCGGATGGCGTCGGACTCGGCTTCGGTCAGGCCGTCCATGCGCGACTTCAGGCGCTGCAGCAGTTCGGCGGTGTCGCTGCGCGAGGCTTCGGTGAGTTGCTGGGCCAGCGATTGCGAGACTTCCTTGGTGACCGGCGCGCTGCGGAACATGTCCATGCCGAGGCGGCGGAAGTGGCGGTCCATTCCGCGGGCGCGGATGAAGCTGGCGAAGGTTTCTTTCAGCAGGTTCAGGTTCATGGGTGTACTTCTTTTCATATTGTTTTCGCCGCCGGGAGGGATGGGGCGAAGGGGCTTGCGATCCGGTATGCGGGGCTGGCGGGCAGGCCGGACAGCATGCGCATTCGGGTGGCGTCAAAATGGTGCAAGGCAGTGCGAGTCAGGACTCTAACGGGCTTGTTTGACGGATCGATGACAAACATCGGGTCTTCATGTTGTTTTCTGGCGCATGGCAGCCTCCGCTTGGTTGGCGGAACCCCTGTCATCGGCACCTGGCGGCGCGCAGGCTGGCCGGCATGGCGCGCGGCCATGCTTGTCAGCAAATCGTCAGCTTGCGACGGCGCAAGATGCATCGCTCTCAGGCGCCGGGCGCGAGAGAGCAAGCGAAGAACTGAGCCGTGCGCCGGGACGATGGTGTCTGCGGCGGTCGATCGTCGATCTGTCGTTGTGAGGGAATATCGATGCCTGGGGAGGCGGCGCGCTGCTGCGCCGCAAGGCATTGAGATGCCGTCATCTGCCTGGTGCAAGATGACGGCAGGAGAGCGTCCTGCTGAAATCCTTGCCTAGGCTTATCCGGTGATTAACCGGCAACAACTGTCACCCGAACAAGTGCCCATGAGAGGGACTCCAAAAAATAAGAACGGGCGAATTCTACGCTCGCGCTTAAACGAGGGTCAAGGCAAATCCGGCCGCCTGCTGAAAATTTGTGCGTTCGCAACAATGCCATCGGGGCCGGCTGTCGCTGCTGTGCAGCAACGAATTCTCGGCGGCACCGCTTGTTTTATATGGCGCGCGGCCTATACTCAAATCACAAAGCCGCGCCTGGCAAGGCTCGCAGCCAGGCAAGAACAATCCGAAAGCGGATTTGCATGTGAAGGCTGAATGAGGAGACGCATCATGCCGAACATCATCATGGACAACTTGGTGTTTTTCATCCCGATGACGTTGGCCGGGCTGTTGTTATGCGGCGAGGTGCCGGTCGCCTCCAAGGCGGTCCGGACCGGTTGCCGTGCAATCGGCGCGGTGTTTGGCGCGTTGCTTGCGCTTTTAGTGCTGGAGGCTCTGCCAGTGCTAATTTAGTGGGCATTGAGCCCGCTTTGCCGCTCGTAGCGGCAGTGGCAGGGGCATCGGCGGAGACCACTTTTTTTGGAGAGTTCAGGTCTTTCACTGTACGCCGATTGCTCCTCCCTTGATTTCCCTAGGTCGATGTTTTCACAGTGGTCTCGTGGCGGCCCCGAAGACATCGGCCTTTTTTGCGTCCGTGCGTTTCATGTATTGCGCATGGCGTGGCGCGTAAATCCCTTACGGCGTTTTTCAGGCGGCCTGCGTAGCGGCCTGGATCTTGCCGTGCGTGCGGTGCAGCCCGGCATCCCAGACCACCAGGCAATCCCGCCCCTTTTCCTTGGCGCAATACATGGCATGGTCGGCGCGCTGCAGCCAGACGTAATGCGCCTCCATGTCGGACGTGAAGGGCACCAGGCCGGCGCTGACCGTGCAGCCGCGCAGGGGGCTGCCGCCGACGTGCTTGTCGCGGGCCGCCTCGATCAGGCGCTGCGACAGCAGCAGGGCGTCGGCGGCTGAAATATTGCGCAGGATAGCCACGAATTCCTCACCTCCATAGCGGCCGATCAAATCGTCCTCGCGCAGGTTGGCGCGCAGCAGTTGCGAGAAATTGCGCAGGACTTCGTCGCCGACCAGGTGGCCGTGGGTATCGTTGATGTTCTTGAAATGGTCGAGGTCGAGCAGCAGCAGGCAGGTGCCGTGATCGTGGCCGCTGCCGCCGGCGTCGCGGCGGCAGCGCTCGAATTCCTCGATGAGCAGGGTTTCCCAGTAGCGGCGGTTGAACAGGCGGGTCAGGCCGTCCGTCTGGCTGACGATCTCGAATTCGCGGGAGCGTTCGGCCAGTTTCTTGGACATGTCGTAGGTCGATTTGCCCAGCACCAGCGGATAGAGGGCCAGCATCGGCAGGCAGGCCACGATGGTGGCGATGTCGGACTGCGGCATGAAGCGGTAGTCGAGCAGCAGCCAGCCCAGCAGGAATCCGGCCGCGCTGGCGTAGGCGCCGCGCATGAACAGGCGCACGCCGCCGGCGGCGATGTTGTCCATCGACAGCATCGAGAGGATGACCGCGCTGGGCACCAGGTTGCCGTTCATGGCGGCGATCCACAGGCCGCCGAAGCCGGCATCCAGCACCAGGTTGCGGCGTTCGGCCCGGTAGGGGATCTTGCTGCGCAGCGCCCAGTGGCGCGCCGCGTGCGGCCAGATGAAACCGTGGAACACCAGCAGCGCCCACAGCGGCCAGTCCACAGGATGCTGCACGAAGCCGGCCGCGACGCAGAAAAAGCCCACGCCCAGGCCGATCATGCGCAGGATGTAGATGCGGTTGACGAAGCGCACCCCCTTGCCGATCAGGGCTTCCGGCGGCGGATCGTCCAGGCGTTCCGGGCGCTTGCGGTAGAGCGCGACCGGATTGAGCAAAGCCAGCAGCGCGGCCAATCGCCGTTTGCTGCCGCTCCCGGCGCCCCGACTGGTGGTGCTGGATGACATATCGGTATTTTTCTTTCGTCCTGTCCCGTATGGTTGCCGACCGTTCCATATGGACTCCGGCGACGCCACAGCGTACCGGAAAGTAGATCTCTTTGCTTGATTCAGCGCAACCGGCGAGTGTTTGACCATTGCTATGCCATCGCAAAGCCGTTTTTCCTGGAGGCAAAACGGCAGCGGCATGGCTTGCCCCTATAATGCGTGATCTTTATTTTTGCCTGAATCATGCAGCGTTTCCTATCGGGTTTTTCCTTGTATTGCTCCCGCCGGCCATCATTACGGTCGTTGGTCCTCGCGGTTTCCCTGCTGGCCGCCGCCGCGGCCGCACCGGCCCAGAATCTGCCGCCAGCTGTGGTCGGGGCGCTGCGCGTGGCGCAGATCCCGCAACAGAACACCGGCGTGCTGGTGCTGGATGCCGACAGCGGCAAGCGGGTGCTGGTAGCCAACAACCTTGCGCAGCCTTTCAATCCGGCCTCGGTGATGAAACTGGTGACCACAGACGCCGCGCTGGAATTGCTGGGACCTACCTATTCCTGGAAGACCCAGGCCTATGTCGACGGTGCGCTCGACCAGGGCGTGCTGGACGGCGACCTGATCATCAAGGGTGGTGGCGATCCCAAGATGGTGATGGAGAACTTCTGGCTGTTCCTGCGCCAGTTGCGCGCGCGCGGCGTCAAGGATATCCGCGGCAACCTGGTGATCGACCGGAGTTTCTTCGCCGGTGCGCCCTATGACCCGGCGCAGTTCGACGGCGATCCGCAGAAGCCCTATAACGTCGGTCCGGACGCGCTGCTGCTGAACTACAAGACGCTGGCCTTCCGCTTCGAGCCCAATGCCGCCGGCACGGTGGCGGTGACGATGGAGCCGCCCCTGGCCGGCTATGCCATCACGCCGCCGCGCCTGTCGCAGGAACCTTGCGGCGACTGGCAGGGCAAGCTGATGCTGGCCAATGACGCGGCATCGGCGACTTTCTCCGGCACGTATCCTGCCGATTGCGGCTCCAGGGTCTGGTATGTGCATCCGTACCGCATGGGCAGCGTGCAATATGCGGGCGCCATGTTCGCGCAGATGTGGGCAGACCTCGGCGGCGGCTTTTCCGGGCGCGTCGTCAGCGGCGCGGTGACGCCTTCGGCGCGGCTGCTGGCCGAGGCGCAATCTCCCGCGCTGCCGGAGGTGATCCGCGACATCAACAAGTACAGCAACAACGTGATGGCGCGCCAGGTGCTGCTGACGCTGGCCGCCGAGACGAGCGGCCAGCCGGGCGATATGGTCAACGGCGCGCGCGCGGTGCGTTCCTGGCTCAACGACAAGGGGCTCGATACCAGCGGCCTGGCCATCGAGAACGGCGCCGGGCTGTCGCGCGTGGAACGGGTCACGCCGGCCTTGCTGGGCGGCATGCTGGCCCAGGCCTACCGTTCGCCGCTGATGCCGGAATTCGTGTCCTCGCTGCCGCTGGTCGGCTACGACGGCACCATGCGCCGCCGCCTGAAGACGCAAAGCGTGGCCGGGCAGGCGCACATCAAGACCGGTACGCTCAATGACGTGCGCTCCATCGCCGGCTACGTGCAGGCCGCTTCGGGCAAATACTATGTGGTGGTGTTCCTGATCAACCACCCGAACGCGCCGTCCGGGCAGAAGGCGCAGGATGCGCTGTTGCAGTGGGTGTATGAGAATGGCTGAGGTCGCTTGAGCGAGCTTGGGCCACGATGAAAAAACGCCGCTGCGGCCGAATCGCAGCGGCGTTTTTTCATTCGGAAGAGGGGATCAGAGCACCAGCGGCTTGTCGGACAATTCGTTGCCGCCCCGGGCATCGTCCCCCTGGCGCGGCATGGCGGCGGCCAGCAAGTCATGCAGCATGGCCAGCGCCTGCAGGGTGCTGTCGTGGTAGGAGCCGCGCGCGTAGCCGGCGGTCATGACGCGGCATACTTCCTGCCATTGCTGGCGCGTCACCACGCGGCCGGCACCGCGGTCGGCGACGATTTCCACCTTGTGGTCGGCCAGGTTGACGTAGACCAGCACGCCGCAGTTTTCCTCGGTATCCCAGATGCGGTAGCGCGCGAACAGTTCATGCGCCCGCTGGCGCGAACTTTCGCGCCGCCATACCGCGCCCAGCGACAGCGACGCTTCGATGATGACGCGTATCTGGGCGCGATGCCGCTGCTCGCCTTCGCCGATGCTGGCCTGGATGGCCTTGAGCGTGGCGGATGGGAAAGCGCGGCGCGCCGCCGCGTGGGTGCCGGCCAGGTGGCGCAGCATGCGGCCGGCCATGGAAGCCGTTTTTTTCTCTTTGCTCATCTCACCAGTCCCCCGAGGCGCCGCCGCCGTCGAATGTGCCGCCGCCGCCCGAGAACGAACCACCGCCGGAAGAGAATCCGCCCGAGGAGCCTCCCGAAAAACCGCCGGAACGGCCGGAGGCTGCGCTGCGCGCAACCTGGTCCAGGATGCTGCCGATGATCACGCCGGTGCTGGTGCCGCTGCCGTGGCCCCAGTCGTTGCTATTGAGGTTGTTGCGCGCATTGCGGCGCGACCTGAGCAGCATGGTGAAGAAAACGAACAGGAAAAACAGCACCGCCACCAGCGTCACCCAGCCGCCGCCGTCATCGGTTTGCGCCGCTGGGGCATGGCGCTGCGCGGCCGGCAGCTGTTCCTGGTCGAGCAGGCTGGTGATGGCCGATACGCCCGCCGCCAGCCCGCCGTAGAAATCGTTCTGGCGGAAGTGCGGGGCGATCACGTCTTCCAGGATGCGCTTGGACTGCGCATCGGTCAGGCTGCCTTGCACGCCGCGCCCGGCTTCGATGCGCAGGCGGCGCAGCGCCTTGGGATTGTCCTTGGCGACGATCAGGATCACGCCGTCGTCCACGCCCTTGCGGCCCAGTTTCCAGGCTTCGGCGGCGCGGATGCCGAATTGCTCGATGGCTTCCGGCGCGGTGGACGACATCAGCAGCACCGCGACCTGGCTGCCAGTGCGGGTTTCATAGTCGGCCAGCACGCTGTCGAGCGCGGAGCGCTGCTGCGCATCGAGCATGCGGATCTGGTCGACTACATGGCCCGACAGCGGTGGCACCGGGACGAAGTCCTCGGCCGCCGCCATGCCGGCCGGCCCGCACAGCAGGGCCAGCAGCCAGAGTTTCAGGAAGAGGTTACGCATCGCCGATAGTCGCAGCCGCGCTTACTTGCCGAAATCGACGGTGGGCGCGGTCGAGATCGCCTTTTCGTTTTCCACGGTGAAGGACGGCTTGACCTGGTAGCCGAACACCTTGGCGGTAATGTTGCTGGGGAAGCTGCGCGCCAGGATGTTGTATTCCTGGACCGCGGCGATGTAGCGCTGGCGCGCCACGGTGATACGGTTCTCGGTGCCTTCCAGTTGCGACTGCAGGTCGCGGAAGCTGGTGTCGGCCTTCAGTTGCGGATAGTTCTCCGATACCGCCATCAGGCGCGACAGCGCCGACGACAACTGGCCCTGCACCTGCTGGAACTTGGCGAAGGCTTCCGGATTGTTCAGCACCTCCGGCGTGATCTGGAAGCTGGTGGCGGCGGCGCGCGCCTTGGTCACGGCTTCCAGCGTGTCTTTCTCGTGCGCGGCATAGCCCTTGACGGTGTTGACCAGGTTGGGGATCAGGTCGGCGCGGCGCTGGTACTGGTTGACCACTTCGCCCCAGGCGGCCTTGGTGGCTTCGTCCTTGGCCTGGAAGTCGTTATAGCCGCAACCCGACAGGGAAAGGGCCAGGAAGGCGGCGGCCAGCCATGCGAAGCATTTTTTCATGTTGTGTTCCTCGTAAGAAAAATAAACCGTGTGAGACCGGTGCCGCCGGCTTGGAATTCCCTTCTTCGCGCCCGAAAAGCCCGCAAAAGACGGGTAAAAACGGGGGCGGGGCGGCGCCAGCGGTACAATAGCGCATCTTTGCATCTTAAAGCACTATAAGGCACTACCGTGACATTCATCGACAAGTTAAACGGCGCGTGGAAATCGCGTAATTCCCTGCTGTGCGTGGGCCTGGACCCCGACGTCAAGAAGCTCCCCGAAGCGCTGCGCGGCAAGTCCGACGCCATCTACGAATTCTGCCGCGCCATTGTCGACGCCACCGCCGACGCCGCCTGCGCCTTCAAGCCGCAGATCGCCTATTTCGCGGCGCTGGGCGCGGAAGACCAGCTGGAACGAATCTGTTCCTACATCCGCCGCCATTATCCCGACATCCCGCTGGTGCTGGACGCCAAGCGCGGCGACATCGGCGCCACCGCCGAGCAATACGCGCGCGAAGCCTTCGAGCGCTACAACGCCGACGTGGTCACCGTCAGCCCCTACATGGGCTGGGATTCGGTGGCGCCTTACCTGGAGTGGAAGGACCGCGGCGTGATCGTGCTGTGCCGCACGTCCAATGCGGGCGGTTCCGACCTGCAGTTCCTGGAAATCGACGGCAAGCCGCTGTACCAGCACGTGGCCCGCCTGGTGGCCGAGAAGTGGAATACCAACGGCCAGTGCGGCCTGGTGGTGGGCGCGACCTTCCCGCAGGAACTGGCGCAGGTGCGCGCCATCATCGGCGACATGCCGCTGCTGGTGCCGGGCGTGGGCGCCCAGGGCGGAGACGTCGAAGCCACAGTCAAGGCCGGCAGGACGGAGGCCGGCACCGGCATGATGATCAATTCCTCGCGCGCCATCCTGTACGCCAAGCAGGAAGCCGGAGAGGACTTCACCGCGGCGGCGCGCCGCGTGGCGCTGGAGACGCGCGACGCGATCAACAAGTACCGGTAACAACGGGAAGCGACAAGCGAGTCGCAAACAAACAGGCCGCGCTGCGAATGCAAGCGCGGCCTGTTTGTTTTGGAAGAAGCGGTTCAGTCGGCCAGCAGCTTGAGCAAGCCCTTGAGCGAATGGATGACGGTCTGTTCGCGCACCGCCTGGCGGTCGCCCTGGAACACCAGTCGTTCGGTATAGGTCTTGTCGCCCACGCGCCAGCCGAAGCAGACGGTGCCGACCGGCTTGCCGGGCACCGCGCCGCCGGGGCCGGCGATGCCGGTGGTGGAGACGGCCACGTCGGAGCTGCTGTTGGCGACCGCGCTTTCGGCCATGGCGCCGGCGATCTCTTCGCTGACCGCGCCGTGCAGCGCGATCATGGCTTCGGGAATGTCCAGCAGCTCATTCTTGGAAGCGTTGGAATAGGTCACGAAACCGCAGTCGAACCATTCGGAAGAGCCGGCGATTTCCGTGATGGCGTGCGCGACGCCGCCTCCCGTACACGATTCGGCAGTGGCTAACAGCAGGCCCTTGGCCTTCAGGGCCTGGCCTACGCGTGCGGCTAAGTCAATCGTGGTGTCCATGAGTGTCATCCTCGGCAATGCCGCAGCATCCTGGAAGCTGCTCAGTGAAAGCGGCTCGGGCTGCGGCCGGTTGATCGTGTGCGTGCAGGGACAGCATACTCCGTCTTCGGGAGTCTTGAACAGTCAAGCGTAAGTGCGCCAGAGCGCGAACGCCAGCAGCGTATAGAAGGCCGCCACGATGTCGTCCCACATCACGCCGAAGCCACCCTTGAAGCGGCGGTCGAACCAGGCGATCGGCGGCGGCTTGACCATGTCGAAGAAGCGGAACACGACGAACGCGGCCAGCTGGACCTTGAAGCTGGCCGGCGTGACCAGCACCAGCACCAGCCAGAAGGCGATGATCTCGTCCCACACCATGCTGCCGTCGTCGGGCGAATTGAGCGCACGCCCGGTACGGTGGCAGGCCCAGATGCCGATGACGAAACCGGCCACGATGATGGCCAGCCAGTTGGGGGCGGTAAACACATGCGGCCAGCGCGCGCTCAGCACGGCATAGGAGAGCCAGGCGAACAGCGTGCCGGCGGTGCCCGGCATGATGGGCGAGAGGCCGCTGCCGAAACCCTGCGCGATCCAGTGCGCCGGATGGGCCAGCATGAACTGGGCGTTGGCGCGGGGCTTCTTCGGTACAGGCGTCGCCGCGGGAGCGGCTGCGGATGAGGAGGGAAGGTCTTGGTTCATGAACGGAAATGGTCGAAGGAGTCCAGCGCCAACTGCAGCGGTTCGCCGCCGGCATCGACGATGCGCAGGCCGGGGGCATGCTCCATCGTGCCGATGCGGGCGACTTCGACGCCGGCCGCATGCGCCGCCTTCAGCACGGCATCGCGCAGGCGCACCGGCGCGGTGAAGCAGAGCTCGTAGTCGTCGCCGCCGCACAGCGTGAAGCGGCGTCGTAATTCGAGGTCTCGGTGTTGCAGCGCGTTGCCCGGCGGCAGGGCGTCGGCGTCGAGCGTGGCGCCGAGCCTGGAGCGTTGCAGGATGTGGCCGAGATCGCCGGCCAGGCCGTCGGAAATGTCGATGGCGGCGTGGGCGATGCCGCGCAGCGCGATGCCCAGTTCCACGCGCGGGGTGGGTTCGTGCATGCGCGGCGCCGCCAGCAGCAGCTCCTGTCCGGACAGCGCAATCTCGTTGCGGTAGCCGGCCAGCGCCAGGCGCGCATCGCCCAGCGAGCCGGATACCCAGATGTCGTCGCCGGCGCGCGCCGCATCGCGCCGCAGTGCCTGCTGCGCCGGCACTTCGCCGAACACGGTGATGCTGACGGTCAGCGGCCCCTTGGTGGTGTCGCCGCCGATCAGTTCGCAGCCGTGCAGGTCGGCCAGCGCCAGCATGCCGTCGGCGAACGGCGCCAGCCATTCGGGATCGGTCGCGGGCAGGGCCAGCGCCAGGGTGAAGGCGATCGGCTTGGCGCCCATCGCCGCCAGGTCGGACAGGTTGACCGCCAGGCACTTATGGCCCAGCGCCAGCGGATCGGCATCGGGAAAGAAGTGACGGCCGGACACCAGCATGTCGCTGGAGATGGCCAGTTGCATGCCCGGGGCCGGCATCATCAGCGCGCAATCGTCGCCGACACCGAGCGCCGTGCGGCTGTCGGGGGCAAGCGGGCGGCTGAAGTAGCGCGCGATCAGTTCGAATTCGGAGAGCATGGAGCGATTGTAACTAATCTGTCATCGCTTCTGGAGGACAATATCCGCGGTTACTGTTGCCGCGCCGTTACGTGCAATAAATGCAAGGGCGGGATGCTGCATTGCAGCGAATGCGCGGAAAGCGCAGGTTGTCCGTTTTCGGGGAAGTTTCGCCGCAGCGGCGACAAACGATGGCAAACGGCGGCACAACGAGTAAGGCGGCAAGCGCACCCGCATGCAGCCTGCAGCGGGCGCAAGGGCCTGGCCGCCGATGCCGCCGGCTTGCCCGGAGGCGTGCGCCGGCGCCGTTTCCGGCCCGTGCTGGCGAGCAAGGATTCGCCATTGGATGCTGTGCGCAACATGTGCCGATCACACCGCTAACAGTCGTCAATTGCACCGTGAAAGGGGATGTTCGCGGACATCAAGCGCCATTGGCGAAACGCCGCAAAGCCTGTTCCGGACTGGCTTTGCGCGGGGCAGCATAAAATCGGCGGCCTATGATTAGGGGCCGACCTCTGCTAGAATCGACGGTCTTCGCAAGTCAACATAGAGAATACAGAGTTATGGATTCGATGATCAGTAAGAAAGAAGAAGTGCGTCAGCAACTTCGTCAGGCAGCGCTGGATTACCACGAGTTTCCCACCCCGGGCAAGATCAGCGTCACTCCCACCAAGCTGCTGACCAACCAGCGTGATCTCTCCCTGGCGTATTCTCCCGGCGTGGCCGCGGCTTGCGAAGAAATCGTTTCCGATCCGCTCAACGCATTCAAGTACACCGCCCGCGGCAACCTGGTGGCCGTGATCACCAACGGCACCGCCGTGCTGGGCCTGGGCAATATCGGCGCGCTGGCTTCCAAGCCCGTGATGGAAGGCAAGGGCGTGCTGTTCAAGAAGTTCGCCGGCATCGACGTGTTCGACATCGAAATCAACGAAACCGACCCGGACAAGCTGATCGACGTCATCGCGGCGCTGGAGCCGACCTTCGGCGGCATCAACCTGGAAGACATCAAGGCGCCCGAGTGCTTCTACATCGAGCGCAAGCTGCGCGAGAAGATGAAGATCCCGGTCTTCCACGATGACCAGCACGGCACCGCCATCATCGTCGGCGCGGCGATCCTGAACGGCCTGAAGGTGGTCGGCAAGGACATCAAGGAAGTCAAGCTGGTGGTCTCCGGCGCCGGCGCGGCCGCGCTGGCCTGCCTGGACCTGATCGTCGACCTCGGCTTCCCGATCGAAAACATCTACGTCACCGACCTGGCCGGCGTGGTCTACAAGGGCCGCACCGAACTAATGGATCCGGACAAGGAGCGTTTCGCCCGCGAAACCGATGCCCGTACCCTGGCCGAAGTGATCCCCAATGCCGACATTTTCCTGGGCCTGTCCGCCGCCGGCGTGCTCAAGCAGGAGATGGTCAAGCAGATGGCGCCGCGCCCGCTGGTGCTGGCGCTGGCCAACCCGACCCCGGAAATCCTGCCGGAAGACGTCAAGGCCGTGCGCGACGATGCCATCATCGCCACCGGCCGTTCGGACTATCCGAACCAGGTCAACAACGTGCTGTGCTTCCCGTACATCTTCCGCGGCGCGCTGGATTCGGGCGCGACCACCATTACCCGCGAGATGGAAATCGCCACCGTGCACGCCATCGCCGAACTGGCGCAGGCCGAGCAGTCCGACATCGTGGCCGCCACCTACGGCGTGGCCAACCTGTCGTTCGGCCCGGAATACATCATTCCCAAGCCGTTCGACCCGCGCCTGATGATCAAGATCGCGCCGGCCGTCGCGCGCGCCGCCGAAACCTCCGGCGTGGCCGCCCGTCCGATCAAGGACATGGCCGCCTACGCCGAGAAGCTGGAGCAGTTCGTCTACCACAGCGGCACCTTCATGCGCCCGATCTTCCAGGTCGCCAAGAAGGCCGCCGAAGCCAAGAAGCGCATCGTCTACGCCGAGGGCGAAGAAGAGCGCGTGCTGCGCGCGGTGCAGGTGGTGGTCGATGAAAACCTGGCCAAGCCGATCCTGGTGGGCCGTCCGGAAGTGCTGGAACAGCGCATCCAGAAATTCGGGCTGCGCCTGCGTCCGGGCGTCGACTTCGAAGTCATCAATCCGAACTTCGACAACCGCTACCGCGACTACTGGCAGACCTTCCTGGAGATGTCGCGCCGCAAGGGCGTCACCGAGCAGTACGCCAAGCTGGAAATGCGCCGCCGCCACACCCTGATCGGCTCCATGGCGATCCACAAGGGCGACGCCGACGGCATGATCTGTGGCACCTACGGCACCACCCAGCTGCACCTGCACTATGTCGACCAGGTGCTGGGCAAGCGCCCGGGCGTGAACGTCTATGCGGCCATGAACGCGGTGATCCTGCCGAACCGCCAGCTGGTGCTGGTCGACACGCACGTCAACGAGAACCCGAATGCGCAGGAACTGGCCGAGATCACCATCCTGGCCGCCGAGGAAATGCGCCGTTTCGGCCTGCATCCGCGCGCCGCGTTGCTGTCGCATTCGAACTTCGGTTCCAGCAACAGCGAATCGGCCCGCAAGATGCGCGAAGCGCTGGCCATCATCCGCGAAGTGGCGCCGGACCTGGAAGTGGACGGCGAAATGCACGGCGACACCGCGCTCGACAGCAAGCTGTTGAACGCCGTGATCCCGGACTCGCCGCTCAAGGGCGACGCCAACCTGCTGGTCATGCCCAACATCGACGCGGCCAACATCGCCTACAACCTGCTCAAAACCGCATCGGGCAACGGCGTGGCGATCGGCCCAATCCTGCTGGGTTGCGCCAAGCCGGTCCATATCCTGACGCCGTCGGCGACGGTGCGCCGCATCATCAACATGACGGCGCTGTGCGTGATGGACGCGTTGTCGGAGCGTTGATCGGGCTGCCGTAAAGGCAGACGCAGCAGTATCGGAAAGCGGCGCATATCGGAAGATATGCGCCGCTTTTCTTTTTTTCCTGATTTTCCCTGGTTCTCTTCCACCGGTGTCTTCACAATATGTCTGGATGGAATCCCGCAAAAGCCGCATTGCGGCTTTCCGGACATCCGCATGATTGCTGTGCTGCACAAGAAACCCGGTTGAGAAAAAACATTTAAAAACAGTGGCTTAGAAATTTATTCAAATCGCCACTCCATCTGGCACGAAGCCTGCAATGATTGCCGCATCGACAAAGCAGGCGGAGACAGGCTGGATGCGGCTACATGCACCGGCGTCGCGTCTTCTCCTATTTCACCGCCCCCGGCATGCACGTGGGCAAAACACAAGCCGCCGGACCGGACAGGAACGGGGCGGCGACAACAGGAGATCTCCATGAGCGGCAACCATCAATTGAGCCCGGCGGAATACCGCAAGCGCATCTTCGCCATCCTCGGCGCTTCGTCCGGCAATCTGGTCGAGTGGTTCGACTTCTACGTCTATTCCTTCTGTGCGATCTATTTCGCGCCGGCCTTCTTCCCCAAGGGCGACCCGACCACCCAGCTCCTGAACACCGCCGGCGTATTCGCCGCCGGCTTCCTGATGCGCCCGATCGGCGGCTGGCTGTTCGGCCGCATCGCCGACAAGCACGGCCGCAAGACCTCGATGCTGATTTCCGTGCTGATGATGTGCGGCGGCTCGCTGGCCGTGGCGCTGATGCCGACCTATGCCGCCATCGGCGCCTGGGCGCCGGCGCTGCTGCTGGTGGCGCGCCTGTTCCAGGGCCTGTCGGTGGGCGGCGAGTATGGCACCTCGGCTACCTACATGAGCGAAGTGGCGCCCAACGGCCGCCGCGGCTTCCTGGCGTCCTTCCAGTATGTGACGCTGATCGGCGGCCAGTTGCTGGCGGTGCTAGTGCTGTTCGGCATGCAATTGTGGCTGACCAAGCAGGAACTGATGGACTGGGGCTGGCGCGTGCCGTTCGTGCTGGGCGCCCTGGGTGCGCTGGTGGCGATGTACCTGCGCAGTTCGCTGGCCGAGACCGCTTCCTCGGACGTGCGCAAGAAGAAGGATGCCGGCACCCTCAAGGGCCTGCTGCAGCACAAGCGCGCCTTCCTCAACGTGGTCGGCTTCACTGCCGGCGGCTCGCTGATGTTCTATACCTTCACCACCTACATGCAGAAGTACCTGGTCAACACGGCCGGCATGGATCCCAAGCTGGCCAACGGCGTGATGACCGGCGCGTTGTTCGTCTACATGATCCTGCAGCCGCTCTTCGGCGCCATCTCCGACAAGATCGGCCGCCGCAATTCGATGCTGTGCTTCTCCATCCTCGGCATGCTGTGCACCTTCCCCATCCTGCACCTGCTCAAGGATGTCAGCAGCCCCTATGTCGCTTTCGTCCTGGCCATCCTGGCGCTGACCATCGTCAGCTTCTACACCTCCATCAGCGGCCTGATCAAGGCCGAGATGTTCCCGGCCGAAGTGCGCGCGCTGGGCGTGGGCCTGTCGTACGCGGTGGGCAACGCCATCTTCGGCGGTTCGGCTGAATTCGTCGCGCTGTCGCTGAAGTCGGCCGGCATGGAATCGGCCTTCTACTGGTATGTGAGCGCGCTGTGCCTGGTGGCGCTGATCGTGACGCTGCGCATGCCCGACCCGCAGCGCGACGGCCACCTGCATGACGACGTCCTGGTAGGCGGCGAAGCGGGTGCCGAAGCGGACGCTGGCGGGGGACGCAAGCCGGCCTGACCCGATGCGCCGGCGGATCGGGCCGGCTTCATCCGCGTTATCATTACGGCTGGTCATGGCCGGACACGGCGCCTGCAAGGGCGCCGTGTCGCATCTGGCGCCCGCGCAGCGCGGGCATTTAATTTATCCATCCCTTTCACTATCGGCCTGCGCACATGAGAGCCAGAAGAAACCTGCTGCTGTTCCTGGCCTTCATGGCGGCGACGATGGCGGTGTGCGGCGCCACCTACCAGCTCAGCCTGCGCAAGGCCGGCGCCGACCAGAAAAGCCTGGGCTCGGCGCAACTGCAGATCGTGGCGATGGACCTGGAGTCCATCCTGCAGAAGTTCGAGGCATTGCCGTTCGCGCTCGGCTTCCAGGCCGATGTGCGCCAGGTGTTGCAGCATCCCGGGGATGCCGCCGCGGTCGACCGGCTCAACCGCGCCTTCAAGATCATCCAGCGCCAGTCGCGCGCCGTGCATATCTTCATGCTCAATGCGGCAGGCATGACGCTGGCTTCCAGCAACTGGGACGAGGAATTCAGCTTCGTCGGTCGCGACTTCGGCTTCCGCCCGTATTTCCGCGAGGCGGTGCAGGGCCGGGCGGGGCGCTTCTACGGCATCGGCAACATCTCCAGCGAACCGGGCTATTTCATCGCCCAGCCGATCTAC
Organism: Herbaspirillum sp.; assembly: GCF_017744395.1. Taxonomy (GTDB): domain Bacteria; phylum Pseudomonadota; class Gammaproteobacteria; order Burkholderiales; family Burkholderiaceae_D; genus Herbaspirillum. The sequence goes on from NZ_JAGIBI010000006.1 coordinate 307,473, forward strand.
CGCAGCCAGGAGCCGGCCGCCGGCGAGCAGCCCATCGGCGTGATGGTGGTCAAGGTCGACCTGGCCGAATTCGAACATACCTGGAGCAGCAGCGACGACCCGATCGCCCTGACCGACGCCAGCGGCGTGGTGTTCCTCAGCAACCGACCGGAATGGAAGTACCACAGCCTGAAACCGCTGAGCGCGCCGATGCAGCGCGAACTGGAAGGCACGCACCAGTACGCCGACCTGCCCATCGCGCCGGTGACCGCCTTGCCCAAGGCCTTGCAGCGCGGTTTCGGCGAGCATGTGTCGCGGCCCGTCTCCAAGCTGGGCTGGGAGCTGATGCTGTACCCGTCGCGGGCGCGCATGGTGCGTTCGGCCACGCTGTCGACATTGGCCGCCGCCTTGTTCATGGTGGCGCTGGCGATCTCGCTGTTGGCCTGGTACCAGCACCGGCGCCGCGTGCAGGAGCGACTGGAGTCGCGCGACGCCCTGCGCCGCGCGGCCGAGGAGCTGGATGCGCGCATCGCCCAGCGCACCCGAGAGCTGACCGCGGCCAACCAGGCCATCGAAGCCAAGTACGAGAAGCTGCAGCAGACCGAAACGCTGTTGCGCACCACCCAGAATGAGCTGGTGCAGGCTGGTAAGCTGGCCATGCTGGGGCAGATGGCGGCCGGCGTGACGCACGAGCTGAACCAGCCGCTGGCGGCCATCCGCGCCTTCGCCGACAACTCGGTGAAGTTCCTGGCGCGCGGCCAGACCGCGCAGGCGACGGAGAACCTGGAGCACATCAGCAGCGCCAGCGCCAACATGGGCAAGATCATCGCCCAGTTGAAAGGCTTCGCCCGCAAGAGCGGCGAGCTGGTGGCGACGGTCGATTTGCGCCAGGCGATCGAGGCGGCGGTGCTGCTCCTGGGCAGCGAATTCCAGAACCACGGCGTGGGCATCGCCATCGATATCCGCCACCCGGCCAGCATCACCGGCGACGCGGTGCGCACCGAGCAGGTGCTGGTCAACTTGTTGCGCAATGCGCTGGATGCGGTTGAGGACGCGCCCAGCAAGCAGGTCTGTGTGAGCCTGGAAACCGAAGGCGGGCAGGCCGTGGTGCGTATCCGCGACTCGGGCGCCGGCATTCCCGATGAAGTGGCGCCGCACCTGTTCGAACCTTTCTTCACCACCAAGTCGTCCAGCAAGGGGCTGGGCCTGGGGCTGGCGATCTCCTCTTCCATCGTGCAGGCGATGAACGGCCAGCTCACCGCGCATAACCATGCGCAGGGGGGCGCCGAATTCATCGTGCGCCTGCCGCTGCAACAGAACGGCTGACACCATGAACGCAACTACCGAAGACAGCAACAGCGCCGCCGCCATCCTGGTCGAGGACGAACAGGCGGTGCGCCGAGCCACCGCGCAGACGCTGGAGCTGGGCAGCTTTGCCGTGAGCGCCTGCGCCAGCGCGGAGGATGCCTTGCCGCTGCTCACGCGCGACTTTGCCGGCATCCTGGTGACCGACGTGCGCCTGCCGGGCATGTCCGGGCTGGAGCTGCTGGAGCATGCGGTGGCGGTCGACGCCGACATCCCGGTGATCGTGGTCACCGGCCATGGCGATGTCGGCATGGCGGTCGAGGCGATGCGCGCCGGCGCCTACGACTTCATCGAAAAGCCCTTCGCCTCCGACCGCCTGCTGGAAGTGGCGGCGCGCGCGCAGGAGAAGCGCCGCCTGGTGCTGGAAAACCGCAAGCTGCGCGACGCCTGGGCTAGCCACCCGGAACTGCCGCCGCTGGTGGGGCAGTCGCCGGCCATCGAGCGCGTGCGCACGCTGATCCGCAGCCTGGGGCCGGCCGATGTCGACGTGCTGATCAACGGCCAGACCGGCACCGGCAAAGAGGTGGTGGCGCGCCAGCTGCATGCCGCCAGCGGCCGCAAGGGCGCCTTCGTCGCGCTCAATTGCGGCGCTTTGCCGGAAACGGTCTTCGAGAGCGAAATCTTCGGGCATGAGGCCGGCGCCTTTACCGGCGCGCAGAAACGCCGCATCGGCAAGCTGGAATACGCCGACGGCGGCACCCTGTTCCTGGACGAGATCGAAAGCATGCCGCTGGCCATGCAGGTCAAGCTGCTGCGCGTGCTGCAGGAGCGCCGGCTGGAACGGCTGGGCGGCAACGAATCGATCGCCATCGACTGCCGCGTGGTGGCGGCCAGCAAGGCCGACCTGCTGCAGATGAGCGGGCGCGGCGAATTCCGCGAGGATCTGTACTACCGCATCGGCGTGGTGGCGATCGACTTGCCGACGCTGAACCAGCGCAGCAGCGATATCCCGTTGCTGCTGGCGCATTTCTGCCAGGCCGCGGCGGTGCGCTACCGGCGCGACGTGCCGCCCTGGAGCGCGGCCCAGATGCAGCAATGGCAGCAGCGCGAGTGGCCGGGCAATGTGCGCGAACTGCGCAATTTCGCCGACCGCTGGGTGCTGGGCGTGAGTGAGGCGGGGCCGGTGCGGGAAGTGGCATCGGAAGGCATTTCGCTGCCGCAGCAGGTCGAGAATTTCGAGGCGGGGATGATCGCCTTCGCGCTCAGGGAGACTGGCGGCAGCGTGGCGCTGGCGGCGCAGCACCTGGGCATCCCCAAGAAGACGCTTTACGACAAGATCAAGAAATACAACTTGGCGGAAGGGTGAGCCGACCTCATCACCCCGGCAGTCGTCGTCTGACGGGTTGCGATTTGATGATAGCCGTGCTGGTTTCGGCCTTGTCCACGATGCGCTCCAGGATGAAATCCAGGTGCTCGATCGAACGCAGGTGCAGGCGGGCGATGAAGCAGTCATCCCCTGTCACCTTGTCGCACTCCGATATCTCGGGAATCGCTTCGAGCAACTTCTGAACGGCATGCAGCTTTCCCGGCAAGGGTTTGATGCGGACGATCGCTTGCAAGGAGTAGCCCAGGGCGCGCGGATCGACATCGATAGTAAATGCGCGGATCACGCCCCGTTCTTCCAGCCGCCGCAGCCGTTCGGCGGCGCCGGGCGCGGAAAGGCCGATATGCTCCGCCAGGGCTTTGGTGGACATCCGCGCATCGGCTTGCAGCAAATTGATGATCTTGCGATCGATATCATCCATCGTCATAAAGTATTTCTCCTTTTTTCCTTAATGAAAGAAGGAATTCCCGGAACTCTGCTTGGTTTTTCGTATGTGGGTAATGCATACGGCGGATTAAAGTATAGCCTTGCTTAACTACGGGAATGGGGCGATGAAAGACAATTTGCGCGGTGTGCTGGAAATGACTGCGGCAATGGTGATTTCCGGAACCATTGGTTGGCTGGTGGTGCTGTCGGGCCGGCCGGCTTCGGAAGTCGTGTTCTGGCGTTGCCTGTTCGGGGCAGCCACGCTGCTGCCCGTCTGCGCGGCGATGGGGCATTTCAAGCCTGGACAAATTACCCTGCGGCAGTTGTTTCTGGCGATACTGGGCGGTATTGCCATCGTCGCCAACTGGTTGCTGCTGTTCGCCGCATATCCGCGCGCTTCGATCTCCATTGCGACAGCGGTGTACAACACGCAACCATTCATGCTGGTGGGACTGGGCGCGCTGTTCCTGCGTGAACGCTTGACCTGGGCGAAGCTGGGCTGGCTGTTGCTGTCGTTCGCCGGCGTGCTGCTCATTGTCCAAGGACGGCCCGATATGGGCAGCGAGGGCGACCACTATCTGGCGGGAGTGTTGCTGGCGTTGGGCGCCGCATTCTTCTACGCCATGGCAGCGCTCATCACAAAGGCATTAAAGAGCGTTCCACCGCATCTGATCGCCTTGGTTCAGGTGCTGGTGGGAGTTGTCATGCTGGCGCCGTTCGCCCTGCATGGGGCGGCAGACGCCGTCAGCCCGGCGGCTTGGGGCTATCTGGCGACGTTGGGCGTGGTTCATACGGGAGTGATGTACATCCTGCTGTATGGCGCCATCCAGCGCTTGCCTACGCACCTGACCGGCGCATTGTCGTTCATCTATCCGGTGGTTGCATTCCTGGTGGATGCATTGGCATTCGGGCACCGGCTGCACCTGGTCCAATTCATCGGCGCCGCCGCAATCCTGTTGGCGGCGGCGGGCATGCTGTTCGGCTGGAGATGGCGGTCGCGCGCCGCCGGGGAAATTGGGCGAACGCTCCGCTGAGGTTGTTCTTTCAGCGAAATCGAGAATTTCGAGGTGGGGAGAGGATCGCCTCCACGCTGGGCGAGTAATGGCAGAGGGATACGGACCCGCTGTGGCGCGGGCCCGATGAGGAGATCATCCCAGTTCCGGGCGCAACGTTCCCTGGAACTGTTCGGTCTGGAAGCCACGTACTGCGCAGCCGATACGGCTTCCCGGGAGGGCCGGGTCGCGCGAGGCTTCAATCACCAGCGTGCGCTCGCCCTGGAGGTTGGGCTGCGCACGATAGTAGTCGAAACGCGAAGTGCGATGCCAGCCGTCGCGATCGAAAATCTCCATGCGCACGTAGTTGCCGTTGATTTCCTTGCTCACTCGCTTGAAGTTGGGGATGACTGTACCCAGCACGGCGGCTGCCTGGGCGGGGCTGGCCGGAGTGACGAAGCCCCATGCCATTTTTTGCAGGGTGCCGTTGATCTCGGTGCTTTCCTCGTAGTACCCCGACAGCGTCAGGCCGTACACCTTGGCTGCAGCGGTGGGCTGCACGGTGTTGCGTCCCGGCGTCTTGCGGTCAGGCACATCGATGGCGGCGACTTCACCCTTCACCGTTACCGGGAAGATGGGGGTAAGGTCGGGGGCGAACTGCTTGATTGTGGCGCCCAGGGTGGCGTCGCAGGCGGCCAGCGCCTTCACCACATTTTCCAGCGGCGCGCGCTGGTCCAAGACCGCGCTGGTTTGCGTTTTTCCGCGCGTTTCATTGCGCTGGGCCAGTTGCTGGGTCTTCAATTCCAGGCGCTGCTGCTTGATTTGCAGCTTGGCCATGCGCTCTTCCGGGGTAGCGCAGGCGGTCGTGAGAATGATGGTGGAGGCTGCAAGCAGCCAGGTGCGTGTTCTTGTCATGGATTCCCCCATTGGTTTGGTTTTGTAGCCCTCGCGGGGCAGATGGATTTTGGCTCAGCCTCCGGACAAATTCAACAGCAGCGAGTATTCGATCCGTTCGATGACGCAGGTTTGCGGCCGTACGCCGCTGCAGAGGCAGAGATGATAGCCGCTGCCGGTTTCGTGGTGCAGGAAGGCATCGGCAGTGCCTGATGCGTCGGGGCCGCAGTCCAATTCCGTCAGATCTTGAGTATCGATCAGACCGGCATTGTGGCGGAATTTATAGAGTGCTTCCTTCGCGCACCAGAGCCGGTAGAAGGCATCGCTGTAGTGTTCCTGTGTTGCCAGCCATGCCGTTTCCCATTCGGAGAAGGCTTGCTGCGCCAGGGCTGGCAGGTCGCGCTGCGGTGCCGGCGCCTCGATATCCACGCCCACAGGAAAAACTTCACCGATGGCGCAGGCCAGCCAGCCCCGGCTGTGCGACAGGCTGAAGCCTGGCAACGCCACACCATCCGCAGGGCATCCTGCAATCGTTACCCGAGGGGAGGCGCCGGGATGTTCCTCGACCGAAATGCCGGCCGGCGGGCAGCCCAGCGTTTGAGCCAGCGCATGGCGCAGCAACAGTCGGCCGAGCAGAAATTCGCCTGTGCGCCGAGACCTGAGGAAGCCTTTCAGCCGCGTGCGTTCGCTGCCTGAAAGCAGCGCAGCAAGCGCGGATGGAATGGCCGGAGCAGGCGTGCAGGCGAAAGAGTCGCGGCCATCCACGATCCAGACGCGGGCGGACGGCATGCCGGCGTGCTTACTTGTCCGCGATTTTGACGATGTCGCCTTTGAGGGCGACGCCGGCCAAGGTGGCGCCGGCGTGGCATTCATATTGAGTGGCGCTGGCCATCTCGTTCTTCTTGTAATAGCTCACGATGTTGACTACCGCGTTGCCGCCCAGCTCCTTGGCTTTCTTATGCAATTGCACCAGCGCCGACAGGAACACCCACTTGCAAGCCTCTTCATCGGACTTGCCCACGGCATTGGTCTTCTGGTTGGTGACGTCGCTGGAGAGTTTGGTGATGATGGCAGGATGTTGCTGGCCGGCGAAGTAGAACTTGACCGAACCGTCCAATACCCCCTCCTTGTCCTTTTGCGTCTTGGCTTCTTCCACAGACAACAGGTGCTTGGTGTCGCGCGCTTGCGCGGACAGCGAGGATGCCGCGAGTAAGGCCGCGGCCAGGATGAGGGAGATATTCTTCATTGTTCGACTCCTTGTGGTTGGTGATATGGAAATGTCGCAGGGGATAGGTTTGGCTGCGCCTCAATTCCAGCGCTTGAAGATCAGTGATGTATTGATTCCGCCGAAAGCGAAGTTATTGGACATCACGTATTCGCAATCCATCTCGCGCCCCGCGCCGGTGATGTAGTCGAGTTCGCCGCAGTCGGGATCTGGCTGGCTCAGGTTGATCGTGGGGGAAAACCAGCCGTGGCGCATCATTTCGATAGTCAGCCAGGCTTCCAGCGCACCGCAGGCGCCCAGCGTGTGACCCATATAGCTCTTGAGGGAGCTGATCGGCGCACGCGTGCCGAACACACGTGCCGTGGCGGTGGTCTCTGCCACATCTCCCTGGCGGGTGCCGGTGCCGTGGGCGTTGATGTAGCCGATGGCGTCTGCTGGCAGGCCGGCATCTGCCAGCGCCATCTCGATAGCGACCTGCATGGTGGCGGCATTGGGATTGGTGACATGCGAACCGTCGCTGTTGGTGCCGAAACCGACGATCTCGGCATAGATTTGGGCTCCGCGCGCTTGTGCGTGCTCCAGGTCTTCCAGGATCAGCGTGCCGGCGCCTTCGCCCAGCACCAGGCCGTCGCGGTCCTTGTCAAACGGGCTGGGAGTGATCTGTGGCGTGTCGTTGCGCACACTGGTGGCGTATAGCGTGTCGAACACCGCCGCTTCGGTAGCGCACAGTTCTTCGGAACCGCCCGCGACCATCGCGGTCTGGCGGCCGCTACGAATCGCTTCAAAGGCATAGCCTATGCCCTGGCTGCCTGAGGTGCAGGCGCTGGAGGTGGTGATGATGCGTCCGGTGATGCCGAAGAACACGCCCATGTTTACCGGCGCAGTGTGCGCCATCATCTTCAGGTAGGTGTTGGCGTTGATGTCGCGCGTGTTCTTTTCCGCGAACATCATGGCGAAGTCTGCGATCGCATTGGGCGTGCCGGCCGAAGAGCCGTAGGCGATGCCCAGGCGGCCGCTGGAAAGCAGTGGATCGTCCAGCAGGCCGGCGTCGTCCAGCGCCCATTCGCTGGCGCGGGTCGCCATCAGCGCCACGCGTCCCATGCTGCGCGTGGTCTTGCGATTGTATTTGTCGGATAGCGGAAACTCCGCCGCCGGGGCGCCCAGGCGCGTATGCAGGCCGATGTATTCATCCCAGCCGGGCATGCGCTGCACGGCGTTGCGCAAGGTCTTCAGGTGCCCCAGTGCGCTGTTCCAGTCGTTTCCGATCGGGCTGATGCCGGCCATGCCGGTGACCACCACGCGGCGAGCAGGGAAATTATTGCTCATGCCAGTCCTCCGTTGACTGAGATCACCTGGCGTGTAATGTAGGCGGCATCGGGAGACATCAGGAAGGCTACCGCCGCCGCCACTTCCTCCGGTTTGCCGGCGCGGCGCGCGGGGATCAGCTTCATGATTTCCTCCAGTGGCGCATCCTGGGCCATATCGGTATCTATCAGGCCCGGCGCCACGCAGTTGACGGTGATGTCGCGCTTGGCCAATTCCAGCGCCAGCGCCTTGGTGGCGCCGATGACGCCGGCCTTGGCGGCGCTGTAGTTGACCTGGCCGCGGTTGCCGATCAGACCGGAGACCGAAGCCAGCGTAACGATGCGGCCCGGCGCGCGTCGGCGCACCATCGGCATTACCAGCGGATTGAGCACGTTGTAGAAGCCGTCGAGATTGGTGCGCAGCACGCTGTCCCAGTCTTCTCCCGGCATGGCGGGGAAGGCGTTGTCGCGGGTAATGCCAGCGTTGCAGACCACGCCGTAGTAGCAGCCGTGTTTCTCGACGTCTTGCAGCAGTATTTGCGATGCCTGCTCGCGCTGGGCGATGTCGAACTGCAATATGCGTGTGCCGCGCCCCAGTGCCGCTATCTCGCGTGCGACTTCGTCGGCCGCCTCGCGCCGCTGGTGGCAGTGCAGCGCTATGTCATAGCCGTCGCGCGCCAGTCGCAGTGCGATCGCGCGGCCTATGCCCCGGCTCGAGCCGGTGACGAAGATGGTTTTATCCCCCGATATTGTCATGCCATGCCTTCTTGAAGATATTGTGTTGCGTCGTGCGGTTGGAACACCGACACGGTGGCTCGCGCCAGTTCTTGTTGCGTTGATGTGTCGCTGATCGCGCATTCGAAGGAGCCCAGACCGTTTTCCGCCTGCAGCAGCAGTTTCACCGCCACCTTCAGGCGCATGCCGTTGGCGAATTCAGGTGTGGCGCATTCATAGCGGCGCGAACCCAGCAGGAAACCTATTTTCACGCTTTCGCCGCGCAGCCGCGCGTGATAGCCGGCCCAGGCGGCGATTGCCTGCGCCATGTACTCGACTCCGACCCAGGCGCCTACGCCAGCGCCGTTGTTGAAGGGGATGCCGGGACGGATCACGACTTCCGCTTCCAGGTTCTCGGCCGATACCGAGGCGACCCGGTCGAGCAGGATCATCGGCGCCGTATGCGGCAGCAATTGTTCAATCGGTGGAACGGATGTGGCTTGTGTCGTCATCTCAACCTTCCATGCGCGAGAACACCAGCGCAACGTTGCTGCCGCCGAAGGCGAAGGAATTGGAAAGCACATGGCGTGGCGCATGTCCCAACGCGCGGCCGACGGCGACCGTGTCCAGCGCCGGCAGCGCCGGATCGGCGGTGCCGTCCCACAGGTGCGGCGGCAGCAGGCCGGTGGCGTTGTTGTCCTGCATGGCCAACCAGCAAAGGCCGGCTTCGATGGCGCTGGCCGCTCCCAGGGTATGGCCGGTGAATGGCTTGGTCGAGCTGACCGGCACTCCGGCGCCGAACAATGCATGGATTGCCTTGGCTTCCATCGCATCGTTCTGCGGTGTGGCGGTCCCGTGCAGGTTGATGTAGTCGATCTGCGATGGTGCCAGGCCTGCGCGTCGCAAGGCCTGGCCGATTGCCAGCGTGGCGCCCCTGCCTTCCGGGTCGGGGGCGGAGATGTGGTGTGCGTCGGACGATTCACCCCAGCCGTGCAGCGCGACGCGCGCAGGTTCCCGGCTCATCAGGAACAAGGCCGCGCCTTCGCCGATATTGATGCCGCGACGGTTGGCCGAGAGCGGATTGCAGCGTTCGGCACTGACAGACTCCAGCGCGGAAAAGCCGGCCACGGTGAAGTCGCACAGGCTGTCGGCGCCGCCGCAGATTACCGCGTCGCACAAGCCCATATTGATCAGCCGGGCGGCGCTGGCCATGGCCTTGCCGCTGGAGGAGCAAGCGCTGGAATGCACGTAGGCCGGGCCGGTCGTTCCCAGCGTGACTGCCAACGCCGTGGCCGGTGAGCCGAGCTCTTGCTGCCCGTAGTGAAAAGCATCTGGGAGGGCGCCGCCGGATGCCAGTTGGCGGAAGGCTTGTTCGCTTTCGGCGATACCAGAGGTGCTGGTGCCCAGAACGATGCCGACCCGATGCGCGCCGAAGCGGGTGATGGCTGCATCGACCTGGCTACGGATCTGCGCCAGCGCCGCCAGTGCCAGGCGGTTGTTGCGGCTGCGCTCGCGCAGCGGCAGGTGGTCATCGTCAGGCAGCGTCGCAGGCGCCACCGCGCCCAGCGACAAGGCCTGGCCATCCGCATTGGTGCGGCACGGATCTGGATGAACGCCGCTGTCGCCGGCGAACAGGCGCGCACGAATGGTGTCGTGCGTACTGCCAAGCGAGCAGATGATTCCCAATGCGTTCAGATAGATGGTCATGCGGTGTTATTCAGTGGTGACGACCGACTGTATGGTCAGTTTGTATTGATAGCGCAGATTGGTCAGGATCACCTTGCCGCCCCATGCCTTGCGGTCCGGGTAGTCGATCACCGCGATCGTTTCGCCGTCGAGCAGCAGGGTACGTTGGCCTTCGTTTTCGCGCAACTCCCATCCGGCGGGAAGCGCATCTTTGATGGCTTTGGCCGGCCATAGCGTCAGTTGCACGTCTTGCAATACATCGTCGCCCTGGACCTGCTTGGGCAGCATGACATGGCGCCAGACCTGCAGTTCGCGGCCGTCGTAGTGCAATGTCATCACGCGCTGGCCAAAGGCCAGGCCGACCAGGTCGAGGTGGTCGGCATCGATTTCCAGCGCGGTGTCGAGAGTGTCGGTGCGGCCTTCGCGCTCCACCGTCAGGTGCTGCTGCAGGCTGATGCTCTGACCCAGCGCGGCGGGCGCCAAGCGCAGTTGCAGGCGTGCCGGCGTTCGTGTGTCGGGTGGTGTGGCAGTGGCGCAGGCAGCCAGCATCAGGGCGATAGCCAGCGTGGCCAGAGGGCGGGGGAGTCTCATGCGCAATCCTTGGCGTCGGGGTTGGTGCTGGCGATGCCCGGGTGGGTGAAGCAAGGCGCCAGCAGCCATACCAGCAGCATGCCGCACAGCATGGTCAGGCCGAATGCATGCAGCGGCGGGCTTGCGCTCAAGGCCAAGAGGCCGAACGAGAGCAGGGCGCTGACGGCTGACAGGCCGACGGTCAGCCAGGCATAGCGGCGCGCATGCCGCGAGGGTTCCAGCAGGAAGATGCCATAGTCCACCCCCAGTCCCAGCACCAGCAGTCCGGCCAATACATGGAACAGTTGCAGCGGCTGGCCCAGCCAGCCGAACAATCCCAGCGTGATGAAACTGGCGACCAGCGGCGGCGCCAGTGCCCGCCAGGCATGGCGTCGATATCGCAGCGACAGCAAGGCGAAGATGGCCGCATAGGCGGCCAGCAAGGCCCAGCCCATGTATTGGCGGTAGTACTTCAGGACGGAAGAAATGTCGGCCACCTTGTCCACCCATTGCACACCGGGTACGTTGGCGGCGACGGCTGCCAGCTTATCCAGTTGGCGGTAATCGGCCAGGCCGCGGAGGGCGACGATGCTGGCGCTGCCGCTGTCATCGACCTTGCCCAGCCACAGGTGGCGCGTGGCTTCTCCGGCCGGTGAGGCGAGGAAGGCTTCAGGTGCCAGCGTGCGCCCCTTGTCCAGGATTCTGTCGCGCATGCCTTGCACCCACTGCGGCGTTTCATCGATGGCCGACGCTACTTGTGCGAGTGCGGCGGGTTGGCCGTTGCGCGCTTCCAGCAAGGCTTGTTGCACCAAGGCCAGGTTGCCGCGCTGCGCGGCCTGCGATGGCACCCAGTTGGAGACAGCCTGGATGCCGCTGATCACGCCGGCATCAACCAGCGGTTGCAGGCGCTGGGCCAGTTGTTCTTCCTTTTGCAGCACCTCCTCGGCGGAGCCGCCGCGCACCAGGTAGAACTGCACCGGTGCCGCCATGTCGAGCAGCTTGCCGATCTTGATCTGGTCGTCCAGCAGTACTTGCGATGTCTTTTGCAGCGCACGGATGTCGTCGCTGACTTGCAGGTGGACGATGCCAGCGATGCACAGGCCGGCTATCGCCACTACGGCCGGCAGGATCAGGTGCCAAGCCTGTTTGCCAAGAAAGTCGGGCCAGGCATCGATGCTGCGGCCGAAGGCCTGCGCAGCCGGCGTCGCGCGCAAGCTGTGCGGTCCGACCAGTTGCGGGAACCAGCAGGCCACGGTTATCCAGGCGAATACCAGGCCCAATGCCGAGAACACGGCCATTTGGCGCAAGCCGGGGAAGGGCGTGGCAGCCATGCCCAGGTAGCCGATTGCGGCAGCCAACAGCATCAGCCCCAGTCCGGGCAGCAGTTGCCTGAACAATTGCGGCGAAGAGACTGTGTCTGCCGTGCCCAGGCGCGCGCACAGGAAATAGATGCCGTAGTCCTGCGCGATGCCGATCAGGCTGGCGCCGAACACCAGGGTCAGCAAATGCACATGGCCGAACAGCAGCATGCAGGCCGACAGCGCTCCGAGGCAGCCGACCGCGATCGAAGCGCCGATGTAGAGGATGGGCTTGAGGGAACGGAAGGTGAGCCACATCAGCAGCAGGATGCCGGCCAGCGAACCGGCGCCGATGGTGGCCATTTCGCTACTGGCTTGCTCGCCGGCAGCCGCCGCATGCAGCACTACGCCGCCGGTGATGACTTCCTTGGCTTGCGCCAGCGCGGCCTGTCTGGCCTGCGCCAGCAACGGCACCACCTGGCGCTGCACTTGCATGGAAAAGGCCGGCGCTTTGAGTTCCAGCAACAGCAGTACGTAGGATGTGCCGTCGCGCTCCACGAACAGGCGGCCGTCGCGTGGACGCACCGGGGTTTCGCGGGCGCGTTCCTGCACCCAGCCGGCGAACAGGCCGAACGGGTCGTCCTGCCAGGCGCCCAGCTTGGGGCCGCCGAAGGCGCCGTACATGCCCGCCAAGGATTGTTGGCTCCAATATTCGGGGGCAGAGGATAAGAGTTGCGCGCGTTGCGCTCCGGACAGCAATAGCGAGCGGCTGTTGCCGAAGACTGCCAGCCATTGTTCTTGCAGTTGCGCGGCATTGCCCGCCATCGGCGCGATCAGCGCGGCTTGCGGTTGCAGCGCCGCCAGGTAGGCGTCGGCCGCTTGCGTCGCGCGTTCCCAGTCGCGGTCGCCGACCAGCACCACCACCTTTTGCTGGGCCGAATCGACCATGTGCGCGAAGGCCTGCTGCAGCACAGCGTCGTTGCGCGATGCCGGCAGCAGAGCCAGGATGTCGGTGTCGGGGCTGGCGCGCTGGCCCAGCCACAGCCAGGCATTGTGCGCAGCCAGCAGCAGTACGGCCAGTAGCCAGGCGGCCGCCAGCCGGCGCTGCAGGGAGCCGGACAGCTTAGTCAAACATCGCTCCTTCTTCGGCCATCAGTGCCGACTCGCCGGTCTTGATGGCGGAGAAGCGGATGTCGGTATGGTCACCGCCGGCTTCTTTCATCGTGACCTTGTCGACGTAGGCGCCGCCGTCCAGCGCGATATCGCCGATGGCCTTGGCCAGCGCCGGCTGGCGCGCCTTGAGGGCGACGCGCCAGGCGCCGTTTTGGATCCCGCCATCCAGTTCGAACAGCGAATCGAGCTGGCTCAGGTCACCGGCCAGCAGCGAGAACAGCACGCTGTTGATCATCTTTACCACCGGTTCCTGCTGCGCATCCAGCTTCATCGCGACGCGACCGTTTTGCATCTGCACAATGGCGTCGCGCGTGATGCGCAAGGTGCTGGGGAAGGGTTGCAGCGTCTGCCACAGGATACCTTTTCCCTTGATGACGCAGAAGCGGCCGTTGGATTGCAGCGGCTTCTTGATGCCGGCCAGTTGCTTGGTCTGGTCGAAGCGGCCGCACATCACGGCCGGCTTGGCCAGCGCGGCCTGGATCTGTTGTACCGGAGCGGCGGCCTGTGCGGGAAGTGCGGCCAGGGCGGAGGCCAGCAGCAAGGCCGAGGCGATGGTTTTGAAGGAAATCATGGAGCGGAAGGAGTCAATCCGAGTTTGTGCCACAGCACCGGCGGCGACACAAAACACATTTCGCGGTTGGAAATCTGCACCGCCACCTGCACGGTGGAGGCGCGCGTGAGCCGGGCGCCGCTGGCGGCATCGCTCACCTGGTAATCGATCTTCAGGCGGTTTTCCCATTCGACGATGGCGGCTGCGACCTTGATGCGCTGGCCGAAGGTGGCCGGCGCCGCGTAGCGCAGGTGCAGGTCGATTACCGGCCAGGCATAGCCGGAATCCTTCATTGCCGGATAGTTGTAGCCGAGCTTGTCGAGCAGGACGCAGCGCGCCGCTTCCATGTACTCGACGTAGCGGCCGTGCCAGACGATCTCCATCGGGTCGAGGTCGTAGAACTGGACTTGCAGTTCAGTTTCGGCGGACCATGGCGAATTGGCCAGCGTCAGCTTGCCGGCCGGCAGCGGCGTCTGGGAAATGTGCGCATCATTCATACAGTGTCCAGGACTGGTTGCGCAGCCGCTGGAGCAGCAGGCGCAGGTCGGGTTCCAGCATGCGATCTTCGTCGACCACGGCGATGTCGCGCGCCAGCGCTTCCTGCATCGCGGCCAGATGGCCGCCCGGCAGGTCGTTCAGCGGCGTGTCGCCGGCTTGCTGGCGCTGGCTGCGCAGCCACACGCCCTGGCGCACCGTGATCAGGAGCGCGGCCGCCACCTGCTCGGTCAATTCCAGCACGCGCAGGCAGTCGCGCGCGGCGATGGTACCCATGCTGACCTTGTCCTGGTTATGGCATTCGGTCGAGCGCGAGAAGACCGAGGCCGGCATGGTCAGCTTGAGCGCTTCGGCGGTCCAGGCCGAGGCGCTGATCTGCAGCGCCTTGAGGCCGTGGTTGATGGCCGCGCGTGGGCCGGTCGCGCCTGACAGGTTGGACGGCAGACCGTTGTTGTAGCGGTTGTCCACCATCAGCGCCATCTGGCGATCGAGCAAGTCGGCGATATTGGCAACGGCGGTCTTCATGCTGTCCATCGCAAAGGCGATGTGGCCGCCGTAGAAGTGGCCGCCATGCAGCACGCGTTCGCCATCGGGATCGATCAGCGGATTGTCGTTGGCGCTGTTGAGTTCGTTCTCGATATAGCTGCGCAGCCAGGGCAGGGCGTCGTTGAGCACGCCGATCACGTGCGGCGCGCAGCGTACCGAATAGCGGTCTTGCAGGCGCTTCTCGTTGCGGTGCGGCTGGCCGCAGGGCAGGTCGGATTGAAGCCAGGCGGCCACCTGTTGCTGGCCCGGGTGCGGCTTGGCCGAGAACAGGGTGGCGTCGAAATGGTGGGCATTGCCGTCCAGCGTGAAGCTGGCCATGGCGGTGATGCGCGTGGCCAGGCGGCACAGGTACTGGGCGCGGTCGTAGGCCAGGCAGGCCAGCGCGGTCATGACGGCGGTGCCGTTCATGATGGCCAGGCCTTCCTTTGGGCGCAGGCGCAGCGGCGTCATGCCGGCCTCGGCCAGCGCCTGGGCGGCGGGAATCTGCTGGCCGTCGCGCCATACTTCTCGCTCGCCGCACAGCACTGCTGCCAGGTAGGAAAGCGGGGTCAGGTCACCGCTGGCGCCGACCGAACCCTCGCTGGGGATCAGCGGCAGCAGGTCGTGCTGCAGCAGTGCTTCGATCTGCTTGAGCAGCGCCACGCTGACGCCCGAAAACCCCTGGGTCAGCGAGTTCAGGCGCGCAGCCAGGATGGCGCGCGTTTGTTCTGGCGAGAACAGGGCGCCCAGGCCGCAACCGTGGTAGGTATAGAGGTGATGCGGCAGTTCGGCCACCAGTTCGGGCGGCACGGTGACCGTGCAAGAGTCGCCGTAGCCGGTGGTGACGCCGTAGACGGTGCCGTCTTCGCGCAGCAGGCGGTCGAGGAAGTCGGCGCCGCGGCGGATGCGGTCGAGGAAAGGGGCGTCATCGGATAGTGCGGCGCCGGCCTTGCGTTGCGCCAGCGCGACCACGTCTTCGATGGTCAGAGGGCGGGAGCCGAAAGTGACGAAGTCGCGATGAGTGGCAGAGGTGGTGGAATCAATGTGTGGCATGTCGTTCATCCATGGCGGAATCGGCCCAGAAATCGTAGAAGTTGAACCACTGGAAAGGCGCTTGCAGGCAATGGAATTCGAGCCGGGCGGCATAGCCGGCCGCCAGTTCGTCCAGGCGTTGCGCACGCTGGTTGCGCGGTAGCTCAATCAGGTCGCGGAAAAATTCGAAACTCACCTGCGCGCCGCTGGCGGTGCGCCGGGAAAACATCAGGTAGACCGGGCAGCGCAACAGCGAGGCCAGTACGTAGGGGCCCACAGGGAAAGGTGCGACGCGGCCCATGAAGGACGCACGTGCCACGCGCGGATTGGGAGAGACCGGCACGCGATCGCCGGCGATCACCACGAATTCGCCTTGCGCGACTTTATCGGCCAGCACCATGGCGGTGGCCGGCGACATGTCGGTGACCTGCATCAGGTTAAGCTGGCTGCGTGCATCGAGCTGGGCCAGCATGCGATTGAAAGCCTGGGCATGCCTGGTATGAACCAGCACGGTCAGTTTCATTGCCGGGTGTTCGCGCCCCATCACGCGGCACAGTTCCAGGTTGCCCAAATGCGTGCAGACGATCAGCCCGCCGCGGCCTTGCGCGATGGCGGCGGCAATGTGTTCCTGGCCCGTCAGTTCGACACGGTCGGTGCGAAACAGTCCGCCCCACAGCAGCATCTTGTCCAGCAAGCTTTCGCCGAAGGCGGCGAAATGGCGGAACACGCCGCGAATGTCGGCATGTACGCCCAGCGCCGGGCGATATGCCTCCACTTGTGCCAGATAGGCGTGCGAGGCGCGGCGTGCGCGGCCGTTGGCGGCAATGTACCAGCACAGAACCGGGTACAGCATGAGGCGGAACGGCAGCCGTCCGAACAGGCGGTAGACCGCGAACAGCAAGCGCATGCCGGCCACGAAGCTGACTTCATTGATCTGCGCCCAGTGGCGCGATTGCCCTGGCGCCGCCATCAGGTATTCCCTGCCAAGGTCCGGCACAGCCGGCGTGACAGCAGCAGCGGCGAGCGCAGCAGCATGCCGAAGAACAGCCGCGCATGCATGCGCGAGATCAACGCGTTGTCCAGCCAGACTTTGAAATGCGAGACGCCATCGGCCGGGTAGCGCACCCGCGTAGGCAGATTGCGCACCCGCAGGCCGCGCCAGTACAGGCGCACCAGGATTTCGGTATCGAAGTCCATGCGGCGGCCGATATGGGCGCTGTTCATCAGATTGATCGTGGGCGCCAGCGGATACAGGCGGAAACCGCACATGGAGTCGCTGATCTCCAGCGACAGCGTATTGATCCAGACCCAGACGTGGGTGAGATAGCGGGCGTAGAGGCGGCCCTTGGGAACGCTTTGGTCGTAGATTGGCTTGCCATTTATCACAGCCAGCGGCGCGGCTTGCGATGCCGAGATGAAGCGCGGGATATCGGCAGCCTCGTGCTGGCCGTCGGCATCGATCTGCAGCGCATGGGTATAGCCGGCCTGGGCGACATGGCGCAAGCCGGTCATGACGGCGCCACCCTTGCCCTGGTTGTGCGCATGCACCAGCAGCGTTATCCGTTCCGGATGCGCTTGGGCGATGTCACGCAGCACCTTGGCGCAGGCGGCGCTGCAGCCATCGTCGACCAGCACACAGTGCAGCTTGTGGCCCAGCACCGCTTGCACTACTGCGGCGATGGCATGTTCATGGTTGTAGACCGGGATGACGGCGGCGGCTTTGTAGGCGGCGAGGTTCATTTCGGCCCCAGCATGAAGCGTCCGCTGGCGTGCTGCCCTGCTTCGGAGTGCAGGCGGAAGGATAGTGCGCCCTTGGCGGCATCGTATTGCAGATCCAGTGTCACCGTCGCGCCGGGCGAGATCACGCGCTGGAATTTGAGCGCGGCCATGCCGAGAAAGCGCGGCGGCAGATCGAAACAGCGCCGCCCCAGCGCCAGCGCCCAGTCGGTCTGGACGACGCCTGGCAAGATGGGCGCGCCGGGGAAGTGGCCTTCGAAGTACAACAGGTCATCCGGAATGCACAGCGACAGTTGCACGGTATTTTCGGAACGCTGAAGCTCCGTGATGTCGGGCATGGTAGGACGTTGCGTTGCTGCCGGGGCGGCTGGTTGCAGCAGCGCGGCCAGTGCCGCCACAGTGATTTTTCCCTGCTGATTCACCGGCATGGCGTCAAGGTAGCGCCATAGGCGCGGCAATGCGATGCTTTCTATGGCGCCGGAGAGCGTTGCGCGCAGGGCGGCATTCAGGGCAATCTTGCTTCGTCGTTCCAGCAATTGCCGGCCGTCTGCTGTCAACACCGCGAAGGCTGCGATGAACTGGCGTCCCCGCGTGCCTTCATGAACCAGCACACGTGCTTCGGCCACCAGTGGACTGTCCATCAGCAGGCGTTCGATTTGATCCAGCGAGATGCGTTTTTCTTCCAGCTTGACGATGCGGTCGGCGCGTCCGCGCAGGTAAAAACCTCCGGGAGCCATCTCGGCTCGGTCAGCCATGGCGAACCATGCATCGTCGGGCAAATGGGGCGAGCGTACTTCCAGTGCGGCATCGGTATTAATGCGCAACGTCACGCCGGGCATGGCTTGCCAGCGCTCGTCGCGTAATGCCGGATCGTGATGCGGCTGCCGCCAGGCGATGCCGCCGGTTTCCGAACTGCCGTAGATTTCCAGCGGGCTGTGGCCGAACAGTTGCCAAGTCTGACGTGCCGCCTCGGCCGACAATGGTCCGCCTGAGGAAAAGATCGCGCGCATCCGAGTAGTGTCTGGCAGTGTCGGCTGATCGGGGAGGCGCTTCAGGTGGGCCGGGCTGGAGAGCAAGGCCCAGGGGCGCGAAGGCACGATGCGTTTCAGGTCTTCCGGGAAGAAGGCACTTTGCGCATGCACGGCGCGCCCGGCCGGTATCGGCCACAGTACCTTGAACAGCAGTCCATAGATATGCTGGTGCGAGACGGTAGCGACGATTTCGGCATCCCCCAAGTTGCCGCCGAACTGCGTTTCCAGCGTTGCCACTTCGCTGGCCATTTGGATCAGTTTCTTGGGGATGGCTTGCGCCAGTCCGGTGCTGCCGGAGGTGTAGACCACCAGTGCCGGGAAGTCGGCCGCCAGCGCCGGCCATGCGGAGCCGTCGTCATGCGCGGAAATGTCTTCGCCCGGATGCAGCGGCTGCCATGCAGCCTCGAAGTCGCCGAGGAAGCCGTCGACTTCTGATTGCAGCGCGCGGCAGGTTTCGGGAAGGGCATCGCTGGGGAGGTAGACCGTCTTGCCGGCAAGCCAGGCGCCGAACAGCGTGGCGGCGAAGTGTAGCGAGTCGGCATGGAACAGTGCGAAACGCTGTCCGTTGTTTTGTTCCAGCATGCGTTTCCAGCCGAGGATATCGCGGCGCAAGGTCCGATTGGAAACGGCCGTGCCATCACGCCACCCGACCACGTGGTCGGGTGGAAAATGTTGGAAAGGAAGCTGCAGCAGGTCGAGCGGTGCCGCGCCGCCCGGTTCACGCATGATGCTGGCGCCGTACGTAGAGGCGCACCAGGTATTCGCCGGCGAATAGCACGCCCATGGCGGCATAGGCGATCACACCGGTATACATCGACCACGCCGCAGGCGAGGCCCAAATGGCGGTGGCGAGGGCGATGCTGCCGTTGACCGCGAAGAAAACGCACCATACCTGAGTAACGCGCCGGGTATAGGCGACGGCGAAGGGCTGCAGGTCAGGATCGTGCAGGCGCGCCAGCCGCTCTATCATCGAAGGCGGTTTGATAAGGCTGTAGCCGAACAGTGCCAGCATGCCGGCGCTGATGGCGACCGGATAAAGCTTCAGCGGCAGCAGCGCATTCCAATAGAGGGCAGGCGCAGCCAACGCCAGCGCGGCCAGTCCGGTCCAGCGGTAGTTGCGAGACAAGCGCGAGGTCAGCAGCCGTACGCTGGCGATGGCCAGCAGCAGCAGCGCCAGCATGCGGGGCTCGATCCTGCCGTGCGCGCTCCAGATCAACAACGGATAAAGCAGGATAAGCAGCGTGCCGAGCAGATTCGGCAGTTCAGGCCTTTTCATCGGCGCCCATCAACGCGGCCAGCACGTCGACCACGTCCTGCACCGTGCGCACGGTGCGGAAAACATCCGGCTGGATACGCTTGCCGGTCATCTGGTTGAGCTTGACCACGATATCGACCGCATCAATGCTGTCGATATCGAGGTCGGTATAGAGATTGGATTGCGGGGTGATCGCAGCCTTGTCGATCTCGAACATCTCATGCAGCATATCGACGATCCAGGAGTAGATCTCGTCCTTGTTCATGGTGGGGGCCAAAGTGGTCATCATGAGCCTCTTGTGTGTTTCTCTTCTTTATTGCTTATGGCTGGCGACCAGTGCCGCCAGCGCCTGTACCGAAGCGAAATGCTTGCGGGTTTCTTCCGAATTCGCCGCCAGCGTGATGCCGTAGCGTTTTTGCAGGGCAACGCCCAGTTCCAGCGCGTCGATCGAGTCCAATCCCAAACCGTCGCCGAAAAGCGGCGCGGCGTTGTCGATGTCGTCCGGCCCCATGTCTTCCAGTTCCAGAACCTCGATGATCAGTTTTTTGATGTCTTCTTCCAGCGTTTGCATCGCCTAGCTTTCTTTCAT
This sequence comes from Herbaspirillum sp., assembly GCF_017744395.1. Classification (GTDB taxonomy): domain Bacteria; phylum Pseudomonadota; class Gammaproteobacteria; order Burkholderiales; family Burkholderiaceae_D; genus Herbaspirillum. The sequence goes on from NZ_JAGIBI010000006.1 coordinate 327,637, forward strand.
GAAGTGCTGTTGCAGGTAGGTGGTGAGCTGGCGTGCAGCCAGCGTGGGATTGTCGGCGCATGCCGGCGCGTCGGCGCCGATGGCGTGGCCGATGTGGATATCCTGTCCGATGTGAATCCGGAAATGCGCAATGGTTTCCGGAACGTCCCACCATTTGCCGCCTTTGCCGAGGGTGCCCGGCGTGCAGCGGATGTGCACCGGGGTGATTGGGCAATCGCCGCGCACGGCGACATTGGCCGCGCCGCGTTTGAAGGTCATGTTGCCGTCCAGCGGGGTGCGCGTGCCTTCCGGGAAAATGATCAGGTTGCCGCCATCGCGGATCGAGCTGATGCAGTCGTCAATCAGGTCCGGGCCTTGTTCGTTGCTGATATAGCCGGCCGCACGGATTGGTCCGCGTGTAAACGGGTTGCGCCACAGTGCATTCTTGACGATGCAGTCGGCGTGCCGGACAAAGGCCATCAACAGCACAGTGTCGATCAGGGTAGGGTGGTTGGCCAGGATCAGCAGGCCTTTTCGCTGCAGGCGTTCGAGGCCGGTGATCTGGTAGCGGATCACGCCCAGCAGGCGCATCATCTCGACGAAGCCGCGGAAGGCCAGGCGGATCACACTGCGCGCCAGCAGTACGCGGCGCTGGCGGTCGCGCACAGCAAGATCCAGTAGTGGAAACACTACCAGGCGCAGCGCAAGTCCGCCCAGACCGAAGACCGCAAAGGAGAGGCCGGTGGCCGCCACTCGCCAGTAGCGGTTGACGCGTTTGGCGAGATGTTCACGCATGGCGCATCCAGTGCCAGCGGCGGCCATCGGCCTGACGTACCAGGTCGGCGGCAGCGGTATTGAGGAAGAAGCGCAGCACATCGGTTCCACCCGGCGTGGCGGTATCGGCAACATCGGCATTGGCGGCGCTCCATTGCAGCGATATGGCAGGCAGCGGAGCGTTTTCGTCGGCGGCTTGCATCAGCCAGGCCCAGCCGAAGGCTTGTTCGCGGCAGTCGGCGTATGGCGCGAAAACATCGGGCAGGGGACCGTCGGCCGCCACCAGCAGTACATGCGGGGCGCCATCGGCCAGCAGGCCACAAGCCTCTATCGCGGCATGCTCTACCGTGCTGTGGCCGGCGGCCACGGCAATGCTGTTGCCGCGCGAGCGGCGGGCAATGGAAAACAGGCCGGCATTGGCGTTGTGGACCGACAGGCTGAACGAGGCGGGCGACAGTGGGGCGCCGGTGGCCAGTTCCTGCAAGAGTTCGGCCGAGCGCGCGCATTCGCCGTGGCGCGATGCAAACACTATAGGGATATCGTCGGTTGCGCAGTCCGCCGGCAATGCGGCGTAGGCGGCTTCAAGGGCGATTTTCCCGGCCACGCTGGCACGTCGGCGCAGCATGGGCGGCATCGCCTTGACTGTCGGTTCTGAAGAACCGGCAGCCGGCAGATCGCCACCGATCCATTGCTGCCAGGCTTCTGCGGAGTCGACTCCTGGAATCCACGCTGCATGCGATGCGACAGAAAAACTGACATCCCCAAAAAGCATAATTTCGAAAAGCCGTGAAGCTCTTGTCTTAGCTGTAATTTATTTGACCGGATTCTTCCTCGTCCTCAGGCTCCTCTCGTGGGTGAGAGGCCGCTTGTGGCAAGAACCCCCAGCCTGCTTTTTTGTTAATGTTGCAGGCCGAATCCGGTGGCGAAAAGTTAAATTTTATAAGCGGGAATGGTACGACAAAACACCTGAATAGACACGAATTTACGCGGAAATCCGGGCCAAAAAAAAGGTAGGAACGAGATTAATCGTACCTACCTGATTTTTGTTGTCGGCGCGAGACGTTTGCGCCCATCGCGCTTGAATCCTTGGTGCCGGGAGCCGGAATCGAACCGGCACGCCTTGCGGCGCGGGATTTTGAGTCCCGTGCGTCTACCTATTCCGCCATCCCGGCAACGCAAGCACGGGATTATGACGGATTTTGGATTCATGGGCAAGCCCCATGCCCGGCCCTTATTTGCCGCAGACGGCCTCGATGGCGCGTTCGCCGGTGGAGCCGGGGATCGGGTCTTGCAGCTTGACGTCGGCATAGGCCAGTTGCGGGGCCAGCAGCAAGGCTCCCTTGCCGTCCGGTTGCGCATACATTTTGCGGCTGCCGAAGCCCAGCTGGTAGTTGCCGCAGTCGAAGTAGGCGGTCGAGATTTCCGACGCGTAGTAGGTCTTGCTGCCCTGTCCCATCAGCAGTTGGGGACGGCTCCAGTTCAGCAGGATCTGCGCCTGGCGGATGCCGCGGGTGACGACGATGCTGCTCTTGTCGACGAAGAAGCTGCCGATGTTGTTGTCGCCCAGCGGGGACCATTCGGCATGGGCCGGCAGCGCCGCGCAGGCCAGGGCCGCTGCGATGGCCAGGCTGGCCGATGTATGCAGGATGGATGAGGGGAAAAACGGTACGTCCATAGGGCGAGGAGGCGCGGCGATCAACTGAGCATGACAGCCAGCATGGCCACGTCGTCTTCCAGCAGCAGCGCCAGCGTGACGCTCCAGAAAAGCGTTTCCGCCAGGAGCCGGTTCCAATTGCGCTGCAGCCTGAGTGACATGTCCAGTCCGGTGATCGGGAGAATTCGAATGGCGTCCATCCTAACATGGCGCGCGCAGGCGGTCATGCGGCAAACGCCGCCGGGGCCTGGACAAAACCCGGCGGCGCTCGGGACGATACCCTTACTTCAGCACGGCGGGATCGCGGCCGATGGTCTTGATGATGTCTTCCATCAGCGGCTTGCCCACGCGCTTTTCCATGTCGTGGTAGACCGGGGCCTGCGCTTTGCGCCATTCGTCCTTGTCCTGCGCGGTCATGGTCAGGATCTGCGTCTTGCCGGTCTTGCGGATGTCTTCCAGGGCGTCGTCGTTTTCCTTTTTCGAATTGCTGTTGAAGTAGTTGGCCGTATCCTTGACGGCCTGGTTCATGAGCGGCTTGATCTCGGCCGGCAGTCCGTCCCAGAAGCGCTTGTTGGCCACCAGCACGTAGCCGTGGTAGCCGTGTTCGGACAGGGTCAGGTATTTCTGCACCTCGAACAGCTTGGAGGTGCTGACGATCGAAGGCGGGTTTTCCTGGCCGTCCACCACGCCGGTCTGCAAGCCCTGGTAAAGCTCGGAGAACGCCATCACCTGCGGCAGTGCGCCGACCGCGCGGGTGCGGGCGTCGATCACCTTGGAAGACTGGATGCGGATCTTCATGCCCTTGATGTCATTGGGCTTGACGATGGGCTTGTTGGAAGTCCAGTCGAGGAAACCGCTGTCGAGCATGGTTAAACCGACGATGCCCTTGGCGTCGAGTTTCTTGAGCAGTTGCTGGCCGATCGGCCCTTGCGTGATTTTTTGCGCCTGCTCCATGTTGTCGAACAGGTAGGGCAGGTCGAACACCTCGAATTCGCGCACGCCGATCGGGCCGAACTTGCCGAAGGTCGGCGCCAGCATCTGCACCGACCCCATTTGCAGCGCCTCCAGCTCTTCCTTGTCCTTGTACAACTGGCTGTTCGGGTAGACCTCCACCTTGACCCGGCCCTGGGTGCGTTCCTCGACGATCTTCTTGAAGTATTCGGCGGCCTTGCCCTTGGAGGTATTGGCCGCGACCACGTGGCTGAACTTGATGACGATCGGCGGCTGCTGGGCATGCGCCGGCGCGCCGGCCGCCAGTTGTGCGAACAGGGCAAGCAGGCCCAGGGTCTTCCAGGTTTTCATTGTGTCTCCTCGTCATTTTTAATAGTGAAGGGCGGCATGGCGCCGCCGCGGGGACTGCGTGCTGCTGCTCCGTGGCACGGAGGGGTGTGAAAACGGTGGTGGCGGCCGGTGGCGCCAGGGCCGGCGGCCGCGAAGCCGCCGGGAGCCTGCCTGGCCAGGATCAGATCGCTGCCGCGATGGCTTTGCCGACCGAGGTGGTGTCGCCTTTGCCGCCGAGGTCCGGGGTCTTGGGGCCTTCCTGGAGCACGTGCTCGACGGCGGCCAGGATGGCGTCGTGCGCCTGCCGGTACTTGGCGTCGCCATTGCCGAGGAAGTCCAGCATCATCGCGCCCGACCAGATGGTGGCGATCGGGTTGGCGATGTTCTTGCCGAAGATGTCCGGTGCCGAGCCGTGCACCGGTTCGAACAGCGACGGCAGTTCGCGCGACGGGTTGATGTTGGCCGAGGGCGCGATGCCGATGGTGCCGGCACAGGCGGGACCGAGGTCGGAGAGGATGTCGCCGAACAGGTTCGAGGCCACCACCACGTCGAAGCGGTCCGGGTTCAGTACGAAGTGGGCGGTCAGGATGTCGATGTGGTACTTGTCGCGCCTGATGTCGGGGTACTGCTGGCCCATGGCTTCCACGCGCTCGTCCCAGTAGGGCATGGTGATGGCGATGCCGTTGGACTTGGTGGCCGAGGTCAGGTGCTTTTTCGGGCGGCTTTGCGCCAGGTCGAAGGCGAACTTGAGGATGCGGTCGGTGCCCTTGCGGGTGAAGACCGATTCCTGGATCACGGTCTCGCGCTCAGTGCCCTCATACATGCGGCCGCCGATGGAAGAGTACTCGCCTTCGGTGTTTTCGCGCACCACGTAGAAATCGATGTCGCCGGGCTTGCGGTTGGCCAGCGGGCAGGGCACGCCGGGCATCAGGCGCACCGGGCGCAGGTTGACGTACAGGTCGAACTCGCGGCGGAACTTCAGCAGCGAACCCCACAGCGAAACGTGGTCGGGCACCGTGGCCGGCCAGCCGACCGCGCCGAAGAAGATCGCTTCGAAGCCCTTCAACTGGTCGAACCAGTCGTCCGGCATCATCTTGCCGTGCTTTTCGTAGTAGCCGCAGTGGGCCCAGTCGAAGTGAGTGAATTCGATCTCGATGCCGAACTTCTTGCTGGCGGCCTCGACCGCGCGCAAGCCTTCCGGGATGACTTCCTGTCCGATGCCGTCGCCGGCGATGACCGCGACTTTATGTTTTCTTGCCATGCTGTTCTCCTGGATGATGCGGCGCCCATGGGGCAAGCCGTCTGACCGGAAATCATAAACGTATTCGCGCGGCGATCATGCACGGATCGGTTATTCCATAAAACACGATATGTAAATAATTGGCGCATCCAATGCGGGCAAGAAAAAGCCCGGCGCAGGGCCGGGCTTGCAGGGGATGCATGCGCTCGGGAGCGGCTGCGGCTTACTCAGCCCACATGGCGACGCCCATCGTGTGTTCTTCTCCGGGCGCCAGTTCGACCAGGTCTTCCATCACGTTGGCGGTTTCGATGCACAGCATGCGCTGCCAGGCGTCGTCGGCGAATTGGGAGAGGCGGCGCGCCTTGCTCGCCCACGGGTTCCACACTACGGCCGAGGTCGAGCCGCTGGCTTCGATGCGGATGCGGCGCTTCCAGCCGTCGTCGCGGATCGCCAGCTGGGGCGGCAGGTCGAGGTAGATGCGGTCGGTTTCGCCGCTGACCACCAGTTCGCGCTTCTGTTCGCGTTCAGCCCAGCCTTCCAGCGTTTCGATGTAGCGCCGTCCTTCCAGACCTTCCACCGCCACCTCATGGATGCTGCTTACGGCGAAGTAGGTGTGCAGCGCCTGGGTCAGGGCGATGTGCTGCTCGCTGCCGTTGCGGGTGGTCAGGTTCAGGTGAAGACGGTCGTCCAGCAGGATTTCCAGGCGCAGCTCCAGCCCGGCGGGCAGGTGGCGCAGGCCGGGCGAATCCTGGACGGGCGGGATCGCCAGCACCAGGCGCACGCTGTCGCCCTCGATGGCGCTTTCCTTCAGCGACCACTCGATGCCGCGCACCAGACCGTGCGCCGGCAAGCGGCCGCCGGCATGCAGCGCCTGCACCTGCGGCGGGTTGCGCATCAGGTCGCCGAACCACGGCCAGCAGACGGGGATGCCGCCGCGCACCGAATTGCCGGCTTCGAAGGCGGCTTCTTCGCTCATCCAGACTACCGGCTCCTGGCCATGCACCTGGTAGCGCAGTACTTGCGCGCCTTGCTCGGCCACCAGCAGCTCGGCCCTGGCGGTCTGGATGCGCAGGCATTGGAGCTGGTTGACTTCGATGCGCTGGATATGCGGGACTTCCTGCGGAACAGTCCCGTCATCTGTCGTGGTCATGCTGGAAACTCCGAAAAAATTGCGATAGTGCAAGCCTGCCACATTTCGCCCCGCTGAGGAATGGCCGGGCGATTTCTCCTCGCCGCGGGGCTTGTCATTTTTATATGGTTTCATGCCATCCGGGCATGCTCAGAAAGATCGATTTCTCGAATAAATACGTTGCCCTGTAAAGCACGGATGTTGTTCCCGTACTGTCCAATGGCGTTTTCCCGACCTGGCGCGCCGACTATGATGACACTGCACCATTCGATTCGAAAACTGAGTTTCTTCCTTTTTCTTCTAATTCTGTCGAGCACGGCTACCGCGACTATCGTCGCCGATCCGATGCAATTTTGGGAGCGCCCCCGGCACGGGGCCAACAGCTTCAACCGATTGCCGCCGGACCAGGCCTACTTCGATGCCCTGCGTGCGCATGGCGCCGATTGGGTGCGGCTTTCCTACGATAAATGGAAGGCACAGGAGCGGGATTTCCTGATGGGCGATGCCGACCGCTACCAGGGCGTGGCCGAACGCGACCTGGCCACGCTCAAGGAAGTGCTGGGCCGCATAGACAAGGCGGGCCTGAAAGCGGTGATCGCGCCGCTGTCGCTGCCGTATGCGCGCTGGTCGCAGAACAATGGCGGCAAGTTCGACGACTGCCTTTGGCAGGATCGCCGGCACTGGCGCGAGGCCGCGCGTTTCTGGCGCGACCTGGCGCGGGCGCTGCGCGGGCAGCCGGGCATCGCCGCCTACAACCTGATCAACGAACCGGCGCCCGAAAAGATGGGCGGCTTGCCGGAGCATGCGGCGCCCGGGCGCATGTTGCAATGGTATGCGGACAAGAAGGGCGGCAGCCGCGACTTGCCGGCGTTTTATGCCGAACTCATCCGCGCCATCCGCGAAGTCGACCCGGACACGCCCATCATGGTCGACGCGGGATGGTATGCGGCGGCGGATGCCTTCGCCTATTGGCCGGGGCCGCTGGCCGATACGCGCACGCTGTACAGCTTCCATATGTATGAGCCCTATGCGACCACCAGCGGGCCGAACTTGCGCCGCAAGCCGCCGCTGCGCTATCCCGGCGACAGCCGTTTCGGCGGCGCGGCGCAATACTGGGACGGGCAGCGCGTCGCCGCCTACCTCGACCAGCCGCTGGCCTGGGCGCGCGCCCACGGCATTCCGATGTCGCGCATGGTGGCCGGCGAGTTCGGTTGCATCCGCACGCTCGACAGCTGCGAGCGGTATCTCGACGATGTCCTGGCGGTGCTGCAGCGGGCCGGCGTGCACTGGGCTTTCTACGCGTTCCGCGAAGACAACTGGGATGCGATGGACTACGAGCTGGGCAAGGGCAAGGTGCCGTGGACTTATTGGGATGCGATGGAAAAGGGCTTGCCCGATCCGGTCGTGCGCAGGGCCACGCCGGAGTTCGACGTGATACGGCGCCGCCTGCAAGGCGGGGAATGACAAACAGGTGGCAAGCGGATAGCTGGCTATAATCCACACATCGTTGAACCAATCCGCTACGAACAGTGAACAATTCCCCTCTGTTGGAAGACCTGCGCCTGTTTTGCGTGGTGGCGCGCCGCAGCAGCTTTGCCGAATCGGCCAAGGAAGTCGGTGCGTCGCCGGCCTACATCAGCAAGCGCATCGCCTTGCTGGAGCAGGCATTGGGCGTGCGCCTGTTCCACCGCACCACGCGTAGCGTGGTGATGACGGAGGAGGGCGGCAACGTCCACGACTGGGCGCGCAGGATACTCGACGACGTCGAGCAGATGATGGAGACGGTGAGCAGCGCCAAGCAGGTGCCGCGCGGGCTGCTGAAGATCAGCACCAGCTTCGGCCTGGGCCGCAAGTATGTCTCGCCCGTGCTGTCGCAATTCGCGGCGCTGCATCCGGAGCTGAAGATCCAGCTGGAGCTGGTGGACCGCCAGATCGACCTGGTCAACGAAGGTTTCGATCTCGACATCCGCGTCGGACCGGGGCATGAGCCGCACCTGTTTTCCAAGCGCCTCATGCCCAGCCAGCGCGTGCTGTGCGCCAGCCCCGACTACCTCAAGCGCCATGGCATGCCGGCCGACCTGGCCGCGTTGCGCCAGCACCGGTGCCTGGTGATCCGCGAGCGCAACCAGGCGTTCGGCATCTGGCGCATGACAGGTCCCAAGGGGGCGGAAACGGTCAAGGTGTCGGGCGGGCTGGCTTCCAACCATGGCGAGATCATCCACCAGTGGGCGGTGGACGGCCACGGCATCATCCTGCGCTCGATCTGGGACGTGGCCGGGAGCCTGAAACGCGGCCGGCTGGTGCGCGTCTTGCCGCAGTACTACCAGGAGGCCGACCTGTGCGCGGTGTATCCGTTGCAGTTGAAGAATTCGGCCAAGGTGCGCGAGTGCGTGCGTTTCCTGCAGAAGAACCTGGATGTGAATGCGCCGGCGCTCACGCTCTGACGGACTGCCGGGCGTTCAGCCGAAGGCTTCCTTCAAGGTCTGGATCTTGCCGGTGTCGGTGGCGTCGTAGCCGGCCAGGTTGTTGACCGCGGCGCGGAAGGATTCCGATTGCAGGATGTCGATCACGGCGCGGATCAGCGGGTCGTGCAGCGATGCCGCCGGCAGCGCGAAGAAATAGCGCTCGCGCACCAGCGGGATGAATTCCAGCCCGAAACGCTGGGACGCGGTCTGCACGCCGAAACCGACGTCGGCCATGCCGCTGGCGATGAAGGCCGCCACCGCCGAATGCGTGAATTCGGTGTTCTCGAAACCGTTGATATTTTTATGGTTGATGCCGCTGCCCGAGAGCATCAGCTCCAGCAGCATGCGTGTGCCTGAACCCGCCTCGCGGTTGACGAAGCGCAGGTCGCCGCGGGTGAGGTCGGCCAGCGATTTCACATTCTTGGGATTGCCCTGTTCCACGAACAAGCCCTGGTTGCGCACCGCCAGGTGGATCAGGCAGTCGCTGCGCTTGTTGAGCCATTTGGCATAGGTGGCGATGGCCGGGCGTTCGAATTCGCCCAGCGGCACATGGAAGCCGGCCAGGTCGCATTCCTGGCGCGACAGCGCGGCCACGGCATCGGTGCTGTGGCGGTAGCGCACTTCCACCGGCAGGCGCGCTTCATTGAACTTGCCCAGCAAGGCGGCCACCGCGAAACCGTGGCTGGCGTTCAGGCGCACCGTCTCCGATTTGCCTTCCACCGTCTTGCCTAGTTCCACTTCCAGTTCCGACGCCAGGCTGTCGAGCGTGGGCGACAGGCGCGCCGTCACCATGCGGTCGGCCCACAGTAGTTTGTCGGCGAACGGGGTGAGGGTGGTGCCGCGTCCGCGGCCGCTGTCGATCAGGTGGTTGCCGAAGATGCGTTCGGCGTCGCGCAGCAAGCCCCAGGCATGCCGGTACGAATAGCGGATCTGCTGGGCCGCCTGCGCGATCGAGCCGCTCTGCTGGATTGCGGCCAGCAGGGTCAACAGGTTGGCCGTGTCGAGCGGCGCCTCGTTGTCGTAGGCGATCTCCCAGTGCGGCTTGATCCGGACTTTATACATTTATGAAAAATATAGCATATTGACCCGCTTGTTTTTAAGGGATAATTTCCGGGCAGCCTACATAAATGATAAAAAATATATGTAGTGTTGTACATATATAAATAAACAGGGAACGTCATTGCAAAGATGGATTGGCGCGCCGATCCTACCGGCTTTGCAACGATTTCCCTCTCGATCCACAACAATATAATTATTCGGAGGAATAATGGCTTTCGATTTCCTGAACAAGGAACATACGGTCGCCAAGCCGGGCTTCAACCGTTGGTTGGTGCCGCCGGCTGCACTTGCAATCCACCTTTGTATCGGCATGGCCTACGGCTTTTCCGTGTTCTGGTTGCCGCTGTCGAAGGCGTTGGGCGTTACCGCGCCGATCGCCTGCGGCGCTGATGTCGGCTTCTTCGCGCAAATCTTCTCATCCGCCTGTGACTGGAAAATCTCCATGCTGGGCTGGATGTACACCATGTTCTTCGTCCTGCTCGGCATTTCCGCCGCGATCTGGGGCGGCTGGCTGGAACACGCCGGCCCGCGCAAGGCCGGCGTCGTGGCAGCCTTGTGCTGGTGCGGCGGCCTGCTGATCTCGGCGGTTGGCGTCAAGACCCACCAGCTGTGGCTGATGTGGGTCGGTTCCGGCGTCATCGGCGGCGTCGGCCTGGGCCTGGGCTACATCTCGCCGGTGTCGACCCTGATCAAGTGGTTCCCGGACCGCCGCGGCATGGCGACCGGCATGGCCATCATGGGCTTCGGCGGCGGCGCGCTGGTCGGCACGCCGCTGGCCGACGCGCTGATGAAGAAGTTCGCCACCCCGACCTCGGTCGGCGTGTGGGAAACCTTCGTCGCCATGGCCGCGATCTACTTCGTGTTCATGATGGCCGGCGCCTTCGGCTACCGCGTGCCGCCTTCGGGCTGGAAGCCGGCCGGCTGGACGCCGCCCGCAGCCAACACCAGCAGCGCCATGGTCACCCAGAACCACGTGCACGTCTCCAAGGTCTGGGGCATTCCCCAGTTCTGGCTGGTGTGGCTGGTGCTGTGCCTGAACGTGTCGGCCGGCATCGGCGTGATCGGCATCGCTTCGCCGATGCTGCAGGAAGTGTTCGGCGGCCACCTGCTGGGCCTGGACATCGGCTTCAACGACCTGTCGGCTGAACAGAAGACCGCGATCGCCGCGCTGGCGGCCGGCTTCACCGGCCTGATCAGCTTGTTCAACATCGGCGGCCGTTTCGCCTGGGCATCGTGTTCCGACTTCTTCGGCCGCAAGATGACCTACGCGATCTTCTTCGTGCTGGGCTTCGTGCTGTATGTCAGCCTGCCGTGGTCGGCCAAGGGCCATAGCATCGCCCTGTTCGTCGGCGCGGTCTGCGTCATCCTGTCGATGTATGGCGGCGGTTTCGCCACCGTTCCCGCTTACCTGGCCGACTTGTTCGGCACCCAGATGGTGGGCGCCATCCACGGCCGCCTGCTGACCGCGTGGGCGACCGCCGGCATCCTGGGCCCGGTGGTGGTGAACTACATGCGCGAATACCAGTTGTCGCTGGGCATGCCGAAGGACCAGGTCTACAACACCACGATGTACATCCTGGCCGGCATGCTGGTGCTGGGCCTGATCTGCAACCTGCTGATCCGTCCGGTCGCCGCCAAGCACTTCATGACGCCGGAAGAACTGGCGCATGAAAAGAAGCTGGCGCACGAGAAGTCGGCTGCCGAAGCGGCTGCCACCGCCTCTTCGGCGGACATGTCCAAGATCGGTTCCGGCGGCAACCCGCTGGTGATCGGCCTGGCGTGGGCTGCAGTGGGCATTCCGCTGATCTGGGGCATCACCCTGGTGCTGCAGAAATCGGCGGTGCTGTTCCGTTGATTCGCTGATCGGCGAAGCAAGCAAGGCAATATCGCCGGCGCCCGCAAGGGCGCCGGCCAGCGGCGAAAGCCGCTGACACAACCCGCAAGGGGAAGCGATCCGCAGGGGGGTTGTGTCAGCGACTATCAATAACAAGAGCGGGCAACAACGGCGCAGCCGTTCTGTATGCATGCCATACCCAGTTTCATTTGATACTAGGGTCACGCTGAATAAGTCTCCGCGCGTGTCGCCCCCGGTTTGGGCGGTCTGCCGCGTTGCAAATCCTCGCCGGGCTACCAGCCCGGCTGTGGTTTGCGCCTTGCATCCCATCCCAAACCAGGGACGGCACATCGCGGAGACTTATTCAGCGTGACCCTAAACGCCGGCAACAAGATTCGCAATGAACAGCGGCGTTTCACAGCGAGGCAGGAGACTTCAATGAACAGGCAACAAGACTTCGATACGGCCGCGGTGCGCGGCATCATCGATGAACGCAAGGGGATGGCCGGCGCCATGCTGCCCATCCTGCACGGCATCCAGGAGAAAATCGGCTACATCCCGGCGGATGCGGTGCCGATGATCGCCGGCGAGCTCAACGTTTCGCGCGCCGAGGTGCATGGCGTGATTTCCTTCTATCACTTCTTCCGCCAGCAGCCGCCGGGCAAGCACGTGGTGCAGGTATGCCGCGCTGAAGCCTGCCAGGCGCGCGGCGCACAGGCGCTGGCCGAGCATGCCCAGAATCTGCTGGGCTGCGGCTTCCACGAAACCAGCGCTGACGGCCAGTTCACGCTCGAACCCGTCTACTGCCTGGGCCAGTGCGCCTGCGGCCCTAACGTCATGATCGACGACGAGCTGTACGCGCGCGTGGGCGCCGACAAATTCCAGCGCCTGGTACAGGCTAAGCGAGGTGCATGATGACGACGACCGATATTGTGACCGTCTACGTCCCGCGCGATTCCACCGCGCTGGCGCTGGGGGCCGACGACGTAGCCGCCGCCATCGCTACTGAGGCCGCCAAGCGCGGCGCCAACGTGAAGATCGTGCGCAACGGTTCGCGCGGCATGTTCTGGTTGGAGCCGCTGGTGGAAGTGTCGACCGGAGCGGGCCGCGTGGCTTACGGCCCGGTCGACACGGGCGATGTGCCGGGTTTGTTTGATGCCGGCTTCCTGGGCGGCGGCGAACATCCCCTGAAGCAGGGACTGACCGAGGAAATCCCCTACCTGAAGAACCAGGAGCGCCTGACCTTTGCCCGCGTGGGCGTGACCGATCCGCTGTCGCTGGACGACTATCTCGCCCATGAAGGCTATGCCGGCCTGAAGAAGGCGCTGGCGATGACGCCTGAAGCCGTGGTGCGGCAGGTGCTCGATTCCGGCCTGCGCGGGCGCGGCGGTGCGGCGTTCCCGACCGGCATCAAATGGCAGACCGTGGCGGGCGTCAAGGCATCGCAGAAGTATGTGGTGTGCAATGCCGATGAAGGCGACTCCGGCACCTTCTCCGACCGCATGGTGATGGAAGACGACCCCTTCATGCTGATCGAAGGCATGACGATCGCCGCCGTCGCCGTCGGCGCCACCGAGGGCTATATCTATGTGCGTTCGGAGTATCCGCACGCCATCTCCGCGTTGAACGAAGCCATTGCCATCGCCACGGAGAACGGTTATCTGGGCGACGACATCCTCGGCTCCGGCCATGCCTTCCGGCTGCAAGTGCGCAAGGGCGCCGGCGCCTACATCTGCGGAGAGGAAACCGCCATGCTGGAGAGCATCGAAGGCAAGCGCGGCGTGGTGCGCGCCAAGCCGCCGCTGCCAGCGCTGGAGGGTTTGTTCGGCAAGCCGACGGTAATCAACAACCTGATCTCGCTGGCCTCGGTGCCCGTCATCCTGGCGCGTGGCGCCGACTTCTACAAGAACTACGGCGTCGGCCGTTCGACGGGCACGCTGCCGTTCCAACTGGCCGGCAACATCAAGCGCGGCGGACTGGTGGAGAAAGCCTTCGGCCTGACCCTGCGCCAGTTGCTGGAAGACTTTGGCGGCGGCAGCGAAAGCGGCCGGCCGATCCGCGCGGTGCAGATGGGCGGCCCGCTGGGAGCCTACATGCCGCCCAGCCAGTTCGACACCCCGCTGGACTACGAAGCCTTCGCCGCCATCGGCGCCATGATCGGCCACGGCGGACTGGTGGCGTTCGACGATACGGTGGATATGGCGCAACAGGCGCGCTACGCGATGGAGTTCTGCGCGATCGAATCCTGCGGCAAGTGCACGCCGTGCCGCATCGGTTCCACCCGCGGCGTGGAAGTGATCGACAAGATCGTCGCCAACCAGGATCGCCCGCAGCAGGTGCATCTGCTGCGCAGCCTGTGCGACACCATGGTCAACGGCTCGCTGTGCGCCATGGGCGGCATGACGCCGTTCCCGGTGCTGTCGGCGCTGAACCATTTCCCGGAAGACTTCGGCACGCCCAGCGAGAAGGCGGCCTGACCTCTGTATCGAATACGTAAGAATACGTAAGGAGTTGCACCATGAACCAGCTCAATGAAACGGATTACGGCACGCCGGCGCGTGCCTCGGAACAGGCAGTCACGCTGGAGATCGATGGCGTCGCCATCACCGTGCCGGCCGGCACCTCGGTCATGCGCGCGGCGGTCGAAGCGGGCGTCAACGTGCCCAAGCTGTGCGCCACCGACAGCCTGGAGCCGTTCGGCTCCTGCCGCCTGTGCCTGGTGGAGATCGAAAAGGACGGCCGCAAGATGAAGGGCTATCCGGCTTCCTGCACCACGCCCTGCGAAAGCGGGATGAAGGTGCAGACACAGACGCCCAAGCTGGCCGAGATCCGGCGCGGCGTGATGGAGCTCTACATCTCCGACCACCCGCTGGACTGCCTGACCTGCCCCACCAATGGCAATTGCGAACTGCAGGACATGGCCGGCGCGGTCGGCCTGCGCGAAGTGCGCTACGGCTACGAGGGCGAGAACCACCTGCAGATGAAGAAGGACGAGTCCAATCCCTACTTCACCTACGATCCGTCCAAGTGCATTGTCTGCAACCGTTGCGTACGCGCCTGCGAAGAGACGCAAGGTACCTTCGCGTTGACCATCGACGGCCGCGGCTTCGCCTCGCGCGTGTCGGCCGGGCAGATGGACAGCTTCATGGAGTCCGAATGCGTCTCCTGCGGCGCCTGCGTGGAAGCCTGCCCGACCGCGACGCTGACCGAGAAGAGCGTGATCATGCTGGGCCAGGCCGAACACAGCACGGTCACCACCTGCGCCTATTGCGGCGTGGGTTGCTCGTTCAAGGCCGAGATGAAGGGCAATGAAGTGGTACGCATGGTGCCGTACAAGGACGGCCAGGCCAACCATGGCCACTCCTGCGTGAAAGGGCGCTTCGCCTGGGGTTATGCGACGCACAAGGACCGCATCCTCCATCCGATGATCCGCAAGAGCATCCACGACCCGTGGCGCGAAGTGTCGTGGGAAGAGGCGCTAGCTTATGCCGCCAGCGAATTCCGCCGCATCCAGGCCAAGCACGGCAAGGATTCCATCGGCGGCATCACTTCCTCGCGCTGTACCAACGAGGAAACCTACCTGGTGCAGAAACTGGTGCGCGCCGCCTTCGGCAACAACAACGTCGACACCTGCGCGCGCGTATGCCACTCGCCGACCGGCTACGGCCTGAAGCAGACGCTGGGCGAGTCGGCCGGCACCCAGACCTTCGACTCGGTGATGAAGTCGGATGTGATCCTGATCATGGGCGCCAATCCGGCCTCCGCCCACCCGGTATTCGCCTCGCAGATCAAGCGCCGCCTGCGCCAGGGCGCCAAGCTGATCGTGATCGACCCGCGCACCACCGAGATGGTGAAGTCGCCGCACGTGCAGGCCGACTACCACCTCAAGCTGCGCCCCGGCACCAACGTCGCCATCATCACCGCGCTGGCGCACGTCATCCTGTCCGAAGGGCTGCAGCGGGAGGACTACATCCAGGAACGCTGCGATGTGAAGTCCTATGAGGACTGGAAGGCCTTCGTGCTGCGCCCGGACAATTCGCCCGAAGCCATGGCCGAGGTCACCGGCGTGCCGGCCGAGACCATCCGCGGCGCCGCGCGCCTGTTCGCCACCGGCGGCAACGCGGCGATCTACTACGGCCTGGGCGTGACCGAGCATGCGCAGGGTTCGACCACCGTGATCGGCATCGCCAACCTGGCCATGTGCACCGGCAACGTCGGCCGCGAAGGCGTGGGCGTGAACCCGCTGCGCGGCCAGAACAACGTGCAGGGTTCGTGCGACATGGGTTCCTTCCCGCACGAGCTGCCGGGCTACCGCCATATTTCGGATTCCACCGTGCGCGGCCAGTTCGAGCAGGCCTGGGGCGTGGCGCTGAACCCGGAACCGGGCCTGCGCATTCCCAACATGTTCGAGGCCGCGCTGGACGGCAGCTTCAAGGGCCTGTACTGCGAAGGAGAGGATATCGTGCAGTCCGACCCGAACACCCAGCACGTGATCGCCGCGCTGGAATCGATGGAATGCATCGTGGTGCAGGACCTGTTCCTGAACGAAACCGCCAAGTACGCGCACGTGTTCCTGCCCGGTTCCTCCTTCCTGGAAAAGGACGGCACCTTCACCAACGCCGAGCGCCGCATCTCGCGCGTGCGCAAGGTGATGCCGCCCAAGGCCGGCAAGTCCGACTGGGAGGTGACGGTGGCGCTGGCCGAAGCGCTCGGCTATCCGATGCCCTACAATCATCCTTCGGAAATCATGGATGAAATCGCCGCGCTGACGCCGACGTTCCATGGCGTCAGCTACGCCAAGCTGGACCAGCTGGGCAGCATCCAGTGGCCGTGCAATGATGCCGCGCCGGAAGGCACGCCCATCATGCACATCGGCAGCTTCGTGCGCGGCAAGGGCAAGTTCCTCAACACGCAATACTTCGCCACCGACGAGAAGGTGACGCAGCGCTATCCGCTGATCCTGACCACCGGCCGCATCCTGTCGCAGTACAACGTCGGCGCCCAGACGCGCCGCACCGAGAACTCGCGGTGGCACAGCGAAGACGTGCTGGAAATCCATCCGCACGATGCCGAGGATCGCGGCATCCGCGAGGGCGACTGGGTCGGCATCGAATCGCGCGCCGGCCAGACCGTGCTGCGCGCGACGGTGACCGAGAAGGTGCAGCCGGGCGTGGTCTACACCACGTTCCACTTCCCGGAGTCGGGCGCCAACGTGATCACCACCGACAATTCGGACTGGGCCACCAACTGCCCCGAATACAAGGTGACGGCGGTGCAGGTGCAGCCGGTGGCGCAGCCGTCGGAGTGGCAGCAGCATTACCGGCGCTTCCACCGCGAGCAGCTTGGGTTGCTGAAGGGAGAGGCTGCCGGCGCAGAACCATTGGTGACCAAATGAACCAACCCCGTCGTCCTGACGAAAGTCAGGATCCAGTGTCGTTCAACGGTGGCCGATGCATAACGAACGCCACTGGATCCCGGCCTTCGCCGGGATGACGGGCTACTGAACAGAATCGCAGGAAAGCATGAACATACGCATCCCTCCATCCCCCAACGTCGATGAAGCCACCGGCGAATACGCGACTTCCGCCCGCGTGACGGTCGAGCGTTGGCGCGACGGCAAGCGCGAGGCCGTGGACGACGTGGTGGCAGAGGAAGTGCCGATTGCGCTGGAATACAACGGCATCTCGCACGCCGTGATGATGGCCACGCCGGCCGACCTGGAAGATTTCGCGCTCGGCTTTTCGCTGACCGAAGGCATCCTGGCCGCTCCCGGCGAACTGTACGAGTGCGAGATCGTGCCGGGCTGCGAAGGCGTGCAGGTGCAGATGCGCATCGCCACCGAACGCTTCGTGGCATTGAAGGAAAAGCGCCGCAACCTGACCGGCCGCACCGGCTGCGGCCTGTGCGGGGCCGAGACGCTGGAGCAGGCGGTGCGCCATCCCAAGGCGGTGGCGCATGACGGGGCGCGCTTCACGATCGCGCAGATCCATGCCGCGCTGGAACAGATGCAGGGCGGCCAGCGCCTGCAGCAGCTCACCGGCGCCACCCATGCCGCCGCCTGGCTGGATGAGGAGGGGAAGATTGTGCTGGTGCGCGAGGACGTGGGCCGCCACAATGCCCTGGACAAGCTGATCGGCGCGCTGGCCGAAGCGCGGACGGACTTCGCCAGGGGCGCGCTCATCATCACCAGCCGTGCCAGCTATGAAATGGTGCAGAAAGCGGCGACGGTGGGCATCGGCTTCATCGCGGCCATCTCGGCGCCCACCGCGCTGGCGATCAGGCTGGCGGAGGAAACCGATGTCACGCTGCTAGGCTTTGTGCGCAAGCAGGGGCATGTGGTGTACGCAAGGCCGCACCGCATGCGCTGAGCCGCGAGGTTTTCAGGGACGACAAGGACAGCAGGAGACAGACATGAACACAGAGCACCTGGTCAAGATGGCCAACCAGATCGGCGCCTTTTTTTCCACCATGCCAGACCATGAACAGGCAGTGGCGGATCTGGCGACGCACCTGAAGCGCTTCTGGGAGCCGCGCATGCGCAAGGCATTTCTTGAGCATATCGAGCAGACGCAGGGGCAGGGAGTCGATCCGATCGTGCTGGAGGCGGTGAGCAAGCATATGCGGCAGTTGACTGTATGAGCGTTGTGCCTGGTCCCAGGCCCCGAGCCCGTAACTGAACTGGTCCCGTAAAGCCGGACGGTTCAAATATCTTTGGATTTCTCAGGAAGACCATGCTGCCGCGCGCCGGTCTTCAGTGCGATCCCCGCGCCACCGCCAGCAAGACGCCGAAGCCGACCAGCAAGCCGCCAAAGGCGCGGTCGATCCAATGGCGCACGGCCAGCAGCCGGTCACGCACGGCGCCAGTCGAGAAGCACACGGCCACCAGGCTGAACCAAGCCATGTGCGCCACCGAAATAAAAGCGCCATAGCCGATCTGCATTGCCAACGGCGTGTCGGGCCTCACCACCTGCATGAACAGGCTGACGATGAACACCGTCGTTTTCGGGTTCAGCGCATTGGTCAGGAGGCCGATGCGCAAGGCTGCCGCATCCGACAGTGGCGCCACGGCGCTGTCGGCCAGCGTACCGGCGGGCTTGGACCGCAGCATCTTCACACCGAGATAGACCAGATAGACAGCGCCGACTAGCTTGATGCTGTTGAATAGCCAGAGCGATTGCTGGATCAGCAGGCCCATGCCCACCAGCGTATAGGTGACGTGGACCAGTACGCCCAGGCCAATGCCCAAGGCCGTCAGTACGCCGGCACGGCGTGACAGCATCAGGCTGTTGCGGGTAACCATCGCGAAATCCGGGCCAGGGCTGATAACGGCCAGTAAAGTAATGGTGATTACAGCTATTAGTTCTGTCATGGCGTATCCTGTCAAAAATCAACGAATTTGGAAGATGTTAATGTCAATCTTCCTCGATGAATAACGATGTTTTCTGACGTAATCTGTGAGTCTAGTTCACCATCGGATGATGAGCGCCTGCCTTCACTGCTGGCTCTGCGCTGCTTTGAGGCCGCCGCCCGGCTGGAGAATTTCAGCCGGGCGGCGGTCGAGTTGCATCTGACCCACGGCGCGGTCAGCCGCGCCGTGCGCCTGCTGGAAGACGAGTTGGGGGTGGCGCTGTTCGAGCGGCGCAGCCGGCGCGTGTTCCTGACTGATGCCGGCCGCACGTTGGCGCGGGCCGTCGGCAATGGCATGGGGCTGATGCGTCAGGCCGTCGCTGAGCTGCGTGCCAGCGCCCGCCAGGGGCGGCGCTGGGTGTTGTCGTGCGAGCCGACGTTGCTGATGCGCTGGCTGATTCCACGCTGGCCGGACTTTCAGGGCCGGCATCCGGGATTCGACCTGCATTTGGTCGCCGGTGGCGGCCCGTTTTCCTTTGCCAGCGGTATGGACCTGGCCATCCGCCGCGACGATTTCCCCTGGCCCGAGGGCTGCCATGTGGAACCCTTGTTCGCGGAGAAGGTGGGCCCGGTCTGCCGTCCCGACAAGGCCGCCGACTGGTTCTCCGCGACCAGGGCGGGTAGTGCGCTCAAGCCCGGCGCACCGCGTTTGCATACGCGTACTCGGTCGGGGGCCTGGCGGGAGTGGGCGGAGGCCGCGAGCCAGCCCGTACCGGATGGGCCGGCGCAGACTTTCGATCACTTTTATTTCAGCTTGCAGGCTGCCGTGGCGGGACTGGGCGTGGCCATCGGCCCATGGCATCTGGTGCGCGACGATCTGGACAGCGGCGTGCTGGCCGCGCCGCTGGGTTTTGTCGAGGACGGCTCGCGCTACTGCCTGTTGTCGCCGCAGCCTTTGCCGCCGGATAGTCCGCAGGCGGATTTGCTGGCATGGTTGCGGGCAATGGCATAGTCGGCGCTGGGGCGGCAAAAGGAGTCGAAGTCTCTTGGTTAAATTGGCAAGAGTGCTACGGGGGATGGGGCCATATTTTTATTGAATGAAAATCGTATTATCTGAAATGTCTCCTTAATGTGCGGTGCAATAAACTTTTGTAATCCATCTTGCTCCGGATAAGGTTTACGCTATTCGTGAAGTAAATCCGCAGTGCAGCATCGTCCCTTCCCAAGCCGCCATTTCTAGCGGGGATTTCCAGATTCCGCCTATCGTCGCCAATATCCGAAGTGACGGCGCTTCATCATTTCGCATCAAATTTTTCATCTCAAATTAGTTTGCCAAACGATTTTTGCGCTGCTATCTTGGAACCGGTTCCAAAAGATTCAAATAAATGAGCAGCCCGGAACCGGGAAGTACAAATCGACCGATAACGATCCCTGATTTGGCGGGCAATAAAGAGTGAGACAAAGCATAAAGACCGGCACCGAGCGGGTCACGATCGCGCAGGTCGCGCGTGAGGCCGGGGTGTCGAAAACCAGCGTATCCAGGTTTCTCGGCGGCGAGTTCGACGCGCTGTCGGAGCGCCTGCGCGACCAGATCGGCAAGACCATCGCGCGCCTGGGTTACCAGCCCAGCCAGATGGCGCGCGGCCTCAAAGGCGGGCGCACCCGGCTGATCGGCATGCTGGTGGCGGACATCCTTAATCCCTATTCGGTGGCGGTGCTGCATGGCGCCGAAGCCGCGTGCCAGAAATACGGCTACACCCTGATGCTGTGCAATACCGGCAACGATGAGCAGCGCGAGAAGCAATCGCTGGCGGCGTTGCATTCCTACAGCGTGGAAGGCCTGCTGTTCAATACGCAAGGCCGCAACGTGACGCCGCTCAAGGAGCTGGGGCAGGCCGCGTTTCCGGTGGTGCTGCTGGACCGCCGCGTCGAAGGCTGCGATTTCGACCTGGTCGGCCTGGACAACGTCGGCGCCGCGCAACTGGCGACGCGCCATCTGCTAGAGCAGGGCTATACCGATATCGCGCTGGTGGTGCAGCCGCTGTATGGCGTGAGTTCGCGCCAGGGGCGCCAGGCGGGCTTTTTGCAGGCGATGAACCAGCGGCCGGATTGCCATGGCGAGACGCTGGAGGTGCATATCGACCAGCCGGGACATACGGCGACGGTGCTGCATGAATTCTTGCGGCGTCGCAGCGGCAGCGGCGGGCGCATCGCCATCCTGGCCGGCAACGGCATGGTGTCGCTGCAGATCGCGCTGGCGCTGCAGAGCATGAAGCTGCGTTTTCCGGACGACGTCGGCTTGCTGTGCTTCGATGAGCTTGCCTGGTCGCCGCTGGTGGGCGCCGGTATCAGCACCATCGAGCAGCCTACTTATGAAATCGGTTTCACGGCTATCGAGCGGCTGCTGGTCCGCATCAATGGCGAACGTTCGGGACGCAGGGAAATCCTGTTGGACGGGCGGCTGGTCAGGCGCGGTTCGACCGCGCCGGTCGCGGCCGGCCAGGCGGCGGGGTAAGTGCGCAGGTTTTCTGGAACCGATACCGAGAGGGCGCGGGGCCGGAATGTTGGTGTAGCTTGAAGAAAAGAAATGCCGCAGTCGTACAGGCTGCAGGATTTTGACAAAAATACTGCCGCGACAGCAGAGCAGTGACTACCAGGAGACAAGCACCATGCGTATCAAAGGATTGATTTACACCAGATTCCTCGCGGTAATGCTGGCCGGTTGCGCCGCGCTGGCATCGGCGCAGGCGAGCGCGCAGAGCATTGCCGAGCTGACCAAGAAAGGCAAGATCACCATCGGCGTGGTCAGCGGCACGCCGCCGTTCGGCAGCGTCGATGCCAAGGGCACGCCGATCGGCTACGACGTCGATGTCGCCAACCTGATCGGCCGCTATATCGGCCTGCCGGTGGAAATCGTGCCGCTGACGCCGCCGGCCCGCATTCCGGCGCTGGAGTCGGGCAAGGTCGACATGCTGGCCGCGACGCTGGCGCCGACGCCTGAACGCGCCAAGTCGGTGCTGTTCACCATGCCCTACAGCGCCTTCGAACTGGCGGTGGTGGCGCCGGTCGGTTCCAAGTTCAAGTCGCTGTCCGACCTGGACAAGAAAAAAATCGCCGTCAACCGCGGCGGCACCAGCGATACGGCGCTGACCCGCCTGGCGCCCCCGGGTACCGTGCTGGTCCGTTTCGAAGACGATTCGACCGTGACCCAGGCCCTGCTCAGCAACCAGGTGGATTCGATCTCGATCCCCAGCACGATGGCGCATGAAATCATCAAGACGCGCGGCGCCGGCAAGATCGAGCTCAAGTTCGCCTATTCGGTGCAGCCCAATTCGATGACCGTACGCAAGGGTTCCTATGAGCTGCACGAATGGCTCAACAATTTCATCTATTACGTGAAGGTCAACGGCGAGCTGGATGCCATCGCCAGGAAATGGACCGGCTCTCCCTTGCCTGAGCTGCCGGTTTTCTGAGGGATTTTTTTGACGCAGTAAAAAAGTGGGCGCAAGCCTTTGTTGATGAGGGTCTTCGCCGGCATCACATTCGCGGACCCGCGGGTGGCCGGCGGCGATGATAAGGAGATGAATCGTGAGCATGATTAAAAAATTACTGAATACCAAATTCATGGCGCTGGCGCTGGTGGCCAGCTGCGCCATCGGCAGCGCCAGCAGCGCCAGCGCGCAAAGCATCGCCGAGCTGACCAAGAAGGGCAAGATCACCATCGGCGTGGTCAGCGGCACGCCGCCGTTCGGCAGCGTCGACGCCAAGGGCACCCCGATCGGCTACGACGTCGATGTGGCCAACCTGATCGGCAAGTACCTCGGCCTGCCGGTGGAAATCGTTCCGCTGGTGCCGCCGGCCCGTATCCCGGCGCTGGAGTCGGGCAAGGTCGACATGCTGGCGGCGACGCTGGCGCCGACGCCCGAGCGCGCCAAGGCGGTGTTGTTCACCATGCCCTACAGCGGCTTCGAGCTGTCCATCGTCGGCCCGGTCGGTTCCAAGTTCAAGAAGCTGGACGATCTGGTGAAGAAGAAAGTCGGCGTCTCGCGCGGCAGCACCAACGACACCGCACTGACCCGCCTGGCGCCTCCGGGCACCGTGCTGGTGCGTTTCGAGGATGACTCCACCGTGACCCAGGCCCTGCTGTCGAACCAGGTCGACGCGATCTCGATCCCCAACACCATGGCCAACGAAATCGTCAAGACCCGCGGTCAGGGCAAGATCGAAGTCAAGTTCCCGTACTCGGTACAGCCGAACTCGATGACCGTGCGCAAGGGTTCCTACGAACTGCATGAATGGCTCAACAACTTCATCTACTACGTCAAGGTGAACGGCGAGCTGGATGCGATCTCGCGCAAGTGGGTCGGCCCGCTGCCGAACCTGCCAGTGTTCTGAGGCATCTGGTTGCGAAGAAGCGTCGTCCCTGCCCAGGCGGGGACACCCGGTGTCTTTAATACGGTTGCCAACGCACGCAACGCTGCCGCTCCCCTGCTTGTGCAGGGGCGGCGGCGGCGCCAGGCAAGGAGTACACAATGCATTATGACTTTCAGTTCGCGTTCATCTTCCAGCATCTTGACCAGTTGCTGATGGGCGCGCTGCTTACCATCCGGTTGAGCGCGCTGTCGATGATCTGCGGTTTGGCGGTGGGGATATTCGGGGCGATCGTGAGCATCCACGGTTCGGCGCCGGCCCGCTTCGCGGTAACTTCCTATGTGGAGCTGATCCGCAGCACGCCGTTCCTGGTCCAGCTGTTCATCATTTTCTTCGGCTTGCCCGCCGCCGGCGTGCAGGTCGATGCCAACATCGCCGCGCTGGTGGCGATGACGGTCAACCTCGGCGCCTATTCGACCGAGATCGTGAGGGCCGGCATGATGGCGATCCATCCTTCGCAGATTGAGGCGGCGCATGCGCTGGCCATGACGCGCTGGCAGGTGATCCGCCACGTGGTGCTCACGCCCGCGCTGGAAAAGGTCTATCCGGCCCTGGCCAGCCAGTTCACGCTGATGATGCTGGCCTCCAGCGTGGTGTCGGCGATTTCCGCCGAAGAGCTGACGGCCACCGCCAACCTGCTTGACGCCGAGACCTTCCGCAGCTTCGAGATCTACCTGGTGGTGATGGTGCTGTACATCTTGCTGGCACTGCTGTTCCGCCTGGGCTTCTGGCTGATCGGCCTGGTTGTCTTCAAACGCCGCCGCCGGCTTGGCGTGCCCCGTCCGAGGAGGATGTAATGATTGCCGAGTTTTCTTTCGACCAGTTCCTGTTCCTGCTGGAAGCGGCGCAATGGACGCTGCTGCTCTCCGCGCTGGCCTTCGTCGTGGGCGGGGCCGCGGGCTTCATCGTGGCATTGATGCGCACCTCGCATATCCAGGCGCTGCGCACCTTGTCCGCGATCTATATCCAGATCATCCAGGGCACGCCGGTGCTGATCATCCTGTTCCTGTCGTTCTACGGACTGGCGATCTACGGCCTCAAGCTGCCGCCGATGGTGGCGGCGACGATCGCCATGACGATCTATTCCAGCGCCTACCTCGGCGAGATCTGGCGCGGTTGCATCGAAGCCGTGCCGGTGCAGCAGTGGGAAGCCTCCACCGCGCTGGCCATGACCCGCTGGCAGCAACTGCGCTACGTGATCCTGCCGCAGGCGGTGCGCATCTCGCTGCCGCCGACCGTGGGTTTCCTGGTGCAGATCGTCAAGAACACGTCGATCGCTTCCATCATCGGCCTGGTGGAACTGACGCAAGCGGGCAAGCTGGTCAGCAACGCGACCTTCCAGCCGTTCCTGGTGTTCCCGATCGTGGCCGCCATCTACTTTATCTTCTGCTATCCGCTGTCGCGGTTCAGCTTCGCCTTAGAGAGGAAATTACATGCCCATCGTTGAGATTGACAATATCGCCAAGAGCTTCGGCAGCAACCAGGTCCTCAACGGCATCTCGCTGTCGGTTGAACGCGGCCAGGTGGTGGCGATCATCGGCCGTTCGGGTTCCGGCAAGAGCACCATGCTCCGCTGCATCAACGGCCTGGAGACCATCGACAGCGGCAGCATCACCGTGGCCGGGCACAAGCTGACCAACAAGCACGAACACCTGATCGAGCTGCGCAAGGATGTGGGCATGGTGTTCCAGCACTACAACCTGTTCCCGCACCTGACGGTGGAAGAGAACATCATGCTCTCGCCGCGCATCGTCAAGAAGATCGCCACCGAGACCACCCGCGAGACCGCCATCAAGGTGCTCAAGCAGGTCGGCCTGGAGCACAAGCGCGACGCCTATCCCGAGCAGTTGTCGGGCGGCCAGCAGCAGCGCGTGGCGATCGCCCGTTCGCTGGCGATGGAACCGCAGGTGATGCTGTTCGACGAAGTGACCTCGGCGCTGGACCCGGAACTGACGGCCGAAGTGCTGAAGGTGATGGAAGAGCTGGCGCGCGGCGGCATGACCATGCTGCTGGTCACGCACGAAATGGAGTTCGCGCGCCGGGTGGCCGACCTGACCGTGTTCATGCACCAGGGCAAGGTGTGGGAAGCGCGGCCGTCGAAGGAGTTCTTCGCCGATCCGCAGACGCCGGAAGCCAAGCAGTTCATCGGCGCGGGTTCGATCAAATGACCCCGGTCCTGGTTGCCGCCTCCGCTTATGGCGCCGACCTGGTGCGCCGCGTCGGCCATGCCGACCTGGTGCCGATGGTGGCCGCGAGCGGGGCTGCCGGGCTGGAGATCCGCCGCGAGCTGTTCGACGGCCCGCAGGATCTGGCGGCGCTGGGCGCGCTGATCGCCCAGCGCAAGCTGTTCTCGGTCTATTCGGCGCCGTTCGAGCTGTTCGGCGCCGACGGCAAGTTCGACCGGGCGGCCATCGAACTGGCCATGGGCGAAGCGGAGCAGGTGGGGGCGCGTTACCTGAAGGTCTCGCTCGGCCATTTTTCGGCTGCCAGCGACCTGCAGGCGCTGCTGCGCTACCTGTCGACCGCGCCGGTCGAGGTGCTGTTGGAGAACGACCAGACGGAGCAGGGCGGCCGGCTGGAGCCGATCGTCAGCTTCCTCGCGCTGTGCACCGGCAACGGCTATTCCTTCGGCATGACGTTCGACATGGGCAACTGGCGCTGGCAGGGCATCGATCCCGAGCTGGCGGCGCGCACGCTGGCGCCGCATGTGCGCTACGTGCATTGCAAGGGCGTGCGCGACGACCAGGGAAAGTTGAAGGCGGTGCCGCTGGAGGCGCAGGACGCGTATTGGCACCAATTACTGTCGTATTTCCCCAAGGGGATCCAGCGGGCCATCGAGTTCCCGCTGGTCGGCAGCGACCTGGAAGAGGTCACGCGGCGCTATGTGGCGCTGTTGGCCTCGGTTTGATGGAAAGACAACGATGAGTGCGAACCCGGTGCAACTGGATGTGGTGACGTACGGCGAGGCCCTGGCCTTGCTGGTGGCCGACGAGGTCGGCGCGTTCGAGGATGTGGAAAAGTACACGCGGCGCCTGGCCGGCGCCGAGACCAACGTCGCCATCGGTCTGGCGCGGCTGGGTGTGAAGGTGGGCTGGGCCAGCCGCGTGGGCAACGATTCGTTCGGGCGTTTCATCCGCAAGCGTGTGGCGCAGGAAAACGTCGACGTCAGCCGCGTCATCACCGACATGGAATTCCGTACGGCGATCCAGCTGAAGGCCAAGGCGGTGGACGGGGCCGACCCGGCCATCGAGTACTACCGCAAGGGTTCGGCCGCCAGCCATTTGTCGGTAGCCGACTTCGATGAAAGCTATTTCGGCAATGCGCGCCACCTGCATGCCACCGGCATCGCTCCGGCCCTGTCGGCCAGCACGATGGAATTCGCGCACCATGCGCTGGATTTCATGCGCGCGCGCGGCAAGACCATCTCCTTCGATCCCAACCTGCGCCCGATGCTGTGGCCGTCGCAGGAGGTGATGGCCAAGCAATTGAACGCGCTGGCCTTCAAGGCCGACTGGGTGTTGCCCGGCCTGTCTGAAGGAAAGATCCTGACCGGCTACACTGAGGCCCGCGACATCGCCGGGTTCTACCTCGACCACGGCGTCTCGCTGGTAGTGATCAAGCTCGGCGCCGAGGGCGCCTATTGGCGCAATGCCAGGGACGAGGGCATCGTGCCGGGCGTGAAGGTCAGGGAAGTGGTCGATACCGTGGGCGCCGGCGACGGCTTCGCGGTCGGCGTCATCAGCGGCATGCTGGAAGGCCTCCCGGTCGAGCAGGCGGTGATGCGCGGCAACCGCATCGGCGCCTTCGCCATCCAGGTGGTGGGCGACATGGAAGGCTTGCCGACCCGGGCCGAGCTGGAAGCCGCCAGCTAGGATCAATTTTTCAACAAGACAGGACGAATGATGAAACAGCGCGTGGTGGTGTACAAGAAATTGCCGGAACATCTGATGGAGCAACTGCGCGCTGAATTCGATGTGACCCTGTTCGAGCGCGTCAACGACGGCAACCGCGCCGCGTTCCTGGAAGCGCTCAAGACCGCCCACGGCATGATCGGCGCCAGCCTGCCGATTACCAACGAGATGCTGGACGGCGCGCCTGAACTGAAGATCGCTTCCACCGTCTCGGTCGGCATCGACAATTTCGACCTCGACTACTTCAAGCGGCGCGGCCTGATGCTGGCGCACACGCCGGGCGTGCTGACCGAAGCCACCGCCGACACCATCTTTTCCCTGATCCTGGCCAGCGCGCGCCGCGTGGTGGAGCTGGCCGAGTTCGTCAAGGCCGGCAACTGGAAGGGCAGCATCGGCGAGGCGCACTACGGCGTCAACGTGCACGGCAAGACGCTGGGCCTGATCGGCATGGGGCGCATCGGCAGCGCGGTGGCACGCCGCGCCCGCCACGGCTTCGGCATGAAGATCCTGTACAACAACAACCGTCCCAATCCCGAGGCCGAGCGCGAGCTGGACGCAACCTTCCTTGGCAAGGACGAGTTGCTGGCGCAAGCCGACTTCGTCTGCCTGATGCTGCCGCTGACGCCGCAGACCGAGAAGATGTTCGGCGCCCGCGAGTTCGGGCTGATGAAGCGCAGCGCCATCTTTATCAATGCCTCGCGCGGCCGTATCGTCGATGAGGCAGCCTTGATCAAGGCTTTGCAAGACAAGACCATCTATGCCGCCGGCCTCGACGTGTTCGAAGTCGAGCCTCTGCCGGCGGATTCCCCGCTGTTGAAACTGCCCAACGTGGTGGCCTTGCCGCATATCGGTTCGGCCACGCATGAGACGCGCATGGCGATGGCCGAGCTGGCCGTGGCCAACCTGGTCGCCGGCTTGCGCGGCGAGCCGGTGCCGCATCTGGCGTCCTGAGGTTTCCTATGGGTTGCCGGGCGGCATCGTCCGGCAGGGCCCGCGCCACAGGCGGCCGTGAAGTTTTTTCGCCGGCGACGATATTTCCCCCTTCCGTTCGCAGAAATTAATGTGTATGCTGCGAACATTAAAAAGAACGATCGTGCTAAATTTCGGTGGGCGCTTCGTTTTGCTTTTATAATTCCGCAAAAGTTTACGTTTACGTCAATTCCTTTTTTCAAGGGCCATGCGATGAAAGTATTAGTACCAGTCAAGCGCGTCGTGGATTACAACGTCAAGGTGCGCGTCAAGAGCGACGGCAGCGGTGTGGATATCGCCAACGTCAAGATGTCGATGAACCCGTTTGACGAAATCGCGGTGGAAGAAGCCGTGCGCCTGAAGGAAGGCGGCAAGGTGACCGAAGTGATCGCCGTGTCCGCCGGCGTGACCCAGTGCCAGGAAACCCTGCGCACCGCGATGGCCATCGGCGCCGACCGCGGCATCCTGGCCGAAGTCGGCGCCGACGTCGAGCTGCAGCCGCTGGCCGTTGCCAAGATCCTCAAGGCGCTGGCCGAGAAGGAACAGCCGCAACTGATCATCCTGGGCAAGCAGGCCATCGACGACGACTGCAACCAGACCGGCCAGATGCTGGCGGCGCTGCTGGGCTGGCCGCAAGCCACCTTCGCCTCGAAGGTGGTGCTGGAAGACGGCAAGGTCAGCGTGACCCGCGAAGTGGACGGCGGCCTGGAAACCCTGGCGCTGACCCTGCCGGCCATCATCACCACCGACCTGCGCCTGAACGAGCCGCGCTATGTGACGCTGCCCAACATCATGAAGGCCAAGAAGAAGCAACTGGATACCGTCAAGCCCGAGGAGCTGGGCGTGGACGTGGCGCCGCGCGTGAAGACCCTGAAGGTCGCCGAGCCACCCAAGCGCAGCGCCGGCGTGAAGGTGCCGGACGTGGCGACGCTGGTTGCCAAGCTGAAGAACGAAGCCAAAGTTATCTAAGAGGGTAATGAACATGACCGCACTCGTCATCGCAGAACACGACAACGCCAGCCTCAAGGGCAGCACCCTCAACACCATCACCGCAGCGGCGCAGGCCGGCGGCGATGTCCATGTCCTGGTCGCAGGCTCCAACGCCAAGGCAGTCGCCGACGCCGCCGCGCAAGTCGCGGGCGTGGCCAAGGTCCTGCTGGCCGACGGCGCGCAGTTCGCCGACGGCCTGGCCGAGAACGTCGCCGAACAAGTCCTGGCCATCGCCAAGGACTACAGCCACATCCTGGCGCCCGCCACCGCCTACGGCAAGAACATCCTGCCGCGCGTGGCCGCCAAGCTGGACGTGGCACAGATCTCCGACATCACCAAGGTCGACTCGCCCGATACCTTCGAGCGCCCGATCTACGCCGGCAACGCCATCGCCACCGTGCAATCGCTCGATCCGATCAAGGTCATCACCGTGCGCACCACCGGTTTCGACCAGGCCGCGCAAGGCGGTTCGGCTGCCGTGGAAAGCATCCCGGCCGTGGCCGATTCGGGCAAGTCCAGCTTCGTCGGCCGCGAGGTCGCCAAGTCCGACCGTCCGGAACTGACCGCCGCCAAGATCATTGTCTCGGGCGGCCGCGGCATGGGCTCGTCGGAAAGCTTCAAGATCCTGGAACCGCTGGCCGACAAGCTCAACGCCGCCATGGGCGCCTCGCGTGCCGCGGTGGACGCCGGCTACGTGCCCAACGACTGGCAGGTCGGCCAGACCGGCAAGATCGTCGCGCCGCAGCTCTACATCGCCGTCGGCATCTCCGGCGCGATCCAGCACCTGGCCGGCATGAAGGACTCCAAGGTGATCGTGGCGATCAACAAGGATGAAGAGGCGCCGATCTTCTCGGTGGCCGACTACGGCATCGTCGGCGACCTGTTCGAAGTCGTGCCGGAACTGGTCAAGCAACTGGGCTGACCCAGGCAGGATCCACGGTAGTTTTTGCCCCGGCTTACGCCGGGGTATTTTCATCCGGCGACGTTTCGTCGTTGGAGGCATTTTTTCGCAAGCAAGAAACGACGCAGAACGTTTCACTCAGGAGGTTGGAGATGAGTTATACCGCGCCATTGAAGGATATGCTGTTCGTCATGAACGAGTTGGCCGGCCTGGCCGAGGTCAATGCCTTGCCGGGCTGCGAAGACGCCACGCCGGAAACGGCCGAGGCCATCCTGGAAGAGAACGCCAAGTTCTGTGGCGAGGTGGTGGCGCCGCTGAACCATTCCGGCGACAAGGAACCAAGCTACTGGACCGACGGCAAAGTCACCACCAGCGCCGGCTTCAAGGAAGCCTTCAAGCAGTTCGGCGAAGCCGGCTGGCAAGGCTTGCAGCATCCGGCCGAATTCGGCGGCCAGGGCTTGCCCAAGCTGCTGGCGACGCCCTGCATCGAGATGCTGAACTCGGCCAACCTGTCCTTCGCGCTGTGCCCGCTGCTGACCGACGGCACTATCGAAGCGTTGCTGACCGCCGGCACCAAGGAACAGCAGGAAACCTACATCGCCAACTTCATCTCCGGCAAGTGGACCGGCACGATGAACTTGACCGAGCCGCAAGCCGGCTCCGACCTGGCGCTGGTGCGCACGCGCGCCGTGCCGGAAGGCGACGGCACCTACAAGCTGTTCGGCACCAAGATCTTCATCACCTACGGCGAGCACGACATGGCGGAGAACATCGTGCACCTGGTGCTGGCGCGCACGCCGAATGCGCCGGAAGGGGTGAAGGGCATCTCGCTGTTCATCGTGCCCAAGTTCCTGGTCAACGCCGACGGCTCGCTGGGCGCGCGCAACGACGTGCAGTGCGTCTCGATCGAACACAAGCTGGGCATCAAGGCCAGCCCGACCGCGGTGCTGCAGTTCGGCGACCACGGCGGCGCCATCGGCACGCTGGTGGGCGAAGAGAACCGCGGCCTGGAATACATGTTCATCATGATGAACGCCGCGCGCTTCGGCGTCGGCATCCAGGGCTTGTCAGTCTCCGAGCGCGCCTACCAGAAGGCCGTGGCCTATGCCAAGGAACGCGTGCAGTCGCGCGACCTGAGCGGTTCCGCCGGTGCGGTCACCATCATCCACCAGCCGGACGTGCGCCGCATGCTGATGTCGATGCGGGCCCAGATCGAAGGCGCGCGCGCGCTGGCCTATGTGGCCGCCGCCACCTCGGACGCCGCCCACTTCCATCCGGACGAGGCCACCCGCAAAGCCAACCAGGCCTTCTATGAATACCTGGTGCCGATCGTCAAGGGCTGGTCGACCGAACTGGCCATCGATGTCACCTCGACCGGCGTGCAGGTGCACGGCGGCATGGGCTTCATTGAAGAGACCGGCGCCGCGCAGTACTACCGCGATGCGCGCATCCTGTCGATCTACGAAGGCACCACCGCGATCCAGGCCAACGACCTGGTCGGCCGCAAGACCGCGCGCGACGGCGGCGCGGTCGCCAAGGGCATCATCGCCCAGGTGCGCAAGACCGCAAGCGGGCTGGAAGGCGATGCGCAACTGCGCGCCATCGGCCTGCGCCTGAACGAAGCGGCCGGCGCGCTGGAAGAGGTGGTCGACTATGTGGTCGCCAACATCAAGGGCGACATCAAGGCGGTATTCGCCGGCAGCGTCACCTACCTGAAGATGGCCGGCGTGGTGCTGGGCGGCTGGCAGATGGCGCGCGCAGCGGAGATCGCCGCTGCCAGGCTGAAGGCGGGCGAGGGCGATGCCAAGTTCTACGAGGCCAAGCTGGCGACCGCCCGCTTCTTCGCCGATCAGATCCTGCCGCAGGCGCTGGCTTACCGCACCGCCATCGTCGAAGGCGCGCAGTCGGTGCTGGCGCTGACCGAAGAGCAGTTCTGAGCAAGGCCCGACTCTGATCGGGAAGCCGTAAAAAAGCCCGGAAGGCCGTAGCAGGCCTTCCGGGCTTTGTCTTTATATGGCGCCGATGTCAGCCGAACGCGCCGCCGGTGAACAGCAGGTCGAAGCTGCGCGCGAGCAGGGCGATCAGGCCCATCGCGCCCAGCCCCACGGTCAGGACGATGATCACCGCCAGGATCCAGTGCGATTCCGATTGCTTACCGCTGGCGGCGTTATGCCGGAGATCCCATTTGTCGTCCGGGGTCAGGCCGATCACCAGTGCTTCCAGGCAGCCGCACAGGATGGACAGCACGAAGGGCAGGGCGGTGAACAATTGCGGCGCCTGAGGATTGGCCGCCATCAGCGCCAGCGAGAGCGGGATCGAAAGGATATGCAGCCAGCCGAAGCGGTCGCGTACACCATAAAGATAGAAGCGGTGCAGTCCGATGCCGCCCAGTACGGCGGCGATCAGGGTGGCCAGGGTTTTGTTCTTGTGCGGGGAGGGATTGCTCATCTTGTCTCGTTGTATCCGCGGCGGCGTGGCCGGCGGCGTTATTGTCGTGTTAATAGCGGGCAAGTATAGCGGATCGGCGCGGGCGGCTTGCTTGTCATTTCTATATCGCCTGAACGGAATCTGCGGATTTGAGCCTTGCCCTGATGTAATTTGGCATCAGAATCACCATGTTTTATCGGGTTTCTGCGTTGGTTAGGCACACAAAAGCGGTAATCAGGTTGCCGTGAGGTGGGGAAGTCCGTTATAATTTGCGGCTTTTCCGTGTCCGTATTCTTACTGGAACCATTATGGTCGTTATTCGTTTAGCTCGTGGCGGCGCCAAGAAGCGCCCCTTCTACAACATCGTTGCAACTGATTCGCGCAATCGCCGCGATGGTCGTTTCATCGAGCGTATCGGCTTCTACAACCCGGTCGCATCGGGCAAGGAAGAAGTCGTGCGTATCGCTGCCGACCGCCTGGCTCACTGGCAAGGCGTTGGCGCACAACTGTCGCCGACCGTTGCTCGCCTGGTTGCCGACGCCGGCAAGAAGGCTGCTGCCTAATTAAGTTTGTCCAGCCTG
Source organism: Herbaspirillum sp. (assembly GCF_017744395.1). Taxonomy (GTDB): domain Bacteria; phylum Pseudomonadota; class Gammaproteobacteria; order Burkholderiales; family Burkholderiaceae_D; genus Herbaspirillum. Next base: position 360,609 of record NZ_JAGIBI010000006.1, read on the forward strand.
TTTTCCAGTGCGCCGACTTGATGGCGCGTGGAAGCAGGCCAGATGTGGCGCATTAGTGAGTATTAGTGAATAAGCCAGCTCAGCCAGGTTTCTCGGCACCCGACGATCTCGTGACCGTCGGCCATGTGACGGGAGCCTATGGCATTCAGGGCTGGGTTCGCGTGCGTCCCTATTCGGCCGAAGCGGATGCTTTGCTGAATGCGAAAACCTGGTGGCTGGAGAAATCCGGCCTGCCCAAGCAGGATGTCGAAGTCATGCAGTCCAAGGGGCATAGCGGCGATGTGGTCGCGCGCCTGACCGGCGTGGCTGACCGCAATGCCGCCGAAGCGCTCAAGGGAAATGTGGTTCACATCTCCCGCAAGCACTTCCCTGTGCTGGATGACGGCGAATTCTACTGGGTCGACCTGATCGGCGCCTCGGTGGAAAACCTGCAGGGCGAACAACTGGGCGTGGTGTCCGACCTGATGGACAACGGCGCCCATCCGATCCTGCGCGTGGCGGTGCCGGTGCAGGAAGCCGGGCAGGACGACGCCAAAGGGAAGCCGGCTGGCGCGCCTGAATTGCTGATCCCGTTTGTCGACCAGTTCGTCAAGACGGTACAGCAGCAAGAAAAGAAGATCATCGTCGACTGGGGACTGGATTACTGACTGCGGTCAGTTTTTTCATTTCCGGCGTTGCCGGGATCAAACAAGGTTTCATGGAAATGGAGGCGTGATGCAGTTCGATGTCGTCACTCTGTTTCCCGAGATGTTCGCGGCGCTGACGCAGTCCGGCATTACCCGCCGGGCGCTGGAGCAGAAGCGCTGGGGCCTGTCGCTGTGGAATCCGCGCGATTTCACCACCGACAACCACCGTACCGTGGACGATCGCCCTTATGGCGGCGGTCCCGGCATGGTGATGCTAGCCAAGCCGCTGCAGGCCGCCATCGGCGCCGCCAAGCAGCGCCAGCAGGACCTGGGCCTGGCTGCGCCGCGCGTGGTTTACCTGTCGCCGCAAGGCGCGCCGCTGACCCACGAACGCGTGGTCGGCCTGTCGCAGGAGCCGGGTGTGGTGCTGCTGTGCGGACGCTACGAAGCGATCGACCAGCGCCTGCTCGACAAATGCGTGGATGAGGAAATCAGCATCGGCGATTTCGTCCTCTCCGGCGGCGAATTGCCGGCGATGGCGCTGATGGATGCGGTGATCCGGCTGCTGCCGGGTGCGCTCAACGATGGCGCCTCGGCGGTGGAAGACAGTTTCGTCAACGGCTTGCTCGACTGTCCGCACTATACGCGGCCGGAAGAGTACGAAGGCGAGGCGGTGCCGGCGATCCTGCTGGGCGGCCACCATGCCGAGATCCAGAAATGGCGTCGCCAGCGCGCGCTGGAGGCGACCCAGGCCAAGCGCCCCGACCTGATCGTGAGGGCGCGCGAAAACGGCCTGCTGAGCCGGGCCGATGAAAAGTTTTTGAGCGGTTTGCAGTAAAGAAGTTGTACCAGCAGTACCCGCCGGTTCGCCGGCGGCAACGTGCAGCGGTTCGGCCGCTGTGATTGAAACCCCATCCTCTACCGGGCAACAAGATAGGCCGCAAGGCACCAGCGCCGGCAAGATGGTTACAGGAGCAAAAAATGGATCTGATCCAGAAACTCGAGCAAGAAGAGATCGCGCGTCTCGCCAAGAACATCCCCGAATTCGCCCCCGGCGACACCGTGGTCGTGAACGTCAACGTGGTTGAAGGCACCCGCAAGCGCGCCCAGGCCTACGAAGGCGTCGTGATCGCACGTCGCAACCGTGGCCTGAATTCCAACTTCATCGTTCGCAAGATTTCGTCCGGTGAAGGCGTCGAGCGTACTTTCCAACTGTACTCGCCGCTGATCGCTTCGATCGAAGTCAAGCGTCGCGGTGACGTTCGCCGCGCCAAGCTGTACTACCTGCGTGAGCGTTCGGGCAAGTCGGCTCGCATCAAGGAAAAGCTGCCCAGCCGCGCTGCAAAGGCTGCTGAGTAATTTCCGGCATGCATATGCTTCAGGAAAAGGGGTGTCTCGCGACGCCCCTTTTTCATTTCCGCTCCATCTCCAGTTCCAGACGTTAAGCCGAGTACGCCGTGGCCAGTTTCGATCCCGCCATTCTTCCCGTGGATGCCGTCGCCGGCGAGGGCGCGCTGGAACCTGCGCGCCTGAACGCCGACTGGCTGCGCCGCCGCTTCGCCGATCCGCCCCGCTGGGAACCGGAGCACAGCGGCGACCAGATAGTGCGCATGGCCGAGGCACAGGGGCGTTTCCGGCAAGCCGCGGTGCTGATGCCTATCGTGCTGCGTCCGGAAGGACTGACGGTGCTGTTCACCCAGCGTACCGACGACCTCAAGGACCATGCCGGCCAGATCAGCTTCCCCGGCGGGCGCCGTGAAGACTTCGACAGTTCGGCCATCGATACCGCGCTGCGCGAGACCGAAGAGGAAATCGGCCTGGCGCGCCGCCATGTCGAGGTGATCGGTTCCCTGCCGGATTACCTGACCGGCACCGGCTACCGCGTCACGCCCGTGGCCGGCCTGATCGAACCGCCCTTCGACACCGTGGCCGACCCGCGCGAGGTGGCCGAGATCTTCGAGGTGCCGCTGGCCTTCCTGATGGATGGCGCCAACCACGAGCGCCGTTCGGTCGACCTGCCGCCGCCGGTGGGCCGCCGCAGCTTCTACACCATGCCTTACCGGCACTATTTCATCTGGGGCGCCACGGCCGGGATGCTGCGCAACCTGTTTCATTTTTTGCGCGGTTGAGCCGCTCACGCGCGGCACTTGCTTATCGATTAAGTTCCCCCGGTGAATCAATTGTTTGATTCCCATCATGCACTGCGCTATCGTACTGGCTACAGAGACCCCTAAGGCTGCTTGATGACATTCCTCTCCATTCTCTTTGCGCTGTTAATCGAACAACTCAAACCACTGCGTGCGGATAACCCGATTTATGCATCGATCAAGTCTTTCGCCGGCAGCATAGAGGGCTGGTTCAATGCCGGCCACGCGCACCACGGCCGGCTCGGCTGGGCGGTGATGGTCGGCGCGCTGACCGTGCCTGTCGCGCTGATCTATTGGCTGTGCGTGCACATCAGCCCGGTGGCGGCGTTCGCCTGGAACGTGCTGATCGTCTACCTGACGCTGGGTTTCCGCCACTACAGCCACTATTTCACCTCGATCCAGCTGGCATTGAACAGCGGCGACGAAATGACGGCGCGCGCCTTGCTGGCCGAATGGATCAAGCAGGACACTTCCGACATGGATGTCAGCGAGATCTCCCGCATCGCTTCCGAGCGCGCGCTGATCACCACGCACCGCCACGTGTTCGGCGTGTTCTTCTGGTTCCTGATGCCGGTCGGCCCGGCGCTGGCGGTGATGTACCGCGTTTCCGAATACCTGGCGCGCGCCTGGAACGAGCCCGATCACATGAAGTACGAGGCCTTCGGCCGCTTCGCCGCGCGCGCCTTCTACTGGATCGACTGGATTCCGGCGCGCATGACCGCAGCCGCCTTCGCCGTGGTCGGCAACTTCGAGGATGCGATCTACGCCTGGCGCAATTTCGCCAGCCGCTGGGACGACGAGGCGGCCGGCATCATCCTGGCCGCGGGCGGCGGCGCGATGGGCGTGCGATTCGGCACGCCCAAGGAAACCGCGGCCGGCATCGTCCTGCCGGCCGATGCGGCCACGGTCGACACCCTGCCGGAAGAGAGCGACGGCCTGCCGGGCGACACGCCATCCCCGCGCACCCTGCAAAGCACCGTCGGCCTGGTCTGGCGCGCCTTGTTGCTATGGATGTTCCTGTTGCTGCTGCTGTCGGTGGCGGTGTGGATGGGCTGACCATCCTGCAGGAAAACAAGCGGGCTCAGGCCCGCTTGTTTTTTTGGGAACGCGCCATTGCGCATCCCGGTATACTTTCGATTCCATGCTTCCGGTTCCGTGGCCGCAGAGGCGGCAACTTGTTTTTGCGCCTGATGCAAGCTGGATGAAAGTTGTAGTCGGTTAAGATGGCAGGTTCTGGCCACAGGAGGCGGGGAGGCCAGGGTGGAAGACCGTAGAACCCAAGTCTTCTATAAGATATAATACATAACCGCAGGCACCCACGCATCGATTGCGAAGGCACCTCGGAAATCAGAGCCCAAGTCCCAACAGGACCGGGGCATTCGGTTGCAAGCGCTTTAGAAGAACTGCAAGCATGGCTGATCCCATCAAACCCTCCAACGCGCCGTCGCAAGAATTCATCATCCTCGGGCAAACCTCGGATGGCAGGCAATTCCGCCCCAGCGATTGGGCGGAACGGCTGTGCGGCGTGATGTCGTGCTTTCGCCCAGAGGGCTCGGGCGGCCGCAATGCCCACCTGAAATATTCTCCCTACGTGCTGCCGACGATGATCAACGGCATCCGTTCCGTGGTGGTCAACCAGGCGCTGCGCGAACTCGATCCGCTGGCCTACCACTTCGTCGCCAATTTCGCCAAGGACAACGACCTGCAGGTGATCGACGCCTGTGTCTTGCCCGAACCTTCCTCGCGCGACAAGGGCTGACCGCCCCTGCCGCATCGCAGCACCAGCTTCCCCATTGCCTGCTTCCTGTCCTGCAGGCGATCCCGCCAGCGGCTACACTAACCAAGTTGTCGTATGCCGCGCCGGCCATGCCGCACGGCATCGGTTTCAGCATCTCTTATCGCTCAGCCGGCAGGACTCAGCCAGAGCTGTACGGGGTTATCGGGCCGTTTCCGGTCCTCGGAACCTGTATCGGGAAATGGAATTCCTCCGCCTCCCCCGAGCGGTTCCCCATACTTACGGAGAAGAAGCATCATGAAACACCGCATGGAGCGCGATACCTTCGGCCTGATCGAAGTCCCGGACGACAGGCTGTGGGGTGCGCAGACCGAACGCTCGCTGCACCACTTCCATATTTCCACCGAACGCATGCCGGCCGAACTGATCGTCGCGCTGGCGGCCGTCAAGCGCGCCTGTGCCACCGTCAACCGCGACCTTGGCAAGCTGGACGGCAAGAAGGCCGACGCCATCATCGCCGCCGCCGACGAGGTCATCGCCGGCCAGCATCCGCTGGAATTCCCGCTGTCGGTCTGGCAGACCGGCTCCGGCACCCAGAGCAACATGAACATGAATGAGGTGCTGGCCAACCGCGCTTCCGAAATTCTGGGCGGCGTGCGCGGCGAAGAGCGCCTGATCCATCCCAACGACGACGTCAACCGCAGCCAGTCTTCCAACGACATCTTCCCGACGGCCATGCACGTGGCCGCCTGCATGGCCGTGGCGGCGCACCTGATCCCCGCGCTGCACAAGCTGCGCGCCACCCTGCAGGAAAAAGCCGACAAGTTCGCCGACGTCGTCAAGATCGGCCGCACCCACCTGCAGGACGCGACCCCGCTGACCCTGGGCCAGGAATTCTCCGGCTACGTCGCGCAACTGGCGCATGCCGAAACGGGCATCATCGCCACCCTCAGCGGCTTGTCCGAACTGGCTGCCGGCGGCACCGCGGTCGGCACCGGCCTGAATGCCCATCCGGCATTCGGCGAGCGCGTGGCGGCGGAGTTGGCCAGGCATTTCGGTTTCCCGTTCAAGACCGCGCCCAACAAGTTCGCCGCGCTGGCCGGCCACGATGCGCTGGTGGCGGCCCACGGCGGCCTGAAGACGCTGGCGGCGGCCCTGATGAAGATCGCCAACGACGTGCGCTGGCTGGCTTCCGGCCCGCGTTCGGGCCTGGGCGAGATAACCATCCCGGAAAACGAACCGGGCAGCTCCATCATGCCGGGCAAGGTCAACCCGACCCAATGCGAAGCGCTGACCATGCTGTGTGCGCAGGTGTTCGGCAACGACGTCGCGCTCAATATCGGCGGCGCCTCCGGCAACTTCGAACTGAACGTCTTCAAGCCGGTGATCATCCATAACTTCCTGCAAAGCGTGCGCCTGCTGGCCGACGGCATGGCCAGCTTCGAGGAGCATTGCGCGCGCGGCATCGAAGCCAACCGCGAGCGCATCGCCGACCTGATGGAACGTTCGCTGATGCTGGTGACCGCGCTGGCGCCGCACATCGGCTACGACAAGGCCGCCAAGATCGCCAAGCAGGCGCACCACGACGGCACCACGCTAAAGGAAGCCGCGCTGGCGCTGGGCTATGTGACCGAACAGCAGTTTGCCGAATGGATCAAGCCGGAAGAGATGACGCATCCGGGCTGATTTTTCCGGCCGGCAGGCATGGGATGGCGGGGCATGGGCGCAAGCTCCATGCCCCGTTTTCTTTCTTGCGGCCAACCTTGGCCATTGCCGCGGATCCCTTGATTGCAAAGGCCTTGCGCCCTTGTGTATAGCAATATTGATTTGGGTTACGAATTGAAACAACCGAGGTTTTCCGGCGAGCCGCGGCGTATATTGATTGCATGAGATGGATGCGCGTATCGCCAGTGCCGGCGAGGGATTTGGCGGATTTTGGCGAGCGCCGCATGCGGTTGGAACAGGGATATTCCCAGAGGCAAAAATGAAAAAACTGGCGGCAATCGGAATATGCGGCGTGCTTGCCGTGGCGGGCCTGATGGCCAGCGCGGCGACTTACGCGCATCCGCGCTTTTACGGCGGCGTGGTGATCGGCGGTCCGGTCTGGGTGCCGCCCCCGATCTACTATCCGCCGCCGGTCTACATCGAGCGCGCGCCGCCGCCGGTTTATGTCGAGCAGCCGCGCCAGGATTTCTGGTACTACTGCCCGGAATCGAGGGCTTACTACCCCTATGTCCAGAGCTGCCCCAGCAACTGGATGAGGGTGGTGCCCAATACCCCTGACACGCCAGGGGCACCGCCGCCGCAATAAGCATGCGGCCGGAGATGGCGCTGCCGCGATGCCGGCAGCGGCCCAGGACACAGCGAGGACATATCGTGAAAACCATTTACAAGACCGCCACGGCGGCCACCGCCATCGGCGCCTTGCTGGCGCTCGGCGGCTGCGTCAGCGTGCCGACCGGTCCTTCGGTCATGGCCATGCCCGGCAAGGGCAAGAGCTATGAACAGTTCCGCGCCGACCAGGCGCAGTGCCAGCAATATGCGCAGGATGCCATCGGTGGCCAGGCGCAGCAGACCCAGAACAGCGTGACCAACAGCGCGGCCGTAGGCACCGCGGTGGGCGCTGTGGCCGGCGCATTGGTCGGCGCGGCGTCGGGCAATGCCGGGGCCGGTGCGGCCATCGGCGCAGGCGGCGGTTTGCTGGTCGGCAGCGCCGCCGGCAGCAATGCGGCCGCCGGCGGCAACTATTCGATGCAGCAGCGCTACGACATGACCTATACCCAATGCATGTACAGCAAGGGCAACCAGGTCGAGAGCCAGCGCCAGGTCACCACCTATACCTATTATCCGCGCCGCTACTACTACGCGCCGCCGCCTCCTCCGGGATACTACGGCCCTCCGCCGGTGTACTACGGGCCGCCGCCGGGCGCGTATTGAACCATGTCCCTATAACGAAAAACCGCATCCATCGGATGCGGTTTTTTTATGGCTGAAGCAGGTCCAAGCGGCTCAATCCTCATCCAGCGCCTGGAATTGCGCCGCCAGAAAATCCACCAGTGCCCGTACCGCCGGCAACAAGCCCCGGCGCGAAGCGAACACGGCATGGATGATCTCGCGCCGCGGCGCCCAGCCGGGAATCACATGAATCAGTTCGCCGCGGGCAATCTGCTCCTGCACCATCATCGAGGGCAACTGCACGACGCCCACGCCGGCCACGGCGGCGGTCCGCAAGGCCAGCATGCCGCGCGTGATCAGGCGCGGATGGTGGCGCACGGCGGCCTCGGCGCCATCGGGCCCGATCAGGTTCCAGACGTGTTCCTGCTGGGGCAGGCCCAGTCCCATGCTGGGCAGGCCGGCCAGGTCGGCAGGCATCGTCGGAATGCCGTTGGCCAGCAGGTCGGGGCAAGCCACCAGGCATTGTCCGCGCTCGGCCAGCACGCGCATCACCAGGTCGCTGTCCTCGATCGGCCCCGGGCGCACCCGGATGGCGACGTCGATGCCTTCGCCCACCACATCCACGCGCCGGTTGGTTTCCTCCAGATGGATCTCCACGCCAGGGTAGGCCACCATGAAGGCCGCCACCATCCCGGCAATGCGCGCATCCAGCAGCGCCACCGGGCAGGTCATGCGCACGATGCCGCGCGGTTCGGCATGGATGCGGGCCACTGATTCGTCGGCAGCCTCGGCTTCCACCAGCATCGCCTTGCAATGGCTGTAGTAGGTCTGGCCGATCTCGGTAACGGCGAAGCGCCGGGTCGAGCGCTGGATCAGGCGCGCGCCGAGGCGTTCCTCCAGCAAGGCGATGCGCCGGCTCAGCTTGGATTTGGGCACGCCCAGGGCGCGCCCCGCCGGGGAAAAGCCGCCGTGTTCCACCACCTGCACGTAGTAGTAGAGGTCATTCAGGTCGCGCATGGCTTTATCGTTCTTTAAATAGGACACTGATGGCAAATATTAGCATCTACCGCCTGGATCGTTTCAATCCTATTCTGCTCATGACGCCACAGCATGTTGCGTGGCTTATCAGGAGATGAGCATGAAGAAGATCCTCGGCATCTATAGCGCCCCCCGCCAACACTGGGTTGGCGACGGATTCCCGGTGCGTTCGCTGTTCGGCTACGACGGCCTGGGTCGGCACCTGAGCCCGTTCCTGCTGCTAGACCATGCCGCCCCGACCCGTTTCGAGCCCGCCGTGCGTCCTCGCGGCGTCGGCCAGCATCCGCACCGGGGCTTCGAAACGGTGACCATCGTCTACCAGGGTGAATTGGAGCACCGGGACTCTACCGGCGCAGGCGGGCGCATCGGCCCCGGCGACGTGCAATGGATGACCGCCGGCGGCGGCATCCTGCATGAGGAGTTCCACTCCAAGGCCTTCACCGAACGCGGCGGCACCATCGAAATGGTGCAACTGTGGGTGAACCTCCCGGCCCGGGACAAGATGGCGTCGCCGCGCTACCAGACGTTGCTGGATGCGCAGATTCCGTCGGTGGAGCTGCCTGAGGGCGCCGGCCGGGTCCGCGTGATCGCCGGCGAGTTCGGCGGCCGGCGCGGCCCGGCGCAAACCTTCACGCCGATGGACGTGTGGGACGTGCGCATCCGCCAGGGCGGCATTGCCCGCTTCGAGGCGAAGGCGGGCCATTCGCTGGCGATGGTCGTGCTGCACGGCACGGTGCTGGTCAACGGCAACGACGTCGCCCGCGAAGGGCAACTGGTGCATTTCGACCGCGCTGGCAGCGACGTAGAAATCGAAGCCAACAACGATGCCACGCTGCTGTGGCTGTCCGGTGAACCGATCGATGAGCCGGTGGTGGGTTACGGCCCGTTCGTGATGAACAGCGAAGCCGAGATCCGCCAGGCGATTGACGATTTCAACGGCGGTCAATTCGGGCGCATCGCGCCGGCAACGCCTGCGGCCGGACAGCGGCAGGAAACCGTCGAGTAAGCAGCCGGCAGGCCCATTGCCGCATCGGGCCTGCCGCCATCGAGGAGCATTTTTTCCATTTCAAAAGGAGCACACCATGAGCACATCCAATATCCCGGCCAATTTCAACGGCGTACGCCCCATCATCAACCCGGACGATGCGGCGATGCTGCTGATCGACCACCAGAGCGGCCTGTTCCAGACCGTCAAGGACATGCCGATGACCGAACTGCGCGCCAACGCCACCACCCTGGCCAAGATCGCGACGCTGGCGAAGATCCCGGTCATCACCACGGCTTCGGTGCCGCAAGGCCCGAACGGTCCGCTCATTCCCGAAATCCATAAATACGCTCCGCATGCGCAGTATGTGGCGCGCAAGGGCGAGATCAACGCCTGGGACAACCCCGAATTCGTGGCCGCGGTCAAGGCCACCGGCCGCAAGCAGCTCATCATCGCCGGCACCATCACCAGCGTATGCATGGCGTTCCCGAGTATCGCCGCGGTGCATGCGGGCTACCAGGTGTTTGCCGTGATCGATGCCTCCGGCACCTACTCGAAGATGGCGCAGGAGATCACCCTGGCGCGCGTGGTGCAGGCTGGCGTGGTGCCGATGGACACGGCCGCCGTCTGTTCCGAGGTGCAAAAGACCTGGAACCGCGAAGATGCGCTGCAATGGGCCGAAGCCTACAGTTCGGTGTTCCCGCCGTACCAGCTGCTGATCGAAAGCTATGCCAAGGCCCAGGAAGTGGCCCGCAACGACGAGCAACTGGATTCGCAGCGCGCGTGAGGCAAACGTAGCGGCGGGGCGGGGGATAAGCCTGCGCGTCATCCCGGTTGCCGCCGAAGCCGGCTTTTTTCGGCTTCGGCGGGCGGTGCGGCGCAACATCGGCGGCCGGCAATGCTATACTCGCTGCCATGCTTTTCCGTATCCAACTCCCGAAAACCCAGCATTGGTGGCGCGCCTGACCCGGGCGGCCCGTTTTCACACAGTTACAGTTTGACAATGTGATGCCGCCGGTTCCGGCGGCATTGTTTTTACGCTTCGGAACCGGCGGCATTCCAGATAATCGACCAGATCAGGAATGTCCATGTCTTCGAACACACCCGCATCCAACGCTCCAGCCGCACGCCCCACCGTCCTCACCGGCGACCGTCCCACCGGCCCGCTGCACCTCGGCCATTACATCGGCTCGCTCAAGTCGCGCGTGGCGCTGCAGGAAACCGCCAACCAGTTCCTGTTGCTGGCCGACACCCAGGCCATGACCGACAACGTCGGCCGCCACCAGAAGGTCACCGACAACGTGCTGGAAGTGGCGTTGGATTACCTCGCCGTCGGCATCGACCCGGAAAAGTCGACCATCTTCATCCAGTCGCAGGTGCGCGAGCTGTACGAACTGTCGATGGTGCTGCTGAACCTGGTGACGGTGTCGCGCCTGGAGCGCAACCCCACCATCAAGGAAGAGATCCGCCTGCGCGGCTTCGAGCGCGACATCCCGGCCGGCTTCCTGACCTATCCGGTCAGCCAGGCCGCCGACATCACCGCCTTCAAGGGCCAGCTGGTGCCGGTGGGCGGCGACCAGTTGCCGATGATCGAGCAGACCAACGAGCTGGTGCGCAAATTCAATGCCACCGTCGGCCGCGACGTGCTGGTCGAGTGCAAGGAAGTGCTGTCGGAAACGGCGCGCCTGCCCGGCATCGACGGTAAGGCCAAGATGAGCAAGTCGCTGGGCAACTCGATCGCGCTGGGCGCGACCCCGGCCGAGATCAAGCAGGCCGTGCATCGCATGTACACCGACCCCAACCACCTGCGCGTGGACGATCCGGGCCAGGTCGAAGGCAACGTGGTGTTCATGTTCCTCGACGCCTTCGATCCCGACCGCGCCGCGGTGGAAGAACTGAAGGCCCATTACACCCGCGGCGGCCTCGGTGACAGCGTGGTCAAGCGCCGCCTGGAAGGCATCCTGCAAGAGATGCTGGAGCCGATCCGCACCCGCCGCGAGCATTACGCCAAGGACCGCGGCGAAGTGCTGGCCATGTTGAAGCGCGGCACCGAGCGCGCCAGCGCGGTGGCGGCGCAGACCATGTCGGAAGTCAATGCGGCGCTGGGCCTGAACTACTTCGGCTGATATCCGCGGTATCGATCGCTGCCAGTAAAAAAGGCGCATCCCCTTGCAAGGGATGCGCCTTTTCTTTTGCCGCTGCCGTGGCGTCGTATCAGCTTGCGCGGGGTTTGCCGGCCGGCATCGCCGGCAGTTCCAGCAGTACTTCCAGCCCGCCTTCAGGCAGGTTGCGCAGCTTCAGCGAACCCTGGTGGTTCTCGGCGATATTGAGCGCGATGGTCAGTCCCAGCCCGGTGCCGCCGGTATCGCGCGAGCGCGATACCTCCAGGCGGTAGAAGGGTTCGAATACCGATTCCAGTTCCGACTCCGGGATGCCGGGGCCCCGGTCGCGGATGCGGATCGCCACGCGCTGCTGTTCCAGTGCAATGCTCACGCGCGCCAGTTGGCCGTATTTGCAGGCATTGTCGATCAGGTTGGTCAGGCAGCGACGCAACGCGCCCGGCTGGGCCATGACGAAGGCGCGGGTATTGCCTTCCAGCTCCACATCCTGCCCGGCATCGGCGGCATCGGCGCAGACGCTGTCGAGCAGTGAGTCGATATCCAGCGCCTGGATTTTTTCCGACGAATCCATGCTGCGCGCCAGGTCCAGGCCTTCGCGCACCATGCCGTGCATCACGCCCAGGTCGTCGATCAGCTTTTGCTGCAATTCGGGATCGGCCACCTTTTCCAGCCGCAGCCGCATGCGCGTCAGCGGCGTCTGCAGATCGTGCGTGATGGCCGCCAGCATATGCGTGCGGTGCTGGATCTGGCGCCGGATGCGCGCCTGCATGGCATTGAAGGCGTGCGCCGCCTGGCGGATCTCGGTGGGGCCGGTTTCCGGCAGCGGCGGATGGTCGATGTCGCGCCCCAGCTCCGCCGCGGCCTGCGCCAGCTTGCGGATCGGGCGGGTGGCCATGCGCGCCACCAGATAGGCCAGCATGGCGATGAGCAGCAGGAACAGCGCGATGTATTGCAGGCCGTATGGCGCGCCGCGTCCGCGCAGGACCGGTGGTTCGCCCGGCTGGTGCAGGCGCAGCCGCAGCAGGCTGTGGTCGTGCAGGCTCACGTATACCACGCGGCAGGTTTCCCGGCGCGGGGCTTCGGCCAGGCGCCCGTCGCGGTAGGGCGAGGCGCATTCGGTCTCGCGCTGCACCGCGATCTTGCGCTCTGTGCCCAGCCGCGCCTGCAGGAGGTCGATCACCGGGCCGCTGCTGGCATTGGCGCCGGCCGCGTCGTTCATGTCGCCCACGATATTCGCTTCGAAGCCGAAATTGGCAGCGGCCTGCAGGACGATGGCGCGTTGCTCGGCCGGGATATCGTCGACCGCTTGCACGAGCTGCTCGATGCGCTCTGCCAGGTGCTGGTAGCGCAGTTCGCGCAGCGAACTCTTGCGCTCGTTGGAGGCCAGCCAGGTGGTGGCGGCGATGGCCACCACGATGCCGGCCAGCAGCAGCACGAAGATGCGGTTGCCGATGGAGCTTGCGAAATCCTTCATAAATCCCTCATTGCGCGCGGCCGGCGGTTTCCGCCGTCACGGTTGTGGCCAGCACATAGCCTTCGTTGCGCACGGTCTTGATGATCGCCGGCGTGCGGGCGTCGTCGCCCAGCTTCTGGCGCAGGCGGCTGATCTGGATATCCACCGAGCGGTCGAACGGGTCCGACTCGCGGCCCTGGGTCAGTTCCAATAGCTGGTCGCGGTTGAGCACCCGGTTCGGATGGTCGAGGAATACCTTGAGCAAGCGGAACTCGGCGCCCGACAGCGCCACCACCACGCCATCCCGGTCCACCAGGTGGCGCGCCGTCAGGTCCAGCGTCCAGTTGGCGAAGCGCATGGCCGCCGCATCCGGCTGCGCCATGTTGGGCGGTAGCGCCTGCGTGCGGCGCAGCACGCTGCGGATGCGCGCGAACAGTTCGCGCGGCTCGAAGGGTTTGGCCAGGTAGTCGTCGGCGCCCATTTCCAGCCCGAGGATGCGGTCCAGCGGCTCGCCGCGCGCGGTCAGCATGATCACGGGGATGTTGGAGGCGGCGCGCAGGTTGCGGCACAGGGTCAGCCCGTCCTCGCCGGGCAGCGTCAGGTCGAGCACGATCAGGTCGACCCGGGATTCTTCCAGCGTCTTGCGCATCTCCGCGCCATTGGTGGCGGTCAGCGTGCGCAGGCCGTTGCCGGCCAGGTATTCGGCCAGCAGGGTGCGGATCTCGCGGTCGTCGTCGACGATGAGGATGTGAGTATTTGTATCCATGCATCGCATTATGCCGAAGTTGTTAAGCCCGAAGAGGGGGGATTTGTATCGCCTCTTAACAAGGGTTGGGCAAGACACAAAACGATACTCGACGGCCTGCCCGCATATACAAAACGATACAAATGACGGGACAGGGGAAAAACTGGCGATACACGCCGCCGGTTTAATGGGAACCGTGCAAAGACAGCACGACACAGCGAAAGGAATAAATCATGTTCAAACTCAAGACCCGCATCCTGGCCGGCATCGCCGCCGTGAGCATCAGCGCCGTGACCGTGGCGGCATTCGCCCAGGTTCCGTCGCCGGAAGGCCCGCACGGTCGAGTTCCCAGCGCCGAACAAATCGCACGGTTCGAGCAGATGCGCGCCAAGCGCCAGGCTGAACTGCATGACAAGCTGAAGATCACCGCTTCCCAGGAAGCCGCCTGGAAGCTGTTCCTGGACAAGACCAAGCCGGCCCCGTTCGACCAGGCGGCGCGTCCGAGCAAGGAGGAGTTCGCCAGGATGACCACGCCGGAGCGCCTGGACAAGAAGCTGGAATTCATGCGCAAGCGCGAAGCCTTCGCCGAACAGCGCGTGGCGGCGACCAAGGAGTTCTATGCCGGCCTGTCGCCGGAGCAGCAAAAGACCTTCGACGCCGAATTCGCCAAGATGGAGCGCCATCGCTTCGAGCATATGCGCCATGACCGCAAGGGGCCGCCGCATGGCGACAAGCCTGCGCCCGACGCCTCCGCTCCGGCCGCCAAGTAAGGATGCGGCTGGTCCCGGCATCCCCGGCAAAAGCCTTGCGGCGTCCACCGCAAGGCTTTTGCATTCAGGCCGGCTATTGGGCGGTATTTTTTACACCTGTTGCCCGTGGCGCGCAGGCGGTTTGCTGGGTACACTGCGAGCCTCCCGCCATGGTCGGGCATGGCGGGCGGATGATATCCTCGCGCATTGCCGGGAATGCAATGTTCTGGCGATCCGCGCGACGGATCCAGCGTAGCGGAGCACATCGGATGAAGGCCCGGTTGGGTCAGACACAGGCCTTCATCCCGTGTCCTTTGCGACTTTCAAGCCGGAGCACCCGGATGGGCGCTTCGGCCGGACCTTTTCTTCGCGATCAGCAGCTTGGTTTCATCACATGACAAACACAGCAAATTCCGGGCAGCAACCCCCCTCCAATCCGAACCCGTCTTCGCCATCCCGCGGCAGCGTCCTGCGGCGCTGGTGGTTCTGGGTCATCGTGCTGGCGCTGGCCGCCGGCGGCGGCTACAAGTACTGGTCCAAGAAGAAGGCCGATGCGCAGCAGATGGCCGCCATGGGAATGGGCGCGGGCGGGCGTCCGGGACCGGGCGGCCCAGGCGGGCCGGGGGCGCGGCGTAATGGCGGCTTGGGCGGCGGCTTCGGCGCCCAGACCATGCCGGTGGGCGTGGCCCAGGCCAAGGTGCAGAACGTCGACGTCTACCTCAACGGCCTGGGTTCGGTCACGCCGACCGCCACGGCCACCGTGCGCGCCCGCGTGGACGGGCAATTGCAGAAGCTGCATTACAAGGAAGGCCAACTGGTCAAGGCCGGCGACCTGCTGGCCGAGATCGACCCGCGCACCTTCCAGGTCGCCGTCACCCAGGCCGAAGGCCAGCTTGCGCGCGACCGCGCCTTGCTCAATTCGGCCCGGCTGGACCTGAAGCGCTACCAGACCCTGCTGGCGCAGGACTCCATCGCCAGCCAGCAGGTCGATACCCAGGCCGCCCTGGTCAAGCAATATGAAGGCACGGTCAAGGCCGACGAAGGCGCGCTGGCCAGCGCCAGGCTGCAATTGTCGTTCTCCCGCGTGACCGCGCCGATCAGCGGCCGTCTCGGCTTGCGCCAGGCCGATGTCGGCAACAACATCACCACCGGCGACACCAATGGCCTGGTGATCATCACCCAGCTGCAGCCGATCACCGCCATCTTCAGCATTCCGGAAGACAATATCCCGAACGTGCTGCGCCAGCTGCAAAGCGGCCGCAAGCTGCCCGCCGAAGCCTGGGACCGCGAGCAGAAGAAGAAACTGGCCGACGGCGTGCTGCTGACCATCGATAACGTGGTCGATGCCACCACCGGCACGGTCAAGCTCAAGGCGCAATTCCCCAATACCGATTACGCGCTGTTCCCCAGCCAGTTCGTCAACATCCGCCTGCTGCTCAACACCGAAGAAGGCGCCACCGTGATCCCGACCGCGGCGATCCAGCGCGGCGCCAAGGGCCTGTTCGTCTACGTGGTCAAGGACGACAACACCGTCACCGTGCGCAACATCAAGACCGGCGCGGTGCAGGGCGACGTCACGGCCATCACCGACGGCGTCGCCGCCGGCGAGACCGTGGTGGTCGACGGCATCGACCGCCTGCGCGAAGGCGCCAAGGTGGAAGCCGTGGTGCGCGGCGGCGCCGACGATCCGGCCAACAAGCTCGGTGCCGACAACCCGCGCCGCTCCGGCAAACGCGGCCAGGGCGGCCAGCCGTCCGGCGACGCCGCTGCCGGCAAGCAGGGCGGGGCAGGCGAGATGTCGCCGGAAGAGCGCCAGAAGCGCTGGGCCGAACTCAACAAGCGCATCGATGCCGGCGAATTCGGCGAAGAGATCAAGAAGCTGCCCGAAGACCAGCGCCGCCAGAAGATGATGGAATTGCGCCGCCAGCGCGAAGCCGCCGGCGGCAGTGCGGGCAACGGCAACAACGGCAGCAAATAAGGCGCACGCATGAATCCATCCCGCCAGTTCATCCTGCGGCCGGTCGCCACATCGCTGTTGATGCTGGCGATCCTGCTGGTGGGCATCGTCGCCTACCGGCAATTGCCGCTGTCGGCCTTGCCCGAGGTCGATTACCCGACCATTCAGGTCACCACGCTCTATCCCGGCGCCAGCCCGGATGTGATGACGTCCTCGGTCACCGCGCCGCTGGAGCGCCAGTTCGGCCAGATGCCGGGCTTGAAGCAGATGTCGTCCACCAGTTCGGGCGGCGCCTCGGTGATCACGCTGCAGTTCAACCTCGACCTCAACCTCGACATCGCCGAGCAGGAAGTGCAGGCGGCCATCAATGCCGGCGGCAACCTGCTGCCGTCCGACCTGCCGATGCCGCCGGTCTACAGCAAGGTCAACCCGGCCGATACGCCCATCATCACGCTGGCGGTCACCTCCAAGACCATCCCGCTGCCCAAGGTTCAGGACCTGATCGACACCCGCCTGGCGCAAAAGATTTCGCAGCTCTCCGGGGTCGGCCTGGTCAGCCTGTCGGGCGGCCAGCGCCCGGCCGTGCGCATGCAGTTGAACCCGCGCGCCATCGCTGCGCTGGGCCTGAACCTGGACGACATCCGCACCGCCATCGGCAACGCCAACGTCAACCAGGCCAAGGGTAGTTTCGACGGCCCCACGCGCGCCTCCACCATCGACGCCAACGACCAGTTGCGTTCGGCAGACGAATACCGCAACCTGATCATCGCCTACAAGAACGGCGCGCCGATCCGCGTCTCCGATGTGGCCGACGTGGTCGACGGCGCCGAGAACGTGCGCCTGGGCGCCTGGGCCAACACCCAGCCGGCGGTGATCGTCAACATCCAGCGCCAGCCCGGCGCCAACGTGATCGCGGTGGTCGACAGCATCAAGAAGATCCTGCCGCAGCTGCAGGCCAGCCTGCCCGGCGCGATCGACGTGCAGATCCTGACCGACCGCACCACCACCATCCGCGCCTCGGTGGCGGACGTGCAGTTCGAGCTGCTGCTGGCGGTGGCGCTGGTGGTGATGGTGATCTTCGTATTCCTGCGCAATATCCCGGCCACCATCATTCCCAGCGTGGCGGTGCCGCTGTCGCTGGTGGGCACTTTCGCGGTGATGTACCTGGCCGGCTTCTCGATCAACAACCTGACGCTGATGGCGCTGACGATTGCCACCGGTTTCGTGGTCGACGACGCCATCGTCATGATCGAGAACATCTCGCGCTACATCGAGGAGGGCATGCAGCCGATGCAGGCGGCCCTGAAGGGCGCGGAGCAGATCGGCTTCACCATCATCTCGCTGACCTTCTCGCTGATCGCGGTGCTGATTCCGCTGTTGTTCATGGGCGACGTGGTGGGGCGGCTGTTCCACGAATTCGCCGTCACGCTGGCGGTGTCGATCCTGATCTCGGCGGTGGTGTCGCTGACCCTCACGCCGATGATGTGCGCGCGCCTGCTGCGCCACCAGCCGGAAGAAGAGCAGGGCTGGTTCTATCACAAGAGCCAGCTGTTCTTCGACCGCGTGATCGCCCGCTACGGCGTGATGCTGGAATGGGTGCTGAACCGCCAGCGCCTGACGCTGCTGGTGGCCGTGGGCACGCTGGCGCTGACGGTGCTGCTGTACGTGTTCATCCCCAAGGGCTTCTTCCCGCTGCAGGATACCGGCGTGATCCAGGGCATTTCCGAAGCCTCGCAATCGGTTTCCTTCGGCGCCATGGGCGAGAAGCAGCAAGCCCTGGCCAAGGTGGTGCTGGAAGACCCGGCGGTGGAGAGCCTGTCCTCCTTCATCGGCGTGGACGGCACCAACGCCACCTTGAACAGCGGCCGCATGCTGATCAACCTGAAACCGCGCGAGGAGCGCAACCTGTCCGCGGCCGACGTGATCCGCCGCCTGCAGCCCAAGCTGGCCCAGCAAGTGCCGGGTGTAACGCTCTACATGCAGCCGGTGCAGGATCTGACCATCGAAGACAGCGTATCTCGCACGCAATACCAGTTCACGCTGGAAGACGCCGATCCCGACGAGTTGAGCACCTGGGTGCCGAAGCTGGTCGAGCGCCTGCAGCAGGTGCCGGAACTGGCCGATGTCGCTACCAACCTGCAGGACAAGGGTTTGCAGGCCTATATCCAGATCGACCGCGACGCCGCCTCGCGCCTGGGCATCACCACCGCCGCCATCGACAACGCGCTGTACAACGCCTTCGGCCAGCGCCTGATTTCCACCATCTACACGCAGTCGAACCAGTACCGCGTGGTGATGGAGGTCAAGCCGGAGTTCCAGCGCGGCCCGCAGGCCTTGGACAGCATCTATCTGGTGACCTCGGCCGGCAAGCAGGTGCCGCTGTCGTCGATCGCCACCGTCACCGAGCGCACCGCGCCGCTGGTGGTCAACCACATCGGCCAGTTCCCGGCCGCGACCATCTCGTTCAACCTGGCGCCGGGCGCTTCGCTGGGCGAGGCGGTCAAGGCGATCAAGGCGGCCGAGGAAGAGATCGGCATGCCGGCCTCTACCGTGACCAATTTCCAGGGCGCGGCGCTGGCGTTCCAGGCTTCGCTGTCCAATACGCTGTGGCTGATCCTGGCGGCGGTGGTGACCATGTATATCGTGCTGGGCGTGCTGTACGAAAGCTACATCCACCCGATCACCATTCTCTCGACGCTGCCTTCGGCCGGCGTGGGGGCGCTGCTGTCGTTGATGATCTCGCGCAGCGACCTGGGCATCATCGGCATCATCGGCATCATCCTGCTGATCGGCATCGTCAAGAAGAACGCCATCATGATGATCGACTTCGCGCTGGAAGCCGAACGGCACGAGGGAAAGAGCCCGCGCGAGGCGATCTACCAGGCCTGCCTGCTGCGCTTCCGCCCGATCCTGATGACCACCATGGCGGCCTTGCTGGGAGCGCTGCCGCTGATGCTGGGCAGCGGCGTCGGTTCCGAGCTGCGCCAGCCGCTGGGCATCACCATGGTCGGCGGCCTGCTGGTGTCGCAGGTGCTGACGCTGTTCACCACGCCGGTGATCTACCTCGGCTTCGACAGCCTGGCGCGCCGCATGCGCCAGCGTTTCGGCCGGAAGAACGCCGACGGCGATGGTCACGATGGCCACGACGGCCAAGCCTCATCGCTGCCGCCGGCGGTGTGATGCCATGAATATTTCGCTGCCCTTCATCCAGCGGCCGATCGCCACGACCTTGCTGACCATCGGCATCGCCCTGGCCGGCATGGTGGCGTTCCGCCTGCTGCCGGTGTCGCCGCTGCCGCAGGTGGACTACCCGACCATCTCGATCTCGGCCTCGCTGCCCGGCGCCAGCCCGGAAACCATGGCCGCCACCGTGGCTACGCCGTTGGAACGGGCCATGGGGGCGATCGCGGGCGTCACCGAAATGACGTCCACCAGTTCGCAGAACTCGACCCGCATCACGCTGCAGTTCGACCTCAACCGCGACATCGACGGTGCCGCGCGCGACGTGCAGGCGGCCTTGAATGCGGCGCGCAACCTGCTGCCGACCGGCATGCCGAGCAACCCGACCTACCGCAAGGTGAACCCGGCCGACGCCCCGATCATGATCCTGGCGATGACTTCGGACACCATGACCCAGGGCCAGATGTACGACGCCGCCGACAGCATCGTGGCGCAGAAGCTGTCGCAGGTGCGCGGGGTGGGGCAGGTCAGCGTGGGCGGCAGCTCGCAGCCGGCGGTGCGCATCGAGCTCAACCCGAAGGCCCTGAACAAGTACGGCATCGGCAGCGCCGACGTGCGCACCGCGGTGGCCGCCACCAACGCCAACCGGCCCAAGGGCATCCTGGAAGACGGCGCGCGCAACTGGCAGATCTACGCCAACGACCAGGCCAAGACCGCCGCCGAATACGCGCCGCTGATCGTGTCCTACCGCAACGGTACGCCGGTGCGGGTGTCCGACGTGGCCGAGGTGCGCGACTCGGTGGCCGACGTGCGCAACGCCGGTTCCGCCAACGGCAAGCCGTCGGTGCTGGTGATCATCAACCGCCAGCCCGGCGCCAACATCATCGACACCGTCGACAGCGTCAAGCAGCTCTTGCCGCAGTTGCAGGCATCGATTCCCGCCGCCATCGACATGAAGGTGGTGATGGACCGCACTCCCACCATCCGCGCCTCGCTCAAGGAAACCGAGTTCACCCTGATGCTGTCGGTGGCGCTGGTGATCATGGTGGTGTTCCTGTTCCTGCGCAACGCGCGCGCCACGCTGATCCCGGCCGTCGCCGTTCCCGTTTCGCTGATCGGTACCTTCGGCATCATGTACCTGGCCGGCTTCAGCCTGGACAACCTGTCGCTGATGGCGCTGACGATCGCTACCGGTTTCGTGGTGGACGATGCCATCGTGGTGCTGGAAAACATCTCGCGCCACATCGAAGCCGGCATGAAACCGGTCAAGGCGGCCATGCTGGGTGCGCGCGAAGTCGGCTTCACTGTGCTGTCGATGAGCATTTCGCTGATCGCCGTGTTCATTCCCATCCTGCTGATGGAGGGCATTGTCGGCCGGCTGTTCCGCGAATTCGCGATCACCTTGTCGGTGGCGATCCTGGTCTCGCTGGTGGTGTCGCTGACCACCACGCCGATGATGTGCGCGGCGCTGCTGCGCCACGACCCGCGTTCGGACGAGGAAAAGCGCCGGGAACGGCAGCGGCGCCATCCCCTCTGGCAGAAGATCGTCGGCCAGACCGAACACATCTTCAACGACATGCTGCTGGGCTATCAGCGTTCGCTGGCCTGGGCCTTGCGCGCGGCGCCGCTGATGATGCTGATCCTGCTGGGCACCATCGCCCTGAACATCTACCTGTACAAGGCCATCCCCAAGGGCTTCTTCCCGCAGCAGGACACCGGCCGCCTGATCGGCGGCATCCGCGGCGACCAGGCGATCTCCTTCCAGGCGATGAAGGTCAAGCTCAACGAATTCATCGACATCGTCAAGCAAGACCCCGCCGTGGCCGACGTGGTGGCCTTCACCGGCGGCCAGCGGCGCAACGGCGGCAACATGTTCATCACCTTGAAGCCGCTGGCCGAACGCAAGGAGTCGGCCGACAAGGTGATCGGCCGCCTGCGCATGAAGACCGCCAAGGTGGCCGGCGCCCGGGTGTTCCTGGTGCCGGTGCAGGACATCCGCATCGGCGCGCGGCAGAGCGACTCGCAGTACGAGTATTCGCTGAAGTCGGACGATGTGGCCTTGCTGCGCACGTGGGAGCCCAAGATCCGGCTGGCGCTGTCGAACCTGAAGGAGCTGGAAGACGTCAGTACCGACCAGCAGGACAACGGCCTGCAAACCACGCTGACCATCGACCGCGAAACCGCGATGCGCGCCGGCGTCACGCCGCAGCTGATCGACTCGACGCTGTCCGACCTGTTCGGGCAGCGCCAGATCTCGACCATCTACAGCGGCATGAACCAGTACCACGTGGTGATGGAGGCCGCGCCGCAATACTGGCAAAGCCCCGAGATCCTGCGCGACACCTACGTCAGCCTGGCCGGTTCTTCCAACCTGTCGCCGACCACCTCGACCTTGTCGACGCCGCCGGCGCTGTCGGCTTCCGGCAAGTTGAATGCCAACAGCGGCCTGGCGCAGACCATCTCCACCGCGCCTTCACGCCAGGTCCCGCTGGCCGCTTTTTCCCGTTTCGAGCCGACCACCACCGCGCTGTCGGTCAGCCATGAAGGGCAGTTCGTGGCTTCCACGCTGTCGTTCAACCTGGCCGAGGGCGTCTCGCTGTCGCAGGCCACGGAGGCGATCGAGCGCGCCATGGCGGCGCTGGGCGTACCGACCGGCGTGCACGGCACCTTCGCCGGCACGGCCAATGCGTTCCAGTCCTCGATGTCGAGCCAGCCCTTCCTGATCCTGACCGCCTTGCTGGCGGTGTACATCGTGCTGGGCATCCTGTACGAAAGCCTGATCCATCCGATCACCATCATCTCGACCCTGCCGTCGGCGGGCGTGGGGGCCTTGCTGGCGCTGATGATCACCGGCACCGACTTCAGCCTGATCGCGCTGATCGGCGTGATCCTCTTGATCGGCATCGTCAAGAAGAACGCCATCATGATGATCGACTTCGCGCTCGACGCCGAGCGCAACCGCGGCCTGTCGCCGCGCGACGCCATCTTCGAGGCCTGCAAGCTGCGCTTCCGCCCGATCATGATGACCACCATGGCGGCGCTGCTGGGCGCGATCCCGCTGGCGATGGGCCACGGCGACGGCGCCGAGCTGCGCCAGCCGCTGGGCATTTCCATCGTCGGCGGCCTGGTGGTGAGCCAGCTGCTCACGCTCTACACCACGCCGGTGGTCTACCTGTACATGGAACGCCTGCGCGCCTGGACCTACCGCAAGTTCGGCAGGAACAAGGGCGGCACTGAAACATCGGCGGCATGAGCATGGCCGCCACGGAGAAAAGAATGAAACCGCAACGACTGAACCCGAAACCGCTGCTGCTGGCATTGGCCGCATCCTTCGCGCTGGCCGCCTGCTCGGTTGGCCCCGACTATGTGCGGCCGCAGATGGATGAGCAACTGGGCAATGCGCCGGCCGTCTTCAAGGAAGGCCAGAACTGGAAGCCGGCCCAGCCGCGCGAACTGTCGGCCGACGGCAAGTGGTGGGAAATGTTCGGGGATGCGCAGTTGAATGCGCTGGTGGAGCAGGTCGACATCTCCAACCAGAACCTGGCGCTGGCCGAAGCCAATTTCCGCAGCGCCATGGCCCTGGTGCAGAGCGCGCGCGCCGCCTATTCGCCGACGCTGGACGCATCGGCTTCGGCCACGCGTTCCAGATCCGGCAGTTCATCTTCGTCGACTGGCAGCGCCGGCGTGCGCAACACCTACTCCTTTGCGCTGAACGCGTCGTGGGAGGCCGATGTCTGGGGCAGTGTGCGGCGCAGCGTCGAGGCCAGCCAGGCCAGCGCCCAGGCCAGCGCCGCGGATCTCGCGGCGGCGCGCCTGTCGGCGCAGGCGGCCCTGGCGCAGGACTATCTGCAATTGCGCGTGCTGGATGCCCAGCAGAAGCTGTTCGACGAAACCGTCGCCGCCTACCAGCGTTCCTACCAGCTCACGCAAAACCAATACGCCGCCGGCACGGTCGCCAAGTCGGATGTGATCCAGGCCCAGAGCCAGTTGAAGTCGGCGCAGGCGCAGGCGCTGGACAACGGCGTGTCGCGCGCCCAGCTTGAGCATGCCATCGCGCTGCTGGTGGGCAAGACGCCGTCCACCTTCTCGTTGCCGCCGGCGCCGCTGGCCGCGGTGGCGCCGCCGATCCCGCAGGGCGTGCCGTCGATGCTGCTGGAGCGCCGGCCTGACGTGGCGGCGGCCGAACGCCGCGTGGCCGCGGCCAATGCCAAGATCGGCGTAGCCAAGGCGGCGTATTTCCCGAGCCTGACGCTGTCGGCGTCGGGCGGTTACCAGAGTTCGAGTTTCGCCGACTGGTTCTCGCTGCCGGGCCGCGTGTGGTCGCTCGGCCCGCAGCTGGCGCAAAGCATCTTCGACGGCGGTGCGCGCCGCGCCGCCACCGCCCAGGCCATCGCCGCGTATGACGGCACCGTGGCGCAATACAAGCAGGCTGTGCTGACCGCTTTCCAGGCGGTGGAAGATAACCTGGCCGCGCTGCGCATCCTTGAGCAGGAAGCGGCGGTGCAGGACGAAGCCCTGCAATCGGCGCGCCAGGCGGTGGTGCTGGTGACCAACCAGTACAAGGCCGGCACGGTCAGCTATGTGAACGTGATCACCGCGCAGGCCACGGCGCTGGCGGCCGAACGCAGTGCGCTGGATATCCTGAACCGCCGCATGGCGGCCAGCGTGTTGCTGGCGACCGCCCTGGGCGGGGGCTGGGATGAGAAGAGCCTGGCGGACCTGGCGCCGCTGGCGCAGCAGAGCGAAGCCAAGGCGAAAGCTTTGAAGGACAACGCGGCGCTGCGTTGAACTCAGGGCGTCAATTCCGCTCTGATTGCGCCACGCAGCGCATTGCACACCACGATGTCTTCTGCGCGCAGCAATTCGGCGCGGCTGACCGGGCGCTCGATGGCATCCCACGCCGGATCGGCCAGCAGTACCGAGCGCATCACACCCGGCAGTACGCCTGCCGCCAGCGGCGGCGTCACCCAACGGCCATCCAGCTTGACGAACACGTTGCTGCGCCCGCCCTCGGTCAATTCATCCTTTTCATTGAAGAACAGCATATCGAAACCGCCGCGTTGTTCGGCGTCTTTCCACGCCGCGTCGTAGGCGGCGCGGTGGGTGCTCTTGTGGCGCAGGAACAGGTCGCGGCTGTCGGTGGCGTGAGCAGCGAGGAAGATTTTCACGCTGTCGCCCAGCGGCGCGAGCGGCGCATGCTGGATGGCGATGCCGCCTTGCGCATCCAGCGCCAGCCGCAGGCGATATGCGGTCGCATCGTCGAATGCCGCGCAGGTCTTGTCCAGCGCTGCCCGGATCGCCCCGGCATCGAAGGCGAAGCCGAAGCTTGCGGCGGAGGCGTGCAGGCGCTGCAGGTGCCGTTCCAGATGGCGGCATCCCGAACGCGTGGCGTATATGGTTTCGAACAGGCTGAACGCATGGCCGAGGCCGGTCAGGAAACCGGCCTTCAACTGGCATTCGGCATATTCGGAAGCGGCATCGCTGTCGTACACGATGCCGGCGCCCACGCCCAATGTGCCGCGGCGCAATCCACCGTCCGGCGCCTGCAGTTGCAGCGTGCGGATCGGCACAGACAGGCAGAAGTCGCCGACCGCATGCCCGTCCGCGCGCGGCGCTTCGAACCAGCCGATGGCGCCGGTGTAGAGGCCGCGCGGTGTGCTTTCCAGTTCGTCGATGATTTCCATGGTGTGGCGCTTGGGGGCGCCGGTGATCGAGCCGCAAGGGTAGAGCGCGGCGATGGCATCGGCCAGCGTGGCATCGGCGCGCAGGCGGGCGCGGATGGTCGAGGTCATCTGCAGCACCTGGCCGTAGCGCCGCACGTCGAACAGGTGCGGCACCTGCACCGAGCCGGGCGCGGCGATGCGGCCCAGGTCGTTGCGCAGCAGGTCGACGATCATCAGGTTCTCGGCGCGGTTCTTTTCATCCGAGGCCAGCGCCAGCGCGCGGCGCGCGTTGATGGCGTCGGCATCCGCATCGGCGGCGGGTGCGGCCGGTGCGGTTCCCTTCATCGGCTTGGCTCTGAGCATGCCGCCGGCATGGGCGACGAACAATTCCGGCGAGAACGACAGCACGGCGCTGCCGTCTTCGCAGCACACCAGCGCGCCATACGGCACCGGCTGGCGCGCGCGCAGCCGACGGTAGAGCGCCAGCGGCTCGCCGTAGGCGTCGAAGCACAGGCGATAGGTGTAGTTGACCTGGTAGGTGTCGCCGGCGGCGATGTAGTCGCGGATGCGGGCGATGGCGTCGTTGAATTCGGATTCGCCGACGCTGGCAGTTACGTTGGCGACGCCGGCCGGGGTGGTTGCGTCGGACTCTTGCTGCGCCAGCCAATCATCGGCTTGCGCGGCGCTGAGACGCTCGCAATGCGCGAACAGCATCACTTTGGCGAGAGGACCGCCCGCATGCTTATGCGGCAGCCCTTGCATGGCGGCGCCCAGTTCGTAATCCCACAGGGCCAGCGCGTGTTGCCCGGCGGCCAGCGCCTCTTGCATCTCCGCCAGCAGCGCCAGGAAGCCGGCGGCGTCGGCGCAGGCCAGCGTGCGCAGGTGGCCGGTGTACAGGCGCGAGCGCGGTTCGGCCGGCGTGGCCAGGTGGTCGTCGAGCAGGGCGAAACAAGGAGTCATGGCAAAACCAGGGATAAGGCGGATGCGCGCGCCGCGCATGGGCGGCGTCCGGCAGCATCATAGCGTAAAAGGTATACTTGTCGGCTTGCCGGGCCAGCCGCTGCCAAGACATTTTCATATCAAACTGCCAATATCGCCGATGGCCATTCCACGCACTTTCATCGTTCCGCTGATCGTCGCCTGCGCGCTGTTCATGGAGCAAATGGATTCCACCGTCATTTCCACTTCGCTGCCCGCGTTGGCGCTGGACATGGCGGTCGATCCGATCTCGCTGAAACTGGCCCTGACTTCCTACCTGGTGAGCCTGGCGGTGTTCATCCCGATTTCCGGCTGGATGGCCGACCGTTTCGGTTCGCGCACCATCTTCCGCTCGGCGATCTGCGTGTTCATGCTGGGATCGATCCTGTGCGGCGTGTCGTCGACGCTGCCGCAGTTCGTCGCGGCGCGTTTCTTCCAGGGCATCGGCGGCGCCATGATGGTGCCGGTGGGGCGCCTGGTGATCCTGCGCAGCGTGGAGAAGGTGAACCTGGTCAAGGCCTTGTCCTACCTGACCATCCCGGCGCTGTTCGGACCGGTGCTGGGGCCGCCGCTGGGCGGCTTCATCACCACTTACTTCCACTGGCGCTGGATTTTCTTCATCAATATTCCCATCAGCATCCTGGGCCTGTACCTGGCTGCGCGCTTCATTCCCGATCTCAAGGAGGAGCAGGTGCCGCCGCTGGACTGGGCCGGTTTCGCGCTGTCGGCGCTGGGTTGCTCGCTGCTGATGCTGGGCTTGTCCACCGCCGGCCGCCATCTGGTGTCGGGCGACATATCGCTGGCCTGCGTGGTGCTGGGCGTGTTGTTCCTGATTGCCTATGTGTGGCATGCGCGCCGTGCCGCGGCGCCGCTGATCGACCTGACGTTGCTGAAGATCCCGACCTTGCAGGCGGGCGTGTTAGGCGGTTCGCTCTACCGCATCGGCATCGGGGCGATTCCGTTCCTGTTGCCGCTGATGCTGCAGCTGGGTTTCGGTTATACGCCGTTCCATTCGGGCTTGCTGACTTGCGCATCGGCGGCCGGCGCCATGTTCATGAAAACCATCGCATCGCGTTTCCTCCAGCGTTACGGATTCCGCACGGTGCTGGTGGTGAACGGCACGCTGGGCATCCTGGGCTTGTGGTCGATTGCGCTGTTCACGCCGCACACGCCATATGCCGTGATGCTGCTGGTGCTATTGGTAGGCGGCTGCTTCCGCTCGCTGCAGTTCACCAGCCTCAATGCGATTTCTTACGCCGATGTCGACAACCCGCGCCTGAGCCAGGCCACCAGCATGGCCAGCGTGGCGCAGCAATTGTCGATCGGCATGGGCGTGGTGCTGGCCGGTTTCGCGCTGCAGGTTTCCAATGAAGTACAGGGCCACGCCACGCTGGTGGCCGCCGATTTCTGGCCGGCCTTTTTGGTGGTGGGCGCGGTGGCGTCGCTGTCGATCCTGATGCTGCGCCGCCTGTCGCCCAATGCCGGCGCGGAATTGTCGGGCCGGGTACAAACCAAGTCGGCTTGAGCCGCTCATTTTTGAAAGTGTCCATGCAACTCAAATATGTCTGGTTCCCGCTGGGAGCCGTCCTGATCTGGGCAGGCAATACCGTCATCAGCAAGATGTCGGCCGGCGTGATCGCGCCGGAAGACATTTCCTTTTATCGCTGGGTGCTGGCCGCCGCGCTGATGTCGCCGTTCCTGGCGCGCCCGACCTGGAACGCGCGCGCCCAGATCAAGCCCTACCTGGGCAAGATCCTGGTACTGGCGCTGCTGGGCATGGTGCTGTTCCAGAGCCTGGCGTATTTCGCCGCCGCCACGTCCTCGGCCACCAGCATGGGCATCATCGCTTCGCTGATGCCGCTGCTGACCTTGCTGCTGAGCATCCAGTTGCTGTCGGAGCCACCCACCGTGGGCACGGTCGCCGGCGGCGTGCTGTCGCTGTTCGGCCTGGCGGTGCTGATCGGCCGCGGCCACCCGCTGGCGCTGTTCGACCAGGGCGTGGTGGTGGGCGACCTGCTGATGCTGCTGGCCACCATCGCCTATTGCCTGTACGGCGTGATGCTGCGCCGCTGGGCCTTGCCGCTGCGCACCTGGCAACTGCTGTACATGCAGGTGCTGATGGCGGTGGTGCTGCTGTTCCCGGGTTTCCTTTTCGGCCACCATTCGCCGCTGACGGCCGCCAACCTGCCGATCCTGCTGTATGCGGGCATCGCCGCTTCCATTGGTTCGCAGTTCCTGTGGATGAAGGGAGTGAGCCATCTCGGCGCCAGCCACTGCTCGGCGTTCGTCAACCTGATGCCGGTTTTTACTGTCATCATCGCTGTACTGGTGTTGGGCGAACATTTGCACGGCTACCATGCCATCGGCGGCGGTATTACGCTGGCCGGCGTGCTGATGGCGCAGATGCTCAAGCAGCGCCTGCCGGGTTGGGCTAAAGCTAGTTAATAAAAGGAATGCCAACATGATCGATGCCGAGATGATCGTCAACTGCACGGTCTACAAGAAGGGCAAGAAGCTGCGCGACATCACCCTCGATGAAATCAGCGACGTGCTGGCCGAAGAGGGCACTTTCGTCTGGCTCGGATTGCTGGAGCCCAGCGTCGAGCTGATGAACAAGATCAAGGAAGAGTTCTGCCTGCACGAGCTGGCGGTGGAAGACGCCTACGCCGCGCACCAGCGCCCCAAGATCGAGGAATACGGCGACACGCTGTTCGTGGTGCTGCACACCGCCCAGTTGAGTGGCGGCGAGGTGCAGTTCGGCGAAACCCACATCATGACCGGCCCGCGCTTCGTGGTCACGGTGCGCCACGGCGCATCGCGCAGCTATGCCAAGGTGCGCGAGCATTGCGAGATGCTGCCCGAGCGCCTGGTGCGCGGCCCCAGCTTCGTGCTGTATTCGATCATGGACTTCGTGGTCGACAACTACCGCCCGATCATGGACGACCTGGAAGCCAAGTTCAGCCAGTACGAAGCCCAGCTGTTCGATCCCGCAGCCAGCACCGGCAAGGCCTACCTGCAGGAGTTGTACCAGTTGAAGCGCCAGCTGATCCGCCTGCGCTCGGCGGCTTCGCCGCTGCTGGATGTCTGCACCCAGTTGCTGCGCTTCCATGAAGGCCTGATCACCAAGGACGGCAAGGCCTATTTCCGCGACATCTACGACCACGTGGTGCGCTTCATCGACACCGGCGACCGGCTGCGCGAAATGGTGGAGTCCGCGGTGCAGATCAACCTGGCCCAGATCACCATCCACCAGAACGAGATTGTGCAGACCCTGGCCGGCTGGGGCGCGATCCTGGCTATTCCGACCATGGTGTTCAGCCTGTATGGCATGAACTTCGCCAACCTGCCGGGCTTGAGCTGGCAGTGGAGTTTTCCGCTGGTGCTGGGAGGAATCGTTACCTGTTGTTCGTTGCTGTGGCGCAGGTTGCGCAGGGCGGGGTGGTTGTAGCCCGCTGATATGAAAAACGGCGCCTGATGCGTAATGCAACCAGGCGCCGTTTTTTTATGGCTGGGATCGGTATTAATCGTAACGCAGGTTGAACAACACGTTCAATCCATTGATCGTTCCCGCCCGCGCCACCACCGACCAGCGGCGCGAGATCTGCCAGGTCGCCTTGGCCACGCTGGCCGCGCCTTGCAGGCTCTGCTCGTAGCCCAGCGTGATCTTCTCGGTGATGGCCTTGCCCAGGTTGACTACCTGTTCGTCGGTCAGGCCCGATTCGCTGGAGCCTATCGAGAACTGGTCCAAGCCGATGTCCTTGGCGATGCGCTTGCCGCCCATGTTGCCCACCAGCGCCAAGGCCTGGCTGCTGGCGCTGCGCTGGCCGATGCTGGAACTGTCGGTGCCGTGGCCGAACATCATCCATGACAGCTTTTCATCGTCCGGCACGTTAGGCTCGGACACCAGTTGCACGCGCGGCCGGTTGGCCGTGCCGGTCACCGAGACGCCGGCTTCCACATCCTGGTCGCGCCGCATGGCCAGGATGTTGATGTTGGGATTGCCGATCGGCCCCTGGAAGTTGATGATGCCGCGCTCGATGTTGAGCTTGGTGCCGAAGGCTTCGTAGGTACCCTCGGTGACGTTGATGGTGCCGGTGGCGCGCAGCGGCGAGAGCGGTTCGCTGCGCACGTTCATGCCGCCGCGCAGCAGCAGGTCGGCGCCGGTGCCGCGGAAGCGGAAGTCGGAACCGAGGTCGACTGCGATGTCCATCACCGGCGCGAACTTGCCGGCCGGCTTTTCGGTGGCGGCCTCCAGCTTCTGCTGCGAGCTGGCGCTGGCGCCGGCACGGGTTTTGCCGTCGCGGCGCACGATCACCACGTCGTCGCCCAGCTTGGGCGCGCTGCTCTTGGGCAAGTCGAACAAGGCCTTGTCGACGATGAACTTGCCGTCGATGTGCAACTGTTCGTTGACGTTGGCGATCTTGCCCTGGCCCGACAGCATCAGTTGGCGATCCGGGCTGGCGAACAGTTCCAGGCGGTCGGCGGTGATCGTGGCATTGAGGTCGGGATTCTCCGCGCCCAGCTGCACCTTGCCCTGGGCGCGCAGCGTGCCTTTGCCGCCGTGGAATTCGATCTGGCGCAGGTCGATCACGTTGTTGTCCATGACGATGCGCACGATGCCGTCCTTCAACTGGATGCCCTGGTCGAATTGCGTCACCGCCAGGTTGTCGCCGTTGATGGCGCCCGACAGCTTCGGCTGGGCGAGTGTGCCGGTGGCGTTGAGTTCGGCGCCGAGCTTGCCGTTCAGGCTGACTTGCGGCCCGATCAGGTCGCCGGTGCGCTTGAGTTCGGGCACTTCCAGCCGCGCCTTGAGGTTCAGCGGTGAGGCGTCGGCCAGCGCCAGCAAGCCGTCGATGCGCTGCAGGCCGAGCGTGCCGCCGAGGTCGAGGGTGCCGATCCGGGCGGCGTTCACGCGGCCGTCCAGGCGCGCCTGCTGGCCTTGCAGGTCGGCGCGCAGGCGCAGTTCGGACAGGCCGAGCGCGGCTTCGCCATTGCTGGCGGTGACCCGCATGTCGCCCGATTTACGCGCCAGCTGGAAATAGCCGCCGGCCGTTTCCGCCAGCGAGAAGTCCCAGTCGCTGTCCAGCACCAGGTCGGTTTTGAGCGGTGCCGGCGTGCCGGTGAATTCCTGCACGATCTGCAGCACGCGGCCGATATCCAGCGCGCGGATCTGGCCGGCCGAGGCGATGCGTCCCTGGCGCCAGGACAGGTGCTTGAGTTCCAGCGCCATGCGGTCGACCTCAAGCCGGGTGGCGCCGGCTTCGACGGCATCGGCCGAGGCTTGCAGCGCCAGCGGGCTGGCCAGGGCGATGCGCGGGAAGCCCTGGTTCTGCAGGCGGTCGATGCTGCCGGCCCAGCCGTAGTTTCCTTTGGTCTTCTCGGTCACCTTGCCATGCGCGGCGAAGTCCAGGTCCAGGGTTTGGTCCATCACCTTGCCGGTGCTGCGCAGGTTCAGCGTGTGGTCGCCCCAGGTGCCGTTGAGGTTCAGGTCCAGTTTCGACAATTGCGCCTGCGGCCCGCGGTAGCCTTCGCCTTCCACCCGCAAGGCCAGCTTGTTGTTGGGTGAGGCGACGCCGGCGGCGAGGTCGGTGCGCAGGTCGGCTTGGCCGGACAGGCGTGCCAGATGGTGCGGGCCGAACGCCAGCCTCTCGGTCTGGTAGGTGGCGTGCAGGTTGGGGCGCTGCTGCGTGCCGGTCAACTGGCCGTCCAGGCGCAGCAGGCCGTCGAGGCCGTAGCCCAGGCGTTCCAGATGGGGCGCGTCGACCTTCAGTGTGAGGGCATCCTTGCCGCTGCCGAAGCTGCCGTTCAGGTTCAGCGTATTGCCGGCCACCTGCAGGTTCGCCTTGCTCGGCAGCAGCCGCGTGCCGGCCAGGTTGATGTCGCCCTGGCCGCTCATGGGCAGGTCGCCGTAGCTGCTGTCGCGGATGCCGAAGGCCAGCTTGAGCTTCAGTTCCGGCGAGAGGGCGCCGCTGGCGTCGAAGTCCATGTTGATCCTGGCCTGGACCGGCTTTGAGGTGGTGGCTGCAGCCTTTTTCTTGCTGCCGGCAGCCGGTGGCGGCGTTACCGCATGCAGCCACGCGGTCGGATCGAAATCGACCAGCTTGCCCTTGACGGCATAATCCATCGCGCCCACGGTCTTGAGCGTGCCGGCCGCTTCCAGGCGCGACTTGCCGGCGGCCAGTTGCGCCTGGTGCAGTTCCACGTCCTCGGGATGGATGGTGCTGTCCACGCGCAGCTTGAGTTCGCGGTCGTCCAGCGCCAGCTTGATCTGCTGGGCGCCGGGCGCTAGCGTCACGTCCAGCGGGCCGGACAGTTGCGTGGGCTTGAGCTGGCGGTGGATCTGGTTCAGGTCCAGCCCGGCGATGCGGAAGTTGAAGCTGCCGGCCATGTCCTGCTTCTTGCCTGCCTCGTCGCTGCCGGGGCGGAATTCGCCGCCGCCTTCGATGCGCGCATTTTTCGGCAGGCGGATGTCCAGCGCGGAGATGCGCTGGCGCTGCAGGTCGAGATCGACCTCGGCGCTGGCCGACAGCAGCGGCAGCA
Organism: Herbaspirillum sp.; assembly: GCF_017744395.1. Lineage (GTDB taxonomy): Bacteria > Pseudomonadota > Gammaproteobacteria > Burkholderiales > Burkholderiaceae_D > Herbaspirillum. The sequence continues at coordinate 393,420 of NZ_JAGIBI010000006.1, forward strand.
ATTGCCGGTCGAGGCTGCCGGGCTTGGCGTTGTCGATGGCGATCTTGCCGGCCACGCGCATGGCGTCGTCGCCGGCGCCGGCCGCCGGCGCCAGGTCGGCGCGCACGCGCAGGTCGGCATGCGGGGCGCCGGCGCTGAAGGCTTGCGGGTTGATGTGCTGCAGGTCGATCCTGGCGCTCTTGAGCGGCACAGGCGCGAATGGCGTGGCTTGCACGTCGGCGCTGCCATTGAGCTTGTCGCCGCTGGCCTTCAGGGCGATGCCCAGGTCTTGCAGCGAGCCCGACAGTTGCGCGGCCAGCTGGTATTTCTCTTGCAGGCTGTCATTCTTGTATTCGCCGGCCAGTTCCAGCCCGCCGCTGATGGTGAACGGCGCGCGGCCGTCCAGGTGCAGCAGCGCGGCGGCGTTGCCAAAGGGCGTGGCCAGGCTGTCGAGCACCAGCGTGTGCTGGCGGCCGTCGGAGTCGCCATGCAGGCGCAAGTTGGCGAGTTCGGTGGTGGAGGCGCCTTGGGTGAAGCTCAGCTTGTCCAGCGCGATTTCGCGGATGTCCAGCGCCAGCGGAATCTCCAGCGAAGCCGGCATGGCGCTGGGTTCGGAAGGCGACGGCTGCTGCTTCAGGGTGACCGTGCCCACGCGCAGGTAGCGCACGCTGAACTTGCGCTGCAGCGGCGCGAGCTGCCAGTCGCCATCGATGCGGTCGATGTCGAGGATGCGTTGCGCGTCCTGGTAGTGCAGCTTGCGCAGGCGCAGGCCGTCGGCGATGGTGCCACCCAGCAGTTGGCCCGACAGCTTGCCGTCCAGCGCCCGCAGCGCGCCGTTCCATACCAGGCGCGTGCCGCTTTCGGTCTTGACGGCGTACAGGCCGGCGCCGGCGACCAGCAGCAGCGCCGCCGCCAGCGTGCCGCCGCTCCACAGCGCGAGCTTGCGGGAGCGCGTTTTCCTCCGCTTGGGCGGCGGGGTAGGTTGCTCCGGTGCGGATGGGGATGCTTGCTGGTCGCTCATGCGTTCTTGCCGTTCAAATCTTGTTTCTCGTGTTCATGTCCGCGGCCGCCTTAGAACCTGTTCTTAGAAGGCGATGCCCAGCGAGACGTGCGGGCGGATCTGGCGTTTCTGGATGCCGTAGGCCAGGTCCAGGTTGAGGGTGCCGACCGGGCTGCGCCAGCGCGCGCCGGCGCCCACGCCGCTGAAGAAGGTCTTGCTGCTCCAGTTGTCGGCGGCCGTGCCGATGTCGTAGAACAGCGCGGCGCCCCAGTTCTGGGTGAACCAGCGCTGGTATTCGGTGCTGCCCACGGCCAGGTACTTGGTCGGATAGACGGTGCCGTTCTGCTCGTTGCCGATGCTCTGGTAGCTGTAGCCGCGCACTGAATCGTTGCCGCCGGTGCGAAACAGCAGCGAGGCCGGCACTTCGGAGGCGCGCCCGGCGGTGAACACGCCGCCCAGTTCGGCGCGCAGCACGATCAGGTCGCGCCGGCCGGCCGGCACGAATTGCTTGAAGCGACCGTACAGCCGGCCGAAGCTCTGGTCGGTCATCGCGCCCTTGACGGCGAAGCCGGCTTCCAGCGCCAGCAGGTTGCCGTGGCGCGGGAAAATCGGGTTGTCGACGTTGCGCCGCGCCCAGGCGAAGCCAGGCACCAGCGCCTGGTGCTTGCCGGGCGTGACCACGGTGTTGGCCGGCGGCGTGGCGCCGTTCTCCTGGGTCAACTGGTCGCGGTAATAGGTGAGGGAATAGGTGGTGTCGTAGAACTCGCCGATGCGGGAACGCTTGATGCCGGTCTGCAGGCTGCGCAGGTCGATGCCTTCCAGCGTGGTGCGGTCGTAGGAACTGTTGACGCTGTTGACGAAGGCCTTTTCGTCCGGCGGCATGGCCAGGCTGAGCAGGCCGTACTGGCGCTTTTGTTCCAGCCGCAGCTGGCTGTCGAAGACGTAGGCCTTGTTGAACACGTTGTAGTGCGAATAGCGGCCTTCGACCTGGGCGCCGGTATCGGTGCCGTAGCCCACGCCGGCGCGCACGCGCTGGGTCGGGAACTCGGTGACCTGCACCTTCACCGGCGCCATGTCGGGATGTTCCGGGTCGTCGTCGATGCCGACGATGGCGTTGGAAAAGTAGGGCGTGTTCTGGATCTGCCGCTGCAGCGACAGCAGGCGGTCGGCATCGTAGGTTTCGCCGACGTTGAGCGGGTTGACGTTGCGGATGATGCTTTCCGGGTAGCGCTTGGCGCCGGTGATCTGCAACGGCCCCAGCGTGAAGGCGGGGCCACTGTCGTAATGCACCGAGAGGTCGGCGCGATGGCCGTCGGGATCGATCTCGGCGCGCGAATCGGCGATCCGCGCGGCGGCATAGGTCTTTTGCTGCAGCGCTTGCAATCCGGCATCCTTGGCCTTATCCCAGTCTTCCTGGCGGAACGGCTGGCCGGCCGGCAGCAGCCAGTCGCGCCGGATCGCGTCCACGCGCGATGCGTCCTGCTGCGCCACGGCCCCGCTGGCGGTGATCTCTGCCTGGCCGACTTCGGTGCGTTCGCCCGGATCGACGCGGACGATCACGCGCTTGAGCTCTTCCTTGCCGTCGGCGCTGCGCTCGCTGCCGACCTCGACCTTGGTCTGCGGCGAGAAATAGCCCTCGGTCGAGGTCAGGTCGCGCACCTGGTCGCCGACGGTGTCGACCATGAACTTCAACTGGTCGTCGCTGATGTCGTCGCGCTCCTGGTAGCGCGACAGGTCGAGGAATTCCTTGAGCAGCGACTGCACCGGCTTGGGCGCATCGATTTCCACCTTGTAGGCGGCGTTGGCGGTCTCGGCGGCGCAGCATAGGCATGCGATGGCCAGGCGGCAGGTCCAGTTCATTGCGTCATTTCATATTCTGTTGGTGCGGATGGCCGCGCCATCGGCTGCGGGGGCGGTGCAAGTCGGGTACGATGGCAGCCTGTGGCTGCGCTGGCGTTTTTTTCACATTCCAGGCCAGACCGGACGGCAGGGCGGATAGTTCCGGCGTGTGCCAGCGAGCATTGTAATGCGGCTCCCCGGCGAATTTGAGCGGATCGCGCCGATTTCGCGGTGCGCGGCCCTATTTATCAGATTTTTCTTAGTTTTTTGGTTGCCAGGGCAAGTGGAAGGAGAAGCAGGTGAGTGTCGACGTCTATTCGGAAAAAGCCAGTTGCGAGCGCCTGCTGTCGGTGCATCGCTGGACCGGCAAGCTGCTGACTTTCCGCACCACGCGCCCGGCCGGCTACCGTTTCACCGCCGGCCAGTTCGCGCGGCTCGGGCTGGAGATCGACGGCGAGATCGTCTCGCGCGCCTATTCGATCACCTCGGCCGAATCCGAAGACGCCCTGGAGTATTACGCCATCGTCGTGCCCGGCGGCAAATTCACCACCCGCCTCGACGCCATGCGGCCGGGCGACCCGGTATGGGTGGAAAAGCTCAGCTACGGCTTCATGACCGCGGACCGCTTCACCGACGGCAGCCAGCTGTGGATGCTGGCCACCGGGACCGGCCTGGGGCCGTATCTCTCGATCCTGCAGCAAAAGGATGTCTGGGAAAAATTCCAGGACCTGGTGGTGGTGCACTGCGTGCGCAACCGCGAAGAACTGGCCTATGCCGACAAGTTCGCGGCCCTGCGCGCGCAGGCCCAGGCCGACGGGTTGCCGGCCAGGCTGCATTACCTGCAGGCGGTCACGCGCGAACCCGGGGATGCTACGGTGCTTTCAGGGCGCATCACCACGCTGCTGCGCGACGGCGGCCTGGAGCGGGCCACCGGCCTGGCGATCGATGTGGCGCAGTCGCGCTTCATGGCGTGCGGCAATCCGGAGATGGTCACCGAGGTGCGCGAGATCCTGCGCGAGCGCGGCATGACGCCGTTGCGGCGCACCGGTGGCGGGCAGTTCGTGACCGAGGATTATTGGTGATCCGCGCGTGCGGATGTTTCCCGTGACCGGTTTGCCGGCGTGGCCCCGGCTTTGGCGGTCACGGCATGACTAATTACTGGTAGTTCATCGATACCAGGATGGCGCCATCGAGCTTGCCGCCGTTGGCATTGCCGGCAGTCCCCAGCGCATGGCGCAGCGCCGTGGCAATGTCGATGTTGCGTTCCTGTTTCCCGCTCACGGCTACCGCAATGGGCTGGCCGGGGCGCAAATCCTTGCCGGCCCGGCTCAATACGATTTCCACTCCTTCCAGTCCCGTGCCGAAACCGGAACCGGCACGCTTTGCCGTCGGTTTGTCGTCAAACGACAGCTGCATCGTCTGGTTTGCATTGCAGTTCATTTTCAGTTGCATGGGCGCGCCTGCCACCTTGGACGCGTCTTGCGCCTTCGCCGCGAGGTTGATGGCATTGCGATCGAACCCGGCTTGTGCCGCGCTGACCGAGCAGGTGGGTTCGGCGATGGCGCCGCGGAAGTAGATGGTGCCCCCGGCCGCCTGGCTGGCGGCGGAAACGAAGAAGGCCGAGCAGAACGCGAGCTTGACGAGGCGGAAAAAGGAATGGTTGCGCATGGTGTTACTCCCTGAGTGTTGCCCTCCCATGGGCTCACGTCGTCGCTGCTCTTTGGCGCGATGCTTTCACGTGAAGACTCGTACCGATTCTATTTCGGCATCGAACTAATCCGAGAGTATATGCGAATATATTTTTTGGAAGGTTGCTTTTTGTTAACGTTTCCAAATGGCTCTCGTTATTTTTTCAAAGCTCTTTTATCCGTTTTTTTCATAGGGGAATTTCGGTAATCGCACACCCATGCAGAAAAATTATCGGGAACCAAGCTTTGTTTCGTTTAGTCGAGGACACATGTTTGCTGCGCGATGAGCCAGGGGATGGCGCCATCGCGGGCAGTAAGCATCCATGCCTGATTAATCATTCGAAATGGGGGTAGTATGAATTTGAACAAAGTCCTGCACGTAGCCATCGCCGACGACCATCCGGTCGTGCTTGGGGCACTCAAGAACGAGTTGAAACGCTTGCCCGAAGTGCGCATCGATCTCGAAGTGGAAACCGGAGAAGCGTTGCTCACCGCGCTCAAGCGCTCCCCCTGCGAGATCGTCATTACCGACTTCACCATGCCCAACGAAGAGCGCGAGGAGTCGGACGGTTTCTCGCTGATCAAGCGCATCAAGTCCGACCATCCATCGAGCAAGGTGATCGTCTATACCGCCATGGGCAACAGCGCGGTGGTCAAGCGCCTGTATCGCATGGGCGTGTTTTCGGTGATCAACAAGCGCGAGAAGCCGGAGGAACTGATCAACGCCTGCCTGGCCACGCAGAGCAGCAAGCAGGTGTATTTCCCGGTCTCGCTGCGCGGCGAGCTGGAAGTAAGCTGGGCCCAGGGCGAGGCTTTCTCGCAAACCAAGGAATTGACGCTGTCGGAGCTGGAAGTGGTGCGCCTGTTCGTCGAGGGGAATTGCCTGACCGATATCTGCGAGCGCCTGTCGCGCACGCCCAGCACGGTCAGCACGCACAAGAACAATGCCATGCGCAAGCTGGGGCTGAGCACGGATGCCGACTTGATCAAGTATGCCTATTCGACCGGAATGATCTGAGGCGAAGAAAATCCTCCTGCAAATCCTCCCCAAGAAAACAGCGGAAATATCCGCTGTTTTTTTTTTTTTTGCTTCGACATTGCCGCATTGCTTCGATTTTTTATTTAAGACTTTTCTTATATCAACGAATATGCGCGCTCAATAACATCCAACTTGTTCGTGGAAGCTTGTCCGAAAAGAGGATGCATGACGTTTCTTGGCGCACAGGCGATGCAATCCGCGAAATTGAAGGTCTCTTTCCGCATGACGTTTTTCATGGGAATGCGGAGAGCCCGTAACAAGTAGCCGGCCTGGCCGGGCCAGATGATCAAGGCAGCCGGCCGGAAAAATGATTGAGCCATCCGGAGTAACAATGAAAAAGATCCTTATCGCTTCTCTTTTTGCCGCAGCCGTATCGCCGGCGCTTGTCCATGCGGCCGACGGCACGCTGAGCTTCACCGGGCGGGTGGATGCCAATACCTGCGTGCTGACCAGCGGCACCAATGGCACTCAGACCGTGGGAATGTCGCCAGTCAATGCCGCCAGCTTGTCGCAGGCGGGCGACGTCGCGGGCCTGACCCCTTTCAACGTGACGCTGGGTAATTGCGGCAATACGCTGAAATCGGTGCGGTTGGATTTTGCCGACCAGACCAACGTCGATTTGGCGACCGGCCGCCTGAAAAATACGGCTCGCGAGAACAGCAACATCCAGATCGCGTTGCTTGATGGACCGAATGCCACCTCCGCGTTTCGCCTTGGGACACCCTCGGCGCAGACTACGCCTGTTACGTCGACCACTGCCGGCGCTGCCACCATTCCACTGGCGGCCCAGTATGTCGCCACTGGCGGCGCCGCCTCTGCCGGCGCAGTGACTTCGTCGATCCAGTTCACGATCGCTTATCCGTAAGCCAGTCTCCGGCGCCGCTTCTTCTTGCGCGCCACCCTCCACCAAACGCCATCCGCATGACTGCCCGCGCTATTGCGCTTGGTGGAGGATTTTTTCTTTTACCAGGGAGAGGGAAATGAAAAAAACAATGCACAAGTTTGTATGCCTGGCGCTGCTGGGAGCGGCGGCAGGTGCGCAAGCATCGGTCATCATCAGCGGAACCCGGGTCGTATTCCCCTCCGACGAACGCGAAATGACGGTGCGCCTGACCAACGAGGGAAAGGAGCCAGGCCTGATCCAGGTCTGGATGGACGATGGCGATCCGAACGCATCGCCCGACAAGATCAGCACGCCGTTCGTCCTGACGCCACCGATGTTTCGCATGGACCCGGCCAAGGGGCAGACCGTGCGTATGCTCTACAACGGCACGCCGTTGCCGCAGGATCGCGAGTCGCTGTTCTGGTTCAACTTGCTGGAAGTGGCCCCCAAGCCCAATGCGGATTCCGGGATGAACTACATGCAGATGGCTTTCCGCACCCGCATCAAAGTGTTCTTCCGCCCCAAGGCGCTGAACTCGGCGCGGCAGATCGAAGACGCCTTCGAACGCCTGCAATGGAGCCTCAAGCGCGATGCCGATGGCGGCTACGCGGTACGCCTGGACAATCCCACGCCTTACCACATCAACCTGATCGGCCTCGCCCTGGCCGGCGCTGACGGCAAGGCCTTGTACGAAAGCGAGGAGGGCGGCATGGCCGAGCCTGGCAAGGGAGCGGAATTCAAGCTCAAAGACATGAAGGCGCCGCCGGCGGGCAAGTTCACGGTGCGTTACACCTATCTGAACGACTACGGCGGTTCTGTCGAAAAGCAAACCGAACTTCCTGATTGAAGCGGACAAGCCGCATCCCTTCGCACCTTTGCGCGCATCGGCTTTTGAACGGTATCCGAACCATCACTTCCGACAAGAAAAAGAAATGAAGACGCAATCCGTCACCGGACGAATGAAGCGGCTGGGCATCGCCATGCTGGGCGTGGCGGCCATGCTCCCGGCCGTTTCGGCGAATGCGGAGAAGAAGACCCATCTGGCCCAGGTCGAGTTCGGAGCGGATTTCTTCCGCGGCAGCGGTGATGCGCAGATCGACGTCAGCCGCTTCAGCCAGGCCAATCCGCTGCCGGCGGGGGTGTACCGGGTCGATATTTACGTCAACGACAGCTGGATCGGCCGTCAGGATGTGGTTTTCCGCGCCGAGCAAGGAACGGATTCGGCCAGCCCGTGTTTCTCGCGCAGCCTGCTGGAGGCGATGGGAATCGACTTTGACAAGCTGTCCGCCGAGGCGCGCGCGGCGGTACTGGAGGCGGGCGCGGAAAGCTGCCTGCGCCTGGACGATGTCGTGCCGGATGCCGTGGCCGGATTCGACAGCGCGGACCTGCGCATCAACGCCTCGCTTCCGCAGGCTGCGCTGCGCCGTTCCGCGCGCGGCTATGTCAGTCCCGAATTGTGGGACAAGGGCGTCAACGCGGCCATGCTGGGCTATCACTTCAACACGTTCAGCACCACCGGGGGCGGCCGCAGCGACACCTCTTACTACCTCAACCTTAATAGCGGCATCAATCTGGGCGACTGGCGTTTCCGCAATACTTCCGCCGTCACCCGCCAGTCCGACGGGCAGACCCGCGTCCAGACCATCAGCAGCTACGCGCAGCGCAGTATCGTTCCGCTCAGCGGCCTGCTCACCGTCGGCGATTCCGCGACATCGGGGCAGCTCTTCGACAGTTTCGCCTACCGCGGCGTGCAGCTTTCCTCCGACCCGCGCATGCTGCCCGATTCGCAGAGCGGCTATGCGCCGGTGGTGCGCGGCATCGCCCGCAGCAATGCCAGGGTCCAGGTCCGCCAGAACGGCAACATCATCTATGAGACCACCGTGGCGCCGGGGCGCTTCGAGATCGATGACCTGTATCCGACCGGATTCGGCGGCAACCTGAACGTGATCGTGACCGAGGCCGACGGCAGCTCCAGCAGTTTCGACGTGCCTTACGCGTCGGTGGCGCAGCTGCTGCGCCCGGGCACCCACCGCTACAGCGTTACGGCCGGCCGTACACGCAGTTACGATGCGGGCACCGCCACAGCCGGCTTCGTGCAGGGAACGTATGAGCGCGGCGTGGACAATTGGCTGACCCTGTCGGGCGGGGCGATCCTGGCGCGCGACTACCTGGCTGTCGTGGGCGGCGGCGCCGTCAGCACGCCGCTGGGCGCGGTGGCCCTGAACCTGACCCGTGCGCATGCCCGCATCTCCGAGGGCGAAACGCGCACCGGCCAGAGCCTGAAACTCGATTACAACAAAAACCTGGAGCAGACCGGCACCAACATCGCGCTGGCGGCATTCCGCTATTCCAGCAGCGGTTACCTGCGCCTGCAAGAGCTTCAGGAGATGAAGTCGATAGCGGCTGGAAAAAGCGGTAGCCTCAGCCTGGTGGAGCGTACGCGCAACCAATTGCAATTTTCCATCTCGCAGTCGCTGGGCGAGCGGGGCGGCACGTTCTTTGTAACCGGCACGTCGCAGGATTACTGGAACCGCAGCGGCATGGGGACGACTTTCAGCTCCGGCTACAACAACCGCTGGAAGAACATGTCCTACACCATCTCGGCGCATCGCCAGCGGGATCTGGCGACCGGCCGCACAGGCACGCAGTACATGTTCACGCTGTCGATGCCATTGGGCAGGGAAGCCAATTCGCCCTCGATGAGAATGGACGCGACACGCGACCAGCGCAGCGGCAACACCGTCCAGAGCACGCTGTATGGCACTGCCGGAGCGGACAACAATTTCTCGTATGGGGTAACGGCCGACCGCAGCACGGGCAGTTCATCGGTTTCAGCCAACGGCCAGTACCGCGCGCCGTTCGCCGATGTCGGCGGCAGCTACAGCTACACCGGCGGTGGCCGCCGCCAGATGTCGGCAACGGTATCGGGCGGCATCGTCGCGCACGCGGACGGCATCCTGCTGGCGCAGAACCTGGGCGACACCATCGCCATCGTGCAAGCCGATGGCGCCGCCGGCGCGGCCGTCAATTCGGCCGGGGTACGCCTCAACGGCGATGGGCAGGCGGTGGTGCCGCACATGACGCCTTTCCGCAATAACGAAATCGTGCTCGATCCCAAGGGCACTTCCACCGACGTCGAGATGAAGGCCACCAGCCTGCGGGTGGCGCCGGTGGCCGGCGCCGTGGTGCTGCTGAAGTACGAAACCGTCAGCGGCCGTTCATTGCTGATCAACGCCTATCGCAGCAACGGCGAAGCCCTGCCTTTCGGCGCGGACGTACTCGATGAGCAGGGCAATGCGCTGGGGATGGTGGGGCAAGGCGGCACGGTCTTCGTCCGCACCCAGAACGACAGCGGCCGCCTGAGCATCCGCTGGGGCGGCGAGCGTAATGCGCAATGCCAGATCCCGTATGCGCTGCAGCCGCGGGACGGCAAGCGTCAGGAAACCGGTTTCGACCAATTGCGCGCCATTTGCGAAACGCCGGCGGAGATAGTGGGGCAGGAAAGCGCGTCAGGCGTGCTGGGAAAAACCACCGATAAGGGAGAGATCCGATTGCAATGAAGCGGGGCGCCAGGATCGCGTTCACATCGCTGCGGCCTTCAATCCAGCAAGGCCGCATTCTCCTGCACCAGCGCAGCGAGCTCTTCGGCGATGGCCTTGACGCGCGGCGAACGCCGCACGTCGGGAAGAAGCGCCAGCCACAGGTTGCGGCTCGGCGCCGGTATATCCGATTCGAGCGCCAGTAGCGTCGCATCGGTCCGTGCCAGGAAATGAGGCAGCGCCGCAATGCCCAGGCCGGCGCGGCAGCCCTGGTGCAAGGCGGCCAGGTCATTGGCGCGCAGCGCGAAAACACGCCCGGCGGCGACCTTCTCCAGCCATTGCTGCTGCGGCGTGTGGCGCAGGTTGTCGTCGTAGCCGATGAATTCCCAGGCGTCCGGCGGACGTTTTATCCAATCCCGTGTCGCATACAATCCGTAGCCCATTTTCCCGACCAGGCGCGCGGCGACGCCCGGTGCGCGAGGCCGTTCCAGGCGCAATGCCAGGTCGGCCTCACGCCGGAACAGGTTGGCCTCGCGCGCTTCGCCGATCACCTCCAGCATGATGCCGGGCCAGCGGCGGCGCAATGCGCCCAGGCGCGGGACGATGAAATGGCTGGAGAAAGCTGGCGGCGCCGACAACCGCACCGTCCCGCGCAACGCTGCCACGCCCAGCGTTGCTCGGCTGAAGGCGAAAGCCTCTTCCTCGATGCGTGCGGCATGTTCCAGCAATTCCTCGCCTTCGCGGGTAAGCGACCAGCTCTTGGGCAAGCGGTCGAACAAGCGTATTCCGATCCTCCCTTCCAGGGCGGCCACACGCCGCGCCACGGTGGAATGTTCCACCCCCAGCACGCGGGCGGCGGCCGACAGGCTGCCCTGACGCGCCAATTCCAGGAAGTAGCGCACGTCATCCCAGCGTAGGGACTCGGATTCGTCGGGAGATTTGTCTGCGAATTTTTGCACAGATGTTGCCAATGAATTGAGATATTCAAATGATTTTGCACTGGTTAATCTGGCTGTGCAATGTTTAACGCCACGGAGATCGCCATGAATCCAAGCTCAGCCCAACAAGTCCGCATTCACGCCTACGGGGATGCCGCAGCCCTGCAACTGGAAACAGTCGAGTTGCCGCCGCTGGCGCCGACAGCAGTGCGCGTTCGCAATCTCGCGATCGGCGTCAACTTCGTCGACATCTACCATCGCACCGGGCTTTATCCGTTACCGTCGCTGCCGTCGGCGCTTGGCGTAGAAGGCGCAGGCATCGTCGAAGCGGTGGGCGATGAGGTCGGCACATTATCGGTCGGGCAGCGCGTGGCCTATGCCGGCCTGCCGGCGGGAAGTTACGCATCGCGCCGCGATCTGCCGGCCGGATGCCTGATTCCCTTGCCGGAGACGGTTTCCTCGGAAGTTGCAGCCGGCGCAATGCTGCGTGGCATGACGGCGCACATGCTATTTAGCTACGTGCATCGCATTGCCGCCGGCGATACGGTGCTGATCCATGCCGCGGCAGGCGGCCTGGGGCTGGTGCTGGTGCAATGGGCGAAGTCGCTCGGCGCTCGCGTGATCGGCACTGTCGGCAGTCGCGCCAAGGCAGAGTTGGCCCTGGCGCACGGGCTGGATCGCGCGGTGCTCTATCGCGAAGAAGATTTTGTCGCCGCGGTAAAGGACTTCACCGATGGCACGGGTGTTGCATTCGCTATCGACGGCATCGGCGGGGATACCCTGCTGCGCACGTTCGATACCGTACGGCCTTATGGCATGTTGGCCAGCACCGGCCAGGTGGCGGGAACGATTGCGCCGATCGATATCAACCTGCTGGGGCCGGCGCGATCCATCGCACTGGCGCGCCCGAGCGTGTTTCGTTTCATGTCGGATCTGGAGCGTTATAGGGAAGGCGCAGCGGCCACGCTGGCCCATCTGGAGGCCGGGCTGCGCATTACGGTGGGAAAAGAGTTGCCCTTATCGGCCGCGGCGGAGGCGCATCGTCTTCTCGAAGCGGGAGAAACGGTCGGTTCTTTGTTGCTGCGGCCTTGATTCCGCGGAAAAAGGGCGAACCGGATTAGCCCGCCGCGGCGGTTTCCTCTACGCACATGCCGGAGGTTTCAATCCTGTTCCGCCCATTTTCTTTTGCCTGATAGAGCGCAATATCCGCTCGGGAAATCAACGCGGCAATCGATACGTCTGTTGGCCGCCACTCGGCGACGCCCATGCTGATCGTGAAATCCGGCAAGGAGGAATTGCTCACCCGGACCGCATCGACCAGAATCCGCTGCGCGGCCAGCAAGGCGGCAGGAAGAGGGGTTCCCGGCATCACGATAAAGAATTCCTCGCCGCCGTAACGCGCGAGCACATCGTATGGGCGTATCAGGCTTTCCAATCGCCGGCACAGCTGGATCAGGACCTGATCCCCGACAGGATGCCCATATTTGTCATTGATTTTTTTAAAATGGTCCACATCCAGCATGACAACGCTAAATGCATGGTTGCCGCGTATGCCTTGAGCGAGCTCGCGCTCCAGGTATTTGACCAGGGCCTGGCGGTTGAAGATGCCGGTCAAGGGATCACGCATCGCCTGCTCTTCCACCATTGCGCGCACATAGTCCGACGCCATCGTGGCAAATCCGATCACCAGCATGAGATCGCAGATGGTGAAGCTACCGGTGTAGACGATCTGGACGATGTCTTGCGTCAACAGTCCGATGTCGCCCTGGGAAAGAACGGATGCATGCAGCATCCTGAGAAAGTACACCAGTCCCAACACTGCCAGCCAGGAGGCGGTCAATGTCACGCCTATCCCTTTGCGGGAGTGCTCGGATCGATGCGTCCGCAGCAATACCAGCGCATGGCAGATATTGATGTACGCGGAAAGACCGGCGACGATGACTAGCCGGACACGAAAACTCTTCTCGCCATAAACGAACCATGTGAGCGCAAGTGCGGCCAGAACCAGCGCCACCAGCCAATAGGTCCAGCGCATGGGGCTGGAAAAGTGTTGCCGGGTCCCTGCAAGCCAGACGATGGAAGCGAGTATCAGGGCGGTGTTGCCCAGGGTGACCGATGCCAGCGGAGTGATCCAGTCGCGCAATCCAAGCAATATCAAGGCGACGAAAACCAGCCATGCTCCGATCGCCCAGGTTCGCATACCCGGAACCGGGAGCGGAGCCGCGCGCGTGAGCATGGTCAACACGAAAGCCATCAGGCCTGAAGTGATGCCCCCGATTAATACGGTCGTGCGTGGATCTAGCAAGTACATAAGCTAGCATCCTTATATCGGCATACTGCTTTTGTATTGCGGCTGCATCGCAGACCCCTCAGTCCAATCGATTCCCTCTGAGTTAATCTTATAGCAAGATAACGAGAAAATTCAATGTGCGGAGCCTTTTGCCGCTGGCTGTATTTTTTAGTGTCCGCATGTTGCACGCGGCAATTGGAGTGTCGGATTGAAATGCTTGTATGTATCGGTGCGAAGCGGCCGGGTGGGGGAGATAGAGAGGCTGGAGATGGTGCCAGCAGCATCGGATGCTTCCGGATTTATTCCCCAGAAATAAAAACAGGCGCATAAGCGCCTGAATTTAAATGGAAACTTTTGGGGTGGCTGATGGGACTCGAACCCACGACGACAGGAATCACAATCCTGGACTCTACCAACTGAGCTACAGCCACCACTGATGCACTGATGTCAAAGAAGAACTACTGTTCATCAGCGAAGCTAGCGATTATACAAAGCCTTGGAAGGGATAGCAACTATATTCCTGATTTCTTCAAAAAAACTCTGCTCAGGTAAAACGGGGCCGGCTCCGGCCACTGATACCGGGGATTCAGGCCTGCTGCTGTCCCAACGCAAGCACTTCCGGGCGCAGGTCCAGCAGCGTGGCGAAGGCATTTTCCAGCGTGGAGCGGCTGGCGGTGGTATAGCCTGTCAATGATCCCGGCCCCGACTCGCGGCGCAGGCTGCGCGCCTGCAGCAGCCGCAGCAACTGCCGCGTCACCGCTTCGCCGGTATCGACGATCGCGCATGGCCGGCCGGCCAGCCGGCGGCAGATGCCGTCGATGGCTTCGCGGACGAACGGGTAATGGGTGCAGCCCAGTACCAGCGTGTCGGCGCCTTGCTCAAGCAGCGGCACCAGGTAGCGTTCCAGCAAGGCCACCGTCGCGGGCGAATACAGTTCGCCTTTCTCGATTAGCTCGACCAGGCCGACGCAGGCCTGCGGCACAAAACGTACCTGGTATTGGCTTTCCATCTGTTCGCGCAACAAGGCAAAGCGCTGGCTGGCCAGCGTGCTGCGGGTGGCCAATACCCCTACCGTGCCGCTGGTTGTCTGCTGGGCTGCCGGTTTGAGTCCCGGTTCGATGCCCACCACCAGCAATTCCGGCCAGCGTTCGCGTATCGCCTGGATGGCCGCAGCGGTGGCGGTGTTGCAGGCGACCACCAGGGCCTTGATGCCTTGCGTCAGCAGGAACGAGGCGACCGCCAGTGAGCGGTCGACGATTTCGGCCTCCGTCTTGTCGCCGTAGGGCGCATAGCCGGAGTCGGCGAAATACAGCAGCGTTTCGCGGGGCAGGGCGGCGTGGATGTGGCGCAGCACGGACAGGCCGCCGATGCCGGAATCGAAAATGCCGATGGCAGCGTCGGCTGTCATCGGCATTGATGGAACTGCGGACGTCATCGCGGGAGAAGCGTCAGAACGGTGTTGCGGCATAGCGCTTCGGTTTCTCCTGCGGATGACGGGTAGTTCGCGGTGGTGCTGTTAATGATGGACTGATCAGGCAGTGGTGACGGGAATCTTCGAGAGCGCCACGCTCTGAGCGATCTTTTCCTTCCACTCGGCGGGGCCGGTGTTGTGCACCGAGATGCCGTTGGCGTCGACCGCCACCGTCACCGGCATGTCCTTGACCTCGAACTCGTAGATCGCTTCCATGCCCAGGTCGGCGAAGCCCAGCACCTTGGCCGACTTGATCGCCTTGGAGACCAGGTAGGCCGAGCCGCCCACCGCCATCAGGTAGGCCGACTTGTGCTTCTTGATCGCCTCGATCGCGGCGGGGCCGCGCTCGGACTTGCCGATCATGGAGATCAGGCCGGTCTGCTCCAGCATCATGTCGGTGAACTTGTCCATGCGGGTAGCGGTGGTGGGGCCGGCCGGGCCGACCACTTCGTCGCGCACCGGATCGACCGGGCCGACGTAGTAGATCACGCGGTTGGTGAAGTCCACCGGCAGCTTCTCGCCCTTGGCCAGCATGTCCTGGATGCGCTTGTGCGCGGCGTCGCGGCCGGTCAGCATCTTGCCGTTCAGGAGCAGGGTCTGGCCCGGCTTCCACGAGGCGACTTCTTCCTTGGTCAGCGTGTCGAGGTTGACGCGCTTGGACTTCTCGGTATCCGGCACCCAGTGCACTTCCGGCCATTCCGACAGCGACGGCGGTTCCATGTAGGCCGGGCCCGAGCCGTCCAGCACGAAGTGGCCGTGGCGGGTGGCGGCACAGTTGGGGATCATGGCGACCGGCTTGGAGGCGGCGTGCGTCGGGTGCATCATGATCTTCACGTCCAGCACGGTGGTCAGGCCGCCCAGGCCTTGCGCGCCGATGCCCAGTGCGTTGACCTTGTCGCACAGCTCGATGCGCAGCTCTTCGGTCTTGTTGTTCGGGCCGCGCTTCTTCAGCTCGTACATGTCGATGTCGTCCATCAGCACTTCCTTGGCCATCAGCATGGCCTTCTCGGCGGTGCCGCCGATGCCGATGCCCAGCATGCCCGGCGGGCACCAGCCGGCGCCCATGGTCGGCACGGTCTTGAGCACCCAGTCCACCAGGTTGTCGGACGGGTTGAGCATGACGAACTTGGTCTTGTTTTCCGAACCGCCGCCCTTGGCGGCGATGCGCACGTCGACGGTGTTGCCCGGCACCAGTTCCATGTGGATCACGGCCGGGGTGTTGTCCTTGGTGTTCTTGCGCTCGAACTGCGGGTCGGCCACGATCGAGGCGCGCAGCACGTTGTCCGGATGCATGTAGCCCTGGCGCACGCCTTCGTTGACGGCGTCGGTAATGGATCCGGTGAAGCCTTCGAAGCGCACGCCCATGCCCACCTTCAGGAACACGTTGACGATGCCGGTATCCTGGCAGATCGGACGCTTGCCCTCGGCGCACATGCGCGAGTTGGTCAGGATCTGCGCGATCGCATCCTTGGCAGCCGGGTTCTGTTCGGCCTCATAGGCGCGCGCCAGGTGCTGGATGTAGTCCACCGGGTGGTAGTAGCTGATGTACTGCAGAGCGGCCGCTACGGACTCGATGAGATCGTCTTGCTTGATGATGGTCATGGCTGGTTCTCTCTGGGTTTGGAATGGGAGAGCGAGATCGGTGCGCGTGCCGGGCATGCCGGCGTCGAGGATCTGCTGCGAATGGGGGCATATTCTACACGCCCTTGGGCGCCGATTCGCGCAGCGGCGCAAGAGATCGCGCCAGCCAATGCGAGCCGGGCAATACCTGCGGGAAACATGCGGCTGTGCCACAATGGCCAGGTCGTGAACATATCGACATGATTCCAGTCTCCTTGAATGGGAGCGCTGCAGGGCGCAAGCCCTTGAGCATTCTTCGGACATTCCGCAAAAAGCCGCCGCCGCCGCTCGCAAAGCCTTGCGCACGGGCGTTCCCGCAGGGGAACACTGCTGTTTGTGTAAGGACTGAGTAAGTGAAACGGCCTATGTTTTGCGGAAAGCAAAAACTACTTAGTGGAGACTACCGTGGCTGACATCGAAACTTTCAAGCAAGAGAACCGCGTATTCGCACCGCCCGCCGAACTGGTGAAGCACGCCGCCATTTCCGGCATGGAAGGGTACCAGGCCCTGAACGCCCGATTCGAACGCGACTATGAGGGCACCTGGGCGCAACTGGCCCGCGACAACCTGAAATGGCAAAAGCCGTTCAGCAAGACCCTGGACGAATCCAACGCGCCGTTCTACAAATGGTTTGAAGGCGGCCAGCTCAACGTCTCCTACAACTGCCTGGACGTCAACCTCGAAAACGGCAACGCCGACAAGACCGCCATCATCTTCGAGGCCGACGACGCCAAGGTCACCCGCGTCACCTACCGCGAGCTGCACAGCAAGGTCTGCCAGTTCGCCAACGGCCTGAAATCGCTGGGCGTGAAGAAGGGCGACCGCGTGGTCATCTACATGCCGATGTCGGTCGAAGGCGTGGCGGCGATGCAAGCCTGTGCCCGTATCGGCGCCACCCACTCGGTGGTGTTCGGCGGCTTCTCCGCCAAGTCGCTGCAAGAGCGCGTGATCGACGCCGGCGCCGTGGCCGTCATCACCGCCGACTACCAGGTGCGCGGCGGCAAGCAACTGCCGCTCAAGTCCATCGTCGACGAAGCGCTCGCCATGGGCGGCTGCGACAGCATCAGGAACGTCGTCGTCTACAAGCGCGCCGGCGCCGAGATCAACTGGGTGCAAGGACGCGACCTGTGGCTGCACGACGTGCTGGCCAACCAGTCCGACGCCTGCGAACCGGAATGGGTGGACGCCGAGCATCCGCTGTTCATCCTCTACACCTCCGGCTCCACCGGCAAGCCCAAGGGCGTGCAGCACTCCTCCGGCGGCTACTTGCTGTGGGCGGTGCTGACGATGAAGTGGACCTTCGACATCAAGCCCGACGACGTCTACTGGTGCACCGCCGACATCGGCTGGGTCACCGGCCATACCTACATCACCTACGGCCCGCTGGCCGTGGGCGCCACCCAGATCGTGTTCGAAGGCATCCCGACCTATCCCAACGCCGGCCGTTTCTGGGACATGGTCGCGCGCCACAAGGCCACCATCTTCTACACCGCGCCGACCGCGATCCGCTCGCTGATCAAGGCCGCCGACGCCGACGAGAAGGTGCATCCCAAGCAATACGACCTGTCCTCGCTGCGCATCCTCGGCTCGGTGGGCGAGCCGATCAATCCGGAAGCCTGGATGTGGTACTACAAGAACATCGGCAACGAGAAATGCCCGATCGTCGACACCTTCTGGCAGACCGAAACCGGCGGCCACATGATCTCGCCGCTGCCGGGCGCCACGCCCCAGGTGCCGGGCTCCTGCACGCTGCCGCTGCCGGGCATCACCGCCGCCATCGTGGATGAAACCGGCAACGACCTGCCCAACGGCAATGGCGGCATCCTGGTCGTCAAGCGCCCCTGGCCGTCGATGATCCGCACCATCTGGAACGACCCCGAGCGTTTCAAGAAGAGCTACTTCCCCGAGGAACTGGGCGGCAAGATCTACCTGGCCGGCGACGGCGCGGTGCGCAACAAGGAAACCGGCTACTTCACCATCACCGGCCGCATCGACGACGTGCTCAATGTCTCTGGCCACCGCATGGGCACGATGGAAATCGAATCGGCCCTGGTCGCCAACAGCCTGGTGGCCGAAGCCGCCGTGGTCGGCAAGCCGGACGAAACCACCGGCGAATCGATCTGTGCCTTCGTGGTGCTGAAGCGCCCGCGCCCGACCGGCGACGAAGCCAAGCAGATCGCCAAGGAGCTGCGCGACTGGGTCGCCAAGGAAATCGGCCCGATCGCCAAGCCCAAGGAAATCCGCTTCGGCGACAACTTGCCCAAGACCCGCTCCGGCAAGATCATGCGCCGCCTGCTGCGCGTGCTGGCCAAGGGCGAAGCCATCACCCAGGACGTCTCGACGCTGGAAAACCCGGCCATCCTGGATCAGTTGAAAGAAGCGCAATAAGTTTGACCAGGTAGTCGCAAGCCGAAGAAGGCCGGCGGAGCAGGGCGCAAGCAACATTCCAGCCCGATTCGCCGGCTTTTTTCATGGTCGGACGGGAAAAATACGCCGAAAGCCCTTGGATTCGCCAAAAATCTTGCTATAATCAGCGGCTTCGCAAAACGCGAACCCGAATCCAGGAGAGGTGGATGAGTGGTTTAAGTCGCACGCCTGGAAAGCGTGTATAGGTTAATAGCCTATCGGGGGTTCGAATCCCCCCCTCTCCGCCAGTATGAGATAAGCCCTTGATTATTCAAGGGCTTTTTTCTTTTCCACTCGCAACAGGTGTCACACCAAGGGGTCCCACTTTTTAGTGGATCACCTAAATTGCACCTGCCAGCACACCTTACCAAGTCCAGACATGGAGTCTTCTACTTCCGTCTTACCTTCAGCATTGGAGGAGTCAGGAAAGAGAAGAGGCTGTCCCTTCATACCAAGAATCCACAGGAAGCCCGTTTCAAAGCCCAATGCCTTTCAGGGATAATGGTTTCTCACAAACAGAAACAACAAAGGGATATGGCTTCGGATTACCTCAACACGGCAACAAGCATTGCTGCTCAAGACCCCAATAGCGGTTTCCTCTGGGATTTGTTGCACCGTGTTGACCGCCAACAACTGGCAGATGTAGCAGGCATGTCCTTGTCAGCAGTTAATGAACTACTGACCCCACCAGCAACAACACCAAACACTCGTAATCTGGACATTGAGCTTGGCGGACTCAATCTTCGTAATATCAACAGTGACGAAGACATGAACCGTGCAGTTCATGTTCTCAAAGCATTGAACCTGTCACCAGAAGCCATTGCAGCACTCATTGCAGGTCCCAAACCTGTTCAGGTGGCACCTACCCCTATCCCAGCACCACAAACAGCACCAGAGCCGCCTACACCAGAGGCAGGCATGACCATTCAAGAAATGGTGCCAAGGTTTGCTGCTCGTAAAAAAGACAAGCTGAGAGCCAAGACCCTCTATGAGTATGGGAACTATCACCGTAAGTTTGTAGCTTGGCTGGAACTCAGGAAGAGCAAGAAGCACATTCCCATTCGCAGTGCCACTCGTGCAGATATTGCAGACTACATTGATGACCTGTTGGCTAGTGGTCTTGCAGCTAAGACGGTGAGCCAAAAATATTTGGCGGCTATCAGTGGCTTGTTTGAACTGGCTCAATCCATTGGAGCAATTCCGAGTGGAGAGCTATTGGTGACTCATAATCACAAGGTTTTCACCAAACTGGATGCAAAAAAGACTGCCTCCAGTAAGAGCTACAAACCATTTACTGAAGAAGAACTCAAGAAGGTTTTCCAGCCTGAACTTTTGAGTAAGGCTAAACAACCCGCTGACTTCTGGCTTCCAATGATGGGGCTGTTTACTGGTGGTCGTGTTTCAGAACTTTCGCAGATTGATATTACAGACATCAAAGAATATGACGGTATCTGGTCAGTCTCAATCAATGATGAAGGCGACAAGCAGCTTAAGGCACCAGCTTCTATCAGGCTCATTCCTATTCACCCAACCTTGATTGAATGTGGATTCTTGGACTATGTGAAGGATGCTAGTAGGCATGGGACAAAACTTTTCCCATACCTCATTTGTGGTCAATTTGGTTCTTGGTCTATCAGAACAGGTGAGAGGTGGAGCAAGCATATGAAGTTTCTGAAGATTAATGGTCCCCAAAGAGGCTTCCACTCATTCCGTTCTACTTCAAATATCTGCCTGAAACACAACAAAGTGGCAGAAGAAGATCGCTGCCAGTTTGTAGGTCATGAGCATGACACTGTGAACTCTGCTATCTATTCAGAGCCGCATAGGCTTCCATATCTTCTGGAGGAAGTAGCCAGCAAGTTGAGCTATCCATTCCTTGACTTCACCAAGCTGCAATACAAGGCAGGTCAGTTTGAAGAAATATTGGCTAAAGAATGCTCATTGACTGCACGATGGTTGCACCGTGAGAAGGTCAAGAAAGAACGAGCAGCAAGGAAGGGTAAGTGAAGTAAGTAGCTAGCCTTTTTATTTTTCGTCTCTTCTACTTCAACGGTTTCTCAGATGGTGATAGGATTAAATAGCATCAATTGGAGATAATCATGGATTCGTATCAGTATTTTGGTGTGCCAATTACAAATATTCAGCAAGCCAAAATTCACCAAGGGAACAAGCATCAGAATATAAAGGTGCCAACTCGAAAGGAAGTTGCGACTTTACCGCCAAAAGAGTTGTGCAAGGTCTTGCAAGATTGGATGTGTCGTAGTGCTACTGAAATCATTCCCAGTAGAGGACAGATTTATCTCGTATTAGAAATACTTCGCCATCGTCCCGATATTCAACACATTCAAGATTCAGCCCAAATGTGTGTCAACTACATTATTGATTAAGATTGCCTAGTATCCAGCAGCCTTAAGCACCTTCGGGTGCTTTTTTTTTATTCGTATTAGCAGTCAAAGTCATATGAATTTAACTGCTATTTTACAGTCGGGGGCTTGAGAAGCACCCAAGGTTTCACCTCAAGAGCATGAGCAAATGCCTCTATATTGGACAGAGAGACATTCCATCGTGACCGTTCTACGGCTGATACATAAGTCCTATCTAATCCACACTCCAAGGCTAGGGTTTCCTGTGACCAGCCTTTCTCCACCCTCAGTAACCGCACATTAAAAGCCAGCACTCCACGGAGATCGTCAGAGGCTGGAAGTTCTGTTGGTGGCTTTGGCTTGGCGGACATGCCATCAAGCTACTCATCTGATATATTTGCATCTACGGAGTTTGCTTCACATATGAGGCATGCCGTTGATAACGACAATTATTTTTTGATTGGGAAAAAATGCAAAAAATCAGAATCACAGCTACGGCTGTATCCCTTGCTTTGATATTGGGAGGTTGCTCATTCGCTCCCGTAGTTGCTCAGAAAATGGGGATTGGAACCTCTAGTGATGAAGACATTCAGCAAGCAACCTCCAAGGTTTTTGGAGTGCCTGCAACTGCTGTCAAAGTCACTGACATTAAAAAAGACAATGGCTTTAATGGAACCCAAATCTTCTATGCAGCCAATGTGCAAGGCAAATCCTATCGCTGCGGCATGTTGAGTTCTTTTGCAGGTGCTTCACTGCCCAAGTGTGTGAAGCCTGGGGAACCACTTCCTTCTCTTCAATAAGGAGCAGCGATGGAAACTTTAATCAGGCTTCTTTCTATGCTATCCGTTCCCTTTATGCTTATTGGATGGGTCTGCATAGTTGTGGGACTTTGCACAATTGGTAAAGAACCAGGGCTTCCAATGGTCGTTGTAGGCTTAGTTTTTTGGGCACCACGATTCTTTTTGAAAAGAACTGTTGGTCGGTATGAAAAAGCCCACCATAAGAAAATTGAAGACCTCGCCAATGATTCAGGAGGTATTAAATATAGAGAATATAAAAATAACTCTGGAATTGTCGTCACTAACAAGGGAAAAATAATTCTGAGTGATGGAGCAATTATCAAAGCCTATGACCCCAGCCAAATCAGAGAGTGGCGAAGTTCAATTTATGAACAGGGTGTGGTTGCTGGTGGTGGTTTAGCTGGATTGGCTGTTGTTGCCCAAGAGTCTAGAAGAGCTAGAGAAGGGACAGGCTTGTTTATCTCCACAAGGGATGTGGAGCATCCTAAGTGGCATATCAAAATCAAAGATGCAAAGACTCTAGCCAAGTGGATGGAAATCCTACAGCAAGAGATAAACGATTAAAAACAAAGCCCCATTTCTGGGGCTTGATTTTTTTTGGCATTCTGCTTTATTAAAAATTGTCTAGAAAAATAATAAGGAGAATCCATGACTAACAATAATGATTTAAGCAAAAATAATTCAGATGTCAATAGGGACGAGGGAATAGAAATACCAGAAATGGACTACTGCACCATCAGCAAAAAAGCCATTTTCACATTGACCGATAAAGACAATCTCATTCCTCTAAAAATTCTAATGAGATTAACTTGCTATTGCACCTATAAGAATGGTCTAGTTGGTGTATTCAGTAGAATCAGTAAGTCAGACTTTGCAGAACAACTCAATATCTACAAGGGAAATATCTCTCGCTATCTAAAACAGCTTGAAGAGTTAAATTACATTCAGATATTCAGCCATAGCCCTCTAGTGCTCCAAATCTTGGAGGCACCCAAGATGCCGAAAATTGATAGCATTAAAGGCATGTTGTTGTATGTAGCTACTCACCCACAGGAATTTCAATTTCATAGATTTAAGAAGAGAAAAACAGCATTTTTTGCTGACTTCAAAGAATATGAAAAGGAAATTCTGGTGGAAAGAATGAGGAAAGCAGTAGTGCCAGAGAATTACCAGGGCAGCCAAGAAGAGGAATTTTTATTTGATGGTGAAATCCTCACCAGAACCGATGCCCAGGAATTAAATGTGATTAGCTTTCTGACGAAGGCAAGGCATCCAGAGATTCTAATTTATAACGAAACGACAAACGGATATATCCAAGTCAATCAAGAACGATCCCCATAAGGGGATTTTTTTTTCGCCTATAAGAAAACATTCGCAAGTCAAGAGAAAAATCGAGCTTAATACCTACTTTAATACCACTCAAAGCCACACCCAGACTGGGTTTGCTGGGAGGTGTAATACCTACTTTAATACCAGAAAAAATGACAGCACTACATCTAAAAACACGAACATCAATGCTTCAGACCATGCCAAAAATCGGGACGGACATGTCTGATTAAAAAGATGTCTGAAAGAGGCAAAGAAGATATAGCATTTACTACATATAGATTAAGAGTTATTTATACAGAATGAGTAAACATCCATCGAACTACTAATTAATCTTCCTCAAAAGAAGAAGAATCTCGTTAGAGGTTTTATGAAATAAAAAATGGAACAGCGGCATAATGACCATGCTAAATTTTATCTAACCGATAGGAGAACTGGATGTCCATTTGTCAAAAGAATAGTCGAAAGAAATCTTGCTGTCGTCATGGAAGAAAGCTCATGACATTGGAGGAAATGGTCAGAGAGTTTATTGAAATATATCGACCTAAGGGACGAGAGGAACTTGCATTTTTTAGTACTCGCCCTTTTGATATTGCTCTGGATTATGCAGCCTTGGCGAAGGATTCTAGAGGTAAACGTTTTTCACATCAGCGGCGTCTTAAACGTAAAAATCTTGAACTGGCAAAGAAATTTCTTATGGAAAAAAAGGACGAGTTTGAAAAAACAAAGTCCTTTGAAGCAGTTTTTAAGATTGTTCAGCAGATCACATCTGCAATATCTGGTCTTGGTGAGCTTTATACATATGACACGGCACTTAGAATTTCTGTAGCAATAAAACATGAACCAATCCATGTCTACTTACATGCAGGTACCAGAGTGGGGGCTAAGAAAATTGATATTGATGGCAGGCGAAGTTATGTATCAATGGCGGAACTTTCTAAAGAACTGCAAATTCTGGATGCTCATGAAGTGGAAAATTTCCTATGCATCTATAAGAATGAATTGGGTTCAGTAACAAAACGAAAAAATAATTAATAAAAAGGAGAAGAGTAACCCAATCAGGCACTATGAAAATTGCTTGATTGGTTCTCTATTCAATCGTGTGATTCATTTTTCTTAATTGGTATCCCTAAGAGATCAGCCCATGCTTTAGCCTTAGCAGCATCATTCAAATACTTTTCCAGAACCTTGGTTTTGGAAGATAGGATGTCTCTTGTGACTGTTGCCAAGGTATAGGAATCTGTCTTGTGATTTTCATTTAACTTATCAACGGTCCTTCGTAAAATTTCTAAATCGCTTCGTTCAATATAGAGATTGAATTGAACTAGGTCATGGTATTTTTTGGGTCTTCCAGTCTTTGCCATATGTATTCCTTTTTTATTCTTCTTATATGTAGACGAATAGCAGATGGCATTGAGAAGTCAACACAGAGGTGGTGCTAAATTTTCTTCTACATATATGTAGAAGAAATAAATTTAAGAGAAGTTTTTTCGTTACTCCAACCCCTTGAAAATTCAAAAAAATCAATTAAAAGATGATCAAGCAAGGTCAATCAATCCTACGTATATCCCTTTGGGCTATTCTTGGATTGAATATTGTGGGTTTCACCCACACCCGCTGCTGCCGCGAGGCTAAAAACATAACACCCAAAAACAAAACCAAAGTCAAAAGCAACTTCAACACCTTGAGGACTTTATCCTCAAACTCCTGTTCCGAATGCCAAAAAAAATCCTGCTCAATGGCAGGATTATTTTTAGCACTCGGTTTGTTTTCTTATTTTTTTAACTTGAATAAGGACACATGTTTACTAATCACTATATCTTCTGGAATGTTGTTGGC
Organism: Herbaspirillum sp.; assembly: GCF_017744395.1. Lineage (GTDB taxonomy): Bacteria > Pseudomonadota > Gammaproteobacteria > Burkholderiales > Burkholderiaceae_D > Herbaspirillum. Next base: position 418,440 of record NZ_JAGIBI010000006.1, read on the forward strand.
TGTGTAAATTTTTATGTGCTTATTGGGATTGGATGAGAAAAATTCGGTTAGGTCTTTGATTGGAATTCCACTATTGATTAACCACTGATGAAATTCCTCTGAATATGAAAAAACATCTTCCACGACAGTTTCGCTATCTCCATCTGTAATCACTATGGAGAGAATGAAATAAAAGCTGCCATTGGAATCTTTCAGCATTACGGCTGATTGTACTTTTCTCTTATCAATCAGGCCGGTTGTTTTAATTATTGGTAAATCTACCATTCCAAATATCCTTTTCAACCAGTTAAAAATTCTTCGTAACCATTTCATGTGCTGTTCTCCTTTTTGAGAACAACATACGAAATGAAAAACAGAAGTCAATAATTGGTGCTTTCATGGTCACACCAAGACGGTGTTCTCATCCCATCCCTCTACAGGTGGCAATCCATGAATCTCTCTCCAAAGAATCCTGTCCTTGGGGCTGATTCGGTTGTAGTTGGCATTGACACTAGTACCTGTTGATTTAGAAAACTCACTGACCCATTTCATATTCTCAATGGTGAGAGGAATTGGCTTGTTCGTTTCATCTTTGAAAATCACATAGATGAAATGGTCTTGAAAGACAAATCGTTTTATTGAGTCATTATTGATTAAGTCCATATCTTCTCTCCGGCTGGAGATCTCGAAACTTCGAGATCAAGCGACCGATTGACCTAGTGTTACTCCCACAATGCCTTAGCTGAATCACGGTAGTGAAAATGAACCAGTCTCGTCTGGTTCCTACGGTGGAACCAAGAAGACAGTTTAATCCTTACCAGCAGTTTCAATCCTGTTTTTCACTTACCTGTTGACATGCTCCCACCGAGTGAGCAGGATGACGGTGTCACAACTAGGGGTCCCATGAAAAAGTGGATCACCTGTAACGTTTGGCAAGAAAAATTCTTTATTAATCAAGAGTTTATATTTGGTTGGAGGCGTATCCCCCCCTCTCCGCCAGTAGTTCAAAAAGCCCCGTTCAACGGGGCTTTTTTCTTTTGTGCCCTCCGCGGCGATGAGCGGATCCCTATTTCTGCATTTTGAAAACCTGCTCCTACTCAGGAAAACGGGGAAGCTTTTTCCCGTCCTTGGGCAAGGCGTAATTCGCCATGTTCAACTGCATGGCCAGCAGGGTGTAATAGGCATTGATCCCGGTCAGGTCGATCACGGCTTTCTTGCCAAAGCGTTTCTCGGCCCGTTCGAAGGTGCGATCGGAAACGCGCTTGTTTTTGTGCAGCTCGGTGGAAAAATCGTAAACGATTTCTTCATCTTCGCTCATGCCCGTCGGGCGGCGGCCATCGGCGATGGCATTGATGATCTCGGATTTGATCCCTGCCTTCAGTGCAATAGGCGCATGCACATACCATTCATAGTCTTGTGTCCATTCCCTGGCGGTGATCAGGATCACCAGCTCGCTCAGCGTATTGCCGATGGCGGAGTTGTAGCGCAGGTAGTCCCCCATTGAGCGGGCCTGGCTCATTACTTGGGGGCTGTACATCAATGGCTCAAACGGGCCGAAAACCGGGACTTTGCGTGCTGCCAAAAATTCTTCGGCCGCTTTTTGCTGCTCGGCGCTATATTGATTGGGGGAGAGGGTGGGGAAACGTTCGGTGGCGTGAACCTGGTTGAGGAAGGTAACGGCGATTGCAGCACCGAGCAGCAGGTTTTTCATTCTGTTGTCTCCTTTAATATTGGTTGTAACAATCCTTTTTTGATGAGTGGCTGATGCTACTCCATTTCCAATGCTGTTTCGTGGTTCCACTCCAATGAACATGGCTGCTTCGACATTGAGAAAAATTCCCGCAAGCGTATGGGTCCTGGGCTTCGTCAGCATGCTGATGGATATTTCCTCGGAGATGATCCATAGCCTGCTGCCTCTGTTCATGGTCGGCACATTGGGGGCAAGCGCTTTCGCAGTCGGCCTCATCGAAGGGCTGGCGGAATCCACCGCGCTGATCGTCAAGGTTTTCTCCGGGGTATTGAGCGACTACCTCGGCAAGCGCAAGGGGCTGGCGATATTCGGCTACGCCCTGGGCGCGCTCACGAAACCGATTTTTGCCATGGCGCCGACGACCGGCTTCATTCTCGCCGGGCGTTTGCTGGACCGGATCGGCAAAGGGATACGGGGCGCTCCGCGCGACGCCTTGGTGGCGGATGTCGCGCCGCCTGAAATCCGCGGGGCTGCGTTTGGATTGCGCCAGGCGCTCGATACCATCGGCGCTTTCCTCGGCCCGCTCCTGGCGGTGGGGTTGATGCTGCTATGGGCGGATGATTTCCGTTCGGTATTCTGGGTCGCGGTCATTCCCGGAATGCTTGCGGTCGCCTTGCTCGTAGCCGGGGTCAGGGAGCCTGACCGGCGAAGCGCCGAAAAGCGCGCCAATCCCATCCGCCGCGACAACCTCAGGCGTCTTGGCCGCGGCTATTGGTGGGTGGTCGCCATCGGCGCGGTGTTCACGCTGGCGCGGTTCAGCGAGGCTTTTCTGGTCCTTAAGGCACAGAAGAGCGGTATTCCCGTGGCCCTGGTGCCATTGGTCATGGTCGCGATGAATATCGTGTATGCGGCATCGGCGTACCCATTCGGAAAACTCTCCGACCGGATGAACCATGCGACCCTGCTGTCGTTGGGGCTGGCCGTGTTGATCGCGGCCGACCTGGTGCTGGCCCTCAATGACCATTGGCTGGCGCTGGGTATCGGCGTGGCCTTATGGGGCATTCATATGGGGATGACCCAGGGCCTGCTGGCGACCATGGTCGCCGATACGGCGCCGGCGGATCTCCGGGGGACGGCCTATGGCTTTTTCAACCTCGTCAGCGGTGTGGCCATGCTGATTGCCAGCGCGGTGGCCGGGTTGCTATGGGACCGGCTGGGGGCGTCTTCGACGTTTTTGGCCGGAGCCGGATTTTCTGTGGTTGCGCTATCAGGACTCTTGGTCAAAGGGCGCTTGAAATAACCGGGCATCTGTCGCCCGAAGGCCGCTACGCGGCCAACCTGGGCTATTCACCTGCCTAGGCGGCAGATAACTGGACGTTGTTCCTGCCGTTGCCCTTGGCGCGGTACAGCGCGCTGTCGGCCGCCTTGATCAGTTCTTCTATGCGGGTATGCGCATGCTCGCGCAGGGTGGCGACGCCGATGCTCACGGTCACGATGCCGGTCTGGCTGGTGTTGTGGGGAATCGCCAGTTGTTCCACCGCCGACCGTATCCGTTCGGCGACCAGCCGTGCGCCGTCGGAACCGGTCTGGCTCAGCAGCACGACGAATTCCTCGCCTCCATACCTGGCCGCATGGTCCGATGCCCGCGGCAAGGCGCGGGTGATGGTTTGGGCCACGCTGACGAGGACCTTGTCTCCTGCCTGGTGGCCGTAGCTGTCGTTGTAGAACTTGAAGTAATCCACATCGATGAAGAGGATGGAGAACTCCGAGTGGGCGTTGCGGTGGCTGCTTTGCCAGAGATCCTGGAGGATCTGGTCGAGCCTTCTGCGGTTGAGCAAGCCGGTCAGTGCATCCTTTTGCGCCAGTTCGGACAGCTTTTCCTCCACTGCCAGCCGCGCATGCAGTTCGCGCCTCAAGCTGCGGTACAGGAGGTAGTAGACGATGACGATCGAGATGAGCAGGGCCAGGATCGTATGGAGCATTTCCCGCCAATGGCGATAGATGGATGCTTTCGAATAGCTCAAGAGGACGATGAGCTTGGTATTGGGAATGCGGTGGTACGTATAAAAGCGTTCGACATGGTCCTTCGGGGAGGTGGCGAAAAAGCTCCCTTGCTGCGTTTCGGGATGCGCTTTTATCCTGTCGATATTGGCGTTTTCCTGGAAGCGGTAGCCGACCATGGAGGCGGAATAGGGGTAGCGCATATAGACGGTGCCGTCTTCCGAGAAGAGGGCAATGAACCCGTACTCATTCAGCGCGAGGTCTTCAAAGGTTTCCCTGAAATATTCCAGGTCCAGGGCCATCAAGGCGACGCCGGCGAAGCTTCCGTCCTGATGGGCCAGGCGTTTGGACAGGACGATGGCCTGGCGTGGGCGGCCAAGCTTGACATCGAGCGGCGCGGAGATGAACAGGCCGGCGTCGGGCGCATCCCGGTGTACCTGGAAGAAACGCTTGCCGGCGGCGGCATCGGTGATTTCCTGTCCGCCGGATTGGGATTGCGAGACCAGGGCGCCGTTGGCGTCCAGTATCGCGGAGAAGATCAGGTTCTTTACGTTGCTGCCGAACAGGTAGGCCGCCAGTTGCGCAGGGGGGAGGGCGGTGTCGGGGGCATATTGGTAGCGAAACACCAGCCTGTCCAGCGCCGCCGAAATGACCTCGATGTTGCGCTGGATGGCGCGTTCGGCCATCAGCGTGATATTTCGTGCGTTTTCGCCCGCGCTCAATGAGGCTTGCCTGTGGCTCTGGAACAGCATGCCGGCGCTCAGGCCCGCCAGCATCAATAGCGCGATGGCGCCTGCCGCCAATAACTGTATCCGCAATTTTCTGATATTCGCCTCCGTGTCTTTGCTTTTATTTTTATCTGTTTTTTTTATCTGTTCAGGATAATTGAGATTACTCTTAATTCCCCCCGGTTGAGTAGCAAAAAATAGTCGGCGCATTTGTTGGTTCAAGGCAATAGCAAGCGGATGGAGGATACGGTTTGCGGATAGCGTGGTGTATGGGGTAAAACAAGAGGGAAAATGGCTGCGGAATTCACGCCGGGGGGAACGGCGCCTTGGGGCGTATCGGGAATTCGGGGGAGAAATGAAATTCTTGCGCAAGGACCACCAGTGGAAAATCGGCCACCTCATTGTCGGTGCGCTGATTTCCTTTATCGGGATACTGGCGCTGTTCGGCATCGCCGGTTTTTTCTGGCTGGAGCGCGACCTGGAAGAGAAGGTGGTCCAGCCGCTGCTTGAGCGCGAGGTGAACCGGGTGCTGGACGGCTTCAGGTCGGAATACCTGGCCGGCGGCATTTTCATCCGGCAGATGCAGGGTCTGCTGACGGATTCCCCGGTCGGCCTGCATGGCGACTTGCGCGAGCTGGCGCAGTTCCTGGAAGCGCTGGCCAGGCGGGAAAACGGCGCCGAGCCCAGGTTTTCCTACATCCAGTTCGGCAACAAGGAAGGGGAGTTCGTTTCCATCAACCTCAAGGGCAACGGCGCGATGGATTTCTATATCGAGGATGCCTTGCACCAGCACGGCCTGCACCATTTCGACCGCCGTCCGGACCTGGCCGGGGCGCAGTTGCTGGCCACGATCAAAGGGTACGATCCGAGGAAAAGGCCCTGGTATGCGAATGCGACATCCGATTGCCCCCAGGTCTCGCCGGTGTATTTCAGCCTGGGAGGCGATGCCGAATGGAACGCTTCCATCACTTGCCCGCTGGGACGCGCGGGCAAGGAACAGGGGATCCTGGCGGTCGATCTGTCTACCGACAGGTTGCAAAAGCTGCTGGATGCCGCCATCCAGCAATCGCTGATATCGGGCGTGTTCATCCTGGACGACAATAACCGCGTCCTGCTCAAGTCGGAACGGCTGGGCCAGGCCGACAGGGATTTTTTCCTGGGAGAAGAGGACAAGAAGGTCAAATTCAGCGAAGCCGCCCTGGCGCATCTGCTGCTGGAGGAAAAACAGCAGCTTATCAACATCCGCCTCGATTCACGGGGGAAGTTCCTGATCTACCAGAAGCCCCTCGGCGAACTGGGAAAAAGCCAGAGCGATTTCTCGCGTTTCCGGGTGGTCGTCATTTCTTCCCGGGACGCGCTGTTTTCGGTCTTCAATAATTTCTTCTGGTTGAGCTGGTTCGCCCTCCTGCTGATTATCCTGGGGGCCTATATGCTGATCCGGGTGTACCGCTCAAGCATCACCTTCCCCCTGATCCGGCTGCGCGACCAGGCGAAACAGGTCGCTTTCAAGGAAGTGGTGTCGTCCCAGGAGTTCGAGCGCCTGTATCCGAAGGGGCGCGCGATCGAGGAAATCGTGTCGGTCCAGGATGCGGTCGAGAAAATGGCCAACAGCCTTTACTCCCTCTATCACGAACTGCGGGAGCGGGTCGACAAGGACGAGGAAAGCGGCCAGCTCAGCCTGATCGGCGCCGCCAACCTGCTGCAGAAGATGCCGTGGCAGGAGTCGACCGTGATCGTGGTGGAAATCAATAATTACGTCCAGCTTTCCGACACGCTCAACCGCGTGGCGCTACGGCTTTTATGGCGAGGCCTGTGCAAGAGGCTGGCGTCGTGCTGGGAGGGCATGCCGGAAGACCGGGTTTATTGCTATCGCTACAGCGAAAGCCGGCTGGTGATCCTGATGCTGGGAAAGCAAAGCGAGCACCAGGCCGCCATCGGGAAGATGCAGCGGGAAGCGTCGCTTATCCTGGCGACGGGCGAAGAAGAAGAGGTGCGCGTCTTTCTCAGCTTCGGCGTCAGCGTCGGGGCCGACGATCGTCCGGCCTCGCTCGATGCCGCCGTATCGAATGCCGTGCTGGCGCTGCGCGCGGCCCAGCTTCCCAATGGTCCGGGGTTTGCGTTCTTCCATCCATCGATGCTGGAGAAGGAGTTGCGCACCCAGGCCGTGCTGGCGGCGATGGATTCGGCGGCTGTCGAAGAAGAGTTCATGATGTTCTACCAGCCGATCTGCGACCTGCGCAGCGGGGCGCTGCATGGCGTCGAAGCGCTGATGCGGTGGAACTCTCCGGTCCTGGGCATGGTGCCGCCGTCGGAATTCATCCCCCTGGCCGAGCGCAGCGAACGGATCGCCATGCTGGGTTCGCAGGCCTTGCGCAAGGTGGTTCGGGACATCGCCGCGCTGCGTGCGGAGGGGGCGCTGCCGGACGGTTTTTCGGCGCATGTGAATGTGTCGGCGCGCCAGATGATGCATGCCCACTTCTTCGAGCAGATCAGGGAGGTCGTCATCGAGCACGACCTGCCGCCCCGATACATCACGCTGGAATTGACCGAGAGCCTGCTGATCGACGACACGAACCACATCCGGGAGCAATTCAGGCGCCTTGGGAGCTATGGCTTCGGATTGTGCCTGGACGATTTCGGGACCGGCTATTCGTCCCTGTCCACCTTGCATAACTTCAACTTCAATTGCGTCAAGCTGGACCGTTCGTTTATTGTCCGCTCCACCGAGAAAGGGCGGGCATCGGCGGTCTTGCCCGCGATCGTCGGCATCGCCAGGTCGCTGGAGATCAGTTGCGTCGCGGAAGGGATCGAATCGGAGGAACAGGCCGAGATATTGCGCGCGATGGGGTGCGAATATGTGCAGGGATACCTGTTCGCCCGCCCCATGCCGCTTGACGAGCTCAGAACCTGGATGGATGGGTTGGGCGAGGAAGCGGCGGTGCGCATCCGGCGCTGAACCGGGCATTGGGCCGGGTGGATTCCCGCTTGGTATCATGGGAGCCAGGCCGCAGGTTGGATACAACTGGCGCGCCGGAAGCAGGATACAGTTGGGCGGGGATAGGCGATTCGCCGCAGGTAAGTTATGTTATGCCCTGACAAGATAAGCGTGAAACGAGGTCAAGAGAATGGCAATTCCACAAACAATGCTGTCGGTCGTCGCCCGCGATGAGGTGCATCTGCAGTTTGCGCTGAAAGAGGGCGTCGATATCCGGGCCCTGTTCCAGGAGCTGGGCAAGCTGTGGGAGGCGGGGATCACCGGCATCACCGACCCGACGCTGGCGCCGGACCATGAGCTGGCCGGAGGAACGGCCAATGTGGTCCTGGGTTTCAGGCCGGAACTGTGGCGCGAGGTGTGCCCGGCAGGCGTGCCGGACAACCTGCACTCTTTCAGCAAGGACTTGGTCGGGATCAACGGCAAGGTGGCGCCCGCCACCCAGCAGGACCTTTGGGTCTGGATCACGCAATCGAGCGCGGCGACGCTGTATGACAGCACCAGCAAGGCGGTGGCGCTGCTGCGCCCCTTCGCCGAGCTGGTGAGCGAACAAGTCTGCTTCCCCTACCATAACAATGTGACGTTCGACGGTTTCGCCGACGGCGTCGCCAATCCCAACCCGTTCCGCGCCAGCAGCGTGGCGATCATTCCCGACGGACAGCCGGGGGCGGGCGGGTCGACGGTGCTGGTGCAGAAGTGGATGATGGAAGTGGAGAAGTTGAAGGCGCTTTCCGTGCATGAAGCCGAGGGCGTCTGGGGGCGGACCAAGGCCGGCAGCCATGAGCTGTCGCCGCTGCCCGAGGATTCCCATGTCGGCCGGAACCAGTTCCGGAGAAACGGCGAAGAGATCGATATCGTACGGCGCAACGCCAATTACGGCAATGCGCGGGAATCGGGGATCATGTTCGTCGGTTTCTGCAACGATATTTCCGTGACGATGGGCATGCTGGAGCAGATGTACGGGGTCGGCGCCGACGGCGTCAAAAAGACCGACCGGCTGCTGGATTTTTCCCGTCCCCTTTCTTCCGCGGTCTATTTCGTGCCAAGTTTGGATGCCTTGGCCGCCGCGGGGATTGAGCCCGAAGACAACGATTGAATTCCGGAGTCGTCCCGCGCGGGACGTGAATTGTCATCCGGGTTGAGCGAATCCGGCCGGGGAGTCATCTTCCCGGCCGGTTTTTTTTGCGCTTTTGCGCTTATCTCAGGATGTAGCCCTGCGCGGCAGGCAGCGGCGGCAGGTTTTCTTCGCCCAGCGCTTCCCGGATATTGAGCTCGATCACCTTGGCCAGGAAGGACAGCGGCAGGCCGTTGTCATGCATGGAAAACGGGTCTTCCAGTTCGTCGCCGACCTTGTCCAGCCCGAAGAAGGTATAGGCGATCAGCATGGTGGGGAACGGCGTGGCCCAGCCCAGGGTATGGGCGAAACCGAAGGGGATGCACAGGCAGAACAGGAAGGCCGTGCGGTTCAGCAGCAGCATGTAGGGGAACGGTATCGGGGTCGAGCGGATGCGCTCGCAGGCGGCCAGCACGCCGGCGATATCCCCGATCGTGCGATCCAGCATCTGATAGGGAATGTCGCCGATGATGCCTTGCCGGTGCAACCCGGCCAGCTTGCTACCCATCAGCCGGACGATCAGGTCGGGCGGGAAACGGCTTTTTTGCCAGAGCTCGGTTTCTTCCCGGCTCAGGAAGGCGGACACCTTTTCCGCTTCCTCTTGCCCCGGCCGCAGATGGTGCACCAGCGCATGCGAAAAGGCACAGGCCAGGTTCAGCAGGTGCTGGCGGTCCTGCGGCGGCAGGATGGCGGTCTGGCGCGCCAGGTTGCGCGAGGCGTGGACCAGCGCGCCCCATTGCTTGCGTCCCTCCCACCACCTTTCGTAGCAGGCGCTGTTCCTGAAGCTGAGGAACACCGAGATGGCGATGCCGAGCAGCGCGAACGGACCGCCGTCATAGATCGGCAGGAAGTGCGGCCAATGGAAATGTACGAACATCACCAGGGCCGACAGCACACCCACGATCAGGATCTGCGGCAGGATCTTGGGGACGATGGAGCCTTGCAGCAGGAAAAATATCTTCAGGAAATTCGGGCGGTCGCGGATGATCATGATGACCTTCCATCAGGGGCAAAGGCGGGCGGGGAAAGCGGCAGGCAAGACACGATAAGGCACCATCGGAAACGTGAGGCAATTTCAGATACTAGCCGATTGGTGTGGGCCTGCGAGCAAATATCTGTGCCTTCGCCGGGATGATGCCGGTGTCAGGCAATGAGGGGGGAAGGTTGCCTCCCCCCTCATTGGGGAGAGAAGCGTCAGAACTGTTCCCAGTCGTCCTTGGCGGCAGCCGTAGACGCCACCGCCGGCGCCGGGCGGCGCTGTGCGGCCCGGCTTTCCAGCGTCGGCAGCTTCGGCGTGATGTCGCGTTCGTATGGCTTTGGCGCCGAGGACGCATCGTGCGCCAGGCGGTTGTTGTCGATCTTGAACACGCCGACGATCTCGGACAGGTTGGACGCCTGGTGCTGCAAGGACTGCGCGGCTGCCGCGGCTTCTTCGACCAGCGCCGCGTTTTGCTGCGTCACCTGGTCCATCTGCGTCACCGCCTGGTTGATCTGTTCGATGCCTTCGCCTTGCTCGCGGCTGGCGTCGGTGATGTCGCCGACGATGTCGGTCACGCGCTTGACGCTGGCCACCACTTCGCTCATGGTCTGGCCGGCCTGGTCGACCAGCTTGCTGCCGGAATCGACCTTGTCGACCGAGTCGTCGATCAGTTGCTTGATTTCCTTGGCCGCGGCGGCGCTGCGCTGCGCCAGTGTGCGCACCTCGCTGGCCACGACCGCGAAGCCGCGGCCCTGCTCGCCGGCACGCGCCGCTTCCACCGCGGCGTTGAGCGCCAGGATATTGGTCTGGAAGGCGATGCCGTCAATCACGCCGATGATGTCGACGATCTTGCGCGACGATTCGTTGATGGCGCTCATCGTGTCGACCACCTGCCCGACCACGTTGCCGCCCTCGACCGCCACGGCCGATGCGGAGATGGCGAGCTGGTTCGCTTCGCGTGCGTTTTCAGCGTTTTGCCTGACGGTGGCGGTCAGTTCCTCCATCGACGAAGCGGTTTCTTCCAGCGAGCTGGCCTGTTCTTCCGTGCGGCTTGACAGGTCGAGGTTGCCGGCGGCGATCTGGCTCGACGCCGTGGAGATGGTGTCGGTGCCGACCCTGACCTGGGTGACGATGTTGAGGAGGTTGTCGTTCATGGTGCGCAAGGCGCGCAGCAGCTGCCCGGTCTCGTCCCGGCCGCTGGCGTCGATCTGCGACGTCAGGTCGCCGGCGGCCACGGTCTCGGCCACCTTGACGGCGCGGTTGAGCGGCGAAGTGATGCTGCGCGTCACCAGCCATGCCGTCAGGGCGGCGAACACGATGGCCAGCGTGCCCAGGGCGATCATCAGGTTGCGCGCTTCCTGGTACTCGTCCTTCGCCTCTTCGCCGGATTCATGCATCAGCTGGTTCTGGTGCTTGATCAAGGCTTCCACCGTGTTCATGTAGTTCAATTGCACGGGTCGCACCTTTTCCAGCAGCACGGCGGTGGCCTCGTCCTTGGCGCCGGCCTGCGCCAGCTTGAGCACCTCTTCACGGCCGGCATTGTATTTCGCGCGCGCTTCCTGGACATCCTTCATCAGGGCGCGCCCCTTTTCCCCGCTGATCATGCTGTCGAGCTTGTCGATCGAGGCCTGGTTCTTCCGGCTGGCCTCCTGGATTACCTGGATTTCCTTGGCGATCTGTCCGGGATCGTTCATCAGCAAGATGTTGCGCGAGGCGCGCGCGGTCAGGTTGACATTGCCAATAATGTCATTGGCCAGGACGGTCTTGGGATATTTGTCGTTGATGACGTCGTCGATTTGAGAATTGAGCATGAATAGCCGCGAAGTGCCAAATGCAGCCATGGCGAGCAGCAGTACGACCAGGAATCCGAAGCCGATGCTCAGGCGTGTACCGATCTTCAAGTTTGTTATGCGCATTGTTTCCCCCTTTGAAAACATGAAAAAGCTTGGTGGATAGTGATTGCCGAAGCGGCAAGCATTAATGGCGCATGTTTTTTGTGCTGATTGTGCGATATTTTTTCCCGCTTGCGCAATATCGCTGTTGCTATATGGGGAATAGGCGGAATGCGTCTGGCGTGTTATGGCAGAAGGAGGAGAGGGAGGAGAGGGAGGTGGCAGATGGCCGTAGATGCTGCAATGGCCATCTGCCGTACTTCGGGTTTTGCCCGTTCAGCGCTTGCCGCGCTGGGCGTTAAGGCGACCGACGACCGCCAGCAGGCAGTCGATTTCATCGAAGGTGTTGTAGAACGCCAGTGACGGGCGTACTGTGGTTTCCACCCCGAAGCGGCGCAGGATCGGTTGCGCGCAGTGATGGCCGGTGCGCACCGCGATACCTTCCTGGTTGAGAGCCTTGCCGACTTCCTCGGTGGAATAGCCGTCCAGCACGAAGGACATCACGCTGGCCTTGTGCGCGGCCGTGCCGATCAGCCGCACGCCGTCGATCTCGCCCAGCTTCTGCATGCCGTATTCCAGCAGCGCATGCTCATAGCTGGCGATGTTCTCGATGCCGATGCGGTTGACGTAGTCGATCGCCGCACCCAGTCCGACGGCGTCGGCGATGTTGCCGGTGCCGGCTTCGAAGGTGTTGGGCAAGGGCTGGAACACGGTCTTCTCGAACGTGACGTCGGCGATCATGTTGCCGCCGCCTTGCCAGGGCGGCATGTCCTCCAGCACTTCGCGCTTGCCCCACACCACGCCGATGCCGGTCGGACCGAACACCTTGTGGCCGGAGAACACGAAGAAGTCCGCTCCCAGCGCCTGCACGTCGGTGCGCATGTGCGATACCGATTGCGCGCCGTCCACCAGCGCGCGGGCGCCGGCGCGATGCGCCAGTTCGACGATTTCCTTGACCGGCGTGACCGTGCCCAGCGCGTTCGAGACCTGCGTGACGGCCACGATCCTGGTGCGGTCGTTGAGCAGCTTGGCATATTCGTCCAGCAATACCTGCCCCGAATCGTCCACCGGAATCACGCGCAGCTTCGCGCCTTTCTCGGCCGCCAATTGCTGCCAGGGGACGATGTTGGCATGGTGCTCCAGGTGCGAGACGATGATTTCGTCGCCGGCGCCGACGTGCTTGCTGCCCCAGCTCTTGGCCACCAGGTTGATGGCCTCGGTGGTGCCGCGCACGAAGATGACTTCGTTCACATCCGGCGCATTGATGAAGCCGCGCACCCGTTCGCGCGCGCCTTCGTAGGCATCGGTGGCGCGCGCGGCCAGTTCATGCGCGGCGCGGTGGATGTTGGAGTTTTCGCGGCGGTAGAACTCGCTGATGCGGTCGATCACCGACTGCGGCTTGTGGGTGGTGGCGGCGTTGTCGAACCAGATCAGCTGGCGGCCGTTGACGCGCTCCTGCAGGATCGGGAAGTCGCGCCGCACCGCATGCACGTCGAACGCAGGATGCCGGCCGCTGCCGGCCAGCGGCGCGCGGTTGTGCGGATCCTGCTTGGGCGGAGTTACGAAGCCGCTGGGCAGTTCGACCGCGTGCAGGAAGTAATACTGCGGCGCAGTTGCCGCCTGCGCCGGTTGGGCCGCGGCGACGGATGGCGTACCCGCCGACGGATGGCCGTGGCCGCCGTTGAGGAAGTAATAGCCGGTATCGGCCGCAGGCAAGGCAGCCGGCGGCGAGACCGACTGCGGCACGCCGGTGACGGCGCCGCCCAGGCGCGGCTCGTACGCCGGCAAGGCCGACAGCGCCTTGTCGGGCACGCCGTTGCCGGCTTGCGCGGCCGGCGCCAGCGACGGCGCGCGGTTGCCCAGCGACAGTACCTGGTGCGGCGACGACGGCGTCAGGTTCAGGCCGGGCGCCAGTCCCTGGGGAATGGCGGTGCCCGGCACGCCCTGGCCGAAGCCGGCCGGGCCGGACAGCGGCGAGGCCGGCGGCGCGATGTTGGCCGGCGCCTGCACGCCGTGCGGCGCGAACGGCGGCGCGGCGAACAGTTCCGTGGCCAGGCGTGCCAGCAGCGCCGGGTCGAACGGCGCCGCCGATGCCTCCAGCACGGTGGGAGCGGAAGAGGGGATGCCCACTATTGAGTCCTCTTATTTGTAGGTGTCGGGATAGTCGTGGTACTTGTTGATCTCGACGTCGTCCAGCACCGCCAGCGCATCGCTGGTCAGCACCGCCAGCGAGCAATACAGCGAGATCAGGTACGACGAGATCGCATGGTTGTTGATGCCCATGAAGCGCACCGACAGGCCCGGGCTTTGCTCGCCCGGCAGGCCCGGCTGGAACAGGCCGACCACGCCCTGGCGCTTGTCGCCCACGCGCAGCAGCAGGATCTTGCTCTTGCCGTCGGCCACCGGCACCTTGTCCGACGGGATCAGCGGGATGCCGCGCCAAGTGATGAACTGCGAACCGAACAGGCTGATGGTCGGCGGCGGCGTGCCGCGGCGGGTGGCTTCGCGGCCGAAGGCGGCGATCGCCAGCGGGTGCGCCAAGAAGAAGGCCGGTTCTTTCCAGACCTTGGTCAGCAGTTCGTCGAGGTCGTCCGGGGTCGGCGCGCCGGTCAGCGGGAAGATGCGCTGCTCGTCCGTCACCTGGGCCAGCAGGCCGTAGTCGGGGTTGTTGATCAGTTCGCTTTCCTGGTTTTCCTTGATGGTCTCGATGGTCAGGCGCAGCTGTTCCTTGATCTGGTCGTGCGGGCTGCTGTACAGGTCCGAGACGCGGGTATGCACATCGAGGACGGTGGAGACCGCGTTCAGGAAATACTCGCGCGGCTGTTCCTCGTAGTCGACGAAGGTGCGCGGCAACTGGTTTTCTGCTTCGCGCGCGGTGCACGTGACCTTGATCGACTCCGGGTTCTTGACCTTGTTGAGGCGATAGATGCCGGCTTCCACCGGTACCCATTGCAACAGGTGCGTCAGCCAGCGCGGGCTGATGGTTTCGAGTTGTGGGGCGGTTTTGGTGGCGTTGGCTAGCTGCCTTGCTGCGTTATCGCCGAGTGCGGTGGTACCGCCGACTGTTGCCGACATTTGGACTCCAATATGGGTGGGTTAGGGGAAGTTGCGGGTGAAACAACGACTTAAAGTGTCGCGGCTGGGGGCGGATGGCTCAACATGCTATAGCCATCAATTTCAGGCCGCGCACCAGGTTCTGCTGGCTGATGTGTTCTCCTCGCGTGACCAGTTCGGACGGCGACAAGGTCAGCGCATTGGCCAGTTTTTCCACGGTCACCAGCGAAGCGATCGCGGTGCCGCGCTCGATTTCCCCGATGTAGGAACGGTTCAGGTTCGAGTTCTCGGCCAGGCGCTCCTGCGACCAGCCGCGTGCGCGCCGCAGCTGGCGTACGCCGATGCCGAAGCTTTGCACCAGCGCGCTGAGCAGCGCTTCATCCTGGCTGGGTGTTTCTTGCGGTTCGGCGAGCTGGCTCATGGTCTTCTCCGTCAAGCCGCGGCGGTGAGGGCGGCGCCTTCTTCGCGCGATGCCGCCTGCGAGATATGGGCGCCGGCCGGCACGTCGTGGGTCAGCCAGACATTGCCGCCGATGACCGCGCCGCGCCCCAGCGTGATGCGGCCGAGGATGGTGGCGCCGGCATAGATGACGACGCCGTCTTCGACCACCGGATGGCGCGCATGGCCTTTTTCCAGCTTGCCCTGGGCATCGGTGGGAAAGCGCTTGGCGCCCAGCGTGACGGCCTGGTAGATGCGCACGTGGTTGCCGATGATGGTGGTTTCGCCGATTACCACGCCGGTACCGTGGTCGATGAAGAAGCCCGCGCCGATACTGGCGCCGGGGTGGATATCGATGCCGGTGGCGCTGTGCGCCAGTTCCGAGATGATGCGCGCCAGCAGCGGCAAGCCCAGCTGGTAGAGGCGGTGCGCCAGGCGGTAGTGGATCATCGCCAGCGTACCGGGATAGCACAGCAGCACCTCGTCGACGCTGCGCGCAGCCGGATCGCCGTGGTAGGCGGCCAGCACGTCGGTATCGAGCAGGCTGCGGATCTCCGGCAGCGAAGCGGCGAAGGCGCGGGTCACGCTCAGGGCTTCGGTGTCGAGATCGGGCGTGGGTTTGTTTTGCAGGCTGGCGCTGTATTTCAGTTCCAGCCGGGCTTGCTCCAGCAGGCTGTGCAGGGCGGCGTCGAGCGCGTGGGCGACGTGGAAGTTTTCGCTTTCCTGGCGCAGGTCGGGCGGACCCAGTCGCATCGGGAACAGCACGCCCTTGAGGGTATCGACGATCGAAGCCAGCGCATCGCGCGAGGGGAACTCGCGGCCGTTGGCGTCGTTGTTGCGCCGCTGCGAGAGACGCCAGTCCAGGCGCGCCTCATGCAGCGACTGGACGATCTGATGGATATCGAAATTGGCCACGCGATCCTCGTGATAAAGATGGGCTTAGTCCTGCACCCAGGGCAGGTCATGGAAGCGCCAGCCGTCGGCCTTGCCGCGCTGGTGCTGCTGGTCGATCTCGCCTTCGAAACCTTCCAGCACATTGAACACACAGGTCAGCCCGGCCTTGGTGGCGGCTTCGGCGGCGGCGACAGAACGCTTGCCGCTGCGGCACAGCAGCAGGGTGGGCACGTCCTTGCCGCCGATCTTGCTTTCCAGTTCGCGTACGAAACGGGGATTGCGCGACAGCGAGGTGCCGGTAGCCCAGGCGACGTGCGCGCTGCCGGGAACGTGGCCGACGAACTTGCGCTCTTCGGCCGTACGTACATCCACCAGCAAGGCGCGGCCGGACGAGAACAGCTCCCATGCCGCTTGCGGCGTGACGCCGCCGGCGTAGGGCAAGCCTGCGGCGATGGCCTGGTCGCGGATGGCGGCGAGTTCCTGGGGCAGTTCGAGCGGAGCGGCAAGCTGGGCCGGGACGGTGCTGAGGGTGGCGCTTGATGACATGTCGGGTTCTCCTGATACGGATGCCGCCACCACCGGATTTGGTGGTTATAGACGGCAATTCATGGAGCAACTCTAAAACCGCGCCACGAGAAAACGAACGAATAAAAGAGAGGCTGCAAAGAAGAAAAACGCATAAGAGAGACGTTCCAATTGCAAAAGCTGCGCATGGTTATGCGAATCGATTCGTTTGGCACAGGGCGGCGGCGCGGTATGTTGGCAAGGTCTGCTCCACTTCACCAACCTATATCGCCAATAGCACTGCCGGCCTGGCCTGCCGCCTCACACCGGGCGGCTGCCGCGCCATAAAGGAGGGGAGGCAGGCACATCCGGGCCGCCGCCTGCGCGGAGGCCGTCATCGAAGCAACGGAGCGGCGCCAGCAGCGCGATCATCCGGGCCCGTTCCGGATTACATGGAGGTGTTTGTCATATGTCGAATCCAACGATTGCCAACGCAGCCAATTCGCAGACCGGCCACCAGGCCCGCTTCAACGAGGACTGGCTGGCGCTGGGGATAGGCTTGCTGATTTTCTTGCTGGCGCTGTCCGGACTCGGGGGCGGAAATGTACTGGGATGGGTAGTGTCGACCGCGGTCTGGAGCGACCCGGCCGGAGCGTTGGCGCCGACTGCCAAGTCCTATGCCGGCTGGGGCGGCGCCGGGGCCTTGCTGGCAACCTATGCGGCGCTGCTGGTGGTGCTGTCCGCCGCTGCCTTCTTGCTCAAGCTGAACGTGCGCCGTTTCGCGCTGGCTTTTACCGTGGTGTTTGCGCTGGCTTACCTGAGTTGGTTCGCCGGCAACAATGCCTATCTGGCCGCAGTGACGCCGGCCGACCAGCAAAAGTTCGGTATTGCCTGGTCGTTGCACCTGACCAATGAAGGCGGCTTCGTGGTGGCCTTGATCGTGGGGCTGGTCATCAGCAATTTCTTTCCCCGTTTCGCCGAATGGCTCAAGGAGGCGATCCGCCCCGAGTTGTACATCAAGATCGCCATCGTGATTCTGGGCGGCTTCATCGCCGTGACCATCGCCGGCAAATTGTCGCTGGCCAGTTCGGTCTTGCTGCGCGGATTGGCCGCCATCGTCGAGGCTTACCTGATCTACTGGGCGGTGGTCTACTTCGTCGCCCGCAAATGGTTCGGCTTCAGCCGCGAATGGGCGGCGCCGCTGGCTTCGGGCATTTCCATTTGCGGCGTGGCGGCATCGATCGCCACGGGCGGTGCGATCCGCTCGCGTCCCGCGGTGCCGGTGCTGGTGTCGTCGCTGGTGGTGATTTTCGCGGTGATCGAAGTGCTGGTATTGCCGTTCCTGGCGCAGCTGTTCCTGTCGGATGAACCGCTGGTGGCGGCGGCGTGGCTGGGACTGGCGGTCAAGACCGATGGCGCGGCGGTGGCCGCGGGCGGCATCGCCGAGGCGCTGATCCAGGCCAAGAATGCCGCTCAAGGCATCCATTACCAGCCGGGATGGATCCTCGGCACCACGGCCACGGTCAAGGTATTCATCGATGTCTTCATCGGCATCTGGGCCTTCATCCTGGCCTATGTCTGGACCAACCATATCAACGTCCAGCCGGGCCAGCGGGCCAGGGCGGCGGAAATCTGGGAGCGCTTCCCGAAGTTCATCATCGGTTTCGTCGCGACCTTCCTGCTCGGTTTTTGGCTGGCCGCCTCCGGCACGCCCGAGACGCTGGCCAAGCTGACGCCATCGGTGGGTGTGGCCAATACCTTCCGCGTGATCTTTTTCATCCTGACCTTCTTCTCGATCGGCGTGCTGTCCAATTTCCGCAAGTTGTGGGAAGACGGCCTGGGCAAGCTGGTGGCGGTGTATGTGCTCAGCCTGTTCGGCTTCGTGATCTGGGTCGGATTGCTGGTGTCATGGATTTTCTTCAGTGGCGTCAAACCGCCGCTGGCCAATTGAACAACTGGGCAAGGAGCCAATCATGTCGTCGCAAGAAGACCTGAAGAAAGAACTGAACGCTGCCGGGCCGGCTGAGCCGTTGCTGCCGGTGGAAAAGAAATTGATCGCCGGCAGCCTCATCACCGGCATCATCCTGTTGGTTGTTCTGTTCGTCGCCAACCGTTTCTTCCCGTTGGCGGGCTGAGCGGCCGTCATCCGCAGCGCCCCGGCGGCCCATTGTGATGGGCCGCCGGGGCCTTGTCTTTTCAATTCATCCGGGAAGCCTGACGCCTTGCTCCATGCCGTCCGCATGAGTGACCGGCGTTTCCCGCAAGAGGCGGCGCGCGGCCATGCGCTGCGGATCGGAACGGCGACCGACCCATAGCGCGAACTGTTCCAATGCCGAGCAAAGCAGGAAGTACAGGATGCCGACGAACAGGAAGATTTCAGCCGGATGCACCATCAGCCGGCTGTTGACCTGGGCCGCGACGAACGACAATTCGCCCACGCCGACGATGTAGGCCAGCGAACTGTCCTTGACCAGCGTGACCCATTGGTTGACGAAGGAGGGCAGCATGATCTGCAGCGCCTGCGGCAGGATGATGTGGCGCAGCACCGCCAGCCGCGGCAGCCCGAGCGACAGGCCGGCCTGCCATTGCCCTTGGCCGATGCCGTGGATGCCGGCCGCCACCGAATGCGCCAGGTAGGCCGCGCCCACCAGCGACAGGGCGAACATCACCGACAGCACGCCCGGCACGTCGATGCTGAAGGCGATCGGCAGCAGGAAGTAGGTCCAGAAGATCAGCATCAGCACCGGGATGGCGCGGAAGAATCCCAGCGCCAGCATCAAGAGCTTGTGCCAGGGGCCGCTGCCGATGGCCAGCAGGATGCCCAGCAGCAGTCCCAGGATTGCCGACATGACGGCCGAGCCGGCGCTCAGCAGCAGCGTCAGCGCGGCGCCGCCGAGCGGGCCGTCGGGGTAGTTGCCCCACAGCAGATAGGGCAGGTTGTCGAGAAGGACAGCGAGTTGCATCAGCGTCTTCCTTGTTGCACTCGGCGTATGCGCAGGCGGTAATGCCCGGCGCTTTCGATGGCGGCGATGGCGGTGATGTACAGCAGCGTGGCCACGCCGAAGGCCTGGAAAGCCAGGAAGGTTTCCGACTCTACCTGGCGCGAGGTGTAGGACAGTTCGGCCAGGCCGATGCCCATGGTCAGAGAGGTGTTCTTGAGGATATTCATGTATTGGCCCAGCAGCGGCGGCAGGGCGATGCGGGTGGCTTGCGGCAGCACGATGTAGCGCAGCACCTGCCAGCGCGTCATGCCGATGGCCGCGCCCGCCAGCGCCTGGCCGGGGGCGACGCCGCGAATGCCGGAGCGGATTTCCTCGCTGACGTAGGCGGTGGAATAGAACACCAGCCCGCACAGCGCGGCCAGGAATTCGAAGGACGGCCAGCTCAGCGTGAACAGGCCGAACGGGCGCAGGCTGTGGTCGCCGTTGAGCCAGTCCATGGTCCCTTCGGGGAACAGGCTGGGCACGCCGAAGTACCAGAACAGCAATTGCACCAGCAAGGGCGTGTTGCGAAACAGCGAGGTGTAGGCGGCGGCCGCGCCATGCAGCGCGCGGTTGGCGCTGGAGCGCGCCGCCGCCAGCAGCGTGCCGGCCAGGGTGGAAAGCAAGGCGACACAGGCGGTCAGCCACAGCGTGGTCAGGAAGCCTTGCCACATCCAGTACAGGTATTTCGGCGCCAGCAAGGGACCGGCGTAGAGTTGGGCGAGCATGGTGGGCGCGAAGAAAAGCAAACGGCCGGCGCAATGCCGGCCACGGTTACAGCAGCTTGCTGCGGATTATTTCTGGCTCAGCTTGGTATCGCCGATCTTGAACAGGCGCGGCAGCGGCTGGGCGCTTTGCGGGCCGAACCACTTGTCGTAGATCTGCTGCGCGGTGCCGTTCTTTTCCAGTTCGCGCAGCCAGTCGTTGAGGTAGGACACCAGGCGGGTTTCGCCCTTGGGCACGCCCACGCCTTCGTACTCCTCGGAGATGGCGAACGGCGGGATTTCATACTTGTCCTTGTCCGGCAGAGTGCCAAGGATCGCGGTCAGCTTGGTGCCGTCCTGGCTGAAGGCCTGGATGTTGCCGTTGCGCAGAGCAGCCAGGCCCAGCGGGGTATCGTCGTACAGCACGACCTTGGTGTCGGGATACTTCTCGCGCAGGGTGGTTTCCATCGTGGTGCCCTTGTCGGTGCCTACGCGTACCTTCTTGATGTCGTCGGCGCTCTTGAGCAGGCCTTTCTTCGCCAGGAACTGCTGGCCCGAGGCGATGTAGGGAATGCTGAAATCGATCACCTTGGCGCGGTCTTCGGTGATGGTGAAGTTGGCGAACACCAGGTCGACCTTGTTGGAGGTCAGCAGCGGGATGCGGTTGGCCGGATTGGTCGGCACGATCTCCACCTTCACGCCCAGCTTCTTGCCCAGTTCCTGGGCGTAGTCGATGTCCAGGCCGACGATCTTCTTGCTGTTGGCGTCGACGTAGCCGAACGGCGGGTTGCCGTCGAAGGCGGCCACGCGCAGCACGCCGGCCTTCTTGATGTCGTCCAGCTTGTCGGCGTGCGCGGCGCCCGAGATCAGGGCCAGCGCGAGAAACAATGGGGTGAATGCGGTACGTAATTGCATGAGGGGCTTCCTTGTTGTTGTGAGTTCCGGCCCGGGTCGGGCGACATCATCTGGTGTGAGGGTGCACCAAATGGGAGCGAGTATAGGAAGCGGGGGAGGGAGAGGGAACGACTATTTCCGGCTTTGAATATGCGGAAATCGGCGATGAGGAAGAGGGCGGGAAAGTGTACGCATCGCCGTCGTCCCGGCGCAGATCGGGACGACGGTGGCGTTTGTCATGCCGCAATTGCAGCGGCGCGGGATGTTCTATTTCTGCGCGAACCAGCGGCTCTCGATCTCGGCAGGCGAGAGCGGGCGCCCATGCAGGTAGCCCTGGATGATATCGCAGCCGGCCGCGCGCAAGAACGTGTTCTGGTCTTCGGACTCGACGCCCTCGGCCACGACCCGCAGGCGCAGCTTGTGCGCGATGGCGATGATGGCTTCGGTGATGGCGACGTTGTCGGCGTCGTGGGGAATGTCCTTGACGAAGCTGCGGTCGATCTTGAGGGTGTCGAGCGGATATTGCTTCAGGCTCGCCAGCGACGAATAGCCGGTGCCGAAGTCGTCGACAGAAATGGTCACGCCCAGTTCGCGCATGCGCTTGAGCAGCGCCGCCGCCGCCTGCGGGTTTTGCATGATGGCGCCCTCGGTGATCTCCAGCTCCAGCAGGGACGGCGGCAGGCCGCTTTGCGCCAGCGCGGCATCGATGCTGGCGGTCAGGTCGTCGGACAGGAACTGGCAGGGTGACAGGTTGACGGCGATGCGGCCGAAGCGGTAGCCGCTATCCAGCCAGGCTTTGCCCTGCTTGCAGGCCTCGCGCAAAATCCAGTTGCCCAGCGGGACGATCAGGCCGGTCTGCTCGGCCAGGCTGATGAACAGTCCCGGCGCGATCAGGCCGCGGGTCGGATGGCGCCAGCGCACCAGCGCTTCCATGCCGCAGATGCCGCCGTCGTCGGAGGAGACCTGGGGCTGGTAGAACAGTTCGAATTCCTCGCGTTCCAGCGCGTGCCGCAGGCTGTTCTCCAGCAGCATCTGCTCCAGCGCGTGGTCGCTCATTTCCTTGTTGAAGAGCTGGAAGGTGTTTTTCCCGCGCTCCTTGGCGCGGTACATGGCGATGTCGGCGTTCTTGAGGATGGTCATGGCATCCTTGCCGTGCTGCGGGTACATCGCACAGCCGATGCTGGCGCTCAGGAAGATCTTGTGGCCGTTGATGAAGAACGGTTCGGCCATGTCGTTCATCAGGCGCTGCGCCAGCGCGGCCACGATGTCTTCCGAGGGAGAGTCGTCCAGCACCACGATGAATTCGTCGCCGCCGAAGCGCGCCAGCACGTCCTGTTGCCGCAGTTGCCGGCGCAGGCGTTCGGTGGCGGCCACCAGCAGCTGGTCGCCGGAGTGGTGGCCGAGGGTGTCGTTGACCGATTTGAAGCGGTCGAAGTCGATGAAGAACAGCACCAGGTGCTCGCCGCGCTGTTCCGCGTCGCCGATCTTCTCGGACAGGACGCGCATGAGGCTGTTGCGGTTGAACAGTCCGGTCAGGTTGTCGTGCTCGGCCAGGTAGGCCAGCTTGTTCTCGGTTTCCTTGCGGATGGTGTTGTCGGTGAAGACGCCGACATAGTGCGAAATGGCGTCGTGGCTGTCGCGGATGGTGGAGATCGACAGCCAGGCCGGATACCAGGTGCCGTCCTTGCGGCGGTCCATCATTTCCCCTTGCCAGTTGCCGATCGCGGCCAACTGCTCCAGCATGCTGCGGTTGACGTTGGTGCGGGAGCTGGGGCCGGTCATCATGCGCGAATGCTTGCCGATCGCTTCATCGATGCCGTAGCCGGTAATCCGGGTGAAGGCCGGGTTGACCGTCAGGATGCGGCACTCCGCATCGGTGATGAGGATGCCTTCGCTGGCCGATTCGAACACCCGGTCGGCCAGGCGCGAATGCGAGGCGGCCTGCACTTGCTGGTTGACGTCCAGCGCCATGCCGATGAGGGCGGCGCGGCCTTCGAATTCATCCACGCTGCTGTGCACTTCGACCCAGCGCCGGGTTCCGTCCTGGGCCGACATGCGGCAGGTATGGCGGACGCGGCTGTGGGCGCCGTCCAGCAATTGCCGGTGCTGCGTTTGCACCAGCGCCAGGTCTTCCGGCGCGACCAGTTCCGAAAACGGCAGCCCGACCATCTCCTGCGCGTTGCCGTAGCCCAGGATGTCCGCCATCCTGGGGTTGGCGTACAGCACGCAGCCTGCCGCGTCGACCATGTAGATCCCGACCAGCGCCTGTTCGTGGAAATGGCGCACGCTGCGTTCAGGCAAGGCCGCATTCCCGTCCTGGCGCGGCGGAAAATAGCCTTGCGGGTCGTTGGGGGCAACCGAAGTATTGTTGATGGACACGGACATAGTTTGTTTCCACACTCATTGTGGTCTTAGAACCGGTAATACACGAACGGAAGCTTGCTGAGCCGGTACGGGGCCCTGGCGGATACCCAGCCGGGGGCCGCTACGCAAAACCAGGATGCGCCGGCGTTTTTGTTTGCTGCCTGTTCCCGCTGGCGCAGATGCGCCGGGATTTTTCCTTTGAGGCTTGTCCCAATGTGCTTTTTTTCAATTGTCTTTGTCTCCTTCCCGCCTTCCGCTATCCACCCAGGAGCCGCGCGCAACCTTCGGGAAAAGGTCGCCAAGGGGCCTTCTGGCGCGATAAGAACACCGGGGTCAATCCGGCGCTCGCGTAAAGGCTGCCGTCGTACATCTCATGGGCTTCTGCGAGGCCGGCGCGGCATGGATACCCTGGGATACCCTGTCGCCTGCGCGCAGGCCACCCGGGATCCCTGTGTCAGGAGCCCGGAACGGCGAGGCAAAAAGATGAAAATAAGACGGGGATATTGCTTGCGTGATGGCCAAGGTGGATGACGCTGCGCCTTGGCTTATTTTTTGTTTTCCGCATCATGCCTGAGAAGCACTCGAAAGTCATGCGCAATGCGCGCGGATCGACGAAGTTCGCACGAACATGTCTCAATTTTAGGATGTCATACCAGCAGGACGTAGGGCCATGTGCCTGGATAGGATTTGTTATTAATAATTTTGAGAATTAATGCCGATTTAATGAGAATGAACTTGGGGAAAACGGATCGTCCGCAGCCCTCTTGTCAGATGAGGCAATAAAACATCATTTCTTTCTCAATTGGCGGGACATCGGCCGGATCTGCCCGCCTGAAGCCGGTGCGAAAACAGGCATAGGGCAATTAATGGATAAAATGTCGCCAAATCTATGAACTTTTGATGTGTCGGGGAAGATGTCGGATGGGGAATTTCTTTTTTAGTGCCGCGGACGGGGGAAATATTCTGCAAGGCACTTACAGCATAGGCTTGGTATTGCTGTCGTTGTTCGTGTCGGTATTTTCAGCCACGATGGCCTTGCAGACCTCCTATGTCGCAAGGCATACCACCCAGCAGATGCATCGGCAGGTCGCCATCGCCACCGGCGCCATCGCCCTGGGCGGCGGCATCTGGACCATGCACTTCATCGGCATGCTGGCGTTCGACCTGTGCCTGTCGGTGGATTACAGCCTGGGCATCACCGCCTTGTCGGTCGTTCCGGCGCTGGCCGCCTCCTGGGTGGCATTGAACATGCTGTCCCGGGCCAATATCTCGATACTCCAGCTCCTGGCCGGCGGCGTGCTGGTCGGCGCCGGCATCGGCACCATGCACTACACCGGCATGGCGGCGATGCGGATGTCCGCCGTGCTGCGCTACGATCCCTGGTATTTCGCCTTGTCCATCGTGGTCGCCGTGGTCCTTGCGACCATCTCGCTGGGCGTGCGCTTCAAGCTGCGCGGCATCAAGATGTGCCGCATCACCCGCCTGATCATCAGCGGCACGATCATGGGATTGGCCATTTGCGGCATGCACTACACCGGCATGAGCGCGGCCCGCTTCATCGGCGCCGCCGAAACGCAGCACAGCGGGATACTCATCAGCACGACCTTCGCCTCGCTGGCGCTCTCCATGTTCACCATCACCGTCACGGTGCTGGTGACGGCGGCCAACGGGATGATGCGCTACAACGAAACCTTCCAGATGATGAAGGAGAGCGAGTCGCGCATCCGCGCCATCGTCGAGACCGCCGTCGACGGCATCATCACGATCGACAGCAAGGGCAAAGTGCAGGCGATGAACCGCTCGGCCGAGCGCCTGTTCGGCTGGTCGGCCGACGAAGTGCTGGGCAAGAACATCAAGATGCTGATGCCCGAGCCGCACCAGTCGAGCCACGATGGCTACCTGAAGAATTTCCTGTCCACCGGGTTCGCCAAGATCATCGGTCAGGGGCGTGAAGTGACTGCGCTCCACAAGAGCGGCAAACTGATTCCTGTGCGCCTGGCGGTAGGGCAGGTCGACATGCCGGGCGCGCCGTTGTTCGTCGGCTTCCTGACCGACATCAGCGAGCGCCGGGCGCTGGAAGCCTCGCTGCGCGAAGCGGCGGAGAAGGCGGAGCAGGCCGCGGCGGCCAAGACCACCTTCCTGGCCAATATGAGCCATGAGATCCGCACCCCGATGAATGCCGTGATCGGCTTCTCGGAGCTGCTGCTCAAGGGGGATCTGAACCCCACCCAGCGCGCCCACATGACCACGGTGCACCAGTCGGCCCGCTCGCTGCTGGGCCTGCTCAACGACATCCTGGATACCACCAAGCTGGAAAAGGGCGGCGTGACGCTGGAGAGCATCGACTTTTCCCTGCGCGAAGTGGCGCAGCAGATCGTCACTTCGCTGCGCCTCAATGCCGAAAAGAAGAAGCTGAACCTGGTGCTCGATTACGCCGAGGGCCTGCCGGAATATTTCAAGGGCGATCCGCTGCGTATCCAGCAGATCCTGACCAACCTGCTCGGCAACGCCATCAAATTTACCCAGCAAGGCACGGTGCGCCTGCATCTGTACCAGGACGGCGAGCGCGTCGGCATCGAAGTGTGGGATACCGGCATCGGCATGACGCCGGAGCAGTTGAGCCGTATTTTCGATCCGTTCTCGCAGGCCGATGCCTCCATCAGCCGTCGTTTCGGCGGAACGGGCCTGGGCACCACGATCGCCAGCCAGTTGATCGAACTGATGGACGGGACGATGACGGCGGAGAGCGAGTTGGGCAAGGGCAGCGTGTTCCGGCTGTCGCTCCCGCTCAAGCCCGGCGAAAAGCCGTCGTTCCAGGCCAATGCGCTGGGCATCGGCAAGCTGCCGGCATTGAATGTGCTCATCGCCGACGACGTTCCCCAGAACGTGGAATTGCTCACGCTCCTGCTGGAAGAAGCCGGCCATACGGTCACGGCCGCCAGCGACGGTACCCAGGTGATCGACCTGTTCTTCGCCGGCCGCTACGACCTGGTGCTGATGGATGTGCACATGCCGAATGTGGACGGCCTGGAAGCTACCCGCCGCATCCGCGTCGAGGAAGAAAAGCTGGGACGCGAAAAAACCCCGATCATTGCGCTGACCGCCAGCGTGATGGAGTCCGACCGCAAGGCGGCGCAGGCGGCCGGCATGAACGGCTTCGCCAGCAAGCCCTTCGACATCCCCAAGCTGCGCGCCGAAATTGCCCGCGTATTGAAGGTGGCGCCCGGCGAGCCGATCATGGCCGATATCCAGGATGGGCAGGAAAAGAGGGTCATCGATTGGGTGCGGGGCGAACAGTTGTGGCGCACCAGGGAACGGATGGCCGAAGCCATTTTCCGCTTCCTGGCCGATGTCGAGAAACGCCATCCGCTGCCGCTGCCGGGCGCGGCCGCCGATACCGTGGACTGGGTGCAGGCGGCCAAGAGCCTGCACGGCATCCGCGGCGCGTCGGCCAACCTGGGGCTGCTCGCGGTGGCCAACCTGAGCGGCATTCTCGAACAGGGAACCGATGGGCCGGCCGACGGCTGGTTCGAACAGCTGCAGGAATTGCGGACGCAACTGGCGCTGGTCAAGAGCACGCTGCAAGAGCAGGAATGGTCGTCTTCGCAGATGACGGCGGCTGCCGGCACTCCCGCCGATCTAGCCGATATCGCCGTATCGCTGGAAAAGCTGAGCAAGCGCCTGCGGCATGGCGAGCTGGATGAGGAGAATTTCGACAAGATCAGCAACTGGCTGCTTGAGAATGGCGAAGTGGGCGTGCGCAATTCGATTCACGACGCCATCGAGTCGTTCGACTTCGAAAGCGCCGGCGAGCAGCTTGGAAAGCTGATGGAATCGCTCAAGGCAGAACAGTCCCCTTCCGTATAAGCGCCTGTCCGGGATCCCGGCATCCGGGATGGGCGGCAATAAGAATGTAATGCAATGAAAAACGAAGAACGCAAATGTATCCTGCTGGTGGACGATGAGCCCACCAACCTGCAAGTCTTGAGGCACACCCTGCAGGACGAATACCGGCTCCTGTTCGCCAAGGACGGGGAAAAGGCGCTGCAATTGGCGCGGGCCGAGAAGGTCGACCTGATCCTGCTGGACGTGATGATGCCCGGCATGTCCGGCTATGACGTCTGCAAGACGCTCAAGGCGGCGCCGGAAACCCAGGCGATCCCGGTCATTTTCATCACGGCCCTGAACCAGGTGTCCGATGAGCAGATGGGCTTCGACCTCGGCGCGGTGGACTACATCACCAAGCCGTTCAGCCCGATCATCGTCAAGGCGCGCGTCAAGAGCCAGCTCTCGCTGGTGCAGCTGGACGTGCTGCGGGAGACCCGCCTGCAGGTGGTGCAATGCCTGGGGATGGCGGCCGAGTACAAGGACAACGAAACCGGGATGCACGTCATCCGCATGAGCCATTACGCCAAGACCCTGGCGCTGCGGGCCGGATACAGCGCCTCCGAGGCGGAGGAACTGCTGCATGCGGCGCCGATGCACGATGTGGGCAAGATCGGCATTCCGGACGCGATCCTGCAAAAGCCCGGCAAGCTGGAGCCGGAAGAGTGGTCCATCATGCAGCAGCATGCGCGCATCGGCGCCGAGATCATCGGCGAGCATGCCACCGGCCTGTTGAAGACGGCCCGGCTGATCGCCTTGTACCACCATGAAAAATGGGATGGCAGCGGTTATCCGAACGGCGTGGTCGGCAACGATATTCCCCAGGCGGCGCGCATCATCGCCATTGCCGACGTGTTCGACGCCTTGACCAGCGTCAGGCCGTACAAGGCGGCCTGGTCGGTGGAAGACGCGCTGGCCTTGATCCAGCGCGAAAGCGGGAAGCACTTCGATCCGGAGCTGGTGCCGCTGTTTGTGGAGTGCCTGCCGGAGATCCTGGAAATCAAGGCGCGCTGGAGCGATCCGATGGAGGTTCCCGTTTGAGCGGGACGAGCCCCGGCGGAAAATAAAAAAGACGGTGGAAAATTCCACCGTCTTTTTTTATGGCTTGGGAACCTGCGTTGCTTCTCAGAACGCCGGTACGATCGCGCCCTGGTACTTCTCTTCGATGAACTTCTTGACGTCAGGCGAGTTCAGCGCGGCGGCCAGCTTCTTGATGGCGGCGCTGTCCTTGTTGTCTTCGCGCGCCACCAGCAGGTTGGCGTAGGGCGAGTTGGCGTCTTCGATGAACAGCGAATCCTTGACCGGGTTCAGCTTGGCTTCCAGCGCGTAGTTGGTGTTGATCAGCGCCACATCCACCTGGTTCAGCACGCGCGGCAGGGTGGCCGCTTCCAGTGCGCGGAACTTCAGCTTCTTCGGGTTTTCGGTGATGTCCTTCTGGGTGGCCGAGATGCTGGTGTTGTCCTTGAGCTTGATCAGGCCGTTGCGAGCCAGCAGCAGCAGGGCGCGGCCCGAGTTGGACGGGTCGTTGGGGATGGCGATGGTGGCGCCGTTGGGGATGTCGGCAACCTTCTTGTACTTCTGCGAGTAGGCGGCGAACGGTTCGACGTGGACCTTGGCGACCGGCACTTCGATGTCGTTCTTGTGGCTCTTCTTGAATTGGTCGAGGTAGGGCTGGTGCAGGAAGAAGTTGCCGTCGACCTGCTTCTCGTTGGTCTGCGCGGCCGGCTGCACGTAGTCGGTGAATACCTTCACCTGCAGGTCGATGCCTTCCTTGGCCAGGACCGGCTTGATGTGTTCCAGGATCTCGGCGTGCGGCACCGGGGTGGCGGCGATCACCAGCTTGTCGGCGGCGTGGGCGCCGATGGAAAACGCCAGTGCGGCGCCGGCGAACAGGTGGGGGATCAGTTTGCGGGACATGTGTTTGCTCCAGTCTTGTTGTGAGAGGTCAAAAGATTATTTACGGGTAAAGCGCAGCACCAGGCGGTCGCCGAAGAACTGCAGCAATTGCACCAGCACCACCAGGATGGCGACGGTCACCACCATCACTTCGGTCTGGAAGCGCTGGTAGCCGTAGCGGATCGCCAGGTCGCCCAGGCCGCCGCCGCCGATCACGCCCGACATCGCGGCATACGACATCAGCGTGATGGCGGTGATCGTGACCGCCGCCAGCAGGCCCGGCAGGGCCTCGGGCAGCAGCGCGCCGAAGATGATCTGGCGGCGCCGCGCGCCCATGGCGGTACAGGCTTCGATCACGCCGCGGTCAATCTCGCGCAGGACGTTTTCGGTCAGGCGCGCGAAGAAGGGGGCGGTGCCGATCACCAGCGGCGGGATGGAACCGGTCACGCCCAGCGAGGTGCCCACCAGCCACAGCGTGAACGGGATCAATACGATCAGCAGGATCAGGAACGGCACCGAGCGCAGCACGTTCACCAGCAGCGACAGCACCGCATACACGCCGCGCTGCTCCAGCAGTTGCTTGCGGTTGGTGAGGAACAGCAGGATGCCCAGCGGCAGTCCCAGCAGCACCGTGAAGAACAGCGAGCCGCCGGTCATGGCCAGGGTTTCCAGCGTGGCGTCCCAGACTTCGCTCCAGTCGATCTGCGACAAGTCGATCAGCGCGCTCATGCCAGCACCTCATGGTCGATGCCGGAAGTGGTCAGGCGCTCCAGCACCTGGGCCACGGCTTCCTCGCCGCCGGAGAACTCCACCAGCAATTGCCCATAGGGCGTGTCCTTGATGCGCGAGACGGTGCCTTGCACGATGGTCGCCAGCGCCGCGGTGGCCGCGGTCAGCTGCGACAGGATAGGTTGCGCCGCCAGTTCGCCGGCATAGGTCAGGCGCACCAGCTTGCCGCCGGCGCGGCGCGTATAGGGCGCCAGCACATCGTCGAAGGCGAAGCTCTCGGCCAGCAGCGCGCGCGTGACCGCATGGCGCGGGTGCAGGAAGGTGTCGACCACGTCGCCGCGCTCGACCACCTGGCCGGCGTCGAGCACCGCCACGCGGTCGCAGATGTTGCGGATCACTTGCATTTCGTGGGTGATGAGTACGATGGTCAGGCCCAGCTTGCGGTTGATTTCCAGCAGCAGGCGCAGGATCGATTGGGTGGTTTCGGGATCGAGCGAGGAAGTCGCCTCGTCGCACAGCAGCAGGCACGGCGAATTGGCCAGCGCGCGGGCGATGCCAACGCGCTGCTTTTGCCCGCCCGAGAGCTGCGCCGGATACTGGTCGCGGTGCGCTTCCAGGCCGACCAGCTGCAGCAGCTCGTCGACGCGGCGGTCGCGCTGCTCACGGCTGTAGCGGCCGGTGATCTTCAGCGGCCAGTCGATGTTCTGGGCCACGGTCTTGGCGTTCAACAGGTTGAAATGCTGGAACACCATGCCGATGTGCTGGCGCAGTTCCAGCAGGCCGTCGTGGCCGAGGCCGGTGATGTCTTCGCCGTCGATCAGGATGCGGCCGCTGTCAGGGCGTTCCAGCAGGTTCAGGGTGCGGATCAGCGTGCTCTTGCCGGCGCCGGAGCGACCGATGATGCCGAAGATTTCCCCTTGGGCGATGTCCAGGTTGATGTCTTGCAGGGCGACGATGTCGCGCTTGCCTACCTGGTAGTTTTTATGGAGGTGCTCGATGCGGATCACAATGGTCAGTGTTGATGAAACTGACCAAGTCTAACTTTTAGTTATTTAGGCGGGAAGTTCTTATTTGTTTTTTGCTTATGAGGAAAAACGATTAAGGAAATAGCCGTTATATGGCATGCAATGCCAGGCGCAGGAAGGCGGATCAGCCGGCGGCATCGGCCGCCAGCACCTGGCGAATCGCCGCCACTACATAATCGATCTCGGCCTCGGTGGTGCCGCGGCCGAGCGAAAAGCGCACCGCGTTGCGGGCCACTTCGGGCGAACGGCCGATCGCCAGCAGCACGAAGGACGGCAGGGCGGCGGCCGAGTTGCAGGCCGAGCCGGCCGACACCGCGATGCCGAGCAACTGGCTGGCCAGCGTGCCGTAGCGGGTGGGCGGGAAGCTGACGTTGAGGTTGTGCGGCACGCGATTGACCGCGCAGCCGTTCAGCTGCACGCCGGGCAGGCCGTTGATGCCGGCCCACAGGCGGTCGCGCAGGGCGCGGATGCGCGCGCTTTCTTCGGCCAGCAGCTTGCCGGCCAGCTCGAACGCCTCGCCCATGCCGACGATCTGGTGCGTGGCCAGCGTGCCGGAGCGCATGCCGTTTTCGTGGCCGCCGCCGTCGATCTGGGCTTCCAGTTTCAGTTCGGGATTGTGGCGCACGTACAGCGCGCCGACGCCCTTGGGGCCGTAGACCTTGTGCGCGGAGACCGACATCAGGTCGACCTTGAGGCTGGCCAGGTCGATGGCGACCTTGCCGGTCGCCTGCACCGCGTCCACATGGAAGACGATGCCGCGCGCGGCGCAGATCTCGCCCAGCTCGGCGATCGGCTGGATTACGCCGATCTCGTTGTTTACATACATCACCGACGCCAGGATGGTGTCCGGGCGCAGCGCGGCGCAGAACTGTTCCGGCGTGACCAGGCCGTCTTCCCCCGGCTGCAGGAAGGTCACTTCGAAGCCGGCACGCTCCAGCGTGTGCATGGTGTCCAGCACCGCCTTGTGCTCGGTGGCCACGGTAACCAGGTGGCGGCCCTTGCCCTTGCCGGCCAGCGCCTGGGCCGTGCCCTTGATGGCCAGGTTGTTCGATTCGGTCGCGCCCGAAGTCCAGACGATCTCGCCGGGCTGCGCGCCCAGCAGGCCGGCCACCTGCGCGCGCGCCTTTTCCACGGCGCGCTTGGCTTCCCAGCCGAACGGGTGGGAGCTGCTGGCGGCGTTGCCGAATTTCTCGGTAAGGAAGTCGCACATGATCCGGGCCACCTGGGGATCGACCGGCGTGGTCGCGCCGTAGTCCAGGTAAATGGGGAAAGCCAGGTCGGCAGGCGGTCGGCAGGGAGCAGGGGCGTTCATGGCGGCGAATTCAGGAAGTCCAGGGAAAAGCGGTGCCGGCATTCGCCGCTACACCGAGTTTTGTCTGAAAGGCAATGCGAAACGGAAAAATGGCAAAAATGGCAAGCCAGGCAGGAAGTATGGCCAATTCCCGGTCGGCCTGGCACTTCCTGCATTTGCTTATACAAAATTATTATACTGAAATAGAATAAATACAAACCTATAATTCGAAAATCATATGCATGGATCTTGACCCGGGACATTGATGGATCTCAACCAGCTGGAAGCTTTTGCGGCAGTCATGACGATCGGCAGCGTTACCGGCGCCGGGCGCAGCCTTGGCCGTTCGCAGCCGGCCATCAGCAAGGCCATCGGCGACCTGGAGGCGGAACTGGGCTATGCGTTGTTCGACCGCAACGGGCCGCGCGTGACGCCCACCGGCAAGGCTTTCCTGCTGTACGAAGAGGTGGAGCGTTCGCTGGTCGGCTTGCGCAGCATCCGCGAACGCGCCGCCGAGATCGGCCGCGAAGAGGCGCAGCCGGTGCACCTGGTGGCGACCCCGGCGCTGGCCTCGACCATCGCCCCGGCCGCCTTGAAATTGCTGGCGCAGGGCCAGGCGGCATTTCCCGAACATATCCACTTGCGCAGCGCCTCGGCCGAACAGGTGGTGCACGCGGTGCTGCACCGTACCGTCAGCCTGGGCCTGACCAGCCTGCCGGTGGCGCACCGCGGGCTGGATCTGCACTGGATCGGCGAGG
Source organism: Herbaspirillum sp. (assembly GCF_017744395.1). Lineage (GTDB taxonomy): Bacteria > Pseudomonadota > Gammaproteobacteria > Burkholderiales > Burkholderiaceae_D > Herbaspirillum. The sequence goes on from NZ_JAGIBI010000006.1 coordinate 451,232, forward strand.
CGCCCTGCGTGGCGGTGATGCGCGCCGACCATCCGCTGGCCCAAAAGGACAAGATCACGCGCGCGGCCCTGCGCGGCGAACGTGTGATCACCATGTCCAACCGCTACCGCCTGCGCCAGCGCATCGAAACCGCGCTGGGCGCCGGCGGCCCGCTGGAAGTGGCGATCGATACCAATACCTCCTTCAACGCCATCATGGCCGCGCATGCAGGCCTGGGAGTGGCGCTGGTGGAGCCGATCACGGCGCTGGGCATGCCCATCGAGGGGCTGGTGGCCAGGCCGCTGGCGGTGGATATCCCGTTTTATTTCGGCGTGGTGACGCCGTTCGGCCGGCCGGTCGAAGGCACCACGCTGGCGCTGATCGACGCGGTCGAAACCGCGGCGCGCCATATCCTGCACGGCTTCGTCAAACGCGACGCGGCCGAGCATGACGAATTGCTGTAACCGATTTTTGGAAGGGGGAGACACATGCCGAATACGGAATCGACCGCTGCCGCGCCGCAGGGCCTGGCCGCGCTGGAAGCGCGCCTGCGCCAGGACCTCGAATGGCTGGCGCTGCCCGGCAAGGCGTGGACGCCGCAGACCGAGCGCGACGGCAGGGCGGTGGTCGACGTGGCCATCATCGGCGGCGGCCAGGCCGGCATGGCGGCTTCGGTGGCCCTGAGCCACCTGGGCATCCCCAACGTCATTTACGATCGTTCTCCCAAGGACTTCGAAGGCCCCTGGGCCACTACCGCGCGCATGGAAACGCTGCGCTCGCCCAAGACCCTGACCGGCCCCGCGCTGGGCTTCCCGGCGCTGACCTTCCGCGCCTGGTTCGAGGCGCAGTTCGGCGCGCAGGCCTGGGAAGAACTGGACAAGATCCCGCGCCTGCAGTGGATGGATTACCTGCGCTGGTTCCGCCGCGTGATGAACCTGGATGTGCGCAACGAACACCGCGTGCTGGCCGTGCTGCCGCGCGCCGATGGCGTGGTGGAACTCAAGCTGGCCTCGCCGCAGGGCGAATCCTCGGTGCTGGCGCGCCGCGTGGTGCTGGCCACCGGCCGCGACGGCCTGGGCGGTCCCTACCTGCCGCCGCTGGTGGACAAGCTGTCGCGCGCACGCTGGGCGCATTCGTCCGACGTGCTCGATTACGCCACGCTCAAGGGCAAGCGCGTGGGCGTGGTCGGCGGCGGCTCGTCGGCCATGGACAGCGCGGCCACCGCGCTGGAAGCGGGTGCAGTACGGGTCGACCTGCTGATCCGCCGCAAGGAACTGCCGCGCGTCAACAAGGGCAAGGGTTCGGGCAACCCGGGCCTGGTCAACGGCCACCAGCACCTGCCGGACGAATGGAAATGGCGCATCCGCCACTACGTCAACGTGCAGCAGGTGCCGCCGCCGTCGGGCAGCACCCGCCGCGTGTCGCGCTTCGCCAACTCGCGCTTCCTGCTCGGCACCGCCATCAAGGATGTGGCCGTGCAGCCGGACGGCACGCTGCGCCTGGAGACCAACCGCGGCCCGCTGGATCTCGACTTCCTGTTCTTCTCCACCGGTTTCCGGATCGACTGGAGCGTGCGTCCCGAATTCGCCGCCATTTCCCAGCACATCCTGACCTGGAACGAGCGCTACACGCCGCCGGCCGGCGACGAAGACGCCGAGCTGTCCGATTCGCCTTACCTCGGCCCGGCTTTCGAGTTCCAGGAAAAGACCCCCGGCGCGCTGCCCGGCCTGGAGCGCGTGCATTGCTTCTGCTATCCGGCCGCGGCCAGCCACGGCACCGTCTCCGGCGACATCCCGGCCATCAGCGACGGCGCCTACCGCCTGGCGCAGGGCATCGCTTCGCTGCTGTACGGCGAGGATGTGGAATACCATTACCGCAACCTGGAGGCCTACGAAGAACCCGAACTGGTCGGCGACGAGTGGACGCCGTCGGAATGGGAGTTGCCGGGATGACCATCGCCATCGCAAAGAGCTTGCTGCAGGCGCTGATGGTGGTGCTGCTGATGACGGTGATCGTCTTCTTCGGCCTGCACCTGATCGGCAATCCGGTCGATATCCTGATCGGCCAGGACGTCGACCAGGTCGACCGCCTGCGCATCATCAAGGAGCTGGGGCTGGACCAGCCGATCTGGCGCCAGTACCTGGCCTTCCTCAACGGCGCGCTGCACGGCAACCTGGGCAACAGCTTCGTCTACAACTCGCCGGCCATCCTGCTGATCTTCCAGCGCCTGCCGGCCACGCTGGAGCTGGCGTTCGCGGCGCTGATCCTGGCCGTGCTGGTGGGCATCCCGCTGGGCCTGTTCGCCGGCATGAAGCCCAACCATCCGTTCTCGCGGCTGGTAATGACGAGCAGCATCTTCGGTTTTTCCCTGCCCACGTTCTGGATCGGCCTGATGCTGATCATGGCCTTCTCGGTCACGCTGGGCTGGCTGCCATCCGGCGGGCGCGGCCAGACCGCCGAACTGTTCGGCATCCAATGGTCGTGGCTGACCTCCGACGGCTGGCGCCACATGATCCTGCCGGCGCTCAACCTGTCGCTGTTCAAGATTTCGCTGGTGATCCGCCTGACCCGCGCCAACGTGCGCGAGGTGCTGCCGATGGACTACGTCAAGTTCGCCCGCGCCAAGGGCCTGGCCCCGGCGCGCGTGGTGCTGATGTACGTGCTGCGCAATACGCTGATCCCGCTGGTGACGGTGCTGGGGCTGGAGTTCGGCTCCACCATCGCGTTCGCGGTGGTGACCGAGAGCATCTTCGCCTGGCCCGGCGCCGGCAAGCTGATCCTGGACAGCATCAACGCATTGGACCGCCCGGTGATCGTGGCTTACCTGATGGTGATCGTGTGCATGTTCGTCGCCATCAACCTGGTGGTGGACGTGCTCTACAAGATTCTTGACCCGCGCGTGCGGGTGGAGGCGAGGGCATGAGCGCGCCGGAACCAATCATGACGCAGGAACAGGTGCGCGCGCGCATCGCTGAACTGTCCGCCTTCACGGCGCCGCGCCGCGAGTCGCCCTGGCGCCGCGTGGTGCGCCATTTCATCGCCTCGAAGTCGGCCATGCTGGGCCTGGCCGTGGTGCTGCTGCTGGTGATCGCCGCCATCGCCGCGCCCTGGATCACGCCGCAGAACCCGTACGACCTGATGCAGCTCGACGTGCTGGATGCGCGCCTGCATCCCGGCACGGCCAACGGCGCCGGCACCTTCACCTATTGGCTGGGCACCGACGGCCAGGGCCGCGACCTGGTGTCGGCGATCCTGTACGGCCTGCGCATCAGCGTGGGCATCGGCGTCGGTTCGGCGCTGATCGCCGGCATCATCGGCACGCTGGTGGGCTTGCTGGCGGCTTATGCCGGCGGCAAGGTCGATACGCTCCTGATGCGCCTGGCCGACCTGGTGCTGTCGTTCCCCTCGATCCTGGTGGCGATGCTGATCCTGGCCTATGTCGGCAAGGGCATCATGAACGTGATGGTGACGCTGGTGGTGCTGGAGTGGGCCTACTACGCCCGCACCGCGCGCGGCCAGGCGCTGGTCGAGCGCCAGAAGGAATACGTGGAGGCGGCGCGCGGGCTGAACCTGTCGGCGTGGCGCATCATGGTGCGCCATATCCTGCCCAATTGCCTGCCGCCGCTGATCGTGATCGGCACGCTGCAGGTGGCGCGCGCGATCACGCTGGAGGCGACCTTGTCCTTCCTCGGCCTGGGCGTGCCCATTACCGAACCGTCGCTGGGCCTGCTGATTTCCAACGGCTACCAATACATGCTGTCGGGCGAATACTGGATCAGCTTCTATCCCGGCATCACGCTCTTGGTGGTGATCGTGGCCATCAACCTGGTAGGCGACCGCCTGCGCGACATCCTGAATCCGAGGTGGCAGAAGTGAGCGCGCCGAACCTTCCCCCTACATTGGAAGTGCGCAAGCTGCGCACCCATTTCTTCACTCCCGACGGCGTGCTGCCGGCGGTGGACGATGTTTCGCTGTCGGTCGGCCGCGGCCGCATCCTCGGCCTGGTGGGCGAATCCGGCTCGGGCAAGAGCGTCACCGGCTTCTCCATCCTCGGCATGGTCGATGCGCCGGGCCGCATCGTCGGCGGCGAGATCCTGTTCCAGGGGCGCGACCTGGTGCAGATGAGCCGTACCGAATTGCGCGAGCTGCAGGGCAACCGCATCGCCATGATCTTCCAGGACCCGATGATGACGCTCAACCCGGTGTTGAAGGTCGAAGCGCAGATGGTCGATGCCGTGCTGGCGCACAGCAAGGTCGGCCGCCAGGCCGCGCGCGAACTGGCGCGCGACACGCTGGGCATGATGGGCATCGCCAGCCCGGAAGAACGCTTGCAGGCGTATCCGCACCAGTTGTCCGGCGGCATGCGCCAGCGCGTGGCGATCGCCATCGCGCTGCTGCACAAGCCCGACCTGATCATCGCCGACGAACCGACCACGGCGCTGGACGTCACCATCCAGGCGCAGATCCTGTCGGAAGTGCAGAAGCTGGCGCGCCAGCATGGCACCTCGCTGATCTGGATCACCCACGACCTGTCGGTGGTGGCCGGCCTGGCCGACGAAGTGGCGGTGATGTACGCCGGACGCATCGTCGAGCAGGGCGCGGTCGATGCCGTGCTGGATGCGCCGCTGCATCCCTACACGCAAGGCCTGATCGGCAGCCTGCCCAGCAACAACCGGCGCGGCAGCCGCCTGCGCCAGATCCCGGGGATGACGCCCAACCTGCTGCACCTGCCGCCGACCTGCGCCTTCGCCGCGCGCTGCGAGCGGGTCAGCCAGCAATGCCTGACGGCGCCCGCGCTGAGCGAGCCGCTGGCCGGCCGCCTGGTGCGCTGCTTCCATCCGGCGCAATATGAATCGAAGGTGCCTCAACATGCATGATGTGCAACACAAGGCCGTTCCCATCATCGAAACGCGCGGCGTCAGCAAGCGCTTCGGCGAACGCCGCGACGGCTGGCTGGCGCGCCAGTTGCAGCAGCGCGGCTGGACGCGCGCGCCGGCCGTCACGCGCGCGCTGGACAACGTCGACCTCAAGGTCATGCCGGGCGAAGTGGTGGGGCTGGTGGGCGAGTCCGGCTGCGGCAAGTCGACGCTGGGCCGCATCGCCTGCGGCCTGCTCGATCCATCCGACGGCCAGGCGCTGGTCGGCGGGCGCGACCGCGCCGCGCTCACCGGCGCCGAGCGCGAGGCGGCCCGGCTGGATGTGCAGATGATCTTCCAGAACCCCTACGCCAGCCTCAACCCGCGCCTGCGCATCGACCAGATCGTCGGCGAGGCGGCGCAGGTCAACGGCAAGGTCGAGGGCGACCTGGACGACTACGTGTGCCGCCAGCTGCTGCGCGCCGGCCTCGATCCGGCGCTGCGCGACCGCTATCCGCACCAGTTCTCCGGCGGCCAGCGCCAGCGCATCGGCATCGCCCGCGCACTGGCGGTGCAGCCGCGCATGCTGGTGTGCGACGAGGCGGTGGCGGCGCTGGACGTATCGATCCAGGCGCAGATCCTGAACCTGTTCGCCGACCTGCGCGAGCAGCTCGGCCTGACCTACCTGTTCATCAGCCACGACCTGGGCGTGGTGGAGCACGTCTCCGACCGCGTGGTGATCATGTACCTGGGGCGGGTGGTGGAGAGTGCGCCGGTGCAGGAGCTGTTCGGCCATGCCAACCATCCCTACACCCAGGCGCTGCTGGCCGAAGTACCGCGCCTGTCGGCGCGCAAGAAGGAGTTCACGGCGATCAAGGGCGAGATTCCCAGCCCGCTGAACCCGCCTTCCGGCTGCCACTTCAACCCGCGCTGCCCGTACGCCACGCAGCGCTGCCGCGAAGAGGCGCCGGCGCTGAAGGAAATCGCGCCGGGGCACATGAGCGCCTGCCATTTGAATGACGAGACCTGAATACGTATTACCGCAGCAAGAAACAAAGAATCGCCGATTGCTTTCAACCTGACCAGAAACAGAGGAAACAGCACATGAAGAAAACGCTCCTGACCCGCCTGCTGGCGGTCGCCCTGACCGGCGTGGCACTGGCTTCGGCCGCCGACGCCGCCCGCGCGCAGAACCTCAACATCGCCTTCGCCGATCCGCTGTCCTCGCTGGATCCGCAACTGAACAACCACGCCGGCGACCGCTCGGTGGACCTGCATTTCTGGGACCTGCTGGTCGAGAACAACTACAACAAGCTGCAGCCCGGCCTGGCCGTGTCGTGGAAGAACATCGACCCCAAGACCTGGGAGTTCAAGCTGCGCCCCAACGTCAAGTGGCAGGACGGCAAGCCGTTCACCGCCGAGGACGTGATCTTCTCCTACCAGCGCGCGCGCAGCGTGCCGGGCAGCGTGGCGACCTTCGCCGGCTACCTGCGCACGGTGGAGTCAGTCACCGCCAAGGACCCGCTGACGCTGGTGATCAAGACCAACATCCCCAACCCCGACCTGCCGCTGAACCTGGCGTCGGTGCATATCGTCAGCAAGCACGTGGGTGAGAAGTCCTCCACCGAGAACTACAACAGCGGCGCCGCCGTGGTCGGCACCGGCCCCTACAAGTTCGTCTCCTACACCCCGGGCGACCGCGTGGTGATGCAGCGCAACGACGGCTACTGGGGCGGCAAGGCACTGTGGGAGAAGGTCAACTACCGCTACATCAACAACGCCGCCGCGCGCACCGCGGCGCTGCTGTCGGGCGACGTGGACGTGATCGACAAGGTGTCGGTGTCCGACATCGCCAAGCTCAAGCAGTCGCCCAACGTCACGGTCTATCCGTACAACGGCCTGCGGGTGCTGCTGATCCAGCCGACCTTCCATGAAGGCCCGAGCCCGTACATCACCGACAACGCCGGCAAGCAACTGGACAAGAACCCGCTCTTGGACGTGCGCGTGCGCCGCGCCATGTCGCTGGCGATCAACCGCAAGGCGCTGATCGACCGCATCCTGCAGGGCGCGGCCACCGAGGCCAACCAGTGGATGCCGTCCGACACCTTCGGCTACAACCCGGAGATCAAGAACATCCCGTTCGACGCCGCCCAGGCCAAGAAGCTGCTGGCCGACGCCGGCTTCCCGGAAGGCTTCAAGCTGACCATCCACGTGCCTAACGACCGCTACCCGCAAGCGCCGGAAACCATGCAGGCGGTGGCGCAGTTCTGGACCCGCATCGGTATCAAGACCCAGGTCGAGGTATTGCCGTGGGCCTCGTACTCCTCGCGCGCCAACAAGAACGAGTTCGCGGTATCGGTACTGGCATGGGGCAACGGCACCGGCGAAGCCAGCTACGCGCTGGTCAACGTGCTGGGCACGGTCGACGCCAAGAAGGGCATCGGCGCTTCCAACTGGAACCACTACAGCAACCCGGCCGTGGACCGTGCGCTGGCCGACTCCACCGCCGAGTTTGACGCCGCCAAGCGCGAAGCCATCCTGCGCGCCTCGGCCAAGGTGGTGTCGGACGATGTGGGCGTGATCCCGCTGTACCACTACCAGAACATCTGGGCCGCCAAGAAGGGCCTGAAGGTGACGCCGGTCAGCAGCGACCGCACCACCGCCATGATGGTCACCCAGGAAAAGAAGTAAGGCCATGCCGGACTTCTCGATCGCCGTCACCCCGGCCGACGACCTGGTCGACGTGCCGCGCCGCATCGTCGTGCGCGGCGCGGCGCCGGGCGAAACGGTGCGGGTCTCGACATCGACCGTGCGCAACGGCGCCGAGTGGGCCAGCAGCGCCTGCTTCGTCGCCGACGCGCAGGGCGAGGCCGACCTCGCGATGAGCCCCGCCATTGATGGTGACGACTACGGCGACTACCGCGGTATCGACGCGATGGGTTTGCTGTGGTCGCAAAAGCCGCTGCAGGCGGGCAAGCGCGACAACTTCCACGCCGATGTCACGGCGCCGCTGGTCACCGTCATCAAGGCCAGCGGCACGCAGGGCACGGCCGGCGCCGAGCTGGTGCAGCGCCTGGCGGCGGCGGGAGTGACACGGCGCGAAGTGCGCGAGCAAGGCCTGGTCGGCACGCTGTTTTTGCCGGCCACGCCCGGCCCGCATCCGGCGGTGATGATCGTCAACGGCTCGGGCGGCGGCATCAACGAGCCGCGCGCGGCGCTGTATGCCTCGCGCGGTTATGCGGCGTTCGCGCTGGCGTATTTCAAGGCGCCGGGCCTGTCCGACTACATCTCCAACACGCCGCTGGAATACTTCGAGCGCGGCCTCGACTGGCTGCGCGCCGAGGTGCAGCCGCAGGACGGCTTCGTCGCCATCAGCGGCCAGTCGCGCGGCGGCGAGCTGGTGCTGCTGCTGGGTGCGACCTTCCCTCAGAAGGTGTCGGCGGTGCTGGCCTACGTGCCCAGCGCGCTGGTGCACAGCGGCCAGAACGCGGCCGATCCGGTGGTGGGCAGGGAAGGGCCGACCTGGCTCTTGCGCGGCCAGCCCTTGCCGCACCAGTGGGAAGGCAACCGCACCGCCAGCTGGAAGCCCTTCGACGAAGGCCCGTCGCCGCATCGCCACGAACTGGCGATGCTGACCGCGCTGCAGGATGAGGAAGCCGTGGCGCGCGCCCGCATCCCGGTGGAATGCATCCGGGCGCCGGTGCTGCTGCTGTCGGCCACCGACGACGGCTCCTGGCCTTCCAGCGTGTATTGCCGCATGGTCAGCGACAAGCTGGCCGAGGTGAAGCATGCCTGGCCGGTGGTGTGGCGCGACTATGCCAACGCCGGGCATTCGATCCTGTTCCCGTTCGTGCCGACCACCCAGACGACCTACGCGCACCCGGTCTCGGGCCGCATCAGCACCGGCGGCGGCGAACCCGCGGCCAATGCCCGCGCCGACCTCGATTCATGGCAGCACGCGCAGCGCTTCCTGCGCGATGCCGTCTCCCAACACCAGCTCCGAAAGGAAAACCCATGAGCACTCCCGTCTACGACATCGGCCACGATGTCATCGACCAGCTGGCCGGCCTGGAACCCGGCAGTCCGCTGTATGCACTGCGCCACCAGCGCGACAAGGTCGCCGCCGCCAGCCAGGGCAGCTACGACACCCTGTTCGATCCCGCGCTGGAAGGCATCGGTCTGGACGAGCGCCTGCTGGTCGCGCTGTACGCCTGCCGCCTGGCCGGCGCCGCCGACCTGGCCGGGCACTACCGCGCGCGCCTGCAGGCGCTGCCTGCCGACGCGGCGCAACTGGCCGCCGCCGACAGCGGCGAGCCGGAGCAACTCCCGGAAGGCCGCCTGCGCGCCATGCTGGTATTCACCCGCGCGCTGACCCAGCGCCCGGTGGAAGGCGACAAGGCCGCCATCGGGAAACTGCCCGCCGCCGGCATCAGCACGCCGGCCGTGGTGGCGCTGTCGCAACTGATCGCATTCATCTCCTACCAGCTGCGCGTGATCGCCGGGCTGAAGGCGATGAAGGCCGCCGCAGCAGTCAACTGAGGAAGGAAACCGACATGAGCAACGTCATCAAATCGCACGGCTTCACCAACGAATCGCTGGACTGGGATGCCTGGCTGGACGTGGTCGCGCTGGAAGACGCCAGCGAAGACCAGATCAAGGTGCTGGAAGAGAGCAACCCGAAAGCCAAGACCTCGGACTACTACCTGTTCCTGGCGCACCAGCCGGACATCCTGCGCCAGCGCTCGGCCGCCTTCAACGCCATCATGTACGCGCCGGGCGGCATGTCGCGCGCCGAGCGCGAGCTGGGTTCGCTGGTGGTCTCGCGCATCAACGGCTGCGTGTATTGCGCGTCGGTGCATGCGCAGCGCTTCGAGCAACTGGCCAAGCGCAACGACACGGTGCAGCAGGTATTCGACAACCCCTACGGCGCGGGCATCGACGCGCGCGAGAAGGCCATCGCCAAGTTCTCGGCCGAGCTGACCGAACAGCCGGACGCGGTCGACGCGGCCAAGATCCAGGCCTTGAAGGACGCCGGCCTGAACGACCTGGAAGTGCTGGACCTGATCCACTCGATCGCCATCTTCGCCTGGGCCAACCGCCTGATGCTGAACCTGGGCGAGCCGGTGTTCCCGGACGGCAGCAAGGCCGAAGCCTGATCTACCCTCATTACAAGCAAAAGGAGACACCATGCAGATTCCCGATCATCTCGTCTATGCGGAAACCCATGAGTGGGTGAGGGTGGAGGACGACGGCACGCTCGCCGTCGGCATCACCGATTTCGGCCAGGAGCAACTGGGGCCGCTGGTGTATGTGGAAATGCCGGCGGTCGGGGTGCTGGTCCGGCGCACCGGCGAATGCGGCATCGTGGAGTCGAACAAGACCGCCTCCGACCTGCATGCGCCGGTGGATGGGGAGATTGTCGCCATCAACGAGGCGCTGGCGGAAACGCCGGATGCCATCAATGACGCGCCCTACGACCAATGGATCTTCAAGATCAGGCCGGCCGTGCCGTTTTCGAAGGAAGGTTTCCTCGACGCGGCCGGTTACCTGAAGCTGATTTCCTGATTCAGTTTCAAGAGGCGGACCGGGCGGCGCGGATATCGAAAGCGCCGCCGGTCTGCGCGCGGTCGCGCAAGGTGACCGCTTGCTTGCCGAGCAGCGGAAACACCAGCTCGGCGAAGCGTATCGACTCTTCCAGGTGCGGATAGCCGGACAGCACGAAGGTGTCCACGCCCAGGTCCGCATATTCCTGCAGCCGCTCGGCCACCGTGGCGGCATCCCCCACCAATGACGTGCCGGCGCCGCCGCGCACCAGTCCCACGCCGGCCCACAGGTTGGGCGCGATCTCAAGCCGGTCGCGCCGGCCGCCGTGCAGCGCGGCCATGCGCTGTTGTCCCACCGAATCCATGCGGGTGTAGTTCTGCTGGGCGCGGGCGATGTCGTCGTCGGTCAGCTTGCTGATCAGGCGCTCGGCATCGGCCCAGGCTTCTTCATTGGTCTCGCGCACGATCACGTGCAGGCGCACGCCGAAGCGCACGGTGCGCCCCTGTTTGGCGGCACGCGCGCGCACGTCGGCGATCTTCTGCGCTACCGCGGCCGGCGGTTCGCCCCAGGTCAGGTAGGCGTCGACGTGCTTGGCGGCCAGGTCGTGGGCGGCATCGGAAGAGCCGCCGAAGTACAGCGGGGGATAGGGCTTTTGCAGCGCGGGGTGGAATACCTGGCCCTGGCGGATGCGGAAGTGCTTGCCTTCGTAGTCCACCGTTTCGCCTTGCAGCAGGCGGCGCCAGATGGTGAGGTATTCGTCGGCGGCTTCGTAGCGTTCGTCGTGTTTCAGGAAGACGCCGTCGGCCTCCAGTTCGGTGGCGTCGCCGCCGGGCACGACGTTGAGCAGCAGGCGGCCGTTCAGGGCCTGGTCCAGCGTGGCGGCCTGGCGCGCCGAGGGGCCGGGGCCGCCGAGCGAAGTGCGCAGCGCTACCAGCAGCTTGATCCTGTGGGTGACCGGGACCAGGCTGGAGGCGACTACCCATGGGTCGAGGCAGGAGGCGCCGGTGGGGATCAGCAGGCCGTCGTAGCCGAGGTTTTCGCTGGTGACGGCGATTTGGCGCATGTAGTCGAGGGTGGGGGCTCTGCCGAAGTCGGAGGTGCCCAGGTAGCGGGTGTCGCCTGAGGTGGGGAGGAACCAGAAGATGTTGAGGGACATGGGGGTGTTTCTTTGTTTGTTCGTTCGATTTTGCTATTAGAGCGCTGTCGGTTTTTTGTGGCTAAGAATGTTTTTGCATTTGCTTAGTTGGTTGGCGTTTTTGGGTAGTCTGGTCTTGCTGCGTGCAGATGTACTGGCTTAATGCTTATCTTTCTCCGGTCGAAGGTGAGCGCCGGGGGCGGCCCGGCAGCCGCTCACTTTTCTTGTCTCGCCAAGAAAAGTAAGCAAAAGAAGGCGACCGCTACTAACCAGCCCCTTCGGGGTTCCCGCCGGAGAGGGCGAAAAAATGGGCAAGGCAGAGTCGCTTCGCTCCGACTGCCTTGCTGATCCATTTTTTCGCCCTCTCCGGCGGCTGGTCAGAAGCGGACTGCGTGTCCGGCTCGCCTTCGGCATTGCGGTGCTTGCTTCTCGCCTGCGGCATAGGTGTTTCTGATCGCTATCGCTTCTGCGTGTCGTCCTGACGAAAGTCAGGACCCAGTGTCGTTAAGACGTCAGCAAATCCTCAGAAGGTAGCAAGCCACGATCCCAATCCCGATGCCGAAGGCGAGGCATTTAAGCATTTCCCCTTGTGGGCCAGCCGTTGGAGCGCCATGAAAAATGGATCAGCGCGGCAGTCGGAGCGAAGCGACTCTGCCGAGCCCATTTTTCATGGCGCTCCAACGGGAACCCC
>NZ_JAGIBI010000007.1 GCF_017744395.1 Herbaspirillum sp.
CGCTGCGCGCCGCAGGTGTACGGCCCGGTGTTCGACGCATTGGACTACATCGACACCATCATCGAGAAGGAAACCAACTCGGCCACCGACAATCCGCTGATTTTCAGCAAGGAAGAGGGTGAAGGCTTCGAGATCATCTCCGGCGGCAACTTCCACGGCCAGTACCTGGCGCAGGCGATGGACTTGCTGGCCATGGCCATCACCGACCTGGGCAGCATCTGCGAACGCCGGGTGGCGCGGCTGATTGACCCGACGCTCTCGTGGGGCCTGCCGCGCAACCTGATGAGCGGCATCCGCGGCGTCAACACCGGCTATCCGGTGGTGCAATGCTCGCTGAGCTCGCTGGTGATGGAAAACCGTACCTTGTCGATGCCGGGCAGCGTGGACAGCATCCCGTCCAAGGGCAACAGCGAAGACCACATTTCCAACTCGACCTGGTGTGCGCGCAAGGCGATGACGGTGGTGCAGAACACGCAATACATCGTCGGGGTGGAAATGCTGCTGGCGGCGCAGGCGCTGACGATGACGGAAGACTTGTTGAAGGGCTTCAAGCTGGGGCAGGGGACGCAGGCGGCGTATGACGAGATTCGCCGGCAGATTCCGGCTTGCCTGGAAGGGGACCGCTGGTTCCACAACGACATCCAGGCTGCGCACGGCTTTGTGGTCAGCGGATCGGTGCGCGATGCGGTGGTGGCGAAGATCGGGCAGTTTGTCTGATTCTTTCGGCAACGGCCCAAGCAAAACGCCCGGACTTGTCCGGGCGTTTTTTTTAGGCCTTAGCGCGATGCCGCCAGCTGCAACATACGGTCGCCGATCTGGCGAAAGCTCGGATGACCGGAAAGCTGCAATTCGTTGCCGATCTTTTTCATGAAGGCGGCGGTGGCGGTGTCGGCGATCTTCTCCAGCCAGTAGTTGGCGTCGTCGATGCGGCCGCGTTCGGCCAGCATGCAGGCATAGCTGTATTGGCCGCGGAAGTCGCCGCCTTCGGCCGAGGCGCGGTAGTACCTGAATGCGGTGGCGCGGTCGGCTTCGACCACGATGCCGTCCTCGTAATAGCGTCCCACCAGGTTGAGCGACTTGGCGTGGCCCAGGGCCGCCGCCTTGCGGTACCACTCCAGCGCCAGTGCGTGGTTCTGTTCCAGCACGCGGCCGCTGGAGAGGAAGTTCGCATAGTTGTACATGCCCCAGTCGAGGCCGGCCTGTGCCGCCTGCAGGTACCAATGGGCCGCTTGCGGCGGATCGGATGGCGTGCCCCAGCCATGTTCGAGGCAGCGGGCGCGCATGTTCATCGCCATCGGCCAGCCCCGGTCCGCTGCGCGCACGAAGCAGCCGAAGGCGCGCGCGGCATCCGGCGCGATGCCTCGGCCATCCAGCAGCAGTTGCCCGAACAGGGTTTGCGCTTGCGGATCTTCCAGCGCGGCGGCAGCCTGCAGCCAATGCGCCAACGCCTCCGCGCGAGCGGAGAACAAGGCTTGCCATTGTGCGGCGGTTACGGCATCCAGCGCTTCCCGGCTGTGCGGCGGGGCGGGAAGGGCAATCATGTGGCGCTCCACTGGCGGACCAGGTTGTGATACACGCCGATCAGCGTACGCCGCGCCGTTTCGTCGGCTTCGGTGGCGTTGAGTTTCTGGATGGCGTTGTCCAGGTCGAACATCAGGGTGCGCCGGGTGTCGTCGCGCACCAGGCTTTGTATCCAGAAAAAGCAGGCTACCCGCAGGCCGCGCGTGATCGGGGTGACCCGGTGCAGGCTGGTGGCGGGGTAGAGCACCATGTCGCCGGCCGCGAACTTGGCGCGGTGCAGGCCGTAGGTATCGTGGATTTCCAGTTCGCCGCCGTCGTACTCATCCGGCCCGCTCAGGAACAGGGTGGCGGACAGGTCGGTGCGCAGCTTGCGGCCGTCGGGCAGCATGCGGATGCTGCCGTCGATGTGTTCGCCAAAGGCCATTCCCTCGCCATAGCGGTTGAACATCGGCGGATAGACGGCATTGGGCAGGGCGGCGCTGATGAAGGTGGAGTGGCCTTCGACCGCCGCCAGCACGATCTGCTGGCACTGGCGGGCGACTTCCGAGCGCTCGTCGATCTGCTGGTTGAACTTGACCGGCGCGCCCTGGTAGCCGGCGGTGACGCGGCCGTCCACCCAGGCGGGGCCGGCGGCATCGAGCTTTTCCCTGAGGGCCTTGAGTTCGTCTTGGTCGAGTACTTCCGGGATGTGCACCAGCATGGCGGTCTTTCGGTAGAGCGAGGAAGGATGTAAAAATTTTTTAAGAGATTTTAATGATAATAAGAATGATTGTCATTTATAATTGTGCCCACAACAATTAACGGGGCGCCGCTGGGGTGAGTCAAGCATTCTGATCCAGGCGACATCCCTGTCGTATTCCTGCCAGCCACTTCGTTTTTTCTCGAACCGCCAGCCCTTATCGCCATCGGGGAAGCGGTGAATGCCATGCAAAGGCCTTCGCCGCATCTGTTTTCACCAATCAAAAAGGAAAGATATGGACCGCCGGTTCACTCCCGTCGTCGCGACCCTGTTCGCCGCGATCAGCACTCCTGGCATGGCGCAGACCAGCGCCGCCAAGGACACCTCCAAAGATGCCAGCCTGCCTGAAGTGGTCGTGACCGACACTGCGGCCAGCACCGTGAAGGTCGACCGGACTTCTTCGGTGAAGTCGACCGCGCCGCTGCTGGATACGCCCAAGTCGATCACCGTCATCCCCTTGGAAATCCTCAGCCAGACCGGCTCGACTTCGCTGCAGGAAGCGCTGCGCACCACGCCGGGCATTACTTTCTCGGCCGGGGAGGGCGGCACGCCGCTGGGCGACCGGCCGCTGATCCGCGGCTTCGATGCGCAAAGCGCGACCTATATCGATGGCGTGCGCGACACCGGCGCGCAGACGCGCGACATGTTCAACATCGAATCCATCGAAGTCACGCGCGGCTCCAACAGTACAGCGGGCGGCCGCGGCGGCCCGGGCGGCAGCATCAACCTGGTGTCCAAGCTGCCGAAGAAGGAGGCATTCAACGAGGTCAACATCGGCCTGGGCACCGACAGCTACAAGCGCACCACGCTCGACAGCAACATGCTGCTGGGTGAGAACATGGCCTTCCGCCTCAATGCGCTGTACTACGACAGCGGCGTGCCGGGGCGCCCGAGCGCGGTCGACGTCAACCGCTGGGGTATCGCGCCGTCGATCAAGTTCGGCCTGGAAAGCCCGACCTCGGTCACGCTGAGCTACTACCACCTGCAATCGGACGACATGCCCGACTACAGCACGCCGTACCGCAACAGCGGGACGGCCCGCAGCAAGGCCAATCCGGATGGCCCGATCGACGTGGGGCGCCAGTTCTACGGCCGCACCGCGCTGGACTTCCGCAACACCCAGACCGATATCGGCACGGTGCAGTTCCAGCATGATTTCAGCAAGCAGCTGTCGCTGCGCAATACCACCCGCTATGGCAAGACCAGCCAGGACTACATCGTCACCAATCCGGACGACAGTGTCGGCAACGTCAACCGGGGTTATGTGTTCCGTTCGCCCAAGTCGCGCGTATCGGACACCACTACCATGACCAACCAGACCGACCTGACGGGCGAGTTCGAGACCGGTTTCATCAAGCACAAGTTCGCCGCCGGCCTGGAGCTGACGCACGAGGAGACGAATGTCGGCAGCTACGTGATCTCGGGCGCGCCAACCGGGGCGGCGCGGGTTTGCAATGCCGCCTTGCTGGCCAATTACTGGTGTACCAGCCTGTACAGCCCCAATGCGAACGATCCGTTCCTCGGCACGGTCAGCCGTTCTCCGACGGTCACCAACACGACCGTGATCACCAAGTCGGTGTACGGTTTCGACACGATGGAGCTGACCAAGCGATTGTTCCTGAACCTGGGCTTGCGCTGGGATAACTACTCGACCCATTCGGTACAGAATACGGGCGCCAACAACTTCTCGAACAACGACAGCTTCCGCAACTACACGGCGGGCCTGGTCTACAAGATCACGCCGGAAGCCAGCGTGTATGTCTCCTACGGCACCGCTTCGACGCCGTCGGGCGCCAGCGTGGGCGATGGCGGCGACAACCTGTCGGCCGCCAACCAGGCGCTGCCGGCCGAGCGCACCAAGACCGCCGAAGTCGGCGCCAAATGGGACCTGCTCAACAAGCAAGTGTCGCTGACCGGCGCGGTGTTCCGCATCGAGAAGAACAATGCTCGCGTGGCGGTGGACGCCAATACCCAGGCGGTCGCCGGCACCCAGCGCGTGAACGGCTTCGAGCTGGGTATCTCCGGCAACCTGACCCGCAAGTGGACGGTGTTCGGCGGCTATACCCACCTGGATGCCAAGCTGGTCGACAATGGGCCGCTGGCGGCCAACTCGATCAACAACGGCAACCAGTTCCCCAATACGCCCAAAGACAGCGCCAGCCTGTGGACGACCTACCAGGTCCTGCCCAAGTTGACCATCGGCGGCGGCGCGTTTTACGTCTCGCGCGTGTTCGGCAATCCGGCCAACAGCCTGTATGTGCCGTCCTACGTCCGTTACGACGCGATGGCGACCTATGTCGTGGACAAGAACGTGACCCTGCAACTGAACGTGCAGAACCTGACCGACAAGCTGTACTACGACCAGGCCTTCACCACCCACTATGCGCACATGGGACCGGGCCGCTCGGCGGTCCTGAGCGCCAATATCCGCTTCTGATCCGCGACGCGCGCAGCAAAGAAAATAGCCCCGCAAGGGGCTATTTTTTTACCTGCCGATATCGGGATTTAATATCGGAACTTCAATCCGACCAGAGCTTGCCGCCGGTCGCCCAATTTTCTTTCTTTACATCCTGGATGATGATGTCTACCGACTCCGGCGAGCATTGCAGGGTCTCGCAGGTGACCTCGGTGATGGCTTTCACCAGCGCGCGCTTTTGTTCCACGCTGCGGCCTTCGAATAGCTGGATGTTGAATGTGGGCATGCGTTTCTCCTTGAAATAATGGGGTAGAGCCGGTTCAATCTTTGTAGCTGGGGTCCAGCCGCTCCAGCTTGCGCAGCAGGGCCGGCCATTCGAGCGCGCCTTCCGGGCTGCCGTCGCCTAGCAGCTGGTCGCGCGTCTTGCGGCAGACCGGCGCCGGCGGCTGGTGCGGGTAGGGCGCGCCGGCCAGGGCCTTGAGCTGGATGGCGCAGGCCTTGTCCAGCGTATCGAGCAGCACGAAGGCCTCGGCCACGGTGCGTCCGCACACCAGGCTGCCGTGGTTGCGCAGGAGCATGGCCGGGCGAT
Source organism: Herbaspirillum sp. (assembly GCF_017744395.1). Taxonomy (GTDB): domain Bacteria; phylum Pseudomonadota; class Gammaproteobacteria; order Burkholderiales; family Burkholderiaceae_D; genus Herbaspirillum. The sequence continues at coordinate 5,266 of NZ_JAGIBI010000007.1, forward strand.
CGCCTAGCGCTGCTACCAGACGTTGCTGCTCGGCCGGCGTCAGCGCCAGGCCTTCGTAATCGTGGTAGCCCAGCAGTTCGTAAAAGCGCAGCGCGTGCTGCGACAGCGGCAGCAGGCCTTGCGGCTGGATGCCGACCGCGATGGCGTTGACGTTGTGCAGGTGGAGCACGCAGTGCGCATCGGGCCGAGCGGCGTGCACCGCGGCATGGATGGCGAAGCCGCTGGCGTTGACGCGGCGCCGGCTGCCGTCGACCACTGCGCCGTCGAGCGAGATCTTGACCAGGTTGGAGGCGCAAATCTCGTCGAAGGCCAGGCCGAATTCATTGATCAGGAAATGCTGGGGTTCGCCCGGCACGGTGGCCGAGATGTGGGTGTAGACCACATCGTCCCAGCCGTTGAGGGCGCACAGGCGGTAGCAGGCGGCGAGGTCGCGGCGGACCTGCCATTCGGCCGGGCTGATGCCGGCCGGAGGGATGTCGTTGGCTTGCATGGCGAATGAAAAAGCGGCCGGGGAAAACCGCAGCTTACGCGATTCCCCCGACCGCTTCCAGCAGGGATGAACAGGTTCTTAGAAGTGGTATTCGAGGCGTACCATCGGCGTCTTGGCCAGCGAGCCCGGCACTTCGTGCGGGTTGCCGAACTTGTTGCGCCAGTACTGGTATTCCAGACCCAGGCGCAGCTTTTTCTTGCCCAGGCCCATGGTGTTGCCGATGTCGTACATGACCTGGCCGTCGAAGTTCAGTTCGGGAGACGTCGGGCCGCCGAATTCGTTCTTGCCCTTGGAGGCGATGTAGTTCATGTAGCCTTCGAAGGCGAAGCCCGAGTCGCCGAAGGGAATGCCCCAGGCCAGGTTTAGCATCGGGTGCGTATCGTAGTTGTAGCGGCTGGAGATGGTTCGCGGCTGGTTGCTTTCGAACAGCGCCAGCAGGCTGACGTTGAGGAAGCCCGGCACGTCCATCATCAGGGTCGGGCCGACCACCCACATGCGCTTCTTGGAGCCGTAGCCGCTGTCGTTCTTGGTGTTCCAGTCGAAGCCCAGCGTCAGGCCGACGCCGCGCGCGGGGCCGAAGGACAGGTCCTTGCCCGAGATCTTGCCGATGTCCAGCGTGTGGCGGTAGGTGACGTAGACTTCGCGGGCGTTGTCATCCTTGTTGTCGGACATCAGCAGGTCGACGTTGAGGAAGTTGGTGCCGTACTTGTAGCCGCTGGCGTGGGTGAAGTTGACGATGTTCTTGCTGATGTCGTTCGGGTTGTACGGCTCGGCGAAACGGGTGCCATAGCGGTAGCCGACCGCATTGTCGGACCAGTCGAGGGCCGCCGCCGAGCCGGATACCGCCAGCAGGCCGGCTGCGATGACGCCGTGGATGCGCCGGGATGTTTGTTGCATGGTGTCTCCTCCATTATTGGGTGTTTGTTGTTGTTTGAATGCGCGGTTCCGTGGTGCCGCCACGGCGGTCGGGCAAAAAATCAGATGCGCAGAATACACGCATCCCATGCCTGCGCAAAGCAGGCGATCGATCGGTGTGACGGATTGCCGACAGGGGTGGGCCGGCAGTGTTCGATCCTCAGCTTCTGTTGGATGCGGAGGGAGCGTACGGGTGCGTCTTGCGCCAGTGTTGGGCGATATCGATGCGGCGCGTGACCCAGACCTTGTCGTGGCTGCAAACATAGTCGAGGAAGCGCGCCAGCGCCGCCGCCCGTGCCGGACGGCCGACCAGACGGCAGTGCAGGCCGACCGACAGCATCTTGGGCCGGTCCAGGCCGTTCGGGTCGCCTTCGCGGTACAGCGTGTCGAAGGCGTCCTTCAGATAGTCGAAGAACTGCGTGCCGGAGTTGAAACCCTGCGGCGCGGCGAAGCGCATGTCGTTGGTGTCCAGGGTATAGGGCACGATCAGTTGCGGCGCGCTCGCGCCATCGGAAAGCTTGACGTCTTCCCAGTAGGGCAGGTCGTCGGCATAGCTGTCGGCGTCGTAGGCGAAGCCGCCGTGCTCGGCCACCAGGCGGCGCGTGTTGGGCGAGTCGCGGCCGGTGTACCAGCCCAGCGGCGCGGCGCCGGTCAGTTCGCGGATGATCTGCACGGCTTCGGCGATGTGGCGCCGTTCGGTGGCTTCGTCGGTGTTCTGGTAGCTGATCCAGCGCAGGCCGTGGCAGGCGATCTCATGGCCCAGCTCAAGGAAGGCGGCGGTGGCTTCGCGGTTGCGCTGCAGGGCGCGCGCCACGCCGAACACGGTCAGCGGCAGGCGGCGTTCCTCGAACATGCGCAGCAGGCGCCACAAGCCCGCGCGCGAGCCGTATTCGTAGATCGATTCCATGCTCATGTGGCGCGCCGCGAAGCTTTGCGCGCCGATGATCTCGGAGAGGAAGGTCTCGGAACCGGCATCGCCGTCGAGCACGCAGTTTTCCGCGCCTTCTTCATAGTTCAGCACGAACTGCAGGGCGATGCGCGCGCCGCCCGGCCAGTGCGCATGCGGCACATGGCGGCCGTAACCGGTCAGGTCGCGGGGGTAGTTGGGGTCTTTCATGTCTCCTGCCTTGTCTTGATTTTTTCTGCTGCGCGCACCTGTTTGGGGCGGCACGGGTAAGGCATTATGTCCGCAGAATGGATGGGCGGTATAAGGTGGCTCGTATATGGACTTGAAGGCTGCGGTATATCATTTGCCGTCATCGCCATGCCATCGGCATTGGATCGCGCAATCGCCACCAAACGAACAAGGGAAAGGAAACACCATGGGCAAACTGAGTACGCACGTGCTGGACATCACCAAAGGCAAGCCGGGTGTCGGCGTGAGGCTGGCGCTGTACGCGGTCGAGGGCGGCAACAAGCGCCTGATCAAGAATGCCGTCACCAACAGCGACGGCCGCTGCGACGAACCGCTGCTGGCCGGCGACGAGGTGCGCGCCGGCAAGTATGAGCTGGTGTTCGCCGCCGGCGACTATTTCGCCGCGCAAGGCGTGGACGTGCCGTCGCCGCGTTTCGTCGACGAAGTGGTGATCGCCTTCGGCATCGCCGATCCGGCGCAGAACTACCACGTGCCGCTGGTGGTGTCGCCCTGGGCTTATTCTACGTATCGGGGAAGCTGATTCGGCGTTGCCCGCAAACGATGAGAAATCCGGTCTTCTAGGCCGGATTTTTTATTAGGCCGGTGTCGTATGGACGTAACGATCATTGACCCGGGAGGTCAGGACATGATCCGCCCATACGCCATTGATATGCAGATAAGCGCGTGCCAAGCCTTCCCGTTCAAATCCAAGTTTGGCCAGCAGCCGTGCGCTGCGCAGATTTTCCGGGTGATGGTTGGCCATTACGCGGTGCAGATGCAATTCGTTGAAAACAACGGCCAGTGCGCATGCAAGCGCTTCGTGCATGAGGCCTTGTCCTTCGCTCGCCGCATCGATGGAAAAACCGAGATGGCAGGCTTGGAAGGGGCCGCGGATGATGTTGGTGAAGCTGCAGATGCCGGCGATGGCTGCCGGTTGGTTTTGCAGGGAGAACAGCAGATGCAGCGCCGAGCCGTTTTGCATCTGGTCGGCTTGTTCATGCAACTGGGCCTCGGCAGCGGCAAGGGTAAAGAAGGCCGGGGCGCGTTCCGGTTCCCATGCCTGCAGCCGCTCGCGGTTGCGCAGCCGATAGTCCAGTAGTGCCGTAGCATCTTGCAGACCCGCCGGGCGCAAGGCCAGTCGGGGCGTTTGCAAGGATGTCTGCCAGGCAGGCATGGATCAGAACTCGTTCTGCAGTTTCTTGTACCCCTGCACCAGTTCATTGTTGGTGCGGGCCACGTTTTCCGAGAATTCGGAGGCGGCCTCCGAGACGCGGCCGATGGTCGAGAGGTCGGTCTTGGGGCCGATGCGCTCGGTCGAGGGGACGTAAAAGCCCGGCGGCAGGTCGCAGCCGTCGACCACGGCGTTGTGGCGCACCACGCAGCCCTTGCCGATGCTGCAGTTGAACAGCACGCTGTTGAAGCCGATGAAGGCTTCGTCGCCGACGCTGCAGGGGCCGTGGACGATGGCGCGGTGGGCGATCGAGGTGCGCTCACCGATGGTGACGGCGGCGCCGGACTTGGAGTGGATTACCACGCCGTCCTGGATGTTGGAGTGGGCGCCGATGACGATGGCTTCCATCTCGCCGTTGGCGTCGACTTCGTCGGCGCGGATCACGGCGTAGGGGCCGATGAAGACATTCTCATGGACGATCACCTTGCCGCACAGGATGGCGGTCTGGTCGACATAGGCGGATTCGTGGACTTGGGGCCGGTGGCCCGATGGGTTGCGGCGTAGCATGGGGGACGCTCTCCTGGATCTGGAATGGGCCGGTTGCCGTTGCCGCGGGCCAATGCGCGTTCGGCAGGGCAAACCGGGTAGCGATCATACCTTGTTTGGCATGCGGCCGCCCGGATGTGGATTCCGGTCCGGCAGCGGGCTGCGGCAATATGTCGCAGCCTTTCCCGGTGGCGGCCGGATTCGCTAAGTGCTTGTGCCGAAAGGGTTTTTCTTCGCAAGCGGATGGAGCTTGGGACACCGGGCGCACGGGGCGCCTCCGCGCGTTGCGGCGGCCGTGCTAGATTCGCGCGATGGGGAATGAATATAACAATCGGTGCACGCGCATCCTGCTCTCGGCGCCTGCCGTATGGAGCGCGGTGCTGCTGATGCTTGCCATGGCGCTGCTGCCGGCCGCGGCGCGCCTGGCGAGTGCAATGGCCGATGGCCAGCGGACTTTTCTGCAGGACATTTGCACCGCTTATTCCATCCCCGCGAGCGCCGCGCTCTCTCACGCGGCAAGCGCTTCTTCAAGCGCGGACGGCAACGATGCCCCCGCTCCGCTGAAAGCCATGACGGCATGCCCTTATTGTCTGCTGCAGGCTGAGTTGTCTTATCCGGTCCAGCCGCCGGCATTGGCCGCAGCGGTCCTGCAGCCGTTGTACTTCCTGCCGCGCCTGTTCCATCTGGCGCCATCGCCGCTGTTCATCTGGCTCAATGCCTTGTCGCGGGCGCCGCCGGCGGCCTGAGCTTCCTTCGTTTTCTCCTGAATTCCAGTCAGCCGACCATCAGGCGGGATTGCGCGTGCGATCTCGCCTACCGATTTTTATCGTTCGCCATGCGCCAATTATCCGCCGTTCATTCCTTATCCTTCCGATTCAAACCGCGCCCGCTGATGCTGGCCCTGCTGTCCGCCTGGAGCGGCGCCGTCCTGGCACAGGCGGCCGACGCCTTGCCCGCCATCGAAGTGCGCGAGACCGCCTCGGCCGCCGAGCGCAAGCAACTGCCGCAGACCAGCGCCAGCGTCACGGCGGCGGCCGCCGCCGACGGCATCAACGTCACCGATGCCTCCGATGCGCTGAAGTACCTGCCCAGCCTCACGGTGCGCAAGCGCTACATCGGCGACACCCAATCGCCGCTGGCCACGCGCACCACCGGCGTGAACGCCAGCGCGCGCAGCCTGGTGTATGCCGACGGCATCCTGCTCTCGGCGCTGGTGAACAACAACAACGGCAACGGTTCGCCGCGCTGGTTCATGGTGGCGCCGGAAGAGATCGAGCGCATCGACGTCATGTACGGCCCGTTCGCCGCCGAGTACCCGGGCAACTCCTACGGCGCGGTGACCGAGATCGTCACGCGCATGCCGGAGCGTTTCGAGGCCAGCGTCAAGGCACTGTATTCGCAGCAGGATTTCAGCCAGTACGGCAGCGGCGGCACCTACCGGGCGCAGGAGTACAACGTTTCGCTGGGCGACCGCAGCGGGGCGCTGGCGTGGCGTTTCTCGGCCAACCACCTGGACAGTTTTTCGCCGCCGGTGACCTATATCACCTCCGGCGCCGCTCCGGCCGGCACGACCGGCGCAGTGGCCGCGCAGGACCGCACCGGCAAGCCGATCTACGTGCTGGGTGCGGGCAACCTTACGCACACCGTGCAGGATACGGCGCGGCTGAAGTTTTCCTACGATTTCACGCCGACGCTGACGGCCACCTACACGCTGGGCATGTGGCAGAACCAGGCCAACGCCAATCCGCAGACTTTCCTTAGGAACGCAGCCGGCGCGCCGGCCTATGGCAACGGTTTTTCCGCCAACAGCGTGGACCAGCAGCAATGGATGCAAGGCCTGGAGTTGCGCAGCAAGACCGGCGGCGCGTGGGATTTGCAGGTGGCGGCGTCCACCATGTCGGCTTCGCGCGACCTGACGCGCACTTCCACTGCCGCTTTCCCGGCTGGCGCCGGCGGCGGCGCGGGCACCATCGCCGATGCCGGCGGCACCGGCTGGAGCACGCTCGACGCCAAGGGCATCTGGCGGCCGGAAGACGGCGCCGGCCGGCGCGGTGCGCATACGGTCAGCTTCGGCGCCCATTACGACCGCTATACGCTGGCCACGCCGACCTGGAATACCGCGAGCTGGGTTTCCGGCGGCAGCGGCACGCTGGCATCCGACTCGCGCGGCAAGACCGAGACCTCGGCGCTGTGGGCGCAGGACGTCTGGCGCCTTGTCCCGGCGCTCAAGGCCACGCTGGGGGCGCGCTACGAGCAATGGCGGGCGTTCGGCGGCTATAACTTCAACACCATCGCCAGCGGCGCCGGTTTTCCGGTCAACCAGCCGGCGGTGAGCAGCAATGGCGTCTCCCCCAAGGCGTCGCTGGCGTGGGCGATCGACGACCAGTGGCTGGCCACCTTGTCGAGTGGCCGAGCCATCCGTTTTCCCACGGTGGGCGAGCTGTACCAGAACATCTTGTCGGGTGGGGTGTATTTGCAGGCCAATCCTTACCTGAAGCCGGAGAAGGTCTGGTCGACCGAGCTGGCCATTGAGCGCGCGCTGGCCGAGGGGCAGGGGAAATGGCGGGTGTCGCTGTTCGAGGAACGCGTCAGCGACGCGCTGATCTCGCAATCGGCATCCTTCAACGGCGGCGTCGCCTCCTTCACACAGAACGTCGACAAGACGCGCCAGCGCGGCATCGAGGCGGCTTTCGAACGGAACGACTTGCTGTTGCGCGGCTTTTCACTGAACGGCAGCGTGACCTATGTGGATGCCCGCATCCTGGCCAACAGCACCTATGTGCCGACCACTGCCGGCGCCACTTCCGTGGGCAAGCGCACGCCGTATGTGCCGGAGTGGCGCGCCACGCTGGTGGCGACCTACAAGCCGGACGACCGCTGGAGCTATACGCTGGCCGGCCGCTACAGCGGCCGCGTGTACGCGACGGTGGACAATACCGATGTCAACAGCCATACCTACCAGGGATTCGACGGCTACACCGTGTTCGACGCGCGCGTGCGCTATCGTTTCGACCGGCACTGGAGCGGCGCGGTCGGCGTGGACAACCTGACCAACCGGGACTATTTCCTGTTCCATCCGTTTCCGCAGCGGACGGTGTTTGCGGAGCTGAAGTACGACTTTTGATGGTGGTGCCAGCGTCGTTTGCCGGGCAAGGGCGTCAGGCGGCCTTTTCCCTGCGCGGCTCGCCCAATCCCATTTCCTTGCGGAAGATATCCTCCATCTCGCGCCGCACGCGGATCGCCTCGAGCGATGCGTCGATGGCGACGTCCGCCCAGCTCACCGTATGGCCGGCCGCGACCGGCCGCTGCAGCACGATGCCGTGCGCCAGGCCGATGGGCAGCGCCTCGTGCCTGAGCGAGGCGGCGGCCGGCATCAGCTTGCCGTAGACCATGTAGCCGCCTTCGCCGTCGAGTTTCTCGCCCGGCTTGAGGTCGCGCTTGGCGACCGCCACCGTATCGCCCGCGAAGCCCCGGGTGTCGCCGGTCGGCTGGCCGCGCACGGCGATGCTGGCCACCGAATAGCCCAGTTCCAGGCCGATCAGGTGGTAGGGTTTGTACATGGAGGCGAAGCGGCCGCTGGCGTCGGTCTTCAAGCCGTATTGGGCGAAGCAGTCGCGCACGTAGTCGGTGGGCGCTTCGAAGGTGACGTATACGCCCCAGCGCAGGTCGCGGAACACCGGGCGGCCGTCGCGCTCCAGCGACGACACCACTTCCACCGTCCCCGAATGCGGCAGGATGCCGCCGTCCGCTTGCGGGCGCAGGATGCCTGGCAGGTCGTCCACGCCGCAGGGCGGGAAGGCCAGGCCGGTATCGGCCGGGCGCAGGCCGCAGGCATTGGAGACGGCGGCCATCTCCAGCGCCGACTTGGTGCCGTCGAGGAAGGAGTTGAACATCTGCGGGTTGAAGTCGCCGCCGGCCACCTGCTGTTCGCTGAAGCCGTAGTGGCCCCACACCGTGTCCGGCGTGGACTGGTGGTAGACCGGCAGGTACTTGGTGCCCTTGCCGGCGCAGACTACGTTGAAGCCTGAGGTGCGCGCCCAGTCCACCATCTCGGCGATCAGCGCCGGCTGGTCGCCGTAGGCCATCGAATAGATGATGCCGGCCTCGGCCGCGCGGCGCGCCAGGAGCGGGCCGGCCAGGGCGTCGGCTTCGACGTTGACCATGATGATGTGCTTCTTGTGCTGGCAGCACAGCAGCGTATGGCGGATGCCGGCGGCCGGGCTGCCGGTGGCGTCGATCACGATGTCCAGTTCCGGGCGCGCGATCATCGCCTCGGCGTCGTCCTGCACGAAGGTGATGCCGTGCCGCAGCGCCTCGTCCCACGAGCGCGCCGCGTACTGTTCGGCTTTCCAGCCGACTCGCTGCAGCGATTGCCGGGCGCGCTGCGGCGACAGGTCTGCGATGCCCAGCAGGTGCACGCCCGGCGTGCGCGGCACCTGCGACAGGAACATCGAGCCGAACTTGCCGGCCCCGATCAGGCCCACCCGCACCGGCTTGCCCTGTTCGGCCAGCGCCTTGAGTTGATTGAACATCGTTGCCATGCCGTCTCCTCGTTGGATGTGTGGGTTGCCGCGATCCGGCAATCCTTGTGGAGAAAAGGGTAGCATTGGGAATTTCGCGCGTAAATGCAGGAATTTGCACATTCGTCGTGCGGTAAATCACATATCCAACAAGGCTGAAACCATGAGGAAATTCGACTGGGACGACCTGCAAGCCTTCCTGGCGGTGGTGCGCGCCGGGCGCCTGACGGTGGCCGCGCGCAAGCTGGGGGTGGACCATTCCACGCTGAGCAGGCGTATCGCCGGGCTGGAGCAGGCAATCGGCGCCACGCTGTTCGACCGCCGCTCGGCCGGTTATGCGCTGACCGCCGAAGGCGAGCGCCTGGTGCCGGATGCCGAGGCGATGGAAAACCTGGCGATCCGCATCCGCTCGCGCCAGGACGACGCGGCCCAGGGCCTGACCGGGTCGGTGCGCATCGGCACGCCGGAGGCCTGGGGCACCTATTTCCTGGCGCCTGAGCTGAAGGAGCTGGCGCGCCTGCATCCCGAGCTGGAAGTGGAGCTGGTAGCCAACCCGCGCATGTTCAGCCTTTCCCAGCGGGAAGCCGACATCGCGGTGAGCATGACGCGGCCGGAAAAGGGCCGACTGGTTGCGCGCCGCCTCAACGACTATGAGCTGGGCATCTATGCCGCCCCCGGCTACCTGGCCGAACATGGCGAGGTCACCCGCCGGCAACTGGAACGGCATCGCTGGGTCGGCTATATCGAAGACCTGATGTGGTCTTCCGAGCTGGATTACCTGGGGGAGATTTCAGCGTCGCTGGCGCCGCACATCCGGATTTCCAATGTGATCAGCCAGGTGCAGGCGGTCGCCGCCGGCGTCGGCCTGGGGGTGCTGCCGTGTTTTCTGGCGCGGCGGGAGCCGGGGCTGGTCCGGGTCCTTCCCGGCGAGATCAGCCTCACGCGTTCCTACTGGCTGCTCACGCACGCCGATGCGCGCGACCTGGTGCGGGTACAGGTGGTGGCCGACTTCATCGTCAGCCGCCTGGCTGCGCTTGGCAGGGATTTCTGGATGGACACGGCGCAACCGGCCGGCGGAGGGAGGGGCGATTGAGGGCGAAGACTGGGCAGGCGGGGAAGCAGGGGAAGCGGGCAGGGACTCCGGCCGTTAGTTGCTGCGCGCCTTCTCGATGGTTTCGCGCGCGGCTTCCAGCATGGCGGTCGGCTCGGGGGCGTTCGACTCCAGGTAGTGGTTTTCCAGCGTGACGGCGAGGTCGCTCATCTTTTCCGACAGCTCGGCCAGGGCCACGCTGAGCTCGCACATCAGTGCGGAGATGTTTTTCGGAGACTGGGCCATGGCTGCTTCCTTTTCAGAGTGCTGTCCTCCTGTTGGCAAGTCCGGTGATGCGATGCGGCGCCAGCAAAGCAGGTACAAACCGATTGTGTAGCAAGTTCTCGATCATTCTATGACGAATACATCTTGGACTGTTGGGCGTCGTAAAGGTGCGAAGAAAAAATGTAAGAAGGGCATCAAATCTCACCAATATCCATATCGGCCGAATAAAAATGAGAAAAGCCCGCACTGGGCGGGCTTGGCCTGCGGCGCCAGGCCGATGATGCGGCCTGGCAACAAGATCGGGCAGGAAGGCTGATCAGAAGGTTTCCCAATCCCCTTCGTCGTCGCCGGCCGGCAGGCGCGAGGGCGATCGCGCGGCGGGTTGGGCGGCCGGCTTGGCTGTCGTTGCCGCCTCCGTTTTGGCGGCGGGACGCGCAGCGGGTTTGGCTGGCGCTGGACGGGCTGCGGCCGCAACAGGCTTCTTGGCGGCTGGCGCGCTCATCCGGGGGCGCGGCGCAGATGCCGCGGCGGCCGCCGGGATGCCGTGCGCCTGCGCGGCATCGACGCGGAAGCGGCTGACCAGCCCGGCCAGGGTGGATGCCTGGTCCTGCAGCGACTGGGCTGCCGCGGCGGCTTGCTCGACCAGCGCGGCGTTCTGCTGCGTGCTTTCATCCATCTGCGAGATGGCGCTGCCCACTTCGGCGATGCCGGCGCTCTGCTCCTGGCTGGCCGAACTGATCTCGCCGACGATATCGGCCACGCGCTTGACGCTGGCGACCACCTCGGTCATGGTCGCGCCGGCCTGTTCAACCAGCTTGCTGCCGGTATCCACCTTGGCCACCGAATCGTCGATCAGGGTCTTGATCTCCTTGGCCGCCGCTGCCGAACGTTGCGCCAGCGAACGCACTTCCGACGCCACCACGGCGAAGCCGCGGCCCTGCTCGCCGGCGCGGGCCGCTTCCACCGCGGCATTGAGCGCCAGGATATTGGTCTGGAAGGCGATGCCGTCGATCACGCCGATGATGTCGGCAATCTTGTGCGAGCTCTGGGTGATGCCTTCCATCGTCTGCACCACCTGGCCGACCACGCTGCCGCCCTGGATCGCCACTTCCGACGCCGATTCGGCCAACTGGTTGGCCTGGCGCGCGTTGTCGGCGTTCTGCTTGACGGTGGAGGTCAGTTCTTCCATGGCCGAGGCGGTCTCTTCCAGGGAGCCGGCCTGCTGCTCGGTGCGGCCGGACAGATCGAGGTTGCCGCTGGCGATTTCGCTGGAAGCGGTGGCGATGGTGTCGGCCGAAGTCTTGATGTTGGAGATGGTCGACAGCAGCGAGTCGCGCATGCTGCGCACGGAGAACAGCAGGCTGCCGGTATCGCCCGGCCGGATTTCGATATTGGGCGTGAGGTCGCCCTGGGCGATGCGGTTGGCGACTTCGGCCGCTTGCGACGGATCGCCGCCGATGGTGCGCATGATGCCGCGGTTGATGTACACCACCAGCGCCACCAGCGCCAGCGACACCACCGCGAACAGCGCGATCATCTGCCACAGCGTGCGCATGAAGGAGGCATTGATGTCGTCGACGTAGACGCCGGTGGTTAGGTTCCAGTCCCAGGGCTTGTAGCCGATCACGAAGGAGGTCTTGGCCACTGGTTCCGAGGCGCCCACCTTGGGCCACAGGTAGTTGACGAAGCCGCCTTCGGGAGGCGCGCCGGCTTTCGTGATTTCGACGAACAGCAGCGTCCCGGCCGGGTCCTTGAAATTGGACAGGTCCTTGCCGTCAAGCTCGGGCTTGATCGGGTGCATCACGATCACCTGCTTGGAAGTGGAGATCGAAAAGTAGCCGTCGGTGCCGTAGCGCAGGCTCTTGATGGCGGCGATGGCGCGTTTCTGGGCTTCTTCCTTGGGCAGGGCGCCGCTGTCGGCCTGCGCGCCGTAGCCTTTGACCAGCGACAGGGCGGTCTGGCCGATGTTGGTCAGGTCGTTCCTGCGTTCTTCCAGGCGGATATTGCGCACGGTAACCGCGCTGAAGATCGAGATCGCAAACAGTGCGACCAGGCTTAAGGCGAGTGGCAGCCAAAGTTTCTTGCTGAATGATAATTGGCTCATGATGGAGTCTCCCTGGATTGAATGATGTCGCTTCGGTGTCTGTGCACCGTGGAAATTCCATTGCGCTTGCGTGGGCATGGATGAGCGTAACACCGTTATCGGCGTGCTATCCAGATAACTTTACGCAGGAAAGGGACGGCCGCTTTCAGGGAACAGCGTTGCAATTGCCCGGCATCTCATGCGATTGGGCAAAACCGCCGATTTTTAGCGGATCCGGTACCAGAGCTGGCCTATCCATTCGCGCATGGCATAGCTGGATAGCTGCAGGTTCGATGCGGCGGGGAAATAATCGGTGAGCCGGGCGCGCGCCGTGCTGGTGAACAGCGTCGGGGCGGGCGTGGCGTTCAGGCCGGCGCCGGCGAAGGCGCGCATCGAGCGCGGCATGTGGATGGCGTCGGTGACCAGCAGGATGCGGTCGATCCCGGCCGCCTTGAGCATCCCGGCCGACATGACCGCGTTGTCGTAGGTGGTGTTGGAGCGGCCTTCTTCCCAGCGCACTTCGGCGCCGAGATCGCGGCGCAGGGTGCGCGCCATGAGCGCGGCTTCGCTTTCGGGCGAGCCGTCGGGGTTGCCGCCGGAGACCAGGATCGGCAGTCCGGTCTTGCGCTGCAAGTAGGCGCCATACTGCAGGCGCTTGAGACCGACCATGCTGGTTTCGTCGTCGTGGCCGTATTCAGGGGCGTTGCTCAGGCGACTAGCGCCCAGGATCACGATGGCTTGCGCATCGCCCGCCGCGGCCAGCGGCGGATATTGGTCCTCCAGCGGCCGCACCAGCAGCATGGCGCCGGCGCGCGTGCTCAGCACCAGCAGCATGGCCGCGCCCAGCAAGGCCAGAAGGGTGCCGGACCGGCGCCAGCGCCGGCGCAGCAGCAAGCCGGCCGCGCACAGTAGCAGCGAGTTGGCGGGCGGAAGCAGCAGGGCGCTGGCGATGGCGGAAACCAGGACGGAAAAAGGCATCGGTAGGGGCGGCAGGAAAGGCGAATGGGGCCTAATTGTCTGCCATCGTGGTGTTTTGATCCAGCATTGCCGCCGATGTCGTCGGGCGGCGAGTTGCCTTACCCCGCGGAAAACCGCAAAATCCTGCCCTATCGAAGAGGGAAGGGCGCATGCCCCGGGGAACAGAGTGATACGTCTTGTCTTGTTATTGCTGGGGGCGGATTTCATCCGCCGCAATTGGCATGTGCTGGCCATCGTCGGGCTGGCCTGGGGCACCATCGGCGTCTCGCTGATGATCGACGCGCTGGACGGCGTGCTCAATTTTCCATTGACCCTGTTCGGCTACCTGCTGCTGCTGGAAAGCCTGGCCACTCTCTGGGTCGCCAACAGCGGCATCGGCGCGCAGAAGACCCTGCGTTACGCGAAGGGGGCGATTTTCCTGCTGATCGCGCTGCTCATCGTCACGCCATACCATGCCAGCAACATGGCGCTGGCCATGCTGTTCGGCACCGCTTTCGCCATCGGCGGCGGGCTGCAGATCACGACCGCCATGGTGGTGCGCTTTCCGCGCTGGCGCGCGGCGGTCGCCGGCGGCAGCGTGCAGATCATCCTCGCGATCATCTTTTTCCAGCCTTACCCCACCCACTACAAGGGAACGGTGCCGTTCTGTCTGGCGCTGGGCCTGATCTTCGGCGGCTGGAACATGATCTGGCTGGCGCTGCGCACGCGCATGCTGCCGCAGCGCGTGTCGATCGATATGCTGGCCGAGCGCAATACCGAAGCCAGGCGCCCATTCGATGCCGGCCTGTATCGTGGCGATGAGGCGATGAAGCCGATGCTGCAGGCCGGCGGCGAGCTGCTGGGCAATGGCTGGAAGGCCGCGCCCAAGGAAGGCGCCGCAGGCAAGCCGCAGGGAGAGGGCGGCCGGGACGTCGCCATTGCGCCGCAGGATGGCGACAAGCCTTCCATGACGGTGCATGTGTGGACGCCCGCTGGCAGCGCCAAGGGACCGGCGCGGCGCCAGCCGGTGATCGACCGCTACATCGCGGCGGTGGACACCAATGGCGTGATCTCCACCGGCCACGCCGCGCTGGAGGTGCTGCCCGACCTGTACATCAGCCTCTATCCGGCCCAGGAGATCGACCGCTCGCCGGACCAGTTCGCCCGCCTGCTGCGCGCCACCGCCGATAACGACGTCAAGGGGCGTTACCTGAGCGACTACCCGAGCGAGGCGGCCGCATGGTGCGAGTCGACCGAGAAGATCGTCTTCCGCGACTACAGCCGCCAGCGGCTGGATCGTTTCTGGAGCCGCTACCGCCGGCAGGAAATCTACAACCTGACGCACCGCAACTGCTCCAGCACCGTGGCGCATGCGCTGGAGGCGGCGCTGGAAGGCGTGATCGGCGCGCGCGACCGGCACTGGTTCAATGCGATCCGGATGATGCTGACGCCGGAAATCTGGGTGGCCAGCCAGATCCGCAAGCGCGCGCAGACGATGGCATGGACCCCGGGGCTGGTGCTGGACTACTCGCGCGCATTGCGGGCGGTGGTGCATCCGCGCCCCTTGTCCTGGGCGACGTCGCTGCAACTGGCGCTGCGCCAGAGCCGGCGGCTGCGGGAAGTATGGCGGGCGCGTCGCCGCTATGACGAGCGCCACGAGCCTTGACCCTTCATCCACCACAGGCAGCGGCGCCGCGCAGGCGAGCTGGAACGGAGACCGAATGAACATGCCGCGGGAAATACCGGCAGCGCCCCGGGAGCACTGGCTCGAAGCCGCCGATGGCGCCCGCCTGTTGTGCCGCGACTGGCTGCTGCCCGGCGCGACGGGGGCGGTGCAAATGGTGCACGGGCTGGGCGAGCATGGCGGGCGCTATGCCGCGCTGGCGCGCCTGTTTGGCGAGGCCGGGCTGTCGGTGCGCATATGCGACCATCGCGGCCACGGCAATTCGGATGGCCGCCGGGGCACCCTGGCGCGATCCGACGACCTGCTGCGGGACCTGAAGCTCGCCTTCGACGACTTTACGCGCCGCACGCAGCGCGTGCCTATCCTGTTCGGCCACAGCATGGGCGGCCTGGTGGCGGCGCGCTTCGCCACCGGCGGGTTCAGCCCGGTGCGCGCACTGGCGCTGTCATCGCCGGCATTGGCACTGGACATGCTGGGCTGGCAAAAGCTGCTGCTGGCGGTGTCGAGCCGGGTGGCGCCGGGTTACGCACTGCCGACGTCGCTGCCGGCCAGCCGCCTGTCGCATGACCCGGAGCAGGTGCAGGCCTATCGCAGCGATCCGCTCAACCACGGCAAGATCGCGCCGCGCATGCTCAATTTCATGCTCGATGCCATGCAACAGGCCGCGCGCGATGCCGGCCGGTTCGCGCAGCCGGTGCTGATGCAGGTAGCGGGCGACGATGCATTTGTCGCGCCGCGCGGCAGCCGCGCTTTTTTCGATGCCTTGCCGGAGAACCGCAAGACCATGCATTGGTACGCTACGGCCTACCATGAGATATTCAACGAGGAACCGGGGATCAGGGCGCAGGCCCAAAACGATTTGCGCCAATGGCTGGCGCAATTGCCGGCGGATAGGTGACGGGAAGAAGCAGGCGGGCAGATACGGGTTCTGAAATTAACCATAAATTACCCGTGTAAAGGCGATTTCAGGCCGTTTGAGGCCGTTCAACCGGCCTCAGGGCTGTCCGCTGGGAACATTGCTGAAGGCGCAGCGGCTGTCGAAACCGACGAAGCCGGGCGCGCAGGCGCAGCCGCCCAGCGCCAGCAGCAGCGCGATTGCGGCGACAGTGGAGACAAGGCGCTTCATGCGTATTCTTTCGTTCCGGTTGGCCAACCAGCGAGTGTAATGAGGCGCCAGGCTTTTGCAAGATGCCGGAAAGCGGGTGCAGGGAAAGGAACCTTGTTATCAATATCGATGATAAGAAGGGGAAAATGCAGCGAAGAAGGCGTCGGAACCGGGAAAAGAAAAAAGCGGCTTGTCTGCATTGCAATGCGACAATTACCGCTTTTCCAGAGGGGCTGCTTTTCTTTTCAGCCCTCTTTGGCGCCAGGGAAGTTGGCACCCGGAGAGGATGCTTACTTGACCGAGATCAGGTAGCGCGCAACCATTGCGCCGATCAGCAGGGTGTAGGGCAGGAAGTCGGTAACGATGTTCATAGTGAGCTCCGCAAAAAAGTTGATCTGTTGCATTGCAATATATGTGTTCCATCGGAAAGCCGCCAATTTTGAATCTCAATATCAGTTATCGACTTCTTGAATAACTTGGGCCGGTCACGCTGATTCCGTGCCGGATTATCCGAAAATCCTTTGGTATCAAGGGTTTGCAGCCGCCATCGTCGTTGGATGGGCAGTGCGCGCAGCGACGCGCTGCGCAAAAGGCGCCGCCGCGCGATGTTTCATCCGCGCGACATGCAGGGGACAGGTAGCGGTAGCGGGAGGCTTATTGCCCGGCCGGGCCGATTTTCAGGCCGCGGATATCGGAAGCGATGCGTATTTTGTAGGAAGCGCCGTTCTTCACGTCCAGCGTCATCTTGTTCTGCCCGGCATAGCTGGACGAGTTGAGGGTATGCACCGGCTTGACGCTGAAGTCGTAGCTGCCCGGCTTGAGCCAGATGCTGAAGTGTTCGCCGCCGATGATCTGGGCCAGCACCACGTCGTTGATCGCCAGTTCCAGCATTCCGTTGTTGAGCATGCCGCCATCGCGGGTGAACTCGACCTGGCTCAGCCCGCTTTCCTGCTGCGTCATGCTTTTGATGTAGACGCGCGCCGGCGGGATTTCCCCGCTGGCGGTCCGTTCGACCGGAGCCGCGCATCCCGCCAGGGCGATCACGGTGGCACATGCTGCGAGCGCTTTGATCATATTCCTCATCCTTGTGTTTTTTTGAAGGTGTCTTGCCGGAGCCGGCAAAGATAACACGGCCTAGCCTGCCGCAGTGCGGCGCTCGGCCGCCGCTTCCCGCTCCAGTTGCAGCAGGTGCTTTTCGATCTCGAACACATGCGCGTCGTCGCTGCCCAGCTCGCGCAGCGCCTGCGCCAGCAACAGCAGGTATTCGCTGTTGGGGCCGCTGGGGCCTGCCGCGCGCGCAATCTGGCGGGCGATTTCCTCCTCGCTGGCGGGGCCGGCGAAGGCGGCGTTTTCTTCCGATGCGATATAGATCAGGCCTTCGGCTTTTTCCTCGGGGCCGAAATGGATCTCCGTCACCAGCCGCAAATAGCCGTTCTTTTCGCGGTGGTCGAGATGGGCGAAGACCTGCGGGGTGATCAGGTAGGCCATGCCGCAGCAGACCGCGTCGGGCTGCGCCACCAGCGTGACCACCCGGCCCGGCGCCTCGGCGGTGCCGCGGTGGTCGTGCGAGCCCTGCCAGAAGCGGCGTACCCAGCCGAGGATGTGGGCGGGGCGCCGCTCGATGAAGGGGAAGTCGGCCTTGAAGATGATGGAACCGTAGCCGAACAGCCAGACGCTGTCGCGGCCGTCGAAGTGGGCCATCTGCCGGTTGATGGAAATGGTGTTGGCGGACATGGTGGTCAGGTCAGGCGGACGGCGCGGCCGTCCCAAGCTGGCCATTATAAAACCGGCCATGGCGCCATGCAGGGAGGAAAGGCCGCTATCGCTCGCCATTGCGAGAGGGCGGACGAGGCGTTCCATCGGCGCAACGCCTTTCCCGATGCCGGGAAGGCGAGCTATCGGCCGGCAATGGGCCGGGAAATTGCGGCTTCGTCTGTTATACCGGCGACAATTTCCTTGGGGGAATAATTTTTGGGTGTCGGGTTTTTTCGTCCGGCAACATTTTTCACTGGTCATACCAATGAATTTTGGCTTTTAATATCGCCCGTGAGGGATTTCTGCATAGCAATAAAAACAACGCGGCCGGCTTTTCCCGGACCGCAGGCGAGACCGCACGCACGACATCAAGAAGAATCTCAGGGAAAATACATGAAAATCATCAGCAATATGTCGATAGGCAAACGCCTCGCATTGGGCTTCGGCCTGATCCTGGCGCTATCGATCGTCATCACCAGCATCGGCTATTGGCGGCTGCAGGCCTTGTCCGAGGCCACCCATGAAATGATGCGCCAGCCGTTGACCAAGGAGCGCCTGATCTCGGACTGGTACTCCAACCTCTATGGCGGCATCCGCCGCACGCTGGCCATCGCCAAGAGCGCCGATCCCTCCCTGTCCGAGTATTTCGCGAAAGACGCGGCGCTTTCCTCCAAAAATTCGGCCGAGACCCAAAGCAAGATCGAACCGCTGATCAACAGCGAGGAAGAGAAGGCCGCGTTCGACCAGATCGCGGTGGAGCGCAAGGCGTATCTCGCCGGCCGCGAGAAGATCAACAAGGTCAAGGAAACCGGCGACCTTGCCGAAAGCAACCGCGTGCTGGACGAGGAGTTCGTGCCGGCCGCCAACCGCTACCTGGAATCGATGCAGAAGCTGCAGCAGATCCAGCGCGACGCCATCGACCGCATGGCGCAGGAGATCGACGGTATCGCCGCCCGCAGCAAGATGCTGATGCTGGTGCTGGAAATACTGGTGCTGGGTTTCGGCGTGCTGTGCTCGTGGCGCCTCACGGCCAGCATCATCGGCCCGTTGCGCACCGCGGTCGACGTCTCGCGCCGGGTGGCGCAAGGCGACCTGAGCGCGCAGTTCGATGCGCAAAGCCGGGATGAAACCGGCCAGTTGCTGGAGGCCCTCAAGGAGATGAACGATAGCTTGCGCAATATCGTCAGCCAGGTGCGCAGCGGCACCGACACCATCGCCAATGCCTCGGGCGAAATCGCCAGCGGCAACCTCGACCTGTCGGCCCGTACCGAACAGCAGGCCGGCTCGCTGGAGGAGACCGCCTCGGCGATGGAAGAGCTGACTTCCACCGTCAAGCAGAACGCCGACAATGCGCGCCAGGCCAACCAGTTGGCGGTATCGGCCTCGGAAGTGGCGGTGCAGGGCGGCCAGGTGGTGGGGCAGGTGGTCGACACGATGAGTTCGATCAACGATTCCTCACGCAAGATCGTCGACATCATCAGCGTGATCGACGGCATCGCCTTCCAGACCAACATCCTGGCGTTGAACGCGGCGGTGGAAGCGGCGCGCGCCGGCGAACAGGGTCGCGGCTTCGCGGTGGTGGCTTCCGAAGTGCGTTCGCTGGCGCAGCGTTCGGCGGCGGCAGCTAAGGAAATCAAGGACCTGATCGACGATTCGGTGGATAAGGTCGGCGCCGGCAGCCGCCTGGTGGAGCAGGCGGGGCAAACCATGGCCGAGGTGGTGGCGAGCGTGCGCCGCGTGACCGACGTGGTGGCCGAGATCACCGCCGCCAGCGCCGAGCAGAGCACCGGCATCGAAGAGATCAACCGTGCCATCGCCTTGATGGATGAAGGCACCCAGCAAAATGCGGCGCTGGTGGAGCAGGCCGCGGCCGCCGCGCGTTCCATGCAAGACCAGGCGGCCGACCTGGCGTCGCTGGTGAGCGTGTTCCGCCTGCAGGCGGGGCTGGAACATGGCGGGCGCGGCGCCGATGACGGGCGCACCATCGAGATGACGCCGGCCAGTCTCAAACTGGGCGGCTAAGCCGTATCGGAATCTTCTTCGGGCCGGGCATCGCAATAGCCGTTTTGGGCATAAAATGGCGCTTGCCGGCAGCTTGCTGTGCGGAAATGCGATTGCCGGCGCCCAAGAGCGCTTTATCCGAATTTTCAGGGGAATATCATGCGTGTTGTCGTCATGCTGCTGACGCTGGCGGTCGGCGCAGTGCTGGCCGGCTGCGAGAAGACCGATTTTGAAAAGAAATCCGAATCCGACGCCAATGCCCGGCGGATTTTCAACCTCAATCGCGAGTCGTCCAAGAACTGAGGTTGTCGTTACCGGAAATGAAAAACAGCAGGCGCAAGCCTGCTGTTTTTTTTCGCCCCCGTGAAACGCGAAGGGAAGATCAGTGGCGGGCCGCCGCAGTAGCAGCCGGCGCGCGCAGCGCCTCGGCGCATTCGCGCACCAGCGCCGGCCCCTGGTAGATCAGGCCGGTGTAGAGCTGCACCAGCGAGGCGCCGGCGTCGACCTTGGCGCGCGCATCGGCGCCGCTGAAGATGCCGCCCACGCCGATGATCGGCAGGGCGTCGCCCAGTTCCGCCTTCAGGCCGCGGATCACGCGGTTGGACAGATCGAACACCGGCTTGCCCGACAGGCCGCCGGCTTCCTCGCCGTGCGGCATGCCCTTGACGGCGTCGCGCGTGATGGTGGTGTTGGTGCCGATGACGCCGTCGATCTTGTGGCGCAGCAGCGCGTCGGCCACGTTCTTGACCTGTTCCTGGTCCATGTCGGGCGCGATCTTCAGCGCCACCGGCACATAGCGGCCGTGGCGGTCGGCCAGGCGGCGCTGGGCCGACTTCAATTGCGACAGCAGCGCATCCAGTTCGGAGGCGCCCTGCAACTGGCGCAGGTTCTTGGTATTGGGAGAGGAAATATTGACCGTCACGTAGCTGGCGTAGGGATAGACCTTTTCCAGGCAGTGCACGTAATCCTCGGCGGCGCGCTCGATCGGCGTGTCGGCATTCTTGCCGATGTTCAGGCCCAGCACGCCCTGCTTTTCCTGGTAGAAGCGCGAGGCCTGGACGTTGGCCACGAAGGCGTCGACGCCGCCGTTGTTGAAGCCCATGCGGTTGATCACCGCGCCGGCAGCCGGCAGGCGGAACATGCGCGGCAGCGGGTTGCCCGGCTGCGCGCGCGGGGTGACCGTGCCGACTTCGATGAAGCCGAAGCCCAGCGCGGCCAGGCCGTCGATGTAGGCGCCGTCCTTGTCCAGCCCGGCGGCCATGCCGACCGGATTGGGGAATTCGATGCCCATCACGGTGCGCGGGTCGCGCGCCGGCTTGGCGATGATGTCGGTCAGGCTGTAACGCGCGGCGCAGCGCAGCGCCGGCAGTGTCAGGTGGTGGGCGGTCTCGGGTTCGAGGGAGAACAGCAGCGGACGCGCGAGCGCGTAGAGGAATTTGTCGGACACGATGGGAAATGGCGGATGGCGGTGAAAAAGTGCCGCTATTCTAACGTGTCCGGCCGCGGTTGCCGCCATTTGGCGGCCTTGGGTGTGGTATCGGCGTCAGCCTTCCAGCGGCGCCCACTCGCCCTTGTGCAGCGCTTCCAGCGGCTGGAAGTTGGTCTTGTAGGCCATCTTCGGGCTTTCCTTGATCCAGTAGCCGAGATAGACGTAGGGCATCTCCAGCTGGCGCGCCTGTTCGATCTGCCACAGGATGTTGTAGGTGCCGAAGGAGGAGGCCGGCATGTCCGGATCGAAGAAGGTATAGACCGACGACAGGCCGTCGTTGAGCACGTCGATGATGCTGACCATGCGCAGCACGCCATCGGGTTCGCGGAATTCCACCAGGCGCGTGTTGACCTTGCTTTGCAGAAGGAACTGCGCGTACTGGTCGCGGCTGTCCTGGTCCATGCCGCCGCCGGCGTGGCGCACCGACTGGTAGCGCAGGTACAGCTCGTAGTGCTCATGCGCGTAGGTCAGGTTGGTCACCAGCGCCACCAGGTGCCGGTTGCGCTCCCAGGCACGGCGCTGGCTGCGGTTGCGCACGAAGTCGGCGACCCGGATGCGCACCGGGGTGCAGGCGTTGCAGCCGTCGCAATAGGGGCGGTAGGTGAAGATGCCGCTGCGCCGGAATCCCGTCTTGACCAGTTCCGAATACACGTCCGCGTTGATCAGGTGGGAAGGCGTGGCTACTTGCGAGCGGGCCTGCTGGTTGTCTAGATAGCTGCACGGATAGGGCGCGGTTGCATAGAACTGCAACGTGGAGAACGGCAAGTCTTTGAGATGCGTCATGGGCGTCCTGTCCTGTCGTGCGGGAACCCGGCGGCAGGGGAACGATGGCCGCCAGGCGATAAGCCATGCACTAATTTACACTATTTGGATGATGTCTTGTGGCGGCACAGGCTCCGGCGCATGCTCAGGGGCACTCTGTCGGCGGGATGCCGGTTTCCAGCAGGTTCAGCGGCCGCCAGCCGGTGATCTGCGGGGCGCGGATGGCCGTGCGCAAGTGGCGCAGGAAATCGTCGCGCGGGATGGGGCGGGCGCCCAGCGAAGCCAGGTGCGAGGTTTCCTGCTGGCAGTCGATCAGCTCCACGCCATGGCTGCGCAGGAAAAACACCAGGTGCGCCAGCGCCACCTTGGAGGCATCGCTGACCCGGGCGAACATCGATTCGCCGTAAAACATCCTGCCGATCGACACGCCATAAGCGCCGCCGACCAGTTCGCCATTGAGCCGCACTTCCGACGAATGCGCATAGCCGGCGCGGTGCAGGCCGGTATAGCCCTCGATGATTTCCGGCGAAATCCAGGTGCCTTGCTCATGCCGGCGCGGCCCGGCGCAGCCGCGCATGACTTCTTCGAAGGCGGTATCGAACGTGACTTGCCACAGCCCGTCGCCATGGCGGCTGCGCTCGATGCGGCGCAGGGTTTTCTTGAGGCTGTCGGAGACAGTGAATTGCGAGGTGCGCAAGACCATGCGTGGATCGGTGCTCCACCAGAGGATTGGCTGGCCGTCCGAGAACCAGGGGAAGATGCCCTGGCGGTAGGCTTCCAGCAGGCGCGGCGGCGACAGGTCGGCGCCGGCCGCGAGCAAGCCCGGAGGATCTTTGAGCGCGTGCGAGACGTCGGGAAAGGGGGTATCGATGTTGAGCCAGGCGATCATCCGGAGCTCCCGCCGGATCAGATCATGCGGCGCCGGATGTCGTCGGTGTGCAGCGTGAAGCCGCCGTCACCGGCGCGCAGCTTCTTCAGGTCAGCGAAGAAAGCGCGCAGCGTGAACTCCACCGTTGGAAAAGCGATGTCTTCCCAGGGAATCTGCTCCTCTGTATACAGTTCGACTTCCAGGCTCTCGATGCCCGCCTGGTAGTCCAGGTCGAGCAGGGTGGCGCGATAGAACAGGTGCACCTGGTGCACATGCGGCACATTGACCAGCGAGAACAGTTCATGCAGCCTGATGCGCGCGCCGGCTTCCTCCTCGGTCTCGCGCACCGCGGCATCCTCGGTGGTCTCGTCGTTCTCCATGAAACCGGCCGGCAGCGTCCAGTAACCCAGGCGCGGCTCGATGGCGCGCTTGCACAACAGCACCTTGACCTGGCCGTCCCGTTCCCACACGGGCAGCGAACCGATCACCATCTTGGGATTCTGGTAATGGATCGTGCCGCAGCTACCGCAGACGAAACGCGGTCGCGTGTCGTCCTGGGGAATCTGCAGCGACACCGGCTGACCGCATTCGGAACAGAATTTCATAGAAGAGGATCGTCGTGGCTTGATTTGGTTGTTATCGGCATGCATGCGCCTGGCTCCATCCATCAGCCGGGCTTGCGACACGGAAAAACTGGTGCGCAGACAGCGGCATGTGCGGGTAGCAGTGTATCACTGTAAAAAGATTGCAGATAATGTTTGCATTCTATTTCCAGGTGTCCTATAATCTTTTTCTTCAGACGCGGGGTGGAGCAGTCTGGCAGCTCGTCGGGCTCATAACCCGAAGGTCGTAGGTTCAAATCCTGCCCCCGCAACCAGATAAGTGAAAACCGCTGTAAGCCTTGGCTTGCAGCGGTTTTTTGATTTTGGGCTTGTGTTTGGCCATGTTCCGGGGCGCTACAAAAAAGAATCAAACAAGGCGGGGCAGGCAGCTATATCGGATATGGGGCAACTTTGGGTGCAACTCAACAAGCCCCTGGCTACTGATCCCAGATGGCCTCATTCAAATCCTGAGATGGCCGACTACCAAGGAAAATGCCGGCGAAGCCTGCCGGCGGTTCGCATAATACAAATGGTAGCCAGGCACAGTCGGGCACCACTCTTCAAGCACGCTTCGTAACTGACCGCCGAAAAAGTAAGGCTCCGCTACATCGTAGGGCACATAGGCGAGGCCATACCCGGCAATCGCCGCCTCCAGCATTTTCGGGGTGGTATTGAGAATAAATTGGCCTTGCACATGAACCTGCAATGCTTCGTTTCCCTTCGCGAACTCCCAGGCATATAGCCCGCCATGCGTGGGAATGCGGAGATTGATGCAGTTATGGGCCGCCAGGTCATGCGGCGTTGCCGGACGGCCGTTTGCATCAAGGTAGCCGGGCGAACCGACTACCGCCATCTTGAAGTCCGGACCGATGCGGGTGGCGATCATGTTTTGCGCAATCAAATCCCCGCTCCGGACGCCCGCATCGAAACGTTCTTTCACGATATCGACCAATCCATAGTTGATATTGATTTCTACGGAAATTTCCGGATATTGCTTGAGCCAATCCTTCAGCTTCGGCCACAGGATGGTGTCCGCGGCATGATCGTGGGCGGAGATGCGGATGAGGCCTGCGGGCTTTTCCCGTAGGGCGCTTAGCGAATCCAGTTCCGATGCAATCCCTTCATAGTAAGGCCCGACCTTCAGAAGCAGCCTTTCTCCCGCCTCAGTAAGAGAGACTCCGCGCGTCGTCCTGGTCAGCAGGCGGAGCTTCAGTTTTTCCTCCAGCCCCCGCATGGAATGGCTCAGGGCGGACTGCGAGACCCCGAGCTGCGCCGCCGCGCGGGTGAAGCTCCGCTCTCGCGCAACCACGAAGAATGCCCGCAGGACGTTAAGGTCGATATTCTTCATCATGAATTTGGCTCATATCTGTTTGCCAAGTCTAGCAGCTACCGGTGGAACCAGGTGATCCCTATAGTTCAGGCATCCGCTATGCGGCGCATCCCGCCGCCGCAGGCAGGCACAGGAACAGGAGTCGGAAATGGAAATTGAAGTCCAGCGTTGTGGAAGCGTTTCTTCCATGAAAGGGCCGGTCGACTGGTTTACCGGAACCGTCCGGGTGGACATGTTGTTCCAGGCCAATGACACGGCACGCGCTTCGGGCGGCAGTGTGACTTTCGAACCCGGCGCGCGCACCGCATGGCATGCGCATCCGCGCGGCCAGACGTTGATTGTGACGGCCGGTTCCGGCTACGTGCAACGGTGGGGCGGCCCCCTTGAGGCCATCAAGCCCGGCGACGTGGTCTGGATTCCCGCCGGCGTCAAGCATTGGCATGGCGCCAGCGCCGGTACCTTCATGACCCATATCGCGATCCAGGAATCGCTTGATGGCAAAGTCGTCGATTGGCTGGAGCACGTCAGCGACGAGCAGTATCCGCAAACGCAATAAGGGAGGCGACTATGCCGCATGTCATCGTAAAGCAATGGCCAGGCAAGTCGGAGCAGCAAAAGCAGCAGCTTGCCGACGCCATCACCAAGGCCGTGACCGCCATCCTCGGATATGGCAAGGAGTCCGTTTCCGTCGGAATTGAAGTGGTGCAGCCAGCCGCCTGGCTGGATGAGGTCTACAACCCCGACATCCTCGGAAAATGGGACACGTTGTACCAGAAGCCCGGCTACGACCCTTCCCAGTTCTAGCATCCCAAAACCATACAAAGGAATTGCCATGCAAGACAATATCAAAGACAAAGTCGTTGTCATCACCGGCGCGAGCAGCGGCCTGGGAGAGGCGGCTGCCAGGCATCTCGCGGCGCTTGGCGCCAGGCTTGTGCTGGGTGCCCGGCGTGTCGACCGGCTGGAAAAACTGGCCGGCGAAATCAATGCCGGCGGTGAGGCTGTGGTCGCCACCGATGTGACGCGCCTGGAAGAGGTGCAGCGGCTTGTGGAGCGAGCGATCAAGCTCTACGGCAGGGTTGATGTGCTGCTCAACAATGCGGGCCTGATGCCGAGTTCCATGCTGGAAAAGCTTCACGTGGATGAATGGGACCGCATGATCGACGTGAACATCAAAGGCGTGCTTCATGGCATAGCGGCCGTGTTGCCCCACATGGTTCGGCAAAAGAGCGGCCATATCATCAATGTGTCATCGGTTGCGGGCCACAAGGTTGGCGCGGGCGGCGCGGTCTATGCGGCGACAAAGCACGCGGTGCGAGCCCTTTCCGAAGGGCTGCGCCAGGAGGTGAAGCCGCACAACATCAGGACGACAATTGTTTCTCCCGGCGCCGTCGCCACCGAGCTGACGCAAACGATCACGGATCCCGATATCGCCGCCGGCATGAAAGCGGTTTACGAGCGGGCTATTTCCGCCGACTCATTTGCCCGTGTGGTCGCATTCGCCATCAGCCAGCCCGAAGACATCGATATCAACGAGGTGCTTTTCAGGCCGACCAGCCAGCTTTACTAATCGCCATCCATCCTGGGTTCTGCCGGCTGCGGAGCAGCGATAAGTGTCGCCGCAAACCGGCTGGACTAATTGATCTGGAGCTTGCCCTGAAGCAAGCAGGCGTGCGCGGCGAGCTGCTCGGATGTGCATTGGCGGCGGGGCCAGATCAGGCCCGCACCGTCATCTTGATGGCGCGGGACGATATGCATGTGGAAATGGAAAACGGTCTGCTCGCCTTCCTTCCCGTTCGCCTGGAAGAGCATCAGGCCGGGGCAGTGGAAGGTCTCTTTCACGGCGATAGCGATCTGCTGCGCTACGGCCATGACTTCCTGCGCCGTTTCTGGCGGAATATCGAAGATGCTGGCGTAGTGCTTCTTGGGGGCGACCAGCACATGGCCAGGGTTGACCGGGCCGATATCCATGAACGCCAGCACATGATCGTTTTCATAATCAGCGCCATGCGCGTCATCGCAGGGATACTGATCGTCGCCGCTCTGGTGCTGATGAAGATGTCGAACTCTTAGCCGCGCAATACTGCCGGCCGAGGTATGTCATCGGCCGAAAAGAACCCGGCCGCTCATCCCGACAAGGAATATCCCCATCGCCGTTTCCACAAATACCTTGAGCTTTCCATAGACCGAACGCGCAAGCCGGTGTGAAAACAGGAGCGCCAGGCTGCAATACCAGAGCGCTGAAATGGACAGCGCGAGAAGAACCACGGCGGCGTCGAACCAAAGCGGCGCAGCTGAAGGGACCATGACCGAGAAAATGCTGCCGTAAAACCCGATCGACTTGGGATTGGTCATGCTGACGACAAAGGCCTTGCCCAGGGACGATGCGCCGCTTGATTGGCGCGCCGACTCGTTCCTGATGGGCTGGCGGGCGGTGGCAATCATTTTCAAGCCGAGCCACAGGAGGTAGGCGCCACCAGCCAGCCTGATGGCGGTATGGACGGCGGGAGCGTGGCTCATCAGGAAATTCACTCCGCCGATGGCCAGCAGCGCCCATGTTCCCGATGCCAGCGAAAAGCCCAGTCCGGTGAGGATGCCCGCGCGCCTGGAAATGCCCATCGACGTGGATGTCACCAAGGCGAAATTGGGGCCGGGACTGGCGACGCTCAGCAAGAGGACACCGGCGATCAGCAAGAGTTGGGGCAAGTCGGACATGAAAAATGGCGGAATGCGGATGAGAAGTGCCAATGTATCAGGCGCCAGGAATTGATGCTCGCTGATTACCAGATAAGGAATCGCCGGAGTTTCGTCCGGCGATTGGACTGGATTCCGAGGAAAGCGACTGTTTTGCCTGCCGGCGTTCATGTTACGATGCGCCGATCTTATGGAGGCGAGTATGGAAACGCAGGATCCCTGGATTGAACGCGCTGAAGCGCTGAAAAAGCAAATTGAGGTTTTGCTCGAAGCCCAGCTTGAGGAATATGAGCTGATGACCGCTAAGCTGGAGGAGTGGAAGAAAAATCCCGCCGGCCAATGGCTGACGCTGGCCGATTACGAGCCTTGGCAGACCGCGCTGAAGAAGCTTGAAGAAGCGCAGCGCGAGTTCGATGCGCATATCGGCACGCGCGAAAAGTAAGCCTCTTTCCTGCCGTTCGGCCGGAGGCCGGCAACGCTGCCCCGAAGCGATTCCGGGCGGCGTTTTTCTTGGTCGCCGCGGATGAGCTTGCGTTTCCCGGCGGCGGATTTTCGTGCGGCGCGGCAAGCGCGGGCGGCTGAAATGGGGTGTAATGGCGGGAGTGCCGGGTAACGCGCGCGTATTCGGGCAGAATCCGGGCAGAATCGAACAGGCAAACACATCATGAACCCACCTCTCAAGACAGCCGCTTCGGAGCCGACGAAGCAGACGCTGGATATCCTCAAGACCCTCATCGGCTTCAACACCGTCAGCCGCGAATCCAACCTCGGATTGATCGAATGGGTGCGCGATTACCTGGAAGGCCTGGGCGCGCAGACCCGCCTGACCTACGATGCCCAGCGGCGCAAGGCCAACCTGTTCGCGACCGTGGCCGGCGCGGCGCAGGGCCGGTCCCGCTTCGGCACCGTCTTTTCCGGCCATACCGATGTGGTGCCGGTCACCGGCCAGAACTGGGATACCGATCCCTTCGCCGCCCACGTGGCCGGCGGCAAGCTGTTCGGCCGGGGCGCCTGCGACATGAAAGGCTTCATCGCCGTCTGCCTGGCGCGCCTGGCCGCCGTCGACCAGGGCCGCTTGCATACGCCGCTGCATTTTTCGTTTTCCTACGACGAGGAAGTCGGTTGCCTGGGCGTGCGCGAACTGCTGGCCGACCTGAAGCATAACGACATCAAGCCGACCGGCGTCATCATCGGCGAGCCGACTTCGATGCAGGCCGTGATCGCGCACAAGGGCAAGCGTTCCTACCGCTGCTCGGTGCATGGCCATGCGGCGCACTCTTCCTGCCCGCACCTGGGCATCAACAGCATTGACTTCGCCGCGATGATGCAGCTGAAGATCCGCGAGATCGCCATGCGCGTGCGCGATTCGGAAGCCCGGGACTACGACTTCGATGTGCCGTATTCCTCCATCGTCACCACCCTGTCCAATGGCGGCAACGCCCCCAACATCATTCCCGACAAGGCCGAGTTCGTGTTCGAACACCGTTTCTTGCCGGGCGTCGATCCGCAGCAGGTGTTCGAGGAAGTGAAGTCGTACGCGCAGCGGGAAGTGGTGCCGCAGATGGCCATCGAAGGGGCGCAGGGCCGCATCGAGTTCGAAACCCTGACCGCGTATCCCGGCATGAACACCCCGGCCGACGATCCCATCGTCGCGTCCGCGCTGCGCATCCTGGGCGATGAGCGCGCGCACAAGGTCGGTTTCGGCACCGAGGGCGGCCTGTTCGGCGCAGCCGGCATGCCGGCCGTGATCTGCGGTCCCGGCGATATCGCCCAGGCCCACAAGCCCAACGAATTTGTCACGCTGGAACAGTTGGCCCGCTGCGAGCATTTCTTCGACAACTATCTGGCTTCGGCCAACCTCAATCCCGCCTGAACATTGCCGGTGCTGTAAAAGAAAAGGCGCTTGCCCCGTCAAGGGCAAGCGCCTTTTTCGTTGCGCCGTACGGCCTCAGGCGGCGAGCTTGGGACGCTTGTCCAGCGAGGCCGACAAGGCCACGGTCGCCAGCCCCAGCAAGGCCACCGCCGCGCCGATCAGCGGCAGGTCGGTCAGCGGCAGGCCGGCCGCGATCGCCGTGCCGCCCAGCCAGGCGCCGGTGGCGTTGCCCAGGTTGAAGGCGCCCTGGTTCAGCGTCGAGGCCAGGTTGGGCGCGCCGCGCGCGGTGTCCAGCACGCGGATCTGCGCGCCCGGCACCACCGCGAAGGAGAAGGCGCCCCAGGCAAACATGGTCACCAGCGTGGGCCACTTGTAATGGCTGGTCCAAGAGAACAGGCCCAGCACGATGGCGATGCAGATGAACACGGTGCACAGCACCGGCATCAGTTTCCAGTCCGCCAGCTTGCCGCCGACCAGGCCGCCCACGGTGATGCCGGCGCCGAACAGCAGCAGCACCCAGCTTTCTTCCCTGGCGCTGAAGCCGGTCACGTCGAGCAGGATGTAGGCGATGTAGGTGATCACGGTGAACATGCTGATCGAGGCCAGCGTCGAGGTCAGCAGTGACAGTTGCACCCGGGTGTCGATGATGGAGCGGAATTCCTGGAAGATGTCGCCGCCCTGCATGGGGATCTTCTTGGGCAGCATGGCCCACAGCATCACGGCCGCCAGCACGCCGATGCCGGTCACCACGCCGAACGTGGAGCGCCAGCCGGCCGCGTGGCCGAAGGCGGTGCCCAGCGGCACGCCCAGGATGTTGGCCACGGTCAGGCCGGTAAACATCAGGGCCACGGCCTGGGCGCGCTTTTCCGGCGCGACCAGTTCCGCAGCGACCACCGAGCCGATGCCGAAGAAGGCCGCGTGGCAGAAGGCGGTCACCACGCGCGCCACCATCAGGAAGCCGTAGGTCGGGGCGATCGCGCACAGCACGTTGCCCAGGATGAACAGGGCCATCAGCCCGACCAGCGCCTGCTTGCGCGGCCACTTGGCGGTGAGGATGGCCAGGATCGGGGCGCCTGCCGCCACGCCCAGCGCATAGCCGGAGACCAGCATGCCGGCCGCCGGCGCCGAGACGCCGAGGTCGCGGGCGACATCGGGCAGCAGGCCCATGATGACGAATTCAGTGGTGCCGATGCCGAAGGCGGCGACGGCGAGGGCGAACAGGGGCCAGTTCATGCGGATTCCTGGAAGGAGGGAGGGCGCGGCGGGGATCGCCGCGCGAAACCGCAAGTTTACCGTCTGGCGGGAAA
Organism: Herbaspirillum sp.; assembly: GCF_017744395.1. Taxonomy (GTDB): domain Bacteria; phylum Pseudomonadota; class Gammaproteobacteria; order Burkholderiales; family Burkholderiaceae_D; genus Herbaspirillum. The sequence continues at coordinate 35,868 of NZ_JAGIBI010000007.1, forward strand.
TATTGCAGGGCGGTAATCGGCGGAGCCGATTACGCCGGGTCTGCCGCCAGCGGCCGCGCCATCCAGTTCTTGAGCATGGACAGCATCGCGCCATACGCCGGCAGGAAGAACACCAGGCTGATGGCGATCTTGAAGCAGTAGTCCACCACCGCGATTTCCACCCAATGGGCGGCCATGAAGGGATCGTCGCTGCGCCAGAAGGCGATCGAAAAGAAGGCCAGGGTATCGCTGGCATTGCCGAACAGCATGGACACCGAAGGCGCCAGCCACCAGCGCCGGCTGGCGCGCAGGCGGTTGAATACGTGCACGTCGAGGATCTGGCCCAGCGCGTAGGCCGTGAAGCTGGCCACGGCGATGCGCGCCACGAACAGGTTGAAATGCGCCAGCGCCGCGAAGCCTTGCCACTGGCCCATGTAGAACAGCGACGACACCACGTAGGAGACGAACAGCGCCGGCAGCATCACCGCCAGGATGATGCGCCGGGCCAGCGGCGCGCCGAAGAAACGCACCGTCAGGTCGGTGGCCAGGAAGATGAACGGAAAGCTGAACGCGCCCCAGGTGGTATGGAAGCCGAAGATCGCTACCGGCAACTGCACCAGGTAGTTGCTGGAAATGATCACCAGCAGGTGGAACAGCGAAAGCCAGGCCAGCACAGCCGCGTGCCGGCGCCAATCAAAAGTTGTCATATGGACCTTTTTGATGAATGGGGTTAGGGAACCCATGGATGGGCATCCGGCGCACGCGCGCGGGACGCGAAGAGGCGCTACTTTACCATACCGCGCCGGTCCCGCCCAGCGCCGGGGCCGGCCGCTCCCGCAAGCGGCGGGCGTTCCCGCCTGTTTGATGCATATCAAGGCACCCATCGCCCGCCGCGCCTATCCTGCAGTCTCCAACCAATCCCTGTTCGCCCGGCGAAGCGGCCCGCGGCGCGTTGCGCCTGTCGCGCATCCCGCCCGCCATCCTCCCGGGCGGCCGGCCAGGAGCATCGCATGCAAGTCGTTTACCCGTCCCAGACGCCCGATTCCGCCAGCCTGGCTGGCATGAGCAAGAGCGTGCTGCGCAAGATGGACCAGCGCGGTCCGCGCTACACGTCCTATCCGACCGCCGACCGTTTCTCCGGCGACTTCGCCGTCGCCGACTACCTGCATGCGGTGTCCGACCGCCGCAGCATGAGCGCCTGGCGCGCCTTGTCGCTGTACCTGCATATCCCGTTCTGCGACACCATCTGCTACTACTGCGCCTGCAACAAGATCGTCACCAGGAACCGCGCCAAGGCGGCGCTCTACCTGAGCTACCTGAAGCGCGAGATCAGCATGCAGGGTTCGCTGTTCTCCGGCATGAACCAGGTCGAGCAGCTGCACTTCGGCGGCGGCACGCCGACCTATTTGTCGGATGAGCAGATGGGCGACCTGATGGCGCACATCCGCTCCTGCTTCACGCTGGCCCCGGACAGCGTCGGCGAATATTCCATCGAGATCGATCCGCGCACGGTATCGGCCGCGCGCGTGCAGTCGCTGCGCGCGCAGGGCTTCAACCGCATCAGCCTGGGCGTGCAGGACTTCGATCCCGACGTGCAGCGCGCGGTCAACCGCGTGCAATCCGAGCAGCAGACGCTGGAGATCATCCGCGCCGCGCGCGACGCCGGTTTCCGCTCGGTCAGCATCGACCTGATCTACGGCCTGCCAAAGCAGAACGTGATGTCGATGGTGCGCACGCTGTCCAAGGTGATCGCCGCCAGCCCCGACCGCATCGCCGTCTACAACTACGCCCACATGCCGCAACTGTTCAAGACGCAAAGGCAGATCCGCGAAGACGACCTGCCCGGCGCCGACAGCAAGCTCGACATGCTGTCGCTGTGCATCCGCCAGCTGACCGCGGCCGGCTACGTCTACATCGGCATGGACCATTTCGCCAAGCCCACCGACGACCTCGCCGTGGCCCAGCGCCAGGGCCGCCTGCACCGCAACTTCCAGGGCTACTCGACCCATTCCGAGACCGACCTGGTGGCCTGCGGCGTCTCGGCCATCAGCGCCGTGGGCGGCAGCTACAGCCAGAACGAGAAGACCCTGGACGGCTACTATGCGCGCCTGGAAAACGCCACGCTGCCGATCGCCCGCGGCATCCAGCTCGGCATGGACGACGTGCTGCGGCGCCTGATCATCCAGCGCCTGATGTGCAACTTCGAACTGTCGATCAACTCCCTGGAGATCGCTTACCCGATCGTCTTCCGCGAATACTTCGCGGCCGAGATGGAAAAGCTGCAGGCGCTGGAAGCGGAGGGCCTGATCAAGATCGAGCCCGAGTGGATCACGGTCGAACCCAAGGGCCGCCTGCTCATCCGCAACATCTGCATGGTGTTCGACCGCTACCTGGCGCAGGACCGCGAGAAGGCGGATGCGCCGCAGCGCTACTCGCAGACGGTTTGAGCCGCCGGGAGCGCGAGCCTTGAACCTCTTCCCGGTTTTCCTGGTGGGCCTGATGGGCAGTGTCCATTGCGTGGCCATGTGCGGCGGCATCGTCGGCGCGCTCAGTTCCGCCGCCCCCGGGAAGCCGGCCTATGCGGGGGGCCGCGTCATCGCCATCAAGACCGTTCCAACCGCCGGCGCCGCCATCGGCGAGCTGGCCCGCGTGCTGTGCTACAACGCCGGACGCCTGGCCAGCTATGCGGCCGCCGGCGCGCTGGCGGGCGGCATCGCCTCCGGCCTGCTGCGCGGCGCCGATGTGCTGGGCTGGATGTCGCCGCTGCAGCGCGCCGCCTACGTCGCGGCCAACCTGATCCTGGTGCTGCTGGGGCTGTACCTGACGCAATGGTGGGGCGTCCTGGCGCGCCTCGAACATTTCGGGCAGGCGCTGTGGGCGCGGCTGCGGCCGCTGGCCATGCGGCTGGTTCCGGTCGATAGCCAAGCCAAGGCGCTGCTGCTGGGCAGCCTGTGGGGCTGGCTGCCGTGCGGCATGGTCTACAGCGTACTGTTGACCGCCATGCTGTCCGGCGACGCCGCCAGCGGCGCGCTCACCATGCTGGCTTTCGGCGCCGGCACCCTGCCGGTGCTGATGGCGGCAGGGCTGTCTGGCGAACGCCTGCGGTCCTTGGCCGCGCATCCATCCTGGCGCCGCGGCGCCGGGCTGGCGGTGCTGGCCTTCGGCGTACTGGGCCTGCTGCGCGCGGCCGGAATCGGCGGCCTCGGCATCGCCCAGGGATGGCTCGACGTGTTGTGTGTCACGCCGCATGGAGGCGCGCGATGAGCATAGCGAAGGCGGAGAGACAACCGTGTTTCCATTGCGGCCAGCCGGTGCCGGCCGGCGAACCGCTGCAACTGCTCATCGGCGGCGCGCCGCGCGAGCTGTGCTGCGTCGGCTGCCGCAGCGTGGCGCAACTGATCGTCGACAGCGGCTGCGAAGATTTCTACCTGCGGCGCAGCGCCCCTTCCGCGCGCGTCGATCCCGAACAATTGCTGCCGGACGAACTGGCGCTGGCCGACCTGCCCGCCGGCCCGGACTTTCCCGGCGATAGCGGGGCGGCCGATCTGCTGCTGTCGGTGGACGGCTTGCGCTGTTCGGCTTGCGTGTGGCTGATCGAGCGCTACCTGGCGCGCCTGCCCGGCGTGCTGGCGGCCGAGATGAACGTCGCCACCGGTCGCCTGCGCGTGCGGCGCGATCCGGCCCTGTGCCCGGTTTCGGCGGTGCTGCGCGGCTTGCGCGCGCTGGGCTACACCGCCTATCCCTTCGACCCGCTGCGGCAGGGCGAGCAGGCGCGGCGCGCCGCACGCCGGCTGTTCCGCCAGATGTTCGTGGCCGGCATGTCCATGATGCAGGTGATGATGTATGCGGTGCCGGCCTACCTCAGCAGCGACGGCATCGATCCCGAGATGATGGCGCTGATGCGCTGGGCCAGCCTGTTCCTGACCATTCCCGCAGTGTTCTATTCGGCCTTGCCGTTCTTCGCCGGCGCCTGGGCCGGCCTGCGCGCGCGCAGGCCGGGCATGGACCTGCCGGTGGCCATCGGCATCGCCGCCGCCTTTGCCGCCAGTACGGTCGCCACCTTCCGCGGCACGGGCGAGATCTGGTTCGACAGCGTCAGCATGTTCATCTTCCTGCTGCTGGCCAGCCGTTATCTTGAGGCGGCGGCGCGGCGCCGTTCGGCCGGCGCGCTGGAACGCATGCACCAGACCTTCCCGGCCTCGGCGCTATTGCTGGCCGCTTATCCGCACAGCCGTGAGGCCACGCTGGTGCCGGCCGCCCGGCTCAAGCCCGGCGACGTGATCCTGGCGCGGCCGGGGGATACCATCGCGGCAGATGCCGAATTGATCGAAGGGGAGGCCGCGCTGGACCTGTCCCTGCTGTCCGGAGAAAGCCGCCCGCAGCGCCTGCAGGCCGGGCAGGAAGCGCCGGGCGGGGCGGTCAACCTGAATCATCCGCTGTTGCTGCGGGTCGTGCGCGCCACCCGCGAGAGCACGCTGGCGGCTATTACCCGCCTGGCCGAGCAGGCCGGCGCCGGCAAGCCGGCCCTGGCGCAGTGGGCCGATGTCGTGGCGGCGCGCTTCGTATTGATGCTGCTGGCGCTGGCGGCGGCGACCTTCCTGGCCTGGCAATTGATCGACCCGGCGCAGGCCTGGCCGACCGCCATCGCGGTGCTGGTGGTGTCCTGCCCGTGCGCCTTGTCGCTGGCCACGCCATCGGCGCTGGCGGCGGCCGCCGACCGCCTGTTGCGCGAGGGCACGCTGGTGGTGCGCGGCAATGTGCTGGAAACCCTGAGCCGCGCCGATGTCGCGGTGTTCGACAAGACCGGCACGCTGACCCAGGGCCGGCCGCGCCTGGTGCAATCGCAGCGCTTGGGATTGCTGGATGACGCGCAAGTGCTGGCGATTGTCGCGGCGATGGAGCGCGGCAGCCTGCATCCGCTGGCAAAGGCTTTGAACGAGGAGGCCGAACGGCGCGGGATCGCTGTGGTTCCTTGCGGGAATGTGCAGTCTTTCGCCGGCGCCGGCATGCAAGGCGAGATCGGCGGGCGCCGCCACCGCATCGGTGCGCAGGCGTTCGTGGCCGAATTGAGCGGCAGCCTGCCGCCGGGTTTGCCCGGTTCGGCCGTCCCCGGCGCCGGCAGCGTCTACCTGGGCGACGAGCATGGCTGGCTGGCGCGTTTCGACCTGGCCGACAGTTTGCGCCCGGATGCCGCCGCCACCGTGGCGGCCTTTCGCGCGCGCGGGGTGCGCACCGTGCTGCTGAGCGGCGACCAGGCCGACGTATGCGCCGCGGTCGGCGCCCAGGCCGGCGTCGACCAGGTGGTGGCGCAATGTTCGCCGCAGCGGAAACTGGAATACGTGCAGGCGCTGCAGCAGGGCGGGGCGGTGGTGGCTATCGTCGGCGACGGCATCAACGATGCCGCCATGCTGCGCGCGGCCGACGTGTCGTTCGCCATGGGCCGCGGCGCCGCGCTGGCGCAGGCCAGCGCCGACGCGGTGGTGATGTCGGACCGGCTGCAAGCGGTGGCCGATTGCGCGCAGACGGCCGCGCGCGCCATGCGCGTGGTGCGGCAGAACCTGGCATGGGCCACGGCCTACAACCTGCTGGCGATCCCCGCGGCGGCGTTCGGCTGGCTCGATCCCTGGATGTCGGCGGTGGGGATGTCCCTGAGTTCGCTGCTGGTGGTGGGCAATGCCCTGCGCCTGAGCCGGGCGCGCCGGCAGCCGGCCGGCCCGGCCGCGGCAGCGCTGCCGGCATGGGAAGGAGCGCGCTGATGGAGGCGCTGTATGTGCTGATCCCGCTGAGCACCGTGCTGGTGTTCCTGGCGATCGGGGTTTTCTTCCGCGCCAGCGACGGCGGTCAGTTCGACGACCTGGAAGGGCCGGCGCTGCGGATCCTGCATGACGACGACAGCCCGGTCGCCGCCGATGACCAGGCGGCAGGGTAGCCGGGTTCCCGCCTTTTCCCCCTTTGTTTTTCCCCATTTTGATGCATGTCAATGCCCGCCGGGGGCGCCCTCCGTAAGCTGGCAGCGGACAAGTACTCAACATAGCGGGGAGAGTTTCGTGAGCAAAGACAATAGCTACAACTACAAGGTGGTGCGCCAGTTTACGGTGGCGACCATCCTGTGGGGCGTAGTCGGGATGCTGGTGGGGGTGATCATCGCCGCCCAGCTGGCATGGCCCGAACTGAACATGGGGATTCCCTGGCTGAGCTTCGGCCGGCTGCGGCCCCTGCATACCAACGCGGTGATCTTCGCCTTCGGCGGCAGCGCGCTGATGGCGACGTCCTACTATGTCGTGCAGCGCACCTGCCAGGTGCGGCTGTTTTCCGACTTCCTGGCCGCCTTCACTTTCTGGGGCTGGCAGCTCGTGATCGTGGCCGCTGCCATTACGTTGCCGATGGGCCTGACCCGCGGCAAGGAATACGCCGAACTCGAATGGCCCATCACCATCCTGATCGCCGTGGTGTGGGTGGCCTACGCGGTGGTGTTCTTCGGCACCATCGTCAAGCGCCGGGTGCAGCACATCTATGTGGCCAACTGGTTCTACGGCGCCTTCATCATCGCGGTGGCGCTCCTGCACATCGTCAACGGCATCAGCATGCCGGCCACGCTGACCAAGTCCTACTCGGCCTACAGCGGCGCGCAGGACGCGATGATCCAGTGGTGGTACGGCCACAACGCGGTGGGCTTTTTCCTCACGGCCGGCTTCCTGGGCATGATGTATTACTTCATCCCCAAGCAGGTCAACAAGCCTGTGTATTCGTACCGCCTGTCGATCGTGCACTTCTGGGCGCTGATCTTCACCTACATGTGGGCCGGCCCGCACCACCTGCACTACACCGCGCTGCCCGACTGGACCCAGTCGCTGGGCATGGTGTTCTCGCTGATCCTGCTGGCGCCGTCCTGGGGCGGCATGATCAACGGCATGATGACGCTGTCGGGCGCCTGGCACCAGTTGCGCACCGACCCTATCCTGAAGTTCCTGGTGGTGTCGCTGTCCTTCTACGGCATGGCCACCTTCGAAGGCCCGATGATGGCCATCAAGACCGTCAACGCCTTGTCGCACTACACCGATTGGACCATCGGCCACGTCCACTCCGGCGCCCTGGGCTGGGTCGGCTTCATCACCATGGGCTCGATGTACTACCTGATCCCGCGGCTGTCCGGCAAGACCGAGATGTGGCGCAAGGATCTGGTGGAAATCCACTTCTGGGTCGCCACCATCGGCATCGTGCTCTACATCGCCGCCATGTGGATCGCCGGCGTGATGCAAGGCCTGATGTGGCGCGCGGTCAACAGCGACGGCACGCTCACCTACACCTTCGTGGAAAGCGTCAAGGCCACCTATCCGTATTACGTGATCCGCCTCATCGGCGGGCTGATGTACCTGTCCGGCATGCTGATCATGGCCTACAACACGGTGCGCACCATGTGGGGCGCCAAGCTGGCGCACGCGCCGATTCCTGCCGTGGCCAACGCTGCGCACTGATTGGGGGAAAGAATGAAGTTTTCACATGAATGGATCGAGAAGAATCCCTGGCTGCTGATCGGGCTGGTGGTGCTGGTGGTGAGCATCGGCGGGCTGGCCGAGATCGTGCCGCTGTTCTTCCAGAAATCGACCACCGAGCCGATCGCCGGGCTAACGCCCTATCCGGCGCTGCGCCTGGCCGGGCGCGACATCTACATCCGCGAAGGCTGCTACAACTGCCACTCGCAGATGATCCGGCCACTGCGCGCCGAAACCGAGCGCTACGGCCACTATTCGGTGGCCGGCGAGTCGGTCTACGACCGCCCGTTCCAGTGGGGCTCAAAGCGCACCGGCCCCGACCTGGCCCGCGTGGGCGGCCGCTACAGCGACGAATGGCACCGTGCTCACCTGCACAATCCGCGCGACATGGTGCCGGAGTCCAACATGCCGGCCTACCCGTGGCTGGAGCAGACCAGGCTGGACCGCTACGACATCGTCTCGCGCATGCGCGCCTTGCAGCGCCTGGGCGACCCCTACACCGAAGAAGAGATCAAGCAAGCCCCGGCCGCGCTGGCCGGCAAGACCGAGCAGGATGCGCTGATCGCCTACCTGCAGGAACTGGGCGTACTGATCAAGGCGGAGAGATAAGAACATGGACATCGATTTCCTGACTGACGCGCGCAGCCTGATCACGCTGGCCAGCTTCGTCACCTTTGCCGGCATCATCTGGTGGACCTACGTCAGCCACAAGCCGGCCGATTTCAACCAGGCGGCGATGCTGCCGTTCGCCGATGGCGACATCGGCCAGCCGGCCCCGGCCGAGCAGGATGGGGAGGCGCGCCATGGCTGATTTCACCAGCGGTTTCTGGAACATCTGGATCGTCGTGCTGACGGTGCTGGGCATCATCGGCTGCGCCTTGCTGCTGTGGCAGCAATCGACCTGGAAGGTCAAGAAGGGCGAGCAGCCCGGCGCCGGCGCCACCACCGGCCACGTCTGGGATGAAGACCTGACCGAATTGAACAACCCGCTGCCGCGCTGGTGGATGTGGCTGTTCTACCTGACCATCGTCTTTTCGGTCGGCTACCTGGTGGTGTATCCCGGCCTGGGCAACTTCGCCGGCACGCTGGGCTGGAAGTCGACCGCCGAGCACGACGACGATGTGCGCGCGGCCAACGCCAAGTACGGCCCGCTGTTCGACAATTACCTGAAGCAGGACCTGAAGCAGGTCGCCGCCGATCCGCAGGCCCATGCCATCGGCGAGCGCCTGTTCCTGACCTACTGCGCGCAATGCCACGGCTCCGACGCGCGCGGCAACAAGGGCTTTCCCAACCTGACCGACGACGACTGGCTGCACGGCGGCGCGCCCGAGACCATCAAGGAAACCATCATGAAGGGCCGCCACGGCGTCATGCCGCCGATGGGCGCCGCGCTGGGTTCGGACAAGGATGTCGACAACGTCGCCAACTACGTGCTGAGCCTGTCGGACTCCACCCATGACCCGATCAAGGCCGAACTCGGCAAGTCCAGGTTCGGCGCCTGCATGGCTTGCCACGGCGCCGGCGGCAAGGGCAACCAGGCGCTCGGCGCGCCCAACCTGTCGGACAAGATCTGGCTTTACGGCGGCAGCATCGACACCATCAAGGAAACCATCACCAAGGGCCGCGACAACACCATGCCGGCCTTCGGCGAGTTCCTTGGCGAACCCAAGGTGCATGTGCTGGCGGCGTATGTGTGGAGCTTGTCGAACCGGCCGAGCAATGCGGCGGCGAAGTAATGCCGCGCCGTCGTCCTGGCGAAAGCCGGGATGGCCGCGTGCGAACTGAAGGCAGATCGGGCAAGACCATGAAAGAAGCTGCGATGAAAACCAGGCAAGGCACGGATGCCGAACCTCCGTCCGGAGGCAAGCCGCGCAAGGACGAGTTCGCCGTCATCCGCATGTACCAGGCGCGCGAAGAGATCTACCCGCGCGAGATCAAGGGGCGCTTCGCCAGCCTGCGCTGGCTGTGCGTGTTCCTGACGCAACTGGTGTTCTACGGCTTGCCCTGGGTGAACTGGAACGGCCGCCAGGCGGTGCTGTTCGACCTGGCTGCGCGCAAGTTCTACCTGTTCGGCCTGGTGCTGTGGCCGCAGGATTTCATCTGGCTGGCGGCGCTGCTGATCATCTGCGCCTTCGGCCTGTTCCTGTTTACCGCCGTGGCGGGGCGGGTCTGGTGCGGCTATGCCTGCCCGCAGACGGTCTACACCGAAATCTTCATGTGGATAGAACGCCACATCGAAGGCTCGCGCAGCGCCCGCATGCGCCTGGACCGCCAGCCGTGGTCGCTGGACAAACTGTGGCGCAAGTCGGCCAAGCATGCGGCCTGGGGCGCGGTGGCGCTGTGGACCGGCATCAGCTTCGTCGGCTATTTTTCGCCCATGCGCGCGCTGCTGCCCGAACTGGCGGCCTTTGCCTTCGGCCCCTGGGAGATCTTCTGGATCCTGTTCTACGGCTTCGCCACCTACGGTAATGCCGGCTGGATGCGCGAGCAGGTGTGCAAGTACATGTGCCCCTATGCGCGCTTCCAGAGCGCCATGTTCGACCGCGATTCGCTCATCGTCACCTATGACGCGCGCCGCGGCGAGCCGCGCATGCGGCAATCCAATGCGGCCAAGGCAGCCAAGGCAGCCAAGGCTTCCAGCGCCGGCGATTGCATCGATTGCACGATGTGCGTGCAGGTATGCCCGACCGGCATCGACATCCGCCAGGGCCTGCAGTACATGTGCATCGGCTGCGCCGCCTGCGTCGATGCCTGCGACAGCGTGATGGACAAGATCGGGCGCCCGCGCGGGCTGATCCGCTATTCCACCGAGAACGCCGTGGAGCAGGGCTTGCCGGCCGCGGCCATCAGGCGCCGGCTGCTGCGCCCGCGCATCCTGGCCTACAGCGCGATCCTGGCGGCGGTGGCGGGGCTGTTCTGCGCTTCGTTGTGGGTGCGCATGCCGCTCAAGCTGGACGTGATCCGCGACCGCGGCTCGATGGGGCGCGAAGTGGAAGACGGCATCATCGAGAACGTATACCGCCTGCAAGTCATCAACACCGACGAGCGTGGCCATCGTTACCGCATTGCCGCCAGCGGCATCGCCGGGTTGACGGTGGCGCCGTCCGACGTGATCGACATGGCCGCCACCCAGACCCTGTCGGTGCCGGTGCGGGTGCGGGCTCCGCACGGGGCCGGCGAGAGCGGCTCCAACAAGATCTATTTCGAATTGCAGGCGGAAGACGATCCGGCGCTGCATGTGAGCGAAAAGGCGGTATTCATCGTGCCGCGCCGCTGACCATTTTTTGAAGGAAGACCGACCATGTATCCGAACGCCCAGACCTTGTCCGCCGCCGCCATTCCCTGGTACCGCCACCGCTGGCCCTGGCTGCTGATGGCGGGGCCGGCCGTGGTGGTGGTGGCCGGCCTGTTCACCGCCTGGCTGGCGGTGAGGCATGGCGACGCGCTGGTGGCCGATGATTACTACAAGCAGGGCAAGGCCATCAACAAGGATTTGCGGCGCGACCGCGAAGCCTGGCGCCTGGGCGCCGATATCCGCCTGGCCTACGACCCGGCGGCGGGGATGCTGCGCGGCCGCCTGCAAATGGCGGAGAAACCGGCGCAGGGCGGCATACTCTATCTGAACCTGGCGCACCCGACCCAGCCTGCCCGCGACCGCGCGCTGCTCGCCAGGCCGGCGGCAGACGGCAGCTTTGCCGTACCGCTGGATGAACTGGAGCAGGCCCGCTGGCGCCTGGTGGCCGAAGACGGCAGCCATGCCTGGCGCCTGCACGGCAACTGGGCCTGGCCGCAGCAGCGTGAACTGGAAATGAGCGCGCAGGCTTATGCGCCGGCGGAATAGGGGCAGCGCGGCAAACGTTTCAATCCCAGCCGGCGGCAAGACCGGTACGCATCCCGGGCACGGATGCAGGCAAAACGCAAAGGAGAAGGCAATGCGCAGGAAGCTACGCAATTACGCCATCGTCGGCTGGGTGGCATTTCTCATGGCCACCGCGGCCGAAGGCATGTTCTTTTCCCTGTTCGATCCGGCCGACCTGGCGGTCGCCGCGGGTCACCGCGAGTGGGACGCGCTGGGCGCCTACACGATAGGGTTCTTTTGCTTTTGGGGAAGTTTCGCCGCATCCGGCCTGCTGGCCGTGCGGCTGACGCAATCGGCCCCGCCGGGGCGGGCGCGCCGTCTGGCGTGAATCGTTGCGGACCGGCTCAGCTTGCCGCGCGGGCGCCCGGCGGGGTGCAGGCGTCGACGCCCGCGGCCAGCTTTTTCAGCGCCGGCAGGTCGATCACTTCCACATCGCGCTGTTCCACCGCCAGCAGACCCTGCTTGCGGAACTTGGAGATCAGGCGGCTGATGCTTTCGATGGTCAGGCCCAGGTAGTTGCCCACATCCTGGCGCGTCATGCGCAATTGGAAGCGGGTCGACGAATAGCCGCGCGCCGCGTAGCGCGAGGACAGGTTGATCAGAAAGGCCGCGAAGCGCTGTTCGGCGCGCATGTTCCCCAGCAGCATGATGACGTTCTGCTCGCTGGTGATCTCATGGCTCATGATGCGGTGGAAATGGCGCAGCAGGTGCGGGATCTGGCCGAACAGCTGCTCCAGGCGCGCGAACGGGATCTCGCACACTTCGCTGTCTTGCAGGGCCACGGCGTCGCACTGGTGGCGTTCGGTGCTGATGGCGTCCATGCCCAGCAATTCCCCGGGCATCTGGAAGCCGGTGATCTGGCGGTCGCCGTCGAGGTTTTCCTGGTAGGTCTTGAAGTGGCCCACGCGCACCGCGTAGAGGGCCGTGAAGCGGTCGCCGATGCGGTACAGGAAGTCGTCCCGCGCCACCTTGCGGCGGCCGATGATCTTGTCCAGCCGCTTCATGTCGGCCTCGTCCAGGCCCATCGGCAGGCACAGCTGGTGCATGCCGCAGGCGGTGCAACTGCGCAGGGCTGAGCTGCTGGCGGCTTCGCGCGCGGCGGCCAGGGGCGATGCCTGGTGCAGCGGCGCGGCGGCGTTGAGGGTGGAGTGGCAAGACTGGTTCATACGATGTCCCGGCGAAGATGTGGCAATCTGTGATGGCCCCATTCTAAGTCTGCAGGGCAGCCGTGTATCGGCGCCATGGCGAAATCAGACGGTATTTCTTGTCCCAGATCAAGCAAGCGGAAAGTAATCGGGAAAGGCTGCGGGAAAAGGGAAGGGAGAGGGGCGGCCTTGATGGGGATAGTTGGGCGGTATCGCGGGTTTACCGGGGATCCGCGATTGCCCTTCCATGCGGCCGTCTTGTTATTGGGAGCGAAATGCCGGAACGGTTCAGCCTGGGCTTGCGGTTTCCGGCATGGGAAGCGGCTTGCTGGTGGGGCGGCCGCGGAAATCGGTCCAGCACAGGCGGTTGAAGTCGTACAGCTTGCAGCGGCGCGCGGTATCGAAGTACCAGCGCCAGGAGAACTTCTGGATCACGATGCGGCCGGGCAGCATGGTTTCCAGTTTCTTCTGCGCCTGCTTCAGGCGGTACAGCGGCACGCTCATGTCGACGTGGTGCGCGGTGTGTTCCATGATGTGGTGCAGCGCCGCGCCCCACCAGCGGCCGAAGGTCAGGTGCACGGTGGTGGAGACGAAGGGCTGGGCCGCGGCCCAGGTGGCCTTGTCCTGGTACCACGCCACCGCGGTGTGCGTGTGGTGTACATAGACCACGAAACCCATCATCGCTTTCCAGAACAGGATGGGGACCGCGAAGCCGGCGACGAACAGGCCCCAGAACGACTGGCCGGTGGCTTGCGCGGCCCAGGCCAGCATGGCGATCCAGGCTGCGGCCGCGAGGCTGACCAGCACGCCGTCCCACATGAATTCTGCGCGGCGGGTGGGCATCTGCCGCTTCGAGGGGAAGTACATGCGCTTCCACCACATATCCACCATGTAGTACAGGCCGGGCGCCCAGCCGCTGCGGTAGATGCGTTCCAGCTGCCGGCGCCAGCGCGGCAGGGCGCGGAATTCCTCGAGGCTGCGTGGCTGCCAGACGAAATCGAACCCCTTCAGGTTGGTGTAGCCGTGGTGCACCACGTTATGGCCGATCGCCCACAGGCTGTAGGGCGTGAGCGACGGAATGAAGAGAATGCGGCCCAGCCAGGTATTGAGCCTGCGATGGGGCGTGAAGCTCTGGTGGCAGGCATCGTGGCCGAGGATGAACAGGCGGCCGATGACGAAGCCGGTGGCCATGCCCAGCAGGATCTTGCCGATCATCCATGGCATCCAGACGATGGCTGCCAGCCCGAGGCCGAACAGGCAGTAGTCGATGGCCGACAGCAGCAGCGCCACGGCGGTGTTGCGCTGGCTGATCGGAACCACCCACGAGCGGATGACCTTGCGGTGTGGCATCGGCGCGCCGGGGGCGACCGGCGAGGTGTGCGAAGTTGGCGGCATGTGAGGGAACCTCTTCTTGCGGTGTGCGTTCGGGAATGGCGCTTAGAAGCGGTACCCGATGCCGACGCCGAACAGCCAGGGATCGATCCTGACGCTGCTGACCTTGGCGCCGCCGATCTTCACGTCGCTGCGAATCTGGACTTTCTTGAGGTCGAAGTTGACCAGCCAGTGCTTGTCGATCTTGATGTCCAGGCCGGCCTGCAGGGCGCCGCCGAAGCTGTGGTTGTCCAGCTCGGCCGCGCCGCCCAGCACGTTCGTGTTGGAAATGCGGGTGTAGTTGATGCCGGCGCCGACATAAGGTGAAAAGCGCGATTCCGGCGTGAAGTGGTATTGCAGCAGCAGGGTCGGCGGCAGTTGCTTGAAGCTGCCGATGTTCTGGCCGGAGAGGCGCACGTCGTGTTTTTGCGGATAGGTCAGGATCAGCTCAGCCGCGATGTTCGGGGTGAAGAAGTAGCTGATGTCCAATTCCGGAATGGTCTTGGAACTGACGGTCAGTTGATCCGATTGGGTGGTCACGCCGGCGACCGGGTCGGACTTGTTCTCGGGGCTGATGTTGACGGCGCGCACGCGCACCAGCCAGGGGCTTTGCGCTTCCTGGGCGAAGGCGGCGGGAGCGGCAAAGGTGGAAGCGAAAGCCGCAGCGGCGGCAGCGATGGTCACGAGTTTTTTCACGGTTTCTACCTGACGAGTGAAGATGCCCGAAAGGTACGCGTGAAGCGGGGGCGGAGCTTTGATGCTGATCAAGCGAGGGGGAATCGAAGTTGATGGAAATGTCAGTGCGATCGGCAACGATGTGGCATTTTTGCCGCGAGAAACCGCTATGTTTTCAGCCTTGTTCTTTTTTGCAAAACTGAAGTGGTACACTCAGTGAACTGATTTGAAATGTCGAAATTCTTGTCCCGGTCTACGGAGGATGACGATGTCCGCCGAATTTTCAAGACCCGATGGTTTGCACGCGAGGCTCGCCGCTTTGGCATTGCCGATGGCGAGCCGCAGATGGCGATTAACCAGTTGCTGAAGGGACAGGCCGATGATCTGGGGGGCGGGGTGTGGAAGAAGCGCCTCAGCCAGAATGCCGACAGGGCCATCGTGCTTGCGTGTAGTGGCGGGCATTTTTTCTTTGTGTTCCTGTTCGCCAAGAGCGATATGGCGAATATCCGGCGCAATGAGCTGCAAGCTTTCCGCAGCCTTGCCGATCAATACGCGAAGTTCGACGAACACTGTTTGAGCCGGCTGGTGAGGCAGGGGACATTGGTGGAGGTGAAACATGATTGAAAGAAAAAACAAAAGCCGCTTGGCGGCCGAAGACTCCGGCAAGAAGCTTAAAGCGAGCTCCGGACAACGTGCGGTCAGGCAATTGGCTGGTGCATATGTCGTGAGGCGCAAACGGCCTCACGCCCAAAGCCCTGCGTTGGAAGCGGTGCATAGCGCGGCGCGGGATCTGCATGAGGCAGGCGTGCTTGATGTGCTGACCATGCGGCATTTTGACCAGATGTGTTTGTCGGAAGTCATGCTCAGTGCGGAGGATGTGCGTGCCATCCGTCACCAGAACCGGCTGAGCCAGACGGTATTCGCCCGTTACCTTGGCACCAGCGAGTCGACCGTGAAGCAATGGGAATCCGGCGCCAAGCAACCAAGCGGCATGGCGCGCACCTTGCTCAATGCGGTGCGCAAGCACGGTATCGATGTCCTGTCCTGAGCGGCGTATCCAAATCCCAAGTCTCTGAAGATAAAAAAAGCGGCACGCAAGATTGCGTGCCGCTTTTGTTTTGCAGACCTTGTTCGCCGCTTATTCCTTGTAGCGCGCTTCGCGCGCCAGCTTGGTCAGGTTTTCCGGATCCTCGAAGGCCTTGTAGTAGGCATTGAGCGCCGGCGCGCCGCCGAGGTGGGCATACAGCACGCGCTGGCCCTTGAAGTGGCCCTTCTTGGCCATGTCGATCAGGCCGTCGATGGATTTGCCTTCGTACACCGGGTCGGTCAGCATCGCTTCCATTTCGGCGGCGGTGCGGATGGCGGCGATGGTCTGCTCGCTGGGCAGGCCGTAGGCCGGGCCGCTGTAGTCGGGGATGATCTCGATGTCGGCGTCTTTCAGCACCACCTTCTTGCCGCCCTTGGAGGCGATCAGCTCGCAGGTGTCGTTGGCGATCTTGGTGACGGCGCGGCGGGTCATCGCCTCGTCGTCGGCGGTGTCGATGCCGATCACGCGGCGGCGCTTTTCCTGCGCGGCGAAGCCGACCACCATGCCGGCTTGCGTGGAGCCGGTGCAGGTCGCCACCACGATGTTGTCGAAGAAGATGCCCAGTTGCTGTTCCTGCATCGCCACTTCGTCGGCGAAGTTGGCGTAGCCCAGGCCGCCCAGCGGATGGTCGGAGGCGCCGGCGGGGATGGGGTAGGGCTTGCCGCCTTTCTTGCGCACATCTTCCAGCGCCTGGGCCCAGGTGTCTTTCTCTGTGGTCGAGTAGCCGTAGCCGCCCATGATCGGATTGCCGCCCATGATGCGGGTCAAGAGGATGTTGCCGACCTTGTCGTAGACCGGGTCGTCCCATTCCAGCCAGGTTTCCTGCACGGTGTACGACTTCATGCCGACCGCGGCGGCGGCGGCGCATACCTGGCGCGTGTGGTTGGACTGGATGTTGCCGATCGAGACCAGCGTGTCGCAGCCCTTGGCCAGCGCGTCGGCCACCAGCCATTCCAGCTTGCGGATCTTGTTGCCGCCGAAGGCCAGGCCGGAGGAGACGTCGTCGCGCTTGGCCCAGATTTCGGTGCCCAGCATTGCCGACAGGCGTTCCAGCTTGTGGATCGGGGAAGGAAAGAAGCCCAGCGTCTTGCGCGGGAAGAGTTTGTCGAGTGCCAGCATGGGTTGCTCCGGTTCAGGTTCAGTTCAGGAAAATGGTCCGATCCGCATCGAATCGCCGGGATCAACTTTACGCTTGGCCGTTTAAATGGTGTTTCCGAATTTATGCCATTATCTGGTTGGTTAAATCGATGGTTTTTTATTTTTTAAAATAAAAATCCTTAAGATAAACATTAATCGGAAGAATCATCATGTCACTCGATCGCATGGACAAGCGCATCCTCAAGGCGCTGCAGAAGGACGGCCGCATCGGCAACGCCGAGCTGGCCAAGAAGGTCGGCATGAGCGCCACGGCCTGCTGGAACCACACCAAACGGCTGATGGACGAGGGCTACGTGAAGGACGTGCGCGCCATCCTCGATCCGGAAAAGCTGGGCCTGCCGGTGCTGGTGACGGTGGGCGTGGTGCTGGACCGCTCGACGCCGGAGAGCTTCGCCGAATTCGAGAAGGCGGTGCGCGAGATCGCCGCAGTGCAGGAGTGCCTGCTGCTGGCGGGGGAGTTCGACTACTGGATCAAGCTGCGCGTGAAGGACCTGCAAGCCTTCAACCGGCTGCACGCCAACACCCTGCTGCGCCTGCCGGGCGTGCGCCAGTTGCGTTCCTTCTTCGTGTTGAACGAGGTGAAGAACAATACCGAGCTCGTGGTTGAGTGAAGGATCGGTCGACAAGACCTATACTGTCCCACTGCAATCAACCCGATAAGGAACTGCCAATGACTTCAGCCGCGCCCCAGTCCGCCGACGCCACTCCTGAGCTGCGTACCTTCTATCCGCCCATCGAACCCTACGACAAGGGCTTGCTGGACGTGGGCGACGGCCATCGCGTGTACTGGGAGGTATGCGGCAACCCGCGCGGCAAGCCGGTGGTGTTCCTGCACGGAGGCCCCGGCGGCGGCAGCGGCCCCTCGCACCGGCGCCTGTTCAATCCGGAGAAATACCGCATCGTGCTGTTCGACCAGCGCGGCTGCGGTCGCTCGCTGCCGCATGCCAACCTGGACGCCAATACCACCTGGGACCTGGTGGCCGATATCGAACGCCTGCGCGAGATGCTCAAAATCGACAAGTGGCAGGTGTTCGGCGGTTCCTGGGGCAGTACGCTGGCACTGGCCTATGCCCAGACGCATCCCGAACGCGTGACGGAGCTGGTGTTGCGCGGCATCTTCCTGCTGCGCAAGGCGGAGCTGGACTGGTACTACCAGGAAGGCGCGTCGTGGATGGCGCCGGATCGCTGGGACGAGTTCCTGGCGCCGATCCCCGAGGCCGAACGCGGCGACCTGGTGACGGCTTACCGCAAGCGCCTGACCGGCGCCGATGAAGCCGCTAAGCTGGAAGCGGCGCGCGCCTGGAGCCGTTGGGAGGCCAGCACCATCACGCTGGTGGCCGACGAAAAGATGATCGACTCCTTCAACGATGCCTTGTTCGCGCTGGCCTTCGCGCGCATCGAGAACCATTACTTCTTCCATCGCGGCTTCATGGAAGAGGGACGGTTGCTGGCCAATGCGGCGCGCCTGAAGGGCATTCCCGGCGTCATCGTGCAGGGCCGCTACGACCTGGCCACGCCGGCCCGGTCGGCATGGGAGCTGGCCCGTGCCTGGCCGGATGCGCAACTGCACCTGGTCGACCGCGCCGGCCATGCATACAGCGAACCGGGGATATTGGATAAGCTGATCCGGGCCACGGACGCGTTTGCGGATCGCTGAAATGAGGCGAGGGGCGCCCCTTGCCAGCCGCCGGCGCGGCTACAGGTCCTTGCTCAAGTCCGCCACCAGGTATTCGAGGAAGATTTCCACGCTGCGCGGCAGCGTGCGCCCGGCCAGCGTCTGCACCTCGACGAAGCGCCCGTCGTCGGGACAGTCGCGGATCGGCCGCATGGTCAGTTCGCCGCTGGCGATACGGTAGCGCACGGTGACCTCGCCGGTGATCGACAGCGCATCGTTGTCCAGCACGTAGTTGTGCAGGGACTGGATGTAGTTGCTGGTCATCACCGGTTCGATCACCACCTGCTGGCGGCTGCAGGCGATGTCGAACAGTTGGCGCAGCGTGGTGGTAGGATCGGGCAGGGCCATCGGATAGGGGCGGATCTGCGACAGCGAGATCTGGCGGAAGCGCGCCAGCGGATGCTCGTTGCGCATCACCAGCGCGATCGGGCCGGGCTGGCGGTGGACCACTTTGATCTCCGGCTCGGGCAGGCGCGAGAAGGTCAGGCCGATATCGGCATTGCCCTCACGCACCTGGCGCGATACCACTGCCGGCGCGCCCACGAAGAGCTGGAACACGAAGCCCGGGTATTTCTTCTGGAAGGCGTTGATCAGCCGCGGCAGGAAATCGATCGAGAAACCTTCCGAGGCCGACAGCCGCACCCGTCCGCTGCGCAATCCCTTCAAGGCCTGCAGGTCGGCCACCACGCGGTCGGCTTCCAGCGCCATCTTGCGCGCATGCGCGGCCAGCATCTCGCCGCCGGCCGACAGCACCATGCCGCGCGGTCGGCGCTCGAACAGCACCGTGTCCAGGGTTTCCTCAAGGCTGCTGATCTGGCGGCTGATGGCCGAACTGGCCACGTTGAGCCGTTGCGAGGCTTCGCTGATCGAGCCGCAGCGGACCACTTCCAGGAAGTAGCGCAGGGCGGTGTCTTGCAGATGCTGCGATTTCATTTCCGACCTCGTTCCAGGCTTTGCCTGCTGTGATGATCCCCCGCCGGCCAAGGCACGGGGAAAAATATTCAAACGATTTATTTGGTGCGCGCTTCACGCCTTTGGTGCAGCCGATGCCGCCATGCCGCCGGAAAAAATGCTGCACCTGCTTTCAAGTTTGCAGCCCAGCTGCGATGCCGGTTCTCAGGGCGGCATCACATTGTGGTGCACAAATTCTGCCATCTGTTTTTGGCAACGCAGGCTTAGAAATTTGCTTATTGCGGCATCGCTAAATCGTGGCCTAGTATGCCCTCGACGTCGCTGTTTTTTCAAATTTCTCTTATCGGATGAAGGGGGTGGAATGAACGCACTAAGGAAATCCGTACTGGGCTGGTCACGCTGTGCGCTGCTGGTCGCCGGCGCGGCGGCATCGTGGTCGGCCATGGCCAACAAGGCCAACGACACCCTGATCTACGCTTCCGACAGCGAGGTCGAAAACATCAGCCAGTACCACAACAACCTGCGTGAAGGCGTCATCCTGGCCCACCTGATCTGGGACACGCTGGTCTACCGCGATCCCAAGACCAACGAATACAAGCCGCAACTGGCCACCGCCTGGAAGTGGGAGTCGCCCACCGCGCTGGTGCTGGACCTGCGCCAGGGCGTGCAATTCCAGAACGGCGACAAGTTCAGCGCCGACGACGTGGTGTTCACCTTCAACTACGCCGTGTCGTCCGAATCCAAGGCCGTGACGCGCCAGAACACCGACTGGATCAAGAACGCCGAGAAGCTGGGCGACTACAAGGTACGCCTGAACTTGAAGGGACCGTTCCCGGCGGCGCTGGAGTATCTGGCCGGCCCGCTGCCGATCTATCCCGCCGCCTATTTCAAGAAGGTCGGCCTGGAAGGCTTTTCCAAGGCGCCGATCGGCACCGGCCCGTACAAGGTCACCAGCGTGACGCCGGGGCAGGGCGTGACCCTGGTCAAGAACGCCAACTACTTCAAGGACAGCCCGCAGGGCCAGCCTTCGATCGGCAACATCAAGTTCGTGGTGATCCCCGACCCCGAGACCCGCGCCGCCCAGCTGATGACCGGCGCCATCGACTGGATCTGGCGCGTGCCGCCGGACCAGGCCGATTCGCTCAAGGCCAATCCCAAGCTGACGGTGCAAAGCGGCGAGACCATGCGCGTCGGTTTCATCACGCTGGACGCCACCGGCACCTCGGCGCCCAATTCGCCGTTCAAGGATGTGCGCGTGCGCCAGGCGGTCAACCATGCGATCAACCGCAAGGGCTACGCCGACAACCTGATGCGCGGCGGCAGCCAGCCGGTCTATACCGCCTGTTTCCGCACCCAGTTCGGTTGCGACGGCAACGCCGCCATCAAGTTCGACTACAACCCGGCCAAGGCCAAGCAGCTGCTGGCCGAAGCCGGCTATCCCAACGGCTTCGACACCGACATCTACGCCTACCGCGAACGCGAGGTGGCCGAGGCCATCATCGGCGACCTGCACAAGGTCGGCATCCGCGCCCGCCTGCACTACATGAAGTTCGCGGCCCTGCAGAACGAATACCGCGCCGGCAAGACGCCGATGAGCTTCTATTCCTGGGGCTCGTTCTCGATGAACGACACCTCGGCCTTCGCCGGCGTCTACTTCAAGGGCAGCGCCGACGACATCACCAAGGACCCGCAACTGCAGAAGTACCTGCAGACCGCCGACACCTCGATCGACCCGGCGGTGCGCAAGGCCAACTACACCAAGGCGCAGGAGCTGATCTCCAGGCAGGCATACGTGGCGCCGATGTTCTCGTATTCGACCTTCTACGCGTACAACGCGCAGCTGAAGTTCCAGGGTTATCCGGATGAGCTGCCGCGCTTCTACGAGGCGTCGTGGAAATAATGTGCCTGCGCCGGGCAGGCGCGCAACTTGCAAGCACTGCCCGGCGCCATTGACCCGCCGCCCCGCCAACCCAAAGAGGAAAGGCCGCCATGTTGATCTACATCCTGCGCCGTCTGGCCATCGCCCTGTGCGTGGCGCTGACGGTTTCCGTGGTCAGCTTCTCGCTGCTGCACATGTCGGGCGACCTCGCCGTCTCGATCGCCGGTCCCGAAGCCACGGCGGCCCAGGTGGAGGCGGTGCGCACGCAGTTCGGGCTGGACCGTCCGGTGGCCACGCAATACTTCGAGTGGCTGGGCAAGGCCGTGCGCCTGGACTTCGGCAATTCCTTCTACTTCCAGGGTTCGGTGATGGAGATGATCGCCGAGCGCCTGCCGATCACCTTCAAGCTGGGCGGCAGCGCCTTGCTGCTGGCGATCCTGACCGCCATTCCGCTGGGCGTGCTGGCCGCCATCTACCGCGACACCTGGCTGGACCGCGCCGCGCTGCTGGTGGCGGTGGTGGGGCAGGCCATGCCCAGTTTCTGGTTCGGCCTGACGCTGATCCTGGTGTTCGCCGTCACGCTGCACTGGCTGCCGGTGGCGGGCAACGAGAGCTGGCAGAACTTCATCCTGCCGGCCGTGGCGCTGGGCTACTACGCGATGCCGGCGATGATGCGCCTGACCCGCGCCGGCATGCTGGAGGTGCTGGGCTCGGACTACATCCGCACCGCGCGCGCCAAGGGCCTGTCGAAATCGAAGGTGGTGTTCAAGCACGCGCTGCGCAACGCGGTGATCCCGGTAGTGGCGCTGGCGGCGGTGGAGCTGGGCTTCATGCTGGGCGGCTCGGTGGTGATCGAGTCGGTGTATTCGATGCAGGGCCTGGGCCAGCTGGCCTGGGACGCCATCTCGCGCAACGACTATCCGGTGGTGCAGGCGGTGGTGCTGATCATCGCCATGTTCTACATCGGCCTGACCTTCCTGGCCGACGTCATCAATGCGCTGCTCGATCCGCGCATCCGTACCCGTTAAGTACCCGTTAATCCGCAGGGAACAGACATGAACCTTACTTCCCCTACCTTGCAGCCGGGCGCGCTGCTGCAGGTCGCCGTCAAGCCGGCGCCGGCCTGGCGCCGCAAGCTCAACCGCCTGCTCGGCCACCGCGGCCTGGTGCTGGGTTCGGCCGTGCTGGCGCTGATCGTGCTGGCGGCGATTTTCGCGCCGCTCCTGGCGCCGCACGACCCGTTCAACCAGGACGTCTCGGCGCGCCTGATCCCGCCGGTGTGGAACGCCCAGGGCAGTTGGGAACACATCCTCGGCACCGACAAGCTGGGGCGCGACTATCTCTCGCGCCTGATCTACGGCGCCCGCGTGTCGCTGACCATCGGCCTCGCCGCCGCGCTCATCTCGGGCCTGATCGGCACCACGCTGGGCGTGCTGGCCGGCTACTTCGGCGGGCGCACCGACGCCGTCATCAGCTACCTGATCACCACCCGCCTGGCCATGCCGGTGGTGCTGGTGGCGCTGGCGATGGCTTCGCTGGTGGGCGGTTCGCTCAATGTGGTGATCGTGCTGCTGGGGCTGTTGCTGTGGGACCGCTTCGCCGTGGTGACGCGCTCGGCCACGCAGCAGATCCGCGACGCCGAATTCATCGCCGCCGCCAAGTCCATCGGCGCCTCCACGCCCTACATCCTGGTGCGCGAGATCCTGCCCAACATCATGGGCGCGCTGATCGTGGTGGCGACGCTGGAGATGGCCCACGCGATCCTGCTGGAGGCCACGCTGTCCTTCCTCGGCCTGGGCGTGCAGCCGCCGACGCCGTCGTGGGGGCTGATGGTGTCCGAAGGCAAGTCCTACATGTTTTTCAAGCCCTGGGTGATCGTCATCCCGGGCCTGGCGCTGGCGGTGCTGGTGCTGGCCATCAACCTGGTGGGCGACGGCATCCGCGACGTCAATGCGCCCGATGGCCGCAACTGAGCGAAACGAGGAGAGCACCATGAGCGTACTGCTCGATGTGAAAAACCTGAAGGTGGACCTGCCCACCGACAACGGTATGCTGCATGCGGTGCGCGGCATCGACTTCCAGGTCAGGCGCGGCGAGATGCTGTGCCTGGTGGGCGAGTCCGGCTGCGGCAAGTCGATGACGTCGCTGGCGCTGATGGGCCTGTTGCCGCGCAAGGCGAAGTGCGGCGCCGACCATATCCTGTTCGATGGCGCCGATCTCAACGGCATGTCCGAGAAGCAGTTGATGCGGCTGCGTGGCACGCGCATGTCGATGATTTTCCAGGAGCCGATGACTTCGCTCAATCCCGCCTACACGCTGGGCAACCAATTGTGCGAGGCGATGCTGCAGCAGCCCGGCGTGACCCGCGCCGAGGCACGCGAGCGGGCCATCTACCTGCTGCACCGCACCGGCATCGCCAATGCCGAGGACCGGTTGCGCCAGTATCCGCACCAGCTCTCCGGCGGCCTGCGCCAGCGCGTGATGATCGCCATGTCGCTCATGTGCGGCCCCGACCTGATCATCGCCGACGAGCCGACCACCGCGCTGGACGTCACCATCCAGGCGCAGATCCTGCGCATGATCCGCGAGCTGCAGCGGGAGTTCGGCACCGCCGTCATCTTCATCACCCATGACTTGGGCGTGGTCTCGCGCATCGCCGACCGTGTGGCGGTGATGTATGCCGGGCAGGTGGTGGAAACCGCCGATGTCGGCCAATTGTTCGCCGCGCCGCGCCATCCCTATACGCGCGGCTTGCTCAACTGCATCCCGGTGCGCGGCAAGACCTTGCCGGGAAGCCGCCTGCAGGCCATTCCGGGCGTGGTGCCCAGCCTGGTCGGCAAGGTTTCCGGCTGCGCCTTCCGCAACCGCTGCGCGCTGGCCGACGAGGGGTGCGAGGCCGAGCCGCCGATGGCCGACCGGGGCGGCGCCGCCGGCCCGCATCTGGCCCGCTGCCACAAGCTGGATGCAGCGCCGCTCACCGAACGCATGGAGGCGTTGGCATGAACATGGACGATATGGAAAAACTGCGGCTGGCGCCGCCTGAAGCGCCACAGGGGGACATCGCGCTGGAACTGTGCACGCTGTCCAAGGTGTATCGCCTCAAGCGCGGCATGTTCCGGGAGCCGGGAGAGATCCGCGCGGTCAACGACGTTTCGCTGCGCCTGTACCGCGGCGAGACGCTGGGCCTGGTGGGCGAGTCCGGCTGCGGCAAGAGCACGCTGGCCAAGATGCTGCTGGGCCTGCTGGAGCCCAGTTCGGGCAATGTGCTGTTCAACGGCCGCGAGGTCGACCCCGGCCAGCGCAAGGAACATGCGCGCCATATCCAGCCGATCTTCCAGGATCCGTATTCCTCGCTGAACCCGCGCAAGACCGTGGCCGAGATCGTCGGCCTGCCGCTGCAGATCCACCGCATCGGCAACGCCGCCGAGCGCGACCGGATGGTGCGCCAGATCCTCGACCTGGTCGGCATGCCCGAGCGCACCTACGGCCAGTATCCGAACCAGCTTTCCGGCGGCCAGCGCCAGCGCGTGGCGATCGCACGGGCGCTGATCCTGCGTCCCGACGTCCTGATCTGCGACGAGCCGACCTCGGCGCTGGACGTGTCGGTGCAGGCGCAGATCCTGAACCTGCTGCTGGACCTGAAGGCCGAATTCGGCCTGACCTACCTGTTCATCAGCCACGACCTGGGCGTGGTGGAGCACCTGGTGGACCGGGTGGCGGTGATGAACAAGGGCAGCATCGTCGAGCTGCAGTCGCGCGAGAAGATTTTCAGCGATCCCCAGCATCCCTATACCCGCATGCTGCTGGCTTCGGCGCTCACGCCCGAGCCGGGGCGCGGGTTGCCGGAGCTGGCTGCGGCATGAAGTACGGCACGTAAGACCCGTAAGACCCGCCCCGATGAAGCAGGGACGCCGAAGCCGGCAGGGGCGGTCGCATTCCGATTTTTGACGAAACGCGTTTGAACAGAGGAGAAGCAGCATGAGCAGAGCACAAGCCATCGCCGGCGTAGAGGCCTATTTCGACGACGGACGCTTCATGGAGACGATGCAGCGCCGCGTGGCCATCCGCACCGAGAGCCAGGAGCCGGCCAGCCGCCCGATCCTGTACGACTACCTGACGCAGGAAATCGCTCCTTATCTGGCCGGCCTGGGTTTCACCAGCGAAATCATCGAGAACCCGCTGCCCGGCGGTAGTCCCTTCCTGATCGCCGAGCGCATGGAACAGGGCGCTGCCTTCACGCTGCTGACCTACGGCCACGGCGACGTGGTGCGCGGCTACGACAAGCAATGGCGCGAGGGTCTCTCGCCGTGGCGGATCGTGGTCGACGGCGACCGCTGGTACGGCCGCGGCACCGCCGACAACAAGGCCCAGCATACGATCAACCTGGTGGCGCTGGAGCAGGTGATCAAGGCGCGCGGCGGCAAGCTCGGCTACAACGTCAAGCTGATCCTGGAGATGGGCGAAGAGACCGGATCGCCCGGCCTGAACGCGGTGTGCAAGCAGTATGCGCAACGCTTGAAGTCGGACGTCTTCATCGCCTCCGACGGCCCGCGCGTGAACGCGCCGACGCCGACCATGTTCCTCGGCTCGCGCGGCGGCTGCAATTTCGATCTCAAGATCAACCTGCGCGACGGCGGCCACCATTCCGGCAACTGGGGCGGGCTGCTGCGCAATCCCGGCGTGCGCCTGGCCAATGCGATCGCCTGCCTGGTCGACGGCCGCGGCCGCATCCGCGTGCCCAGCCTGCTGCCGGCTTCGCTGCCGCAAAGCGTGCGCGACGCGCTGGCCGATGTGAAGGTGGGCGGCGGGGCGACCGATCCCGAGGTCGACGCTGAGTGGGGCGAACCCGGCCTGACGCCGGCCGAGCGCGTGTTCGGCTGGAACACGCTGGAAGTGCTGGCCTTCAAGACCGGCAATCCGGAAGCACCGGTCAACGCCATTCCCGGCCACGCCAGCGCGCATTGCCAGATCCGCTTCGTGGTCGGCAGCGATGACGGCAACTTCATCGCCAACATCCGCGCCCATCTCGATGCGCACGGCTACGACGACGTCGAGGTGACGCTGTCGGGCGTGCAGTTCGCCGCCACGCGGCTGGATCCGGACGACGAATGGGTGCGCTGGGGCCTGGCCTCGATGCAGGAGACCAGCGGCAAGAAGCCGACGCTGTTGCCCAACCTGGGCGGCTCGCTGCCCAACGACGTGTTCTCCGAGACGTTGGGCCTGCCTACGCTGTGGGTGCCGCACTCCTATCCGGCCTGCTCGCAGCACGCGCCCAACGAGCATATACTGGCCAGCGTATCGCGCGAGTCGCTGCAGGTGATGGCGGGGCTGTTCTGGGATCTGGCGGAGCAAGGCACGCAAGTCATGGCGCGCCGCGCGGCAGCATGACTTTGTCTTTGTTGCCTTTGTATTCATCGGAGAATGAGATTGACTGACGCCACTGCCACCAAGGCCTATTGCCGGGTCGATGACCTGGACGACATCAGGGAAGACATCGTCGGCATCCGCCGCCATCTGCACCAGCATCCCGAACTTTCCTTCCAGGAGGCGGATACCGCGGCGCTGGTGGCGGCGCGGCTGGAAGAGTGGGGTTACGCGGTCACGCGCAACATCGGCGGCAACGGCCTGGTGGGCACGCTGCGCGTGGGCGCGAGCCCGCGCAGCATCGGCTTGCGGGCGGACATGGATGCCTTGCCCATCGTCGAACAGACGGGACTTGCGTATGCCAGCCGCCACCACGGCGCCATGCATGCCTGCGGCCACGACGGCCATACCGCCATGCTGCTGGGGGCGGCGCGCCATCTGGCGCGCACGCGCAATTTCGACGGCACGCTGCACCTGATTTTCCAGCCGGCCGAGGAGGCGGGTTTCGACAGCGGCGCCCAGAAGATGCTGGAAGACCGCCTGTTCGAACGCTTTCCCTGCGATGCGGTGTTCGGCATCCACAACCATCCGGGCGTGGCGGCCGGCACCTTCATGTTTCGCAGCGGCCCGTTCATGGCGGCCTGCGATACGGTCAAGATCAGGATCGTCGGGAAGGGAAGCCACGCGGCGCGCCCGCATCTGTCGGTCGATCCGGTGGTGGCGGCGGCCAGCCTGGTGATGGCGTTGCAGACGGTGGTCTCGCGCAATGTCGATCCGATGGAAACGGCGGTGGTCACCGTCGGCGCGCTGCATGCCGGCAACGCCTCCAACGTGATCCCGGAGTACGCGACCATGGAACTCAGCGTGCGCTCCTTCAAGCCTGAAGTGCGCGAACTGCTGGAAACGCGCATCCGCGCGCTGGCCGAGGCGCATGCCGGCAGTTATGGCGCGCGCGCCGAGATCGAGTACCTGCGCGGCTATCCGGTGCTGGTCAACAGCGACGCCGAGACCGAGTTCGCGCGCAGCGTGGCCGTCGAGCTGGTAGGCGAAGAGAATGTGATCGCGCCGTTCGGCCCGATTGCCGGCAGCGAGGATTTCGCCTACTTCCTGCAACAGCGCCCCGGTTGCTTCCTGCGGGTAGGGAACGGCCAGGGACAGCCGATGCTGCATAACGCGCACTATGATTTCAACGACGAGAACATTCCGGTCGGCGCCGCGTATTGGACCCGCCTGGTGGAGCGCTGGCTGGCGGCCGGGCCGGGCTGAATTCCCGTCAAGCTGCCGCCGCTTATGCCGTCGGCGCATAAGCGCATGACGAATGCTTCGTTCCGTGCGGCAGGCGGCTTCGATATAGTTGTCCCGTCTCCTCAATACCTCATGGACTTGGACATTGAGTTTGAACCCGCCACGCGCAAGCCTGGCGGGTTTTCTTTTTTGCTCCTTCTTCGCGCCCGTTCTCAGGTTTTTCCCTATGTGGCGCGCATGCCATACGCCCTGCGCAGATTCAGGAATTCCCCGATGGTTGCCGGGGCGGGGAATGCCTACCATGAACATCAATGAAACGCGGTCCGTATCTCCGGATTTCGAAGTGCGAATGCCGGATTGCCATATGGATCTCTTGCGAATGAATGTCGATGGGAGGCCGTCATGTATGCAATCGCTGAAACCGTACCCGGTGAGGTCACGCTGATGTTCATCAGCTACCTGCTGTTTTGCACCGTGCTGATGTACCTGTTCGTGACGGCCGACCGCGAATGGGGCCGCCTGGAAATGGCGCTGGATGATGCGGATGCAGGCAAGCGCGGCGAGGAGCAGGCGGCTTCCTCCCTGTTGTTCCAGGAAGCCGGCGCCGATCCCATGTGGGCGTTTTCGGAGATGGATGTCGGCCAGTCGTTGCGCCATTGCGCGCAACATCATCCCCTGAACTGTTCCTGCTTTTTGCAGGGGCAGAATAAGGAAGAATCTTGAGGGGGGGAGTAGCAGAGGGGGAATGCCGCAACAATGTTTGCGGCAGCAGTAGCAGCAAGTGGCAAGTGTAGTGGCAGTACCCGCAGTCAGTAGCACGGGTGAGCAAGTGCAGTTGCAGTAAAGCAGTGTCTTGAGGGTGGAACGGCAAGTCGTGAAGCTGCATGGCAGTACCAAGGCGCGTCACGCAGCGGGAGTGTGCAGTCGCACTCCCGGGGGCAGCCAGCGGCTTGCCCGTTCTTTTCCGTGAGAAAATAGCGGCATGCAAAACTCACATCCTTCCGCGCAGAACCTGCGCCCGCTGATCCCGTTGGCCGACTATCAGCGTATCTTCCGCGTCGTGCATTCCGTGCTGCAAAGCGTCGAGGCGGATATTCCGGCCGCCAGTTTTTTCTTCAGCGTCACCGCGGCACAAGTGCTCAAGAAGTTCTATAAACGCAATGCGTTTCCGGTCGCAGGCGCGGCGTTCTACCTGATCAACCAGGAGGGCGGCGGCGCGCTGTCCTTCGGCGTGCTGGACGACGACGCCCGGGCCGTCTCGAGCAACCATGACGCATTCCACGCCTGGGTGCAATGCGATGGCTACGCAATCGATTTCATGGCGCCGGTATTCCAGGAACTGCTCGCCGCGGCAGGCCATGCGGTACCGGTGCCGCGCCGCATGTTCCAGAAGGACCTGGGACGCATGAGCGCATCGGCGACCGCGCTGGCGGCGCCGGGCGATTTCTTCCTGTCCTCCAACCTGGAACTGACGCGCGAGCTGCTGCAGCAGTTCATGGCCAAGAAAGCGCTGACCAACTTGTCGCAAGTGTGCCTGGAGTGGTACCGCAAGCCGCCCAAGGCGATGCCGGACAACCTGGCGCTGCAAGGCGGCGATGGCGAAGTCTCGCGCATCAAGCTCAATCCGGTGGCCGTCGACGGCGTCTGGTAAGCGTTGCCTGAAAACCTGGGGAGATATCGGGTGTGGAGGGCAGGCCTCCGGAGGAGGGTGTGCTGGACGAGTGTCCAACACACCATGCGATCATGCATATCGGTTGCATGTACCGCACTAGAGACGCCACGATAACCGGTATGTGTTACGGCAGCATGACATGCCGCCGCGGCGGCAAAAAATAATCGCACCCGGTTTCACCGCGGCGCGATGTCATTTCCATGTCACAAGCCGCCGCTACACTCCAGTCCGTCTCCTCTGTACCTGTTGCAGATGTTTCGCCTGCGATGCGAGCGCATCGCAGGCTATTTTTTTCTGCGGGTTGTTCTACCCGCCACCGGATTCGATTTCTGCTGTTAGCGCTTCACGCCAATGCCGGAAGTGGCGTTGTAACCCGGCAGTACGCACACGTATTGGAAGCCGCGATCCTCCCTTCCCGGCAGGCGCAAGCCTGATCCGGTCACGCGGCGCGGGGTGCGTCCACACCCGTCCACGGTCTTGTCGTGGGCTGTGGGCGGGTGACGCTCCGATCCCTCTGCCTGTTTTCCCTCCCTTTCTCCGCATTGCCCGGCCTTGGCACAAAGTTGCACCGGAAATGGAATACCTTTTCTTTTCAATGACTTGAGTCGCTTGTCAAAATCTTTTCCACAGGCTTACTCCCAAAAAGTGTGGATATCTTCGCGGGCCGGTCGGGCGGCAGCGCAGGGCACGGTTTTGCCGCGCTTTGCTACGGAAATGGAAATGTCTTTCAGATCAATGGCTTAGCCTGCTTGCCCAAGGGTTTTCCACAGGCTTGCCACCAAAATGTGTGGATAAGCGCGCCGCTTGTGCACAAGCGGCGCCTTGGGGATAAGCCGTATTCCAGTGGGGGACGGAGAGCTTGTGGAGAACTTGTCCACCAGTTCTCGGCGATGAGCAGAAAGCCTTGCCGGAAAAGGGATTGCGGCTGGCGCATGCGATTGCGGAGTGGGAGCTTGAGGGAGGCGCCGCCGTTGCATGCTCCACAATGCAACGGCAATGGAATTTCTTTTTATTTCAATGGTTTAGGTGGTTTTTCAAAACCATATCCACAGGCTTGTACCCAAAATCTGTGCATAAGTGGCCAGGCCGTGCTCAGCCATTATCGGGCGCGGTATATGGCTCGACCTTCACGGCCGTCATGCTGTAGCCGGCGGAACCCATCGACGAGTCGGAGCGCTCGACCTTGAGCACGCCGCTGATCCACACCGCATCCATGGTGCGCACGTTCTTGACGGCCTTGCTGCTGCTGACGTGGATGATCTGGTTGGCCGGCGGCGGCGGCACGTGGATGCAGGCGCCGAAATAGGGCACCAGCAGGAACTCCTTGAGCGCCTCGCCTTCGCGGTCGAGCGATACGACGAAGCCGGGCAGGCGCACAGCCGCGCCTTGCATGGACGGATCGACCGGCGCGTCCTTCCAGTACTTCTTGGCCTTCCACAAGGCGGCATCGGCGCGCGGGTCGTTGTCGTCCAGCTGGTCCAGCTTGAGGCCCTTGAACGGCGCCATCGCATCCCAGTCCTTGGGGATCAGGCTTTCCCAGGCGATTTCGCGGTAGCCGTCGACCACCTTGCCGGAGGCTTTGTATGGCTGGTCGGTGACGGCGGGACTTTGCCTGAGGTGGTCGCCGACCTGGTATTGGCCGTTGCTTGCGGCAGCCACGCCGGCCACGGTACTGCCGGCATCGGCGCGCGCGGTGACGGCGGGCACCGCGCCGGCCAGCGGGCCGCCTGCGGGTTGTGGCGCCGTGGCAGCGGCAGCAGGCGCGGCGGGCGCTTCGTCGCCGGAGTGCGCGGCCAGGCGTACGCCGGTGCCGATCAGCAGGCCGGCGGCGGCGATGCCGCCTATCCAGTAGAGAGATTTCATAGGTGTCGGTCGATCAGATTCTTGGCGTCAGGCCGTCGGACAGGCTGAGTTTGTAGGCGCGCAGGCCCGGCAGCAGGCTGGCCGCGAAACCGGCGGCCACCGTCCAGAGCAGCAATTGTAATTCGCCGGCCGCAGGCCATGCCGGCTGCAGCGCGATACCGAATTGCGCCGCCAGCGTCGGCCCCAGCGCCAGCAGCAGGACAGTCAGCAACAGCACGCCCGAGACGACGCCGGCCAGCATCACGCCTAAGCCTTCGATCGACAGCAGCAGGAAAATATCCCAGGGGCGCGCGCCGACCGAACGCAGGATCGCCAGTTCGCGGCGGCGTTCGCCCAGGCTGGCGAGGATCGCCGCCACCAGACCGGCCAGGCCGACCACCACCACCATGCCGGACACCACCAGCAGCGCGTTTTCGCCGATGCCGACCACGTCCCACAACTGGTCCAGCGCGACGCCGGGCAGCACCGCCATCAGCGGTTCCTTGTAGCCTTCGCCGTCGGTGATGTCGCGCTGCACGGCGAATACGCGCGCGCGGTTCTTGAGGCCGACCAGCACCGCCGTGATGCTCTTGGGCGTGAGGTCGAACTTCTTCACCAGCGCCGGCGCGATGTGCAGGCCGGGCAGCGGCGCGCCGCCTTCCCAGTCGAGGTGGATGGCTTCCATCGCATCCAGCCCGATGTGCACGGTGCGGTCGACCGGGGTGCCGGTGCGCGCCAGGATGCCGGTCACCACGAAGGGCTTGTCGGCATGCTGGGCCAGGTGGGCGTTGCCCATGCCGTGCGCCAGCACGATATGGTCGCCCAGCTTGTAGTGCAGCCTGGCGGCGACTTCGGCGCCGAGCACGGTCTCGAAGACGTCGGCGAAGGGACGGCCCTGCGCCAGTTGCAAGGCTTTGCCATCGCCGTAATGGAAGTGGCGGAAGTAGTCGCCATTGGTGGCCAGCACCGGGAAGCCGCGGTGCGAGTCGCCCAGCGAGATCGGGATGGTCCAGGCCACGGCCGGGTTGCGCGCCAGCGTCTGGGCGCTGTCCCAGCCCATGTTGTTGGTGGCGCCGCCGATGCGGAAGATCGCGTACAGCATCAGCTGGATCGGGCTGGTGCGGGCGCCCACCACCAGGTCGGTGCCCGACACCGATTGCGAAAAGCCGGCGCGCACTTCATGGCGCACGCGTTCGATGCCCAGCAGCATGGTGGTGGAGAGGGCGATGGCCAGCAGCATCAGGCCCAGCGTGAAACGGCGGTTCCATGCGCTGTGCATGGCCAGGCGCAGCAGCGTCTTCATGCGGCGGCTCCGATATCGGCGGCGCGGTTGAGCTGCTCCAGCGCGATGCGCCGGTGGAAGCGTGCGGCCAGGCGCTGGTCGTGGCTGACGAACACCAGCGCCGATTCGCCGTGGCCGCATTCGCGCTGCAGCAGGTCGAGGAAGGCTTGCTGGCGGTCGCTGTCCAGCGCCGAGGTCGGCTCGTCGGCGACGATGATCTCGGGGCGGCCGATCAGCGCGCGCGCCGCCGCCACCCGCTGCTGCTGGCCGATCGACAACTGGGTCACCGGGCGCGCCCACAAGGCGGGCGCCAGGTCCAGCGCCGCCAGCAGCGCCTGGGCGGCCTCCGGCAAGCTGCCGCCTTGCTGCAAGGCGCGTTCCTTGCGGTAGGGCGAGAACTGGCAGGGCAAAAGCACGTTGTCGGTAACGGAGAGATAAGGCAGCAGGTTGAACTGCTGGAAGATGAAGCCGATATGGTCCACCCGGAAACGGTCGCGCCGCGCGGCGGGCAAGCCTTGCAACGCCTGCCCCAGCACTTCCACGCTGCCGGCCTGCGGCGCGATGATGCCGCCGATGGTCGCCAGCAGCGTGCTCTTGCCGCTGCCGCTGGGACCGCTGATGAACAGGTGCTCGCGCGCGGCCACCCGCAATTCGTCCAGTGCCAGCGCGGGATGCGGCTGGCCGGGCCAGGTGAAGCTGAGGTTGCGCAGGTGGATGGCGGGTTGCGGCTGGGTCATGTCAACAGGGGAGATGCTGGAGCGGGCTGGCGCGATGATACGCCGACCCGCTGTCAATGGCCTGACTTCGTGGCGCGGATCAATTGAGAGGGATGGCGGTATTGCCTGGCGTCAGTTGAAATGCGGCTTGTTTCTTGGGCGTGGCCAACTGGACGTCGATACGCTGGAAGCCCGGGAATGCGCGCAGCAGGCCGCCGACGTCCACGGTGTTGAGCATGCCGGGGCTGGCGCAGACCAGCGCGAAGTCGCCATCGAGGTCGGCATGGCCGTCGTTGGAGGCGGTGGCCTCGGCAGCGCCGGATGCGGCTTTTTCTCCCAGCAGGGCCGGCGGCAGCACGGCCGATTCCAGCTGGATCTCGGCCGGCTTGCATTGGGCGGCGGCGTCGGTGGCGAACATGGCGCCGACATCGCGCAGCGTCTTGGCCATCGCCTGCACGGTTTGCTTGTCGCGGGCCGAGGTGGCGGCATGTTCGAAGCCGACCAGGTTGATCAGCGGCGTATCCAGGTGCAGCGTCAGGGTATTGCCTTCCAGCGCCACATCCAGCTTGCCCACGCCGTGTTCATGGGCCGGATGGTTGCCGTGGTGGTCGTGGCTGTCGGCGGCGAGGGCGGGCAGGCTTAGCAGCGTGGCGGCAAGGATGGAAGCGGCGAAGGGCAGGCGGGGCATGGGAGTCTTTCGTTGGTGTTGGGACTTCGGCGGCTTGCCGGCTTGGCAAGGGCGCTGGTCTGGCTCAGCATTTTGAGCCTGGCCGACGGAAAAATTCAGTCTTGTTACATTCTGCAACAGGGTTGCATTATAATTCGTGCTTTCCCATTTTTTGCAACTCGGTTGCGATCCTCCCGGAAGCCGTACTTCCCGGGGATGCCGGCCGCGTTGCATCCTTCTTGGTCAGGTTGTCTGCCGTGTCGGTTCTCTCTCGTTTGTTGATGAAGCAAGGCGTGCTCGCCAGCCCATGGTGGCTGCGCGTGCTGGCGGTGCTTCCGGTCTGCCTGCTGCTGTGGCTGGGCGTGTCGTGGGCATTGGGCGAGGGCTGACATGACGGCTGCCATTTCTCTTGAAAACCTGACCGTCAGCTACCGGCGGCATCCGGCTTTGCACCACGTCAGCGGCGTCTTCGCGCGCGGTTCGCTGACCGCGGTGGTGGGCCCCAACGGCGCCGGCAAGAGCACCTTGCTCAAAAGCATGCTGGGCCTGGTCCGCTGCAACGGCGGCCGGGTCGTCACGCATGTGGATGCGCGCCGCATCGCCTACCTGCCGCAGCAGGCCGAGATCGACCGCAGCTTTCCGATCTCGGTGCTGGATTGCGTGCTGCTGGGTTACTGGCCGGGCAAGGGCAACTGGGGCGGCATCGACGCCGGCATGGCGGCCCGTGCGCGCCAGGCGCTGGCGGCGGTGGGGCTGGATGGTTTCGCCTCGCGCGCCGTTTCCAGCTTGTCGGTGGGGCAGTTCCAGCGCGTGCTGTTCGCCCGCATCCTGCTGCAGGATGCCGAGGTGATCCTGCTGGACGAACCGTTCAACGCCATCGATACCCGCACCACCAGCGACCTGCTGCGCATCATCGCCTCCTGGCATGCGGAGCGGCGCACGGTGATCGCCGTGCTGCACGACTACGACCAGGTGCGGCGCTCCTTCCCGCAGACGCTGCTGCTGGCGCGCAACGTGGTGGCCTGGGGCGATACCGAAGAGGTGTTGTGCGACGACAACCTGGTGCGCGCCCGCGCCATGGCCGAGGCGGTGGACGAGCACGCGCCGGTATGCGAAGTCCGGGAGGACGACTTGCTGGCCTTGTCGCGCGTCCAATCGCACGATCACGATCATGGGCATGATGGGCATGGACACGACAGCCATCACGATCATCATCATGGCGCGACCGGAAAGGGCGGCCTGCAATGACGATGTGGTCGGCTTTCCATCAATTCGCCATCGAACCTTTCCAGGAATTCTCTTTCATGCGCCGCGCGCTGGTGGCGGCGTTCGCGCTGGCGCTGGGCAGCGCGCCGCTGGGCGTGCTTCTGACGCTGCGGCGCATGAGCCTGTTCGGCGAGGCCCTGAGCCATGCGGTGCTGCCGGGCGTGGCGGTGGGTTTCATCTTCTTCGGGCTGTCGCTGCCGGCGCTGTCGATCGGCGGCTTCGCCGCCGGCGTGCTGGTGGTGGCGATGGCCGGCTGGATCAGCCGCCATACCGAGATCAAGGAAGACGCCAGCCTGGCTGCCATCTACGTGGTGGCGCTGGCGCTGGGCGTGATCCTGATCTCGCGCCACGGCACCCAGCTCGACCTGCTGCACATCCTGTTCGGCAACGTGCTGGGCGTGGACAGCCAGGGCCTGCTGCTCATCGCCGGCGTCGCCAGCGCCAGCGTTCTGGCGATCGCCGCGCTCTACCGCGGCCTGCTGCTGGAGAGTTTCGATCCCGGCTACATGTCGGTCGGGCGCGGCAACGGGCGCGCCGGCGAGCTGTACCAGCAGGCCTTCCTGATGCTGGTGGTGATGAACCTGGTGGCCTCGTTCCAGACGATGGGCACGCTGATGGCGGTCGGCCTGATGATGCTGCCGGCGGTGTCGGCGCGGCTGTGGCACGACACCTTGCCGGCGCAACTGTGCAACAGCGTGCTGCAGGCGGTGGCGGCCGGCTATGCCGGGCTGCTGATTTCGTATTACGCCTCGGTGCCGTCCGGCCCGGTGATCATCGTCTGCGCCGGCGCCCTGTACGCGCTTTCGCTGCTGTTCGCGCCGCGCGGCTGGCTGCCGCGACTGCTCAAGCGCCCGCACCTGCGGGGCTGATTTTTGTCTGTGTTTTCCGGAGTCCGTATGCGCATCCTTCGTCCCTTTTCCATTCTGCTGGCCGCGCTGGCGCTGGTCTCCAGCCTGCCGGCGGCCGCTGCCGGGCGTATTCCGGTGGTGGCCAGCTTCAGCATCCTGGGCGATATCGTCGCCAATGTAGGCGGCGACCGCATCGCCGTCACCACGCTGGTCGGCCCGGACGAGGACGCCCACGTGTTCCAGCCGGCGCCGGACGACATCAAGGCGCTGTCGCGCGCCAAGCTGGTAGTGGTCAACGGTCTCGGTTTCGAGGGCTGGATGGAGCGCCTGGCGCAGTCGGCCAATTACCGCGGCGCCATCGTCACCGCCTCGGCCGGCATCCATAGCCGCGAGCTGGCCGGCGAAGATGAGCATGACGGACACGACGACGGGCATCACCACGGCAAGGACGACCCGCACGCCTGGCAGGATCCGCAGAACGTGATCGTCTACACGCGCAACATCGTCGCCGCGCTAGCCAGGCTGGATCCCGCCGGCGCCGCCGCCTACCGCAAGAACGGCGAGGCCTATGTCGGCAAGCTGCAGGAACTGGACCGCTGGGCCATCCAGCAGTTCGCGCAGATTCCCGAGGCCAAGCGCCGTGTGATCACCTCGCACGATGCGTTCGAATACTTCGGCGCGCACTACAAGGTGCGCTTCCTGGCCGCGCAGGGCGTGTCCACCGACAGCGAGCCCAGCGCCCGGGAAGTGGCGGCGCTGATCCGCCAGATCCGCGCCGAGAAGATCAAGGCCCTGTTTTTCGAGAACATGAGCAACCCGAAACTGCTGCAGCAGATCGCGCGCGAAACGGGCGTCACGCCCGGAGGCAAGCTGTATGCCGATGCCTTGTCCAGGGCCGGCGGGCCGGCGCCGGATTATCTGGCGCTGATGCGCTACAACATCGGGCAACTGCTGGAGAAGATCCGCCTGAACTGAGCGCGGACGGCTTGAGGACAAATCGCGTATGCTGTCGGCTCCATTTACCCCTCATCAGGAGAAGACAAGCATGAGCACCATCACCGTCGTGGCCATCATCACCGCCAAGCCCGGCAAGCGCGAAGAGTTGCTGGCGCTGGGCCGCGCCAACCTCGCCGCCGTGCGCGCGGAAGAGGGTTGCATCGAATACGGCCTGACGGTCGATGTGGACGGTTTCGGCCCCAACCAGGCGCCGCTGGGACCCGATACCTTCGCCTTCATCGAGAAATGGGCCAGCGAAGATGCGCTGCGCCTGCACTTCACGCTGCCGCACATGATCGACTACCGCGAAAAGGCCAAGGACCTGATCGCCAGCCGTTCCGTGCACGTGCTGAAGTCGGCCGACTGAGTGCGGCCGCCCCGCCGGCCCCGGCCGGGGCCGCGGGGTTTCAATGCTCGCCGGGGAAATCCGCCGGATGCGTACGCTGCGCATCGTAGGCGGAAGCCTGCCCCATCTGCGTCAGCCATGTGATGAAGGTCTTGAGCGCCGGATTGGAGTCGGCGGCGCTGCGGTACATCATGTGGAATCCCTCCCCATGCAGCACCACTTCCGGAAACAGTTGCACCAGGCGCCCGTGCGCCAGGTCGTCGTCGACCAGGGCCAGCGTGCCCATGGCCACGCCGAGATCGGTGGCGGCCGCCTGCAGGCTGAGGAAGAAGTGTTCATAGACCGTGCCCGGCATCTTCTTGCGCACCGCCACGCCGGCCTTGCCTAGCCATTGCGACCAGGCCAGCGAACGGCTGGAAAGGTGGATCAGCGGCATTTCCACCAGGTCGCGCGGCGTCCTGACCGGATGCAGCTCGAGGAAGTGCGGCGAGGCCAGCGGCGCCGAGACATCGTCCAGGAAGCGCACGCATTCATAGCCGCTGCGTTCCAGCGGGCTGCGCCAGATGATCACGTCGAACGGGTCCTTCACGTCTTCGAAATGTTCCGACATGGTGGTGGCCACGCGCACCTCGATGCGCGGGTTGTCGATCTGGAACTGCGACAGGCGCGGGATCAGCCAGCGCATCGCTACCGAAGGCGCGGCGATCAGGCGCACCACGCGGCTCTTGCCGGCCAGCGTCAGCTGCTCGGCCGCCAGCGCGATGCGGTCCAGGCTGGCCTTGACCTCGCCGTAGAAGGCCAGCGCCGCTTCTGTTGGCTCCACGCCACGCGACTGGCGTAAAAACAACGGTTGGCCGAAGTACTCCTCCAGGGTCTTGATCTGCTGGCTGACAGCGCTGTGGGTGATGAACAACTCCTGGGCCGCCAGCGTCAGACTCCGCGTCCGGACTGCCGCTTCGAACACTTTGAGGGTCTTGAGCGGGGGCAGGGAAGAGGACATGGTGTTAGAAAAACTTATATTGGTGTCGGAAAATGTTGCTTTGCAAAAGCGTATGGCGACCTTATTCTTCAATCACCGAAACGTTTAACAGTGAGTGAAGATCATGTCTACCGTGAGTATATTTGTAAAAGATGCCGGTTTTTCTAACAATTTGCGCGCCCTGGCCGAACTGGCCAAGTTCGTCGTCCAGCGTATCGCCGCCGCCCATGCCTTGAAGCCGGTGCGCAACGATGCCTCCGAACTGTATGATGCCGACAGCTTTGCCGGCGTGGAAGACCACGTGGAACTGGAAAACCGCCTGCGCCAACTCGAAAACGGCCATATGCAAGCCGTCTGGAAGCTGCAGTCGCAGATCTGATATCTGATCCAAGCCGCCCGCAGGGGCAAGATGTAAGGCCGCGCCGTCGAGGCCGGCAAGCCAGGCATGAAGCCGCAAGCCATTGAAGCAAGTTGTCCGACTCGGCGAGTCGCGACATCATAGTAAATAAAGAGACCGGCTCCGATCCTTCGATAGCGTAATCGTCGGAGCCGCGGACGGACCTGACGATGTCCCGTCCAGACCTGCAGATGCCAGGCGCAGGCAGCCCCCGGGGCTGTACCGCAAATTCCGCCATGACCCCGCTGATGCGGGGTTTTTCATTTTTGAAACCCATATTCCCGTATGACGGTTGTTGCGGCGCAACCTCTGTTCGAAATGACAATGAAAAGAGGCGCTGCTATATTGATCTGCAGAGAACGAATAGCCGTGCGCGGCCGATGTTGCCGAGGGGAGTCGGGCAGTGTCGCCGCATGGCCCGCCTAGCGGAAGGGCGGGCGCTGCGCACGGGTGCCGGCAGCAGCGTTCGACGTTCCTGTTAATTACATTGTTTGTGCCATCACCCAAGGGGAAAACCATGCTGTCGTCCTTACGCGCGCGTTTGATCGTGATTTGCGTCCTGATCGTGGCGGCCGCCATGATCATCCTTTCCGCCGCCAACATCTTTACCGTGCGGCGCGACACGTTGGAGGCATTGCAGGCCCAGACTGCCCAGCTGACCGGCAGCAACGCGGCCAATATCGCCGACTGGGTGCGCAGCAAGCGCACCATCACCGCTTCCATGAAACAGGCGCTCAAGCAGAGCGACGTGCTGCCCATCGTGGCGGCGGCGATGGAGGCCGGCTCCTTCGACGATGCCTACATCGGCTATCCCGACAAGCGCATGCTGTCGCTGCATCCGATGCCGCCCGGCTATGACCCGACTGCCCGCCCCTGGTACCAGGCTGCGGCGAACGCCGGCAAACCGGTGCTGACCGCTCCGTATGTGGATGCCACCACCGGCAAGCTGGTGGTGACTTTCGCCGAACCGGTGGGCGGCAAGGACAATTTGCAGGCGGTGGTTGGTTCCGACGTGCAGCTCGATAACGTGGTGCGCAACGTCGCCGGCATCAAGCCCACGCCGGGCAGCTTCGCCTTCATCGTCGGCAAGGACGGCGTGATCGTCACCCATCCCAACAAGGAACTGGCCTTGAAGCCGGTATCCGCGCTCGACCAGAACCTGAGCGCGCAGTCGCTGGCCTCCATGCACCAGGGCGGCGAGGCCGTCATCGGCGGCACCAGGTACCTGCTGTTCGTGCAGCCGATCGAGGGCACCGACTGGTCGTTGGCGGTGGCGCTCGACTACGCCGAGGCGACCCATTCGATCCGCTCGCTGATGACCTTGTCGGCGGTGCTGGCGGTATTGGCCATCGTGGTCGCGGCGGTGCTGCTGACGCTGACCATCACCGCCCTGTTGCGCCGGCTGGGCGTGGTGCGCGATGCGATGGAAGACATCGCTTCCGGCGAGGGCGACCTGACACGCCGCCTGGACACGCAAGGGCGCGACGAGCTGTCGCAGATCTCGAGTGCGTTCAACAGTTTCGCCGACAAGATTTCGAAAACCCTGCTGGAAATCCGCCGCGCCAGCGAATCGGTCAAGACTTCGTCCAGCGAGATCGCCACCGGCAACCTGGATCTTTCCGGCCGTACCGAGCAGCAGGCCGGATCGCTCGAAGAGACCGCCTCGGCGATGGAAGAACTGACCTCCACCGTCAAGCAGAACGCCGACAACGCGCGCCAGGCCAACCAGCTGGCGGTATCGGCCTCGGAAGTGGCGGTGCAGGGCGGCCAGGTGGTGGGGCAGGTGGTCGATACGATGAGCTCGATCAACGAATCTTCGCGCAAGATCGTCGACATCATCAGCGTGATCGACGGTATCGCCTTCCAGACCAACATCCTGGCGCTGAACGCGGCGGTGGAAGCCGCGCGCGCCGGCGAACAGGGACGCGGCTTCGCGGTAGTGGCTTCCGAAGTGCGCTCGCTGGCCCAGCGCAGCGCAACCGCCGCCAAGGAGATCAAGGGCCTGATCGACGATTCCGTGCAGAAGGTGGAAGCCGGCAGCGAACTGGTGCAGCAGGCCGGCAGCACCATGACCGAAGTGGTGGCCAGCGTGCGCCGGGTGACCGATATCGTCGGCGAAATCAGCGCCGCCAGCCAGGAACAGAGTTCGGGCATCGCCGAGATCGGCCGCGCGGTCACGCAGATGGACGAGGCCACCCAGCAAAATGCGGCGCTGGTGGAGCAGGCCGCCGCGGCTGCCCAGTCCTTGCAGGAGCAGGCGGCACACCTGGCCGATGTGGTGGCGGGATTCAAGCTGGATGACAGCGAGCCGCGGCACGCCGCCGCGCCGTTGCCGCGCCCGGCGGCGCCGGTACATGCCGCGGCAGCGCCGGCCCTGGCTCCGGCGGCGAAGAAGCCGGCCGTTGCCAAACCTGCGGCGGCCTTGCCCGCCACGGCCAAGGCGCCCGCACCCAAGCCTGCGCCAGCGCCGGCGGCCGTGTCGAAGCCCAAGTCGGATGACGGCGGCGACTGGGAAGAGTTCTGAGGTTTCGCATCCGCGCATCGCATGATGCGCGGATGCCTGCTTTCATGTCTTCAGGCTTGTTTCGTCAGCAAGCGCATGCCGCCGAACAATTGCTGCATGCCGCCGTGTTCGATGAAGCTCAGGTTGTAGGGGTGTTCCGCCACCGCGCGCGGGAAGGCCCTGGCCAGCGGCAGGCTATCCAGCTGCTCGGCGATTTTCCCCCACAGGACCAGCATCGGCGGCGTTGCGCCGCGGGCCGCCGCATGCTCCGCGAGGGCGCGCAGCACGGTTTCGAAGAAGGGTTTCCAGGCGCGGGCATCCTTGACCGGCGCCACGTGTTCGCGGAACACCAGGCTGGCGTTGAGCAGCAGGAAGCCTTGCGCTTCCAGGTTGGCTTGCAGGTCGGCCAGGGTCTGGACCGTGCCTTGCGCATCGGCCTGGGCCCGGGCGGAAATGCCGGCCAGCGCGTCGCCGCTGGTATTGCCGGCCTGCAGGCTGCCGTCCGCCACCAGCAGCATCTTCATGAAGTTGCGCAGCGAGGTGGCGCGATTGACCTGCTTGGACAAGCCCTTGTCCGACCACAATGAACCCACCGCGCCGTCCATGAAACACACGCCGGTGGCGCTGGCCGCGCGCGGGTAGGGGCCTTCGCCGACCAGCACGTAGCGAACCTTGTCCATCGCTTGCTTGAACGCGGCGAACAGGCGGCCTTCGGTGGGCAGGTAGTTGTCTTGCGCCAGTACGGCCAGATACGCCGGGTCGGCTTTGGCGATCGCTTCCAGTCCTGCCCGCAGTGCGGCGTGCCAGGAGGGATCGGCGCTTTGGATCAAATCCAGCAAGACGGGGGGAAGGGCGTTTGAAGGCGTAGTCATGACAAGTAATTTATGCGGCCGCTTTTGGAAAGTGGCCGCATTTTATAACGGTATTGCCGGCACGCCTCCGGCGCAACGACTCAAGCCGCAGCCGTATCGCTCCCCGGCGCCCCGAACAATTGCTGCTTCAGCAGGTGCAACTGGTCGCGCGCGGCCGCCGCCTTTTCGAACTCCAGGTTCTTGGCGTGCTCCTGCATCTGTTTCTCCAGGCGCTTGATCTCCTTGCTGATCTGCTTTTCGCTCATGGCCTCGTAGTTCTTCTGCTCCTGCGCGACCATCAGCTCGGCGCGCGCTTCCGACGGGTTGAACACGCCGTCGATCAGTTCGCGGATTTCCTTCTTGATGCCGGTCGGCACGATGCCGTTGGCTTCGTTGAAGGCCAGCTGCTTGGCGCGCCGGCGCTCGGTTTCGCTGATCGCCTTGTGCATCGAGTCGGTGACCTTGTCGCCGTACAGGATCGCCATGCCGTTCAGATTGCGGGCGGCGCGGCCGATGGTCTGGATCAGGCTGCGCTCGGAGCGCAGGAAGCCTTCCTTGTCGGCGTCCAGGATCGCTACCAGCGACACTTCGGGGATGTCCAGGCCCTCGCGCAGCAGGTTGATGCCGACCAGCACGTCGAAGGTGCCCAGGCGCAGGTCGCGGATGATCTCCACACGTTCCACCGTGTCGATGTCGCTGTGCAGGTAGCGCACCTTGATGCCGTTGTCGGACAGGAAT
This sequence comes from Herbaspirillum sp., assembly GCF_017744395.1. Classification (GTDB taxonomy): domain Bacteria; phylum Pseudomonadota; class Gammaproteobacteria; order Burkholderiales; family Burkholderiaceae_D; genus Herbaspirillum. Next base: position 78,813 of record NZ_JAGIBI010000007.1, read on the forward strand.
TCGGTCAGCTGCTCGGCCATGCGCTTGGTCAGCGTGGTCACCAGCACACGCTCGTCGCGGGCGATGCGGTCGGTGATTTCCTGCATCAGGTCGTCGACCTGGGTGGTGGCCGGGCGCACCGCGATCACCGGGTCGACCAGGCCGGTCGGGCGCACCACCTGTTCCACCACCTGGTCGGCGTGGCTGTTCTCGTACTCGGCCGGGGTGGCCGAGACGAACACGGTCTGGCGCATCTTCTTTTCGAACTCGTCGAATTTCAGCGGCCGGTTGTCCAGCGCCGAAGGCAGGCGGAATCCGTAGTCCACCAGGTTCACCTTGCGCGCGCGGTCGCCGTTGTACATGCCGTTCAACTGGCCGATCAGCACGTGCGACTCGTCCAGGAACATCACCGCGTCCGGCGGCAGGTAATCCACCAGCGTCGGCGGCGGGTCGCCCGGCTTGCCGCCGGAGAGGTGGCGCGAGTAGTTCTCGATGCCCTTGGTGAAGCCGATCTCGGTCATCATCTCGAGGTCGAAGCGGGTGCGCTGTTCCAGCCGCTGTTCCTCGATCAGCTTGTTTTCCTTGCGGAAGAATTCCAGCCGCTCGCGCAGTTCTTCCTTGATGGTCTCGATGGCGCGCAGCACGGTCGAGCGCGGCGTCACGTAGTGCGAGCCGGGGTAGATGGTGAAGCGCGGGATCTTCTGGCGCACGCGGCCGGTCAGCGGGTCGAACAGCTGCAGGCTGTCGATCTCGTCGTCGAACATCTCGATGCGCACCGCCAGTTCGGCATGCTCGGCCGGGAACACGTCGATGGTGTCGCCGCGCACGCGGAAAGTGCCGCGGCCGAAGTCGGTCTCGTTGCGCTTGTACTGCATCTGGATCAGGCGCGCGATGACGTCGCGCTGGGCTACCTTGTCCTTGGCGCGCAGGGTCAGGATCATCTGGTGGTATTCGTTGGGATTACCGATACCGTAGATGGCCGAGACGGTCGCCACGATCACCACGTCGCGCCGCTCCATCAGCGACTTGGTGCAGGACAGGCGCATCTGCTCAATGTGCTCGTTGATCGAGGAATCCTTCTCGATGAACAGGTCGCGCTGCGGGACGTAGGCTTCCGGCTGGTAGTAGTCGTAGTAGCTGACGAAGTATTCGACCGCGTTGTGCGGGAAGAACTCGCGGAATTCGCTGTAGAGCTGCGCCGCCAGCGTCTTGTTGGGAGCGAACACGATGGCCGGCCGGCCCAGGCGGGCGATGGTGTTGGCCATGGTGTAGGTCTTGCCGGAGCCGGTCACCCCCAGCAGGGTCTGGAAGAACAGGCCGTCGTTGATGCCTTCCACCAGCTTGTCGATCGCGGCGGGCTGGTCGCCGGCCGGCGGGAACACCTGGTAGAGCTTGTAGGGCGAATCGGGGAAGGTGACGAACTTGCTGTCGTCGAGTTCGGGGGTAATCGTTGTCAGTTCAGCCATGGTGGTCGGTAACCCGCTTCGGTTGAGGTTTGCCTGTTTCGGGGCGGCGGCGTGCCGGAAACAGGGCGTTGCGGGCCGGCAATGCCGGCGGCTATGTCATTTCCGCATGGGCGCATGCAGATTCGGCCTGGTTTTACGCCTGCCTGTATCTGTGATTGGGCATCGACATTTGCTAGAATGCGATGTTGCAAATCGGTGCAGGGCTGGCAGCCTAGGCCATGCATCCATCCATTCCTGCAGCGCTCCGTTGCAGCTAACTTTTCATGTTATCACGATGAACGCACCTGTCTCCGCCTCCCTGTTTTCCGCCATCGAAATGGCGCCGCGCGACCCCATCCTGGGCGTCACCGAAGCCTACAACGCCGACAAGAACCCAGCCAAGACCAACCTGGGCGTGGGCGTCTACTACGACGACAACGGCAAGGTGCCGCTGCTGGAATGCGTGAAGAAAGCGGAAGCGGAACTGATCGCCAAGCTGGCCCCGCGCACCTACCTGCCGATCGACGGCCTGGCGACCTATGACCGCGCCGTGCAGGAACTGGTGTTCGGCGCCGGCAGCGCCGTGATCGAGGAAAAGCGCGCGATCACCGTGCAAGCCGTGGGCGGCACTGGCGCGCTGAAGCTGGGCGCCGACTTCCTGAAGCACTTCTCGCCGGCCGGCACCGAAGTCTGGATCAGCGACCCGAGCTGGGAAAACCACCGCGCGCTGTTCGAAATGGCCGGTTTCAAGGTCAACGCCTATCCCTACTATGACGCGGCCACCCGCGGCGTGAACTTCGCCGGCATGCTGGATGCGTTGAAGACCATGAAGGCCGGCTCGGTCGTGCTGCTGCACGCCTGCTGCCACAACCCGACCGGCGCCGACCTGACCGCCGACCAGTGGACCCAAGTCATCGAAGTCGTGACCTCGCGCGGCCTGGTGCCGTTCCTGGACATGGCCTACCAGGGCTTTGGCGACGGCATCGAAGAAGACGGCAAGGTGGTGCGCCGCTTCGCCGACGCCGGCGGCCCGCTGTTCGTCTCCAACTCGTTCTCGAAGTCGTTCTCGCTGTACGGCGAGCGCGTCGGCGCGCTGTCGATCGCTGCCGCCAGCGCCGAAGAAGCTGCCCGCGTGCTGTCGCAACTGAAGCGCGTGGTGCGCACCAACTACTCCAACCCGCCGATCCATGGCGGCCAGGTCGTGGCGACCGCGCTGGCATCGCCCGAACTGCGCAAGCTGTGGGAAGACGAACTGGCCGAGATGCGCGTGCGCATCCGCGAAATGCGCCAGCTGCTGGTCGCCAAGCTGAAGGAAAAGGCTCCCGGCCACGACTTCGACTTCGTCATCAAGCAGCGCGGCATGTTCTCCTACTCGGGCCTGACCAAGGCGCAAGTGGACCGCCTGCGCAACGAGTTCTCGATCTACGCCGTCGACACCGGCCGCATCTGCGTGGCCGCGCTGAACAGCAAGAACATCGACGTGGTGGTCGACGCCATCGCCAAGGTGCTGTAATACTTCCGCGGGCCGTTTTCCCGTCCCCGGGAAAACGGCTTGTGTGAAAAAGTTTTTGACAGAATCAAAAATTCAGGTCATAATCTTTTTCTCAGCTGTTCCCTGATAGCTCAGTCGGTAGAGCGACGGACTGTTAATCCGCAGGTCCCTGGTTCGAGTCCAGGTCGGGGAGCCAAAGAATACGAAAGGCCCTGCAAGAAATTGCGGGGCCTTTTCATTGAACCCGGTTGGTGGTCGTCGGCAGTGCATCTCGATGCAGACGCGACGGCAATCGACGGGGCTGAATAAAGAGTTTAAAGAGTTCAGTTTGCGCATGGGATGAGAAGCGCAACGGCGATACTGAATGATGTAAAAAATTTCTTCCGCGCACTCTGGCGGCCAAAGAAAAATTCGTTCATAATCGCGCCCTCGGCAATTCCCTGATAGCTCAGTCGGTAGAGCGACGGACTGTTAATCCGCAGGTCCCTGGTTCGAGTCCAGGTCGGGGAGCCAAGCATTCCAAAGCCTCGCAAGTTTCTTGCGGGGCTTTTTCGTTTCCGGGGCCGATGAGCGGCGGGCCGCTTAATCTGTCGTTCGCCGCAAACGCTGCTAGAATCGGCTTCCCTTGATTTGCCAGGATATCCCGATGAGCGAACCGATCCGCCTGACCCAGTACAGCCATGGCGCCGGATGCGGCTGCAAGATCTCGCCGCAGGTACTGGAAGTCATTCTCGCCGGCAGCGGCGCGCAGCACCTCGACCCCAAGCTGTGGGTCGGCAATGCCTCGCGCGACGACGCGGCCGTGTACGCGCTGGACGATGAGCGCGGCGTGGTCTCCACCACCGATTTCTTCATGCCCATCGTCGACGATCCGTTCGACTTCGGGCGCATCGCCGCCACCAATGCCATCAGCGACATCTACGCCATGGGTGGCGACCCGCTGATGGCGATCGCCATCCTCGGCTGGCCGGTCAACGTGCTGGCGCCGGAAGTGGCGCGCGAAGTGGTGCGCGGCGGCCGCGCGGCCTGCGATGCCGCCGGTATCCCGCTGGCGGGCGGCCATTCGATCGACGCGCCCGAACCGATCTTCGGCCTGGCCGTGACCGGCGTGGTCGAGAAGCGCCACATGAAGCGCAACGACACCGCCAGCGCCGGCTGCCTGCTGTACCTTACCAAGCCGCTGGGCATCGGCATCCTGACTACCGCCGAGAAGAAGGGCAAGCTGCGTCCCGAGGATGTCGGCGCGGCGCGCGACTGGATGTGCGTGCTGAACAAGCCCGGCAGCCGCTTCGGCAAGCTGGCCGGCGTGGCGGCGATGACCGACGTCACCGGCTTCGGCCTGATGGGCCACCTGGTCGAGATGTGCGAGGGCAGCGGCTTGTCGGCCCGCATCCAGCATGCCCTCGTGCCGAGCCTGCCCGGCGTGGAGCACTACCTGGCCGAAGGCTGCGTGCCGGGCGGCACCGGCCGCAATTACGACAGCTACGGTGCCAAGATCAGCCCCCTGAGCGAAGCGCAGAAGAACCTGCTGTGCGACCCGCAAACCAGCGGCGGCTTGCTGGTGGCGGTGAAGCCGGACGGCAATCCCGAATTCCTGGCGGCCGCCGCTGCGTTGGGCTTGGAACTGGCGCCGATCGGCGAACTGGTGGAGCGACAGCGTTACGCGGTCGAGGTCGTCTGATGGCGGATATCCAGCCCAGCCGCGCCCTGTTCATCGGCGACACGCCGATGCTGGACGCGCGGGCGCCCGTCGAGTTCGTCAAAGGCGCGTTCCCGACGGCGGTCAACCTGCCGCTGATGAACGACGACGAACGCCACGCGGTGGGCATCCGCTACAAGGAGCAGGGGCAGGATGCCGCCATCAAGCTGGGCCATGAACTGGTCAGCGGCGCCGTGAAGGAGGCGCGCATCCGGGCCTGGGCCGATTTCGCGCGCGCCAACCCGGACGGTTGCCTGTATTGCTTCCGCGGCGGCTTGCGTTCCGGGATCACCCAGCAATGGCTCAAGTCCGAGGCCGGCATCGACTATCCGCGCATTGCCGGCGGCTACAAGGCGATGCGCCATTTCCTGATGGAGGCGGTGGAACAGGCGGTGGCGCAGGCCGGCTTCGTGGTGGTGGGCGGCATGACCGGCACGGGCAAGACCGACGTGCTGGCCTTGCTGGACAACGCGCTGGATCTGGAAGCCTATGCCAACCACCGCGGTTCCAGCTTCGGCAAGCATGCCACCGCGCAGCCGTCGCCGATCGACTTCGAACACCGCCTGGCGATTGCGCTGATCAAGCAGCAGGCGCGCGGCCATGCCTGGTTCGCGCTGGAGGACGAGAGCCGCCTGATCGGCACTTGCGCCTTGCCGTTGTCGCTGCACCAGAGCATGCAGAAATTTCCCATGGTGTGGCTGGAAGACAGCCGCGAGGGACGCATCGAGCGCATCCTGCGCGACTACGTCAGCGGGCTGTGCGCCGAATACATGGCGCTGGATGCGGAGAACGGTTTTGCGCGCTACCGCGAGCATCTGCTGGCGGCGTTGGGCAAGCTATCCAGGCGCCTGGGCGACGAGCGCTACCGGCGCTTGAACCAGATGATGGAAGACGCGCTTGCGCGCCAGGAGAAGGAGGGCGAGGTCGACCTGCACCGCGCCTGGATCGCAAGCCTGCTGAGCGAGTACTACGATCCGATGTACGACTATCAGCGGGAGTCCAAGCGCTCCCGCCTGCTGTTCGCAGGAAACCAGTCCGAAGTGGTGGATTTCCTGCGCCGGTACCGTCCTTAGAGAACGACGATTGCCACCAGGCCGCTGACCACGCCGACCAGCATGGTCAGCAGCGCCACCGTCACCAATACCTTGGGCGTGAACGACTTGCGCAGCATCAGCAGCGAGGGGAGGCTGATGCTGGGCAGCGTCAGCAGCAGCGCCACCGCCGGGCCGACGCCCAGGCCCAGCGTCAGCATCGATTGCACGATGGGGATTTCGGCGGCGGTCGGGATCACGAACAGCGTGCCGATCACGGCCAGCGCCACGATCCACAGCAGGCTGTTGCCCATCGCCGCGTCCACCTGCGGGAACAGCCACACGCGCGCCGCGCCCAGCGCCAGTACGGCGAGGATGTAGACCGGCATGGTGCTCCAGAACAGTTGCCACAGCTTCTGCGCCCAGCGCGCCAGGAAGCCGCGCTGTCCGGGCGCTTCTTCCGCTTCGGCGACCGCTTCCAGCGCCGCTTGCGGCAAGGCTTCCGGTTGCGAGACGCGCTGCGCGACCAGCGACACGCCCACCACCAGCAGCACGCCGGCGACCAAACGCAGCGCGGCGAAATTCCAGCCCAGCACGAAGCCCATGAACACCAGCGTGGCCGGGTTCAGCACCGGATTGGCGATCCAGAACGCCAGCGCGGCGCCCACCGACACTTGCTGGCGGCGCATGCCGGCCACCACCGGCGCGGCGCAGCAGCTGCACATCATGCCCGGCAGCGCGAACAGGCCGCCGCGGATGGTCGAGCCCAGGCCGGCGCGGCCGAACATGCGCAGCAGCCAGTCGCGCGGGATCAGCACCTGCACCAGCGAACCCAGCAGCACGCCCAATACGGCCGCCTTCCAGATCGCCAGGAAATAGACCTGGGCATAGGCCAGCGCGGCGGCCCAGGGCGAATCCGGCGTGTCGGCCAGGATCGAGGCGCCGATGCTGTGCTTGTCGGCGGCGACGAAGGACTTGAGGTAATAGGGCGACCACTTGACGTAGTACAAGCCGATGACCGCCACCAGCAGGAACAGGGCGGGTTTGAGCCAGGAAGAGGCGCCGCGCGCGGCGGGCGGCTGCAGGGAAGGGGAACTGTTCATCGTATGTTGCGGTTTGGCGGGGGATTGGAAGAATGCGCGCATGATACCGCAGCTTGGCGCTATCCGGCTTGGGGACTGGCCTTGCGGCGTGGCTTCACAAAGCCTATTGCGAAAGTTGGGACTCCTGATATACTCGCCCTCATTGTTGTACGATGTCTTACGACAATTAATATTCTTTCATTAAAAACAAAACGCTAAAAAGAGACGCCTGCCCATCCTGGCTCGTTTTCCCGGTTTTCCGGCCTCGTTCGGTGCGAAAGGCCGGGAGGACAGAAGGGCGAAATGTGCGGCCGGGACCACCGAATCCTCTTGAAGGCGAACGAGATCTGGAGAAAAAAGTGGCGCAAAGCAATATCACGGCGGCTGCCGCAGGAGCGGTCAAGGCCAGCCATGTCCGTTATCTGATTCTGTTCATGCTGTTCATCGTGACCACGGTCAATTATGCCGACCGCGCCACGCTGTCGATCGCCGGTTCGGCGATGAAGAGCGAGCTGAGCCTGGACCCGGTCACCATGGGCTACATTTTCTCCGCCTTCAGCTGGGCTTACGTGCTGGCGCAATTGCCGGGCGGCTGGCTGCTGGACCGCTTCGGTTCCAAGAAGATCTATATGTGGAGCATCGCCCTGTGGTCGGTGTTTACCGTCCTGCAGGCCGGCGTGACCTGGATGGGTACCGCCGCCGCGGTGGTGGCGCTGTTCCTGCTGCGCTTCATGGTGGGGCTGGCGGAGTCTCCGTCCTTTCCGGCCAACGGCCGCATCGTCGCCGCCTGGTTCCCGACCAATGAGCGCGGCACCGCCTCGGCCATCTTCAACTCGGCGCAGTATTTCGCGGCGGTGCTGTTCACGCCGCTGATGGCGTGGATTGTCCACGCGTTCAGCTGGCACCATGTGTTCACTGTGATGGGCATCTTCGGCCTGCTGCTGGCGATGATCTGGGGCAGGATCATCTACAGCCCCAAGGATCATCCGATGATCAACCCGGCCGAGCTGGAACATATCGAGCAGGGCGGCGGCCTGGTCGACATGGATACCCGGAAGCCGGCGGCGTCCTCGGCCAAGGGTAAGGGCTACATCAAGCAATTGCTGTCGAACCGCATGCTGCTGGGCGTGTACATCGGCCAGTACTGCATCAACGTGATCACCTATTTCTTCCTGACCTGGTTCCCGGTGTACCTGGTGCAGGAGCGCGGCATGTCGATCCTCAAGGCCGGCTTCGTGGCCTCGATCCCGGCGGTGTGCGGCTTCATCGGCGGCGTGGTCGGCGGCATCATCTCGGACCGCCTGATCAAGCGCGGCTTCTCGGTGACCTGGGCGCGCAAGATCCCCATCGTCGGCGGCATGCTGCTGTCGATGACCATGATCCTGTGCAACTACGTGGAGGCACAGTGGATGGTGGTGGGCATCATGGCGCTGGCCTTCTTCGGCAAGGGCGTGGGCGCGCTGGGCTGGGCCGTGGTGGCCGACACCGCGCCCAAGCAGATCGTCGGCCTGTCGGGCGGCCTGTTCAACATGTTCGGCAACGTCGCCGGCATCACCACCCCGATCGTGATCGGCTACATCGTCAAGGAGACCGGTTCCTTCGCCGGCGCCCTGGTGTTCGTCGGCATCAATGCCTTGATCACCGTGATCAGTTATCTCGTCATCGTCAAGGAAATCAAGCGCGTTGAATTGAAAGACGCCTGATCCGCAGTTATCGGCGGCCCCTCGAAAGACGGGTCGCCGTTTTCGTTTCAATGGAAAACAGCATGAGCATCGATACCACCTCCAGCGCCGCAGCCAGCCCGCGCTACATCATGATGAACGACACGGACAACGTCGCCATCGTCGTCAACGACGGCGGCTTGCCGGCCGGCACCGTGTTCCCCGACGGCCTGACCCTGGTCGACCGCGTGCCGCAAGGCCACAAGATCGCGCTGCGCGACCTGAAGCAGGGCGAAGCCATCGTGCGCTACGACGTGGCCATCGGTTACGCCGTGCGCGACATCCCCAAGGGCAGCTGGATCGAGGAATCGCTGGTACAGATGCCGCCGGCGCGCGAGCTGGACAACCTGCCGATCGCCACCAAAAAGCCGGCGCCGCTGCCGCCGCTGGAAGGCTATACCTTCGAGGGCTACCGCAACGCCGACGGCTCGGTCGGCACGCGCAACCTGCTGGCCATCACCACCACCGTGCAATGCGTGGCCGGCGTGGTCGAGCATGCGGTCAAGCGCATCCGCGCCGAGCTGCTGCCCAGGTATCCGAACGTGGAAGACGTGGTGGCGCTGGAGCACACCTACGGATGCGGCGTGGCCATCGACGCGCCCAATGCCGGCATCCCGATCCGCACGCTGCGCAATATCAGCCTGAACCCCAATTTCGGCGGCCAAGCCATGGTGGTCAGTCTGGGCTGCGAAAAGCTGCAGCCCAACCGCCTGCTGCCGGAAAACATGATCCCGATCCACAAGGAAGGCGAGCCCTACGTGGTCTGCCTGCAGGATGCGGAACACGTCGGTTTCAATTCGATGATCGATTCGATCATGCGCATGGCCGAGGCGCGCCTGGCCGAACTGGACAAGCGTCGCCGCGAGACCTGCCCGGCCTCCGACCTGGTGGTCGGCGTGCAGTGCGGCGGCAGTGACGCCTTCTCGGGCGTGACCGCCAATCCGGCCGTAGGCTTCGCCACCGACCTGCTGGTGCGCGCCGGCGCGTCGGTGATGTTCTCGGAAGTGACCGAAGTGCGCGACGGCATCGACCAGCTGACCTCGCGCGCGGTCAACGAGGAAGTGGCGCAGGCCATGATCCGGGAGATGGACTGGTACGACAATTACCTGAAGCAAGGCGGCGTCGACCGCAGCGCCAACACCACCCCCGGCAACAAGAAGGGCGGGCTGGCCAACATCGTCGAAAAAGCGATGGGTTCGATCGTCAAGTCGGGCAGCAGCCCGATCTCCGGCGTGCTGGCGCCGGGCGACAAGCTCAGGCAAAAGGGCCTGATCTACGCCGCCACGCCGGCTTCCGACTTCATCTGCGGCACGCTGCAGCTGGCCGCCGGCATGAACCTGCACATCTTCACCACCGGCCGCGGCACGCCTTACGGCCTGGCCGCGGCGCCGGTGATCAAGGTCGCCACCCGCAACGACCTGGCGCGCCGCTGGCACGACCTGATGGACGTCAACGCCGGCCGCATCGCCAGCGGCGAGGCCACGATCGAAGACGTCGGCTGGGAGCTGTTCCGGCTGATGCTGGACGTGGCCAGCGGCAAGAAGACCTGGGCCGAACACTGGAAGCTGCACAATGCGCTGACCCTGTTCAACCCGGCGCCGGTGACCTGATCGCCCGCAAGGATCCGTTCGCGGATCCTTTTTTGCATCCGCCGCCAGCCAGGCCAACCAGGACAAGACCCTCCTGCGGTTTCCCGCTGGCGGAGTCGAAATCATCGATTTGCCCTGAACCGACGCTATCCGACGTAACCGCATCCGCCCCGGGATTTGCTTGCATTTGATCCAGAGCAGATGCGGGCGCGGGTTTGCGTTGCAAAATAGGTACGGGAAAGCCCGCCTGCAATGGGGCATGGCGGGCCTAATGGGGAAACAAGGCCGTTTTTGCCGATTTACCGGGATATTGGGGCAAGGGCTGTTGCGGTATCTTCCAGTACGACGTTCTTGGCGTATTGATTGCAAAAACTAAGTGAAAAGAGGAGAGGGAATGCGGAATTTAACGGTTCGCTTCAGCTTGATGGGCGCGCTGGCGCTGTTTTCATGCATGATCGTGGTCGGCGCCGGCGTCGGCGTTTTTGCCTTGGGACGGGCCAACCAGGATACGGAATTCGTCCATCAGCTCACGGTGCGCGCCGTGCTCATCAACGATGTCTACAAGGACACGACGCGCACCCGTTCCGCGCATGCGAGCATCTATGCCAATCTGAAGGAACAGAATGAAGCCGCTATCAAAGAGGCGACTTTCAAGAGCGCCAAGACGACTTATGAACGCGGTTTGAAGGAGCTCGACGAATTCGCCGCGCTGCCTGACCTGCCGGGCCAGGATCCGGCCATCAAGACCGAACTGGTCGAGTCGGGCAAGGCCTTGTCCGATTTGCTCAAGCAGGCCGATGACCTGCTCAGGGCGGACAATGCGGCCGCCTATGCCGAACTGAACGAAAAGAAGATCCGCGGAGCGGGTTCCCGGATGTCGGTGGCCTTGGACAAGTACCAGAAACTGGCGATGGAGCTCAACGGCAACACGGCCAGCCAGCGCGAGCATGAATACCGGATGGTGGTGTGGCTGGTGGCGGCAGGCTTGGCCGGGGCGATACTGCTGGTGCTGGCGGTGCATTTCATGCTGCGCAATATCGTGCTGACGCCCTTGAATCGCGCGGTCGCCGTGCTGGACCAGGTGGCCAACGGCGACCTGACCGCCAAGGTCGAGGTGGGCAGCAGCAATGAGATCGGCCGCCTGTTCAATGCCATCCGCAGCATGCAGCAGAGCCTGCTCAATACCGTTTCGCGGGTGCGCGGCAGTTCGGAAAGCATCGATACCAGCGCCAAGGAGATCGCGGCCGGCAACCTGGACCTGTCTTCGCGCACCGAGCAGCAAGCCAGTTCGCTGGAGCAGACCGCCGCCTCGATGGAGCAACTGACCGGCACCGTGCGCCAGAACGCCGAGAACGCCATGCAGGCCAACCAGTTGGCGCACTCGGCTTCTTCCACCGCCAGCCGCGGCGGCGAAGTGGTATCCCAGGTGGTCGACACGATGCAGGCCATCAACGAATCCTCGCGCAAGATCGTGGACATCATCAGCGTGATCGACGGCATCGCCTTCCAGACCAACATCCTGGCGTTGAACGCGGCGGTGGAAGCCGCGCGCGCCGGCGAACAGGGCCGCGGCTTCGCGGTGGTGGCGTCGGAAGTGCGCTCGCTGGCGCAGCGTTCGGCGGCGGCGGCCAAGGAGATCAAGGGCCTGATCGACAACTCGGTAGCCAAGGTGGAAGCCGGCAGCCAACTGGTGGAGCAGGCCGGCATGACCATGAGCGACGTGGTCGACAGCGTGCAGCGCGTGACCGACATCGTCGGCGAGATCGCCGAAGCCAGCCGCGAGCAGAGCACCGGCATCGAGCAGGTCAACCAGGCTATCGCGCAGATGGACGAGGTGACCCAGCAGAACGCCGCGCTGGTCGAACAGGCCGCCGCCGCCGCGCAATCGCTGCAGTCGCAGGCGACCAACCTGGTCGGGGCGGTGAGCATCTTCAAGATCGAGGCGCATGCGCAGGCGGCCAAGCCACTGCCGGTGGCCCCCAAGCGGGCGCCGGCAGCACCACCGGCACCGAAGCCGGCCGCGGCGCCCGCCAGCGCGCCCAAGTTGGCTACGCCGCCGGCGCCGAAACCCGCCGCCGGCAGCAGCCGCGCCAAGGATGAGAGCCAGGATTGGGAAGAGTTCTGATCCGGCGCCGGTTGCGCGACCGGCAAGCATGAAAAAACCTTCGCCTTGGCGAAGGTTTTTTTTCGTTCCTGCGTTTCCGCCACCCGGTTTGCCCGGGGCGGCGGAGACAGGCGTTACTGCGGTCCCAGCTTCTTGATCAGCGCGGCCAGTTCTTCGTGTTCTTCCGGCGTGCAGTCGGTCAGCGGCGTACGCACCGGACCGGCATCGTGGCCTGCGATGCGGGCGCCGGCCTTGACGATGGAGACGGCGTAGCCGGCCTTGCGGTTGCGGATCGCCAAGTAGGGCAGGAAGAACTCGTCGATCAGGCGGCCGACGGTGGCGTGGTCGTCCTTGGCGATTGCCTGGTAGAACTGCACGGCGGTCTTGGGGATGAAGTTGAACACGGCCGAGGAGTACACAGGCACGCCCAGCGCCTTGTAGGCCGCGGCATAGACTTCCGCGGTCGGCAGGCCGCCCAGGTAGGTGAAGCGGTCGCCCAGCTTGCGGCGGATGTGCACCATCGGCTCGATCTCGCCGATGCCGTCCTTGAAGCCGATCAGGTTGGGGCAGCGGTCGGCCAGCTTTTGCAGGGTGTCGGCGTTGAGCTTGCAGACGGCGCGGTTATAGATGATGACGCCGAACTTGACCGACTTGCAGACCGCCTCGACGTGGGCGGCGATGCCGTCCTGGCTGGCCTCGGTCAGGTAGTGCGGCATCAGCAGGATGCCGTGCGCGCCCAGGCGCTCGGCTTCCTGCGCATAGGCGATGGCGGCGCGGGTGGAGCCGCCGGCTCCGGCGATGATGGGCACCTTGCCGCGGCAGGTATCGACGGCGGTGCGGATGATGTCGGAGTACTCGCCCGGCACCAGCGAGAAGAATTCCCCGGTGCCGCCGGCGGCGAACAGGGCGCTAGCGCCGTACGGGGCCAGCCATTCCAGGCGCTCGATGTAGGTCTTCGGGCGGAAGTCGCCTTGCTCGTCGAAGTCGGTCAGCGGGAACGACAGCAGGCCGGAGGAGAGGATCGTTTTCAGGTCTTGGGGTGTGTACATGGTTTCGCTACGCCGTTAAGAATTGGATGGGATGCTTGCGTATTCTTGTTTTGCTTACGTATCCAAATAGGATATCAGTCATCGTACAACATGAATTTTAAGAAAGCCAGCATTTTTTAGGTGCCGGCTGTCGGGTGTTGCGGGAAGGAAGAGAGGGCGGTCAGGCGGCAGAGGCGCCGGATTCGGCTTCCATCTGGGCGCGGCGCAGGCGTTCGCGGCTGTTGGTCAGGTGGTTGCGCATGGCGGCCCGGGCCGCTTCGGCGTCGCCGCGGGCGATCGCTTCATAGATGTCTTCGTGCTCGCGCTGCACCCGGTCGAGGTAGCTGGCCTGCTGGTCGTGCGCCAGCTCGGCGGTATTGATGCGCTTGCGCGGGATCACGCCCATGCCGAGGTGGCTGATGATCTCGATGAAGTAGCGGTTGCCGGTGGCGTTGGCGATGGCGAAGTGGAAGCGGAAGTCGGGGCCGACCGTGTCGCCGCCGGACAACTGGTTGGCGCGGAAGGCGTCCAGCGCTTCGCGGATCTCGCGCAACTGCTCATCGGTGCGGCGCGCCGCGGCCAGGCCGGCGGTTTCGGTTTCCAGGCTAATGCGCAGTTCCAGCAAGGCCAGCAGGTCGCGCATGGTGGTGATGGTGGCCGGATCGATATTGATGTTGGAACCCTTTTTCGGCTCCAGCACGAAGGTGCCGATGCCGTGCCGGGTCTCGACCGCGCCGGCGGCCTGCAGGCGCGAGATGGCCTCGCGCACCACGGTGCGGGAGACCCCCTGGCTTTGCATGATCTCGGATTCGGTGGGCAGCTTGTCGCCCGGCTTGAGGCTGCCGCTGTCGATCATCTGCGAGAGCGCGGCGACCACTTCCTGCGACAGGCTCTGGGGCTTGCGGCGCGGGCGCAGCGGCGGGTTGGGGGTGTCGCTTGCTTCCATGACGTTACCGTTGTTGAAATGCCGCCGGCGCGAACGCCGGATGAGAAAAGAGTTGCGACATCTTACCAGACCGTTAACGGCCGATGACGGGAAAAAGCCTGCCGGAAGCTGGGACTTGGCGGACATTCCTAGGCAGGGCTGTTGCCGCCCCTGGAAAGCGCCTGCCCGGCAGCAATTAGTACCTGACAGGATTACTCGGGTTTGATATACTTGACTCAAATATTCGGGAATTCAGGGAACCGGGATTCAATTGTTTCTGGAGCAGGAATTTCATGCGACTAACCACCAAAGGCCGTTTTGCCGTGACCGCGATGATTGACCTGGCCTTGCGCCAGGGCAACGGCCCGGTCACGCTGTCCGCGATCAGCGAGCGGCAGGAAATTTCCTTATCATATCTGGAGCAACTGTTCGGCAAGCTGCGCCGCCACAATATCGTGGAATCCGTGCGCGGCCCCGGCGGCGGCTACAACCTCGCCCGCAAGGCGGCCGAGGTGTCGGTGGCCGACATCATCATCGCGGTGGACGAGCCGCTGGACGCGACGCAGTGCGGCGGCAAGGAAAACTGCCACAGCGCCACCCATCCGGGCGGCCCGCGCTGTATGACGCACGATTTGTGGTCGACCCTGACCGAGAAGATGGTGGAGTACCTGGACTCGGTGTCCTTGCAGGACCTGGTCGACCAGCAGAAGGAACACAAGATGGCGGAGCATCGCGCCGCCGACAAGCCAAGCGTGGTGGTCATGCACCGCCCGCAAGCCGTAGCCTGATTTGGAGTTTTTACTTATGAACGCACCGCTGGAAAAAAGCTTGCTGGAGACCATCAAGGCTCCGCACTTCCCGATCTACATGGACTACTCGGCGACCACCCCGGTCGATCCGCGCGTGGCCGACAAGATGATTCCCTACCTGCGCGAGCAGTTCGGCAATCCGGCCTCGCGCAGCCACATGTACGGCTGGTCGGCGGAAAAGGCGGTGGAAGAGGCGCGTGAGGAAGTGGCCAAGCTGGTCAATGCCGACCCGCGCGAAATCATCTGGACCTCCGGCGCCACCGAAAGCAACAACCTGGCGATCAAGGGCGCGGCGCAGTTCTACAAGACCCGCGGCAAGCACATCATCACCGTCAAGACCGAGCACAAGGCGGTGCTGGACACCTTCCGCGAACTGGAGCGCCAGGGCTTCGAGGCGACCTACCTGCAGCCGCAGGACAACGGTCTGGTGACGGTCGAGCAGATCGCCGCCGCCGTGCGCGAGGATACGATCCTGGTGTCGGTGATGCTGGTCAACAATGAAATCGGCGTGATCCAGCCGATCCCGGAAATCGGCGAATTCTGCCGTTCCAAGAACATCATCTTCCATTGCGACGCCGCCCAGGCCACCGGCAAGGTCAAGATCGACCTGGAAAACTGGAAGGTCGACCTGATGAGCTTCTCGGCCCACAAGACCTACGGCCCCAAGGGCATCGGCGCGCTGTACGTGCGCCGCAAGCCGCGCGTGCGCATCGAGGCGCAGATCCACGGCGGCGGCCATGAGCGCGGCCTGCGCTCGGGCACGCTGGCCACGCACCAGATCGTCGGCATGGGCGAAGCCTTCCGCCTGGCCTGCGAAGAGATGGATGAGGAACTGCAACGCATCCGCGCGCTGCGCGACCGCCTGGCCAAGGGCCTGCAGGAAATCGAGGAAACCTACGTCAACGGCGACATGGAACACCGCGTGCCGCACAACCTGAACGTGAGCTTCAACTACGTCGAGGGCGAATCGCTGATCATGGCGATCAAGGACATCGCCGTGTCGTCCGGCTCGGCCTGCACCTCGGCCAGCCTGGAGCCGTCCTACGTGCTGCGCGCGCTGGGCCGCAGCGACGAGCTGGCGCACAGTTCCATCCGTTTCACCATCGGCCGTTTCACGACCGAGGAAGATATCGACTTCACCGTCAACCTGATCAAGAGCAAGGTCGGCAAGCTGCGCGAACTGTCCCCGCTGTGGGACATGTACAAGGACGGCATCGACCTTTCCACGATCCAGTGGGCGGCACACTAAATTCAAGGAGCACAACATGTCTTATTCGGAAAAAGTACTCGACCACTACGAGAACCCGCGCAACGTCGGCGCCTTTGAAAAGGGCGACGAGACCGTCGGCACCGGCATGGTCGGCGCGCCGGCCTGCGGCGACGTGATGAAGCTGCAGATCAAGGTGGGCGCCGACGGCGTGATCCAGGACGCCAAGTTCAAGACCTACGGCTGCGGCTCGGCGATCGCTTCGTCGTCGCTGGTGACCGAATGGGTCAAGGGCAAGACGCTGGACCAGGCGCTGTCGATCAAGAACACCCAGATCGCCGAAGAACTGGCGCTGCCGCCGGTGAAGATCCACTGCTCGATCCTGGCGGAAGACGCGATCAAGGCCGCCGTGCAGGACTACAAGGCCAAGCACGGCGCCGAGCAGAAGGCCGCGGCCTGATCTCGATCGGGTTCGCAGCATCATTTGACAGCAGCAAGGCAGGCATCATGGCAATCACATTGACAGAGAAGGCAGCAAAACACATCAGCCGGTACATGGAGCGCCGCGGCAAGGGCATCGGCCTGCGCCTGGGCGTGCGCACCACCGGCTGTTCCGGCCTGGCGTACAAGCTGGAATATGTGGATGAGCAGGTCGCCGAGGATACCGTGTTCGAATCGCACGGCATCCGCGTCTTCGTCGATCCCAAGAGCCTGCCTTACATCGACGGCACCGAACTGGACTTCGCGCGCGAAGGATTGAATGAAGGGTTCAAGTTCCAGAATCCCAACGTCAAGGACGAGTGCGGCTGCGGCGAGAGCTTCCGCATCTGATGTGATGCGGCGACGGCGCGGTTGGCCGTCCCCGCTTGTTCCGCCGCGGCGCATCGCCCGCGGCCAGTGCTTAGCCGAACCTGTGACAGCGCTGCCATCGTCCGGCCGACGATGCGGCGGTTCCAGCGTTCCAATGGTATCGATGTGCCAAGCCTGTTGCAGTCCGACAGGCTTTTTATTTTTCAGCCATGCAAAACCATTTCGACCTGTTCCAGTTGCAGCAACGCTTCGCCATCGACATGAAGGCGCTGGAGCAGGCGTACCACCGGGTGCAGGGCCAGGCCCATCCCGACAAGTTCGCGCACGCCAGCGACGCCGAGAAGCGCGTGGCGATGCAATGGGCCACCCGCGCCAACGAGGCTTACCAGACCCTGAAAAGCCCGCTGCGCCGCGCGCGCTACCTGTGCGAGCTGAACGGCGTGGACCTGCAGACCGAATCCAACACCGCGATGGCGCCTGCCTTCCTGATGCAGCAGATGGAATGGCGCGAGACGCTGGACGATGCCAAGGCCGGCAAGGACATCGACGCGCTGGAGCAGTTGAACAGCGAGCTGCAGGCCGAGAAGAAGGCCGAGGTGGCGCGCATCGAAAAGCTGCTGGACGCCGGCGACTACGTCCAGGCGGCGCAGCTGGTGCGCCAGCTGATGTTCCTCGACAAGTTCGGCGGCGAGATCGGCGACGCGTTCGCGCTGGTCGAAGGATAGGCGACGACATGCCCGACATCTTCCTGTTCCTGCTGGCCGCGATGACGCTGACCCTGGCGCCTGGGCCGGACAATATCTATGTGCTCACGCGCGGCATCGCGCAGGGCAGGAAGGCCGGCCTGGTGGCCGCCGCCGGTTTTTCATCCGGACTGGTGTTCCATACCTTGCTGGCGGTGCTGGGTTTCGCCGCCGTGATCAAGGCCTACCCGCCGGCCTACCACGCGCTGCAATACGCGGGCGCGGCCTACCTGGCCTACCTCGGCTACCGCACGCTGCGTTCGGCCGCGGCCGGCATTTCGCTGGCTCAGGATGAGGGCGCGCCCGGCGTGCCGCTCAAGCGCATCTACTGGCAAAGCGTGCTGGCCAATATGCTCAATCCCAAGGTCACGTTGTTCTTCATCGCCTTCCTGCCGCAGTTCGTACATCCCGAAGCCGGCCGTGTGCCGCTGCAGATGCTGCTGCTGGCGCTGGTGTTCATCGTCCAGGCCTTCATCATCTTCAGCGCCATCGCGCTGTTTTCCGGCGCGGTCGGCGCGTACTTCCGCCGCCGCGCATCCGCTTCCGTCCATCTGAACCGCCTTGCAGGCTGCGCTTTCATCGGCCTCGGCATCCGGATGGCCCTTCCCGAATAATGCGTGAATAACGAACCGATCTAATTCTTATGGCCTTACTCCAGATTTCCGAACCGGGCATGTCCACCGCGCCGCACCAGCGGCGCCTGGCGGTGGGCATCGACCTCGGCACCACCAATTCGCTGGTGGCTACCGTGCGCAACAGCATTCCTGAGGTGCTGGCCGACGACGAGGGCCGCGTGCTGCTGCCTTCGGTGGTGCGCTACCTGCCCAACGGCCACGCCAACATCGGCTACAAGGCGCAAGCCGCGCAGACTACCGACCCGCGCAACACCATCGTCTCGGTCAAGCGTTTCATGGGCCGTGGCCTGAAGGACATCGCCCACGCCGAGAACCTGCCGTACGACTTCCAGGATGCGCCGGGCATGGTGCAACTGAAGACCGTGGCCGGCGTGAAGAGCCCGGTGGAAGTCTCGGCGCAGATCCTGGCGACATTGCGCCAGACCGCCGAAGACGCGCTCGGCGACGACCTGGTCGGCGCCGTCATCACCGTGCCGGCCTACTTCGACGACGCCCAGCGCCAGGCCACCAAGGATGCCGCGCAACTGGCCGGCATCAACGTGCTGCGCCTGTTGAACGAGCCGACCGCCGCGGCCATCGCCTACGGTCTCGACAACAATTCCGAAGGCATCTTCGCGGTCTACGACCTGGGTGGCGGCACCTTCGACATTTCCATCCTCAAGCTGACCCGCGGCGTGTTCGAAGTGCTGGCCACCGGCGGCGACTCGGCCCTGGGCGGCGACGACTTCGACCACCGCCTGTTCTGCTGGATCAGCCAGGAAGCGCAACTGCAGCCGTTGTCGGATGAAGACACGCGCTTGCTGATGGTCAAGGCGCGCGAAGTCAAGGAACTGCTGTCGACCAAGGCGGAAGTGCAGATCGATGCGGCGCTGAAATCGGGCGAGCAGGTGCACCTGTCGATCACCGCCGACCAATTCGCGGCCATGACCCAGCACCTGGTGGCCAAGACCATCACGCCGGTGCGCAAGGCCCTGCGCGACGCCGGCCTGACCGTGGAAGACGTCGACGGCGTGGTGCTGGTCGGCGGCGCCACCCGCATGCCGACCATCCGCCGCGCGGTGGGCGAGTTCTTCAAGACCAATCCGCTGTCCAACATCGACCCCGACAAGGTGGTGGCGCTGGGCGCGGCCGTGCAGGCCAACCTGCTGGCCGGCAACCGCGCCCCGGGCGACGACTGGCTGCTGCTGGACGTGATCCCGTTGTCGCTGGGCATCGAAACCATGGGCGGCCTGGCCGAGAAGGTCATCCCGCGCAACTCCACCATCCCTTGCGCCCGCGCGCAGGAATTCACCACCTTCAAGGATGGCCAGACCGCGATGGCGATCCACGTGGTGCAGGGCGAGCGCGAATTGGTGGCCGACTGCCGTTCGCTGGCGCGCTTCGAGCTGCGCGGCATCCCGTCGATGGCGGCCGGTGCGGCGCGCATCCGCGTGACCTACCAGGTCGATGCCGACGGCCTGCTGGCGGTGTCGGCGCGCGAAGTCACCTCGGGTGTGGAAGCCTCGATCAGCGTCAAGCCGTCCTACGGCCTGGCCGACGACGAGATCGCGCGCATGCTGCAGGAATCCTTCAGCTCGGCCGACGAAGACATGCAGCGCCGCGCCTTGCGCGAAGAGCAGGTCGAGGCCGAGCGCATCGTGCTGGCCACGCAATCCGCACTGGCGGCCGACAGCGCGCTGCTGAGCGCGCAAGAGCGCGCCGCCATTGAGCAGCAGCTGGCGGCCGTGACCGCCGCCGCCCAAGGCAGCGACCACCTCGCCATCAAGGCCGCGGTGGATGCGCTGGCGCGCGGCACCGAAGAATTCGCGGCGCGCCGCATGGACCGCAGCGTGCATGCCGCGCTGGCCGGCAAGAAACTCGACGAAGTGTCGTAATCAAACTGAATTGAACAGCTGAAAGTCATCCTATGCCTCAGATCGTCATCCTCCCCCATCCGGTCCTGTGCCCCGAAGGCTCGGTGATCGACGCGCCGGCCGGCAAGACCCTGTGCGATGCGCTGCTCGACAGCGACATCGAGATCGAGCACGCCTGCGAAAAATCCTGCGCCTGTACCACTTGCCACGTGGTGATCCGCGAAGGCTTCGATACCCTCAATGATCCTTCAGACAAGGAAGAAGACTTGCTGGACATGGCCTGGGGCCTGGAAGCCAATTCGCGCCTGTCGTGCCAGGTGGTGCTGGGCGAGGACGACCTGACCGTCGAAATCCCCAAGTACACGATCAACCACGCTTCCGAAAACCATTGATCCGGGGGAACCGAACATGAAATGGATAGACACCCAGCAGATCGCCGAGGAGCTGTATGACAAGTTTCCGGACATCGACCCCAAGACCATCCGCTTCACCGACCTGTACCGCTGGGTGATGGAGCTCGACGGTTTCGATGACGATCCCAAGCACGTGGGCGAGCGCATCCTGGAGGCGATCCAGGCCGCGTGGATCGAAGAGGCTGAGTAAGCTTCGACAGCTTGCAGAAAAAATGCCGTTCAGTGAGATGCTGAACGGCATTTTTCTTTTGGAGCACGCCCGTCGATAGTCAAATGAACAAATCCGGCACCCCATGCCCGCCGGCCGCATATTGCGGGAAGATCTTTTCCAGCTCCTGGTCCCTGATGCGCATATGCCGTTCCGCCACCGAGGACAGCACCGCGCGGAAATCGGTAGTGATCGCCAGGTCCCGCCCTTCGTTCAGGGCCGCCTGGTTCAAGCCCGGCCATTGCCCGTAGATCCTGCCGCCGCGCAGGTTGCCGCCCAGCAGCCACATGGCGTTGCCGTGGCCGTGGTCGGTGCCGCCGTTGCCGTTCTCGCGGAAGGTGCGGCCGAATTCCGAGACCGCCACGATCACCGTGTCGTTGAAGGCCGGCCCCAGTTCGCGCGCCAGCGTCGCCAGCCCGGTGGCCAGCGGTCCCAGCCGTCCGGCCAACTGGCCGGCGCCGTTGCCCTGGTTGGTGTGCGTGTCCCAGCCGCCCACCGCCAGGAACGACAGGCGGATGCGCGGGTCCTTGCGCATCAGGCGGCCCAGGCGCGCGGTATCGAGCGACAGGCCGTTGGGCAGCGGCGCGCCGTTGTTGGCCATCTGCTGTTCATCGCTGTTGATTTCGGCCATCAGTTCGCGGCGCGCGGCGATGCCGTCGCGGTAGGCCTTGGCGATCGGATCGTCGCCGCCGTACAGCGGCGTGAAGGCCTGGATCATGCGCGGCTGGTCGATCAGGCCGGGGCGGGCGGCGGCGCGGCCGGTCTGCAGGTTGGCCACGACGTTCCTGCCGCTCAGGATGCGCGGCGTGGCGTCGCCCACGGAGAGCGCCTGCAACGGCGATTCGGACGGCGGCAGGTAGCCCATCAGGCGGTTCATCCAGCCGTCGCGCGTGTTGTGCTGGCCCGGGGTGCCGGTTTCCATGTAGTCCTGCGCTTCGAAATGCGAGCGCGAGGCGTCCGGCGAGCCGGATGCGTGGACGAAGGCCAACTGGCCGCTTTCCCAGTAAGGCATCAGCGGCTGCAGCGCCGGATGCAGGCCGAAGTAGCCGGTCAGGTCGATGGCGCCGTTGGCCTGGCCGGGACGTGCCACGGCAATGGTCGGGCGCGCCCGGTAGTACTCGGGCTCGCCGTGCGGCACCACCACGTTCAGGCCGTCGACGGCGCCGCGCAGGAATACCACCACCATGCGCGGCGCGCCGTCGCCATCGGCATGCGCGCGCGGCCTGGGCGAGCCGTAGGCCAGCTTGGCCGGGGTAGCGGCGGCGGCCCGGTGGATGGTCTTGTCGCCGGTGGGCACCACGGCGCAGCCGGACAAGCCGACCGGCACCAGGATGGCGCCGCTGCCTGCGGCGCCGAGATAGCGGATGAAGTCGCGGCGGTTCATGTCGGTCCTTGGCGTGGGAGTGTTCAGCGTTTCATGAAATCCGGGCTGCCCAGGATCAGGCCGGCCTGCAGGTTGCCGGGCGCGCCGGCGATCCTGGCCGCGTTGTCCGGCGTGATGGCCGGGCCCAGCGTGGCCAGCAATTGCTGCGGATCGGCCGGGCGCGCGTCGGCATTGGACGGCGGCGGCGCGCCCTCGGCGCGGGCGATCGGCGACTTGCCGCCGGCCAGGCCGCCGGCGAAGTTGATCCGGCGCAGCAGCGCATCGGGATTGAGCCAGGCTTCCTGGGAGTACTTGTAGCCCTCGGGCGTGAGCCAGCCGTACAGCGGCATGCCGAACTGGCCCAATGCGCCGTTGACCGCCTTGCCGTTCACCACCGGCGTGGCGGTGGCGCGCAGCGCGGAGACCACGAACTGGTAGGGCGTCTTGAACTGCGTTTGGTAATTGGCGCGCGACCAGAACTGCGGGCTGTCGAACAAGGTTTGCAGCACCGCGCGGATGTCGCCGCGGGTGGCCAGGAATTTTTGCGACAGTTGCCGCACCAGCGCCGGATCGGGTTTATCGGCGACGAAATACTGGACCAGCTGGGTACAGATGAAACGCGCCGTCGACGGATGGTTGGCCAGGATGTCCAGCGCCGCTTCACCCTCCTGGTAGCCGCTGGCGCCGGCGAGCGGCCTGCCGAGGAACACCTTGGGCGCGGCATCGTGGCGGCGGGCGTCGAAGGAGAAGGGGGCGGCGCCGCCTTTCATGGCGTTGACGTCGATGGTCCAGCCCGACAGGATGCGCGCCAGGGCGACGACGTCGGCTTGCTGGTAGCCGCCGTCCACGCCCAGCGTATGCAGCTCCATCAGTTCGCGCGCGTAGTTTTCGTTGAGGCCCTTGACGCGGCCGCGCGCGCCCGGCGTGCCGGCGCCGCTGGAAAGCCAGTTGTCGATGTAGTACAGCATCGCCGGATGGTGGGCGACCGCGCCCAGCAGGTCGCGGAAATTGCCCAGCGCGTACGGGCGGATGGCGTTCTTCTCATAGTCGCCGACCCAGTAGCGCACCCATTCCTTGCCTTCGAAGACATTGAAGTGGTTGGCCCAGAATTCGGTCATCACTTCCTGCAGCTGGCGCGGGCTTTCGGTGGCCTGCAGCAGCCGCGCCTGGTGGAATTGCGGCGTCAGCTCGCGCGCGGCGCGCTGGCGGGCGGCTTGTTTTTCCTCATTCGAGGCATTCTTGTCGAACGAGGGCGGGCCGTAGTCGACGAACAATTGCGCCGGCGTCATCTGCAGGCCCGGCAGCGCATCCAGGCGGGTTTGCAGGTCGGGCGGCAGGGGGATGCGTTCGGGGTGCAGTTGCTGGTCGATGTAGCGTTTGACGCCCATTTTCTCGACCTGCTCCAGGTCGCCGGGGCGCGGGCCGTAGGCCAACCGGTCCAGCACATGCAGGGCACGCTCCTGCGGCGACAGGTCGGCGCCGACGGCCGATGCCGCGCAGCATGCGAGCAGGAGCAGCAGGCATTGCCGGCGCAGGAGAGCCGGCAGCGTGGCCGGGGGAATCGCTTGGCAAGACGGACGCAGGAACGGGCGCATGAACGGGCCTCGACGTTGATGTTGGCTGCCGACAATGTCCCGGCCCGCAACGATGGCGGGCCGGGAGATGGGGGGACACGTCCTATAACGCCGCTGTGCGGATTAGGTTGGCAGGATGGGAGAGCGTTACACGGCGTTACAAAGCCCCTGGCCGTTGTCAGGCTGGAGGAATTGCCGTTGTATCAATGTTCGAACAGCTCGAAGTTGCCCGCGCCGCGGAAGACGGTGAGGTCGTTGACGCGGCTGCCGGTGGTGGAGATGACGGCATCGATGTCGACTTGCAATTGCAGCGAGCTGCCTTTGACCGGCACGTCGTTGAGGATCGGCACGGCGCCGGTATCGGGCCGCAGTATCACGCTTTCGGCCTGGGTTTCCGGTTGCTGGCCCGGCACCATGACGCTGCCCAGCCCGACCACATGGCCGTCCAGCCTGGCATTGAGCACGCGCAGCGTGAAGGCGCCGCCATTGCCCAGCCGATAAGTGTCGGCATTGTCGGCGGCGCCGTGGAAGAACAGCGTCATCAGCGTCGGCACCTTGCAGGTGGCGAAGAGCGTGACGCTTTGCCGTCCCAGGCTCATCGCCAGCGGCGAGACCTGCTTTTTCAGCAGTTCCGCGCGCGTGGTGGAGCCATAGTCCACGGCGGGGTTGCTGATCTGCATCTGGCAGTTGTCGGCGCCGTCGGCACGGGCCGGCGCCGCCGTCAGCGACGCGGCCGCCAGCAGGGCCAGGGCAAGGACGAAGTCAGGCCGGCGCATGGGAGATTCCTTTCGATTGCGCGTGCATGTCGGGCCGGCATACCGCGTCGGCCGTCTCGTAGAACATATTGGGATCGGGGGCGGAGGGCAAGCTGTATTGCAGCACGCAGCTCTTCTCGTCCGGCAGGATGACGCGCAGGGCGCCGGCCGGCACGCCGTTGAGCAGGAATAGCTGGCCGTCGTCGACCACGGTGGTCACGAACTGGTTGTCGGCGTCGAGCACGAATGCGCCCTTGGGCAAGGCCAGGCCATCCGGCGATTTGGCGTTGAGCAGGATGCGCCGGACCTTGAGCACATCGAAGTCGACATGGCTGACCGAACCGCGGCCGGGATCGAGCACTTTCAGCCCGTTCTTGATGTCGATGTTGCGGGGCAGGCTCTTGGTGGCGATTTCCAGGCGGGTGCTGGCGTAGGGCGGCAATTGGGAGATCACGGCCTGGCCTTTCCAGTCGGTCCAGACCGGGCCGTAGGGGGTGCCGACCTTCACGCCGGACACATCGCCCACGCGCAGGATGCCGAAGGTGTCCTGCACCGCGTAGGGCGAGAACGTCAAGCCGCCCTGGTGCAGCACCATGCCGCCGCGCAGTCCGCCGTTGTAGGCCGTATTGCCCGACCCGTAACGCGCGTAGCCGAGATTGGCCTGCGCATAGCGCGGCAGCATTGCGAACTGGGTGGACAGGTCGTTGTCGCCGGTCTGCTGGTTGCGTTCGGCGGTGACGGTGTAGTTCACATAGTCATTGAAGCGTTCGTTGTACGAGGCCCCCAGGCGTTGGTAGCCGCCGCTGTTGTTGACGTAGCTGCGCACGCTGCGCTTGCCCAGCGGGATGCTGACGGTGAGGTAGAAGGTATTGGCGTTGCCTCCCAGCGTGCCGGTGCCGCCCATCTGGTGTTCGATATTCAGGTTGACGCTGACGTTGTCGAAGCTGCGCCCCCAGGAAGCCATGACGCGCTGGGTGCTTTGCCCGTAGAACAAGGTGGCCCGGGAGTACGAGAGATGGAAGCCGCCCAGCAGCGTATTGCTCCAGTTGAGCGAAGCCGTGTATTGGCCGCGGTAGCGCGCGTACTGCGTCGTCGGCGCCTGGCCCGGCGTGAGCAGCAGTTGCTCGGCCAGTTCGCTGCGCTGGTCGATGACGGTATCGTTGAGGTCGCGGTAGCCCAGGGTGTGCTGGGTGGTGGACAAGCCCAGGGACGTGCTTGCCGTCAGGATGCTGTTGGTGGCGAGCGTGAACTGGGTGCCGCGTTCGCCCTCGCCGGAGGCATGCGAGAAGCGCTGCTGGAAGCTCAGGTTATGGCCGCCGATCTGGGTATTGCCGCCCCAGCTTGCCGCCTGGTAGCCGGTGGCGCCCATCAGGCCGGCGTTGAGCGTGCTGTTGCGGCCCAGCGGCCAGCCGCCGCTGGCGGTGGCGAGCCAGGGTTGCCTGCCGGTGGCGTTGCCCAGCGAACGCAGCTTGCCCAGCGCGAAGGAATAGCCGCGCTGCATGCCCAGGTTGCCGCCGTGCAGCGATGCCGCAGGCACCGTGAAGCGGCGCTGCGCGCCATTGGCTTCGATCACCGTGACATCCAGGTCTGTGGTGCCGTTGAGCAGCGGCAGGTCGGCCAGCGCGAAGGGGCCGCTGGGCACCACCGTGGAATAGATCAGGGCATTGTTCTGGCGCACTTCGATGCGCGCCTGGGTCTGGGCGATGCCTTCCACCATCACGTTGTTGAGCGAGCTGGAGGACAGGGCGGTTTCCGGCACGATCTGCAGCCCGGTGATGGGGCCGGCGGCGAAGGGGCTGTTGAGGATGTTGATCTGGCCGCCCTGGAAGATCGACTTGTAGCCGACCAGCGTGCGTTGCGCATAAGCGTACAGGTGCTGGCGCTGCGAAGTGCGGTCTTGTTCCGAATACATGCTGCGCCCGCGCACGATCCAGTCGCGCGTGTTGAATCCGTATTCGAGATTGGCGCCGAGGAAACTGCTGGAGCTGTTGCCGAACTGGCTGCGCGAAGCGATCACGTCATAGTTGAGCAGGGCCGCGCTGCCGCCGGTGGCGAAGCCGGAGAAGTCGCTTTCGTTGGGACGCAGCGCATCGGTCGGCACGACCAGCGCGACTTCTTCCTTGCCCGGCCGCAGTTCGATCCCGGTCTGCGGATAGGCGCCTTTGAAGTCATGGCATTGCGCGCTTGCCGGCAGCGTTTTTTCGGGCGTCTTCAGGCCTCCCTTGTCGAGCAGGTTCTGGTCGAAACAGAGTTCGCCCTTGTCGTCGAAGCGCGCATCGATGCGTCCGCGCTGCTGCCCGTTGACGAACAGGGTGACGATGTTGATGCCGGGGCGGAAGCGGGCGGCGTCCTTGAAGTATTCGGCGATTTGCGGATCGATGCCGCGCTCGCGCAGCATGTCCAGGTCGAACCCCGCCGGCAGTTGCGCCCAGGCCGGGAGCGCCGCGGCCAGGCCGCCGCCAAGGGCGAGCAAGCGATGGCGGCGCCGTGAAAGGGCCGCCGGAATTTCACCGATGGGAAGAGGCGGCGCGACCATGGCGCCGGTATGCCGTTGCCGCGTACCGGAAGAAGACAGGCCGTCGTTGTCCGCGGTCGCCACCCGTCAGGGCTCAGGGTTTGCCCAGCGGAGCGTCGAAATGGTCGACCGAGAAACCGTACACCGTCGCCGGCGCGATGCGGACCGCGGTGGTGCCGGCCGGATTGCCCTGGATCGGCGCGCTCAATTGTTCGCCCGGCAGGATGTAGGTGCGGCTCATGTCGACTTCGGTCATCGATGGCAGCAGCGCCAGCGCCTGGGCGAAGCGCACCACATAGGCGCTGTCGTTTTTCATCACCAGCGAGTCGCCGTTGATGGACCAGGTCAGCAGTTTCCAGGGTTCGCGGTTCAGGGGCAGGTTCTTGGGATGGATGATCAGTGGCAGGTTCTGGCGCACGTTCATGGTCACCTTGACGCCGCCGTCGGGACCCTTCTGGGGAATGCCCTCGAACGTCACGCGCTTGAGGCGCTGGGTCTTGAGCGGCTCCTTCAATTGCAGGATGAAGCGCACCAGTTGCGTCTGGTCCGGTTCCACGCGCGCCACCGGCGGCGAGACCACCAGCAGCGCCTCCTTGTCTTCCGGCAGGTTCTGGATGGAGGTGTAGAGCAGGGTGGCGGCCGCGTCGGTATTCTTGACGTTCATGCTGGCTTCGCCATCGGCCTCGTTGACGATCACGACCGATGTTTCCGGCAGCATGCCGCTGGCGCGGGCGGCCGGCGCTGCGGCGCAGGCCAGTGCCAGCAGCGCCAGGCAGGCCATGCCGCGCGTTTGGAAAACCGGTTTTTGTTGCATGGTGAAAGCGGCCATCTTGTTTCCCCCCGGAACGAAGTTTTGCCTTCGATCATCGCCCATATGCGGCGATGGCAAGCGAGGGAAAAACAGGCGGTTTATGCCTCTTTTTCAGTTGTTTTGGCCGTTTTTCCGGAGCGAAGGAGGGGGGGCAGGTTCTTACAGGTAATGCAACTCCAGCGTGGCGGAGCCGTCGAGCGGGATGTCCTGGGTCAGGGGCAGGTTTTCGGCTTTGTTGATATAGGCTTGCACCGACAGCCTTCCGGAGACCGCCTTGTAGGCGTCGGGCGTGCCGCTGCTGCTTCCCCATGAGAACTGCAGCCGCTTGGAGGCGATGCCGTTGCCGCTATTGTTCCAGATATTGCCGTCAGAGGACGACATCAGCCGTACCGGCTGATAGTCGCCGGTATAGGTGTCGGGCATGAAGCGGATGGTGTACCCGCCGACGTTGCGGCCGGCGACGGCGCCCAGGCCGAAGTTGTAGTCGTCCCCCAGCGAACCGTCGCCCGAGGCGGCGGCGACGATGCCCGGCACCACCGAGGCGCGGCGGTTGTCGATGACCTTGACGCTGAATTTGGCGGCGGCATCGCAGTTGACCGAAAAGGTCATGCTCATGGCCCGCAAGGTCGTGAACTGGCCTTGGCGCAGGATGCTGGCGCTCATCGTCCCATAGTCGGCCACGCCGCCGCTGGACAGCGTCGGTGTGCAGGCGGCCGGGGTCAGGGTGGCGGTGATTTCCATCGGTACCGTATTGGCCGAGTCGACGGCGCCGGCAGCGCAAAGTCCCGCGCACAGCAGTAACGGATGGAGCAGCGAACGGCGGGGAGCGCGGAGGACGGTCATGGCGGTATCGGGAGCGTGGCGGGCCGGTTTCAGATTCAGAGATAGACCAGTTCGACTGTCGCGGACCCATCCAGCGGAATGTCATCTTTGAGCCCTTCGCCGCGGCTGTCGATGACGGGCTGGATGCTCAGCGTGGCGCCCCTTTCCTGGATGTTGGCCGGGATGTTGCGCTGGTCGGCGGCCCAGGTATAGAGCGTGTTCTGCTGCAGCATGCCATCGGTGCGCGCGCTCCAGGCGCCGCTTGCCGCATTGCCGGCGGCCTGCATTTGCAGGTTGGGGGCGGCGTCGTTGCCGCGCGCCTGGAAGCGCAGCACATAGCCGCCCACCCGCAGTCCATCCTCGCTCTTCAGGCCGAAATAGCGCTCGTCGCGCAGCATGCTGGGGCGAGCCGATGCCTTGACCATGCTATTGGTGGTGGCCTGCGGATGGTTGTCGACCAGGCGGATCGCCACGCGGGTCGGGGTGTTGCAAGACACTTGCAGGCCGACCGACCTGACGGGCAACAACGTCGGGGCATGTTGCGAGATGCGGCTGGAGGGGATGGCGCCGTAGTCGACCACGCCGCCGCCGATCAAATGCGGCACGCAGGCATTGGGCATGATGTGCCCGGTGACGCGCAAGTGCGCGGTCGGCCCGGCAAGCGCTGCGGCGGGAACGGCAAGTGCCCAGAGTGTACGGAAGATCCGCCTTTTCATGATCGGTTGGATGCTTGGGGATTGGCCTGTCCGATTCTAATTCAGTCTGCGGGGGCGGTGCGGGAATATCGGCGCCGCTGTGGATTCCGGCGCCAACAGGGAGGACCGGCATTTGATTGTGTTTCCGTCATTTCTTTAATTTTTTCGGGAGGCATTCCAGAGGATTCCTATTGGAGGCGAGAGGGGGCGGGAACAGAATCGCAGCCTGGAGCGTGGCCGGAAACGCTGGGCAAACAACCTGAAATATCATGAAATCGATCTCG
Source organism: Herbaspirillum sp. (assembly GCF_017744395.1). GTDB lineage: Bacteria > Pseudomonadota > Gammaproteobacteria > Burkholderiales > Burkholderiaceae_D > Herbaspirillum. Next base: position 108,405 of record NZ_JAGIBI010000007.1, read on the forward strand.
GACCTGTCCATTCTGATTGTCGAGGATGAGCCGCTGCAACGGGCGGTCCTGGCCGGCAATCTCAGGCGCATGGGGGCGCAAAAGGTGCTGGAGGCGGCCGACGGCCAGGAGGCGATCGGGCTCATGGGCGCGCATGGGGCCGACCTGGTCTTCTGCGACATCGGCATGCCCAATGTGGATGGGCCGCAATTCATCGTACGGCATGCGGAGCTGGCGCACGGCGCTCAGGGAGCGGGGCGAGGGGCGCCGCGGCAGTTCCCGATGCTGGTATGGGTAAGCGTGCTGGGCGCGGGCATGCTGGAGTCGCATATCCGGCTGGCCAGGAGCGCCGGATTCGCGGTCGTTGAAGCGCTGCCCAAGCCGCTGTCCGGCGTTGCCCTGCGCTATGTGGTCGAATTGGCGCTCGCCTTGGGCAAGCCGCGCCGCCGCGCAGGCGCCGACGATGCCTTGCCGGACATTAACGACGACGATTTGCTTCGGGCCATTTGCGATGTCGACGAGTTCGACGTGTGGTACTGCCCGCAGGTGGCGCCGGAAAACTTGCGCATGGCCGCGGCGGCGGCCGAGGTGCACTGGAACCATCCCCGGTTCCGCAAGTTGCGCCCGGAGCGCTTCATGGCCCTGATCGAACAGCAGGGGCTGGGATTGGTGCTGTTTTACCGCACCGCCAACCACGTGCTGCGGATGCAGCAAAAATTGAAGGCGGCCGGCCATTGCCTGTCGTGCAGCATCAAGGCTTCCGCGCAGACGTTGCAGACGCCGGAAATCGCCGACTATCTGGCCGACCGGGTACGCCAGCACCAGCTGAGCCCGGAGCAAGTCTCCATCGTCCTCACGGGAACCGGCGCGCCGGTGCGGCAGGTGCATTTGTCGGCTTCGCTCAACCGCTTGCGCATCAAGGGCTTCGGCCTGCTGCTCAACGGCTTTGGCGCGGGCAGCGCCAATATCAGCATGCTCTCCGAGATGCCGTTCACCGGCATCCATATCGATGCCGGCCTGATCGACCAGGTGCCGCGCCACGGCCTCGCGCGCAGCATGGTGGACGGCATCCTCGGTATCGGGGCGCGCCTGGGCCTGGAGGTCGTGGCTTGCGGCGTGGACGATATGGAAACATCCGAGGCCATGCGCAAGCTGGGATGTCGGCTGGTGCAGGGCGCTGTCTCGCCGCCGATGAAGGCGTCCGAGTTCCTGCGCGCCGTGCGCCGCGCGACGGGGGCATCCTCTTGCGACAGGCGTTTGCCGGCCTGAAGGGCGGGGAATCATGGTCTTATTCGCCCGTTTGGCGAGGCGCGCTATTGATACACTTTGACAGGAGTCAGTCGCGGCCCGGGGGGGCCATCAGCCAGAATAAAAGGAATCCATGATGACCTGGGCATCTGTATCGACGGTTCGCATCGCCTTGCTCGACGACCACGCCGTGGTCCGCTACGGATTGGCGGGGCGCCTGTCCGAGGAACCGGACTTCCAGATCGTGGGGACGTTTTCGAGCAGCAAGGAGATGATGGCGGCCTTGCGCGCCACGCCTGCCGACCTGCTGGTGATCGACTACTCGCTGGGCGCCAACGATATCGACGGGCTGAACCTGATCCGCGCCCTGCGGGTGCGTTTCCCCGACAGCAAGATCCTGGTTTCCTCCTCGCATTACAACCCGGCCACGGTGGCGCTGGCGATGAAGGCGGGCGCGCGCGGCTTTGTCGGCAAGTCGCAGGAACTGTCGGAACTGATACAGGCGATCCGCACCATTTCCGTGGGGCGTGTCTACCTGAACAACGACATGGCCGCGGAATTGTCTTCGATGCTTTCCTCCGACCCGGGCGAGGAGGCCGCGGGGAGCAGGGCGGTTTCGGATTCCCTTTCCGAAAGCTCGGAGCTGTCGCCGCGCGAGCGCGAGGTGCTGCGCTGCTGCCTGGATGGCATGACCGTGACCCAGATCGCGGAGAAATTCGCGCGCAGCGTCAAGACCATCAGCGGGCAAAAGCAGTCGGCATTCCGCAAGCTCGGCGTGCGCAACGACAGCGAGCTGTTCAAGATTCAGCATCAGCTTACGGACCTCTGAGCACAGACCTCCCAAGATAAGGACGATCGACAAATGAGCGAACAAGGACCGCGGATCCTGGTGGTGGACGATTCGGCGACCAGCCGGCTGGCGATCGAGAAGCAGTTGCGCCGGCTCGGCTGCCGCGTGGCCGGCGCCGAGGACGGCGGGTCCGCGCTGGCGGCCATACAGGCGCAGCGCTATGACCTGGTGCTGCTCGATTGCTACATGCCGGACATGAACGGTTATGAAGTGGCGCGCCGGGTGCGCGAGGCCGAGGCGGGCGATCCGGACGCCGGCTACACGCCGCTGATCGGTATCTCGGCCGAAGCCGATGCCGCCCATGTGCAGCTATGCCTGGAAAGCGGCATGGACGGCATCCTGGGCAAGCCGTTGCCGGTAGGGGAATTCGAGAAAATGCTGTCGCTGTGGTGCGATTACGAGGCGGACGGGCAAGCCACCAGCGTGCCGGCGGAGGCGCGGCCGGTCGACCTTGAGGACTTGTTTCGCGCGACCTCTCTGCAGGACCTGGCGGCGATGCGCACGGCCCATGCCGTGTCCGACATCGCGGCCGTCCAGCGCCTGGCGCACCGTATGAAGGGGGCGGCGCTGACGATGCGGCGCGAACGCATCGTCGCGCTGCTGGAACGCATCGAGGCGGCGGCGCACAGCGGCGCTGCCGGTTTCTCATCCATCGCCGCGCTGATGGCGGAACTGGACGCGCTGCTGGGTGCCTGACCGGCAGTTTCCTGTTCCGGAAATCTTATAAATAAAACGCGAGGCGTTTCAAGAACGGGCAAAACGGGCGATCCGTTTTGCCCGCTTCTTCAGGCGCCCACCCAAGGCAGGCCGGCCTTGCACCATCCTTCCACCGTCTTGCGGTGGCCATCCGCATCCTTGTTGCCTTCGAAGCCTTCGACGATGTCGAAGCAATGGCGATAGCCGTTTTCGGTCGCCAGCTTGGCCGCGTGCTTGGAGCGCACCCCGGAGCGGCACAGGAACAGCAGTATGTCATCCGGACCGGCCGCTTCCTTGAGCTGTTCGAGGAACTGCGGATTGGGTTTGCCTTCGGGATACAGGTTCCATTGGACGAACAGGTGCTGAGCGGCGGGGATCTGCACCATCCCGACCCAGTCGCGTTCGGCCTTGGTCCGCACATCCACCAGCTTGACGGCGGGATCGCCCTGGATCAGGGCGAAGGCTTCTTGCGGGGTGACGGCGCCGCGATAGGGAAGCTGGCCGTCCTGGGCGCGCTGGCTTGCTGTGATGAGGAGCTGTTCTTGGGTCATGGTGTCTCGCTGGGGCTGTCTTGATAGGAAATTGTCAAAAATTGCGAATTGGAAAGAGCAAGCCTTTCGTGCAGGGCCATATTCACGGTGCGACCGAATGCACCGCAAAAGTGCCAATTATCTGTCTCGCGCACAAAAATGTTATTTATTGGTGCATTTTTACTAAATTGCACTAAAATGATGCATGTATTTCATGCTCATCCATTCAGCGAAGCGGCCGTCCAGCCCCTGATTTTCCCTGAAATGTTCCGTTGTTGCATCTTCAAAGGGCGGTGGCATGGAATCTGCTATCATCCCGGGCTGAGTTCCGGCGCAAGACCGTTGTATCAAATGCAAAGATCCAGTCGCAGAAAACGGCTCAATACCCAAATTTATACTACTTCCTCGTTTTAGGAGATTCGCATGGCAAGGACGGCCGCAGAGGTTTTGAAGATGGTGAAGGACAACGAAGTCAAGTTTGTCGACTTCCGTTTCGCTGATACCCGTGGCAAGGAACAGCACGTGACCGTGCCCGTTTCGCATTTCGACATCGACAAGTTCGAATCCGGCCATGCCTTCGACGGTTCGTCGATCGCCGGCTGGAAGGGCATCGAAGCCTCCGACATGCTGCTGATTCCGGATCCGAACACCGCCAACATCGACCCGTTCATGGAAGAAACCACGCTGTACATGCAGTGTGACGTGATCGAGCCGTCCGACGGCAAGGGCTACGACCGCGACCCGCGTTCCATCGCCAAGCGCGCCGAAGCCTACCTGAAGTCCTCCGGCCTGGGCGACACCGCCTACTTCGGCCCGGAACCCGAATTCTTCATCTTCGACGGCGTGCGCTGGGGCGAAGACATGTCCGGCTGCTTCGTCAAGATCGACTCCGAAGAAGCTTCCTGGAGCACCGGCGCCAAGATCGAAGGCGGCAACTCCGGCCACCGTCCGACCGTCAAGGGCGGCTACTTCCCGGTTCCCCCGGTCGACAGCTTCCAGGACATGCGTTCGGAAATGTCCCTGATCCTGGAATCGCTGGGCATCCCCGTTGAAGTGCACCACCACGAAGTGGCCGGCGCCGGCCAGAACGAACTGGGCACCAAGTTCTCGACCCTGGTCGAGCGCGCCGACTGGACCCAGACCCTGAAGTACGTGATCTGGAACGTCGCCCATACCTACGGCAAGACCGCGACCTTCATGCCGAAGCCGCTGGTCGGCGACAACGGTTCGGGCATGCACGTGCACCAGTCCGTGTGGAAGGACGGCAAGAACCTGTTCGCAGGCGACGGCTACGCCGGCCTGTCGGAATTCGCGCTGTTCTACATCGGCGGCATCATCAAGCACGCCAAGGCGCTCAACGCGATCACCAACCCCGGCACCAACTCGTACAAGCGCCTGGTTCCCGGCTTTGAAGCTCCGGTCAAGCTGGCCTACTCGGCACGCAACCGTTCGGCTTCGATCCGTATCCCGCACGTGGCCAACCCGAAGGGCCGCCGCATCGAGACCCGCTTCCCGGATCCGCTGGCCAACCCGTACCTGTGCTTCGCAGCCCTGCTGATGGCAGGCCTGGACGGCGTGCAGAACAAGATCCACCCGGGCGAAGCCGCGACCAAGGACCTGTACCACCTGCCGCCGGAAGAAGACAAGCTGATCCCGACCGTGTGCTCCTCGCTGGAAGAAGCGCTGGATCACCTGGACAAGGACCGCGAGTTCCTGACCCGCGGCGGCGTGTTCAGCGACAGCATGATCGACGCCTACCTGGATCTGAAGCGCCAGGAAGTGCAGCGCTATCGCATGACCACCCACCCGATCGAATTCGATATGTACTATTCGCTGTAATCGAAGACGGGTGTTCAAAAAAGGGGAAGCTTGCTTCCCCTTTTTATTTATGCGCCGCCGGAATGCGCGCCGCCTTGTCATAAGGCGGTGGAGGTTTTCCGGAGGATGCGATGAAGTATGAGTATGTGAGGTATGGGCAGTATCTGGCATCGGCATTGCTGGCCGGCGCGGCGTGGGGCCATGCCGCGGCGATGTATGTGTGCGACGGCGCCGATGGCGTCGATGGTGTCGAGTATCGCGACGATGCGCAGGCGGCGAATTGCCGCAGGCGTACGCTGGCGCCGATAGGCCGGATCGGCGCAACCAGTGCCGGTAAAGCGATGAACGATGCGTCGCCGGTGCCGGTAACAACGGCGGTGGATGGCGACAGGAAGGCAGTCATGCGCGAACGCCTTGCGGCCGAACGCAAGAGGCTCGATGAGCTCAGGCGCGAATACAACGGCGGCGCTCCCGAGCGTCGCGGCGAGGAGCGCAATTACGCGCGCTACCAGGCGCGCACCGCGGCCTTGGCGGAGGCGATCGCCCAAAGCGGGAAGGCCATCGCCGCATTCGAGCAGGCGCTGCGGGAATGAGGCGCAACGCGCGCGCCGCATGGGCTTGCCCGAAACTTGCTAGAACATTCTCAAAGGCGGCGAATGCGGGGCGCGAAGGATCGCGCCGCGTCATTGGCCATCAACGATTTCAAGGGCGGGATATCCGGATGAAGACTAATTTACCCTCGCTTGACGGCCTCGACCTGCTGGCTTCGGCGGTGATCATTCTGGATCAGCGGGGCGGCATCGTGTATGCCAACGCCGCGGCAGAAAACCTGTTGGAAAGCTCGTTCAAGGTCTTGTCGCAGCAAAAGCTGCCGGAGCTTTTCCTCAACGGCGCCGAACTCTCGGCGCTGTTCTCCCAGGCCATCGAACACCAGTTCGCCGACAAGCGCCTCGACCTGGTGCTGGAGCGCGCCAGTCGCGAGCCCTTGCAGGTGCACGCCATCGTCACGCCGCTGGACAACCCGGACACGCCGGTGCTGCTCGAGTTGCGCGAGAACGTGCAGCAGCTCAAGCTGGACCGCGAAGAGCGCATGTTCGACCAGAGCCAGGCCAACAAGGAGCTGATCCGCAACCTGGCGCACGAGATCAAGAACCCGCTGGGCGGCATCCGCGGCGCGGCCCAGTTGCTGGAACTGGAACTGCCTGAGCGCCACCTGAAGGAGCTGCGCGAATACACCCAGGTCATCATCAAGGAGGCCGACCGGCTGCAGACGCTGGTGGACCGCCTGCTGGCGCCGCACCGCCATCCGCACATCGTGGGCGACGTCAATATCCACGAAGTGTGCGAGCGCGTGCGCAGCCTGATCATGGCCGAGTTCCCGCAGGGACTGACCATCAAGCGCGACTACGACCTCTCCATCCCCGAATTCCGCGGCGACAAGGAACAGCTGATCCAGGCGCTGCTCAACATCGTCCACAACGCCGCGCAAGCGCTGGCCGAGCGCATCCGCGCCGGCGACGGCGAACTGATCCTGCGTACGCGGGTGAGCCGGCAGGTGACGCTGTCCAAGGTGCGCTACCGGCTGGCACTAGATTTGCATGTCATCGACAACGGCCCGGGCATCCCACCCGACATCCAGGAACGGATCTTCTATCCGCTGGTGTCGGGACGCGAGGGCGGCAGCGGGCTCGGACTGACGCTGGCGCAGACCTTCGTCCACCAGCACATGGGGGTGATCGAATGCGAGAGCCGGCCGGGATGTACCGATTTCCGGATACTCATCCCGCTGCCGTAAGCGGATGGATGCAAGCGGCGCGAAATAAAAACAGAAGCATTTAACAGCATGACCCACCCAGGAAAAGTTATTTATGAAGCCAATCTGGATTGTTGACGACGACGAATCGATACGCTGGGTACTCGAAAAGGCGCTGGCCCGTGAAAACCTGGCCACGCAAAGTTTTTCCAGCGCACGCGACGCCATCCAGGCCCTCGATAGCAGCACGCCGCAGGTGCTGGTGTCGGACATCCGCATGCCGGGCGCGTCCGGCCTCGAATTGCTGCAGACCGTCAAGGCCCGGCACCCCGGCATCCCGGTCATCATCATCACCGCCTTCTCCGACCTCGATTCGGCCGTCTCGGCATTCCAGGGCGGCGCCTTCGAATACCTGGCCAAGCCGTTCGATGTCGACAAGGCGGTCGAACTGATCCGCCGCGCGCTCGAAGAGAGCCTGCGCGAAACCGATGTCGAGCAGTCAGCCGCGCAGACGCCGGAAATCCTCGGCCAGGCGCCGGCCATGCAGGACGTGTTCCGCGCCATCGGCCGCCTGTCGCAATCCAACGTGACGGTGCTGATCACCGGCGAATCCGGTTCCGGCAAGGAGCTGGTGGCGCGCGCGTTGCACAAGCACAGTCCGCGCGCTAGCCAGCCCTTCGTCGCGCTCAACACCGCGGCCATCCCCAAGGACTTGCTGGAATCCGAACTGTTCGGCCACGAGCGCGGCGCCTTCACCGGCGCGCAGGCGATGCGCCGCGGCCGCTTCGAGCAGGCCGAGGGCGGCACGCTGTTCCTCGACGAAATCGGCGACATGCCGCTGGACCTGCAGACGCGCCTGTTGCGCGTGCTGTCGGACGGGCATTTCTACCGCGTCGGCGGCCACCAGTCCCTGAAGGCCAATGTGCGCGTGATCGCGGCGACCCACCAGAACCTGGAGCAGCGCGTGCGCGAAGGCTTGTTCCGGGAAGACCTGTACCACCGCCTGAACGTGATCCGCCTGCGCCTGCCCAGCCTGCGCGAGCGCAGCGAGGACATCCCCATCCTGGCGCGCCACTTCCTGGCGCAAAGCGCGCGCCAGCTGGGCGTGGAAGCCAAGCGCCTGTCGCCGCAGGCGATGCAGTTCCTGTCGAAGCTGGAGTTCGCCGGCAACGTGCGCCAGCTGGAAAACCTGTGCAACTGGATCACCGTGATGGCGCCCGGCCAGACGGTCGAGGTCAAGGACTTGCCGCAAGACCTGGTGGAAGAGCGCACGCACGCGCCGCAGCCGCTGTCGGCCGCGGCTTCGCCGGCCATGTCGGCGCCGGCCGCCGGCGATGCAGCCTATGCGGCGGCGCCCGAGCCCGCCGGCCATGCCAACTGGGTTGCGCTGCTGGAAGCCGAGGCCGCGCAGATGCTGGCGCAGCAACAGCCGGAAGTGATGGATATCCTGGGCCGCCAGTTCGAGGCGGCGCTGATCAGGATCGCCTTGAAGCATACGCATGGCCGCAAGAACGATGCGGCGGTGCGCCTGGGGATCGGCCGCAACACCATCACGCGCAAGATCCAGGAGCTGGGTATCGGCGGCGCCGAGGACGACTGAGCGCCTGGCCGCCGGAACAAACGGCAGGCACAAAGACAAATGGCCCGGATCGCATGCGATCCGGGCCATTTGCATTGGGGCTCTGTTGCGCGAGGTTTAGCGCAGGCGCAGCACCACACGCGCCGACAGGCTGGCCAGGAGGCTCAGCGCGGCGCCGAAGATGACGAAGTAGCTCACCGACAGCTTGTTGCCGGTGAAGTCGATCAGCCAGGTGATGATCAGGCCGGCGAAACCGCCGAAGATGGTGACGGCGATGTTATAAGCCAGCGACATGCCGGTGCCGCGGGTCTTGACCGGGAAGATGTCGGCCAAGAGCGCCGGCATCGCGGCGAAGTACATGGTCATCAGCACGCCGATCACGGTTTGCAGCAACAGCAGTTGCAGGAAGCCCGGGGAATTGGTCAGGAACACGAACATCGGGTAGGTCAGCACGATGTACAGCGCGCTGCTGGCAATCATGAACGGGGTGCGGCCGAACTTGTCCGACCAGGTGCCCACCAGCGGCGAGCCGACCGCCATGATCAGGCCGGCCACCGACATGGCGGCGAACGAGGACCAGGCCGGCAGGCCGAGCTGCTTGACCGCGTAGGTCGGGATGTACAGCGACAGGTAGACCGAGACGGTAGCCATGATCACGCTGCCGGCGCCGATCAGCAGGCGCAGTTTCTGGCTGGTGAAGGTGTCGCGCAGCGGGGAATCGGTCTTCTCGCTGGCATCCTTGAATTCAGGCGATTCGTCCAGGTGGCGGCGGATATAGACGCCGGCCGGGGCGATCAGCAGGCCGAACACGAACGGTACGCGCCAGCCCCAGGAAGCCAGTTGTTCCGGCGTCAGCATGTTGTTGAGCACGGCGCCGAAGATCGCCGCCAGCAGCAGGCTCACGCCTTGGCTGGCGACCTGCCAGCTGGAGAAGAAGCCGCGGCGGTGCGGCGCGTGTTCGACCAGGAAGGCGGTCGAGCTGCCGAATTCGCCGCCGGCCGAGAAACCCTGGATCATCTTGCCCAGCGCGATGCCGGCCGGGGCCAGCAGGCCGATGCTTTCATAGTTGGGCATGAACGCGATCAGCGCGGTACCCAGCGTCATGAGCATGATCGACAGCATCAGCGCCGACTTGCGGCCGACGCGGTCGGAGTAGGCGCCCAGCACCACCGCGCCCAGCGGGCGCATGAAGAAGGAGACGCCGAAGGTGCCGAAGGTCAGCAGCAGCGAGACGGTCTCATTCCCGGTCGGGAAGAACTGCTTGGCGATGACGACCGCGAAGGCGCCGTAGATCAGGATGTCGAACCATTCCAGCGCATTGCCGATGGACGATGAAACGATGGCGCGCCGGGCTTGCGGATGCGTGTATCCGGCTGCCGGTGCGGCAGTGGTGCTGGTCATGGGTTCTCCCTTTTTTGAGTGACGCTGGCTGCGTGTGGATGATGGCAGTGGGCTGCCGCTTGGTATAGCGGCTGAGAATAGGTTGCGGGCGGAGGCGCTGTCAAGACGCAGTGTATGCCTATTATCAGGCCGCAGGAAACGGGCGGAAAATGGGCTGTGAAAATAGGCGGTGAATCACGTCCGGCGCGTCATTGCGCGCCGGCTTCCTTCAGTTTGCGCCACAGCGTGGTGCGGCTGATGCCGAGCTGGCGCGCCGCCGCCGCGCGGTTGCCGCGGCAGAGCTGCAGGACCGCCAGGATGTCCTGCGCATCGGGCAGGGGTGCCGGTTCGGATTGCGGTATCGCCGGCGGCGCGCCGGCCGTGCCGATTTCCGGGGCGATGCCTTGTATCAGCGCCGGGGTCAGCGCCTGCAGCGGTTCGGCCGCGAGGAACAGCGCCAGCCGTTCCATCATGTTGCGCAGCTCGCGCACATTGCCCGGCCAGGCGTAGGCGGCCAGCAGCGGCGCGCAGTGCGCGATTTCGGCATGCAGGTTGGCATGCGGGCGCACGTCTAGCGCCGCCAGCGCGTGCTTGAGGTGCCATTCGGCCAGGTTCAGGATATCTTCGCGGCGTTCGCGCAGCGGCGGCAGTTGCAGGCGCAGCACGCCCAGCCGGTAATACAGGTCGGCGCGGAAACGTCCTTCGCGCACGCGCGCATCGAGGTCGCAATGGGTGGCGCTGATGATGCGCACGTTCACCGGAATGGGCCGCGTGCCGCCCACGCGCACCACCTCGCGTTCTTCCAGCACACGCAGCAGGCGCGTTTGCAGCGGCAGCGGCATCTCGCCGATCTCGTCCAGGAACAGCGTGCCGCGATGGGCCGCTTCGAACAGGCCGGCGCGTCCGCCGCGGCGCGAGCCGGTGAAGGCGCCTTCCTCGTAGCCGAACAGTTCGGATTCCAGCAGCGACTCGGCCAGCGCGCCGCAGTTGACCGCCACGAAGGGATGCGCGACCTGCACCTTGCCCTGCATCAGCGGATGGGCGCGATGGATCGCCTGCGCCGCCAGTTCCTTGCCGGTGCCGGTTTCGCCCTGGATCAGCACGGTGGCCGGGGAGCGTGCGAACAGCGTGATCGAATGGCGTACCGCTTCCATCGCCGGCGACTCGCCGCGCAGGTCGTTGAGGTGGTGGCGTGCGCGCAGCGTGTCGGCCACCGGCAGGCTGCGCCCGCGGGTGGACTCCAACTGGGTCAGGCGCGCCAGTTCCAGCGCATCCTCGAAGGCCTGGCGCACCGAGGCAGAGGAATAGATGAAGACGCCTTGCAGGCCCGCTTCCTCGGCCAGGTCGGTGATCAGGCCGGCGCCCACGATCGCCTCGATGCCGGCGGCCTTGAGGTCGTTGACCTGGGCGCGCGCGTCTTCTTCGGTGGCGTAGGTGCGCTGCACGATGTCCAGGCCGAACATCTGCTGGAACTCGGCCAATGCCGGCACGGTTTCCTGGTAGGTGACCAGGCCGATGCGCGGGGTCAGCTTGCGGGCGCGGGCCAGCGCCTGCATCACGTCGAAACCGCTGGCGCGGGCCACGATCACCGGCACCGGCAGGCGGCTTTTGAGATAGGCGCCATTGGAGCCGGCCGAGATCACCACATCGCAGCGCTCGGTCGCCAGCCGTTCGCGGATATGGCGCACCGCATCGTCGAAACCGAGCTGGATCGGCTCGATATCGGCCAGGTCGTCGAATTCCAGCGTGATGTCGCGGAACAGCTCGGACAGGCGCGAAACCGATACCGTCCAGACGACGGGTTTGTCGGCCGGGCGGTCGGCATCGCGGTAGGCGGGGCGTTTCATCGTAAAGAGTGGTGTTTCAAGATGTGTTTCATGAAACATGAATGTAACACATATGAAACATCTGCATCGTTTGGGCGAAGGCTGATGAAACGGGGAGCTGTCGTATTGCCACTATGGCCGGGGCTTGCCTAAGTGATTGATTTTTCTTCATTTGGTACGAGGGGAGGGGCGCGGCCGGCGAGAAGATTCGCGTTCCGGCCGGGAGGGTGGCACGGGCGTTGCAATACGGTCTGCCAGTTTGTCCGCTGAAACGCCGCCGCTGTTGTCGTGACCAGCCCCGGCCCCCAGCGTATCCAGCAACCCACTCAGAAGGTGTCACATGGCTATCCATTCCGCAGGCGCGGCATTCCGCAAGGCAGTCCAGGAAGAATCCCCGTTGCAGGTCATCGGCGCGATCAACGCCAACCACGCACTGCTGGCCAAGCGCGCCGGCTTTCGTGCGATCTATCTGTCCGGCGGCGGCGTCGCGGCCGGCTCGCTGGGCTTGCCCGACCTGGGCATCTCCAACCTTGACGACGTGCTGACCGACGTGCGCCGCATCACCGACGTCTGCGACCTGCCGTTGCTGGTGGATATCGACACCGGCTTCGGCGCCTCGGCCTTCAACGTGGCGCGCACCGTGAAGTCGATGATCAAGTTCGGCGCTGCCGCCGTGCACATCGAAGACCAGGTCGGCGCCAAGCGCTGCGGCCACCGCCCGGGCAAGGAAATCGTTAGCAAGCAGGAGATGGTCGACCGCATCAAGGCCGCGGTGGATGCCCGTACCGACGACAATTTCGTGATCATGGCGCGCACCGATGCGCTGGCTGTTGAAGGCCTGGATGCCGCCATCGAGCGCGCGGTGGCCTGCGTCGAAGCCGGCGCCGACATGATCTTCCCGGAAGCCATCACCGACCTGCAGATGTACAAGCAGTTCGCCAACGCGGTGAAGGTGCCGATCCTGGCCAACATCACCGAGTTCGGTTCGACCCCGCTGTTCACGGTGGACGAATTGAAGAGCGCGGATGTGGGCATCGTGCTGTACCCGCTGTCGGCGTTCCGCGCCATGAACAAGGCGGCCGAGAACGTCTACAACGCGGTCCGCCGCGACGGCACGCAAAAGAACGTGGTCGACACCATGCAGACGCGCATGGAGCTCTACGACCGCATCGACTACCACGCCTACGAGAACAAGCTGGATGCCTTGTTTGCGCAGCAGAAAAATAAGTAAGACCAAAACTACCGACACCTTGAGGAGAACACGATGAGCGAACAACAGGCAGCAGGCTTCAAGCCCAAGAAATCCGTGGCGCTGTCCGGCGTGGCCGCCGGCAACACCGCGCTGTGCACCGTCGGCAAGACCGGCAACGACCTGCACTACCGCGGCTACGACATCCTGGATGTGGCCGATAGCTGCGAATTCGAAGAGATCGCCCACCTGCTGGTGCACGGCAAGCTGCCGACCGCGGCCGAACTGCGCGCCTACAAGGCCAAGCTCAAGGCGCTGCGCGGCCTGCCGGCCAATGTGAAGGCGGCGCTGGAATGGCTGCCGGCGGCCTCGCACCCGATGGATGTGATGCGCACCGGCGTCTCCGCGCTGGGCTGTGTGCTGCCGGAGAAGGACGACCACAACATGCCCGGCGCGCGCGACATCGCCGACCGCCTGATGGCGTCGCTGGGTTCGATGCTGCTGTACTGGTACCACTACAGCCACAACGGCAACCGCATCGAAGTCGAGACCGACGACGACTCCATCGGCGCCCATTTCCTGCACCTGCTGCATGGCGAAAAGCCGTCCGAGCAGTGGGAAAAGGCGATGCACACTTCGCTGATCCTGTACGCGGAGCATGAATTCAACGCCTCCACCTTCACCGGCCGCGTGATCGCCGGCACCGGTTCCGACATGTACTCGGCCATCACCGGCGCCATCGGCGCGCTGCGCGGCCCCAAGCACGGCGGCGCCAACGAGGTGGCGTTCGAGATCCAGAAGCGCTACGACAACCCGGACGAAGCCGAGGCCGACATCCGCCGCCGCGTCGAGAACAAGGAAGTGGTGATCGGTTTCGGCCACCCGGTCTACACCATCGCAGACCCGCGCAACAAGGTGATCAAGGAAGTGGCGCGCAAGCTGTCCAAGGACGCCGGCTCGACCAAGATGTTCGACATCGCCGAACGCCTGGAAACGGTGATGTGGGACATCAAGAAGATGTTCCCCAACCTGGACTGGTTCTCGGCCGTGTCCTACCACATGATGGGCGTGCCGACCGCGATGTTCACGCCGCTGTTCGTGATCGCCCGCACCTCGGGCTGGGCCGCGCACATCATCGAGCAGCGCGTGGACAACAAGATCATCCGCCCGTCGGCCAACTATGTCGGCCCGGAAGACCTGAAGTTCGTGCCGATCGCCAAGCGCAAGTAAGGAGGCGCCGCCGGCAGCTCATCCGTACGCTGCCGGCTGCTGTGGAGATGCGGAGATTTGTAACAAGAGATCGGAGAAGTACGAGCGAATTGCAATAAATTGCTAAGATGCGGTCGGATCAGTTTTGCCCTCCTTGATCCGGATTCAATCATCTTTTGGATATCCCGATGACCGCATTCAACGCTTCGCGCTTTTCCTCCGCCTTCAAGTTCTGTTCCGCATGCGCCGCCACGGCTGCGCTTGCCGCCTGTTCTTCGACACCCGTACCGGTGAGCGACACCAAGCCGGCGCTGTCCCAGATATCCAATGCGCCGGCCGCCGGCCGTCCGGCCTGGGCCACGCAACTGGTGACCGGCAACTTCAATTGCGAGCTGGGCAACAAGGTGGAGTTGCGCATGGACGGCCGCGCCACCGACGGCGCGACGCTGGTGTGGAAGGGCAATTCGTATACGATGACTCCGGTCGGCACGACGACCGGTGCGGTACGGCTGGAGAACAAGGGGGAAGGGCTGGTGTGGATCCAGATCCCGGCCAAGTCGATGCTGCTCAATTCGAAGATCGGACAGCAGCTCGCCAACGGTTGCACGACCAGGTAGGTCCGCCGCCTGTTCGCGCATGCGTTGGGTCCGGCCTGGCGGATGCGCGCTTCTCCTCTCAGGGCGGCGCTCGCTGCCCGGCTTCTCCATATCTCCCGCAAATAACAAACAATGAATGCCGGCGGGCAGGGCAATTCATGTTCCAGATTCCAATTCGAAAGACATGAGGAGACGTCATGCAATACGAGGAATTCTACAAGCAGTCCATCGAGCAGCCGGAAGCCTTCTGGGCCAAGGAAGCCGAGCGTATCCACTGGGACCAGCCGTTTTCCCGGACGCTGGATTACTCGCAGCCACCGTTTGCGCGCTGGTTCATCGGCGGCCGCACCAACCTCTGCCATAACGCGGTCGACCGCCATCTGCCGCAGCGCGCGCAGCAGCCGGCCCTGATCGCCGTTTCCACCGAGACCGGCAGCGAGCGCACCTATACCTACGCCGAACTGCAGCAGGAGGTGATGGCCATGGCCGCGGCCATGCAGTCGCTGGGCGTGGCGCGCGGCGACCGGGTGCTGATCTACATGCCGATGATCGCCGAAGCGGTGTTCGCCATGCTGGCGTGCGCGCGCATCGGCGCCGTGCATTCGGTGGTGTTTGGCGGCTTCGCTTCCAACAGCCTGGCTTCGCGCATTGACGACGCCAAGCCGCGCCTGGTGGTGTCGGCCGACGCCGGTTCGCGCGGCGGCAAGGTGATCCCATACAAGGGCTTGCTCGATAAGGCGATCCGGCTGGCTTCGCACCGGCCGGCGCGCGTGCTGCTGGTCGACCGCGGCCTGGCGGAAATGCCGCGCACGCTGGAGCGCGACGTCGACTACGAGCCGCTGCGCGAGAAGTACCGGGAAACGCAGGTGCCGGTGACCTGGCTGGAATCGAACGAGACCAGCTACATCCTCTACACCTCCGGCACCACCGGCAAGCCCAAGGGCGTGCAGCGCGACGTCGGCGGCTACGCGGTGGCGCTGGCCTCCTCCATGCAGCACATCTTCTGCGGCCGGCCCGGGGAAACCTATTTCTGCACTTCCGACATCGGCTGGGTGGTGGGGCATTCCTACATCGTCTACGGCCCTCTGATCCACGGCATGGCGACCGTGCTTTACGAAGGCTTGCCGATCCGGCCCGATGCCGGCATCTGGTGGAGCATCGTCGAGAAGTACAAGGTCACGCGCATGTTCTCGGCGCCGACCGCCATTCGCGTGCTGAAGAAGCAGCCGCCGGAATGCATGAAGAAGTACGACACTTCCTCGCTCAAGGCGTTGTACCTGGCCGGCGAGCCGCTGGATGAAACCACCTCGAGCTGGATCAGCGGCGAACTGGGCGTGCCGGTGATCGACAACTACTGGCAGACCGAGAGCGGCTGGCCCATCATCTCGATCGCCCGCGGCGTGGACGACAAGCCTACGCGCCTGGGCAGCCCGGGCGTGCCGATGCCCGGCTACAAGATGTCCATCATCAACGAGGCCACCGGCCAGGCATGCGGCGCCAACGAGAAGGGCGTGGTGGTGATCGACGGTCCCTTGCCGCCGGGCTGCATGCAGACCGTGTACGGCGACGACCAGCGTTTCGTCAACACCTACTGGCGCAACTTCGCGCACGAGACCTACTCCACGTTCGACTGGGGCATCCGCGATGCGGACGGCTACTACTTCATCCTCGGGCGCACTGACGACGTCATCAACGTCGCCGGCCACCGGCTGGGCACGCGCGAGATCGAGGAAAGCATTTCCAGCCATCCGAACGTGTCAGAGGTGGCGGTGGTCGGCGTGGAAGACAAGCTCAAGGGGCAGGCGGCCTATGCCTTCGTCATCCTGAAGAATCCCGATGCCGCCGCCACGCCGCAGCAGAAGCAGGCGCTGGAGGCCGAGATCATGGGCGTGGTGGACAAGCAGATCGGCGCCGTCGGCCGGCCTTCGCGCGTGCTGTTCGTCGGGCTGCTGCCCAAGACGCGTTCGGGCAAGCTGCTGCGCCGGGCGATCCAGGCCATCTGCGAAGGACGCGACCCGGGCGACCTGCCCACCATCGAGGATCCGGCGGCGCTGGAGCAGGTGCAGGCGGCGTGGCGCGGTTAATGCGCCACGCTGGCGCGCGGCTGGTGCGGCGGGCGCGGCAGGCGGCTTTTGGTTAAACTGTACGCTTTGCCGCTTACCGGCCACGTCCCCGATTGCCATGTCCGATCCCATCCGCCACGCCCTTGCTTCCGATGCCGCAGCCATCTGCGGCATCTACAACCACTACGTCGAAAACACCACCATCAGCTTCGAGACCGAAGCGGTCGGCGTGGAGACCATGCAGGCGCGCATGGCCGAAGTGCAGGCGCAGTTCCCCTGGCTGGTGTTTGAAGAGGATGGCGTCGTGCTGGGCTACGCCTACGCCAGCAAGTGGAAGCCGCGCGCGGCATATCGCCATTCCGTCGAAGCCTCGGTCTACCTGCATCGGGATGCGGCCGGGCGCGGCGCCGGCAAGCGCCTGTATGCGCGCCTGTTCGAAATGTTGAAAGCGCAGGGCGTGCACCTGGTGATCGGCGGCATTGCCCAGCCCAACGAGGCCAGCGTGGCCTTGCATGAGCGCATGGGTTTCGTGAAATGCGCGCATTTCAGCCAGGTCGGCCGCAAGTTCGACCGCTGGCTGGATGTCGGCTACTGGCAACTGAACCTGGAGGAGGCGAGCATATGAGATCGACTCGCGCCGCCAGCGCCATCGAGCGCCTCAACAAGCGTGCGGCCACCAGGCAGTATTCGATGCTGCGCACGTCGGATGAGCGTTTCCAGCTGATCCAGCGCGTGGCCGGCCAGCCGATGGAGAAATTGAGCGAGGCGCTGGAACTGGACGACTTCGTCGCCTTCGTCAACGCCTACGGGCCGCAGACGCCCAAGCGGGTGAGCAAGCTGGATGCGCAGTTCGAGAAGAACATGCGCAACAAGAAAGAAGACGCTTCCTGAAAACAGGGGCTTAGTCTTCCAGCGTCGCGATCACCGGCGCATGGTCGGACGGCTGTTCCCATTTGCGCGGCACCTTGTCGACCACACAGGCGGTGCAACGCTCTTTCAATTCCTGAGAGAGCAGGATGTGGTCGATGCGCAGGCCGCGGTTGAGGCGGAAGCCCATCTGGCGGTAATCCCACCAGCTATAGATCTTTTCCGGTTGTTCGAACAGGCGGAACGAGTCCGTCAGTCCCATCGCCTGCAGCTTGCGGAAGGCCTCGCGCTCCGGTTCCGACACCAGCACCTGGTCTTTCCAGGCAGCCGGGTCATGCACGTCGCGGTCTTCCGGCGCGATGTTGTAGTCGCCCAGCAGCGCCAGGCGCGGATACCTGGCCTGTTCCTGCAGCAGCCATTCGTGCAGCGCCGCCAGCCAGTTCAGCTTGTACGGATACTTTTCCGAATCCAGCGCCTGCCCGTTGGGGATATAGGCGCACACGTAGCGCACGCCATCGATGGTGGCGGCGATGATGCGTTGCTGCTCGTCCGGGAACAGCGGGTTGTTCTTGACGACCTCGCTCATCGGATGGCGCGAAAGGATGGCCACGCCGTTGTAGGTCTTCTGCCCGCTGAACTCCACCATGTAGCCGGCCGCGGCGATCTCGGCCACGGGGAACTTGTCGTCGGTGAGTTTGGTTTCCTGCAGGCACAGCACGTCGACCGGATTGTCTTCCAGCCATTTGAGCACTTGCTGCAGGCGGACCTTCAGGGAGTTGACGTTCCAGGTGGCGATTTTCATTGTGTCGATGGCAGAGGATGAACGGGCAGTTTCGCCCTTGCGGACGAAGGCCGTCATCTTACCGTATTCATTGCCGCCTGATCGTAATACATCAGCAAGCGCAAGGCCTGTAACGCAGCTTTGCGCTTGCGGTGCTGCTTTTGCCGCTCTTTATGCAGGCATCAACCCCGATCCGTTGGACGGCGATGCCTTATCCGACTTGCGGCGGCGCCATGCTCCGAAGCCGACCACTGCCAGGCCGCCCAGCATCATGGCCAGCGTGGAGGCTTCCGGTACTGCCGAGACGCTGATGTTGCCGCCGAAGCTGCCGCCGCGCGAGCCGAGGACGGTGCCGGCCACGGCCAGCGTATATTTGCCGGCCGTCAGGTTGGAGAGGTCGAGCGTGTAGTACTGCGTATTGCCGACCGTGCTCTTGGTGCCGGTGTAGCTGTGGCCGTTGCCGCTGAGCGTGAAGTTGCTCAGGTCAAGCGCGGAGTCGCTGCCCAGTGCCGTGGAGATCGTGGCCGCCGACAAGGCGAAAAGACCGCTGTACTTGAATGTGAAGTTTTCAAGGAAGGTCTTGCCGCTGTCCTTGGCGCTAAAGCTGGCGCCAAGATCGGACGTGCCGCCGTTGAGGTTGATATGATTTTGCTTCTCGATCTGTGCCGCGTTGGCCAGGGATGCGCTTGCGGCCAGGGATGTGGCCAGTATCAGGCTGCTTGCGAGTTTGTTCATGCGATACCTCTTTCTTTGAATTCATTCCGAAGAATGCATATCCAGGGCCTGTTTGCATTTGGTCCGAACGAAGATGGCGTACGTATGCCTCATCATCGCGAAGGAATTTTCGTTCGGATAAACCACATCCGGCATTTGCCGTTCAGATCAAATGCAAACAGACCCTGAAGGAAAATCCGGTGCTTGAATTGTTATGCCGGAGCGCTTGCCGCCTCGGTTTGTATTTGTCCCGGAGGGACTTTGTTTGAAGAGCAGACGCCAAAAGCGTAGCGTCTGGATGGCGAAACCACAACAAAAACTTGCCGGCCGCAGGGGATTTTCGTTGCGTCGTAGGAGTGGGGGAGGGGGCCGTTTCCGGCTTGTCTTACAAAACCGGACGGGATTATTCCGGAGGGAAATTTTCGGCGGCCGGAGCGTCGCTTTTTGCCGACGGCAAAACCGCCGCCGGCAGTGCTGTCCGATTATTTGAAGTGGTAGTTCAACGAGACCAGGCCCATGTCCTCGATCTTGTGGTTGATGAGGGGGCTGTCGGATGCGCCGCTGCCCAGCCACTTGCGGCGCCAGGTGAGGTTGACCCGCCAGTCGGCGTTCACCGGGATGTCCGCGCTCAGGCCGAAGATGGCGTTGGTGGAAGCGCCGGCATGGTATTCGCGGTAGCCGCTGGCGGCCGACTCGGCAGCGCTCACGCCGAGGAAATAATCGTTGTAGCCGGCGCTGCGGCGCTCCACGCCGATCTGCGGATAGATGCTGACCGGCCCGGCATCGATCTGGGCCGCGTAAATCGCTTCGGCCAGGGTGCCGTGCGATTGGTTGAAGTCATAAAAGGCATTCAGGAAAAACGCGCCGTAAGGGGTTTCCTGGAAAGTGCCGATGCCCAGCGGGATGGGGTTGGAGCGACGACGCAATCCGCGCTCGGCATCGAAGCCGTCGAAGTTCACGCGGGCCGCCAGTTCCAGGTAGCCGGCGCCGATCCTGGCGGTCTTGACGCCGAACGTATCGAGGCGGGCGAAGAAGCGCCCGTAATCGAAGTAGGCGTAAGGCAGCACGGTGTTGCGGTCGCGCTTGCCCAGCACATTGGGTTCGAGGTGGTAGACGCCGGCGCCGAGGTCGCCGACGATGCGATCCGGCAGCGCCGCGTTGTCGGGCGACGCCTGCTGCGCCATGGCAGGGGCGGCGCACAGCAAGGCCAGTGAGATCGCGATGGATGTTTTCATGATGGTTCCGATTCGGGGGGCGGGACGACGCGGCGCGCTAGGGGCGCCGCGCCATCGTTCGTCAAGCGCGGGCCGGCTTGGCGGCGCGCGCCTGATTCAGCAGGTAGGTGGTCAGCAGCGGTACCGGGCGGCCGCTGGCGCCCTTGGCGGCGCCGCTCTTCCAGGCGGTGCCGGCGATGTCCAGGTGGGCCCAGGTGTACTTGCGGGTGAAGCGCTCCAGGAAGCAGGCGGCGGTGACGCTGCCGGCCGGCTGGCCGCCGATGTTGGCGATGTCGGCGAAGTTGGATTTCAACTGTTCCTGGTAGACGTCCTGCACCGGCATGCGCCATGCGGTGTCGCCGGTGGCGCGGCCGGCTGCCAGCAGTTCGTCGGCCAGGCGGTCATGGGCTTCGTCTTCGCGCGTGAACAGGCCCGAGTTGTGGTGGCCCAGGGCCACGATGCAGGCGCCGGTCAGGGTGGCGATGTCGATCACGGCGGCCGGCTTGAAGCGCTCGACATAGGTCAGCGCGTCGCACAGGATCAGGCGGCCTTCGGCGTCGGTGTTGAGCACTTCGATGGTCTGGCCGGACATCGAGGTGACGATGTCGCCCGGCTTGGTGGCGCGGCCGGAAGGCATGTTCTCGCAGGTCGGGATAACGCCGATCACGTTCAGCTTCAGGCCCAGTTCGGCGATCGCGCGGAAGGTGCCCAGCACCGAGGCGGCGCCGCACATGTCGTACTTCATCTCATCCATGTTCAGGCCCGGCTTCAAGGAAATGCCGCCGGTGTCGAAGGTGATGCCCTTGCCGACCAGCACGATCGGCGCATCCTTGGCCTTGCCGCCCATGTGCTTCAGGACGATGAACTTGGGCGGCTGCTCGCTGCCGTTGGTGACCGACAGGAAGCTGCCCATCTTGAGCGCCTCGAGCTGCTTGCGGTCCAGCACTTCCACGCCCAGCTTGTAGTCCTTGGCCAGCTTCTTGGCGGTGTTGGCCAGGTAGGTCGGGGTGCAGACGTTGCCGGGCAGGTTGCCCAGTTCCTTGGTCAGCGCCATGCCGTTGGCCAGCGCCACGGCTTCGGCCAGGGCGGTCTTGGCGGCCGCGGCGTTGTCCGCCGATGTCAGGAAGGTAACTTTCTTCACGCCGGTGGGGGCGGGGTCCTTCTTGCTTTTCAGGGCGTCGGAACGGTAGGTGAAGTCGCGGCCGGCCAGCACCACGTTGCGGATGGCCCAGGCCAGGTCGCGCCCCTTGATGCCGGAAAACGGCAGCGCCAGCGCCGCGTCGTCGCAGCCCAGCGTGGCCAGCGTGCGCACCAGCGCTTGCGCGGCGGCGGCGAAGTTCTTGTCGGAGATGTCGTCTTCGGCGCCCAGGCCCAGCAGCACGATGCGTTCGGCGGCGATGCCGGTCACGCCGCGCAGGAGCAGGGTCGAGCCGGGCTTGCCGGAGATGTCGCCGGACTTCAGCGCGGCGCTGATCGCCCCCAGCTTGTCCAGCGCGGCGGCAGCCTTGGTCAGCTTGCGGTTTTCATGGATGCCGACCACCAGTGCGCCAGTCTTGACGGCGGTTACAGCGTTTTTTGCGTCCAATGATTTTGTGCTAAAGTCCATCGTTCGTCCTTTGTTTGGCCTTTGTTAGGTTTACCCGGCGATTATAGAGCCCATTTCGCCGCCATGCGCGTCGGAAGATGCTTCGTCGATGTCTGGCTTGCCGGGGCAAACAGGGCCTTTCCGGATTTGCCTCCGCCAATTACACACATTCCCGGTTTCGAATGATTTTCCAGCGCGCACTTCGACGCGAATTGACCAGCACCGCAGGTGCCGTCTTCACCACGCTCTTCACCATCACGCTGACCGTGATGCTGATCAAGATTCTCGGCCAGGCCGCCGGCGGCGAGGTCGCGTCGCAGGACGTGATCGCCCTGATCGGTTTCCAGTCGCTCAATTACATGCCGGTGATCCTGATTTTGACCGGCTTCATTTCGGTGCTGCTGGTGATGACCCGCAGCTACCAGGATTCCGAGATCGTGGTCTGGTTTTCCGCGGGGTTGTCCCTGACGCGCTGGATCAAGCCGGTGCTGCTGTTCGGCTGGCCCATCGTGGCCCTGGTGGCGCTGCTTTCCTTCGTCGTCACGCCCTGGGCCAACCAGCAGAGCAGCCAATACCGGGAGCGTTTTGAAAAGCGCGAGGATATCGCGCGCGTCTCCCCGGGCAAGTTCCAGGAATCGGCCAGCGCCAACCGCATCTTCTTCGTCGAAGGCATTTCCGGAGATGCGTCGAAGGTGCGCAACGTATTCGTCAATACCATCGGCGCCGACGGCAAGAACAGCGTGGTGGTGGCCAGGGAAGGCGAGACCGTGATCGACAAGGACGGCGAAAAGTTCGTGGTCATGAACCAGGGCCGCCGCTATGACGGCGCGCCGGGCCTGCCGGATTTCCAGATCGTCGATTTCGAACGCTACGGCCTCCTGATCGGCGCCCAGTCGCAGTCAGCCGCCGGCGACCGGTCGGCGCGGGCGCTGCAGATGAACGAGCTGCTGGCGAAGAGGGATGGCTTTGCCCGCGGCGAATTGCTGTGGCGCATCGCGTTGCCGCTGATGGGGATTTCCCTGATGCTGCTGGCCATTCCCTTGTCCTTCGTGAACCCGCGCGCGGGCCGTTCGCTGGGCCTGCTGGTGGCGTTGCTGCTGTTCGTGATCTACAGCAACACGGTCAGCGTGTTCCAGGCATCGGTGGCGCAGGAACGCATGTCCTTCATGCTGGGCTGGTGGCCGGTGCATGCGGTGGTGGCGTTGCTGATCGTGGGCATGTTCGCGCTGCGGCTCAATATCAACAGCCGCTATCATCCGGCGGTCATCTGGTCGGCCGTGCGCCGCGCCCTGATCTTCAAGCGCGAGGCCTGAGATGAGAGTCATCCAACGTTATTTCACGACCGAGATCACCCGTTCGGTACTGTTCGCACTGGCCGCCTTCCTGGCGCTGTTCGCCTTCTTCGAGATGATGGGGCAGCTGGATCAGGTCGGCCGCAACGGCTACCAGTTGCAGCAGGCGGTGCTTTATGTCCTGATGGGGTTGCCGGGCAACGTGTATGAACTGATGCCCACGGCGGTGCTGATCGGCACCATCTATACGCTGTCGCAATTGGCGGCGCGCTCCGAGTTCACCATCATGCGCGTGTCCAGCATGTCCACCGGCATGGCCGCGCGCGTGCTGGCGCGCATCGGCGTCGGCTTCGCGGTGCTGACGATCGTGTTCGGCGAGATCGTCGCCCCCAAGGCCACCGAATGGGCCGAGAAGCTCAAGCTGCAGGCCCAGGGCGCATCGCTGTCGTCGCAGTTCCGTTCCGGTATGTGGGCCAAGGACGTGATCAGGGACAACGGCCTGGACGGCAATGTCACCGGCAGCCGCTTCATCAACATCCAGTCGATTTCCCCGGATGGCCGTATCGAAGGCGTCAAGCTGTACGAGCTGGACAAGGACTTCCACATGGCGCGCATGGTCACCGCCAAGAGCGGGGATTACGAAGGCGACCATGTCTGGAAGCTGTCGAATGTGCAGCAATCGGACTTCTCCGGCGGCAGCAAGGACCGCAAGATCACCGATCCGATCAAGACCGTCAAGCTGGACAGCATGCGCTTGGTGTCGGAAGTGACGCCGGAAATCCTGTCGGTGCTGTTCGCCGATCCGGACCGCATGTCGGCCTACGACCTGCGCGCCTATACCAAGCACCTGGAAGCCAACAACCAGCGCACCGACCGCTACGAAATCGCGTTCTGGAAGAAGATCGTCTATCCGCTGTCGATCTTCGTGATGATGGCGCTGGCGCTGCCGTTCGCCTACCTGCATTTCCGCGCCGGCGGCGTGAGCCTGAAGATCTTCACCGGCATCATGATCGGCGTATGCTTCCAGTTGATCAACAGCCTGTTCTCGCACCTCGGCTTGCTCAATACCTGGCCGGCCTTCGTGACGGCGGCGCTGCCCAGCTTGCTGTTCATGGTGCTGGCCATCGGCGCGTTGTGGTGGGTTGAACGTACCTGACAATCATGCCTGCTCCTGTTTCCCAAAGCCTGATTTTGTTCGCCCACGGTGCGCGTGATGCGGCCTGGGCGGCGCCGTTCGAACGTCTGCGCGCGTTGGTGCAGGCCGCCATGCCTGACGTGGATGTGCAACTGGCTTTTCTGGAACTGATGCAGCCCGATTTGCCTGCTGCCGCCGCGCAAGCCGTGGCTGGCGGTGCGCAGCGAATTACCGTCGTGCCGGTCTTTCTTGGGCAGGGCGGGCATGTGCGGCGCGACTTGCCGCAATTGCTGGCGCAACTGCGGCAGGTTTATCCGCAAGTGCGGATTGATGATGTGCCGGCTGCTGGTGAGGATGATGCTGTGTTGCAGGCTATTTCTGCTTATTGTGTTAAGGCTGCTGCTGCGTAGTCTGCTCTTGCTGCGTGCAGATGTACTGGCTTTAGGTTTTTCTTTCTCCGGTCGGAGGTGAGCGCCGGGGGCGGCCCGGCAGCCGCTCACTTTTCTTGTCTCGCCAAGAAAAGTAAGCAAAAGAAGGCGACCGCTACTAACCAGCCCCTTCGGGGTTCCCGCTGGAATGGGGAGAAAAATGGGAAAGGCCGCAAGTCGCTTCGCTCCGGCGTCCTTTCTGATCCATTTTTCTCCCCATTCCAGCGGCTGGTCAGAAGCGGACTACGTGTCCGGCTCGCCTTCGGCCTTGCGGTGCTTACTGCTCGCCTGCGGCATCGATGCGGTGGCTCGCTATTTTGCTGTCGCCGTCATCCTGACGAAGGTCAGGATCCAGTGTCGTTAAGACGCCAGCAAGTCCCCAGAAGATAGCAAACCACGATCCCCATCCCGATGCCGCAGGCGAGGCAGTTAAGCATTTCCCCTTGTGGGCCAGCCGTTGGAGCGCCATGAAAAATGGATCAGCGCGGCAGTCGGAGCGAAGCGACTCTGCCGAGCCCATTTTTCATGGCGCTCCAACGGGAACCCCGAAGGGGCTGGCACTTAGGGGCCGTTTTCTTTGCTTACTTTCTTTGGCGGGCCAAAGAAAGTGAGCGGCTGCCGGGCCGCCCCCGGCGCTCCGCTTCGACCGAAGAAAGAAAAGACTAAAGCCAGTACATCTGCACGCAGCAAGACCAGACTACCCAAAACAACAAAACAAAAAACCGAATAAGCATCCACGGAAATATTCGTGTCTCAGAAAAACAGCCCTTCCTATACTGAGACTCCCCAAAATCCACCAAAACAAAAAATGAAGAAATTCCTGAAGACCTTGGCAATCTCGGCCACCCTGCTGGCAGCAACCAACGCACTGGCCCAATCGAAAGAGGTAGTCATCGCCTACCAGGACATGGTGGTGCCATGGCGCTACGCCCAAGACGCCCAGGCCCTGGAAAAGAAAACCGGCTACAAGATCACCTTCCGCAAACTGGCCAGCGGCGCCGACGTTATCCGCGCATTGGCCTCCGGTTCGGTACAGATCGGCGAGGCAGGTTCGGCCCCGATCGCTTCCGGCCTGTCGCAAGGCCTGGATATCCAGCTGTTCTGGATCCTCGACAACATCAACGACGCCGAAGCGTTGGTTGCCCGCAACGGCAGCGGCGTCAACGCGCTGGCCGACCTCAAGGGCAAGCGCCTGGCCGTGCCGTTCGTCTCGACCTCGCACTTCCACACCTTGCTGGCGCTGGAAAACGCCAAGGTCGATCCGCGCGGCGTGAAGATCGTCAACCTGCGTCCGCCCGAGATCGCAGCGGCATGGGAACGCGGCGACATCGATGCCACCTTCATCTGGGACCCGGTGCTGGCCAAGGCCAAGAAGAACGGCGCCGTGCTGACCACCTCCGGCAAGATCGCCCGTGAAACCGGCAAGGCCACCTTCGACGGCATCGTCGTCTCCAAGGCATTCGCCAAGGACAACGACGCCTTCCTGACCGACCTGGTCAAGGTGCTGGCCGAGACCGACGACAACTACCGCAAGAACAAGGCCGCCTGGAGCGCTGATTCGGCGCAGGTGAAGGCGGTGGCCAAGTGGTCCGGCGCGGAGGCGGCGGAGGTGCCGGCCAGCCTGGCGCTGTATGAATTCCCGACCTTGCAGCAGCAGGCATCGGCCGAGTGGCTGGGCGGCGGTGCGGCCAAGTCGCTGGCGGCGACCGCGGCGTTCCTGAAGAGCCAGGGCACGATCCAGAACGTGCTGCCGGATTACGCGGCCGGCGTGAATGCCGCCTGGGTGCGCAAGGCGGCGCAGTGAGCCATTCCGCTCCCTTGAACGCCGGCCAACCCGCCGGCGGACGGATCGAAGCGCACCGCTTGTCGGTGCGTTTTGCATCTGCGCGGCCGGACGATCCGCTGGCACTGGCCGGGGTCGACTTGTCCATCGCGCCGGGCGAGTTCGTGGTGGCGCTGGGGCCGTCCGGGTGTGGCAAGACCACCTTGCTCAATTGCCTGGCCGGTTTCATCGGGCCTTCGCAGGGCGAGGTGCTGCTGGATGGGGAGCCGGTCACCGGACCCGGACCGGCGCTGGGCGTGGTGTTCCAGAAGCATGCGCTGATGCCGTGGCTGAACGTGGCGGACAACGTCGCCCTGGGGCTGCGCTTTCGCGGTATGGGGCGCGCCGAGCGGTTGGCGGTGGCGCATGAGAAGCTGCAACTGGTCGGCTTGGAGCGCCATGCGGCGTCGCCGGTCTACCAGCTGTCGGGCGGCATGCAGCAGCGCGTGGGGATCGCCCGCGCATTGGCCAACGATCCGCGCGTGCTGCTGATGGACGAGCCGATGGGGGCGCTCGATGCGCTCACCCGCGAGTCGGTGCAGGAGTTGCTGGCGCAGGTGTGGGCGCGTACCGGCAAGACGGTTTTCTTCATTACCCACAGCGTCGAGGAGGCGCTGTTCCTCGGCAGCCGCGTGATCGTGATGTCGCCGCGGCCGGGCCGCATCGAGCATGATTTCGAATTGCCGTTCCTGCGGCGCTATGTCGAGAGCGGCGACGCCCGCGCGGCCAAGTCGTCGCCGGAGTTCATCGCTTGGCGCGAGCGCTTGCTGCAACTGGTTCACGGAGGAAAACCATGAGCAATGCCGATACTGTCATTCATCAGGGCATCGCCGTCGAAGGCGATCGCCCGCAAGCCATACCTGCGGTATTACCGCCGGCGCGCACCTATCCGCGTCCCGGCAGTGGGCCGACCACCGCGATCACCGTAGTCACCGTGATCGCATTGCTGCTGGGCTGGTGGGGCGTGACGGCGGCCGGCCTGATCGCGCCGCTGTTCCTGCCGCCGCCGTCGGCGGTGTGGCTGGCGGCGGTGCAGGCCTGGGAGGGCAACGTGCAGGGCGGTTTGCCGCTGCTGCAGCACATCGCCTGGAGCTTGTGGCGGGTGTTCGGAGCCTTCCTGCTGGCGGCCGTTACGGCGGTGCCGGTGGGGCTGCTGATGGGCAGCAGCCGGGTGGCGCGCGGCATCGTCGATCCCTTGCTGGAGTTCTACCGGCCGCTGCCGCCGCTGGCTTACCTGCCGCTGATCGTGATCTGGTTCGGCATCGACGAGACGGCCAAGCTGCTGCTGATCTACCTGGCTTGCTTCGCGCCCATCGCGGTATCCACGCGCGCCGGCGTGGCCGGGGTGCAGGGCGAGCAATTGCATGCGGCGCTGTCGATGGGCGCCAGCCGCTGGCAACTGCTGCGCCATGTGATCCTGCCGGCGGCATTGCCGGATATCCTGACCGGCTTGCGCATCGCCATCGGTTTCGGCTGGACCACGCTGGTGGCGGCGGAGATGGTGGCGGCCACGGCGGGGCTGGGACAGCTGGTGCTCAATGCGTCGAATTTCCTGCGCACCGATGTGGTGGTGATGGGGATCGTACTGATCGGCTTGATCGCCTACCTGTTCGACCTGGCGATGCGGCGCTTGTCGGATGCGCTCACGCCGTGGCGGTCGCACCGCTGAGCCATTTGGCGAATAATTGCGCCTCGGCGCCGGCCTGCGGGTTGATGCCGAGGTAGTAGGGGGCCAGCGGCATGCGCAGCGCCGGCAGCGGGCAGACCAGCCGCCCCGAGCGCAGGTCGTTGTCGGCCAGCGAGACCGGCGACAGCGCCAGCCCCAAACCATCCACCGCCGCCTGCAGCACGAAGTGCAGGTGGTCGAAATGCAGCATGGCCTGGGTGCGCGAGCGCTTCAGGCCGGCGTGCTTTTTCCATTCATCCCAGTCGCGGCTCCTGCTGCGCGAGAGCAGCAGCGTGTGGCCGGCGATGGCGCGCGCGTCGGGCAGCGGCGTGTTCTTCAGCAGCGCCGGCGAGGCCACCAGCAGCAGTTCGTCTTCAAGGAAGCGCTGCACCTTCAGCGTTTCCGGCCAGTTGGTTTCGCCGCGCCGGATGGCGATGTCGAACGGCGAAGCAGAGCGGTCGACGGTGGCGACGCTGGTGATGACCTGCGGCTCGATGCCGGGATAGCGTTCGACGAACTCGGAGAGATGCGGGATCAGCCAGCGCACCGCGAACGAGGGGCGCACGTTGATGCTCACCGAGCGCATCGGCGCATCCTTCATCACGCGGCGCGCGGCGGCGGCCAGCATCTCCAGCGCCGGGCTGGCTTCTTCGAAGAACTGGCGGCCGCGCTCGGTCAGCGTCACCTGGCGGATGCGGCGTTCGAACAGCGGCATGCCGAGGTAGTCTTCGAGGTTCTTGATCTGGCGGCTGACGGCGCCGTGGGTGACGTTGAGTTCCAGCGCGGCCAGCGTGAAGCTCTGGTGGCGCGCGGCCGCGAGGAAGGCGCGGATGGCGTTGAGCGGGAGGGTGAGGTCGGCCATGCGTCAGATTTTATCACGCATGGTTGGAATTAATATCGTTTGTCAGGCCGCCATTGCGCACCGCATGATGATGGCCATGACTCCTCCCGAACTCCGCCAGGCCGACATCGATTCGCGCCATGCCGCGCTATCGCTGTCGGCCGCCTTGCCCTGCGATATCGTGCTCTACCTGCTGCTGCCGATGTATGCCGAGCAGTTCCATGTGACGCTGGCCGAGGTCGGGCTGCTGCTGGCGGCCAATCGCCTGGTGCGCATCGCGGGCTACCGCTGGGTGGCGCGCTTCTATGCCCGGCGCGGCGACCGGCCGACCTGCACGCTGGCGGTCTGCGCCGCCGTGGTGTGCGCGCTGAGCTACACCGTCGCCAGCGGCTTCTGGGCCTTGCTGCCGTTGCGCCTGCTGTGGGGCATGGCCTTCGCCGGTCTGAACCTGTCGACCCAGGCCATGTCGACCGCCTATCCGATCGGCGCCGCGCGCCGTTCCGGCCGCTCGCGCGGCGTGATCGCCGTCGGCCCGATGCTGTGGCTGCCGCTGGCGGCGCTGCTGGCCAGCCACTACGGACCGCGCATGGTGTTCGCGCTGGTGGCGCTGACCGCCACGCTCGGCTTGCTGGCCGCGCGCCGCCTGCCGGCCCACGCTTATCCGGAACCGCCGGCGCGCAGCTGGAAGCTGCCCAATGCGCTGGACTGGTGGTCGTTCCTGGAAGGCTTGACGCTGGACGGCTTGTTCATCGTCGGTCTGTCGTACATGAGCAAGCAGTCGTTTTCCGAACATGCCGAGCTGATCGCGGGCGTGCTGATGGCCTTGCGCTATTTCGGCGAGATCGTGCTGAGCCCGCTGGGCGGCTGGCTGGCCGAGCGTTTCGGCGCGGTGCGGGTGCTGGTGGTGCTGTCGCTGGCGACCTGCGCGGCGCTGGTTGGTTTCGGCGGCGGCGTGCTGTGGCTGTTCGCCGGTTTCATCGTGGTGCTGCGCGCCTTGCAGCTGCCGCTGCTGCCGCCCATCGTCGCCGCGCGCACGCCGCCGGCCGAACGGGTGCATGCCTTGGCGGGGCGGGCCATCTGGCGCGACATCGGCGCCGGGCTGGGGCCGATCATGGCCGGGCTGCTGCTGCCGGTGATGTCGTCGTTGTGGATTTACAGCCTGGCGGCATCCGCGCTGGCGCTGGCGGCATTGGCTTGCGGCCGCGAACCGGCGCAGCCGAAGGTGGCGGCTACTGCCGAATAGCCGGGCGTTGTCGGGTGTTATACGCACGGCGGATATGCATGTGCGGATTGCTTCGTTCCAGCGGGAGGCGGGCTTGGCTAGGATGGCGCTTATAGCCATGACACCCGGAGCCCGCATGACCGAACACTACCTGCACCAGGAACTCGGCCCCATCGCCATCGAACCGCTGCAGCCGACCGAGAAGAAACTGATCGGCGCGATCTTCTTCATCGGACTGGCGCTGCTGGGCGGCCTGTTCTTCCTGCAGCGCTGCTTCCCGCTGGCCGGCTGAGCGCCGGCGGCATGTTGATTTTTACAGCTTGCCGCACTCGCTGAGCATTTCCGCCTGCGAGACGTTGCTGCCCGGCGGCACGCTGTGCGTGAGCCAGACATTGCCGCCGATGACCGAACCCTGGCCGATGGTGATGCGGCCCAGCACGGTGGCGCCGGCATAAACCACCACATCGTCCTCGACGATGGGGTGGCGCGGGATGCCCTTGACCAGCGAGCCGTCCGGATCGGTCGGGAAGCGCTTGGCGCCTAGCGTGACGGCCTGGTACAGGCGCACGTTGCGGCCGATGATGGTGGTCTCGCCGATTACCACGCCGGTGCCGTGGTCGATGAAGAAGCTAGGGCCGATCTGCGCGGCCGGGTGGATGTCGATGCCGGTGGCCGAGTGCGCGATGTCGGCCACCAGGCGCGCCAGCAGCGGCACGCCGAGCTGGTGCAGCGCATGCGCCAGGCGGTGGTAGATGATGGCGGTGGTGCCGGGATAGCACAGCAGGATTTCCGAAATGCTGGAGGCGGCCGGGTCGCCGTTGTAGGCGGCCTGGATGTCGCTGACCAGCAGGTCGCGGATGCCCGGCAGGCGGTGCGCGAAATCGCGGGTGATGGCGGTCGCGCGCAGGCGCAGTTCGGTTTCGTCCTGCGGTTCGTCGGAGGAGAAATACAGGCCGCGGCGTACTTGTTCCTTCAGCACGCACAGCGCCGCGTTGAGCTGGCTGCCGACGAAGTAGTCGATGGTTTCGTCGGACAGGTCGGTGTGGCCGTAATGCGTGGGGAACAGCGCCGCGCGCAGGTGCTCCAGCAGCTTTTGCATCGCTTCGCGCGAAGGCAGTTCGCGGATCTCGCCGCGGTAGCGGATCTTGTTGGTGACTTCACGCGAGGTGCGCAGGCCGGCCACGACGGCGGACAGGCCCAGTCCCGCCGTATCGGCCAGGGCGCTCAGTTCGGGGGTGTTCGAGGTATCCATGCAGGCATGCTATCAAAAATGCGCGGACGGCGTTGGCGGCCGAAAAAAGCCTGCCGGCCAAGGGTTTCGAATCCTTGGCCATTTGCGATTTTTGCGCCGTATAATGCTAGGTCGCGAAAGTTGCCCATGGAAAACAAAAAAATACATTCGCTTACCTACGCCGCGCAGTATCGGAGCTTCGATATCAGCATCGTGGGCCTTCAATCGGCCGACGGCTGGCATTTGTCCGTAGAAATCATCAAATGGGGACGGCAGCCGGTGGCGCACTGGCGCGACCGCGACAACGTCTATCCCGATTTCAATTGCGTGCGCACCGCCGGCTTGCAGTGGTCGAAGGAATTCATCGACGGCAGCATGCACTGAGCCTTCTTGGCTCAGAATCCCAGCAGTTTTTCCCTGACCGACTCCTCTTCCGCATGCGTGCTGCTGGCGCGCGCCAGGTCCGACAGCGAGAGTATCCCCACCAGCTTCATTTGCTTGCGATCGGCCACTACCGGCAGGCGGCCGGCTTGCAGGCGCGCCATTGCGCCGGCGGCGATGCGCGCGTTCATCTGCGGCAGCAGGAAGGTGTCATTGGCGTCTTCCTGCTGCGCCAGCAGTTCGCGGCAGGGCTGCGCCGGATCGGCTTGCTCCAGCGTGCGCAGGGCCAGCATGCCGGCCAGCCGGCCCTTGTCGGCCACAGGATAGTAGCGGTGCACATGGCCGCCGCCGCGGCACAGCGCCAGCGCCTCGTCCACGCGCATGCCGATGTCGATGCTTTGCGGCGCGCGCGTCATCAGGTCTTCCACATGCTGGCGTTCGAGCGGATCGATGCCGTATTCGCGGTGCACGTGCAGGCCGCGGCGGGCGATCTTCTCGGTCATGATGGAGCGTTTCATCAGCAGCACGTTCACGCCGTAGGCGACGGTGACGGTGGCCATCAGCGGCAGCAGCGCCTCGCCGGCATGCGTGAGGCCGAAGGCGAACACGATGGCCGTCAGCGGCGCGCCCAGCACGCTGCCCAGCACCCCGGCCATGCACACCAGCGCCCATAGCTCGGGCGAGCCGCCTGGCAGCCAGGGCGAAAGCACCAGGCCGAGCCCGGCGCCCATCATCAGCAGCGGCGCCAGCACGCCGCCGGAGGTACCTGAGCCGAGCGCGATCAGCCAAATGACGGCTTTCACCGCCAGCAGCGCCAGGGCGGCCGATAACAGCATGTTGTGGTGCAGCAGGTCGGCGATCACGTCGTAGCCGACGCCCAGCGCGCGCGGTTCGAGCCAGCCGCCGATGCCGACCGCAACGCCGCCGATGGCCGGCCACCACATCCAGTGCAGCTTGAGGTGGTGGAACCAGTCCTCCACCCGGTACAAGGCCAGCGTCAGCACGGCGGCCAGCACGCCGCTGGCCAGGCCGGCGGCGATGCAGGAGGCGAAGGCGAGGGTGTCCGGAGCGGCGACCTGCATGGCGAACAGCGGGCCGGCATCGACCACCAGCGGCCGCAGGAAACCGGCCAGCGCGCAAGCCAGCGCCACCGGCAGCAGGCTGCGCGGCTTCAACTCGAACAGCAGCAGTTCGACCGCCAGCAGGAGCGCCGCCATCGGCGTGCCGAAGATGGCCGTCATGCCGGCGCAGGCGCCGGCCACCAGCAGGGTCTTGCGTTCGGCCGCGGTCAGGTGCAGGAACTGCGCCAGCAGCGAACCGATCGAGCCGCCGGTCATGATGATCGGGCCTTCGGCGCCGAACGGGCCGCCGCTGCCGATGACGATGCCGGAGGACAGCGGCTTGAGGACGGCGACCTTGGGCGACATCAGGCTCTTGCCGAACAGGATGGCTTCGATCGCTTCGGGGATGCCGTGGCCGCGGATCTTTTCGCTGCCGTAGCGCGCCATCAGGCCGACGACCAGGCCGCCGGCGATCGGCAGGAATATGGCGATCCAGCCCAGCGCATGCGCGGCCGGCGAGGCGCCGGAAAAGGAGAAGCGCTGGAAATAGAACAGGTTGGTGAACAACGCGATCAGCTTGAGCAGCAGCCATGCCGCGCAGGTGCTGAGCGCGCCGATGCCCAGCGCGATCGCGGAGAGGTAGAGCAGGCGGTTGTCCGCCGTGTAGTCGCGTTTGTGTTTCATTACGGGAAAGGTCGGCCGGTCGTACCCATATCTTTGAAGCGACCGGCATGTGGATTGAGATAAGAGGCTAATATATCATATTGTGATATAAATTTAAGGCGCATGCATGCATCTGTTGCGCCGCCAATGAAAAACGCCGCCGCGACTTGCTTCGCGGCGGCGTTTTCGTTAGCGCTGAGCAGTATTCAGCCCTTGAACTGCAGCGCGTTGGTCAGGTCGCCCATCGGCTTCTGGCCGCGCGCGATCATGGCGTCGTCGCGCTGCTTCAGGCCATCCAGCTTTTCCAGGCCGAAGGTGCGGGTGATCAGGCGCAGGATGGAGGCGGTGTCGTACACCGTGTGGTCCACCGTGCCGCGGCGCGCGAAGGGCGACACCACCAGCGCCGGCACGCGCGTGCCGGGACCCCAGCGGTCGCCCTTGGGCGGCGCCACGTGGTCCCACCAGCCGCCGTTTTCGTCGACGGTGATGACCACCACCATGTTCTTCCACTGCGGGCTGGCTTGCAGGCTCTTGACGATGTGCGCGATGTGGCGGTCGCCCGAGGCGACGTCGGCGTAGCCGGCGTGCATGTTCAGGTTGCCTTGCGGCTTGTAGAAGGTCACCGGCGGCAGGCGGCCGGCTTCGACGTCGGCCAGGAAACGGTTGGTGCGAACTTCGTCGCCCAGGCCGCCGTCGCGCAGGCGCTTGTTGCGTTCGGCCGGGTTTTCCGGGCCCAGGTTCTTGAAATAGTTGAACGGCTGGTGGTGGTACTGGAAGTTGGGGATCTTGGGGATGCCCTTGGAATCCTTGAATTCATCCAGCGTGGCTTGCCAGGCGCCGGCGTACCAGGCCCACTCGATGCCTTTCTTGCTGAGCTTGTCGCCGATGTGCTCGTGCGTCTGCGGCACCAGCACGCTGGGCTGGTTGGGTTCGGCATAGGCCGGGTTGTTGCGGTCGCGGGTCCAGGTCGGCCAGTACGGCGGGGCCATGGTGTTGACCGCGTAGCCGTCCGGCGTGAGCGCGCTCGGGCCGAACTTGGGCGCGCCTTGCAAGGCGCTGGCCGGGCTGCCTTCGGCGGTCGCCAGTTCGGTGCCCTGCGGATCGTTGCCGACCAGCTTGGCGACCTGGGTGCGCGAGACCGACTCCATCACGTTCGGGTAATAGGGCACGGCGGCGGAAACCAGGTATTGGTGGTTCAGGAAGGAACCGCCGAAGGCGCCCTGGAAGAAGTTGTCGCACAGCACGTATTCGCGGGCGATGTCCCACAGGCGCAGGTTGTAGCTGGTGTCGCCGTAGTAGCCCATCACCAGGCCGCCGGAATCGGCCCAGGCCGCGAAGCCGTCGTTCTTGCCGCCGTTGATCTGCATCTGGTTCTGGTAGAACAGGTGCCACAGGTCGCGCGTGACCAGGCCCAGCGGCAGCGCTTCGCCTTGCGGGCCCTTGAGCGCGAAGGGCGCGTTGGGCAGGTTGTTCTGGTATTGCTTGCCGGCCTCGTAGGTCACGCCTTCGACGGTTTGCTCCTTGCCGAGCACGCCGCCCCAGACCGGCGGCAGTTGTTTCAGGACGCTGCCGTCGCGGTCGCGCTGGGTGTAGTCGGAGGGCTTGAGGGCGGACAAGGGCTT
This sequence comes from Herbaspirillum sp., assembly GCF_017744395.1. Lineage (GTDB taxonomy): Bacteria > Pseudomonadota > Gammaproteobacteria > Burkholderiales > Burkholderiaceae_D > Herbaspirillum. The sequence goes on from NZ_JAGIBI010000007.1 coordinate 143,646, forward strand.
CTCGACGCCGGGGAAGTCGCCGAACAGGTTGTTGAAGCTGCGGTTTTCGGCGTAGATCACGACGATGGTCTTGACGTTGTCGCGCAGGGCCTGGTCCAGCGCGGCGGCGTCGGCCGGGTTGCCGCTGGGGTAGGGCACGCCGCCGCCCTGGCCGTCGGTGGCGCAGGCGCCCAGGGCGCCGCCGGCGCCGAGGGCCGCCATGCCGCCCAGGAAGCGGCGGCGGCTGTTGTTCTGCGGGGCTTGCTGTTCGGGTTCGGGCGGATTGCTGCCGCTGCGGGCGGAGTCGTCGTGGAGGCTCATGGAGTTTCCTGTTCGATATTGTTATGGGGCTGGCATGGAACAGGAGGAGGATAGCGCGGCCGGATGACAAGGATGTGTCTTTTTTGAGGGAGAAGGACTTCAGCTCCGGGGCGGTTGCCGTTTCAGGCGGGGGCAGAGGGGACGGGTGAAAAACGAAGTAAATGTGGCATCGCCGACATCATTCGGCGCGGCGCGGGCAATTAGAATTGCCCGGCTTGCATGGAGCGCATTTCCAGCCTATCCATGAAATGCATTCCGTCATTAACAGAGGTGAACCGATGCCGATAGCGGCAATGTGCGGCGGGCATCGGTCTTTGGGAGAATCCATGCTGCTCAAGGCTGTTCAATATATCGCCATCACTGCCGGTTTCAGCGTATGCATCCTGTTCATGCTGCTGCTGGCGCTCACCGAGCCGCTGGCTTGAGCGGCTCCCCGGCAAGGCCTTCCTCATCTGCGCAGGAAGGCCGGCTTGCCGGAACGGTTGACCACGATGAACAACGCCATCAATGCCAGGAAACCCGCGAACAACAGGCTGGAGTTAACGATTACGCGCGGGTATCCCAAGGTGCTGACATTGATGAATGGGTAGGGATAGAAGCCCGACAGGGCGCCGCGCCATAGCGTGACGAACAGGTAGCCCAGCGGATAGACCAGCCACAGCAGCGACTTCCTCAATGAAGCCTGGAAGACTGGCACAAAGAAAATCCAATAGACGATCGCCAGCAGCGGCACCACCGTGTGCAGGCTCTCGTTGACCAGCGCGTGAAACCCGGTCGGCGTCCACAGCCGGCGCAGCAGCAGGTTATAGGCGATGCCGACGAAGGCCAGGTAGGTCACGATGGCCGAGACCACCGACGGCTGGCGGAAGAAACGGCTGAGCGGCGTCTTCAGCGACAGCGCCAGCGAGGTGAAGCACAGCGCGCCCAGCAGGATGGTGAGGTTGGTCAGGTACATCGAAAGCCGTTCGAGGCCGTCGAGCACGCCGCCGCCGCGCGAGAGCAGGCGGCCAATGGTGATGTCGGTCTGCGCGACGAAGGCGAACCAGCTGATCGTTGCGATCACCGCGGCCAGGATGCGGGCGGCGTTCGGATGGTCTTGCGCGGGGAAGATGTTGGCGCCGAAAGAATCCAGCGGCTCCTGCGGAGGGAGTGGGCGATTGCTCATGGTGATATCCGGGAGTTGACGTTGGCGTTGCTGGCCGCGACCGGAAGGAAGGGCTGCGCGAAGCCTGCATCATAAAACGGTTCGGCTGCCCATGCAGGAAGGGTGACATTCCCTTGCACATGCTTACAAGGTGTCACAACATCGAGGGTTTCACGATGTGTTGCCGGCGTACGGATGAGCCTTGGCTTCGCCTGAAAAGCAAGGCGCGCATATTAAACCGGCGGCGTAGTTTTCGGCGTGGTGTTGACGGCGGAGCGGGCGCCGTTTCGGCGATTCCGCTTATCTATATAAAAAATTTTATCGGGCCGCAATGCCAGACGGGGCGCGTATTTCTGGAGGAGATGTGTCGCCTGCAGGCGACGCTTTTCTGGTTCCGTTGCCGAAGAGGGGCACAGCGTTTTGCTGTTACAAAATTCTCGTGAACTTTCGAAAAGAGACTTTGCCGAATCGCACAGGTTTGTTGCATGGCAAGCATTTCCGGCATGACCGCGGAGACTGCAAATTCATGAACCTGTTTGTGCCGCGGAGCGCATCCGGCATCCGTTAGCAAGGCCCGACCGAAGGCCTTCCGAATTCGCGCAGCATCTGCATGCGCTGGTTCGGTCAGCGGCCGGTATGCGCACTGTCTTGTTTCTTTCGTGCTTCCCGTTTTGCACGCTCTATCAAATCTCAGGAGATCACATGCTTCGCTCAGAATCCCTCTTCGGCAAACGCGAAACCAGTTCGACCAACTCACCCTTCAGCAACGCCTCCCAGGCACCCGGCAGCAACGTCTCCAGCGTACAGAAACCCGGTCAATATCCTTCCTCGGTCAGCAGCAATGCGGCGCCTGCCACCGGGGAAAGCGGCAGCAAGCTCACCGTCGGCCCCAACATCAAGGTCAAGGGCGAGATCGAGGACTGCGATACGCTGGTGGTAGAAGGCCGCGTCCAGGCCACCATCAATTGCCGCGTGGTGCAGATCGCCGAGCGCGGCGCCTTCAAGGGCTCGGCCGAGATCGACCTGGCCGAGATCCGCGGCGAATTCGACGGCGACCTGACGGTGCGCCAGAAACTGGTGATCTACGCCAGCGGCAAGGTCACCGGCAAGATCCGCTACGGCAAGCTGGTCATCGAGGAAGGCGGCCAACTGGCGGGCGACCTGCAGGTCGGCAGCGCCCAGGAACAGAAGGAATTGCTGCAAAAGACCGCCTGAGGCAGCCCGGGCGTCCAGGGAAGCAGGTGCCGCTTCGGCGGCGCCGTTTTGTTTCCCTTTTGAAATATTTTGCGTGAATAGCCCGGAAAACCGGGCTGTCTGCGCTTGTGTGCCTATAAAACGGGGTGGAAAACGGGGGAAACGGGATGGGATTTTGTCTGCATGGGCTCGCCATGCGACAATAGCGCCTTTCGTCTTCTTTGCCGGCAACGATTCGCCGGCAACGGCTTGCCGGATCCTCCGCGCGGCTGGACGCTGGCGTTTTTCAGTTCATTCTCATGGCTCACCCGGAATACATCCTTACCCTGTCCTGCCTGGACCAGCGCGGTATCGTGCATCGCGTCTCGGGCTTCCTGGCCGACCACGGCTGCAACATCATCGACTCCGCCCAGTTCGGCGACGGCCAGTCCAAGCTGTTCTTCATGCGCGTGCATTTCGCCTCGGAAGACGCGGCAATGAGCGATGCCCAGCTGCGCACCGATTTCGGCGTGCTGGGCGATGCCTTGCAGATGAACTGGCAACTGCACGACGCCGCCAAGAAGCCGCGCGTGATGCTGATGGTGTCCAAGATCGGCCATTGCCTCAACGACCTGCTGTTCCGCTACAAGAGCGGCCTGCTGCCGGTGGAGATCCCGGCCATCGTGTCCAACCACACCGATTTCTACCAGTTGGCCGCCAGCTACAACATTCCCTTCCACCACCTGCCTTTGGCCACCGGCGCGCCGATGGAAGCCAAGCGCGCGCAGGAACAGCGCATCATGGAAATCGTCGACGCCAACAAGGTCGACCTGGTGGTGCTGGCGCGCTACATGCAGATCCTGTCGCCCGAGATGTGCGATGCCCTGCGCGGGCGCGCCATCAACATCCACCACTCCTTCCTGCCCAGCTTCAAGGGAGCCAAGCCGTACTACCAGGCGCATGACCGCGGCGTGAAGCTGATCGGCGCCACCGCCCACTTCGTCACCAGCGACCTGGACGAAGGCCCGATCATCGAGCAGGGCGTCGAGCGCGTGGACCATTCCATGGGCCCGGATACGCTGACCGCTATCGGCCGCGATATCGAATCGGTGGTGCTGGCGCGCGCGGTGAAGTGGTTCACCGAGCACCGCATCCTGTTGAACGGGCACAAGACGGTGATCTTCAACTGATCGCCTGAAGCTGCTTTTCATGTGAAAACGCCGTTCGGCTTGATGGCCGGACGGCGTTTTTGTTTGCAACTATTGTTTGTGCATTTCCCTCCGTCGTCCTGACGAAAGTCAGGACCCAGCGTCGTTCGACGGCTGTCGCGGCATGACGGACGCCACTGGATCCCGGCCTTCGCCGGGATGACGGCGAGACAGGAAAGCGAATCAGGCAGAGGGATACTGCTCCCGCATCACCCGCTTGTTGAGCTTGCCCACGCTGGTGCGCGCCAGTTCCGTGACGAACTGCACCCGGTCCGGCACGCCGTAGCGCGAAATCTGCCCGCTGTCGGAGGCGGCCAGCACATGATTGCGGATATCTTCGGCCGTCACCTTGCCGGCCGCGTCCGGCTTCAACACCACCAGCGCCACCGGGCGTTCGCCCCATTTGCCGTCCTGCACGCCGATCACCGCGGTTTCCGCCACGCCCGGATAGCGCGCGATGATCTCTTCGATCTGCAATGACGACACCCACTCGCCGCCGGTCTTGATCACGTCCTTGATGCGGTCGGTCACCTGCAGGTAGCCGCGCCGATCGATGTTGCCGATGTCCTGCGTGTGCAGCCAGCCGCCGCGCCACAACTCCTCCGAGGCGTCGGGTTGGTGCAGGTAGCCTTGCGTCAGCCAGGGCGCGCGCACCACCACTTCGCCGGTGCTGTGGCCGTCGCGCGGGCAGTCGCGCATGTCTTCGTCCACGGTGCGGATGTCGACCAGCGGCAGCGGCCGGCCGGTCTTGACGCGCAGGGCGGCGTCGGTCTCGCCGCCGAGCTCGGCGGTGGGCACATGGGCCAGCGTCAGGATGGGGCAGGTCTCCGACATGCCGTAGCCGGTGAAGACGTCGATGCCGCGTTCGCGCGCGGTCTGGGCCAGGCTGCTGGTCATGGCCGAGCCGCCGATGATCATCTTCCAGCCGGACAGGTCGGCTTCCTTGGCCGCCTCGCAGCCCAGCACCATCTGCAGGATGGTCGGCACGCAATGTGAGAAGGTGACTTTTTCGCGCACGACCAGGCGGCAGATGTTGTCCGGCACGTAGCGGCCCGGGTACACCTGCTTGAGCCCGGCCATGGTCGCGACATAAGGCAGGCCCCAGGCGTGCACGTGGAACATGGGCGTCAACGGCATATAGACATCGTCGCGGTGCAGGCGGCCCTGTTGCGGCGCCAGCGCCAGGCCGGCGGTCGCGCCCAGCGTGTGCAGCACCAACTGGCGGTGGCTGAAATAGACGCCCTTGGGCAGGCCGGTGGTGCCGGTCGTATAGAAGGTGGTGGCGCGGGCGTTCTCGTCGAAGTCGGGGAAGTCATAGGCGGCTTCGGCCTGCGCCAGCAGCGCCTCGTATTCGCCGGCGAAGCCGGGGCCGTTGGGCGGCACGGTGCCGTCGTCGGTCAGCAGCACGCAGCGGGTGAGCGTGTTGAGTTCGCCGCGAATCTGCTTGAGCACCGGCATGAAGTCGGAATTGACCAGCAGCACGTCGGCCTGGGCATGGTTGAGCGTATAGGCGATCTGTTCTGGCGACAGGCGCACGTTCACCGTCTGCAGCACGCAGCCCATCATGGGGACGGCGAAAAAGCATTCCAGGTAGCGGTGGCTGTCCCAGTCCATGACGGCCACGGTATCGCCCGGCTGCAGGCCGACTTCCTTCAGGGCATTGGCCAGCCGCTGCACGCGGCGGTAGAACTCGGCATAGCTGTGGCGGCGTTCGCCGTAGACGATTTCCTGGTCCGGGGCGGTGGCCAGCGAACTGTGCAGCAATTGCTTGATCAGCAGCGGATAGCCGTAGGCCGATGGGGTGGTGCCGATAGGGTGGGGCATGCCGTTCTCCTCTGGTTTCCCTGGCGCGGGGCCGGGACCTGTTCTTGGAATAAGCGTCAGATGATAACGCCAACGGCAGCCCCGGATTGTCTTGCAGGCGACGAAATTTGCTGGCCGCTCTCCGGACCCGTTCCCGGACGGCGCGGGAACGGGCTTCCAGGCCATTACTGCTGCGTTTCCAGCGACGTCACGGTCAGCGCGCCATCCACGCGCTGCGCGGTGAAGCGCACCTTGTCGCCTTCGCGGGCCTTGGCCAGCAGTTCGGGCGCGGCGCGAAACACCATGGTCATCGGCGGCATCTCCAGGTTGGGGATCTCGGCGTGGCGGATGGTCAGCTTGCCGGCGCCGGCGTCGACCTTGCGGATTTCGCCTTGTACTTGCGGGGCGGCATCCTGCGCCAGTGCGCCGATGGCGGGCAGCGCCAGCGCTGCGGCCAGCAGCAGGCGGGGGAGGGTATGGGTGAAGATGTTCATGCGTTCCTTTCGTCGATGTCCGGATGATCAGCCGGAAATGGCTTCATAGCGGCGGTAGGTGGAAGTGGAGCCGTCGCCGGCCACCAGCAGCACTTCATACGCGGCGCGCGCCTTCGGGTTGCGCGGGTCTTCCATGCCGGGCGAACCGGCCGGCATGCCCGCCACGGCCAGGCCGATGGCGCGCGGCTTGTCCTTGAGCAGGCGCAGGATGTCGGCTGCCGGCACGTGGCCTTCAATGGCGTAGCCGGCCACCTGGGCGCTGTGGCAGGAGGCCAGCCGCTCCGGCATGCCGAAGCGGCGGCGGTAGGCGCCGGTATCGTCGACGTCGTGGCTGGCCACGTCGAAGCCGGCGGCTTGCAGGTGTGCCACCCACTGGCTGCAGCAGCCGCAGTTGGCGTCCTTGTAGACGGCGATGCGCGGCCGGGATTTCTGCGCATGCGCCAGGACGGGCAGGGCCAGGGCCGCCAGCGCGGCCAGGCTGAAGTGTCGTCGTTGCATGTTTTTCCTTTCGGTGGCCATCAATGTTTGCGGGAGGCGGCAACCGTCACGCTGCCCTTCATGCCGGCGTCGTAGTGGCCGGGTTGCAGGCAGCCGAATTGCACGGTGCCGGCACGGTCGAATTGCCACAGCAGTTCGCCGTGCTTGCCGCCGTCGAGTGTGACCTGGTTGGCGTCGGCGTGCTCCATGTCGGGATTCTTGAGCATGGCGGCGTAGTGGGCCTTGAGGTCGTCGGCGCTGCCCAGCACCAGCTCGTGCCGCAGCTTGCCGCTGTTGGTGACGACGAAGCGGATGGTTTCGCCTTGCTTGACCTGCACGCTGGCGGGCGAGAAGCGCATGCCGTCGGTCATGTCGACCTTGACGGTGCGCGCGGCTTGCCCTGGCTGGCCGGGGCGGCCGATGGCGTCGTCCTCGCCCGCATGCTGGTGCTGGGCGTGGGGCATGCCTTCCATGCCGGCGGCCAGCGCGGGCAGCGGCAGTGCCGCAGCAAGGATGGAGGCTGCCAGCAGGCGGGAGGCGGAGGTCTTCAGGAGTTTCATGGTCTTTCCTTTCGGTGGGATGGTCGGTTCAATTCAAATCCATGGTGATGGCGAGGCGGGCTTCTAGTGCCCGCCATGCTTTTGCGGCGCGCTGTGCGGCGCGGGCGCGGCGCCGCCTTGCCATTCGTAGGCCACGCTGCCGGCCGGCGCGCGGTACCAGCCGGGATCGCGGTAGTCGCCGCGCGCCAGGTTCCTGCGCACCTTGACGGTGCTGAACATGCCGCCCATTTCGATGGCGCCGTAGGGGCCGTTGCCGGCCATCATCGGCAGCGTGTTATCGGGCAGCGGCATTTCCATGCCGTCCATCGAGCCGCCCTTGTCGCCCATGGCCATGTAGTCGGGAATCAGCTTGCCGATCTTCGCGGCCAGTTTCGACTGGTCGACGCCGATCATGGTCGGCACGCCGTGGCCCATGGCGTTCATCGTGTGGTGCGCCTTGTGGCAATGCAGGGCCCAGTCGCCTTCCTCGGTGGCGTCGAATTCGATGGCGCGCATCTGGCCCACGGCGATGTCGGCCGACACCTCCGGCCAGCGCGAGGCCGGCGGCGTCCAGCCGCCGTCGGTGCCGGTGACGGTGAACTCGTGGCCGTGCAGGTGGATCGGGTGGTTGGTCATGGTCAGGTTGCCCACGCGGATGCGCACGCGGTCGTTGTGGCGCACCACCAGCGGGTCGATGCCGGGGAAGGCGCGGCTGTTCCAGGTCCACAGGTTGAAGTCGGTCATGGTGCTGACCTTGGGCGTGGCCGCGCCCGGCTCGATGTCGTAGGCGTTGAGCAGGAACACGAAGTCGCGGTCCACGCGCATGAAGTCGGGATCCTTGGGGTGGGTGACCCAGAAGCCCATCATGCCCATGGCCATCTGCACCATCTCGTCGGCGTGCGGGTGGTACATGAAGGTGCCGGCGCGGCGCGCGGTGAATTCGTAGACGAAGGTCTTGCCCGGCGGGATGCCCGGCTGGGTCAGCCCGGCCACGCCGTCCATGCCGTTGGGCAGGCGCTGGCCGTGCCAGTGCACCGAGGTTGCCTCGGGCAGCTTGTTGGTGACGAAGATGCGCACCCGGTCGCCCTCGACCACCTCGATGGTGGGGCCGGGGCTCTGGCCGTTGTAGCCCCACAGGTTGGCCTTCATGCCGGGCGCGATTTCGCGCACCACCGGTTCGGCCACCAGGTGGAATTCCTTGACGCCGTTCTTCATGCGCCACGGCAGGCTCCAGCCGTTCAAGGTCACGACCGGCTGGTAGGGGCGGCCGCCGCCAGGCTCCAGCGGCGGCTGGGTCTGGGCGCTTTGCTGCAGCGGCGCTTCGGGCAGGCTGGCCGCGCCGGCGCGGCTGATGGCCGAGGCGGTCATGGCCAGGGCCGAGCCTTGCAGGAAGGCGCGGCGGCTGATGTTGGTATCGCTCATGGTTGCTTTCCTTGTTGTGGGGCTGCGGTAGCGGCGGGGCCGCCCAGCGCCAGCTGCAGGCCGGCGTCGGCGATCCAGAAATCGCGTTCGGCCTCTATGGCGGCATTGACGGTGGCGGCCTGTTCGCGGGCATCGGCCAGCAGTTCGAACACGCTGATGAGCATGCCGTTGTAGCGCAGCAGGGTTTCTTCGGACATGCGGCTGCGCAGGGGCACGATGTCGTCGCGGTAGCGCCGCGCCAGGGCATACGCGTCCTGCCGTTCGCGCCAGGCCAGCCGGGCTTGCGCACGGGCGTCCAGCGCGGCGGCGGCCAGCTTGTTGGCGCTTTGCATGTAGATCGCCTCGGCCTTGGCTACGCGCGCCTGGCCCCAGTCGAACAGCGGGATCTCAAGGCTGACCTGGTAGCCGATCTCGGGCGCCTTGCCGCTTTCGGAGGTGCGCAGCGCGCCGAGATCGAGCACGTTGACGAAGCGGGTGGCGCGTGTCAGCCCCAGCGAGGCGCGCAGGCCTTCCAGTTCCATGCGTGCGGCTTGCACATCAAGGCGTTGCTCGACGGCCTGGCGTTCGATGTCGTCGGCGGTATCGATCTGCCTGGGCAAGGCGGGCAGGCGCGCCGGCAGCGTGAAGGAGGGTGGCAGGCCCATGAGGCGCGCCAGCGTTTCCTTGTCTTGCAGCGCTTCGCGGCGCACGCGTTGCAGGCGGGTTTGCGTTTCGGCGTAGAACAGTTGCTCGCGTGCCGCATCCAGGCGGCTGTAGTTGCCGCGCTCGGCCATCTTCGCCGCCAGTTCATGCGCGGCTTCGGCAGCCTGGCCGACCTGTTCCTGATACGCCAGTCCCTGTTGCGAGGCGACCGCCTTGTAGTACGCCTGGCGGGTTTGCGCCGCGGTGGCCAGCACGCGCGCGGCCAGTTGCAGGCGCACCTGCTCGAAGCGGCGCGCCTCGATTCGCGAGGCGGCCGGCATCGTGACCAGTTGCAGCAGGCCCAGCGTCAGGCTGCGTTCGATCTTGATGTCGTCGCCGGCATGCGTGCGGGCGAACGAGAAGCCGGGATTGGGCAGTCGGCCGGCCTGCACCAGGTCGGCTTCGGCCACGCCGAGTTCGGCGAAGGATGCCTGCAGGTCGGGGTTGTTGATGAGCGCGATCTGCACCGCATCGTCGGCATTGGCCAGTTGCCCGGCGGGCAACAACTGGGCGACGCGCGTTTCGCTGCGCCGGGTATCTTCCAGCGTGCGGTTCCAGGCGGGTGCGGCGCCGAGCTTTTGCGCGGCGATATCCTGCACCCGGCCGAAGCCGCCGTCCGGCGACAACTGCGCGCAGCCGGCCAGCAGCGCGCAGGCTGCCAGCACGCTCGCGCGCAAGGGAGGTGAAACCAGGGGAATCATGTAATCCTCGTCTGATGATGAACGTCATCCGCCGCGTAGAACAGGTTCTTGGGCGCGGCAGGGCAGGCGCACCGGCAGGTGCGCGTTCAACGGTCAGAGCGAGGCAGGAGGCCGGTCGGGGTTTTCCGGCAGGTAGCCGACGAAGCCGGAAGCCGGCAGCGCGATGAATTCGCGCGAGGGAAGATCGGGGGCGGGCGGCGCAGCCAGCGCCAGCGGCAGTACCGCGCCGGTAGTGCAGGCGGCGCAGTAGCTGCAGGAAGCGCCCTGGTGTTGCGCGTGGTGCGCAATGTCGTGCGCGGGGGCGGCATCTGTCGCCTGCACGGTTTGCATGTCATGGCCGGCGTGCTGGCCATGCTGGTGCATTGCTTGCATTGCCTGCGCCGCCGGCCCGGCGGCAGCGCTTTGTACCACGGAGGCCGGCGCGCAAGCCTGCAGCGCGGCGGCGAAACCCTGGACGGGGATCGCCAGCGCCAGCAGCCACAACAGGAGGATTTTTGCACGCAGGATCATGGCGGGGAGTATAACACCCTGTTTTCAGCCGTTGCGCGCCGGTATGGCGCGCACCAGCCGCAAGCCGTTGAACACCACGATCAGGCTGGCGCCCATGTCGGCGAACACCGCCATCCACAGCGAACTCATGCCTGCCAGCGCGAGCGCCATGAACACCGCCTTGATGCCCAGCGCGACGGCGATGTTCTGCGCCAGCACCCGGTGCGCGGTGCGGCTCAGGCGGATGAAGTCGGGGATCTTGCGCAAGTCGTCGTCCATCAGGGCGACGTCGGCGGTTTCCAGCGCGGTGTCGGTGCCGGCCGCGCCCATGGCGAAACCGATCTGCGCGCGCGCCAGCGCCGGGGCGTCGTTGATGCCGTCGCCCACCATGCCAGTTTCGCCGTAACGCATACCCAGCTCTTCGACGGCCTTGAGCTTGTCATCCGGAAGCTGGTCGCCGCGGGCGTCGGCGATGCCGGTCTGGGCGGCGATGGCTTGTGCGGTATGCGTGTTGTCGCCGGTCAGCATGACCACGTTCACGCCCAGCTGCTGTAGGTCGGCCACCGCTGCGCGGCTGCTCGGGCGCACCGTGTCGGCCACCGCCACCAGCAGTTCGGGGCGGGCACCGCGGCACAGCAGGGTGGTGGTCTTGCCTTGCTTCTCGAAGGTTTGGAGGCGCGCCTCCAGTTCGGGGCTGCACATGCCCAGTTCATGCACCAGGCGATGGTTGCCCAGGTGGTACAGATCGCCGTCGATCCGACCGCGCACGCCGCGTCCGGCCAGCGCTTCGAAGTCGCTCACTTCCAGTGCGGCTGCGCCTTGCTGCGCGGCGATGGCGCGCGAGACCGGGTGGTCGGAACGCGCCGCCAGCGAGACGGCCAACCGCAGCAGCGCGGCTTGGTCGGCGCCGCTGTCGAGCGCCGCCACGTCGGTCACGGCCGGCTTGCCGAAGGTGATGGTGCCGGTCTTGTCCAGCGCCAGCGCGCGCAGCTTGCGTCCCTGTTCCAGATAGACGCCGCCCTTGATCAGGATGCCGTGCCGCGCCGCCGCCGCCAGTCCGCTGACGATGGTGACCGGGGTGGAGATCACCAGTGCGCAGGGGCAGGCGATCACCAGCAGCACCAGCGCCTTGTACAGCCAGGGTTGGAAATCGGCGCCGATCAACAGCGGCGGCAGCACCGCCACCAGGACCGCAATGGCGACCACGGCCGGGATGTAGACTTGCGCGAAGCGGTCGACGAAACGCTGCGTCGGCGCGCGCTGGCCTTGCGCCTGTTGCACGCTCCTGACGATGCGCGACAGCGTGGAGTCGCCCTGGACGGCGGTGACGCGCAACTCGAACGCGCCATGCTCATTGATGGTGCCGGCGAATACCGCATCCCCGACCTGCTTGGCCACCGGGATGCTTTCGCCGGTGATCGGCGCCTGGTTGATACTGGTCGTGCCGGCAGTGATCACGCCGTCCAGCGGCACACGTTCGCCCGGGGCCACGCGCACGGCGGCGTCCAGCGCCACTTCGCGCGCGGGCAGCACGCTCCAGCTGCCGTCGGCGCCGCGCACGGTGGCGAGGTCGGGGGCCATCGCCATCAGGCCGGCGATGGCGTTGCGCGCACGGTCCAGCGACAGCGCCTCGATCATCTCGGCCAGCGTGAACAGCACGATCACCACCGCCGCTTCCGGCCACTGGCCGATCGCGGCCGCGCCGATGACCGCCAGCGACATCAGGAAATTCATGTTCAGCGAGAAGTTGCGCAGCGCGATCCAGCCCTTCTTCAAGGTGCCGATGCCACCCAGCGCGATGCCCAGCAGGGCCAGCGCGATTACCGGCAGCGAATGGTCGTCGCCGCTGGTCCAGGCCACCACCTCGGAACCCAGCGCGGCGAGGCCGGCCAGGCCCAGCATGATCCAGCGCCGGGTCGGGATGCGGTAGGCCGCGGCCTGGTCGATGGCTGCGCCGCCGGCTGCCGCATCGAGCGAATCGGACTTGACCGCCGGCAGCATGTCCAGCGCCGTCAGGGTGTCGACGATGGGCGCGATCGAGGGCAACTGGTGCTGCACCGTCAGTTCGCGCTGGATCAGGTTGAACTCCAGCGCGCCGACGCCGGTCATCTGCGACAGCCGTTCGCGGATCAGCTTTTCCTCGGTGGGGCAGTCCATCTTCTGGATGAAGAACACCGCTTGTTCGCTGGCGCCGTCCAGCTTGCGCGTCGGCGGTACCGGCATGGCTGCATCCAGCGCCTGGTGCGCGTGGCTGCCGCAGCAGGCATCGGCATGCGCGTGCGAATGGGCATGATGGTCGTGATCATGGTCGTGGCGGTGGGAATGTTCGTGCTTGTGTCCGGCCATCGGCTTCTCCTTGTGCAGCGAATGTGGGGTTGAGCTATATTAAAAACCCTGGAGTAACTATAAGGTCAAGCGCACCATGGATACCCTGAAAATTGGCGAACTGGCAACACTGGCCGATTGCCCGGTCGAAACCATCCGCTACTACGAGAAGGAAACCCTGCTGCCCGAACCGACCCGTTCGCAGGCCAACTACCGGCTGTACGGCGAACGCCACGTCGAGCGGCTGCAATTCATCCGCCACTGCCGCTCGCTGGACATGACGCTGGACGAGGTGCGCGAACTGCTGCGCCTGCGCGACGCGCCCGAGCAGAACTGCGGCGAGGTCAACGCGCTGCTGGACAAGCACATCGGCCATGTGGCCTAGCGCATCGAGCAATTGAAGGCCTTGCAGGAACAATTGCACACGCTGCGCGCGCAATGCGACGCCGACCAGCCGGCGCGCGACTGCGGCATCCTGCAGGGGCTGGCGAACCTGCCCGACGAGGTGAAACCGGCCAATCTCGGCAGCCACGGCGGCGGCTGCCATTGAGGTGTCAGTCTTCCGCCTTGCCCAGGATACGATCCATCATCCACGCCGTATGAGCGGCGCTGTCGCCGCAGGACGGATGGCGCACGCCGCCGGCCAGGTGCGCGCGCATGTTGGCCACGTGATGCGACTGGATGTGTTCCGGATTCGCAATTTCCATGCGTTCGACGCCGGCAGTCGTCGTCAATAGCAGCGGCTGCTCCTCGAATACCGAAAACTCGATCTTGCCCGCGCTGCCGGTGATCTCGACCCGGTCGGCGCGGGCGAAGCTGCCGAAATGCCAGTTGCCGCTGCCGGTTACGCCCGAGGCATAGCGCCAACTGCCGACCACGGCGTCGCAGGCGCTGTACAGGCCTTGCTGGTTGGCGCCGATGCCGCAGGCTTGCTCCACCTCGCCGAAGAAGTGCGAAAACAGGTTCAGGCCGTGGCTGGCCAGGTCGTCGAAATAGCCGCCCGGCGCGATGCGGGCGTCGGTGCGCCAGCGATAAATGCCGTTGAGGTCGTCCGCGCCCGGCGTGCGCGCCAGTTGCCAGTGGATGTGGCGCGGCGCGCCGATGCGGCCCTCGGCCAGCCATTGGCGGACCTGCTCGAAACGCGGCAGCGAGCGCCGGTAGTAGGCCACGAACAAGGGCAGGCCGGCGCGTTCGAATGCCGCCTGCATGGCCTGGCATTCGGCATGGCTGGCGGCCATCGGTTTTTCCACGCAACAGGGTTTGCCGGCGGCGGCCACCTTCAGCGCGTAATGCAAATGCGTATCCGGCGGAGTGGCGATGTAGACGGCGTCGATGCCGGCGTCGGCGATCAGCGCGTCGGCATCGTCGAACCAGCGCGGCACGCCATGGCGCCGCGCATAGTCGGCGGCCAGCGCGGCGTCGCGCCGCATCACCGCCGCCAGTTCGAAACCGGGCGTGTTCTGGTAGGCCGGGCCGCTCTTGCGTTCGGTGACGGCGCCGCAGCCGATGATGCCCCAGCGCAGTGTTGTCATACTGACGCTCCCGCTGCGTGCGCGCAGCATCCGTCATCGGCGCCGAGCGCGTCGAGGATGGGGCAGTCGGGGCGGTTGTCGCCGTGGCAGTTGTGCGCCAGTTGTTCCAGCGTCGACTTCATCGCCTGCAGTTCGCGGATGCGCTGGTCGAGTTCGCCGATATGCGCCTCGGCCAGTTGCTTGACCTTGCGGCTGGGGCGCGACTGGTCCAGCCACAGGCCGATCAGGTCGGCGATCTGCTTCATCGAAAAGCCGAGCTGGCGCGACTGGCGGATGAAGCGCAGCAGGTGCACGTCGCGTTCGCTGTAGACGCGGTAGCCGGCATCGGTGCGCCCGGCCTTGGGGATCAGGCCGGTCTCTTCGTAATGGCGGATCATCTTGGCGCTCACGCCCGAGGCGTGGGCGGCTTCTCCGATATTCATGGTGTCACTCCTGATGAGGTTTCCAGCGGCGCAGCAGCAGGGCGTTGCTCACCACGCTGACGCTGGAGAAGGCCATGGCGGCGCCGGCCAGCATCGGGTTGAGCAGCCCGAAAGCCGCCAGCGGGATGCCGACCAGGTTGTAGATGAAGGCCCAGAACAGGTTCTGGCGGATCTTGCCGTAGGTGCGGCGCGAGATGTCGATGGCGTCGGCCGCCAGCCCCGGGTCGCCGTGCATCAGGGTGATGCCGGCGGCCTGCATGGCGACGTCGGTGCCGGTGGACATGGCGATGCCGACATCGGCCGCCGCCAGCGCCGGGGCGTCGTTGATGCCGTCGCCGACCATCGCCACCACGGCTGGCCGGTTGCCGCGGCCTTGGCGCAGCGCCTCGACCGCGCGGGCTTTGTCGGCCGGCAGCACTTCGGCGCGGAAGTCGCCGATGCCCAATTGCGCCGCTGCCTGTTGCGCCGCGCCGCGGTTGTCGCCGGTCAGCATGACGGTGGCGATGCCCAGTTGCTGCAGCTTGCGCACGGCGTCGGCCGCGCCCGGCTTGATCTCGTCGCCGAAGGCCAGCAGCCCGAGGATCTCGGCGCACTCGCCATCCTTGCGCGCCAGCCAGGACAGCGTGCGGCCTTGCTGCTGGAGTGCGTCGGCGCGCTGCTGCAGCGCTTGCGTGGAGGCTTGCAGTTCCTGCATCCAGCGGCTGCTGCCCAGGCAATAAGACACGCCATCGATGCTGCCTTCGATGCCGCGGCCCGCCACGCTGCGCACATCGGTGGCAGGCAGATCCGGCAATCCGGTTTGTGCCATGGCAGCATCGACGACCGCGCGGCCCAGCGGGTGCTCGCTGCCGGCCTGCAGTGCCGCCGACAGCGCCAGCAGTCGGGCGTCGTCCTGCAGCGCCTGCCATTCGGTCAGGCGCGGGCGGCCCACGGTCAGCGTGCCGGTCTTGTCGAACGCGACGACGTCGATGCGGTGCGCGATCTCCAGCGCCTGCGCATCCTTGATCAGGATGCCGTGGCGCGCGGCCACGCCGGTGCCGGCCATGATCGCGGTCGGCGTGGCCAGCCCGAGCGCGCAGGGGCAGGCGATCACCAGCACCGCGACGGCGTTGAGCAAGGCCTGCTCCCAGTCACCGGCATAGAGGCCCCAGCCGATCAATGTAATCAATGCCAGCACCAGCACGGCCGGCACGAAGACGGCGCTGACCTGGTCCACCAGCCGCTGGATCGGCGCCTTGGCAGCCTGCGCCTGTTCCACCATGCGCACGATCTGAGCCAGCACGGTCTCGGCGCCGATGGCGGTAGTCTCGACCAGCAGCAGGCCGTCGGCATTGATGGAACCTGCCGACACCTTGCCGCCAGGTTCCTTCTCTTGCGGGCGGCTTTCGCCGGTCAGCATGGATTCATCCAGGTGGCTGCGGCCTTCGCACACCACGCCGTCGACCGGCACGCGCTCGCCGGCGCGCAGCACCACCAGGTCGCCCACGCGCACTTGCGCCAGCGGCACGTCGAGGTCGCGCCCGTCGCGGCGCACGCGGGCGCTGTCCGGGCGCAAGGCGTTCAGGGCGGCGATGGCGTCGGCGGTCTGGCGCTTGGCGCGGGTTTCCAGCCATTTGCCCAGCAGCACCAGCGTGATCACCACGGCGGCGCTTTCGAAGTAGAGATGCGGCGCGGCCATCGCATGGCCATCCATCGACTGTGTACCCAGCCATTGGTACAGCGACAGGCCGTAGGCCGCGCTGGTACCCAGCGCCACCAGCAGGTCCATGTTGCCCGAGCGCGCACGCAGCGCGCCCCAGCCGGCGCGGTAGAAGCGCCAGCCCAGCCAGAACTGCACCGGCGTGGCCAGCAGCCATTGCCACAGCGGCGGCAATTCGAGCTGCACACCGAAGGGCATCAGCAGCATCGGCAGCACCAGCGGCAGCGACAAGGCGGCCGACAGCGCCACCGGCCACCAGGAGGGCAGGGCGGGACTTGCTTTCTTCTGTGGCGCATCTTCAGGCTGCGCATGCGCGCTGGCCTGGTAGCCGGCTTTTTCGACGGCGGCGATCAGGGTGGGGAGGGGGACGTCATCCAGGGTCGAGATGCTGGCCGTTTCGGTGGCGAGGTTGACGCTGACGGCCGACACGCCCGGCACCTTCTTCAAGGCCTTCTCGACGCGGTTGACGCAGGAGGCGCAGCTCATGCCTTCGATATCGAGGCTGAATTCACGGGTGGTGCTGGTCATGGCAAAAACTCCGGGGAGAGGATGGTCATGGCTGCATCATCATCCTTCCCATGATGGTAAGGTCAAGCGAGATTTTCGCATGGAATGGTGTTTGGAGTGCTTGACCTTGCCATTGTTGGAAGGTTTAAGCTTGTGCTTGTCTACTTCATTTTCTGAAAAGGAACCAGCATGAGCACGACATTCACCGTCAACGACATGACCTGCAACCACTGCGCGGGTGTCATTACCAAGGCCGTCAAAGATGTCGATGCCAACGCCAAGGTCGACATCGCCGTGGCAGAAAAGCGCGTGGTCATCG
Organism: Herbaspirillum sp.; assembly: GCF_017744395.1. Taxonomy (GTDB): domain Bacteria; phylum Pseudomonadota; class Gammaproteobacteria; order Burkholderiales; family Burkholderiaceae_D; genus Herbaspirillum. The sequence goes on from NZ_JAGIBI010000007.1 coordinate 160,881, forward strand.
ACAGCACGCTGCCGGCGCAGGAGTTTGCGGAGGCGATTGCAGAGGCGGGTTATACGCCGGTCGCTGCCTGAAGAAGAGGCTTATTTACTCAACAACCGCATGGCACGCTCCAGTCCGTCGATGGTGAGCGCGAACATGCGGTCGTTCATCAACTGGCGGATCAGCGCGATCGATTGCCGGTATTGCCACAGGCCTTCCGGTTCCGGATTGAGCCAGGCGAAGTGCGGGAAGGCGGCCGTGAAACGCTGCAGCCAGACCGCGCCGGCCTCGGCGTTGTTGTATTCCACCGAGCCGCCCGGCTGTATCACTTCGTAAGGACTCATGGTGGCGTCGCCGACGAAGATCAGCTTGGTGTCGGGCGTGTACTTGCGCAGTACGTCCCAGGTCGGGAAGCGTTCGGCATGGCGGCGCCGGTTGTTCTTCCACAGGTAGTCGTAGACGCAGTTGTGGAAGTAGAAGAACTCCATGTTCTTGAACTCGGTGCGGGCCGCCGAGAACAGCTCCTCGGTGCGCGCGATGTGGTCGTCCATCGAGCCGCCAACGTCGAACAGCATCAGCACCTTGATGTTGTTCTTGCGCTCAGGCTGCATGCGGATGTCGAGATAGCCGGCGTTGCTGGCGGTGGCGCGGATGGTGTCGTCCAGCGCCAGTTCTTCTTCCAGCCCGGCGCGGGCGAACTTGCGCAGGCGGCGCAGCGCGACCTTGATGTTGCGCGTGCCCAGTTCGCGCTCGCCGTCGTAGTCCTTGTATTCGCGCGCATCCCACACCTTGACCGCGCTGCGGTTTTTACCCTGATTATTGCCGGCGCCGCCGATGCGGATGCCCTCCGGGTTGTAGCCGCCGTGGCCGAACGGCGAGACGCCGCCGGTGCCGATCCACTTGCTGCCGCCTTCGTGGCGTTCCTTTTGTTCTTCCAGCAATTGCTTCAGGCGTTCCATCAGCTTGTCGTAGCCAAACTTCTCGATGGCGGCCTTCTGTTCCGGCGTCAGTTCGCGCTCCAGCTTCTTCAGCAGCCACTCCAGCGGGATCTCGGGCTTCTTATCGAAGATGGTCTCGATGCCCTTGAAGTAGGCGCCGAAGGCGCGGTCGAACTTGTCGAAGTTGGCCTCGTCCTTGACCAGCGTCAGGCGCGACAGGAAGTAGAACTCGTCCATCGAGGGCGCGATGAGCTGCTTGTCCATCGCTTCCAGCAAGGTGAGGAATTCCTTGATCGAGGCCGGCACGCCGGCATCTTTCACGGTGAAGAAGAAATCGATCAGCATGGCGTTGCGAACTTGTTCATCGCCCCAGCTTGTACTGCAGGTGGCGCCGCACCGAGGGCCATTCGGATTCGATAATGGAAAACACCACGGTGTCGCGCAGCGAGCCGTCCGCCATGCGTTGATGGTTGCGCAGGATGCCGTCCTGCTTGGCGCCTAGGCGGGCGATGGCGGCGCGCGATTGCTGGTTCATCCAGTGGGTGCGGAACTCGACGGCGATGCAGTGCATGTCTTCAAAGGCGTGCGTGAGCATCATCAGCTTGCATTCGGTATTGATGCCGGTGCGCTGGGCGCTGGCGGCGTACCAGGTGGAGCCGATCTCGACGCGGCGGTTGGCGGCGTCGGCATTCATGTAGGTAGTCATGCCGCACAGCGCGCCGGTATCGTTGCGCCGGACCACGAAGGGCAGCATGCTGCCTTGCTGCTGCAGGTGCAGGCGGCGCTCGATCTCGGCGCGCATGTTTTCCGGCTTGGGGATGGAGGTGTACCAAAGCTTCCACAGCTTGCCGTCGGAGACCGCGGCGATCAGCGCGTCGTGGTGCTCCAGGGACAGCGGTTCGACATTGGCGAAATGGCCTTTGAGCGTGATCGGCGAGAGGAATTGCATGGCGTCTCCGGGCGGATGGAAGTCAGCTGGTGATGGTTAACGATTATTGCGCGACATGAATACCAGGCGTTCGAACAGGTGCACGTCCTGCTCGTTCTTGAGCAGCGCGCCGTGCAGCGGCGGCACCGCCGCCTTGCCGTCCTTGCTGTGTAGCGCTTCGGCCGGGATGTCCTCGGCCATCAGCAGCTTGAGCCAGTCGATCAGCTCCGAGGTCGAGGGCTTCTTCTTCAGGCCCGGCACGTCGCGCACTTCATAGAAGCTCTGCAGCGCCTGCGCCAGCAGGTCGCGCTTGAGGCGCGGGAAGTGCACGTCGACGATCTGCCGCATCGTGTCCTTGTCGGGGAACTTGATGTAGTGGAAGAAGCAGCGGCGCAGGAAGGCGTCCGGCAATTCCTTCTCGTTGTTGGAGGTGATCACCACCAGCGGACGGTGCTTGGCCCTGACCATTTCGCGCGTCTCGTAGACGTAGAACTCCATGCGGTCGATTTCGCGCAGCAGGTCGTTGGGAAACTCGATGTCGGCCTTGTCGATCTCGTCGATCAGCAGCACCACCGGTTCGTCCGAGATGAACGCCTGCCACAGCACGCCCTTGACGATGTAGTTGTGGATGTCCTTGACCCGTTCGTCGCCCAGCTGCGAATCGCGCAGGCGCGAGACCGCGTCGTATTCGTACAGGCCCTGCTGGGCCTTGGTGGTGGATTTGATATGCCATTGCAGCAGCGGGCGGTCAAGCGCGGCGGCCACTTCCTCGGCCAGCATGGTCTTGCCGGTGCCGGGCTCGCCCTTGATGAGCAGCGGGCGCTGCAGCGTAAGCGCGGCATTGACGGCCAGTTTCAGGTCGTCGGTGGCGACGTAGGTGTCGGAACCGGTAAAGCGTTGCGGACGTGCGGAATGATCGTTCATGGGCGCGGTCTCAGGTGATGTCTCTATGGTTGATTCGCACCGTCTTGCGCATGGTACTGCGGTGCAAGACATCGGCTTGTCAATTTGAACGAGTATAAGGGAAAACCCGGCGCCGGCCGCGCGGGTTGAAATTTGCGAAATCGCCCTTATATACGCGATTCCGCATACATAACGTTGACAAGACACATGAAATTCCTGTTCTTCAAAATGCTGGTGGTGTGGAGACGCTTGTGGCACGGCATGCAAGCCCGCTACATGGCCCGCCATGATGTCGACAAGCAACTCGACAGCCTGATGCGCCGCGCCGATCCCGCATCGGCCTGGCATGAGCGCGCCAACTGGATGATCGACGTCAGCGAATGGCTGCGGCACCGCTCGGCGGTGTCGCTGCTGGACCGGCAGTCATGGAGCAAGGTGCGCAGCCAGCGGCTGGAGATCATGCTGGACTGGCTGGACCAGCACCGCGACGTGCGCCGCAATGTGCAGCACGCGCTGCAAAAGACGCTGCGCGAGGCCAACGGCCCCGAACTGTTTTCCACCACCGGCCTGCCGCACGAGCCTGGCTTCTTCGGCGAACTGTCCGAGCGCCTGGCGCGCATGGTGCTGCCGCGCCACTTTTCCCCGACCGACCTGTCGGCGCTCTTCACCGCGCTGTTCCCCGACCCGGATGATGCCAACTGGTTGCTCGAGCTCGACAATGCGCTGCTGGCGCGGCTGTGGAAGCTGTTCGCCGACGACGGCATTTCCCACATGTACTGGCAGCAGATCGAGGAGGCCATCACCTACCTCACCGCTACGGTCATCGCCGACGGCATCAGCCCGGCCTTCCGCCAGCGCCTGGAACCCAAGATGCCGATGCGCGCCACGCCGTTCTTGGCGCTGCGGCGCGAGATCGAGGCATGGCTGCGCGCCAGCCCGCACGACCAGGGCGCGCTGCGCAGCGTGCGCATGCTGGTGGCGGTATGCCATGCGCAGACCGACCGCATCTATGCCCACCTGGACGAGTACGGCGTCTCGGTCAGCCTGGTGTACCGCGTCGAGCGCATGCGCGCGCACCTGCAGCGCATCGGCCGCCTGATCGATGTGCGCGCGGCCGTGCCCGGCGAGCCGGGGGCGGGGCGGGTGCAGTTGCTGCTGTCCGACCTGATTTCGGCGCACCACAACCATAGTTCGGTGCGCGGCCTGATGCGCCGCAGCTTCGCGCTGCTGGCGCGCAAGATGGTCGAGCGCAACGCCGACCATGGCGAACAGGCGATCGCGCGCGATGCCGCCGGCTATCGCAAGGTGGTGCGCGGCGGCTTGCTGGGCGGCGCCGTATTGGCGGGCACCGCGTTGCTGCAGGTCGGCGTGGCCCGGTTGGGCACGGCGCATTTCTTCGAAGGCGCGCTGGCCTCGCTCAACTACGCGGTGAGCTTCCTGCTGATCGCCGCGGTGGGCGGCGTGCTGGCGACGCGCCAGCCGGCCGTGGCGGCGCCGACGCTGGCCTCGCATATGGGCGAGCTGGATGCCGAGGGCATGCGCGGCCTGGTCGCGGAAGCGGGCTTGCTGCTGCGTTCGCAATCGGCCGCCATTTTCGGCAACCTGCTGGCGGTGGCGCCGGTGGCGGCCCTGGTTTGCACGGCCGGCTGGTTCCTGTTCGGCGTGGTGCCGATGCAGGCCGCGCAGGCGCATGCGGACCTGGCTTCCCTGTCGTTGGTCGGCCCCACGCCGCTCTATGCCGCGCTGACCGGCGTGCTGCTATGGCTGTCGAGCCTGGCCGCGGGGTTCGCCGACAACTGGTTCGCCTTGCGCCGCGTGCGCGAAACGTTGGCCAACCAGCGCCGCCTGGTGCATGCGCTCGGCCCCTTGCGCGCCGAGCGCTGCGCGGCCTGGCTGGAACGCAATGTCGCGACCATTTCCGGCAGCGTGGTGCTGGGCTTGCTGTTGGGGATGACGCCGGTGCTGGCGGAGTTCTTCGGCCTGCCGCTGGATGTGCGCCATGTGACGCTGGCTGCCGGCACGTTGACGGCGGCCGCATTCAGCCTGGGCTGGCAAGCGCTGGCCACGCCGGAATTCTGGCTGGCGGCCGCGGGCGTTGCCGTGACCGCGTTCCTGAGCGTGGCCGTGGCGTTCGCCTGCGCCTTGACGCTGGCCTTGCGCGCGCGCGACGTGCCGCGCCGCATGCGGCGTTTCGTCCAGAGGGCCTTGTTGCGCCGTTTCATCGCTGCGCCGGCGTTTTTCATCTTTCCCGGACGCGCCCGCGCGGCTGCCGATGCGGCAACGCATGAAGAGGACGACAGCGGTGACGATGACGGTGGCGGTGGCAATAGTGGCGACAGCGCGCCTCCCGCCGATATCGATGACGGCAGGAAAACGCAGGCCGGGCAACCGGGTGAGGATGAACGCAGCGTCCTCCCTGAGCGGATGCGACGGTATGGCTGATTATTGATTTATTGCCAAGACAATACCCGGCATATTGCGGTGCATATATTGGCGCAACCCCGGAAAGCCCGCTCCGGGCGGGCTATTGCCGCCGATTCCGGGTGCTCCCGGGAAGGGATGACGATGCTGAGCCTATTGGGTTAGAATCGAACGGTTTTTTGCGTAAGCAGGGGGAGTGGAGAGACACGCTTAAGCCGAAAGAACGGTTGAGCCACAGCAAAACAGCCAAACCTGCAGAACCAGTGCAAATGAACCAGTAAGACAAACTGTTCTGGTGCAAAAGATTCGTTTCGTTTAAGTCAGTCCAATTTACTTTTACCCTGCGAACATGAAAAAACACCTCGTGCTTCTTGCCTTGAGCGGCGTTGTCGGCAGTGCGTCCGCGGCGGACATCGTCGGTAATGCCAAGGCTGCTGAAAATAAAGTTTCCATGTGCATCGGATGCCACGGCATCCCCGGCTACAAGAGTACCTTCCCCGAGGTCTACCAGGTGCCCATGCTGGGCGGCCAGTCCCCGCAATACATCGAAAACGCGCTGCGCGCCTACCAGAAGGGCGAACGCAAGCATCCGTCGATGCATGGCATCGCGGCCAGCCTGTCGGACCAGGATATCGCCGACCTGGCAGCCTATTATTCGCAGCAGAAGTGAAGGGGACGCACGAGATGAAAATGACTACCACCCGTATGGCCGCAGCATTGGCCGTATTGTCCGCCACCGCCTTGTCCGCCCAGGCCGCCGACCTTGCCGCCGGACGCGCGCTGGTCGAGAAGTACAACTGCGCTTCCTGCCACGGCAAGGATTTCAATTCCCCGATCGACCCGGCCTATCCCAAGCTGGCCGGCCAGCATGCGGATTACCTCAAGCATGCGCTGGTGGCGTACCGCCGCGGCGACAGCGCGATGAACGGCCGCACCAACGCCATCATGTCGGCGCAGGCCAAACCGCTGACCGACCAGGACATCAACAATATCGCCGCCTACCTGCATAGCCTGCCGGGTACGCTGGTGCTGCGCAAGTAAGCGGTTCGCCTGCCGGCGCAATGAAAAAGCCACGCTGATGCGTGGCTTTTTTTTCAGGTGCAGGCAGGCCGGTTTCAGCCCTGCGCGCGGCGCCTGATGCTGTCGATATAGGCAGCGCCATCCGGCGGCAGGCCGTTGCGCTGGGAATTCCAGATCATCTCGCCCAGGCATTCCATGATCTCGTGGTGCGCCTCATGCTCGGAACCGCGGCGCTGCGCCAGCATCTGGAACGCGGCGCGGATGCCGGGCGGCTGGTCGATCGAGATCTGCTCGGTGATCGACAGGTGCATCGACAGGTGCAGGAACGGGTTGGTCTGGCCGCTCTCCACCGAATAGTCGGCGGCGATGGCCCGTTCGGCGTCGCCCAGCGCGTCTTCATATTCAGGATGCTGGATGATCCAGTCGCGCGCGATCGCTTCGAGCGGGGTCAGCACTTCGCGGCTCCGGTGCTTGCGGTAGGCATCGCAGAAGAAGCGGCGGACATCGTGCTGGGAAGGGGTGAACATATGGTGCGGGGTAACGAAAGCCGAAACCTCTATTTTACGTCGCATTGCCGCCGCTTTCAGGCGGGCATGCGGTTCGGGAACCCTGCCGCTCATCGTTTCCTGTTCCCCGGTAAGATTGTCTTGGAGTAATATTGTTGCCGGGAGAAAAAATACGAAGAGGGGGGAATCGCATGCGTCCTGCAGGCAGCGTTTTACCGCGCCTCCGTTTGCCGCGCCGTTTTCGGTTCCGTTGCGTTGCCATCGCCTTGCTGGCCGCGGCCGGCGTTTTCGTCGCGTCCGCCGGGCAGGCCAAGCCGCTTGCGCAAAGGAAGGCTGCCGAGAGCGCGCCGGCCGAGGCAATGGCGCAAGCCGATCCCGCCGGCGAGGGCGAGATACTGCCGGTCGGCTTTGCCGGTCCCCTGTCGGGGCCGTCCGGGGGCGTGGGCAAGAGCATGCGCGATGCGGTGCAACTGGCACTGGATGAAGCCAACCGTCGCGGCGTGCTCATCGCCGGCAAGTCTTACCGTTTCAGGCTGGTGGCGCAGGACGACCGCGCCGATGCCGCCACCGCCGAGTATGTCGCGCGTTACCTGGTGAGACAGCATGTGGTCGGCGTGATCGGCCACTGGAACAGCGGCGCCAGCCTGGCGGCGGCGTCTGTGTACCATGCCGCGGGTGTGGCCCAGATATCGCCTGCGACGATGAGCCGCAAGTTTACTGCGCAGGGATACCCGGGCGTATTCCGCACGATTCCCAATAACGATGCATTGGGCCGGTTCTCGGCCGAATATGCGGCGCGCAAGCTGGGCGTGAAGACGCTGGCCACCATCGACGACCGCACGCCGTTCGGCCAGGGACTGGCGCAGCAGGTGGCGCAGATCGCGCGCGACCTGGGGATCGAAGTGACCGGCAGTTATTCGGTGAGCGGCAAGACCTCGGATTTCAACGCGCCGCTGATCGAAATCCGCAAGCGCAACCCCGACCTGATCTTCTTCGGCGGCCTCGACTGGCAGGCCGGGCTGCTGGCCAAGGCCATCAAGCGCCTGAAGATCGGCAGCCGGCTGATGGCCTCGGCCGGCACGATCGGCCTGCCTTTCCTGATGCAAGCGGGCGCCGACGGCAATGGCGCGCTGGTGCTGGAGCCGGGGCTGCCGCTGGACAGGATGCCGGGCTGGAAAACCTTCCGCCAGCGCTATGGGCAGAATTTCGATACCGATGTCGACCTGTACGCCACCTTCGCCTACGACGCCGCGCAGGCCCTGGTCAATGCCGTGCGCCAGGCCAATACCACGGAGCCGTCGGCCATCGTGCAGGAACTGCACAAGCTGCGCTTCAATGGCGTGAGCGGCCCGATCTCCTTCAACGGGGAGGGCGACCTGCTCAACCCTCTCTTCACCATGTACGAGGTCAAGGAGATGCGCTGGGTGCCGGTGATGCAGATCAACGGCGGCACGGTGCGCTGACGGACGCCGATACGCCTCGCTTACACGCCTTTTTCCGGCAGCGGCGTCTTCTGCTTGAATTCGCACAGGTCGGCGATCACGCAGTTCCAGCACTGCGGCTTGCGCGCGATGCAGGTGTAGCGGCCGTGCAGGATCAGCCAGTGGTGGGCGTCCTGCCGGAATTCCGGCGCCACGAACTTCATCAGCTTGCGCTCCACCTCGTCCACATCCTTGCCCGGCGCCAGCCCGGTGCGGTTGGCGACGCGGAAGATGTGTGTATCGACGGCGATGGTCGGATGCCCGAAGGCGGTGTTCAGGACCACATTGGCGGTCTTGCGGCCGACGCCCGGCAAGGCTTCCAGCTCCTCGCGCGTTTGCGGAACCTGGCCGCCGTGCTGCTCTATCAGGATGTGGCAGGTTTCGATCACGTTCTTGGCCTTGGTGCGGAACAGGCCGATGGTCTGGATGTAGGGGATCAGCTTGTCCACGCCCAGCTTGTAGATTTTCTCGGGCGTGTTGGCCACCGGGTAGAGCTTGCGCGTGGCCTTGTTGACCGAGACGTCGGTGGCCTGCGCCGACAGCAGCACCGCGATCAGCAGTTCGAACGGCGTGGTGTAGTCCAGTTCGGTGGTCGGCGTCGGATTGGCCAGGCGCAGGCGCTCGAAGATTTCACGGCGTTTGGTCGGGTTCATGGCGGTCGCTTTTCTTGTATCGTTGGTCGGCGGCGGTAGGGTGGGGTCAGGGCTTGGGCGTCTGTTCCTGTTCGGCTTGCAGTTTCTTCAGGCGGGCGCGCTCCAGCGCCGCCTGGATGATGGCTTTCTTGCGCGCCTGTTCGGCTTGCTGCTCGGGCGTGCCGGTTTCGGCGGCTGCCACTTCCTTGAGCTTGGTGGCTGCCTTGGCCGCGAGGCGGGCGTCGTTCTCCGCCTTGTCGCGCTGCAGGCGGATGCTGCGCCAGTCGTGGCGCGCCCGCGCCGCGTTGGCCTGTTGCTGGCTCCAGGCTTGCCAGCCGGTGCGTCCCGGCGTGGCGTCTTCCATGGCGATGCAATCGACCGGGCAGGGCGCCACGCACAGTTCGCAGCCGGTGCAGAGGTCGTCGACCACGGTATGCATCTGCTTGGCGGCGCCGACGATGGCGTCCACCGGGCAGGCCTGGATGCACAGCGTGCAGCCGATGCAGGCCTGTTCGTCGATCACCGCCAGCAGGCGCGGCTGTGCCCGGCCATTGGCGGGGTTCAGCGGCAACAGCGGTTGCTCCAGCAATTGCGCCAGGCGGGCGATACCCTCGGCGCCGCCGGGCGGGCACTGGTTATAGGCGGCGCGGCCATCGGCGATCGCCTCGGCGTAGGGACGGCAGGCCGGGTAGCCGCATTTGGTGCACTGGGTTTGCGGCAGCAGGTCTTCGATCCGGTCGGCGAGGCTGGGCGGGGCGGACGGTGTGGTGGCGGATGGCGGCACGGTGGGACAGTTCGACAAACAGCGTAAAGGCGACATTATCCGGGGAAATCGGCATGAAGTCATGCCGCGCGGCGTCCATAAAAAATCCGGCGCCGCGCGGAAGACGCGGGCGCCGGATGGGTGTCGGCTTGGCCGGATCAGGCCTTGCTGCGGATGAACTCGGCGATCTTGGGACAGACCACCTCGCGCCAGCGGCGGCCCGAGAAAATCCCGTAGTGGCCGGCCTTGGGCACGGTGAAGTGCTGCTTGCGGGCCTTGGGGATGCCGCTGCACAGTTCGTGCGCCACTTCGGTCTGGCCGGAGCCGGAGATGTCATCCAGCTCGCCTTCGATGGTAAACAGCGCCACCGACTTGATGTCCTGCGGGCGTACCGGCTTGCCTTCGACCTTCCAGGTGCCGCGCGCCAGGTCGAAGTCCTGGAACACGATCTTGATGGTTTCGAGGTAGAACTCGGCCGGCATGTCCAGCACGGCGTTGTACTCGTCGTAGAAGCGGCGGTGCTCCTCGGCCGAGGCGTCGTCGCCGTCGCGCAGGTGCATGTAGAAGTCCCAGTGGCTCTGCGCATGGCGGCGCGGGTTCATCGCCACGAAGCCGGCGTGCTGCAGGAAGCCCGGATAGACCTTGCGGCCGAAGCCGGGGTAGTTGGCCGGCACGCTGTAGATGACGGTATTTTCAAACCACGAATGGGGCTTCTCGGTGGCCAGGTCGTTGACCGCGGTGGGCGATTTGCGGGCATCGATCGGGCCGCCCATCATGGTCATGGTCTTGGGCAGCTTGGGATCGTTGGCGCTGGCCATGAGCGAAATGGCCGCCAGCACCGGCACGGTCGGCTGGCACACGGAGATCACGTGCAAGTCAGGGCCCAGCAGGCGGATGAAGTCCTGCACGTAATAGACGTAGTCGTGCAGGTGGAAATCGCCCTGTTCGACCGGCACCATGCGGGCGTCGGTCCAGTCGGTGATGTAGACGTCGTGCTCCTGCAGCAATGTGCGCACGGTTTCGCGCAGCAGGGTGGCGTGGTGGCCCGACAGCGGCGCCACCAGCAGCACGGTCGGCTGCCTGAGCGCGGCGGCCTGGCGCGCGCCCAGGTCCTTCCTGAAATGGATCAGGCGGCAGAAGGGCTTGGTCTCGACGACTTCCTCGACGATGCCGGTCGGCTTGCCGTCGACGTTGACTTCACGGATGTTGAACTGCGGCTTTTCGTATTCCTTGGACAAGCGGTACAGCAGCTCGTAGCCGGCGGCGATACGTTGGGAGAAGGGAGTATGGGCGAGCGGGGAAACCGGATCGGAAAACAGTTTGGCCGAGGTTTCCGCCCATTGCATCATCGGGTTCAGAAACGCGCGGTTGAGTTCATGCAATTGATAAAGCATAGCTGACCTTTATACAAGCGCTGGCTGGCGGCGTCCGGCAGGGAAACGGGGCTCGTGGCCCGGTTGGCCGCGGTTCGGCGCGGAAGCTAGCATGTGCAACAAACGTTTGACGATGGTTATTCGATGACGGAGCGCACCGATTACATATTGTTGTCAACTTGACCGTGTTGCGACGCAGTAGGATAGCACGCTTCTCCAGGGACTTTTATGCTGGTAAGACCAAATGCAGAAAAACCGGCTGAAAGTGTAGCGTGCGGCAATACAGGCGCGGCGCGGAAATGAAAAAAGCCCCTGCATGGCAGGGGCTTTGCGCGAATTTATTTCCTAATGGAAATTTCTGCTCAGTCGAACACCGGCGTTTCCACGCCCAGGATCTTGTGCAGCTTGGGCGAGGTGGTGGTGTACTGCATGTGGATCTTCTTTTCCGGGAAGATGTAGGGCGCCGCGCCGAAAGCCGCCAGCGCCGCTTCGTGGAAGCCCGACAGGATCAGCTTCTTCTTGCCCGGATAGGTGTTGATGTCGCCCACGGCGAAGATGCCCGGCACGTTGGTCTCGAACTTCTCGGTATCGACCACCTTCAGTTGCTTGCGCTCGATGTCCAGGCCCCACTCGGCGATCGGGCCCAGCTTGGGCGACAGGCCGAAGAACACCAGCAGCATGTCCAGCGGCAGGCGGCGGGTGACGCCGTCGGCGCCGGTGACCTTGACCTCGGCCAGCTTGCCGTCCTTGATCTCGGTGCCGGTGACCTGGCCGACCAGGAACTGCATTTCGTACTGTTCGCACAGGTCCTTCATCTTGGCGACCGAGGCCGGCGCCGCGCGGAATTCCTCGCGACGGTGCAGCAGGATCACCGATTCGGCCTTGCCCACGAAGTTCAGCGCCCAGTCCAGCGCGGAGTCGCCGCCGCCGCAGATGACGATGTTCTTGCCTTCGAACTTGGCGGGATCCTTGACGCGGTAGAACACCTGCGAGCCTTCGAACTGCTCGATGCCTTCGACCTTCAGCGTGCGCGGCTGGAACGAGCCGACGCCGGCGGCGATGAAGATGGTCTTGGTGATGAAGCGGGTGCCGGTGGAGGTTTCGACGTCGAAACGGCCGTCTTCGCGCTTGTTCACCAGGGTCACTTCCTGGCCCAGGTGGAAGGTCGGCTCGAACGGCTCGATCTGCTTGAGCAGGTTGTCGGTCAGTTCCTGGCCGGTGCAGACAGGCACGGCCGGGATGTCGTAGATCGGCTTGTCCGGGTACAGCTCAACGCACTGGCCGCCGACGACCGGCAGCGAATCGATCACATGCGCCTTGATTTCCAGCAAGCCGAGTTCGAACACCTGAAAGAGGCCGACCGGGCCGGCGCCGATGATGACGGCATCGGTTTCGATGAGGCCCTGGGCCGCTGCGGCCTTGACGTTGTTTTCCATGATTTCTTGAGATTCCTGTTTCAATTACCGGAGGCAAAACGCAAGCGGTTGCGCATCTGGCGGGGCGACGCAAGGCCGGGCTGGATGCGCAACCGCAATGCTGGAGCTGTTACGGCTCGTGGAGGCGCCGGCCCGGGGCCGCAAGCGCCGCGACGGTCAGCGCTGCAGGTATTGCAGCTTGTCGGTCTTGTCCTTCCATTCCTCGGCGTCGGGCAACGGAGCCTTGGTCTTGGTGATGGAAGGCCAGTTGCGGGAGAGGTCGGCGTTGAGCTTGATGTAATGCTGCTGGTCGGCCGGCACGTCCTCTTCCGCGTAAATCGCGTTGACCGGGCATTCGGCCACGCACACCGCGCAGTCGATGCACTCGTCCGGATCGATCGCGAGGAAATTGGGGCCTTCGCGGAAGCAATCCACCGGGCAAACGTCCACGCAATCCGTGTAGCGGCAATGAACGCAGGAATCGGTGACAACGTGGGTCATAACTGTCCTATCTGTAAATATTCTTAAAACCGATGGCTAACTGCGCCGCAATTGATGGCAATATGGCACGGTTAAAATCATCTGCGGCAGGCTGGCGCTGTTCTGTTTCGGGGTGCTTTCCTCGCTGTTTCCCGCGGCCGGAAATCCCTTGCGCACCCTGCTGCAAAGCCTTGTATTTTAAGGTAATTCGATTTTTCCCACAAACGAGGCTTATACAGATTACGTATAAGTAAATAATGATCCAGCGATAGGGAAAGCCGCCGCCAATGCCTGTCGCGCGCCGCTGCAAGGCCGTTCCGGCCGGGCTGTCCAGGCGAGCGGGCAGGGCGGGGCAGTACGCCGCTGGACTGCCAGATTCAAGAAAAGGATGTCCCGGCGTGGATGCTGAACAGCCCAAACAAGCATATCGTTTCCGATTTCCCCCCCTGCTGGCCGGCCTGGCCGCGGCCGTCGCCTGGAGCCTGGCCCCGGCTGCAGGCGCCGCCGACGCCATCCGCATCGGCGAAATCAACAGCCACCACAGCCTGTCGACGGCCGGCCAGGGCTACCGCAACGGCCTGGCGCTGGCGCTGGAAGAAATCAATGCCGGCGGCGGCGTGCAAGGCCGGCCGCTGGAACTGGTGGCGCGCGAGGACGACGGCGATGCCGGGCAGGCCGCCCGCAATGCCCGCGCACTGGTGCGTGACGAGCGCGTCGCGGTGCTGACCGGCACCATGCTGTCCGATGTGGCGCTGGCGGTGTCGCGCGAAGCCGCGCGCAGCAAGACCGTGTTCGTGGTCGGCGACGCCTTGTCGGACGCCATTACGCTGGACAAGGGCAACCGCTATACCTTCCGGGTACGGCCTTCGACCTACATGCAGGCCGCCATGCTGGCAGAGCAGGCCGCGCGCATGCCGGGCCGCCGCTGGGCGGTGGTGGCGCCCAACTATGAATACGGCCAGAGCGCCGTGGCCAGTTTCAAGCTGCTGCTCAAGCAGGCGCGCCCGGACGTCGAGTTCGTCAGCGACCAGTGGCCGGCGCTGGGCAAGATCAAGGCCGACGAGGTGGTGCGCGTGATGCGCCAGGCGCGCCCGGACGCCATCTTCAACGCCACCTTCGGCGACGACCTGCAGAAGTTCGTCCAGGCCGGCAACCGCCAGCAGCTGTTCGCCGGGATACGGGTGGTCTCGATGGCCTCGGCCGGCGCCCAGAGCCTGGACCCGGCGCAGAGCGAAGCCATCCGCGACTGGACTGCGATCGGCTATCCCTGGGAACAGATCGCCACGCCGGAGCACCAGCGTTTCCTGGAGGCTTACCTGAAGAAGTTCGGCCAGCATCCGCAGTTGTCGTCGGTGTTCGGCTATACCACCATGATGGCGATCGCCGCCGGGCTGAAGAAGTCGGGCGGCGCCGGCGGCGAAGCGCTGGTCACGGCTTTGCGCGGCATGCCGCTGGAGTCGCCGCTGGGGCCGATCGCGTTCCGCGCGCTCGACCAGCAGGCCTCGATGGGCGCCTTCGTCGGCCAGGTTTCGCAGAAGGACGGCCGCAGCAGCATGAGCAACTGGCGCTATCTGGACGGCGCGGCCTACTTGCCCGGCGACGTCTATGTGCGCAGCCGCCGCCCGGCTTCGGCGATGAAATAAATAGGGGTTGAGGCTAAAAAAACTCATGCGGGATGCGGGGAATCTGTTTTTTCGATCCGGGTTAAGATAGCGGCCACGGCGCAGCAAGGCTTCCACCGGGAGCCTGGCCGCACATCAATACCTCAGCATGCGGCCGTGGCCGCATCGGAATCATGATCATCACATCCTTACTCGATACCGACCTGTACAAATTCACGATGATGCAGGTGGTGCTGCATCATTTTCCCGGCGCCCAGGTCGAATATCGTTTCAAGTGCCGCAACGAGGGGGTCGACCTGACTCCCTACGTGGACGAGATCCGCGCCGAGATCGCCGCCATGTGCCGGCTGCGCTTCAAGGAAGAGGAACTGAACTACCTGCGCAGCCTGCGCTTCATCAAGAGCGACTTCGTCGACTTCCTCGACCTGTTTCACCTCAACGAGAAATACATCACGGTGCAGCCGGCCGCCTCCGGCAACGGCGAGATCGAGATCAGCGTCAAGGGGCCGTGGCTGCACACCATCATGTTCGAAGTGCCGGTGCTGGCCATCGTCAACGAAGTCTATTTCCGCAGCACCCAGCGCTCGCCCGACCTTGCCGAAGGCCGCGAACGGCTGCGCAAGAAGATTTCGCTGATCACCGGCGACAGCCAGCTGGCCGGCTGCAACATCGCCGACTACGGCACGCGCCGCCGCTTCTCGCGCAGCTGGCATGCCGAGGTCATCGCCGAGATGAAGCAGACCATGGGTTCGCACTTCGCCGGCACCTCCAACGTCATGTTCGCCATGCAGCACGACCTGACGCCGCTGGGCACGATGGCGCACGAATACCTGCAGGCCTGCCAGGCGCTGGGACCGCGCCTGCGCGATTCGCAGACCTTCGCCTTCGAGATCTGGGCGCGCGAATACCGCGGCGACCTCGGCATCACGCTCTCCGACGTGTATGGCATGGACGCCTTCCTGCGCGACTACGACATGTATTTCTGCAAGCTCTTTGACGGCGCCCGCCATGACTCGGGCGACCCGTTCGAATGGGGCGAGCGCCTGATCCAGCACTACCGCGACAACCGCGTCGACCCGTCGTCCAAGGTGCTGGTGTTCTCCGACAGCCTGGATTTCGACAAGGTGAGCGCGCTCTACCTGCGCTTCAAGGATCGCGCGCGCGTGGCCTTCGGCGTTGGCACCAACCTTACCAACGACCTCGGCTACACGCCGCTGCAGGTGGTCATGAAGATGGTCCGCTGCAACGGCCAGCCGGTGGCCAAGCTGTCGGACACGCCTTCCAAGAACATGTGCGACGACCTGGCGTATGTGAATTACCTGCGGCAGGTGTTCGAGATAAAAGGGTGAGTGTGGCGACTGTCTTGGCTGCCCAGACAGTAACGCTTTCTGTCGTCTGGGCCGTGCCGTTCGCCGGCATGCTGCTGTCGATCGCCGTGTTGCCGTTGCTGGCGCCGGCGTTGTGGCACCACCATTTCGGCAAGATCGCGGCGGGCTGGGGTCTGGCTTTCCTGCTGCCGTTCGCCGCCGCGCAAGGCGCGCAGGCGGCATTGGCGGTGATGGTGCATGCCTTGCTGGCCGAATACCTTCCCTTCATCATCCTGCTGACGGCCTTGTTTACCGTGGCCGGCGGCATCTGCGTGCGCGGCAACCTGCGCGGCACGCCCGCGCTCAATACCGGGCTGCTGGCGCTGGGAACGGCGCTGGCCAGCGTGATGGGGACCACCGGCGCCGCGATGCTGCTGATCCGCCCGCTGATTCGCGCCAACGATGACCGCAAGCATGTGGCGCATGTGGTGGTGTTCTTCATCTTCCTGGTGGCCAATGCCGGCGGTTCGCTGACGCCGCTGGGCGATCCGCCGCTGTTCCTGGGCTTTCTGATGGGCGTCGACTTCTTCTGGACCGCGCGCCATCTCCTGGCGCCGATGCTGTTCCTGTGCGCGGCGCTGCTGGCGGTCTTTTACCTGATCGACCGCCACTATTACCTGAACCGGGAAGAGCGCAGGCCGGCCGGCGCCGACCCGACGCCGGATTCCCGGCTCAGTTTCGAAGGCAAGTCAAACTTCGCGCTGCTGGCGGCGGTCGTGGCGCTGGTGCTCATGAGCGGGATCTGGAAGCCGGGCGTGGCCTTCGAAGTGTTGGGCACGCCGCTGGAATGGCAGAACTTGATGCGCGATGGCGCGCTGGTCGCGGTCATCCTGCTGTCGCTGGCGCTGACACCGGCTACAGCGCGCGCCGGCAATGAATTCACCTGGGGGCCGATGCAGGAGGTGGCCAAGCTGTTCGCCGCCATCTTCCTGACCATCGTCCCGGTCATCGCCATGCTGCGCGCCGGCGAGCAGGGCGCCTTCGCGGCGGTGGTGCGCGCCGTGACCGGGCCGGACGGCCGGCCGGACGACGCCATGTATTTCTGGATGACGGGCTTGCTGTCCTCGTTCCTCGACAATGCGCCGACCTACCTGGTGTTCTTCAACACCGCCTCGGGTGACGCGCGTGAACTGATGGGGCCGCTGGCTTCGACCTTGGCGGCGATTTCCGCCGGGGCCGTCTTCATGGGCGCCAATAGTTACATCGGCAATGCGCCCAACATGATGGTCAAGGCCATCGCCGAGGAGCGCGGCATCCGCATGCCGTCCTTCTTCGGCTACATGGCATGGTCCTGCGGCATCCTGGTGCCGCTGTTCGTCGCCATGACCTTCCTTTTTTTCTAGTGCAAAATCCACCCCTGAGCGAATCATAAAGAGACAGCCATGAAACCAAAGATATTCGTATCCCGCGCCATCTTTCCCGAGGTGCTGGCGCGCCTGGAGCAGCATTTCGATGTCGAGTCGAACCAGGAAGACCGCATCTATTCGGCCGAGGAACTGCTGGCCAAGGCCAGGGGCAAGGATGGCTTGTTCGCCACGCCCAGCGAGCCGATCACGGCCTCGCTGTTCGCCGCCAATCCGCAACTGAAGGCGGTGTGCAACATGGCGGTCGGCTACAACAACATCGACATCGCCGCCGCCACCGCGGCCGGCGTGATGGCGACCAACACGCCCGACGTGCTCAACGAAACCACCGCCGACTTCGGCTGGGCACTGATGATGGCCACCGCGCGCCGCATCACCGAGTCGGAGCATTTCCTGCGCGCCGGCAAGTGGAAGAAGTGGAGCTACGACAGCTTCGTCGGCCCCGACGTGCACGGTTCCACGCTGGGTATCATCGGCATGGGCCGCATCGGCCAGGCCATCGCGCGCCGCTCGCTGGGCTTCGACATGCAGGTGCTGTACCACAACCGCTCGCGCCTGCAGCCGGAACAGGAAGCGCGCGCCAACAATGCGCAATACGTGGGCAAGGAAGAGTTGTTGCGACGTGCCGACCACGTGGTGCTGGTGCTGCCGTATTCGAAGGAGACCCACCACACCATCGGCGCGGCCGAACTGGCGCTGATGAAGCCGACCGCGACGCTGACCAACATCGCCCGCGGCGGCATCGTCGACGATGCCGCGCTGATCGAAGCGCTGCGCGCCGGGCGCATCGCCGCCGCCGGGGTCGACGTGTTCGAGAACGAGCCGGCCTTCAAGCCGGAGTTCCTGTCGCTGACGAATGTGGTGCTCACGCCCCACATCGCCAGCGCTTCGACGCCGACCCGCCTGGCCATGGCCAACTGCGCGGCGGACAACCTGATCGCGGCCTTGTCGGGACAGACGCCCCCCAATCTGCTCAATCCCGGTGTAGCCAAAGCCTAAACCGGGCCGGCATGAAAAACGGGCGCGCTTGCATGGCAGGCGCGCCCGTTTTGTTTGCTTTGCCGCTTTCCGCCCAAAGGGCGGGAGGCGATCAACCCTTCAAGTCGTTGAACAGGTCGATGTACTGCTGTTGCGCATCGGCTTGCGCGATGCCCTTGTTCGCGGCCCAGGCGTCGTACTTGGCGCGCGCCACGAAGTCGGTCATGCCGGGACGTTCGCCGCTGACGTCGCCGCTGCTGCCTTGCTTGTACAGGCCGTACATCTTCAGCAGCGTCATGTTGTCGGGACGTTCGGGCAGGCTCTTGGACTGCTCGACGGCGGCTTCGAATTGCTCTTGCAGGGTGCTCATCGTGGTCTTCTCCGGGCCGCTCAGACGGCCAGCAGTTCGACTTCGAAGATCAGCGTGGCGTTGGGGGGAATCACGCCGCCCGCGCCGCGCGCGCCGTAGCCCAGGCCGGCCGGGATGATCAGCTTGCGCACGCCGCCGACCTTCATGCCTTGCACGCCTTCGTCCCAGCCCTTGATCACATGGCCGGCGCCCAGCGGGAATTCGAACGGGTCGTTGCGATCCTTGCTGGAGTCGAATTTGCTGCCGGCGCTGCCGTCGGCGTTTTGCAGCCAGCCGGTGTAGTGCACGGTGACGTGGCTGCCGGCCTTGGCTTCAGCGCCCGAGCCGACGTTGATTTCTTCATATTGCAGCCCGGAAGCTGTGGTGATTGCAGACATCTTGTTCCTTTCAGGAGGGTGGGGATTGCGGTTGCCTCAGCCTGGGTTGGCAGCTTTTTCGGCGCCTGGCGGCCCCGGTGGCGGGCAGAGACCGGAACGGCAGGCAGTGTAAACCAAAATGCCGGAATTTTTGCAGAATGCGTCAGCCCGCTGTCAGCCGGATCGCATGGGTGCGCGTTAAGGTGGCTGGATGTGCCTTGCGCACGATAAAATCAGTCTTTTTTGTGTAAAGTCAGTCATGTTGCGTCGATCCAGTCAACTTGTTACCGCTTTTTTCCGCGCAGCATGCGTTTCAGCCGTCCTGGCGGCTTCCGCCCAGGCGAATGTGGTGGTGGTGCTCAATTCCGGCGATGCCTCGGTATCGTTGCTGGACCAGTCCAGCCACAAGGAAATTTCCACTTTCTCGGTCGGCAAGGAGCCGCACCACCTGATGGCCACGCCGGACAACAAGTCCCTGATCGTCGCCAGCGCCACCGGCAACCAGTTGCTGTTCCTCGATCCCAAGACCGGTGAAGTCCAGCGCCGCCTGCGCAATATCGTCGACCCCTACCAGATCGGTTTCTCGCCCAACCAGAAATGGTTCGTCGCCACCGGCCTGCGCCTGGACCGCGTCGACGTCTACAGCTATGACGGCGCCGACCTCAAGCTGTCCAAGCGTATCCCGCTGGCCAAGACGCCCAGCCATATCGCCTTCGACAGCGACAGCACCACCGCCTTCATCACCCAGCAGGGCAGCGACCAGGTCAGCGCCATCGACCTGGCCAGCCAGCAGGTGAAGTGGACGCTCCCGGTCGGCAAGCTGCCGGCCGGCATCATGATGACGCCCGACAACAAGTACCTGCTGGTGGGCATCATGGGCAGCGACTACGTGCAGGTGATCGACTGGCGCACCCAGAAGCTGGTCAAGCAGATCAAGACCGGCGCCGGCGCCCACAATTTCCGCGCCCAGGGCGACAAGCGCTTTGTCTATGTCTCCAACCGCGTCTCCAACACCATCAACGTGGTCGACATGCACACGCTGGAAAACGTCGGCACCATCAAGGTGCCGGGCGGCCCGGACTGTATGGAAGTGACCGACGACGGCAAGACCATGTGGGTCACGCTGCGCTGGATCAAGAAGGTGGCGGTGATCGACCTGGCCAGCCGTTCGGTGACCAAGGTGATCCCGGTCGGTCGCTCGCCGCATGGCATCTACCTGTATAACCGCGCTCCCGATGTCTGACAAGCGCTTGCAGCAGGCATTGCCTGCACAGCCATTCCAAGGCCTGGTCCTGTGCGCCCTCCTGGCGGCCGGCCAGGCCTTTGCGCAGGCGCCTGTGCCGGCTCCGGCCGCCTGCAAAGGCACCATTTACCTGACCTTCGACACCGGCAGCCAGTCGCAGGCCGAGCTGATCGAGCAAACCTTGCAGCGCCACCATATCAAGGCCAGCTTTTTCCTGGCCAACGAGAAAACCGTCCACGGCGACTATTCCCTGGATCCAGGCTGGCAGCCGCTGTGGAAGCGCCTGGCGGCGCAGGGCCATGCCTTCGGCACGCATACCTTCGACCATGTCTACGCGCTGCGCGACTTGCCGGACGGCAAAATCGAGGTGAAACCGCAATTCGGCGCCCAGGCCGGCCAGAAGCTGCAGTGGACGCCGGCCCAGTATTGCGGGGAAATGCGGCGCGTGGACAAGCGCTTCGAAGAATTGACCGGCCGCAAGCTCGATCCATTGTGGCGGGCGCCGGGCGGCAAGCTCACGCCCAACCTGCTCAAGGCCGGGCAGGCCTGCGGCTATGCGCACGTGGCGTGGGCGCCGGCAGGTTTCTCGGGGGACGAGCTGCCCAGCGACAAGTTTCCCAACGAGATGCTGCTGAAAAAGGCCTTGGGCAGCCTGAAGGATGGCGATATCTTCCTGGCCCACATGGGCATCTGGTCGCGCCGGGATGCCTGGGCGCCGGCCGTGCTGGAGCCGCTGATTACAGGGCTGGAGCAGAAGGGGTTCTGCTTCGCCACGCTGCGCGAGCATCCGGCCTACCGGCATTTGTTCGCGGGGACGGGGAACGCGCAAGCGCGTCCCTGATCGAAGCGGGGTACTGTTGAGCCTGTGGAGCGGGCAGCGGCAGGCGCCATGGCGCTCCATGGAACATACGCATAAGACTGATTCATGATCCAGACCATTTCCGACCTCTTTGCCGCAGTCCAGGGCTGGCTGTTCGAAACCATCGTGCAGCCGCTGGTGTTTTTCATCGGCATGGGGGAATTCGTCGAAGAAGCCTTCACCGGCACCGAGTGGGTGCTGGTCGGCATCTGCGAGCTGGTGATCCTGTTCCTGATCCTGCGTCCGCTGGAGTCGGTGATCCCGGTGCACAGGATCACCGACCCTTACGCGCGCTGGAACGATTTCATCTACACCGTGCTGCAGCGCCTGGGCGTGATCCCCATCCTCGCCTTCCTGCTGCTCGACCCGGCGCTGTCGTACGCGGCCGAGCTGCTGCACCTGGAAGGCTGGGGCACCTTCAACCTCGACCAGATCTGGCCGGGCGTGACCGACCGCGCGCTGGCCAGCTTCCTGCTGTACCTGGTGGTGCTGGACCTGTGCGAATACGCCTACCACTGGGCCCAGCACAATGTGCGCTGGATGTGGGCGCTGCACAGCCTGCACCACAGCCAGCAGAACATGAACCTGTGGAGCGACGACCGCAACCACGTGCTGGACGACCTGGTGCACGACGTCTTCCTCGGCCTGGTGGCGTTGCTGATCGGGGTCGAGCCGTCGCAATACATCCTGCTGGTGTCGCTGTCGCGCATGCTGCAAAGCCTGCAGCATGCCAACGTGCGCATCCATTTCGGCCGCATCGGCGACCGCCTGCTGGTGTCGCCGCGCTTCCACCGACTGCACCACGCCATCGGCATCGGCCATGAAAGCCATGGCCGCAATACCCTGGGCGGGCACAACTTCGCGGTGCTGTTCCCGGTCTGGGACATGCTGTTTCGCACCGCGCATTTCGGCCAGGGCTTCGCCCAGACCGGCGTGCGCGACCAGCTGCCGCCGCCGGCCGGCAAGGGGCGCGACTACGGACGCGGCTTCTGGATGCAGCAATGGCTGGGCCTGAAGCGCCTGGTCGAATTCTCGCGCAGGAAGGCGCGCTGATGCGGCTCCTGCTGTCCTCCTTCGGGCGCGCGCTGCTGTCGCAGCTGCATATCCGCATGCTGCTGCTGACGGTGCTGCCGTTCGTGTTTTCGCTCGCCATCTG
Organism: Herbaspirillum sp.; assembly: GCF_017744395.1. Lineage (GTDB taxonomy): Bacteria > Pseudomonadota > Gammaproteobacteria > Burkholderiales > Burkholderiaceae_D > Herbaspirillum. The sequence goes on from NZ_JAGIBI010000007.1 coordinate 183,035, forward strand.
GACGGTCGGGCTGTGGCTGGGGCTGCAGCCGATGATCGACTGGCTGCAGGACTACTTCGTCACCAACAGCATGTTCGGCGCTGCCGGCACCGTCCTGAACTGGTTCGGCATGGGCGCCCTGAAGACCGTGATCGTGCCCATGCTGGCGATGTGGGCGCTGTTGCCGCTGATGATTTTGACGGCCCTGGTATTCGTCGGCCTGTTCACCATTCCCGCCATCGCCAGCCATATCGGCACGCGCCATTACCCGCTGCTGGAGCGGCGCCGCGGCGGCAACTGGTGGGGCAGCCTGTGGACGTCGCTGTGGTGCTTCGCGGTGTTCGTGGTGGGCTGGCTGGTGACGCTGCCGGTGTCGCTGATCCCGCCGCTGACCTTCGTCGTCCATCCGCTGCTGTGGGGCTGGCTGACCTATCGCGTGATGGCCTACGATACCCTGGCCGACTTCGCCAGCGCCGACGAGCGCCGCGCGGTGCTGCGCCTGCATCGCTGGCCGCTGCTGGCGATCGGCACCATCGCGGGCGCCATGGGCGCGGCGCCCACGCTGCTATGGCTGGGCGGGGCGTTGTCGGTGATCTTTTTCCCGATACTGGCGGCCGGCGCGATCTGGCTGTATGTGCTGGTGTTCGTGTTCACCGGCCTGTGGTTCCAGTATTACAGCCTGGAGGCATTGCTGCGCTACCGCAGCGGCCAGCCGCCGGATGGCCCGGAGCCGGGCGGCGATCCTATCCAGCCGGCGGCGGACATCATCGACGCCGGGCCGCGCTGAACGGCGCATGCGGAATCGGGCATAATTCCCGGAGTTTGATCAACCTTACCGGCAGGGCAGACGCATGGCATTCGGACTCATCATCATCGGCGACGAAATCCTTTCCGGCCGCCGCATCGACAAGCATTTCCCCAAGGTGCTCGAGCTGTTGTCCGAGCGCGGCATGCAGCTGGGCTGGGCGGAATACGTGGGCGACGAGCCCGAGCGCATCACCGCCACCTTGAAGCGCACCCTGGCCGGCAGCGACATCGTGTTTTGCACCGGCGGCATCGGCGCCACGCCGGACGACCATACGCGCCAATGCGCGGCGGCGGCGCTGGGTGTGCCATTGGCCTTGCATCCGCAGGCCAGGGAGAAGATCCAGGAACGCATCGCCGACGTCGCGCGCGAAGCCGGCGTCGAACCCGACTACAACGCGCCGGAGAACCTGCACCGCCTGAAGATGGGCGAGTTCCCGCAGGGCGCTGCCATCATCCCCAATCCGTACAACAAGATCCCAGGTTTCTCGGTGCGCAACACCAGCGGTGAAGGCGCGCATTATTTTGCACCCGGTTTCCCGGTGATGGCCTGGCCGATGTTCGAGTGGGTGCTGGAGAGCCATTACGCCGACTTGTTCCACAGGCGCGCCTGGGCCGAAAAGTCGATGCTGGTGTTCGAGGCGGCCGAATCGACGCTCACGCCCCTGATGGAGCTGATCGAGGCGCAATTCCCGCTGGTGAAGGTATTCAGCCTGCCGCACGTGGGCGATGAGAAGACCCGCCGCCACATCGACCTAGGCGTCAAGGGCGACCCGCAGCAGGTCGAACCCGCATTCGAGAAGATGCAGGAAGGCTTGCGCCAGTTGAAGGCGGAATTCCAGGTGAACAACTAAGCGACCAAGAATCCCGGTTGCCCATAAAAAAATGCCCCAGCGTCGCCGAGGCATTTAACGGTATCGTAGGAGGAATCGGATACCGAGGAGACAATCTGTTCGCGCCGGCCCGGCGGCTGTTCGCCGCAAGGGCCATTCACTAATACGGAATCACCTGGTTTGCCGCTTCGCCATCCCCTGGCTACGGCATGCAGTTTTTCCCGCAGGCAACCGCGAGAATCATCAACTGCCTGAAACTCATCATAGACAAAAATCTCTTGTCTGGCTCGCGTTTTTGAAGCACCGGCGGAACGCTGTTGCGCGTGCCCGTCGGTGCCGTCTTGCAAGCAATTTATTTCTTGGCGCTCTTGGTCGCCTTGGTGGTGGCCTGCGACAGCTGGTCGACGGCATTGGTGACGTTGGCTTCGATCACTTCCGCAGCCTGCTTGGCGCTCTTGGTGAACTGCTCATAGCCGGCATTGAGGTTGCCGATGGTCGACTTCAGCAGGGAAATGGCTTGCTCGGAACCTGCCGGCGCATTCTTGGCGGCTTCGTCGATCAGCGAGAAGACCTTGCGGTTGGCTTCGGCGATCTGGGCTTCGGCAGCCTTGGCCAGTTCGGCCTGGGTGCTGGAGAAGATGCTGCTCAGGTGGCGGCCGTAGGCGACCGATTTTTCGACGGTCGGCTGCGCCTGGGCGGAGGACAGCGAGAAGAACTCTTGCACATCCTTGGCCGCGAACAGCTTTTGCGCGGTGGCCTGGCTTTCTTCGAGCGAGGATTTTGCGGCTTTCAGGTTCAGATCCACCAATTTCTCGACGCCTTCAAAGGTCTTGCTGGCCAGCTGGCTCAACAGGGCGATCTGCGCTTCGGCGTTGGCTTTGGCTGCGGCGGAAAATTGTTCGGTGTAGGTGGTCATGTTGGTACATCCTTTGGCTTGAGGGGGTTGATGAAAAGGATTGTGACTACAGGGATTGCTTACGGACCGATCTGAACTGGCTGGAAATGATCTCCGATGTAATTCTTATTGAAATATGATGCGTTGCACAAAATGATTCTAGTTTAAAAAAACATAAAGTCAATGATTTTCATCTCATGGGAAATATAATTTTCTGAATATGGCAATTCGCGTTTCTTCAGTGGTTTTACCAGTGAGAAGACTGCCAGATAGATAAGGTGGTGCGGGCCGGGAACCTGGACGGCCGGGTTTGGTTTTGCTTGTCTGGCAAGCATTTGCTCATCCGCAAGTGCTAACATCCTGCATCGCGTCATTGGCGCGGGCGGGACGCTGCTTCCATGCGCCCGATCCCCTGAACTGTTTCCTGGAAATCCGGTTTGAAAGCCTACTACAGCGACCATTTCGTATTGCCGTTGCCGCCCGGCCACCGGTTTCCGATGATCAAGTACCGCATGATCCGCGAAGGCGCGGAGCGGTCGCTGCCGGAGCTGGAGTTTCATGAGGCCATGCCGGCTTCCGACGGCGAGCTGGCGCTGGCTCACCATCCCGAATACGTCATGCGCGTGAGCCGCGGCGAACTCAGTCCCGCCGAGCAGCGCGAGATCGGTTTTCCCTGGACGCCGGAGATGGTCGAACGCTCGCGCCGTTCGTCCGGCGCCACCATCGCCGCTTGCCGCGCCGCCTTCGCTGAAGGCATCGCGGTCAACCTGGCCGGCGGCACCCACCATGCCTATGCCAACCGCGGCGCCGGGTTTTGCGTGTTCAACGACTCGGCTGTCGCCGCGCGGCTGATGCAGGCCGAACAGCGCGCCTCGCGGGTGGCCATCGTCGACCTCGATGTGCACCAGGGCAACGGCACGGCCTCGATCCTGGCGCGCGACGATTCGATCTTCACGCTCTCCCTGCACGGGGAAAACAACTATCCTTTCGAGAAGGAACGCAGCGACCTCGATGTGGCCTTGCCGGACGGCGCGGGCGATGCGGATTACCTGGCCGCGCTGGCGCCGGCGCTGGACAGGCTGCAGTCGGAGTTCGCGCCGCAGTTGCTGATCTACCTGGCCGGCGCCGATCCCCACGAGGGCGACCGGCTGGGCAAGATGAAATTGAGCATGCAAGGGCTGGCGGCGCGCGACCAGGCGGTGTTTTCCTTTGCCCGCCAGCACAAAATCCCGGTTGCGGTTACGATGGCGGGCGGCTACGGCAGGGAGATAGAACAGACCGTGGCCGTCCACCTGCAAACAATAAAGCTCGCCAACCTCCACGCCCGAGGCTGGAACGACGGATGAGATGACCGAAGCCGCGCATGCGCGCGGCCGATCCTGGAAAAAGAAATGATGCACTCCGCCGCCGGCAGCAGCCGGCAAAAGCAGGCTCTGCTGAGCCTGGTTCCCCTGGTGTTCGTGTTGATCTGGAGCACCGGCTTCATCGTCGCCAAGTTCGGCTTGCCGTACGCGCCGCCGCTGACCTTCCTGTTGCTGCGCTTTGTCGGCGTGCTGCTGGTGCTGCTGCCGCTGGTGCTGCTGTTTGGCGCGCCCTGGCCGCACGGCCGCATCCGCCATGTGGCGGTGGCCGGCGTGCTGCTGCAGGCCGGTTACCTGGCGGGTGTGTGGTGCGCGATCAAGATCGGCATGCCGGCCGGATTGTCGGCGCTGATCGTCGGGCTGCAGCCCATCCTCACCGCGTTCGCCGCGCCGCTGCTGGGCGAGTCGGTGCGCAAGCGGCAATGGCTGGGACTGCTGCTGGGGCTGTGCGGCGTCGGGCTGGTGGTGGCCAACAAGATTTCGCTGATCGGGCTTTCAACGGCCAGCATCGCGCTGTGCGTGTTCGCGCTGTTTTGCATCACGGCGGGCACCTTGTACCAGAAGCGCTATTGCGCCCATTTCGACCTGCGTACCGGCACCGTGATCCAGTTCCTGGCGTCGGCGGTGGTGGTGCTGCCGTTCGCGGTGGCCTTTGAGGGATTGGATTGGCATCTCAGCCAGGTATCGTGGACGCCGCAATTCATCGGCGCCTTGCTGTGGTCGGTGCTGGCCTTGTCGATCGGCGCCATCTTCCTGCTGTTCGCGCTGATCCGCCGCAGCGCCGCCACCAGCGTCACCAGCCTGCTGTACCTGACGCCGCCGACCACGGCCGTGATGGCCTGGCTGATGTTCGGCGAAGCCTTCAGCCTGATCGGCGCGCTGGGCATGCTGGTCGGCGTCATCGGCGTGGCCTTCGTGGTGCGCAAATAGGCTAGGCTGCTTCGATGCCGGCGCTGTCCGGCATCAGCGTCACCAGCTTCAGGTCCGGCCGGTTGGCCACGCGGAAGTTGACCTGGCGGTAGCTCAGGTCGCCCATCTGCGGATGGTGGAAACGGCGTTCCCCGCCTTCGCGTTCCACCACATCCTGCAGGCGCCAGGCGCGCTTGAACAGCGCGTTGCGCGCCGACAGTTCCTCCACCATCGATACCACTTGCGGGTCGTCCAACCAGGGCGCGCAATCGGCCCGGAATTCGGCCACCACGCGGCGGGCGCGCTGTTCCCAGTCGCCGGTTAGTTGGCGCGCTTCTTCCGTGCAGAACATGAAGTGCAGCAGGTTGCGGTTGCCCGCGCGGGTATCGAGCCAGCCGGCGAACAGCTTGCGCGCCGCCGGATTCCAGGCGAGCGCGTTCCAGTAGCGGTCCATCAGGTAGGCGGGGGCGCGGAAATGGCGCACCGTTTCCAATATCTCGGGCGCGATCGCCGATTCGCCGCCGTGCTCCGGCAATACCGGATCCTTTTTTCCCGCCAGTTCGAACAGGTAGGCGCGCTTGGCGCGCGGCAGGTGCAATGCTTCGGCGATGCGCGCCAGCGCCTGCGGCGACACCGAGTCGGTGCGGCCCTGCTCGATCCAGGTGTACCAGGTCACGCTGATGCCGCACAACTGCGCCACTTCTTCGCGCCGCAGGCCGGGCGTGCGGCGGCGTCCCAGCGAAAGCTGCGGCAGGCCGGCCTGCGCGGGCGGCGTCTGTTCGCGCTGGGTCTTGATGAATTCGCCGAGGGCGCGGCGTCTGGCCTGGTCGTTATCCATGCGGGTCCGTGATCGAGAGGAGGCTATTGCATTGGATAATAGTATAAATGACCAACTTGTAACAGGATAAAAAAAGTCTAGACTGGGCTGCCTCATCCCACCACAGCAACAGGAGCCAAGCCCATGCGCAGCCATCAGCAAGTCGTGACAGAACAATTCGGATCCACCGCCGCTTCCTATCTCACCAGCGCGGTCCATGCGCAGGGCGCGGACTTGCAGGAACTGGCGCGGATCGCCTCGTCCATTCCTGACGCGCGCGTGCTGGACCTGGGCTGCGGCGGCGGCCACGCCAGTTTCGCGGTGGCGCCGGTGGTGCAGAAAGTAATCGCCTACGACTTGTCGGTACAGATGCTGGACGTGGTCGCATCGGCCGCCAAAGAGCGCGGCCTGGACAATCTCGCCGTGCGCCAGGGCAGCGCCGACAAGCTCGATTTCCCCGATGCCAGCTTCGACCTGGTATGCACCCGCTTCAGCGTGCATCACTGGCGCAACGTGCCGCAGGCATTGCGCGAGGTGCTGCGCGTGCTCAAGCCGGGCGGGCGCTTCATCGCCATCGACACGGCGGCGCCGGCCGACGTGCTGGCCGATACCTATGTGCAGGCCATCGAACTGCTGCGCGACACTTCGCACGTGCGCAACATCAGCCTCAATTCGTGGCGCAAGCTGCTCGGGCAGGCGGGCTTTTCGATCGCCTCGGACAAGACCTGGAAGCTGCGCCTGGAATTCGACAGCTGGGTGGCGCGCATGCGTACCCCGGCCGCCAATGTCGCCGCCATCAAGGCGCTGTGGGACAGCGCGCCGCAAGAGGTGAAAGGCTACTTCGCGCTGGATGGAACGTATTCGTTCTCGATCGATGTCGCCATGCTGGATGCGCGCAAGCCCTGATGGTTGGCGAAGCCCATCCTTGCCGTGGCAAAGGATGGGCTTTTCCGGATCCCCCCGTTTTCCTCGATTGCACCGTCAACGGCAGGGCCTCTTCCGCCGTTATTCCCGCCATCCGGGCCGATGGTCCCGGACGGGGTGTGTGGAATCGGCCTGGATAGCCTGCGCAATACCGATACTGATGAGTTTTGCGATAGCGATAACAGTGCCGGGCAGGGTTTTACACTGGTATCATGTCTCAGTTTTTGCGCCGACGTTGGCAGATCTGCGCCCAGCGGATTCAAAGAATCGCCATCAACATAAGAAAAATATGGGCTACCGTGGGGATCGGGGCCTGGCGATAAGTAGAAAGTCGTTTAATTAATTGCGCTAACTACTTAATTCTCTTGCGGAATTTCTGCTTTTTGCTACACTGCCAACGTTTCTCTTATGTATTATCCGGGTTAATTTGGGGGGAGAGCCACCTATGTTCAAATCAGCGCTGGCCATTTTTACAACGCTATTATTCATACACGCTGGTTTGGCGCCCGCCAATGCCCAGACAACCGCTGCCACCAAAAAAACCGCCGTCAAGAAGGCTGCTGCCAAAAAAGCGGTCGCCAAACGTCCGGTAACCGTCGCCAAGGGTTCGCTGAACAACCGCGAGAAACTGGTGCGCAAGGTCACCATGGTCAAGGGCCGCCGCCACGTGAGCTACCAGCGCGTCTCGGCCGCGCCATCGGTCGCCGCGGTGCCGCCGGTGATGACCGCGGGCGACATGGCCGGCCTGAACCTGACGCAGGACCCGTTGGCGCTGCGTTCCAACGTGGCGCTGGTGATCGACCAGGCCAGCTCGCAAGTCCTGTTTGAAAAGAATTCCAACGTGGCGCTGCCGATCGCATCGGTCACCAAGCTGATGACCGCACTGGTCGTGGCTGAAGCGCACATGAACATGGAAGAGATCCTCACCGTCACCGAAGACGATGTCGACCGCGAAAAGCACAGCAGCTCGCGCTTGCGCGTAGGCGCGCAACTGAGCCGCGACGACATGCTGCACATCGCGCTGATGAGTTCCGAAAACCGCGCCGCTTCCGCCCTGGGCCGCAACTATCCGGGCGGCCTGCCGGCCTTCGTGGCGGCGATGAACGCCAAGGCCCGCTCGCTGGGCATGATGGATACCCGCTACGTCGACTCGACCGGCTTGTCCAGCCAGAACGTCGCCAGCGCGCGCGATCTGGCCAAGCTGGTGGTGGCGGCTTACCAGTATCCGATCATCCGCCAGTATTCGACCGACCCGAAATACATGGTCGAACCGAGCGGCCACGCGCTGCAGTACAACAGCTCCAACCGCCTGACCTCCAGCAAGGACTGGGACATCGGCCTGCAAAAGACCGGCTTCATCAACGAAGCGGGCCATTGCCTGGTGATGCTGACCCGCATCGAAGGCCGTCCCATCGTGATGGTGTTCCTGGATTCCAAGGGCCGCCTGTCGCACGTAGGCGATGCCGCCCGCATGCGCAAGTGGCTGGTGGAAGACTCGCCGAAGAACCTGACCCGCGTGAAGATGGTGCGCGCCGACCAGGGCTGACGACGACGTCGCCTGGCGGCCAAGAAAAAAGCGAACCGATGGTTCGCTTTTTTTACGTCCGTCGCATCCGGAAGGGATCGGGAAGCGTTCAGTTCCGGCCGCGGTCGAACCCCAGCGCGGAGGAAATCTGGTTGGCGGTGCTGATCAGGTCTTCCACCCAGGCGTCCTGCAGGCGGTCGGCCGGGGCCGAAATCGACAAGCCAGCCACCAGCTTGCCGGAGTCGTCGCAGATGCCCGCGGCCATGCAGCGCACGCCCAGTTCCAGTTCCTCGTTGTCGCGCGCGTAGCCGAGCGCGCGCACCATGGACAGTTCGCGTTCCAGCTTGGAGAGGTCGGTGATGGAGTTCTTGTTGTGGCCGGCCAGCCCGGTGCGGGTCGCGTAGGCGCGCACCGCCTTGGGATCGTCCACCGACAGGAACAGCTTGCCGGTCGAAGTCAGGTGCAGCGGCGCGCGGCCGCCGATGGCGCGCACCACCTGCATGCCGGAACGCTCGGAGAAGGAGCGGTCGATATAGACGATCTCGTCGCTCTGGCGCACCGACAGGTTGATGGTCTGGTGCGTCTTGCGGTGCAGGGCGCGCATGAAATCGAGCGCGGCTTCGCGCACCGACAGGCGGCTCTTAACGATGTTGCCCAGTTCCAGCAGGCGCATGCCCAGGCGATAGGTGCCAGGCTCCACGCGGTCGACGAAACGCTTGACCACCAGGTCGTTGAGGATGCGGTGGGCCGTCGACGGATGCAGGTCGGTAGCCGCGGACAGCTCCTTGAGGCTTACCGGGTCGGGATAGGCCGCCAGCGCGTCGAGCAGCGACACCATGCGCTCGATGACCTGGATTGAGATGTTTTCCGTTTCGCCTGCCGCTTCTTTTTTCATGATGCAGTCTGGTGCGTTGCAATGGGATAGTTATACCACATTGTGAAAACAACAAAAAGTCCGATCGTGCTTTTATGTGAATGGTTTCCATACCTGTCATCCGGCCGAAGGCATTCCTTGCAGGAAACCTGCTTAAGCACCAGCGTTCGCTCAATCCCCCTGGCTGGCATGGCTTCCTCGTGGCCGGGTACTGTGCATGTGTGCCTTGCGGCATCGTCGCTACCAGCATTTTCTATCGGTTTTGATATAAGGCCGTCGTTCCTTATTCCCCGCGCCTGATCTTGCATATCTGTTTTTCGCATAACCAGAGAAGAAAGTATTCGTTCTTTTTTGGAAGGGTGCTCATTAACCTGTGCTCTCCAAACAAAAACGCATGTAGACAACACTGATCGGGAACGGAACGGATATGAAACTCAAGAACATCATCAAAACCATCGCCGCCGCACTGGTGCTGGCGCAAGTCGCCCACGTGGCCCAGGCGGCCGACGTCTCGCTGCTCAACGTCTCCTACGACCCGACGCGCGAACTCTACGCCGACTACAACAAGGCCTTCGCCAAATACTGGAAGGCCAAGAGCGGCGACAACGTCACCATCAAGGCTTCCCACGGCGGTTCCGGCAAGCAGGGCCGTTCGGTGATCGACGGCATCGATGCCGACGTAGTGACCCTGGCGCTGGCCTACGACATCGACGAGATCTCGGAAAAGGCCAAGCTGCTGCCGGCCGACTGGCAAAAGCGCCTGCCGCACAACAGCTCGCCCTATACCTCCACCATCGTGTTCCTGGTGCGCAAGGGCAATCCCAAGCAGATCAAGGATTGGGACGACCTGATCAAGCCGGGCGTCTCCGTCATCACGCCCAACCCCAAGACCTCCGGCGGCGCCCGCTGGAACTACCTGGCGGCCTGGGCCTACGGCCAGAAGAAGGGCGGCAATGAGACCGCCGCGCGCGACTATATCTCCAAGCTGTTCAAGAACGTGCCGGTGCTCGATTCCGGCGCCCGCGGCGCCACCATCACCTTCGTCGAGCGCGGCATCGGCGACGTCCTGCTGGCCTGGGAAAACGAGGCGCTGATCTCGCTCAAGGAATGGGGCCCGGACAAGTTCGACATCGTCGTGCCTTCCATCTCGATCCTGGCCGAACCGCCGGTGGCGCTGGTGGACAAGGTGGCCGACCGCCGCGGCACGCGCAAGGTGGCCGAGGAATACCTGGCGCACCTGTATTCGGACGAAGGCCAGGAAATCATCGCCAAGAACTATTACCGCCCGGTCGATCCGAAGACCGCCGCCAAGTACGCGTCGCAGTTCCCCAAGTTGAACCTGGTCACCATCGACAAGGATTTCGGCGGCTGGCAGAAGGCCCAGAAGGCGCACTTCGCCGATGGCGGCACCTTCGACCAGCTGTACGTGCCGAGCAAGAAGTGATTTGACCAGCAGTGCAGGCCGGAAGCCGGCCTGCGCTTAACGCAACGAAGCGCAACGAAGCAAGAACAGCAGAACGACATGACCATCCTGTTACTGGCCGGCAGCCCCTCGGCGCCGTCACGATCCACCCGCCTCTTGAACCACGTTGGCGAAAAGCTGGCGCAACGCGGCCATCGTTATGCGCGGCTGGAAGTGCGCGACTTGCCGGGGCAGGCCATCCTGCGCGCCGACTGGAACGATGCGCAGATCAAGGCCGCGCTGGCCAGCGTGGAAGAAGCCGCTGCCGTGGTGATCGCCACCCCGGTCTACAAGGCCGCCTACAGCGGCATCCTGAAAGCCTTCCTCGACCTGCTGCCGCAGTTCGGCCTGACCAACAAGCTGGTGCTGCCCCTGGCCACCGGCGGCAGCCAGTCGCACATGCTGGCATTGGATTACGCGTTGCGCCCGGTACTGTCTTCGCTCAATCCGAAACACGTGCTGCCCAGCATCTACGCCACCGAAGCCCAGGTCACCTGGAGCGAGGAAAACGGCCTGGCGCTGGACGCGCCCATCGCCGCGCGCGTGGACGAGGGCGTGGAGCAGCTTTCTTCCAGCCTGCTGGCGCTGCACAAGGCGGCGCCGCAGGAATTCCGCGAGATTCCGTTCTCGCAAGTGCGATGTAGCGTTTGAACCTTGGGCGGCGCAGCGCCGCCGCAGCATTCTCTTGACCCGATTACATCACCGGCTGGTGCAGCGGAAGGCCGCTTGCACGCCCAAGAACTGGAGAGCACCTTTGAAAGCCAAGAACAAATTCAAGCAGCGCCGCGCCACCCTGGCGCGCCTGTCGGCCATTACCCTGGGCGCGCTGGCGCTGAGCGTAGGCAGCGCGGGCACGGCCCAGGCGCAGGACGCCAAGGTGCTGCGCATCGGTTATCAAAAGGCAGCCAACACGCTGGTGCTGCTCAAGGCGCACGGCACATTGGAAAAGCGTCTGCAGCCGCTGGGCGTGGAAGTGAAATGGGCCGAGTTCGCCGCCGGTCCGCAACTGCTGGAAGCGCTCAATGTCGGCTCGGTCGACTTCGGCTATGTCGGCGAAGCGCCGCCGGTCTTCGCGCAAGCCGCGGGCGCCGATTTCGTCTATACCGCCTATGAAATTCCCACCCCCGACGCCGAAGGCCTGCTGGTGCCGAAGAATTCGCCGCTCAAGAGCGTGGCTGAACTGAAGGGCAAGAAGGTCGCCTTCAACAAAGGTTCCGACGTGCACTGGTTGGTGGTGGCGTTGCTGAAGAAAGCCGGCTTGGCCTATCACGATATCCAGCCGGTTTACCTGGCCCCGGCCGATGCCCGCGCCGCCTTCGAGAAAGGCGCGATCGATGCCTGGGCCATCTGGGATCCGTTCCAGGCCGCGGCCGAGAAGCAGGTCGGCGCACGGCGCCTGGCCAGCGGCGTGGGTGTAGTCAATCACCACCAGTTCTTCCTGAGCGCACGTCCCTTCGCGACGAAGAACCCGCAGATCGAAAAAGTCCTGCTGGAAGAGATCACCCGCGAGGGCCAGTGGGTGCGCGCCAATACCGCGCAGGCCGCGGCCCAGCTGGCGCCGATCCAGGGGCTGGATGCCGACATCATCGAAACCGGCCTGAAGCGCTACGCCCATATCTACAAGCCGGTCGACGCCGCCGTGCTGGCCGAGCAGCAGAAGATCGCCGACGCCTTCTTCGAACTCAAGCTGATCCCCAAGCAACTCAAGGTCAGCGACGCCGTCCTGAAATAAATGAACAAGGCGGGGCGAAACAGTTTTCCCCGCAGGAGTCACGCATGAACGTTTTCTGGTTTATTCCTACCCACGGCGACAGCCGCTACCTCGGCACTGCCGAAGGCGCGCGCCCGGTTACCCACGATTACATGAAGCAGGTCGCGGTGGCGGCCGACACGCTCGGTTACGACGGCGTGCTGCTGCCGACCGGGCGCTCCTGCGAGGATGCCTGGGTGGCCGCCGCCAGCCTGATCGATGCGACCACCCGCCTCAAGTTCCTGATCGCGGTACGCCCCGGCCTGACCGCGCCGACGCTGTCGGCGCGCATGGCCGCCACCTTCGACCGCCTGTCCAACGGCCGCCTGCTGATCAATGTGGTCACCGGCGGCGACCCGGTCGAGCAGGAGAGCGATGGCGTGTTCGGCAGCCATGCCGAACGCTATGAAATCTCCGACGAATTCCTGAAGATCTGGCGCGACGTGCTGGCCAAGACCCATACCGGCGGCGAGACCGATTTCGACGGCAAGCACCTCAAGGTCAAGGGCGCCAAGGCGCTTTACCCGCCGGTGCAGCAGCCTTATCCGCCGCTGTACTTCGGCGGTTCTTCCGACGAGGCGATCGACCTCGCCGCTGAGCAGGTCGATGTCTACCTGACCTGGGGCGAGCCACCCGCGGCCGTGGCCGAGAAGATCGCCCGCGTGCGCGAGCGCGCCGCCAAGGCCGGCCGCACGCTGCGCTTCGGCATCCGCCTGCACGTGATCGTGCGCGAGACCAATGAAGCCGCCTGGCGCGCCGCCGATGAACTGATCAGCCGCCTCGACGATGAGACCATCGCCAAGGCGCAGGCCAACTTCGCCCGCATGGACTCCGAAGGGCAGCGCCGCATGGCGGCCTTGCACGGCGGCCGCCGCGACAAGCTGGAAGTCAGCCCCAACCTGTGGGCCGGCGTCGGCCTGGTGCGCGGTGGCGCCGGCACGGCGCTGGTGGGCGACGGCGAGACCGTGGCCGCGCGCATCAAGGAATACGCCGAGCTCGGCATCGACACCTTCATCCTGTCCGGCTATCCGCACCTGGAAGAGTCGTACCGCTTCGCCGAACTGGTGTTCCCGCTGCTGCCGCGTACGCAGCGCTCCGCGCCGCAGGTCCACAACCTGACCGGTCCTTTCGGCGAAATCGTCGGCAATACCGAAGTGCCCAAGGCCGCGCCGGTGCGCGTGTCGGCAAGCTGAGGCGGCCATGACGACTGCAACTTCCGATCTTCCCGTCGACGCCGCCGGCGTGCTGGCGGCAGCCAAAACCAAAACCGCCGCCAAGGGCAAGACCGCGCAGGGCGGCAGCTGGATCGGCTGGATCCTGCCATTGGCACTGGTGGTCTGGTGGGAAATCGCGGCCCAGGCCGGCTGGCTCTCCAGCCGCATCCTGCCCGAGCCGTTTGCGGTGTTGAAGGCGATCTGGAACCTGTCGGCGTCGGGCGAGCTGTGGCGTCACTTGGCCGTTTCCAGCGCCCGCGCAGCCTCCGGTTTCGCCGTCGGCGCCGGCCTAGGCCTGGTGTTGGGCCTGCTGTCGGGCAGCCTGCGTTGGGCCGAGCTGCTGCTCGACACCACGCTGCAGATGGTGCGCAACATCCCGGCGCTGGCGCTGATCCCGCTGGTGATCCTGTGGTTCGGCATCGATGAGACGGCCAAGTTGTTCCTGGTGTCGGTGGGCGTGTTCTTCCCGGTCTACCTGAATACCTACCACGGCATCCGCTCGGTCGACCGCGGCCTGATCGAGATGGCGCGCAGCTACGGCCTGTCGGGCTGGGCGCTGTACCGCGACGTGATCCTGCCGGGCGCCTTGCCGTCCATCCTGGTCGGGCTGCGCTTCGCGCTGGGGCTGGTGTGGGTGCTGCTGATCGTGGCCGAGACCATCTCCGCCCAGGCCGGCATCGGCTACATGACCATGAACGCCCGCGAATTCCTGCAGACCGATGTGGTGCTGGTCGGCATCCTGCTCTACGCCTTGCTGGGCAAACTGGCCGACAGCGCGGCGCGTGCGCTGGAACGGTTCTGGCTGCGCTGGCATCCGGGTTATCAATGAATCTAGAGGAAACTCCGATGCGTATCCATGCACAGGAAAACCATGAACTCAGCCGCGCTGCATCCGGCGCCGGCAGCCGCGGCATCGGCATCCGCCTGCAGGCCTTGTCGAAGTCGTTCGGCGGACGCGAAGTCCTGCACGACATCAATTTGAACATCGAACCGGGCGAGTTCGTCGCCATCGTCGGCCGCAGCGGTTGCGGCAAGAGCACGCTGCTGCGTTTGGTAGCACAACTGGACGATGCCAGCCAGGGCGAGGTGATCTACGGGCAAGACAACGACGCGCCGGAGATCCGCATCATGTTCCAGGATGCGCGCCTGTTGCCGTGGAAGCGGGTGCTGGCCAACGTGGCTTTGGGTTTGCCCAAGCAGGCCGCGCCGCAAGCCTTGCAGGCGCTGCGCCATGTCGGCCTGGATTCACGCGCCGGCGAATGGCCGGCGGTGCTCTCGGGCGGGCAGCGGCAGCGCGTGGCGCTGGCGCGCGCGCTGGTGCACGATCCGCAACTGCTGTTGCTGGACGAACCGCTGGGCGCGCTCGATGCCCTGACCCGCATCGAGATGCAGCAACTGATCGAATCGCTGTGGCAGGAGCGCGGCTTCACCGCCTTGCTGGTCACGCACGACGTGCAGGAGGCGATCGCCTTGGCCGACCGCGTGCTGCTGATCGAAGACGGCCATGTGGCGCTGGACCAGCGCATCGAACTGGCGCGCCCGCGTTCCCGCGGCCAGGCGCAGTTCGCGCTGCTGGAAGAGGCGATCCTGGCGCGCGTGCTGCGCCATCCCGGCAGCGAGCAGCCGGCTAACGACCAAGATCTGGAACTGTTCGCGCCGCGCGGCGTGCAGCAGGTGCAGTGGGCAGTGTAGCAATCAATCACGAACCGAATTTCAACCATCGCGGCGAGGCAGGTGCCGGCGCCGCATCATCCACCAAGGAGCACAGCATGACCATTCAAGCCATCAACGTCCGCAACCAGTTCAAGGGCAAAGTCAAAGCCATCATCGAAGGTTCGGTGGTATCCGAAGTCGACGTCGAAACGCCGGCCGGCATCGTCACCTCGGTCATCACCACCCGTTCGGTAAAGGATCTCGGCCTGACCATCGGCAGCGAAGTCGTCGCGCTGGTGAAGGCGACCGAAGTCTCCATCGCCAAGCTGTAACAAGCTGCCATCGTTCCACGGCGGCTGGCAGCCGCCGTATTTTTCATGGAGCCGCCGGAATGACATTTCAGGCACTGGATGCTTATCTGGAGCGCCTCAACCAAGCCGCGCACACCACCTCGAAGGTCTGGCTGGATGAGCAGGGACGTGCCGTCGGGCGCTATTTCAACACTTCGCTGACCTCGGCATTCCAGCCGGTGCGCGCCTTCGGCGACGGCGGCGTGGTGGCCTACGAGGCTTTCGCGCGCAGCTACTCCGGGATCGACGACGGCTTGCACCTGTGGAAACTGCTCGACCAGGCCGCCAGCGACGACGAGTCGGTGGAGCTGGACCGGCTGTGCCGCATGCTGCACGCGATCAATTACTACCGCCAGGCCGGCCGCGATGCGCCCGAGCTGCACCTGTCGGTGCATGCGCGCCTGCTGGCCGCGGTCAACAGCAACCACGGCGTGGCCTACCGCCGCATCCTGTCGGCGCTGGAGCTGCCGCACGAACGCATCGTGCTGCAATTGCCGGTGGTCACGCCCAACCAGCGCTGGCTGCTCAACTATGTGCTGGACAACTACCGGCGCAACGGTTTCCGCCTCGGCGTTTCCGCCAACAGCCCGCTGGAGGCGCTGGGCCTGCTGGACAAGGTGCGGCCCGACCTGATCAAGGTCGATGCCCGCGAACTGCCCGACCCCGACAGCGTCGGCCTGCTGCTGCTGCGCGCGGCGGAGCAGGGCGTGCGCATCTTCTTCAAGCGCGTCGAAAACCGCGAGGTGTTCGATACGCTGGAGCAGTACGGCAGCGCGCTGGCCCAGTCCATCCATGCGCAAGGCTACCTGTGGGATACCCCGGGCGCGCGCTTGTCGCTGCCGGGGGCGCAGGCGGCCTGACGCCGGCTGCTGTATTTTCTATGTGATGCCCTTTTGCGCGAGGATCCCATGAGCACATCGTTGTCCCGCCGCGCCACCGCTCCCGCCCCGGTGCATCTGGCGGACTATCGCGTGCTGGTCGTGCCTGGCTTGCACGGCAGCGGACCGGAGCATTGGCAATCGCGCTGGCAGCGGCTTTACCCGGCTTTCGAACGGGTCGAACAGACCGACTGGAGCCGGCCCGAGCTGCCGCGCTGGTCGCAGCGCCTGGATGAGGTGTTGGCGCAATCTGCGCGGCCGGTGGTGATCGTGGCGCACAGCTTCGGCTGCCTGACCACGGTGCACCGCGCGGCCGCCTTGCAGGCCCGATCGGGCACGGCTTCTCCCATCGCGGCAGCCCTGTTGGTGGCGCCGGCCGATCCAGGCAAGTTCGAGGTCAGCGATGAGGTCAGCCATCGCCTGTCGTTTCCCGCGCTGGTGGTCGGCAGCGAAAACGATCCTTGGATGAGCGCACCGCGCGCCCGCCAATGGGCCAAGACCTGGGGCGCGTCTTTTTACAATGCCGGGGCGTTGGGGCATATCAATGCCGAATCCGGCCTGGACGACTGGTTGGCAGGACAGGAACTGCTGCTGGACTTGCTGGCGCAGGCGCAGCCGTCAGATTGGTGATATCGGATGACAGAATTAGTGCGATCGGGCTTCTTGAGCGGAAAGTGTTGTCGCAGCCGAAGGGCTCAATGTTCCATGTCGTCGTCGCGCAAGATCGTTTCGTAGTTTTGCCCGCCGTAGAAGATACCGATGATGGACACCACCTCGGCGTCCACATCGAAGGCGATGACCGTCCGCTTCTTGTAGTTCGTCATGCGCAGGCCAGGTCGCACGTCATCGCGTTGCGTCCCGCGAAGGGGAAGCGTACTCAGGCTTTCGCAGTGGCTCACGAGAGCCTCGGTATATTGCGCCGCTACATCGGGCGATGCAGCTTCCGCGATGTAGCGGTAAAGCTCGGCAAGCTGTTCCAGGGTTTCCGGGCTGAAGACGACGCGATAGTTCATCGTGCCTTGGTGTGTTCGGCGGCCAGTCTGGCACGCACCTGGTCAGCGGTGACGGCGCGGGTTGGATCGGCCTTCAACGCATCATAGGCAGGGCCAACCTGATTGTGCAGCCAGTTTTCCACAGCGCGATCCCGCGCTATCAAGGCCCGCATTCCGTCCCGGATCACTTCGCTTTCACTGGCGTACTCGCCGCTACGCACCTTGGCCTTTACCACGTCTGCCATGTCGTTGGGCAAGGTGATGCTCATTTGCTGGGTTGTTCGCATGGAGGACTCCTTCGATACGGATAGGATTTAATCCTACTCTTGCAAGGGCCGTCCGTCCATCTCGGCCAAGGGGGGGCGCTGCACCGGCCTTTCATTTTTTGCGGGCATCAGTCCATCATTATTCGTTTTTCGTCTAAAGGAATGCAAAAAACTTCGTTCTCTTTATAACGTTCGAATGCGAATATCGGCTCTCTATAGTCGCATTTGTAATAAAAAGAGAACGCTCCATGACCGCTTCCACTGCATCGATTCCGGCGTCGCAGGCCGTCGGCAGGGCGTCCAGCCCGGCCCGGCCCAAGCGGGTGCTGCCGGGATTTCGCCTGTCGCTGGGCTTTACCATCTTCTATCTGGCGCTGATCGTCCTGATCCCGCTGTCGGCGATTTTCCTCAAGACCTTCACCCTGACCTGGGGCGGCTTCGTTGATGCGGTGACATCGCCGCGCGTGATGGCTTCCTATCGCCTGACCTTCGGCGCTTCGTTGCTGGGCGCGGTGCTCAACGTGATATTCGGCGGCATCGTAGCCTGGGTGCTGGTGCGTTACCGCTTCCCCGGCAAGCGCATCATCGACGCCCTGGTCGACCTGCCGTTCGCGCTGCCGACCGCCGTGGCCGGCATTGCGCTGACCACGCTGTATTCGCAGAACGGCTGGCTGGGCAGCCTGCTGGCGCCTCTGGGCATCAAGGTGGCGTTCACGCCGCTGGGCGTGCTGGTGGCGCTGACCTTCATCGGCCTGCCGTTCGTGGTGCGTACCGTGCAGCCGGTGCTGGAAGAGGCAGAGCGCGAACTGGAAGAGGCTGCCGCCAGCCTCGGCGCCAACCGCTGGCAGACCTTCAGGTACGTGATTTTCCCGACGGTGCTGCCGGCGCTGCTGACCGGCTTCGCGCTGGCCTTTGCGCGCGCCACCGGCGAATACGGTTCGGTGGTCTTCATCGCCGGCAATATGCCGATGGTGTCGGAGATCACGCCGCTATTCATCGTGACCAAGCTGGAGCAGTACGACTATGCCGGCGCCACGGCCATTGCGATGGTGATGCTGCTGGTGTCGTTCACCCTGCTGCTGGCGATCAACCTGCTGCAAGCCTGGACCCGCAAGCGCGGCCAGTCGGAAAGGAATTGAGATGATGAGCGGAGCTGCAACCTCCATTGCCGCCGAAGCGGCCCATCGCGGCGAGCCGCCGCTGACGCCGGGCGCCACGCTGGAACCCTTGTGGGTACGCGCCACGCTGATCGGCATAGCGCTGGTGTTCCTGACGCTGTTCCTGTTCGTGCCGCTGGTGGCGGTGTTCTATGAAGCGCTGCGCAAAGGCTGGGACGTCTATGTCGCATCGGTCGTCGAACCCGACGCCTGGTCGGCCATCAAGCTCACGCTGCTGACCGCCGCCATCGCCGTGCCGCTGAACCTGGTGTTCGGCGTGGCCGCGGCCTGGGCTATCGCCAAGTTCGAGTTCCGCGGCAAGAACCTGCTGCTGACGCTGATCGATTTGCCGTTCTCGGTATCGCCGGTGATCTCGGGCCTGATCTATGTGCTGCTGTTCGGCATGCAGGGCTACTTCGGCCCGTGGCTGCGCGAGCACGACATCAAGATCCTGTTCGCCGTGCCGGGCATCGTGCTGGCGACCGTGTTCGTGACCTTCCCGTTCGTGGCGCGCGAGCTGATCCCGCTGATGCAGTCGCAAGGCAGTGAAGAGGAAGAAGCGGCGCTGGTGCTTGGCGCTTCCGGCTGGCGCACCTTCTGGCACGTGACCCTGCCCAACATCAAGTGGGGCCTGCTGTACGGCGTGATCCTGTGCAACGCCCGCGCCATGGGCGAGTTTGGCGCGGTGTCGGTGGTGTCGGGCCACATCCGCGGCGAGACCAACACCATCCCGCTGCAGGTCGAGATCCTTTACAACGAATTCAACATCACCGGCGCTTTCGCGGTGGCGTCGCTGCTGGCCTTCCTGGCCCTGGTGACGCTGGCGGCCAAGAGCCTGGTCGAGTGGCGCCTCCACACGCAACAGGCCGTGGCCGACCACGAATAACAGGAGCAGTCCATGAGCATCGAAGTCAAACAGATCAACAAGCGTTTCGGCAGTTTCACCGCGCTGGACGACGTTTCCCTGAACTTCCCGGCGGGCGAGCTGACCGCGTTGCTGGGGCCGTCCGGCTGCGGCAAGACCACGCTGCTGCGCATCATCGCTGGCCTGGAATCGCTCGATTCCGGCCAGGTGCTGCTGGACGGCGAGGATGCCTCGGCGCGCCACGTGCGCGAGCGCCAGGTCGGGTTCGTGTTCCAGCATTACGCGCTGTTCAAGCACATGACGGTGTTCGACAACATCGCCTTCGGCTTGCGCGTGAAGCCGCGCAGCCAGCGGCCCTCGGAAGCGGCCATCCGCGAGAAGGTCAAGAGCCTGCTGGAGCTGGTGCAGCTCGACTGGCTGGCCGACCGCTATCCGCCGCAGCTCTCCGGCGGCCAGCGCCAGCGTATCGCCCTGGCGCGCGCATTGGCGGTGGAGCCGCGCGTGCTGCTGCTGGACGAACCGTTCGGCGCGCTCGACGCCAAGGTGCGCAAGGAGCTGCGCCGCTGGCTGCGGCGCCTGCATGACGAATTGCACGTCACCAGCATCTTCGTCACGCACGACCAGGAAGAAGCATTGGAGGTGGCCGACCAGGTGGTGCTGATGAACAAGGGCCGTGTCGAGCAGATCGGCGCCCCGGCCGAGGTCTACAACCATCCGGCGTCGCCGTTCGTCTACGGCTTCCTGGGCAACGTCAACCTGTTCCACGGCCGCCTGCACGAAGGCGTGCTCGATACCGGCGCCGTGCAGTTCGATGCGCCCGGCCACGGCGATGCGCGCGATGCCGCCGGTGTCGGTTTCGTGCGTCCGCACGACATCGAGGTGGAGCGCTATTCGCCCGGGGCCGAAGGCATCGTGGTGCAACTACGCCGCTCGCACGCCATCGGCCCGCTGGCCCAGCTGGAACTGGAGCGCGACGACAATGCGCAACTGATCGAGGCGGTGATTTCCAGCGAGCGTTTTTCCCAATTGAACCTGAAGAGCGGCGAGACCCTGGTGGTCAAGCCACGCCGCTTGCAGGTATTTGCCGACCAGGGCGGAGGGCAGGCGCAATGAATTTCCAGCAATTACGATCGATCCGCGAAGCCGCGCGCTGCGGCTTCAACCTGACCGAAGTGGCCAATGTGCTGTTCACCTCGCAACCGGGCGTGTCGCGCCAGATCCGCGAGCTGGAAGAGGAGCTGGGCGTCGAGATCTTCGAGCGCAACGGCAAGCGCCTGACCGGCCTGACCGAACCCGGCAAGGGCATCCTGGGCATCGTCGAACGCCTGCTGCTGGAAGCCGAGAACCTGCGCCGCGCCAGCAAGGAATACGCCGGCGAGGAGAGCGGCACGCTGTCCATCGCCACCACCCACACGCAGGCGCGCTACGTGCTGCCGCGCGTGGTGCAGGCCTTCCGCGACGCCTTCCCGCAGGTGCGCATCGCCCTGCAGCAGAGCGCGCCGGAACACATCGCCGAATGGGTGATCTCGGGCAAGGCCGACATCGGCATCGCTACCGAAGGCTTGTCGCAGTTCAAGGAACTGGTGTCCTTCCCCTGTTATACCTGGAGCCACGTGCTGGTGGTGCCGCAGGGCCATCCGCTGCTGGGGCTGGAACAGGTCAGCCTGGAAGATCTCGCGACCTGGCCGCTGATCACCTATGACGTCGGCTTCACCGGCCGCGGCCATATCGACGAAGCGTTCCGCCAGGCCGGCATCGAGCCGGATATCGTGCTGACCGCGATGGACTCCGACGTGATCCAGCAATACGTGGCGCTGGGCATGGGCGTGGGGCTGGTGGCGTCGATGGCGGTGGAGCAGGGCCAGCACCAGGGGCTGGCGGCGATCAACGCGGCCCACTTGTTCAAGCCCAACATCGCCCGCCTGGCGGTGCGCCGCGGCGCTTACCTGCGCGGCTACGCCTACGATTTCATCCTGCAGTTCGCGCCGGACCTGACGCGCGCCGATATCGTCAATGCGCTCAATGAGGCCAACTCCCAGCAATGAGCTGCGGCGTCCCGGCCGGCTTCAGATCGCCTTGCGATAGACGATGAAGCCGGAGTCGGTCGCCACCGTATCGTACAGGCGGCGCGCGGTGGCGTTGGTGTGGTGGGTGTGCCAGTAGACGCGTTCGGCGCCGGCCGCGCCGGCGCGCCGGTACAGTTCTTCGATCAGCGCCCGGCCCACGCCCTTGCCGCGCGCGGCTTCCACCGTGAACAAGTCCTGCAGGTAGCAGGTGGGGCCGATCAGGATGGTGTTGCGGTGGTAGAGGTAATGGGCCAGGCCCAGCAGGCGGCCGGCGCTTTCGGCCACCAGCGCGTGCACCGGTTCGGTTTCGTCGTGGATGCGCGCCCAGGTGGTGTCGGTGATTTCCCGCGGCAGGGCGGTGGGGCCGGAGCGGCCGTAGAAGGCGTTGTAGTCATCCCAGAGGATTTTCCATCGCGCAAAGTCATCGGGGCGCGCCGGCCTGATGAGGATGTCCGCAGCCTTGGCTTGTTCCATGCCTTTCCTCCCTTTTTTATGGAAGGCACAGTATATCGGCGCCGGCCAAGCAGGTGACAATGTGAAAAAGCCCGGAGGCGGCAGCCTTCCGGGCTTTGTTGTTATTGCAGCGGGTCTGTGCCAACCGGGCCGCTCAGGCCTTGTTGACCGGTGTGGCCGGGGTGCCGCTGAAAGGGCTGCTGGCCGGCTGGGCCACCGGCTGGCTGGCCACCATCAGGTCGGCGAACGAGATGTTGGGCTTTTTCGCCGGTTGCACAGGGGCGGCGTGCGCGGTTGCGTGCTGGCTGGAAGTGACGGCATTGATCGGCATGGTGTTCATCCTCAAGAGAAAGCGTGTGCCACCGGGCCGCACGGCCCGGACTCGATGATTGCCGGCAGAGTATAGGCGGGCAAACGGCGGGAGTGGCGCCGCATCACGCTTTTTAACCTGGTCTTACAGGTCTTTACGCCAGCCGGGCGCGCATGCTCACCGGCGCATGCGCGCTGCGCAGCTGTCGCGCAGGGCGATATCTTCCGGTACCTCGTTATCGTCATCGTCGTTTGGCGCCTGGGTAGCCTTGCCGGCACAGCTGCGGTAGCGCGCCACATAGCGTTCGAACTCGGCGCGCGCTTGCGCCCGCGGCAGGGCGGCCAGCTTGCGGACGAAGGCGCGGCTGCCGATCTCGAAGTGCTGGTAGTCGATCGGTTCCTTCCAGTTGCCGCCCCAGACCAGGAAGCCGTGGTCGTAGAACACGCCGACCAGGTCTTCGGCCTGGCCGGGCCGTACCGGCGTGCGCTGCAGGTAGCTGGCGGCGGCCTGCGGCGGCAGCACCTGCTGCTGCGCGCTGCCGGGCTTGGCGACATAAGGGTTCTGCAAGGGATTGATATCGATCGCAACGCCATACGCATGCTTGGACCAGCCGCCGCCGCCGGTCATGGGGCGGCCGTTGAAGGCGGAGGTATTGTTGGCCGCCATCGACTTTTCGTCGTCGCCGTCGAAATGCTCCAGCGGCACGGCGCCGGCCAGCGGCACCGAGCGCAGCAGCAATTCGCCGAACAGCGACTCCACCTGCGGGGCGACGGCATCGAGCACGACCACCGAGCCGCTGCGCGTGGCGCCGTCGAAGCCGGTGTAGTCGAAGCTGACCGTGGACAGGCGCGAACAGGGGACGGGATTGGCCGGCGTGATCACGTGGCGCGCTTTCATCGCGGCGCATTGCGCCGGAGAAACCGGAACGATGTCGGCATGCGCGGCCGGCGCGACGAGGAGCGCGGCCAACAGGGCGGGAACGGCGGCACGGTAGCCGGCACGGTTCAGGCGGGAGGCGATGGTGTCAGTCATAGGTGGCGATGATACGGGTTTTTCGTGCCGGTTTGAGTGGAAATACGCCTTGGATGGCTGACATGAATATGCGTCGTTTTCTGACAGGCGGCTGTTGCCGAAGAGGGAATAATCGATCGGGTAGAGACGGTCGAATGTCGGCAAACCGTTGATTTTCGGCCAATCTGATTAACAACCTTTGGAGGAAAAATATGTTGATTCGCCACACACTCCTGGCTGCCGCCGTATTCACCGCTGTCCTGGCCGGTTGCAACAAGCAGCGCGACGAAGCGCCGGCAGCGCCTCCGCCGGCCGGCTCCTCGGCTGCGCCGGCAAGCCCGGCCGATTCGGGCAGCTCGTCGGCAACGCCGGCGGCGCCTGCAGCCGTACCGCCGGCCGACTCCTCTTCTCCGGCGCCTGCTTCCGGCGACAGCGGCGAGAAGAAGTAAGCCTGAGCCTGGGCACCGGACCAGCGGTGCGGCAGGACGGCGGCCAACGCCGCAGAGCAAGTCCCTGGCAGTGGGAACAGCACTGCATGCGCCGCAACGGCATGGCCGTTGCGGCGTTTTACATTGGCGCAGGCGAACGTCCGGCGCGGACAAGCGGCGAAGAAATATCCCCGAACTTTTTTTTCAGGCCCCGACTCCTAGGGGAGGTTGAACTGTTCCTTCAACCTCCCTCATGCGAGGGAACTTGCCCGCGGTGACTTGCTGCGGGCTTTTTTTTGCCGGTTCGGATTTTCCCGGCCAGCGGGATGGGGTGCGCCGCAGCGCATCTCTATTTTGCAGCGGGCTTTTTCATGACTGCGATCATCGCTCCGAAAGCCGGTCCCATATTGGCTTCCAGCGTGGGGTACATGCGCGAGATGCTGCCGTCCAGGTAAAGCGCATCGCTGCATTTGAGCTCGTCGCGCAGGAACACCGCGAAGTCGTAGAAGTTGATCGGGTTGCGTGCGATGGCCAGCGTCACCATCCCCTCGGCGTCCAGGCACACGGCGTTGCGCACGACGGCATTGGGCGAGTTGGGGTCGAAACGGGCGTTGACCTTGCCATTCACGACCATCAGCGGTCCGGATTGGGTGGCATAGCGGCTCATAGCGATCCAGCGGTCGGCTTCGGCGGCAAACGCCGAGGTTTCCACAATGTGGGCCTGGCGTTCGCCCAGGATGAACACGCCGTTGGGCTGCATATAAAAATTGCCGTAGGCGTTCTGGCGCGTGTTGAGCTTGCGCAGCACGTTGCCGTTCTCGATGTACAGGCCCAGCGGCTGCAGCTGCTTGTCGTAGATGCCGGCGTTGGTGGCGCACAGCATTTCCTGGTGCTGCGCGTGCAGCAGGGCATCGAGCCGCACGAAGGTGCCCAGCGGCGCGCCGGTTTCGTCCTTCCAATAGGTGCGGATGACATCGGTGCGCGGATCGGCGCGGCAGGCGCTGATGAAGGTCTGCCGGTATTGGTATTGCTTCAGGTCGGCGGCCAGCGCCGGCATCGCGCAGGCGGCCGCGAAGAACATTGCGCCCAGCAGCGAATGGCGCTGGCGCGGCGTGAAGAGTGAAAATGGAGAGGGCATCTTGTTGTGCAGGTCTGTCCCGACCTGGACATGCGGGAAAGGGCGCAGGGCGGGCGCTCATTGTAAATGTGCAAATGCCTCTGGAGTGAGTATGCACAGCAAAAGTTCAGCATCTGCCGGGCGTTCTCAGCACGTGGAAAAGACATGCCGATGGTGCGGTGCGAAGAGGGCGATATTTTTTGAAATCGAATAAATAACGAACAAAACGTGTGAAAAATGAAATTTAAAGGGGATGAAATGACGGGGTATGCCGATTTCTCAAAAAAAAGTTGTCGTATATGACGGTGGTGTTACACTCTGCCCCCATGCGCCGGCCGGACCCGAAAATAATAAGGGTCAGAGAATCGGCGTCCCAATGTGCGCAAGCATTTGCTGGCCGCCCCTTGAACCGAAAATACCTGGAGGAAACGTCAATGAAATCCGCAAACCGTCTGACCAAGATCGCTCTGGCAGTCTCCGCAGTTGCCGCCTTCTCGGGCGCCGCCCACGCTGAAACGGTCAAGATCGCCATCGCCGGCCCGATGACCGGCGCCGTCGCCCAGTACGGCGACATGGTCAAGGCCGGTGCACTGACCGCCGTGGAGCAGATCAATGCCGCCGGCGGCGCCAACGGCAACAAGTTCGAAGTGGTGCTGATGGACGACGCCTGCGAACCGAAGCAAGCCGTGGCGGTGGCCAACAAGATCGTCAGCCAGGGCATCAAGTATGTGATCGGCCACGTGTGCTCGGGCTCGACCATCCCGGCTTCGGACATCTATGAAAACGAAGGCGTGGTGATGATCACCCCGTCGGCGACCGCACCGCAACTGACCGAAGCCAAGCCGCACAAGTACATCTTCCGCACCATCGGCCGCGATGACCAGCAAGGTCCCGCCGCCGCCCGTTACGTGATCGAGAAGCTCAAGCCGAAGAAGGTCGCCGTGCTGCACGACAAGCAGTCCTACGGCCAGGGCGTGGCGACTTCGGTCAAGACCGCGCTGGATGCGGCCAAGGTGCCCGTGGTCCTGTTTGAAGGCATCAACGCCGGCGACAGCGACTACTCCGCCATCGTCACCAAGCTCAAGTCGCAAGGCGTGGACTTCGTCTACTTCGGCGGCTACCACCCGGAAATGGGCCTGATCATGCGCCAGGCGCGCGAGCAGGGCGTCAAGGCCGTGTTCATGGGACCTGAAGGCGTGGGCAACAAGGACATCACCGCCATCGCCGGCCCCGCCTCCGAAGGCATGCTGGTGACCCTGCCGGCCGACTTCGCCGCCGACCCGGCCAACGCCGCGCTGGTGAAGGCCTTCAACGCGCAAAAGCGCGATCCGAACGGTCCGTTCCAGATGCCGGCCTACTCGGGCGTGAAGATCATCGCCGACGCCATCGCCGGCTCGAAGTCGACCGATCCGACCAAGGTGGCCGCCTATATCCACGCCAACAGCTTCAAGACCCCGATCGGCAATGTCGAATACGACAAGAAGGGTGACCTGAAGTCGTTCAACTTCGTCGTCTACACCTGGCACAAGGACGCCACCAAGACCGAAGCCAAGTAAGTTCTACGGTCTCGTTGGCGCCGTCGAGTACCGACTGACGTAAAACCCGGAAATGCCCCATCGCTGTCAGGATGGGGCATTTCCACATCAGATTTCCCTCCTATGAATGAATTGCTCCCACAACTGACCCAGCAGCTCGTCAACGGGCTTTCCCTGGGCGCGATCTATGCGCTGATCGCCATCGGCTACACGATGGTCTACGGCATCATCGGCATGATCAACTTCGCCCACGGCGAGATCTACATGATCGCGTCCTATGTCGGGCTGGTTACGCTGACGGCCATCGGCGTGCAAAGCGGCTACCCCTTGCCGCTGCTCTTGGGCGGCGCGCTGGTCGTGTCGGTGCTGGTCACCGGCCTGTACGGCTGGACCGTCGAGCGCGTGGCCTACCGGCCCCTGCGCGGCGGGCCGCGCCTGGTGCCGCTGATCTCGGCCATCGGCATGTCGATCTTCCTGCAGAACTACGTGCAGATCGGCCAGGGCGCGCGCGACATGTCGGTGCCGGTGCTGATCTCCGGCGCGCTGGAGTTCCAGATGGGCGGCGACTTCACCGTCACCGTGCCTTATTCGCGCATGGTCATCGTCGGCGTCACGCTGGTGCTGATGGTCGCCCTGACGCTGTTCATCGCGCGTTCGCGCATGGGCCGCGCCTGCCGCGCCTGCGCCGAAGACATGGGCATGGCCAACCTGCTGGGCATCGACACCAACCGCGTGATCTCCTTCACCTTCGTGCTGGGCGCGATGCTGGCGGCCGTCGGCGGCGTGCTGATCGCGCTGACCATCGGCAAGCTCAATCCCTACATCGGCTTCATCGCCGGCATCAAGGCCTTCACCGCCGCGGTGCTGGGCGGCATTGGCAGCATTCCCGGCGCGATGCTGGGCGGCGTGCTGCTGGGCCTGGCCGAAACCTTTGCCTCGGGTTACCTGCCGTCGGAATACAAGGACGTGGTGTCCTTCGGACTGCTGGTGCTGATCCTGCTGTTCCGTCCCACCGGCCTGCTGGGCAAGCCGGATGTCGAGAAGGTCTGAACCATGGGCCTGACGGAAAACGTAATCTCCAAGGAGGCATGATGCCTGTCACTTTTAAAAACGCCGTGGCGGCGGCGCTGGTTACCGCCGTATTGACGATCCCACTGTTGGGCATGCAATTGCAGCTTGAAGGCTATCGCGTGGTATTGAACACCCACTGGACGCCGGTGCTGGTGGCCATGCTGGCGGTGTTCGTGTTCCAGATGCTCAAGCCGGCGCTGTCGCGCACTTCGGCCGGCATCAAGCTGCCGTCGCTGCCGCGCCTGCAGCCGCGCAGCCAGCGCGCCGCCGTGTCGCTGCTGCTGGTGGTGGCGCTGGTGTGGCCGTTCTTCGGTTCGCGCGGCTATGTCGACGTGATGACGCTGGCGCTGATCTATGTGGTGCTGGGCCTGGGCCTGAACATCGTGGTCGGTTTCGCCGGCTTGCTTGACCTCGGCTACGTCGGCTTCTATGCGGTGGGCGCCTACACCTACGCGCTGCTGAACCAGTATTTCGGCCTGAGCTTCTGGGAGTGCGTGCCGCTGGCGGCGGCCATGTCGGCGCTGTTCGGTTTCCTGCTGGGCTTCCCGGTGCTGCGCCTGCGCGGCGACTACCTGGCCATCGTGACGCTGGGCTTCGGCGAGATCATCCGCCTGCTGCTCAACAACATGACCAGCCTGACCGGCGGCCCGGATGGCGTCTCCGGCATCCCCAAGCCGACCGTGTTCGGCGTGGCGATGGCGCGCAATCCGCTCACCGAGGGCGGCACCACCTTCCACCAGTTGCTGGGCCTGGAGTACCAGGGCGGCCATATGGTGATCTTCCTGTACTTCCTGGCGCTGCTGATGGTGCTGTTCACCTACTTCGTCACCAGCCGCCTGCTGCGCATGCCGATGGGCCGCGCCTGGGAGGCGTTGCGCGAAGACGAGATCGCCTGCCGTTCGCTGGGCATCAACCCGACCAAGGTCAAGCTCTCGGCCTTCACGCTGGGCGCGGCCTTCGCCGGCCTGGCCGGTTCCTTCTTCGCGGCGCGCCAGGGCCTGGTGACGCCGGAATCCTTCACCTTCATCGAGTCGGCGCTGATCCTGGCCATCGTGGTGCTGGGCGGCATGGGTTCGCAGCTGGGCGTGATCCTGGCCGCCATCCTGCTGACCGTGCTGCCGGAACTGGCGCGCAGCTTCGCCGAGTACCGCATGCTGATCTTCGGCCTGGTGATGGTGCTGATGATGATGTGGCGTCCGCAAGGGCTGCTGCCTGCCACCCGTCCGCATGTGGAGCTGCCGCAATGAGTGACCAAGTGAAAAACCTGCTGGAAGTCTCCGGCCTGTCGATGCGCTTCGGCGGCCTGCTGGCCGTGGACGGCGTGTCGCTGTCGGTGAAGGACAAGGAAGTCTTCGCCATCATCGGCCCCAACGGCGCCGGCAAGACCACCGTCTTCAACTGCATCAGCGGCTTCTACCAGCCGACCTCGGGCGATATCGTCCTGGATGGCGCCTCGATCGCCCGCCAGCCCAGTCACCAGGTGGCGCAGCAAGGGCTGGTGCGCACCTTCCAGAACATCCGCCTGTTCAAGTCGATGACGGTGGTGGAAAACCTGCTGGTGGCGCAACACCACCAGGTCAACACCAACCTGCTGTCTGGCCTGCTGAAGACGCCGGCCTACCGCAAGTCCGAGAAGGAAGCGCTGCAGCGGGCCGCCTACTGGCTTGATCGCCTGGGGCTGACCGCGCTGGCCAACCGCGAGGCCGGAACCCTGTCCTACGGCCTGCAGCGGCGCGTCGAGATCGCGCGCTGCATGATCACCCGGCCGCGCCTGTTGCTGCTGGACGAGCCGGCCGCCGGCCTCAACCCGCACGAGAAGCAGGAGCTGAGCGAACTGATCGACCGCCTGCGCCGCGAGGATGGCGTGGCGGTGCTGCTGATCGAACACGACATGAGCCTGATCATGGGCATCTCCGACCGCATCCTGGTGATGGAGCACGGCAAGCCCATCGTCATCGGCACGCCGGAGCAGGTGCGCAGCGACGAGCGCGTGATCAAGGCTTACCTGGGAGAAGAATGATGCTGCAGTTTGACAAGGTGCATACCCACTACGGCGCCATCGAGGCGCTGCATGGCGTGTCCCTGAACGTGGAGAAGGGCGAGATCGTGACGCTGATCGGCGCCAACGGCGCCGGCAAGACCACGCTGCTGATGACGCTGTGCGGCCGTCCGCGCGCGTCGAGCGGCCGTATCCTCTTCGAAGGGCGCGACATCACGCAATTGCCCACGCACGAGATCATGCGCCTGGGGATGGCGATCTCGCCGGAAGGCCGCCGCGTGTTCCCCAGCCTGACGGTGCTGGAAAACCTCAAGATGGGCGCTTTCTTCGCCAAGGACAGCGAGATCGAAGAAGGCATCGATTACGTCTTCGGCCTGTTCCCGCGCCTGAAGGAGCGGGCTGCGCAGCGCGCCGGCACCATGTCCGGCGGCGAGCAGCAGATGCTGGCTATCGGCCGCGCGCTGATGAGCCGTCCGCGCCTGCTGCTGCTGGACGAGCCGACGTTGGGCCTGGCGCCGCTGGTGATCGCGCAGATCTTCGAGATCATCCGCACCATCCGCGAGAGCGGGGTGACGGTGTTCCTGGTCGAGCAGAACGCCAACAAGGCGCTGGGCGTGGCCGACCGCGGCTACGTGCTGGAGAACGGCCACGTGGTGCTGCACGATACCGGCGCCAACCTGCTGGCCAACAGCGATGTGCGCAAGGCTTACCTCGGGCATGGCTGATCGTTCTTGCCGGCAAGGATGGAAAGCGCATCTTCGGATGCGCTTTTTTTCTGCCTTTGGGATGCCGGCGCGGTGAGCGCCCGGCCCCTCCGCGGGCATGGCATCCGGCTTTGTTTCACGCTATGCTCTCGGTTCATTTCAGGGAGACGCGGGCAATGATTTCGGGGCGCATCAAGAAAACCGGCATGGGCGCGGCGGCATTGGCTGCCTTGCTGGCTTTTTCCTCCTTGGCGCATGCCGACCGCCTGGCCGACATCAAGGCGCGCGGCACACTGGTCTGCGCCACGCTGAACAACAACGAGCCGCTCGGCTTCCCCGATCCGCAGACGCGCCAGGTGGTTGGTTTCGACGTCGACATGTGCAACGCCGTCGCGCACCAGCTGGGAGTGAAGATGGAGCACAAGGACGTGACGGTGGAGGGGCGCCTGCCCGCGCTGATGCAGGGCAATGCCGACCTGGTGGTGGCGGCGCTGGGCTATACGCGCGAGCGCGCCCGCCAGATCGATTTCACCGCCTCCCATTACCAGACCCCGATCCGCGTGATCGTGCGCAGCGATTCCGGCATCAACCGGATCCCCGACCTGGCGGGCAAGCGCATCAGCGCCAACCGCAATTCCACGCCTGAGCAGGCGGCGCGGCGCATGCTGCCCAAAGCGCATGTCCAGGCCTATCCGGATACGGCCGCATCCTTCCTGGCGCTGGCGCAGAACAAGGTTGACGGGCTGGCCTTGTCGCAGCCGTTGGCTATCCGTTTCGTCAACGACTCCGACGGCAAATTCAGGTTCGTCGAAGGGGCCCTGTCGTGGGAGCCGACCGCGATGGGCGTGAAGAAGGGCGAGCCGGCATTGCTGGCGGCGGTCAACGCCGCGCTGGTTAACCTGGAGAAGTCCGGCGAGATCGATGCCTTGTGGAACAAGTGGTACGGTCCGAGGAGCAAATTCAACATCCCGCGCGGCAAGAAACTGACGCCGATTTCGGCCTTCCAGTGACGCCATCGGCGTTGGCGCCGATGCCGTTGGTCCGCTCCAAATTGTTGCCGGAGGATCATTTCCAGGCAGTTTCCCTGGCGTACCAGCCGGTCTTGTCCCTCCCAAGCCGATGTTTCAGTTTTGAAAATATCCCGCCACCTGTTTGAACCCGCCCTGAGAATCCTGGGGCGTGACCCGCTTTTCCCCACTGCGCGCATGAGGCGCTTGGCCTCGGCCGGGCCGTCCGGTGATAGGATGACGGCCTTTCATCGCGCCCGCGGGCGCGGCCAGACAGGAACAAGACGTGCAAGCAAAGACCAATAGCGGCCCGATGCCGGACGCCGACGGCTTACCCGGCAAGCAACGCATCCTGGCCATCGCCGCCGTGGTGCTGGCGGTGGTCATCGCGGTGATGGACGGCTCCATCGCCAACCTGGCCTTGCCGGCCATCGCGCACGACCTGCGGGCGACCGATGCCGATGCCATCTGGATCATCAACAGCTACCAGATCGCCATGGCGGTATGCCTGCTGCCGCTGGCTTCGCTGGGGGAAGTGGCCGGCTACCGCCGGGTCTACCTGATGGGGCTGGTGCTGTTCACCGTGGCCTCGCTGGCCTGCGCGGCCGCCGGCGACATGTTGCAGCTGAGCCTGGCGCGGGTGCTGCAAGGCATTGGCGCGGCCGGCATCCTGAGCGTGAATACCGCGCTGATCCGCTTCATCTACCCGACCCGGCTGCTGGGCCGCGCGATCGGCTACAACGCGCTGGTGGCCGGCACCGCCAATGCGCTGGGGCCGACCGTGGCGGGGTTCATCCTGCATTTCGCTTCCTGGCACTGGCTGTTCCTGATCAATATCCCGCTGGGCATTGCCGCGCTGGCGATCGGCTGGAAGGCGTTGCCGTTCAATCCGCTGTCCAGGCGCAAGTACGACCGGACCAGTGCGCTGGTGTGCATGGTGTTCGTCGGTTTCCTGCTGTACACGGTGGATGCGGTCGGCCACGTGCAGGGTTGGGGCGTGGTGGCGCTGTGCGCGCTGCTGACGGCGCTCAGCCTGGTCTTGCTGCTGAAGCTGCAGTCCACCACCGCTCCCATGCTGCCGCTGGATTTGCTGCGTATCCCCTTGTTCGCATTGTCGATCGGCACCTCCTTCTGCTCGTTCGCGGCGCAGATGGCGACCTTCGTGATGCTGCCTTTCATGCTGCAGAACCACCTGGGCATGAGCGCGGCGCACGCCGGCCTGTTGCTGACGGCGTGGCCGATTGCGGTGGCGCTGACCGGCGCGCCGGCGGGCAAGCTGTCGGATCGCATGTCGGCAGGGCTGCTGGGCGGCGTCGGCATGGGCATCATGTGCATCGGTTTGCTGTCGCTGCTGACGTTGGAGCCGACGACATCGGATGTCACGATCGTGCTGCTGTTCGCGCTCTGCGGCTTCGGTTTCGGCCTGTTCCAGTCGCCCAACAACCGTACCCTGATCAGTGCGGCGCCGCGTTCGCGCACCGGCGGCGCCAGCGGCATGCTCGGTACTGCGCGCCTGGCCGGCCAGACCGTCGGCGCGTCGATGGTGGCGCTGCTGCTGACGCTGTCGTCGGCGCCGTATGCGCTGGTGCTGTGGGGCGCGGCCCTGCTGGCCGGGGCGGCTTGTCTGGTGAGCGTTTCGCGTATCCGCTATCACACGCGATAAAGGCGCCGCGCAAAACAAAAAAGCGATCCCGGGGATCGCTTTTTTCATGGACAAGAGGGCAAGGTCAGCCGGCTGCGCCCAGTTTGCGGTGACGCGCATGCGCGGCATGGGCTGCCACTGACAATGCCATGCTCAGGTAGTTTTCGCCGCGCTGGCGGCTGGCGCTATGTTGCTGCTCCCGCAGGAAGATCTGTTGGTACAAGGCGCGGATCTGCTGCTGCAGGATGCTGCGCTGCCGCTTGGCGTCCTTGTTGGCCGGGAACCGGTTCAGGGACTGCATTTGCTGCTGCAGGAGCACGATGCGGTTGTTCAGTTGCGCGACCAGTTCGGAAGGATCGCTGTCGAGCGTATCGGCGGATTCGGCGAATTGGGAAACAACGGTCATGAAAGTTCCAGCCCCTGATCAAAGACGCAGCCAAACAGAGCCCTCAGTGGGTTCTTGTATGCGGTTACGACGCGGGCCGGAATTTCTTTAGCGCAAATCCTGAAATTTACCTGGGATGAAAAAAGCGAGGCATCAGCCTCGCTTTGCTTTTCCGCGCAGGATGGCGGGTCAGATCACGCCGCGGCGCATCTGGTCGAGCTCGATCGATTCGAACAGGGCCTTGAAGTTGCCTTCGCCGAAACCGTCGTTGCCCTTGCGCTGGATGATTTCATAGAACACCGGGCCGATCACGTTCTGCGTGAAGATCTGCAGCAGCAGGCCCTGGCCGGCGGTGGGGGCGCCGTCGATCAGGATCTTCAGTTCGCGCAGCGCTTCCAGGTCTTCGCCGTGGCCGGGGATGCGGCGCTCGACCAGGTCGTAATAGGTGGCGATGGTGTCCTGCAGCGGCACGCCGCGGCTGCGCAGGTTGCGCACGGTCTGGTAGATGTCGTCGGTGCCCAGCGCGATGTGCTGGATGCCTTCGCCGTTGTACTGCTTGATGAATTCCTCGATCTGCGACTTGTCGTCGGCGCTCTCGTTGATCGGGATGCGGATCTTGCCGCAGGGGCTGGTCATGGCGCGCGACTTCAGGCCGGTCATCTTGCCTTCGATGTCGAAGTACTTGATCTCGCGGAAGTTGAACAGGCGTGTGTAGAACGACGACCAGGTATCCATCGCGCCGCGCACCACGTTGTGGGTCAGGTGGTCGATATAGGTCAGGCCCACGCCCTTGGGATTACGGTCGACGCCGGGCAGGAACTGGAAGTCGACGTCATAGATCGAGCCGTTGTCGCCGTAGCGGTCCACCAGGTACAGCAGCGAGCCGCCGATGCCGCGGATGGCCGGGATGTTCAGCTCCATCGGCCCCAGCTTGGCTTGCACGCCTTCGGCGCCCAGTTCCAGCGCGCGCTTGTAGACGTAGGCCGCGTCCTTGACGCGGAACGCCATGGCGTTGACCGAGGCGCCGTGCACCTTGGCGAAGGCGGCGGCGCTGCTGTCGGGTTCGCCGTTGAGGATGAAGTTGATCTGGCCCTGGCGGTACAGGGTGACGTTCTTGGAGCGGTGGCGCGCCACGGCGATGAAGCCCATCAGTTCCAGCACGGAGGAGATGGCGCTGGTGTCGGCCGCGGCGTATTCGACGAACTCGAAACCGTCGGTGCCCATCGGATTGTCGAACAGGTCCTGCGGTTTTGCGGCGGAGGTGAGATTGCTTTCTGCGTGGCCCATGAGTTGTCTCCTCGTGTCGGGGCGGATCGGTCGCCGCGCTTGCCTTTCCCGGATCGCGGGACGCCATGCTTGCCATTTCGGCATGGATTGGCGGGTGCGGCAGGCTGATCCTCTGTGTTTTAAAGGGAGAACCGCGATATCGCCGGCTCATGCTGGGATTTTATTGTGCCATTGACGCAATATGTGATTGTTTTTTGCGCGATATGGTCGATAATATGCACAAATAATTCTTAAATTGGGATTTTGGAGAGAGATATGAGCATCATCAACGTCGACCGCTACGACCTCGCCTTGCTGACCGAGCTGCAGCGCGACGGACACATCACCAACAGCGCCCTGGGGCAGAAGGTGCACCTGTCCACTTCGCAGATCAGCCGCCGCGTGCAGCGGCTGGAAGAAGCCCATGTGATCGAGCGCTATACCGCCGTGCTCGATGCCGCCGTGGTCGGCCTGGGGGTGACCGCCTTCACTACCGTGACACTGGACCGCCAGGGAGAAACCCGCGGCGAACTGTTCGAGAAATCGGTGGAAGGCATGCCGGAGGTGATCGAGTGCTTTTCCATCACCGGCGAGGCGGATTATATCCTGCGCATCGTGGCGCCCGACCTGGCGAGCTTTTCCGAATTCATGATGACCCAGTTGCTGCGCCTGCCCGGGGTCACCAACGTGAAGTCCAACATCACCCTGAAGAAGGTCAAGCAATCGCACGAACTGCCGCTGGAACATGTGATGCAGCCGGTGAAATCGCGCCAGCGCATCCGGTTTTCACAGTAAATCCCTGGGCGCGAATTTGAAAGCAAGCGCCGGAGTGCGGCAGGCCCTGGCGCTTCGTAGACTGCATGCATTACCAGTCGCGATCAAAGGAGCGCATCATGCATACCATGGCTACCCGACATTCCACCCGCAGCGTCAAGACCGTTCCGCCCATGCCGGATGCGGCGGCGCCTGCCTATGCCGATGACGACGCCCGCTGGCAAGCCGTGCAGCGCCGCGACAAGGCGGCCGACGGCCAATTCTATTATTCGGTGCACAGCACCGGCGTGTATTGCAAGCCTTCGTGCGGGGCGCGTCCGGCCTTGCGCAAGAATGTCGCCTTCCATGCCAGTTGCGCCGCCGCCGAGGCCGCCGGTTTCCGCGCCTGCAAGCGCTGCAAGCCCGACCAGCCTTCATTGGAGGAGCGCCAGGCGCAGGCGGTGGCGCAAGCCTGCCGCCTGATCGAGCAAGCCGATGCGCCGCTGCCGCTTGAAGAACTGGCCGACGCGGTGGGGCTGAGCCGCTACCATTTCCATCGCCTGTTCAAGGCGCACACCGGCGTCACGCCCAGGGCCTATGCCGACGGCCAGCGCGCCGAGCGCATGCGCAGCCGCCTGCCGGGCAGCGCCAGCGTGACCGAGGCGATGTATGACGCCGGCTTCAATTCCAGCGGCCGCTTTTATGAACAGACCGGCGAACGGCTGGGCATGAAGCCCAGCGCCTATCGCCAGGGCGGCAGCGGCGAGCGCATCCGTTTCGCGGTGGCGCAGTGCTGGCTGGGCGCCTTGCTGGTGGCGGCCACCGCCAAGGGCATTTGCGCAGTCACGCTGGGCGACGATCCGGAGGTGCTGGTGCGCGAGCTGCAGGACCGTTTCCCCAAGGCCGAGCTGGTGGGCGGCGACGTCGAATTCGAGCAGATGCTGGCGCAGGTGCTGGGCTTTATCGAGGCGCCGGAGCGCGGGCTGGATTTGCCGCTGGATGTGCGCGGCACGGCCTTCCAGCAGCGCGTGTGGCAGGCATTGCGCAGCATCCCGCCGGGCGTCACCCTGAGTTATTCCGCATTGGCCGAACGCATCGGCAGTCCGGCGGCGGTGCGCGCCGTGGCCAGCGCCTGCGCCAATAACGAGATCGCCTTGCTGATTCCTTGCCACCGCATCGTGCGGCTGGACGGCTCGCTCTCCGGCTATCGTTGGGGCGTGGAGCGTAAGCAAGCATTGCTGGAGAAGGAACGCGCCGCCAAACCATGACCCTGGACCTGTTCAGCGATCTTCCCGCGCAGCCTGCCCGTGAGCCGATCACGCAAGGGGCGGTGCTGCTGCGCGCATTCGCAGCGGAGCAAGCGCGGGAATTGGTGCAAGCCATTGAAATGGTCATTGAACAATCGCCATTGCGCCACATGCAGACGCCGGGCGGTTTCCGCATGTCGGTGGCGATGAGCAATTGCGGGCAATACGGCTGGGTGACGGATCGCCGTGGCTACCGTTACCAGCATGAGGATCCGCTTTCCGGGCAACCCTGGCCCGCGATGCCGGCGGCGTTTGCGCAGCTGGCCGCGCAGGCGGCGCAGGAGGCCGGCTTCGCCGGCTTCGATCCGGATGCCTGCCTGGTCAATCGTTACGAACCCGGCGCGCGCATGTCGCTGCATCAGGACAAGAACGAGATCGACATGGCGCAGCCTATCGTCTCGGTGTCGCTCGGCTTGCCGGCCACCTTCCTGTTCGGCGGCATGGAACGCAGCGAACGACCGCGCCGCATGCGGCTGGAGAGCGGGGATGTGGTGGTGTGGGGCGGGCCGGCGCGGCTGCTGTTCCATGGCGTCGATACGCTGGCCGAGGGCGAGCATCCGTTGACCGGACGCTGCCGCTACAACCTGACATTCCGGCGCGCGCGCTGAGGCATCAGGCCCAAATTGGGGCGCCAAAAGACAAGTCGCGCCGACAGGCATAAAATTGCGGCTTCCCCTCCGATCCAAAGCCTGAGCGGCTTTCCGGCGGAGTCATCCCATCTTGCAGGAACACCAATAATGACTATGGAGACAGCACTCGACAACGTGCCGGACAGTCCGCCGTCCATGCCGCCCTCATCGGCTCCGCAGCCGGCCGAGAAAACCGGCTTCCGCGTACTCGGCGCGATCAGCTTCTCGCACTTCCTCAACGACATGATCCAGTCGCTGCTGCTGGCGATCTATCCGCTGTTGAAGGGCAATTTCCATCTCAGTTTCGCCCAGGTCGGTTTGATCACGCTGACCTTCCAGGTCACCGCTTCTCTGCTGCAGCCGCTGGTCGGCCTGTACACCGACAAGCACCCGAAACCGTATTCGCTGGCCGTGGGCATGGGCTCGACGCTGTGCGGCCTGCTGCTGCTGTCGGTGGCGCCCAACTTCGGCGTGCTGCTGCTGGCGGCGGCGCTGGTGGGCACCGGCTCATCGGTGTTCCATCCGGAAGCCTCGCGCGTGGCGCGCATGGCGTCGGGCGGACGGCATGGCTTGGCGCAGTCGCTGTTCCAGGTAGGCGGCAACGCCGGCAGCGCCATGGGGCCGCTGCTGGCGGCGTGGATCATCATTCCAGGCGGCCAGGCCAGCATCGCCTGGTTCTCGATCGCGGCGCTGGTGGCGATCGTCGTGCTGCGCCAGATCGGCCATTGGTATGCGCGCCAACACAGCGCGGCCAAAGGCAAGGCCAAGAAGAAGGGGCCGGCCTATGTGCCGCTGCCCAAGAGCAAGGTCACGCAGGCGGTAGGCATCCTGCTGCTGCTGATCTTTTCCAAGTACTTCTACATGGCCAGCCTGTCGAGCTACTTCACCTTCTACCTGATCAGCAAGTTCCAGTTGTCGGTGCAGGATGCGCAGATCCACCTGTTCGTCTTCCTGTTCGCGGTAGCGGTCGGCACCGTGGCCGGCGGCCCGATCGGTGACCGCATCGGCCGCAAGGCGGTGATCTGGGCATCGATCCTGGGCGTGGCGCCGTTCACGCTGATACTGCCTTATGCCAACCTGTTCTGGACCGGCGTGCTGTCGGTGATCATCGGCCTGATCCTGGCTTCGGCATTCTCGGCCATCCTGGTGTTCGCGCAAGAACTGATGCCGGGCAAGATCGGCACCGTATCGGGGCTATTCTTCGGCTTCGCATTCGGCATGGGCGGCATCGGCGCGGCCTTGCTGGGCAAGCTGGCCGACCTGACCGATATCTACTTCGTCTACCAGGTGTGCGCCTTCCTGCCGCTGATCGGCTTGCTGGCGGCGTTCCTGCCGAAGATGCAAAAGGTGGAGGTTGCACCCGCTGCGGCCTGACTTTTAAGCCAGCGTGCACCGCACGGCCGGGTGAGGGGAAGCGTGATGCTTCCTTTCCCCGGCCGTGTTGTTTTTGGGCGGCGCGCAAGAAAAAAGGCCGGAGCGCATAGCACTCCGGCCAACCGTTCTGCGAGGGAGCAGAAGAAGACTGGTGTTTGTCGCAGCGCCGTTCAGGCGCCGGCCAGGCGCGGCGAGTGGCTACGGCCCTGGTCGCCCATGTAGCGCGCCACCGAGAGGTCTTCGGAAGCGATGGCAGGGCGACGGCCCGAAATCAGGTCCGACAGCAGTTGGCCCGAACCGCACGACATGGTCCAGCCCAGCGTGCCGTGACCGGTGTTGATGTACAAGTTGGAAACCGGCGTGGCGCCGACCACCGGTGTGCCGTCCGGCGTCATCGGGCGCAGGCCGGTCCAGAAGGTGGCTTGCGCGGTGTCGCCGGCGCCCGGGAACAGGTCGTTGACCACCATTTCCAGCGTGGCGCGGCGCTTGGCGCGCAGGGTCTTGTCGTAGCCGACGATTTCCGCCATGCCGCCCACGCGGATGCGGTCGTCGAAGCGGGTGACGGCGATCTTGTAGGTCTCGTCCAGGATGGTCGACACCGGCGCGGCGGCGGCATTGACGATCGGCACCGTGATCGAGTAGCCCTTGAGCGGATAGACCGGAATCTCCGGCAACGCCGGCACGTCGCGCAGCAGTTGCGGCGAGTAGGAGCCGAGCGCCACCACATAGGAGTCGGCCTGCACCAGTTCCTTGCCGCACACCACGCCGGCGATCTTGCCGCCGGCCATGGCCAGCGCGTCGATGTCCACGCCGTAGCGGAACTTCACGCCCAGTTCCTGCGCCATCGCCGCCAGGCGGGTGGTGAACAGTTGGCAGTCGCCGGTTTCGTCGTTGGGCAGGCGCAGGCCGCCGGCCAGCTTGCCGCGCACCTTGGCCAGCGCCGGTTCGGCGCGTTCCAGTTGCGCGGAGGAGAGCAGTTCATACGGCACGCCGGCTTCTTCGAGGACGGCGATGTCCTTGGCGGCGCCATCCAGCTGTTCCTGCGAGCGGAACAGTTGCAGCGTGCCTTGCTGGCGGCCTTCATAGGGGATGCCGGTGTCGGCGCGCAGGTCGCGGAAGCAGTCGCGGCTGTATTCGGCCAGGCGCACCATGCGTTCCTTGTTGACCGCGTAGCTGGCGGCGTTGCAGTTGCGCAGCATCTGCCACATCCAGCGCAGCTGGCGCAGCGTGCCGTCGGGGCGGATGGCCAGCGGGGCGTGTTCCTGGAACATCCACTTGATGGCCTTGAGCGGGATGCCGGGCGCGGCCCAGGGCGAGGCGTAGCCGGGCGAGATCTGGCCGGCGTTGCCGAACGAGGTTTCCAGCGCAGGGCCGTCCTGGCGTTCCAGCACGGTGACTTCGTGGCCGGCCTTGGCCAGGTACCAGGCGCTGGTGACGCCGATGACACCGCTTCCGAGAATGACGACGCGCATGACAACCCTCCCGTTGAATAGATATCTGCTATGAAACAGCTTGATGATTAGAATATTTCTCTATGATATTGATGAATATGTAGTGTTTGTTCGCGTATTTATTGATTGAATCAGTAATAAATAATGTAAAAATCGCTATAACAAGAAAATCAGCAGGAAATCAGCAAGGAAACCCATGAGAACCCAGCAGCAATCGATCCGCACCCTCGACAAGCTCGACCACCGCATCCTCGCCGTCCTGCAGAAGGACGGGCGCATTTCCATGAAGGAGCTGGGCGAGCAGGTCGGCCTGTCGGTCACGCCCTGCATCGAACGGGTGCGGCGCATGGAGCGTGACGGCGTGATCAGCGGCTATTACGCGCGCATCAATCCCGAGTCGCTGGGGGCGACCCTGCTGGTGTTCGTCGAGATCACGCTGAACCACAAGTCGGGCAACATGTTCGAGCAGTTCCGGCGCGAGGTGCTGCGCATTCCCGAGGTACAGGAATGCCATCTGGTCTCGGGCGATTTCGATTACCTGATCAAGGCGCGCATCCGCGGCATGGCCGAATACCGCAAGCTGCTGGGCGATATCCTGCTGCAGTTGCCGGGTGCGGCGCAGTCCAAGAGCTACGTGGTGATGGAGGAAATCAAGGAAACCCTGGCGCTGCCGCTGGACGAGTGAGGAGGGTAATCCGGCGCACTGGGCGCACTGTACTCTGCCGGCATGGCGGCGACTGTACATGCAGCCGCGGCGCCGCCTGCCCTAGACTCGGCCATTCTGCAATCAATCCGTTCGCACCGAGCTATGGCAAAACCGAGAATCGAGCAGTACAAGCAACCAGCAGGCGGCTGGGGCGCGCTGAAGTATGTGGCGCTGAACCTGGTCAAGGAACACGTGGCAGACGGCAAGGGCATCCGCACCTTGCTGTCGCAGAACCAGCCTGACGGTTTCGACTGCCCCGGATGCGCCTGGCCGGACCGCGAACATACTTCCACTTTCGAATTCTGCGAAAACGGCGTCAAGGCGGTGGCCGCCGAAGCCACCAAGAAGCGCGTCACGCCCGAGTTCTTCGAGCAGCATACCGTGGCCGAGCTGATGGAACAGTCGGACTACGAACTGGAAGAGCACGGACGCCTGACCCATCCGATGGTGTACGACGCCGCCACCGACAAATACCGCAAGATCGACTGGCAGGATGCGTTCGAGCTGATCGGCAAGCATCTCAATGCCTTGCCCGATCCGAACATGGCCGACTTCTACGTCTCCGGCCGCGCCAGCAACGAAGCGGCGTTCCTGTTCCAGCTGTTCGTGCGCCAGTATGGCACCAACAATTTCCCCGACTGTTCCAACATGTGCCACGAACCGACCAGCGTCGGCCTGCCGGGCACGGTCGGCATCGGCAAGGGCACGGTGCTGCTGGACGACTTCGACCTGTGCGACACGCTGCTGCTGTTCGGCCAGAACCCGGCCACCAATCACCCGCGCATGATGGGCGAGCTGCGCCATGCGTCCAAGCGCGGCGCCGCCATCGTTTCCATCAACCCGCTGAAGGAGCGCGGCCTGGAACGCTTCGCCGACCCGCAAAGCAAGGTCGAGATGCTGACGCTGGGCAGCACCCAGATCAGCTCCATGTTCATCCGCCCCAAGCTGGGCGGTGACCTGGCGCTGATCAAGGGCGTCATCAAGCGCACCATCGAGCTGGATGACGAAGCCGTCGCCGCCGGGCGCGAGCGCGTGCTGGACGTCAAGTTCATCGAAGAGCACACCGCCGGCTTCGACGCGTTCGCCGCCGACGTGCGCGCCGAAAGCTGGGACGACATCATCGGCGAGTCGGGCGTATCGCGCGAGGACATCGAAAAGCTGACCCAGGTGTACGTGAAAGGCAAGGCAGTCATTGCCACCTGGGGCATGGGCCTGACCCAGCACAAGCATGCGGTGGGCGCGATCCAGCTGCTGTCGAACATGATGATGCTGCGCGGGAACATCGGCCGCCCCGGCGCCGGCCTGTGCCCGGTGCGCGGCCATTCCAACGTGCAGGGCGACCGCACCGTGGGCATCGACGAAAAGCCGACCGCGGCCTTCCTCGACCGCCTCGAACAGGTTTTCGAATTCAAGGCGCCGCGCCACCACGGCAACGACACCGTGGGTTCGGTGATGGCGATGCTGGAAGGCCGTACCAAGGTCTTCATCGGCCTGGGCGGCAACTTCGCCATGGCCACGCCCGATACCCATCGCACCTTCGAGGCGATGCGCTCGTGCAACCTGACCGTGCACATCACCACCAAGCTCAACCGCAGCCACCTGGTGCACGGCAAGGATGCGCTGATCCTGCCGACCATGGGCCGCACCGAGATCGACATGCAGAAGTCCGGTCCGCAAGGCGTGACGGTGGAAGACTCGATGAGCATGGTTCACGTCTCCTACGGCATCAACAAGCCGGCGTCGCCCGACCTGATGTCGGAAACCGCGATCGTGGCCCACATGGCCGAAGCCACCATGAAGTCGCGCAGCAACGGCAAGAAGATCGACTGGCTGTGGTACGCCGAGGATTACGCGCGCATCCGCGACGCCATCGAGAAGGTGTACGACGCCTTCAAGGGCTACAACGAGCGCATCGCCCATCCGGGCGGCTTCCACCTGGGCGTGGCTTCGCGCGAGCGCGTGTGGAAGACCGATACCGGCCGCGCCAACTTCATCGTCCATCCCATCCCCAAGGACACGCCGATCCACCGCGCCCGCAAGATCCACGGCGAGAAGCTGATGACGCTGATGACCACGCGTTCGCACGACCAGTACAACACCACCATCTATGGCATGGACGACCGCTACCGCGGCGTGTTCGGCCAGCGCCGGGTGGTCTTCATCCACCCGGAAGACCTGAAGATGCTGGGCTTCAAGCACGGCGAATGGGTCGACATGGTGAGCGTGTGGGACGATGGCGTGGAGCGCCGCGCCGACGGTTTCCTGCTGGTGGAATACGATATCCCGCGCGGCTGCATCGGCAGCTACTA
The DNA here is from genome assembly GCF_017744395.1 of Herbaspirillum sp. Taxonomy (GTDB): domain Bacteria; phylum Pseudomonadota; class Gammaproteobacteria; order Burkholderiales; family Burkholderiaceae_D; genus Herbaspirillum. The sequence continues at coordinate 226,066 of NZ_JAGIBI010000007.1, forward strand.
CCCGGAAACCAATCCGCTGGTGCCGCTGGAGAGCTTTGCCGACCGGGCGCGCACGCCGACTTCCAAATCCATTCCGGTGCTGCTGTCGCGCTCGGCGCTGCAGCCGGACGTGGCCTGATTCCGATGGAAGCAGAAGACGGCTTGCCGCCGGAAGTGCTCGCCATCATCGGCGAGCTGCAAGCCGACCATGAGCGCAGCGGCGGCGCGCCGCTGTCGCTGGCGCGGCTGTCCAAGCGCACGCAGTTGCGCATGAGCACGCTGCGGCGTTTTCTTTCCGCGCTGGAAGAGGCGGGCGTGGTCCGGGTCGAGTTGAATGAAGACGGCACGGGGAGCGTGCAGTTGTTGCCGCCGCCCGACCCGTCGTCCTGACGAAGGCCGGGGCGACGGGTATTTGAGTAGCCTAGGCCGATAATTCCTGCACCAGTTTCCCCACCAGTTTCAAAGCCTGCTCGGTCTCGCGCGACCACGGATAGCTGTAGTTCAGCCGGATGAAATGGCCGTAGCGGTTGGTCGCCGCGAAGATGCGGCCCGGCGCCACCGTGATGCCCAGCGCCAGGCAGCGCCGGTACAGCTCCATCGCATCCACCTTCCCGGGCAATTCCACCCATAGCACATAGCCGCCTTCCGGTTTCGACACTTGCGTGCCCTCCGGGAAGAAGCGCAGCACGAAATGCCGCATCAGGTCGCGCTGCTGCGCGAAGGTGCGGCGCACCCGGCGCAGGTGGCGCTCGTAGCCGCCTTGCGTCAGGTATTCGGCGATCGCCCGTTGCGGCGCGGTGGGCGTGGTCAGGGTATTGAGGAACTTGAGCTTTTCCACCTGCGCGCGATAGCGGCCGGGCATGGCCCAGCCGATGCGGTAGGCCGAGGTCAGGCTTTTGGAGAACGAAGAGCAATGCAGTACCAGGCCTTCGCGGTCGTAGTTCTTGAGCGAGGAAGGGTGGGCATTGCCGTAGTACAGCTCGCTGTAGACGGCGTTTTCGATCAGCGGCATCCGGTGCCGCTCGGCCAGCCGTACCAGCTTTTCCTTCTCGCTGTCGGGCATCTGGAAACCGAGCGGGTTCTGGAAGTTGGGCATCACCATGCAGGCCGCCACCGGCTGCGTTTGCATGAGCGCTTCCAGTGCGCCGACATCGATGCCGCGCTGCGGGTCGGTGGGAATCTCCAGTGCCCGCATGCCAAGGCGCTCGATTGCGTGCAGCATGGCGTAGAAGGTCGGCGTTTCCACCGCGATGGTGTCGCCGGGGCGCGCCACCGCCTGCAGGCACAGGTTGATCGCCTCGGTGGCGCCGACCGTCACTACGATTTCCTCGGGATCGACCTTCAGGCCGTTTTCCAGGTAGCGCCGCGCGATCTGCCGCAGCAGGTCGGGGTGGCCCGGAGGCAGGTCGTCGAACACGCTGGACTGGCTGGCGTCGCGCATGATCTTGCCGGCATACTGGGCTACCCGCTGCGAGGGGAACAGCGCCGGGTTGGGGTAGGGCGAACCCAGCGGCACGGTGCCGTCTTGCTGGATGGTCTTCAGGGTGGCCAGCACCAGCCGGCTCACATCGACTTCGGTGGATTGCTGGTAGGCCGGATGGTCGTCGTGCGCATCGCGCGCGTTGCGCCTGGCTGGCGGCTTGTCGCCTGAGGGCGCCTGCTCGCGCACGAAGTAGCCGGACTGCGGCTGGCTTTCGATGATGCCGCGGCTTTCCAGCAGTTCGTAGGCCCGTACCACGGTGGTCACGCTGAGCTTGTGCTGCTGGCTGGCGATGCGCACCGAGGCGATGCGCTCGCCCGGGCGCAGCACGCCGTCACGGATGGAGGCCGCCAGCTGGTCGGCGAACTGTTTGTACAGGGGAGTGGCGGCCATGGCGGGGCGGACTTGGGGCGATATCGGTTGTTTGGGGATGTCGGCCGGTATTTTACAAGGCCGGGGCCGCGCTGGCGGTGCGGATGGCTTGCCGGCGGCGGCGGCGCATCCGCAGCGCGGGGCTTGTTTCCCCCGCGATTTGCGTTTTCTCCCCGTTGCGCGAGAAAATGGGGCGTCGAATCAAAGAGACAAGAACAATATGAGCATTTTCACCAGCTTTTTGCTGATCCTGCTTCTGGTGGTGATCAGCGCCTTCCTCTCCTGCGCCGAGATCTCCATCGCCGCTTCCCGCAAGATCCGCCTGGAGATGATGTCCAAGGACGGCGATGCCAATGCCGACCGGGTGCTGGCGCTGCAGGCGCAGCCGGGCAACTTCTTCACCGTGGTGCAGATCGGGCTCAACGCGGTGGCCATCCTCGGCGGCGTGGTCGGCGAGCCGGCCCTGACGCCGCACATGCGCGAGATCGTCAGCCGGTTCTACCAGGGGCCGTGGCTGGAGAACATCAGCTTCGCGCTGTCCTTCCTGGTGGTGACCGCCTTCTTCATCCTGTTCGCCGACCTGATGCCCAAGCGGCTGGCGATGGTGGCGCCCGAGCGCGCGGCAGTCGTGCTGGTCAAGCCGATGCTGCTGCTGGAAACCCTGTTCAAGCCGCTGGTATGGTTCTTCAACAACCTGTCGAAGTGGATCTTCACGTTGTTCGGCCTGCCGCAGGTGCGCCAGGAGGTGATCACGCCCAACGAGATCCACGCGATGGTCGATGCCGGCGCCCAGGCCGGCGTGCTGCTCACGCAGGAACACCACCTGATCGAAAACGTGTTCGATCTGGAAAGCCGTTATGTGCCTTCGGCCATGACCCCGCGGGAAAGCATCGTCTACTTCCTGTTGAATGACAGCGAGGAAACCATCCGCCAGAAGATCATCGACCATCCGCATTCGCGCTTCCTGGTGTGCGACGGCCATATCGATGCCGTGCTGGGCTACATCGACAGCAAGGATGTGTTGAAGCGCCTGCTCAAGGGCGAACGCTTCTCGCTGGCCGACAAAGGGCTGGTGCACAGCCCGCTGTCGATTCCCGACAGCCTGAACCTGTGGGAAGTGCTGGAGCGGATGAAGGCGATGGACGAGGACCTGGCCATCGTGGTCAACGAATATGCGCTGGTGGTGGGCATCATCAGCATCACTGACGTGACCGGCGTGCTGATGGGTAATTTGCTGTCGATGCCTGAGGAAGAGCAGCAGATCGTGCGGCGCGACGAGAACTCGTGGCTGATGGATGGCCTCACGCCCTTGAACGACGTGATGAACGAACTGGATATCGAGGAATATCCGAACCCGGTCGGCTACGAGACGCTGGCGGGTTTCATCATGTACATGCTGCGCAAGATCCCGAAAAAAACCGACTTTGTGCTTTTTTCGGATTTCAAGTTCGAGGTAGTCGATATCGAGGGAAACAAAATCAACCAGTTGCTGGTCACTCGCTTCAAACAAGACAAGAGCGAGCCGCAGGCCAGGAAGGATGCCGACGAGCCCTGACCATCCGGTCGACATGCCAACATGAACGGGGCGCGCGTGCCGCATCGAAGCGGCGCGCCTGCGGGCGGGAAACTACAGGAACCCCCGCATGGATATCCGCCGCCGAGTTTTTGCCCTCATTCATTCCCTTCATTCCATTTTTGGATCTCGACACAGCCGGAGCCGGCGCACGCTGTTGCGCCTGCTTCCGGTGCTGTCATTACCCGGCGCATGGCCGCGGCAGGCGCAGGCGGCCGGCAAGCCGCCGCTGATGCTGGCCAATACGTATCGCGCGGGCGTGCCGCTGGCCGGTTTCAGGGCAAGCGAAAAATACGACGGCATGCGCGCCTGGTGGGACGGCCGCAGATTGCTCACGCGCGGCGGCGAGGTGATCCAGGCGCCGGGATGGTTTACCTGCGGTTGGCCGGAGCAGCCGATGGACGGCGAATTGTGGGCCGGACGCGGGCGCTTCGAACAAACCGTCTCCATCGTGCGCCGGCAGGTGCCCGACGATGCGGGATGGCGCGCCGTCAGCTTCATGGTGTTCGACCTGCCGCAGGCGCCGGGCGTCTTCGATGCGCGGCTGGCGGCCTTGCGGGAATTGGCCAGGAAGCTTGCGCAAGCGTGGGTGGTGGCCGTGCCCCAGCGCAGGGTGGCCAGCCACCAGGCCTTGCAGGCCTGGCTGGAAGAGGTGGAGCGGCAGGGCGGCGAAGGCTTGATGCTGCATCGCGGCTCCTCGCTCTACAAGGCCGGGCGCAGTGACGACCTGCTCAAGTTCAAATCGATGGAGGATGCGGAAGCGAAGGTGGTGGCCTATCTGCCCGGAAAGGGCAAGTACGAGGGCCTGGTCGGCGCGCTGGTGGTGGAGACGGAGCAAGGCTTGCGCTTCAATCTCGGCAGCGGCCTGAGCGATGCGCAACGGCGTGTGCCACCGCCGCTGGGCAGCATCGTCACCTATCGCTACCGGGGACGGCATGCCAGCGGCAAGCCGCGTTTCGCGGTGCTGCTGCGGGAACGCAGCGATTGATTTTTGAGAATCTTCCTATATCCCCGGCGGGGCGTACCGCGGATACTGGCAACCGTCGCCTGCTCATGAGTTTGCTGCACTCTTGGGGGAGTGGGCGGCGGAAGAAAGTTGTGATGGAGTGGGAGCCCGCATCCTTACGGATGCGGGCTTTTTTCATGTGTGCGCTTGCGTGCGCTCAGGCCGGCGACTTGCGGCCGAAGTTGCGCTCGGAAATTTGCGCATTGAGCGTCCAGAAGTCGTACAGCAGGCCCAGCAGGAACAGGCCGCCGGTGAGCAGGTAGAGGATGCCGGTGAACCACTTGCCGATATACATGCGGTGCGCGCCGAAGATGCCGAGGAAGGTCAGCAGCAGCCAGGCCACCGAATAATTGCTGTCGCCGCCGACGAAGCGGCGGTCGGCTTCACGGTCCATCGACGGGATCAGGAACAGGTCGACCAGCCAGCCGATGCCGAGCAGGCCGAGGGTGAAGAACCAGATGGTGCCTGTGACCGGCTTGCCGTAGTAGAAACGGTGAGCGCCTGTGAATCCGAAGATCCAGAGCAGGTAGCCGAGGGTTTTGCTGTGGGTGTCGTTGCTCATCCGGGTTCCATGTGTGAAGTTGGGAAAGTGCGCCCGTATTGTAGTGCACCGCCGGGCGCCGATGCCGTCCTCTTGTCCAGGAAGGGGTACGGCAGGGCTTCCCGCAAGGAAACCCCAACTGGTGTAAACTGCTGACCTGTCAGAAGCCGCTGGCTTTTGCTCCATCCACTAGCCAATCCGTTGCAATCGTGCGACCTTCGCTGCTTGTCCCTCTTATCGTCGGCTGTGCCCTGTTCATGGAAAACATGGACGCCACGGTTCTCGCCACCTCGCTTCCCGCGCTCGCGCGCGACCTCCACCAGGATCCGGTCACCCTCAAGCTGGCCATGACGGCTTATGTCGCGGCGCTGGGCGTATTCATCCCGATCTCGGGCTGGCTGGCCGACAAGCTGGGCGCGCGCAAGGTGTTCCGTTCGGCCATGGTGGTGTTCATGGCCGGCTCCATCCTGTGCGCGGTATCGGGTTCGCTGGTCACTTTCGTGGCGGCGCGTTTCCTGCAGGGCATCGGCGGCGCCATGATGGTGCCGGTGGGGCGGGTCATCATCGCGCGTTCGGTCAGCAAGGCCGAACTGGTCAAGGCGGTCAGCTACCTGACGCTGCCGGCGCTGCTGGGGCCGGTGGTGGGGCCGGTGCTGGGCGGTTTCATCACGACTTATTTCCACTGGCGCTGGGTGTTCCTGATCAACATCCCGTTCTGCTTCCTCGGCCTTTACCTGGCCGGCCGCTTTATCCAGAATTTCGTCGAGGACGATCCGGCGCCGCTGGATGTGAAGGGTTTCGTGCTGACCTCGGTTGGCGCCGCGCTGATCATGCTGGGCCTGTCGCTGTTCGGCACCCCCTTGGTGGACGGCGCCACGCCGGTCGCCATGTGCGCCATCGGCGCCATCGCGCTGGCCATGTATTGCCGTCATTCGACTCGGATCGACTATCCGCTGCTGGACTTCCGCCTGCTGCGCATCCCCACGCTGCATGCCAGCGTGGTGGGCGGATCGTTGTTTCGCATCGGTTTGGGGGCGGTGCCTTTCCTGCTGCCGCTGGCGTTGCAGGAGGGGCTGGGCATGACGGCCTTCCAGGCCGGGATGATCACCTGCGCTTCGGCGTTCGGCTCGCTGTTCATGCGCCTGGTCGCCACCAGGGTGCTGCGCCGCTACGGTTTTCGCACGGTGCTGATGGTCAATGCCGTGTTCGCCGGCATCGCGCTGGCGGCTTACGGCATCTTCAGCATCAACACGCCGTACCTGCTGATCGCGCTGATCGTCTTGATGGGCGGCGTGTTCCCGGCGCTGCAGTTCACCTGCCTGAATTCGATCGCCTATGCCGACATCGACGCCCGCGACGCCGGCCGCGTCACCAGCCTGGCCAGCGTGATCCAGCAGCTCTCGCTGGGCCTGGGCGTGACCATCGCCGGCATCGTGCTGCAACTGTCGAGCCATATGCAAGGCCACGCCACCATCGTCGAATCCGACTTCTGGCCGGCGTTCCTGGTGATCGGCCTGTTTTCGATCGCCTCGGTGCCGATTACCGGCAGGCTGCCGCACAATGCCGGCCTTGAGCTTTCGCGGGGCAAGTAAAGCCCCCTTGGCTGGATCGGAGCGGGGCCGTATGATCGCAATGGCGCCTCATCCATCTTCCCGTTACGCCGTTACCTACCGGAGTCCATCATGTCCCTGATCCCTGTTACCTTGCGTCGCGCCGCCGTGGCCGTGTCGCTGTTGTCGGCTACCGCCGCTTTCGCCGTTTCGCTGTCCGACATCAGCAACCAGGATGCGACCAGCGGCCTCAAGGCGGCGCTGGAGAAGGGCGCCACCGTGGCCGTCTCCAAGCTGGGCCAGCAAAACGGCTTCCTCAACAACGACAAGGTCAAGATCAAGCTGCCCAGCGCGCTGGAGCAGGCCATGCCGCTGATCCGCATGACCGGCCAGGGACAGAAGGTGGACGACCTGGTGGTGGACATGAACCACGCCGCCGAGGCCGCGGTGCCGTTGGCCAAGCCGCTGCTGGTCAATGCCGTGAAGTCGATGTCGGTGTCCGACGCCAAGAACATCCTGTCCGGCGGCGACACCTCGGTGACCGATTTCTTCCGCCAGAAGACCTCCGGCGAACTGGCCACCAAATTCCTGCCCATCGTCAAGAACATCACCGACAAGAACGGCCTGTCCGCCCGCTATAACGCCACCATGGGGCAGGTCGCCAAGACCGGCCTGGTGTCGGGCGACCAGAGCACGGTCGAAGGCTATGTGACGCAGCGCGCGCTGGATGGTCTGTTCCTGATGATCGGGGAAGAGGAAAAAGCCATCCGCCAGGATCCGGTGGGAGCCGGCAGCGCGATCATCGGCAAGGTGTTCGGCGCGCTGAAGTGAGTTGAGCGCGGCGCTATTGCCAGATTCATAGCGGGTTAAAGAAAGCAGGAATCGCCGGTTTCGGAAACGAAGCCGGCGATTTTTTTATTGCGCTGCGAAGGCCGCGAAGCCGGGCGAAGGTGGCGCAGGTAAAGGGATTGCGGCGGGCGAGGAGGATTGGCAGGGATGTCTCTTTGCTATCTTTTTGCTTGTCGGTGGGAACTAATTTTATCTCTTAAGATCGCCAAGTTATGAATTCAAATTTTTACATTTCTGGACTTCATTAAGGAATTACGTTAAACTGACGTTTGTCTTCGCGACATCATTTGTTCAACAACGACTCCAGGCAGTTCCCAACCCGTTTGCGGGTTATCAAATTTTCCGGCTGGTTTGCGGATCGCCCCTGCGGCAATCCTCCTGTCCGGTAAGCATCATCGCCGAAGCCTTCTTCGGTTCCATCGCTGCCCTGCAGCTTTCGGTTCGTATCCAAACGATTCGCCCACCAGGGCAGCGGACCAATCAAAACTCAGTTCAAAAACCCGTCGTCGCGGCGTCATGTCGTGCCGGCCATACCAAGGGGGTAACATGACACGTGTTCGTCACGTCTTCGCCGGCGCCGTTGCATTTGCGCTGGCCATCGCAGGCCTGGTCTGGTGGATTGGCCCCGATGTCATCCACAAGTACCGGGGCGACCTGGCCTACTACACCGGCAAGCACCTGGAGCTGGTGTTCTGTTCCATGGCGCTGGCGCTGGCCGCCGGCATCCCGGCCGGCATCGCGCTGTCGCGGCCGGCGGCGCAACGCAGCGCCGAAGCCTTCATCCAGGTCTTCAACATCGGCAACACCATTCCGTCGATCGCCGTGCTGGCGCTGGCGCTGGCCTTCTTCGGCATCGGCAACCGGCCGGCCATCCTGGCGCTGTGGCTGGCATCGCTGCTGCCTATCGTGCGCAACACCTATGAGGGCCTGAAGAACGTGCCGGGCTCGCTCAAGGAAGCGGCGCGCGGCATCGGCATGAAGCCGCACCAGATCCTGTTGCGCGTCGAGCTGCCCAATGCCTTGCCGATCATCGTCGGCGGCGTGCGCACCGCGCTGGCGATCAATGTCGGCACCGCGCCGCTGTCGATGCTGATCGGCGGCGAAAGCCTGGGCGGCCTGATCTTTCCCGGCATCTATCTGAACAATCAAGGCCAACTGCTGTTGGGAGCTGCCGCTACCGCGCTGCTGGCGCTGGTGCTGGATGCCATGGTGACGACGTTGTCCGGCATCTACCTTGCCCGCCGCGGCTTGCGCGCCTAATAACCAGGGAGGACATCCATGAAAATCAAATACATCGCATGCGCGCTGGCCATGGCATTGGCCATGTTCGGCGCCGCCAAGGTGCAGGCGCAGAGCCTGGTCATCGGCGGCAAGAATTTCACCGAGCAACTGATCCTGTCGGACATGACCGCGCAATACCTGCGCGCCAAGGGCTATGACATCCAGCTCAAGAACGGCCTGGGCACCACGCTGATGCGTTCGGCGCTGGAAAGCGGCCAACTGGACATCGTCTGGGACTACACCGGCACCGCGCTGATCGTCTACAACCATATCGAAGACAAGCTCGACCCCGAGCAGATCTACGACAAGGTCAAGGAACTGGACGCCCCGCGCGGCCTGGCCTGGCTGAACGAATCGGCACTGAACAATACCTACGCCTTCGCCATGCCGCAAAAGGTCACCGACGAATACGGCATCAATACGCTGCAGGACCTGGCCGACCGCATCAACGCCGATGAGAAGGAAGGCGGCAAGACGCAGCGCCTGGTGGGCGTGGACTACGAATTCGCCTCGCGTCCGGACGGCCTGGGCCCGATGCAGGAGTTGTATGGCTTCAAGCTGGAGCGCGGCGCGGTCAAGCAGATGGATCCGGGCCTGGTCTACACGGCGCTGAAGAACGAGCAGTTGTTCGCCGGCCTGACCTATGCGTCGGACGGCCGCATCAAGGGCTTCGACCTGAAGCTGCTGGATGACGACAAGGGCTACTTCGCCGCCTACAAGGCCACGCCGGTGGTGCGCCAGGAAATCCTGGACCGGAATCCGCAACTGGCCGAACAGCTCAATGCGCTGGCCGCCAGCATCGATACCGCGAAGATGACCGAGCTCAACAAGCGCGTGGACATCGACCAGGAACCGGTGGGCAAGGTCGCCGCCGACTTCCTGAAACAGCAAGGCCTGATCTGAGGGAGGGCGCATGGACATCATTCAATACCTCCAATCGGATTGGCGCGCCATCCTCGAACTCACATTGCAGCACCTGAAACTGGTGGGCATCGCGGTCAGCCTGGCGATCGCCATCGGCGTGCCGCTGGGCATCCTGATCGTGCGCCTGCGCTGGCTGGCGGGGCCGCTGATGAGCCTGGCCACGGTGGTGCTGACGGTGCCGTCGATCGCGCTGTTCGGCCTGATGATCCCGGTCTTCTCCAAATTCGGCGAAGGCATCGGCCCCTTGCCGGCGATCACCGCGGTGTTCCTGTATTCGCTGCTGCCCATCATGCGTAACACCTATCTCGCGCTGGACAACATCGAATCCGGCATCAAGGAAGCCGGCATCGGCATCGGCATGACCTTCTGGCAGCGGCTGCGCATGGTCGACCTGCCGCTGGCGGTGCCGGTGATCCTGGGCGGCGTGCGCACCGCCGTGGTGATGAATATCGGCGTGATGGCGATCGCCGCCATCATCGGCGCCGGTGGCCTGGGCGTGCTGATCCTGCACGCCATCAGCCAGAGCAATATGCAAAAACTCGTAGTCGGCGCCGTGATGATCAGCGTGCTGGCGATCATCGCCGACTTCCTGCTGCAACGTCTGCAGACAATCTTGACGCCGAAAGGACTGCAAAAATGATCGAACTGAACCAACTGAGCAAAACCTACACCCAGAAGGACGGTACCCAGGTCAAGGCGGTGGATTCCGTCAGCCTCAAGGTTGCCGAGGGCGAGATCTGCGTCTTCCTTGGCCCGTCCGGCTGCGGCAAGACCACCACCCTGAAGATGATCAACCGCCTGATCCGCCCGACCTCGGGCCGCGTGCTGCTCAACGGCGAAGACACCGCCGGCATCGACGAAGTCAGCCTGCGCCGCCATATCGGCTACGTGATCCAGCAGATCGGCCTGTTCCCCAACATGACCATCGAGGAAAACATCACCATCGTCCCGCGCCTGTTGGGTTGGGACAAGAAGCGTTGCCGTGAACGCGCCGCCGAACTGATGGCGATGGTGGCGCTGGACCCGGTGAAATTCCTCAAGCGCTATCCGCGCGAACTGTCCGGCGGCCAGCAACAGCGCATCGGCGTGATCCGCGCGCTGGCGGCCGATGCCCCGGTGTTGCTGATGGACGAGCCGTTCGGCGCGGTCGACCCGATCAACCGCGAATCGATCCAGAACGAGTTCTTCCAGATGCAGCGCCAGTTGAACAAGACCGTGATCATGGTCAGCCACGACATCGACGAGGCGATCAAGCTGGGCGACCAGGTGGCGATCTTCCGCGCCGGCAAGCTGGTGCAGTTCGACCACCCGGACGCCTTGCTGGCACGCCCCAAGGACGAGTTCGTCGGCGCCTTCGTCGGCCAGGACCATACCCTGAAGCGTTTGCTGCTGGTGCGCGCCGGCGAGGCCGCCACCACGCCGCAGACTGCCCGGCCGGATGTGTCCTGCGACCAGGCGCTGTCATTGATGGACGACGAGGATGCCCGTTACCTGACCATCACCGACAGCGACAACCGCGCCGTCGGCTACCTGACCCGCCGCGATGTGCGCGGCAACGCCGGCGCGGTGGCCGGGAAGGTGCGCCCGTTCACCATGAATGCCGCGCCGGATGAAAACCTGCGCGTGGTGCTGTCCAAGATGTACAAGCACAGCACCAGCTGGATGCCGGTGATCGACAACGACGGCAGCTATCTCGGGGAGGTCACCCAGGACTCTATCGCCAGCTACCTGAGTTCCGGCCGTTCGCGCGGCATGGCGATGGCGGCATAAGCAGGAAGGTGTTGGGCCAGTGGCAAGAGCGGCGCGTATGCGCCGCTTTTTTTATGCCTGTCCAGGGAATGCCGGACCAAGGCGATTTCCAGATTTTTCTTAAAGAAACCAGGGGGAGTGCTCAATAGACTGTCGCGATCCTGATTCAATTTGTGTGGAGGGGAAATAATGCGATTCGGCGCCGAATTGTGGCGAGCCTGCCGGCGGTCCATGCCGTTCTTTGTAGCGTATCTGTTGCATGCGAACAGCATGGCGGCGCCATGCACGGAACGGGGATCGACATCACCGGTCATCATCCCGGCGCCGAACTTGACCGTAACGCGCAATGTCCCGGTGGGGGCGGTGCTAGGCGAGGTGAGCAGTCAGGTCAACGATTACGTCATCAGTTGCAGTACGCCCAATAATGTCCGGACGAGTGCGACGGTTCGGCCGTTGCAAGGTTTTATCAATGGCATCATGCCCGTGATGGGGGCCAATGGCGAGCTGATTCCCGGATTGGGGGTACGTTTCACGCCCATGGGGAGTTATGTCAGGGGAGGCGGTGGCGCTTGTACGGGCGGCGGTGGTATCCGGGCCTTGGGGGCAAGGGATGAGTTTCGTTGCAATGCTTATGGGTCTTACAATGGCGTGCCCGGAGGCCTGGAGATGGGGAATTCCGTACTCAAGCTGACTTTTGTCAAAACCTCCGATGCATTGGCCAGCGCCAGCCTGGCGAGAGAAATCGTGTTCACCACAAGGGTCGACAATTACGCGACGATCGGTTATCAGCTCGCCGGCGGCAAGGTGGTGGTCAATCCCTGCACATTCAGCATGCCCTCCGTGGTCCTGCTGGGGACGGTCTCGGTCGCGGCCCTGCAGGCCGAGCGTAATTCGGCGCAGCGCGATTTCAATCTGGAGATGAACTGCCAGAACAATGCGATGGTGAAAATCCGCTTCACGCCAGCGGCAGGCTCGACGGCGGTCAGGGGCGCGGTGGGCACGCTGAGCAACACTGCCGCCGCAGCGGATGCCGCCGCCGGCGTCAACGTGCAACTGCTCAGCGCGGCCGGCGAACCCATTCCACTGGATACCGATATTGATTTTGGCGCCCAGCCGGCTACCGCTCGTTACGGTTTCAGGGCGCGCATGAGTGCGGCGCCGGGGGCCACGGTGACGCCGGGCCGGGTCAATGCCGGCGCCGAGGTCAATTTCACCTTCTATTGATCCAGCGGCTTGTGCATGAACATGGCCTTGCCCGTGGCCGGATCCAGTTCATAGCCGGCGAAGCCGCTGCTGCGGTAGAGCGCGCGCGCCACGGCATTGCCCTCCAGGACTTCCAGCGTGAGCTTGCAGCAGCCCAGGGCGCGGGCTTGTTCCTCCACCCGCGCGATCAGGCGGCGGGCTATGCCCTGGCCGCGGTAGCCGGGCATCACGGCCAGGTCATGGATGTTGAGCAACGGCTTGCAGGCGAAGGTGGAAAAGCCTTCGATGCAGGTCGCCAGCCCAACCGCGCGTTCGCCGTCGAATGCCAGGAAGACATGCGCGTTGGGGCGCTTCTTCAGTTCGGCCGCGAGGTTGTCGCGCACGAAATCCGACAGCGATTCGCCGCCGCCCATGGCGTCGCTGGCGTAGGCGTTGAGCACCTCGAACAGGGCGCCGGCATGGGCCGGCAGGCCCAGGTCCGCTTTGACGATCTCGACAGCCATGGCCTTACTTCCCTTGCGCCGGGCGCGGGCCGCTGTGCGTCAGCGCCGATGGCTTGGGGCCGCCGGCTTGGCGCGGGTTACGCTGCTGGGTATGATGGTTGCCGTTGCCGGAGTTGCCAGGATTGCCGCCATGCGCGCCTTGCGGGCGCGCCGGCTTGCGTTGCTGCGCGCCGGCGTTCGGGGCGCTGTTGGCGGCGGGATTGCGCGGTTTGGACGGCTGGCCGCCATTGCCATTGCCGCGCTGGCCTTGGCCCTGGGCCGGCTTGGCGGCGGCCGGGGCGTTGCCGCCGGGTTTGCGCGGTTGCGCATTGCGCTGGCCGCGTCCGCCCTGGTTCTGGTGGCGGCCGCCGCCGCTGCGCAGCTGGATCGGCTGCGGCTTGGCAGTCGGGTCGGGTTCGAAGCCGGGGATCACTTCCACCGGGATCTCGCGCTTGATGAAGCGCTCGATGTCGTACAGCATGTCGCGCTCGTCGACGCAGACCAGCGATACCGCTTCGCCGGTGGCGCCGGCGCGGCCGGTGCGGCCGATGCGGTGCACGTAGTCTTCCGGCACGTTGGGCAGGTCATAGTTGACCACGTGCGGCAACTGGTCGATGTCGATGCCGCGCGCGGCGATGTCGGTGGCGATCAACGCGGTCAGCTTGCCGTCCTTGAACTCGGCCAGCGCCTTGGTGCGCGCCGACTGGCTCTTGTTGCCGTGGATCGCCATGGCGCTGATGCCGTCGCGCGCCAGCAGTTCGACCAGCTTGTTGGCGCCGTGCTTGGTGCGGGTGAACACCAGCACCTGCTTCCATTGGTGGGTCTTGATCAGGTGCGCCAGCATCGGGTGCTTCTTGTCGCGGTCGACCGGGTGCAGCTTTTGCGCGATCACTTCCACGGTGGAGTTGCGGCGCGCCACTTCGATCAGGGCCGGGTTGCTCAGCAGGCTGTCGGCCAGCTTCTTGATCTCGTCGGCGAAGGTGGCCGAGAACAGCAGGTTCTGGCGTTTGGGCGGCAGCGCTGCCAGCACCTTGCGGATATCGCGGATGAAGCCCATGTCGAGCATGCGGTCGGCTTCGTCCAGCACCAGGATCTGGATGTGGTGCAGGTTGACCGTGCCTTGCTGCATGTGGTCCAGCAGGCGGCCGGGTGTGGCCACCAGGATGTCGACGCCGCGCTTCAACAGCGCGATCTGCGGGTTGATGCCGACGCCGCCGAAGATGCAGGCCGAGGTCAGCGGCAGGTACTTGCCGTACTGGCGCACGCTTTCTTCGACCTGGGCCGCCAGTTCGCGGGTGGGGGCGAGGATCAGGGCGCGGATCGGGATCTGGCCGTTGACCTTGTGGCGCGGCGCGGCGGACAAGCGCTGCAGCAGCGGCAGGGTGAAGCCGGCGGTCTTGCCGGTGCCGGTCTGGGCGCCGGCCAGCAGGTCGCCGCCGGAAAGAACGGCAGGGACGGCCTGGGCTTGAATCGGGGTCGGGGAGGTATAGCCTTGTTCGGAAACGGCACGAACGATTTCGTCGGACAAGCCGAGCGCGGAAAATGACATGAGACTCTGAAAATGGGTTCGGCCTGTCGCCGCAGTGGGCGCCAGTCGCAGGCAGACGGGGTTGAAACGCTGAGAGGGCGGCGGACTTGACTGGTGATGTGCCGCGCAGGCCGCAGTATAACAGTGGCAGCTTGCGCGGTAAGAGAATTATTTTCGCGAACGTCCTTTTGTTGCTTTGTTGCGCGCTTGCCCGGCCAAGCTCAGCCGGACTGATGCGCCAGGAAGTCCATTACGGGCGGCAGCACCAGGTCGCTTTGCATCAGGCCGCCGAAATGCGTCACGCCGGGCAGCGTCGTGAATTGCCCCCGCGGCAGCAACGCCGCGGTGCGCTTGACGGCGGCATGGCGGGCATCGGCATCGCCGCAGAACAGCAGGCAGGGCATGTCCATGCGCGCCAGCAGGTCTTCCTGCGACGGGCGCGGCTGCTGGGCGGCCGCGGCCAGCGCCACCAGGTCGTTGGCGCGGATGAGCATCTTCACCTGCGGCGAGATGCGCTCGTCGAGCAGCGTTTCGAAGGTGGCGATGAAGGCTTCCGGATCGCGCCCGTCGATACCGTGAAAGCCGTCCCAGCTCCGGTCTTCATACGGATGCGCGGCGCCGAGGATCAGGCTGGTGAGGCGCTCGGGCGCATGCCGCACCAGGCCGTAGCCGACCCAGCCGCCCAGCGAGTAACCGAAGAAGTGGGCGCGTTCGATGCCGAGCGCATCGAGCACGGCAAGCGCGTCGCGGCAGCGCTGAAGCTGGCTGTACGCTTCGGTTTCGTGTGGCTTGTCGCTTTGGCCGTGGCCCAGCGCGTCGAACATGATGACGCGGTAGCGCTCGCGCAGCGCAGCGGTGAAGCCGAAGAAGCGCCAAGCCTCCAGGCTGCTGGTGAAGCCGTGGTGCAACAGCAGCGGCGGGCCTTCGCCTTCGACCTGGTAATGGATCTTGCGTGCGTCGCTCAATGCGAATGGCATGGGTTCCTCTTATGGGTTCTTGCTGCGCTTGGCGAGCATTTCCCGCGAGCGGGCGCAGATTTCCTCGATGCTGAGCGTTTCCACCTGGGTGGCGATCGACCAGACATGGCCGTAGGGATCGCGCAGCAGGCCGGAACGGTCGCCGTAGAACTGGTTTTGCACCGCGCGCAGCTGCACTGCGCCGGCCGCGATGGCCTGGGTGAACACGGTATCGACATCGTGCACGTAGACCAGCAGGCTGACGCCGGCGCCGCCCAGCGTCTGCGGACTGACGAAGCCCAGTTCCGGGCATTCGTCGGCCAGCATGACGCGCGCGTTGCCGATCTGGACTTCGGCATGCCAGATTTTTCCGCCGGGGCCGTCCAGGCGCATGATTTCGGTGGCGCCGAACGCGCGCTGGTAGAAGTCGATGGCGGCAGCGGTGCCGTTGACGATCAGGTAGGGGGTGACGCTGTGGTAGCCGGCAGGCGCGGCTGGCTGGAGGGGCTGGGTTGGCATGTCGTCTCCTCGGCCGTTTCCTGCACGGCGAATGCCATACAGGAAACGTTCACTCAGGAGAGCAGTGTATGCAAATCAGGCGAATTCCGACAGCAGGTTGACCTGTTGCGCGAAAATCTTCGGGCTGGCGGCGATGACGTCGCCCTTGTAGAGGTAGTCCGAATCGCCCTTGAAGGTGCCGACGATGCCGCCGGCTTCGGTCACCAGCAGCGAACCGGCCGCGATGTCCCAGGGCTTCAGGCCCTTCTCGAAGAAACCGTCCAGGCGGCCGGCGGCGACATAGGCCAGGTCCAGCGCGGCGGCGCCCGGGCGGCGCAGGCCGGCACTGTGCTCGGTCATGACCTTGAACATCTTGACGTACTCATTCAGGCCGTCCAGGTCGCGGAAGGGGAAGCCGGTGCCGATCAGGGCATCGGCGATCTTGTCGCGCTTGCCCACGCGGATGCGCTTTTCGTTCAGGTAGGCGCCGGCGCCCTTGGAGGCGGTGAACAGGTCGTTGCGGGTGGGGTCGTAGACCACCGCCTGCGTGATGATGCCGCGCTGCTGCAGCGCGATCGACACGCAGTATTGCGGGAAGCCGTGGATGAAGTTGGTGGTGCCGTCCAGCGGATCGATGATCCAGACGTTTTCGTTCTCGTCGTGCAGGTTGTCGGAGGCGCCCGATTCCTCGGCCAGGATGGCGTGGTCGGGATAGGCGGACTTCAACACCTCGATGATGGCGTCTTCAGCTGCCTTGTCGACTTCGGTGACGAAGTCGTTGTGCGATTTCTTGGAGACTTTCAACAGGGAAACGTCGAACGACGCCCGGTTGATGATGGTTGCGGCGCGGCGGGCTGCCTTGATCGCCGTATTGAGCATGGGTGGGATGATCATTCCGGTGGTTCCGTTAAAATTGCGGTCATCGATGCCGATGATCGCGTTGCTAATCCGCAGACCCCGTCTCCCTTTTCGCGAATGCCCGCCCGGGAAAACCACGGGAGCGGCATGCGTGCGAAAGAAAGCACAGCAGTGAAGCGACAATGAAATTAATGAACGATGCGCCATCCGTGGCGTTATGCTTGCGGACTTGTCGAATTGCGAAGGATGGCGTTTTGCCAACATCCGCAATTCAGGCGCGAATCCGCTATTTTAAATGAACAAGCAAGAATCCGAACACTCTCAGCACTCTCTTTTTACCCGCTTGCGTTTTGTGTTGGTCAATACCAGCAGTCCGGGCAACATCGGCTCGGCCGCGCGGGCCATCAAGACCATGGGTTTTTCCGAGCTGGTGCTGGTCAATCCGCGCTTTCCCGACGCCGTGCGGGAGGACGAGGCCGTGGCCTTCGCCAGCGGCGCGCTGGATGTGTTGCAAAATGCGCGCGTGGTCGGCAGCGTCGAGGAAGCGTTGCAAGGCTGCAACTTCGCCGCCGCCGTCAGCGCCCGTTTGCGCGAATTTTCGCCGCCGGTGGTGACGCCGCGCGCGCTGGCCGGGCAACTGTCGCAAGACACCGGCCTGAACGCGGCGCTGCTGTTCGGCAACGAACGCTTCGGCCTGCCCAACGAAGTGGTGCAGAAATGCCAGGCGCTGATCAACATCCCGGCCAACCCCGATTATTCCTCGCTGAACCTGTCGCAGGCGGTGCAGGTGCTGGCCTATGAATGCCGCATGACCGAGCTGGAACTGCGCGGCGGCCCGATGCAGACCAGCGGCGACGCCCGCGCGCCGGGCGAGGTCGGCTTCCAGGGCAGCAGCGCCGGCGTGGCCGAGATCGAAGGCATGTTCGAGCACCTGGAGCAGGCGCTGGTGGCCATCGATTTCCTCAATCCCGACAATCCCAAGAAACTGATGCCAAGACTCAAACGCATGTTCGCGCGCGCGCAACTGGAAACCGAAGAGGTCAACATCCTGCGCGGCATCGCGCGCCAGATCCTGGCGCCCAAGCAAGCCAAGGCCGGCGCGGCGGACAAACCGGCCGACGGAGGTGCGCAGCATGGCTAAGCTGACACTGGATCGCATCCTGCAATCGCAGGGCTTTGGATCGCGCAAGTATTGCCGCGAACTGATCGAGGATGGCGAAGTGGCCGTCAACGGCGAAGTGGTGGACGACTACCGCGCCACGCCCGACACCGCCAATCTCATGCTGACGCTGTTCGACGAGGAGTGGGAATACCGCGAGCACGTCTACATCGTGCTCAACAAACCGCCCAATTTCGAATGCTCGCGCAAGCCCAGCCACCATCCCGGCGTGCTGACCATCCTGCCGGAGCAGTTCACCTGGCGCGACGTGCAGCCGGTGGGCCGGCTGGACCACGACACCACCGGGATGCTGCTGATGTCGGACGACGGCGCCTTCATCCATGCGCAGTCTTCGCCCAAGCGCCACGTGCCCAAGGTGTATGCCGCCACCACCGCCGAGCCGGTGACCGATGCGCTGATCGCGCAACTGATGGCGGGCGTGCAGTTGCATGACGAGCCGGCGCCGCTGGCGGCGTCGCGCTGCCGGCAACTGGGCGAGCATCTGCTGGAAATCGTGCTGGAGCAGGGCAAGTACCACCAGGTCAAGCGCATGCTGGCGGCGGCCGGCAACCATTGCAGCGCCTTGCGCCGCACCGCCATCGGCGGCTTGCAGCTGGATGCGCTGGAACTGGAAGAAGGGGAGTGGTGCTACCTCGACGCGGCGCAGATGGCGCTGCTGGTACCGGACTCGGACTGAGGCCGGGCTGAGGATAGGGCGCGAAGCAGGCCGCAAGAAAAACGCCATCGGTTTTCCGATGGCGTTTTTGTCAGGGCCGTACTCCGCAGCGGTCAATGCCGCGCATCCCCGGCTGCGGCACTCACGTCGCTGGCGAACAATTGGGCGCAGTCGACGGCGTCGAACTCGTAGTGCTGTCCGCAGAAATCGCAATCGATGCCGAGCTTGTCGGTCTGCGTCAAGGCATCCGCCACCTCTTCGCGGCCCAGCATCTTGAGCATGTTGCCGACCTTCTCGCGCGAGCAGGAGCAGTGGAAGCGCGGATGCGCCGGGTCGAACACGCGGATGCTTTCTTCCCAGAACAGGCGGTGCATCAGCGTGCTGATGTCGGTGGACAGCAGTTCTTCGCGGCGCAGGGTATTGCCCAGCATGACGAAGTGGTTCCAGGTGTCCAGCTCGCTGCCTTCGGCCTTGGCGGTCGGCGCGTTGATGCCGCCTTCGCTGGGCAGTTTCTGCAGCAGCAGGCCGCGCGAGACTTGGCCGTCGGCGGCCAGCCACAGCTTGGTGTCGAGCTGCTCGGAGCGCAGCATGTAGTTTTCGATGACGGTGGCCACGCTGTCGCCGTCCAGCGGCACGACGCCCTGGTAGGGTTGCTGGCCGGGCAGCTTGTCCTTGGGATCGAGCGTGATCACGAAGCGGCCGTGGCCGGTGGCGTTGACCAGTTCGGTCAGCGTCGCCTCGTCGGCGATGGCGGCGCCGTCGGCCAGTTTGGCGGTGGCGCGCAATTGCAGCTCGGAATCGCACTCCACCACCAGCAGCTTGACCGGGCCGTCGCCGTGGATCTGCATGACGATCATGCCGTTGAACTTGAGGTTGGCCGACAGCAGCGCCGCCGCCGCCAGCATTTCGCCCAGCAGCGTCTTCACCGCGGCTGGATAGTCGCGGCGGGCCTGCACCTGTTGCCAGGTATCGGAGATTTCGACCAGCTCGCCGCGCACGGGAGCGTTGTCGACCAGGAATTTTTGCAGCGTGTCTTTCATTCTTTCTTTCCAGGCAACGCGCCGGCGTTGCCTTGTCAATGCCAGCCGAGGCGGCTCAGGCGATGCGCTTGAGCTTGGCCTTGAACTGTTGCGCGCGCTCGACGTAGCTGTCGGTGCCGGCGCGCATGCGCGCGATGTCTTCTTCGGAGAGCTGGCGCACGGCCTTGGCCGGGGCGCCGATGATCAGCGAGTTGTCGGGGAATTCCTTGCCTTCGGTCACCAGCGCGCCGGCGCCGACCAGGCAGTTCTTGCCGATCCTGGCGCCGTTGAGCACCACGGCCTGGATGCCGATCAGGGCGCCTTCGCCGATGGTGCAGCCGTGCAGCATGGCCTGGTGGCCGACCGTGACGTTCTTGCCGATCACCATCGGGTAGCCGATGTCGGTATGCAGCACCGCGCCTTCCTGGATGTTGCTGTTTTCGCCGATGGTGATCAGCTCATTGTCGCCGCGGATGGCGACGTTGAACCAGACGCTGGAATGCGGCTCCATCCTGACCTTGCCGACCACGGTCGAGGTATCGGCCACGAAGGCGGTTTCGTGGATTTCGGGGATATCCTGCTCTAATTGGTAGATTGCCATAATAAAATCGTCTCCTTGTACCTTGTATTGAACCCGCCTGCTTGCCGATTGCGCTTATATGGTGGCGAAGCCGGCGTCATCAACCGCGTATTTTACCGTCCCTTGAAAGAAGCATCCTTGGATCACCACCCGCCCTCACTTGAAATCCTTTCATTCAACGGCCTGCGCGCAGGCGCCCTGGCTTGCCTGAAAGAAACCGGGCCGGCCGCCAAATGCGCGGCGGTGAAGGCCTTGCATGCGGCCTGGCATGGCCAGGGGTTGGCATTGGAACAACAGGAGGACCTGGCCGCGGGCGATGCGGGCGACGGCATCCCGGGCCGCCCGGACAAGCCCCAACTGGTGCCGCCGCTGGAAGTGAAGTCGCGCTCGATGCGCACGCCCGAGGGGCGGGCGGCCTTGATCCACGCATTGGCGCATATCGAATTCAACGCCATCAACCTGGCGCTGGATGCGGTCTGGCGCTTTGCCGGCATGCCGCGCGAGTTCTATGCCGATTGGCTGCAGGTGGCGGTGGAAGAGGCCTACCATTTCTCGCTGCTGGCCGCGCATTTGGAAACGCTGGGATATGCCTACGGCGATTTCACCGCCCACAATAGCCTGTGGGACATGGCCGAAAAGACCCGCTCCGACGTACTGGCCCGCATCGCCCTGGTGCCGCGCACGCTGGAAGCCCGGGGTCTGGACGCGGCGCCGCCGGTGCGCGCCAAGCTGGCGCAGGCCGGCGACCTTGCCGCGGCGGAAATCCTCGACATCATCATGCGCGACGAGATCGGCCATGTGCTGATCGGCAACCGCTGGTTCGGCTGGCTGTGCCGGCAACGGGGGCTGGATCCCGTGCCGACCTTCGCCGAACTGTGCGTGCGCTACAAGGCGCCGCCGCTGCGCGGGCCGTTCAACCTGGAGGCGCGCAAGGCGGCGGGTTTCTCCGACGAAGAGTTGCTGATGTTCAAGGACATGGCCGCTTGAGCGGGGTGGGCTGGAGGATGCTTTGTAAGAATGCTTTGTAAAATTCGCATGTTTTTGTATCGAAGCTTGTTTTCATCGGCCGGCAATGCGATAACTGCTGCGCTATGACTGCCGGGTTTTGATCCGTCGAAGGATCTCATTTCAGGAAAGGATGACAATATGAAGACAATGTCCAAACTGCTGTTCGGCCTGGTGGCCGCGAGTGCCGCCGTTGCGCTGCTGGGCGCCTGCCAGAAGAAGGATGAGCCGGGGCCGGCGGAAGCGCTGGGCAAGAAGATCGACGGCGCCGTGCAGGAAGCCGGCAAGCAGATCGAGCAGGCCACCGACAAGAGCAAGGAACAGTCCTCGGAGGCCAGCAGCAAGCTGGGCGAGGCGGTCGACCAAGCCAAGGCCGATGCCGCGTCCGCTTATGAAAAGACCAAGGAAGGCGCCAAGGAGCTGACCCAGAAGGCCGGCGAGAAAGTGGCCGAAGCCGGCAAGAAGATCCAGGACGCTTCTAACAGTAAATAAGTGAAGCGGCCGGGGCATCCCGCCGCCGGCGCGATTTCCGAGCAGCAAGCGAGAAAGCCTCCGCAAGGAGGCTTTCCTGTTTCTGGCGGGCCGGCAAGCGCTTCAATCGCGCGTGTTGTGGATCAGTTCGATCACCATCTCCTGTATCGCCGGCTCCAGCGCCAGCGCCACGTGGCCGATGCCGATGACCGGGATGTTCCACGCGCCCTCCAGGTGGGCCGAACTTTGCGGGGAAATGATGTTGTCGTGGTGTGAATAGATCGACACGATGGCGCCCAGCGCCTCGGCTTCTTCGGTGGCCGCCAGTTTCTGCAGCCATTCGCTGCTGCGGCCTTCCTCGTAGCGCCCCAGCCAGTTCATCTCGCCGCAGTTGATGCCGATGCCGAAGTTGGCGATGGCGGTGCCGTGGTGCGGCGTGCCCAGCGTGATGACCCGGGCGATATGCGTGGTGCCGTGGTCGCGCAGGTAGGCGCGCGCCGCCAGGCCGCCCATGCTGTGGGCGACGATGACGATTTTCTGTTGCCCGGTCTCGGCCTGCACGCGCCTGACGGCGGCGTCGACCAGCGGCGCATAGCCGTCGATGCTGCCGAACACCGGTTCCATGTCCAGCGCGTAATGGGTGATATGGGCTTCGCGCAGCGCCAGGCTCATCCAGCGCCAGTAGCCGCTGTTGCAGCCGTAGCCGTGGATCAGCAGCACCGGCGGCGAGGTGGTGTCGGGGTAGGTGAACTGGTCGAAGCGCAGGAACGGCATGGCCCACGAGGAACACAGCATGGTCGCGCGGAATTCGCGTAGGAACAGCTTGCCGATCTGCAGCCAGGTGATTTCGACGGGGTTGGAGGTGCGGCCGCGGTAAGGCCAGGTCAGGAAGAAGCTGTTGGCGGTGATCTGCGCGCGCAGCAGCAGTACGATGCCAACGCCGCCGAGCGCCGCCGGCGCGATGGGCCAGTCGAAATGCCGCAACAGGAAGTAGAACAGGATGGCGATGCCCAGCTGGATCAGGAGCAGGGTTCTGGAAATGCGGGAAATCATGCGTGGCTGGGTCCGATGCGCTCAGGAGGGCTGACATGCAGGAGGCATGTGTTTGCGCAGAGCATAGCAGAGCCCCATGTCGAATCGATGACGCTATTGCGGCCGCTGTTTTCTATGCGTTTTTCGGTTCGGCGGCCTTGGCTTTGGCCGGCGGGGCTGCATTGACCAGCCGGGTGCCGACGATGCGGTCGTGCAGGAACTGGCGCTGCGGATCGAGATAGGCCGTCAGCGCCCACAGCAGCACATTGCCCGCCGGGATCAGCACCAGCATCCAGTGCTGGCCGCGCAGGGCCGCCGCCAGCGCCAGGCCGGGCAGCACCCACAGCCAGGCCAGCAGGAAACGGAAGGCGGCGCGCCAGATGCCGACCGGCCGGCCGTCGGGGCCGACCAGCTTGAAGCGCCAGGTCTTCATCGCCAGGGTTTGCCCGCCGTGGCGCCAGAACCAGATGAAATAGGCAGCCAGCACCAGGAACAGCCAGGCTTCGAGCGCATGGCGCAGATAGAGCGCGTGGCGCTGCTGCAGCAAGGTCGAGAACAGCCAGCCCGAGATGAACAGGACGCCGAACAGCAGCATCGATTCATACAGCATGCTGCTGAGGCGGCGGCGCAGAGAAGGCGTGGTCATGTCCTGCATGGTGTCCCGGTATTGGAAATTTGTTGTGGTGTCGGCCCGACGGCGTTCCAGATGGTAATGGAATCGGCGGGGCTTGCCTACAAGCAGGCCTGCCGAAAGCAGGGCGGCGCCGTGGCCGATGCGCATATCGGCATGGCTATGTCGTACGGGAAGCGTTCGGGGAGGAAATGCCAGGTGTAGGCGACAGGATGCCGTGAATGGGGCGGACGCCCGTTCTTACTTGCCGCTTTCGGCGGCCGTGGCCGATACCGGCACCACAGCGCCGGCAGCCATGGCCGGAGCGGCGGCCGCCGGTTGTACCTGGGGCGTGACAGCGGGCAGCGGCGGGGTGGCCTGCGGTCCGGGCACCAGCGCGGGCGCCGCGGCCGGCGGCAACGGGCGATCCAGCGCTTCCGCCGGCAACTGGATGGTGGGGGCTGCGTTGCCTGGCGCGGAA
Organism: Herbaspirillum sp.; assembly: GCF_017744395.1. Taxonomy (GTDB): domain Bacteria; phylum Pseudomonadota; class Gammaproteobacteria; order Burkholderiales; family Burkholderiaceae_D; genus Herbaspirillum. The sequence goes on from NZ_JAGIBI010000007.1 coordinate 249,928, forward strand.
GGCAGCTTGGCAACCCGCTTGGGCAACTTTGCCTGCTCCAGCTTTTTCTTTTGCTCGGCCGGGAGTTGCTGGTATTTGTTCCACTGCTCGTTCTTGGCCTCGGCATCCAGCTTCTTGGCGCGGGCATAGTTGGTGCGCGCCGCACTGCGCTGCGCCGGGGTCAGCTTGACCCAGTCGCGCATGCGCTCATGCAGGCGCTGCTGTTCTTCCGGCTTCATCTGGGCGAACTTCTTGCTGATCACCAGCCATTTTTCTTTCTGGAGATCGCCCATCTTCGCCCATTCGCCAGCCAGCGGTTCGAGGGCCTGCTGTTGCGGAGCCGACAGGGAAGCCCATGCCAGCTTGTTGTCTTTTTTGACGGACTTGGCGCCTACGCCGGCTTTGGCCGGCGGCGCCGAATGCGCGTTCTGGGGAGGAGTTGCCGCCGGCGGCGTAGTTGTCGCTGCCGGAGGAGCCGCAACCGGGGTGTTTTGCGCCGAGACCCAGGCGCAGGTCAGGCCACCGGCCAGCATCGCCAGCACCAGCGCGATGCGCGGGAGACGGCAAGGTGCTGCGGAGAAGAAACCGGTGGCATGGCGCATCGTCATTGTGTCTTTTCGGACAGGTAAGCGTTAAAACCGTGGTCCAGATAGGCCGACAGCGGCAGTTCGTCCGAGAGGACGGCGGCGTCGATCTCGGCCAGGTCGGCCACGCGCTTGGCGTTTTCGTGCTGGTAGATGCCTGCGAACAGGATCAGCCCGGCCAGCAGCGGCACCGCCACGCCCAGGCGGCCGAGCCAGGAGCTCAGGCCGGACGGCATCGATCCGCCACCCAGCGCGCCGGCCAGTACCGGTTCTTCCACGCGCACGGTCAACGGCGCCTGTTTCTTGCGTGCAAGCGCCACCCGGCGGGCTGCCGCCAGGTTTTGCAGGGTATCGTCGGACAGGTTGTCCAAATTGGCGTCAAGCGCCATCTTCACCTTATAGGCGAATCGCAATTCCTTGTTGTTCATAATGTGATTCCTTTGGCTCTCAGAGCTTGAGCCAGCGCATGGGTTGCGCGAGAGCAATGGGTTTTGACGCTGCCTTCGGAGCAACCCATGGCGGCGGCTGTTTCAGCCACGTCCATGTCCTGCCAGTAACGCATCAGGAACGCTTCCCGTTGACGCGCCGGCAGTTTTTGAATTTCGGCATCGATCAGCAGCAGCGTCTGCTCGCGCTCCACCTTGTCGGCGCTGGACTCGGAGGCTTCGGTGCCGTCCTGCGCCTCGAGGCTTTCGAGGACGTCGAAATCGTCCTGCCCGTCGCTGTCGCCGCCGAAGCTGGAGAACAGGCTGACCCAGGTGTTGCGGACCTTTTCGCGCCGGAAGAAATCGTGGATGGTGTTCTGCAGGATGCGCTGGAACAGCATCGGCAGTTCGTCGACCGGCTTGTCGCCGTATTTCTCGGCGAGCTTGATCATTGCATCTTGGACAATATCGAGCGCGGCTTCATCCTTGCGTACGGCATACACCGCCTGTTTGAAGGCGCGGCGTTCGACACTTTCAAGAAAATCGGAGAGTTCTTTGTCAGTTGCCATGCAGTACGGTTGCCGGGGGGCGGACAGCCGGAAGTGGTGGGTCGGAAACAGACCCTCATCCGGCGGGGAAATGCGGGGAAACGCAAAAATTTGTCAAAAAATCAGACCGAATCCTAGCAAAAATGGCCTTATTTGTCGTGGTGTTTCTCTCGATTCGGCTCGGAAACACGCATGCCGAAGCAGTTTCGGAGGATTTTGCTTGACCAAAATGATGCAACGCATTACTGTTTGCTTCCCGCCTCCCACACTTGGGGCGTTTTCATGTTCTTTATCGGCGCTTCACATAAGGTCGTGCCGATTCAAAGACGCGCTTTAGAGTTAAAGCTTGTTTGTTCTAACCCGTGCCACAAGCGCGAGGGATCAGTAGAAGTCCATCTTGTACCAAGGCTGAACGAGTCGCGTTGAGCGGCATTTCGAACCTCACTACGGTTGGGGCGCAGAAATGGCGTGACCGCACAAGAAAGGGAAGCCAACGGCAGGGCAGACGACTGCGGTTCCGCCAGGAGAGAACATCCGATCAATTTCCAATGGACCTTGAAAGGAAGCAGTAATGAGTTCCGAGCAGATCTCCGGTGCGGACATACTCGTCCGTTGCCTGGCCGAAGAAGGCGTTGAGCACGTTTTCGGCTATCCCGGTGGCGCCGTCCTGTACATCTACGACGCAATCTTCAAGCAAGACAAATTCCAGCACATCCTGGTTCGCCACGAACAGGCCGCCGTGCATGCCGCCGACGCGTATTCGCGCAGCTCGGAAAAGGTGGGCGTCTGTATCGTCACCTCCGGCCCCGGCGTCACCAACGCGGTGACCGGCCTGGCGACCGCCTATATGGATTCGATTCCCATGGTGGTGATCTCCGGCCAGGTGCCGTCGACCGCCATCGGCCAGGACGCTTTCCAGGAGTGCGACACCGTCGGCATCACCCGTCCCTGCGTCAAGCACAACTTCCTGGTGAAGGATGTGAAGGACCTGGCGGCAACGATCAAGAAGGCGTTCTTCATCGCCACGACTGGTCGTCCGGGGCCGGTGCTGGTCGATATCCCCAAAGACATCACGATGCATACCTGCGCCTTCGAATATCCGAAGAGCGTCGAGATGCGTTCGTACAAGCCGGTCGACAAGGGCCATTCGGGCCAGATCCGCAAGGCGCTGCAGCTGCTGCTGTCGGCCGAGCGCCCGATGATCTACACCGGCGGCGGCATCATCCTGGCCAACGCGGCTCCCGAGCTCAACAAGCTGGTCGACCGCCTGGGCTACCCCTGTACCAACACGCTGATGGGCCTGGGCGCCTATCGCGCCTCGAGCGACAAGTTCGTCGGCATGCCCGGCATGCACGGCACTTACGAAGCCAACATGGCCATGCAGCACTGCGACGTGCTCATCGCCATCGGCGCCCGCTTCGACGACCGCGTGATCGGCAACCCCAAGCACTTCGCGTCGAACGCGCGCAAGATCATCCACATCGATATCGACCCCTCGTCGATCTCCAAGCGCGTCAAGGTCGACATCCCCATCGTGGGCAACGTCAAGGACGTGCTGCAGGAGCTGCTGTCCCAACTGGACGCGGCCGAAACCAAGCCCAACGGCGCTGCGCTGGACAACTGGTGGAAGCAGATCAACGAGTGGCGCAAGCGCGACTGCCTGAAGTTCGCCGCCTCGGACGAATTCATCAAGCCGCAATCGGTGGTGCAGAAGGTCTGGGAAGTCACCAAGGGCGACGCCTTCATCACCTCCGACGTCGGCCAGCACCAGATGTGGGCTGCGCAATACTACGGTTTCGACAAGCCGCGCCGCTGGATCAACTCCGGCGGCCTGGGCACCATGGGCGTGGGCCTGCCGTACGCCATGGGCGTGCAGAAGGCCAATCCGGACGCGACGGTGGCCTGTATCACCGGCGAAGCCTCGATCCAGATGTGCATCCAGGAGCTGGCGACCTGCAAGCAATACCATTTGACGCCGAAGATCATTCTGCTCAACAACCGCTTCCTGGGCATGGTGCGCCAGTGGCAGCAGATCGATTACGGTTCCCGCTATTCCGAGTCCTACATGGATTCGCTGCCCGACTTCAACAAGCTGGCCGAGTCGTATGGCCACGTCGGCATGAAGATCGAGAAACCGGGCGACGTCGATGGCGCACTGCGCGAAGCCTTCGCGATGAAAGACAGGCTGGTCTTCATGAACTTCATTACGGATCAAACCGAAAACGTCTGGCCGATGGTCAAGGCGGGCAAGGGCTTGACTGAAATGCTGCTGGGTTCGGAGGATCTTTAATCATGCGCCATATCATTTCTGTACTGCTGGAAAACGAAGCCGGCGCATTGTCCCGTGTCGTGGGTTTGTTCTCCGCACGCGGCTACAACATCGAAACGCTCACCGTTGCACCCACCGAAGACCCGACCATGTCGCGCATGACCATCGTGACCACCGGTTCGGACGATGTGATCGAACAGATCACCAAACACCTGAACCGCCTGATCGAGGTGGTGAAGGTCGTCGATCTGACGGAAGGCGCGCACATCGAGCGCGAACTGATGCTGATCAAGGTGCGCGCAGTGGGCAAGGAGCGTGAGGAAATGAAGCGTACTGCGGACATCTTCCGCGGCCGCATCATCGACGTCACCGAAAAGACCTATACGATCGAGCTGACCGGCAACAAGAGCAAGCTGGACGCGTTCATCGACGCCATCGATCGGACCGCCATCCTGGAAACGGTCCGCACCGGCGGTTCGGGCATCGGCCGCGGCGAACGGATCCTGAAGATCTGAGCGGCCGCAGCAGCAGATAAAATCACACACATTCAAATCAAGTTATTCGGAACATAGGAAAAATCATGAAAGTTTTTTACGACAAAGACGCAGACCTGTCCCTGATCAAGAACAAGAACGTGACCATCATCGGTTACGGCTCGCAAGGCCACGCGCACGCGCTGAACCTGAAGGATTCGGGCTGCAAGGTCACCGTCGGCCTGCGCAAGGGCGGCGCCTCGTGGAGCAAGGCCGAGAAGGCCGGCCTGAAGGTCGCTGAAGTCAACGACGCGGTGAAGGAAGCCGACGTCATCAT
>NZ_JAGIBI010000008.1 GCF_017744395.1 Herbaspirillum sp.
ATCCAGGTGCTTTCGATGTAGTCGCGGCTTTCCTTGAGCGCGGCGCGCGAGGAGTCCGCCAGCGCCACTTTGAGGTGCGGTGCGCGCGCCACATTGATGACTTGCTGCGCGGTCAGGTTTAAGCCGTCGATGGTGATGGTTTGCATGCGTATTCCTTTTGAGGTGATGTTCTTGTGAAGTACGGGCCGGCGCCTCAGGCGCCGAAGTTCTCGACGAAGCGGCTGAACACCTGGGCGGCGACCGCGGCGTCGTCTTCGGTCATGGTTTCGTCCGGATGGTGGCTGATGCCGCCGTTGCCGCAGCGGACGAACAGCATGGCGACGTCGGCGATGGCTGCCATCGCCATGGCGTCGTGTCCGGCTCCCGACGGCAGGAGGCGCACCGGCAAGCCGCTGGCTTCGATGGCGTGCGCCAGCCCGACCTGCAGATGCGGCGCGCACGGCACGCTGGATGCCTCATGGGTTTTGCGCAAGCGGATATCGACGTTGCGGCGCACGGCGATGCGCTCGATCTCGGCCACCACGTCCGCCACCGCGGAAACGCGATCGGCGTCCTGCTCGGCACGGATGTCGATCGAGAAGCCGGCATTGCCCGGCACCACGTTGGCGGCGGCGTTGGCCACTTCCAGGATGCCCATGGTGCCCACCAGCCCCGGCTTGATGCCGCAGCGGCGTTCGATGAACAGGCCGACCTCGGCCGCCGCCATCGCCGCATCGCGCCGCATGTGCATGGGCACCGTGCCGGCATGCCCAGCCAGGCCGCACACCTCGGCCATGAAACGGGTCGCGCCGGAAATGGCGGTCACCACGCCGACCGGGATCCCTTCATTGAGCAACAGCGGCCCCTGTTCGATATGCACCTCGACGAAAGCCGCCACCGATTCGCGCGGCCAGGCCGAACCGGCGATGCCGGCGCCGCTGAATCCGGCCGCCTGCAATGCCTCGCGCATGCTGATGCCGGCGGCGTCGCGGTTCTCCAGCACCGACTGGTCGAAGGTCCCGGCGACGGCCCGGCTGCCCAGCAGCGTCGCCTTGAAGCGCACGCCCTCTTCTTCCGAAAATCCGATCACGTCGATCGGGAAGGCAAAGCGCCGGCCCTGGCGGTGCCACTCGGCGATGCATGCCAGCGGCAGCAGGATCCCGAGGTTACCGTCGTATTTGCCGGCATTGCGGACCGTATCGAAATGGGAGCCGGTCACCAGCGCCGGCGCATCTTCCGCACCGGGTTGCGCGGCATAGCGGCCGATGACGTTGCCGGCGTGGTCGCGCCGCACCGTCATGCCGGCCTGCAGCATCCACCCCATCAGTTGTTCCGCCGCCGCCTGGTGTTCCTTCGTCAGGTAAGTGCGGGTGAGCATGTCCGGCGATTCGCTGTGCAGGGCCAGCTGGTCGGCCCACTGCATGCTTTGCCGGCCACAGCGCCGGAATTGCTCCTGGGCATCTTTCATTGTTGTCTCCTTCAAACAAAGCGGTAGGGGTGGATTATTTTTGTATATTTTTATTGTATTCAAAAATTGTATGCAATATATTGGACTTGTTCCAGCGCCTAATCAAAATATTCCCCGCCGCTGCAACACTTCATGAAAACAACATCAGGAGACCGTGGTGAGCAAACTATTCAAGTCCTTGTTCGGGCAAGTGGTACTTGCCCTCGTCGTCGGCATCGTGATCGGGCTGGCGTGGCCCGACTTCGGCCAAAGCCTCAAGCCGCTGGGCGACGGCTTCATCAAGCTGATCAAGATGATCATCCCGGTCATCGTGTTCTGCGTCGTGGTGCAAGGCATCTGCGGCGCGCGCGACCTGAAGAAGGTCGGCAGCGTCGGCGTCAAGGCCATCATCTATTTCGAAGTGGTGACCACCATCGCCCTGCTGCTGGGGCTGGTGCTGGCCCTGGTGTTCCAGCCCGGCGCCGGCATGAACATCGACCCGCATAACCTGGACGCCAGCAGCCTGGGCAGCTACGTGGCCAATGCCGGCAAGGTGAAGGAAACCGGCTTCGCCGAATTCGTGATGAAGCTGATCCCGGCCACCGCGGTCAGCGCATTTACTTCCGGCGACGTGCTGCAGGTGCTGCTGATCTCGGTCACCTTCGGTTGCGCGCTGTTGCTGATAGGTGAAAAAGGCGCGCCGGCGGCGGCGCTGATTTCCTCGCTGTCGGATGCCTTCTTCAAGTGCATGTCCTTCTTCATCCGCCTGGCGCCGCTGGGCGTGCTGGGCGCCATCGCCTTCACCGTCGGCAAGTACGGCGTGGGTTCGCTCAAGCAGCTGGCCCTGCTGGTGCTGCTGTTCTACGGCGCGGTGATCTTCTTCGTGCTGGTGGTGCTGGGCGGCATCCTGCGCTGCTCCGGCCTGAGCATCTTCAAGCTGATCCGCTACCTGCGCGAGGAGCTGATCGTGGTGCTGGCCACGACCTCGTCGGACAGCGTGCTGCCGCAGATCATGAAGAAGCTGGAACACATGGGCATCAAGAAGTCGACCGTGGGCCTGGTGATCCCCACCGGCTACTCCTTCAACCTGGATGCCTTCTCGATCTACCTGACCATGGCGGCCCTGTTCATCGCCCAGGCCACCAATACGCCGATCTCCATGGGCGACCTGCTGGCCATCCTGGCGATCGCGCTGGTCACCTCCAAGGGCGCGCACGGCGTGCCGGGTTCGGCCATCGTGATCCTGGCGGCGACACTGACCACTATCCCGGCCATTCCGGTGGTGGGCCTGGTGCTGGTGCTGTCGATCGACTGGTTCATCGGCATCGCGCGCGCACTGGGCAACCTGCTGGGCAACTGCGTGGCCACCGTCGTCATCGCCAGCTGGGAAAAAGACATCGACAAGGCCCGCGCCCGCGCCGTGCTCAACGGCGAGCAATTGGCGCCGCTGGCCGGCGCCCTCCCCATCGGCGGCCAACAGGCCGAGGGGTAAGCCGGAATGGAGACGGGAATGGATGACGCGCGCACCAGTGGTTACCATTTACAATTGGCTCAACCGCACCACGATTTGACAGCCAGTCCATTCCCATGACCGAACCAGTGCCCGCCCCCGACAGCTCCGAAGCCATCGCGAGCGATATCGCCGCCAACATCGCCGAACAGCGGCTTCCTCCCGGCGCCAAACTGCCCGAGGAAGCGCTGGCGCGCGTCTACAAGGTCAGCCGCACCAAGATCCGCTCGGCGCTGGTCATGCTGGCCAAGGACAAGCTGGTCGACCTGATTCCCGACAAGGGCGCCTTCGTCAGCAAGCCGACGGTAGAGGAAACGCGCAACCTGTTCTTCGTGCGCCGCACGCTCGAAATGGCCATGGTCAAGGAATTCGTGGCGCGCGCGACGCCGCAGGATTATGAGCGGCTGGAAGCCCACCTGCAGGCCGAACACCAGGCCATCAAGGACAACAATATGCAGATGCGCTCCGCCCTGCTGAGCGATTTCCACATCCTGCTGGCCCGCGTCGTCGGCAACGACGTGCTCACCGACATCCTGGAAAAACTGGCCGGCCGCAGCGCGCTGATCACCATGCTGTACCAGTCCACCCGCGACGCCGCCTGCTCGACCGAAGAGCACAGCGCCTTCATCGCCGCCGCGCGCGCCGGCGACGTCGCGCGCGCGGTGGAGTTGATGGAGCACCATCTGCTGCATGTGGAACAGGCGTTGATGTTCGAACCGCCTTCCGGCCCGCGCAAGGACTTGCTGCGAGAACTCCTGCTGTAAAGCCCCGCCTGCGGCATGCGTGCCGCTTTTTTCTTGCCCCGATGACTGGTAAGACCTTGTTACCTCTCAAGTGATCACCGTATAATCCCTTGCCCGGCGCATCCCCAGCAACAGCGCCGACACAGGCAGGACCGCGCTGGCGACGTCTGCCTGACAACAATCATCAAAAACAAGGAGACAACATGTCCTACGCCAATCCGGCTGCCGTCGCGCAGCCGCTGGACGGCGAATCGGCCATCGGCCGCCGCGTCATCGGCAAGCTGCACCGCAAGATCGTCTGGTATTGCTTCTTCCTCTTCATGATCAATTACCTGGACCGGGTCAACGTCGGCTTCGCCGCGCTGACGATGAACGCCGATCTCGGGCTGTCGGCCAAGGTCTACGGGCTGGGCGCGGGGATCTTCTTCCTCGGCTACATCGCCTTCGAGATTCCCAGCAACATGATCCTGCACCGGGTCGGTCCGCGCATCTGGATCGCCCGCATCATGATCACCTGGGGCCTGGTGGGCTGCGCCATGGCCATGATCCAGGGCGCCTGGAGCTTCTATGCGCTGCGCTTTTTGCTGGGCCTGGCCGAAGCCGGCTTCGCGCCCGGCGTGCTGCTGTACATGACCTACTGGTTCCCGAAGAAGGAGCGCGGCAAGGCGGTCGCCGGCTTCATGCTCGCCACCGTGCTGTCGTCGGTGGTCGGCGCGCCGCTGTCGGGCTGGCTGCTCAGTTCCACCCACGGCTGGGCCGGGCTGGCCGGCTGGCAATGGATGTTCATCCTGGAAGGCCTGCCGGCGGTGATCATGGGTGTGGTCACGCTGTTCTACCTGGTGGATCGTCCGGAACAAGGCAAGTGGCTGGATGCCGAAGAGCGCCGCTGGCTCACCGCCACCCTGGCGGCCGAGCAGGAAAGCAACGCCTCGCATGCCCAGCATGATTTCGCCGCCATCTTCCGCGACCCGCGCATGTGGATCCTGACGCTGATCTACATGTTCAACGCCGTGGCCATCTATGGCGTGGTGCTGTGGCTGCCGCAGATCGTCAAGAGCCTGGGCGGCCTGAACAACTTCCAGACCGGCCTGGTCGCCGCCATTCCCTTCCTGTGCGCAGCCGCCGGCCTGATCCTGGTGGCGCGCAGCTCGGACCGCACCGGCGAACGCAAGATGCACACCGCCTGCGCCGGTCTGTGCGGCGGCGTATTCTTGGCCGCCAGCGCGCTGGCGCCCTCGCCGCTGCTGGGCCTGGTGCTGCTGTGCATCGCCGCCATGGGGCTGTGGGCCACGCTGGGCGTGTTCTGGACGCTGCCCACCCAGTTCCTGGCCGGCGCCGCCGCGGCCGGCGGCATCGCCATGATCAACGGCTTCGCCCAGGTCGGCGGCTTCGTCGGCCCCTACCTGGTCGGCTGGATCCGCGAAAGCACGCAAAGCTTCTCGGCCGCCCTGCTGGTGCTGGCGATGAGCCCGATCATCGGCTTCTTCCTGTGCCTGACGCTGAAGATGCGCAACGACAAGACCGGGAATTAAGCGATACGATCCCCTCCCGGGCGCCGCTCGCATGCCGACCGGCGCCTTTTCATTTTCGACGGAGACGACATGACAACCCCCACCCTGGCCCAGCGCCTGCGCCAGCCCGGCATCGTGGTGGCCCCCGGCTGCCACGACGCGCTGGGCGCGCGCATCTACCAGCAAGCCGGCTTCGAAGCCGTGTACATGACCGGCAACGGCCTCTCGGCCAGCCTGCTGGGCGCGCCCGACATCGGCCTCTTGGGCATGAGCGAGATGGTCGAGCGCGGCCGCGCCTTCGCCGCCGCGGTCGACGTGCCGGTGATCGCCGACGCCGACACCGGCTACGGCAACCTCAACAACGTGGTACGCACGGTGCAAAGCTATGAAGCCGCCGGCGTGCAGGCGATCCACCTGGAAGACCAGGTCACGCCCAAGAAATGCGGCGCCATGAAAGGCCTGGCGCTGGTGTCGAAGGAAGAGCATGCGGAGAAGATCCGCATCGCGGTGGCCACGCGCAAAAGCGCCGACTTCCTGATCATCGGCCGCAGCGATGCCCGCATCCCGCTCGGCCTGGACGAAGCCATCGCCCGTGGCCAGGCCTATGCCGCCGCCGGCGCCGACCTGGTGCTGCTGGAGATGCTGCAGTCGGAAGATGAAATGCGCCGCGCCCTGTCGGCCATCGACGCGCCCCTGATGTTCAACGCGGTGGACGGCAAGACGCCGCCGCTCAACGCCGCGCAATTCGAGCGGCTGGGCTTTCGCCTGCTCAGCTTCCCGATCTCGGCCACGCTGGCCTATACCCACATGATGCAGCGCATGGCCGAACACATCCGCGCCACCGGCAGCGCCTTCGGCTTGCCGTCCGGCTCGACGACGATTGCTGATTACGAAGCGGTGCTGGGGCTGGAACGCTACCGGTAAACAACGGCAGCGGCTGAAGCCGGGAGCTTGCGCCTAAGTTTCAGCTAATTCGGATTTCGTATGGTCGATGCTCCACGCGCATTTTTACCTTGAAAGGCGACCATGACTGCTGAGAAACCCGCCCTTGTAAAAGTCCCGGAAGTCACTTTGCTGTTCTGGCTGATCAAGATCGCGGCCACCACCCTGGGAGAGACCGGGGGCGACGCCGTCTCCATGTCGATGCAGCTCGGCTATCTGGTCGGCACCGGCATCTTCGCCGTCGTTTTCCTGGCGGCAGTGATTACCCAGATCAAGGCCAAGACCTTCCACCCGCTGCTTTACTGGACGACGATTGTCGCCACCACCACCGTCGGCACCACCCTCGCCGACTTCTGCACCCGCTCGCTGGGCATCGGCTATGCCGGCGGCTCCTGCCTGCTGTTGCTGCTGCTCCTGGCCTCGCTGTTCGTCTGGAAACGTTCGCTGGGCAGCGTCTCGGTCGCCACCATCAGCACGCCCGGGGCCGAGCTGTTCTATTGGGTCACCATCATGTTTTCGCAGACCCTGGGCACGGCCCTGGGCGATTGGACGGCCGACACGGCCGGGCTGGGCTACACCGGGGCGGCGCTGCTGTTCGGCGCGCTGCTCGTGGCCATCGTCATTGCGCACTACGCCAGCGAGATCTCATCCACCGTGCTGTTCTGGCTGGCCTTCATCCTGACCCGGCCGCTGGGCGCCGTCGTCGGCGATTTCCTGGACAAACCGCATGCCCAGGGCGGGCTCGCGCTCAGCCGCTATTCGGCTTCGGCCGCCTTGCTGGCGTTCATGGCCCTGTGCATCATCATGTTCAGGCAACGGCCTGCAGAAGCCCGCCATTGAAACCTCCTGGCTATGGCCGGGCTGCATCTACCGATTCGATCGTCACGCCGGGAGTGTTCTCGAAAACCTGCCGGCCGGCGTGGCCCGGCATGGCGTCGGTGATCAATCGCCAGTTTTTTTCAACCGGCGTCCAGTGCTGCTGGCTGTCGCGGTTCAGCTTATCCGATGTCACCAGCACAAATACCTGGGCGGCCTGGCGGATGATGCATTCTTTCAGGTAAGCCTGCTCCGCCGTGGCCTCGCACAAGCCACGGCCTGGCACCACGCCGTCAGCCCCCAGGAAAGCCTTGTCGAAAGTAAAGCGGGAGAGGCCCAATTGGGCAATGGGGCCGAAGGTGCCCATGCTCGATTCGCGCACATCGCCGCCGATCATGGTCACGGCGACGTGGCTGCCGGCCAAGGCCTGCACCACCAGCAGGTTATTGGTGATGACCTTGATGTCCTGCCGGTCGGCCAGCGCTTTGGCCAATGCGGCCGTGGTCGTGCCGGCGTCAAGGAAGACCGTGTCGCCGACCGCCACATGGGCGGCCGCGGCTACGCCGATGGCATCCTTCTCCGCCTGGAAACTATGGCTGCGCTGTTCCAGCGATTCTTCCGGCGCATGTGCGCTGACCGAAGCGGCGCCGCCGTAGGTGCGCAGGATCAGGCCTTCGTCGGCCAATGCGCGCAGGTCGCGGCGAACGGTGACTTCCGAAATGCCGAAGTGGCCGCACAAGGCAGCCACTTCGGTCATGCCCGACAAAACGGCCTGCACCATGGCCTCGCGGCGGCGGGTAACTTTCATAGTCGATGGGACGGAAAAAGGGTTGTCAATGCCGCGCACGCACAGGTGCTTCGGCGATCACCGAGTATACCTATTTCCGGCCCTGGCGCCGCTGATCAGGAGAGCTGGAAAAACACCCGCTCACACCGGCGCATTGGTGCCGCTGCGCGCCAGCAGCTTCCACGACTTGTCGGCCAGCGTCCAGCACAGGAGCACCTTGATATGGCTGGTGCTCTTTTGCTCGTTGTTGTTGACGACGTCATAGGTGTGGCGCACGATGCCGATGTCGCCCTGCACATCGACGGTTTGCTCGGAGGTGGCAATGCTCAGGTAGCGCTTCTTGCCGGCGATGTTGTCCAGCAGGACTTCCTTGCTCCAGACGCGCCCGTCCGAGTGCGAATAAGTCAGGCGGTCGTGCAGGATCGCCGCCAGGACTTTCCCGTCGCCGTCTTCCAGCGCCCTGCGCAAAGCCTCCACTACCGCTTCCAGCGAAGCGGTTTCAGCAGCTGTGGCTTGACCTGCCAAGCCGGCTGCGGCGATTCCTGTTCCCAGTGCCACCAATGCCTCCCTACGGGTGATTCCATTCTTTTCCATGTCGTCTCCGTTGCGTTGTTTTGATGCATGCGCCTGCGTTCAGGCCGCAGCCGCGACACCCTGCGTCACCCAAGCTTCCTCCACGCTGACGTACTTGATGTTCTGGCGGAAGTAGGTATAGGCGATATGCAGCTTGCCATCCGCCGATTGCACAATCGACGGATAGGAAAACTCGCGGTTGAGCTTGTCGGTGGAATTGTTGGTCATGCAGTAGCCGTCGCCGATTTCCAGATTGCGCATCGCCGGCCAGGTCTTGCCGCCGTCGTAGGAAATGGCCAGCGTCATCGGTGCGCGCGGTGCGCCCCAGAAGGCGGTGCCGCGCTGCGATGCCGGCTGCGCAACCAGTTCGCCGCTGTCTTCGGAATCCTCGATGTCGTCATACAGTGAAGCGCGGCGCCCGGTGCTGTTGGCCGCGCTGCTATTGTTGAACACCAGGCCCAGGTGGCCGTTGGCCAATGCCAGGAACTGGATCGAGGAATTGTTGTTGGGCAGATCCAATGGACGCGGCTCGCTCCAGTCGACGCCATCCCCGGAACGACTGCTGTAGATGTGGTCGGCCCAACGGCTGCGGTACAGCGCGAGGAAACCGCCATCCTTCAGCGGCTGGATATTCATGTGCACGCAACCCACGCTGCCGGGCACCTCATGCGCGGTCCAGCTGCGGCCGGCGTCGGTCGAGCGCATCACCACGCTGATGTCGTCATTGCCGGACCAGCGTTCACCCGCGGCCACGCGGCACATGAAGACCGGGCACAGCCAGGCGCCGTCGCGCGCCACCACGATGGGTTGGCGCACGAAGGTGCCGGGCGTGTCGAACAAGGTTTCGATCTCTCCCCAGGTATGCCCCAGGTCTTCCGAGATGCGGCGGCGGACGATGGAAGTGTTCTGGTGGCCCGACAGCTGCGCGGTATAGATCAGCCACAGCTTGCCGTCCGGCGTTTCGAACAGCACCGGATTCTGCTCCGAACGGGTGGCGTCTTCCGACAGGCGCACCGGCTCCGACCAGGTATCACCGCCGGCAGGCAGGCGCGACATATAGATGGAAATGTCGGGAATCCCTTCCTGGGTGCCGCCGAACCATGCGCACAGCAAGTCGCCATTGGACAGCACGGCCAGATTCGCCGCGTGGTTCTGCACGGTCAGCGCCGGCAGGTGGGCATCGCGGCGGGCGTCGTCGCCGGCAGCCCTGGCGACTCGCCCGGATACGGACTGGCCGGAAGCTTGAGGGGTGGTGGTACTGGTCATTTTTTCATCCTCGCGTTTTGCTTGTTTCGTTGCTGGGCGCCGTTGCCTTCAGTGATGCTGCCGCGCCGGCCGCGCCATCTCCCCCGGATCGCCTTCGGAGGCAACCGGCTTGGCGGGGAACAGCATCCGCTCGACCACCATCACGATGGCCGGCGCGATCAGCGCGATATACATATTGTCGATCCCCCACGGGTTGTCCATCAGATACCAGGCGGTGGTGGCGACGGTGGCCAGCACCAGCGCCGAGATGGCGCCGCGGCTGCTGTTGAAGAACGGCAGGTAGATGCCCATCAGCGCAACCACGGTCACGGTCAGGCGCAAGGCGCGGGTGAAGAAGGACAATGCCAGGATCTGCGGCACGAACAGCACGAAGATCAGCGGCACGAAACCGACCAGCAGCGAAATCCAGCGCGTGGCGCTCAGTTCGCGCTCCGGCGTCGGGTTGTAACGCGGCACATAGAAATCCTTGACGATCAGCGAGGCGATCGCCAGCGCGACGGTACTGACGCTGACGAAGATCGACGCCACCAGCGACACGGTCACGATGCCCGACAGCAGCGGGTTCATGTGCTGCAGGAAGATCGGCAGCGCGTACAGGCCCTTGATATCGGGGAACAGGAACTTGGCGGCCACGCCCAGCAAGCCCAGCGCCAGTGCGATCGGCACGCACAGGGCGGCGGCGATCAGGGTCGACTTGCGCGCGTCCTCGCCGGAGCGGGCACCCGAAATGGCCTGGATGATGAACTGGGTGGAGAAGATGGCGCCGGCGGTGCCGATGATCCAGGCGCCGATGGTGCCGCCGCTCAGCGCGCCGTTCCAGGTGAAATAGTGCTCCGGCATGGCGCTGACCATCGGCGCGATGCCGCCGGTCATCGTCAGCGCGACCCACACCAGGATGCCGATGCCCAGTATCTTCACGGCGCTGTGGAAGATGGTGACGTAGAGCACGCTCTTCAGGCCGCCGTAGGCGAAGTAGATGGTGCTGACGATGGCGGTGATCACCGCCGCGGTCGGCAGGTTGACCTTGAGCACGGTGGAGATCGCCGCCGCGCCGCTGACGTAGTTGCCGACGTTGACGATGAACAGCGCGTAGATCATCACCGCCGACACCACCAGCTTGGCGGTCTTGCCATATTTCTGGGCGACGAAACCGGAGATGGTGAATTCGCCGGATTTATAGAGGCGCTTGGCCATGAACAGACCGAACAGCAGGAAACCGATGGAAGCAGCGATCACCGACCAGGAGGCGGCGATGCCGACCTTGAAGGCTTCCTGCGAAGTGCCGATGGTGGATTTGGCGCCGATGAATTCCGACATCAAAAGGATGGCGATCACCAAGGCCGGCGCCGAACGCCCCGCCACCATGAATTCGCCGGTGTTCTTGCTGCGCAGGCGCACGCTCATCCAGGAGGTGGCCAAGATATAGACGACAACCATCGTGACGATGATGGTCGTGTCCAGTGCTCCAAACTGGTTCATTGCGTTCTCCTCTCGATCCTCTAAGATCGGATTAAGTTTTGATTTATATGGCGTTCCCGCTGGCGCCACCCGGATCAGTCCGTCGCGGCGCCCGGAGAACTTCAGGCTGCCAGCGCAGCGCGGCGCGTAGCCAGGTCTTGTGCCTGCTTGAGCGCTTCCAACATGCTTCCTTCGTCTGCGATGCCTTTGCCGGCGATATCGAACGCGGTGCCGTGGTCGACCGAGGTGCGGATGACCGGCAGGCCCACGGTGACGTTCACGCCCGCTTCCAGGCCCATCACCTTGACCGGGCCGTGGCCCTGGTCGTGGTACATCGCCACCACCACATCGAAATCGCCGCGGCCTGCGCGGTAGAACAGGGTGTCGGCCGGCAGTGGGCCTTCCACGTCCCAGCCGCGCGCGCGCAGGATATCGATGGCCGGGATGATCTTTTTCTCTTCCTCGCCGTAGCCGAACAGGCCGTTTTCGCCGGCGTGCGGATTGATGCCGCAGACGCCGATGCGCGGCGACGAGATGCCGGCGCGCACCAGGGTGTCGTGGGCGCGTTCGATCGTGCGCTGCACGAGGCCTGGTTCGATACGGTTGATGGCGTCGATCAGGCCGATGTGGGTGGTCACATGGATCACCCGCAGCTTGGGCGCCACCAGCATCATCGAGACTTCGGGGATGCCGGTCAGGTGCGCCAGGATTTCGGTATGGCCGGGGAAGATGTGGCCGCCGGCGTGCAGCGCTTCCTTGTTCAGCGGCGCGGTGCAGATCGCATCCAGCTCGCCGGCCGAGGTCAGTTCGACGGTGCGCGCGATGTATTGGAAGGCGGCGTTGCCGGCCACGGCCGACAGCTTGCCGTAGGGCAGCCCTTCCGGAATCAGGCCGAGGTCGATGCAGTCGATCTCGCCGAAGGTGAAGCGCGCCTCGGCCGGGTTCGAAATGGCGCGCACCTTCAGCGGCACGCCGGTGATGCGACCGGCATCGGCCAGCCGTTTGGCATCGCCGATCACGAGCGGCCGGCAGCCGTCGTAGACCGAGCGCTGCGCCAGGCTCTTCATGATGATTTCCGGCCCCACGCCGGTGGCATCGCCCATCGTGATGCCGATAACCGGACGATATGTCATAGCTTCCTCTCCGTTGGATGTGAACGGCGCTTGCGCGTCCGCCTGACGCATGGCGATCAGTCTTTGCCATGCGCGGTATAAGGTGTCCGGATGGCCGAAGCCGCCGGCTTTGGTCACGACCGGCAATGTGCGCCCCTGATACCCGGCGACCATCAGCGGCACGCCGGTGTCGATTTCCGCGACGATCTTCAGGGTATCCACGCCCATGTTCGAGAGCATGGCGCGCGCGGTCTCGCCGCCGGTGGCGACCAGCCCCGCCGCATGCTGCGCGACCGGGCCCAGATGCGCGGCCAGTTGGCGCGCCAGGCGGGCGCCGTCGCTGACGCCGGCACGCTGCGACTGGCTCAACACCACCAATGCGCTGCGTCCGCCTTGCAGCGTTTGCGATACTTGCGCCGCGAGCTCGCGCGCCTTGGCCGATAACGGATCGAGCAGCGCCGGGGCGCCGATTTCGAACAGGACGATGTCCCTACCTGCGTTCTTTTGCAGCGCCAGCGCCTGTGCCTGCGATACGCTGGACATGCTGCCGACGATGGCCAGCACGCCCCCGGGCGCAACTGCAGCAACAGGTGCTGCGGCCGCTATGCCAGGTGCGCGGGGCGACGCGCCCTCTTCCAATGTACGGATCAGCGGCGTGGCCAATCCGGCGGAGCCGACCCAGAACAATCCTGGCAAGGCGGCTGAGGCGGCGGCGATGCATTCCAGGTCGGCATCGGTTTCGCTGTCGCACACCAAGGCCTGGAAACCTTCGGCCTGGCAGGCGACGATGCTGGCGCGCACCGGCCCATGGCCTTGCCGCACCGTGTCCAGGCCGACCAGTGCGACCTTCAATCCCGCATTGGCCAGCATGCCGACCAGATCGGCGCGGCCGGCGATATGTTCATTACGCCACACCTCGGACTGCTCGACCGGCTCACCGAAAACGTATTGACGCCCGTCCCGCGTCGTGCGGCCGGCCTTGGGAAAGGCCGGCGCGACGATGGCCATGCCGGCGTCGGCCAAGGCCGCGATCTCGGCGGCGACGTTGCCGCGCAGGGTCGAGTCGATCTTCTTGTACAGCTTGCGGTCGGACGCGTGGGTGCGCCAGGCGTCGGCATTGCGTCGCGCGGCATCGGCGCCGGCAAGCTGGCGCGAATCGGTATCCAGCGCCAGCACATCGACGGCCAGCGCCGTCTCGCCTGCTCCTGCTTCCGCTTCCGCGCCCAGCAAAACCATGCTGTCGAGGCCGACATTGGCGCAGGTCACCGCGCAGTCGGCGGTGCCGGACAAGTCGTCGCCGATGATCAGCAGGCGGGTGTGCCGGACCGGGCGGGCATTCATGGCAGCAGCCTCTTGTAGATGGACTTGATGTCATCCAGGCTCAGCGGCTTGGGATTGTTGCCCAACAGGCGCTTGACCTTGGAGGCGGCCACTGCCAGCGCATCCAGGTGCTCTTCCGAGACGCCGAAGCTGCGCAGGTCTTGCGGAATTTCCAATGCCGCAGTCCATTCGCGCAGACGCTCAAGCAACTTTTCAGCGGCCGCCTGCTCGCTGTCGTCGTGGCGCGCAATGTCGAGCGCGTGCGCCACCTTGGCCAGACGGCCGACGATGGCGTCCAGGTTGAATTCCATGACATGCGGCAGCAACATCGAATTGGCCACGCCGTGGGTGATGTTGAACATGCCGCCCAGCGGATAGGCCAGCGCGTGCACGGCGGCGGTGCCGGCCGCGGTCAGCGCCAGGCCGCCGTACATCGAGCCGATCAGCATGCCTTCGCGCGCCGGCAGCGAGCGGCCGTTGCGATAGGCTTCGACCAGGTTGGCGCCGATCAGGCGCATCGACTCCATCGCGAACATGTCGCTGACCGGATTGGCCTTGGTCGAGATATACGATTCCAGCGCATGGATGAAGGCATCCATGCCGGTGGCGGCGGTAATCGGCTTGGGCAGGTCCAGCGTCAGCGTGGCATCCAGGATCACCAGTTGCGGCAGCAGGTGGCGGCTGACGATGCCGACCTTCAGTTCCTCGTCGGGCAGCGTGACGATGGCGTTGGGCGTGACTTCGGAACCGGTGCCGGAAGTGGTCGGCACCAGTACCAGCGGCACGCCGGGCGCCGGGATTAGGTCCACGCCCAGCCATTCGCGCAACGGCTGGCGGTTGGTCAGACGCACCGCGAACAGCTTGGCGGCATCCAGCACGCTGCCGCCGCCGATGGACAGCACGGCATCGGGCGCGAACGGTTCGATCTGCTCGCGGAACACGGTCTCGACGTTTTCGATGGTCGGTTCGGGCTGCACATCGCGCACCACCAGGGCCTGCACATCCTTTTGCCGCAGCGCCTCGACCACGCGCGCCACGACCCCATTCCCTTCCATGACAGGCTGGGTGATCAGGGCGATGCGGCGCACCGGGCGGTCGAGCAGGACCAGCTTGTCGGCCAGCAGGTCGAGGCTGTTGGGGCCGTGCACGATGTGCTTGACGGTCTGGAAATGGTAGATGGAACTCATGTCGGGATCGGTTGCGGTGATAGAGAAAGCGCGTTGCATATCAGGACACGCGCGGATAGGCGGCCAGCGCCTTGAGCAGGCGTTCGCGCGCGGCATCGTCCAGCGGCAGCACCGGCGAGCGGGCCGGACCGGCAGGCATGCCCAGGATTGCGGCGGCGGTCTTGAGCACCACCGGCAGCGTGCCGAGCGCGAAGGCGTCGCGCAACGGGCGCAGCGCCTCCTGTGCCTTGCGGGCGGCGGCGATGTCGCCCTTCTGGAAGTTGTTCCAGATCGACATCACCACGCTGGGCACGGCATTGGTGGTCGCCGCCACCGCGCCGTCGCCGCCGGCCATCAGCGTCCACAGGATCATGGAGTCGGTGCCGGTGAAGACGGCGAAATCGTCGCGGCGCAGATTGATCAATTGCAGCAAACGGTCGAAATCGCCGCCGCTGTCCTTGATGCCGCGGATATTCGGAATTTCCGACAGGCGGCGCACGGTATCGATATTGAGCGTGACGCCGGTCTTGGCCGGGATCGTGTACAGCATCACCGGCAGCGAGGTCGACTGCGCGATGCGCTCATAGTGCTTGAACAGTTCAGGCTGGGTGGCGCCATTGAAATACGGCGTGATGACGGAGACGGCATCGACGCCCTGGTCCTGCATCTTCTTGTTCAGCTCGACCACTTCGCGCGTGGCGTAAGCGCCGGTGCCGGCGATCACCGGCACACGGCCGCGCGACTGCTCGACGGCAATGCGGGCGATGCGCAGCTTTTCCTGTTCAGAGAGCGAGATGAATTCGCCGTTCGTGCCCAGCACGAACAAGCCATGCACACCCGCATCGATCAAGCGATCGACCAGCGTGCGCAGGCCGGCTTCGTCGATCTCCTCATCCTGGGTCATCGGGGTGATGAGTGCAGGGACGATACCCTTGAAAGCGATAGACATATCCTGATCTCCAATATTCCTGTAATGACCGGTTCGATCCGGCTTGTTTTATAAAACTGATCGATTACATCAAAACGATTATTTCGATCAAATAACTCATAAAAATCTTTTTCATTCTTAATTTTTCGATTATTTCGATCACAATATACCGAAATATTTGATGAATCAAGGGGTGGGAAATAAATTATTAGATCGAAACAATCATTGAAATGATCATTTTTATCAAAACCATGCGGATGGATCCGCAGAAGCACGCAATGCTTCTCGACCGCCCTGCCGGTGCCGGCAATGGTCCCGATCCGCCGCAGCGACGCCCGCATCCCGCTCGGCCTGGACGAAGCCATCGAGCGCGGCCATGCCTATGCCGCCGGCGCCGACCTGGTGCTGTTGGAGATACTGCAATCGGGAGATGAAATGCGGTGCGTCGCCAAGGCGACGCACCAAGCGGAAGGTTACCCCGGCTCAGAGGCGGGGCTGGGGGAATCCGGGAACGTCCATATCCGCGACCAATACGCTGCCGGTCGACGATTCGGTGATGAACAGTTGCTTTCCACCCGGCCCGCCATAGGCGACGTTGGTACAGGTAGGACCCGCGGCCGAGCGCACGCGGGCAATCAGTTCGCCGTTCGGCGCGAAGAGGAAGACCTGCCCCAGCGAAGCATGCGCGACAGCGATATTGCCGTCATTGTCCAGCGCCACGCCGTCGGGGCCGCTGGTGCCGAACATGGAGCAGAAACGGCCGACCTTGGCGGTTCCGCCTTGCGACGTCAGCGGCATGCGCCAGACAGCGTTATCGCGCGTCATCGCAACGAACAGGACCGACCCGGTCTTGTCCAGGGTCAGCCCATTGGGCGAGATGCCGGTGTCGAGCAGGCAGTGCAGCTCGCCGTTGGCTTTGAGCCGATACACCCTGCCGCTCTGGTCCTGCAGGCCGGTCTGCCCTTGGTCCGTGAAATAGATATCGCCGTTGGAAGCGATGTTCAGGTCATTGATGCCTTTGAACGATTCGCCGTTTCGGCCAGGCAGGACACAAGTGACATTGCCGCTCCCGGGGTCGAGCTCCATCAGGCCGTTGGCGTAGTCAGCAATCAGGATACGGCCGTCGGGATGGAACTTCAGCCCGTTCGGCTGGCCGTCGTATTCGGCAACCTGGGTCCACTTGCGCTCAGGGGAAATCCTGAAAATGCGGCCGTATGGAATGTCGACGATGTAGAGGTTGCCATCCTTGTCGAAAGACGGCCCCTCGATGAAGCAGTCGACCGGATGCCCGCCCTTGTTGGCCTTCGCCCACGCCGGCGAAATGCCGCGCCTGCGGAACTCTTCAGGCATGGAAGTGTGGACACGGCTTGCGATTACACGCGGGGGCGTATCAAGATACATCATGGCAAACCCGACGGATAACAATGTCAAAGGGAACGGGCAGCGGCTGGCGCCGCCCACTTACCGCACTTGCTACACTTACTTGACCTGCTGGGCGGCCGCCTCGGCGAAGCGATTGGTATAGGTCTTCTTCAAGTCCACCTTGGCCGCGGCAACCGCGGGATCATACTGGCTCAGCACGGACAACGGGGTCTTCACGGCATCTTCCGGGAACACGCCGGTCTTCGAGAACATGGCCTTGGAGGACGCCCAGATTTCCTCATTGAGGCCGGGGTCGCCAATCTTGAAGTTGCCCGGCAAGGTTTCCACGATCTTGCTCGGCGTATTGGCGTCGATCCAGCGCACGGTACGCAGGAATGCGTTCGCCACGCGCTGGACAGTTTCCGGATTCTTGTCGAGGAAGGCACGGGTCACGTACACGCAGGCAAACGGATAAGCGCCGCCGAATGCCGCCTTCGAACCTTCCACAGTACGGGCATCGAACAGTTGCACGGCGAGCTTCTTGCGGGACAGCTGCGTCACGACCGGGTCATAGGCCAGCAGCACGTCGACGTTCTTGGCTTCGAAGGCCACCATACCGGGAGCGCCCGAACCCACCCCGATGAATTTGACGTCGCGCTCGGACAGGCCTGCCCGCGTCACGTAGTAGCGCGCAATCATATCGGTCGAGGAACCCGGCGTCGTGATGCCGATACGCATCCCCTTCAGGTCCTTCGGCGACTTGATCTTGTCGGCCAGATCGCTGCGCACATTGAACACGATGCCGGGCACTTCGTTCAGCAGGAAGACGCCTACGATTTCCTTGCCCTTGGCCTGCATTTGGATCGTATGGTCATAGGAGCCCACGACCATGTCGACGGAGCCGCCGATCAGCGCCTGCAAGGCCTTGCTGCCGCCGGCCTGGAAGTTCTCCAGGGTGACGTCCAGCCCCTCTTTCTTGAAGAAGCCGAGGGTGCTCGTCAATGGCGCCGGCGCGTAACCCAGGATCGAGGAACCGACCGCGATCTTCAGTTCGGGCTTTTCCGGCGCCGCGGCCAGGGCGGCAGCGGCCAGGGCGAATGCAGATACGGCGATGGCCAGTTTCTTCAGGTTCTTCAGCATGTCTCTCTCCTCACTCGTTGGAATCGGCATCAGCGTGCCGACAGTTCGGCTTCTTCATGGTCTTGGTTCGGGCGCCATACCAGCAGGCGTTTTTCCATCTTGTCCACCAGGGCATCGAGCGCCACGACGAAGGCGGACAGCAGCACCAGGCCGGCGAACACGCCAGTGGCATCCATGACGCCTTCGGCCTGGGCGATCATATGCCCCAGTCCCATCGACGAGCCGAGGTATTCGGCGACCACCGCGCCCAGCACCGCCAGGCCAACCGACACACGCAGGCTGGACAGAATCCAGCTGGTGGCCGACGGCAAGTAGACATGGCGCAGCAATGCCGCCTGGCTTGCCTTGAGCAGACGGGCATTGGCCAGCACCACCGGATTGACTTCGCGTACCCCCTGCAGGGTGTTGAAGAAAGCGACGAAAAACACCAGCGTCAGACCCAGGGCGACCTTCGAGGTCAGGCCGAGGCCGAACCACAGGACATAAATGGGCGCCAGGAGCACGCGCGGGATCGCGTTGAACACCTTGATGAACGGGTTCAGGACGGCGCGCGCGAACGGCGCCAGGCCCAGCCAGATCCCCAGAACGATGCCCCCCGTGATGCCGAACACGAAAGACAGGACCGTTTCGAGGAGCGTCACGCCCAGGTCGAGCCAGATGTCTGCCGACGAGAACCACTCGGCCAGACGGCCGAGGATGGCGCTCGGCGCGGGGAAGAAGAACGGGTCGATCCAGCCCGAGCGGGAGCCGAACTCCCACAATGAAAGCACGCCCACCAGCAGCACGAGCTGGGTCGCCTTGATTTTGGATTTACGCCGCATGTTGCACCTCCCTGGATTCTGTTTTTTCGATGCTGATCTCTTGGTTCCCGTAGCTCTTCTCGACTTCCGCGCCCAGCAGGGCCCATAGCTCGCGGTACAGCTTCAGGTATTCGTTGGTCGTGGCCAGCTCGCTGACGTCGCGGGGACGCGGCAGGGTGATCTTCACCTCGCCCACCACGCGCGAGCCGGGTCCGGCCGACATCACCACCACCCGGTCGGCCAGGGCGATGGCCTCCTCCAGGTCGTGCGTGATGAAAATCAGCGAACGCTTGTCTTCCTGCCAGAGATTGAGGAGGATGCGATGCATCAGGCGGCGGGTATGCACATCCAGCGCGGAGAACGGTTCGTCCATCAGGACGATTTTCGGCGACATGATCAATGTCTGCGCCATGGCCACGCGCTTGCGCTGGCCGCCGGACAACTGGTGGATGTAGCGGTGCTCGAAGCCCTTCAGGCCCACCTTGGCCAGCCAGGGCGCCGCGCGCTTGCGCGCCTCCTCCACCGAAAGCCCCTGGAACACCAGCCCCAGGCCGACGTTGTCCAAGGCCGTCTTCCACGGCAGCAGCGCTTCCTGCTGGAGCATGTAGCCGGCGACATCGTTCAGCCCGGACAGTTTCTTGCCGAATATGTTGACGGTGCCGGCTGCCGCGGGGAGCAGGCCGGTCACCAGATTCAGGATGGTCGACTTGCCGCAGCCGGTGGGACCGACCACCGCCACGAATTCACCATCCTTGACCTCGAGGTTCACCTCTTTGACGGCGGTGAAATCGCCAAACCTGACGGCGACCTCCCGCAGCTCAACGGCGTTGCCGAGCGGTTTGTTTTCCATGAATTGTCTCCATTTTTTTCATCATTCGTTCGTGAGAAAGGACTGGGCCGAAGGCTAATGCGCCAAGGCGCTCAGCGGTTCAGCGGACGCCGGCCAGTCCGTGATTGCCGGTGTAGGCCACACCGGCCTGCTCGGCCAGTTCGTCTGTATGGCTACCGATGTCCGGCACGTCCAGGCGGGTTCCGAAACGCCGGCCCCCCATTTCCAGCGGCAGCGCCGGGATATCGATCTTCTGGCCGTTCTGGATGGTCACCGGCGTCAAGCCGCCCGAATTCAGGAGATGCTCATCGTCGAACAGCTCCACCGGCTTCTTGATGGGCGCGAACGGCAATCCCGTCTTTTCGCACAGCGCCATCAATTCGGCCTTGCTCATCGTCGCGAACTTCTCGCGCAGGTATGGCATGAACCGGTCGCGGGCCTTGACGCGCTGGTTGTTCAGGGCCAGGCTGCTGTCGTTGGCGAGGTCGGCCAGGCCGAACCCTTCGCAGAACTGCTGCCATTGGGTATCGCTGACAACGCCGATGAACACTTGCTCATCGTCTTTTGCGGTGAAGACATCGTAGACGGCCCAGGCGGAAACGCGATTGGGCATCGGCGCCACCGCCTTCCCGGTGATGCGCTCCTGCGCCATGTGCTGCCCGACCAGGAAAACCGAGTTCTCATACAGCCCGGAACGGATCAATTGGCCCTTGCCGGTGCGGCCGCGCTCGATGATGGCCGAGAGGATGCCGATGGCGGCGAACATGCCGCCCATCACGTCGTTCACCGATGCGCCGGCGCGCAGCGGCCGCCCTTCCGGGCCTGTCATGTAGGCCAGGCCGGACATCATCTGCACCACCTCGTCCAGCGCGGCCCGGTTTTCGTAGGGACCGGGCAGGAAGCCTTTCATGGAGCAGTAAATCAGGTCCGGCTTCACCGCCTTCAGCGATTCATAGTCCAGGCCGATCTTCTCCATCGCCCCGGGACGGAAGTTTTCGGTGACCACATCGGCCGATGCGATCAGCTTCTTGACCAGCGCCAGGCCGCTTTCCGACTTCAGATCCACCGCGACGCTCTTCTTGTTGCGGTTATAGGTGACCCAGTAACCGGCGCCGGAACCCATCAGGCGGCGCGTGTTATCGCCAGACTCCGGTTCGATCTTGATGACCTCGGCGCCCAGATCGGCCAACACCAGGCCGCAAGTCGGCCCCATCACCATATGCACGAACTCGATTACGCGCACGCCCTGCAACGGCAGGTTGGTATTTTTTTCATCGCTCATGCCGGCACCGCTCCATATTCAAATCCCTTGGGAAGACCTACGTTCGAAACGAACCCATACAACTCTTCGCCCGGCAGGCCGCCAAGCAAGATTGCGCGTGCGGCGACCAGCCTTGCGATGTCGATGCCGGTCTTGATGCCCATAGCCTCCAGCAGGAACACCAGATCCTCCGTGACAATGTTGCCGCTTGCGCCTGGCGCGTAAGGACATCCCCCGATCCCGCCCTGGCTGGCATCGAAGGTAGCGACCCCGACTTCCAGCGCCGCGACCACGTTCGCAAGACCCAATCCCAGCGTGTTGTGGAAATGCGCGCCGCCGGCCTTCGAACCCACGGCGCTTTGCAAGCGCGGGAACAGGCGGCGGACTTGCGCCGGATTGGCATAGCCGGCGGTATCGGAGAGGCCGATCTCGTCGACGCCGCACTCGGCCATCACCTCGCACAAACGGATCACATCGTCTTCCGGCACCGTGCCCTGGATCGTGCAACCGAACGCGGTCGACATTCCCGCTTCGACCTGGATATCCGGATATTGGGCATTGCGCAACGCCATCACCGCGCGCACCTCCTCGATGATTTGCGCATGCGTCTTACGGATATTCGCCAGGGAATGGGGCTCGCTCACGGAAACCGGCAATGTGACTTTGTGCACGCCGGCGGCAAATGCCTTCTCCGCGCCTTTCAGGTTGGGCGCCAGGACCGCCACGCGCAAGCCGGGAATTGCCAGCGCGCCGGCGACAACTTCACCGATATCGGCCATTTGCGGCAGAAGCTTCGCGGGCACGAAGGAGCCTACTTCGATCTCCGTCAGGCCCGCTTCCGCCAAAGCGCGAATCCACTGCAGCTTGGACTGGGTGGGCATGACGCGCGATACCGATTGCAAGCCATCGCGCGGGCCTACTTCGCTTATCAGGATATTGCCCATCTCTCGCTCGTCCCTTCATTTATGTTCTATTAGACAGAACATCGTTCTGTTTTAAGAATGATTATGGGAGCGAGGAAAAGCGATGTCAATCCATTTCAAGGCAGTATTCATGCCGCAAAGCAGCATAAAAATGCCGGACGGCAGTCAGGATTTGAGGACGGTAGAAGGGAAATCAGGAAAAGAAAGCGCAGGTGCGCAGCAGCAAAAAACGGTCGTTCGCCAGTTTGCCGCGGTGTGGCTTCAGGACGTCAATCGGCCGGAGAACCCCGGCCGGAAAGGAATGGTTGCCCGCCGCTATTCAGCGTACAGGCCGGGAGAGCCGCCAAGGCCCCGGGTCATCTCGATGGCCGCGTTACGGACTGCGGATTTATGGCCTTCCTGGTACCGGATCGATGGCATGGTCAGCGTAATGGCCCCCGCCACTCGCCCCGATGCGTCGAATACGGGGCAGGAAATGCCCGCGACTCCCTCGGAGCGGTCCCCCACCGACGACATCATTTTCTCTTTGCGGATCCGGTCGTAGATCTCGCCCGGCTCGCCGCCGAACGCCAGCAAAACGCGGCCGCCGCTTCCCCGCTCCAGGGGCAGCACGTCGCCGGCGCGGATGTGATCCCGGATTGGCTGGGGAGAGTCGACGCGGTAGAGGCATAACCGCTGGTTCCCCTGCCGCACATGGAATGAAGCGCTTTCCCGGGTAATCTCGACCAGGCGGGACATCGCCGGCAGCACCACATCGGAAAGCGCGAAGGAATGCGAATAGGCGGAATAAAGACGCGCCACCTCGGGCCCGAGCGAATAGCGCCCGTCGGCTAGTTTCCGGACCAGCCGGCCATGCTCCAGGGAAGCCAGCAGGCGCAGTACCGTGCTCTTGTACATGCCGGTCGCTTCGGCGATTTGGACCAAGGCCATCGGCTCCGAACCGACGCTGAAGGCCGCGAGAATGGAAATGGCGCGATCGACCGCCGCCGCGCCGCCGGGGGCGGCATCCATGTCTGCTACAGATTGTTTGGCAGGCTTCCTTGGCATATTTCGCTAGACTCCATTGATCCGGCAGGGATTCTACCGAGTATTCAGGCGCCGTGAAGAGGCATTGCAGCGGCCGGCCGCGCATCGGTATATTGCACAAAGACTATTTTTCCAGACATGCCGATCACCCGATAACCGAAACTTATCCCATTTAGCATATTGGTCTTACCAATAAACTGGTATTATCCACTTCGTAGAACGACAAGGCCCGCGATGCCTGCCCAGACCCGGGCGGCACACTGCTGGCGCCGATTTGAGACAACTCATTTTCCAAAGGAAACAAGATGAAATTACTCCGCTACGGCCCGGTTGGGCAAGAAAAGCCCGGCATCCTGGACCAAGCCGGAAAGATCCGCGACCTGTCGGCCCACATCAAGGACGTCAACGGCGCTGCCCTGGATGACGCGTCGCTGGCCAAGATCCGCGCGCTCGACATCAACAGCCTGCCCGTGGTGGACGGCAATCCGCGCATCGGCGCCTGTGTCGGCAATATCGGCAAATTCATCTGCATCGGCCTGAACTACGCCGACCACGCCGCCGAATCCAACCTGCCGATCCCGGCCGAGCCGGTGGTGTTCAACAAGTGGACCTCGGCCGTGATCGGCCCCAACGACAACGTCAAGATCCCGCGCGGCTCCAAGAAGACCGACTGGGAAGTTGAACTGGGCGTGGTCATCGGCAAGGGCGGCGCCTATATCGACGAGAAGGATGCGCTGTCGCACGTGGCCGGCTATTGCGTGGTCAACGACGTCTCCGAGCGCGAATACCAGATCGAGCGCGGCGGCACCTGGGACAAGGGCAAGGGTTGCGACACCTTCGGCCCGATCGGCCCGTGGCTGGTCACCCGCGACGAAGTCCCCGATCCGCAGAAGCTGGGCATGTGGCTGGAAGTGGACGGCAAGCGCTACCAGAACGGCAACACCAGCACCATGATCTTCGGCGTGGCGCACATCGTGGCCTACCTGTCCAAGTTCATGAGCCTGCAGCCGGGCGACGTCATCTCCACCGGCACGCCGCCGGGCGTGGGCATGGGCGTCAAGCCGCAAGCGGTGTTCTTGCGCGCCGGCCAGACCATGCGCCTGGGCATCGACGGCCTGGGCGAGCAGCAGCAGAAGACCATCGACGCTTAATTCAATTCAAGCGCCTGCCGGCGCCGCGCCGGCAACTCCCCAGAATAAGAACGATGCGCGCCGGCCGGCCGGCTTGCGCGCCGACCCCAGACCAGATCACGAGAAGGAGAAGACAATGAATCATTACGACTTCCAGGGCCGCAGCGCCATCATCACCGGCGGCGCCCAGGGCTTCGGCTACGCAGTGGCGGAACGCCTGCTGCAAGGCAAGGCCAAGGTCGTACTGTGGGACATGGACGAGAAGGCGCTGGCCGACGCGCGCGCCAAGCTGGAAGCGCTGGGCAATGTCGAGACCGTCAAGGTCGACATCGGCAACCAGGCCGATGTGCAGCGCGCCATGGAAGCCACCGAGAAGGTCACCCAGTCGATCGACATCCTGGTGCATAGCGCCGGCATCGCCGGTCCCAACAGCCTGGTGGCCGATTATCCGCCGGAAGAATGGAACCGCGTGGTCCAGATCGACCTGAATGGCGCGTTCTACGTCAACCAGGCGGTGGTCCAGCGTATGGTGGCCCAGAACTACGGCCGCATCGTCAACATCGCCTCGATCGCCGGCAAGGAAGGCAATCCGACCGCCTCCGCCTACAGCGCCGCCAAGGCCGGCCTGATCGCCCTGACCAAGAGCCTGGGCAAGGAAACCGCGACCAAGAACATCGCCGTCAACGCCATCACCCCGGCCGCCGCGCAAACCCGCATCCTGGAGCAATGCACCCAGGCGCACATCGACTACATGCTGTCGAAGATCCCGCGCGCGCGTTTCCTGAAGGTGGAAGAGCTGGCCGCGATGGTGGCCTGGCTGGTGTCGGAAGAAAACTCCTTCACCACCGCGTCGGTGTTTGACCTGTCGGGCGGCCGCGCGACCTACTGACCGGTTTCCTGCGGTTGGTGCAGTCCGCAACATGAAAAACCCGCCTCATCAGGCGGGTTTTTCATTTTCGTTTGCAGGAATGAAGAGCCGAAGCGCGCCGCTCACTGCTCCAGGACCGGGCGCCCGGGCGTAATGTCGCGCGGCGGGCGCGCTGCAAGCGGAGCGTGCGGCTCATGCCCCGCGGCCAGCTTGAACTGGCTGACGACTTCGGACAGGCGCACCGCCTGCTCCTGCATCGCTTCGGCTGCGGCGGCGGCCTGTTCGACCAGGGCGGCGTTCTGCTGCGTGGCCTGGTCCATCTCTGTGATGGCCTGGTTGACCTGGCTGATGCCATCGCTTTGCTCGCCGCTGGCGGCAGTGATCTCGCCGACGATGTCGGCCACGTGGCGCACGCTGGAAACCACCTCATCCATCGTGCTGCCGGCCTTGCCCACCAGCTGGCTGCCGATGCCGACCTTGGCCACGGAGTCGTCGATCAGGCCCTTGATCTCCTTGGCGGCGGCCGCCGAACGCTGCGCCAGCGAACGCACTTCCGAGGCCACCACCGCGAAGCCGCGGCCCTGCTCCCCGGCGCGGGCCGCTTCCACCGCCGCGTTCAAGGCCAGGATATTGGTCTGGAAGGCGATGCCGTCGATCACGCCGATGATGTCGACGATCTTGCGCGAAGACTCGTTGATCGAACCCATGGTCGAGACCACCTGCGACACCACTTCCCCGCCCTGCTGCGCCACCTCCGAGGCCGAGGCCGCCAGCTGGTTGGCCTGGCGCGCGTTGTCGGCGTTCTGGTGCACGGTGGAGGTCAGCTCTTCCATCGCCGAGGCGGTTTCTTCCAGCGAGCCCGCCTGGCGTTCGGTGCGCGCCGACAGGTCGAGGTTGCCGCTGGCGATTTCGCGCGAGGCGGTGGAAATGGCATCGGTGCCGCTGCGCACCTGGCCGACGATACGCGCCAGGTTGCCGGTCATGGCCTGCAGGGCATGCAGCAGCTTGCCGGTCTCATCGCCGCGCGCGGCCATCCGGGCATCCACTTGCATGGTCAGGTCGCCGGCCGCCACGGTCTCGGCCACATCGACCGCCCGCTCCAGCGGGCGGGTGATGCCCAGCGCCAGGCGCCAGGCGAACAGCCAGCCCAGCACGAACAGCAAGACGCCCAACGCCAGCATCAGGTTGCGGCTCTGTTCGTAGATCCCCTGGATGTCCCTGGCGATCTGGTCGATCCCGCTGCGCTGCACATCCAGCAATTGCTGCAACAGGTCGAGGTAGCCCTTGGCCGCCGCATCGTAAGGGCCGGTCAGGATCTTCGTCACCTCGTCGGCCTGGCCATCGGCCTTGGCCTTGGAGATGGCGTCGCGATATTTGATGTAGTCCTTGCGCACCGCCGAGAGCTTGTCGAACACGGCTTTCTCCGCCTCCGAACTCAGCAAGGCCTCGATCGCCTTTTGCTGGGTGGTCGACAGCTTCGTGGCGGCAGCCGCATCCTCGGCGAAAAAGGCCGCCAGGCTGGGATCGCTGCTCTTGGCGATCGCCGTGGTGCGGCGCACGCTGGTGTGGATGGTGCGGTACCAGTCCGACACCAGCCGCTCCTTGGTCAGCGGCTGCTCCATCATGGCAGCGGTGGCGGCGGCGATGCCATGCAAGCGCCAGATGGAAAGCGCCACCACCACACAGGCGGCAATCAGGATGACGGCGAAGCCCAGGGCCAGGCGCTTGCCTATCTTCATGTTGGCGAAGTAGCTCATGTTTCCTCTTGTGCGGAATAATTGACTTTTGATTGGGGGAGAGGAAACCTGCCGGCGGTTCGATATTGTTGCCGCGCAGCGATGGCGGACCGGAAACGTCGTTCCGATCGTCTTGCCATTGGCGGCCAATCTCGTCTCCCCTTACGAAACCACCGTCGGCACAACTAATATTATGTCCAACCAGGACGACTTGCGAATATTCGTATTTCTACCTAAAAACCATTTCCGGAAAGCAAACAGACTCGCATTTCAGGAAGCTGGCCGCGATACGGCAATCCTTCCGTATCCGGCCATCCGGGCATAAAAAAAGGATGCCTTGGCATCCTTTTCTGCAGCTTTTCATTTGGCCTGGACAAAATCCCCAATCGTCTGGCTGGCCGGGAAATTCGCGGTGAAAGTGCTGCCCCGGTCCGGCACCGACTGGATATCCAGCGCCGCACGGTGGCGCAACAGGACATGGCGCACGATCGCCAGCCCCAGGCCGGTGCCCTGGGTTTCGCGCGAGCGGCTCTTGTCGACGCGATAGAAGCGCTCGGTCAGGCGCGAAATATGCTCGGGGCTGATGCCGATGCCGGTGTCCTGTACCGAGAAATGCGCGCCCTTCTCGTCGCTCTCCCAGCGCAGCATGATGCGTCCCGCCGGCGGGGTGTAGCGCACGGCATTGGTCACCAGGTTGGTGAAGGCGCTGCGCAGTTCGTCGACGTTGCCCTTGAGGTCCGGGCCGTTCACCTCCAGCGTGATCTCATGCTTGCCGGCCGACAGCGCGCGCGCCTCTTCGGCGATGCCTTCGAGCAGCGGCTGCACCCGCACCACTTCCGAACGCAGCGGATAGTCGATCGACTCCAGCCGGGTCAGCGTCAGCATGTCGTCGATCAGGTTTTGCATGCGCTGCCCCTGCTCGGTCATCAGCTTCAGGTGCGCGGTGCGGGTCTCGGGATCGAGCTTGGGCTGGGCCAGGGCGATTTCGAGGAAGCCGTTGATGACCGTCAGCGGCGTGCGCAGTTCATGCGAGGCATTGGCGACGAAGTCGCGCCGCATCATGTCGATGCGCTCGGACTCGGTGACGTCATGGGTCACCAGGATCTGGCGGCGGTTCTCGAAGGGGATGATCTGCACGATCAGCTTGCGCTCCTGCAGCTCCAGCGTCAGCGGCTGCTCGTAGCGGCCCAGGATGATGTAGTCGATGAAGGCGGGATTGCGGATCAGGTTGGTCACGCGCATGCCCTTGTCGCGCTCCAGTTGCAGCCCCAGGTGCCGCTGCGCGGCCGGATTGCACCATTCCAGGAACAGCACATCGTCCATGATCACCACGCCATCGGGCAACAGGCTCATGGCCTGGCGGAAACGCGCCAGCCACTCGGCCAGTTCGCTCTGGTTCTTTTCGTCGTCGCGGCGCATGCGGTACAGGCGGGCATAGACGTCGGTCCACGCGCCCCAGCCGTCCGGCAGGCGCGTCTGGCCCGACTCGTCCAGCCAGCTGGACAGGCGGAACAGGTAATGCAGGTGGGTCACCATCATCGCGCCCACGCCCAGCACGGCGACGGTCAGGCCGGCGATGGGGCCGAAGAAGAAACCGACGACTCCCGCTCCGGCCAGGCACAACACCAGGCGCAGGACGGCGGGAATCCAGAACAGCAGTTGTGGACTCATTTGTATCGAAAAAGGAAGGCGTGGGGCGCTGCGCGCTTATTATCCGGGCCGGGTTGTTGTAATAATGCCCTATTCTCGCTCTATTTTGCCGACAGCATGTAACCGACGCTGCGCACGGTCTTGATCAGGTATTCCGCTTCGCGCAAGGCCTTGCGCAAGCGCAGCACATGGACATCCACCGTCCGCTCTTCGATCACCACATGGTCGCCCCACACCCTGTCCAGCAACTGGCTGCGCGAGAACACCCGGTCCGGATGGGCGAGGAAGAACTTGAGGAGCTTGTACTCGGCATGGCCGATGTCGATCTTGCCGCCCGACAAGGTCACCGAGCAGCTGGCCGGATCGAGCGTGATGGGGCCGGCCGACATGGCTTCCTGCGCATGTTCGGGGCTCTTGCGGCGCAGCAGCGCCTTGATGCGGGCGGTCAGCTCGCGTGGGGAAAACGGCTTGGTGATGTAATCGTCGGCGCCATTGTCGAGGCCGGCGATCTTGTCCTCTTCCATGCTCTTGGCGGTAAGCATGATGACCGACAACTGCTGCAACTGGCGGTCGGCGCGGATGCGCGAGAGCAGGTGCAGGCCGCTGCGGTCGGGCAGCATCCAGTCCAGCAAAACCAGTTGCGGCGCGCGGTGCTGGACGAAGTCCCAGGCCGCGGCGGCATTGGACACGACAAAGCTGGACCAGCCGGCCTCCTTGAGCGTGAAGGCAATCAGCTCGGCAATCGACGGTTCGTCTTCGACGATCAGGATAGTGGTCATTGGATCAACGTCTTTTCAAGTTGGCGGGTCTCCACCGCACTGCGCATCTCCGCGCGGGCCGGCTTGGCCGGGACCGGCTGCCGTTTTCTCCGCGCGGGACCGATGCCGCCTTCCTCAGTCGGCGGCTTCCTCTTCTTCAGCCACCCTGGCCGCGCCGACATCGGTATGGCGGATATCGACGCCGCCCACCACGTACACCACGTATTCGGCGATGTTCTTGGCATGGTCGCCGATACGTTCGATGGCCTTGGCCACCCACAGGGTGTCGATGGAACCGGAGATGGTGCGCGGGTCTTCCATCATGAAAGTGATCAGGCTGCGGGTGATGCCGCGGAAGCCGTGGTCGATGCTGGCGTCCTGCTTGATCAGTTCCAGCGCCTGCTTGTCGTCCAGGCGGGCGAAGGCATCCAGCGCGCTGCGCAGGATGTCGCCGGCCTGCTCGGCGATCAGGCTGACCGTCTCGTAGTGGCTGATCAGGCCGATGCCGCGCTTGTGCAGGTGGATCGCGGTACGCGCGATCTTGGTCGCCTCGTCGCCCACGCGCTCGAGGTCGGTGATGATCTTGATGGTCGCCATCACGGTGCGCAGGTCGTTGGCGGTCGGCTGGCGGCGCACGATCAGGTGGCTGCAGGCGTCGTCCAGTTCGACTTCCAGGCGGTTCACCGCCTCGTCGTCCTTCATCACGCGCT
This sequence comes from Herbaspirillum sp., assembly GCF_017744395.1. Classification (GTDB taxonomy): domain Bacteria; phylum Pseudomonadota; class Gammaproteobacteria; order Burkholderiales; family Burkholderiaceae_D; genus Herbaspirillum. The sequence continues at coordinate 29,752 of NZ_JAGIBI010000008.1, forward strand.
TGGCCACTTCAAGATTGCCGGTACGGAAAGCCGAGATCGCATCCTGGAACTGATGCTCAACCAGCCCGCCCATGGCGAGCACCTTGGAACGGATAGCTTCCAGATCGCTGTCGTATTGCTTGGAGGAGTGATCGCCTGTCATGTGACGTCCCTAAAAATGAATACTTGAAAAATAAGTGCCCTGGCTACGTATCGGGGTACGGCGCAAGCATCGCGGACGATCCCGGCATCTGCGGAAGAACCGCAGGGTTCGGGATGCGCAGTAGCTTGCATCAGCCGAAACGGCCTGTAATGTAGTCCTGGGTTTCCTTGCGCACCGGGTTCATGAAGATCTGGTCCGTCTCGCCGAACTCCACCAGCTCGCCCAGGTACATGTAGGCGGTGTAATCCGAGCAGCGCGCGGCCTGCTGCATGTTGTGGGTGACGATGGCGATGGTGTAGTCGTTCTTCAGCTCGCCGATCAGTTCTTCCACCTTGGCGGTCGAAATCGGGTCCAGCGCCGAGGTCGGCTCGTCCAGCAGCAGCACTTCGGGCTTGACCGCCACGCCGCGCGCGATGCACAGGCGCTGCTGCTGGCCGCCGGAGAGCGACAGGCCGCTCTTGTGCAGCTTGTCCTTGACTTCGCCCCACAGCGCCGCCTTGTTCAGCGCCCATTCGACGCGCTCGTCCATTTCGCCCTTGGGCAGGTTCTCGTACAGGCGGATGCCGAAGGCGATGTTGTCGTAGACCGACATCGGGAACGGGGTCGGCTTCTGGAACACCATGCCGACCTTGGCGCGCAGCATGTTCAGGTCCTGGCCCGGTTCGAGGATGTTCTTGCCGGCATACACGATCTTGCCCTCGGCGCGCTGGCCGGGATACAGGTCGTACATGCGGTTGAAGGTACGCAGCAGGGTCGACTTGCCGCAGCCCGAGGGGCCGATGAACGCGGTGACCTTGCCTTCGTAGATGTTCAGGTTGATGTTCTTCAGGCCCTGGAATCCGCCGTAATAGAAATTCAGTTGCGAAATTTCGAGCGTGGCCTTCCTGGCCGCAGCGGCGTTGGCGGATGCGGTCGAAGCAGAGTTTGCCATGTGAGCAGTAGTCATTTCGGTCACTTAAAAAATTAGCCGGGGATTTGTTGCTTGAACAGGGTGCGGGACAGCACGTTGAGCAGCAGCACGCTGAAGGTGATCAGCAGCGCCCCGCCCCAGGCCAGCGAAACCCAGTTGTCGTACGGGCTCATCGCGAACTGGTTGATCACCACCGGAAGGTTGGCGATCGGACGGTTCATGTTGGTGCTGAAGAACTGGTTGTTCAGCGCGGTGAACAGCAGCGGCGCGGTCTCGCCCGAGATGCGGGCCACCGCCAGCAGCACGCCGGTCACGACGCCGGCCTTCACCGCGCGCAGGCGCACGATCATGGCGACCTTCCAGCGCGGCGCGCCCAGTGCGAAGGCGGCTTCGCGCAAGCCGTTGGGCACCAGCTTGAGCATGTTGTCGGTAGTGCGCACCACCACCGGAATGGCGATCAGCGAGATGGCGAAGGTGCCGGCCCAGCCGGAGAAGTGGCCGACGTTGGCGACGTAGATCGCGTAGATGAACAGGCCGATCACGATCGACGGCGCCGACAGCATGATGTCGGTGACGAAGCGGGTGATCTGGGCCAGCTTGCTTTCCTCGCCATACTCGGCCAGGTAGATGCCGGCCAGGATGCCGATCGGCGTGCTGATCAGGGTGCTGATGCCGACCATCAGCAGGCTGCCGACGATGGGATTGAGCAAGCCGCCGCCCTCGCCGCCGGGGCCGGGGGTGTTTTCGGTCAGCAGGCCGAGGTTCAGCGCGGCCACGCCCTTGAACACCAGCGTCAGCAGGATCCAGGCCAGCACGAACAGGCCCAGGCCCATCGCCAGGAACGAGAACAGCATGCCGATGCGGTGCTGGAACAGGCGGCGGCGGTACACCGGGTTCATCGAGGCCGGCTTTTCCAGGTTGCCGGCAGCGGAGATTTGGTTGGTTTGGCTCATTTGGCACCTTCCTTGCGGGCCATGCCCATCAGCATGATCTTGGCGGCGGACAGGACGATGAATGTGATGACGAACAGGATCAGGCCCAGCGCGAACAGCGAGGAGACGTGCAGCTTGCTCGACGCTTCGGCGATTTCGTTGGCCAGGGTGGAGGCGATCGAATTGCCGGCCGAGAACAGCGACCACGACAGGCGGTGCGAGTTGCCGATCACGAAGGTGACCGCCATCGTCTCGCCCAGCGCGCGGCCCAGGCCCAGCATCACGCCGCCGACCACGCCGGTCTTGGTGTACGGCAGCACCACCTTGCGCACCACTTCCCAGCGGGTGCAGCCCAGGCCGTAGGCCGATTCCTTGAGCACGGCCGGCACCACTTCGAACACGTCGCGCATGACCGAGGAGATGAAGGGGATGATCATCACCGACAGGATCAGGCCAGCGGTCAGGATGCCGATGCCCATGGTGGGGCCGGAGAACAGCACGCCGATGCCGGGAATCTGGCCCAGCGTCGCCTTCAGGAAGGGCTGGCCGTATTCCGAGAACAGCGGCGCGAACACGAACAGGCCCCACATGCCGTAGATGATCGACGGCACGCCGGCCAGCAGCTCGACCGCGGTGCCCAGCGGGCGGCGCAGCTTGGCGGGGCAGATTTCGGTGAGGAACAGGGCGATGCCGAAGCTCACCGGGAAAGCGATCAGGAGCGCGATGATCGAAGTCGACAGCGTGCCGACGATGGCGATCATGGCGCCGTACTGGTCATTGGTCGGGTCCCATTCGACGCGCGTGATGAAGCCCGGGCCGAACTCCTTGAAGGCGGGCCAGGCGCCGATGAACAGGGAAACGATGATGCCGCCCAGCATCAGCAGCACGGTCAGTGCGAAGATGAGCGTCACCTTGTGGAACAGGAAATCTTGCAGCCGTTGCCTGCGCATGACTGCCAACAGCCTCTCGTGCGCGGCTTGCGCACTTTCAGTATCTGTCGCGGATTGTTTTACTTCGGAATTCGACATAGCCGTGGCGGAGTAATTTGCGCTCATTTTGAATTCACCATTAAAACGGGCCATCGCTGCGAATGCTCTGCTGCCCAGAGTTGCTCGTTTTCGCTGCGCTGGCCCGTATCCTTCGTGGAAGGAAGCTTTCTTGTCAGCCTTGCCGGGAGGCCCTACGGCTCCCCTGCAAGGCTTGCTTGACTAAGCGATATCCGCAATTACCAGATCGCCTTGCCGGAGCTGTCCTTCAGGTTGGCTTTCCAGGAATCTTCCACCAGCTTGGTGACCGAACCCGGCAGCGGAACGTAGTCCAGATCCGCAGCAGCCTTGGCGCCGTTCTTGTAGGCCCAGTCGAAGAACTTCAGGACTTCCTTGCCCTTGGCGCCGTCGCCAGCCTGCTCCTTGTGCAGCAGGATGAAGGTGGCGCTGGAGATCGGCCACGAAGCCTTGCCGGCCGCGTCGGTGAAGTCGACGGCGAAGCCCGGGGTCTTGGCCCAGTCGCCGGCGGCGGTAGCGGCCTTGAAGGATTCGTCGTCAGGCGACACGAAAGCGCCGTCCTTGTTCTTCAGTTGGGTGAAGTTCAGCTTGTTCTTCTTCACGTAGGCGTATTCGACGTAGCCGATCGCGCCCTTGACCTTCTGCACGTTGGCGGCGACGCCTTCGTTACCCTTGCCGCCCACGCCGGTCGGCCACTTCACCGCGGTGCCGGCGCCGATCTTGCTCTTGAAGTCGGCGTTGGCCTTGGACAGGTAGGAGGTGAACACGTACGAAGTGCCCGATGCGTCGGAACGGTAGACCACGGTGATGTCTTCGGCCGGCAGCTTCACGCCCGGGTTCAGGGCGGCGATTTCAGCGGCGTTCCACTTGGTGATCTTGCCGGCGTAGATGTCGCCCAGCACCTGGCCCGACAGCTTGACCTGGCCCGGGGTGATGCCGTCCAGATTGATGACCGGCACCACGCCGCCGACCACGGCCGGGAATTGGGTCAGGCCGGCTTCAGCCAGTTCTTCCTGCTTCAGGGGAGCATCCGATGCGCCGAAATCGACGGTCTTGGCCTTGATCTGCTTGATGCCGCCGCCCGAGCCGATCGACTGGTAGTTCAGGCTGTTGCCGGTGGCTGCCTTGTACAGCTCGGCCCACTTGGCGTAGATCGGGTACGGGAAGGACGCGCCGGCGCCGGTGATTTCTGCCGCATGCACTGCGCCGCTGAACACGAAGGTGCCGGCGACGGCGACTGCAACAGACTTAATCAGTTGGTTGAATCCCATTTCTGATACTCCTATGTTTTGAGAGATTGGGTGTCACTGAGACATCGCGATTGGAAGGATGCACTTCTTGGACAGGGCGAACTTTAACCAGCAAATGTGACGAGTTTATGACGGGGTCTTGTCATGCGGCCCGGGATGAAAATTTGTGCAAACCCGGGGATGACGGCGCCATTGCGGCGGCCTGAAACCGGCTGGAAAAGGCATTCCGGCAGTCGGAACAAGGTCTGTAGCCCAGCGCAGGCTTGACTGGAGAAGATAATAAAAAGACATTTCCCATTGGAAATAACACTACGGCAACAGATGCCGCCGCCCCCTCCCTGTAAATTCTGTGACAAATAGCCGGGAAAGTTGTCATAAACTCGTCATACATCCTAAATACACTGCCCGGAAAACAAGGATGGACAGGGAACATTGAATGACCAGAAAAGCAAAACCGGAAACCAGAGACCTGCCTGAACTTCCTCCGCATACGATCTACCTCAATCGCGAACTGTCGCAGTTGGCGTTCAACCGCCGCGTGCTGGCCCAGGCCGAAGACGCCACCGTGCCGCTGCTGGAACGGCTGCGTTACTTGTGCATCTGCAGCAGCAACCTCGACGAATTCTTCGAAGTGCGCATCGCCAGCCTGCTGGCCAACCGGATCGAGGGCGAGAACATCGACCCGCCCGAACTGCGCGCCGCGCTGGAACACACCAGCGCCGAATGCCACCGCATCGTGTCGCGCCAGTACCAGGTGCTCAACGAAGAGATCCTGCCGCAACTGGCCGCCAACGGCATCCACCTGCTGCGCCACGAAGACCGCAACGAAGCCCAGCGCGCCTGGGTCAAGGGCTATTTCGAACAGAACGTGCGCCCGCTGCTCACGCCGATCGGCCTCGACCCGGCGCACCCGTTCCCGCAGGTGGTCAACAAGAGCCTGAACTTCATCATCGAACTGTCCGGCAAGGACGCCTTCGGGCGCGGCACCGGCGTGGTCATCGTCAAGGCGCCGCGCGTGCTGCCGCGCGTGATCCGGCTGCCGGACCACTTGTCGCCCAAGGGCGCGGCGTCGTTCTGCCTGCTCTCCTCGGTCATCCACGCCCATATTTCCGAACTGTTCCCGGGGCGCGAAATCACCGCGTATTCGCAATTCCGCGTCACCCGCAACAGCGACCTGTGGGTCGACGAAGAGGAAGTGAAGAACCTGCGCCAGGCGCTGGAGACGGAATTGCAAAGCCGCCAGTTCGGCGTGGCCGTGCGGCTGGAAGTGGCCAGCAACTGCCCCGAGCACCTGGCCCAGTTCCTGCTGAACCAGTTCAACATCGAGCGCAACCGCCTGTACGCGGTCGAAGGGCCGGTGAACATGGTGCGCCTGGGCGAGATCGTCAACCTGGTGGGCAAGCCGGAACTGCGCTTCCCGCCCTTCTCGCCCACCCTGCCGCACCTGCTGATCAGCGAAAACATCTTCCGGGTGCTGGACAAGAAGGACGTGCTGCTGCACCACCCCTTCCAGTCGTTCCAGCCGGTGGTGGACTTCATCCGCACCGCCGCGCACGACCAGGACGTGGTGGCGATCAAGCAGACCATCTACCGCACCGGCATGAACTCGGACCTGATGGAGGCCCTGATCTACGCCGCCCAGCACGGCAAGGAAGTGACCGTGATCGTGGAACTGATGGCGCGCTTCGACGAAGAGGCCAACATTAACTGGGCGGTCAAGCTGGAACAGGCCGGCGCCCAGGTGGTATACGGCGTGGTCGGCCTGAAGACGCACGCCAAGCTGGCGCTGGTGATCCGCCGCGAGGAGCGCGGCCTGCGCTTCTACGCCCACCTCGGCACCGGCAACTACCATCCCAACACCACCAAGTTCTACACCGACTTCGGCCTGCTGACCTCGCACCGGGAAATCACCGCCGAGGTCAACGAGGTGTTCATCCACCTGACCAGCCTGACCAAACCGCGCAGCCTGTCGCGCCTGTGGCTGGCGCCGTTCTCGCTGCAAAAGGAAATCATCCGCGCCATCCGCAACGAGGCGCAGATCGCCCGCGAAGGCCGCCCTGCGCGCATCATCGCCAAGATGAACGCGCTGCTGGACGAGTCGGTGATCCGCGCGCTGTATGCGGCCTCCAGCGACGGCGTGAAGATCGACCTGATCGTGCGCGGCGCCTGCGCGCTGCGCCCGGGCGTGCCGGGACTGTCGGAAAACATCAAGGTACGCTCCATCATCGGCCGCTACCTGGAACACTCGCGCATCTATTACTTCCGCAACGACCTGGCGCACGATGTGTACCTGGCCAGCGCCGACTGGATGAACCGCAATCTGTTCCGCCGCATCGAAGTCGCCTTCCCGGTGCTGGACAAGGCGCTGAAGAAACGCGTGATCGCCGAGGGGCTCAACCCCTACCTCAAAGACAACACCAACTCCTGGCATCTCGACGCCAACGGCGCCTACACCCTGAAGAAGGCGCGCAACAAGCACCACACCTTCAGCGCCCAGCAGCACCTGATGACTACCCTCGGCATTCCCGCCGCACTACCGGAAGAATGACATCCCCGATCTTGCGCAGGGCATGCGCCAAACCGACAGGAGCCTGACATGGATTTGATTTTGTGGCGGCACGCGGAAGCGGAACTGGGCGAGCCCGACGAAGGCCGCGCCCTGACGCCGAAAGGACACAAGCAGGCCGGCAAGATCGCCGACTGGCTCGACCGCAACCTGCCGGAAAGCTGCCGCATCCTGGTCAGCCCGGCCACCCGCACGCTGCAGACGGTCGAAGCGCTGGGCCGCAAGTACAAGGTGCATCCCGAACTGGCGCCCGACAAATCGGCCGCGGACCTGCTGCGCGCGGCCAACTGGCCCGACAGCCGGGAACCGGTGCTCATCATCGGCCACCAGCCGACCCTGGGCCTGGTGGCTTCGCAACTGATCTGCGGCCAGCCGCAGGAATGGTCGCTGCGCAAGGCCAACGTCTGGTGGATCGCCCAGCGCGAACGCGGCGACATCACCACCAACTACCTCAAGGCCGTCATCGCGCCGGAACTGATCGCCAGTTCCGGCAAGCACCCTCCGCGCTGATACTGGCACTGACTCTGACGCTACGCCAGCCTGCAAATAAAACGGCCCGGTCATTCACTGACCGGGCCGTTTCGCATGATGGGCTGATTGCCCGGCGTGACCTTGAACAAGCTTTTAGAAGGTTTCCCATTCGTCGCCATCGTCCGACGGCGGCACTTTGCGCGGCGCAGGCTTGGCGGGCGCCGCATCGGCCTTCGGCGCCGGCTTGTGCGCCAGCTTGGGCGCCGGGGCGGCGGCCGCCCGCACCGGTTGCGGCTTGACTACCACGGGGGCTGCCGCAAGCGGCGGCGCTGCATAGGTGCGCAACGCTTCGGCATCGCCGATGCGGAAGATCGACACTTCCTGCATCAGGTTCTGCGCCTGCTGTTCCAGCGCCTTGGCGGCGGCGCTGGCCTGCTCCACCAGCGCGGCGTTCTGCTGGGTGGCCTCATCCATCTGCGTGACCGCGCGCGACACCTGGTCGATGCCGGCGCTCTGCTCGCTGGAGGCGGAGGAGATCTCGCCCATGATGTCGGTCACGCGCTGCACCGCGTTGATCACCTCGCTCATGGTGGCGCCGGCCTGGCCGGCCAGCTCGGAGCCGGCTTGCACCCGGTCCACCGACAGCATGATCAGGTCCTTGATCTCCTTGGCGGCGCTGGAAGAGCGTTGCGCCAGTGCGCGCACTTCCGAAGCCACCACCGCGAAGCCGCGGCCCTGCTCGCCGGCGCGGGCCGCTTCCACCGCCGCGTTCAGCGCCAGGATGTTGGTCTGGAACGCGATGCCGTCGATGATGCTGACGATGTCGGTGATCTTGGTGGAGCTCTCGCGGATTTCTTCCATGGTCTGCACCACGCGGCCGACCACGGCATTGCCGTCGGACGCGATGGTCGAGGCGTTGACCGCCAGCGTCGAGGCCTGGCGGGCGTTGTCGGCATTGTGCTTGACGGTGCTGGTCAGCTCTTCCATGCTGGAAGCGGTCTCTTCCAGCGAGGCCGCCTGCTGTTCGGTGCGCGAAGACAGGTCGAGGTTGCCCGCGGCGATCTCGCGGGTGGCGGTGGCGATCGCATCGCTGCCGCTGCGCACCGCGCGCACGGTGCGCGACAGGTTTTCCTGCATATGCGACAGCCCATCGAGCAGCTGCCCCATCTCGTTTTTCGAATGCACATGCACCGGCTGGGTCAGGTCGCCGGCGGCGATCGCCTCGAAATGCTTGAGCGCGCGGCGCATCGGCTCGGCGATGGCGCGCCGCAGCGACAGCCAGCTATACAGCGCCAGCAACAGCCCCAGCACGATCGCCGCGATGGAGAAAGTGCGCGAGGCCTCATAACGGCCGCTGGATGCGGCCAGGCTGGCGGCAGCCTGCTCGCTTTCATATTTGCTCAGCGCCTGGCCGTCACCCTGCATGGCGGTGTAGATGGTGCCGACCACGCGCGCCTGGTCGCCGATGGCCTTGCGGTCACCGGTCTTGATGACCTCGGCGAACTTGGCCAGCGCCTCCTCGGTCTTGTCGATGCCCTCCGAGACCTTCTTCACCAGCGCCCGGCCTTCTTCGGTCCGCTGCGGCAATGCGGTGTACTTGCTCCACCAGTTCAGCGCTTCCTTGCGGCTGTTGGCATCCATGCCGTACATGCGCTCGGCCCAGGCCGGATCGTCGGTCAGCGCGGCCTGGTCCAGCGAGGTGCGCTGGCGGCCGATCCAGATCAGGACATTGTCGGCGGCGACGGTCTTGGGAAGGCGCTCCTCGCCCAGTTGCTGGTTGATGCCGACGGCGGCCGACATGCCGAGCAGACCCGATAGCCCGATGGCGACCAGCAGCAGCGAAAGGATGAGGATGGCGATGGCGAGTCGCGCTTTGATGGATATATTTTTGAAGGACATAAGGCTGTGTTCCGGTGGATGAGCTCAGGGCGTGGCGCGGAAATCGCCAGGGCAGCCCCATCGCCATCCCGCGCACCCGCTTCTCTGTGGCGGGTTGCTCCCGGAACGGATATGGACAAGTCCTGGCCAGGCGCGCTCTTCGCATACGGCATCGATGGCAAGAGGCGCTCCCGACGACTATATCTTAACGGCAACATTTGAAGAATCTTCAGCTCGCTGGCAAAAACGGCCGGAATAAAAAAGCGCTGCGGCCGAAGGCTTGCAGCGCTTTCAATATTCGTTGACTGCGAGTCAACTTTCACATCTTCGCGGGCATGCCGCGGCTTGTTTTTTTGCCATCAAGGAGGATCAGAACTCCTCAAACTCGTCGTCGCTGGCCATCTGCTTCGATTTGCGGGCCGATGCGGCAGCCGGCAAGCCGGCAACCGGCTGGACGACCGGCCTGGCCGCCACATCGATCGCCGCCGGCGTATTGATCGTACGCGCCGGCATGGACGCCAGCGGCGCCGCGGCGGCTTCCGGGGCGCCCAGCTTCAGCTTGAACACGGAGACCGCGCGGGCCAGCGCGTCGGACTGCTCCTGCAGGCTCTCGGCCGCCGCTGCCGCCTGCTCCACCAGGGCGGCGTTCTGCTGGGTGATCTCGTCGATCTGCGTGATCGCATTGTTGACCTCGGCGATGCCCGCGCTCTGCTCCTGGCTGGCGGCGGTGATTTCGCCCATGATGTCGGCCACATGCTTGACCGAGGTGACGATCTCGTTCATGGTCGCGCCGGCCTCGTCGACCAGCTTGCCGCCGGCATCGACCTTGCCCACCGAATCGTCGATCAGGACCTTGATCTCCTTGGCCGCGGTCGCCGAACGCTGGGCCAGCGAACGCACTTCCGACGCCACCACCGCGAAGCCGCGGCCCTGCTCGCCGGCGCGCGCGGCTTCCACCGCCGCATTCAACGCCAGGATGTTGGTCTGGAAGGCGATGCCGTCGATCACGCCGATGATGTCGACGATCTTGCGCGAGCTCTCCTTGATCGAGCCCATGGTATCGACCACATCGCCCACCACGCGCCCGCCCTTGGTGGCGAAGTCCGAGGCCGACAGCACCAGCTGGTTAGCCTGGCGCGCGTTCTCGGCGTTTTGCTGCACGGTCGAGGTCAGCTGCTCCATCGAGCTGGCGGTTTCCTCCAGGCTGGAAGCCTGCGACTCGGTACGGTTGGACAGGTCGACGTTGCCGCGCGCGATCTCATGCGAGGCCACGGCGATGATGGCCGCGCTTTCCTTGACTTCGTTCAGGGTGGCGGCCAGGTTGGACTGCATCGCCCCCAGCGCATTGACCAGCGTGGCCGCCTCGTCGCGGCCGTCGTCATGGAAGTCTTGCGTCAGGTCGCCGCCGGAGATGGTCTCGGCGATGTTGCCGGCGCGCCGCAACGGGTTGATGATCGAGCGGGTGATCACGAACGTGAAGAACACCCCCAGGCCCAGCGTCAGTACGCCGATCACCAGCATGCCGATCTGCGCCTTGCGGTAGCTTTCCTTGGCGTCGGCATGGGCGGCGTTCATGTCATCCTTCTGGTAGACCGCCAGCGCGGCCACGCTGGCCATCCATTTTTCATGGGCCGGCAGGAAATCGCTCTTGAGCAGTTGCGCCGCGTCGAAATAATTGCCGCTGCCGACCTGCCCGCGGATGGTTTCGACGATCGGGAACAGCTTCTTGCGCTCGGCCACCGCCGCATCCAGCAGCTCCTTGCCGCGGCCGCTGCTCGACAGCGCCGTCAGTTGCCCTTCGAAACCGTTATAGGCTTGCAGGATCTTGCCCAGGCGCTCGTTCTCGGCCGTACCTTCGGCGGCGTCGGTGGGCGTGACCACCTTGCGCAGCGCCAGCGCCAGTTCGCTGCCGGCCTCGCGCATGTTCATCGCGGTGGTCATGCCGGCCACCTTCTTGTCGATCACGTATTCGCTGCTGGCTTCCAGTTCGGCCATGCGCCACAGGCCGATCAGGAGAACCGCCGTCGCGCACAAAAGGATGAGGCAAAAGCCGAAGGCCAGGCGCGTGCCAATCTTGAGATTCTGGATCATGAATGTGTTCTTCCCTGTTAGAACAGCAACTGTATTTCAGACATCGGCCCGGCGCTGACACGCCGGCGCGCCCTTATATCTATTTATTACCCCATACATGCCGACCAGCATGATTCATGCCTGCGCCCCGCCATCGCGCGTGCGGCATGAACCAAGGCATGCGACAACAGGCGGCAAACCGTAAACCGGCGGCCGCGCAGCGAGCATCTTGTTTTTGTCTGATTGATTTAGCCGGAACACAGCCTCGTGGCGATGTGCGCCGTTGCCAACGGCAAACGGCATGTTCTTATGGTGAACCGACGTGCCGCATCTTAGAAGAGGCGCCGACAGCCAGCAAATGCTTTGTCGGCATGCGGTCATGTGACTTTTGCATAGTTTGCGCACTGCGGAAAACGTGCCCCGTATGAGGGCACGCCGCTTCCCATCACGGCTCCTGGCGAGCCGCGATGGGGCAGTTCAGTGCGATTCGCGCACCGGCTTGATGGCCGCCACCTTGCGCTGCCCCGGAAGATGCACATGGTGCAGGTGCTGCAGGAACTGCTGCGTGGCCGACTCCCACGAGCGGCGCTCGGCGTGCGAGCGCACCACTTCCTTGTCGAGCTTGAGCGCCTGCAGGCAGGCCTGCTTCAGGTCGTTCTTGAGCACCCCGGAAACGCCGTTGTCGACCACGTCGATCGGTCCCTCCACCGGATAGGCCGCGACCGGGATGCCGCATGCCATCGCCTCCAGCAGCACCAGGCCGAAGGTATCGGTCTTGCTGGGGAAGACGAAGGCATCGGCGCAATTGTAGTAGGCCGGCAGTTCGTCATGCCCCTTGGCGCCGAGGAAACGCACCTTGGGGTAGCGCTGCGACAGCTCTTCATACTGCGGGCCGTCGCCCACCACCCACTTGGTGCCGGGCAGGTCGAGCTTGAGGAAGGCTTCGATGTTCTTTTCCACCGCCACCCGGCCGACATACAGGAACAGCGGGCGCTCGATGCAGGCATGGTCTTCTGCCGCCGGCCGGAAGTGCGCCGTATCGACGCCGCGCCCCCACAGCACGACATTGCGGAAGCCCTGCTCCTCCAGCGCCAGCTTCATCGCCGGGGTAGGCACCATCACCGCCTGCGAACGGCCGTGGAACCAGCGCAGCAGGCGATAGGTGATGGCCCGCGGCAGCAGCTTGCGGGCCGCCAGGTATTCCGGGAAACGGGTGTGGTAGGCGGTGGTGAAGTTGAGCTTGCGGCGTATGCAATAGCGCCGCGCCGCCAACCCCATCGGCCCCTCGGTGGCGATGTGGATGCAATCGGGCTGGAAGCTTTCCAGCGCCTCGGCGATGCGCGCATAAGGCTGGTAGGCCAGGCGGATTTCCGGGTAGGTGGGGCAAGCGAAGGTACGGAAGTCGCGCGGCGAGAGCAGCAGCACTTCATGCCCGGCCGCGCGCAGGCAGCGCACGGTGGATCGCAGGGTGTTGACGACGCCGTTGACCTGGGGTTCGCCGGCGTCGCTGATGATGGCAATGCGCATAAAACTTGATACGTGTGAAAGGTGCTGTTCAGGCAAGGGCCAGATCCCTGGCCGCGGCCTTGGCTTTGCCGGCTTTCTTGAGCTGCATGATTTCCTGCCACGACACCAGGCGCAGCTCGCCGCTGGGCTCTTCGACCAGCGCCGACAGGCTTTCCACCCAGTCGCCGTCGTTGCAGTAAGTCACGCCGCCGATGTCGCGGATCTCCGGCTTGTGGATGTGGCCGCAGATGACGCCGTCCAGGCCCTTCTTCTTGGCCTCGTCGGCCAGCGCGTCTTCGAACGAGGAAATGTAGTTGACCGCGTTCTTGACCTTGGACTTCAGGTATTGCGAGAGCGACCAGTACGGCAGGCCTGCCCGCGCGCGCCAGCTGTTGAACCACTGGTTGAACTTGAGGATCATGGTGTAGAGCGAATCGCCCACATACGCCAGCCACTTGGCGCAGGCGATGACGCCGTCGAAGCGGTCGCCGTGCAGCACCAGCATGCGGCGGCCGTCGGCGGTGACGTGCACCAGCTCGTCGCGGATCTTGATGCCGCCGAAGTCGAGGTCGATGAACTGGCGGATCACTTCGTCATGGTTGCCCGGCACGAAGATGACGTTGGTACCCTTCTTGGCTTTCTTGAGCACGGTCTGCACCACGTTGTTGTGGCTCTGCTCCCAGTACCAGCGGCGCTTCAGTTGCCAGCCGTCGATGATGTCGCCGACCAGGTAGAGCGTCTCGGATTCGGTGGCGCGCAGGAACTCCAGCAGGCGCTCGGCCTGGCAACCGGTGGTGCCGAGGTGGATGTCGGAAATCCAGATGGTGCGAAAGCGCAGCGGATCGCGCTTTTCGTCGCCGTCTGCCACATCGCCGGTATTTCCAAACAGGCCGTGGGCATCGTCCATGAACTGTTCGCGTGGCTTCATGCGGTCCTCGTTTCCTTCAGGTAGTGGCGGGCGTAGCGGTTGTCCAGCTTGGACAGCGGCAGCAGCAGGAAGAAATCGGCCGAGTGGAAATCGGGATCCCATGCCGGTTCGCCGCACACCCATGCGCCGCTGCGCAGGTAGCCCTTCAACAGCGGCGGCACTTGCGGCTCGTGGCCCGGCTCGCGGTCTTGCAGCGGGAACGGCAGGTGCGGCGCGACGCGGTAGTCGGGCGGCGCCATGTTCTTTTCGGCGAACGCGTGGTACAGCGCGGCGGCGTTGTGGCCGCCGTCGGCCAGGCTGACGCTGGCGCAGCCCATCAGGTATTCGCAGCGCTCCTTGCGCATGTAGGCGGCCAGGCCGGCCCACAGCATCATGATCACGCCGCCGCTGCGGTAGTCGGGGTGGATGCAGGCGCGGCCGGCTTCGGCGATCACGCCGCGGATGTTGTCCAGGCGCGAGAGATCGAACTCCTGCTCCGAATAGAACTTGCCGGCGCGGCGCGCGCCGTGCGGGCTGAGCACGCGGTAGGTGCCGACCACGCTCAGGGTCTTGGTATCGCGCACGATCAGGTGATCGCAGTAGTTGTCGAACTCATCCTTGTCGAGGCCTTCGGCATTGGCCAGCGCCGACAGGTTCATCGCTTCGATGAAGACTTTGTAACGCAAGCGCTGCACTTCACGCACTTCTTCCGGGGTGCTCGCGAGGCTCAAGCTCAGCTTGGAAAAACTCGGATTGGCATCGGCAGGAATGGTAAGCAGTCTCATGCATCGTCCTTTATTAAGTCATGGGATAACGCTGCACAGACTAACGATGGATTATTTCAGCCACATGACGTTTGCGGCGACTTTGGCGGCGCAACAACATCGCCGCGCACGGCGTTACAATTGGCGGGTTCAGGCCTGCCGGCAGCCGTTTCGAAGGCGCTGCCCAGGTTGTCAGTACGATGTCAGTTTCGCTTCGCCATACCATCAACTTGAACCACCAAAGGAAACCTATGCAACTCAAGGATAAAGTCGCCCTGATCACCGGTTCGGCCAGCGGCATCGGCAAGGAAATCGCCCAGGAATACGCCCGCCAGGGCGCCAAGGTGGTGATCGCCGACCTCGCGCTGGATGCGGCCCGCGCCGCCGCCGATGAAATCACCAAGGCCGGCGGCACCGCCATGGCCGTGGCCATGAACGTGACCGACGAAGCGCAGGTCGACCAGGGCGTGGCCGACGCCGTCGCCGCCTACGGCGGGCTGGATGTGCTGATCAGCAATGCCGGCATCCAGATCATCAGCCCGGTGGTCGAGCTCTCGCTGGAGAACTGGCGCAAGATGCTGGCGATCCACCTGGACGGCGCCTTCCTGACCACGCGCGCGGCGATGAAGGCGATGATCAAGCAAGGCCGCGGCGGCTCCATCATCTACATGGGTTCGGTGCACTCGCACCTGGCCTCGCCGCTGAAGGCGCCCTACGTCACCGCCAAGCACGGCCTGCTGGGCCTGGCCAAGGTGGTGGCCAAGGAAGGCGCCAAGGACAAGATCCGCTCCAACGTCATCTGCCCCGGCTTCGTGCGTACTCCGCTGGTGGAAAAGCAGATCCCCGAGCAGGCCAAGGAATTCGGCATCAGCGAAGACGACGTGATCAAGAAGATCATGCTCAAGGACACCGTCGACGGCGAGTTCACCACCACCCAGGACGTGGCCCAGACCGCCGTGTTCCTGGCCGCCTTCCCGACCAATGCGCTGACCGGCCAGTCGGTGGTGGTCAGCCACGGCTGGCATATGCAATAAGCCGGCAGGCATCCTCCGCACCGGCAAGCCGCCCCATGTGGGCGGCTTTGTCTTTGCGCGATCGGCTATCATGGCTGCTGCTTGTCCCTTGCCACCGCTCCCGCTTGTTGACGAATTGCCATGCCCGCAATGTCATCCGATCACCTTCATGCTTTCCGGCCACAGGCCGAACTGCACCTGCGCAGCTACCGCGCGGAAACGCTCACGCACAGCCATGATTTTCCGCAAATGGTGCTGCCGGTGGCGGGACGGATCGAACTCGACATCGCCGGACGCCAGGGCATGGCCGACGCCGCCAACGGCGCCTTCGTCGAGCCCCATGCCCGGCATGCCACCAGCGCTCCCTGCGACAACAGCGTGATCATCCTCGACCTGGCGCCATCGATGGTAAGCGCCGAACTGATGGAGCGCCTGGCGCGGCGCCCTTTCATCCCGCTATCGAGGGCAGCCGGCAAGCTGGTCGATTTCATGGCGCTGACGATGGCGCAGCAGACAATCCCGGCGCCATTGCAGCATTGGCTGCCATTGCTGCTCGATACGTTGGCCAATACTGCGCCGCGCCCGCATTCGCGGCTGCATGTCTTGATGGCGAAGATCGAAGCCGAACCCGGCCTGGCATGGTCGGTGGCCGACATGGCGGCGGCCGCGGCGATCAGCCCGAGCCGCCTGCATGAATGGTTCCAGCAGGAAGCCGGCGCCTCGCCCCGCGCCTGGCTGGCCGAAGTGCGCATGCGGCGCGCCTGCGAACTGCTGCGCGCGAGCGCCCTGCCCCTGGCCGAGATCGCACAGCGCTGCGGCTACAGCGACCAGAGTGCCCTCACCAACGCCATGCGCAAGCTGCGCGACACCACGCCTGCCGCCTATCGGCGCGCGGCAGCCGCATGAAAAAAGCGGCGCATCTTTGACGATGCGCCGCTTTTTCCATCACGGGGAAACTCCCCCCGTTACCTGACACGCCCTAACATTACTTCAGATCGAAACGATCCAGGTTCATCACCTTGGTCCATGCCGCCACGAAGTCCTGCACGAACTTGGCCTGGGCGTCGGCGCCTGCATAGACTTCGGCCAACGCGCGCAGCACCGAATGCGAACCGAACACCAGGTCGACCCGCGAAGCGCTCCACTTCACCGCGCCGGTCTTGCGGTCGCGCCCTTCGAAGGCGGTGGCCGCCGGCGTTGTCGGTTTCCATTCGGTGGCCATGTCCAGCAGGTTGACGAAGAAGTCATTGCTGAGCACGCCGGGGCGCTGCGTGAAGACGCCGTCCTTGCTGCCGCCGACGTTGGCGCCGAGCACGCGCAGGCCGCCCACCAGCACCGTCATTTCGGGCGCGGTTAATGTCAGCAACTGCGCACGGTCGATCAGCAGGTCTTCGGCGCGCACCGCGAAACTGCTCTTCAGGAAGTTGCGGAAACCGTCATATACCGGCTCCAGCGGTTCGAACGAGGCGACATCGGTCTGCGCTTCGCTGGCGTCGGTGCGGCCGGGCGCGAACGGCACGGTGATGTTCTGCCCCGCATCCTTGGCCGCCTTTTCGACCGCGGCGCTGCCGGCCAGCACGATCAGGTCGGCCAGCGACACCTTCTTGCCGCCGCCCTGGGCGTTGAAATCGGCCTGGATGGCTTCCAGCGCCTTCAGCACCTTGGCCAGTTGCTGCGGCTGGTTCACCGCCCAATCCTTCTGCGGCGCCAGGCGGATGCGGGCGCCGTTGGCGCCGCCGCGCTTGTCGCCACCGCGGAAGGTCGAGGCCGAGGCCCAGGCGGTGGACACCAGTTCCGCCACGCTCAAACCGGAAGCCAATACCTTGGCCTTCAATGCCGCCACGTCCTGCGCGTCGATCTGCGCGTAGTCGGCCTTGGGCAGCGGATCCTGCCAGATCAGTTCTTCGGCCGGCACTTCCGGGCCGAGGTAGCGGGCGCGCGGGCCCATGTCGCGGTGGGTCAGCTTGAACCAGGCGCGGGCGAAGGCGTCGGCGAACTGCTCGGGATGCGCCAGGAAACGGCGCGAGATCTTTTCATACGCCGGGTCGAAGCGCAACGACAGGTCGGTGGTCAGCATGGTCGGCAAACGCTTGCCGTTGCCTTGCGGATCGGGGATGACCGCCGCCGCGTCCTTGGCCACCCACTGGTGGGCGCCGGCCGGGCTCTTGGTCAGTTCCCATTCGTAGTTGAACAGGTTCTCGAAGAAGTAGTTGCTCCACTGCGCCGGGGTCTGGGTCCAGGTCACTTCCAGGCCGCTGGTGATGGCGTCGCGGCCCACGCCGCTGGCGAAGCTGCTGTGCCAGCCCAGGCCCTGCTGCTCCAGGCCCGCGCCTTCCGGTTCGACGCCGACGTGCTTGGCATCGCCCGCGCCGTGGGTCTTGCCGAAGGTGTGACCGCCGGCGATCAGCGCCACGGTCTCTTCGTCGTCCATCGCCATGCGGGCGAAGGTTTCGCGGATGTCATGCGCGGCGGCCAACGGATCAGGATTGCCGTTGGGACCTTCCGGGTTGACGTAGATCAGGCCCATCTGCACCGCGGCCAGCGGGTTTTCCAGGTTGCGGCCAGGAGCCCCCTTGCCGTAGCGGTCGTCGCCGCCCAGCCAGGTGGTCTCGGTACCCCAGTAGACGTCGAGGTCCGGTTCCCACACGTCTTCGCGGCCGCCGGCGAAACCGAAGGTCTTGAAGCCCATGGTTTCCAGGGCGACGTTGCCGGTCAAGATCAGCAGGTCGGCCCAGGAGATCTTGTTGCCGTATTTCTGCTTGATCGGCCACAGCAGGCGGCGCGCCTTGTCCAGGTTGCCGTTGTCGGGCCAACTGTTCAACGGCGCGAAACGCTGCTGGCCGCGCCCGGCGCCGCCGCGGCCGTCACCGATGCGATAGGTGCCGGCGCTGTGCCAGGCCATGCGGATGAACAGCGGGCCATAGTGGCCGAAATCGGCCGGCCACCAGTCCTGCGAATCGGTCATCAATTGGGCCAGGTCTTTCTTGAGCGCGGCCAGGTCGAGGCTCTTGAAGGCTTCGGCGTAATCGAAGCCGGCGTCCATGGGGTTGGACTTCGACGAATGCTGGGCCAGCAGGTCCAGCCGCAACTGCTTGGGCCACCAGTCACGATTGCTGGTGCCGCTGCCGGCGGCGTGGTTGAAAGGGCATTTGGCTTCGTTTGACATTGCGATTCTCTCCTCGTGATAGACCCAACTCGAGTCAGTGGTTCAACATGTCGATTAATATAAATCATCAAAAACTATTTGTTGATTGTCTTTTTAAATCAAAGCATTCGAGTTTCCCAATGCACCGCTGACGACACCTTCCATGCGCAGTGTATTCTGCACGCCATGGATTCGCTAATCTCTGCCGCCGCGCGCGCCCTGGCCATCGGCGATGCGCTGGGTGCATTGCAACATGTCGCCCTGCGCGAAGACCCGCCGGCACTCGCCTTGCGCGGCATCGCCATGGCCCAGCTGGGCGAGCATGGATTGGCCCGCGGCTTGCTGCGCCGGGCCGCGCGCGGCTTCGGCGCCCGCGAGGAACTGGCGCGCGCCCGCTGCATCGTGGCCGAAGCCGAGGTGGCGCTGGCCGAGCGCGACTTTGCCGGTTCGCCGCGCGCGCTCAACAGCGCGCTGGCCACGCTGGAAGCGCATGCCGACCATGCCAACGCGTCGCAGGCGCGGCTGGTGGCCGCCCGCAAGTTGCTGCTGCTGGGCCAGTTGCAGCAGGCCGGGGCCATGCTGGCGCTGCTCCCCGCCGATGGATTGCCGCCGCCGCTGGCGGCGCTGGCGGCCTTGCTCAAGGCCGAACTGGACTTGCGCTCGTGGCGCATTCCGGCCGCGCGCACGGCATTTGCGCAAGCGCGGGAGGCGGCGGCCCGTTCGGGCATCGCCGCGCTGTCGGCCGAGGTCGAAGAAGCGCGCACCGTGCTGGAACATCCGGCCGCCAGGCGGCTGGCCCCGTGGGGAGAGCAGGCATTGCGCATCGATGAAGTCGCCGCCCTGCACGCCTCGGATGCGCTGGTCATCGACGCTTGCCGCCATAGCCTTGGCGCCGGCGCGGCCCGGCAATCGCTGGCGCGCCGCCCGGTACTGTTTGCCCTGGCGCAAGCGCTGGCGGCGGCATGGCCCGGCGACGTTACGCGTGAAGCCCTGATCGAGCGCGCCTTCCGCACCCGCGCGCCGGATGAAACGCACCGCGCCCGCCTGCGGGTAGAAATCGGCCGGTTGCGCGCGCTCGCCAAAGGGCTGGCGCGTATCGATGCGACCCCGCAAGGCTTTGTCCTCAAGCCTGAAGACGGACGCGAACTGGTATTGCTGGCGCCGCCCATCGACGGCGACCAGTCCGAACTGCTGGCACTGCTGGCCGATGGCGCGGCCTGGTCGACCTCGGCCCTGGCGCTTGCCCTCGGCGCCAGCCAGCGCACCGTGCAGCGTGCCCTGGCCGAGCTGGAAGCGCAGCGCCGCGTGCGCTCCATCGGGCGCGCACGCACCCAGCGCTGGCTGGCGCCGCCGCTGGCCGGATTCACGACAATCTTGTTACTCCCTGCCCCGCCGGCCATGGGATAAAGTTCTTTCACGGCGCCGCTATCCGGTGCAGATGAACCAACCGAAAACGAGGAGTGACGATGAACAGCAAGCAAGCATCCGCCGTGCAAGCCGCCGAGATCGTGCGCGAATACGGCCCCTTCCCCGATGTCGACGCCGTGCATGGCGTGACCTGGGACGGCAAGCGCATCTGGGCCGCCAGCGGCGCCGGGCTGGTCGCCATCGATCCCGGCAGCGGCGCACCGGCCAAGGTGCTGCCCTGCCCCTGCGACGCCGGCACCGCCTTCGACGGCACCTATCTCTACCAGATCGCCGAACGGCGCATCGACAAGATCGACCCGACCAGCGGCGCCGTGCTGGCCTCCATTCCCGCCCCCGGCAACGGTTCCGATTCCGGCATGACCTGGGCCGAAGGCAGCCTGTGGGTGGGCCAGTACCGCGACCGCAAGATCCACCGCATCGATCCGCAAACCGGCGCCATCCTGCGCACCATCGAATCCAACCGCTTCGTCACCGGCGTGACCTGGGTCGACGGCCAACTGTGGCACGGCACCTGGGAAGGAGACGACAGCAGCATCCGCCGCATCGATCCCGACAACGGCGCCATGCTGCAAGAGCTGCACATGCCGACCGGCACCGGAGTCAGCGGCCTCGAATCGGACGGCGCCGACCTGTTCTACTGCGGCGGCGGCAGCACCGGCAAGGTACGCGCCGTACGCCGGCCGAAGTAATCACGCGGGCACGCGCCCGCGCATCCCTCCATCCCCCTTTGGACAACGCACTACTTTATGGCCTCACCGGCCAGGGAGCACATCATGCATATCGACCGTCACCCTATCGTCTCTTCCGAACAATGGCTGGCTGCGCGCAAGGCATTGCTGGCCAGGGAAAAAGAAGTCATGCGCCAGGCCGACCAGCTGGCGGCCGAACGCCGCGCGCTGCCGTGGCGGCGCGTGGACAAGGAATACACCTTCGACACCGCCGCCGGCCCGCGCAAGCTGGCCGAACTGTTCGACGGTCGCAGCCAGTTGCTGGTCCAGCATTTCATGCTGGGCCCGGGCTGGGAACAAGGCTGCCCGAGCTGCTCGTTCATGGCCGACCACAGCGACGGCATGAACGTGCACCTGGCCCAGCGCGACATTACCCTGCTCGCCGTCTCGCGCGCGCCGCTGGCCGAGATCGAGCGCTTCCGCCGCCGCATGGGATGGCGCTTCGACTGGGTGTCTTCCTACGGCAGCGATTTCAACGGCGATTTCGGCGTCAGCTTCACGCCGGAAGAACTGGCCACCGGCGAAGTCGAATACAACTACGGCCGCCGCTTCTTCCCGGCCCAGGAAGCGCCCGGCATCAGCGTCTTCGTACGCGACGACGCGGGCCAGGTATTCCATACCTACTCCACCTATGGGCGCGGCGTGGAAGTGATGATGGGCGCCTATCGCATGATGGACCTGACGCCCAAGGGCCGCAGCGAACGCGACGTGCCGCACAAGATGGAATGGGTGCGCCACCACGACCGCTACGACGCCCCGGCAGGCACGAAGGCGGCGGCGTCCTGCTGCCACGCGCACGACTGACGTGGCCGCCACGCCCGGGAGTCCGCCATGTCCGCCTTCTGGTTCTGGATGGCCATCGCCGGCAGCGGCGCGCTGCACGGCCTGAACCCGGCCAGCGGCTGGATATTCGCAGCCGCCGGCCCGGGCGGAAGCCGGCAGGTCGCGCGCAGGCTGCTACCGCTGGCGCTGGGGCACATCGCCGCGCTCGGCCTGGCGGCGGCAGCCTCCACCTACGGACCGATGCCTGGCGGCAAGCTGCTGCAGGGCGCGGCATGCCTGCTGCTGTTGCCGGCCGTGGCCGCGCATCTGCATCCCGGTTGCCGCGCCAAAATGCGAATCCCCGCCGGTTGCATCGGGCTGGCGCTCTGGCCGTTGGCGGTATCGGGCCTGCCCGCATGGATGCCCTTGTGCGGCGGCGCCGGCACGCTGGCCTATGCCTTGGCCGCCGTCCTCCTCCATGCCACCGCGATGCTGGCTTCCGCCGGCGCCGCCGCGTGCCTGGCCTGCCATGGAAAACGGCTGATACGCCATCTGTACGGCACAGGAAGAAATACGAGCCTGCCGGCGCCCTCAGGTCAACCGTAATGCGTCTGGATCGTTGTTGGAACGGCCCCATCCGCCTGATGGGCGCGATTCTTTTCCAAACGACAACACCACCATGACGGAAGCTACCGAAGACCTCGAAAAAGCCGAGCATGCCCATGCCTCCGGCAACAAGAAACTGGCCCTGATCATCGCGATCCTCGCGCTGGTGCTGGCCGTCACCGAAACCCTTTCCAAGTCTTACCAGACCGAAGTGATCCTGAAGCACCAGGAAGCGTCCAACCTGTGGGCGTTCTTCCAGGCCAAGTCGGTGCGCGGCAATGCCGCACAGTTGGCCAAGACGCAATTGAGCCTGTTGGGCAATGCCAAGGACGAACGCATCGCCGCCGCCATCGCCAAGCTCGATGAAGCGGTTGCCCATTACGACGACGATGAAAAATCCGGCGAAGGCAAGAAGCAGCTGTCGCACAAGGCTCGGGAAGCCGAGCACGAAGCCCATGTCTACATGGAGAAATACGAACGCATGGAAATGGCCGCCGGCATGCTGCAAGTGGCCATCGTGCTGGCTTCGGCCACCATCATCACCGGCGTGGGGATGCTGGCTTACCTGTCGGTGGGCATCGGCGTGGTATCGCTGGCCTTCATCGGCGCGGGATTGTTCGCTTCTATCTGACGCCTCCTCCCGAAACCGGCCCAAGCCCTTTCCGGGCATTGGGCCGGTTTCAGCATCGTTGCCGGCGCGACGATTCCCCAAATTCTCCGTAGTCCGCGCCAAGCCATTTCAAGCCTGCCAAGGCATACTGCGAAGCTCGCAGCTTTGATGGCAATGTTTCCCCGATGAGTTCCAATACGATCTTGCGCGGCATCCTGTTCGGCGCGCTGGCCGGCGCCGCCTGGGGGCTGGTGTTCCTGGCGCCCGAACTGACCCGCGAATTCTCGCCCTGGCAATTGTCCGCCGGGCGCTACCTGGCCTACGGCGCGTTCGCCGCGGTGCTGATCGCGCCGCGTCTGCGCAGCGTGGCCGGCCGCCTGGGCTTGCCGGAATGGCGGGCGCTGGTGTGGCTGAGCCTGCTGGGCAATGTGGTCTATTACGTCTTCCTTTCCAGCGCGGTGCAATTGGGCGGCATGGCGATGACCTCGCTGGTGATCGGCTTCCTGCCGGTGGCGGTGACCATCATCGGCAGCCGCGGCCGCGGCGCGGTGCCGATCCGCAAGCTGCTTCCCTCGCTGGCGCTGGGCCTGGCCGGCATCGCCTGCGTGGCATGGCAGTCGCTGGCGGCCGGCCATTCGGCCGGCGGCGGCTCGCAGCAGGTCGTCGGCTTTTTCTGCGCCATCGGCGCGCTGGTGTCGTGGACCACTTACGCCGTGGGCAACAGCCGCTGGCTGGCGCGGCTGCACGATATCTCGGCGCACGACTGGAGCCTGCTGACCGGGCTGGTGACGGGATTGCTGTCGGTGTTCATCGCGCTGCCGGCCTTCACGCTGCTGCTGGAACCGCATTCGCACGCCGAATGGGGGCGCTTCTTCGCCGTCTCGGCGGGCGTGGCGGTCATCGCCTCGCTGTTCGGCAACGCCTGCTGGAACAAGGCCAGCCGCCTGCTGCCGCTGACTATGATCGGGCAGATGATCTTGTTCGAGACGCTGTTCGCGCTGCTTTACGGTTTCCTGTGGGAGCGCCGCCTGCCTACCCTGCTGGAAGCGGCGGCGATGGTGCTGGTGACGGCCAGCGTGCTGCTGTGCGTGTCGGCGCATCGCGTGGTGGATGAAGGCGGCGGGCACTGAGCACTGCCGGCACGTACGAAAAAACGCCTTGCGGTTTGCAGCCGCAAGGCGTTTTTTATGCACCGCAAAACTCAGGCTTTCTGCGCGATCTTCTTCAGCACATGTGCCGCTGCTACCAAGCCGAACGATGCGGTCACCACCATGGCCGAGCCGAAGCCGGCGCAGTTCAGGCCGGTGACGCCGCCTTGCGCGACATCCTCGGCCGCAGCCACATCCGCGGCATCGCCGCCGATATCCATCTCCTCGCCCGCCGGATCGATGACGCAGGCCTCGCCTTCGCCAAGTTCGGGGAAGCGCAAGGGCTCGGTGGAAAACACCGCGTCGATGTGAAATTTGTTCTTGGTTCCGCGCGGAAAACCGTGCTGCGAACGCAAGCGCTTGCGCACCTTGGCCAGCAAGGGTTCCTGCTCGGTGCGGCACAGGTCGCGGATCTCGATCATGGTGGGATCGATCTGGCCGCCGGCGCTGCCGATGGTGACCAGCGGCATGCCGTTCTGGCGGCACCAGGCGATCATCGCCACCTTGGCCGGCACGTTGTCAATGGCGTCGACCACATAGTCGAAGCGGCTGCCGCCAAGCATCTGCGGCACGTTCTGCGGGTCGACGAAATCTTCCACCTCGGTCACCACGCAGGTCGGGTTGATCTGCATGATGCGCTCGTGCAGCGCCGTCACCTTGGCTTTACCCAAGGTATCGGACAAGGCATGGATCTGGCGGTTGACGTTGGACTCGGCCAGGTTGTCGAGGTCGATCATCGTGATGTGACCGATGGCGCTGCGCGCCAGCGCTTCCACGATCCATGAACCGACGCCGCCGACGCCGACCACGCACACATGCGCATCGCGAAAGCGTTGCAAGGCTTGTGCGCCGTACAGGCGGGCCACGCCGCCGAAACGGCGCTCGTAGTCGATGTCGTGCGAGGCGGAGGAAGTATCTGGGGTCGTGCTCATGGAGTAACTCAATAACGATGTGATGAAGACAAAAGGCCGCAACGCGAACGCTGCGGCCTTCCTTGGTCGGTTCCGACGGTGGTTACACCACGGCGCCGCCGTTCTCGTCCTTGACCTTGACCGGCTTGATCAGGTCTTCGCGCTTGACGCCCAGCCACATGGCCAGCGCCGCGGCGACGAACACCGACGAATAGATGCCGAACAAGATACCGATGGTCAGCGCCAGCGCGAAATAATGCAGCGTAGGGCCGCCGAAGAAGAACATCGCCAGCACCATCATTTCGGTGCTGCCGTGGGTGATGATGGTACGCGACATGGTGCTGGTGATCGCGTGGTTCAGCACTTCCGGCGTGGACAGCTTGCCGAAGCGGCGGTCGCGGAAGGCTTCGCGCACCCGGTCGAACACCACCACCGATTCGTTGACCGAGTAGCCCAGCACCGCCAGGACCGCCGCCAGCACGGTCAGCGAGAACTCCCACTGGAAGAAGGCGAAGAAGCCGAGAATGATGATGATGTCGTGCAGGTTGGCGATCACCGCCGCCACCGCGAACTTCCATTCGAAGCGGAAGGCCAGGTAGATCACGATGCCGATCACCACCATCGCCAGCGCCATCAGGCCGTCGTGCGCCAGTTCGTCGCCCACCTGCGGGCCGACGAATTCGACGCGCTGCAGGCGCACTTCAGGGTCGTCGGCCTTGAGCGCCGCGGTCACCTTCTCGCTTTGCTGGCTGGCGTTCACGCCGGGCTGCGCCGGCAGGCGGATCATCACGTCCTGGGCGGTGCCGAAGCTTTGCACCAGGGTATCGCGATAGCCCAGGCCTTCCACCGACTTGCGGATCTTTTCCAGGTCGGCCGGCTTGCTGTAGGCCATTTCCATGACCGTGCCGCCAGTGAATTCGATCGAGAAATGCAGGCCCTTGGTCAGCAGGAAGAACACTGCGGCGACGAAGGTCAGCGCCGAGATCACGTTGAAGATCAACGCATGGCGCATGAAGGGAATGTCTTTTTTGATGCGGAAAAATTCCATCGCTATCCTTTCGGTGCCGGCCGCGGGGTCTTGCCCTGCGGCCCGGCTGAATCACTGCTGTCCTGTTACTTGGCTTCGCGCTTGGCCGAAGCCTTGCCGGAGGTGGTCAGGGTCTCGCCGGCCGGCTTCCAGATCTGGCCGATGGCCAGGCTGGCCAGCTTCTTCTTGCGGCCGTACCAGAAGTTGACCACGCCGCGCGAGAAGAACACCGCCGAGAACATCGAGGTCAGGATGCCCAGGCAGTGCACCACCGCGAAACCGCGGATCGCGCCGGAACCGAAGATCAGCAGCGCCAGGCCGGCGATCAGGGTCGTGACGTTGGAGTCCAGGATGGTCGCCCAGGCGCGGTCGAAGCCGGCCGCAATCGCCGCCTGCGGCGAGTTGCCGGCGCGCAGTTCCTCGCGGATGCGTTCGTTGATCAGCACGTTGGAGTCGATCGCCATGCCCAGCGCCAGCGCGATAGCGGCGATACCGGGCAGGGTCAGCGTGACCTGCAGCGTGGACAGCAACGCCACCAGCAGCAGCACGTTGACCGACAGCGCCAGCGCGCTGAAGAAGCCGAACAGCTGGTAGTAGATCACCATGAAGATGGCCATCGCGGCGAAGCCGTACAGCACCGAGTCGAAGCCCTTCTTGATGTTGTCGGCGCCCAGTTGCGGGCCGATGGTGCGTTCCTCGATGATGTCCATCGGCGCGGCCAGGGAACCGGCGCGCAGCAGCAGCGCCAGGTCGCTGGCGGCTTCGGGCGAACCCATGCCGGTGATCTGGAAGCGCGAGCCCAGTTCGGAGCGGATGGTCGCCACCGTCAGCACTTCGCCCTTGCCCTTTTCGAACAGCACGATGGCCATGGCCTTGCCGACCTTGTCGCGGGTGGCTTCGCGCATCTTGCGGCCGCCGTCGCCGTTGAGGTCGATACTGACCGCCGGCTGGTGGTTTTCATCGAAGCTGGCCGAGGCGTTGGAGATGTAGTCGCCGGTCAGCACCGGTTCCTTGTTCAGCACCACCGGGGCGCCCTTGCCGATCTTGAACAGTTCGGAGCCGAACGGGATGGCGGCGGTCTGCTCGGTGCCGCGCACCACGCTCTCGTCGACCATGCGCACTTCCAGGGTGGCGGTGCGGCCGATGATGTCCTTGGCGCGCGAGACGTCCTGCACGCCCGGCAGCTCGACCACGATGCGGTCGGCGCCCTGGCGCTGGATCAGCGGCTCGGCCACGCCCAGCTCGTTGACGCGCTTGGACAGGGTGGAGATGTTCTGCTTGACGCCGTCTTCCTGGGTCTGCTTCAGCGCCTCGGGGCGCAGCGTGGCGACCAGCTTCAGGTCGTCGCCGGCGCCGGCATCGGCCAGCACCAGTTCCTGCAGTTCGCCCAGCGCGGAGCGGGCCTTGCTGCGGGTGTCGGCATCGCGGAAGGAGATTTCGATGGCGTCGCCATTACGGCTGATGCCGTTGTGGCGGATGTTCTTGTCGCGCAGCAGGCTGCGCACGCTGGCTTGCAGGCCTTGCAGGCGCTTGCTGAGCACCGCCTTGATGTCGACCTGCATCAGGAAGTGCACGCCGCCGCGCAAGTCCAGGCCCAGGTACATCGGGAAGGCGTGCAGGCTTTGCAGCCATTGCGGGGTATTGGGCAGCAGGTTGAAGGCGACGATGTAGGTCGGATCGGTAGGATCGGTATTCAACTGCTGTTCCAGCAGGGCCTTGGCCTTGAACTGGATATCGGTGGTGGCGAAACGCGCGCGCACCGAAGGCTGGGCGCCGCCGTTGTCGAACGCCACGCTCTCTGCGGGCAGGCTGCCTTGTTTCAGGATCTCATCGACGCGGCCGGCTACGGCGGCCTCGACCTTCAAGGTCGACTTGGCGCTGCTGATCTGCACGGCGGGGGATTCGCCGAAGAAGTTCGGAACGGTATAGATCACGCCGAACAGCAGGGCGATGACGATCAGTACGTATTTCCAGAGAGAGTAACGATTCATGGTGTTGTGCTTCTTGCTTCCAGAGAGGGCTGCGGCAAACCCGCAGCCGCTGTTCAGAACCGGGAGGCTCTAACAACATGGGCGCATCACCGATGCGCCCATTGGACCGGTGCGGCCGGATTACAGGGCCTTGATGGTGCCCTTGGGCAGCAGCGTGGCGACAGCCGCCTTTTGCACGATGATTTCGTTGCCTTCGGACACTTCGATGGTGATGTAGGCATCGGTGACCTTGGTGATCTTGCCCAGGATGCCGCCCGAAGTGACGATTTCATCGCCCTTGGCCAGTGCGTCCATCATCGCCTTCTGTTCTTTCTGGCGCTTCATCTGCGGACGAATCATCAGGAAGTACAGCACGACGAACATCAGGATGATCGGCAGGAAGCTGGTCAGGTTGCCCAGCGCGCCGCCGGGGGCTGCTGCTGCCGTTTGCGCGTATGCGTCGGAAATAAACACGTAAGGCTCCAAAGGTTGTTGATTGAAAAATAGCCCTGCATTCTAGCACTGCGCAGGCGCTATACCCGCAAATCGGGACGGCTTGCCGGAGATCAAGATCGATTTGGCGATTTTCCGGCCCGTTTGCCCGTCTTTGGCGAGCGCTTCCCTTCCCCGCCGCCGCTTTCATTATCAAAACGGCATCGCCGCCCTCCGGCAAAACTTGTACAGTGGCAAACAAAATCAAGACAAGATGGAACGCACCGTTCCGCCACGACACAGGAGACCGCGCATGCTGCCCACCACGCCGCAACGCTACGAGGACATCGCCTCGCACTTTCGCTGGAACATTCCCGAGCACTACAACATCGGCGTCGACGTCTGCGACAAATGGGCCGAGCGCGAGCCGCAGCGGCTGGCGCTGGTGCACATCGCGCGCGACGGCGGCGTGCGCCAATACAGCTTCGGCGAGATGCGCGCGCTGTCGAACCGCATGGCCAACCTGCTGCGGGCGCACGGCGTTGAGCGCGGCGAGCGCATCGGCATCCTGCTGCCGCAGGCGCCGGAGACCGCGTTCTCGCATGTGGCGGCCTACAAGAACGGCTGCATCGCGATCCCGCTGTTCGCGCTGTTCGGCGTCGAGGCGCTGGAATACCGGCTGCACAACAGCGGCGCCAAGGTGGTGGTGACCAATGCCGAAGGCGCGGCCAAGCTGGCCGGCATCCGCGGGCGCCTGCCCGAACTGAAGACGGTGCTCACCATCGACGGCGCCCAGCCCGGCACGGTCGACCTGCACGCGGCATTGGCCGGCCAAAGCGAAGCGTTCGCGCCGGTCGCCACCCGCGCCGACGATCCGGCGCTGATCATCTACACCTCCGGCACCACCGGCCAGCCCAAGGGCGCGCTGCATGCGCACCGCGTGCTGTTGGGCCACCTGCCCGGCGTCGAGATGTCCCACAATCTATTCCCGGTCGAAGGCGACCGCATCTGGACGCCCGCCGACTGGGCCTGGATCGGCGGCCTGCTGGATGTGCTGCTGCCGGCCTGGCACCACGGCGTGGCGGTGGTGGCGCACCGCTTCGAGAAATTCACCGGTGAAGCGGCGTTCCAGTTGCTGCAGGACCATGGCGTGCGCAACTGCTTCCTGCCGCCGACCGCCTTGAAGATGATGCGCACCGTGGCCGATCCCGAGCGACGCTGGCAGCTGAACCTGCGCTCGGTCGCCAGCGGCGGCGAATCGCTGGGCGCCGAACTGCTGGACTGGGGCCGCGAGACCTTCGGCCTGACCATCAACGAGTTCTACGGCCAGACCGAATGCAACATGACGGTCTCTTCCAATGCCGCCGTCATGCCCTGCCGCCCCGGCAGCATCGGCCGCGCCGCGCCCGGCCACCGGGTGGCGATCGTGGACGACCAGGGACAGCCGTTGCCCGACGGCGCCCAGGGCAACATCGCCGTGCTGCGGCCCGATCCGGTGATGTTCCTGCAGTACTGGAACAACCCGGCCGCCACCGCCGCCAAGTTCGCCGGCGACTGGCTGCTGACCGGCGACACCGGCGTGCGCGATGAAGAGGGCTATATCCGCTTCGTCGGGCGCGACGACGACGTGATCACCTCGGCCGGCTACCGCATCGGCCCCGGCGAGATCGAGGACAACCTGCTGCAGCATCCGGCGGTGAAGATGGCGGCGGTGGTGGGCGCGCCGGATGACGAGCGCACCGAGATCGTGGTGGCGATCGTGGTGCTCAACGATGGCTATGTGGCCGATGATGCTCTCAAGCGCGAGCTGCAGCAGCACGTCAAGACGCGGCTGGCGGCGCATGAATATCCGCGCGAGGTCTACTTCGTGGAGGAATTGCCGATGACGACTACCGGCAAGGTGATCCGGCGGCAGTTAAGGGATATGGTGGCGGGCTGGCGCAAGGCCTGACCCGCCACATTGGCTGCGGCATCAGACGCCGCGCGCGCGGTCTTCCTTGAACTTGGCGACGAAGGCCTGGAAGCGCCCTTCGTCGATGGCATCGCGCATCTCCCGCATCAGTTGCAGGTAGTAATGCAGGTTGTGCACGGTGTTCATGCGCGCACCGAGGATTTCGCCGGCGCGGTGCAGGTGGTGCAGGTAGGCGCGCGAGAAGTTCTTGCAGGCGTAGCAGTCGCAGGTTTCGTCGTAGGGCTTCTCGTCGTCCTTGTACTTGGCGTTCTTGATCTTGACGTCGCCGTAGCGGGTGAAGATCCAGCCGTTGCGCGCATTGCGGGTCGGCATCACGCAGTCGAACATGTCGACGCCGCTGGCCACGCCGGCCACCAGGTCTTCCGGCGTGCCCACGCCCATCAGGTAATGCGGCTTGTCGGCAGGCAGGCGCGGGCCGACGTGTTCCAGCACGCGCATCATGTCTTCCTTAGGCTCGCCCACCGACAAACCGCCGATGGCGAAACCGTCGAAACCCAGCTCGCTCAAGCCAGCCAGCGATTCGTCGCGCAGGCCTTCGAACATGCCGCCCTGGACGATGCCGAACAGCGCGTTGGGGTTCTCGCCCCGGTCGAATTCATCCTTGGAACGCTTGGCCCAG
Source organism: Herbaspirillum sp. (assembly GCF_017744395.1). Lineage (GTDB taxonomy): Bacteria > Pseudomonadota > Gammaproteobacteria > Burkholderiales > Burkholderiaceae_D > Herbaspirillum. The sequence goes on from NZ_JAGIBI010000008.1 coordinate 60,523, forward strand.
CGCAGCGACATGCGCATCGACTTGCCGGCCTCCTCGCGGGTGGCGGGACGGCCGTCGATCTCGTACGGGGTACATTCGTCGAACTGCATCACGATGTCGGAGTTCAGCACACGCTGGATCTGCATCGAGATCTCGGGCGATAGGAACAGGCGGTCGCCGTTGATCGGCGAGGCGAAGGTCACGCCCTCTTCGGTGATCTTGCGCATCTCGCCCAGCGAAAACACCTGGAAGCCGCCGGAGTCGGTCAGGATCGGCTTGTCCCAGCCGATGAACTTGTGCAGGCCGCCGAACTTGCCGACCACTTCCAGCCCCGGGCGCAGCCACAGGTGGAAGGTATTGCCGAGGATGATCTGGGCGTTGATCTCGTTCAATTCCAGCGGCGACATCGCCTTGACCGAACCATAGGTGCCGACCGGCATGAAGATCGGCGTTTCCACGGTGCCGTGGTTCAGTTTGACGCGGCCGCGGCGGGCGTTGCCGTCGGTCTTGAGCAGGGTGAATTCGAGCATCGGTCAGCCTCGGTTGCAGGTGAGCAGCATGGCGTCGCCATAGCTGAAGAAACGGTATTTTTCGCGGATCGCGTGCGCGTAGGCGGCGCGGATGTTGTCGTAGCCGGCGAAGGCCGAGACCAGCATCAGGAGCGTGGACTTGGGCAGGTGGAAATTGGTCACCAGGCGATCCACGGTCTTGAAGGTGTAGCCGGGCGTGATGAAAAGTTGGGTATCGGCGCTGCCGGCTTGCAACTGCCCGGACTGCGAACCCGATTCCAGCGCGCGCATGCTGGTGGTGCCAACCGCCACCACACGCCCGCCCGCCGCCTTGGTGGCGCGCACCGCGTCCACCGTGGCTTGCGGGATGGTGTACCACTCGCTGTGCATCTTGTGCTGCGACAGGTCTTCCACCCGCACCGGCTGGAAGGTGCCGGCGCCCACGTGCAGCGTGACGAAGGCCTGCTTGACGCCGCGCGCGGCCAGTTGGTCCAGCAGGGCCTGGTCGAAGTGCAGGCCGGCGGTAGGCGCGGCGACCGCGCCCGGTTCCTTGGCGTAGACGGTCTGGTAGCGCGTCTCATCAAAGGCATCGGCCTCGTGCTCGATATACGGAGGCAACGGCAGGCTGCCGTATTGCTCCAGCAACTCGAATACGTCGGACGGGAAATGCAGCGTGTAGAACTCGCCGAAGCGTTCGCCCACGGTGACGTCGAAGGCATCGGCCAGGCGGATCTTCATACCCGGTGGCGGTGATTTGGAGGCGCGCACCTGGGCATGCACGGTACGCTGGTCGAGCACGCGCTCGACCAATGCCTCGATCTTGCCGCCGCTTTCCTTGACGCCGAAAAAGCGCGCCTTCAGCACACGCGTGTCGTTGAACACCAGCAGGTCGCCGGGGTTGAGCAGGTCGAGGATGTCGGCGAAACGGCGGTCGGTCATGACGGCGCCGTCCACCTGCAGCAGGCGCGAGGCGCTGCGCTCGGCCAGCGGCGTCTGCGCGATCAGTTCGGGCGGCAGCTCGAAATCGAAGTCGGAAAGAGAATACATGCGTGTACGATGAAAAAGCGGGGGCATCCTGCGCCCGGCAGCAAAGAAGTGTTGCCGGTGGGATTGATACTGTAAATAATCACAGTAAAATAACGCCCAACCCGCTATTTTACGCTGTCGGGGCATTTTTCCCATATGCCTGCCCCGCTAACGTTTATCAGCGATCCGCACCACGTATCACGCGCCACGACCAACGCCGCCACGACGCATGCCCGCTACCGCGAAGAAAACCACGAGCAAGACATCGAACAGGAAAGCCCCCGCCAAGGCCGGGGCGGCCGGCGCTGCCAAACCCGAAAACAAGCTGGCCAAGCTGGGCCTGCACAGCGACATGGACCTGGCGCTGCACCTGCCGCTGCGCTACGAGGACGAGACCACCCTGATGAGCATCGCCGAGGCCTCCATGCGCGGCCTGCAGACGGTGCAGGTGGAAGGCGTGGTCACCGCCTGCGACGTGCAGTTCCGGCCGCGCCGCCAGTTGGTGGTGACGGTGGGCGATGACAGCGGCCAGCTGGTGATGCGCTTCCTCAACTTCTACGGCAGCCAGACCAAGCAGTTGGCCGAAGGGACGCGGGTGCGCGTACGCGGCGAACTGCGCCACGGCTTTTTCGGCGCCGAGATGGTGCATCCCCAATACAAGGTAGTCAACGAGGGCGCGCCGCTGCCCGATGTGCTCACGCCGGTGTATCCGGCCGGCGAAGGCCTGTCGCAGTCCTTCCTGCGCAAATCCATCGCCAGTGCCATGAGCCGGATCGACTGGCAGGACACGCTGCCGCCTTCGATGCTGGAGACGCTCAAGCTGGCCGCCTTCGAGCCGTCCGTGCGTCTGCTGCACAATCCGCCGCCGGATGTCGACGAGCATGCGCTGGTCGAGCGCTCGCACCCGGCCTGGATCCGCATGAAGTTCGACGAACTGCTGGCGCAGCAATTGTCGTTGAAGCGCGCCCAGGCCGCGCGCCGCGCCAAGACCGCGCGCGCATTGCCTGTCACCGGGCGGGTGACGGCCGACCTGATCAAGCAGTTGCCGTTCAAGCTGACCGGGGCGCAGGAGCGCGTGCTGGAAGAGATCCGCGCCGACCTGCGCCACTCCTTCCCGATGCAGCGCCTGCTGCAAGGCGACGTCGGCAGCGGCAAGACGGTGGTGGCGGCGCTGGCCGCGGCCCAGGCCATCGACAGCGGTTTCCAGGCGGTGCTGATGGCGCCCACCGAAATCCTGGCCGAACAGCATTTCCGCAAGATCGCGGCCTGGATGGAGCCGCTGGATGTCGGTGTGGCCTGGCTTTCCGGCAGCCAAAAGAAAAAGGAAAAGACCGAGGCGCTGGCCCACATCGAATCCGGCGCGGCGCGCCTGGTGGTGGGCACCCATGCGCTGATCCAGGACACGGTGCAGTTCGAGAACCTGGGCCTGGTGATCGTGGACGAGCAGCACCGCTTCGGCGTCGGCCAGCGGCTGGCCCTGCGCAACAAGAGTTTCAACCCGGCCGAAGCCGACAACGCCACCGTGCCGCACCAGTTGATGATGTCGGCCACGCCGATCCCGCGCACACTGGCCATGACCTATTACGCCGACCTGGAAGTGTCGGTGATCGACGAACTGCCGCCGGGCCGCTCGCCCATCGTCACCCGCGTGATCGACCAGAACCGGCGCGACGAGGTGATCGAGCGCGTGCATGCGGCGGCGCTGGAAGGCAAGCAGATCTATTGGGTCTGCCCGCTGATCGAGGAATCCGAGGCGCTGCAGTTGCAGACCGCCACCGATACCCATGCCGCCTTGTCGGCCGCCTTGCCCGACCTCAACATCGGGCTGGTGCACGGGCGCATGAAACCGGTGGAAAAGCAGATCGTGATGGAAGGCTTCAGCCGCGGCGCGGTGCATGTGCTGGTGGCGACCACGGTGATCGAGGTCGGGGTGGATGTGCCCAACGCCTCGCTGATGGTGATCGAGCATGCCGAGCGCTTCGGCCTGTCGCAACTGCACCAGTTGCGCGGGCGCGTGGGCCGCGGCTCGGCCGCCAGCGTGTGCCTGCTGATGTACCAGGGACCGCTGGGCGGCACCGCCAAGGAACGGCTGGCCACCATGCGCGAAACCACCGACGGCTTCGAGATCGCCCGGCGCGACCTCGACATCCGCGGCCCCGGCGAATTCCTGGGCGCGCGCCAGTCAGGCGATGCGATGCTGCGCTTCGCCGACCTGGCAACCGACCAGTGGCTGGTGGAAAAGGCGCGCGACACCGCGCAAGCCTTGCTGCAGCATGCGCCGGATATCGTCGAGCGCCATCTGGCGCGCTGGCTGGGCGGGAAAGAGGATTACCTGAAGGTGTGACGGCTATGCGGCGGTATTGCTACTTCCCGCCTTTGCGACGGGATTTCGGGGCCGTTGCGGCGCGCTCGGCCTGGCGCCGGTTCCAGGCGTCCAGCTCGCGCTGGTAACGCTCGCGCGCCTGCTCGTAGATATCGAAAATACAGGGATTGCAGCCGCTGCCGCAGCAGTCTTCCAGTTCCGGTTCGATGGGCGGCACCGGCGCTGGATCGTCGCCCTGGAGAACGGCATCTTGCTGCGAAAGCTGCTTGGAATTCATGGTTTGCCGAAATGATGGATACACACCGGGCTGCATAATACGCCTCGGAATTATTCGAGATTAACCAGAAAAACACGGAACAAATATTCGATGCGCACTGATTGACTGGGTAATTTTCGCAAGCCAATCTACCTGTTCGGCGAGATTAACGATTTTTCCGCCATTGCCAGGTCACCACCGCCATCGAGGAAACTCCCATGTTAATGCCGTCCCACGATCCGTTCCAGCCGCGCCGCCAGCTTTGCCCCCGCTGCCAGCGCGCCCAGACGGCATGCATCTGCCACTGGATTTCGCCAATCGACCACCTGTTCGACGTGCTGGTCCTGCAGCATCCGATGGAGGCCGGCAACGCCAAGAACAGCGCCCGCCTGCTGCACCTGAGCCTGCCGCACAGCAGGCTGGCGGTGGGCGAAGTCTTCGATCCCGCCGAACTGCAGGCCCTGCTGCACGCGCCATCGGCGCTCCCGCGCCATGCCGATGCCGGCCAGCCGGTGCAACCGGTGCTGCTCTATACCGAAGACGCCGGCACCCCGGCCAGTTCCCGCCTCGATGCGCGCACGCTGCGCATCGACGGCGGCCCGCCGATGCAACGGCTGCGGCTGGTGATCCTCGACGGCACCTGGCGCAAGAGCCGCAAGATGCTGCACGAGAATCCATTGCTGCAAGCACTGCCCCGGCTGGCGCTGCAGGATACGCCGCTGTCGCAATACGTGATCCGCAAGGCGCACAAGCCGGAACAGCTATCCACGCTGGAAGCCGCCGGTTATGCCCTGATGCAGCTGGAAAGGGACAGCGGGAAATACCATCCGCTGCTGACCGCCTTCGACGGTTTCGTGCTGCAGCAAAGCCAGCTGCGCAACCGCGGCATGGCCAGCCGGCGCGGCGACTGAACCCGGGGCGCGGCGCCGCGCCTGCCATCGAATTGAAACAAAATCCCATCGCGCTGCAACTCGGTCCTGGATATGCTGTCCGACCTCGCCAATGAGCATATAATTGCGCGATCCTCGAAAATTGGCGATTGCGCTCAATTTCCTATCCAGCGACCAACCAAGATGAGTTCAGAATTCCAACAACTGGCCGACAAAGTCGCCCAGCTCGCCCGGCTGGCGCAGAACCTGCGCGATGAAAATGCCGAGCTGCGCCGCCACGTCAAGACGCTGTCCGACGACAATGCGCAATTGAACCAGCGCATCGACGAAGCCTACCAGCGGGTGAGCGCCGTGCTGGCCGAACTGCCCGCCGCCGAACCCGAGGAACCTGCCGAAACCGCCGCGGAGGCCACATGAGCGTCATCCAGATCCAGGCCACCATCATGGGCCAGCCCTATACCCTGGCCTGCCGCGAAGGCGAACAGGCGGCCCTGCACCATGCGGTCAGCTACCTCGACCAGAAAATGCGCGCCATCCGCGATGCCGGCAAGATCAAGGGCACCGACCGTATCGCCGTGATGGCCGCCCTGGGCATCGCCGCCGAATTGCTCTCCACGCAGCAAGCCGAAGGCCCGTTCGCCGGCCTGACCATTGCCGAATGGAAGCAGCAGGTCGCCGCCATCAACGACGTGCTGGACCAGGCGCTGGCGCCGCAGGAAAAACTGTTCTGACTGCCAGGATTTGGCTTTCCCGAAAAGAAAACGGCTGTCTGCATGACAGCCGTTTTTCATTGCAGGCCCTTGCCAGATACGCAACCCGGCGCGCGAACTGTTTTCCTGCCGCAAGACATGATCGGGATGGGATGCGGCCGAAAAACCGGCAGGGAAAACCACGCATCCATAAGCCGCTTCCGTTACAAATTCAAGCGATATTTTTTGCGCCAGGGCCTTGGACTCGCAGGCCGATTGCGTTAGACTTTGAACTCCTGCCGTGTTCGCGATTGCCATATATTCCTTGAACCATTTACGAGCATAGGCTGCGGGATCGTCTGGTTGGCGTGAGCGTCGCTAGTCCGATGAACCCGATACTTGACTACCGTGGCCAACTTGAACCGTCAGGTTCAGGATGCCGGCACAGCGGCACAGGCGGGACTTGATTCCATGAAAAACGGCTGCATTCGCAGCCGTTTTTTATTGCCTCGCGCCTTCGTCCACGGCGCAGCGTTTCCCTTATTTCTTCTTGGCGCCCTTGCGCTCCTGCCCGACTTCCGCGATCGCGTCCTGGAATTCGGTCACGTCCTCGAAACTCTTGTACACCGAAGCGAAACGGATATAGGCGATCTTGTCCAGGCGCTTGAGCTCGCGCATGACCAGTTCGCCGATCTGCCCCGACACCACCTCGCGCGCGCCGCTTTGCAGCAGCTTTTCCTGGATGCTCTGGATCGCGGCGTCGAGCGCCTCGGCCGATACCGGGCGCTTGCGCAGCGCCAGCATCAGGCTGCCGCGCAGCTTGGCCGGGTCGAACTCGGTGCGGCTGCCGTTCTTCTTGACGATCACCGGCATCGTCAGCTCGATGCGCTCGTAGGTGGTGAAACGCTTGTCGCAATTGTCGCAGCGCCGGCGGCGGCGGATCGAGCTGCCGTCTTCGGAAACGCGCGTGTCCAGCACCGGTGTATCTTCGTGATTGCAGAATGGGCACTTCATGGCGGCAATGGGCGATCGTTATAGGGATACCACATGGTACTGCGGATGGACGACGGCGCCCCGCTCGGGGCGCCGTCGCTCAGCCATCAACTACAAGCTCTGCTGCATGGCGGCATGGCCGCCATCGGCCACGATCAGCCGTAGACCGGGAACGCGTCGGTCAGCTTCTTGACTTCGGCCTTCACGCGCTCAATGGTGGCGGCATCATGCGGGTTGTCCAGCACGTCGGCGATCAGGTTGCCGACCTTTTCCGCTTCCGCTTCCTTGAAGCCGCGGGTGGTCATGGCCGGGCTGCCCAGGCGGATGCCGGAGGTCACGAATGGCTTTTCCGGATCGTTGGGGATGCCGTTCTTGTTGCAGGTGATGTGGGCCGAACCCAGGATCGCCTCGGCTTCCTTGCCGGTCAGCTTCTTCGGACGCAGGTCCACCAGCATCACGTGCGACTCGGTGCCGCCGGAGACGATGCGCAGGCCGCGCTTGATCAGGGTCTTGGCCAGCACGTCGGCGTTCTTCACCACTTGCTGCTGGTAGGCCTTGAATTCCGGCGAAGCGGCTTCCTTGAAGGCCACCGCCTTGGCGGCGATGACGTGCATCAGCGGACCGCCCTGGATGCCAGGGAAGATAGACGAATTGATCGCCTTCTCATGCTCGGCCTTCATCAGGATCACGCCGCCGCGCGGGCCGCGCAGGGACTTGTGGGTGGTCGAGGTGACGAAGTCGGCGAACGGCACCGGGTTCGGGTACACGCCCGCGGCGATCAGGCCGGCGTAGTGGGCCATGTCGACCATGAAGTAGGCGCCGACTTCCTTGGCGATCTTGGCGAAACGCTCGAAGTCGATACGCAGCGAGTAGGCCGATGCGCCGGCGATGATCAGCTTGGGCTTCTTCTCGCGCGCCAGGCGCTCCATGGCTTCGTAGTCGATCTCTTCCTTCTCGTTCAGGCCATAGGAGACGACGTTGAACCACTTGCCCGACATGTTCAGCGCCATGCCATGGGTCAGGTGGCCGCCTTCAGCCAGCGACATGCCCATGATGGTGTCGCCCGGCTTGAGCATGGCGAAGAACACGCCCTGGTTGGCCTGGGAGCCGGAGTTCGGCTGCACGTTGGCGGCTTCGGCGCCGAACAGGGCCTTGAGGCGGTCGATCGCCAGCTGCTCGGCGATGTCCACGTATTCGCAGCCGCCGTAGTAGCGCTTGCCCGGATAGCCTTCGGCGTACTTGTTGGTCAACTGCGAACCCTGGGCTTCCATCACCGCCGGCGAAGTGTAGTTTTCGGAAGCGATCAGCTCGATGTGGTCTTGCTGGCGGGTGTTTTCCTTTTGGATGGCAGACCACAGGTCCGGGTCGACTTTCGCGAGAGTCTGGTTCTTGTCAAACATGGTTTCTCCAAATTGATGAGGTGCGGCCGAAGCGGGCGACGGCGCAACAATGCCGGTCGCATCGACTTCAAAAAATCGAATGAGGGCCAAAAAACGGGGAAATTGCGGGCAGCCTCAGTCGTACTTTCCATTCGGCTGCCCAGGCGCACGGCTGATGAAATCTCACGCTTCCCGATGGATCCCCATCTTGGCCGGAAAGTCTCTCCGGCTTTTCGCCAGTCACGTGAGACGAAATGGTGAGCGCATTGTATTGAAATGGGCCGGTTTCAGCAAGACGCTTGGCCTTCGCGCAACACACGCGCTGCGACGCCAGATACGCCGAAAAGCGAGCCTGCCCTCGTAAAAACCGGCTTTGGGCTACAATTTCGTTTTCTTTCCGGGACGGCAATGCGGCCCGCCAAGGCCGGCGCTGGCCCCGCCCATAACAGGAGATTCGCAGATGGTCGTTTTGATTACAGGAGCAACCGCAGGATTCGGCGCCGCCATGGCGCGCAAATTCGCCAAGAACGGCCACAAGGTGATCGCCGCCGGCCGCCGCAAGGAGCGCCTGGATGAACTGGTCAGCGAACTGGGCGCCGGCAACGTGCTGCCGCTGGTACTGGACGTGACCAGCAAGCAATCGATCGACGCCGGCCTGGCCAGCCTGCAGGGCGAGTGGCAGAACATCGACGTGCTGGTCAACAACGCCGGCCTGGCCTTGGGTGTCGGTTCGGCCCAGGAAGCCGCGCTGTCGGACTGGGAAACCATGATCGACACCAACGTCAAGGGCCTGGTCACCATCACCCATGCCCTGCTGCCGGCCATGGTCAAGCGCGGCAGCGGCACCATCATCAACCTGGGCTCCACCGCCGGTGCCTATCCTTACCCGGGCGGCAACGTCTATGGCGCCACCAAGGCCTTCGTCGACCAGTTCACGCTGAACCTGCGCGCCGACCTGGTGGGCACCGGCGTGCGCGCCACCAACCTGGCGCCCGGCCTGTGCGGCGGCACCGAGTTCTCCAACGTGCGCCTCAAGGGCGACGACGCGGCCGCGGCCAAGGTCTATGAAGGCACCGTCCCGCTGACCGCCGAGGATATCGCCGAAGCGGCCTTCTGGGTCGCCACCATGCCGGCCCACGTCAACATCAACTACATGGAACTGATGCCGACCTGCCAGGGTTTCGGCGCCTTCAACATCAAGCGCACACAGTAACAGATGAGGTAAAATGGCGTTTTTGCAGACGGCGCCACGCCGCCGCAGGAACGCCATCCCGCTGGTTGGCCCAAATCGTTTCGCGCAAGCAATATTCTCGTGCATCCGCCACTACCATCCGCCCAATAACAAGAAGCATATGAGTGCCGCCAGTAGTCCGTTCGACTGGAAAATCCGCGTCTACTACGAAGATACCGACACCGGCGGTGTCGTCTTCTACGCCAACTACCTGAAGTTCTTCGAGCGCGCCCGCACCGAATGGCTGCGCTCCTTCGGTTTCCAGCAGCAGCGCCTGGCCGACACCACCGGCGCCATCTTCGTGGTCAAGTCCACCAGCGTCGACTATCTCTCCCCGGCCCGCCTGGACGATGAACTCAGGCTCACCGTCGTGGTCGAAAAGCTCCGAAACGCTTCCATCGAATTTGTCCAGGAAGCCTGGCGCCTGCCGTCGGGGAACGGCGCCGCCGGAGAAATTAACCAGGAAGCAACATTACTGGCCCGCGGACGCATCACCGTGGTCTGCGTCGATGCCGCAAGCTTCCGCCCGCAACCGATTCCCGCAGAACTGCTTTCGCGCATCAAGGACGCTCCGGCGCCGGCCCGGCAGGAGGCCCCATGAATGCGCAGGCACAAAGAATATGCAGTCCGCCGGCGGCCTGTCCCTGACGGGCCCCGGTATTGGAACCGAAATGTTTGCTCTTACAATTAAGCCCTTCTGATCCACAGTTCTTTTTTGCAGTCTTTTTTGCAGTTCTTTAAATCGCTGCCCTTTTAGCCGCCACACTCCCCATGAACGTCACACAAGACCTGTCCTTCATTTCGCTGATCGCCAACGCGTCCGTCCTGGTGCAACTGGTGATGCTGCTGCTGCTGTCCGCCTCGGTCATCAGCTGGACCTACATCTTCCGCAAGATGTTCGCCATCCGCAGCGCCCGCGTGCAGACCGAAGAGTTCGAACGCGTGTTCTGGTCCGGCGGCAACCTCGCCGCGCTGTACCAGGATGCGCTGTCCAACCGCCGCAAGGCCGGCGGCAGTGGCGGCGCGCTGGAACGCATCTTCCAGGCCGGCATGGGCGAATTCAACAAGGCCAAGGCCTCGGTCACCGCCCGCGGCGGCGCGGTCGATTCCGGCGCCCTGCTCGACGGCGCCCGCCGCGCCATGCGCGCCGCCTACCAGCGCGAAATGGATGCGCTGGAATCGCACCTGGCCTTCCTGGCCTCGGTCGGCTCGGTCTCCCCTTACGTCGGCCTGTTCGGCACCGTGTGGGGCATCATGAACGCCTTCCGCGGCCTGGCCAACGTGCAGCAGGCCACGCTGGCGGCGGTCGCCCCCGGCATCGCCGAAGCGCTGATCGCCACCGCCATCGGCCTGTTCGCAGCGATTCCGGCCGTGGTCGCCTTCAACCGCTACTCGCACGACATCGACCGCCTGGCGATCCGTTTCGAAAGCTTCATCGAAGAATTCTCCAACATCTTGCAACGTCAGGCACGCTAATGGCCGGCTCATCGATGCGCGGGGGCCGTACCCGCAAGTTCAAGTCAGAGATCAACGTCGTTCCCTACATCGACGTGATGCTGGTGCTGCTGATCATCTTCATGGTCGCCGCGCCGATTACCAACCCGAGCGTGATCAACCTGCCGACCGCCGGCAAGTCCACGCAGCCGCCGGCCGACTACATCGAGATCGCCCTGAAGCCCAACACCCAGGCCACGATCCGCATCAACGGCCCCAAGAGCGGCGGCAAGAAAGCCGAAACCGTGACCGGCAAGGTCGACCTGGCCGAACGCCTGCAGGCATTGCACGCCGACAATCCGGACCTGGCCGTGATGATCTCGGCCGACAAGGAAATCAAGTACGACGAAGTGGTGCAGGTGATTTCCGAAGCCAAGAAACAGGGGATCGCGCGCGTCGGCCTGGCCACCAAGTAAGCGCCAAACAAGCAGCTAGCAAGCAGTCACCATGAGCGACAACTCTCCGTACAACATCCCCAGGCCTCCCGGCCGCTGGCGCGCCATCGCGCTGGCGCTGGTGATGCACGTCGCGCTCTTCCTGTTCTTCTGGATCGGCATCCGCTGGCAGAACGAGACGCCGCTGACGGTCGAGGCCGAGATCTGGGATCCGCAATACAAGGAAGCGGCGCCCCTGCCCGTTCAGCCCCAGCCGGAACCGCAACCCGAGCCGCAGCCGAAGGTCCAGCCCGAACCCAAGCCCCAGCCGCCCAAGGTGATCGACGAACCCAAGGTCGAGAAGCCCGATATCGCCCTGGAAAAGGAAAAGAAGCGCAAGCAGGAGCTGGAGAAGAAGGAACAGCAGGAAAAGCAAGAGAAGGCTGAAAAAGAGAAGGCTGAGAAGGAAAAGGCCGAACGCGAGAAGAAGGAAAAGCTCGAAGCTGACAAGCAGAAGAAGCTGAAGGAAGAAAAGCAGAAAGAGGAAGAAGCCAAGAAGAAGGCTGAAGCCGAGAAGCAGGCCGCCGACAAGAAGAAGGCGGCAGCCGACGCCAAGGCCGCCGAGGCGCGCCGCCAGGAAGACCTGAAGCGGATGATGGGCCAGGCCACCAGCGCCACCGGCGGCAATGGCACGGCCGAGAAGTCGCAAGGGCCCAAGGGCACCCCGGACTACGCCAACAAGCTGCGCGCCAAGATCCGTTCCAATACGATCTTCGACGTGCCCGCCAACCTGAGCGGAAACCCCGCCGGGGAGTACACTGTCGAATTGTTCCCGGACGGAACGGTACGCAGCGTGCGTACCCTCAAGGCGTCGGGCCTGCCCGGCTTCGACGACGCGGTGCGCCAGGCCATCATGAAGTCGCAGCCGTTCCCGGCGGACAAGGATGGCAAGGTGCCGTCCAGCTTTACTTTCACCCATTACCCGAAAGATCAGTAAACGATGATAAATGTCCGTTACCTGACCAGCATTGCCGTCGCCGCCGCCAGCCTGTCCTTTGCGCCGGCCTCGCAGGCGCAGTTGCGCTTCGAGATCACCGGCGTGGGCGCTACCCAGATCCCCGTCGCCGTGGCCGCCTTTCCCGGCGAAGAAGCCGCGCCGCAGCAGATCACTTCCATCGTCAAGGCCGACCTGGCCCGCAGCGGCATCTTCAAGCTGATCGACAACAGCGACGCGCTGTCCGATTCGTCCGCAATCAACTACGCCGACTGGCAAAAGCGCGGTGCCAACGCGCTGGCCGTGGGCAGCGTGCAGCGCCTGGCCGACGGCCGCTTCGACGTGCGCTACCGCCTGTTCGACACCGTGCAGTCGAGCCAGCTCTCGGCGCTGTCCTTCGGCAGCCAGCAGCAACTGATCCGCCTGACCGCGCACAAGATCGCCGACGACATCTACCAGAAGCTGACCGGCATCCCCGGCATCTTCTCGACCCGCATTTCCTACGTGACCAAGTCGGGCAGCGAATACCGCCTGGAAGTGGCCGACGCCGACGGCGAAGGCCGGCAGGTCGCGCTGATTTCGAACGAGCCCATCATTTCGCCGTCCTGGTCGCCCGACGGCACCAAGGTCGCCTACGTCTCGTTCGAGGCCAAGAAACCGATCATCTATATCCAGAACCTGGTGACCCGCCAGCGCTCCATCGTCGCCAACTTCAAGGGCAGCAACTCGGCCCCGTCGTGGTCGCCCGACGGTTCGCGCCTGGCGGTGGCGCTGTCGCGCGACGGCCTGACCCAGGTCTACGTGATCAATGCCGACGGTTCCGGCCTGCGCCGCCTGACCAATACCTCCGGCATCGATACCGAACCGCGCTTCTCGCCTGACGGCGGCAGCATCTACTTCACCAGCGACCGCAGCGGCGGCCCGCAGATCTACCGGGTGAGCGTGGACGGCGGCAACGCCCAGCGCGTCACCTTCAACGGCAGCTACAACATCAGCCCGCGCATCTCACCCGACGGCAAGACGCTGGCCTTCATCTCTCGTCGCGACGGCCAGTTCCAGCTGTACGCGCTGGACCTGACCAACGGCCAGGAACAGCGCCTGTCCGATGGCAGCCGTGACCAATCGCCCAGCTTTGCCCCCAACGGCAAATACATCATGTACGCGACGGAGGCTGGTCGTCGCGGATCCCTGGCCATTGTCTCCGTCGATGGCCGCGTCAAGCAGCGTTTGACTACACAGGCCGGTGATATCAGGGAACCGACCTGGGGTCCGTTCATGAAATAAAGAAATCCAACATCCACATTCATCACGACAGGAGAAATCCAAAATGCGTACTATCAGCACCCTCGCCATCCTCGTTTCCAGCGCCGTTCTGCTGGCAGCCTGCTCGTCGACCAAACTGGACGACAAGAACGCCCCGGTTGAAAACCGCGCCGGCGCCAACGGCGTCGACACGCGTGCCGTCGGCACCGTCAACGCCGGCTCCGCCGACCCGCTGAACGACCCGCAAGGCGTCCTGGCCAAGCGTAGCGTCTACTTCGACTACGACAGCTACACCGTCAAGGACGAATACCGTTCGGTCGTGGAAAACCACGCCAAGTACCTGGTGGCCCACAAGGACCGTAAGGTAATCATCCAAGGCAACACCGACGATCGCGGCGGCGCCGAATACAACCTGGCCCTGGGCCAGAAGCGTGCCGAAGCCGTGCGCAAGGCGCTGGTGCTGCTGGGCGTGTCGGAATCGCAAGTCGAAGCCGTCTCCTTCGGCAAGGAAAAGCCGAAGGCACTGGGCCAGGATGAAGCGTCCTACGCTGAAAACCGCCGCGCCGACATCGCTTACCAGTGATCGACATGCGTACCGCTTTCAAACTGAAATCGGTAACCGTGGCAGCCGTGCTGGCTGCCGCGGCTTATTTACCGCTCACCGCCCATGCCGGCCTGTTCGACGACGACGAAGCGCGCAAGGCGATCCTGGACATCCGCGCCAAGATCGAAGCCCTGCAACGCGATGTCGCCAACAAAGCCGACAAGAACAGCGCGCTCACCCTCTCTGACCGCAACGACAACCTGCAATCGCAGATTTCGGCGCTGCGCGGCCAGATCGAAGTGCTGACCAACGAGATCACCAACGCCCAGCAGCGGCAAAAAGATTTTTACGTTGACCTCGACGCGCGCCTGCGCAAGCTCGAACCGCAACAGGTCAATGTCGACGGCCAGACGGTTGCCGTCGGCGTCACCGAACAGCAAGCCTATGACGCCGCGCTGTCCCAGTTCAAGGGCGGCGACTACAAGGGCGCGGCCAAGGCCTTCGGCGACTTCATCAAGCGCTACCCGCAATCGGGCTACGCCGCCTCGGCGCAATACTGGCAAGGCAATTCCCTGTACGCCCAGCGCGACTACAAGGGCGCCATCGCGGCCCAGCAAAGCGTCGTGAAGAACTATCCCGACAACCCCAAGGTCGCCGACGCCCTGCTCAACATCGGCAGCTCGCAGGCCGAACTGAAGGACAAGGCCGCGGCGAAGAAGACGCTGGAACAACTGATCGCGAAATACCCGAACAGCCCGGCCGCGCAAACCGCCAAGGAACGCCTGCCTTCGCTGAAGTAAGCATCCCGCGGCAGGCCAACTTGGCCGCGGTTGTTGCATAACGCATAGTGTTTCACGCAATGATTTGACACCGCCAATGAAGTTTGCCTATAATTGCGGTCTTTCGGGTCGTTAGCTCAGTTGGTAGAGCAGCGGACTTTTAATCCGTTGGTCGCAGGTTCGAGTCCCGCACGGCCTACCAGAAATACGAAGGGCTCCAGTTCGCTGGAGCCCTTTTTGTTTTTCGGCATTTGGATCGACAATGCTCATATAAAAAGAAAAAGGCAGGCCGTGCAAATGCGCGGCCTGCCTTTTTTATTTTGCTTTTCCACAACGCTATCAAAACGACCCAGTCATCGATTTCCGCGACTTCGATGACTATCGCAAGCGCTTTGCTTATCCCTTACTTGCCAACAGTACAAGCAGCCTTGTCGCTTGGAGGACGCTCAATACATTTGCCTTTGTCCATGCAACCGTTCGTACCGCAATTCTTCGCATAGACAACTGATGTCACCAGCGAAGAGAGAATTGCGAGCGATAAGAAAAGAACGCCCTTTTTCATGAAAATCTCCCTCATTCCAATAAAAGAAACACCCCGTAGCCGCAAACTGGCAAAGGTCTGCGACCTCTCTTGAACTGCGCATTGATTCTAGCGGAATGCCGTGGCAGCGCGCATATCCCATCGCCCTACACGCCATGGATTCAGCAGTTATCGCTACAATTGCCGCTGATGCCGCCATAAAGCAAATCCCGCCGCCCCGACCCGCTCCGGAGTTCCAAGTGTTCCGTAAATCGTCCCTCACTCTTGCTGCGACGCTCCTCGTCCTCGGCAACCATGTCTTGGCCCAACAAAAACAGCCGCAACACGATGAATTCTTCTGGCTGGGCCAAATCAACAAGGCCAGCGCGGTCATCAACACCGACGAAGGGCTGCTGGACAAATCGATGACGCCCCTGGTCGTCAACGGCATCCGCAAGGTGCTCGCCGACGCCGAGCAGCCCGGCGCCAAGCGCCCTGCCAACGTCATCACCTTCGAGCCGCTGCTGATCCAGGCCGCAGGACCGCAGATCACGCTGTTGCACGCGGGCCGCTCCAGCCAGGACATGCTGGCCACCATGCGCTCGGCCATCCTCCGCGACGACATGCTTGGGTTGGCCGAGCAGCTCAACAAGACCACCGATGCCCTGGTGAAGCTGGCGGCACGCCAGCGCGACACGATCGTTCCCAATTACACCAATGGCGTGGCCGCGCAACCCAACAGCTACGGCCACTACCTGCTGGGATTCGCCGCGGCGCTGGATCGCGACGCGCAGCGCATCCGCGAGGCTTACGCGCGCATCGACCGCTCGTCGATGGGCACCACCGTCCTGAACGGCACGAGCTGGCCGCTGAACCGCAAGCGCATGGCGGACTACCTGGGCTTCAATGCCATCGTCGACAACGCCTACGATGCATCCCAGCTTTCGTCCGTGGATGAACCGGTGGAGGCCGGCGCCATCGTTTCGTCGATCGCGCTGCATGCGGGCGCCTTCATCCAGGATGTCATGACCCAGTATGCGCAGTCGCGCCCCTGGATCTTGCTGCAGGAAGGCGGCGACAACACCTACGTCTCCAGCGCCATGCCGCAAAAGCGCAATCCCGGCCTGCTCAACAGCACGCGGCGCGACGCCTCGACGGCCCTGGCGCTGACCATGGGCACGACACTGGAAGCGCACAATATCCCGCCCGGCATGAGCGACCCCAAGGAAGTCCGGGCCAACAGCGCCATGGTGCAGGCAGCGGCCAAGGTGCTGCGCAACTGGGAGCGCATCCTGTCGGCGCTGGTCATCGATCCGCAACGCGCCCTTGAGGAACTCAACAGCGACTGGACCGCGTCGCAGGAACTGGCCGACGTCCTGATGCGCAAATACAAGCTGCCGTTCCGGGTGGGCCACCACTTCGCCTCGGAAGTCGTGGAATATGCGAAAGCCAAGGATATCCGGCCGCTCGATTTTCCCTACGCGGATGCCAAGCGGATCTATGCGCAAACGGTCCAGGGCTCCGAATTTCCGCCGTCGCTACCGATGTCCGAGCAGGAATTCCGCAGCACGCTCGATCCTGTCGCCATCGTGCGCAATCGCGCGACCTCCGGCGGCCCCCAGCCGGCGGAAATGGATCGGATGCTGCGCGAGGCCGGAGTGCGCGTTACGCAGCAGGAAGCCTGGATCAAGGCGCGCCGCGCGCATATCGCCGATGCGCTCAATCGGCTGGATGCCGACTTTGACAGGCTGGGCGCAGCGGCAGGCGTCCGCTAGCCCGCGCCATCAGGAAGAAAAGAGCACAAAGGAAAATCGCGCCGGCCGACAGTTACCGCTTGAGCGGCTGCCCCGCGAATCCCAGCTTTTCCAGGAACGCCGACACGATCGGCGACCAGATCTCCATGCCGTTGGAAAACAGCAAGTGCCCGTTCTTTCCGAACGGCGGCAGCAGATGGTAGTCGGCCGTGCCGCCGGCTTTCTCGAAAGCGGCATGCCAGGCCTTGCTATGCACCGGGGCGAAGTACAGGTCGTTCTCGGTATAGATCCACAGCGTAGGCACCTTGGTGGTCTTGCCGAACCGTGCATACATGTCTTCCAGCAGCTGCGGCTGGCAAGGGTTGCCCGGACGTGAAACCGGATCGCCGCCGGATCCGCCGGCGAAGTTGATCGCGCCGACCAGCCCGGCCGGCGCCAGCGCCGCCGTGGCGACCGTCGAATAGCCGCCCACCGATTGCCCCACCAGCAGCACGCGCTGCGGGTCGACGTAGGACTGCTGCCTGGCATAGTCCAGCACCGCCAGGATCTCCGTGCTGGCGGCCTTGGCCATAGGCGCATAATCCTTGCCGCTGCAACCGCCGCTGTCTTCCGGATCGAACTGGGTGCTGTATTGGCCGTAACCGATACGCGTCGGTTCGAATACCGCGAAACCGCGCTCGATGAAATAGCGCACCTGCCTGGTATAACGCATCCGTGGCGGGTCGTTCCGGTTGGTCGGGCTGCGCCCGTGGTTCAGGATCATGATGGGAAATGGGCCGGGGCCGTCAGGCTTGAACTGAGTGATCACGACCTTCCCGGTTTCTTCCTTGCCGTACAGGTCCTTGACCGTGACGTCGATCGATGTGACCGATTCGTTGATATCCATTGCCAGTTGCTGGGCATCGGCATTGGCCGCGCAGGCAGTGAAGAGCCAGGCTGCGAACAAGATGGCGGAATGGCGCATGTTCTTCTTCTCGTGGGGAGGAAAGCCGCTACGCTAACGCCTGCGCGCCGCTCCGGCAAGCGGGATATGCAGGCGCATGGCACGCCTGCAACAAGGCCGGCGTTACAGGCCCGCGCGGGCAGGCGCGCCTTACGCTTTGGTCCGGACGTATCCGATATACTTTCGCTTTTCATTCGCAGGTTTTCGAAATATCGCCTGCCGCGCCGCCACCCGATTGCCAGCCATGTCCGACCAGCCGCCCGAGCCCCTGTTCCCCGACGACGCCGTCAGCGGCGCCGATACCATCCCCGCGCCGCGGCCGTGGATCGCGCTGCAGAACGTGCATGAAGTCGAAACCTGGATCGAGACCTATAACCGCGAGCTGCAGGCGGTCGTCTGGCGCAACAAGCTCAATACGGCCAATGCCGGCCAGGGCATCTGCTTCACTCTGGAATTGGGCGGCGAAATCTACCTGCACACCACCGCCGAAGGCCAGGTGCTGCTGGATGTGACCGAGGAAGCCGAGTGGGTCAGCCCGGTGGTGAGCGCGGCCACCGGCGTGCAGGCGCCGGCCGGCGCCGTCTGGGTGCTGCCGCAGGATACCCTGACGCAACTGATCCTCGGCCTGTCGGGCATGATCGCAACCTCGCAGTTCGTGCTCAAGCACGAATACCGGATCGGCAAAGGCCAGCGTATCGGGTTCTGAACGTCGCGGCAATTCTTACTAACAAGGTAACAAGGAAGCATCCATGAATGAACGCACCCTCGTCGTCGCCGGCGCCCTCAACATGTTCATTGCCGTCGGCTGCGGCGCCTTCGGCGCGCACGGCCTGAAGAAGATGCTGTCCGACGAGATGCTGGCGATCTGGCATACCGCCGTCACCTACCAGGCCATGCATGCGCTGGGCATGATCGCCATCGCCCTGCTGCTGCCCCGGCTCGGCGGCGCGCTAATGCACTGGGCCGGCAACCTGATGCTGGCGGGCATCATGCTCTTCAGCGGCAGCCTCTACCTGCTGGCGCTGACCGGCACCCGCGTACTGGGTGCGATCACGCCCATCGGCGGTGCGGCCTTCCTGGCGGCATGGCTGCTGGTGGCGTGGTCCGCTTGCAAGGCCTGAGGCAAGCGCCGCGACGCTTGCGCTGCGTCAGGCGGCCGCGCCGCTCAATGCCGCCTTGACCAGTTCGTCGATCTCGCCGGTGATGTTGGAGAGCACCCCCGCCACCACCGAGAACTCCTTTCCCGCATGGCCCGAGCGGGCCGCCACGATGCGGGCGTTGAAGGCCACCATCTTGGCTTCGCGCGCAATGGTCTCGATATCGGTCATGATGCCGCGCAACTGGTTGCGCATGACCCGCGCATGCTTTTTGGATTGCTCTTCGTAGACCGCGGTGATCTGGTTGAGCACCGCCAGCAGCGGCGTGGTCTCCTTCACCAGCGCTTGCAGCAATTCCGGCGCCGCCTTGAGCTTGTCTTCAATGGCGTTGAGCGTGCGCCCGGCCAGTTCGCTGAAATGCACGATCCGCGCATCGCCTTGCGTTTTGCCGAAATAGACTTCTTCCAGTTCGGGACAAAACACGCCCGGCAGCTCGCCGGAACGCTTGAGCAAGGCCGCGTGCGCGCCGCGAAACAGCGCCAGCGCATCGCGCGCGATGGCCACCGCGCCCTCGTGGCCCTGCGCGCCCAGCACCGCATACAGCACCAGCCGCTGCGACGTGAAGCGGCGACGGCCCGAGAGGTTGATCAGCGCGCCGAATATCTCGCCCGACAGCGGTACGACGCCATCGTCATCGGCTGCAGGTTCTTCCTGCCGCGCATGCGCATCGTTGACGGCGGCAATCGGGATCGGGACGGTGCCGTGCGCTTCCTGCACGGCGGCCTGGGTGGACATGGTTCACCTCGATGATGTCGTTGGCTCCGGACGGAGCGGACTCACGCTGCCTCGCGTGCCGGATGCGCCTGCTTGCGGTAGAGGAATTCCAGCACCGCGGTGCGGTACTCGGAATACTGCCGGTCCTGTGCCAGCGCAACGCGCTCGCGCGGGCGTGGCAGACCGACCTCAAGGATTTCGCCGATGGTCGCCGCCGGGCCGTTGGTCATCATCACGATGCGGTCCGACAGCAGCACCGCCTCGTCCACATCGTGCGTCACCATGACCACGGTCGATCCGGTCTTGGCCACGATCTTGAGCAGCTCGTCCTGCAGGTGGGCGCGCGTCAACGCGTCGAGCGCGCCGAACGGTTCGTCCATCAGCAATACCTTGGGCTCCATCGCCAGCGCGCGGGCGATGCCCACCCGCTGCTTCATGCCGCCGGAGATTTCATTGGGGCGCTTGGCCTCGGCCGCAGACAGCCCCACCAGCGCCAGCGCCGCTCGCGTGCGGTCGCGCAGCTGGGTGCGGTCTTCGGCGGCGCCGAACACGCGCTCCACGCCCAGGTAGATGTTCTCGTAGCAGGTCAGCCAGGGCAGCAGCGAATGGTTCTGGAACACCACCGCACGCTCCGGCGACGGGCCCCCGATCTCGCGGTTGGCGCACAGCAGGACGCCTTCGCTGGGCCGGGTCAGGCCGGCGATCAGGTTCAACAGCGTCGACTTGCCGCAGCCGGAGTGGCCGATCAGCGTGAGGAATTCGCCTTTGGCCACCGTCAGGTTGATGTCGCGCAGCGCGTGGAAACTGCCTTTTTTAGTGTGGAACACCATCTCCACGCCGTGGATGTCGATGAATTTTCCGTTGATGTTTTCCATGCTTTCCCCCGCGTTCAGTTGCCGACTTGCTCGTACGTGAAGGCCCGCGCCAGCGCCACCAGCGCCTGCTCCAGGACCAGCCCGACCACGCCGATGACGACGATGGCGATGATGATGTGCGGCACGTTCAGGTTGTTCCACTCGTCCCATACCCAGAAGCCGATGCCCACGCCGCCGGTCAGCATCTCGGCGGCGACGATCACCAGCCAGGCGGTGCCGATGGACAGGCGCACGCCGGTCAGCATGTAGGGCAGCACCGAGGGAAACAAGATCCTGGTCAGGATCTTCCATTCCGACAGGTTCAGCACGCGCGCCACGTTCATGTAGTCCTGCGGCACGCGCTGCACGCCTACGGCGGTGTTGATGATCATCGGCCAGATCGAGCAGATGAAGATCGACCAGATCGCCGCCGGGTTGGCCGACTTGAACACCAGCAGGCCGATCGGCAGCCAGGCCAGCGGCGACACCGGTTTCAGCAGGCTGATGATGGGGCCGAACATGGCTGACAGGAACTGCACGCGGCCGATGGCGAAGCCCAGCGGAATACCGACCGCCGCCGCCAGGCCGAAGCCCATGCCCACCCGCTGCAGCGAGGCCAGCACGTTCCAGCCGATGCCCTGGTCGTTGGGGCTGTTGCGGTAGAAGGGATCGGAGAACATGTTCAGCGCTTCCCGCAGCGTCACCCACGGCGTCGGGAAGCTGCTGTTCTTCATGGCGATGATCTGCCACACCAGCACCAGCACCGCCACGCCGAGCACAGGCGGCGCGATGCGCATGAATGCCGCTGCGCCGGACCATTTCCTCTTCGGCGCCCGCGGGCCGGCCGATGCCGCCTGCGCTTCGTTGGCGGCCTGCGCGCGCTCGATCGGTGCGCTATTGCCGGCCGGCGCGGCATCGTCGCCGATGATGTTTTCCATGACTGCGCTCATTTCGGTTCCCCTTCCCGTAACACGTCACTTCGACGTCACTGCAATATGGACAATCACACCTTGATCTTGAAGGACTGCGCGTAGGCGGCAGGATTCTTGCCGTCCCAGACCGTGCCGTCCATGAACTTGGAGCTGCGCATGACGTCCTTGGGCACCGGCGTCTTGGTCATGGCGGCGGCCTCCTTGAACAGGTCGATCTGGTTGACCGACTTGGCCACGGCAAGGTAGTCCGGGTCGCTCTTGAGCAAGCCCCAGCGGCGATGCTGGGTCATGAACCACATGCCATCCGACAGGTAGGGGAAATTCACCGTGCCGTCGTTGTAGAACTTCATGTAGTTGGGATCGTCCCAGGTCTTGCCCAGGCCGTTCTGGTAGCGGCCCATGATGCGCTGGTCGATCACGTCCTTGCTGGTGTTGACGTAGGACTTGTCGGCGATGACCTCGGCCATCTTGTTCTTGTTGGCCAGCGAGGCGTCGATCCATTTGCCGGCGTCGAGGATGGCGGCCATCATCGCGCGACAGGTGTTGGGGTATTTCTTGACGAACTCCAGCGAGCTGCCCAGCACCTTCTCCGGGTGATCCTTCCAGATGTCCTGCGTGGTGGTGGCGGTGATGCCCACGCCGTCGACGATGGCGCGGTGGCCCCAGGGCTCGCCCACGCAGAAACCGTCCATGTTCCCGACCCGCATGTTGGCCACCATCTGCGGCGGCGGCACGGTGATCACCTTGGCATCCTTCATCGGATTGACGCCGTTGGCGGCCAGCCAGTAGTACAGCCACATGGCATGGGTGCCGGTGGGGAAGGTCTGGGCGAAGGTGTATTCGCGCTTGTCGGCCTGCATCAGCTTGGCCAGCGAGGCGCCGTCTACCGCGCCCTTGTCGGCCAGTTTCTTGGACAGCGTGATGGCCTGGCCGTTGTGGTTCAGGCCCATCAACACTGCCATGTCCTTCTTCTGCCCGCCGATGCCCAACTGCACGCCGTAGATCAGGCCGTACAGCACGTGGGCGGCATCCAGCTCGCCATTGGTCAGCTTGTCGCGCACGCCGGCCCAGGAGGCTTCCTTGCTGGGCACGATCTTGATGCCGTACTTCTTGTCGAAACCCAGCACCGAGGCCATCACCACGGAGGCGCAGTCGGTCAGGGGGATGAAGCCGATCCTGACTTCTTCCTTCTCCGGTTTGTCGGAACCGGCGGCCCATGCGCCGCCGCTGGCCAGCCCCATCATGCTTGCTCCCGCCGCGATGCCCGCGGTATGAATGATCTTGCGGCGCATGCCGTCCACTTGCTCGCCGTCGACTGCGCCTGCCGCTGCCTTGCCTGCCTGCTCGTTGAAATCCATCGCCTTCCCCCATTGCTGATCGACAAACAAAAAAGGCGTACTCCAGCACGCGATGCCGCATGCAGGAAGACGCCTTTGTCTTGGGTGACACGGCCGCCGTTGGCCGCATCTGTGCGCACTCGTTGCGCTATGACGGCATGTTCAGCAAAGACCGTGCCAGAAAGATGGCAAGCATCCCGCATGCCCCGCATTGCCTGGCTGAACGGGCCCTGCCGCCGATGCCGGAGTGAGAAAAGGCATGGCGTGCTAAACAAAAAATGCACGCCGCATCGCACTTCATTTGTGCTTTGCACCAAATTGGCGGGAGAGAAAAGAAGGGAAGATGCAGGAAGAAACGCTCAGCCCAGCAGATCCTCGGCATCCAGCAGACGCTGGGCCACTTCGGAGAGTTTGAGGTTGCGGTTCATCGCCATGCTGCGCAGCTTCTGGTAGGCCTGGTCTTCGGACATGCCCTTGCGCGCCATGAGTACCCCTTTGGCGCGCTCGACCAGCTTGCGTTCGGCCAGCTTGTTCCTGGTGTCGGAAAGCTCGGCCAGCAGCTTCTGCTCTTGGCGAAAGCGCGCCAGCGCCACATCCAGCACCGGCTTGACCCGCTCGGCCTGCAAGCCGGCCACGATGTAGGCGGTCACGCCGGCGGCCATGGCGGCTTCCATGCTGGAAGTGTCGTCGTCTTCGGTGAACATGACGATGGGACGGCGTTCGTCGCGGGTGGCGATGACGATATGTTCCAGCACGTCGCGGGCGTCGGACTCGGCTTCGATGATGATCATGTCCGGCTGCAGGCTGGCGATGCGGTCCGGCAGCGACAGGTCGGCCGGCAGCGCGGCGATGATGTTGTATCCCGCGTCCAGCAGCCCGGCCCGCAGCGCCTCGGCGCGCTGCTGCGCCTGCTCGTGCGCGGCCGCATCATGGTCTTCTTCCAGGTGCGGCACGGAATTGACGATGACGATACGCAGCGCGCGGACGCCGGCGGCGGAAGAGGTCGATGGGCTACCGGATTTCATAGAAGGACGAACTGGCTGTCTGCTTTTGTTGCGACCAGGCCCCCGTTTCACAACGGCAGGCGATCCAAGTCAAACACTGCCCGCTCCAGCGGCTACGCTGCACGGCAACATGCGCCTGACGGCCGGAATAGTACCCCATTACCGTTCAAAAAACATGCATCGCCGTAAAACAAGCGCCGCCGCCGGCGCGACATGCCGAAACAACAAAGCAAATTCCGCACCAAGATGGGCGTTACCGTTTTCCCCGACAAGCCCCTTTCCATTTTCTTACAGGCAATCGCGGTACGCGCCGATCGCGCCCGCAAAGGTACAAAGCCTAAGCTATGTGGGCTCGCACGAACCGTGCTGGCGGCTTCCCAGGCCGGCACGACTGCAAACCGACCGCACGGAGACCGCTCCATATGCCTACCGACCTGCAGCCCACCTTCCGCATGACACGCCCAATCCGACGGATACGCATGCTCTGTCTTGCATCCGGCGCCATCGTCCTGCTCTTGCTTTCCCGGAGCGCGTGCGCGGACCCACCGCCGGCGCTGGACCGACTGAACTTGTCGGTCGGCGGCTACTACGTCGACCCGACCTTCAACATCCGGGCCAATACCCAATTCGGCTCAGCCGAAACCGGCGACATCGAACGCAACCGCACCACGCTGCCGCGCGTGCGCGCCGAGCTGTTGCTGGGCGATAGCCATGGGCTGTCATTCGACTACTTCCGTTACCGTAACGACTATACCTACAACACTTCCCGCACGTTCAATGTGGGCGGCATGCCCGCGGTCCTGGCCGGCGACGCCAACGCCAACCTGGAAGTCGACTTCGCCTCGCTGGCCTACAAGTGGTGGCTCGGCACAGGCAACGATGTCTTCGGCATCGGCCTGGGCGCCGGCTACTACCGTGCGCATTACGACATCCAGGCCAACGGCGTATTCAATGGCACATCCGGGTCGCTCAATCAAAGCGATACCGAAAAGACCTTCGCCCCGCTGCTGGAGCTGGGCTGGAAGCACGCCTTCAGCAAGGACTTGCGTATCTACGCCGAAGCCTCGGGCGTGAAGAAGAACTGGGGCTCGGTCACCGGCCACATTTACGGCGCGGCGCTGGGCGTGGAGTGGTATCCGCTGAAAAACATCGGCGTCGGCGCCGACTACGGCATCACTCGCATCCACATCAACCGCGATGGCGGCAACTCGCAGGCCGCTTTCGACGTCAAGCTGACCGGGCCTTCTGCCTACCTGAAAATGCGCTTCTGACATCCTCATCCCCGGCGCCTGCGACCGGGGGAAACGGAGAATCCGTTTCCACAAGCCAAGCCTGATAACATCCGTCCTGCGGATGGGAACGCGGCGCGGCCGGTACCTGTGACCGGCCGCGCCGCGTTCTTTTTGCATCCGGCCTTGCCGATGCCCTTGACCATTTCCCTCATGAGGTAAGCATATGAAGAAAAACATCCTCGCAGTCCCTTTGCTCGCCATCGCGGCGGCGCTGTTCGCCCCCCTCGCCCATGCGGCCGAGGAAGACGTCAGCAAGGCCGATCCGGCCCGCTGGCACAAGGCGGACGACACCCCCAAAGCGCGCTACCGGAACCTGCTCAAGGAAGCCAACGCCGCCCATGGCGAAGCCCTGCAGGCTTGCAAGGGCATGCGCGGCAAAGAAGCCAGGGCTTGCCGCAGCGACGCCGGCGCCGCGAAGAAGGAAGACCTGGAACGCGCCAAACGGATCTACAAGGATTACCGGGAAACCTCCCGGGCTTCCTGAACGGAACGATATGCAACAAAAAAGCCGGCTCAGCCGGCTTTTTGCTCCCGTTGCCGGTGCTGCCAGGATCAGCGGCCGACCTGGTTGCCGATCACGCCGCCCACGGCAGCGCCGCCGGCGGTACCGATGCCGCTGCCGCCAGTCAATATGGCGCCGCTGACTGCCCCGATACCCGCGCCGATGGCGGTGTTCTTGTCACGCGTAGACATGTTGCTGCAACCGGTCAGCGCCGAAAAGGCAAACAGTGCGGTGAGAGTGATAGCGGTTTTTTGAATTGTTTTCATGACTGCACCTCATTGTGAAGTGTGGGAGTAGGTTTGACGGCGAAAAAGGGCTTGAATTCCTCGCCGCGGGCAAATTCCGGCAAACGTTACATCGCTTGCATCCGCTTACGGCAGCTCTGCCGTATCAAGTCATCGGGAGCGCGGATGTGCTGGCGCGGCCGGGCTGGGTAGCGTGGCGCGAGGATTGCGGCTGTGCGGTGCGGCCTGGCGCGACGTGCGCCGGCCTGCGGACGATCACGGCGTTGCCGATGGCGTCGCTGATCGATTTCCCGAGCTTGCCCTGGGCCATGTCCATGTAGCGGAAGTTCTTCTGCCGCAACGCCTGCAACTGCGCAAAATCCGGCGGCGCGTGGCGCTCCATCAACGGCGACGACCAGCGCGAAGCTGCCTCCGCCAACGGCATATCGGCGCTTTGCGCGCCGGCCGGCGAAACCGCTGCCGACATTCCCGCCAACAGGCAGAATCCAAATAATGTTTTTCTCATGATTCCTCCCGGAAGGCCACGCATGCGGCAATGGGAACGCATCGCGCAACCGGCAAGAACCCGGCGTCCTTGTACTCTGCCGCACGACAGGAACATGGTCGCTGAAAATGCTGCGGCACAAAATCGGCCCTTTCCGATTCTTGCGTAGGAAACCTCCTACACCGCCGGCGGCGCCATCTCCGGCCTGATCGGCAGGCTGATCGTGATCAATGCGCCCTTGCCGGGCGTGGAGCGGATATCGACCTTGCCGCCGAAATAGGTGGCGCGCTCGCGCAGGCCGCGCAGGCCATAGGTCTTGTGGTTGTCGCGCCGGTCCTCGGGAATGCCCACGCCGTCATCGCGCACGGTCAGCGCCACGTGGTCTTCGTCGATGTCGAGTATGACGTCGACCTTGCTGGCCTTGGCATGCTTGGTGACGTTGTTGAGCGCTTCCTGCAGCATGCGATAAATCGCGATCTCCATCTCATGCCCGACCGCCACTTCCTCGTCCGGCAGGCTGGCATGGCAGGCGATGCCGGTGCGTTCGTGCAATTCCTCCAGCTGTTCCGAGATGGCCGCTTTCAAGCCGAACAGATCCAGTGTGTTGGGGCGCAGCTCCGTCTGGATGCGCCGCGTGGTGGCCACCAGCGACTTCATCAGCCCCTGCATGCGGGTCTTGCGGTCGCGCCATTTGTCGTCGGCCGGCAGTACCTGGTACACGCCTTCCAAATGCATCGACAAGGCCGTGAGCGCGGCGCCCATGTTGTCGTGCAGCTCGCGCGCAATGGCGCGCTTTTCCTCTTCGCGCACCGTTTCCAGGTGGTTGGTCAGTTCGCGCAGCAGCGCGGTGCGCTGGATCACAGTCTTCTCCAACTGGCTCTCGCGCTGGCGCAGCACATCCTCGGCCAGCTTGCGCTCGGTGATGTCGGTGCTGATACCGATCACCCCCTGTACGCTGCCGTCCTTGCCGAACCAGGGCACCTTGGCGGTCTGGAAAGTGATCACGCCTTCCGGCAGGTGCAGCGTCTGCTCCAGTTTCTCCGGCTTGCCCGAAGCCATCACCCGGCGGTCGTCGCGGTCGATGCGGTCGGCCTCGTCCGCCAGGCTGTATAGCTCGCGGCTGGAGCGGTACATGGCTTCGTCCCAGGTCTTGCCGAGCTTTTGCAGCGTGGCCGGATTGGCGAAGATCATCAGCCCCTGTCGGTTCTTCACGAAGATCGGGTCGCTGGTGCTTTCGCTGACGGCGTTGAGCAGCGCGCTGGTTTCGGCCAGCTTCTGCGCGTTGCGCGTGCGCTCGCCGTATTCGCTGTCGAGCTTGCCGGCCGAGCTCCAGAAGATGAACAGGATGATCGCGCCGTTGACCAGCGTCAGCGTGGGCAGCAGCAATTCGGACGTGATCCAGCCGTTGGCCAGGCCCCAGTTCAGCAACAGGCTGAAGGCCAGCAGCAGGAACAGGGTCTGCGGCAGCAGCCGGCGCAGCATCTGCCCGCCCGGCGCGATGCGCATGATCACCGCCATCACCGGATGGCCCGGCCGCGCCATCAGCAGCGCCGCGCCCAATAGCGCCAGCACCATGGCGGACAGCAGCGGCACCGGCAGGTAGAAGTCCAGGTAAATGAATTGGCTGACGCCGTAGAGATAACCCACCAGCGGGATCGCGGAGAGCCCCACCAGGCCGAAGCAAAGGTATTCGGACGGGTAATATCCGCCCAGCAGGCGCCAGTCGTGCAGCAGCAGGATCGCCGCCATCAGCAGGAAACCGACCGACAGCAGGGGCGGGATCGCCAGCGGGGAAATCGGATGGGCCGCGTCCACCGGCAGCCAGCCCAGCCAATACAGGCCGCCATGCACCAGCGTCGCCCCGCCCAACACCAACAGCAGCAGCGCCAGGAGATTGACCAGCAGGCCCAGCCGCGCGCTATGCATCGACACGTTGACGCAGCGCAGGTACAGCGCCCCGCCGCCCAGCACGAAACCGGCGGCCGTCACGCCCTTCACGGCCAGCAGCTCGGCCAGCAGCTTGCGGTATTCCGCTTCCAGGAAGGTGCCGGCCAGCGCCACCACGATGCCGAACAAAATCACCGCCATGGACAGGCCCATGGCCAATGTCACCATGCTGCTGTAGTTGGATTGGGAGGCGGCAAAGTGCTCGACCGATGAATTCTTCTGCAACTCGGCAAAAGACGGATGAAGGCTGCCGTTTCTCTTTGGCATCGTCGGGAATCCCCTGCTTCTTTTCGTTGAAGCTGTTTTTCTTGAACCGATGGCGACCACGCCCCCGCAATACTCACATGCTGCCCGGCAACGATGAGCCGGGCGGCGCATTGGCGGGCGCATAATTTGCCATTCCCATCTTTTCACGCGCCAGCTTCTCAAGCAGATCGTATAACAGCGGCAGTTCGGAAGATTTATCGAAGAAGTACCCCACGCCGCATTGCAGGCCAACGCGGCGGTAGGTCGGGCTGACATGGTTGCTGAACACGACCTTGACCTCGTCCTGGCGTCGGACGTCGAAGCGCGCCAGCGCCTGCAGCAGGCTCATGCCGTTGCCTTGCTTCAGCTGGATGTCCAGGATCAGCACATCGTAGCTGTGGTGCTGCAGATGCAGCAGCGCCTGCGCCTCGGTTTCGGCATATCCCGCCAAGCTGACGCCGGTGATTTCAGCGAGGCTTTCCACGATCAGGTCGCGCACGTCCTCCGAATCCTCCACCAGGAAGATCCGCAAGGGCGCCGCGTCAGCGCCGCGTTGCGCCCAGGAATTGAGGATGTCGCCCATCGTCTGCCATCTTCTCTTTTAATACTGCCCAACCCTCCGGGCATGTCTCCTTGCCTCGCCGGCTGGACGGCCGGCATGTTCAATCAATCGATCAGGTTGTTCTTGATTGCGTAATAAATGATATCCGCGTTGTTGGTCATGCTCATTTTCTGCAGCACGCGCGAACGATAGGTACTGACGGTCTTGACCGAAAGGCACAGTTCGTCGGCGATTTGCGTCACGCCCTGGCCTTGCCCCAGCTTGTAGAAGATTTCGTATTCGCGCTGCGAGAGCGTCTCGTGCAGCGGCTTTTCCGAATCCACCGGTTCGCTGGTCAGGAGTTCGGCCACGCCATAGCTGATGTACTTGTGGCCGCGCAGGATGGTGTTGATGGCGTTGACCAGCTCCGTGGCCAGCGCCTCCTTCTGCACATAGCCGCTGGCGCCGCTGCGCAGCACCTGCACCGCGTAGCGGCTCTCTGGATGCATGCTCAACATCAGCACCGGCAGGTCGGGCTTTTCACGCTTGATCTGCTTGAGCACTTCCACGCCGCTCTTGTCCGGCATGGCGATGTCGAGCAGCACGATATCCCAGTCCTGGGTTCGCACCAGGCGGATCGCTTCCTCGGCGGTGCCGGCTTCGCCCCCGACTTCCATGGCCGGGATTTCGGAGATGAAGTGATGGACACCTGCCCGCACGACCGCGTGGTCATCGACTACAAGTATTTTTGTCATAGTAATTTGAGCGGTGATATTGATTCCGCGACATCGCTTGTACTGCTGGCGGATGGTTGACGGCCTGATCGGATCAGAAGCGCTGTCATGGGGCTGGCGCCCCGGCCTTGCTGCGCATCACCCCGGCCGTCCAATCAACCTTGAAATACCTTTGAAATGCCTTGGTGTAATGGCCTCCAACTATACCTCACCCCCAATTTGCTGTCTGCTCCCGCTACATGCCGCCGCCGTTACTGCTGCGGAAGCGAACGGGTGCAACCGGCCCCGGGGCCGGTTGCACCCGCAGCAAGCCGGAACCCGGACTTACCGCCTCAGCTGCAAATCGTTGCGCACGGATACCACACCCTTCACGCCGCGCGCCACTTCGGTAGCGCGCGCGGCCGAGGTCGCGCTGGAGACGAAACCGGAGAGCTGGACAGTCCCTTTATACGTTTCGACGCTGATTTCCGCCGACTTCAGATCCGGCTCATTGAACAGCGCCGCCTTTACCTTGGTGGTGATGACCGTATCATCGACATATTCGCCGGTGCCTTCCTTGCCCGGGCCGGAAGCGCATCCAACCAGCGACACCACCAGCAGCGCCAGGAAAAAACCGGCGAAACGCCGGACCAGGGATATGTTGTTCAACGTCATTCTGCTCTCCTAAAAAATAGACATAGGGAAAGGGCCGGCGCCGGCTTGGCACCCAAAGGCCCGTTATGGTTCAGACAATGGCTTGGCGCACTCCGGTGTGGCGCCATCCGCCTCCGGCATGCCCTGCTGCGAGAGCCGAGGTCAATTCCGGTCGGCGCAACGGCCTATCGCCAATCCGACCAGCAAACCGATGCTGCTGGAAATTGCAATTGCCCGCCAAGGGTTGGACTGCACGTAGTCGTCGGTGGTGGTGACGATCTGGCGCCCCGTCTGCAACATCGTCGACTGCGCCTCCTGCGCGGTGTTCAGGGCCTGGTCCAGCACTTGCTGCCCTTTCGCGCGCAACTCGTCCGCATTCTTGCCGGTTGCCGCGGCAGCTTCGGCGAAAAGATCTTGGGCTTGCTGCAACAAGGCCCGCACGTCGTTGCGAACAGTCTTGATATTGTTGGCAGGCATGTCTGCTCTCCATTCGTTCGGTTTTATCCGACGGCCACGCCACCGTCCCTTCACACCAGGTATTGCAGGACGATCAGCATCAGCAACGGCACACCCAAGAGCCATCCAAGCACAAGCTTGTCCATGATTGCCTCCTTTGGTTTTCTTTTTTCATCTTGCCGGACTGCCGACTGCCTTTACCGCAACCTGTCTCCCGCCATGCCTTCCGGCTCCTGCCATCCTGCCCTGGCTCTCCGAATGCCGCCAAGGCAGCTTCTACCCAACACGCCACCGGACACCCGCTTCTCCTTATGCCCGGATTATTGGCGTACTCCGCTGCGCAACGAGCGCTGGATCAGTTCCTGCGCTTCTCCTACCGCATGCATGATCTTGCCCTCGGACTGGCGCTGCAGAGCCTGCCGCTGCAATTCGGCATTGCCCGTCATCGATGCGAATCGCTCCTGGACTTTGCCCAGGGCCACTTGGAAATGGCCGGTGATCGTCTTCCTGTTCATGGATGCGCCTCCAAAAAGTAGAATCCAGTCAACTGTTGCAAGTTGAGAAAAATGTTAGCAACCGACTACAGCTGCGCTCTATAGGACGCCCCCCGATTGTCTTGTAGGACAACGTGAAGACCCGCATCAGCATTGGGTTCCAGGGCGCCAAAATCCCATCGAACGGGCGATCCGGTATTCCTACAAGCGCTTGCGCCGCCGTCCGATGGCGGCCTCCCAAGGCGCTGCCTAGGATGGCAGCATCGCGCCGGGCAACGTTGCCGCGGCGACAAGCACAAGGAGGCCGCGCATGACCAACGATCGTCTGATTTCCGCATTGAACGACCTGATCCAGATCTCCAAGGATGGCGAGAAGGGCTTCCGCACCTGCGCCGACGATGCCGCGGAACGCCATGCGAACTACCAGGAGCTGTTCATGGCGCGCGCCACCGAGTACGCGCAGACCGTGCTGGACCTGCAGGACCTGGTGCATCGCCTGGGTGGCGAACCGGCCAACCACAGCACCTTCGGCGGCACGCTGCACCGGCAATGGATGCTCCTGAAATCGGCCATCATGGGCCTCGATGACGCAGCCGTCCTCGGCGAATGCGAACGCTGCGAAGATACCGCCGTACATGTCTACCGCCAGGCCCTGGGCCAGGACCTGCCCGACGATGTGCGCCTGATCGTGGAACGCCAGTACCAGGGCGTACTGCTCAACCACGACAAGGTGCACAGCCTGCGCAACCGGGTACGGACACGCAACGCCGCCTGAGCGCGCCGGCGTCCGGCCGAAAAAAAAGCGCAGCCCGCAGGCTGCGCTTTTCGTTTCAACTCAGCGGCGCCAGGCCGCCGGCATCAGCTGCGCTGGCGCAAGAAGCGCACACGGTCGGCCAATGCCGTCACCATCGTCTTGAGGAATTCGCGGGTGGGCTCATGGGTCAGCTTGCCACTGGCGTCGAAACGCTCGCCGGCCGTGCCGATCATGACTTCGGGCTTGTTGATGAATTGCAAGTCGAGGAACACGCCGATCTGGCGCAGGTGGTACTGGGCGCGCGCCGTGCCGATGACGCCCGGGCTGGCCCCCATGATGGCGGCCGGCTTGCCGGCGAAAGGCTGCTGCGGCGGACGCGAAGCCCAGTCGATCGCATTCTTCAGCACGCCCGGCACCGAGTAGTTGTATTCGGGCGTGGAAAAGATGATGGCGTCGGCCTGCTCGATCTGCTTGCGCAGGCGCTCCACCGCGGGCGGCCACCCCTGTTCGCGCAGATCTTCGTTGTACAGCGGGATCTCCGAAATATCCGCTTCGGTGAGCGATACGCCCGGCGGCAGCAGTTCATGCAGCGCCTTCAGGGCGGCGGTGTTATAGGACTTGGCGCGCAGGCTGCCGGAAATGCCGAGGATCTTTACATCGGTCTGGCTCATACAGTTCTCCTTGCTGGGGAAATAAACAATGAACGACAAATCCTAACAGCAAAGATGCCGCGGCGAGTTCAATGGGCGCCATAAAAAACGCCGCATGGCGGAACCATGCGGCGTGGTCGCGGTGATGCGGGGGTGGACGGATCAGCCTTCGCCCAGATACGCCGCCTTCACCCGCGGATCGTCCAGCATCTCCCTGGCCTGGCCGTTCATCGTGATCAGCCCCGACTCCATCACATACCCCCGGTGCGCCGCCTCCAGC
>NZ_JAGIBI010000009.1:0-88826 GCF_017744395.1 Herbaspirillum sp.
TTTCTTGGCGAGACAAGAAAAGTGAGCGGCTGCCGGGCCGCCCCCGGCGCTCCGTTCCGACCGAAGAAAGATAAGCATTAAGCCAGTACATCTGCACGAAGCAAAACCAGACTACCCAACAACATCAAGTACATTTCAACGACAATCCACCATCCACAATCAGATCCAGTCCGGTGATATATCGAGCATTATCGGAAGCCAAGAACAGGGAAGCATGCGCCACATCCCATGCATCCCCCATGAACCCCATCGGACACTGCGCATTCCGCTTAGCCCGCATCTCCTCGATATCCCCGCCATAAGAAGCCTTCAACGGCTCCCGAATCATCGGCGTATCCATCAACCCCGGCAGGATGCAATTGGCACGAATCCCCAACGGCGCATACTGCATCGCCACGTTCTTGGTAAAAGCCAGGATGGCAGCCTTGGTAGTCGTATAGCCAAGATAAGGAAAACCGATCCAGCGCAAGGCAGCCAGCGAAGAGATATTCACGATGGAACCCTTCTTCTGCTTCTCCATGATCGGCAATACGAACTTGTGCGTCAGGAACAAGCTGGTCTGGTTAACCGCCACCAACCGGTTCCAGCTCTCCTCGCTGGTCTCCACCGGCCCGCCGGTCTCCGCGATACCGACGTTGTTATGCAGTACATCGACCCGCCCGAAATGATCCATCGCCGCATCGGCAATCGCCTTCACATCCGCCGTCTTCGACACATCGGCCGCAATCACCTCGCACACCCCGCCTTCGCCGCGGATAATTTCCTGCGTCTCCCGAGCCGCATCGATGCTGCGATCCACCGCCAGCACACGGCCGCCCTCGCGCGCATACAGCGCCGCGGCAGCCTTGCCGTTGCCCCAGCCCTCGCCCACCGAACCGGCCCCGGTCACGATGATGACCTTGCCTTCCATCAGCTTCTGCATGTCCGCTCCTTGTTCAGATATCCAGCACGCCGCCGGCGACAAAACCGCCATCGACCGGAATCACATGGCCGGTGATATAGGAAGACTCATCGCCGGCAAGGAAACACACCGCGGCGGCAATCTCATCGGTGCTGCCGTAACGGCGCATCGGCACCAGCCGGTAAAAGCTCTGGCGCGTCGCCTCCGAATGGACGGCCTGCGTCAAGGGCGTATCGACCGGCCCCGGTGCCACGCTGTTGACGGTAATGCCGTGCTCGGCCAGCTCGATCGCCATCTGGCGCGTCAGGCCGATCACCGCCGACTTCGACGTGCCGTAGGCAGTGCGCCCCGCCCCGGCGCGGATGCCCGAGATCGACGAGATGTTGACGATGCGGCCCCACTTGTTCTTCAGCATCAGGCGCGCTGCCAGTTGCCCCGCCACCAGCACGCCGGTGACGTTGACGTTCATGGTCTGCAGCCAGTTGTCGATGGGGAAATCGAGGAAAGGATAGGTCTTGGCGATGCCGGCGTTGTTGACCAGCACATCGCAGCGGCCGTAATCCTTCTCGACCGCGGCGAAAGCCTTGGCGATCGATTCCGGGTTGCCCACGTCCATCTGCAGCGGCGCCGCCTTGTGGCCCGCCTCGACCAGCGCGGCGGCGGTCTTGGTGGCCGCCTCCAGGTTGATGTCCGATACCAGGACGGTGTAGCCCTTGGCCGCCAGTTGCCGGGAAATCGCGGCGCCGATGCCCATGGCTCCGCCCGTCACGAGCGCCACGCGGGCGCCGCTATCGCTTTGGTTCATGTTGTCTCCGTGGATGTTGGCGGCCCCTGGGGAAAGGATGGGGCCGCCGTTTTTAAGTCGAATACCTTGTCAGTGATCTGCCTTGGTGACTTGGGTGAAGGTCAGAGGAAGCCGATGGAAATCCAGGGCACGAAGGCCACCACCAGCAACGCCACCACCAGCGCGGCCAGGTAGCCCCAGACGCGGTTGAATACCTTGTCGGGCGACACCTTGCCGATGGCGCAGGCGGCATAGAAGCCGACGCCGAAGGGCGGCGCGAACAGGCCGATGCCCATCGCCAGGATCACCACCATCGCGTAGTGCACGTCGTGCACGCCGAGCGAACGCGCCACCGGGAACAGCAGCGGCCCGAACAGCACGATCGCCGGGATGCCTTCCAGCAGGCTGCCCAGGATGATGAAGATCACGATCGTGATCAGCAGGAAACCGGCGCCGCCGCCCGGCACGCCTTGCATCAAGGCGACCAGCTTGGCCGAGAAACCGGACTGGGTCAGCGCCCAGGCCATCGAAGTCGCCATGCCGATGATCAGCAGGATCGCGCCCGACAGCGCGGCCGATTCCACCAGGATCGGATAGATGCGCTTGAAGCTCAGGTGCTTCATGAACAGGTGCATGACCAGGCCGACCACGATGGTGTAGGCCACGCCGATGGTCGCCACTTCGGTGGCGGTCGCGACGCCTTCGATGACCGCCACGCGAATCAGCATCGGCAATGCCAGCGCGGGAATGGCGGCGATCAGGGTCTTCATGATCAGCGACAGCGGCGCACGCTTGACGTCCGGCATCGGTTCGCGGCGCGCGCGCATCCAGCACACCACGGCGATGGCGATGGTGGCGATCGCCGCCGGCATCAGGCCGCCGATGAACAGCGCCGTGATCGATACGCTGCAAACCGCGCCGATGGTGATCAGCACCAGGCTGGGCGGAATGGTTTCGGTCATCGCGCCGGAAGACGACAGCAGCGCCACCAGCTCTTCCGGCTTGGAGCCGCGCTTTTTCATTTCCGGGAACAGCGCCGGGGCGATGGCCGCCATGTCGGCCGCCTTGGAGCCGGAGATGCCCGACACCAGGAACATCGCGCCCAGCAGCACGTATTGCAGGCCGCCGCGCACGTGGCCCAGGAGCGCAGCCATGAAATCGATCAGGGTCTTGGCCAGGCCCGACATTTCCAGCAGCGAACCCAGCAGCACGAACAGCGGCACCGACAGCAGGATCAGGCTGGACATGCCTTCGTCCATCCGGCTGACCACGATCATCAGCGGCGCGCCGGTGGCCAGCGCCAGGTAGGCCATGGTGGCGGTGCCGAAGGCGAAGGCGATGGGAATGCCGCCGGCCACGCACACGCCGATCAGCAGCACGAAGAAAATGATCAGGTTGTAGTTGCCCATGGCCAGCAAGGCCGGCTTGGCCAGCCACAGGCCGCCAGCGATCACGGCCACCACGGCCAGGGCCGACAGCAACTGCTTGAAGGTGGTCATCGCGGCCATGCGCGAGACCGCCGCCAGCAGCATCAGGATCGCGCCCACCGGCAGCGCCGCGGCGCGCAATCCATCGGGGATCTCAAGGGCCGGCGTGGTGATCGCCATCTGCTCGACCGAGTGGTCCACCGCCGGGTGGATCACCATCAGCACGAAGATGCAGACCACCAGGGCCGCGACCGTCTCCAGCCAGACGCGGCCCTTTTCCGAGCATTTGTTGATGATGGCGGTCAGCCGCATGTGCTCTCCGCGGTCCAGCGCCAGCACCGCGCCCAGCATCGACAGCCAGATGAACAGGATCGAGGCCAGTTCATCCGACCATACCAGCGGGTCGTGCAGGGCGTAGCGGTAGATGACGCCGGTCAACAGCACCACCGTCTCGGCCACCACCAGCGCCGCCGCGACGGCGCCGACCACATGCATCACCATGCGGTTGATCGCCACCAGCGCGCGCGCCGCCGGGTTCATGTTTACCAGCGCGCGGTAAGTCATTGCAGCTTCCATCATCAAGTCTCCAGCGGATCCAGGTCAGGCCAGCTTGCCGGTGTACTTTTCCAGCAATGCCCACGGCTCGTCGCCGAACTTCTTGTGCCATTCGGCATAGAAGCCCGCGCTGCGCAGCTTGGCGCGGAACGAATCGTTGTCGGTATCGTTGAAGGCCAGGCCCTTGCCCTTCATTTCGCCGATCAGCGAATCGTTGAGCTTGCGCACGTCGGCGCGCTGGTTCATACCGGCTTCATTGATGTTGCGGGCCATGATTTCCTGCAGGTCCTTGGGCAGGCGCTCGAAGGACTTCTTGTTGCCCAGGAACCAGAAGCCGTCCCACATGTGGTTGGTGATGGAACAGTACTTCTGCACTTCGTACAGCTTGGCGGTAGCGATGATCGCCAGCGGGTTTTCCTGGCCTTCGACGATCTTGGTCTGCAGCGCGGAATACACTTCGGCGAAGTTGATCGAGGTCGGCGCCGCTTCCACGGCACGGAACATCGAGGTCCACAGCGGGCTCGGCGGCACGCGCAGCTTCATGCCCTTGAGGTCGTCGGCGCTCTTGATCGGCTTGCTGCTGTTGGTGATCTGGCGGTAGCCGTTGTCCCAGATCTTTTCAAAGGCGAACAGGGTCGACTTGGCTTCGATCTGCTTGCGCACGTGCGCGCCCAGTTCGCCGTCCATGGCGGCCCACACCTGGTTGTAGTCCTTGAAGGCGAAGCCGATGCCGGAAATCTGCGCGGCCGGCACCAGCGTGCCCAGGATCAGCGGCGACAGCGTGAAGAAATCGATCGCGCCGGCGCGCACCTGCGACAGCATGTCGGTGTCGGTACCCAGCTGGTTGTTGGGGTAGAGCTGCAGCTCGATACGGCCCTTGGACTGCTCGGCGATCTTGGCGGCCATCTCCTTGGCGCGCGCGTTCATCGGGTGCGTCACCGGGAGGTTGTTGGCGTACTTGAAGGTGAATTCGGCGGCATGCGCGGACGTACCGTACAGGCCGGTCGCGGCGGCGGCCGATGCGACCGAGGCGGTCTTCAGAAAAGAACGGCGCGTGATTTTGCCAGCGGGATTGCCCATCTGTTTATCTCCTGTTTATGTAGTTTTATGTGAACCGGAACCTGGATGCCGGAATGCAGCTGGTGTCCGTCGTTGTCGGCACTGCTTGACGTCAACAGAGCAATTTGGATGCCAAGCCGCCAATTCTCCCTCGGCGGCGCCGGCCTCCCCTCCCTGTCATCGGCATTGCGCCTGTATTCTCTGCGATAACGGCGCGAAAGGACAAGGGCGGGCAGGCCCCCGGCGACAAATTATTTGATGGGAATTGATGCGACACCTGTCGCATTTGTGTCGCACAACTGTCGCAGCGCGGACAGTTGTACCTGGCGATTTCCACTACATTCCCTTTGCGCATCGCAGCAAATTCACCCGCTGCGCAGACGTGCTATCTTGATTCCACAGGCCATAACACAGGCAATAGTGCAGGCCGCCCTGCCCATCCGCGACGAAGCCCACAAGGCCTCTGAATGACAGTTCGGATGCGTGGCATCGATTTTGCATATTGCGTCCACATCAACCGTACCGACCACGTCTTACAAGGACAAATGAACATGACTGCTTCCGCATCCGCCCCCTGCATCACCGGCTGGCACCATTCCCAATTCGGCAAGCTCGACGGCATCGACCCCGAAGTGCTGATCGGCCAGGTCGCCAAGGCCGCCATCGAACACGCCGGCCTGCAACCGGAAGATATCGATTCGATCCACGTCGGCACCTTCAATGCCGGCTTCCTCTACCAGGACTTCCCCTCCTCGCTGGTCATCAACAGCCTGCCGCAGTTGCGCTTCAAGCCGGCCGTGCGCGTGGAGAACGCCTGCGCCACCGGTTCGGCCGCGATCCACTCGGGCCTGCAATCGATCAAGGCGGGCGATTCCAAGCATGTGCTGGTGATCGGCTTCGAGAAGATGACCGAGCTGGCCACCCCGCAAGTGGGCGAGGTGCTGCTCAAGGCTTGCTACGCCAAGGAAGAGGCCGGCATCCCCGGCGGCTTCGCCGGCGTGTTCGGCAAGATCGCGCAAGGCTACTTCGACCGCTTCGGCGACCAGTCCGACGCGCTGGCCGCGATCGCCGCCAAGAACCACAAGAACGGCATGTCCAATCCCTATGCGCACATGCGCAAGGACTTCGGCTTCGATTTCTGCCGCAACGTCTCGGAAAAGAACCCGTTCGTGGCCGGCCCGCTCAAGCGCACCGACTGTTCGCTGGTCTCCGACGGCGCCGCCGCGCTGGTGATCAGCGCCGCCGACGCCGCCAAGTCGCTGCCGCGCGCGGTGCAGTTCCGCGCCGCGGTGCACGTCAACGACTACCTGCCGCTGTCGCGCCGCGACCCGACCCGCTTCGAAGCCGCCGAACTGGCCTGGAAGAACGCGCTGGGCAATGCGCGCCTGGCGCTGGACGACCTGTCGCTGGTGGAAACCCACGACTGCTTCACCGTCGCCGAACTGCTGGAATACGAGGCGATGGGCCTGGCGCCGCACGGCCAGGGCGCGCGCGTGATCCTCGACGGCATTACCGCCAAGGACGGCAAGCTGCCGGTCAACCCCTCCGGCGGCCTCAAGTCCAAGGGCCACCCGGTGGGCGCCACCGGCGTGTCGATGCACGTGATGGCGGCGATGCAGGCCGCGCATGACGCCGGCGACATGCAGATCCCCAACGCCAGGTACGCCGGCGTGTTCAACATGGGCGGCGCGGCCGTGGCCAACTACGTCAGCATCCTGGAACGCGTCCACTGATCCGTTTCCTTCCGCACTTCCCTGCCGCCCGCGACTGTGCGCGGGCGGCAGGCGGCATCCGCAAGACCCGCAGCAAATAAAAAAGCAACGCCAATTCCAATTAGAACGAGTGAGACGATGTTAAAGAAAGTCATGAACCTGGGCCGCCTGCTGTCGGATGTGGCGCGCCGCTTTCCCGACGCCCCCGGCCTGATCCTCAGCAAAGGCGCCGCCAACGGCGAAGACAAGATCGTTACCTGGAAGCAGTTGAACGACCGCGTCGACGCCCTGGCGCATGCGCTGGCCAAGCGCGGCGTGAAGAAAGGCGACAAGATGCTGGTGCATTCGCGCAACAACCAGCAGATCTTCGAAAGCGCCTGGGCCGCCTTCAAACTGGGCATGGTCTGGGTGCCGACCAACTTCCGCATCACGCCGCCTGAGGCGGCCTACCTCGGCCAGTCCAGCGGCGCTTCCGTGATGCTCTACGACCAGGGTTTCGCCCATTACGTGGACGCGGTCAAGGCGGTGTCGCCGACGCTGGAACACGTGATCGCATTGGCCGACCCGCGCCCGGGCGAACTGGATTTCGAAACGCTGGTGGCCGACGCCGGCCGCGAAGCCTTCGAGGAAGCCGAAGTCGATTACGAAGACCCGCTGTGGTTCTTCTACACCTCCGGCACCACCGGCCACCCCAAGGCCGGCATGCTGGCGCACGGCCAGATGGCCTTCGTCGTCACCAACCACCTGGCCGACCTGATGCCGGGTCTGAACCACGAATCGCGCTCGCTGGTGGTGGCGCCGCTGTCGCATGGCGCCGGCATCCACGCCGTGATCAATACCGCGCGCGGCGCGGCCAGCATCCTGCTGTCTTCCGAACGCCTGGTGGTCGAGGAAGCCTGGCAACTGGTCGAGAAATACAAGGTGGACAACATGTTCACCGTGCCCACCATCGTCAAGATCCTGGTGGAAGACGAATCGGTCGACCGCTACGACCATTCGTCGCTGAAGCACATGATCTACGCCGGCGCGCCGATGTACCGCGCCGACCAGGTGTACGCCCTGAAAAAACTGGGCAAGGTGCTGGTGCAGTACTACGGCCTGGGGGAAGTGACCGGCAACATCACCTTCCTGCCGCCCTACATGCATCATGAGGACGACGCCCACCCGCAGGCCCGCGTGGGCACCTGCGGCATGCCGCGCACCGGCATGGAAATCGCCATCCTCGACGACGACGGCAAGAAGCTCAAGCCCTTCGAGACCGGCGAGATCTGCGTGCGCGGCCCGGCCGTGTTCATGGGCTACCACAACAATCCGGACGCCAATGCCAAGGCCTTCAAGCACGACTGGTTCCATACCGGCGACCTCGGCCATGTGGACAAGGATGGCTTCCTCTACATCACCGGCCGCTCCTCCGACATGTACATCTCGGGCGGCTCCAACGTCTATCCGCGCGAGATCGAGGAAGCGCTGCTGACCCACCCGGCGGTGTCCGAAGTGGCGGTGCTGGGCGTGCCCGACCCCAAGTGGGGCGAGAGCGGACTGGCGGTGATCGTGTGCAAGGCGGGCCAGGAAGTCGGCGGCGAAGCGCTGCTGGCGCACCTGGAAGAGCGCATCGGCAAGTACAAGTGGCCGCGCCGCTTCGTGTTCTGGGAAACCATGCCCAAGTCGGGCTACGGCAAGATCGTCAAGAAACAGATCAAGGCATTGCTTGAGGAGAAAGGTGACTATCGCTTATGAAACTCTCCAACAAACCCGCTGACGGCCATCCGGGATTTGTCGAGGTGCGCAAGTTCCTCCACGCAGGCCAGCAGAGTTACCCGCGCACGCTGGACCTGGAAGCCAATCCGGCCGAGGAACTGCGCATCACGCTGGCGCCCGGCACCCTGGTCGGCGAGGCCTTGCGCAAGGTACTGGCGCGCTACGGCCAGCGCGGCGGCGTCGGCCGCATGTGCGGCGGCACCGCGCGCTGCCTGCACTACCACCGCATCGAAAACACCAAGGACCAGAAGCGCCCGTATGACTACGGCCCGCCGCATGTCCTGGAAGGCGCCATCACCTTTGTGACCGGCGCCATCACGGTGGGCCAGAACCAGGACGGAAAAGTATTGCTGCACTGCCATTCGGGCTTCATCGATGGCGATGGCGCCATCCATGGCGGCCATCTTTTGCTGGACACGGTGGAAGTGGGCGACGATCCGCTCATCATCCGCATGTGCTTGTTTTCCCAAGGCGCCTTCGTCGTCAACAGCGATGAAGAGACGCACTTCAGTCTATTGCATCCGACACCCATGGAATCATGATGACGAACCCAACTACAACGACAACAGAGACAAACGACGACATTCAAGTAGAAGAAGGCACCCTGGGCAAACTGGTCATGGCGCGCCTGAAACCCAACCAGGACCTGACCGAGAGCGTGGAAGCGCTGTGCCGCCAGCACGGCATGCAAACCGCCATCGTGCGCGGCGCCATCGGCAGCCTGATCGACGCCCACCTGCAATATGCCGCCGCCGGCGGCCTGCGCCAAATGGAAATCAACGGCCCCGGCGTAGAGATCCTCAACGTCTTCGGCGAGATCGGTTTCTCGGACGGCAAATCCAATCCCAACCCGCTGCAAGGCGTGGTGGCCGACACCGACGGCAAGATCTTCGCCGGCCGCTTCGTGCGCGGCGCCAACCTTTCTTTCATCACCATCGAGATCACGCTGCAGGAGTGGATTCCGGCCAAGGCGCGCGAAGCCGTATTGGCCTGACTTGGCCTGGCGCCCTTCCCTTCCAGCCAAAGAAAAAGGAGCGGGCCGGTTGCCCGGCGCGCTCCTTTTTTGCTTGCCTGCCGCGATGGCGGCGGCAACGGCAATGGTGTTTAAGCGTGCAGCTTGAGTTCCGCTTCCTGCTCGATTTCCTGCTCAGCGGCGCGGGCCTCTTCCTCGCTCAGCAAGCCGCCTTCCCACTTGGCGACCACCGCCGAAGCGATCGAGTTGCCCACCGCGTTGGTGGCCGAACGGCCCATGTCGAGGAAGGTGTCGATGCCCAGGATCACCAGCAGGCCGGCTTCCGGGATATTGAACTGGTGCAGCGTGGCGGCGATCACCACCAGCGAGGCGCGCGGCACGCCGGCGATGCCCTTGGAGGTCAGCATCAGCACCAGCATCATGGTGATCTGGGTCGAGATCGACAGGTGCATGCCATAGGCCTGGGCGATGAACAGCGTGGCGAAGGTGCAGTAGATCATCGAACCGTCGAGGTTGAACGAATACCCCATCGGCATCACGAAGCTGGAGATCTTGCGCTTGACGCCGAAGCGGTCCAGCGCGTCCAGCAGCTTGGGATAGGCGGCTTCGGAACTGGCCGTGGCGAAGGCCAGCAGGAAAGCTTCCTTGATCAGCGCCAGCAGGTGGAAGATGCGCTTTTTCAGGAACACGAAACCGACCCCGATCAGGATCGCCCACAACAGCAACAGCGAGAAATAGAAGTCGCGCATGAACACCGCGAAGCTGAGCAGGATGTCCAGTCCGTTGACCGCGACGGTCGCGGCCATGGCGGCGAACACCGCCACCGGCGCGAACTTCATCACGTAGCCGGTGATCTTGAGCATGGCGTGCGACAGGTCGTCCACCACCGCCAGCAGGTTCTTGCCGCGTTCGCCCAGCGCCGCCAGCGCGATGCCGAAGAACATCGAGAACACCACGATCTGCAGGATTTCGTTCTGCGCCATCGCCTCGGCCACCGACTTGGGCACCAGGTGGTTGAAGAATTCCTTGACGGTGAACTTGCCGGTCGCCAGGCCCGCGCCGGCCGCGTCAGGCGGCGGCAATGCCACGCCGGCGCCCGGCTGCAGCAGGTTGGCCATGATCATGCCCAGCGCCAGCGACACCAGCGACGCCAGCAGGAACCAGCCCAGCGACTTGCCGAAGATGCGGCCCACCGACTTGGCGTCGCCCATATGGGCGATGCCGACCACCAGCGTCGAGAACACCAGCGGCGCGATCACCATCTTGATCAGGCGCAGGAACATGTCGGAAGCGATCGAGATGTAGCCGGCCAGCTCCTTGGCTTCGGCCTTGTCGTAGTGGGTGAAAACCAGGTAACCGGCCAGGATGCCGAGCACCATGGCGACGAAAATGTAGGCGGCGGGTGGGATGCGTTTTTTCAAGATAGTCTCCTGCCCTGGAACGCAGGCAGGTGAAACAGCCGGACGTCGGGCGCGATGAGGGGTAATGGCGTAGTACGTGTTGAGAGTGCTGCTTCCAGGCCGGTGACGCATTGGATTGCTTCAGATTGCGGCAGTTTCCAATGAGAAATTATTAGGTTTTTTTCCCGGCAACCGATAAAAAGCACGAAGCTTATTGATTTATGGGGTTGCCCGTCAAGCCGGGATCGCCCAAATGGCCCTGAATAGGCGAAACATGATCATTTTGGCCACAAAAAAGCCCCGCATTGCGGGGCTTTTGGCAGTGCCATGCGGAAATCCCCGGTTCAGGCGCGTTCCTGCAATGCCGCATCCAGCAGCTCGATCCAATGCTTCACCGGTGTTTCCGTGCCCGACTGCAAGTGCGTAACGCAACCGATATTGCCGGTGACGATCATGTCCGGGTCGGTGGCGGCCAGGTTCTTCAACTTGTTGTCGCGCAGCTGGTAGGACAGTTCCGGCTGCAGCACCGAGTAGGTGCCGGCCGAGCCGCAGCACAGGTGGCTGTCGGCGCACAGTTGCACGTCCACGCCGGCCGCGCCAAGGATGGACTCGACCTTGCCGCGGATCTTCTGCCCATGCTGCAGCGTGCAAGGCGGATGGTAGGCCACGCG
The DNA here is from genome assembly GCF_017744395.1 of Herbaspirillum sp. Lineage (GTDB taxonomy): Bacteria > Pseudomonadota > Gammaproteobacteria > Burkholderiales > Burkholderiaceae_D > Herbaspirillum. The sequence continues at coordinate 11,241 of NZ_JAGIBI010000009.1, forward strand.
CTTGCCGGCGTAGCCCCTGAGCTTCTCCTGCAACTGCGCTTCGAAGTCGGGCAGGATCTCGCTGATGTCGCGCGTCATGTGCGAAATGCGGCGCGCCTTTTCGGCATAGATAGGATCGTGCTGCAGCAGGTGGCCGTATTCCTTCACCGTCGCGCCGCAGCCGGAGGCGTTCATCACGATGGCCTCGGCCTTGATGCCGTCGCGGCCTTCGATGTAAGGCCACCAGGCGTCGATGTTGCGGCGCATATCGTCCAGCCCGCCGTCCTGGTCGTTCATGTGATAGCGGATGGCGCCGCAGCAGCCGGTCTTGGGCGGCACGAACAATTGCACGCCCAGCGCATCCAGCACGCGCGCGGTGGCGCTGTTGATGTTGGGCGACATCGACGGCTGCACGCAGCCATCCAGCAGCAGCATCTGGCGCGCATGGGTGCGCGTGGGCCAGACGCCGGCCTCTTGCGGCGCCGGCACCTTGTTTCTCAACACCTTCGGCAGCAGCGGACGCACCATCTGCCCGGCTTTCATCGCCGGACGGAAAATCCACTTGCGCGGCAGCAGTTCCTTCAATGCGGTGCGCACCACGCGCTGCGACAGCGGACGCGGCACCTGCTGTTCCACCACCTTGCGGCCGATGTCGACCAGGCGGCCGTATTGCACGCCCGACGGGCAGGTCGATTCGCAGTTGCGGCAGGTCAGGCAGCGGTCCAGGTGCGATTGCGTGGCGGCCGTGGCCGGCTTGCCTTCCAGCACCTGCTTGATCAGGTAGATGCGGCCGCGCGGGCCGTCCAGCTCGTCGCCCAGCAACTGGTAGGTCGGGCAGGTGGCGGTACAGAAACCGCAGTGCACGCAACTGCGCAGAATGCTGTCGGCTTCCTGGCCTTCGTGGGTGTCGCGGATGAAATCGGCTAAGTTGGTTTGCATATCGTCTGTGCTGGCTTACAGGCTGGCGTACATACGGCCGGGATTGAAGATGCCCTTGGGATCGAACTGGGCCTTGAGGTTGCGGTGGATCTTCTCGACCGCCGGCTGCAAAGGATGGAACACGCCGACCGCCTTGTCGCCGCCGCGATGCAGGCTGGCGCTGCCGCCCGCGGCCACCGCTGCGGCGCGGATGGCGGCCGCGCTGAGCGCGCCGTCCGGGCGCAGCCAGCGCTGCGCGCCGCCCCATTCGATCAGTTGGCGGCCGGGCAAGTCCAGCGGCGCCGCCACCGAAGGCAGCGACAGGCGCCACAGCGGCGCATCGGCATGGATATCGGCGAAGAAGGCATGTTCCTGCTCGCGCAGGTCGCGCCAGAAATCGTCGCCGTTGGAAAGCTCGCTGCCGCCCAGCTTCCTGATCGCAGCATCCACCGCCGCCTGCGCGCCGGCCAGGCGGATGGTCAGCGTATTGTTGCTCCAGGCGCTGGCCGCCAGCGGCAGCGGCTGTCCGCCCCACTGGTTCAGCAGGCGCAATGCGCCTTCCTGGTTGATTTCGAACACCCGCGTGCTGCTGGCGAACGGCTTGGGCAGCACCTTCAGCGAGACCTGCAGGATCAGGCCCAGCGTGCCGAGCGATCCCGTCAGCAGGCGCGAGACGTCATAGCCGGCGACGTTCTTCATCACCTGGCCGCCGAAGTGCAGCTCCTGCCCTTCGCCATCCATCAGCACCGCGCCCAGCACGAAGTCGCGCACCGCGCCGGATGCGGCGCGCGTGGGGCCGGACAAGCCTGCCGCGACCATGCCGCCGATGGTGGCGGCGCCCCCGAAGCGCGGCGGCTCGAAGGCCAGCATCTGGTTGTTCTTTTCCAGCGCGGCATCGATCTCGGCCAGGGTGGTGCCGCTGCGCGCGGTGATCACCAGTTCGGTCGGCTCGTAGTCGATGATGCCTCTGTAGGCGCGCGTATCCAGCACTTCGCCTTGCGGCGCCTGGCCGTACCAGTCCTTGGTGCCGCCGCCGCGGATCTGCAGCGGCTTGCCTTGCGCGATGCGCTGGCGGAAGGTGTCCAGCACCGCATTCATATTTTGTTGCTCGCTCATCTCAGAATCTCGGCAAATCGGGGTGGCGCAGTTGGCCGCGCTGCACGTGCATCCGGCCGTACTCGGCGCAGCGGTGCAGGGTCGGGATGGCCTTGTCGGGGTTGAGCAGGAAGGCCGTGTCGAAGGCGCGCTTGACTTTGAAGAAAGCCTCGCGCTCGGCCGGCGCGAACTGCACACACATGGAGTTGATCTTTTCGATGCCCACGCCATGTTCGCCGGTGATGGTGCCGCCCACTTCCACGCACAATTCCAGGATCTCGGCGCCGAACAGTTCGGCGCGATGGAATTCGTCGGCGATGTTGGCATCGAACAGGATCAGCGGATGCAGGTTGCCGTCGCCGGCGTGGAACACGTTGGCGCAGCGCAGGCCGTATTTCTTTTCCATCTCGGCGATGCCCAAGAGCACTTGCGCCAGGCGCTTGCGCGGGATGGTGCCGTCCATGCAGTAATAGTCGGGCGAGATGCGGCCGGCGGCCGGAAAGGCGTTCTTGCGGCCGGACCAGAAACGCAGGCGCTCGGCCTCCGACTGCGAACAGGCGATGGCGGTGGCGCCGCTGGCATTGAGCACTTCGGTCATGCGGCCGATTTCTTCCTCGACCTCTTCCACCGTGCCGTCCGACTCGCACAGCAGGATCGCTTCGGCATCGGTGTCGTAACCGGCCTTGACGAACGGCTCGACCATGCGCGAGCTGGTCTTGTCCATCATCTCGAGACCGGCCGGGATGATGCCGGCAGCGATCACGTTGGCGACCGCGTTGCCGCCCTTCACCACGTCGTCGAACGAGGCCATGATCACGCGCGCGGCCTGCGGCTTGGGCACCAGCTTGACAGTCACTTCGGTGACCACGCCCAGCATGCCTTCGGAACCGATGAACACCGCCAGCAGGTCGAGGCCCGGCGCATCCAGCGCGCCGCTGCCCAACTCCACCACATCGCCTTCGATGGTGACCATGCGCACGCGCAGCACGTTGTGCACGGTCAGGCCGTATTTCAGGCAGTGCACGCCGCCGGAGTTCTCGGCGACGTTGCCGCCGATGGAACAGGCGATCTGCGAGGACGGGTCCGGCGCGTAGTACAAGCCGTGCGGCGCGGCCGCTTCGGAAATGGCCAGGTTGCGCACGCCGGGCTGGACCACGGCGGTGCGCGAATACTTGTCCAGCCTCACGATCTTGTTGAACTTGGCGGTCGACAGCACCACGCCGTCGGCGATCGGCATGGCGCCGCCCGACAAACCGGTGCCGGCACCGCGCGGCACGATCTGCACCTTCAGCGCATGGCAGGTTTTCATGATGGCCACGACCTGGGCCTCGTTTTCCGGCAGCACGACGGCCATCGGCAATTGCCGGTAGGCGGCCAGGCCGTCGCATTCGTAGGGGCGGGTATCTTCCTCGTCGAACAGCACGCAATGCGCGGGCACGGCCCGGCGCAGGGCGTCGACGACTTCGCGCTGGCGGGCCGGCGCGAAGGATGGGTTGGCGGGAGCATTCATGCTGGACCTTTGTTCTGGGCAATGCGGGAGCGGCCCGCTGCAAGGATCCAAGTGTAACGAATTTTCCCCGGCGCCAAGCCGGATTGTTGCCTGGCGGCGCACTGAAAAGAATTCTTAACGGGAATGAATTATTTTCAGCGGGCCTGAGCTCAGATGTTCCTGAATGCGTTCTGCATCCAACTGATGAAGGTATCGACCTCGGGTCGCTCGCGCACCGCGCGTTCGTAGACCACGTAGTAGGCGTGCGGCGGCGTGCGCAAGCGCACGTCGAACAGTTCGACGATCTCGCCGCGCGCCAGCAGTTCTTCGGCGAAGTGCTGGCGCGTCAGGCCCACACCGTAACCGTGGCGCACAGCTTCCAGCAGCAGGCCGAGGTCGTCCACGCGCAGGCCGGAGGACGGCTCCGTCCAATCCTTCAGGCCGGCCGCCTCGAACCACGGCTGCCACGGCTCCAGCGCCGAGCGCAGCAGGCTGGCGTGCTGCAGGTCGGCCGGGGTCTTCATCGGCGGCAAGGTCTTGAGGTAGCTGGGGCTGGCCACCGCGAAGGCCGGTTCCTCGAACAGCTTCTCGGTGAGGATGTTGGGGTAGTTGCCGGCGCCGAAACGGATCTCGACGTCGCTTTCCGACAGCGACAAATCGTACAGCGGCACCGACAGGTAGAGTTCGACCACGATCTCCGGATGGCGCTGGGTGAAGTCGGCGATGCGCGGCATCAGCAGGTGGCGCGCGAAGGTCGGCGGCACCATCACCTTGATCTTGGGCTGCGCCGCGGCGTTGCGATGCGGCATCGGGAAATCGGTCAGCGTGCGCAGCGCCGAGCGCACCACGTCCAGGTAGCGGCGGCCGAATTCGGACAGGCCGATGGAACGGCCGTCGCGGTAGAACAGGCGTTCGCCGACGAATTCCTCCAGCAGGCGGATGCGGTGCGACAGCGCCGAGGGAGTGATGCACAGTTCTTCCGCGGCGATGGCGAAGGAGTTATGCCGGGCCGCCGCTTCGAAGGCGGACAGGGCGTGGACGGGTGGAAGGCGGGTGGCCATGGATTCTTTCTTGCTGATCGTGCTCAAAACCGGACTGCTGCCGACGGGTAAAACGGAGGATGCGGGATGCCGGCGGCAGGCCGCCGGCACCGGTACGCTTACTGCTCCCAGCGCAGGATCTTGCCGGGGTTCATGATGTTCTTCGGGTCCAGCGCGTGCTTGATGGCGCGCATCACATCGATCGCGCCGGCGCCGTGCTCCTGCACCAGGAAATCCATCTTGTGCAGCCCCACGCCGTGCTCGCCGGTGCAGGTGCCGTCCATCGCAATGGCGCGCGCCACCATGCGTTCGTTGACGCCTTCTGCCTTGGCGACGTCGGCCGGATCGTTGGGATCGACCATCATCTGCACATGGAAATTGCCGTCGCCGACGTGGCCGATGATGGCGTGGATCAGGCCCTGCGCCTCGCAGTCGGCCTTGGTCTCCAGCACGCACTCGGCCAGGCGCGAGATCGGCACGCAGCAGTCGGTAGAGATGGCGCGCGCGCCCGGGCGCAACTGCAGCAGCGCGAAGTAGGCGTTATGGCGCGCGGTCCACAGGCGGCTGCGGTCTTCCGGGCGGGTGGCCCATTCGAAGCCGGTGGCGTTGTTGTCGTTGGCGATGTCCTGCACGATCTCGGCCTGCTCCTTGACGCCGTTGTCGCTGCCGTGGAATTCGAACAACAGCAGCGGATTGGCCGGCAGGCTCAGCTTGTCGTGGGCGTTGATGGCCTTGACGCCGTTCTCGTCGAGCAGCTCCACGCGCGCCAGCGGCACGCCGACCTGGATGGTCTGGATCACGGTGTTGACGGCGTCGGCCACGCTGGGGAAGGAGCAGATCGCGGCCGAGATCGCTTCCGGCTGCGGGTACAGGCGCACCGTGACTTCGGTGATGATGCCCAGCGTGCCTTCGCTGCCCACGTACACGCGGGTCAGGTCGTAGCCGGCCGACGACTTCTTGGCGCGGGTGCCGGTCTTGATGATGTTGCCGTCGGCGGTGACCACCGTCAGCGCCAGCGTGTTTTCCTTCATCGTGCCGTAGCGCACGGCGTTGGTGCCGGAAGCGCGGGTCGAGGCCATGCCGCCCAGCGAGGCGTCGGCGCCCGGGTCGATCGGGAAGAACAGGCCGGTGTCCTTGATTTCCTGGTTCAGTTGCTTGCGGGTGACGCCGGCCTGGACGGTGGCGGTCAGGTCTTCCGGGTTGATCGACAGCACGCTGTTCATTTGCGACAGGTCGATGGTGATGCCGCCCTGCAGCGCCAGGATGTGGCCCTCCAGCGAAGTGCCGGCGCCGTAGGGAATGATCGGCGTTTCGTAACGGCTGCACAGTTTGACGAAGGCGGCGACTTCCTCGGTTGTGTGCGCGAACACCACCGCGTCGGGCAGCATCGGATCGTACGAGGACTCATCGCGGCCATGGTGCTCTCGCATGGCGGCGGAAGTCGACAGGCGGCTGCCGAAAAAGGCCTGCAATTCGTCCAGCAAGGCCTGGGGAACCGGCTTCTTGAGTTTTTGTGCGTCAACGATGTGATTCATTTGTCTCTCTCAGGGGTCTCTGTTGTCTGTTTTTATTAGATATGCGGTTACACGAGCATCAGTGGCATCAATGGCCTTACCACTGACTTAACTGATGAATTTTACTCTCTTGCGGCAAAGTGATCCGGCAAATCTCCAATGCCTTTTCCGCACGCCCGTCAAATCAAGTGAATTTTTTATCATTTATTACTTATCAAACAGGCAATGGCGGGCGCTGCGCCAGCCTTGCGCAAGTACTGTTCACAGCTTAAGCTCGCGCAACTTCACGTAGGGAGAAACAAGTATGGGCAACCGCCTTTCAAAGATCGCCACCCGCACCGGCGACGACGGCAGCACCGGCCTGGGCGACGGCAGCCGGGTGGGCAAGGACAGCCTGCGCATCCAGGCGCTGGGCGATGTGGATGAACTCAATTCGCAGCTGGGCCTGCTGCTGTGCGAAACCTTGCCGGACGAGCTGCGCCAGGCGCTGTTGTCGATCCAGCACGATTTGTTCGACCTTGGCGGCGAGCTGTGCATCCCCGGCTATACCGTGCTGGCCGACGCCCACCTGGCGCGGCTGGATGCCTTGCTGGAGAAATACAACGCCACCCTGCCGCCGCTGAAGGAATTCATCCTGCCGGGCGGTTCGCGCGGCGCGGCGCTGGCGCATGTATGCCGCACCGTCTGCCGCCGCGCCGAGCGCAGCGTGGTGATGCTGGAGAAGGCCGACGGCGGCGTGAATGCGCCGGCACGGCGCTACCTGAACCGGCTGTCCGACCTGTGCTTCGTGCTGGCGCGCGTGCTCAACCGCGAAGCGGGCGGGCAGGATGTGCTGTGGGAAAAGGATCGGGCGCGCTGATCGCCGATCGGTCTGCGCCAAACAAAACGCCCCGCATTCGCGGGGCGTTTTGTTTCAATGAACAAGTCGCGCAATCAGCCGTTGCTGACCACCAGCCGCGGCTGGTCCTTGCCGAAACGCTGCACGATGGACTGGGCGATGCCGGCGGCATCCAACCCGCATTGCGCCAGCAGTTGGCCGGCATCGCCGTGGTCGATGAAGCGGTCGGGCAAGCCCAGGTGCAAAACCGGCTTGTCGATGCCGGCGGCGGCCAGCGCCTCCGACACGGCGGCGCCGGCGCCGCCCATGATGCAGCCCTCTTCCACCGTCACCAGCGCCTCGTGGGTGGCGGCCAGTTGCTTGACCAGCTCCACGTCCAGCGGCTTGATGAAGCGCATGTTGGCGACCGTGGCGTTGAGCTTGTCGCCCGCGCCCAATGCCGGCGCGACCATGGTGCCGAAGGCCAGGATGGCGATGCCCTTGCCCTCGCGGCGGACTTCGCCCTTGCCCCAAGGCAGCACATCCAATGTCTTTTCCACTGCGGCGCCAATGCCGGCGCCGCGCGGGTAACGCACCGCGGCCGGGCCGTTGTGCCGGTAGGCGGTCGACAGCATCTTGCGGCATTCGTCCTCGTCGGACGCGGCCAGCACCGCCATGTTCGGGATACAGCGCAGGAAGGCCAGGTCGTAGTTGCCGGCGTGCGTGGCGCCGTCAGCGCCGACCAGGCCGGCGCGGTCCAGCGCGAAGGTCACGTCCAGGTTCTGCAGCGCCACGTCATGGATCAGCTGGTCGTAGCCGCGCTGCAGGAAGGTCGAGTAGATCGCCACCACCGGCTTCATTCCTTCGCAGGCCATGCCGGCGGCGAAGGTCACCGCGTGCTGTTCGGCGATGCCGACATCGTAGTAGCGCTGCGGGAATTTCTTTTCGAAGGCGACCATGCCCGAGCCTTCGCGCATGGCCGGCGTGATGCCGACCAGCTTGTCGTCGGCCGCGGCCATGTCGCACAGCCAGTCGCCGAACACTTTCGTATAGGTCAGCTTGCCGCCGGCGCTGGGCTTGATGCCTTCGCTGGGATTGAACTTGCCGGGGCCGTGGTACAGCACCGGGTCGGCCTCGGCCAGCTTGTAGCCCTGGCCCTTCTTGGTGACCACGTGCAGGAACTGCGGCCCCTTGAGGTTCTTCAGGTTTTGCAGCGTGGGGATCAGCGAATCGAGGTCGTGGCCGTCGATGGGGCCGATGTAGTTGAAGCCGAATTCCTCGAACATGGTGGCCGGCACGATCATGCCCTTGGCATGCTCTTCCAGGCGCTTGGCCAGCTCCAGCACCGGCGCCGGCAGCACCGACTTGCCCACGTCGCGCGCCTTGGCGTAGAACTTGCCCGACATCAGGCGCGCCAGGTAGCGGTTCAACGCGCCCACCGGCGGCGAGATCGACATGTCGTTGTCGTTCAGGATCACCAGCAGGTTGATGTCGTCGTAGACGCCGGCGTTGTTGAGCGCTTCGAAGGCCATGCCGGCGGTCATCGCGCCGTCGCCGATCACGGCGATGGAATGGCGGTCCGAACCTTGGGTTTTAGCCGCGAGGGCCATGCCCAGCGCGGCCGAGATCGAGGTCGACGAGTGCGCGGTGCCGAAGGTATCGTATTCGCTTTCGGCGCGGCGCGGGAAGCCGGAGATGCCGTCCTGCTGGCGCAGCGTGCCCATGCGGTCGCGGCGGCCGGTCAGGATCTTGTGCGGATAGGTCTGGTGGCCGACGTCCCACACAATGCGGTCTTGCGGCGTGTTGAACACGTAATGCAGCGCAATGGTCAGCTCGACCGTGCCCAGGTTGGACGACAGGTGGCCGCCGGTCTTGGATACCGAGTCCAGCACGAAGCCGCGCAGTTCCTCGGCCAGCGGCTTGAGTTGGGGACGGGACAGGCGGCGCAGGTCGGCCGGGTCGTTGATGGTATTGAGCAGCATACTGTTGTTACCGTTGATTGGGTCTGAAGGCCGTATGACCGGCCTCATGCCTTCCGTTGCACGATCAGGTCGGCAAGCTCGCGCAGGCGGCGCGCCTTGTCGCCGAACGGCGCCAGTGCCTGGTGCGCGTTGCCGCGCAGCTTTTCAGCCAGCGCCTGCGATTCGCCCAGGCCGAGTATCGAGACATAGGTCGGCTTGTTGTCGGCCGCGTCCTTGCCGGCGGTCTTGCCCAGCGTGGCCGAGTCGGCGGTGGCGTCGAGGATGTCGTCGACCACCTGGAACGCCAGGCCGACGGCGCGCGCGTAGTCGTCCAGCGCGGCGCTTTCCTCGGCCGCCAGGGCCTTGCCGCCGAGCGCGCCCAGGAACACCGCCGCGCGCAGCAGGGCACCGGTCTTCAGGCGGTGCATCTGCTCCAGCTCGGACAGCGACAGCGTCATGCCGACGCTGGCCAGGTCGATCGCCTGGCCGCCGCACATGCCGACCGATCCGGCGGCCTGCGCCAGCAGGTTCAACATGCGCAACTGGCGCGCGGCCAGGCCGGCGTCCGCACCCAGCTCCGCCTCCAGCGGCGCCGACAGGGTATCGAAGGCCTGCGCCTGCAAGGCGTCGCCCACCAGCAGCGCGGTGGCTTCGTCATACTGGATATGCACGGTGGGCTTGCCGCGGCGCAAGGCGTCGTCGTCCATGCAGGGCATGTCGTCATGCACCAGCGAATACACGTGGATCATCTCGACCGCGGCGGCGGCCCGCTCCAGCAGCGGCAGCGGCGTATCGAACACGTCGCCGGCGGCGTACACCAGCAGCGGGCGCACGCGCTTGCCGCCGTCCAGGGCGGTGTAGCGCATCGCCTCGTGCAGGCGCGCCGGCACTACCGAGACCGGCGGCAGGAAGCGTTCCAGCACGGTTTCCATGCCGGCCTGCACTTGCTGCATCCATTCGAGGAAAGACAGGGAAGCTCCCAGGCGTGCAGTCATCACTCGTCCTCGCTGGCGTTGGGGTCGGCGCTGAAGGGCTTGAGCATCTCTCCTTCGAGCACCTTGACCTGGCTGTCGACCTTGTCCAGTTGGGCCGCGCAGAACTTCACCAGCTCCGAGCCGCGCTTGTAGGCGGCCACCGAGGCTTCCAGCGGCAGTTCGCCGCCTTCCATCTGCGCCACGAGCTGTTCCAGCTCCTGCATGGCTTGCTCAAAGGAGGCGGGCGCGTTGGCGGCGGCGGTGGCTGAGGTTCTTGGCATATCGACCCATTTGAAAATCTAACCTGCTATTTTAGAACAAACCGCCCATTCCAAAATCAATTCAACACAGGATTGCAGCGGCACGGCAGGCCAAACCATGTAAATTCGGCCAAAATGCTGTCTAAATGACCTCAAAACCCGGAACCTTAAGGGGGTTTTAAGGTATAATCCCCGGTTCTGTCCAAAATTTCCTCTTCATATTATTTGAACACAGGTTTTTGCGGATTTTCTCTCTTAGGTTGGTGCAAATTAATTTGGGGGCGGAAATGTCCGATCTTGCTACTTTTGCCAAATTGGCGCGCTCAAACGCGCAACTTCCAGTCAACGTCTACTTCGACGAACCGCTTTACCAGCGGGAACTCCAGACCATATTCCAGCAGGGACCACGCTACGCCGGCCATGAACTGATGGTGCCGGAGACGGGCGACTACGCCACCCTGCCGTGGGAAAACGAAGGCCGCATGCTGGTGCGCAACGCGCACGGCATCGAGCTGGTCTCCAACGTGTGCCGCCACCGCCAGGCCAAGATGCTGGACGGCCGCGGCAACGCGCGCAATATCGTGTGCCCGCTGCACCGCTGGACCTACGACCTGAAGGGTGAGCTGATCGGCGCGCCGCATTTCGGCGAGACGCCCTGCCTGAACCTGTCGAAGACGCCGCTGCAGAGCTGGAACGGCCTGCTGTTCGAAGCCAATGGCGCCAACGTCTCGCAGCAGTTGAACAAGCTCGGCGTGGCGCGCGACCTGGATTTCTCCGGCTACCTGTACGACCACACCGAAGTCCACCAGTGCGACTACAACTGGAAGACCTTCATCGAGGTCTACCTGGAGGACTACCACGTCGAACCCTTCCATCCGGGCCTGGGCAACTTCGTCAGCTGCGACGACCTGAAGTGGGAATTCGGCCGCGACTACAGCGTGCAGACCGTGGGCGTGAACCACGGCCTGGCCAGGTCCGGTTCGCCGACCTACGCCAAGTGGCAGGAAAAGCTGCTGCAGTTCGGCAACGGCACGCCGCCCAAGTACGGCGCGATCTGGCTCACGCTCTACCCCAACATCATGGTCGAGTGGTACCCGCACGTGCTGGTGGTGTCGACGCTGTGGCCCAACGGCCCGCAGAAGACCACCAACGTGGTCGAGTTCTACTATCCGGAAGAGATCGCCTTGTTCGAACGCGAGATGGTGGAAGCCGAACGCGCCGCCTACATGGAGACCTGCATCGAGGACGACGAGATCGCCCTGCGCATGGATGCCGGCCGTCGTATACTGATGGATCGCGGCACCAGCGAAGTCGGGCCCTACCAGTCGCCGATGGAAGACGGCATGCAGCACTTCCACGAATGGTACCGCTCGCAGCTTGAGGTGCCGCCGGGCGCCAAAGAATAATCCGGCCACTGGCCGCGCAGAGGAGATTTCATGCAAGGGGAGCGGCAAGACGACGACGGCACTCAGATACGCCGCCATTGCCGCCGCCCCCGGATTGCAAGAACTTCAACTCCATTCGCGCCCCGCGTAATACCAGATCGGCAGCACCGGCTCGGCCCGGCGCTGCCGATTTCTTTTTCCGCAGCCGCCGCGCGCCTGCCCTCCATCCTTTCCACCAAAACGCCACCGCCATGCAATCGCTCTGGATGCTCGTCGCTTCTTTCCTGTTCTCCATCATGGGCGTGTGCGTCAAGCTGGCCGGCGAGTACTACAGCACTGCCGAGATCGTGCTGTGCCGCGGCCTGGTCGGAGTAACGGTCATCGCTTCCATGGTGCTGCTGCGCGGCGGCACCTTCCGCACGCCCTTCCCGCGCGAGCACCTGATCCGCGGCGGCGTCGGCGTGATCTCGCTGTGGATGTGGTTCTACTCGTTCAGCCTGCTGCCGGTGGCCACCGCCACCACGCTCAACTACATGTCCTCGATCTGGATCGCGGCCATGCTGTTCGCCGCCGGATGGTGGCAGGGCAACAAGAAATTCGAATGGGGCCTGGCCGGCACCGTGCTGCTCAGCTTCATCGGCGTGGCCTTGCTGATGCGCCCCTCGCTGAATTCGGAGCAGTTGCTGGGCGGCGCCATCTCGTTGTGCTCGGGCGTGCTCTCGGCGCTGGTCTACCTGCAGGTGCGCAAGCTGGGCTTGCTGGGGGAACCGGAATACCGCGTCGTGTTCTATTTTTCACTGACCGGCGTGGTGGCCGGCCTGGCCGGCAACATGGTGACCGGCAAGGTGCCCCTGCTGCATTCCCACTCGCCCACCGGCGCCGCCCTGGTGATCACCATCGGCCTGACCGCGACGCTGGCGCAGATCGCCATGACGCGGGCCTACCGCCTGGGCAACACGCTGCTGACAGCCAACCTGCAATATACGGGCATCGTGTTCTCCAGCCTGTTCGGGGTGGTGATCTGGAACGATGCGCCGGGCTGGATCGGCTGGACCGGCGTGGCCATCATCCTGGCCAGCGGCATCCTGGCCACCTACCATAACCAGCGCCGCAGCCAGAGCGCCGCCAAGAACGTCCCCAAGGTCGACCCGATCGCGACTGAAGTATGATCCGAACCATCCGCATCCGAGCACAAGGAGAGACCGCATGACCTACAGCACCCTGATCAGCGCCGCCGAACTGAAGTCGCGCGCGCAATACCTGAACCTGGTGATCGTCGATTGCCGCCACGACCTGGCCAATCCGAACGCCGGCCGCGAGGCCTATGCCGCCGGCCACATCGCCCAGGCCCGCTTCGCCCATCTGGACGAGATCCTGTCCGGCCCCAAGACCGATGCCGCCGGCCGCTTCCACGGCCGCCATCCGCTGCCCGACCGCCAGCGCTTCGTCGAGGCGATGCGCGCCCTGGGCATCAACAACGATACCCAGGTGGTGGCCTACGACGCCCACGGCGGCATGTTCGCCGCGCGCCTGTGGTGGCTGTTGCGCTGGATCGGCCACAGCGACGTGGCGGTGCTGGACGGCGGCCTGGCCGCCTGGCAGGCCCTGGGCGAGCAGGCGACCGCCGAAGTGCCGCCGCCGGCCGCGCACGGCAACATCCAGGACCTGACCTCGCTCGTCAGGACGGTGGATGCGCATGCGCTGGTGGAGAATTTGAAATCGCAGGCGCTGCAGGTGGTCGATGCGCGCGCGCCTGATCGCTTCCGCGGCGAGAACGAAACGCTGGACGCGGTCGGCGGCCATATCCCCGGCGCCAGGAATCGTTTCTTCAAGGACAACCTGCAAGCCGACGGCAGCTTCAAGAACGCGACCCAGCTGCGCGAGGAATGGCTGTCGGTGATCGGCGACCCGCATGCCGCGGTGATGCAGTGCGGCTCCGGCGTCACCGCCTGCCACAACCTGCTGGCGCTGGAAGTGGCCGGCCTGGGCGGCGCCAGCCTGTATCCGGGTTCGTGGAGCGAATGGAGTTCGGACGCCAAGCGGCCTGTCGCTACCGGCGCCTAAGACATTACTCTGTAATCGCGCCGGGCTCAGTCCTCGTCCGGCGCGGGCAAACCCGCCGCCCGCAAGCCCTGGATAAAGGCCTGCACGAACTGGTCCACCATGGCCGGGGCATCGCGCCGCCGCAACAGCGCCACCTCCGAATAGAAATCCGCATCCTTCACCGCCGGAAAACTCACCCCCGCCGACAGCGAGATGCTAGCCATGCTCTGCGGCACCACGGCAATGCCGAAGCCGGCATTGACCAGGCTCAGCAGTGAATTCTTGCGCGACGTCGCGCGCGCCACGCGCGGATAGAAGCCGTGCGCGATACAGCGCTCGGCCACCAGGTAGCTCAGCCCGCCGCGATCGCGGTGCGGCACCGAGACGAACTGCTCTTCGCGCAACTCCGCGATCTCAACCTGCTCGCGCCGTGCCAGCGGATGCGCGGCCGGCACCGCTGCCACCAGCCGCTCGCGGTACAGCACCGTGCTTTCCAGATTGGGATGCTTGCGCAGGATGGGCAGGCGCGCCAGGCCGATGTCGGCGCTGCCTTCATCGATTTCGCGCGCCTGGTATTCGGACGGGGCCTGCGATATCTCCAGCGAAATGCCGGGAAAGGCCTTGAGCGCTTCGTTCAGGGTCGGCCCCAGTGGCGCCGACAGCGGCACCGAGCTGGAATGCAGCAGCCGCAGCGCGCCATGCTCGCCTTTGCCGATGGTGCGCGCTTGCGCTACCGCGCGGTCGATGTCGGACAGGATCTTGCGGCTGCGTTCGTAGAAATCCTGGCCGGCGTCGGTCAGTTCGAATTGCTTGGCATCGCGCTTGAGCAGCACCACGTCGAGGTCGCCCTCCAGTTCCTTGACCTGCCGGCTCAGCGCCGACTGCGCGATGAACAGGCGCTCCGCGGCGCGCGTATAGCCACCGGCTTCGACGATTTCAACAAAGTACCTGAGCTGCCGGAATGAAATCATCTCCTCTCCCTTGTCCCCATATCGTTTTGAGATGGCGCCCCGCCCCATTTGATATTGGCGCCTCCGGCGCCGGGCGCATACAGTGAAGCCATCCCCAACGCCCGCGCCATGCGGGACCTTTTCCAAGGACCCATCGTGCTTGACGACCTGTTGCTGTTCCTCGGCCTGCTCGGCCTCGTCTGCAGTATCGGCATCCGCTGGAGCATGCGGCGCGCATCCGGCCGCCGCCGCGACATCGGCAACCAGCGCTGAAATACCCGCCGGCGCGACGTTGCCGCAGCGCGTTATTTTACGTCGGAGGTGGAATCGGCGCTGATCCGCGCCTTGCCGGCATGATGTTGATTAGTACAAGACATCCCTGAAGTCGTCATCCCGCCATTTGCTCGGATCGCCGGTGAAATGCCTGACCAGCGCCAGCAATTTCTCGTCCTGGTAAGGCTTGCCCATGTAATGGTTGACGCCGACTTCCATGGCGCGCTCGCGGTGCTTGGCGCCGGTGCGGGACGTGATCATGATGATCGGCTTGGCGCGGGTGGATTCGTTGTCGCGCAAATGGCGCACCAGGGTGAAACCATCCATGCGCGGCATCTCGATGTCGACCAGGAAGATGTCCGGTGTCCGGTCGTGCAACTGGCCGATGGCGTCATAGCCGTCGGTGGCGGTCGCCACCGCATAGCCTTCGCGCACCAGCAGGCGCTGCGTCACCTTGCGCACGGTGAGCGAATCGTCGACCACCATCACCAGCTTGCGCCCGGCGCGCGGCTCGGCTTTGGCCGGCCTGCCCGCCAGCCGGCGTGCGCCGGTGCGGCGCGCCAGCAGCAGCGGATTGACGATCAGGGCAATCTCGCCGTTGCCCAGCACGGTCGCCCCGACCACGCCGGCCAGGGTATCCAGTTGCGGCCCCAGCGGCTTGGCGACCACTTCACGGTTGCCCAGCACCTGGTCGACCAGGATCGCCACCAGCTCGTTGCCGCCTTTGACGAACAAGACGTGGCCCGATGCCTGCGGCAAACCCTCGTCTTCCCTGGGCGGTTGGTCCAGCAGCCGCTCCAGCGGCTGCAAGGCCACCCTGCGCCCGCCCTCGTCCAGCGCTTCCTCGGCCAATGCCTGCCGCAACCGCGCGCTGCGCAGTTGCACCACCTTGTCGACCAGCATCGAGGGAATCGCATAGGTCTGCCCGCCCTGCCGCAACAGGCAAACCTGCTTGACGGCCAGCGACAACGGCAAGTGGATGGTGAAATGCGTTCCCGCACCAGGCTGCGACTCCACCATGACGCGCCCGCCCAGAGCGGTCACTTCGGAGCGCACCACATCCATGCCGACGCCGCGCCCGGCCAGGGCCGATATCTCGGAGGAAGTGCTGAAGCCGGGCTCGAAAATCAGTTCGCTCACGCGCGCGTCATCCGGCGCGATATCCTCGCCGACCAGCCCCAGCGCCTCCCCCTTGCTGCGGATGGCGGCCAGGTCGAGGCCGCGGCCGTCGTCGGCAATCCGGATGATGGCCTCGCTGCCCTCCTGCGCCGCCCGCACGCTGAGCCGGCCGGCCGCCGGCTTGCCCGCCACGAGGCGTCCGTCGCCGGCCTCGATGCCATGCACGGCGGCATTGCGCAACAGGTGCTCGAACGGCCCGATCATGCGCTCCAGGATGCCGCGGTCCAGTTCGACATCGCCGCCGCCGATTTCCAGCGCCAGCGGCTTGCCGGTCTCATTGGACAACTGCCGCGCCAGATGCTGCAGGCGCTGCTCCAGGCTGTTGAACTTCACCATGCGGGTGTACATCAGCTCCTGCTGCAACTCGCGCGTCAGGCGGCCCTGGCGCCGCAAGCCTTCCTGCGTCTTGCCGGCGGCATCGACCAGTTGCTTTTGCAGCGAGGCCGCATCGCCGACATTCTCGGCCATCATGCGCGTGAGTTCCTGCAGATGGGTGAAGCGGTCCAGCTCCAGCGGGTCGAAGCGCGCGCTCTCGCCGCCGGCATGGTGGGAGGCGGCCATCTGGATCTCCGCCTGGATCTCGACATCGCGCAACTGGTCCGCCAGCTTGGCGATGCTCTCCGCCAGTTCTTGCGCGCTCTTGTGCAGGGCGTCGACTTCGTTTTCCAGTTGCGAGCGGGCGATCGACACCTCGCCCACCTGGTTGAGCAACTGGTCGAGCACGCTGACCTTGATGCGCACCAGCGGCGAGGCCAGCTTGCGCTCGCCCTCGGACAGCCGCCGCAGCGGCGCGGATGCGCCATCGGCGCCGCCCAATCGCTCCAGGGCTTCGAACTGCTTGAGCGCCTTGTCGTAGAGCGCCAGCAGGCCGGCGGCGGCATCCGCCCCGCCCTGCCCGCGCAGCGCGCGCTGTACGCCGCTTTCCAGTTCATGCATCAGGTGGCCCAGGCGCAAGGCCCCGGCCATGCGCGCGCTGCCCTTGACGGTATGCAGCGGCCGCCGCAGTTCGGCGATGGCCGCGCTGTCGGAGGGGTCGCGCTGGAAACGGTGCAGTCCCTCGCCCACCGCGGCCAGCAAATCCTGCCCCTCCTCCAGGAAGACCGGCAGCAAGTCATGGTCGATCTCATCGCGCAGCTCGCCGGCCCCGGCCTCCGGGGCGATGGCTGGCTCCGCTACCGCGGCAGCCGGCGGCGGGCTGGCGGCGCCCGCCTCTTCCCGCCCTGTGCGCTGCCGGCGGAAATGCCCCAGCAGCGCCGACAGCGCCTCGCCGGCTTGCGCCGGGGCCGCCGGCTGGCCGCCTTGCCGATACTGCTCCAGCATGGCGTGCATGGCGTCGACCGCATTTTCCACCGCGGCCAGTTGGCTGCCGTCGAGCCCGGCGGCAGCCGCCTTGACCTGTTCCAGCAAGCCTTCCAGCAAACCCGCCAGTTCCCGCATGCCGGCAAACCCGGCCGTGGCGCTGCTGCCGCGCAAGGTATGGACGGCGCGCATGAACAAGGGCGGCGCCGGCGCCACCAGGCCGCTGTTGGCCTTGGCGCGCCAGCTGCTGCCATGCTGGCGCATGGTCTTGAGCAACTGGCGGGCCTCGTCGAGATAAATGGCGCGCAGCCGGGGATCGGCATCGGCAGGCATGGCGCTGAGCGCGTGAGGATCCTGTTCAGGCGGCATAGACGCCATGCTTTCGCACAAGGCCCGCGCTGCGGCCACCAGCGAGGGCGCTTCCCGGTATGAGCCGCCTTGCATTGCAAGCTCGCCGATCCATTCTTCCAGCAGCAGGCGGCTGTTTTCCAGCAGCGCCAATACCGGCGGCGCCAGTGCGGCCGGCCCGGCCGCGCGCGCTTGCACAAGGCAGGCGTTGAGCAGGCGCTCCACCGCATGTGCCGCATCGGAAAGCGCCGCCAATCCCAGCATGCGCCCGCTGCCCTTGAAGGTATGGAAACAACGGCGCACGCCTGCCAGCAGTTCCGGATCGGCTGCCCCGCCGGCCAGCCGGGGCAGCGCCTCCCGCAAAGCGTCGAGCATCTGGCGCGCCTCTGCCAGGAATACCGCCATCATCTCCGGGTCGCGTTCCCGCGGCTGCCACTCGCCCGGGGCATCCCGCACGAAATCGCCGAAAGCCGGCGCGGAGGAAGTTGAGGGGATATCGTCCATCGGCGGCATGGCGGCAGGCAACGGCTCAGGACACCGTCACGCGGAAGCGCGACACCGAGCTTTGCAGTTCCTTGGCGGCATCCCACAGGTCGGTGTACAGGCTGGTGACCTGCTCCCGGCTCTGTTCGATGATTTCGTTTTCGGTCAGGATGCTCTGGATATTCTGCGCCACGCCGTTGGCCGAGATGGCCTGCTGCTCGGTCGACAGCGACATGCCCTGGATCAGTTCGGCCAGCTGGTTGGAGACGCTGCGGATATCCGACAGCGCCGCGCCGGCCGCGTCCGACAGCACGGCGCCTTCCACCACGCCGGCGGTGGACTTTTCCATCGCCGCCACGGCGTCATGGGTATCGGTCTGGATCATGCGCACCAGGGCGCCGATCTCGCGCGTGGCGGCGCTGGAGCGTTCGGCCAGGCGCTGCACCTCTTCGGCTACCACCGAGAAGCCGCGCCCGGCCTCGCCTGCCGAAGCGGCCTGGATGGCGGCGTTCAGCGCCAGCACGTTGGTCTGTTCGGTGATGTCGGAAATCAGGTCGGTGATCTCGCCGATCACTTGCGAGGATTCGCCCAGCCGCTTGATGCGCTTGGAGGTTTCCTGGATCTGGTCGCGGATCTCGTTCATGGCCTTGACCGCATCTTCCACCGCACGGGCCCCGCGCTCGGCCACCACCACCGAATGGCGCGCCACATCGGCCGATTCGCTGGCCGACACCGACACGTCGGTGATCTGCATCGACATCTCCAGCATCGATTGCCCGGTTTCCTGGATGCGCCGCGCCTGCATGCGGGCCGCGCCGGCCAGCTCGGTCGTAGTTTTGCGCACGTGGTCGGACGATGCCGCCACCTTCGACGCCATCTGCGTGACCTGCCCCACCAGTCCGCGCAGCGCTTCCACGGTGTAGTTGACCGAATCGGCGATGGCGCCGGTGATGTCTTCCGAGACGGTAGTGTGCACCGTGAGGTCGCCGTCGGCGACCTTCTGCAATTCGTTCATCAGGCGCAGGATGGCGGCCTGGTTGGCGACATTGGTGCGCATGGCCTTCTCTTCCTGCTGCTGCGCCTGCAGGCGTTGCGCTTCGGCCTCCTGCCGGCGCGCCTCAGCGTCGGCGGCATTGTTGCGGCTGTTTTGCAACTGCACCAGCGCGATGCCGATGGCGCTCAACAGCGCGCATACCGTCGCCGCCAGCATGGCCCAGAAGGTCCAGCCGCGCGACTCCTGGACCTCGCGGTAATCGCTCTGCAAGACCGTCAGGTGCTTCTTGAGCAGTTCGTTCTCGAGGAAAACCAGTTGCTCCGATTGCTTGGCGGCGATGAAATTCTGCAGGTTGCCGAGGATGCCGGCCACCTGCGGCTGGTATTCGCCGAAGACTTTCTCTAGCTCCTGCAGCTTGTCGCGCGTCTCCTTGTCGGTGACCGGTTTCAAGCGCAAGAGGTCGCTGCCGTTCAGGAAGCCGTCGAGGATGTCATGGAAGGTATTGACGTCCTTGCCGAGCAGGAAGGCGGTTTCGGGATTGACGCCCTCCGAGGTCAGGAACTCGTTGGCGCTGCGCCCCAGGCGCAGCGTCAGCAATACCAGTTGCCCGGCCGCGGCCATCTCGCGCGGGCTGGCCGAGCCTTGCGACTGCAGCATGGAAATCTGCTCGCTCAGGTCGAGCATGGTCGGCAGCAGCAGGTTGAGCCGCTTCAAGGTGACGCCGAAACCGGTCAATTCCTTTTCCAGCCTAAGGATGGTCCCGGACGCATGGTTAGTGTGCTCCCAGATCTTTTGCACGTCGTCCAGCACCGGCTTCATCGCGGCGTCGGGCAGGCTGATCGTATATCCCTGGTAGATACCGCCCTCCATCAGCAGGCCCAGGTCGCGGTTGAACTCGTTGCGGCTTTCGGCGAGCTGGGAGAACGCCTCCTTGTTGCCCTGGATGGCGTTGGGCACGGCCTTGCCGATGCGCTGCGAATGCATCACCAGGTCGGAGGCGATGTGCGTCTGGAACGTGGCATGGATGTAGTTGCGCGAGCCCTGCCACAGGAAGAAGAAGGTGCTGGCCAGCGACAAGGCCAGCAGGCCGAGCAGGATACGGGTCTGCCGGCGCAGCGAGAAACGGTTGATGAACGGCAGCCGGGTGCGGCGCGATGGCGGCACAACGGCATGCTCCGTTTCCTTCTCCGCTGTGTTTTTTTGCTTTTTCGGCAGACGCGGCAAACTCAATGCCATGACTGGTGCTCCTTTTTTAGTTCAGGTCGGCGTACCCCCAAGGCCGCAGCGATTCGCCGCCAGGCCCCGCTCCGTATTACCTATTACCGGCCGATATGCAAGAAGGCGGCCTCTTTCAGCAGCGTTGCCAAACCGATTTCATGCCACTCGGTTCCGGCGGTATCTTTATACCGCCCAACAACCCCAATTAATTCGTTTTTGTCATCGTAATTTTTCGATATTTGCGTCATTTCCGAGATATGCCGCAACCCCAGCACGGATGACAGCAGCAAGCCGCAGTTGGGCGCCAAGGCGGGTGAAAACGCCAGCACCCGGCTATCGCGCCCATGTGCCTGGGCCGGGAATCCGCTCAACACGGCAAGATCGGCAATCCCGACCAGATTGCCTCGCAGATTGACCAGGCCAAGGTACCAGGGCTGCGTCAGGGGCACCTTCATCGGCGCAGGCAAGCTGGACAGCGGCAGGATTTCGCCGGCTTCGGTCAGGCGGATCAGGCAATGGAACGGGCCGATGGTCGCCGCCAGCCGGCGCGCCAGCAATTCCTCGCTGCTGGCCGCCTCCATGCGCGCCAGCAGCGAGGCCTGGAAGGCTTGCAGCCCACCTTTCTTCCTGCCGGTTCCGGCAGTATCGTCCCGCTCCGCGCTCATTCGATGGCGCCGATCTTGGCCAGCAACTCGTCCGGGTCGACCGGCTTGACGATGTAGTCGCAAGCGCCCTGGCATAACGCCCAGATGCGGTCGGTTTCCTCGCCCTTGACGCTGCACATCATGACCGGCAAATCCTTCAGGTTGGGGTCGCGCGCGATCTGGCGCGTGACCTGGTAGCCGTTCTGCCCCGGCATGACGACGTCCAGCAGCACCAGTTGCGGCTTGTCCGCACGGATCATTTGCAGGGCATCCTCGCCGCTCTCGGCGATGGCGACTGAAAAACCGTTCTGTTCGAGAATGTTGGTCAGCACGTAGCGGTCGGTCGGGGAGTCATCGACCACGAGCACCTTTTTTATTCTCATGCCTCCCCTCCCCCATTGATACGAATACGATTGGATACGGTTGCGTCTGAAATGGCAAACCCGCACACCCGGGCCAGGCGCCATCGATATGCATTCCCGCAACCGGGCCGGACGGGGACGCCATGTATCTCTTTCGCAAATCGCTGGAGCGCATCGGGCAACTTTAGCAAATGCCCGGCCCATCTAGCACGGAAACAGCAGCAACTTCACTGCTTTATTGAAAACACTGGAATGCTGGCGCCGGAGAACCGGGTTTCCACATCGACAAGTTTCGCGGGTGAAACGAAGATGGCAGGCAGGATGCACCCGGCTTGATCTGGATCAAGCGCGCCAAAAGAAGAAAACGGGGGGAGGAATGCGGCAGCGCGCTGATGGGTACCGGCCGCCGCATGAAGGATGGGGAAGGAAGGCGGTCAGATCTCGACCATTTCGAAATCTTCCTTGCGCGCGCCGCACTCGGGACAGGTCCAGTTGATGGGCACATCTTCCCAGCGGGTACCGGGAGCGATCCCTTCTTCCGGCAGGCCTGCTTCCTCGTCGTAGATCCAACCACAGATCAGGCACATCCAGGTTTTGAATTCGGTTTGGTTATTGCTCACGGCTGACTATCCCTCAAATCAATTCAAGTAAAATGCTTGAAACCCGTATGGAACGAGTTCTAAACACGCTATCTTAATCTACTCGACGTGCAAAACCAAACCTCCCCCCTCATCCTGACCTTCGGCGCCGCCGATCCGGTAGGCGCCACGGGCATCCAGGCAGATCTCGCCACTTTCGCGGCGATGGGCTGCCATGGCTTGTCGGTCGTGACATCGCTGCTGATCGGGGACACCGCCCGCGTGGAAGATACGCAAGTCATCGACGTCGACTGGGTGGCCGACCAGGCGCGCGTCATCCTCGAAGACATGCCGGTGTCGGCTTTCAAGGTCGGCGCCGTAGGCAGCATCGAAAACATTTCGGCGATCGCCGAGATCGTCTCCGATTACCCCGAAGTGCCGCTGATCCTCGATCCCTTCACCTCGTCGCTGGCCAACCAGGAAGAAGAGGAAGACCGCCTGATCGCCATCCGCGAACTGCTGGTGCCGCAGACCACGCTGATGCTGGCCTCGGCCACCGAACTGGCGCGGCTGGCCGAAACCTGGCGCGAACCGGTGACGGGCGACACGCTCATGCTCGACGCCATGCGCATCATCGAAATGGGTTGCGAATACCTGTTCGTCACCAACACCCAGGCCGAGCTGCAGGAAATCGCCAACTCGCTGTTCGACGAATCCGGCCTGGTGCGCCAGGATGCCTGGCAACGCCTGCCGGGCTCCTTCAGCGGCGCCGGCTCGACCCTCTCGGCCGCGATCGCGGCCATGCTGGCCAACGGCCTGGAAGTGCCCGAGGCGGTCACCGAAGCCCAGGAATTCACGCTGGCCTCGCTGGCCAACGCCCAGCGCCTCGGCATGGGCAAGCTGGTGCCGGACCGCTACTTCTGGGCGCGCGAAGCCGAAGATCCCAGCAACCTCAACTGATGCGTCTGCGCATCCGACCTGTATTTGAACCGGTAACAAACATGTCCAAGACCAGCAATGAATCCCTGTTCGCCCGCGCCCAGAAAAGCACGCCGGGCGGCGTCAACTCCCCGGTGCGCGCGTTCCGTTCGGTAGGCGGCACGCCGCGCTTCATCGAGCGCGCCGACGGTCCCTACTTCTGGGATGCCGAAGGCCGCCGCTACATCGACTACATCGGCTCCTGGGGCCCGGCCATCGTCGGCCACGCCCATCCGGACGTGGTCCAGGCGGTGACGGCAGCGGCCGCGCGCGGCCTTTCCTTCGGCGCGCCGACCGAGGCCGAGATCGAGATGGCCGAAGAGATCATCAAGCTGGTGCCGTCGATCGAGCAGGTCCGCCTGGTCTCCAGCGGCACCGAAGCCACCATGAGCGCGCTGCGCCTGGCGCGCGGCGCCACCAAGCGCGACAAGATCGTGAAGTTCGAAGGCTGCTATCACGGCCACGGCGACTCGCTGCTGGTCAAGGCCGGCAGCGGCCTGCTGACCTTCGGCAACCCGACTTCGGCCGGCGTGCCGGAAGATTTCGCCAAGCACACCCTAGTGCTGGACTACAACAACACCGCGCAACTGGAAGAAGCCTTCAAGGCCTCCGGCAACGAGATCGCCTGCGTGATCGTGGAGCCGGTGGCCGGCAATATGAACCTGGTGCGCGCCAGCGACGAATTCCTGCAGGCGATGCGCCGCCTGTGCACCGAATACGGCGCGATCCTGATTTTCGACGAAGTGATGTCGGGCTTCCGCGTGGCGCTGGGCGGCGCGCAAGAACTCAACGGCATCCGGCCCGACCTGACCGCGCTGGGCAAGGTGATCGGCGGCGGCCTGCCGGTGGCGGCCTTCGGCGGCCGCGCCGACATCATGAAGCACCTGGCACCGCTGGGCGGCGTGTACCAGGCCGGCACGCTCTCGGGCAACCCGGTGACGGTGGCGGCAGGCATGGCCACGCTGAAGATCATCCAGCAGCCGGGCTTCTACCAGAAGCTGGGCGCGCAGACCAAGAAGCTGGCCGACGGCCTGGCGTCGGCGGCCAAGGCGGCCGGCGTCACCTTCGCGGCCGACGCCGTGGGCGGCATGTTCGGCCTGTACTTCGCCGCCTCGGCGCCGGACAGCTATGCCGAAGTGATGAAGGGCGACAAGGAGCGCTTCAACCGCTTCTTCCACAAGATGCTGGACGCCGGCGTCTACTTCGCGCCGTCGGCATTCGAAGCCGGGTTCGTCTCCGCGCAGCATGACGATGCGGTGATCGATGCCACTATCGCGGCGGCTTCCAAGGCGTTTGCGGAATTGGGTTGAATCTCGAAGGCCGTCGGCATCTCCCTGCGGCCTTTTCTTTTCGACAACAAAAAAGGACGCCGAAGCGTCCTTTTTTGCTGGGTAAAGCTCTTTCCGCGGATCAGACCGAGAACGACGAGCCGCAACCGCAAGTGGTCGTGGCATTCGGGTTCTTGATCACGAACTGCGCGCCTTCCAGGTCGTCCTTGTAGTCGATCTCGGCGCCGACCAGGTACTGGTAGCTCATCGAGTCGATCAACAGTTGCACGCCGTTCTTGGACATGGTGGTGTCGTCTTCGTTGACGATTTCATCGAAGGTGAAACCGTACTGGAAGCCGGAGCAGCCGCCGCCCTGCACGAATACGCGCAGTTTCAGGTCGGGGTTGCCCTCTTCCTCGATCAGTTGGGCCACCTTGGCGGCTGCGCTGTCGCTGAAGTTGATCGGGGTCGGCATTTCGGTTTGTTGCAGTTCGGCTACGGCATTCATTTCGGGCTCCTGCTAGGGCTTGGGCGGACAATGACTCATTATAAGCGCTGGCGGATTTTCATGCTTCGGACGACACGGCCAGCTTCAATACCGGCGTTTCTTCCACCTGGTCATGGCTGAGCTTGCCGGAAACCAGCGCGCCGCCATGCATTTCCAGCGCCTTGTAATAGACATTCCCAGTTATGCGGGCTTTGGGCTGCAATTCAAGCAATTCGGTCGAATAGACGTCGCCGGTGATCTCGCCATTGACGATCAGGTGCGCCGCGCGCACCTCGCCGACCACCTTGGCATGCTCGGAAATCACCAGCACGCTGGATTGGCCGCTTTCGCCGCTGATGTTGCCATTGATATGGCCGTCGATGCGCAGGCCGCCCTTGAAGCCGATCTCGCCCTTGATGTTAGCCGACATGCCGATCAGGCTGTCGATCGTACTTTTGGTCTTGCGTCCGAACATGAAATCACCTCACAGGTCTACCGACTGCTGGGCGCGCACCTGGCCGCGGTCGAGAACACGAACAGCGACCGCCTTGATGGTCGCTCCCTCCGGCACATTCAACACGCCTTCCACCCGCTGGTAATACTTGAATGCGAGCCTGTAACGCGCGAGATCAGCCGAGTTGGATTCCGGGAAATTGATAATAGCACTCTTACCCGACTGCCAAACCGTGATACTAAGCTGTAAATTCCCGGCAAATTGCTGGGTACCGCCGCCGCCCTGCATGACCAGAACGCGATAGCGCACCTGGTTGGCCCCGGCCAGCTCGGCCTTGAACCGCTGGATGGTAATGCCCGGCGCGCCGAGGTTGGTCGGCAGCAGGCTGTCGAAAAAGGCCAAGTCTTCCTTCTGGCGGTTGTTTTCCGCCTCCAGGTTCTTGACCTGGGCCGCCAGTTGCGCCTGCGCCGCCTGGGCGATCTTCAGTTCATTCTGCGAAGCGTTCGACGCCGTTTGCAGGCGCTCGTTTTCTTCCGACAGCTTTTTGACCTGGCCGGCAAGCTCCGACAACTGCTCGCCGGCATCGCCCTGCAAGGTGGGCAGGTTGTTGCGCCCCAGCTCATAGGTCCAGACGGCCAGCGCCACGCCGCCGCCCAGCACGGCCGCCCACAACAGGGCCTGCAGCGGCCACGGCAGATGGCGTTTGATCGTCATCTTCGGCGCAGAGATCGTCATGCGCCGTTGCCATAACCTGTACTTCACGGCAGCACGGGGACCTGCAGCAGGCCGGTGGTTTCCGGCAGGCCGAACATCAGGTTCATGCACTGCACCGCCTGGCCGGACGCGCCCTTGACCAGGTTGTCCTGCACCACCAGCACCACGACGGTGTCGCCGTCGCCGGGGCGATGCACAGCCAGGCGCAGCATGTTGGAGGCGCGCGTGGTGCGGGTTTCCGGGTGCGAGCCGAACGGCATCACATCGACAAAAGGCTCGTCCTTGTAAGCGTCCTCGAACAGGGCCTGCAGCGCGGCGTTGTCGATATCCTTGGTCAGGCGGCCGTACAGCGTGGAATGCATGCCGCGGATCATCGGCACCAGGTGCGGGGTGAACAGCAGGCCGATCTTGTCCTTGGTCAGCGTGGACAGGCGCTCCACGGTCTCCGGCGTATGGCGGTGGCCGGATACGCCGTAGGCCTTGAAGTTGTCCGAGGCTTCCGAAAACAGCAGCGACAGCTCGGCCTTGCGGCCCGCGCCGGACACGCCGGACTTGCAGTCGGCGATCAGGTGCGAGGCATCGATCACGCCGGCCTTGAGCAGCGGCGCGAAGCCCAGCTGCATGGTGGTCGGATAGCAGCCCGGATTGCCCACCACGCGCGCGCGGCGGATCTGTTCGCGGTTCAGCTCGGGCAGGCCGTAGGCGGCCTCCTTCAACAGGTCGGTGCAGCTATGCGGCAGCTTGTACCATTTCTCGAAGGCGGCGACGTCCTGCAGGCGGAAATCGGCGGCAAGGTCGATCACCTTCACGCCCGCGGCCACCAGCTCAGGCGCCTGGGCCATCGCCACGCCGTGCGGGGTGGCGAAGAACACCACGTCGCAGTCGGTCAGGCGCGCCTTGTCGGGCGAGGAAAACGCCACGTCGACGCGGCCGCGCAGCGACGGATACATCTCCGCCACCGGCATGCCGTCTTCCTTGCGCGAGGTCACGGCCTGCACGCTGGCTTCCGGGTGGGTCGCGAAAATACGCAGCAATTCGACACCGGTGTAACCGGTCCCGCCGACGATACCTACCTTGATCATGTCTTGTCCTTGCGATAAAAGGAGAACGGAAAGCTTCGCAAAAGCGAAGTTTCTCAAACTTTTTCATTCTAGCAGGAGAATATTTCCCTCTCATTTCTGTTCGGGAAGTTATTTCACCGGCAAGCCTTGAAAAATCCCGTCATGCGGGAATGGCCGCCCTGCCCCGGAAATGCCGACACAGCCGGCAAGCCAGGCACTGCAATAGCGCAAAAAAGCAAAAAGCCGCCAGCAACAATGCCGGCGGCTTTCTGTGATGCGGGAAACGATTAACGCTTCGAGAATTGCTTTGCGCGACGTGCCTTGCGCAGACCAACCTTCTTACGTTCGACTTCACGCGCGTCACGGGTGACGTAGCCTGCGTTCGACAGGGCCGGCTTCAGGCCGGCGTCGTAGTCGATCAGGGCGCGGGTGATGCCGTGGCGCACCGCGCCGGCCTGGCCGGACTCGCCGCCGCCGTGCACGTTCACCATGATGTCGAAACGCTCGACGTTGCCGGTCAGTTCCAGCGGCTGGCGGATCACCATCAGGCCGGTTTCGCGGGAGAAGTATTCAGCAGCGGGCTTGCCGTTGACGACGATGTTGCCCGAACCTGCCTTGATGAAAACACGAGCCACAGCACTCTTGCGACGGCCGGTTCCGTAATTGTAGTTACCGATCATGTCTGTTCCTTAGAGCGCGAGGGGTTTCGGTTGCTGGGCGGAGTGCGGATGGTTGCCATCTGCATACACCTTCAGCTTCTTGATCATGGCGTAGCCCAGCGGGCCCTTGGGCAGCATGCCCTTGACGGCCTTCTCCAGCGCGCGGCCGGGGAAACGCTGTTGCATCTTCAGGAAATTGGTTTCGTAGATGCCGCCCGGATAGCCGCTGTGACGGAAATACGTCTTTTCAGTAGCCTTGGTGCCGGTGACGCGCAGCTTGCCAGCGTTGATCACGACGATGAAATCGCCGGTGTCGACGTGGGGGGTAAATTCCGGTTTGTGCTTGCCGCGCAGTCGGAGTGCCACTTCGCTGGCAACACGTCCGAGGACCAAGTCCGTCGCGTCAATCACGAACCACTCGCGCTGAACCTCATGGGCTTTAGCGGAAAAGGTCTTCATGTTTGACTTCCTAAATGAAAAATAACGCTCAAAGTGGCGGTTCCGTTCGTCCGTGCCGGCCATACTAGATTGCTCTAGTCGGGCCTTCACGCCTGGCGGACTCATCCTTTTATCTTCCCGAGCGCATGGGAAAGCCGGCAATTATAGCCTTTTCAAGGACTTAGCGTCAAAAGGTTTGATGAATTTTGTGGCATACAGCCGCGCCGAAGGCGGATTTTCGATGGCAAATCGGCAATTTTCATCCGCTTTTGCCGGAATGGCGGGAACGAGCGGACAAAAAAAACCCGGAAACAGGAGTTCCGGGCTTAATCCACCGTTGAGGAGGGTGGAGGAGACATCGTTACGTGCTGCAAATACATCCGTTGAAACCAATATAGCAAAGCATTTTGTGCATTGCAATATACGAAGCGATATTTTTTCACCCTTACCGGAAAAGCCCGGCATTGCAGGTTTTTCCTTGTTCAAACATGCCATTAAAACAATGACGGACAGATAATTTTTTGCATTGCAAAATCCGTGCTTCCCGGCTGCCGCAGCCTTGCCGCGTCCAATAACAGCGGCCCGGGCCGCCAAAAGCTACAATACGCAACTCTTTCAACCAATTTGGACGACACAGATGGAATGCACAGTGCGCTGGACCGGCTTGTCCGGCATGACCTTTACGGCGGAAACAGGCTCGGGGCATCTGGTGACGATGGACGGCGCGCCCGAGGGCGGCGGCCGCAACCTGGCGCCGCGCCCGATGGAAGTGGTGCTGGCCGGCACCGGCGGCTGCACCGCTTATGATGTGGTGGTGATCCTGCGCAAGAGCGGCCAGGATGTGCGCGGCTGCGACGTCACGCTCAAGTCCGAGCGCGCCGAGACCGATCCGAAAGTCTTTACCAAGATCCACTTCCACTTCACCGTGCGCGGCCGCAACCTCAAGCCGAACGTGGTCGAACGCGCCATCAAGCTGTCCCATGAAAAATACTGCTCGGCCTCGATCATGCTGGAAAAGACCGCCGAACTGACCCACTCCTTCGAGATCGTCGACGACCTGAGCGAAGCGGCGCCGGCGCTGGGCCAGCAGCAGTAAGCAAAAACGCCGCAAAGAAAAACGCCGCACGGCTTGCACCGGTGCGGCGTTTTTTACATCGGGGGGCGGCTCAGACGTAGTAAGCCACGCCCGTCATCACCTTCGACATCGCCTTCATCGCTCCCTTGATGGGCGCCGGCATCTCGGCCGCGCCGAGGTCCTTGGCCGCCTGGCCGTGCTCGACCTCGTCGATGCGCATCTGCTCGACGATGGCGCGCGACTTGTTGTCCTGCGCGGGCAGCTTTTCCAGATGGCTCAGCAGGTGCAGCTCGACCTGGCGCTCGGTCTCGGCCACAAAGCCGAGGTTGCGCGCATCGCCCACGCGGGCGGCGATGGTGCCCAGCACGTAGGAGCCGGCATACCAGAGCGGATTCAGCAGGCTGGTGCGCGAACCCAGCTCGCGCAGACGCTCGGCGGTCCAGGCCAGATGGTCTTCCTCTTCGATGCCGGCATGCTCGAAGGCCTGCCTGATCTCGCGCTTCTGGGCGAACCGCCCTTGCGCGTCGTACAAGGCCTGGGCGCATACCTCGCCGACATTGTTGACCCGCATCAGCCCGGCCGCGTGCCGCTTCTCGGCCTCGTCCATCACGCCGTCGGCCAGGCCGCGAGCGGGATTGGGACGGCTTTCGGAGACCACGCCGCTGATCACGCGCAGCGCCTTGTCGAAGTCGGTAATCAGTTGGTCGACGAATTGCATGCGTCCCCCTTTCTCCTTTTCATCCCTTTGCAGCGACGGCTCAGGCCATCTTCCAGTTGATCTGCTCGCCAGCCGACAGCGGCACCACGGTGGCGTCGCCCATCGGCAGCTCGGCCGGGATGGTCCAGCTTTCGCGCTTCAGGGTGACGGTACCGGTATTGCGCGGCAAGCCGTAGAAGGCCGGGCCGTTGAAGCTGGCGAAGGCTTCGAACTTGTCCAGCGCGCCGGCCTGGTCGAAGGCTTGCGCGTACAGTTCCAGCGCATGCAGCGCGGTGTAGCAGCCGGCGCAGCCGCAGGCGTGCTCCTTCAGCCCCTTGGCGTGCGGCGCCGAGTCGGTGCCGAGGAAGAACTTGTCGTTGCCGGAAGTGGCGGCCGCCACCAGCGCCTGACGATGGGTCTCGCGCTTCAGGACCGGCAGGCAGTAGTAATGCGGACGGATACCGCCCTTGAAGATCTCGTTGCGGTTGAACAGCAGGTGGTGGGCGGTGATGGTGGCCGCGGTCGGGCCTTCGCCGGCCAGCACGTATTCGGCGGCTTCCTTGGTGGTGATGTGTTCGAACACCACCTTCAATTCGGGCATGGCTTGGCGCAAAGGCTTCATGATGCGGTCGATGAACACCGCCTCGCGGTCGAACAGGTCGATCGCCGGGTCGGTCACCTCGCCGTGGACCAGGAACGGCATGTCCAGCTCCTGCATCACTTCCAGCGTCTTGTAGCACTTGGAGAGATCGGTCACGCCGGCGTCGGAATTGGTTGTGGCGCCGGCCGGATACAGCTTGACCGCCTTGACGAAGCCGCTGTCCCGGGCGCGGCGGATTTCGTCGGGCGGGGTATTGTCGGTCAGGTACAGCACCATCAGCGGCTCGAACTGCATGCCCGCCGGCAGCGCAGCCAGGATGCGGTCGCGGTAGGCCGCGGCCTGTTCGGTGGTGGTGACCGGCGGCTTCAGGTTGGGCATGACGATGGCGCGCGCGAACTGGCGCGCGGTATGCGGCAGCACATCATTGAGGGTCGCGCCGTCGCGCAGGTGCAGGTGCCAGTCGTCCGGGCGGGTGATGGTCAGTTGGTTGCTCATTGCGGTGTTCTTTCTGGTCTGGAATCGGCGGATGGCAGGCATCTCGACGGACGCGCCCGGCCGGGCGGCATCATCAAGGGCGTTATTCTACCGTAGCCGTCAAGCCCCGCCGCTCCCCGGCCCCAGCCCGGGGCCGGATAAAAGAAAAGGCCGCATCGTCGCCGATGCGGCCCTTCCGGACTCCGGGATGCGCCCGCAGGCGCTGCGGGATCAGTGGGTGATGATCTTGGCCAGGAAGTCGCGCGCGCGTTCCGAGCGCGGCTGCGCGAAGAACTCGTCCTTGGCGCAATCTTCGACGACCGCGCCCTTGTCCATGAACACCACGCGGTTGGCGACCTTGCGGGCGAAGCCCATTTCGTGGGTCACGACCATCATGGTCATGCCTTCCTGGGCCAGGCCGACCATGACGTCCAGCACTTCATTGA
Organism: Herbaspirillum sp.; assembly: GCF_017744395.1. Classification (GTDB taxonomy): domain Bacteria; phylum Pseudomonadota; class Gammaproteobacteria; order Burkholderiales; family Burkholderiaceae_D; genus Herbaspirillum. The sequence goes on from NZ_JAGIBI010000009.1 coordinate 42,396, forward strand.
TCATTTCCGGGTCCAGCGCCGAGGTCGGTTCGTCGAACAGCATCGCGATCGGATCCATCGACAGCGCGCGGGCGATCGCCACACGCTGCTGCTGGCCGCCGGAGAGCTGGCCGGGGAACTTGTCCTTGTGCGCCAGCAGGCCCACGCGGTCGAGGTACTTCAGCCCCTTCTCGGTCGCCTCGTCCTTGCTGCGGCCCAGCACCTTGACCTGGCCGATGGTCAGGTTGTCGCGGATGGACAGGTGCGGGAACAGTTCGAAGTTCTGGAACACCATGCCGATGCGCGCGCGCAGCTTGGACAGGTTGGTCTTGGGGTCGCCCACCGAGACGCCGTCGACGGTGATGACGCCCTTCTGGAACGGCTCCAGGCCGTTGACGGTCTTGATCAGCGTCGACTTGCCGGAACCGGACGGGCCGCACACCACCACCACGTCGCCCTTTTTCACCGAGGTCGAGCAGTCGGTCAGGACCTGGAAGCTGCCATACCACTTGCTGACGTTGTTGAGTTCAATCATTTGTTTCTCCTGAATTCCTAAATTCGTTGGGCCGCCCGCCGCATCGGCGAACGGCCGTCATTGGGCTTAGCGGATGATGGCGATCTTCTTCTGGAAGCGCTTGACCAGTTGCGACAGGCCGAAGCTCAGCACGAAGTACACCACCGCCACGAACAGGTACATTTCCACCAGGCGGCCGTCGCGCTGCGCGATCTTGGAAGCGCTGGTGACGAAGTCCGGCACCGAGCCCAGCACGTAGACCAGCGACACGTCCTGGAACAGGATGATGGTCTGGGTCAGCAGGATCGGCGCCATGTTGCGGAACGCCTGCGGCAGCACCACGTTGCCCATCATCTGCCAGTAGTTCATGCCGATCGCGTAACCGGCGAAAATCTGGCCGCGCGGGATCGACTGGATGCCCGAACGCATGATTTCGCAGTAGTAGGCCGACTCGAACAGGATGAAGGTGATCAGCGCCGATTCGAAAGCGCCGACCTGGATCGGCTCGGAAGCGCCGATGATCCACGCCCCGATGAACGGCACCAGGAAGTAGAACCAGAAGATCACCAGCACCAGCGGGATCGAGCGGATCAGGTTGACGTAGGTGGTAGCGATGAATGACAGCGGCTTGTTGGAGGACAAGCGCATCATGGCCAGCAGCGTACCGATGATGATGCCGCCCAGCATGGACGAGAAGGTCAGGATGACGGTGAACTTCAGGCCCGTGGTGAACAGGTAGTACCAGGAACGCTCGATGACGTTGAAGTCGAAATTGCTGAACATGGATCAATGCCCTCCCGAACTGGCGCTACCGCTGGAGATGTAGCCAGGGACAGCAGTCACTTTTTCCAGCAGGCGCGCCAGCAGCAGCGCAATGACGGAAATGACGATGTAGATGATGGTGGCGCCGGTCAGCGCCTCGAAGGTCTGGAAGGTGAACTCGCGCATCGAGTAGGTGGCTGCGGTCAGCTCGATCAGGCCGATGGTCAGCGCCACCGAGCTGTTCTTGATGATCGCGGCGAACTCGTTGGTCAGCGCCGGGATGATGATGCGGAACGCCATCGGCAACAGCACGTAGCGATAGGTCTGCACCGGCGTCAGGCCGAGCGCGTGGCCGGCCATGCGCTGGCCGCGCGGCAGCGCCTGGATGCCGGTAGTAACCTGCACCGCGACACGGGCCGAAGTGAAGAAGCCCAGCGCCAGGGTGGCGGTGATGAAGGACGCGTTCGGCAAGCTCTTGAGCCAGTCTCCGACCGCATGGGGCAGCACTTCCGGCATCACGAAATACCAGAGGAACATCTGCACCAGCAGGGGGATGTTGCGGAAAAGTTCCACGTAGCCGTTGGCAAGGCGCACGGCCCATGGTTTTGTTGTTGTGCGGATGGTGCCGGCGATGGTGCCGAGGATCAGCGCCATGATCCAGGCGGATACCGCTGTCGCGATGGTCCATTTCAGGCCCGCCATCAGGGTATCGATATAGGGGATGCCGTCGGGAGACATCTCCCAGAAGATTCCCCAGTTCCAGTTGTAATGCATATGTGGCCTCGTCTTTTGTTTCGAGTCTGTCTGTCAGGCGCGATCACCAGGCAAATGTCGCGCCCTGGCTATTCCGGTCAGTCACCGGCCGCTGTGGATAAAGGCGATTGCACGCGGCAACCGTCTTCGCCGGCCGGTTAAACAAAACGGGGGACAAGGCCCCCCGTTTCGTCAAGACGGGCTATCCGTCTTGCGATGGAACGGGTCGCCCCGCTCCATCGCCCATTGCGCAAAGGCAATCAGCCGATTACTTCTTGCCGGCCGATTTCTTCTGCGCTTCCGGAACCACCGCATAAGCGGACGGCTCGCCCGAATCGGTCGGCTTGGCCAGCACGGCCAGCAGTTCCTTGCTCATCGGCACGTTCAGGTTGATGCCCTTGGGCGGGATCGGCGAGGTGAACCACTTGCCATAGATCTTCTTGATCTCGTCGCCCTTGTAGACCACGGTCAGGGCATCGTCGACCACCTTCTTGAAGGCGTCGTCGCCCTTCGGCAGGATCAGGCCGTACGGCTCGACCGACAGCGCTTCCGCGGAGATCTGGTAGTCGCCCGGCGCCTTGGAGTTGGCGGCCAGGCCGGCCAGCAGGATGTCATCCATCACGAACGCGGCGGCACGGCCGGTTTCCACCATCAGGAAGGCTTCGGCGTGGTCCTTGGCAGCCAGGATGTTCATGCCCAGGTTGCGTTCCGTGTTCAGGGAAGTGATCTGCTTCAGGTTGGAAGTGCCCGAGGTCGACACGATGGTCTTGCCCTTCAGGTCGTCCAGGGTCTTCAGGTTCGCGGCCTTCTTCGACAGGAAACGGTTGGCGGTCACGAACTCGGTCACCGAGAAGGACACCTGCTTCTGGCGCTCCATGTTGTTGGTGGCGGAGTCGCAGGAAATGTCGGTGGTGCCGTTGGCGATCAGCGGGATACGGGTAGCCGAAGTCACCGGAACCATCTTGATGTTGAGCGAAGTCAGGCCCAGCTTCTTCTGGATCGCGGTAGCGGCCTTCAGGCACAGGTCGATCGAGTAGCCCTGGTAGGACTGCTTGTCATCGAGGTAGGAGAACGGAATCGAGGAATCGCGCACGCCCAGAGTCAGGGTGCCGGAGTCCTTGATCTTCTTCAGACGGCCGGAAAATTCCTCTGCATGAACCGAACCCATCAGCACGCTTGCACCGACCAAAACCCCTGCTAGCTTCAATAACTTCATTGTGTGACCTCCTGGAAAAATTTTTACGTAGTGTACCAAAAGCCCTATTCCAAAAACAGCCTGAGCCGCTGATGGAGCAAGGCTTGCCGGCCCTGTTGCCATGCCTGTTTTTTATTATCGATGCCATATCTTCGCTGGCTTTTTTTCATCCGCTTGCGTCCGTCGCCGCCATCGATGGCAGCGGCCCGGCACACAGCAGTGATCTTCCATGGCTACATGCGGCGGGCGGCATTTTACGACATATGTCCGCGCCATCCATCCCGCAGTGCGCCAATATTCCCATTACTTCGACAGCTTCCATCATCGGACCGCACCGCGGCGGCCACTTCCCCGATGGATAGCGCATGCCATCTTACATGAGCATCCGGCTTCGCCGGTCATGCTTTCGCGGCATCGCCTCCGGCGGATTCATGCCCATGACCGCCACAACCAGCCCTTTTCACAGCAATATCCATGCCAGAAAAGCCATTTACTGCGTGATCTTGTCCGATGGGAAGCGGAACGAATCCCGCAACACGTATCCCATCGGCAGATTCAAGGTCCGTTTGCGCGCTCCCGCCGGCCGCATGAACCAGCGATCGTACATGCCGTAGATCTCGCCGTCGAAAATCATGCGCGCCATCTCGCGATCGACCACCGCCTTGAACGCGGCGTCGTCCTTGCGCATCATCATGGCATAAGGGTCGACCGACAACGCCTCGCCGACGATCTCAAGGGAGTCCGGATTCTTCATGTCGGTGCGGTATGAATACAGCAGCACATCGTCATCGGCATAGGCGTCGGCGCGCCCATCCGCCACCATTGCCATGGCATCCGCATCCGTCGCGGTCTCGATCCAGCGCATGCCGAGCACGCCCGCGGCATCGCGCGCCTTCACATACGGCAAGACCGCGCTGCCGCGCAGCGTCACCATGCGTTTGCCGCGCATGTCGAGCCACGAGCGGATGCCCGAGTCCTTGCGCACCAACATGCGCGTAGTCGTATAAAAGTGGGGAATGGTGAAATCGAAACGGCTTCTGCGCGAAGCGTTGCTGGTGGTCGAGCCGCACTCGATGTCGGCGGCGCCGCTGGAAATGGCCTCGAAGCGGCCATCGACGTCGACCTGCAGGTACCTGACCTGCAACTGGGAAAGCCTGGTTTCGCGCCGCACCGCGTCGGCGATCTTGCGGCAAATCTCGATGGAATACCCTGCGGCCTTGCCGTCGCCATCGGCCTCGGCGAAAGGGAAGTGGCTGGCCGGATAAGCGATCACCATCGTGCCGGTGCGCCGGATCTTGTCCAGCGTGCTTTCGGCGTGCGCCGACAACGGCGCCAGGCACAAGCATGCCAGCACCGCCATGGACAGTTTGGCGCACCGCACGGCATCAGCGCCGCCGGTGCGCGCGCGCGCACGAACCACGTCTCCTCCCTTACCGCTTTACGCAGCCGGCGATCTTATATTGCCGCCTTGGCTGCCAATATTTGGAACAAAGCCCGATTACGGGTACAAACCTCGCATTTCACGCGCCTGCAGCACGCGTGTGCAAGCCACGATGAACGCCGCCGTACGCAACGACACCTTCTTGTCGTCGGCCAGCTGCCACACGGCCGCGAAGGCTTCGCGCATGATGCGGGTCAGGCGCAGGTTGATCTCGTCCTCGGTCCAGAAGAAGCTGGAGAAATCCTGCACCCACTCGAAGTAGCTCACCGTCACGCCGCCGGCGTTGGCGATCACGTCGGGCACGATCAGCACGCCCTTGTCGCGCAGGATGTCGTCGGCCGCCGGCGTGGTCGGGCCGTTGGCGCCTTCCAGGATGATCTTGGCCTTGATGTTGCCGGCATTGGCTTCGGTGATCTGCTGTTCCAGCGCGGCAGGCACCAGGATGTCGCAGTCGACCGACCAGAACTGTGCGCGGTCGGAGATCTCGTCAGCGCCGGCGAAGCCCTTCACGCTGCCGTTCTGCGCCACATAGGTCTGCAGCGCCGGGATATCCAGGCCGCCGGCGTTGAAGACGGTCGTCACATGGTCCTGCACCGCCACCACCTTGGCGCCGGCTTCGGCGAACAGGCGCGCGGCGATGCCGCCGACGTTGCCGAAACCTTGCACGGCGACCTTGGCATCCTTGATCTCCAGGTTGCGCTTGGCGGCCGCTTCGCAGCCCACCACGAACACGCCGCGGCCGGTCGCTTCATGGCGACCCAGGCTGCCGCCCAGCGAGATCGGCTTGCCGGTCACCACGCCCGAAGAGGTGCTGCCCTGGTTCATGGAGTAGGTGTCCATCATCCACGCCATGATCTGCGAATCGGTGTTCACGTCCGGCGCCGGGATGTCCTTGTTGGGGCCGATGATGATGCCGATTTCGCTGGTGTAGCGACGGGTGACGCGCTGCAGTTCGCCGCGCGAGAGGGTCTTGGGATCGACGCGGATACCGCCCTTGGCGCCGCCGTAGGGAACGTTCACCGCCGCGTTCTTGATGGTCATCCAGGCCGACAGCGCCATCACTTCCGACAGCGTCACATCCTGGTGGAAACGCACGCCGCCCTTGCCGGGGCCGCGCGAAGTATTGTGCTGGACGCGATAGCCTTCGAAGTGGGCGATGGTGCCGTCGTCGCGCTCGATGGGGACGTCGACCACCAGCATGCGCTTGGGACGCTTCAGGGTTTCCACCCAGCGCGCCAGCGAGCCCAGGTAGGGCGTCACGCGGTCGATCTGCTCAAGGTAGACGCCCCACGGACCGATGCCGTGCGGGACGAGGTAGGAAGGCACTTCGTGGTTAGGTACGTTCGACATGATGCATCGCTCCTTTGGTTTGCCGTGCTGTTCAAGACGCTGCAAAGAAATCGGGACCTGCTGAGCATGGTACTCCGCCACAGCCAACGATCAAGGCTTATCGCTCCCGCGGATATTGCATCGCGCAAGAACGGGAAATTCTCTCCGTCCGAATCAGCGACGCCATCGTAGCCAGCGCGACAATGCAAGGCTAATGCTTTATGCACATGTAACTATGCATAGGATGCATAACCATCCGAACGCCTCTTCCGGCTCAGGAAGCGCGCTTTGCGGCGCCGCGCGCCTGCTTCTGCGCCCCGCCCTTTTGCCGTCCGGCGCGCGCCTCATCCTGTTCCACCAGGTACTCCCACAGGCGCGCCACCAGGGCCTTGCCGACGCGCTGCGCAGTGGGCCGCTCACGGTACAGGCGGATTTCCATCTCGACCTCCCATTCGCCGGCCGGTCCATCGGTGCGCGCCAGCTGCCGGTTGCGCACTTCGCGCACCACCGACGACTCCGGCAGGAAGGCCACGCCGTGCCCCTCCAGCGCCATCATCTTCAGGCTTTCCGACATGTCGGTCTCATAGTGCTTGAGCAGGTGCAGCGGACGCTTCACATCCGACATCATCAGTTCCACCATGCGGCCCAGGTAGGCGTTGCTGGTATAGGAGAGGAACGGCACCGGATCCTTGGAGGTGCCGGGGAACACGTAATCGGGCTTGCCGTTGCGGTCGCAGCGCGAGTACGGGCGCAGCGTCTCGGTACCCATGGTCAGCATATCGTAGCGGCTGGCATCGAGCTGCACCGGCTGGCGCGGGTGGTGGTAGCACAGCAGCAGGTCGCAGCCGCCCTCGACGATAGTCATCACCGCGTCGTGCACGTTCAGGGCGATCAGGCGCGTGTTGATGGAACCGAAACCGGACTCCAGCGCGCTGAGCCACTTGGGCATGTAGGTCAGCGAAAGCGTATGCGGCACCGCAAAATCGATGGTGGTCTGCGCCGTCGGGCGCTTGCCGCGCAGCAGCGCGCGGGTGTTGTTGATCTGCCCCAGCATCTCCACCGCCTGCTCGTAGAACACTTCGCCCGCCGCGGTCAGCCGGGTCGGGTAGGAAGTGCGGTCGATCAGGTCGGCCCCCAGCCAGGCCTCCAGCGACTGGATGCGGCGCGAGAAAGCCGGCTGCGTGACATGCCGCAAATCGGCGGAACGGCTGAAACTGCGGGTTTCAGCCAGGGAGACGAAATCTTCAAGCCATTTGCTTTCCATTGCCCGCCCACTTTTCGTTCTTATCGGAATTGTTGATGCGATGATGCGAATGGCCGAATTGTGCCGCAGCGCCCACCGCTACGCCAGCACCTCTTAACGGCTGGCCGCCGGCATCAGAACGCTAGGTTCGCCGCCGTCATCCGCCGCCGGCTTGTCCACAGGCGCATCCGGCAAAGGCGAAGCCCCCTCGTCGTCGGCGCCGGCCTGCTGGCGCAGCCACATCTGGGCGTACAGGCCGCCGGCCATCAACAGCCCGGCATGCGTGCCGCGCTCGACGATGCGGCCATGGTCCAGCACCAGGATCTGGTCGGCATCCACGATGGTCGACAAGCGATGCGCGATGACCAGCGTGGTGCGCTCGCGCGCAATGTCCGACAGTTGCTGCTGGATCGCCTGCTCGGCGCGCGAATCCAGCGCCGACGTGGCCTCATCGAAGATCAGGATGGCCGGATCCTTCAGCAGCGTGCGCGCGATCGCCACGCGCTGCTTTTCGCCACCCGACAGCTTCAGGCCCCGCTCGCCCACCATGGTGGCGTAACCGTCCGGCAGCGATTCGATGAACTCATGGATGTAGGCCGCCTTGGCGGCCGCCACGATCTGCTCGCGGCCGGCGCCCGGCTTGCCGTAGGCGATGTTGTATTCGATAGTGTCGTTGAACAGGACCGTGTCCTGCGGCACGATGCCGATGGCCTGGCGCAGCGAAGCCTGCGTCACCTCGCGCAGGTCCTGGCCGTCGATGCGGATGGCCCCGCGGTCGACATCGTAGAAGCGGTACAGCAGCCGCGACAGCGTCGATTTGCCCGAACCGCTGTGGCCGACCACCGCGGTCGTGGTGCCGGCCGGCACCGTGAAATCGACGTCGAACAGGATCTGGCGCTTGCTCTCGTAGCTGAAATCGACATGCTCGAATCGCAGCGCCGCGCCCTGCGTCCTGAGCGGCGCGGCAGCGGCGCCGTCGGCCACTTCGCGGTTCTCTTCCAGCAGCGCGAACAGGCGCTCCATGTCCGCCAGGCTCTGCTTGATCTCGCGGTAGAGCACGCCCAGGAAATTGAGCGGGATGTAGAGCTGGATCATGAAGGCGTTGACCAGCACCATGTCGCCCAGCGTCATGGTGCCGTCGATCACGCCCACCGTGGCGCGCCACAGGATCAGCGTGACCGCGATGGCGATGATGGCCGACTGGCCGGTGTTCAACAGCGACAGCGAACTCTGTGACTTGACCGCGGCGCGCTCGTAGCGCTGCAGGCCTTCGTCGTAGCGGCGCGCCTCGAAATCCTCATTGCCGAAATACTTGACCGTCTCGTAGTTGAGCAACGAATCGATGGCGCGGGTGTTGGCGCGCGAATCCAGGTCGTTCATGGTGCGGCGGAAATGCGTGCGCCATTCGGTGACCGTGATCGTAAACAGGATGTACAGCGCTAACGCGCCGGCCGTGATGGCGGAGAACCAGATGTCGTAATGCAGCATCAGGTAGGCCAGCACCAGCACGATTTCGATGATGGTCGGCAAGATCGAAAACAGCGTGTACGACACCAGCGTGGAAACGCCGCGCGTGCCGCGCTCGATGTCGCGCGTCATGCCGCCGGTCTGCCGGTTCAGGTGGAAACGCAGCGACAAGGCGTGCAGGTGCCGGAACACCTGCAGCGCGATGGTGCGCACCGCGCGCTGGGTCACGCGCGCGAACATCAGTTCGCGCAGTTCCGTGAAGACCGAGGTTGCCAGCCGCAATGCACCGTAGGCGACCAGCAAACCCAGCGGCAGCACCAGCAAGGCTTGTGGATGCGCAGCGCTCACGCTCATCTGGTCGACCAGCTTCTTCAGGATCAGCGGCACGCCCACATTGGCCAGCTTGGCGCCGACCAGGAAGGCCAGCGCCAGCATCACGCGCCATTTATAGGTCCACAGGTAGGGCAGCAGCGTCTTGACGACGGCCCAGTCGCTGCGTTGACGCGGCGCAGCATTGGTTGGCGAAGAGGAGGGATGGGGATGGCGGCGCATGGGATGGCTAAAAATGGCTGGCAAAACGTGCCGTCAACGGCGGCAAGGCCCGCTGTAGCGAAGCAACATCCGATAAACTAGGCATTCGCGCCAGCGAAATTGAAACTGGAATTATAAGAGTCCGCAGGACTTCACGCTCTCAAGGGAAAAACCATGACCACACCGACCCGAACCCGGCTGCCCGCCGGCAAATCCCCGCAATTGCGCGTCATGCCCATGCCGGCCGACGCCAACGTGTACGGCGACGTCTTCGGCGGCTGGATCATGGCCCAGGTCGACGTGGCCGGCTCGCTGCCCGCCACGCGCCGCGCCAACGGCCGCGTGGCCACCATCGCCGTCAATTCATTCCTGTTCAAGAATCCGGTGTTCGTGGGCGACCTGCTGTCCTTCTACGCCGACATCGTCAAGGTCGGCAACACCTCCATCACCGTCAATGTCGAGGTATATGCCGAGCGCAACCGCCTGCAGACCGAGATCGTCAAGGTCACCGAAGCCACCCTCACCTATGTCGCCACCGACGAGAACCGCAAGCCGCGCCCGCTGCCGCCGCTGGAGCAGGACGCCGATGGCGACGGCGACATGAATCTCCCGCAGGACCTGGGCGGCGGCTGGCAAGCCGTTTGATGGCAGGCGCGGCCGCAATGTTGAAAAGAATTCAGCACGCGGGCCGCGCTTAGTTTGTATCGTTACACTCCCCTCATTCATCGTCACCCGATTTCCGTCATGTCTTCCGCCACTTCTTCCCGCCCCGATGTCCTGATCGTCGCACGCCTGCCGCAACACCTGATGCAACTGCTGCACGACAATTTCAACTGCCACAACCTGCTCGACGGCCTGAGCGAAGAGAAGCTCCAGCAGATCGCCCCATCCATCCGCGCCATCGCCGCCAACGGCGAGGCCAGGGTGCCGCGCGAATTGATGGCGCGCTTCCCGGCGCTGGAGATCGTCTCGGTGTTCGGTGTCGGCTATGACGGCGTCGACGTGCCCGCCGCGCGCGAACGCGGCATCCATGTCACGCATACGCCCGACGTGCTCACCGACGACGTCGCCGACATGGCCATCGCCCTGCTGCTGGCCACCGCCCGCAACGTGGTGCGCGCCGACCGTTTCGCCCGCGGCGGCGAATGGAAGAACGGCCCCTTCCCCTTCACCACCAAGGTCAGCGGCGCCAAACTGGGCATCGTCGGCCTGGGCCGCATCGGCGAAGCGATCGCCCGGCGCGCCGCCGGCTTCGACATGGATATCGCGTACCACAACCGTTCGAAAAAGGACGTGCCCTATACCTACTACGGCGACATCAAGTCGCTGGCGGCGGCGGTCGACTTCCTGGTGATGATCACGCCCGGCGGCGCCGGCACGCGCGCCCTGGTCAATGCCGAGGTGCTGGAGGCGCTGGGACCGAAAGGCTTCCTGATCAACGTGGCGCGCGGCTCGGTGGTGGATGAAGCAGCGCTCACCCGCGCGCTCAAGGAGGGCAAGATCGCCGGCGCCGGCCTGGACGTGTTCGAGAACGAACCCAACATCCCGGCCGAACTGGCGGCGCTGGACAATGTGGTGCTGACCCCGCACATGGCCAGCGGCACGCTGGTCACGCGCACCGCGATGGCCGACCTCGCCTTCAACAACCTGCAGGCGCACTTCGCCGGCAAGCCGGTGCTCACGCCGGTGCCGAACTGAAGCGACGGCCATGGCTGACACCACCAAACTGATCGCGCTCGACTGGGGCACCTCGTCGCTGCGCGCCTATCGGCTGGGCAGCGACGGCACGGTGCTGGACAAGCGCGCGCTGCCCTGGGGCATCATGAACCTGCCGGTGGTCGAGGCCTCGGCCGCCGGCGCCAAGGCCGGTTTCGAACAAGCCTTCAGCGAGGCCTGCGGCGACTGGCTGCAGGATGCGCCGGCGGTTCCCGTGATGGCCGCCGGCATGGTCGGCAGCGCCCAGGGCTGGCGCGAAGCCCCCTATCTCGACGTGCCGCTGCGCATCGCCGACATCGGCGCCGGCCTGACCGCGGTTCCCACCCGCGGCGGCGCCGTGCTGCACATCGTGCCCGGACTGATCGAGCGCGGCGCGCTGCCCAACGTCATGCGCGGCGAAGAAACGCAGGTGGTCGGGGCGCTGCAGGACGGCGCCGGCGAGGAACTGCTGATCGGCCTGCCCGGCACGCATTCCAAGTGGGTGCGCATCGCCGGCGAACGCTTCATACACTTCGACACCTTCATGACCGGCGAGGCCTATGCCGCCCTGTCCTCGCATACCATCCTCGGCCGCACCATGCAGCGCGGCGCGGATTTCAACCCGCAAGCCTTCGAACGCGGAGTACGGGTAGCCGCCGGCGGCGACGGCATCAACGGCGTGCTGTCGACCGTCTTCAGCACGCGCACGCTGGGGCTGACCGGCGCGCTGGACGGCGCGGCCCAGGCCGACTACCTGTCCGGCCTGCTGATCGGCCATGAGCTGGCGGCGCTGCGCGGCAGCCGCGCGGCGGCAAAGCTGGACGCCGCCCCGCGCATCGTGCTGATCGGCGACGGCAAGCTGTGCGAGCGTTACCGGCAGGCGCTGGCGATCCACGGCTACAGCCATGTCGGCATCGCGGCGCAAGCGACCGAACGCGGCCTGTGGAAGATCGCCGTGCAAGCGGGACTGGTGCGCTAACGCGATAAAGAAAGGAAAGAAGCCATGTTCAAAGAAGCCATGAAGCAATGCCGGCTCATCGCCATCCTGCGCGGGGTACGCCCCGACGAGGTGGAGGCGATCAGCCGCGCCATCTACGATGCCGGGTTCCGCATCATCGAAGTCCCGCTGAACTCGCCCGAACCGCTGGAGAGCATCCGCATCCTGCGCAGCACCTTGCCGGCCGACTGCGTGGTCGGCGCCGGCACCGTGATGTCGCCGGCCCAGGTGCAGCAGGTGGCGGGCGCGGGCGGCCAGTTGATCGTGATGCCGCACAGCGACCCGGCCGTGATCCGGGCCGCCACCGATGCCGGCCTGGCCAGCGCGCCGGGCGTGGCCACCGTCACCGAGGCCTTCGCCGCGCTGGCGGCCGGCGCCGACATCCTCAAGATGTTCCCGGCAGAGCAATTGGGCCCGGCCGTGGTCAAGGCCTGGCGCGCGGTGGTGCCGGCCAATGTGGTGCTGGCGCCGGTGGGCGGGATCACGCCGGACAATCTGAAAGCCTTCCTGCAGGCCGGCGCCAGCGCCTTCGGCCTGGGTTCGGCGTTGTACAAGCCCGGGCTGAGCGCGCAGGAAGTCGGGGCCAATGCCAAGGCGTTCATCGCCGCATTACGGGCTTGCGAAACAGCCTGATCCTCCTGTTGCCGTCCCCGCCATGCCCGGGACGACGACGAAAAAAAGCGCCGCTGCGAATACCGTCGCAGCGGCGCTTTTTTATCTGAATCCGGCCTGGCGCCGGACGCGGCATCAGGCCGCCTTCTTTTCCGCCTCCGGCTTCTTCTGCTCGTCGCGCAGCTCGCGGCGCAGGATCTTGCCGACGTTGGTCTTGGGCAGCTCGTCGCGGAACTCGATGTACTTGGGCTTCTTGTAGCCGGTGAACTGTTCCTTGCAATACGCCATCAGCTGCTCGACGGTGAGCGACTTGTCCTTGCGCACCACGAACAGCTTGACCGCCTCGCCGGTGTGCTCATCGGGCACGCCCACGCAGGCGCATTCCAGCACGCCCGGATGCTGCGCCACCACGCCTTCGATCTCGTTGGGATAAACGTTGAAGCCGGAGACCAGGATCATGTCCTTCTTGCGGTCGACGATCCTGGTATAGCCGCGCTCGTCCATCACGCCGATGTCGCCGGTCTTGAAGAAACCGTCATCGGTCATGACCTTGGCGGTCTCGTCCGGGCGCTGCCAGTAGCCGGCCATCACCTGCGGGCCGCGGATGGCGATCTCGCCCGGCTGGCCCAGCGGCACCGGCTGGCCGTTGTCGTCCAGGATGGCGATGTCGGTGGACGACAGCGGCAGGCCGATGGTGCCGCTGTACTCCTCGATGGTGCACGGATTGGCGCTGGCGATCGGGGAAGTCTCGGACAAGCCGTAGCCTTCGATGATGGGGCAGCCGGTCAGCGCCTTCCATTTGTCGGCCACGCCCTTTTGCACCGCCATGCCGCCGCCCACGCAGCAGCGGTAGCCGGAGAAATCCAGCTTGGCGAATTCGGCGTTGTTGAGCAGCGCGTTATACAGCGTGTTGACCGCCGGGAAGGTATTGACCTGGTACTTGGCCAGCTCCTTGACGAAGCCGGGAATGTCGCGCGGGTTGGGGATCAGCAGGTTCAGCGCGCCTTCGCGCGTACCCAGCATGTTGCACACCGTCAGCGCGAAGATGTGGTACAGCGGCAGCGCGCAGACGAACACCAGCTGGTCGATCGGCTTGCCCGATTTCAGCGCCGGGGTCAGCCATTCTTCGGCCTGCAGCACATTGGCCACCAGGTTGCGATGCGTCAGCACGGCGCCCTTGGCCACGCCGGTGGTGCCGCCGGTGTATTGCAGGAAGGCGATGTCGTCGTGGCCCAGCTTGACCGGCTGCAGCTGCTTGCCGGCGGCCTGCTTCAGCGCCTGGCTGAACGTGACGGCATGCGGCAGGGACCAGGCCGGCACCATCTTCTTCACATGGCGCACCACCATGTTGACGATGGCGCCCTTCACGGCGCCCAGCAACTCACCCATGCTGGCGACCACGATGTGCTTGATGCGGGTGTTCGCCACCACCTTCTGCAGCGTGCAGGCGAAGTTTTCCAGCACGAAGATGGCTTCGGCGCCCGAGTCCTTCAACTGGTGCTCCAGTTCGCGCGGGGTGTACAGCGGGTTGACGTTGACCACGGTGTATCCGGCTCGCAGGATGGCGGCGATCGCGATCGGGTATTGCAGCACGTTGGGCATCATGATCGCCACGCGCGCGCCCTTTTGCAGGCCCCGCCCTTGCAGCCATGCGCCCAGTTGGCGCGACAGCCGATCCAGTTCGGCGTAGCTCAGGTACTTGCCCATGCAGACGTAGGCGTTGCGGTCGGCATACTTGGCGAAGGCTTCGTCGATCATCTGCACCAGCGAGCCGTAGCGGCCGGGATCGATCTCGGCAGGCACGCCCGCGGGGTAGGAAGCAAGCCAGAATTTTTCCATGTTGTACCTCTGTCTCCGATCAGAACTTGCGCTGGGCTGAGCGTTGATTTGATGTCATTGCTTTGGCGCGCACAGCAAAAAAAAGCACGAGTGTTTTTTTATTTAGTGCAGATGCTATCCAGCATTGGCCGCTTGAGCAAGTAGTTTAGGAGGATTTTTACGTAAAACTTAGCCCGCTCCGGCGCGGCTCGTATTCCGCCCGTCTTGCTTTCGGGGCAAATCCGCAAGCCTTTGCATCATACCTTGGGCGCTATCGCCCGTGCGGCCACACAATGCACGACAGCAACTTATTTGCTGCGCATCACAGGGGCGCGCGTTCCACCTTGCGCTCCTTCTTGCCCGCTCCCTCCTCCGGCAGCGGAGTAGGGTAGTCCAAGAAATGGGATAGGTTTTGGCCCGAAGATTTTGAGGAAACCCGCGCCGCTGCTGGAATCCTGCTTTTGGGAATAAATTTTGATTTTGGGATAAAAGCGGGAAATAAATCGGAATAAATACCGAGAAAACTCCAAATATTCGACCGCCACACTCCTAATTTATACCGACTTTTCCATCCAGGCAGCAATCTTTAAAGATCATTTGCCCGGGCGTCGAACCCGATTTAAAACCAGCGTCAAATGGTCTTGAATCAGTTCACCGGTCAATTGCTGATCCGAGGCCGGGAACCCAACGAGTTTCCGGGATGGCAGACCGGGATGATTCACCCGCTTTCTAAACATCCCTGCGAAAGCCAGCGCCTTTGCCTTTTTCGGGATAATGACATATGGGCGCGTCCCATCATGGTGCCACACCGCCTTTTGATCGCTGAACCCCAGTCGCAAGTTGTTACCCTGCACCTGATAATTGAAGCTGCCGAGCATATCGCCGTGGCCGTAGAGCATGCGGCTTCCCCGGCGGTTGGCGAGCGTCATTGGTGCCAGCGGCTTCCAAGGCGACCCATCGGGCGCCAAGCCTTGGGCGTGGCGGTGCTGGTTGGCGTTGTACAGCGTTTCGCCAATGCTGCCCAGCATCTGCTGGGGCGTGGCTACCTCCTGGCGAATCACCTCCATGACGGCCGTCAGGTGGTCAGCTTGAAATTCAACGGTAAATTGCATAAGATTGCTCCTGTGGTGCCAGCGAGAGCGGCTCTGTCCAGCCCCTCCACAATGCGGCCACATGACGCGGCCCAGGACAGTGGCCGCGTTTTTTATTTCTTGAACAGCAAGCGGCCGATACGCTGCCGGTCGAAGTAAGCGGCCCGATTTTCCGGGCTTTTCCGGTCAGGAACGAACGCTGTAGAGCCTGTCCAGCCGGTTCTTCCCCATTCAAACGCTACCACCCCATATTCACCGCTGCCTTCCAGCTCGAAAGCGCGTAAATATCGGCGCTTGAGCAGCCAGCGGCCATTCTCGGCGCGGGATTTTTCCCAGTTCCACCAAATTTCATCCGGTTCGACCAGCGTCATCGCCAGCAAGTAGGTGTATTCCAGCCTGGAAGCCTTGTCGGGATTGGTCAGCCACTTGAGTTCACCGGCGCCGTCCTGGAACAGTGCCTTGGTGATTGCCATCGTAGTGCCGGCCGCATCGGTAAAAGCAGCGCCGCGCTCCATGCTGGCACCAAAGACATCCAGAAATTCCTTTACAGCAGCTTCGGGAGGCGTATTCGGTGCCAGCAGCAGGCTTTTCGGCACCGAGGTTGGTACCGGTGCGGCCGGCGGCGTAAAACCTGTCGGCCAGCTTGCGCCACGCTCCTTCAGCACAGCGCCATAGCCTTGCAGCGGCGGTACAGTTTGCGGTTCCAGCCAGGCTTTGCCAGGGTTATAGGCAAAGCCTGGATCGATGCCCTTGGGAACGCGTACCGTGCGCGGATTGCTGCCATTCTTGCCAACGATGCGCTCTTCCCATTCAATCGGTGGCGGATCGTCTGGCCCGGCATTCCCTTTCGCTTCCCACCGGCGTTTTGCCTCGCCACGTGACAGCGAGATAATCTTGCACTTACAGCCCCAGCCGTTTGATGCGAAATGTGTATTCCACCAGGGGCTATCTGCTGGCAGGATGGTACCGTTCCAGGCCAAGTGATGCAGTCTCGGATGCTCGGTACTGGTGTGTACATACTCCCAAAATGGCCGCAGATGCACCACATCCATCATCTGCTTATAGCGGCCGGCGTTGTACGCCTGGGTGATATTGGTATCGTAGATCACTTTGCTGCGCCAGCCAGGCGAACCATTGTGCGCCCAGCCATACTTGGCGGTGATCTCCCCGAACCGCTGGCGAAACGCCGGATAACCGGTGCCACCTTCCTGCGCCTGGCGCACAGCGTTGTAAAAATCTTCGACCAGAGCATCGTTAGCGGCACCGGCAACGATGAAGGCATGGCTATGCTGCTGCTGGTAAATGTCCGTCCAGCCAGACGATGGCAGGCGCAGCTTCCCTTTAAAAAAATCGATCGCCTCTGAGAACTGCAGGCGTGCCGGAGAAGCCGCCATACCTATTCCTCACCATCGGATGCGACAGCCGCCATGCCGGCCAGCGTGGCAGCTTCCATACCCAGCGCCATCGCTTGCGCCCAGGCCGGGTTATTGGCGCTCAAGGCTTCGATCCTGGTTACCGCTTCTTCAAAGCCACCAGACTCGGCAATGATGGCGGCGATCTGCTGGATAGCCTTTTGCTCCATAGGCGCGCACAGCGCCGCCAGTTGGGCCGTGTAAGCCGATGCGACATCAGGATCGGCTTGACGACTGGCGGTGAGTGCAGCCAGGCGTGTCAAAGCGCCTGCAGGTGTCTGAGGAACAGCCCGGCTAGATGGCACCAGCATTTTCGCTTTCTTGTCCGCCCGAGGAATCTGCATCACCTGGTGCGCATATTCGACATCAATCTCCATGCCGATATCGGCGGCTTTGGTCAGCACATCGGCCATCTTGCTCTGATCGACAGTTTCTTCCGTCAGATAGCAGAATTTCGGCAGGCGATCTTCAGGGAACATGCCATTGACCAGCGCAATAGGCCGTACCAAGTAGTTATTGATGCTGGGAGTGATCTGGCGCGCATCGTGCAACATGATCTCGCGCCGCACTTTGTCGTGAATCGCTCCCAGGGCATTGGTCGAAGTCTTGCCATCGGCTTGGCTGGTCAGCGTGCCACCCAGGATCGCCAGCGACTGCTTACGCTCCCAATATTCAATGGCCGACAGGAAGTCAGACACCGTGCCAGTCTTCGTCGCCTGGACGAATTCAATTTTCATTGTGTCGGGGATGACGCCAGCGCCATCGTGGCCGATGTTGCGCACGGCGCGCAGCAGTTCGTCGCGCTGTTTGGGTTGGATGCCGCCAGGATATTTACCCAGTCGCAACGGCAAGCCATAGACCTCCAGAAAGCGTTGCATATCGCGCACGTTGTACGCCTTATAGGCATAAGTCCAGGCCAGAACACGGAAAAGCGCTGCCTGTTCGATGTAACCCGATTTGGCGCGATGCTCATGGATGATCCATCCCCACGGCCGCAGTGGTTCCGGCATCCCCATTTTCAGAAACTGCATTTCGCCCGTTGTACGGTCAATCTGAAACATCCGCTGCGGCACCAAAAACAGATTCTGCGGTAGCCAAGTACTACCTGGTTTCCAGTCGATCTCCAGCGCCGAGAATCCCTTGCCGACAGAATCCGTCAGATCGTATTGCGCATCTTCAAAGCGCGGAATATTGCGCAGCATGTCGGCCAACTCGGTGGTGCGATCCAGTTCGGATTGGTTTGCGTCGTCATCCGGTTGCAATTGCCATCCCAGGCCCGTCACGGAACGGCGGCGTTTCGCCAATTCCGAAAAGATATGAGGATCTTGCTCTTCCACCAGCTCGAAGAGCGCAGCTTGATCGGTAATGAAGCCTTCATCGGCTGCCGCGAAAGCGGATGCCAGGCGAGATGGGTCAAGCGTGTTGACCGACGCATAATTAAGCGTATTGCCCTGCGTGGAACGGGCGCCTGCTTGCAATTTATCCAGACCGGTACGCACCACTTTATTGGCGCGAGACAGCATGGCGGTAATTCCTTTAATCATCATCATCCCAATCGTCAGAGTGGCCGCTGACGCGGCTAGTACTACGGCGATCCCGCCGTAACGGTGCGGCAGAGGTGTACAACCACTCGCCGCCGCTATATTGGTTTGCCAGGCGCCAGAGTTTTTCCAAGGCATCCGGGCCGTCATCGTGCGAGGCTTCCGGCCAGAATTTAAACTGCTCAATCAAAGTGCTTTGCGAACGGTGGGCGCGAATTTTTCCGTTGCGTACGTGCGGCTGCAGGCTGATAATTCGCAGTTCCTTTTCCACGCTCTCATCCATGCCTACCCCCGGAAAGGCAATGCCTTCCAGCGCGGCACGCTTCAACAGTTCGGTGTACATGAATTCCTGGAATTGGACGGTCTCTACCCCCCAGGCCAAACACCTGTACTCGATTTCCAGTTCGATAGCTCTACTGATGATCAGATCAGGAACGCGCCGGCAGATATCGGCCTCAACCACATCCAGCACCATCGTTTGCCGATTCAACCCTCCGACCAGGATTGCAGATGGATCGTTCTTTTTGTTCTTCTTTCCCAACGAAGGATCAATGGCACCAAAGAACAGCCAATCATTACGGCGATCTACCCAAAATTGCAGCGTCTTGAACGGTGCCGTGTCATCGTTGCCGGCTTCGTTCTGCTGTTCCTGGTTGAACGCATCGTGGTCGATAGCTCGCATGCACATCAGGCGATATATCGGGCGCACTTCCGGCCAGGACACGATGGCGCCGGCATTCATTGCTTCTTTATTGGCCTCATAAAAGGCCAGTGCTTCGGCCTCGGCGGCTTCACGCTCATCTTCATCTTCCGAAGAAGTGGCATAAATACCCTCCCACTTCTCCCATAAATCCATGCGATCAGGCCACTGCATAAATGACTTGAACACCTTTCGGCGCCAGCCTGGCTTACGAGAAACGCGATTGATCGCGGCGTCGTAGTGAAGACTGGTGCCGACCCAGAACACATCCATGCCACCGGCTGGGCCGGCCAGGCCAAGAATGGCCTTCAGCACAAAGTCTTCTACCTTGTCGCGCTGCTCTTTGTCTCGGACGTTTTCATCGTTCTCCAAGTCGTCAAGATAAATCAGGTCAGGGCGGTGTGGGCCGTTCTTCATGCCGCGCATTTTCTTGCCTGTGCCACCGACACGAATCTTGATTCCATTGGCAGTAATGATCGTTGTTGCCTGCCAGGTACGCCCCCGTCCGCACGCCTTCGGAAAATCCGCTGCGATACGCGGATTGCTATCCAACTCGGCCTTGATTGATTCCAGCATTTCGGCGGACTGCTCCAGCGTATTCATCACGATGCCAATCATCCACTTCCGCGCCTTTTTCGAGGCATGGGGAACAAGTTCAGCAAGGTAATTAGCGCGGCAAATGTTCCACAGAGCGTTAAGCTGGGTTTCGTAAGTAGATTTCGCTTCGCCGCGAGGTGCTTCGTGAACTTCGCGGCCATCTCTCGGGCCATCAATCACTTCCGGGAGGCGCTTGAATGCGAACTGCTGAAACAGCGAAAAATACGGTGTTGGAACGTAATGCGGGAAATATGTCTGGCAAAAGAACTGATAATCGCCCACAGCGCGCACACGACGGGTCTTACTAGCCACCGGATCAACCGGAAAGGCTTCACATTCCAATTCGATGGCTTGGCGCAGCTCTTCAGAAAGCCGCTCCATGCGATCTTGGAATTCTTTGAGATTCTTGACCTCAACCAGATCGCCGTATTCGTCTGACCAGTCCAGATTGTCAC
Organism: Herbaspirillum sp.; assembly: GCF_017744395.1. Lineage (GTDB taxonomy): Bacteria > Pseudomonadota > Gammaproteobacteria > Burkholderiales > Burkholderiaceae_D > Herbaspirillum. Next base: position 62,528 of record NZ_JAGIBI010000009.1, read on the forward strand.
GCATGGCGCTTCCCAAGGATGGCAGCAATCTCCTCAAAGTGCGGCTGTAGAGCGGTCAAAGCATCGGGATCATTGCGACGCAAGAACGTCGCAATTACCTGGACAGTATCCATTGCCACCGACAAGCCGGAGAATTGCGGATTCAGGCGACTGAAGGATTTGCTGAACTTGGCATAGGCATCAGCCAACTGGGCCAGCAGTTGGGCTTTATCTCCCGCCGGCATGGTGGAAGATTCCAACTCGCGGGTGGTGGTGATCACCTGGCGCGCAAAATCTTCCACAAGCTGCTTGTTCAAGTCGTCCAGGCCTTGATCGCTGACGCGATAGGCGGCTCGGGCCGTGTCCCAGTCATCGCCCTTGGCCTGGGCGCGGCTCTTCCAGTTGCGCGCCGTCTCATAGTTCACGCCGCAGGTAACGGCAGCACCATTCAAGGGCATGCCCTCGACATATAGCTGGCGCACCTTGTCGCGGGTTTCCTGAGTGTGTGCCATCAGAGTTGCCTCAACAGGCCAATACCGGCGGCCATCAGCATTTCGTCCGGGCCCGGACGTTTCACGCCAGGAATTTGAGTCAGGCCGGCAGCGCAATCCTGGCCGCGCTGAGTCAACGAGGCCAGGACGATATCGGCGCCCTGGTATGCCAGCAAGCCTTGCTCATTCAACCAGGCTAGTTCGCCGCGCAAGGCATCCTGGGACAGCGCATGCGCATAGCGCTCGGCAAGCTGCTGGCGCACCATGCTTTCATTGGCGCGATAGCCAGGAACGGATGCAAGCACCTGCAGCACGCGCAAGCGCAGATCGGCGCGCTGCATTTTTTCGTAATCGTTCATCATCCACGCCTCCGTAAATGTTCATCAATACTGGTTAAAAGGCGATTCATGCCGGTGACCGTGCCATTCAGCATTGCCACCTCGGTCGATACCTCATTGATCTTTTCGTGAATCATCCCGAGGTCTTGATGAGTCGGCCCTCCTTCCAATTTGGTCAAGCGGTTACCGTGGTCGATGATGGATGCGGTCACCTTGGCCTCCAGCGCATCGATGCGTGCGTTGGTGGCCTTATTCTTGTTCGACAGGTACATGTAGAGCGCGACGCCCCATGTCAGGAGGAAATTGGCAACCCCCAGCAATAACGACCATTGCATGACGTCTTCCCGGATCATTCTTGTTCCTTCATTTTTCGATCAGCGGCCACCACTGCCTGGCAAGCCGTCAGTTGGTGGACGACTTCATCGGCCTCTCCGGCGAGGGAGAGAAGAAATTCAGAAGCCGGCTTCGAAAGTTGGCCTCGCGTGGCACCATCACGTCCGCCGGCGCTGGCGTCAGTTGAGCAGGTTTGGTTTCCACCGGCACCATTGCTGTTTGCTGCGCCGGCGGCAGGGTCGTACAAGCGCAGTTCACCAGAGCGCACAGCAGCGATAAAACGATCTTTTGCGAGACGTTCATTTTTCAAATCCTTTTGGTATTGGGTGGAGATTGCCGACATGTTCTTGGCATGCTTGGCCTCATCAGCGCGGGCCTGCTCTTCCAGTTCCTTGATCCGCTTATTGGCCCTGGTCAGCGTGGCGTTTTCCTTCTCCTGCCACAAAGAGTTTTCGGCCTTTTGACCGCTGCTGTATTCATGTTCGCCATACCTGAAGACGGCATATGCCAAGGCAATCAGGAGGCTAATGATGATGAGAGGATTCTTCATGGTGCGATCTGGATAGCTTGGCATTTGAAGCGGAACGTTGTGGATGGCAAAGACCATTCGCCATTGGAAACAACGGCCATCTTCTTTTGAGAATCGGTGTGTTCCAGCAGCCAGCATGCTGCTGCCGGCGATTCTTCCGGGTATGGGCAAACAGTCTTCGGTAAGCCGCGATAGGCGGCTTGCCGTGCATGCTGAGTGATTGCATCAATCGAGATAATTTGGGATGGCATGGATTTCTCCAGTCAAGTAGACGGCTCCATGACGCTACGGCCCCAGCCTTGGTAGCGAGGCTGTAGCACGATCAAGATGCGCCGTGGGTAGTCAAGGTTTTCGCGGCAGAAAGATGGGTGGCGCTTGGCTTTTCCGCAGGCGGCATCAACCGATTGATGATCGATGGCAGGCCGGACAATCGCTGCCTCCTGCTGCCAATGCCCCAGGCCACCGTTATAGGAGCGCGACATGGCCCACAATCGATCAAACTCATTCAGCCCACGTACACGGTCAAACAGCCAGCGGTCATAGCCGACTAAGGCACGCATTGCCCAGGTTGGATTCTTCGGCGCGCAAGCACTGGATGCAATGCCGTTCGTCTCACACCACCAGCGCGCCGTCGCCGGCATGAACTGCGCCATACCCAGGGCGCCAACTTGTGAGACGGCTTCAGGGTTCCAGCCGCTTTCCTGGTGAATCTGTGCGGCGAACACTGCGACAGGTGCATCCAGCCCCCAGCCTGCATGCGCTGCGCGCACCAGTTCCCCACGGTACTTTGCTGCGGATGCCGGGATGGTCTGCGCAAATACGAATGCCGAGAAAAATGTCTGGCTGATCAAATTGACGACCAGGCACAGTAAGAAACCAGCCACTTTGTCGCGCATGTCAGGCTCCCAGGCCGATGGCGATCATGGCGCAACCGACGATCAGTGCGCGCCGGAGCATGGCCGCAGCGAAAGCGATGGAACACGGCATATATGCACGGTCTCCATCCGCTGGTTCACCGACGCCGCATTCCTTGCAAGGCTCTGCGCCATCATCCGGTTCGATGAAACTGTCCGGGCGAGCATAGGGAAACAGGGAACGGTCAAGCCAATAGCCGATGACGCCGGCCATTGTGACCAGAGACAGCTTGTACAGGCTGACGGGAAGTTGGGTTGGATAGAACAGGCCAATGAAGGCCAGCAAGACAACGGTGGCAAACAGCCACCAGAAAAGGCGGGGAAGTTTCATTGCAATCTCCGGTTGGGTGATGACCGGAGATTACGTGTGCGTGAGGAAGTTGATTAGGCTGGAAATAATTCCCGCAAGAGTTACAGATTCGGAGTGAGTGTCATGTTGAAAATATTTCCATCATCGGATGAAACACAAACGCGGGATGATGAGTCTTTATCGTCTGTGCAAACCTCCTTCCACTTCTTTTTAGAAGACGCACTAAAAACACTAGCAGATACAGCAAGATAATCTCCGTAATAACTGCCACGCATAGCACGTATTAGCATTCCACCTGTACGAATCAAATCGCTTGAGGGATTCAATTTTTGAGAATCAAGCATCAACCAAACACCTGTAACTTGGTTGTTCATGCTGTCTATCGTCAAGAGTGAATTTCCCACGTTTAAACGGCATTCCGTAATTGTTTTTCCCGGCACTTTTACAATCGGTTTAGATGTACAGCTTGTGGTCTGTAACTCAGGTGTCATTTCTTGAGAAGCCGAACTATAGCTCTTTAGGAACTTAGTTTGAGTAGGTGGTGCGGCCAGTGTCATAGCCGGGATAACTGATAGTAGAAAAAGAATATTTTTCAAAAGGTGTTTCATTAATTTGCCTTGTAAGAGTTATTGATGATTTATACCGCCTACGTCTCCACAACGTAGGCGGCTCTTCTTATTGGCGTTTCAGTTTTTAATTTTTTTGACAGCGGCCCAGCATAAATACTGGATACCGCCCCCCCAGCTTGTACTTTCAACGCTAAACCAACATGGCAAAGGAATGATCCGTGCCGTAGGTCTCGGAGGATCGGGATCATCCGGTGGGTCATTCATGGATGTCACCACACGGATCAATTTTCCCTTACGCCCTCCGTTTGGTCTTCTTAGCTTGCGCCGCCTGTAAGGCTACCCCCCGAATGATCTTTTTGCCCTCCGCATCCGAATGCTGATAGTCATCTATCAGGGTCTTTAATTCGGGTTCCAAATCTACTGTTGGAGCTATAGGCCGGCTGCGCTGACCGGTCAGTATATAAAGAACGTCTGCGCCTTCATTGGAAAAAGTCTGCAATTGGATAGCATCAGGCGCACTCGCCCCTTGTTCCCAACGAATGATCGTAGTTTTGCCCACACCCAGCATTTCAGCCATCTGAGGTTGTGTTAATCCCAGACGCTCTCTCTCCTGCTTTAATCGTTCGAATAGTTCCATTTATTGAACCAAAGTGTTTACAGGTTCCAAAAATGGAACCATAATGGTGTCTAATTCGATGCCCTCCAATTTGAGCATCGGAAACCTGCCTAACAAATTAGGCTAATAGGAGAGATTATGCACCCAGAACAGATTAAAGCGGCAATGCGCATGGCAGGTAAGACTCCTGCTATGGCAGCCGATGACCTGAAGGTGGCAGGTTCCACCGTAAGTCAGGTGATTAGTGGTCGAGCCAAATCCGCCCGGATTCAGGCTTACATTGCCAAAATCATCAAGCAGCCTATCGATAAAATCTGGCCGCCATCTGACCGCCCAGTGCTTCGTCGCACCAAGGCCATCAAACGTAAAACTATTTGATGGGGGCCAGTATGAAACGCAATGCTGCCAAGCAGCCCGCATCAGCGGAAGTTATTGAAATGGGCAAACCTGCTTCGGCCGATGTGGCTGTGCTGGTCAATCCGAAGGCTTCGGCCTTGGCCCAAGAGTTAGGATACGACGGCCCTCTGTCCGTAGGTGGTCTCGAAGATGGCATCCGCTTCTACCAGCGTCGTACCGTGGAATCCCTGCTGGAGATGGGCAAGCGTTTGCTGTTGCTTAAAGAGGTAGCTCCCCACGGTGAATTCATGTCACGAGTCCAATTGCTTGGCATTTCGGACCGCTCTGCTAATCGCTTCATGCAAGCTGCGACGAAAGTGTCCAAAGTCGCCAATTTGGCGACTTTGGCGACACAGGTCAAAAGCGCGAGCGCCTTCCTGGAACTGGTCACCCACGACGACGACGTACTGGAGCAACTTGCCGAGATGGACGACATCGACCGCATGAGCGCCAGCGAGTTGCGCGAGCGTGTGCGCAAGCTGGAAGCTGATGGCATGGAAGATGCCCGCGCCGAGCAGAAGCGCGCCAATCGTCTGGAACAGGAACTGGAGAAGAAAGATGACTTGCTCCAGCGCTTGCGTTCCGCCGTGCCGGGCAATAGTGCCTACTCCCCCGAAACCAATGTCGTGCGCCAGCAAGCAGCGCTAATGGACATGCATTGCTCCAGCGCCATGTCCATCCTGGACAAGATGGCCAGTGAGATGAATGCGGATACGACAGAGGGAGAGCAATACCTGGCGCAACTGCATAGCGTTTGCTTTGCCGCGCAGGCGATTCATGCGCGCTCTCGCATCTTGCTTGATCGCCTCGAATCGATGGGCGCATTCGATACGCCGACGATGCAGGACATTACCAAGTTCATGGCCGGTACCCTCACCGTGGAAGAGGCCACTTGGTTCCTGGGCGAAGTCGAAGTCCTTCGTTCTGCCCTGATCAATGAACACCAGCAGATTCAGCTTGACGCGAATGAGTCTGCACAGCGTGGCCGTGGCCGCCCCCCTAAGGGCGCAAAAAACAAGAAGTAACAGGGAGGAAATATGTCCTGGAACACCTATCGCTATACACCCAGTCAGTTGCTGGTGTTGTTGCGCACCAATCGTTTTTCGTTTCTGACGGATGCCGCCCGCGAGCGCATTGATGCGCTCATGGAAGTAGTGGTCATTGATGTAGCCGACCACGCCAAACATTGCGACGAATTCTTGCGCTGGAATGTCGTTGCCATTGAACACCAGGTGCCGGCCCTGCAAAGGCTGGCTATCTGCCGCGAAGTGTGCGAGCAGATGGAAAGCGGTAAAACCAGGGTGCAGGCGATCAGCGGCTTATTGGCCGAGGGGAACCGTCCCAAGAGCTTGTGCATGCTGCGCGATGATGTGCGGCGTGCTGTGATTGACCTCAAATTGTCGAGTAATCTGGCCGGTATGCGCCGCGTCGATATCTGGCTTGATCGCTTGGTGGGACAGGAATCCGACCTCGCGCAGATGCTGGCAATGGTCGATGAGGAAGCCCTTGCCATGTCGGAAGACAGCTACATCACGCGCCTGGCTGCAACCTCTCTTGAAGCAGATCGCCGCCGCCATGTTGCAATCGCTGCGGCGAAAGACGGCGATCAGTTCCTGGTAACACAGGAAGGAGCCTGAGATGGCAGGATCATCACGCGCTTTGTCCGTGGCGTCGCATACACGCCTTCCTGTTTCCTCAACCAATCCTGCGCGCTTGGCAACGCGCACCGAACTGCTGGCATCCGGTGCACCGAACCCGACGACGCGCTCTGCCATTAAAGCGCATCAGCGCAAGATGATTGTCGAGGCGCTGCGCATCATCGCGGCGCCGGGCGTGAGTCTGGACATGGCGATCACCACACTGGAGATTCGTTTCCGCAATAGCGCGCTACATCCGGCCCTGCAGGATGCGATCGCCTTGTCGATCAAAGGAGCGCAAGCCTTCATCAGCCGCAGCACGCTCTACCGTTGGATCGAATTGGATCGTGCCGGCGGCAAGGCAGCGCTGGCGCCAAGGCATCGTGGCCGTGTGCGCGCCGAGGGTGGCTGGGAGGCCAAGGCCGTGGAACTGTACAGCCTGCCCAGCAAGCCCAGCATTGCAGCCGTACACCGTGAACTGTGCCGCGTGTGGGCCTTCGATTGCAGCTATGAGCAGGTCTATGGCTACCTGGATGCTTTGCCCTCGCAAGCCGGCAAGAACTCTGCGGCGCGCCTGGGACATAACCTGTACAAGCAGCAGCAAACCGCTTTCACGAAGCGCCATACACGCAATTTGAAGGCCGGTTCGATCTACATGGCCGACGGCTACCGTGCCGACGTATATCTGGCGCACCCCATGACCGGCGAACTGTGGCGCCCGGAAATCATGCACGTGATCGACCTCAAGAGCGGTTACCTGGTCGGGTACCGGATCATGGCGCACGAGGGCGGCTATGACGTGATGATGGGATGGGCTGGCATCTTCGAGCGCTGGAACCATGTCCCGCCGCTGCTCTACATCGACAACGGTTCCGGCTACAAGAACCGGCTCACCGAACTGGAAGGCACCAGCTACTACGAACGCGCCGGTGTGCAAGCCGTGGTGCATTCCTTGCCATATAACCCACGTGGCAAGGGCCATGTGGAGCGGTATCACCGCATCGTCCGCGACGACTTTTTGAAGCTGTGGCAGCCGCAGTTCTATTGCGGCCCGGACATGGCCGGCGACGCATTGAACCAGACCGTACGCGATGTGAAAGCCGGCCGGCTGACCTTGCCCAGCTTGGCGCAGTTCATCGACGCTTACGAACACTGGCTGGCGACGGACTACCACCAGCGTCTGCATCCCGAGAACAAGTACGCCACCAGGGCGCAGGAATGGGCCGAGTTAGACCCGATCCCGCCACATGCCACCGCGATGGAAATGGCGCGCCCCAGCGAGCGGCGCAAGGTACAGCGTGCGTCCATCCAGTTGATGAACCGCCGCTATGTCCATCCCGATCTGCATGCCTGGAACGGCAAGTCGGTACTGGTCGAATACGACATCCTGGATCACCGCACCATTGCCGTCCGTACGGAAGATGGCCGCTTGATCTGCGATGCGCCACTGGTCGAAGCCATTGGTGTGATTGGCGACTCCTTCCTCGCTGACAAGACGCAAAAGGCGCTTGAATCAGCCGCGGGCCGTCTTGAGAAGAAGCTGCTGGAGCAGAAAGCCCGCGCCGGCATGCTGATCGATGTTGATGCCGCCGTCAGCGGCTTGGTGGTGGAGATGGAGCCGCCCAGGCAGATCGGCACGACCGCTTCTGACGACGATGAAATCGAACTCTTTGACCTTTAACCAGGGAAAACCATGACACAAATTGCAAACTGGCCCGACCACTACACCAAGGCCGATATCGGTGTGATCCAGGACATTCAGAAATGGATCGTTGACCGCAAGTACACGCAAGCTGCGCTGGCCCGTCTGGCGCGTATCTCGGGCAGCAGCTTGAACCAGATCATCAAGGGCGTGTATGCCACCAGCCCGGCCAAGCTGCTCACCGCCATCAGTTCGGCAATGCGTCACGCTGATGAAACCAGCGGTCATGTCATGGCCCCCGTTGAAACCAGCGTGTTCAAGTTGATGCACCTGGGCTGCGACATGGCGCGCCGCAACCGCAATTTCGCGGTGCTTTCCGCCTACGTTGGTACGGGCAAGACCTTTGCGATCAAGCGCTATGCCGCTACCCATCCGAACACCTACATCATCGAGGCCACGCCGACGATGACGCCGCAAAGCCTCATCAAACGCTTGGCGCGCATGGTGGCCGGCGTGGAGAAAGGCAGCATTGCCGACAAGTTCGATGAAGTGGTCTCCAGCTTGCGTGACACCGACAGCCTCATCATCGTGGACGAGGCTGAAACGCTGACGCCGCACCAGTTGCATACCATCCGCCGTATCCGCGATCTGGCGAACATCGGTATCGTCCTGGCCGGCACTGAACACCTCTCCGGCCTCATCAAGCCGCAACACGGCCAGTTCGACCAAATCCGTTCGCGTACCGGCTTCTGGCCCGAAACCATCCGGCATATCACGGTCGAAGACGCCGCCGCGCTCACGCAGTCCGCCTTCGGTGCCGAAGAGGTGGCCGAGGATGTGATTGAACGCCTGTATGCCTACTGCCGTGGCAGCGCCCGGATGTTGACCGAGGGCTTGATCGCCGGCATCAAGGAGTTCCGCCGTGATCGCGCCCTGGACGTCAAGCTGGTAGACACGGTGGCGAAGAAAGCCCTGTTCCTGCAATCCGTCGCGTGAGGTTGACCATGACCAAGGTTGCCTATCTTGTTTCAGATGCTTCGCCGGTGGCTCCCCAGGGCGGGAGCCAAGAACAACGCTTCAAGGTTCTCACTGCCGAAGTGGCGCATCGCCTTTCGAAAATGAATGCGGCATCGCGCAAGCTGCGCCAGATGGGATACCGCATCGTGGGCGAGATTCTTGCGGACACGCCGACCGTGATCGTAGAGCGTGGCGCCGGTGGCTCCATCGCTTCTTTGCTGGATCGCTCTGGCAAGCCGTATTGGTGCGAGAAACACGGTGTGAAGTACGGCTGCGCACTGTTCATGGGGATCACTGTCACCTGGAGGGAGGCATGAATAAGCAGTTCACTTCCATTTCCCAATTCCTGGCCCAACCAGATGAACTCCATACGGTGCTGGAGTTGCGAGAGGAGCTAGCGCGCAGCAATCGCCTAGTGCTGGATGTCGGCCAGCAGTTGTATTCGCTCACACGCGCCGTTCACAACACCAACGTCTTCCTGGATCAACTGGTTTCTGCTCACAAGGCCGGCGATCCAGAAAAAGTTGCGGCGCTCCTGGATATGGTCGGCAAGCAATCCACCCAGGCACCTGCAGGCCCAATTCACTAATTCATTTTCATCACCACCAGGAGAACCCTTATGGCAACCAAACAACGTGTTAAAGCCGCCGCCCAAAAGTGGGTAGCCCAATCTCAGGATGATGTTGCTGCCACCATTCGCCAGATCGGTGAAGTCAGCCGCGATGTTCTGCGCCTGCAGACCAACATGAACGATGAAATCGCGGTCATCACACAGAAATACCAGGAACTGATTACGCCCAAGCAAGAGCGCATCAAGAATATGCAGGAAGGTGTTCAGACCTGGTGCGAAGCCAACCGCGACACGCTGACCAACAGCGGCAAGGTAAAGAGCTTTGGTTTCATCACCGGAAATATCCAGTGGCGCCAGCGTCCGCCATCGTGCCGTATCACCGGCGCCGAGGCCGTCATCGACACCTTGAAGCGCCTGGGCCTGTCGCGCTTTGTGCGCACCAAGGAAGAAGTCAACAAGGACGCTATCCTCAATGAGCCTGAGGCCGTAGCCGGCGTAGCGGGTGTGTCGGTCGTAACTGGCTTGGAAGATTTTGTAATTGAGCCGTTTGAACAGACTGCGGAGCAATGATGGCGAAAAAAACCGACATCCTGGTCAAGTGCACCCGCTGCCGGCATCAGTGCATGGAGTCGCGCTGGCGCTTCAAGGCGATCAAGTCCGGCGGCGAAATCTCCGCTTCGCAATTGGTCTGCCCGAAGTGCGGATGCAAAACGTACTACGACATGCGCCTACAAGTTGCCTGGTGCTGGGCTAGCGGCTTGATCGAGACCGGTGATAAGGCGCCGGCTAATGATCCTGATGGAACCGGCCCAATCGTTTTCGCGCAAGGCCCGAAGTCTGAACTGCAGGTTGTTCTTGGCGCGCTCTCCCGGCACGGCCAGGGCGCTAGCGCCGGCAAGCTGCTTGTGCCTGGCGTTCCAGAAGCCTCCAATCAGCACAAGGCCGCTGATGCCCTGATTGCCTGGACGAAGTGGTGCATGAAGGGCAACGGCCGCAAGGGGCGCTACGGTGTTGAGTTCTTTCGGTTGGGAGTGTGAGATGACCAGTATGAATCATTCCTCTCCGCGCCAAAAAATCATCGACAAGGTACGTAAGTGCCTGGCGCTGGCTGGCAGCGCCAGCGAGCATGAGGCTGCTGCAGCACTGCGCCAGGCGCAAAAGCTCATGGAGGCGCACGGCATCGATGCTGTCGAGGTCAAAGCCAGCGAAGTCCAGGAAAGTGCTGCGCATGCTGGTGCCAGCCGCACACCATCTTCCTGGGAAACATACCTTTGCACGACGGTGGGCGATGCCTTCGGTTGCGAAGTGATCTTTATGGCTGGCTACGGTTCGGGAAAGTGGAATTTCGTCGGCGTCGGCATCAGCGCTGAAATCGCGCAGTATGCCTTCACGGTGCTTTTCCGCCAGTTGCGTCGCTGCCGCACCACCTATATCAAGGAGAAGTGCAAGCGCATCAAGCCGGCCAACAAGACTCGCCGCGCCGACCTGTACTGCAAGGGCTGGGTATATGCCGTCGAGAGCAAGGTACGCGCCCTGGCGATCAACCCGGAGCGGGATTCAACCATCGCGGCCTTTATGGGGCTTCACTATCCTGAGATGGGGAAGTTCTCTCCACGCGACCGCAATGATGGGCGTAAGGCGAGCAGCAAGGATATTGATGCCATCGTGGCGGGTGTACGAGCTGGGGATGATGCCCATCTTTCTCATGGTATTGCCGGTGATGAAATGGTGCTGATCGAGGCGGCAGCATGAGCGACTTGATCACCCACCACCGCCAACTACTTGGCATCGCCAAGTCCTGGGCCATGAAGAACCTACCGGGCTGGAGCGCCGAGTCGCACCAGGACTTGTTGGTGCGTCACGGCGCCACGGCCGTGGATGGCCGTATCTCCGCCACCACCATGTCCGTCCCACAACTCAATGGCGCCCTGGGCGATTACCAGGGGCGCGGCTGGGAGCGTACACGCAAGGTTTTCTCCCAGGGCAAATCCGGCGCCAAGACCGTGCCGCCGCAGATCGCGCACATCGTGCGCTTGTGGGGGCGACTCGGCCAGGCCGGCAAGGTGCAAAAAGCTACGCGCAGCGCGTTGCTGGCGTACTGCGCCCGTCAACTCGGCCACGACAAGGTGCCTGACCTGGACAGCCTGGATGTCCAGGAATGCCAAACCATCATTGAGTCGCTTAAGAAATGGCTAGACCGTAAGTAACCACGCTCATCACTATGACGACAGAACTCTCTTTCCCCAATGTTGACCCGGAACTGGTTAAAACGCTGCCGCCAGTGCTGCGTGCTGTTGTTCGTGCGCTGGGCTTCAAGCGGGCGAAAGATTGGCTGGCGTTGCACGGTGGGGTCAATGTCATCATCCCGGCCTACCGTAGCACTACGCTGGGCTTGGAGGCGGATGAACTGGCCCGGTTGCGTGTCACCCTGGCGCCGCATCTTGATACGGCCAACCGCTGCTGGTTGCCGAAGGTCGATAAACTCGCCACCATCCTGGCGGCAATGCGCAATGCCCAAATCCGGGAAGAGCGCCCCCATACCAGTATCAGTAAGCTGGCCCGCAGCAATGGGCTGTCGTCCCGCCAAATCCTGAACATCATCCGGGAAGATGATGACAACCCACAATTAGACCTGTTCTAAGCCCAGGAATCATTTGCTGGGCTTCCTAGCCCCCTCAAATCGTTCTGTTTGCGTTCGAAAGCCGTTTAAAAACGGTTTTTGGCGGGTCGGGAATAGGACGGCCCCACCTTCCCCCTCGGAAGCCCCAAAACGCCTCGGGGCATTTCTTCCAAAAATCGCTGTAAAAATTTCCAGCGGTGACCCAATTTCACCCCGCGAACACAATGCTCCCATCTGCTTAGGAGCACTCTGTGTCGCAAATCAAAACTGTTCATACCGCCATTGCCGCCTTGGCCTTTGAGTTGGGCGTCGGTGCCGATGGTCAGGTCACGACCGAAGCCCATTTGTTGCCGGCCGGTGAATTCCGATCAATGGATGGCCGCCCGGAGGATTGCGATGCCTGGCGGTTGGACGCCGATATTGCTTCTCGTGTGATCGCATTGGCGGCCTCTCGCAAGAACGACATCCTGATCGATTTTGAGCATCAGAGTCTGTACGCCCAAAAGAACGGTAAGCGCGTGGAGGCCGCCGGCTGGATTCCACGGACTCTGGAATGGCGCGAAGGCGCGGGTCTGTACGGCACCAATATCTCCTGGGTGGGTGATACCGCCCAACTGATCCTCGACAAGAAAGTCCGCTACGTCAGTTCGGTTTTCTCCTATGACGCCAGTACGGGCGCCGTGCTGGAACTGCTGTCGGTGACGCTGACCAATACCCCCGGCCTGGATGGGCTTGAAGCGCTGGTAGCACTGGCCCGAGAGAATTTTTTTTCACCAACCCACGAAAAGGAGGCCGAGATGGCTGACGAAAAGCAGGTGGCGGCGCTCACGGTTGAGCGCGACACCCTGAATACGAAGGTGGCAGCGCTGACTGCCGAACGCGATGGCCTGGCTGTCAATGTGGCGGCGCTGACCAAGGAACGCGACGAGCTGAAGGTGGCGGTCGATGGTCACGCGAAAGAAAAAGCCGAAGCTGCGCTGGCATCGGAAAAGGCCAAGAAAGAAACCCTGATCGATGATGCCAAGAAAGCCGGCCAGTTGATCCCGGCCCAGGAAGAATTCGCCAAGTCCCTGCCGCTGGCCGAACTGACCCGCTTCCTGGACACCCTGAAACCGGTGGCCCTGCTGACCCGTCAGGCCGAAGGTCACGGCGGTAGCGGTACTGGTCTCAGCGATACCGAGATTGCGTACTGCACCCGCATGGGCGTCTCCCACGAAGACTACCTGGCAGCGAAGAAAGCCGGCTGACGGCGCATTCGTGCGCGCTGTTTTCTAAATTTCGAAATTTGAGAATATCTGGAGAATTAAATGGGCCTCAACCAAATGACGCAAGCGCAGTTCGATGCGTTGAAAACCACTCTCAAAGTCCGTTTTAACGCGGGCCTGAAACTGTCGAATGAAGACTGGAAGAAGATCGCCAAGGCGATCACCAGCGATGGCAAATCCAACACCTACGAATGGCTCTCCGCCTTCCCGGCCTTCCGCGAATGGATCGGCAAGCGTCTGCACAAGGTGCTGTCGGAAACGGCTTACAACGTTGTCAACCGCAAATTCGAAACGACCATCGATATCAAGGTGGAAGACATCGAAGACGACAACGTGGGCCAATACGGTGGCATCGCCGAATCCCACGGACAGGCAGCTACCGATCTGCTGAACGACCTGGTGTTTCAGGCAGTGGTTGCTGGTTTCAACTCGCTCTGCTACGACGGCCAGTACTTCTTCGATACCGATCACCCGGTTTATCCAAACGAAGATGGCTCCGGCGTTCCCACTACCCAAAGCAACATGCAGGAAGGAACTGGCGCCCCCTGGGTTCTGCTCTGCACCAAGCGCGCCGCTTCTCCCATTTACCTGCAGGAGCGTAGTCCGGTTCGTTTCGATAGCCTCACGTCGCTGCAAAACAGCCAGGTCTTCGACTACGACATGTACAGCTTCGGCGGCCGCTGGCGCGGTGAAGTGGCTTACGGTTTCTACCAGTGCGCATTCGGCTCCAAGGCCGATCTGACCGCCGACAACTTCAATGCAGCCTACGGCGCCATGATGAAGATGAAGGGTGACGGCAACCGCAAGCTGGGCATCGTGGGCGATACCTTGCTGGTTGGCCCCGATTTGCAATCCAAGGCCGAGGCGCTGTTGAAGGCACAGCAAAACGCTGCCGGCGCCAGCAACACCAACTACAACAAGGTGCAACTGATCGTCACGCCCTGGATGTAATCCGGCCAGGTTTCCTAACTATATATACATCCCGCGAAGCCGTAGCTGCCCCGGCCGGAATTGTCCGGCCGGGTTCGGCTCCCCAGTAGCAGAAACAAACAACGGAGAAAGTGATGGTTACCTTATACGCACGTGTGCATCCGAAGAAGGGTATTGAAACCTTCCATCGTTGCGCGATCAGTTTTACCCAGGCATGGCAGAAGCTGGTGGATATTGATGAAGCCACCGCCCGCCGCCTGGCAGAAGAGCAGATGCTGGAAGTATCGGTCGAGAAGCCGGCAGACTACGAAGAAAGCGAACAGGCAGGTGATAGCGCCGGTTCCACTTCGCAGCCAGGCCAGAAAGCCGGTACTCCAGCAACTGCACCCACCGGTTCCGGTGATGGCGCAGTCAACTCGGGCGCATCCAACGGCCAAGCCGGTGGCTCACTCACCGGCACCAGTGTCACGGCACCGGCTGTCGCTCCTGCAGGAGCTGGTGCCGGTGGCGCAACGGCGGCATTCGCGGACGCAGCAGTGCAACGTCTGCGCGATATCCTGGCGGCCATTGCCCAACTGGACGCCAATGATGAAAGCCTGTGGACAGCCGCCGGCCTGCCCAAAACCGAAGCCATTGCCGCCATCCTGGGTTCGCCGGTGACTGCGGCCGAGCGTGATGCCGCAGTCGCACGCTGTGAATCGGAAGGTAAGTAATGGCCTTCGCCTCCCGATCTGATCTGCTGGCGCGCAGCAATGCCAAACGGCTCGGCCAGTTGGCCGTGCCAGCCGACATGGACATGGTGCCGGATGAAGCGCTGCGCGTTGCGATCTCGGGAGGCGATGTTTCGCAGTATTCCCAGGAAGAACAAAATGCCTTGGCGCTGGCCCTGGATGCTATCGACAAGGCGCTGCACGATGCTGATGCATTGATCCTGTCGTATGGCATTCCTGAGGCCGTGCAAACCACTCTGCTGTCTCGGCTGGCATCGACCGTCGCGCTTTATTACCTGCAGGGTGCCGAGCGCATGACCGACGATGTGAAGCATGCGTATGAAAGCGCTATCGCTACGCTGAAGTCGCACAGCAAGGGCGAGGTCAATCTGATCCCTCCTGCAGCAACTGATCCTGTGCTGTCCGATGACCTGGCGATCATCAGCAGCAGTTCACGTCGCTACCGCTCGGCCTGGTCTGAGGATGATGAGGTGGGCTTGTGATCTCGCTCACCCCGTTGATTAAACACCTGACGCCCAAGCCTACCGGCTTTGATGGCATCTGGTTCCGCCAGGTGGCCGGCGCCGCCGAATTTGCCCGCATCCGCCCGGAATCGCTTCCACTGCCTGCGGCCTGGATCGTGCGTGCGGCCGACAAGGTAAAACATGCCGGCGAACGGGCCGAGGATGTAACGCTGGCTTTCGATGTCGTGATCGCTATCGAGAACGCCAGGACGCATTCCCAGGGCGACACGGATGACCTGCTGCTGAAATACCGCCAGGCGGTTAAAGGGTTGCTGCTGGGCTGGGAGATGCAAACCGGCAATGGCAAAGAAAAGCCGCTCAAGTTTGCTGGCGGCCAAGTCCTGGAATACACCGATGGCGACCTGTACTGGCGGGATCGCTATGAGTTTGAAGCACTGATTACCAACTATTTACCTGATCCACCGCCATTTGACAGCGTGAACTACATAGGAGAAAGACCGTGACCATTTCCTTCAACGAAGTGCCGGCCGCATTGCGTTACCCCGGTGCCTACATCGAAATCGACGGAAGCCAGGCTGGTTTGTCCAGCGACTTGCCGGCCGTGCTGTTGGTCGGCCAGAAGCTGCCGACCGGCACTGCCGCCGCTGGTGAGGTGGTGCGCATCTCCAGCCCGGAAGATGCCAAGACCAAGGCAGGCGCCGGCTCCATGATTGCGCAGATGGCGGCGGCCTACCGGAAGAAAGACCCGACCTTCGATCTGTTCATCCTGCCATACGCTGACAATCCGGCAGGTGTTCAGGCAACTGGCACCATCACCGTAACAGCGGTGGCGACGGCCAATGGCACCCTGGCACTCTATCTTGCGCAAAAGCTGGTTTCGGTTGGCATCGCCACCGGTCAATCCGTCGATCAGATCGCCTCTGCAATTGCCCAGGCGATCACCGATGCAGGCGCCGATATCCCGGTCACTGCCGTTGCTGCCGCCGGCGTTGTGACGCTGAAGGCCCGTCACAAGGGAAGCTGCGGCAACAACATCGACATGCGCCTGAACTGGTTCGGGGAAAGCACGCCCCAAGGTCTGAGCCTGACACTGAGCGCGATGGCCGGCGGCGCCGGTGATCCTGCTCCTGGTGATCTGCCGTCAATCATCGGCAAGCGCTGGTTCCGCTATGTCAGCCTCGGTATCAATGATGCCGCGACACTCGCGGCCTGGCATACCGAAAGCCAACGTCGCTACGCTGTGCCAATCCAGGCCGGCTTCCGTGCCTTCACGGCGTTTCGTGGTGACTATGCGGCGGCGGCCGCATACGGTGAAATCAAGAACTTCGAGCATATCGCCAGCCTGTGGATCGGGTTCTCACCGAAGTCCACCTGGGAAGTCGCGGCGACATTGGCTGCGGCCGCATCGGTGAGCCTGTACAACAATCCGGTGACTTCTCTGGAAGGTATCACCTTGCCCGACGTGAAGGGCGAACAGAGCTACAACGACTTCACCCAGGGAAACAGCCTGCTGTTCAAAGGCATGTCCGTCATGGAAGTCGGTTCCGATGGTTCTTGCTCCATCAAGCGCCTCATTTCGATGTATCAGAGGCGCTCGGATGGCAGTGCCGACGATGCCTTCCTGGACATCAACGTGGCCGAGGTGATGGAGCGCATCCGTTACGAACAGCGCATGGGCGCCATCAAGCGTTTCCGTGGGTCGACCGCAGCCAAAACCAACGAAGGTTACCGGCCTGGCCTCAAGATCACCACGGAAGACAGCGTACGCGCATACCTGCTGTCGCTGTACAAGAACCGGTTGATGCAAGAGCTGGGTTGGGTACAGGCTTATGCGTACTACAAAGGAACGCTGGTGGTGGAGCAAGACCCGGACAATCCGAGCCGTTTCAGTTTTAAGGATGATCCGGTGATCAATGCGCCGTTCTACATCCTGGCTGGCCGCTCGGCCTTCCGCAAGGCAGTGCCGACTTACTAATCTCGGCGCCAGGATTTTCTATTCTGATTTAAAGAGGATTTGCGAACATGGCAAAGTTAAACAATATTCAAAGCGTTTCGGTGCCGTCGATTGGCAAGCTGCCCCTGGCGGAGTCGGGGCAATCCTTCACGCCAAGCGGCAAGAAGCGCACGCACAAAGCTGGTCGCCAGGCTGTGGACGGGGGTTTTACGGAAAGCTCCCAGGCTGCGAAGCTGGAATTGAGCCTCAACCTGCAGGGTGGTCTCGATATCGTGGCGATCAACAACATCGAGGATGAAGACATCACCATCCGCATGGCTGACGGCAGCGTTCACATGATGAGCATGGCCTTTGTCGAAAACCCGATTACTGCCGGCGACGGTGAGGGCAAGGTTACGTTCATGTCGAACGAGTCCGAGCAGATTTCGTAATTGCAGTATCCCGTATCGATTTTCTTTATTCCTTGACGACTATGGCAAAACTTACCCTCATTCATCCGATCCAGATCAGCGACAAGAAAACCATCGACACGCTGACCTTCCGCGATTACACCACCGCATCGGATTACCTGTCGTTTGACAAACGCGGTGCTGTCTTGCAGCGTCTCGCACTGATCGCTAGCTTGACCGGAACTGATGAAACCCTGATCGAACGTCTGCGCGGCGTCGACTATCGCCGGGCCGAGGCAATGGCAGATGCCATGATCGAGGGCGATGAAAAAGAATTCAATGACGAGAGGGACGCGCAAAAAAAATTACAAGAGTCTTGATCGCGGTGGGCTTGCTGATGAATGTGATGCATCAGCAAGCTCCTGTGGTTGAGGCTATGCCGATTACCAAATTGTTTGTTTATGCGCGTCTGGCTTGTGCTTTGACAGGCCGCCCCCCGATTTAGCGGGAAAAATTTCCCTCCTGTTTTTCACGTGTGGCAGCACTTATGCTCCAGTTACCTTTTGGTACTGGAGCTTTTTTTATGTCGTCTGCTGTCAACGTTGAAGTCAACCTCGTACTGAATGACCGAGCGACTGCTGGCGCACGCGCCGCAGCGCAAGGTGTTCAGCAGGAAACCAATAAGGTCACTACCGCCACCGAACGCATGGCGCAAAAGGCAGCCGATTCTATCGAAAAAGGCACCACTCGCCAGCGCAGCAGTTACGAACGTCTTTCCCAGGCACGCGAAACCCTGGGCGTCAAATCCGAGCGAGCCATCCAGCGTGAAATTCAGCAAACGGAAGCCGCATATAACCGTTTGAAAATGGCGGGTTTCTCTTCCTGGAACGAACAAGCGGCCGCGGCTGAAAAGATGCGCGAGAAGGTCACAAAGCTGACCAATGAGATGGGCCGATTGACCACAGCGCAAAAAGCCTATGGTGCGTTGAAATTCTCCGGTGCCGCTATTGCTGGCATCGGAGCAGCGGCGTATACGTTGAAGGCTCCAGCCAGTGCCGCAATGTCCTATGACATGCGTTTAGCCGACATGGCGAATACGGCTTATGCGGAGCGTGACAAAGCGGGGCGCCAGATTGGCATGAAGGAGCTGGAAGGCGCCGTTAATAAAGCACGTCGAGAAGGTGGTGGGACTCGTGATCAAGCGGCTGATGCCCTAGATACCATGATTGCTTCAGGCACGGTCTCTGATCAAGAGGCCATTGCCATGCTGCCAGGGATTATGAAAGCGGCGACGGCTGGTAATACCGATGCCAATGCTCTGGCGACCATTGCAATCCGGGCCAAGCAAAGTTTCAAAATCGGCGTCGAAGATATCCCTAAGATTCTGAGCGCGGCGCTGGCCGCCGGCCAGGCGGGTGGATTTGAATTAAAGGACATGGCGAAATGGTTGCCCCAGCAGATGGCTATGGCAAAGAACCTGGGTATCTCGGGCAAGGATGGCTTCGCTAAGTTGGCCTCCTGGAACCAAGCATCGGTCGTCACTGCCGGCACCAAGGATGAGGCCGGTAATAATCTACGCGATCTCCTCAACGAACTGAACACGCCACACTTCCGAAACTTCATGGCGGAACAGTACTTGGCCAATGGGCAGAAGGCAAAAAAGGGACAAAAGGAAGGCCGCCTCAAAACAGTTGATCAGTTATTTCTGGATTACCAGGATCGTGGTGTCGATAAGGTCGAGGCTACTCTGGACATGATGAACACCATCTTCTCCAAGAATAAAACCTATCAGTCTCTGCAGACCAAACTACAGGGGCTGAGTAAGGATGATAAAGAGGGGCGTCGTGACATCCTGGAGGCGATGGCTGCACAGGTGCAGGGTACTGCGGTGGGCAAGGTGTTCCATAACCAGCAATCCTTGATGGCATTCCTGGGCCTGATGAACAATGCCGATTACACCAAAGACGTATTGGGCAAAGTGCGTGCTGAATATGGGAAGAAATATTCGGATGGTGACAATGGTGATGGTGAATCTGCCATCGGTATTGGCTTTAGCGTGAAGAAAGATACTGCCGGTTATAAAGTTCAGCAGGCAGAAGAAGATAAATTGTTGGGGCAAAAGGCCGCAATGGATTCGTTGACTCCGGCTATCGGTAAGGCTGCTGAAGCGTTTTCAGATTTGGCCGCCAAGCATCCGTTGTTGGTAGGCACAACCAT
Organism: Herbaspirillum sp.; assembly: GCF_017744395.1. Taxonomy (GTDB): domain Bacteria; phylum Pseudomonadota; class Gammaproteobacteria; order Burkholderiales; family Burkholderiaceae_D; genus Herbaspirillum. Next base: position 82,440 of record NZ_JAGIBI010000009.1, read on the forward strand.
TTTGGCTACCACCGCTCTTGGCGCACTTGCTGGCGCTGCCGGTTTGGCATCCATTGCGATGGGCGGGAAAGGTTTGCCAGGTGGCGGTGCAATTAGCAGATTTGCCTCGGGCATGGCATCAAGCGGTATCGGTCGAACGGCAATGCAGTTGGGGAAAGTCGGAACGATTGGCGGAATTGGGGCGCTTGCCGGTGGGTATGCCTTGGATAAGACTTTCGGTGAAGAATCCGCCGTCTCGCGCTATGGCTCTTCCATGATGAATGGTGCGGCACTGGGTGGGACGATCGGTAGCTTTGTGCCACTCGCAGGAACAGCTATCGGTGCATTGATTGGTGGTCTCGGTGGCGCTGCTTGGGAAGCCTACAAGGATTTGTCCAAAGGTGCGGAGCAAAAAGCTGTAGATGCTAAACCTGCCGAGATGAACGCAAAGTTCACTGTGGGCCTTGCTCCTGGTTTAGTCCTGCAGGGGCAATCGTTCCAGGCCACCGGCGCCAACGTCTCGCTCAACACCGGCAACATAATGACGGGAGCACCACACTGATGGCATATACCGACCGTAGGGCCAAAGCCTCGTTCCGTGGCATGGAATTTCTGACGGATAGCCACAGTGCGCGTGGTGGCCGTCGCATCGTGACCCATGAATATCCTCATGGCGATGTTCCCAGTAGTGAAGACCTTGGAAAAAAAGCCTGGGACTGGAAGCTGAATGCCTATTTCATCGGCAAAGACTACGACCTCGAACTAAATGGATTGCTGGAAAAACTGGCGGAGCCTGGCGCGACCTGGCTTACCCATCCTTGGCGCGGCCTGTTGTGGGTGCGTGCCAAAGATTGGTCTATCGAAGAGAACAACGAACAGGATGGATCAGCGAAGGTCACCATTGAGTTCGTGGAAGGTGGCGAGACCATCCAGCCTTCCCAGGATAAGGTCGATGTGGCAATCGACCGTACCCGCAAGATGGGCGACGCGGCGGAGGAAGATTTTGACCAGGAGGCGATGAGCGCCGATGGCCTCAATTCCTATATTGCGGCCGTCCAGGAGAAGTTGGAGGTATTGCGCCAGGTGATCTCGCTGGCGACCTTGCCGCTGACCTGGGCAAACCAGATTCGTAACTTGGTTGCCGGCGTCAAGGGAGACCTCGCCACCTTGGCGGGCCTGCCGGATGCCTACGCCAATGCCTTGCGTGGCCTCACCAATATGTTCGGTGGCAGCAGTTATAGCGACGACTTGAGCGGTGGTGATCGCGCCCGCCTGGTTGGGCGGTTGAGCAAGGCCGCCAGGCCGCGTAGCACCGTGTTGTCTGGTGTGGCCGCTGTTGATGGTGCCGTTCGGCGCAATCTACAGAAAGAAGAAGCACTGCGCGGCCGCTTGCTAGTGGCCTCTGCTGCAGAACTGGCGATCACTGTCTATGAGACCGAGGCGGATCGGGACATGGCGCTTGACGCCGTGGTGACCGCCATCGATAGCTTGCTGCCGAATTTGCCGGATGCCGTGTTCCAGGCTGCGACAGATGCCCGCGCTGCCGTCATTGATGCCTTGCTGTCCCAGGATTTGAAGCCGGCAGTCACCCGCGATATCTCCAGCTCGTTGCCGGCGGCCGTCCTGGCTTATCGCCTGGAGGTCGATGAGGATGTGTTCCTGGCGCGCAATGCTGTTCGCCATCCCCTGTTTGTGAAAGGTCGTATCTATGGATGAGGGAACAGTCGAACTCCGGTTTGACGGCAAGCGCTTCGGCTATTGGCAAAACGTCGAAATTAAAGAGTCCGTCGATGATCTGTGTTCGTCGGTACGCCTGGGATTGACTCGGCCTGGTGATGGCTCGCCGCTGGGAATAACGGCCAATACCATCCTCGATGTGCTGATCGATGATGAATTGGTCACCACCATCCGCACGGATGTTTTGCGCCGACCAACGGATATGAAGAGCAGCGCCATCCTATTGGATGCACGTTCCCTGGGGCGCGAACTGGTGGACTGCCAGTACTCCAAGACTCTATCGGGCCTGAAGCTGGGCGAGATCGTAAAGCGCATTTGCGACACCTTTAAAGTGCCTGTAAAGATCGACGGAGATACGCCGGTGGTACCGGAGTTTTCCATGCAATCCGAAGTCCCGGCCAATGCCCTCATCAACGCGGTACGGTCTTCGAACATGCTGCTCTATCCGTTACCCAGTGGTGGTCTGATCTTGACTGAGCCGACCGATGATGAGCCGGTGACGACTTTGGAGCTTGGTAAGCATTTCTTTAAATACCAACCGATTGACGAATTCCGGCTGCGCTTTTCGGATTACGTGGTCAAGAGCTTCGACTACAACAGCGACAAGGCGTTGCAGGGGGCGATCAAAGACAGTGGCATCTCTTTCTTTCGCCCCATGCATATCGTGGCGGATCGTCATAGCCAATCCCTGGGGAGTTGTGATCGCCGCGCCGAGCTTGAGAGAAACCGGCGTCTTGCGCGTGCGCACCGTATCGAATTGGAGGTGCCTGGCTGGCGCTATCAGGATGCTGATGGAAGATGGCGGATATGGAGGATCAATACGCAGGTTCGGGTGGTGATTCCATCGGATGATCCTATTGAAAATGTCGATGGTGTGTTTCTGCTGGGGGAGCGCACTTTCGGCCTGGATGATAAGGGCGGGAAGGTTACACGCCTGCAGGTTATGCATCGGGATGCCTTCCTGGGCGAAGAAAAGAAGAAATCCAAGCGAGGCGCCTCTGTCAAAGGGGCCAAGGCGCTTAAAGGAAGCAAATTCCGAGGGGTGCGGTAATGTTCAATCAGATTTGGCGGCGCCTCCAGTTGATATTTGCCCAGGGAACCAGTATTCGGACGGGCCGCGACTCGGTGCAGGTCTCGATCCTGACCGGGGAGACCTTGAAGAATATCCGGCGCGTGGAACCCTATGGCTTTTCTTACTGGCCGCCTGAGGGCGGCCAGAACTACCTGGTATTTCCGGGCGGTGATCGCTCTTACGGCGCGGCGCTCATTATTGGTCATAAAACCTATCAGGTGGAGATCGTCCAGGGCGAGGTGGCAATCCATGACGATGAAGGGAACTGGGTACACATCAAACGCGGCGGCGTGATCGAGACAAAGGCAACGGCTATGGTGATCGCTGATACACCGCTGTTTAAAACGACGGGTGATGCCGAGATCGGCGGCAATTTGAAGGTGGTCGGCCAAACCATATCCGCCGGCGGCTATTACGGTGAAGGTGGCGGGGTTGCAAAGATGAATGGTGGCGCGGATATCACCGGCCCCCTTACCAACAACGGAAAGAATGTTGGTTCCGGCCACCAGCATACGAGCAAGCCGCCTGGCGAACCGACCTCGGAGGTAATTACGAATGCTTAAAATGGTACCGCTCGGCCAAAATCAATTCGACCTGGCGCCGTTCGATGAGTCTGTGGACGATGACAATACCGAGGCGGCCACCGTCATCTATGCTGTGTTGTATAGCGATGGCGTTGCGCCGGCGGATCGTGTCCCTGATCGATATGAGCGGCGTGGCTGGTTTGAGGATGGCAAGGTCGGAACGGGCCTGTGGTACGTCCGTCGCCAGCCGTTGAACAGCAAAGCGCGCAGCGAAGCGCTCAATATGGTCAAAACTGCCTTGATGGCGCACTCCGATGCGCTCACCGAGGTCAATGTGGATGAAGTGACCATTCCCGAACCCGCTGGAAATATTTCCAGCGTGTTCATGGATATTACGGGCTTGCACAATGGACGCCAGTTCATTGTGCGAGTCCCGTTGTGACCTCCTACACTCTCCGCCCTACATATACCGATCTCAAGACACGCATTGCTGCTGATTTGGCCGCAATGCCTGCTGTCTTGCGTGGCCCGTTATCTGCGGCGCTGGCGCGTGCGAACAACAGCATACACGGGCATCTGGAATGGATTGATAGGCAGACATCGCCGTTGACCTGCGATCTGGAGCGCTTGTATGACTGGGCCACTCTGTACAACGTGGCGCGCCTGGATGCTACTGCTTCTACTGGTGGTGCTGTCGGTGCTGGTGCCAACGGCGTCCCGATCCTTGCTGGCACTCAATTACGCGGCACTGCCAATGGCCTGGATTACACCGTCCAGGCGGCCATTATCCTGGGCCAATCTTCGACCGTTACCCTCAAGTGCAACACCACCGGCTCGGCCGGTAACCTTGTCGCTGGGCAGACGCTTCGCTTGATCGACCCGCTTCCTGGATGCGACGATATCTTTACAGTTGATGCGAATGGCTTGTCTGGCGGCGAGGAAGAGGAAGATTTAGAAGACTGGCGCAGCCGTGTCGCAGAAGAATGGCAGACCATCGTAACGACTGGCGCCCGCTCGGGTAAGGACGCTGATTACCGATTCTGGGCTAAAAGCGCGCATCCATCTGTCACAACTGCACTGGTTCAGCCCCATGTTCTTGGCATCGGAACCGTGCTTGTCCGTCCAATCTGTAATGGCCTGCAGGATCGTTTGCCAACTCAGGCCGTGTTGGATGCCGTCTCCGAAAAACTGAGCAGCATTGCCCCGGCTACGGCAGATTGGCGCGTTGCAGCCCCACTCAAGCGCTTGGTTACCGCCTCATTGCATTTACAGCCTGGCTTTGATACCGAGGCCAATCGCACATCGATTGGGGGCGCTGTCCTGGCCGCGATCTTGGCCGAGGCCAGTGAAACATCCATTCTGGCGATGGCCGAACTGGATGCAGCCATTGCTACCGTCACAACCCAATACCAACGGATCGCCCCAACGGCCGATATTGCCGTCGCAGCCGGCGAAGTGTTGGTCTATCGCCCGATCACCTGGTTATGAAGATCACGATCCATACAGATCGAGAGTTTGCTGACGCCATCAAGGCATTGCTACCGCCTGGCGCCGCCTGGAAATGGCCTGAAGGCGGGTTCGGTGACGATATGTTGTTGGGCGCGGCGCAGGAGATGGTGCGCATTGATGAGGCCGCCCAGGTAGTACTCGATAACGCGGTTTCCAAGCATGCCCCCAAGGTGGATAACTGGCATATCGATGAGTACCGCCGCGTGGCTAAAGAGGCAATCGCCGGCGTCTCAGAGACCAAGCCGCGCCGGCCGGCGGCGATTGGCGGCCACATAGGCGATCGCCTTTGGAGTCACGAAGCTCCCGCGCAGGATTTTGATGTCGACCTGGTGAAGATCGACCACCTGTTCGGGCCAGCGCGCATCGGCAGCAAGATCGGTGATGCGATGTGGGGAACGCGCTCCAGGTACATCATCCGCGTCCGCTATTACAGCTCGGTCGTTAATCCGGCTGTGTTGTGGAAAGCATTATCCGAATTCAAACAATCCCATGTCTTCCTCTGGTTTGAAGACATCACTGGAGCAGGAGGTTTTTACCATGCATCGAATTGATGGCCCAGGCCACGTAAACAATCGTTGGGTTGCCCAAGATGACAGCATTGGCCGGCCACCAACTGAATTTGTTCCTGAATTCTTCAACGCTTTCCAGGAAGAGCTTTGTTCGTTCATCGAATGGGCGGGGTTGGAACTCAATAAGAACGACAACACGCAAGTGCGTAAGGCGTTGCAAGCCGCATTTGCTGGCCTTACATCCCCAGAGTTCACCGGTACGCCCAAAGCGCCTACACCGGCGCCGGGCGCCAATACTACCCAGATTGCGACAATGCAAGCGGTACAAACCGCCGTCAATGGCATCGTTGCCATCGATATCGCTGGTGCTGCAACTACTGCACTGACTGCCGACCAGGCCGGCGCCATCATTATCAGCCTTACAGGTGTCGTGACGGCTGCAAAGGCCGTTACTGTCCCGGCCGCTTCGGGCGTATGGACTGTCAGGCATGGCGGTTCGGGAAAATTTCCTGTCACCTTTAAAACACCTGCAGGAACGGGCATCGTGCTGTGGCCCGGCGATGTGCTGGATGTTTTCTGCGATGGTGCGAATGTCTACGCTCGCAACAACCTGCCACGTGTGTATGCGTCGAGTTCGCTGCCAGGATCGGATGTTGGCCCGATCATCGTGAAGGGCATGGGCGGCAAGGCTTGGGAGTGGGCATCAACAGCTTATTTTTCCGGCTACCGTTCGTCTGAATGTGGTGGCGTGGTTTTCGGTCATACGGCTTTGCCGCGTGCCTGGGAGGTAGATGCGGTAGGTGGCGTGATGAGCAAGACCGCATATGCGGCCTTGTGGGCCTATGCACAAGAAAATGGTCTGGTTGTGACCAATGCAAACTGGGTTGCCGGTTCTCATTGGTTTGTTGACCTCGGCGGGGATAACTTCATGTGTCCCGACCTGCGCAACATGTTTCCGCGTCTGGCGGCCGGTGCAACTGACCTTGACACTGCAAATGCAAGAGCCTTGGGTTCTCGCCAGGCTGATGCGCTTCGAAGCCACACGCATCCGCTTTCA
>NZ_JAGIBI010000009.1:88925-112615 GCF_017744395.1 Herbaspirillum sp.
TTTCAACGCCCATTAGGGCATAACAGGAGTTAAGAATGGACGAATCTCTCGGCCAAATTCCGGCCTATCAAAGTGACGTATTTGGTTTTTATTCGCATGAAACCGTTGCAAATGAGTTTGCACAGGCACGCGGCTCATACAACGTTCCTTATGGCGCGTTGCTGGAAAAACCCGCGCCGGCTCCCGAAGGCTGCTGCAATTTCAAGGTCGGCATGAGTTGGGCTGTTGTTGAGGATCACCGCAACGATAAGCTTTGCCGTGCCGATACAGGCGAAGAGTACGTTCTTGGCCGAACGGTGGTGGTGGATGGTGTGGGAGTGTGCTACGTCGGCGCCGGGCCTATCCCGGTCTGGCTGGTGACCCAAGAACTGAACCAGGTACAAGCGCCGGAAACGCCTTTGATCGGATAACGGAGCACACATGTTATTCATCATCATATTGCTATCGATCTGGCGTGCAGTCCTGGATATCGGCTTTTCCTGGCTGATCGCTTTCTGGTTTGTCAACTGGTGGGCGCCACTTTTCGCCGTGCAAACACGCTACTTTGATCGCGGCATCGAGAGAACGGGCTACAAGCTGCCGGTATGGCTGGCCTGGTTCGACACGTTTGATGCTGATCTTGACCAGGGCGTGAGGGATGGAACGATCAGTGGCCCATCGCCGTACTGGAATCGGGTTAAATGGCTATACCGCAACTGCGGATACGGTTTCAGTTACTGGGCGTTAGGACTGGAGTTCATGCCCAAGAACTGGCGGGTGATCAAGGCTGATGCCACGACCTTTATTGCAATGGGAAATGGCTATTTCAGCTTGCACATCGCCCGCTTCGGTATCCAGGTTAAATTCGGCTGGAAGGTCTGGAATTGCTACAACCGGCACACTCAGCAATGGGATGCAGCACCGTGGGGGCCGGTTTGGCGAGTTCCGTTTGTGTTTTCAATCTCTCGGGCGTGATAGCGAGGCGGACTGTAGACGCTTGATTTGAGCAATCTGCTGGCGGCCAAGTGAACTGCGCGCAATCTTTCGCGCCAGTTCACGCCCATCCGGGTGGTAATAGCGTAGGAGCATCCTGGTATCCTTCCAGCCCCCAGTTTTTGCCAACTGATGCATTTCCAGCACCGGCGCCAGTGTGGAGGTGGCTTCGTGACGAAGGTCATGTAGTCGCAAGTTTTTGAAATATTCCGGCTGTGGCTTGCGGCCGTATTTGGCACAAAGTGCTTCGTAATTCTTTCGTGCACGTCGCCGCGCACGAATAAATGCCCTGGTTACTGAGCTTGGCTTCATGCTGAAAATGTTCCCTCGCAATGGCTTGCCCGCCAGGAATTGACGAAGTACTTCCAAGGCCCAGGGAGTTAAAGGCACACGGCGAGCGGTTCCATTCTTAGTATCAGGTAGGAAGACGATGCCGTAGCGCAAATCGACGCGCTCCCGACGGATGCCGCATATCTCTGAGCGCCGCATGAGGCTTTCGGCAGCCAGCGTCGCAATGACAGGCAGTTCTTTCGACTGTGTGGCCTGCATGACCCATTCGAACTCTGAGCGAGGACATTCGCTTTCTGGGACGCCTCGCAGGCGGATTTGCTTATATAGGCGCCGGTCTCGGGCATCATCAACAGTGGGTCTCCTCACAAGTTCGACAGGGTTGGCCAAGTCCGGCCAGCCCCAATCCTTGCGCAGTACTGTGAAGACATGAGATAGGAACGCCAGGCGCCGCACGATGGTCGCGGCCTTGTAATTGGCTGACCAATCGTCTCGGATAGCGATCAGGTCGGTATTGCGGATGCGATCAACTGGGCGGCCGGCCAACCTGGTGCATAACCAGGTGCGGGCAATGGAGCGCTCGGTGGCCGTACCTTTCTTCAAGGGGGAGACCTCGGCGACGTAGCGGGTAATGGCGGTAGCGAGGGTTGGGGCAGAGAGACGGCGAAGACGCATAAATTTCGGGATATTTACAGAAATCCCAAAATCAAGCCAAACCAGTGTTTAATTCTCGTATCAAATTCAAACGGGCTTTATCCCAAATTCAAAGCCGCTTTACTAGCGGATCGCCGAGAGCGGCATGGCGCGCGGCCTTGTCCATCTGCGCCAGCTGCTTCACCTTCGCATAAAAGTCCGGAAAACCGCTGCTGCGCGCGAACAACGCCTTGAACGCCGGCACCAGGTCGTGATACGCCCCCACCAGCGCCAGGTGCGCATTGGACAGCGGCATGGCGAACCAGCGGTCGTAGCCGGCATAACCGTCCCAGCGCTGCGTCTTCATCTGCGCATATTCGGCGCGCAGCGCGTCGAAGATCTGTTGCTTGCGTTCGCGCTTGACCTCGTCCGGCGCATCGCTGTCGTAATTGGCTTCCAGCTTGTCGCGGTATTTGTCCAGCAAGGCGAGGAAATCCTGCTTGCGCCGATAGAAGCGGCGGTAGGCCGCGATCATCTTGTCGTCATGCCGGGCCGCCAGCCAGCGGTCGACGCCGATCTCTTCGACCGCGACGGCGAAACCTTCGTTGAACGGCGTATCGTCGCGCGCATAGACGGTCTGGTGCGCCAGCTCATGGAAGATCAGGCGCGCCAGTTCGCCATCCGGGTATTGGATGAAAGTGGAAATCACCGGATCGTTGAACCAGCCCAGCGTCGAATACGCCGGCACACCCACCACCTGCACGTCATAGCCTTGCCGCTGCAATTGCGCGCCATAGGCCTGCGCCGCCTCCTGGCTGTAGTAGCCGCGATAGTCGACGCAGCCGGCGATAGGGAAACACCACTGGTGCGCCTTGAGCGAAAGTTCGGGCGCCGCCACCACGTTCCACAGCACGAAGGGTCGGTCGAGCTGGGCATAGGTCTTGTAGCTGCCGTTGTCGGGCAAACCCAACTGGTCGACGGCGAAACGCCGGATCTCGCGCACCGTCTGCAATTTGGCCTTCAGGTCCGGCTTGGCGTTGGGATCGGCGATCCAGGCATCCAAAGGCCTGGCCTGCGCCAACAGGGAGAACTGGCCGTGCGCCGCCTGCGCGTAATAGGAAAGCGAGGTACAGCCGGCGGTCGATACCACGACCGCCGCCAGCGCTGCCAGCGCTGCCAGCGTTGCCGCGCGCAGCAGATCAGGCCGCGGCGACCGCATCCCCGGCCAGCTTTTCGACCTGCACCAGCACATCGTAGAACGTCGGCGCGTTGCCCATGTCGGTCAGGCGCTGGCTGGTGACTTCATTGGCGTTCTTGCCGTCGGCGGCGAATTTCTTCCACCAGATCGACAAGCCGACCACCAGGCCGCAGCGTGCCTTGTCGGTCACGCGCACACGCGCCTGCAGGCTGCCGCGGTCGTTGAAGATGCGCACCATGCCGCCGTCGGCGATGCCGCGCGCGGCGGCGTTGGACGGATGCATGTCGAGATGCGGTTCGCCTTCGGTGTCGCGCAGGCTCTGCACGTTGACGAAGGACGAATTGAGGAAATTGCGCGCCGGCGGCGAGATCATCGCCAGTGGATACTTCGCACCCAATTGCGGATTGCTGGCCACCGATTCGTAAGGCGGGATGTAGGCCGGCAGCGGATCGAGCCCGGCCGCCTTCATCTGTTCTGAATAGAACTCGCACTTGCCCGAAGGCGTGGCGAAACCGCCGTCGGCGAATGGCGCGGCCGGCATGGACAGGCGCTGCCAACCCTTTTCCTTCAAGGCATGCCAGTCGTAGCCGGCGCTGTGCGGATGGTCGCGGCGGAAGGCGACGGCGGCGATATCGTCGTCGCTGTCCTTGAAGCAGCCCTCGCCGAATCCCATCGCCGCGGCCAGCAGGCGGAAGATCTCGGTGTTCGGCTTGGCCTCGCCCAGCGGCGCGATGGCGGCGTTGTTGGCCATCATGTAGACGTGGCCGTAGGTGGCATGCACGTCCACATGTTCCAGCTGCGTGGTGGCCGGCAGCACGATGTCGGCATAGTCGGCGGTATCGGTCTGGAAATGTTCCAGCACCACCGTGAACAGATCTTCGCGCGCGAAGCCCTCGGCCACCTTGGCCGATTCGGGCGCCACCGCGACCGGGTTGGAGTTGTAGACGACCACGGCTTCGATCTTCGGGCCGAACGCCGGCGAAGCCGGCTTCAGCAATTCGTCGCCGATGGTGCTCATGTTGATCACGCGGGCCGGCGCACCGTGGCGGGCGGCCAGGTCGGGGCGGGACAGCGCGGCATTATCCTTGGGGAAGGAATCCGAAGTCGACAGCTGGATGCCGCCGGACGGATGGCGCCAGGCGCCCACCAGCGCCGGCAGGCAAGCGATGTTGCGCGCCGCCATGCCGCCGCCGCGCACGCGCTGCAGGCCGTAGTTGGCGCGGATCATCGCGCCTTCGCCGGCCAGGGCCACGCGGCCGTATTCGCGCGCCAGGCCCAGCACTTCCTCCGCGCCGATGCCGCATACTTCGGCGGCGCGCTGCGGCGTCCATTCGGCCACGCGCGCCTTCAACTGTTCAAACCCCAGCGTGTGGCGCGCGATGTAGTCGTGGTCCAGCAGGTTTTCATTCACCAGCACATGCATCATGCCCAGCGCCAGCGCGGCGTCGGTTCCCGGCAGCAGGGCGATGTGCTGGTGGCATTTCTCGGCCGTCAGCGAGCGGTAGGGATCGATGGCGATGATGCGCGCGCCGTTGCGCTTGGCCGCCTGCACGCGGGTCCAGAAATGCAGGTTGGAGGCGATCGGGTTGCCGCCCCAGATCAGGATCAGCCTGGCGTCGTTGACCTGTTCCAGGTCGGTGCCGATGCGCGCGCCGATGGTGTAGCGATAGCCGGCGCCGCCGGCCGAGGCGCAGATGGTGCGCTCCAGCTGCGACGCGCCCAGGCGGTTGAAAAAGCGCCCCGCCATCGACTCGCCCTGCACCAGCCCCATGGTTCCGGCATAGCTGTACGGCAGGATCGCCTGCGGATCGCGCTGCGCGATGGCGCCCAGGCGCGCGGCGATGGTCGCGATCGCCTCGTCCCAGCTGATGCGCTCGAACTTGCCTTCGCCCTTCTTGCCGACCCGGCGCAGCGGATGCAGCAAGCGGTCCTTGTGGTAAGTGCGTTCGGTGTAGCGCGATACCTTGGTGCACAGCACGCCGGAAGTGGGCGGATGCTCGGGGTCGCCGCGCACTTCGGTGGCGACGCCGTCTTTCACCGTCACCAGCAAGGCGCAGGTATCGGGGCAATCATGCGGGCAGGCGGCCCGGACTATCGTGGTGGACATGGCAGATCGGCTAAAAACGTAAAGGCAGGATGGGCCGCAATCCTGGCTGCGGCAAAGCGGATACTTTATCTTAAAATGCACGTTCTCAACGCTGACTGCCTGCAACGATGCCGACCTCCCTCCATTTCTGGCGCGACCCCGCCCTGCCCTTCCTGGAAGGGCGACGCGCCACCGGCAGCCTGTCGTGCTATGCGCCGCATACGCACCCGACCTTCTCGATCGGCATCGTCGATGCCGGCCGCAGCACCTTCGCGCTGACCCGGCGCAGCACGCCCATCGTTCCCGGCGACGTGGTGCTGGTGCGCGCGGGCGACGTGCATAGCTGCAATCCGGAAGACCTGCAGCGCTGGAGCTACCGCATGTTCCACATCGACCAGGCCTGGCTGCGCGACCTGCTGGCGGAATCCCCCGACACCTGCCGCCTGCTGGAAACGATGGAGTCGCAGGTGATCCGTTCGCCGCAGGCGGTGCAACTGATCGACCGCATGACGGCCGCGCTTGATGGCGGCAAAGGCAGCAATGGCAGTAAAAGCAATGACGGCGCGGCCGGGGAAGCCGAAGTCATCACCTGCCTGCATGAGCTGATGCTGCTGTGCGCCGAAGCCGGCGGCGCGCAAACGGCCGGGGAAAGCGGTGACGCCCGCGGCCTGCAGGATGCCTACGATTACCTGCTGGCGCACTGCCGCGAACGCATCGGCCTCGACACCCTGGCGCAGGTCGCCGGCGTCGGCCGCTACCAGTTGATCCGCCTGTTCCGCCGCCGCTACGGCCTGACGCCGCATGCGCTGCAGCTGGACATGAAGATCAACCAGGCGCGCAGCCTGCTGCGGCAAGGCGCCAGCGCCGCCGACGCCGCCTACGATACCGGCTTCGCCGACCAGAGCCATTTCCACCGCGCATTCAAGTCGCGCGTGGCGGCCACGCCGGCGCAATACCAGAACCGCTGACCGACGCTCAGCCCCGGGCCAGCGCCAGGGCTACGGCCGCTACCATCAGCAGCAGGCCGGCGCAGCGTTCGACCATCGGCAAGCTGCTCTCCAGCCATTCCACGGCCCGGCGTTGTGATATTGCGCACACCAGCGCCGCATCCCATGCGAACACCGCGGCAAACATCCAGGCGCCGTACAGCAGCTTCAGCCCCGCGCCGGCCTGCGCCCCTACCATCAGCGTGAACAGGCCGAGATAGAAGATGCCGTTCTTCGGATTCAATATCGCGGACAAAAAGCCCGCGCCCATGCCGGCGGCAAACCCCGCCCGGCGGCGCGCCTCCGCCTGCCCGGCACCGGCCAGCGCCTGCGGCTTCAGGCTGGAATGCATGAACAGCCACCCCAGCCAAGCCAGATAAATGCTGGCCGCCCATTTCATTACCGTCAGCAGCGCCGGGCTCTGCTGCAGCAAGCTGAATCCGGCCAGCGCCAGCGCGATGTACAGGCCGTTGGCCAGGGCGATGCCCAGGCTGGCGCCGATGCCGTTGCGCCGCCCGTGGCGCAGCGAATTGCGCACCAGCAGCAGGAAATCGGGACCGGGGCTGGCCAGGGCAAGGAAATGGGCCGAGGCCAGCAAAAGGAATTCGGAAGTCGGCATGGAGGCTCTCGCTCATGGCAATGATGAAGAGCCGCATGCTAGGCAAGCCGCGCCAAGCTGTATTGAACAAAATTGCGCGTAGAAATGGAAATGGAAACGGAAACGGCGCCGACTGCCGCCGGCGCCGCGTTTCATCGCATTCGCATCAATGCGCCAGGATCGCCACCGCCTGGGCGCCGTAGGCGATCAGGTAACCGCCGTGCCGGTGCTGCCAGCTTTGCGCGGTCGCCATGTCCGGGAACCAGTTGCTCTCGAAATCGCGGAACATGCCAAGGTCGAAGCGGTAGCGGTCCAGCAGCGAGGACGGCCGCGCATCGACCTGGCGCGCGCACGACTCCCAGCTGGGAAAGCCGATTTCGCGCGCCAGCGTGTGCAGCACATGCTTGAGCTGCAGGCTGCCGCGCAGGGGATGCAGCTCGGCCACGGAAATTTCCGGCGTCACCTGCATGGCGACGATGCGCCGCAGGATGGGCAATGCCTCGCTGCTGCGCGTGGAACGGGCCGAACGCAGCAGCCGCTTGGCATAGCGGCGCAGGAAATCGCTGTTGGCGAGGGTGTTGCCGAAGCCTGGTTCGGCGATATGGATGGCGCGGGGGAATTGGGTCGACCACATTACGTTTGTTCCTTTCATGCGTCGTCTCCCGCCACGACTATCAAGGTTCAACGTCTGTGTTCAAATTGAACTGAAATGCTGCTTCGTCAGACGGCAGGTGCATCGGCTTTCGCGGGAATGGGCGCCCTGCCGCGCCCGAAGCCGGATTCTATCCGCAGCGGCGCCGGTCTGCCAAGCCGGCGGTGGCGGCGATGCGACAATTCTCCGCGCCTGCGCCCGGCATTGGCGGGGCCGGCGCTTTCGGGCATGATCGCGAAACCGTGCCGGCTCTAACGACAAAAGGAGAAAACCTTGCAAATGCTCGCCACCGCCCTGCTCATCCTGATCGCCATCGAACATGTCTGGATCCTGGTGCTGGAAATGTTCCTGTGGACCAAACCCATCGGCCTGAAGACCTTCCGCCAGTCCAGGGAAGCCGCCGAGGCTTCGCGGGTGCTGGCCGCCAACCAGGGCCTGTACAACGGTTTCCTGGCCGCCGGCCTGTTCTGGGGCGTCGCCGCCGGCGAGCGCCCGGTGCAGTTCTTCTTCGTCGCCTGCGTGCTGGTGGCCGGCATCTATGGCGGGCTCACCGCCAAGCGCTCGATCCTCTACATCCAGGCCTTGCCGGCACTGCTGGCCTTGCTCGCCCTGCTGGCGGCGCGCTGACCCGATAGCCGGCGCGGCAAGACCTGCCGGAATTTCCCCGGATAAAGTTTTCCGCCGATCCGGCCGATAATCATTATTCACGGTTGCCTCCTCACAAAAAACGTGAAGAAATGACAACCACCGGCCGACAGTCTGCGATGCCGGCACGACAACACCAAACACGTTCGGGGAACGGCAATGAAACAGATCAAACTCAACCTCAAGGATGAGGTCTACGAAACGCTGCAGCGCGATTACAAGAACTTCGTGCGCCTGTCGACGAAAATCGATTCCGGCTTCGTCTCCCCGACATTCGACGGTTTCCTGCTGGCCAAGGTATCGGAAAACCCTCACTTCCTGACCGAGGAAGGCGTGCAGCACCTGATGCTGTCGGGCCAGTACGCCTGGGCCAAGCGCGCGCTGGACAAGGATTTCCCGGATGTGGTGGAAACCCTGGTCACGCAAGCCTCGAACTATGGTTTCTATATCGCCGTGCGCCACGACTGGAGCACCGACGACCTGGTGGCGGCATCCAAGGCCTGGGCCACATCCATCGTCAAGCAGTCCAAGGGCGACGAGACGCAGATCGACGTCCTGGCCGTGCAGATCAAGAATTCGGCGACCAACATCAACGTGGTGCAGGAAAAGCTGAAGACGCCGGCATCGCAGCTGGCGCATGCGCTGGTGCAGGAACTGCGCGAGACGCATGTCGCCATCGAGCATGCCTCCGGCCTGGTGGCGCGCGAAAAGCTGGGCGCGCTGCGCAGCCTGCTGCGCCTGGGACGCGCCTACGGCAACGTATCGGAAAAGGCCGAGCAGGAAATGATCGAGCGCCTGAAAGCGCAAAAGCCCTGGCTGTTCGAGGAAGGGCCGAAGGGATTCTGGGGCCACGTCGCCGCCTGGTGGCGCGGCGTGTGACGGCGCAGATGAAATAAAAACGAACAAGGCCTGCCGGCATACATCGGCAGGCCTTGTTCGTTTTACCGAGGCTTACTCGCCGCCGTCGGCCTCGCGCATGAGCCTGATGTCGCCGTACCAGGCTTCCACCTGCTGGCCGGTGTTGTCGGTATCGGTCAGCACGCCCACACCGATCAGCCGGCCCGGCTTCTCGCCGAAAATTTTCTCGTAGTCTTGCGCAACGTTGCGCTGGTATTGCACCCACTGGCCGACCTTGGCCGCCCCGCTCTCGGCCACCATCATCTGGATGCGACCGGTGCGCGTGTTGGCGATGACGGTGCCGGCCGGCGCCTTGTTTTCCCAGATGTACATCAGCGTGGCATAGGGCAGCTCATGCCCAGTCAGCAGCTTGGCGGTATCGAACAGGATGGTGTCCATCAGCGACAGCTTGTCGTGGTCGCCGTCGAAGGCCAGCACGATGCGCACCGGCGAATCCTCGGTCTCGCGCTGGGTGTTGTCGGCGGTGGGAATCAGGGCCGAGGTCTTCCAGCTCCATGTCAGCCAGGGCTTCTTGTTGACGTCGATATTGACCGGGTGGCGCAGGCCGGACGATGCCTTGTCGGCGTAAGCGTGCAGCACCGTGCGGCCGGCCTCTTCCACGAGCTGGTAATCGGTGGTCTTTTTCCGGCGCGTAAACAGCAGCGGCTCCCACTCCGCCGGCAACCCGCCCGCGGGATTGGTGGAAAACAGCGCCAGCGCGCGGTCCAGTTTCGCCTGCTTGGCGGCCGCCTCGGGCGACAAGGACGACGGCTTTTGCCCGGCGCAGCCGGCCAGCATCAAGGCGCCTGCGACACAGGCGGCGCCAAGCGCTGCGCGCGCGGGGAAGACGGATATGGTGGAGAACGCCTGGGAGCGGACTGCGGCAAAACGGGGAAAACGCGAAATCATGAAGACCAACCGGAAGAACGGCCACCCCGGCCGCGAACGAAGGCTAACAGGAAAACTCATCGGCGGGAAATCAGGAAAAACCCGGCGTCGCGCCCAAGCCACGGCCCGCCCGGTCCCACGTCAGTTCTGCTGGCGCAGGATCTGGATGAACATCTTCGCCAGCGAGGACAGGGTCGTGTTCTTGCGCGTGACGATGCCGTAATGCTCGATCCGGGTTTTCAGCCCCACCGGCAGGATGCACAGCATCTGCTTGGCGGCGAAGAAATGGGCGATGTCCAGCGGCATGACGGCCACCATGTTGGACTGCGCCAGCAGCGTCACCGTCACGAACGGCGAGGCCGTCTCGATCACGTTGCCCGGCACTTTCAGGCCCTCCAGCTTGAACTCATGCTCGATCCAGATGCGCATGGGCATATTGCTCGAATACAAGATCCAGGCCGCGTCCGCCAGTTCCTGCAGACGCACCTTCTGCGCGGTGGCCAGCGGATGGTCGATGCCGCTGACGATGCACATCGGTTCGCCGCGCAGCATCTCGTAGTTGTACAGGTTGGACTGGGCGCTGACCGAGGAGCGGCCGATCATCAGGTCGATGCGTCCCTGGTCGAGCAGCAGCAACTGGCGCGCGCTGGTGTCCTCGGTGATTTCGATGGAAACGTCCGGCTGGATCTCGCGCAAGCGCGACAGCGCGCGCGTGACGAAAGGCGCCGCGCCCATGATGGTGCCGATGGACAGGCGGCCGCCACGGCCGCTGATCATGTTCTGCAGCTCATCGCGCAGGTTGGCGACGTCGCTTTGGATCAGGCGCGCGTAGCGGATCACGCAGCGCCCCAGCTCGGTGGCCTCGATGCCGCGCGGCGAGCGGTCGAACAGGGTGACGCCCAGCGCGTCTTCCATTTCATGCAAGGCCTTGGTCGCGGCCGGCTGCGTCATGTGCATCACTTCGGCCGCCTTGTGCAGCGAGCCTTGCTCATCGAGCGCCGTCAGCAGGGCGACCTGGCGGAAACGCAGGCGGCTGACGATGGAGCCGACCGTGGGCAGCTCGCTCCCGGCCGTCTTGAGTTGGTTATCACCCGATGAATTAAGCTCATTAGACATCGTTTTGTAAGCCTCTTATATTCGGTGCTGCGAAAAACCACAATGCTAGCGCATCTATCAGCCAGCCAAGGCGATGTGCAAAAAAAGCAGGTAATTTTTTCTGGCGCCGCAGCAAATTCCTGCCGCCTGCGAAACAAGAACGAGCATCGGAGACAAGGTGAGGCTGATTCAATTTTCGGACCGTGAAGGGGCGCGCCGCGTCGGCATCGTCAACGGGACGAATATCCAGGTGCTGTCGGAGGTGGCCACCATGCGCGAGCTGGCGCTGCTGGCCGTGCGCAGCGGCAACGGCCTCGAACGCCAGGCCCAGCTGCTCAATGGAAATCGCCTGGAAGACTACGCCGCGATCCTGAAGGAACAACGCATCCTGGCGCCGCTGGACCACGAGGACCCGGCCCATTGCCTGGTCTCCGGCGCCGGCGTGACGCATCTGGGCAGCGCCTCCACGCGCGACAAGATGCACCGCAAGATCGATGGCGAGGACATGGCCAAGACCGACACCATGCGCATGTTCGAATGGGGTCTGGAAGGCGGACGCCCCGGCGCGGGCAAGGTCGGCGTGCAGCCGGAGTGGTTCTACAAGGGCGATGGCGGCGTCGTGGTCGCCCCCGGGCAACCGTTCCCCTGCCCCGACTTCGCGCTGGATGCCGGCGAGGAACCGGAGCTGGTCGGCCTGTATGTGATCGACGACGAAGGCTGCCCGCGGCGCCTCGGCTTTGCCATCGGCAACGAATTTTCCGACCACGTGATGGAGCGCCGCAATTACCTGTACCAGGCGCATTCGAAACTGCGCCATTGCTCGTTCGGCCCGGAACTGCTGGTGGGCGCGCCGCCCGCGCACCTGGTCGGGATGACCCGCATCCGCCGCAACGGCCGCGTGATCTGGGAACAGGAATTCCTGGCTGGCCAGGACAACATGTGCCACAGCATCGAGAACCTGGAGTACCACCACTTCAAGTACAACCGCTTCCTGCGCGCCGGCGACGTGCACGTGCATTACATGGGGGCGGCCAACCTGTCGTTCGCCTCCGGCGTGCGCACGCAGCAGGGCGACAGCTTCGAGATCAGCATCCCCGACTTCGGCGAGCCGCTGGTCAACGGCATCGAAAAGATTGAAACCAGATTCGGCATCGGCGGCGTCAAGGCCCTGTGAACCTGGCAAAAGGCGTTGGCCAACCGTCAAGAATTGCCGCAAGGCGCATGCAGTACTGCAGCAACAAGCCACCTGGCGCATGGGCCGGAAAGAGCCCGCCAGGCGTCCAACCTCAGGTAACAAGAAAGAAAGGAGATCACTTCATGCCGACAGCCCCGCACTCCCCGACAGGAACGGCGCGCCTCTGCCGCCGCCGTACGTAATCCTGCCACCCGCCCCGTTCCACCGGAGTATCAATGAATTACACATTTGATTTCATGAGTGTGTTCGCCAACTGGGACCGCCTGCTGTACGGCGCCTGGCTGACGATCCAACTCTCCGCCCTGTCCATCGTGCTCGGCTTCGTGCTCGGCACGCTGTGCGCGATCGCCTACAAGAGCAAGAACTGGCTGCTGCACGGCCTGGTGAAGGCTTACGTGGAGATCATCCGCAACACGCCGCTGCTGGTGCAGGTGTTCCTGGTGTTCTTCGGCCTGGCCAGCATCGGCTGGAAGCTCTCCGCCGAGACCGCCGCCGTGATCGCGCTGACCGTCAACGTCGGCGCCTACACCACCGAGATCATGCGCGCCGGCATCGGCTCCATCCATCCCGGCCAGATCGAAGCGGCCGAATGCCTGGGCATGTCCAAGTTCCATGTCTACTGGCACGTGGTGCTGCTGCCGGCGGTGGAGCGCGTCTATCCGTCGCTGACCAGCCAGTTCATCCTGCTGATGCTGGCCTCGTCGATCACCTCGCAGATCTCGGCCGAAGAGCTGACCGCCACCGCCAACCTGGTGCAGTCGGAAACCTTCCGCAGCTTCGAGGTGTATGCGGTGGTGGCGGTGGCCTACCTGGCGCTGTCCTTCCTGTTCCGCGCGGCATTCTGGCTGATCAGCCAGGTCGCGTTCGTCCGCAAGCGCAAGCTTGGCACCAACCTGTAAGGAGTCAACGTGAATTCATTTAGCTTTTTGCACGTTGAATACTTGCTGCAAGCGGCAGTCTGGACCGTAGTGCTGTCGCTGGTGGCATTCGCGTTCGGCGGCGTCGCCGGCATCGTGATCGCGCTGTGGCGCGTCTCGCCCAACAAGGCGCTGCGCACCATCGCCAGCTGGTATATCCAGATCGTGCAGGGCATCCCGCTGCTGGTGATCCTGTTCGTGGCCTACTTCGGCCTGGCCATCGCCGGCTTCAAGCTGACCCCGCTGGTGGCGGCCGGCATCTCGTTTGCGATCTACTGCGCGGCCTTCCTCGGCGAAATCTGGCGCGGCTGCATCCAGGCGGTGCCCAAGACCCAGTGGGAAGCGTCCGAATGCCTGGGCTTCAACCGCTACGAGCAACTGACCAAGGTGATCCTGCCGCAGGCGTTCAAGATCGCCACGCCGCCGACCGTGGGCTTCATGGTGCAGATCGTGAAGAACACCTCCCTGGCCTCGGTGATCGGCTTCGTCGACCTCGCGCGCGCCGGCCAGATCATCAACAACTCGACCTTCCAGCCCTTCACCGTTTTCGGTTGTGTGGCGCTGATCTATTTTTGCCTGTGCTACCCGCTGTCGGCGTTGTCCAAGCATTTTGAAAGGAAATTGAATGTCAGCAATCGTTAAGATCAAGGATCTGCACAAGAGCTTCGGCACGAACAAGGTGTTGAACGGCGTTTCGCTGGACGTGCAGAAGGGCCAGATGGTGGCCATCATCGGCCGCAGCGGTTCGGGCAAGAGCACCCTGCTGCGCTGCCTCAACGGCCTGGAAAAGGTCGACTCGGGCGACATCAGCGTATGCGGCCACGACATCCACCATCCCGACAAGCTGGACCTGCGCGAATTGCGCAAGCAGGTCGGCATCGTGTTCCAGAGCTACAACCTGTTCCCGCACCTGACGGTGGAGCGCAACATCACGCTGGCGCTGACCACCATCAAGAAGATGTCCTCCGACGAAGCCAAGAAGATCGCGCACAAGGTGCTGCAGCTGGTCGGCCTGGAGAACAAGAAGGAAGCCTATCCGGAACAGCTCTCCGGCGGCCAGGCCCAGCGCGTGGCGATCGCCCGTTCGCTGGCGATGGCGCCCGAGCTGATGCTGTTCGACGAAGTGACCTCGGCGCTGGATCCGGAACTGACGGCCGAAGTGCTGAAGGTGATGGAAGACCTGGCGCGCGGCGGCATGACGATGGTGCTGGTCACCCACGAAATGGCCTTCGCCCGCAAGCTGGCCGACGTGCTGGTGTTCATGCACCAGGGCCAGGTGTGGGAAGTGGGCCCTCCGGACGAACTGTTTTCCAACCCCAAGACCGCCGAGCTGCAGAAATTCGTGGCCAGCGACCTATAAGAAGACGCATTGCATACCTCATCAAGACGACGTACCCAAGCAGCACCTTTTCATCTCAGGAGACATAAATGAAAAACTTGTTGAATTTCACCAAAAAAGCCGCCGCCGTCGTAATCGGCCTGGCCTGTTTCGCACAAGCCGCGCACGCCGACGCCCTGGCCGACATCAAGGCCCGCAAGAAAGTACTGGTCGCCATCGACCTGGGCGCGCCGCCGTTCGGCATGACCAACGCCAAGCTGGAACCGCAAGGCTCGGACGTCGAAACCGCGCGCGCGCTGGCCAAGGACCTGGGCGTGGAACTGGAAATCGTGCAAGTCACCGGCCCCAACCGCATCCCGTTCCTGATGACCGGCAAGGCTGACATGGTGATCGCTTCGTTCTCGATCACGCCTGAGCGCCAGAAGGTGGTGGCGTTCTCGCAGCCGTACGGCGCTTCGCAGTTCGTGGTGGGCGCGCCCAAGAGCGAGAACATCAAGAGCCTGAACGACCTGGTCGGCAAGCGCGTGGCGGTGGTGCGCGGCAACATGCAAGACACCCTGCTGACCCCGATCGCGCCCAAGGGCACCACCATCGTGCGTTTCGATGACGACGCCACCGTGACCGCGGCTATCGTCTCGGGCCAGGTGGATGCGTTCTGCACCCCGAACTCGCTGGTCAACGCCGTGGCCAAGCAAAACCCGTCCAAGCACATCGAGCCCAAGGTCGTGATCAAGGATATCCCGTACGCCATCGGCATCCGCAAGAACGAGCCGGCGCTGGAAAAGTGGCTCAACGACTGGATCAGCGTCAACCTGAAGAATGGCAAGCTGGCCGGCATCTACCAGCAATGGGTGGGCAGCCCGATGCCTGACCTGTCGCAATTCGCAGCCAAGTAATCCCGAAGCCCGCGCCAGCGCCTCCGCCTGGCGCGGACTGTTTTAAACGTTCTCACCGAGATCATCATGAAACCTATTTCTCCCATCATTCGATTGAATCCCGTCGATGATGTCGTCATTGCGCGCCGCCAGCTGATGTCCGGCACGGTCCTGGAAGAGGAAGGCGGCCTGAAGGTGCAAGGCCTCATTCCCGCCGGCCACAAGATGGCGACCCGCGCCATCGCCGCCGGCGAGCCGATCAAGCGCTATGGCCAGATCATCGGCACCGCCAGCCAGGCCATCGAGCCGGGCCAGCACGTGCATACGCACAATCTGGCGATGGCGGAATTCTCGCGCGAGCACCACTTCGGCGCCGACGTCAAGCCGGTCGACTTCGTCGCCCAGCCTGCGACCTTCATGGGCATCGTGCGTCCCGACGGCCGCGTGGCCACTCGCAACTACATCGGCGTGCTGACCTCGGTGAACTGCTCGGCCACGGCCGCGCGCGCGATCGCCGATTACTTCCGCCGCGACATCCATCCGGAAGCGCTGGCCGACTTCCCCAACGTCGACGGCGTGGTGGCGCTGACCCACGGCCTGGGCTGCGCGGTGGATTCGCAAGGCGAACCGCTGCAGATCCTGCGCCGCACGCTGGCCGGCTACGCCAAGCATCCCAACTTCGCCGCCGTGCTGGTGGTTGGCCTGGGTTGCGAAACCAACCAGATCTCTGGCCTGATGGAAAGCCACGACCTGAAGGAAGGCGAATATTTCCATACCTTCACGATCCAGAGCACCGGCGGCACCGCCAAGACGGTGGCGCTGGGCATCGAGAAGATCAAGAAGATGCTGCCCAAGGCCAACGACATCAAGCGCGAGCCGGTGCCGGCCAAGCACCTGACGCTGGGCCTGCAGTGCGGCGGTTCTGACGGCTACTCGGGCATCACCGCCAACCCGGCGCTGGGCGTGGCGGTCGACCTGCTGGTGCAGAACGGCGGCACCGCGATCCTGTCGGAAACGCCGGAAATCTACGGCGCCGAACACCTGCTGACGCGCCGCGCGATATCGCCCGAAGTGGGCCAGAAGCTGCTGGCGCGCATCGACTGGTGGGAAGAGTATTGCCGCAAGAACGATGCCGAGATGAACAACAACCCGTCGGCCGGCAACAAGGCGGGCGGGCTGACCACCATCCTGGAAAAGTCGCTGGGCGCGGTGGCCAAGGGCGGCACCACCAACCTGGTGGACGTCTACAAGTACGCTGAAACGGTGACCGCCAAGGGTTTCGTGTTCATGGACACCCCGGGCTACGATCCGATCTCGGCCACCGGCCAGGTCGCCGGCGGCGCCAACGTGATCTGCTTCACCACCGGCCGCGGTTCGGCCTATGGCTGCGCGCCGTCGCCGTCGCTCAAGCTCGCCACCAATACCGCCCTGTGGCAGCGCCAGGAAGAAGACATGGACATCAACTGCGGCGAAATCGCGGACGGCACCGCGACGCCGCAGGAGATCGGCGCGCGTTTCTTCCAGATGATCCTCGACACCGCATCCGGCAAGAAGACCAAGAGCGAATTGCACGGGTACGGACAGGATGAGTTCGTTCCCTGGCATATCGGCGTCTACACCTGAGCCGTATGCCTGCCGCCGGCGCCGATGCCGGCGGCATGTTGCTTGCGCAGCCGGTTGCGGGCCGCCGGCAAAGCGCCTTTCCCAAGGGCGTTTTGCCAGCGGTTCCCCCAAAGCCACGCGGTCCGTCCGCCCCAACAACCAAGGAGTCAAGAAGATGGCACATGCATTCACCCTCCAGGCGCACCTGCCTGAAGACCACGTACAAGCGACATTGATCGGGCGCATCTGGCAGCCCGGCGTCGGCCCGGTGCTGGTCAAGGCCGACGCCGATGGCGTGTACGACCTGAGCAAGCTCGCGGCGACTTCCAGCCAGTTGCTGGAACTGGACAATCCGGCCGCCGCCGTGAAGGCCGCCGGCAGCCTGCCGCGCCTGGCTTCGCTGCAGGAGCTGCTGGACAACGCCGATGCCGCCAAGCGCGACACCTCCAAGCCCTGGCTGCTGGCGCCGATCGACCTGCAGGCGGTCAAGGCCAGCGGCGTGACCTTCGTGGCCAGCATGCTGGAGCGCGTGATCGAGGAGCAAGCGCGCGGCGACGCCGGCAAAGCCGAATCGGTGCGCAAGGCGATCACCGCGGTGATCGGCGACAACCTCTCCAGCGTCGTGCCCGGTTCGCCCGAAGCCGCCAGGCTCAAGGACGTGCTGCTGGAACAAGGCGTGTGGTCGCAATACCTGGAAGTGGGCATCGGCCCCGACGCCGAGATCTTCACCAAGGCGCAGCCGCTGTCTTCGGTCGGCCTGGGCGATGAAGTCGGCATCCATCCGAAATCGGCCTGGAACAATCCGGAACCCGAGATCGTACTGGCCATCAACAGCCGCGGCAAGGTGGTCGGTGCCACGCTGGGCAACGACGTCAACCTGCGCGACTTCGAAGGCCGCAGCGCCCTGCTGCTGGGCAAGGCCAAGGACAACAACGCCTCTTGCGCGGTCGGGCCTTTCATTCGCCTGTTCGACGCAAACTTTTCAATTGACGACGTGCGCCGCGCCGAACTTACAATGCGGGTGGACGGCACCGAAGGCTTCACGCTCAAGGGCAGCAGCTCGATGGCCATGATCAGCCGCGATCCGCTGCAACTGGTGGAACATGCGATCGGCCCCAACCACCAGTATCCGGACGGGCTGGTGCTGTTCCTGGGCACCATGTTCGCGCCGACCCAGGACCGCTTCGGCCCGGGCCAGGGCTTCACCCACCAGGTGGCCGACATCGTGACGATCGCCACGCCCAAGCTGGGCGCGCTGGTCAACACCGTGAACTTCAGCGACAAGACCGCGCCCTGGACCTTCGGCCTGACCGCGCTGCTCAAGAACCTGGCGCAACGCAAACTCATCTAAAAGCAAAGGAACACACATGTCTGCATCCACTGGACGCCTCGCCGGCAAGACCGTACTGATCACCGCCGCCGCGCAAGGCATCGGCCGCGCCTCGACCCTGATGTTCGCCAAGGAAGGCGCGCGCGTCATCGCCACCGACATCAGCCGGCAGCACCTGGACGCGCTGGCCGGCACCGCCGGCGTGGAAACCCGCATCCTGGACGTCACCGACGATGCCGCCATCAAGGCGCTGGTCGCTGACATCGGCGCCATCGACGTGCTGTTCAACTGCGCCGGCTATGTCGCCGCGGGCAACATCCTGGAGTGCGACGACAAGTCCTGGGATTTCTCGTTCAACCTGAACGCCAAGGCGATGTTCCACACCATCCGCGCGGTGCTGCCGGGGATGCTGGCCAAGAAGGCCGGCTCCATCGTCAACATCGCCTCGGCCGCTTCCAGCGTCAAGGGCGTGGCCAACCGCTTCGCCTACGGCGCCTCCAAGGCGGCGGTGGTGGGCCTGACCAAGTCGGTCGCGGCCGACTTCGTGGCGCAGGGCATCCGCTGCAACGCGATCTGCCCGGGCACCATCGAGTCGCCATCGCTGGAACAGCGCATCGCCACCCAGGCCAAGGAAACCGGCAAGACCGAAGCCGAAGTGCGCGCCGCCTTCGTCGGCCGCCAGCCGATGGGCCGCATCGGCAAGGCGGAGGAAGTCGCCGCGCTGGCGCTGTACCTGGCTTCCGACGAGTCGAACTTCACCACCGGCTCGATCCACATGATCGACGGCGGCTGGTCGAACTGAGCGGACCGGGCGCGGATCGGGGAGACCCGGTCCTGCTTCCGGCCAAAAGGGAAACGGCATGCGCCCCATGGGCCGCATGCCGTTTTTCATGGCCGCCGCATTCTGCTGCACAGGTTTGTGAATCGGCGACGGCGGCGCATAATGTGCCTTTCCGCCAATCCGCACCGTCCCATGACCGACACCTCCCTGCCGCCCCCACCGATCGCCGCCGCCTTTGAGCAACCGATGCTGCTGGGCGAATCGCCGCTGTGGCATGCCGAAGAGGCGGCGCTGTACTGGATCGACATTCCCGGCAAGGCGGTGCATCGCCTGCATCCCGACAGCGGGCGGCACCAGTCCTGGCCGATGCCGCAGGAACCCGGCGCCATCGTCAAGCACGCCCGGGGCGGGCTGGTGGTGGCGCTGCGCTCCGGCATGGCGCACCTCGACACCGAGACCGGCGCGCTGTCGCCGCTGCTGGCGGCCCCCTACGACACCACCCGTATCCGTTTCAACGACGGCCGCTGCGATGCCGACGGCCGCTTCTGGTGCGGCACCATCTACGAGCCGCGCGACCGCGAAGCGGGCACGCTGTACTGCTTCGAGCGCAACAGCCTGCGCGACGCCCACCATCCGGTGACCACCTCCAACGGCGTCGCCTTCAGCCCCGACCAGCGCCTGATGTACCACTCGAATACGCCGGCGCACCGCATCAACGTCTACGACTACGACCTGGCTACCGGCACCGCCGGCAATTGCCGCCTGCTGCGCCAGTTCGACGCCGACAAGAGCGCGCCCGGCTACGGCGGCCGTCCTGACGGCGCCGCGGTGGACAGCGAAGGCGCTTATTGGTGCGCCATGTTTGAAGGCGGACGTGTGCTGCGCTTGTCGCCGCAAGGTGAGATCCTGAAAGAGATCCGTTTGCCGGCGCGCTGCCCGACCATGCTCGCCTTCGGCGGCGCCGACCTGCGCACGCTGTACATCACCACCGCGCGCAACGGCCGCAGCGACAGCGAACTGCAGCAATATCCGCTGTCCGGCTGCGTGCTGTCGCTGCGGGTGGACGTGCCGGGCTGCCTGGAGTACAGCTACCGCCCCTGAAAACCACAAGAAAACCAGCATCGGGAGACAACGCCATGAGCCGCTACCTGCTCGCGCTCGACCAGGGCACCACCAGTTCGCGCGCGATCCTGTTTGACCGCCAAGGCCGCATCGCGGCCATCGAGCAAAAGGAATTCGCGCAGCATTACCCGCAATCCGGATGGGTGGAGCACGATGCCAACGACATCTGGCGCTCGCAGCTCGACGTCGCCCAGGCCGTACTCAGGAACAGCGGGGTGACGGCCGGCGACATCGCCGCCATCGGCATCACCAACCAGCGCGAAACCACGGTGGTATGGGACCGCCACAGCGGCGAACCGGTCTGCCCCGCCATCGTATGGCAGGATCGCCGCACCGCCGGCCTGTGCGACCGCCTGCGCGACGAAGGCCGGGAGGAACTGTTCACGCGCAAGACCGGCCTGGTGCTGGACGCGTATTTCGCCGGAACCAAGCTGAACTGGATCCTGGAGCATGTGCCTGGTGCCCGCGCCCGCGCCGAGCGCGGCGAACTGGCGTTCGGCACAGTCGACTCCTGGCTGGTCTACAAGCTCAGCGGCGAGCATGTCACGGACAGCAGCAATGCCTCGCGCAGCCTGCTGTTCGATATCCACCGCGGCGAATGGGACGATGAGCTGATGACCGTGCTGCAGGTGCCGCGCTCGATGCTGCCGCGGGTGGTGGCCAGCAGCGGCATCGCCGCGCAGGCGAAAGCCGGCTGGTTCGGCGCTCCCCTGCCGATCGCCGGCATCGCGGGCGACCAGCAGGCCGCCACCTTCGGCCAGGCCTGCCTGCGCGAAGGCATGGTCAAGAATACCTACGGCACCGGCTGCTTCATGCTGATGCAGACCGGCGCGCAGGCGGCGGTATCGAAGAACAAGCTGTTGACGACCATAGGCTGGACCCTGGCGGCGGAAGATGGCGCCCCGGCCCGGCCTTCGTACATGCTAGAAGGCAGCGTGTTTGTCGCCGGCGCAGTGGTGCAATGGCTGCGCGACGGCCTGGGGGTAATCGAGAAGTCCTCCGACATCGAGGCGCTGGCGGCGCAGGCGCCGGACAATGGCGGCGTCTATTTCGTGCCGGCCTTCACCGGGCTCGGCACGCCGTACTGGGATCCATACGCGCGCGGCAGCATCAGCGGCCTCACGCGCGGCGCGACCAAGGCGCACCTGGCCCGCGCCGCGCTGGAAAGCATTGCCTACCAGACCGCAGACGTGCTGGAGGCAATGCAAAAGGATGCGGCCATCCCGCTCGCGGAGCTGCGCGTGGACGGCGGAGCCTCGCGCAACGATTTGCTGATGCAGTTCCAGGCGGACATGCTGGGCGTGCCGGTGGTGCGTCCGCAGGTCACCGAAACGACCGCGCTGGGCGCGGCTTACCTGGCCGGACTGGCGACCGGATTCTGGCATTCCCAGGAAGAGATTTCCGCCCTGTGGCAAATCGAGCGTCGTTTCGAGCCGGCGATGGATGCCGGCTTGCGCGATGAGCTCCTGATGCGCTGGCGCAAAGCGGTTGGGTGTTCGCGGGGATGGATGCAGGACTGAAAGCAGGCCTGCCCCCGCCCTCGCCCGCGGCCCTTTTCACGCCCGGTTGCGCAGGCGGCGAAGCGGGACGAGGCCAAAATCAGACACCTGAGTATGCATTTGTAACAATTGTGAGAAAATAATGCGTTACTGCGGAGCAGCACCCGCGCCGGATTTCATCGGAAACCATTCCATCCATACTATTTACGCGTCGAGAGAATACTTATGACTAAATTGAAGAGCCTGGTCGCCAAACTTGCATTTGCCGGCATCGCTTCCATCGCCATCCAGGCGCCGAGCTACGCTGTCGATGGCATGTCGCTGGAATACGGCACCGGCAACAATACCCAACTGGTTCGTCTGGGCGCGCAATGGAACTGGGGCCCGAACTGGAATTTCTGGCAGTCGAACGGCACCCATATCGCCGGCTACTGGGATCTGTCGCTGGCCAACTGGCGCATGAACCACTACAACAACACCAATGACAGCGGCAACCTGGTCGACATCGGCCTGACCCCGGTGCTGCGCTTCCAGCGCGATGACGGCAAGGGCCTCTATGGCGAAGCCGGCATCGGTGTCCACCTGTTCTCCAAGCTGTACCGCAACAACGATAAGGTGCTGTCGACCGCATTCCAGTTCGGCGACCATATCGGTGCCGGCTATGTGTTCAGCAATGGCCTGGACCTGGGCATCCGCCTGCAGCACTTCTCCAACGGCGGCATCAAGCAGCCTAACGGCGGCGTGAATTTTGCCGTGGCGCGCGTGGCCTACAAGTTCTGATGCGGCTTGTCCGCTGTTAAAAGGAAGCCGGCTGATGCCGGCTTTTTTTATTTCAGTTGAAACCAGCCCCCCATTTTCTGCAATAGAACTGCAATGCGCGCTTGGCAAGATCCTCCTCGAGCCGCAGGAAGTCCGGGCATCTGGTTTGGCGGCCCACAATCGCATAGCGCGTCTTATCCCGCTGCCGACATAACACACAGGAGAAGAGCATGAACAAGATCGCGAAGACACTCGCCACCGCCGTACTGGTTGCCGGCGCCGGACAAGCGCTTGCCGAAGTCAAGCCGACCTTCGCGCTGGGAACCGAACTGTATGAAGAAACCTATCGCGAGTGGGTCGATGGCCAGCGCTTCATGAAGGAACGCGCGTCGATGACGGCCATCACCGGCGACCTGCATCTCGCCTTCGACCAGCAGAACGCGCTGCGCGTCGCCGGCCGCTACGCCTGGGGCACCAGCGACTATACGGGGGCCTACCAGGGCATGCCGTACGGCTCTCTGACCGACTCGGGCCAGGCGCGCCGCGCATATGACATCCGGGCCACCTATGAATGGACCACGTTCTCCATGCGCTATCCGTTGACCGCATCGGTCGGCGCCGGCTACCGCAACCTGGTGGACCGGCTGGACCAGAGCGGCCCCGGCGGCTATCGTCGCGAGTCCGAATATTTCTACGGGACGATCGGCATCGGCACCGCCATGAAGGTCGGCGATGGCTCCTGGACGTTCTCTCCCAAGATGTCGTACCAGCACTTGCTGCGCGGCTTCCAGCACTCCGGCGACGACCTCAATGCCCAAACCAAGGGATACGGCCTGGAAGTGTCGACCGCCTTGTC
The DNA here is from genome assembly GCF_017744395.1 of Herbaspirillum sp. Lineage (GTDB taxonomy): Bacteria > Pseudomonadota > Gammaproteobacteria > Burkholderiales > Burkholderiaceae_D > Herbaspirillum. The sequence goes on from NZ_JAGIBI010000009.1 coordinate 112,139, forward strand.
CCGTCCGCTGGGCGCCGGCTGCGCCAGCCTCACCCCGTTCTACCGCTATTGGAAGATCGCCGACAGCAAGATGAACTACGCCGCCGGCATCATGGAACCGCAGAACCAGACGCATGAATTCGGCATCAACCTGTCGTATCGTTTCTGATCCGTATCAGGCCCCGACGCAAACGGCCCGCTGCGCAAGCAGTGGGCCGTTTTTGTTTATCTGATCTGGGAAACCGGGGGAGATGAGTGGATATCAAGCGGCGCCAAAAGATATGCGGTATCCATCGGTGTGGAGCTTCTTGGGGCTCTCAACGGCTCGAAGAGAGGCAATGAATAAGAAGTAAAAGATAGGAAGTAAAACTGGCGCCGCAAAGCAAAAACCCTCGTTACGGCAGTAACGAGGGTTTTTGGGGATAACAAGCCTGACGATGACCTACTTTCACACTGGTTGCAGCACTATCATCGGCGCGAAGTCGTTTCACGGTCCTG